>NZ_CP165719.1:0-50000 GCF_041508025.1 Candidatus Uabimicrobium helgolandensis
GTACAGGAACATCGTCACCAATTTGGAAGTTCGTTAGGTCAACAACTCCATCATTATTGTTGTCTACACCAATGTTGGTTTCGACAGCAATTTGCTTAACAGATTCCATATTAATAGTATCTGCAACGCTTCTTGTTCGCTCTTCGATAATCTGATCGTTTGCATCGTCATCCACTGCACCTTGCAAAGTGGTAAAATCAACATCAAAGTCTATCGCAAATGTATCGCCTGGATTTGCTTGGTCTTGAACTACTGTGTCGTATGTTATTGTCAAAGTATTGTTAAGAGCCAAATCATCTAGATTAGCAGAAATATTGTTTAAGTCATCTGCACTTAGTTCTATGCTTAAATTACCGTTTCCATCGTCAACAATAAAAGGCGTTGGATCGACTGCAATGCCACCTATGACAAAACTTGTAGCATCAATCACAGTGTTTGTTGGTATATCTAATGATATATTTAAGTCAAAGGCGTCACTTTGACTGTCTCCAGCATGAGAAATATCAGCGGTATATGTAATTATGTCGCCAGCATCGAAATTGGCAATGTCTCCAGTGTTTATTACATTTCCATTTACTTCTTGTGTGAGTGCTGTTTGTAGTATTGGTTCTTCAACATTTAATTCAACTTCATTGGAAGTTCTTGCGTCTTGTAATTGATCACCGTTTAGATCAAAGGTATTGCGATGTTCAGTGTTGTTGACATTTATTGCTAGATCGTCGGTAACAAGAGCATCAAATTCGATGATGATTCTCTCAACGCTATCGTCGCGGTCGTTGTTTTGGATATCGCCTAAGTTGAATTGAATATCTTGCCCGTTTTGTACAACCGCACCAGCAACAGCGTCTAGATCAAAAGTAGGTGGAATTGCGTCGTTGTCTGCACCTTCTAAGTTTACGTCGTTACTAAAATCTTCGTCAGCAATAAAAGATAGTGTTGTGTTACCCAAAAATTGTAAACCATCTGCTAGAGTATCGCTTATAATTACAGCATCAAGGACTGTTTCAGGAAATTCTATATCGAGTCGGAAACGAACAACTTCACCGATAGCTACTTGTACATTATTTGGGTCGTCTGCATCTGTATGGTCAGCAGAGGTAGCTACTATTGATTTATTGAGTACCGGTTCAAATATAGTAACGAAAGCATTATCGTCATCTATAAAATTATTGTCTTCTCCAGGATCATTAGGGTCTCCTGTTCTTTCTACAGCTAGAACATTTGTTGGTGCAGCATCCACTAGTAGTTGTTCTTCCACGTCTCCTAAACTTGTAAAAGTAATATCTGCAACGTTTTCAATTGCTTCACCTAGTACTACATCATCCTCAACATCTATTTGAAATTGAACTGTAATACTTTCACCTACAGCTAATTGTTCAACAATAACTTCAATGCTATTGTTAGCTACATCTTCATTGAGCTCATCAGCGTTACCTGATATTGTTTGTAAAGACCCTGCAACTAAAGAAATTCCGTCAGGAATTAAGTCTGTTAAAACAATATCAAAAGCATCTGCGTTACCATCGCTTTCTAGGGTAATTTGGAAGAACAGTTGGTCTCCAGCATCACCTTCAGTATTTTCGACTGGTAAGCCAGTTTCTGCATCGATAACCACTTTTGATACTGTTACATTTGGTTCAACGACGTTTATGGAGGCTGTAGCATCATCAGCATCAGGGTTACGCCCTTCGTAACTAATGGTTACAGTGTTATCAAAGCTTTCACCGTCTTGCACTATGTTTGCATTGAGTACAACTGCTTGGTATTCCACTGTAATTGTATTGTTAGCTGCAGCTAATCCATCAGTAAAGTTTGTATTAACTACTGTTCCAAAATTAAGATCAAGTTGTCTTGCTACACTGGTGTCGCCAGCACCGATATCGCTAATTGCCTGATTTGTAGCTACATCAGCGAAGTTACCAATATCGGTTGTAATTCCCGTTGCTGCCACAATGGATGTTACACCTACAAATGCTAAACCTTCATCAAGAATGTCATTGAAGGTAAACTCTTGCAGTGTCGCTTCAGGAAGTTCTATCGTTACACGATAGTTAATAATGTCACCAATGGTGAAATCTGTGTCTCCAATGATTTCTTTTTGCACTTCTATTGTGTTTATTTGTAGTTCAACTTCATTGGAATCAACAGCGTCAAAAGTTCTTTGGTTATCAATCGCTGTTGCATCATCATCTAACTGTCTTTGCTCTTCTTCTGAAGGATTATCTTCATCTAAGGGGATACTGTCTGTTAAATTTGGAACAGAGGAATATTCTGTAACGCTAAAAGTGTTGGTGATAAATTCATTCCCATTTACACTTGTAGCAAGTTTTACAGAAAAAGTGAAGGTCAACTCTTGGTCTACAGCAATCGTATTTGATACATCAGTGTCTACTGGATTTGCAAATTGTATGGTACTCGTGCCATCGCCATTGTCGATTTCTAAACCGACAAATCCGTCTGGTGTATCTGTAAATATTACAGTTCCTGCTGTAAATAGTTCGTTGTCTAGTACATCTTCTATAACAATATCGAAAGCAGCTCCCGTAGCGCCAAGTTCTAAGTCTTCACCAGTAAAAGGGTTAACAGCACTAGGGTTTGCTATCTTGAGAGTGATTTCTATTGTGTCACCCGCATCAAAAATCCCTTCGCTCATTTCTTTTTCAACAACGATTTGCGGTTCAGTGACAATTACATGCTCGATATCTTTTACCGCAGATGTCCCATCATTGAGAACATCCGCAAAAACCTCGTTGTTGAGTACTGTTTGTTCTGCGCCTAGAAATTCTACAGAGCTTTGATCATCAACATTAGTTATTTCTCCTGTCTCAACAGATGTGTAACCTATAATTACTGCTTGTCCTGGTTCAAGATCTTCAATATCGCTTAAATCGAATATATTTAAAACACCGTTTTCTACAGTAAAGTGTGTACCCTCTATTAAACCAAACCCTTCCGCTGTTACAGAGTTGGTATCTAATTTTCCTACAGGAGTATCTGTAAAGATAATACGCGTTGCAGCTTCTAGGGTATCTTCTGCGCTGTCTATATCACCATTTCTTATTTGGTTTTGGTAGTTGATCGTTGTTTGGTTTTTGTCGGCATCAAATAATGTTTGTATTACTTGAGCGTTACTAATTTCAGGTGTAGTAAGTGGATTGTTTAACCCAACATTTGCGGCATCATTGGTTACAATTGCTTTGTATTCTACTATAAATGTGCCACTGTCATTAAATGTTTCGACATCACGAAAAGTAAAGGCTAAGTTACCAGAGACATCTCCGCCAAAATTAACACTTGGTATATCACTTAGGTCTGTTACGGCGACTGGCTTTATATCGACAACAACATCGTTTTCTAGTATTTCATTTTCGGCAACAGGATCTTGCCCAACAACAACGCTAAAATTTACTCTCATGCTTTCACCAACACTTAGATCCTGTGTACCGCCAAATTGCGTTATTTCTAATTCTCCGGTGGCGTTGTTGAATGTAAATGAGTTTGCGTTTAATGGACGAATGAATCCTTCTGATATAATTGCTACCGATTCAGGATCAAAAGTTGTGTTTGTTGGTATTGTTTCTAAGTAGGAAACAGGCGGATTTATAGTAAAAGATGTTGTTCCATTATGAGTTAGTGTAGTAGAAAACTCTATAACATCACCTTCTTGTAACGCAGCAATTCCTGCGGCATCTAATTCTACATCGTTTACGCGCGCAACCTGTTCTATGTCAATAGTTGTTGAGTCTACGTTGGCTACAGTTGTATCAATAGTAAATACCATTGTGCCGCCAAGACCGAGATCGTCTGTCAAACTTAGTTCGATATCATCAATTCCATCGAAAATAACTTTACCTTCTCGTAAAGTAAAGTGTTTGCCTTCTTGTAGTTCGACTGCTCCATTTGTTACACCTGGAATATCAAGAGAAACACTATTAACTACTGTTGTCGGTGGAATGTCGCTAGTTAATACGATATCTAAAGCATCCGTGTCACCTGCCCCAGTAAGAGTCGTTTGAAAAACAAGATTGTCCCCCGCTGCAATAACATCAGCCGCCGCATTAACATCATCTACAAGAACACCTTCAACGAATACTTCTAGTTCTATTTCTACTTCTGGTGATAGAACTGTGTCACGAGAAATGACTTGCGTAAAATCAAAAGAACCATCTGCTGCATTTTGTCCATCAAAGTCATCGTTTCCATCACCATCAATATCAGTAATTACACGTTCACTACCCTCAAGAAAATCGAAACCTGGAGGAAGGTTGTCTACTAAATTTAAGTCGTTGGTTCCGTCTGGTAATGTTACTTCTAATTGAAAAGTTACTACTTCACCGATGGCAACTTCGCGATTAACGTCGTTATTAACCGAGGTATTGGTAATTTGCTTGTCAATTTGTACGTCTTGAATAATGGCAACAGCTTTGTCACTTAGATCAAGGCCAGGATTACCGTTGTCAGCGATCGCAAAATTTTCGCCACCTTCTGCGGTAGCAAAGTTATCAATAAAAGCTTCATTGACATGCTTGGAGTTAGCAGGAACTTGATCGACAACTACAAGGTCGTAGGTAATAACGACAATATTTGAACCTGTGTTATTGGCGACTTCAACTTCACCTTGTACAGGATCGATTTGCAAAAATGCAGCAGGATCAAGGGCTCCTGACGGTAGTACACTGTTATCTGGATCACCAGGGTCGTCTATAAGTTTAATTCCGTCTTCAAAAATCTCTAAGCCTGTGACTATATCTCCGTCATCCGCTCGCGTAAAATCTAATACGTTTCCTGCTCCATCGGTTACTTGTAGATTTAACCCTTCAGGAAAATCATTTAAATCTGGAATTTCAAATCCTGGAGGAAAGTTGTCGGATATTACGATGTCGAAAGCTCCGTTTCCGGCAGTTCCGGTATTTTCAACAACAATTGCAAACTTAACTAAGTCCCCACCATTCACATCTTCAACATTTGAGTTGATGCGGTTGTCTTCTAAATTTTCCGAGTTGATGATTCCAGAAAAAGCAACTCCATTACTTCCTGGATCAGCAAAATTTACTGGGCCTATTGGACCAACTAATTCAGCATCGGGATTTGAAATAGAGACTACTGCTTTATCAATGTCAAGTACAGCTTCGCGAATTGTAAAGTTAATGATTCCTTGTTCAGCTAAGCCAGAAAAGCTACCAATCATTTGGTTCGTCAGTTTTAAACCTTCGCCAAATGGTGCATCGGTTGTTGTTACTGTAAAAAGAATCTCTATTTGGGCACTGTTAGCGTTTTCTACTTCAATATCGCCAAAATCAAAAAGAATGGAGTTTTGCGCTTCGTCTATAACTATATCAGGAATAAATTCATCGATGATTGTTCCGTCTGGATTGGTTGGTAACCCTGTTGTACGATCACCGAAACGTATTACTCCTGCTTCGGGAGGATCAGCACTAATTTCGTTAGTAAATACAACACCATCAAACTCTATAGCTTCGAAAACTGGCAGTGGTAAAAAGTCTTTTATGAAAAAATCTTCGACATCTGTAGTTGGTAAATCTATGAATAAACTAAAAGTTACTGTGTCCCCTGGAACAACGGAACCTGAGTCGGAATTGATTCCATTTAATGCAACTATTTGCTTTTGGGCTTCAATGTCGTCGATAGTTAATACAGTGCCACTGTCATCGAATAAAAAACGATTACCATCTATTTCTGCACTAACTGTTATATTGTTGGTTATGTTGTCACCAACATCTACGTTTTCGCCGTCGAGTTTAAACTCTTCCAAGACGGTTGTTTGGAATTTTATTTGTCCTGTTAAACCACCGTTATTTTGTGCCCTATCGTCGGATAGTCCACCTGTAAAATCACCGTCTATACGAAATTCAACGCTAGTGGTTTCATCTGCGTTAACAACAACATCAAAATCTGTGGCTGCAAATTGGGTAGCTACTGTAGCTTCGCCGTTATTATTAAAAATTTCAAATGTAGGTGAAAAGTCTTCAAAAAATATTTGTCCATCGGAGAATGTGTCGTTGAACACTAAATTTTGCAGTTCAAAAAAGTCAGAAACTTGGAAATTAATTGTGTATTCAATTGTATCTCCAGGTGAAACACCCTCTACATTTGTGTTGGCGTTTTCGACAATAGCTGCATTTTTTTGGATCGCAAGAGCTAGGTCTTCTATGGTACTTTGTGCGTCATCTGTTAACACAACTGTTTCTGGGGCGTCGGCAATGCCATCGTCATCAGTATCGATAACAAGATTGTCAGGGTCGGTAAACTCTGCTGTTACCTCTGCTTCGTTTATGGAGACACCAGCTCCACCATTGACGGGGTTTACAACATTAGAACCATCACCGGCGAACTCTTTTACAAACGCCTGGTAGGATATTGTACGATCAACTCCTAGTTCCCCGTCAATGCTTCCAAGGTCTATAGTCAGTTGATTTGTGTCAGCATCGAAATTAACAATTCCACCGCCGTTGTCGGTAACACCGACAAATTCTAGGTTGTCAGGAAGTGTGTCGACTATAATTATGTTGTCTACTGTTTCCTGATCAGCAATATCAAGACTTAAAGTGAATGTTCTTACGAAGTTAGGCCCTGTTGCTGTTTCTCCTTCTGGAGCGTCGTTTTCTTTCTCTAATTCAATTACTGTTGGAGTAATTGGTGAAGTGAGCAAATCACCGCGTATTGCTGGATCTTGCCCAGGGTTGTTTAGAGCGTCATTTCCAAAAGCGAACAGTCCTTGCGCTTTTATGTCAATTGGAACTCCAAGTAGTGATTCGTTATTTAGGGTTCCTGTTATATCAAGGTTTACTGTTTGTTCTGTTGTGAAGCTACCAAAGGGAATCTCTACAGCAAATACTGTGGCAAGTGCTATTGTTCCATCTTGGGTATCTTGTGTTAGTGGTTCGCCTGTGATTGGGTGATTGGCGGTAAATACACCGTCGCCATCTGCGTCTTCAAATTCTATTTCTGATTTTGTTAGTTCTGTTCCTGCGAATTGAATACTATCTATATCTACACCTTGCGGTACAGTTAAGTCAATAAACGGTTTAAAACCTTCTTGGTCGCCACTGTTCTCGAATGTAATATCAAAAGAGAAGGCTTCATTCAAGAAACCTGACTCAGGAACATCTAACTGTACATCGGGTACAGCATCTAGCATGATCCGTTGTTCTAGCGGTTCAAGTAGTAGTTTTTTTCTTTTATTCATATCTATGCCCCCGAAAATTTAATTTTAATAGTGCTACTCAAATTGCGTTAGTAATATTTATATATTTGTATGATATGATTTTTGATATATGTATGTATATTAATGCTATGCAGCAATTTTAATGCCGATTTTTGAGTAGGCGTGTGATTTTATTTGTTTTATGCTTATAATAGGGCGTGTCATCATTCAATACAGATAAAAATATAACGGATTCATTTAATGGTACGCCAGTAGTATTGAGCCCGAGCCCGTTTGCGAGCCCGCGCCCGAAAACTTTTTGAGAGCGACAGAAAGTGATTTATTGGTTCAATACTAGTTTTTTGCGATGGAAAAAGAAACTTTGCTTCTTTGATAAATTGTTAGTGAAAGTTTCGGAAACGGGCTCGCAAACGGGCTCGGGCTCGAAAAACACACAATATTTTGAATGATGGCACGCTCTAGTTAAAATTGCATAAAAAAATTAACTAAAATTTATTAATTCGGAGTTTTTTTTGACGACGGGCCGTCAATCAGGGGCGAGATTTTGCGACGAAAAATCGTTATTATTTCTAGGACTGTGTTATAGCCGTTTGTATTTTACAAATAATTCCTGTTTTTAATGAACGACTTTTGTTTGGTACAGTAATTGTTACTTTTACTGTATTGCTTGCCGCATCAGTGACTGGATCAATAAACGATATATATCCATCATATATTGCGTTGTTATAGTCAACTGAGATTTTTACTTTTTGCTTGAGTTTGAGCTTTAGACTTTGTTTGAAGTTGGGGTAGGATATAATTCTTATTGGATCTAACTGTACTAATATACAAAGTGGTTCTGAAGGAGAAATACTCTCGCCTTTATGTTTTAGTAATTGACGAATGATACCAGCGATCGGAGCACGGATAATATGGCGATCAATTTGTCGCTTTATGCGCTCTGCTTCGTAGCGGTGGACTCGTTGAGCTTCTCTTGTTGATAATAGTTTTGCTGTGGCAAGGTCTACTTCTGCTTGGGATTTCTCTACCTCTTCAGCGCGTATGTGATTTTGTCGTTGCAACTGTAAAATCTTTTGGAGCTTTTTTTGCGCTAGCTTCAGGGTTGTTTGTGCTGCATCAATATTTCCCTTACTTTTAGCGCGTGCGATTGCTATTTTGAGAGACGAACGTAGCAATGTTGCGTCGAGATAAGCGATTACTTGACCTTGTTTCACAAAGTCACCTTCTGTTGATTTGATTTTGTATAGTATACCTGGTTCTGGCACCGCAACCTCTATTTGCCGAAAGGGTTTTGTTGTACCTGAAAATGTTTCTTGGGCGCTTAAGGTAACTAGCAAAAGCAGTAGGTATAAATAGCGCATTTTTTTAGATCTTTCATTAAAAAGTAAGCTGATACTAATGAATGGCATGTATTTTGCGTTACACTAAAATCAAATTATAAGGCGTATACGAATATTTTTTGAAAAATATACGCACGATTTATTATATATAATATAAGTATTAAAAGAAATAAAAAAATAAAAAATAAAAGAGAAATATTAAAAAGAGATGTGCTCTTTGTTTATTAAATTAGCTTATAACTGCAATTATTTGTGTCTATAGTAAAGGATGTTGTATGAAAAAAATCATAATAACACTGTTGATTTTTATAGTCATATGTGGTTGTACTCCGTACGGAGCATCAAGGGATTCAGTTAAACCATTAAAAGAATATCGTAATTTTTTGACCAAAGAGTATAAAAAACGTGCCCAGAAAAAGGTAATGTATACAAAGAAGGAACCACTGATTGAGATTCACAATCTTTGGTGGTATCGAGATATACAAAGCCAGGTAGGGAAGACTCCCGGAAGTTACTTACAGTTAGGTGAGCTCTACAAAAAAGCTTTGAAGTATTCTAATCAAGTGCGTGTATTTTCCGATATACCTGTTATTCGTGAAACTGGTATTATGGAAGCAAAAGGGGATTTTGATCCGATTATTTTTGCTGAAGGTGGCTATAATCGTATTAATCGTCCTGTTACTAGTGTATTAGAGGTAGGTGGAAATGATAATCGTTTGAAAGAGAACGAGCTATATTCTGAGTTTGGTATTCGCAAAAAATTTGCCCCAGGGACACGCGTAGAGTTAAAAGAAAAACTACAAAGAATTCAGAATAATTCTGATTTTTTTGACCCAAATCCACAGTCAGTAGCTACATTAACTTTATCTATTATACAACCTTTTTTGCGCGGAGCTGGAATTGAGTATAATGAGAGTGTTATTCGCCTTGCTGAGTTAGATACAGAAATTGCCAAAAATGAATTTAAGAGGCAGATGGAGTCACATCTGCTGGAGATTACACGTGCTTATTGGACTTTGTATCTAGCGCAAGTGAATTTAAAATTAAAAGAAAAATCGTATGAGAACATTCAAAAAATTGCGCAAGAAATGAAGCAGCGCAAACAATTTGATGCTTTGGAAAGTCAAGTTTATCATACTCAAGCGAATGCTGCATTACACGAAGCGCAGATGATAAGACTACGTTCAGAAGTAAAAAATTCTCGAGATCGTTTATTGTCACTTATTAATGCTCCTGAATACCAAAATGTGAAAATTGAAAATTTCATTCCTCTTGATGTACCTTACACGCGTTGGAGAAATATAGATATGCAGACCTCCATTGAGCGTGCACTTCACAATCGCCCTGAATTGGAACAATCTTATTTGCAGATTAGAGCGGCCACCGTACGTTTAAATATGAGCAAGAATGAATTATTGCCGATACTTGATGGAATTGTTGAATTTGGGCTTAGTGGCTTGCGCGCAGAAAATGATATGGAAGGGGCTATTGGAGATCAATTTTCCGAAGGCAACCTAGGATTTCGCGCTGGTTTTCGTTTTGAATTTCCTTTGCCAAATAATACAGCAAGAGCAAGACATTTGCGTAAGCAAGTGGAAAAAAGACAGTTACTTCGTCAATTTAAAACAACAGCTGAAGGTATACTTTTCGAAGTACAGGTATCTGTTCGCGAAGTGCAAACAGCTTATCAGGAATTTTTAGCGCAACAAGCGGCATATGTTGCGAGTACAAAAGAGGTAGAATCTCTTCGTAAGAGGCGTGTTCTCGAAACAATACTTGAAGGAAATAAAAATACAGCTCATTTTTTGCAACTAGTGCTGCAAGCCCAAAATGCTTATCTTGATACACAATTTAGACTTGTAAAATCTATGGTTGATTACAATTTAGCACTGACAAATCTTAAACGAGCGGAAGGAACATTTTTAGCTTTCGAGCGCTTACGACAAATAAAAGAAACAGATGAAAATGATTTGCCTACTTGGAAAACCGTACTTGATGAACGAGGTAAGTTGGAAAGCAATAACAAGAATGTACGTATTTTTCAAGATGATGAAAAACAGTTTAAATATGATGATAAAAAAACAACGAAGGAGAGCAAGTGATGTCTGGTAAAACTAACAAAAAAATTACGGTACGACCTGCACAAAAAAAACAAACATCGGCGCCTGTAAAACTAAGCTTTCAAAGTACAGATGTCTCTTACTGTAGCCAGTTTAGTGTACAAGCAACTACCCATGAAGTTTTTTTGAATTTTGCAGCTTCATTATTTCCAGGGGTAAATCCTGGAGAAATCGTTCTTCCCGTGCATACTAGAGTTGCAATGAACTATGTAAATACAAAACGCTTACTTGCTGTTCTTTCTGAAACGGTAATGAAATATGAGAAAGAGTACGGCGAAATAAAAGATGTTGTAAAAAATGAACTTCCTGTTGATAAAGGTGGGACTGCATCAAAAACGACGGCATCATTTCCTAAGATTAAACGTTAGTAAATTATTATGTCTAATGAAATAGCTCATCAACAATCTTTGTCTGTTAATCCACTCGAGATCCAAAGTACTGTACTGCAAATTTTTGAAAATTATCATCAACAAGAGGATTTTTATCGAACGTTGCTTGACTTTATAAGTGTGTTAACAAATGCTCGCGGAGCATTGCTTTGTGAAATCATCAATAAAGAAGTTAATTTATCAATTAAAAAATTATTAGAACCTGAAAACAAACATTGGCAATTGGTGTGTACGGCAATAAAGAAAAGTGTAAAGAATAGCAAAAAAAATAGAAATGTTGTTATTGGGAACCTATCTCTTGCTAGTCGAAAATGGCGCTTTATTTTAGCTCCTATTATGGGAACAAACAAATTTTTATGTTTGGTTGTTGAGATTGAAAAAGAAGAGCAATTAACACCTTTTATTCTTATTTTACAGTTGATTGCTACCTATGTTCCTTTTATGCAAATAGGTAAAGATGCTCAGAAAAAAGAAAAAATTGCCGACCGAGTTGGTGTTGCTATCGAGTTAATCCATGGCGCTATTTGTGAAGGAGAACTGTATAAATCTGCGCAAAATATTGTAGAAAAAATACAGAGGCATTTAAAATGCCAGCGTATAGCTATGGGTTTTGTAAAGACGTTTAAAACTAAGTTAGTTGTAATGTCTGATGGCGAAACATTTGATAAACGTAGTTCTCTGGTAAAGAAAATAGAAGCAGCGATGGAAGAAGCTGTGCGCGAGAAGAAAACTATTTTTTATCCTTTACCTGATGAAGATCGCACTTTACAGCTTGATGTGGCGCATAAGGATTTGAAAATTCAAGCAAATAGTGATCATATAATTACTGTTCCAATGTTTAATCATAAAGAGCAAGCTATTGCAGTGTGGATTTTTATGTGGGAAGACACAGCTCCGCAACAAGAAGATATGAATCTTATTGAAGCGGTTACACCGCACGTTGCAGAAGTTATGTCTTTATTAAAAAAAACGCGAGCCAATATATTGGTGCGCGGAGCAAGATATTGTGGAACTTTTGTTCGTAAGTTGAGAACTTGGGTTTTTGTAGCAACTTTTGTTGCCGTTTTGTGGTTAGTTCAATTACCTTGGGCTCATCACATACGTGCAAAATGTCAAGTTGTTCCTACAACACGTTATACTATTTCAGCTCCTTTTGCCGGTATTTTAAGAACTTCGCATTGTAAACCTGGAGATTTAATTCAGAAAAATCAACTACTGGCAACTCTAGATGATCGCGAATTACAAATTGAATATATTGCTACAGAGCAATCCTTGGCAGCAATTACAAAAAAAATGTCTTTGTTGTTTGCGGAAGAAAAAATGGCTGATTATCATATAACGCGCGTGGAAAAAAAGAAAATTATACAACGATTAAAATTACTCAAATATCGTTTACAGCATTTAGAGATTCGTTCTCCTAACTCTGGCGTTCTTTTACAAGGAGATTTAGATAAGTTTATTGGTACTCCTGTATCTGTAGGAGAAGTACTTTTTGAAGTAGCGCCTGTTGATAAACTACTTGTGGAGTCTTACGTTGATGAAAAAGACGTAAGTTTTCTTGAATTAGAATCTTCGGTAGAATTGCGTGTTGACGCCTATCCTGAAAAATCATGGGAAAGCTCTTTGAAGTATATGTCACCTATATCCGAAGTAAAAGATGGAAACAATGTTTTTGTGTGTGAGATGGCTTTAGCTAATGATCAAAAACAACTGTTACCTGGAATGAGCGGTGAAGTTCGTATTTTGGCTGGAAAGCAACCCATTTGGTGGCTGTGGTTACATCGTCCTCTATCGTGGATTAAAACAAAGATGTGGTGGTAATGATGGATTCTCTAGTTGACTTAGCTGTTCAAGATTTAGAAAATTTACGCCCGCGTATGAGAAGTAATTTGAAATTTACGTTTCAAATAATCAAAAATGTCCCATGCTATGTTATTGAAGATCCTGTAAATTCTAGGTATTATCGGGTTGGAGTAAATGAGTATAAGTTCCTTTCTTTACTAAACGGTAAGAAATCTGTGGCAGAGGCTATGCGGATTATGGCTGATACCATGGCTGAAGATGCTTTGTTACAAAACGAAGTAGTGCAAATGTTGCACTGGCTTGGGAATGTTAATTTACTCGAAACGAATAAGCCTCAAGAAATAGATGACACTTGGAAACTTTTTGGCTTGTCGCATGGAGTAAGCAAACTACTATTTCCTAAGTTTCCTTTTGGTAGTCCCGATAAAATTTTAAGTAAGATATTGCCTTTAATGCGCCCTTTGCTGGGTTGGGGATTTTTCTGTGTGTGGATAGTGTGTGTTGTCGGGGCTTTGTATTTGGTTCTTAGTCAGTGGGATCGTTTTGCTTTGACAGCTGGTCGTGTTTTAAGTGTTAATAATTGGTTACATTTAGCTATTGTATGGTGTTTATTGAAGGTAGTGCACGAATTGTGGCATGCTTTAGTTTGCAAGTATCATGGTGCTGGAGTTCGCGAAACAGGTATTCTTTTTATTTTGTTTATTCCTATGGGATATGTAGATACTAGTAGCTGCTGGAATTTGTCTTCAAAATGGCGAAGAATCCATGTGGCTTTTGCAGGTATGAAGATAGAGCTTTTGGTTGCGGCAGTTGCTACTTTTATATGGAGTGAAACGTCTGTTGGTTTGCTTAACCAAGTATGTTACGAAATTATTTTGATGTCAAGTATTACCACTCTATTTTTTAATGCTAATCCGCTGATGAGATTTGATGGGTATTATGCTTTAGCTGATTATATCGAAGAAGTAAATCTCTATTCAAGAGCACAAGGATATTTACAATATCTTGGAAAAAAATATCTATTAGGTGTTTTATGTTCGTTTAATGAAGATTCGTTTAAAACGCGGCTTTTCTTGTTTACTTATGGTTTAAGTGCCCTGATTTGGCGCATTTTGATCTATGCAGGAATTGCTTTAGCAACAAGTTTACTTTTTCTAGGTGCAGGAATTGCTTTAAGTATCGTGTACATTTTTGTGTTTGCAATACTACCTTTTGTAAAATTACTCAAGTACATGTTCATTGGAAATGAAATGTTAAGACCAGCTTTGTGGCGTTCTGTTGTTCTTACAAGTGGTTTAGTTTATTTTGTGTATGCTATATTTACTACAATTACATGGGAAAAGGGACTTGAAGCTTCAGGAGTTATTGTTTATAAAAAACAAGAAATTGCGCGCGTGTATTGCCCTGGTTTTGTGAAAAAAATATATGTTGATGTTGGGCAGTCTGTACGTAAAGGTGAAAAGTTGTTAAAGCTAGAGAACCGCGATGCAGACAATGAGTATATGAATTTACTGTTAACTATACAGGAAACAAAACTTAGAATTCGTCAACTGCAACAAGAAGATTTAGTTGCTACAAAGATAGAAAAAGAAAAGCTTCTGTATCTTGAAAAGCAGAGAACAGAACAAAAAAAACTAGTAGATTCCCTGGTGATTGTTTCACCTATAGATGGAATTGTTGCAACGCGGAATATTACGCAGTTACTTGGAACTTATCTTGCTGTTGGTTCTGAGGCAGTTACTATTTTTGACTCTAAAGACAAACAGTTTGTCATTGCTATTCACCAGGATGATATTGACCAGTACAGTGTGCTTTTGAGTAAAAGAGATTTGGTTATTTATGTTCCGAGTTTGGAGAAAAATTTTTCAGGAACATTGGATAAAATTCATCCAACAGCAACAACTAATATATTGCATCCAGCACTTGCAGCTATTGGTGGAGGTAATTTACCAGTACAAAATGATGGTGAAGGAAATTATCAATTTGTTGTTCCTTATTTTCGAGCTGAAATTTCACTTTCTAAACATAAAGATTTAAAAAGTGGTCACCGTGGTTACGTGCGTATTTATGAACAAAAGAAAACTATTGGTATGCATCTTTATTTTATGATTGAAGATTGGATTCAAGATACGTGGAGTCAAAACTCTTAGGGATGTGGCGGAAACGAGATTTGAGTCTGTTGCTTAAATTGATGGCTCGTTTAAACACGCTGCAAGGTGTTGACCTTTGGTTCTGTGGTAAATGGAGGAAAAAAATGAATATATTTTTAAATTATTTATTTATTGCAATTATAATAGTAGGTTGTACGCCTTATGGCTCTCCCAAAGAAGAGGTAAAGCCTGTAAAAGAATATCGCGAGGAGCTTACAACTGAGTATGTAGAACGAATAGAAAAAGAAAAGAAAGAAACTACAGAAGCAAATAGAACATTGAAACCAAAAGTGAAAAAAGCAAAATATGAAGATCCGTTAATTAATATTCATGAATTGTGGTGGTATAAACAAGTAAGAGGCAAAAAAGGCGAAAAAACTAAATCTATTGTTTTAAAAGATTTATATTTGAAAACTTTGAGCCACTCAAATCAAGTGAAAGTATTTGCTGATATTCCAGTTATTCGTAGTACCGGAATCCAAGACGCTGAAGGTGAGTTTGACCCGGTTGTTTACGCTGAAGGTGGCTATAACCGTGTCAATGAGCCTGTGGGGAATGTTTTGAAGACAGGTAATGACAATGACTTTAAGGAAAACGAGTTATATTTTGAAGCAGGTGTTAAGAAAAAGTTTTCTCCAGGTACGCAGTTGCATATTGGTGAAAAACTACAGCGTATACAAAATAACTCAGAATTTACAGATCCTAATGCTCAATCCATAGCTACTTTGTCTGTAAGCATTATTCAGCCTTTACTTCGCGGTGCAGGTATTGAGTACAATGAAAGTTTATATCGTTTAGCACAAATTGATTCGCAAATAGCAGAGAAAGAATTTAAACGGCAATTGGAGACACATCTCTTAGAGGTAACAAGAGCATATTGGGGGCTTTATCTCACACAAATAGGTTTGATGTTGCGGCAAACAATGTTAGAGAATATAGAAAAAATCCATCGTGAAATGAAAGAACGCAGTAATTTTGATGCTTTGGAAAGTGAAATTTATCATACAGAAGCAGCTTTAGCATTTCATCGCGCTCGTATTATACGAGCAGAAACTGCTGTGAAGAATGCCCAAGATAGACTTCTTGCCTTAGTTAATGATCCGCAATATGTTAATCAAGCAATAAGTGATTTAGCTCTTCTTGATATTCCTTTTACTAAGTGGGCTGATGTTGATTTAAACAATTCGTTATTGTTGTCGATTAAAAATCGTCCAGAACTAGAGCAAGCGTATTTACAAATACGTTCTTCAACAATTCGTTTGAATATGACAAAAAATGAGCTACTGCCAATTTTAGATGGTATAGTCGAGTTTGCTTTTACAGGGCTGCGTGCTGATAATGACATTGGAGGAGCCTTTAGTGACCAGTTTGCTGGAGGAGATCCTGGAGCTAGATTTGGATTTCGTTTTGAGTATCCTATATGGAACAGAAAAGCGCGCGCTAGGCACACTAGGCGTCAAGTAGAGAAGCGTCAGTTGATCAATCAATTTAAAACAACAGTAGAAAATGTACTTTTTGAAGTAAAAGTTTCTATTCGAGAGGTAGAAACTGCTTACCAAGAGTTTTTAGCTAGGCAAAAAGCTTTTATTGCAGCTCAAAAAGAAATTGATGCTCTTAAGAAGCGTCGTGTACTAGAGACTATATTACAAGACAGCAAAGGTGTTAGTAGTTTCTTGCAAGCATTACTTCAATCACAAAATAATCACCTAGAAACACAGTTTCAACTAGTAAAGTCTATGATTGACTATAATCTAGCGATAACTAATCTAAAACGTTCAGAAGGAACTTTTCTTGCATTTGAGAAAATCGAAAATGTGATTGAAGAGGACGAAAATGGCTTACCTGTGTGGCGCACAATACTACGTGATTATGAAAATAAATACGGAGTGCATACGAAATAATCTATTGATATTTAACAATGCTAAATATTGTAAGATGCGCTTAAACTAAGCGGAAGTGTAGGGCGGTATTATGCCCTACACCTTTAAATTGACTCAGAATTAAAAATAGCATTACTAACTATGATTGTCTGCTTTTGGATTGTGTAGTCTTTCTGTTTTTTGGTTGGCTAACTTTTGAGGTTGTTTTAGGCTTTTTTGGACTTCTTCTATATGAGATATTAATTCATCAACGCAATTGTGTCTGAGTTTTAGTTCTTTGCTCATCATTTTTTGTACTAACTGCGAGATATTGTTAGAAAGTGTTTTATTTTTTTGGCGTGGGTCTGGTGTTGAAAACAAACGTTTTTGCATGACGTCTATAGGTGTTTCACCGTCAAATGGAACGCTACCAGTAAGCATATGAAAGAGTGTTGCGCCTAGGCAATATATATCGCTGCGAATATCAATTTCACTTTGATATATTTGTTCAGGTGACATGTAGTAAGGTGTTCCCAGGACAACTCCTACTGTTGTAAGAGAACATGGACGCTCTGTAGTTTTTAGTATACCAAAGTCAATTAATTTTGTGGTACCGTCTTTTGTGACTAAGATGTGTTCTGGTTTTATGTCGCGGTGAACGAGACCTTTTGCCTCCATGTATTTTAAAGCATATGATATAGATTTGATCGTTTCCAATGAGTATTTAGGAGACAATTGTTGGTTATGGTCGATCATTTCCATTACGGAAGTTCCAGAGATGTATTCCATGACAATATAACATATTTTGCTGCTTTGGAAATAATCGTAGCCTTTTATTAGATTTGGGTGATCTAGTTTTGCTATGGTTTCTGCTTCCTGTAAAAACCGCATCGCGTCTTTCACATTGGAGCTGTATTCTGGAGACAGTACTTTAACCACCACTTTTTTTGCTGTTATATTTTCACTTGCAACATAAGTGATTGACATCCCTCCACGGGCCATCACCGATTCAATAGTGTATGAATTTCCTTTTGTTCCTGGTATAACAGTATTGCGTGGAATCTCGCTGCTTTCAGGAAGCTGCTTTATATCACCTATCTCTTTTTCTAGTTGCTTTATTTTAGTTTCCAGACTAACAAGTGTTGACTGTGCTTCTTTTACCTCTTTTTCTTTTGAATTAACTTGAGAAACGAATTTCTGGCGATTGAGACGCACAGAACTATGCTGAATTTTTGAATTTTTGAATTGGAGCCATACACGAATCAGATTAACTAGCATTTCTGCTGTTATTGGTTTGGCAATAAAGTCATCTCCATATTGCATTGCTTCGAACTGTTTTTGGGTCTTAGTTTCTGAAGATATAAAAATAATAGGAGTATTTGTGTGTTCGCGAAATTCTCGTATTTCTCTTGCAATATTAATTGCATCATCATCATCAAAATGAAAATCTATTAAAATAATGTCTGGATTGAAGTTAGCAACAGATTTTATCGCTTGTATTTGATCTGTAGCAGCTTCAGTTTTTAATCCAAAAGTTTTCAATAACAAAGAATAAAATGTTGCACAAGCTGTATCGCTATCTATGACTAATATTTTAGGGATTTGCTTATTTGTAGGGCAAAGTTCTGCTACTGCTTGTTCTAGTTTCTTACTATCAAGAGGACGAGTTAGTGCTAAGCTACCTATTTTAGCTATTTTAAGCTGTAGACTAAAATCGCTACTATCGATGATAAAAATAGTTGGAATGTTGCAGTTTTCTACTATTTTGCTTTTGACTATTTTTTCTGCAATTGGGAAGTCAATATTTGGATTTTTTATGTCTATAATAATGCATCGAGGAATACTAGACTCTAGCGCATTAAAAAAACTTTTTTCTTCGTGAAATAGTCTATTATGAGAAAGCAATTCAAATTGCGGAATTTCTTGGTTATTTTGGTAGATAAAAATTTCAGTGTAGTCATCATATTCTACTGGTTGGTAGTTTTCAACATGGATATCTTTGATTTCGTTTATGTTGATATCTACTTCTTCTTTAATTTCGTTGATGTATATTGTTATTTGTTTTTTTTGTTGAATAGTACATTTTCCAATGTTAGAGATTTGTTCAAAGAGATTAGTTAAATCTTTGATTTGGTTATTTAATCCACGATATCCAAAAATTTTGCAATTTTCTTTTATCCCTATAAATTGTTTTTGTACTTCACCCCACTCTTCTTGTTTCCAATCACTTTGGTATATCTCTTGCCACAAATGCTCTATTTCTGAAATAGCTTTTGGTAGTTGCTTTAGAAAGGAGTGGGATAACTTTAATAGTTGCTTGTTGAAATTAATTGTCATTTGCTACACTTCTAAAATTATAAGAATTTGGAATATTCGGATATTGCTTTGTACTTAGATGTATGATTAATTAAAATTTTGCTTTGATTGTTTTATACGGCTATTTAACTTTATTGGTCTTTGTAATAATTACTCCAAAAACTACGATTGTGATAAGTGCTAAAGTTAGTATAAAAGCATTATTTTTCCACCATGGCTTTATTTTTTTATTTTCTATGTCTACTTCTACAGGAGCTATTGATATATCAATATATTTATATTTTTTTTGTTGTGGATGAAAATAACAAAAATAAGGGTGTACAGCGACAAGCCCTTTTTTTATGTACTCTAATTGTATGTTTATATCTCTTTTGACTTGAAGTTCTTCATTTGATAAATATTGTGTCGGGCTTAAATTTATTGACTTTACTTTGAAAAAATCACTTTTTTGTAGAAACGTGTTGGTGATAGTTTCTAAGTTTCCTTTCCCTGATATTGAAAGGATAAGTTGAGTCAAGCTATTATTTTTCCAACGAGCAGTAGCTGAAAAATGTCCTACAGCACCTATAAAATTACTAGGGGCATTAGGCAATGAGATTACTTTAAGTGTTAAACTTGATGTTGCTAAAGGAAAGGCAACTGGTTTTGCACCAAAGTCTTTGTTTAAAGGATTTTTTCTAAAAAAATCATCGTTAAAGTCTTTATCTTCACCGAATTCTTTATCAAAAAGATTTTTTGATTCGGTTGTAAAGGTATAAACTTCAAATTTTTCCAAACCAATATTTATTTTCTTAGAGTCTGTAGGAATTATTATTAAGTTGTTCGATATTTTTTTGTAGATAAAGACTTCTTGGCGTTCTAGGGCCTGTATTTGTTGTTCTAGGTTTCTATTGTAGTAAGATGTTGATTTTTTCAGCGCAAATGACAGACGTTCAATTTTTGTATCGTACGGGCAATAAAAATCGAGTTTTATTGGACAAACTTGACCTTGATAAACTTCAAAAAAGAGTGGTTGGAGTTGCGCAAAAAATCTAGGGAAGTTTTCGCTTTGTTGTTGTACTACTTCTAAATTTATAGGCGCTTGAGTATAAAGTTTCTTTTCTCCTTTACACTGTATATTGACTATACTAGCTAACCCTATTTTTTGCGGTTGCAATTTGTAGATATATTTTATAACGGTACTTTGTTTATTGGTTATAATTTCTGTTGTTACAATTGTTTGCGGTTTCGATGTTTGTTTCAAATTTGTTAAAGAAAATGAAGGTATATATTTCTCTTTGCCGCTTACTATTATAGTCAAGATAACTTGATCTTTTTCGTTGACTTTTTGTTTATCTACACCAGCCCACATTTCAGGTTGCGAGTATAGCACGTTAATCATTATAAGTACTATAATGAGTTTTTTCCATAGTTTACTGTATGTGTAGCGCGATATAAAAATGTACAGTTTGTTAATACACGTAATGAGTAAAAAAGAAAGATAAAATGCGTATGCAAATTGCATTGGAAAAGGAATGAGCAAAGAAAAACAAAAAAAAGATGCTGTAATAATTAGTAGTAAATGTTGAAGATAGTTTTGAAAAGGTTGTTTACGGTATTTATTGGTTATTTTATTTTTGCAACTTTGGGTATCTACAGAAAGAGGTATTTTTTTTAATAGAGTATTAGAGTACTTTTTGTGCGTATATTTTACTTCGCGTTCTGGAATATTTAGCATAAAGGCTATCTTTTCTGTAGAAGGGTACAGTTCTCTAAGTAGTAAGCAAATCTTGTGATTTTCTGGAATACAAGTTAATAGCTGTAATTCTTTGTGTGGCGCAACCTGTTTCTCCAATATAATATTATGACACATTTTATTGGTTTGGACTTGTATCCATTTGAGAAAACACACTTTGTTTTTGAAATTATTAAGATTATTGTAAGTGCGAAAAAATACTTCTTCTGTTACTTTTTGTGCTAACGTATTATCGTGTAGCTTTGTTAGGGCTAGTAAATAGATAACTGGAGAATAAATATCTATAAGGTAATAATAGGCTGTGATTACACCTTTTTGCGAGTAATGAATAGCTGTTTGAACCCTGTTCATTCATTTTTTAGCTTTTTATTTGCAACACTTTTTTGAAATGCTATTTTTTTAGCTTCTTTGTGAGTAATGAAGAACTTAGGATTTTGCCCCAGTAAAAAACTTACTAGTAGTTCTTTTTTCTCTTTTTCATTAGGCAATTCATCTAAATAAAGCATTATTAATTTTTGTTGGCTTTTTGAAAAACGTATGATAATAAGTTCAAGTGTTTCATTTTCACGTTGTATGACAGACAAGTAAGAAGAGGTTAGTATTCTATTAAATGAGTGCTCTTCTTTATCGTGTCCAATAATTTGTAGTATGATTTCTATATGCTCGGCGATGATTGCGTTCAGTTGAGAGATAAAATCTGATAGCTCTGAATGCAATAACGGTTGTTCCCCTTGCTGTATTTTTTTTAGGCGGCTAAATAGTAAATCCCAGTCTTCTTTAGGAATGTTTTTTGTTAATTCTCGTGTTGGGGGATGTACTACTGCTTCCGAAACAGGTTCTACTTGTGCTTTTTTTAGAACTTCTGATATTTTTTTTATAGAAACTTGTAGACTAGCAAGCTTTTTACGCTCTTCTGCTCCAAGCACATTTTTGGTTTTTTCTGCTTCAACAAAGATACTTTCTGCTCCAACAGGATATTCTCTTTTTTTTATTATGTTGAAGTTTTGTTTGTCAGTGAGCATGTCGAATTTGCTAGGCTTTACTTCATTGTTTTTTTGTAGCTTTCCCTGAAGTTCTTTTTTGATTCTTTGCCAGCGTAATTTTTGTTCATTATTATTTTCAGAGACCACTGATAGACCTTTCTAAAAATGTTAGCTAAGGCACTTTATTACGCGTTTTTTTGTAAAGTACCTTGGTGATCACCAAAAGTTAGTCCCAGTAAATTTACTTATTTTGATGAAGTAAAGCGTTCTATTATAATATAATATATATAATTTTACAAAATTTATTGATAATGGTTAGGTATGTGACCAAAATAAAATGTCCCAATTACGGTGAAGTTTTGTATTTTAGCTAGGTATTATAAATGTAGTACAACCGTAGTTTTATTAGATTATTTTGTCTACATCCCTTGTAAAAAACATCGCCTAGTTAGGATTGTATTATGATTAAATGGTTATTTTTGTTGTATATAGTTGGAACTTTTACTTTTGCTGAAATAATTACCTTAAAAGATGGCACTGTTTTGCATGGAGTGGTATTGCAATACTCTGAAGAAGATTTTATTTTAAAAACATTTGATAAAAAAGAGTTTACAATAAAATGGGCTTTTCTTCACAAAATCAATAAACAAAAACTTCAGAAAAAATTAGGGTTAGCAACTGATACTCCTAAAATTAGTTTGACTAAAGGAGTTGTTCTTTATTTACGCAATGGTGCAACTTTGAAAGGTCGCCTTTTATCTAAGGGATCATCGATAACTGTAAAAACAAAAAATGGTGATATTTCTGTTCCTCGAAATAATGTTTTGAACATTGAAAAACAAAAAATAGAGATTACTGATGTATACTCTATTAATGAGATTTATAGTAGAGAGCAAAAAAAATATAATTTTGATGACGCTGATGAACAATGGAAATTGGCTAATTTTTTAGTAGCAGTTGGCGCTGTAGAGCAAGCGAAGAAACATTTTGAACGCGCGCAGGAGTTATCTCCTGATTATGCTGAAAAATCAAAAGATTTAGCTGGCACATTTGATAAGTTTTCAGAAGAACAGGCAGAACAGAAGGCTTATCGTAAATATCAATTATATTTGCGTGCAGGGCGATATGGAGATGCGAGGTCTGCTTTGGAAGAGCTACGCGCTTATAAGACAAAAGAAGAGATAGATGATTATTTAAAAAGAATTTCTCAGTCAGAACAGTCTTACTACAAAAAAAGTATAGCACCGCTATTTTTTCGTAGAATTTCTTCTGAGATTACTTCTTTAAGTTTAGATCGTAAAAGTACTTTGGAAGTGGTAAAAGAAAAATTACTCAACGAAACATATAGTAAAATCATGAAAGAAATTGCAGAGAAGTACGCTGTTTCTGAAACTGAGGTAGAGAATTTTTTACAAAAACGTGGGAAAGATAATCTTGAACGTTATAATTTTGGCCGTGGCACCTTTGTTGTGGGGTTGGGGCGCGATACTGAACGGGTTGAAAATTTTGATAAAATTCAATCTTTTTTTAAGGCAAGAAGAGTTGCTGTTTCTTCTCAGAAGATTAGTGAAGAAGATTGGTGGAAAAAAGAGTCTTCTTCGCAGAAAAGAGAGTGGCTACATGCTTTCTTCTATTTAAATAAACTACAGATTGAAAAAGAACAGTGGAAAATTTGTCCACAGTGTGCTGCAAAAGGTTTTGTTAAATCGGGTAGAAGGAATCTTCTTTGTCCTTCTTGTCAAGGAGTAAAATTCGAAAGAGTTGTTGCTGTAAGCAAGCGATAATTTAAGTAAAATTATAAACCTTTCTAGACATTTAACAATTTTCTGTCATAATGTGACGACAATTAGGGCGTGTCCCTGTTATATAATTATGGAAACTTAGTGGTAAGAGTATGCAGATTTATGATTGGATAACTAACTATATATATAGAAAACAAAAAATAAGTGAGCAGGTATACACTTCTACAACAAAAATAGTTGGCCGAGAGACAGAACTAGGTGTTATTAATAAGTCTTTTGAAAAAGCGTCTAATAACAACGGTGGTATTTGTGTTGTAAGTGGAGAGCCTGGATATGGTAAAACTTTTTTGTTGGAACATTTTTTCCAGAATAACTTGTTAAAAGAAAAAACAATTCTTTTGAGATATAGTTGTTGTGACTCTATTTCTCAACACATTGCTTTTGAACCTTTGATTAAAATGCTTTGTTCCCCGCCTAAAAAATTACTGCAGTTAAATGTTGATTTACCAACACCTAATTTTTTCAAATCTAATGAGAATTTAAAAACGCTGTATTTTAAAATATCTTCTTTGTTTAAAAAAATCTCTCATCAGAAAACAATGGTTTTGTGCATTGATAATGCTCATTACTGTGATAAAAGTACACTCGATTTCTTTAAGTTTTTCTCACGGGAAATAGGCGAAGTACCAATACAAATTATATTGTGCTTCGATGGCAAGAGAAGAAATGATTTTGATAATGCACAAGAGATTCACTTGGATCGTTTTTATGATTCTTTTGCCATAAATTACTTACACTGTCGTTTTTTCCCGAATACATTTTCTCATGAATTTGTTCAGAAGTTTGTGAGTGTAACTCGCGGAGTTCCTTTTTTATGGGATGAGTTGGCAACTTTGTTTGTTGATGAAAACACTATTGGAATAAAAAATGGAGTGTGGATAGTCAAAAGAGAAGTAGAGTCTATCTATTTTCCTGAAGATACAAAAGAAATACTACAAGAACGTTTGCGTCTAAAAATAAGAAAAAATCGCACTCGATTTTTACATGCTGCGAGCGCAATTGGGAAGATGTTTTTCTATAGTGCTGCTGAAAAAATTTCCTCTACTTTGAGTAAAAAGTCTTACCACAAAGAAAATGATATTGTTAGTCGTTTACCCGAAGAAATTATGCATCGTTTTTCTGATGTTGGTGGTGAATATTATCAGTTTAAAAATACTTTGTGGCAACAATTCATACAGAATCAACTTGATGAAACAGAGGTTAAAAAAATACACCAGTTGGCGCTAGGTGTTTTTCGCAGATATTCCGGGTCTGTAAAAGCATATTTACCGCAACTTATTTATCACAGTGATAAAGCAGAAGAATTCTCTTTATTTACTAAGTATTGTTATCTCGCTGCAAAAGAAGAGAAAAAAAAACTTGCGTATATAAATGCTATTTTCTTTTGTCGAGAAGCATTACCACACCTTGATCAAGAAGAAGACCTTCGTGAAAAATGCAAAATTTTGCTTTGTTTGTCCGCTTGTTTACTCAAAGAAGATAAGTTGGTTGAAGCAAAAGTTCATTTACTGCAAATTATAAATAAGTGTAATGAGGAAGACAACCACTACATAAATGCTTTATTTTTACTTGCAGATGTAGAACGAATAGAAGAGAACGAGGAACAAGCTCGTAGTTATCTTCATGAGATTGTATATAGCAAATCGAGTACACCTGAGCAAAAAATTATTGCAATTAATAGGGGGGTTCAGCTTCATTTACGGCAAAAAGAGTGGCAAACGGCGCTCGAAATGCTGCAATACGGGGAAGATATTGCAAAAGAGTTGGAAGATAATAGGTTCTTAGGAGCGGTGCTGTATAATTTTGCAAAATGTTTATTACAAAAAGGAGATCTACAAGTTGCTTTTGATGCATACCATCGGTGCATCAATCTTTATGAGAAAGACAATAATTTAGTTGCTCTTGTTCAGTGCTATAACTTTGTAGCGCATATATATAGTTTACAGGGTCTTATAAACAACAGCATTGAATTTTATGAAAAAACAATGAGTTTACTGGATCAAATCGATGCTAAGGAACAAAGAGTAAAGGTGGAACTAGACTTCGCTCAAGTATTATTGCAAAGACGTTTTTATAAACGTAGCGAGAGTTTGCTAAACAATAGTTATAAGTATTACAAAAGCGCTAAAAATATGAGTAAGGTTGCTATGGTACTTTGTCTTCAGGGAAGACTTTATGTGGAAATGGGGAATTTTCGTTTAGCAAGAGAAAAGTTAGAAGAATCCATTGAAATAAATCGCGTACATCGCGACATTGTTAGTCAAGCAATGTGCGTTGAAAATATTGGTATTTTCTTCTTGCACAAAGGGCAGTGGGAAAAAGCAAAGCCTAAGTTTGAAAAATCAGCACTTATTTGGGAAGCTGCTGGAATGCGCAAGAAACAAGTTGTTACTTTGAATTCCTTGGGCGATTGTTATTGGTATCAAAAAGAAAATGATAAGGCGTTAAGTTATTTTTATAAAAGTCTTACTATTAGTGAAAATGTATTTCCTGATCATGAAGCTCAGACTTTGAACAAATTAGCTAAAGTTTTTTGCTTTGAGTGTGATTGGGAAAAAGCTCATCAGAGTTTAGAAACAAGTATTGCAATTCAAACTAAACTTGGTGTGTTGCTTGAAAGGTGTCGTACGTATACGATACTTGGAGATTTATACTTAAAGCAAGGAAACTTTACCGATGCAGAAGTGCAATATCGAAGTAGCTATGAAATTCATAGTGGACTAAACGATAATAATGGAAAAGCGCAGGATCTTTTGCACATAGGAAGAATGCACTTAGCTGCAAATCGCATTGATGATGCAATGGCTGAATTTAATGAAAGTTTGCGTTTGTACACAGAAGAAGAGAATCTGGAAATGCAAGCAATGTTACACGAACAGCTAGCCAGAGGATTTCGTAAAATGAAAGACTTTGACCAAGCAAACATTATGCTAAACAAAGCGCTTCAGTTGAAAAAAGATTTACCTGAATGGAAAATGGCAGATACTTATTACGATTTAGGACGTTGTGCCCTATTTTCCGAAGATTTACAAGACTCTATTTCTTACTTTCACAAAGGGTTAGAGTTATACCAAAAAATTCATGATCGCTATAACATTTCCAAAATTTTAAACAACATTGGAGAAGTGTTAATTCGCCAAGGATATTATTTGTTGGCAATGGAACATTTTGCGCAAAGTTATATCCTAAAAGAAAATATGCAGGATGTAGAAGGTTTAGCTTACACTCACATGCATATTGGTCGCGTTTATATGCGTTTGAATCGCATGGATAAGGCAACGGAGAATTTTGAGAAATCGGTGGTTCATTGGAAAATACTTGGACATGATGAATATGTTGCAGAACTTAGTTATCAACTAGGTGAGTTGTATGAACGTGAAGCGCAAATTGATCAAGCGCGCAATAATTTTATGCGAGCATATCATTTTTTCAAAAATATTAATCGTAAACGTTTAGCAATTATTGACCAAAAGTTAGAAGAGTTGGAATAAAATGTCAACAATTGAATATGCAAAAGAAATATTACGGGCAGAAGCAGAAGCTGTATTGGGTGTTATGCCTCTTATTGATGAAAATTTCACAAAAGCTGTTTCTTTGATTTTGACTTGCGAAGGTCGCATTGTTGTTTCTGGTATGGGAAAGTCTGGAATAATTGGTGAAAAGTTGTCTGCTACTTTGGCTTCAACAGGTACTCCCTCGTTATCTCTGCATCCAGCAGAAGCAATTCATGGTGATTTAGGGCGCGTTGTTCAAAAAGATATTGTGATTGCTATTTCTAATGGCGGAGAAACAGCCGAAATTATACGCTTGTTACCATTATTAAAAAAAATAGGGGCAAAAGTAATTGCAGTTACAGGAAAACCTAACTCGACGCTAAGCAGTAATAGTGATTTAACACTTACTATCGGAAAAATTAGTGAAACATGCCCTTTAGGACTAGCTCCTACAGCAAGTACCACCGCAATGCTAGCTCTTGGAGATGCTTTAGCAATGTGTGTGTCTAAGCAGCGTAATTTTACGCGCGAAGAGTATGCCTTGTATCATCCAGGTGGAAGCCTTGGAAAACGATTGATGACCGTTGCTGAAGTAATGAGGGTAGGTAAAAATAATCCCGTAATTGGCGCAGATCGCAGTGTAAAAGAAGCAATCATGACGATCACTTCCGCTCGCGCTGGTGCTGTGACAATCGTCGATGAGAACCAATATATATTGGGTATTTTTACAGATGGAGACCTGCGTCGCCATTTGAAAAAAAGTGTTGATTTAGAACAAACGTGTGTAGGGGAGGTGATGACAGAAAAACCTTTCACTATAGATTCTGCAATGCTTGTAGAGGAAGCATATCGTTTATTAAAAGAAAAAAAAATAGATGAACTTCCTATTGTTGATGAAGAAAAGAAGTGCGTGGGAATGTTGGATGTTCAAGATTTGTTAGAAATTGTGTAAGGCAATCCTAAATTCAGGAGATATTTATGAAGATGTATCATGTGTTGTTGTTTGTTGTTGTGTTCTTGATTTGCGCTTGTGATTCGCGTGCTTCAAAGGGAAGTTTAACAGAGTATGAAAAACAAGGAAAAAGTGTTTTTCGTTTTACCAATTCGCAAGAACCTGCAACTCTTGATTTGTCGAAAGCAACAGGAGTTTATGAAAATCGTATCCTCAATTTGATGTTTGAAGGTTTGATTCGCTACGGAGATGAAGGAAAGTACTCTGAACTAGGAGTAGCAGAAAAATACGATGTTAAAGATGAAGGGAAGACCTATGTTTTTTCATTGCGAAAAAATGTTAAATGGTCAGATGGCGAACCAGTAACAGCACATAACTTTGTTGCGGCATACCAAAGAATTCTTAATCCTGCTACAGCAGCACAATATGCCTATATGCTTTATGATATTGTAAACGCAGAGGACATCAATAAGGGCAAGGAAAAAGATTTGAACAATCTTGGTGCAAAGGCTTTAGATGATTATACTTTAGAATTAAAGTTAAGGCAAGCTGTTCCATATTTTATTGATTTATTAACTCATTATACTTTTTATCCTGTGCCTCATCACGTTATCGAAAAGCACGCAGATCGTTGGACTGATACTGAAAATATTGTTGGTAATGGTGCCTTTGTATTAAAGAAGCGCGTTATGAATAGCGAAATGGTGTTTGAAAGAAATGAGCATTATTGGGAAAAAGATAGAGTCAAATTAGATATGATATTTGCTTTTACTACAAGCGACCAAGAAACACAACTTCGTATGTTTCAAAGTGGTATGGTTGACTGGGTTAGTAGTCCTGTTGCTAAGAGTGCTTATCCTAATATTACAAAAAACAGTGAGTGGATGGCACCTCCATATCTAGGAACTTACTTCTTTAATTTTAACACTACGAGGAAACCTTTTGATGATCCGCGCGTACGTCGCGCATTGAGTTTGGCGATTGACCGAAAAATTATAGCAGAGAAGATAGCTTTAGCGGGACAAGTACCCGCATATCACTATGTTCCAAAAGGAATAGCTAATTATACCTCTGAGTATCAATTAGAAGAAAATTTACAAGAAGCGAAAAAGCTTCTCGCTGAGGCTGGATATCCAGAAGGTAAAAATTTTCCTGAGTTTACGATTCTTTACAATACAAATGAAGACAACAAGAAGATCTGTTTAGTTATTCAGAATATGTGGGCAAAAAATTTAGGTTTGCCGGTTAAAATTGAAAATAATGAATGGAAAACGTACATTGACAGGATGAAAAAAATAAACTACGATGTGATTCGTCGTGGTTGGATTGCTGATTACAACGATGCCTTTAACTTTATGGAATTGTTCATGAAGGATGGCGGTAACAACAACTGTGGTTGGAGTAACGCTGAGCATGATGAACTCGTTACTAAGACAAAGACGGAAACTGATGTAAAGAAACGCGCTGAGTTGTTCCGAAAGGCCGAGAAAATTCTCCTAGAAGAAAGTCCAGTGATGCCAATTTATTTTTATGTGGCTGATCAAATGATTAAACCATATGTTCGCGGATTTTATCCACGAGTAGAAGGTAACGACCACGGACAAACAGATATTAAGAATGGTAAATTTAATGTAGCGGACAATCATCCAATTACACGTATATGGATTGATATGGAAGCTAAGAAAAAGTATTTGGGTATAGGAGATAAATAAACAATGCAACTTGTGATTACATTATGTGCTATTTTCTGTTTGCTCTTGACTGGCTGTCCAGGGAAAAAAACTTCTCGTACTATGCCGGATGATGAAGGAAAAATGGTATTACGCGTTTTAAATGGTGCTGAAGCAGCAAGTTTAGATCCTGTCAAACGCGAAGGAACACCTGGTACAAATATTTTAGGTAATGTATTTGAAGGGCTACTACGCGTTGACAACAAAACAGGGGGCTATTTACCTGGAGTTGCAGAAACTTGGGAAATTTCAGAAGATGGTCGCGTGTATACGTTTTTTTTGCGCAGAGATTCCAAATGGTCAGATGGAGTTAAAGTGACAGCGCACGACGTTGTTGCAACATACCGCCGCGCGCTCAATCCTATTACTGAATCGCGTAATGCTAGCCTATATTTTATAATAAAAAATGCTAAATCTGTTTTAGAAAAAGAGAAAAAGCCTGAAGAGCTAGGGGTGTATGCTGCAGATGATTACACTTTAAAAATTGAGCTAGAAAATCCCGCAGGTTATTTTTTGAGTTTACTAACGCTTGTGCCTTTCTACATAACGCCAAACCACGTTATTGAAGAGCATGGTAGTAATTGGACAGATCTCAATCATATTGTTTCCAATGGACCGTTTAAATTTTCTTTACGCCGTAGAAATGATCGCACAGAAGTTGTTAAAAATGAGCAATATTGGGGAAAAGATGAGGTAAAATTAGATAAAATTATCTTTTTTACTACAGATAACGGTAATACGCGTTTACGCTTGTTTAAAGCATGTGAAGCAGATTTTCACGTTAGCGGTCTAGAATCTTCAGCATATCCTAATATTAAAAAAAATCCTGAATGGGTCGCGGCACCGCGTTTAGGTATTTATTATTATATTTTTAATACCAAAGAAGCACCTCTAGATAATCCTAAGGTGCGTAAAGCGATTTCTTTGGCTGTTGACCGAAAGGTTTTAACGCAAGTACTTGGTGCTGGACAAGTTCCTGCGTATTATATTATCCCTCCGCGTACCAATAACTATCAAGCAGATGCAAAGTTAGAAGAAAATATTGAAAAAGCTAAGCTTCTTTTGAAAGAGGCTGGTTACGGTGAAGGAAAAGATTTTCCTACACTTACTATTTTATATAACACTAGCGATGATCATCGTAAGGTAGCACTTTTCATTAGCGATATGGTTAAAAAGAATTTAGGGATTAATATTAAAATAGAAAACGCCGAATGGAAAACATATCTTGATCGACGTAAGCATGGTAACTACCATATTGCTCGCGCTGGATGGATTGGTGACTACAACGATGCGGATACTTTTTTAGAATTACTGGCTGGAGATAGTGAAAATAACGATACATTTTGGAAAAATGCAGCTTATGATGAGTTGTTTGCTGAAACGCGTCGCTTAAGTGATCCAGCAAAACGTTTGAAGGTAATGCAGAAAGCAGAGGCTCTAGCTTTAGATGAAATGCCTCTTATGCCTATTTACTTTTACATCGCTGACACATTAGTAAAACCTTACGTAAAGAATATTTATCCGAGCAATAAGTCAGATGTAGAGCAAGGATTTTATGATTTGCAAGCTCGCGCTACTTTACGTGATGTATATATCGACATGGAAGAAAAGAAAAAATATTTCACAAATGATTAGTGTTCTGTAATATTGATTGTATTACTAATACATTAAGATCAGAGTACTAGAATAGTTTTTTGTGAAAAAAATCACTAAACGGAGAATTTTATGTTTCGATACATTGTGAAACGCGTACTTGGAATTATACCAGTATTGCTTGTCATTATTACCATTACTTTTTTTCTAGTGCGTTTTGCGCCTGGTGGACCTTTTTCGTCTGAAAAACAATTACCAGATGAGATTATTAAAAATCTTGAGAAAAAATTTCATATGGACCAATCACTTCCTGTCCAATATTTGTATTATTTAGCCATGATCTCTGGAGGAGATCTCGGGCCTTCTATGAAGTACCACAATAAAAGTGTTAATGATATTATCGGCGAAACTTTTCCTGTGTCTTTACGAATAGGCTTTCTTGCAATGCTGATTGCTATTTTCATAGGAACAACAGTCGGGTTTATCGCGGCATTGCATCATAATTCTACTATTGATTACATGTGTATGAGCTTTGCGATACTTGGAATCTCGGTTCCCAATATGGTACTTGGACCTATTTTAGCGGTGTTTTTTGGAGTGTACTTAGGGTGGTTGCCCGTTGCTAACTGGGGAGGATATAGTCACTATGTTTTGCCTGTTACGACATTGTCTTGCTATTATATTGCGATTGTTGCGCGTATCTCTCGTGGTAGTATGCTTGAAGTTATCAATCAAGATTATATCAAAACCGCAAGAAGCAAGGGACTTAGCAATTGGACGATTGTTACACGTCATGCAATAAAAGGTGCACTTTTACCTATTATTTCCTACTGCGGACCTGCTTCTGCATTTATCATAACGGGCTCTATTGTGATTGAGCAGATTTTTGGTATTCCTGGAGTTGGGCGACATTTTATCATGGGTGCAATTGACCGCGATTATACAATGGTAATGGGAACGGTAATACTAGTGAGTTTACTTGTAATGTGTTTTAATTTACTTGCAGACATAGCATATTGTTTAGTCGATCCGCGAATTAATTTACATGAAGAGAAATAACATGGAACAAAAACAACAAATAAAAAAATCAGCAAGTGATAGTGGACTTAGTTTGTGGAAAGATGCTTGGAGACGTTTACTTAAGAATAAAATGGCTGTATTTTCGATGATTGTTCTGGGAATTATGGTTGCGATGTGCGTATTAGCACCATATATTTCAAGCCATGATTTTGATGCTATTGACTATTCTGCTATTCAAAAAGAACCTTCTAGCGAACACATTTTGGGAACAGATGATATTGGCCGTGATATGTTTACGCGTATCTTGTATGGTGGACGTATTTCTCTTAAGATAGCTATCATGTGTACTTTTATTAGTTTATCTATTGGAATTACATTTGGAGCCATAGCAGCGTATGCTGGTGGTCGCGTTGACAATATTATGATGCGTTTTGTCGATATTATGTATAGTTTACCGTATATGTTTCTTGTTATTATACTTATGACGGTATTTGGCAAAAATGAAACTATTTTATTTATGGCTATCGGAGCGGTTAGTTGGTTAACAATGGCACGTATTGTTCGCGGCCAAATACTTTCTCTCAAGGCCAAGGAATTCGTTGAAGCAGCACGCTCTTATGGCGCTTCACACGCCACTATTATTTTTAAACACTTAATTCCAAATGCGTTTGGTACAGTAATTGTATACACGACAATAACAATACCGCGCGTAATTTTAGTGGAATCTTTTTTGAGTTTCTTAGGCTTAGGTATACAAGAACCAAATCCTAGTTGGGGATCTCTATGTAGTCATGGGGCAAAAATGATGGAAGTTGCACCATGGATGATTATATTTCCTGGTTTAGCACTCTCTATCACATTGTTCTGTATGAACTTTTTAGGTGATGGTTTACGCGACGCACTAGACCCAAAGATGAAGTGAGGTAGCACTTATGAGCGGAAAAGTAGTACTTGAAGTCAAAAACTTGCAAACTACCTTTAAGACAGATGAAGGTATTGTGCATGCTAATAATGGTATTTCTTATACTATCCATGAAAGTGAAATTATTGGCATGGTAGGAGAGAGTGGTAGTGGAAAAAGTGTTTCATGTCTTTCGATAATGGGCCTTATTCCTATGCCTCCTGGTCGCGTTGTTGCGGATAAGTTGGAATTTTACGGTGAGTCACTTTTGAACAAAAATGGCGAGTTGAATCAGAAAAAGCTAAATAAATTACGTGGTCACGATATCACTATGATTTTTCAAGACCCAATGACCTCATTAAATCCGTTTCTGACGGTAAAAACGCAAATGATTGAAGCTGTAATGCTTCATAAAAACTTGTCAAAAGAGGCAGCGATTAATTTAGCCGTGGAGAAGCTAGACCTTGTAGGTATTGCTGATGCGCGAAATCGCCTTGATAGTTATCCTCATGAGTTCTCAGGTGGTATGCGTCAACGAGTGATGATTGCAATGGCGCTTATGTGTGATCCCAAGCTTTTGATTGCAGATGAACCTACAACTGCACTTGATGTGACAATCCAAGCACAAATTTTAGAATTACTAAAAGAGCTAAACGAGAAGTTGAAAATGTCAATTATTTTCATCACACACGATTTGGGAGTTATTGCTGGACTTAGTCACAAAGTTTTTGTTATGTACGGTGGAACTATTGTTGAGAGTGGTCCAACAGATTTACTTTTTGCGAAAACAGGGCATCCATATACCCAAGGGTTGTTAAACTCTATACCTAAATTGCATGAAAAACAGGAACGGCTTACAACAATTGAAGGATCTCCTCCATATCTACTACAGAAACCTGATTTTTGTCCTTTTCATGCGCGTTGCCCAAAAAAGAAAGATGAATGTTTACAAGGGCTTCCAGGGTACGTAATTCTGGATGAAGAACGAGAGCACAAAGCAGCGTGTGTTTTGTATAAATCTTGACGTATAGAGGTTTGAGTTATGACACAAAATAAAGAGTTAATACTACAAGTAAAAGACTTGCATGTAGAGTTCGATGTTAGTAAAGGTGGAGGGCTTTTTTCCAAAAAGCGCACGATCTTAAAAGCGGTGAATGGAGTAAGCTTCGATCTTTACAAAGGCGAGACACTTGGTCTTGTTGGCGAGAGTGGTTGTGGCAAATCTACAACAGCACGAAATATAATCCAGTTACATCGTCCTAAATCTGGCGCAGTTATTTTTAAAGGTGAAGATCTTACAAAGCTCACAGATAAAGAACTAAACGAACATCGCAGTGAGATTCAAATGGTGTTTCAAGATCCATATGCTTCTCTTGACCCACGTATGACTGTTGGAGAGGTAATTGCGGAACCAGCTAAGATTTTTCGCCTTTACAAAAATAAGAAAGAATTAAATGAAGCAGTAGTACAAATGATGGAAAGAGTTGGTCTAGAACCGCGATTTCGCAATCGTTATCCACATGCTTTTTCAGGTGGACAACGCCAAAGAATAGGTATTGCTCGCGCGTTGATTTCTTCGCCTAAGATTATTCTTGCTGATGAACCTGTTTCAGCTTTAGATGTTTCTATTCAAGCTCAAGTACTTAATTTATTTGCAGATTTACAAAAAGAATATGACCTAACATATGTTTTTATTGCTCACGATTTAAGTGTGGTAAAACACATGTGTACAAGAATAGCGGTTATGTACTTAGGCAATATTGTTGAATTAGCTCCTACTGATGAATACTTCAACGAAAAGCCTCGTCACCCTTATACCGAGGCTTTGATTTCAGCGGTTAATGTGCCTGACCCTGAAATAGAAAAAACTCGGAAACGCGTGGTTCTAAAAGGTGAAGTTCCTAGTCCACTTAATCCACCATCGGGATGTCCTTTCCGTACACGTTGTTCTAAAGCACAAGAGAAGTGCAGTACGGAAAAACCATCGTTACAAGAATCGAAACCAGGTCACTACACAGCGTGTTTTTTCCCAAATGAATAGTAATATAAAAAATAAAAATATTGTACTTGGAGTTACAGGAAGTATTGCTTGTTATAAAAGTGTGATGCTTGCTAGTTTACTTGTACAACAAGGTGCTAATGTCGATGTTATTATGACTCCATCAGCACAAAAGTTTATTCAGCCAGCTACATTTCGTGCGATAACACGTCGAGATGTAGTTACTGATTTTTTTGATGCAAATTCACCTTTAGGTTTAGATCATATCTCACTAGCGCAAAAAGATGCGGTAATTGTGGCCCCGGCAACAGCAAATACAATAGCAAAAATGGCCCATGGTTTTAGCGACGATCCTTTGACTTGTACGGTATTAGCAACAACAGGACCTGTGATTATTGCTCCTGCAATGGAAACACATATGTATCAGAATTTTATTGTTCAAGAAAATATTCAAAAACTCAAAGAGAATGGATTTATTATTCTTGGGCCAGAAAAAGGTTATTTAGCTTCTGGCGATATAGGTGTTGGGCGTATGACAGAGCCGGATGAAATTCTTGAGCATCTAAATGTAGTTTTCGGAGAAAACGGTGACTTTTCTCGCCTTCGCGTTTTGGTTACTGCGGGAGGAACCCAAGAAAAAATTGATGCAGTTCGTTTCTTGGCAAATCGTTCGTCAGGTAAAATGGGTTATGCTGTTGCTACCGCTGCTAGAGATCGTGGTGCTAAAGTTACTTTGATTACAACGCCAACCAATTTAGAAGTACCTAAAGGAGTTGATACTGTTTTTGTAGATACAGCGCTTGATATGTGTCAAGAAGTAAAATCGCACTGCGCAAAGAATGATGTTCTCGTTATGGCAGCAGCTGTTGCTGATTGGCGTGCTCAAAAATCAGTAGAGCACAAAATGAAAAAAGGTAAACAGCAAGTTTGGAACTTAGAAATGATACGCAATCCTGATATTTTGACAGAGATTATCAATGAAGATCTTTTCAAAGTGGGTTTTGCGGCAGAAACAGAAGATATTATTGAAAATGCTTTGCAAAAATTAATATCTAAAAAATTAAATTTAATTGTCGCTAATGATATCTCCGGTGAAAATACTACGTTTAATAGCGATGAAAATGAAGTTTATATCATTACCAGGGAAAAAGGTAAAAAATTACCTTTGATGTCTAAGAAAGATGTGGCAAATAAGATATTAGACAAAATAAAACAATTACTTGCCAAGTAGGATAATCATTATGAAAAAATATACAGTATTATTTCTTATTTTGGGGTGTATTTTATTTGCAGAAGATAAAAAGGACCCTTTTGAGTTTTCTGCTCCTGAAGATTGGCGTCCAGAGAGAATTTTCTTTCCTCTTAGCTTTGCTCCAGATATAAAATATAAAGGTTTCGAAGAGTTGCGTTTTGCTCCAGGGATGTTTAAGCCAGAAACAGAAGATTATTTTTGTTATGTATTCTTTTTCTGGATAGAAGAAAAAATTTCTATTGACAAAAAAGAAGTACATAAGATTTTACTCGCATATTATAAAGGACTTTGTAAAGCAGTTGCAGATAAAAGAAAGCTAAAACTAAATTTTGATACTATCAAGGTGTCTGTAAAGGATGATGAGAAGTCTAAAGGTAAATTTTATGTAGTTGTTGATTGGTATGATCCTTTCGTTACAGGAGAAAAACTTTCTTTACATATGGATATTAACTTTTTTTATAGCAAAGATGAAACAAAATCAATTCTTTTTGCCTGCGTTTCTCCTAAATTTCCTACAAAGGAGAACAAAACATGGGCGACTATGTATGATATTCGCGATTCTTTTAAGTTAAAGTCTGTCGAGAAACTTGAGAAAAGTTCTACTCCAGGTAAGAATTAGTTAATATGAGCGGTTCTTCGCTATACTTATCAGTATTTCTTGTGGGATTTCTTTGCTTTGCTGTAAGTATGGTGCAGTGGCGATTGTCTATGTACTTTTTTTTTGCGTGGCTTCTTGTTGAAGGAGCCTTTCGCAAATGGTTTCTGCCAGGTTTGGCAACACCACTGATATTTGTTAAGTATGCTATGATTATAGGACCGTTCATCCGCTGTTTAATTAAAAATAAAATAAGTTATAACTTTCCTTTTATTCCTATGATTATTGTGTATGCGTTTTGGGGGCTAATTGAGTTTAGCAATTGGCGTGCTACAAGCGATATACGCATTTTTCTCATAGGTGCAATGATTCACTTCTCTTTTATTTCACTTATCATTATCATTCCACGCCTTCTAGATACGCGAGAAAAAATATGGAATTTTTTTCGCTGGGGTGCAATTCTTTCTATTCCAATACTACTACTAGGAATGTATCAATACTCGTTGCCTCAAGGTCATTTTTTGAATAAATATGTTGGCGATGATAGTAATATTGCTAGTGTTTTAGGAAAAGCGCGTATTACTTCTACCTTTTCATACATAGGACCGTTCGGGCAATATTTAACTATTTTATTTGGCTTTTTGATGATTTTGATTATGCAGGAGAAAAATAAAATATTGTCAACTGTATACTACGGTTGTTTTCTTGCTGCATGGTTGAATACTTTTATGACGGCATCTAGAGGTGTTGTGATTATTAGTTTTATATACGTTCTTGGTTTTATTGTTCTTTCTAGGTCGCGCGAAAATATTTTATGGCGTAAATTTGTTGTTAGGCTTTTTGTGGCTGGCATGCTAACTATTGCAATGTTTATGTTTACACAAATAGGACAAGACAGTTCTCAACGCTTACTTGAGCGATTCTCTCGAGGGAATCAAAAAGGAGAAATCGCTTATCGTATATATAAGATGGTTAGAGTAGCAAAATTACAAAACGCTGGGCTTGTAGGTTATGGCATTGGTACTGAATTTCAAGGTATCAAGCGCATTTTAGATATTCGTCGGAAATTTGGTATTTCGTTTGAAGGAGAAAAGGATCGTTTGGTTGCAGGAATAGGTTTGGTTGGTTATATTATTGTTATTATTATGCGTGTTGTTATATTTTTTTGGATTTGGAAAGTATTCCTAAGGATAAGAGACCAAAGTTTGCGTCTTATTTTGGTTTTTTCAGTTATTTGCCTAACTCAGGGATTTCTTTTAGGAGGTGTAATTTATAACTTTTTAGCTAGTGTCCAGTACTGGTTTAGTTTGGGGCTCGCTGTTTCTATTTTGCAAATAGAGAGTAGAGAGCGGTTACTTTATCAAAAAAGAAGACTTAATTTTTGTTACGATGCAAGGTAATTTGATTACTTAAAGCTGTTTGGTAAAAGCTATATTTTATTTTGTCTTGGGTTTTTTCGTAATAGACCTTTAAGTTTTGTAGTGCTTGTCTACGTGCCTTGATGTGTGATCCGTATTGCGTTTGCGCTATATAGTTTTGCATTAGTATTTTTTCTATTGCGATATTCTTTCCCATTTGAAGTAGCGGATGGTGATATGTTGGGTATATTCTTTTCTCTAAATTGAGTTTACTTATATTATTTAAATAATGCGGCAAAGCGTTTTTGTCGTATTGCCAAAGCAATTTTACTAATTCTATGTTATACAATATAGAATTGTTCAAGTTAATTGCTTTTTTGAAGGACTCAATAGCTAATTTTTGTTTGTTTTCTTGGTTTAAAATAACTCCATATTGATAAAAATCATTTGCATACCAATGGTCTAGCTTTTTTATTTGTAGTAGCATTTGTTTGTAGATGTTAATTTTTTTTACGAGCGATAATTTTAAATATTTGTTTATTTGTAGAGCTGCTTGAGGATGGTATTTTTGAGTAAAAAACATCAATTGCTCTATGAAATGCCGGTCATAGATTTCGATATTTGCTGTTAAGCGATCACGAATAGCGCTAGCCACTCCTTTTTTTACAACGATATCTGATTTTTGATAGAATTTTTTTATCAATAGGTCTATTTTTTTCTCACCATAATCTTGAAAAACTTCAGCGAAGTAAGCGTATCTACGTACATTTTTATTCTTGTGTTTTTGATATTTCCGTATTATTGCCAGCCTCTTTTTATGAGGAAATTTAGCATTTTGCTTTCCGACAATTGGTAGTACCGGAAAAACAGAAACCTTTAAAATAAATGCTTGCATATCCGTGGATTCTTTTTCTAAAAAACGAAGAGTCTCTTCTCCTAGATAAGCGTACATTATATACGCATAGCTTCTTAGAAATTTGTCTTTACTGGTTATAAAATCTGTAGGAATTATGCCTTTATATTTTGTTTGGAGGTCTGTTGTTAATGATTTGTGATAGCCGTAGACTCGCATTGTTGAGTTATTCTTCTCATTTTTATAATAGTTTTCTATGATATCTTGACGTCTTCTTTGGCTGAGATAGTTAATAATTAACATTGTTGTTGAGGTTGTCGGATTCGATGATAGAAGTTGCTGAATAATTTTTATTGGTATTGAATAGTTTTTTAAGCAAGCAGTACTTAGCACCGCTTGTTGTGCCTTGTCGTTTAATAAAGGTAAATGAATAGCGAGGTCTGTCCACATTTCTTTATATAGTGGATCTTTCCGTTTACTATTCATTGATCTCCAGAAATACTTAATCGTAAAACTAGATAAGTTGGGATTTTTATCGTAGACATACTTTTTTATAATAGGAAAACACAATTGCTGATGTTCATCGCTTTTTTGGTAATAGTGCAGTGCCACTAGAATAGATATTTCTGGTGATTCTTTTTGATCAATTAGTGCTTGTATATGGGAATAAGGTAATTGATAAGTTTGTAAAAAATGTGGAATAAATATTAGTTTTTTGTGTGGAAAGTAAGGAAATTTTTTATTATTTATATTTGTGTGTATTGAAATGGAACGTAGAGCACCATCATAGATAACCTCTGAGTAGATATCACGATTTTTTATCGCTCGGAGACGTAGTTCATTTACTAGATTTATTTTTAACATATATAAAAGAGTTTTGGTTGCTATATAACGATGAAGTACTGGTTCTTTTCCATTGGATGCAATACTTTTTGTTTGTTCTAGAGATATTCTTGAAATATGTTCACTATTGCGATCTAAAGAAATTTCTGCTAGCTGATAATACAGTGCGTTTTGTTGCTCTTGATGTTTTAAGTTGATGATTTCTGTATAGAGACCAGGGTTTGTTTTGCGAAGTAGTGAAATATGTTTACTATAGCGCATTATAAATAGAGCTTTTTGAGCTTGCTTTGAAATTTTTGGATCTGATAATTTGCCAATAAATAATTGGCACTGCTTTTGTGAGAAGTTTTTTTGTGATAGGGTTTTCATTTGCACGTAGTGTTTGCGGTACAAATTTCGGAGCTTTGCTATTTCTAAATCAGTAAAATTTTCAGGAATGTAGCGCCATTTTTCCAAATCAGTAAAAAATTCAAGATAGCGATCTTTTATCAGGTCCATATTATAAATAGCAATGCTTGTGTATTCTTTAAAAATTTCTAAGTTAGTTGGGTCTAGTTGTCTAGCTTTTTGCAGGTATAGACTAGCATCCTGGTATTTTCTTTGAGAAATAAGTGATTTAGATAACCAGAAGTAAGTGTTACTTTGTTTTTGGATTGCTAATAACTGTCTAAAAAAAGACTCTGCTTGTTGGTATTGATCTAAACCCATGGCGGCACGACCTAATAATAAAAAAATTTCAGGAAAATCGGTAGCTTGATTTTTTATATTAGCAAGTACTTGTTGCATTTGAACGAATTCTTTTAGGTGTAAGCAAGATTTTGCAATATCAATGTATAGTTGTTCTGTTTTTATTTTAGCTAGCTTTGCGAAGTTAAAATAGTTTTTGGCGAGTTTGAAATTCTTTTTTTGGTAGTAAATCTGTGCCGTATAGTAAGGAACATAAAATTTTGTATTTGGTGTTTGGGGATCAATTTTTTTTAGTGTATGCAAAGCCTCAGGCCATTTTTTTTGGTGAATATATATTTCTGCTTTTGCCAGTTGAACTATGTCTAACTCTTTTTGTTTTTTAGTTAGTATTGCATAATGCTTTTGAAAAGATGAAGCATTATATTTTTTAGATGCAAGTATACATTTATGAATGTGGTATGTGTGAAGAGAAAGCTTTGTTTTTACTTGCTCAAGTTCTTGATTAGCTTTGTCATAAAATTCGTTTTGAATCCATTTTTGAATAATGAGTATTGGTTGTTGACTTTGTTTTGGTCTCTTTGAAGTTGGAAAGATTTTATACATACAAGTTGCGCATAAAAAAAATAGTATTACTACTATATACTTGTAGTTTATGTGCCAAAAAGAGCGTAATGAATTTTGTTCTATAAAAATTTTGAGATGATTTGCAAAATCTAGAGCTGTTCGATAGCGAGAATCTCTATTTTTTGCTAAGGCTTTATTGCAAATACTCTGTAAATACCTAGGGATTTTTTTGTTGTGACATCGTAAAGGAATGATTTTTTTTTCTGTTAAATTTTTGACAAACTCAAGAATATTTTCTCCTGATGTAGGCATATGATTACTTAGGATTTTGTAAATCAAAACGCCAAAAGAATATATATCTGTGCGATGATCAACTTTCTTAGATGTTTGCCATGCTTGTTCCGGTGACATGTAGCCTAAAGTACCAACGACAACCCCTGTTTGTGTTAATGATTTGCTCTCCATTATTTTTACAAGGCCAAAATCCATAAGCAGGGGTTTTCTTTCCTTACTTATTAGTATATTCGATGGTTTAATATCGCGGTGTATAATTCCTTTTTCATGAGCATAGTGCATTGCTTCTAAAATAGGAATAATTAGTGATATTTTTTGCTTGAAACTGAGTGCATTTTTTACAAGATACTCTTCTAGTGTTTTTCCTTTTACATATTGCATTACTATATATGGTGTGCCATTTTCTGTTGTAGAAAGATTATATAGCTTTACGATATTTGGATGATCTAACATTCCTATGGATTTAGCTTCAAGTAAAAATCTTTGTAGATTTATATGGCTGTGTTTATAAATGATTTTTAGAGCTACTTTTCTCTTTAGTTCTGAATCATATGCTAAATAAACTACTCCCATTCCTCCGCGACCTAGTGTATTTACGATTTTGTATTTATCTATAAATTTAGGGGCCTTTTTGATGAATAGATCTATTTCTCTGTAATCTTGCATTTGATTTTACTCTACTTTTCCATTTTTGTTTCAAGTCTTACGGGAACAGTTGCGCGTTTTAAAAATAAAAGCGCAAAGCAAGTATCTACTTCATTTTTAAATCGGCCATCTTTTTTTTGATCTTTTAGCATTTTTCTTGCGCCTTCTAGATACCAATTGTGCGAAGCAAAATTTTTAACACCTGATAATATACCGGCACGTTCTAATCCATAAAGATAATAATATAGATGGCCACCATTCGGATTTTTGTTTATTTCAAAATTGTGCGCTATCCACGCGCAACCATCTCGTATACTTTCGTTTATTTTGGGAAGAAGTTTTTTCCATTTACTACTACGCCATTTTTCTAAATACGCTTTTGATATGACCATGCAAGCTACACCAGCTGTTGTCATACTTCCTGATACTTTTCCATGGTTCTCTCTATACTTCCAACCACGTGCTTTCATACTGACTACGGTTGTTGATGATCGCGGGTATAATTTATTTATGGAGTTTTTGTTTTTTAGTTTTGCTATGTCTTTTTCCAGTTTTTGTCTCCATTGCCAGTCGATTGGTTGATCTGCAGCAGGAACAATAAATGGACGTTTGATTTGAGGACCATCTTTTTCTTGAACTTTGATAAAGTGACGTACTACTTTATAGTAGATTTTTTTATCCACAGGTAAACCTAAACGCTCTGTCGCAAATAAACCAAGAAGTGCATATTGGGTGTTTGACAAATCACCTGTTCCGTCAGGATATCCCCATAACCCGTTAGATGTTGAGGTGGATAAAAATTTCGCTGCTTTGACCATACGCCGTTGTTCTTTGCTACTTGCTAAAGCACGAAATGGATGAAAGTTTCTTTTTTTTAATAGTTTTTGTTTCTTGGTACTAAGTTTTTTTCCTAAAGCACCAAATTTGGCTTCTACTGCCATTATATATAATGAAACACTATATACTTTTCTGAAGGGTAGTTTGTTGAGATACTTAAAAGCTTTTTTGATAGTTTCTTTTTCTGGAGACACACCTGATTTAATGAGTGTATAAACAATTAGAGCTGTTTTGCCCATAGGGTAATTATCGCTATGACTACCCTCCCAAAAACCATCGCGATTTTGTTTTTTTAATATAAATTGAATTCCTTTTTCAATGGAGGCATTTATTTTTTTTGTAGTAATTTCTTGTGCTAGTATCTGAACACAAATTAATAAGGTGATTGTGATAGACAATTGTTTCATAATGACCCCTTTGTGATGTAGGATTGTATTGTTTTGCCTATAATTTCAGCAGAAGGTTTTAAAAAGAAATTAAAATGGTTGCCAGGGACTTCGTGCATGTAGAGTTTTTTTATCAAACGATTCCATTTTTTATAATCAATAACAGTGAAATATTTTGATTTTTCCTCAGGTTTAAAAAATACAACTGAACCATTATATTTTTTAGGAAAATAGGATAGAGTTGCGAAAAAATTGAGCCCTACAACATCGGAAACTTTTTTGAATTGTTCTAGAGTGACATGCTCAGAAAATTTGCGCTTTTGTTTTAGCATTTTTAACAAATGCTCATATTGTTCATCCTCTGTTTGGCAATTTTTAAATCCCTCTACAGAAAGATCTACTTGCCATATAATCTTCATCATGAGTAGTAATTGTTTTAAGGCACCGTTACTAAATTTTTTTGGTTTTAGTAAATAGTACATTGAATTGTGCCATAAAGATTTGAACATTCGTAGTGAATTACCCAACACCTTTATGCTTAGGCCTGAGTCAGCGTCTAATAAAGCTAATAGAGAAACCGTTTTTCCCTGCTGTGAAAGCTGTTGTGCTGCCTCGTAAGCTAAAGCTCCTGCCATTGACAAGCCACATAGCATATATGGTCCTTCGGGCTGTATTCTTGTCATAATATCGATATAGAATGTTGCCATTTTTTTGATACTAAGAAGAGGAGATTTCTCGTCATGTAGTCCTGGAGGCCGGAAACTGTAAGCTGTTTGTTCACTATCAAGATTTTTTACTATTTCGATGTAAGATGCTGTGTCACCTGCTAAATCTGGGATAAAAAATAATGCTTTTTTTGAAGATCCAGATTTCAGTTTTACTAGGTAGGGTTCGTTAGAAGATGAACTTTTTTCTACTAGTGAGTATATGTTTTTGATCGTTGGATTTTCGTATAACGAATCAAGGGCAATATCACAGCCAAAGTTATTTTTTATTTCGAAAAGCATCTGTGTTGCTAATAAAGAGTTACCACCAATTTCAAAAAAATTATCATCTAATTGTATTTCTTGTAAGGATAGCAATTTTTGCCAAATAGTCATAACTTGCCCTTGAGTTTCGTTGCTAAAGAGGGTATAGTCGGAAGTCTTTTCTTGCACTGATGCTTTTACAATAAGTGCTTGGCGATCGATTTTGCCATTTGCGTTAATAGGGAATTGTTTCATTATAATAAAATTTGCAGGAATCATGTAGTAAGGCAACTGTTCTTGTAAATATTTACGGATTTGTGTTTTTGTTATTTCAATTTCAGGTTTGGATTCTATGTAACTTACTAGTTTTTTGTGACCAAGCTCTGACTCTTCTACTAAAACAACTGCCTTACTAATGCCTGGCATGGTAAACAACTGGTTTTCTATTTCTCCCATTTCTATGCGAAATCCACGAATTTTTACTTGATGATCTTTTCTACCAACGAACTCAATATTACCGTCTTCTATTACGCGAACTAAATCACCTGTTTTATAAAGTCTTTCTCCTGTTTCTGGATGTTGAACGAAAGCTTTTTGGGTAATTTCTGGTCGGTTTAAATATTCACGAGCTAAACCATCACCTGCTACACATAGTTCTCCTATTTCTCCTTGATTTACCAAATCTAAATTTTCATTGTAAACATAAGCTTTGCTGTACGCGATGGCTTTCCCAATAGGAACGGTTTTAGCATCTTGACTTACAGACCGAATGTTGTAAGAAGTGGAAACAACAGTATTTTCTGTTGGTCCATAAAGATGCACTAAGTTTTTTGGTGGATTTTTTAATACTTCTCTTACCCAATGGACATTTACCGCTTCTCCGCCAAAAAAAACGTAGTCAAGTTGATTAAACATATCAGATTGTTGTGATGCTAACTGATTGAAAAGAGCTGTTGTTACTAAAGTAACATTTACTCTGTGTTTGCTAAATATTTCATGAAGACGTTCTGCTATAAGTATGTCTTTTTTGGCTACGATTACAAGACTTGCTCCATTTAAAAGTGCTGTCCAAATTTCAAATGTTGCGGCATCAAAACAAGGACTTGATAATTGGGCGACACGATGTTTGGTCGTGATGTTCATATAGTTAGTATTTTTTACTAATCGAACAATGCCTCTGTGAACAATACCTATACCTTTTGGAGTTCCTGTACTGCCTGATGTGTACATGATAAAGGCTAAGTCTAATGCTTGGCATTTTTCTACCAAACTTTCTGTTGAATATTGCGCAAGCTCAATGTTTTGTAAGTCGATAGTTGTAATATGTTCAATCTTATTGTTGGTTATAATGAAGTTGGTTTTAGTATCTTGAATCATGAAATCAAGGCGCTCTTTAGGATAATTTGGGTCTAAGGGAAGACATACAGCTCCAAGTTTTAGAATGGCTAGAAAAGATAAAATCATATCAATGTTGCGTTCAATAAAAACTCCAACGATGTCCTGTTTTTTTATTCCAAGAGTTTTTAAGTAGTGTGCGATTTGATTTGTTTTTTTATCTAGCTCTTGGTAAGTAAGTGTCTTATTATCAGATTCGAGAGCAATTTGTTGTGGCGTTTGTTGTGCTTGTCTTTCGAAAATTGTATGAACGCATTTATTTTTAGGATATCCCATTTGATTTTCATTAAGGGGATTTTTTTGTGGATTCATATTTTTTCCTAGGTATTTTTTGAGTAATATAATAATATTTAATGCAGAGAAAGCGTGTTTTCATTTGACTTTGCTGTAATTTAAGACAATATTTTTGCGATTATGTTTCTCTATGTGTACTGTCTTTTTGAGAGGCTGCAAAATTAGGAAGTGTTGACATCTAGCTTTTTATATAATTCTAAATATTTTAGTAGTGAAACTCTTGAAAGTACAGGGGTTGTACTCTGTAGCTGAAAAGCAATAATGAAAGTTTCTAAAATAACCAAATTATTTAAGATAAAAGCTGATTCCTAACACAGTACTTTATTTTTAGCGAATTTTTTAGAAGAATGCGCTCCACTAAACCTGCTCAAAAAAACATTGTGTTATATATATGGTGTATGTATAGTGTTTTTTTGCACTAGAGACGCCCGCTAGATTTTACAAAATTGTGATAATATTATGTAAATATTAACAGGGTACCTCTAATATAGTACAATCCTAAGTATAATACAATACTCAGGCTATATAAATTAAATTATCGGTAAGTTTTATAATTGTAGGAAGACAAAAATGGCAGGATCTTATAGTAAAGCAATGGATGAGATTTATGGACATAAGCTCGCAGAGATAGGTGATAAAATACCATCGCGACATTTTGGATATTATCCTCCTGAACAACCAGAAGTTAGTATTCCTGAAGCTCAGGAAAGGTACATTCGTCATATTACAAGGCATATCAAAAAAGGCTCATATATTTTAGATCTTGGTTGTGCATTTGGTGAAACCGCTGTGTGGTTGGTTGAAAATCTAGATTGTCGTGTACTAGGTATTGATATTGTTAATGCTCAAATTGAGCAAGCAAAGGCTTTTGCTAAAAAGAAAGGTCTTGAAGGTCGTTTGGAGTATCAAACTCTTGATGCGTGTAAGATGGATTTTCCCGAAAATACATTTGATTATATTGTGTCTTTAGGGGTATTGGTTCATGTTCCAGAAAAGGACAAGGTTTTTAAAAATGCGTTTAAATCTTTAAAGACAGGAGGAGGGATAGCATTTAGTGATCCTATTATGGGTGAGAAATGTTCATGGATTGCAAAACAAATTGCCACACAAATTACCTTTAATGTTAGTTATATGAAAAAAGTCAGTGAATATAAAACATTAATGCAGGAAGTTGGATTTGAAAATATTGAGACAGAAGATGTAACAGAAATCTCTTGGATTAAAACATGGGAGTTAAGTAAAAAAGAAAAGTATAATACAGTTCTTGAACCATTTAAGTATGAGAACTATTTTTGGGCAAAACCTGCTTTTTTAAACATGGCATGGATTTTTGCAAAGCCATGCTTGAAGAAGAGAAGCTGGGGATGGTATTTCTTTTGGGCAGAGAAAAAGTAATTATTGGTGAAAAATAATGGATAGATTTTTTGGCGTTTGGAAACTACAGTCATTTTTAATGTCTACAAAAAGTGGTTTGGTTAAGTTTTCCCCTTTAGGGAAAAATCCCGTTGGCACTTTGATATATACAGAAAATGGTTACATGTCGGTGCATCTAAGTAAGAGAAACCGAAAACGTTTTAGTTCTCAATACGCAATGGTAGGCATAGGAAAAAAAGACGAAGTGAATGATACCATTCGTAACTATGTTGCTTATTGTGGTCTTTTTTCTCTTGAAGGCGATAATACTATACATCATAAGATTGATAGCCACATAATTCCTAACGAATTAGGTAAAGATTATGTTCGTTACTATAAATTTGAGAATGATCGTTTGATTTTAGATACAGCGCCAATGAAAATAGGTGTATTTTCTTTAGTTGGTTCTTTGGTATGGAAAAAGCATGATGAAGCGTAAGGTTGTTCTTATTACAGGATGCTCAAGTGGCCTTGGCTATGAAACGGCTTTATGGCTTGCTGAAAAAGGTTATATTGTTTACGCTTCTATGCGTAACTTGAAAAAAAATAAGCGTCTTGTTGAAGAAAGTAAACAACGTAACCTTAACATACATATTTGTGAACTAGATGTTTGTAATATAGACACTATAGATAACTGCGTTTCTGGAATTATTGAAAATGAAAAACGTATTGATATTCTTATAAACAATGCTGGGTTTGCGGTTTTGGGTAAGTTTACAGAAAGTACCAATGAAGATTTTGAACGCCAGTTTGCTACAAATTTCTATGGAGCGCTTAATTGCTCTAGAGCGGTTTTGCCTTACATGATTGATAATAAGGAAGGAACAATTATTAACGTTTCTTCTATTTTGGGATTAACAGGCGCGGGAACACTTAGTGCATACTGCTCTTCCAAGTTTGCTTTAGAAGGTTGGAGTGAATCTATACGTTGTGAGCTGAAAAAAAAAGGGATAAACATTGTTCTTGTTGAACCAGGTTTTTTTCGAACAGAGATATATAATAATGTGTCTTATGTTTCTGAGAATAAAAAACAGTATAGTATATCATCTATGGGAGGTTCTCCTATCAGAGTAGCTAAGAGAATAGAGTCTATTTTAAAGAAGAAAAGGCCTCGTCGTCGTTATACTATAGGTTATGATAGTTATTTTGGATGTATGATTAAAAGGTTTTTTCCCGATTTTATATCAGAAAAGCTTGTTAAATAATCTTTATATCAAGACTATGAGTATAGTTTTTGATTCTTTTTTAGAAAAAAAATATACGGTAAGTTCATGTTAATGCTATTTTTATGTCTTTTGTAAAAAAAAAGATGTAGAAAAAAAAAGAAAAGATATTGACTGTTGAAGAAGCCGTGCTATAATCCCTTCTCCTTGAACGAAAGGGCAACCAAAAAAAACTGGTTGTCAAAAAAGAGGAACCAAGTTTGTTCAGTACTTTTAAGAAACTTTGAAAAAGATTTTAAAAAGAAGTTGACAAACAAAAGATAAGTGATATACTTGTCGAGCACGAAACGAAAAAAACGACTTTGAACAAGTTGTTGATCTCAATAAAGGCAAAGAAAAAAAATTTGGTTTTATTGAGATTTTAGATCTTTGAAAAAAAGGGAAAGAGAAAGAACGAGTGTGTGAGCTCATTAAGTTTAAGAACTTTGTGAGAAGAACAAAACAGGAGAAACTTTTTATTTGAAGGGTTTGATCCTGGCTCAGAACGAACGGTGGCGGCGTGCTTATTCCATGCAAGTCGAGCGAGAAGTTCCTTCGGGAATGGAGAGCGGCGAAAGGGTGAGTAACGTATAAATGACCTACCTCTAAGAGGGGGATAACAGTTCGAAAGGACTGCTAATACCGCATAAGGTTACAGCGATGCATGTTGTTGTAATTAAAGGTGGGGGACCTTCGGGCCTCATGCTTAGAGAGGGGTTTGTATTCTATTAGCTAGTTGGTGGGGTAAAAGCCTACCAAGGCATTGATGGATAGCCGGCCTGAGAGGGTGGACGGTCACACGGGCACTGAGACACGGGCCCGACTCCTACGGGAGGCAGCAGGAAGGAATATTGGGCAATGGACGCAAGTCTGACCCAGCGACGCCGCGTGGAGGAATAAGGCCTTCGGGTTGTAAACTCCTAACATGTGTTAGTAAGGTGCAGATAATAATACTATCTGTAATTGAAAAAGGCACAAAATGAAGTCATGGCTAACTCCGTGCCAGCAGCCGCGGTAATACGGAGATGGCAACCGTTGTTCG
>NZ_CP165719.1:4852500-7335000 GCF_041508025.1 Candidatus Uabimicrobium helgolandensis
ATATGGAAATCTAATTCCGAATTTCAAAAATCATGTTCAGGTTACCTTGTCTGGTGTTGATGGTCAAATTTACGATATGAATGATCAACCAAAAACAGTTTTAGAAGGTCATTTGTTTGAAAATGGAATTCTTAATCTTTCTCATCAACAACTTAAAATAGACTGTGTATCTTCCCAAGTTTTACCACAAAAAGCTCAATTGGTATGTGTTATAAACAACACTACTTATGAAAGTCCCGAGTTTAGAATACTTGCGCGACCAATAAATCTCCATATTGATGAAGTGATGTCTCCATCTCAGGTTTTGTCAAATAATAATTACATAATTGAAATTAAGATTCGTAATGATGGAAACGAAGTCAAATTAAGTAGTTCAAGTTTTTCGTTTGTACAAAACGGTTCTCCTGATAACACTTACAAGGTTGCACCTCATCCACAAAACTTAGAAACTCTTCCTAAAGGTGTCACTTCGTTACAATACAATATCAATATTGCAGATGATGCGGGGCAAGGGACTACAGAAATAAATACGCAACTAAAATTTCAGGATTCTTCAGGGAAAGAAATTACCTGTGACCGCTCTTTTAGGTGGTTCGTTGAAGCTTCTGGGCGTTCTTTTTCCATTGATATTCCCAAAGGTGTTACTGCAGGAAAACCTTTTGCTATAAAAATTCATGCTGAAAGAGATAATGAGAAAGATTTACAATATGAAGGTAGTAAAATATTGGTGTTTAACAGTAATGCGAAACCTGCACCAAATGGAGTTGAGCGCAATATTCCTTCAGAACTAGAGCTAGAATTTCAAGAAGGTACGGGAAGTACAGCAGAAGTTTTTACTTTTGTTAATGCCGATGAACAAGTTGTTATTGAGGTAGAAGAAAAGCAAGGTAGTACTAGTGGTTTATCAGGAACAATAGAGATTAAAGCAGCAGAATTGGGGAAATTTGCCATTTATTTGTCTACACCTCAAATCAATGAGAGTCCACTTCAAGGTAAGAATGTAATTACTGCAAAAGATGTCTACGGTAATACCAAAAGTGATTTTAAGGAAAGTATACAATTGCGGCCGCAAAGTGGTAAAGGTGAATTTTATTTGCCGCAACAAGATATTATCAATACTATTCCTGATACAACATTTCAAAATGGTAGCGTTGATCTTACTCAATTAGGAATTGTTTATCGCGGTAATATTAATGACGTTCTTCCAAAAGAAGATCAATTTTTTGCGTCTTACCAAGATAAGCAAGGACAAAGCAACGCTATTGTAGTGGAACCACGCCCAATTCACGTAGAGTTACAAGAAATTAAATTTGTAGAAAAGCTATTTCAAGGTGACTTAGTTTGTCCTATTTCATTTGATGTTCAAAACTGTAGCGACCAAGCACTAGACTTATCGAAAGTATCTTTTAAATTTATAGACAAAGAAACCGAAGAAGATATATCTAGTTATTTTACTGTGAGCTCTCATCCAAATAATCCAAAAACATTACTACGCAGTAATCATAGTCAGTTGGCGTATCATATCGATGTCGACTCAGAAGCTAAAACGGGTGAAATTGTTTTAGAAATAGAACCTACGGTAACTGATTCTAGTACAGGGAAAGAACTTAGTGTCATTGAAAAATGTACATTTTCTTTATCAGAAAAACCTCGTACATTTATTATCAAAACCGAAAATGACAATAATGAAAAGGTTGGAGAATCGTTTTATCTTATACTATGTGCTTATAAAGATGGACAGATGGATGTTTCGTACAATGGTATACATAAGATTTACTTTTCCTCTTCTGCAGGTAATATGGGTAACCATAATGCGAGAATTCCAGAATACGAGAGTGTCGAGTTTAAGCAAGGTATGGCAAAGACTAAACGTAGTTTTATGTTTGTTAAGGCACAGCAAAAACCGATCATTACTGCCTTAGAAAAAGGTAAAGCGGAAGGATCATCTGAAGAAATCGTCTTGCAGCCAGGTTCTATTCAAAGTTTAAAGATTGTATTTCCAAAGAAAGAAGAAGAACGAAAATCTTCTTATCTGTTAAAACCTCTAGATGATTATGGCAACACCTTAAATCAACAGTATTCTATAGATGAAGATATTAAACCAGGTGTTATGCTTAGCGGGAGCCGCGGGAATTTTTATGAAATTCTTGATTTAATTGGACATGGGGCAATGGGGAAAGTTTACCGCGCACGTAGATTAAATGATAACTTTATTGTTGCTATTAAATCAACAATGTTTAGTGCACTTTCTGATATTAACCGCTTTATTTTGGAAGCTGTTATGTTAATTCAGTTCGATCATCCAAACATTGTAAAAGGTTACGATGTTCGCCAAATTTGTTCCATTGAAAAAGGTAAACCAGAGTTAAAATTCTATATGATGATGGAGTTTTTAACAGGGCAAAGTGTTAAAACAATTATCGATTCATCGCGCGATGGAATATTGTCTCCTGTTCACGCAACAAAAATTATTTTACATACAGCACGTGCATTAAAGTATATTTGGGATCGCAAAACAATACATCGCGATATAAAGCCAGAAAACATACAAATTACCAAAGATGACCATGTGAAACTCCTCGATTTGGGGATCGCGCGAGCAGAAGGTGGTATTACTGATATTAGTATTACTCGCGACGACACTATTGTTGGTAGTTATCCTTATATCTCGCCAGAGCGATTAAAGAATAACAATATTGATTATCGCGCTGATATCTACAGTTTAGGTTCTACATATTACCACATGCTTACAGGAATGCCTCCATACTTAGATTCATATGATGGACGTGGAGGTAAAGATTTACTTGACTACTTAATTAGAATTCGTACAAAGAGAGCGCCTACTGCTCCCGACAAATTAGAGCCAAGAATACCATCTAGTGTATCAAGTGTTATTATGACAATGTTGAGCATAAAACCAACACGTAGATACCGTGATTCAGAAGAAATGTTATCTGTTTTAGAAAAACTATATCAAGAAATATCCAGTAGTAAGTAAGAGGGGTCGAAAAATGATAAAATATATTATCGTTGCATTCTTAATATTTCCCGTATGTTTCGCTGAATGTGTTCATGAAGTGACATTGACAGGAAAAGAAATTAAATCTCTCGACGCAGGGATGCAAATCTATGTTGAAATAGAAAAGCGTTTTGTACCTGTTACCGAGGTTAAACTTGAACTAAATAAAAAGTATAATGTTCACGTTTTGCCACCACGTGAACGAGATGACTATAACAAAAAATATGTGCAGTATTATGATTATGCTCGCTTAAATACTTTTCTAAATAGTTACAATGAAACTTTTAAGCAAAACAATTATGAGCAAATAACTATTGGTAAAAGTTTACAACAACGCGATTTGTATGCTGTTATTCCTAAGGAACTCAAGGCAAATAAAAAAACCGTGGTGATGTTTTGTCGCCACCACGGAGATGAAGGAACTGCAAATTGGATTGTTGAAGGATTTGTGGAAAAGGTGTTTGCCGATAAAGAGTGGTTAGGGAATTTTCAACTTATTTTGTACCCAATGATCAATCCTGATGGCGCAGAAAAGCGTACGAGATACAACAGCAATGGTAAAGATTTGAATCGTTGTTGGGGAGGAAGTGCAACGGATGAAATTGTTGCTATTCGCACTCACTTACAACATCTTTTGCAAAATATTGATGATAAAAATGTTGTTACTGTTCTCGATATGCACGGTAGTTTTGTTGATGATTTTATCTACCGAGTTCCAAGATTTTTTGTTGATCTAGATTTCTTTGAAATGCAGGGGCAACTTATCAACCAAATTGCTGTTCATGATATCTGGCAAAAAGGAAATTTTAAATTGTCAGAAGGAAGTCCTGGAATGTCGCGTATTTATTTGATTAAAACTTATGGATTCAATGCCTTGACTCACGAAACTATTCGCAATATTCCTTTAAACAAAGGACGCTCTGTCACTACACTGAAAAAACAAGGTGAAGATGTTTACAATGCTATTCGCGAATTGTATACGAGAAAATAAGTGTTTGATGTATAATAGTTTTTCAAAAGCAGGCTCTCAATATTAATATTGAGGGCCTGTTTTCGTTAAGTGTGTCTCATTTTTAGTAAAGCTCGTAAAGATACTCTTTGCTCTAAACATGCTCATTTTATTTTAAGTAAGAAATACTTAAAATATTCGGTCAGAACCACAGTATAGTAATTATTAATATCTAATTGATGACACTTCCTAAAAAATTTCTATTTTTCGAAAGAAATCACTATGTTATATATTTTTTTATCTATTCCCTTGCTCTTTATAAATGAGAATATTTCTTCTTCAGAGTTCTTTAATTTCTTATTAAACAATGCTGTTGGACTATCGATCTTATTTATTTTTCTGAGTGCATTGTTTGGGTTTTTTGTAAAAGCGCGTAGTGTTGATAAGTGTCTGAAAGATTTTAATTATTTCTCTGTCACAGTTGAAATAGATGACAGTTCTATTTATAAAGGAGCGATGAATTTATATCATACTGGAATGGAATTATCATTTAGGCAAAGGGATGATCACAACAAAAATTATAGCAAATATAGTAGAATTTTGTATGAAACTGAGTATCCAAAAATAAAATGCGTGTATCGTTACCAAAACGAACTGACAGATGTAAATAAGGCTAAAAGAAAAAAAAGCATAAAAAAAACATACAAGCCAGGACTTATTCGTAGAGCGTTGCGAAAATTACGTAATATTTTAGGAACATTTCGCGATGCCATTTCGCAAAGTTTTCATCTTATACTAGGGCAGCTAAAACAAACGAAATTAAAACAACAAAACAAACATTTGAAAAATATAGGTGAAAGCCTTGTTGAATATAGTGGTAATATATACGATCCTATTCTTGAAAATTTTATTGGTCGTCATATTGTAATCGAAACATTAGAAAAAAAAGAGTACTTTGGTATTTTTAAAGAATACAGTAAGAATTATTTACAATTACTCAATGTGCAAACTTATGAAACAAATGATTACAAGATCGCAACAAAAGTACCGCAGTTAACAGCAAATAAAAATGATGTTTATGTTTCACGATCAAAAAAGAATATTATCATTAAAAATCTAGAAAATTTTCCTTTGTATGTTTCAAGAGTAGGAGTATTGAATGATTTTATTTCCGTTGATCGTATTATTGAACCGCAAAAGAAAATTCAAATACCAATAAAAGAAGTTCCTGTGACGGAAGAAGATGTTATAACAATTGAGTTTATGAATATCGCTGATGTTATTATTCCGCGAGCGATTGCCTTTGTGAGATTTTGCGCTGATGAAAAGAAAATTACGTGGAAGGAAGCACTAAAAACGGATTTTCAATCTGTTTGGCAGGTAGCGATGTTAAAAAATAAATCTTAAAAATAACAAACCTTTTGTAAATATATGCGTTTATATCTTTGCCACTCATAAATAAAATTTCAGTGTAACCTGAAAATATATTGCCGCTTTTGTTTTTAGAAGAGTATTTATAAGATAAAGTAGGATGAGTTGGTTTTTTATAATAGTCACACTATAATTAAAAGAGGAAGACTATATCTTCCTCACAACATTCCACGGACTATTAATATAGATAGGATGTATATTATACATGAATGAATATAGATATCAACCATTAAAATTTGCGAAAAACGCATCGCAAATATCGCATCGCGATATTGCAAAATTGGTAGGTTTCTACCAAATTAATAAAAAAGATTTGTCATTAAAAAAAGAGCCATAATTTTGTCTCGATTCTAAAGTTTAACTAGGGATTGTTATCATTCAAAATGTTTTTTCGAGCTCGAGCCCGATTTTAAAGCTTTTAATCAAACCAAGAAGCATTTGTTACAATTCGTAAAAAGTTCTGTTTTTCTACTAGAAAATTTTCAGAAACGGGCTCGATACTCACAATATCTAAATATAAGACAATGATATTTTAGCGACTGTTATTCTCATACACTGAATGATGATACGTTCTAGTAAATCCAACACCACAAAATTACGGCTATAACAATCTAATTTTGTCAAGAGAGCGCATCGGTAGATTTATAATCGATGCCTCTAAACACACGAGAAAAAAATGAAAAAAGAAATCAAGCAAGAATTTTCGAGTGTTGCAGAAGTTCTAAAAACAATATTGATCTTCGGTGGTGTTGTATTTGCTTTTGTTATTAATATTTGTTATTTAGCTGTTGAGCGTGATTTTACTATAAAAAGCGCTTATATGACTCTTGAACACTCTCACCTATTCACCGATGCTGAAAAAATAGAAGCGATCGAAATCCTATCAGAAAACCTCCTTACTGCTAAAAATCGAAATCAACTGGTAATACATGAAAAAGATTTACAATTGATAAAGCTCTATTTTAAATCTAAAGATGTTTTACAGTTAAAATTAAAGGAATTCTTAGCTCTTAAATTTGGCAACGACTCTCCGCAAAAATGGGAAAAAATATTTGTAACTAGGTTTCCACGGAGAGGAACAATCTTTTATATGCACGAAATAGAAAATTTTATTTTGTTTTATTCGTGGTTTATTAGTTTGTCTTCGTTGGTTTTTCTTTCGCAAATTTTAAATAAATCTCATGTACGCGAATCTTTAGCTATGTCTTTTAAGAAAAAACGCTATTTTCTTCCTATAACAATAATAATGGTGTGCCCTCCTATCTTAAAATTTTTAGGTGTGTGGCTTGGCCGAGAATTTTCAGAGCTGTCTATCCAGGGATTAGCACTTATTATTGCTGTTATCGTAGCTATTTTGCTATTTACCTCTATTCGTAAAAATTTTAGTGGTAAACATCTCTATGATATGGGAATTTGCCTTTTGATTTTGTCGTTGCTGTTGCAATCTCTATCGATTATCATTAGAGAAGATATGGTCTACCATTATTTTGGTAACCCTAGAATTAATTATGTGTTATATTTTTCATGGTTTTTGTTTATCATGCTTCCTATTTATATATGTGAGAAGTATTTTCTAAAAGCGAGGTCAAATGTTTAAAAATATAAAAAACCACAAAGAGTTTTTGTTTTTTCTGAGTGTTACAACACTTGCTATTTTATTATCCCTAAGTTTTGTGAAGGATACTTCTCTATCGAATAATGAGCAGTATGCTACGCATGACGAAGAGTATGAAGAAGGGGATGAAAAAGATTCAAAACCAACTGACTGGTTCATAAGACAGCGAATGGGCACAAATCGCAATCAATTTAATTTTGCTGCCTTTCGCAAAGCAAAAGATCAAAGTGCACAATTATTAAGTTCTTCATCTTCGCGTGCTGCCTGGGAATTTGTCGGACCAACGAATATTGGTGGTCGCATTTGCGATGTTGAAATGGATCCTACAAATCCGAATGTAGCCTATTTTGCAGCAGCATCAGGAGGAATATTTAAAACTACAGACCAAGGCGAAACATGGTTTCCTATTTTTGATAACGAAATGACCCTCAATACTGGAGATATCTGTTTAGCTCCTTCAAACCCTAATATTATTTATGTTGGTACAGGAGAGGTAAATCCAGGCGGTGGCTCTATAACATATCCGGGTCTGGGTGTATTTAAATCTGTCGATGCTGGAAAAACATGGACTCATCTTGGTCTTGATAAAACGCAATGTATTGGGCGCGTAAAAGTTCATCCAACAAATCCAGATATTGTTTATGTCGCTGCAACAGGGGCACTCTATGGGGAAAGCGAAGACAGAGGAGTCTATCGTTCTCAAGATGGTGGTCAAAGCTGGGAAAAAGTTCTTTTTGTTTCGACAAAAACTGGTTGCGTCGACATGGCGATAGATCCTAAGGATCCTAATAATTTGTATGCCGCTATGTGGGAAAGAATACGTAGACCTGGTTACCAAAAATATGGAGGAACACAATCTGCGATTTATCGTTCGCAAGATGGCGGAAATACATGGGCAAAATTAGCTGGTGGGCTACCAAAAAGTGATGAGAACACTGGACGAATAGGAATCGATATATGTCAATCGCAGCCAAATGTTCTTTATACTTGCTTTTCAACAACAAGTGGTGATCATCTTGGTGTATTTAAGACAACAAATGGTGGTGATTCTTGGAAGCAGACAAATGACAGTGCTCTTTATGGTGGTGTCGGAACATACGCATGGTGGTTTTCCAATATACGCGTAGACCCTAATGATCCAAGTGTGGTATTTTTTCTAGGGTTCAATTTTTACCGTACGCAAAATGGTGGAAATAGCTGGCAAAATGTTGGGTATGATATGCATGTAGATCATCATGCTCTTTATATTCACCCTCTAGATTCCAGTATATGTTTAGCAGGAAACGATGGTGGAGTTTATCTTTCTAAAAACTCAGGAAGTCGTTGGAAAAAATCTGATAGCCTACCTATCACTCAATTTTATTCTCTTGCAGTTGATCCTAAAGACCCAAATAGAATTTTAGCTGGTGCACAAGACAATGGTGTAAATTTTATTGCGACAGGAAGTAAAACTGGCTGGAAAGGTGTTATAGGCGGTGACGGTTTAGATGTGGCTTTTGACCCTACAAATTCAAACTACGCTTATGGAGAGTCGCAATACGGTGCCTTCCGCGCTTCGAGTAATGGTGGTAGAAGTTTTGGTTGGGGAGGATCTGGTATATCGGGAACAAAGGGATGGAAATGTCCTATTGCTGTAGACCCTACAAATGGCCATGTTTATTTTGGAAGTAATAAAATATATCGTTCAACAGATCACGGTAGTTACTTCAGTGCTGTTAGTCCGAAACTCACTACTAATGATAAACGCGATCCTTTTGGTACAATTACGACCATTGCCGTTTCTGCAAGCAACAGTAACTACGTATATACAGGAACAGACGATGGTAACGTATGGGTCACAACTAATCACGGCAAAAATTGGAATAACATATCACAAAATATACCAAAAGAGTGGATTACCAGTATTGCAGTTGACCCTACAAATGAGCAGGTAGCCTATCTTACAGTTTCTGGTTATAGATGGGATAAGCATCTTGCACATGTTTTCATGACCACAGATGCAGGGAAAAATTGGAAAGCGATCTCTGGGAATTTACCAGAAGCTCCAGTTAATGGCATTGTGACAAATTCTCGGGCAACAGCTTTATACGTCGCAAGTGATGTTGGAGTATTCATGAGTAAAAATCAAGGGCAGACTTGGGAAACTGTTGGTAAAGGACTTCCAAGTATAGTAATTCATGAACTTGATTATCATATTGCAACAAACACGCTATTTGCTGGAACTTTTGGTCGCGGTATTTATAAAATAGATGTTTCGCAGCATTAAAGTGTGATCAGATCGTAAGTGTGATAATATGATCTTGATTCATTGATTTAAGGAAAACTCTTTATTAGTATTGGACTAGAGAGCTATTTTGGCTTTCTAGTCCAATACTAAAAATATACTGGTAAATGAATTAGGTGATGAATTGTTACAGTTCTTTTTTATTGATGCGGTAGAACTATTTTCATTAAATTTTAATTTAGGGCCTGTCATCATTCAAGCTAATGAAGCCAAATAATGCAAGAAACTAAGTATACAGCCGCTAAAAAATTCTGAGCAGTTTTGTCGTACCGCGTAGCAATAGCTCGATATTGCTTGAGTTTGCAGAATAGATTTTCTATCAGAAGGCGAGATTTATAAAGGTGGCTATCGCATTCTTTTGGCTTTTTAATATTAGATTTCGGAGGAATCACAACAATAATATCTCTTTGTTCTAATTTTTGAATAACGCGTTCTTCTGCATAGTAAGCTTTGTCAGCAAGTAGTGCTTTAGCTTTGACAGAAGGTAATAGAATATCTGCTCCCACTAAATCATGTACTTGCCCTGCCGTCAAAGAGAAATCTGTAGGGTTCCCTAACGCATCACATATAGCATGTATTTTTGTGCTAAATCCTCCGCTACTTTTTCCTATTACTTGGCTTTGATCTTTTTTTTTATTGCACCTGCACTATGTTGATGTGCCCTGATTACAGTTGAATCGTCGGATAGGTCGGCGGAGTTGCCCCCGCTTTCCCTCCTAAGAACGCAGCTTACAACTTTCGAAGTACTACGCTCAAGCGTTTATTAAGGCTATCCGGTTAAGGATTGCCCGGTACCGCAAGTTGTAAAGTTATTTGTTTACTATGTCGTTGGTGATGACAGTTATAACACATAAGTCTCAGGTTGTTTATTTCATCAGTTCCCCCTAAACTCCTTTGTTGAATATGATCTATTTCGAGACGATCTTCAGTAGAGATAGGATTTTCACAAACAGGGCATCTGCCTTTTTGGCGTCTAACAAGTTGTTTCATTTTCCTGTTGTTTGTGAGTTGCCATTTCTTTAGGAGTCGATTAATGAAGTATTGATGATCTTCTGGAAAATAGGGGTTAGCCTTACTTTTTATTTTTGTATGTCGAATAATTTTCGTATCGCTGGCTGCTATCAATGTAGTACATGTTTCACCTGTTATTTTGCTAATAGCGACAAAGCGCCAATCTCGGTTACCAATTTTACGCCAATATCTTTTCTTTAACCATTTCTTTGGTTTAGAAGGATGTCTTCTTTTGGCCCAAAACCAGAGTTTGTTAAATATTAGGTGGTCTATCTTTTGGAAAATTCTCTTGCTACATACAAACCTGTAGTAATTGCACCAACCACGGGTAATAGGGTTCAACTTGCTAATTAGATTATCTTGACTATCAGCTCTGAATTCTCTAATAACTTTACCAACTCTTGATAGAAAAAGGGTAATTTTCTCCTTTTGAGGTTTTATAATAAGTTTGCCATTGTATTTTCGAATGTTGAAACCGAGAAAGTTGAAGCCTTCGTCTATGTGGGAGATTTTTGTCTTTTCTTTAGATAGCTTAAGACCTCGTGTTTTAAGGAATTCTTCAAGGATCTCTTGAACTCTGATTACTGCTTCATGAGTTTTTCCAGTGATAGTTAGATTATCTGCATACCTGGTATCATTTATGCCAAGTTGCTCTCGTTTCCGAGAAGATTTTTTCTTACCAAACTTCTGATCTAGTAAGTTCTCTATCCCATCCAATGTCATATTCGCAATTGTTGGTGAGATAATTCCACCTTATGCAAAGAAAGTTATTATGCAAAGTAATTAAGCAAATCCTTTATCCAGTAAGACTTATTCTCTTATTTACTTTGCATAATATCTGAAGCTATTTTATTTCAAAGAAGAAAGCCAAGAAAGTAGTTTAGTATCTTTATTCCAATCAGGCATCTCACCATTAATAATATCAGGACATGCATTTTCTATAGCTATTCGCTTTGTTTCAGTATCAGCTTTAGCATAGATTTCCGTTGTTTTAATATCTACATGCCCCAGAAAATCACGAATGTAGATAAGGTTAACACCTGCCTGTAATAAATGCATTGCCTTACTATGTCTCAGTAAATGAGGGTAGACACGCTCAGGAACTTTGGGAGAGATTGATTTTGCCATCACGACATACTTTTTTAAAATATAGGCAACACCTTCCTTGGTGAGTTTTCGACGCTGATTATTGGTAAACAAAGGGTACTGGTTTTTCCATTTTTCATCTAAACTATTTTCTAAAATATAAGTTTGGAGAAGACTTGTCGTATTTTTCATTAGTGGAACTCGTCTAGTTTTATTCCCTTTGCCAGAGAGAATGATAACAGGAGGAAAATCTAATTGTATATCACAAAGTTTAATATCAATCAACTCTTGAACTCTCGCTCCTGTATCATACAAAACACTTAAAAGAGTCAAATTCCTTCTTCCTTTGGCTGTAGTTTTATTAGGTTGTTCCAAAATAATCTGAATAACTTCTGGCGATAAATAATCCACTACTTTTTGCTGAGTTTTTTTTGCTGGTATGGAAATTATTTGCTGAAAATGATAAAGTCCAGCAGGATCTTCGCTCTGAACGTAGCGAAAAAAGGAATGAATCGAAGCAAGCCTTTGGTTTCTAGTTGAAATACTGCATTTTCTTCCATCTTCAAGCCAATTTAAAAAACCTTTAATTAGTTCAACGTTCAAGCTACTAAGAGTAATGCGCTCAATTTTTATTCCCCTTTGTTCTTGGCAATATCTTAAAAGCAATTTAAAAGTGTCTCTATAAGCATAGATTGTATTTTTACTCACATTTTTTTGCCTTGGTAAATAAGAAGACAGAAAATCTGTAAGATATTTAGCAAAATCATTAGAATTCACTATCTTCTCCTTCAAGTACGGGTATTAAGTGAGGATAAGCAGCTTCAAGTTTTAATGTAATTGTTGGAAACACATCAGCAGTCAATCTCAAGTAATAGGCTGTTTCTTCAAAGGAATCATGACCAAGATACGTACGAAGTATAGGAAGATATGCCAAAAGATCCTTGCCTTCAGTAACCCATTTCTTAAGACAGTGAACAGCAAATGTGTGGCGTAAATCATGAACTCGAGGTCCAAAACCTCTGCCACCATGAGATATGCGTGCTCGCCACAAGAATTTTCGAAAGTTTTTATAAACATTTCCAAGAGTCATTGGTCGATCATCTACAAATGGGAAAAAGTAACGCTTACCACTTGAATGTTGATGAACTTGATGGTAATATTTCTGGCATTTAGCTCCCATTTCACTGGTCATTGGCACCAATCGGCTGTTATCTTTCTTCGATTGGTGTATAGATAGTATATTAGCAGTTAAATCAACATCTTGAACTTTTAAAAGCCTAGCCTCTGAAGCTCTTAGTCCACAGCTATATAGCAGTCGAAAGAAAATGGGCATAATAAGATGGCGATAAGGGCATTGGTAGTTACGATGACATTTGTCTGTTTCTTGGAAAAAGTTTTTAAGCTCATTAGTTCTGTAGATGTAAGGTACATGCTTTTCGCCAGATTTAAAGTAACCTTTCGCAATGATGTAGCTATCTACACCGATATTATCCATATAAATAGCTAACTGTCTAACTGTTGAAATTCTCGATGAGAAATTTTCAGCCTTTTCATACGGCCTTTTTGTGCACCAATCCATCACGATTTCTTTAGATAAAAACTTTGCCGATCCATATTTTTCTAAGGTGAATTTATCAAAGCGCCTTAAATTTCCTGCTACTTGTAGCCGATAGCTTGTTTAAGTTCGATTAAATCCCAAATGTATTCCTTGAAAGGACCATAGTATTGATATCTCTTCATCATATACCTCCCTCAATTTCGAGAGGGCACTCTTTCAACTTTTTTATGTCTACTTTTAGATAAACTACTGTTGAGTTGGTATCTACATGTCCAAGAATATCAGATATAACAGGTAGAGGTGTATCATTTTCTAATAACAAACTCGCTAAGGTATGTCGCAAGGAATGCATACCGACTTTCTTTTTCGGGGAAATCGGGATGCGCGCCAATTTCATATATTTTACAACTATTTGTCTCAAGTGATCTTCTTCGCTAAAAGGTAAGAATGGAGCTAAGTGCCTAATAAAAATATGCGACATCTCTACTTTTGGACGACCATATCTAAGATAATCAATGACCGCCCAACCAACATCTTGTACTAGAGGTAAGGTTATGCTTTTTCTCGTTTTGGATTGTACAAAAGTAAGTTGTTTCTTTTCCCAATGAAAATTTTCAAGTGTCAAATTTTTTATATCTTTTACTCTAAGTCCCAATCTACATGCTAGAAGAATTATCGCATAATCTCGTTTCCCTGAAGGATTTCCACGATCTATAGCCATGATTAGTTTTTGCAGGTTTTCTTTTGTCCAAACTGAGGGAATCCGCTTTTGTTTCCTTGCTTGAACCATGGGAAGTTTTGTTGAGTAGTCAATATCAAGACATTTAGCCGTGTGGAGATATTTGAAAAAGGCTCTTAGAGAGCATATTTGTTGCTCAATTGTTTTGTATGTATACCCTTGCGAGAGTCTTTATGTAATTGTTAGTTATTGCTAAGTTTATCTGGCTGCATGAGGTAATTCCTTGTGAATCAGCATAGTCTAAAAACTTTGCAGAGTGTTTACTGTAGTGATCTACAGTTACCTTCGAATAGCTTTTTTGGCCACAGTATTTTTTGAAGTCATTGATGATTTTGATGAAGTCTTTGTTGTGAAGAATTTGCTTATGTTTATAGTATCTTCTTAAGACTGTCCGATGAAGTTGAAAGTCTCCTAACATACGAATAACGCGTAAATTTTGGACTTCATTTTGCTTTAGTTTTCCATCGAAGTCTTTTTCCAAAATATTGAAGTTTTTTTCTATATAATCAATACCTAAATGTTCTGAGTAATAATTCTCTGAACGTTCTTCTGCAAACTTTAGCAACTTGAGCCAATGCCTTCTGTAGAAGGTCATGCTACCATTAGTATATCCTAATCTTAGCAGTTCTTTTTCTAAAGCTTCTATTAACTCTTTGAGCGTTTTTTTTCCATTATTTATTCCAATTTTAAAAGTGAAAATGAAATTTACTTTCTTAGATTGGAATATTATGCAAAGTAAATCAAAAGAAATTTTTGTTATTATAGGCTTCTTAGTCGATTACTTTGCATAATAACTTTCTTTGCATAAGGTGGTGTTTGTTCTCCACTATTAGCATTAATTGGATTACATGGATTAGAAACAGCAATTGTTGAAGCCTTCCCTTTCCAAAAACAGATAGCTGGAAAGCGAGTACGATGGCGGCCCAAAATCGTTATTTATGCGGACGACTTTGTGATAATGCACCATGACCTGGAAACGCTGAAACGAGCAAAAGAAATAACAGCTGAGTGGTTAAAGAGTATCGGTCTTACATTTAAAGAGGAGAAAACAACCATAACTCATACATTGTATGAGTATGATGGTAATCTTGGGTTCAACTTCCTTGGTTTTAATGCTAGACAATATAAATCTATACGCAAGGCTGGAATTAAAACCATCATCAAGCCGAGTAAAGAGGCAATATCTCGTCATTGGGATAAAATCCGCGAAGTTTTTCAGCGAAACAAATGTGTTTCGCAAGAGGAACTGATTGGCAAACTCAACTCTGTCATAAGAGGATGGGCTAATTACCATTCTTGCGGTGTATCCTCCAAAATTTTTAATAAGCTTGATAACTTGATGTGGGAGAAATTAAAACGGTGGGCTAAAAGAAAACATCCAAAAACTGGATGGTGGGTAACTATGGATAAGTATTTTCGAGATGGATGGAAATTCAAAACTAAGGATGGCTATGCTCTCATTAAATACTCTTCGATACAATAAAAAAGCTCTAGATTTATGTAAAAAAGAAGGACTAAAGAGCATCGCATTTCCTAATATCAGTTGTGGCGTTTATAGATTTCCTATAAAAATAGCATGCCGGATATCTCTTGAAACAGCTAGGTTTTGGGTAGAAAATAACCCAAATGTTTTAGATGAAATAGTTTTTGTGTGCTTCGATCCTAAGATCAAAAAATATATGGATTCTCTACTTCGTGAAGAATAATCTAGATTGTATTTATCGACAGTTTGGCTAGCCCTTAGGTAATAAAAGAAGCTTTTTATCGCTTGTCGTACTGTGGCAATAAAAGCTTCTTCTATTACACATTAGTTTTCAATAAACACAGAAATTTTCTTATAAGTGTTAATATTCCAAATAGTTTTGTGGTAGTCCATTTTTACTTTTGACCGTACTAAGATTATCCAGAAGGTGGTGAAATACGACCTGGTTCACTACCAGATACCACGTAGCAAATTTTCCAAGGATTAGATAATACAGGATTAATCCCCATACCAACAATGACATTGTTTACGCTTTTTTGCACGTCTGTCATTGCAGAGATATGATTCTTTGTATCTTCGTTCCAGGTAAGATTGTCTAAAAAACTATTACAAAATGTAGTTCCTTCATCGCTATAGTTACCAGGGTTTGTATCACCATCTTTGTTGTATTTGATTACGGTATCATCAGCTTTTACAAAATAAATCTCAGTAGTGATAGAGGTATAGCACTGTGGGTATAGATTGGTGTTAGAGTTTAAGGTCATATTGGCATCAATTGCGCGACTTCGGCTGACTGATGCAACATCTGATGTCGAATAGCTAAAGTCAAATCCTACCATGATTGACCCTTCAGTTTCCCAACCAGGACCTTTAATATCCCAGTAAACGCCAATTTTAGTTGACAAATCGATGTAACTGCCACTCGATGAAGTATCTTGGAGAAAATACGATTGCATAACTTTGGCATAACCTACTGACGACCAGGCTATATAGGGTGGGTTATAGGCGTTTGAACTTTTAATCCCAGATTCGTGGACTGTAAATTCTAAACGAGAGCAGTCGAGAATTCTCTTCAAGCGATCTGCATTCTTGTAAGAATCTAAATTACCAGGAGCGACATCTGTAGCTGGATTAATAAAATATGGTAGTTGCTCTGTTATAATTTTAGTTGCCCCAATTTGGATAGAAACTGGTATAGCCGGAGGAAGGTCTTGTGAGCGAGGAGGATTCTTTTCATCCCATAGATCTTCGGGGATAAAGTAGTATAGAAAACCAGCGACAGCGGATTTTAATAATAGTATTGATCCTGTCGCTTCAGGAACAAGAGTTCCATCTTGATTAAAAACTTTAGTTTGGTGTTCTATAGTCGTTGTTGTTGTAGCTGCTTTAAGTTCTGAATAACTCCAATTATATCCCGTTTGTAAACTAAATTCGAAAGCAATACCAACACTTGCCGTTACCATAAAAACAGATGCATGTGCTCCCACTTTCATATTAATTGCAATAGAAGTTCCTACCGAACCATTAACAGTTGCCTGGTTTGATTTTTGAACTGTATCTGTTAAGGTGACACTAGAGCCTTGCCTTGACTGATTGACTTCCAGGTTTAAGTTTTCTATTGGAAGTGGAGGGCCTCCTTCTATAATACCCAGGAGTGTCGGAGGATTTTCTTCAATCGGAACTTCGTCTAAGGCTTCGCGAACAACATAACCGTATTTGAAATCACCATCCCATGCTACACTAGATCCCTTATCTATCGAAACAGAGATTCTTTCTAGAAGTAAGTTGTATTGGTTTAGGCTTTTGTCTGTAGATTTTCGGCCTGACAAACTTCCACCATCAACTTCCTCTCTGTCACTTTGGGATTCAGGTATGTAAAATAGTGTGGGTAAAAAACTCTGATCTATTTTATCCTTCCAATCATATGAATACGTATTCATTTTCCAGACTATCTTATAACCTCTATCGCTATTATCGCTTTCAACATCACGTGTTATCAAAAGTGGTTTGGGTCCACTATTCATAAATCGTAAACAGGCTCTCCCATCAGGTCGAGTCGAGAGTCCTAAGCGATGAAAATCGGAAACAATGTGAAAATGAAGATAGTCAATAGTGTAATGTGTGTCTTCTTTTGGTTTATAGTTATCACCTAGTTGGTACTCTCTAATAGCGACTTTGGAATAATTACCTGCAATTCTAGCGATGATTAAACGTAGAGAGCTATTAGCTTCAACATCCAAAATAGCAGTAGAATTACAGGAATCAAAATCATTCTTGCTCGCATAGCTGCTATGTAATTCATAAGTATAATCGGCATTCCACTTAAAAACTTCACTACTTTCTTGATCTTGAGATTTGATTATTTGCTCAAGGCTAAAGTAGCTTAAATAAAGAGGATTATCTTTGATAATATGAGTCACAAGAAACCCACCAGGAATTGGGGTCACACCAAAATTGTACTGACATTTGACATTGCTCTGATCTGCTTCATCTCCTCCAACTGAGCAGTATAAGTTAAATTTAACTTCCTGGTTATCCTCTGAAAAAAAGTAACCATTTAAGTTATTGTTTCTATCCACATAAAAGACATAAAGTCTTCCATCAGAATAATGTGAATAAACTTGAGGCTCACAGGTATTTGACTTGTCTAAATCATAATATTTATCTTTACCATTATTATCATCCTGAGTATCATATTTGCGATATCTAAGTCTGGGGCCACTGTTTCTATCAGTGATATAAAAATACCAACGATAGTTAAAATAATCGATAAACTGAGAACCACTCTTTAAAGCCATAATTGCCTCATTTTTATTTAAAATTTGAAGTAGGGGCTGTCATCAATTAAATAGAAATATACATTCCAGTGTCATTCCCTGATCAATTCAGGGGTAGGCTCCACTTGACTGAGAATCCACTTAAAGGAATAAAATAAAAAGCAATATTTTAAGAATAAGAAACTCTTATGTTTCTTGACTTTCTTAATTTCTATTGTGGATTCTGAATCAAGTTTAGAATAACACAAAACGTAATTTCTATATACTTATGGAAGATTTTTAAATTGATGACCCTAAGCATAGTTTCTTTGGTTTTTTATTTGATTGCCATATCGAGTAAAAAAAAAATTGCAATAAAATAATATTTTAAACACCAAAAGCATTTAATAATAGCATATATAATATTTAAATACTAAAATTATTTAAATAAATATAAATTATCATCCGGAATGTGTCAAGAAAAATGAGGCACAGAGGGCACTCCTGAGGATGAAATTCCTGCGATGATTAAGTGGAAGTTTGCTAAAATCAAAAGCGATCAGAAGATAAAAATTAAACTTATTGTGCGCGACTCCTAGCTGTACAAATATTGTAAAAGTAATTGATGGGAAACACGAAATAACCAAAAAAGCTTCTGCAAGAGGAAGACCAGCATCAATGATCAGGAGTTTGTATGTTACTTAGATTGGACTCGAAAATTCCCAAAAATACAGATATTCATAACCTTAAAACATCGAAAAACACTTTGATGTAAAAATGATACGGTCATACAAAGAAAACAGTGCTTATGTAACCAAATCCTCACTTTTTGAAGGAACACATTATATTCTAAAAAGCCTGTTAAGTTTTGATGTTCATTTATCGCCAGAGTGTATTCTTGATTGCAAAATTAGTGAAGCATACTTGTCCAACGACTTAGAATCATTCCTCGCAGATTTGCTTGACGCAGGTGGTCTCATTCCTGTGGAGTTGATGAAAATTTTTTTTGAACAGCAAGCTAAAAACAGAGCGGAGATAGAATATTTTTTATTTAGTTTTTCCATAACTTTGCAGAGATGTGAAGGTATGCTAATCGAAAATTTCCACAATTTTGTCGAGAATGCCTCTCAAGCTGTCCCGATAGACAAGAACTTTTTGCAAAGTGTGTATCAACAAAGAATTTCTGATAACATTGATAACAAAACCTTAACCAAAACTAAGCTCAGAAAAATAAAGAATTTTAGGTTCGACAAGAAGAAAATGACAAATCAGTAAACTCAAAAGTTCTAATTCTCTATTTTGAGCGAAGTTGTTCTAATTAAAATAGAGGATGTTGTGCAAAAAACAATATTGTTAACTGTATTTACCATAATGCTTTTGGCACTAATAAATGCCGAATTGGTATTGAAAAAAAAAGGAGCAAAGTTCGTTCATATCGGACAGCAGTCACAATATGCCATAACGATTACAAATAACAGTACGACTCCAATAAAAGACATTGCTATTTACGAAAAAATACCAGCAGGCTTCGAATACAAAGGGCGTAAAACAGGAAAATTTAAACTAAAGTGGATCATAGATACTTTTCCTCCAGGCTCTACAAAAAAACGTAGCTATTCTGTTAAGGCTATACAAACCGGAGATTTTTCTTTAGCAACAGAGGTCGTGTCCCTTCGGTAAGCAAGGAATTTTGAAATTTTTTGAATTTTTCTCACAAAGAAAAGAAAAATTTGGTATATGTATTTAAGAATGGAAATGAAAACAAAAACAGCAAACTGATTTTAGAAGCGTAAAATAATGAGCAGAAAAAAGAGCTTAAAGCTAAAGAAAATAACAGAGGAAGAAATCCAATCTGCTCTAATAGAATCAAAAAACAGCCTAAGTAGTAAAAGTCACAGAACTTTTGAAAAAATGGCAGAGGCATTCCAAACAATAACGCTAATACTAGAAGCGCAAAATGTAAGGATAGAAAAACTAGAGAAAGAACTAAAAGGGATAAAATCAGAAAAGTCGTCGAAGGTATTTGAGCAAGTAAAAAACAAAGGCAATACAGCGACTTGTTCAAAAAAAAAAGTAAAAAAACGTAAAGGTCATGGACGTCTAGGCGTAGAAAAGTACACGGGTGCAGAGAAAAAATGGATAGAGCATTCTGAATTGAACTCAGGGGATCGATGTCCCGAATGTCCAAAAGGTAAAGTGTACGAAGAAAAAGCTGGTGTTTTCATCCATGTAAAAGCAAGACCACCAATTGACGCAACAGTCTACAAAACACAGAAATATCGTTGCAATCTGTGCGGAGAGATTTACGAAGCCGATTTGCCAGATGAAGTTCCAAGTGTTGCAAATAAAAGACGTAAGCATTACGATGCCTCAGCAAAATCAATGATAGCTTTATTGCGATATAGCAACGGCCTTCCACTAAACAGACTAGGAAAACTACAGGCAAGTATAGGTATTCCTTTGCCAGCAACAACGGCATGGGACAAAACTCAAGAGCTTGCAAACGACATTTCTCCAATCTACGAAGAGCTAAAACGAGTAGCAGCCCAGGGAGAGATTCTTGCCAACGATGATACAGGAATGAAAATCCTCGAAACGATGAAAGAAATAAAGCAAGAGGAGAAACAAGCTAACGGTAAAAAAATAAGAACAGGTATTTTTACCACAGGAATCGTGTCGACCATCAAAGATAAAAAAGTCGCATTGTTTTTCACTGGTCGCCAACATGCCGGAGAAAATTTTGATGAGCTGCTAAAACAAAGAGAATCGGATCGCAGCCCTCCACTACAAATTTGCGATGGCAAAAGTGACAACACATTGCAAAGCACATCAGCCACTGTATCTAACTGTAATGCACACGCTCGACGGTATTTTGTCGATGTATCGAAAAATTTTCCTCAGGAGTGTTCGTATGTAATTTTGGAAGTCTATCGCAGTATTTACGAATTTGATGCCAAAGCCAGAAAAAAAGGTATGTCTGCAAAGAAAAGACTTGAATATCATCAGGAGAAAAGTGCGCCGATAATGGAAGAGTTTCGTTTGTGGTTGAAACAACAGTTTGATGAAAAACTTGTCGAGGAAATTCTGGTTTGGGTAAGGCCATTAACTACGTCCAAAAACGTTGGTCAGAGTTAACTCGTTTTTTACACGTTCCTGGTGCTCCTTTGGATAACAATATTTGCGAACGCGCGCTTAAAAAAGCTATCTGCCACCGCAAAAATTCGTTGTTCTATAAAACCGCCAACGGGGCTAGCGTTGGCGATTTGTTCATGTCTATTATCCATACATGCTTTTATGCTGGTGCTAATCCTTTCGAGTATATTACTGAGTTACAAAAGAATTTATCAACAGCGATAAAAGATCCTACTAGTTGGTTACCATGGAACTATTCTCTACAATTGAACCGTGGTTTTTAATTTCTCGCCAGGTTTCACCTACTTCGCATCCTGTTGGATTACCACTCCATATCAACAATTGCAGTTCATATGCTGCTAATTCGACAGATGCTGCTGATTCAAACTTTTCTGGCCACCACGAAAACTTTCCCTTCGATAATCTCTTGTGAAGAAGCCAGAATCCCTGGCCATCGTAAACCAGCAGCTTTATCGCTGTCTTCTTTCGATTTCTAAAGACAAAGACATTTCCAGAAAATGGATCTTCTTCGAGTACCTTACGACAACTTGCTGCTAACGAATCTATTCCTTTCCTGAAATCTTCAGCTTCTATCATCACAAGTTATGGTCAACAGGGAGATCACTCTCCCTACTGCCACTTCAGAACCGTGCCTAATACTTTCGCATTACACAGCTCCTCGCGCGCCTAGCTCTTGTCATCAGTACCTCTCCTGCAATCTAAAGCAATTGCAGTTTTAGTATCATGGCAATGTCCATGCAGTAATTGGAGATTATAAAGTACAGATTTTCCTCCGTGATTAAGAGGAACTATATGGTCGATCTCCAAAATATCTCCATGTTTGAAGTGCAGTCCGCACCAAGTACATTTACCTTTTTGCTCTTTTAGAAGACGAGCTTTTCGAGGAGGTAAGATACGACTCTTACCCATTCGAATAGCCCAGTAAATGAAGTCTCCATCGAACGGACTTCTACATCCCTGGACTTTTACATGACGTCTAATTGGTATGGAGGAATACTTCAAAAGAGAGACACCTTCTCGCGTTTTGAATCTCCATCCATCCCGAAAGTATTTATTAATCGTCTTGCGCCATCCAGTTTTTGGATGTTTTCTTTTAGCCCATCCACTCAATTTTTCCCACATCAAGTTATCAAGTTTAGAAAAGATCTCTGAAGAAACACCCGTAGAATGGTAATTAGCCCATCCTCGTATTAGAGGGTTAAGTCTTCGAATAAGATCTTCCTGCGAGGCGTGTTTGTTCTTTCGAAAGATATCACGGATCTTTCTCAAATGACGCGAAATAGCCTCCTTACTTGGCTTGATGAGGGTTTTAAAGCCTCTTTGACGTTTTGATTTATATTGCCTAACGTTGAACCCAAGAAAATCAAAGCCTATATTGTCGTTATACTCAGATAAAGTGTGGGTTATTCTTGTCTTTTCAGCTTTAAATGTCAGCCCCATCTCTTTCAACCACTCTGAGGTAATCTCTTTAGCTTTCTTTAATGCCGTTAAGTCGGTGTGCATGAGAACAAAGTCGTCGGCATATACAACGATTTTGGGACGCCATCTTACCAGTTTCCCGTTGAGAGATATCTGCGTGGGAAAGGCATTGATTATGGCTGTTTCCAGTCCGTGTAATGCTATTCCAGCTAGTAGGGGTGAACAGACTCCGCCCTGGGGCGCCCCTTCTTTACTAGGATAAAGAGATTTACCTTCCATAATACCTGCTTTAAGCCATCTTTTAATAGTTCGACGTAAAACAGGATAAGTGTTAAGTTTAGATAGGAGTGCAGTGTGGTTGATGCGGTCGAAACATTTCTCCAGATCAGCATCTAATATATAATGTGGTTTCTGATGTATAGAGTTGAAAATAGCTTCTCTTGCATCGTGGGCTGAACGTCCTGGTCTAAAGCCATAACTATTTGCTTCAAATTTAGCTTCCCATTCAGGTTCAAGTGCGAGTTTTGCTAGCATTTGAAGCGCCCTATTATCCATAGTTGGTATACCCAATGGACGCTTTTCCTGTTTTCCATATTTAGGAATCCACACTCTTCTAACAGGATGTGCTTTTTGTTTTAAGTCCATTTTTGTAACAAGTTGTATCCGTTGTTTGGCGGTTAGAGATTTAACCCCGTCCACACCGGCTGTCTTTTTGCCACGATTGTCTTGGGTAACTCTACGTACAGCAAGGCATTTGGCTGACCAGGATTTCATGAGGAGTCTTTGCAGTTTGTGGACGGCACTTACATTACCACGGCGTGAGGCTTGATAAATGCGTTTTTGGAGCTTAAAGACTATCCTCTCGAATTTCTTCCAGGGAAGAGCCTTCCATTCATACCTCGATGGGTTCATAACATATATACTCCTACTTACGTCTTTATCTTCTAGGACTGCCGTGGACACGTTAGCATATCCCTATGTTTCCATAGGGCAATTGGCTTCTTGCCCAATCCTTCCAGCGTTTAGCTTGTGGTTAACTAACCTACTATAACCATTCGACCTGATAGTTATAGAGCATCCACGCCGGTTACTCCGTTCCTGATATTCGTTTTGTGTCACCTTAGAGCCGTACTTTCTGCCGAGATCATAACGGGGATGGTTATTGGAATACGCATAGAATATCCAATCCCTGATCTAACACGGAACCTTTAATCCGATTATGTTCTGTCCATATTAACGACAGTTCAATCATACGTTTGTATACACTGCTCATAGTCACTTGCTAGCGGGGATTGCCCATGTCGGATTCAGAGCTTACCCGCATTTCACCCATGCTTGCACAATCAGTTTAGTCACATCTGATTATGTGGGTGACGCTTTCATTCTCCATCAAAAATGATAGGGGTTGTCTTTATTGTTCAATTTCCCTCCTTTCTAGACTCACCTATTCGAAATATCAAGTTATCAATCTGTCTAACAGATTGCCTCTCATCCCTTGTTTCTCAAGATTGAAAAACAATTTCGAGAGAACGGATCGCACCTATACGCATATGTGGAGTTATTTGGATCATCGTTTACACTCCACAAAGCTTTTACAAATCAGGGCTACATCTGGCATTTGCAAACCGCTACCACTAATTTTCATCTTAGTACCATCGACTTTTTCCATCTCTATCGACCATTCGTTTTGCTTTGGTTGTGATGGCGGAGGGATCTCCATTTGGATGAAGGCTGGGGTTGGTTTTGTCTTTGTTTTTGACGCTTCTGAAATTAGGCTTTGGAGTTTACTATATGCTACTCCTAAATCTCTTGCTATTTCATAAGCACTGTAGTCGCCGTGTAGAGAAACTGCTCCTTCCCACAGGTGTTTCGGCGTTGTACTACCTCTTCTACTTTTATTTTTTCTCCAATTTGAAAATTGTTCCTGCACTTTTTTCATTCGTAATTGCCTATCGCTGGCAATTTTTGACTGCTTCATGGGCTATCCTTCCTTCTAAAAGTTTATTCGGATTTTGATAGCCTGATGATATTTTATCTAAAATTTAAAAGCAAACGCGCTCACCGAAGGGACACAATCTATTTTTCGATTTTTGAGTTTTAATAGGAGCGGTGGCACTGACATTGACCACGACTAAAAGGAACCAACCAAGAACGGAATAGTTATACTTTTCGATTATGTAAGGACATTCTTTTTCGCCTTGTGGTGCATATTTTCAGTATAGAGAACTTTTGACTATCCACCTCTTGTTCGTCTGTAGAGACTCTGATAGAATTTGAGCACCAGATTTCGGAAATTGCTTTCCATAAGGAAAGTTGCCCACCCATTATTAATACATTCGAAAATCAAAATACAAAAAAAAACCCTCTTGCAGAAAAAACAAGGCCCTAGGGGTGAAAAAATGCCTAGGATATCCAGTTGCCATTTTTTTTATTTCACTGACTCAAAATATTGCATTATTGCATCTTCTCCTTCTCTGATTACTTGTAGTGGAGGTATTTCAATTGGATTATTCGCCAAATTTAAGATCTTCATCCCACAATGGCTTGGATCATCCAACTCTATCTCATTACTAAATTTCTCCAGTAGCTTTTGTGGAACGTTGGAAATTTGATTAAAGCTGAGGTGGATTACTTGGTTGTATATACCGGCATTTGCCAGCTCCGTAGGAATTTTTTTGATTTGATTTTTCGAAAAATCTAAGCACATTAAATTTTTTAGCTGTTCTATTTCTGAGGGAATTTCCTCAAGTTGGTTTTCACAAGCGTGCAAATGTCTCAGCTTTTCTAACTTGCCTATCTCTGCTGGTAAATGAGTGATTTTATTCCTGTTTATATCAAGTTCAAAAAGATTCTTTAATTTGCCTATTTCTGCTGGTAACTTTACAAGCTCTGTTGAAGTAACATTTAATACCGTAAGATTTTCCAAGTTATAAAGCTCCAGTGGAATTTCTCCAATAGGGTTTAAACTGATGTCAAACTGCCTTAAATTAGCTAATTGACTGATTTCTGGAGGCAGATTCGCAATTTTATTTTTCGAAATAGAAAATTGATTGAGATTTGCTAAGTTAAAAATTTCAAGACATAGTTCTGTAAGCTTATTTTGATTTAGATGCAATTCTGTGAGCGTGCTTAGTTTTCCTATTTCTACTGGAATTTGTGTCAGTTGATTATCACAACAAAATAGCTTGTCAAGGTTTGTTAAATTAGCTATTTCTGACGGTAATGTTTCTAAGTCATTAGAATCTAAATCGAGTATCACCAAATTGGTTAATTTGCTTATTTCTGAAGGCAATTGTTTTAGTTCGTTATTGTAAATATAAAGTTTTTTAAGATTGGTTATTTCAAAAATTGCTATTGGAATTTGTGTTAAGTTGTTATCGCCCAACCTCAATTCTTCAAGGTTATTTTGGATTTAAAGTTAGTATGTATTGTTCCATACTATGATTGTGCAAAATTAAGTGAAATAATTCAACTACCTCGTATTTCATAATCTCATTGCGATTATATTTTGAAACAAGCTTATTCTCTTGTAAATAAGATAAACGCTCCTGCCATGGTTTTTGCAGCAATTTATTATGGATTTCTATATTTTGTTTTGCAAATTGTAAGTACTCTAACCTAAAATTCCACGTAGAACGGTTACTTTTGAAGTATGCGTCTTGTGATTTTTTCTGTGCTTTCGAAATAGCTGCGTCGACGTTTTTTATATTCACAAGTTTTGACCACAAGTTGCGGCGAATTTTTTTGTACATTTTTTGTGGAAGTTCTTCTACAAATTGTTGTAGTCTTTTCTGTTTTTTTACTAATTCTTCATCGTTTAATTGCGGATTATTGTACACTATAACTTGGCCTATATGTTTACCTACTTTGGGAACTAGATCGTGACGATGCATGTGGTTTTTTATGGTGTGCATTTGTGGCGGTTTTTTAAAAAAAACAACAAATATTTCTTCCATACCTGGAGCTGCAAAGGTTTCTGTTTTTTGCGCATAAGTTGCTCCAACGATTTGCGCGTAACCTCCCCCCAGTGAGTGACCAGTGATAGAGTAGTTAAAATTTTCTTTTGGATATTGTTTGGAAACTTTTTTCTGCGTTTCTAGATAGAAATCTATTGCCACTTGTAAATTGGTTTTTAAGTGCTCTAAAGGTTTTATTTTACGTTTTTGGCGCGTAAAGATACTTAACAATTTCATCAAACGTTTTTCTCTTTTGGCTTTAGTTTGTAGATAGTTGCTCCATGTTTTTTCGTCATTTTCTAGTTCCCAAGCTAAGAATTTGTCCATTTCTTTTACCGCAGAAATGATTTGGTATTTATCTATTTTATTTTCAATTTTAGAATAAATAAGCGATGATAGATTGAGTATTCGCAAGAGAGTCGGGAGATTTGCATCGATTAAAGTATCATTTAAGATACTTTCCATAATTTCTGTTGCAGAATGTTTTTCACTGTTAAAGACCGCAATATTTGCAATTGCAATATCGGCGACGATATCTTTTTTGTTACTCGTACCACGGTATGCAATCATTACTTCTTTGCTATATTTGTCAATATAAGCAATAGCCCCAAAGCCGGTTTTCTCATCGTAGAGTTTGTGAATTAGATTAAAACCTTCAAGTTCTCCAGAAGGAATTTCAGAAACAATTTTGTTCGGAAAATAAACTAGATTAGATAATTCAGCTAACTTTAAAGTTACTTGCGAGGAGCTTAAATAACCAACAAGTAGCCATAGAAGTAAGAATTTTTTCATGTATAGTTCACCTTAGCACAAATAATTTTTTATATAAGTAAATTAGGATGCCGAGAGATCCTAAATCGTGATAAAATAACAATGCTCTAGAAAAAATATGCCCTAAAATTAAGGACTTTTTATGAATATAAAGACAACAACGCTAAACAATGGTCAAATTATACCATATTTAGGTTTAGGTGTATACCAATCGCCGCCCGGAGAAGTTACACAAAATGCGATTGTTCACGCATTGCAAAATGGTTACCGTCATATAGATACGGCAAAATTATACGACAATGAAAAAGACGTTGGGATCGCAGTTGCAAAGAGCAGTGTTCCTCGTGATGAAATTTTTATTACCACAAAACTATGGAATGATGATCATGGTTATGATAGTGCACTAGAAGCGTGCAAAAAAAGTATAGATAGTTTGGGAACATACATAGATTTATATCTAATTCATTTTCCTGTAGAGAATATCAGAAAAGAATCTTGGCGTGCATTAGAACAATTATACAAAGATGGTCTTTGCAAATCTATAGGAGTAAGTAACTATACCGTGCGGCATTTAAAGGAACTTTTGAGTGTTAGTGGTGTTGTTCCTGCGGTAAATCAAGTAGAGTTTAGTCCGTATTTATATCAGAAAGAATTGCTTGATTTTTGTCGTGAAAACAATATTCAGTTACAGGCTTATAGTCCTCTTACGCGAGGCCAAAAACTCGATGATGCAAAGTTAATGACGATTGCAGAAAAGTATAAAAAAACAACGGCGCAAATTCTTATTAAATGGTGTCTACAGCATGAAATTGTCGTGCTTCCTAAATCAATCAATCACGAACGAATTGTGCAAAACTCGCAAATTTTTGATTTTTCTATAACAAGCGAAGACATGGATGTACTTGACAATTTTAATGAAAATTTTCGTACGTGTTGGAATCCTACAGATACTCCTTAGTAAAATGTATGAATTTTAACGGTTTTCTATCTAAGAGAATACATATATTCTTTAAAATTATGGACCATCCGTTTATTGCGCACTTCAATTGAAGTGGCACTTTGACTTTCTAGAGATTACTAGTACCTGTCATTATTCAGGATGTTTTTTCGAGCCTGAGCCACCTCGCAAGTAGGCTCAGGTTTGAAAAAATAGATAACACTTTGAATGATGATAGGCCTTAATATTATTTTTTCTCTAAAACTCTATCTAAAAGATAATTTGGAACTTGTAATGTTACTGGAGATATTTCCCATTTCTTATTTTCGTAACCATAAGCAATAGGTTTTCCGTTTAGTGATACTAGCTGCTGAGGGTTATAGATATGAAAATAAATCCCTGTAGACGTCCCGCCATACTCTGTAATTTGATAGTCGCCAACAAAAATATCAACAGGTATTGCGTAATTGTTTGGTAAGTCAGCGTCAATTGAAATTACATAGACATTTGTGTAGGTACTTTTACCTTGAGATATCGGTTTGCGTAAAGTTTTTTGTGTAACACGACAAGCTCTTAGAGCAACGTTTTCTTTTTGAGGTGTTGAAGTTCGCAAAGTAAATTTACTTTTATAGTCGTGCAGTTCTCCTTGTCCTATACGATAAGCAAAACGTTGATTTTTTAGTGAATATAAAAGATCTTGATCGTATACTTTAAATTCAATTTTTTTGGCGGTAACTGTAGCGTTTTTTGGGTGGTAACTTCCAATAAAAAATTGAAAATTTGTTGTAGGAAATTCACCATGTATGGTGATTATAAAACTTTTGTTGTAGGTTTTATTGTTTACAACCACTTCTTTTGCGTATTTCTGAGTGATTACACTGTAAGATGTTATAGCTGTCTTTTGCTCCTGTGCTTGAATCATAGAAATGAAAAATAGCACGCAAAAATAATATAGATATTTCACTCTTGTCTCCTATTTACTCAATTGGATATCATCAATAACAACGAAACCACTAGGTGTGTTTGTAAATTGTATTAATATCTTGATGTTTTGAAGTGGCAGTTTATCTTTGAAAAAACTTTTTATAGGTATACGCACTGTCTGCATGTTTGTTTTACTAATATCATAGTTGTATTTAAAAACAGGTACAGGCGCTACTAGTTTTGTAAAATTAGATACTTTAATAGGTTCACTTACATTTTTTCCTAGTTTTAGACCCAAGGATAAATCTTGTTGTGTAGGGTTGTATTTTGGTTCTTTTTCATGAACTTGGCCAACACGCATGGATAGGTAAGGATAATCATCAACTGATTTTTCTAGTTCTTTCGGCAGTTCTATTTCATATGTTGCATCACTACTATTCCATGTAACAAAAGCGCTGCGTGTTTGGTAAGAAGTCTTTTCTTCAAACTCTAGCATGTTGCGAGGAGAATTACCAACACCAGGAAATGAGCCTGTTGAGCTGTCTTCATCTTCTTCGTAGTTGTTTAGATCTATATGCTCGCGGTCACTGTATTGCTGAATACTTACAATGTCTTTTGGTGAAAAACTGGTGGTTTGTGTAAAAATATCTTTATGTGGCTTTCCCAACAAATTCCACTGAAAAAAAGCACTCATAAAAATTTTAGCTAATACTTGTTGCTTTTCTGCTGTAATTTGCAAAAAAGGAGATGACATTCCGTATTGTGAGCTAGCATCATTTGCATATTGCTCCCAAACAGAATTCCAATAATTGTGATTTGCGCCATGAATAAATAATAGAGATTTAAAGCCTTGGGCGTCTTTATCGATGGGGAAAGCGCGATTGTATGTTCTTAGCCCCGCAAAATTATAGACATCTCCATCATGGCTCCCGTGCATTACAAAATAGTCACAACTGTTGACTATTACTTTTGTTGCTTTGCCAATTTGCCCATCGACAGGGGCAATAGCGAAGAGCCCTTTTATTTTGAATTGGAAATTGTGGTCGCTGTCTTGTTCGTTGTGTAAAGTATCGTTGAATAAATTGGCAACGGTAATTGCTTCTCCACCACGAGAGTGTCCAGCTAAACCAATTTTTTCCATATCTATTTTTTGAAAAAGTTGGTGTTGTGGATCTCTATTCCATTCTCGAAAACGCTGTAAATGACGAAGTAAAAGAATTGCGCGAGCATCCATTTCCCCCGATACACGACCATTTAAAAAGTTACCATCAATACTAATTGCAATCATTCCATGACTTGCAAGTAATTTAGTGAGATAACCATAGCCTTCATGACTTGGATGCAGTGGCGTGTGGTTTCCGTGAAAAATAATAACCAATGGAAAAGAGCCCTGTGCTGCAGGAATATGGCCAATACCAGAAATAGGAACACTATCCATTTGTTCTTTTACCATTTGGTCTGGAGTGCTAAAGTATTGACGTATATCGGTGCGCATTGGATCTTCTGGACTGTTGGTATTAGGAGCATATGTATATTCATTTGTCTCGTAATTTCCTAGATTAGCGGGATTTTCCAACAGAGCTTGTCCAAACAACGTACAAGATAGTGAAAGTGCAACAATGATCTTAAAAATATTCGGCATATCTATACTACTCCTTTGAATTATAAAATGTTTGCTGATTATTGTACCAGTTGTACTTAAAAACGGAAATAATAAAATAAACGCCTATGAACCTTAAATAATTGGAGATGGCAAAACATGGAAAAAATACAACGAGCACACTTAGCATTAGAAGGACTATCAATTGGAGATGCGTTTGGCCAACAATTCTTTGGTCAACAAAATGCTATGATTGAAAAAATAGAACAAAGAATACTTCCCGAAGAGCCGTGGCATTTAACAGATGACTCAATTATGGCACTCGGAATTTTCGAAACTTTAGAGAAATTGGGCGGTATAGACCAAGATTACTTAGCAAAATGCTTTGCACAAAATTACAAAAAAAACGTTTATCGCGGTTATGGCGGAACAGCGCATTCTATTTTGCGCGCCATATATTTAGGAGGTGATTGGCGTGAAATAGCGCCAGCTGTATTTAGTGGTAGCGGATCATATGGTAACGGAGCTGCGATGCGCATAGCACCTTTAGGCGCTTATTTTGCGGAAGACATCGATACTCTTAAGAAAGAAGCACAGCTCTCTTGTGAAGTAACACACAGTCACATAGAAGGTCAAGCTGGCGGTTTAGCGATAGCCTTAGCATGTGGTTGGGTTTTTTCGCGCGCCGAATCTTGCGAAGATTCGAAAGACATGCTACGTTTTGTATTAGACAATTTGTCGGATAGCGAAACAAGAAATGGAATACAAAAAGCTTGCGAACTTCCTTTTTCATACAGTGTAGCAACTGCTGTTTCTGCCTTGGGAAACGGCACGATGATTTCAGCGCAAGATACAGTCCCATTTTCATTGTGGTGTGCTGCACGCCATTTAAATAATTTTGAAGAAGCTATGTGGACAACTGTGAGTGGATTGGGGGATCGCGATACTACTTGCGCAATCGTTGGTGGAATAGTCGCTCTTTCTGTTGGTGAAAAAGGCATCCCAAAACACTGGCAACAAGCAAGAGAGTCACTTGTTAAGTGGCAAGAATGTGAGTCAGAGTGGTTTTGAATCGAAAAGTAACATTATCGAATATCTTTTTCGGTGAATCTGCATTGTTTGTAAATGTTAAAAAAAATTTGGCTCTCAGAAAAGAAACCACCAAATAGAGTATCTAGGATTTTAAATTTTTGTTCGCTGTCGTGTTATTATACGACCGAACGTTTTGAACCCGTTTCCGAGCCCTAGCCGCTTCCGAAATCTTATAAATGAGGTTATAATGAATCGTTTCGATCATAAACGTCTTGATGTTTACCAAGTAGCTCTCCAATTTGTTATCCTTGCGCATAAAATTGTAGAGTATTTACCAAAAGACCGGAATGTTTATTGTTATTTGCAGTTTCGATTCGAAACTGTGCAAAGAAAATCAAGTCATTCTTTTTAGTGTGAAATAAAATTCACAATAAAGTAAGGCTTGATTTTTATAGTAAAATATATTACGGCGATACGTTCCTATATTAAAAGGAATGCCGTTGTAGTAGCTGTTTGAATTAGTTTGTGGCATGTCAATTGCATATTGCATCTTCAACTTTTTTTAGGAGATGTAATATGATATCAATATATCGCAATACCGCGATTTTCATTATTTTAGTTGCTAGTATACACAGTCAAACATATTTTCAAGGGCAGTGGAAACTTTCGCCTAGAGCTATACAACAGTATGGTTTTTCTGATGAACAAAATTTTGCGACATTTACCGTTCAATTGCCTCAAAAGCAAGTAAATATTCCTGATTTATTATACAATGTACATCGTGATCCGAAAATTTTAGGTGTTCGTGCTATACCAATAAAAGATCATCTTGCTAGTGCAGAAATAACGAGTAGTGGAATTGTTATACCTAGTTACGACAATAGTAATTCTTCTTTTCGTTGGGGACGTGGGTCGCAATTGATTGATTCGCATTACAACAAAATTATGTTTGCAGATGAAAATACAGAAAAACCTATATTTGCTATTGCAGGGTACTGTTACCCTAATTCAAAAAACAATGAATATCTTACCCAAAACCGCGTTACTCATTTAGCTGCATATATTGGCAATGGTCGCTTACGGAATGCTCCTGTTGGATATCATAACTATGGTTGGAAAGTAAAGCGCTATCCGGCCCATTTGTATAGTATTTCTCTAAAAGGTGTTGGACAGTCTGTTTTAAATACTAATATGAAAATTACTTTGCAATTACTCAACCAAACGAATTATGGCCCTCGGTTTGCAGAAGAATATGATTATGATTGGTTTACTGCGCACAATCTTCATGAAACTCTTGCTTTTTATCGTGGTTGGATTGATCCCTCTTATGTACGCACTGCTATAAATAAGAAATTGATTGCCGCTGGCGTTGACATCGATATTAAAACACCGTACCAAGAGTTACTACTAAACGAAGAATTTTTGCAAACATATTGTTCCGAACATCTTACGATTGCAATAAATTGTGGGCTTAATATTCCACAAAGCGAAGCAGGTTATATTGAAATATGGGGCAAAGAACAAGGGAAGAAGTTATTTCATCGTGCTAATGAATTGTGGCAGAAAATAACAGGTGATGATATAAAACAGCAAATTTCTTTTACAAATCCATTATGGAAAAGAACTATACGTACTCAAAAACTTATTGAGCATCCTGATATTCATAAAACCGGTGTTGCTATGGCTTGGAAACCGGAAACATCGGGAGATCTCATTGCTGATTTTATCGCTCATTATGCGAAATTTACAGAGACGTCTTTTAGCTACGCGGCAACTGCGATTTTAAAATTGGCAATTGATTACGAGCAACGAACCGGAGGTGAGGTAGACAAATATTTTACTGTAGCAGTAATGTTTATTGAAAAAATGCTCGAACAAGATTTTCGTTTATTTATTACTGAAAGAAAAATCAGTGAACTTTCTCTTGAACAACAACAGATCGCAACGGAAAAATATTTCCAAAAGCATTATGATAACTTTGCTGAACAGTTATCCTCATATCCTAATCTTATACGGGTAGTGCAGGTTCCTATAAAAAAAATCCATACTCAAAAAATGCAATGGATTGAGAAACCTATAACCCACAACTCTTTTGATGAGAATAACAAGATTTTAGTCGAAGTGTTAAAGAAAAAAATAACAGATAAATATAAATTAACACTTGATGAAATTGCTTGGTTACAGTTTTGTATTAGCGTACATACTGCAAATACAGAGTATTCTCAAAAAAGTTTAATGGATTTAGCGCGCAATTTGCCGATTAAAATGCCTAATATAATTGAACAAATAGCTAAAGGAGAGAAATATATACAGCATTATAGTTCCCCTGCGATTTTTCATAAAATAGTAAAAGGCTTACATTTAGATTTGCAACACAATGATATTCTTATTTTGCCTCTAGGAACTGTGTTTGATTACAGTGAGGTAGTACTTAATAACGAATACGATCCCTCGACAGATAATGTTTTGTTGCAGCAGCAAATTATCAAGGAGTGGCAAAAATAGTTTACTTTGTAAATGATTATATACAAGGTTTAAAGAGTGTGTTGTTATGGTGAAAACAGTGATTTTCGCTATTTGAACTTTATATCTCTGGGACCAGAGATATATATTCAGTTCTTGATTCAGCGGTAGGAGAGCATTGCTCTCCTATTTTTTACCTCTATCAAATGATATTTTAACCCAAGTTGCGACCTATAAAAGTTATCGTACAGTCTGGTATAATTACTCTTACAAATTCGATGTGCGCGGTTCGAATCTCGTGAGACGCAGTCGTGGCACATGGCACGAAGTAAGGGTAATGCAATGAATTTTAATCATGAAAAATTAGATGTATATCAAGTATCACTAGAATATACAAAAGAAACATTTAATGTGATGGAGAAAATGCCATCAGGTTACAGCTATTTAAAGGATCAGCTAAAAAGAGCATCGCCTTGAGTCCCTCTTAATATAGCAGAAGGCAATGCCAAATTTAGCAAAAAAGAGAAAGCAAGGTTTTTCTCTATAGCAAGAGCATCAGCAAATGAATGTAGTGCAGTATTCGATGTTGCTAAGATAGCCCAAATAATAGACTCAAAAGAAAAAGAGAAAATCAAAAAACTACTCTATAGAATAATTTGTATGCTTTCAAAGTTAATAGTCTAATTTTCGCACATGGAATATCGATCCACGACCACGAACCTCAAAAATCGAATTGCACACATCGTTTTTTTATACTGTTATAACGACTCTTCTCCTAAAGTAGGAAAAACAAGAAGGAGAAAGTCATGAAAAAGAAATTATAATTGTTTTCTGTATATGTGATGAGATAACACAAGCACTCAAGATTGTAGAAGATCCTCAAGTTAAAATGACTAATTCAGAAATTATGACAACAGCATTAGTTTCTATGCTCTACTTTTCTGGCAACGTTGAAAAAGGACGAAATTTTTTAGCTGAACATGGCTACAAAAAATGCTAAGTAAAAGTCGTTTCAATCGCCGCATACGTGCTATTGGTGAAAGTGTATGGCTTTCCCTTTTTCATTTATTTGCTGAAATTAGTAAGCGAAACAATCTGCGAGATTATATCATAGATAGTTTCCCTATTCCGGTCTGTGACAATATTCGCATTAGTCGTTGCAAAATATACAATACACAAGATCATCGGAGTTGTGTTGCAAGCAAACGTCGTTATTTTTTCGGTTTGCGGGTTCATATGCTCGTCACCAAAACTGGTTTACCAGTTGAGTTTTTGCTTGCTCCTGGTGGCTGCAATGATTGTCGTGTTCTCAAACAATTTCAATTAGATATCCCTGAAAACTCTTTTGTTTTTGCTGATAAATCTTACAATGATTACTCTTTCGAAGATATTGTTTCTGATGCTCTTAATGTCTCTATCTTACCTCAGAGAAAGAAAAATTCTAAAAGGGCTTTTTCCGGAGCTACTGAGTTTATTCAAAAGGTTACCTGTAAAAGGATTGAAACTACTTTTAGTCAGATCACTTCTTTTTTTCCAAAGAAAATTCATGCTGTTACCTCTTATGGATTTGAGTTAAAAGTTGTCCTTTTTGTTCTCGCTTTCACTTTTTCTTGTTATTTTTAGGTCGCAACTTAAGTTATTTTATTGTGTATTTGTCGTTAATGAAAAAATTCTTTTAGATTTGGCTTCGTTATTGAGTGATAATAGGCTATCCCAGTTTTAGAAAATAAATAAGAGTGAAACTGGTACAGGAAACAATTAAGCCAACAAAAAGACCCAACAAAAAAGGCCGCCAACCAATATTTTTCATGGATGTAAAGCGCGTATTGAGTCCTACGCCAATAAGAGCTATTAGTATTAAAAATTTGGTTAACCATGAAATATGCCCTATTATTGTTATTTTTGAAATACCTTCTAGCCAGTGGAAAAATCCTAGAGAATTAATTGCTGCAACAATTAGAAACATTACTACAAACATGGGAAGTTTTATTTTACTAATGAAAGAGGTATTTTTATTGTCTTTTTGTGCGTACACGAAAGTCATTGCTACAATTACAAATCCCATCAAAGCATTACGCGTTAATTTTACTGTTGTCGCCCAATCTCCGGCATTATTACTATACGAAAAACCTGTGGCAACAACTTGCGATGTGTCGTTTACTGCTGTTCCAGCCCAAAAGCCAAAAAATGTATCGCTAAGATGTAAATACTCTCCTAGTAACGGATACAAAAAAACAGCGCATGTTCCGAACAATGTATTGACTGCAATGGCAAATGACATCTCTTCATCTTTTGCTTTGATTGCCGGAGCAATAGCCGAAATCGCTGTGTTACCACAAACAGCTGTTCCTACGCCAATTAATGCCGCAAGCTTCGATGAAACACCAAGCCATTTTCCTAAGAAGTAAGTAACAATAAGTGCCAGAATAATAAGAAATATCACTAGCAAAAGGGCTGTTCCACCAACAGCAATGATTTTAGAAATTGATATACGTACACCAAGTAAAACAATTGCTAATTTTAAAATAAGCCCAAAGCTTAAGCGAATACCACTCTTGAATAGATCGCTAACTCCAATGAAATTACCAATAATTAATCCAACGAGCATTCCTACTACGACCTCACTTAGTAGTTTTTCATATGCGTTAGGTAAATACTTATGTGCAGAACGCACAATGACAGCGATAAATACGACAAATGTCAATCCTGGTAATACATCTTTTATTTTCATTGAGCTTCCTTTTGCTATCATTAGGTGACCTTATTTCTGGTTTCAAGTAAGATTTGGGCATTTGCGGTGGAGTATTTTTTTTTTAAAGTAAACTCCATTGGACGAAAATATCCAAGTGTTTCGTCAAAGTCCCAACAAATAATAATATCTTTGCTCATTTTATTTCCACACAACCCAAGTATCTCCGTTTTTGCCTACGCTGTTTTCATCGACGTAGATATAATTGTCATTTAAACCAGCTTCAACATTTGGTTCGAATAGTCCTGTGTATTTTTTATTGTTAGTAAAAAATACTTGCGATTTTTCGGTGATAAAGAATGTTGAGGTACCTGTACTTCCATATTTCATTGGCCAAGCATAGCAAATGAAACGTTGTTCTTGTTGCGAAGCTGCTTCGGCATTGACAATTAAATTTGGGTCAGTAATAGCGTTTTGGTAGCCCTGGGAACCAGGTAAATATATACGAAAATAATAACCTAGTTTTGTGGCAACACCTATATTGCTAGGAGCAAGAGAAGTGGAAAGGTAAGGGACTTTTACATTTTGACCTCGTCCAGGCCCTTGGGCTGTTAGTTCTCTAAATAGACCGTATTCTCCGGCCCCATTTTGATTTTGGTCGATAACAACTGAGGATTCAAATAAAGTTTGCGACATTTGAATTGACTTTAATGTAGTGACGATGAGTTTAGGATCTTTTTTTTCGCTTTTCTTCGGCTTTGATTGCATGCGAAAAAAAGCAAATGCAGATATCCCTGATAGCAAAAGTATTATCACTATGATACCAGTTGTCGAAAAAAGAATTGCCGACAAACCACTTGACCTTCGTTCTCTCATTTCAGAAGAGCTGCTTCGGTTGCGACGTCTTGTTTTTCTACCTCTTGAGGAGCTTCGTGACCTATTACGAGAAACTCTTTTTGGGATCTTTGGTTTGTCAGAAGAGCTGGATTGAAGGAACATATCTTCTGGAACGTTTTCATCTAAAGGTTGTGTTTGGTTAGGGTCGTTATCTAATTCGTCGCTCGCTTCTTCAGGATCTAAAATTTGTGCTTCCTTTGGAGGGGTATTTTGTATCGTGGAGGTATTGTCATCTAAAGGCTGTGTTTCTTTAGGGACGTTATTTTGTTGTTGTGTCGTTGAAATATTGTCATTTAAAGGTTGTGTTTCTTCAGGATCACTTTTTTTTGTTTGTTGTTTCGGCGCTAGTGACTCTTTGTAATAATTAACATCTGGTGAAATAGCTTTTGTCTCATTTGGATCATCTAGCCCTTGCACAGACTCTTTGGGTTGAGAATTCTTTATTGCTGCATCTTTTTTTTGTTGAGGTTTTTCCATAATTTTTTTGGTTAGAACAAAAGGTTTTTTGCAGCCAGAACACTTCTTGTTTTTCCCAATAGGGTTTAAACTTGATTTGATGCTTGTTGGTCGATGACAAAAAGGACAATAAAAAATAATATTAGACATAAATTTCTACTTTTTATTTTAGTGTTATAGGGCGTGTCCCTATTCAAAGTTGTTTAGTATGTAAATGATTGTAAAATAACTAGGCGAGTCGAGTGTAACATAACCAAGTTCTGCAAATGAGTCTTAACGAAATTGTATTTTACAAGGTTACGTAATAAATAAGCCTAAATAGGGACACGCCCTAGTATTTTGCGACTCGTTATTATTTTCTGATGTGTGAATATCATTAAATATTTAGGGAACTAATGTAGATTCCCCCTACACGTTATTTGTTTATCTTGCTTTTGGCATTTTTTTCACTTGTAATTTCCCATCTTAGGCGGGGGTTTTCCATAATAAAGACAAGATCATGTCCTTCATCATTCACATAGGTTTCTCCTGAAAAGTCTTCACCTTTAGCAGAGAACTTTATTGGAAACACAGATATCGTTTCTTGATTTATTTGTATATTTTTTTTTGAAGATATTTCAAATTGAACAGCAACTACTTTTTGGTCTTGAGCCATAAATAGTTGTTCTTTTGTTTTTTCGCGCAGTTTACCAAGGTGTTTAATTACGCGTCCACCTAAATTTCCATAAACTATTTTAGGTTTGATAACTTTGACGGTTGGTTTTCCTTCTGCGAAAAACTCAATAAAATCACCTTTAACAAAAGCGCTTTTTACTGTTTTTTGCCCTTGGCGATATTGTACGAATTTTTTTGAACGCATCTGCATGTTTTTTTCCATAATCTCAGTAACGGCAATAAATAATACATGTTCTTTCTGAGGATAACGAAAAATATAGACATTTTCATTTTGTTGTATGTGATCTTTATTAAATAAAATCTTATGGTGTACATAACCTATTTTGTCACCATTATCCCTGCTATATATGTTATACCAACTTTGTACTTCGTCGGCCATTATTGTAGCAAAAAATGATAAAGTAAATGCTAAGATGATGTTGTTCATTTTGTTTTCCTTCGAAAGAGTAGTTTTTAATAGTTCTATTCTCGCCAAAGTAAGTGGTCTAAATACTTAAAAATCAACAATCCCAAGTTGCGTTGTGTACTTCTATAATAGAGTATTTGTTTTTAGAAAGGAATACAAATGAAATATTTGAAAAGGCTGCCTATCATTTTTTTGATAGTTTGTTCGATGTTTTGCCAAGAGATAAAAAGCACTGTTCCAGTAGGAGCATCTATAAAATTAAATGTAGAGAATAAGTTGTTTTTTGTTGGTGAAAATATTTTTATTGAGTATTGTGTTCTCAATAATAGTAATGAGGATTTCTGGATTGAGACCAAAGGAGACTACAGAGGTTCGCCTCGACATGCACGATTTATTGTTCGCGCCTTTAATGAATTAGGGCAGGCAGTTGAGGATCCAACACCAGATCAGTTTTCCATGGGAGGCTTTTTATCTACAACGAATATTGATCCTGGACAAAAATACTGCGAAATAGTACCTGTACACCGGTATTGTATTTTCGACAAACCAGGAGTCTATAATATTTCAATTAAACATGATTTAGGGTGGAAAGAAACAAAGGATCAGAAAATTCCGCATGGATCTATAACTGTTAAATTTGTTATGCCGACAGAAAAACAAGCGCGAAAGTTTGTTGAAGATATATACAAAGATCCAGACTTTGAGCACAAAGATAGCCTTGAAAGTATACGCTGGAATGTTTATCTTCCCGTTCTTGAAGAGCTTGCTTGGAAAAAAAATCTCCGCGCATTACAGGCGATTTCGCAAATAAAAACCGAGCAATCAACAGCAGCATTACTTGATTTGATGGAGCATCCAGACGAAAAGATTTCTCAGGAAGCAGTAGAGATTATTGGAGAACGATTACCAGGACAATTTCTATATCAATTTGAAGAAAAAGCTTGGAATAAAAGATTTATAAAGGATATCGACAGGTTTGCTAGGGAAAATATATTTTCAACGAATAAAGACCTACGCGATAAATGTATTAGTTTTTTCGAACTAATTGGCAACAAAAAAGCTTTACCACTACTCATGAAAATATTGAACGGTGCCTATCCATATGACAACGAGAATAAAGAATATTTATTTAATGATCTTTGTCGTGCTATTTCTAGAATTTTAAAAAGAGAGGGAGGTGTCGAATTTCCAGTAGAACGAAAGACTGTTGGTGAAAATATTTTATATTTTCTCAATCTAAATGAAAAGTTTCCTTATCCTGAAGGCTGGAGTAAATGTTGCTTAAAGCTTTTACAACATAAAAATAAATCTGTTCGAAAGCTTGCCTTAGAAACGGTTCCTCTAGAATCAAAAGAAATTATCGCGTATTTTCTCAAATTTATTTTAGATGAAGATATTGATTTCCAAATAATAGCTTGTGCAAGAATAGCTAGTTCCGAAAAAACAAAATTTAAACCACTATTATTACAAATGCTCCAAACCACAAATAGTGTAGAGTTATTTAGGGATATTTATCAATGTTTATGGATTTTAGAAGCAAAAAGTGAAGCTTTGAACGTAGTCGTTTCGCGATTGCATGAAGAAAATATCCCGTGTTTTGAGATACTCCAAAGAATATTTGTGATTTCAATGAAGTTTATTCCTGAAAAAATAAGCGCCGAAGAAATAAATATTTTGAAAACAACATGGAGAAATTTTTTAAAAAGCCACCACGAAGATATAAATAATGAGCGTATTTTTTGGTTTGGAGATAAAGGAGTTAGTCGAAACTTATTTCCTAAAAAAGCAAAGTTTGACATTTCTTGGCCAACGCGAACACTTAAGGAAATAATTGAAGGAAAAACACATTTAAATAGTCGAGATGAACAAGGTTACACACCGCTAATGAGATTTGTGTCGAGCAACAACAAACAAGCCGTTAAACAATTGCTTGTTGCAAAAGCAGATGTAAATATAAAAGCACAAGATCCTACATCTATAGAAAAACTCAGTGCGTTATCAATAGCTGCTAAAATAGACATTGAAATGGTAAAAATTTTAATCACCGCAGGAGCAAACGTTGATGTTGAAAGTCTTATTGAAGCTATCTATAGCCGAAATTACGAAATAGTAAAGCTGCTAATTACTGAAGGAGTGGATGTTAATTATCAATATGAATATAATAGCAATGCACTACACTTAGCTGTAGACATAGGAAGTTTGCAAATAGCGAAAGCTGTATTTCTTGCAGGCACTGATATTAATAGTCAAGACGAAAATGGTGACACACCTTTACTATTTGCTATTGATAGTAATGAAAATGAAATAGCAAAGTTTTTGATTAATTCAAGAGCAAATATACATATAAAAAATAAAAATGGATATGATGCTTTGTACTTAGCAAAGAGAATGAACAATAAAGAGATTATCGCTCTTTTAAAGAAAGATAAATGAGTTAAAACTTATAGAGGCACGTTTTCTGAAAATTAGATAAGTGTTCTGCTGTTTCTGCAAAAGCATATGAATGTCAAGTTAAGAACGCTATTTTTGTGATACCAGAACCCAGATCGCATAAAATTGTATTCTTAGCTTGACAGTCATTTATGAAACAGAGATCCATACATGAGAGTTTGGATTGTTGGATTACTGCTTTGGTGGAATAATGAAAGTCGATTAGTTATGTTGTGGTTGATTTATGTGCTCAAACTTGGGTCTTATAAAAGTGCTGTGAAGAAGAAATTCAATTACAATCAATAGCAGGGGACTGCACAGTAAAATAAATATAGGTGGTGATTGTATACCAAAATAGTGGTAAATATCATTGCTAAACAAATAACAGCAAATGACCATAAGAATCGTGATACGCACAATATGTTTGCTGTAAAGTTTAACAGTCGGTAAAACTTCAGACGTGTCTTTAGCTGTGGAATTAATTAAATAAATGGCATTGCTTTGTTTGATTATATAATACACAAAAGGAATGGCAATAAGTAGCCATCCCGTACTACCACCAACAAAAACCCCAATGACACCTAAAAAAAAGACCGTTGCAAGGAGCACATATGAAAATTTATGAGGAAAGCTGTCTAGTTTCTTACTGCCAATAAAATGTAGTGCCGCAAATTTAGGATACATTTGTTGTTTTGGTATATCCTGTTCTTGCATGTTGGCGAGAAGCATTTCAATTTGTTGTAGATCATTGAATATATCTTCAGCTTCATCTGTTTCTTCTGAACTATACTTCTCATACACTTCTTGCATTGTTTTTTCAAGGGACATTAAGAAATTTTTGGTAATTCTCACAAATGTTTGCATTAAAGCATCGCAATTCCAGTCATTAGAGTATTCCATTGCTTTGGCTTGTTCTTCTAGTTCGTTAAAACCAATATCTTCTTTTAGTACTTCATCTAGTTTTTGCGATAGTTCAGCATAGGATATAAGACATAACTCTCCAATACCGTTCTCTTCTTTTATTTGATCTTGGTGTTTATTGTGAAGTGTACGAGACACTTTTTTCCAAGCATCATTTTTAAAATCCTTGATAATTTCCTTCTGTATTAATTGCCATTCACTTTGTAATTGGTAGTATTTCTCCATCGAAAATTCGTCAAAGATATGATAGAAAATATCTTCTATTTCAGAGAGATATTCATCAAAGTCATCTAGTTCTTCTTCGGAATATAAATCGTCAATTTGCTCTTTGGCTTTTTCTACGTCATATCGTAGAATATTTAGTTGTTTCTGGATATATTGTATTTGTTCAGGTAAACTGGATGCAGTGTATGCAACAACATTTGCAATTGCGTATAGTAAAAAAACAACAGCAATAATAATCAATCCTGTGGGCATAATATTTTTATCTCAATAGGGGTTGTTCTGTTTAGAACGTGTTGACATTATATAAAAATCTAAATGTTAACGCGCCCTAAAAGCTAGAAAATCGAATTTCCATGACCCACGGTAAGGGAATCTATGTTTCGGGATCAAGAACTTTCTAAATTTTTGCGCTCCACATTATGGGTTACAGTGGGGCTATTTTTTGTAGTAATTTGTTTTTACGTAGTAAATAGTTTTTTTTTATTAGGTAAAGTTACTTGGCAATTACATTTTATTGCAAATGATATAGATATCCAAAACGTGCGAAATGCGTTTTCTTCTGCATCGAGAGTTGCTACTCTTTTACTGGCTATGTTAATTAGCGGCATGGCTATTGCTGTACCCCTTGCTGCCAATAATTTTACACCTCGTTTGATCAAGATGTTCCGTGAAGATGTAACCAATCACTTTATTTTTGGTTTGCTACTTTGCTTTGGCACTTTAACTATGTGGTTATGTTTTGTTGTAGATGAAAAGTCTAATTTAAAATTCTATTTATACTCTTGTTTTATCTTATTTGTTGTATCCTTATCTTCTATTGTACCATATTTATCACATTTGTTTAGTTTTCTCAATCCCAATAGTCTTATTTTTCGTTTACGCATTAGTGCGCAGCATAAAATCATTCAAGCCTTACGAACTAAAAATTCTCAGAAGCAATTAATACACCTTAAACACCAAGTAGTTGAATCTATGGATAGTTTAGCTAATATCGCACTTAAAGCTTTGGAAAGAAATGATCGTCAAAGTTTTACCGCTGCGATGAGAAATATTCAGTTGTTAGCTATTCATTATTGTAAATTGAAGCCTTATTTATCTAAAAAATGGCATTACTTAGACACTATGGAAATCGGAATGTTTATGGGGATTCTTCCTCTTGCACGTAATGAAATCCAAAAGCAAAAAGTTACTTTAGAGCTACATATATGTCAGTTTTTACTAGAGTTCTTTGAATGTGTGGAAGTACGAACAAGAGATGCAGCAGATTCAGTTTCTTTTACTATTTACAAAATTGCTAGTCAATATATTTACACACAAGATCGCCATGCTATCGAAATGTATAGTTCATTGTTTAATAGTGCTCTACGCCTTGGCATTAATAATTCGAATATTCGCATGGTTTACAATATAGCTTCTCACTACCGTAATTTAGCTGTAGATACAATGTCAGCAATGCCTGAAGTTACTCTCAAAATAACCCAAAAAATGTTTTACTATAGTAAGTTAGCTTATCAAAGAAAAGGGTCTTTGGTGTTTGTTGTAGAAGTTATGTCTTATGAAATACGTAAAACTATTGAGATGGTTGTTGAAAAAGAAAATTCTAGCTACAAGAATATAGAAAAAATGATACACATACTTTTAGAGATTCCGTGTGTAAGCCAACAAGATGCACCTCTTCTCGGAGTCCTTAAATCGCGTTTGTCATTAAGTGCTGTTTTGCACAGGTACCCTGAATATAAATCATATATTGCTACCTTGAATGAACCTCTAGCTAATGTGGATATTGAAGTACTTGAAATCATTTATGATCATCTTTTAGAAAATAATCCTTTACTTTACTGGGAAATTACACCACGGCAGGTGAACCTAGACTATGTAAAAATCGAAGATCGTAACTATATATACGATACAATAACTAAAATCAAAGAAAAAAAATTACAAGAACTTTCTTCTACTGAGGAATAATAACCGAAAAAGTCTTGCCGCAGTTATCGCAAGTGTATTCTATAATACCTCTTATGCTATTTGTTCCGCAAAAAGGACAATAATAGATTTGCATAAAAAAATTGCTCCAAAATAAATTTTAGTTAAGGAGGTTAGCGCATTATAGTTCCTATTTATACATAACGTAACCATGAATTTTTGTATTTAATTTTTAGTTGTCTGTACATGTAGCAACAAGGCAATAATATAACAATGACACACACAGTAGAAATAAACGTTGCGGTTAAACCTTGTGTACCTTTCATACCAAAAAACTTTGCTGTCCACACCATTATGTGCATATGTAACAAATAATAAAACAGTGCTGTTTGCCCTAAAATTTGCAATGGTTTGAGAATAGTGGTGATATATTCTTTTTTTTGCAAGTATAAAAATCCACCTAAAAGAATGGCAATGATTCCTAGCTCAAGAAAAATAAAAGTAATTGCTGGCGGATACTTACTAACATGTAGCCACTGTACAATAGAGTGGTTTTCGCGGTATAATAAAAAGTTACCATAACTATTAATTGAACGTACAATGCTAAAAAAGATAAGCGCCCCAACTCCCAATAATATGAATTTGCTAGGATTTTGTTCTTTTTCTAAAAATGAACGACCTAAAATCCAGCCAATGATCATAATTGCTAACCATGGTAATAGTGGATAAATGACGAGAAAGTATTGATGTATTCCTCCTGAAAGAAGTAAACTGGAAATAATATTCACGCCAATAGTTTTGTAGATTAATCCTGTAATTGCTTCTCCACCAATAATAATTGAGAGAGAAATGATCCATAACCACTTATTTGATAAACGACGCAACAAAGGCATACATATAAAACTAAAACCAATAGCATAAAGTACTTGGAGAACAATTCCGTTGACGATAAGGCTCATCCATAGCACATCGAATGCAATAAGCAAAATACCTCTTTTTATAATAAAGCTGTCTAGCTCACGTGGACACTCGCCGCGTGCAATACGTTTTTCTATACTAAGTGCCAACGAAATACCTGCTAAAAATAAAAAACCAGGAGCACAAATATGAGTAATCCATCGCACAAAAAATTGATCTACTGCTAACTCGGTACCTGCTTTGTATAAAAAAATCGAGTCTGTCACTAGACGTCCTGAATTGAATGCCATAGATGCATGATCAATAGTCATTACAATCATAATAAGACCGCGTAGCCAATCAATGGCGAGTAAACGATTTTTCTTTTGCATATTGATTCCTTTTTGCTTTATGCCGATGCTTTTAAGTAATAGATGATAACCGCTACAACTAAACAAATCGCTGCAACAATATCAGCAATCACTACTTTATAAATAGGTGCATTAAAATTACCAACGCTTACCGATAGCCATAAAAAAGATGCGATGCTTAAAAAAGCGGCGATGAAGGCAATTGGTTGAATGGTTGGTTTAAAAGCAGCATAAACAAAAAAACTTCCTAGGATACCAAAAAGTACTGCTCTATGACGCATAAGAATCTCTAGATTGTTGTCTTGTATCTTAATTCCATATAAAGATTCTAATTGACTACTACTCATTACACCACTAAGAGGTAATAAATGAATTACCCCGATAATTAGCATTAGAAAGGTAATTATTTTTTCCACTATTTTATCCTATCAGAATGGCTACAAGTAAAATTGTTACTGTAACATGTTACACATTTTGTATTGGGTATATCAACAACCAAGATTTGAGTTTCAAACTTACAATTGCCATTGTCTTTCGCAATAAACTTCATCACGTCCTTGGTCAATAGCAATAATACGGCAATCTCGAAAAAAAGTTTCCTTACCACCAATAAAATGCTTTAGTTGCGATTTATAACAAGAAATGATTTTCCAAACTTGTTCTAAATTATCGGAGTAAATAAATCTACTGCTTTTTATCGATTTTGTTGTTTCTTGGTTGGCAATGCGTTTTACAAAATCGTTATAATCTTGTTTTCTTTGCTCAAGAACTTTTGGTTTCGAACGTCCTAAAAATCCCGAAGTAAACAAGTTATCTAGGAATACTTCAAAGCGAACATCCACTTGGTATCCCAATTCTCTCAAAAAAACTTCTGTGGATTGAGGAACGAGTGCATAGGGCCTATCTTCGTAGTACCAAACTTCAATATTACTATTTATTAGAACTTCGTTACAAGTAATATGCGTTATTCTATGATCGATATGACGACCTACACCAATGGGAACGAAAACGGTTTTAGGTTTCGCTATATCAAATAATTCTACCAACCAAGCTCGAACACTTTCTATTAGCTGCGTTTCGGTTAATTCACTCCAAATTAAACCATTGTGGGAAATTACTTTACTTTTGCGAATATCATTAAATTGCGCGAAAATATAATCGTAACCTCCTTGAATAGAGGCATTGTGTTCCTCTTGTTGGCGCGCAAGAAATTTAGGGCAGTCAGCGCTTTTCCCTTCAGAAAAAATTGTTACAACTAGTATTCTCCTGTTCTTTGGCGCATTTAAAATAGAGGTCGGACATGAAAAACCGACATCGTCTAAGTGTGATGATATGTATATATCATCATAGTTATCCATTTCGTTAAGATTATTTATTTTCAATTATTTTTCCTCTAAATACCGTGCATTCAATAGATTGTTATTTTTGTGAGCTCACTTATAATACACTAGTCAAAAAAATGACTATTCCCATCGCAAAGACAAATACAGCAAAACTTTTCTTTAAGTGTTGTGCCGAAATATATTTCACAAGATGAGTGCTTATAAAAATACCGATAGTAGCAAACAATGTAAAAAGTAGGGTTACGTCCCAAGCGATATCAACTTTATCTATATACCCGAAAACGCCTGCGGTACAGTTCATACTAATAATAAATAGCGAGGTTCCTATCGCGTCTTTCATAGGGAGTTTTGCAAAGAGCACTAATGTCGGTACAATCAAAAAACCTCCACCAACACCAACTAAACCTGACAATGTCCCAACAAATGCACCTGAGATGACAAGTTTAAGTAAGGAATCTTTGGTGTGTCTGTTGGTTGTTGCTTTGCTAGTAAACATGAAATAAGAAGCGAAAAGAGTTGTTATGGAGAATAAAACTAGTTGTAGTCCGTCACTTAGGTAATGAGAGATTTGAGCGCCGCCATAGGTCGCTATCATTGCTACAGTGCCAAAAATAAATACAATACGAAAATGAATACAGTCCAATTTCCAGTAACGAATTCCGCCGATAAAACTTGTAGATCCAACAACGACCAAGCTCATACAAATAGAACTTTTGACACTAAATGTCATCACATAGATAAAAATGGGCACTGACATAATAGAACCGCCTCCGCCCATAAGTCCAGGTAAAAACCCAATAATAAAGCCGAACACAATACTGGAAAAAATCATTTTACCTCCGATGAATTACGGTGTGGTTGGAAAAGATGTGATTTAGGTGTTATTATTTCACATAGAAAAGCGCAACTGTATCATTTTTACAGTTGCGCTTTCTATGTGACATAGTTCTCGTGAGAGAACATACAAAATAGCGATTTTTACATTTTAAATTGATTTAAAGATTAATGTAATAACGCTAATTTAGAGTTTTGTGCTTTTCAATTACATAGCATCAATAATAGCGTTCAAGGTCGCACTTGGACGCATTACAGCATTTGATTTTTCTGGACTTGGGTGATAATAACCATCTAACTCAACTGGCTTTCCTTGGGCCTCAAGAAGTTCTGCATTGATTTGCTGTTCTTTTTCACTTAACTCTTTTGCGACTTTTTCAAAACGTGCCTGTAACTCTGTATCTTTGGTTTGCTGTGCAAGCATTTCTGCCCAGTACATAGAAAGATAAAAGGCGCTGCCGCGATTGTCTATTTCGTTAACTTTGCGCGAAGGGGATTTTCCATTCTCAAGATATTTGCTGATTGCTTGGTCTAGTGTTTCAGCCAAAACACCCGCTTTAGCATTGTTGTGTTTTTCTGCGATGAGTTCTAATGAAGGAACTAGCGCACAATATTCACCTAGTGAATCCCAACGCAAGTGACCTTCTTTAACAAGTTGTTCTACGTGTTTTGGTGCAGAACCTCCTGCGCCTGTCTCAAACAAACCACCACCATTCATAAGTGGAACAATAGAAAGCATTCTTGCGCTTGTGCCTAATTCCAATATTGGGAATAGGTCAGTTAAGTAATCGCGAAGTACGTTTCCTGTTACAGAAATAGTGTCTTCTCCTTTACGAATTCTCGCTAAAGAAAACTCCATTGCTTTTTGTGGTTTTAAAATTTGAATGTCTAAACCTGCAGTATCGTGTTCGGGTAAATATTGATTCACTTTTTTGATAATTTCAGCATCGTGAGCTCTATTGTCGTCTAGCCAAAAAATGGCTGGAGATTTAGAGGCTTTTGCACGACTAACTGCTAGACGAACCCAGTCGCGTATTGGTGCGTCTTTGGTTTGGCACATTCTAAAAATGTCACCAGTTTCTACGTCTTGTTCAATAACAGCATTACCACTACCATCTACAACAGAAATTTTACCGTTACCCGGCGCTTCAAATGTTTTATCGTGGGAGCCGTACTCTTCTGCTTTTTGTGCCATTAAACCAACATTAGAAACACTTCCCATTGTCGAAGGATCGAATTGTCCGTTTTTCTTGCAGTCTTCGAGGATTTCAGCATACATCGTTGCGTAACTACGGTCTGGAATAACCGCTACTGTATCTTGCAACTTGTCATCTGTATTCCACATCTTGCCACCGTCGCGAACAACATTTGGCATAGAGGCATCAATGATAACATTGTTTGGTACATGTAGATTAGTAATGCCCTTGCGTGAGTCTACCATCGCGAGTGCTGGTTGTTTTTCATACACAGCATTAATATCAGCCTCGATTTCAGCTCTTTTATCTTCAGAAAGACGATCGAGTTTTGCATAGACATCGGCGATACCATTATTTAAATTGACACCTACCCCTCTTAATGCATCAGCATGTTTGTCTAAAGCTTCTTTATAGAAAACAGAAACACAATGTCCAAACATAATAGGATCAGAAACTTTCATCATCGTTGCTTTAAGGTGCAAAGAAAACAAAATACCTTGTTCTTTTGCTGCAGCAATTTCTTTTGCAAAAAACTTGCACAGCGCTGTAATATTCATTACTCCAGTGTCGATAACTTCATCTTTTTGCAGTGTTACAGACTCTTTTAAAGTTGTCTTCGTACCGTCGCTTGCCACAAACTCAATTTTTACGTTACCGGCTTCTGGCATGGTTGTTGATTTTTCTGTTGCAAAAAAGTCCTTCTCACTCATGTGGGCAACATAAGATTTTGACCCATCGTTTGGCCAATCTTTCATCATGCGATGCGGGTTTTTTTGAGCAAACTTTTTTACAGAACTTGCAGCTCGTCTGTCAGAATTTCCTTCGCGAAGAACAGGATTTACAGCAGAACCAAGAACTTTCGCAAATCTCTTTTGAAGTTCTTTTTCTTCATCATTCTTTGGTTCTTCTGGATAATCAGGAATTTTGTAACCGTGTTGTTGTAGTTCTTTAATTGCACTTTGCAATTGTGGAATGGAAGCGCTAATATTTGGGAGCTTTACAATATTCGCTTCTGGAGTTTTTGCTAACTCACCTAACTGTGTTAAAAAATCATCTATTTTTTGTTCATCAGTAAGTTGATCTGGAAAATTGGCGATAATTCTACCAGCAAGAGATATATCTTTGGTCTCGACATCAATATCGCAACCTTTCGTATATGCCTTAATAACCGGAAATAGTGCATATGTAGCTAAAGCTGGTGCCTCATCGATTTTTGTCCAGATAATTTTTGATGTTGTCATGTTATGTCCTTTTTTGAAAAGATTTTATCTGAAGATGAGAAATCTTACTCGATACGTTTGGAAAAAGCAACAAAAACGTTAGGTATGTGGCAAAATTACCAAGAACCCTTGCTTTCCATACTTTTCCATGGTTCAGCTACCGGTAGAGCTTCGCCTTTTTGAAGTAGTTCGACAGATATATTGTCAGGTGATTTTACAAAAGCCATATAGCCATCTCTAGGAGGACGCAGTATTTCAACTCCCTTATCCATAAGTTGCTGACAAGTATCATAAATGTTATCAACGGAGTAAGCAAGATGGCCAAAATTACGCCCACTGCTATATTCTTCTTGTTGATCCCAGTTATAGGTTAATTCTAACTCTGGTTCTCCAGGAGCAGTAGCTAAAAAAATAAGAGTGAAGCGACCTGCTTCTATTTCTTTGCGTTTTACTTCAACTAAACCTAGCTTGTTGACAAAAAAGTCTAGCGCACGGTCAATATCTTTGACGCGAACCATTGTATGTAAATATTTCATTTTTGGTCCTTATTCAAAATTATGTGGTTTTTATAAATGACTTTTATTTGAGATTTTGAAAGTTAGTGGAGTGCTTTGTTGTGGAAATGTTTATTTTGAAAAAATATGGGGGAGAAGCACCCGTATCACTCAAGACGTTGATGAATGAGTTGATAAAATGATGCTTCGTCCCCCAAGCGGATTTGACGTATTAGTAGGGGAGCAAAAGGAGTATCCTTCTTTCTGCCTCCTGATGATGTCGTCAGTATCTGTACTATGATTTTGCTGAAAATACGCTTTGAAAACACATAAGTCACACGCTTTTAAACAATGTAGGTCAAATTGTATCGCTGCGCTCTACCTCTAAGCTACTTTTGCTTATTTTGTGATTCTTTTTTGGAGCAAAAGAAGGGATTCGAACCCTTGCCTCAGAAAAATAGCCTACTTGTGTCGCGTGCTCAGCCATAGGAATGCTAAACTTAGAGTAATAACTTGAACTTATCAAAAACAATAAAGGTGGTATTTATACCTACACTTTGTTGTTTTCTAAACTTGAGTTTGAATTTAAGCTTGTACTCTACTGTTATTATATCTCACTATTTATCTAATATAAACTTAAAAATTTTATTAGCAATATACTGTTGTTTCGTTTCTATCGAATTTGCTTCTTCACGCGCAAATTTAACAGCTTTGTTTAGTTGTTCAATGCGTTCAAGTATCTGTTTTTTCTTTGGCATTGGAAGTGCACCACTTTGTTTAACAGTGCTCCAGTGCCCTATTACAATATCTTCTGTAATCATCTGTGTTTGAGCCGGATGTTCTTTAGTTGCATCATACAAAACAATTGGTTTTTGTACTTTTTTGGTCTTACTTGTTAATGTCGCTTGAGTTTTATATAGATTGCTGTTGTCATCAAAAAACCAATCGTCTTCTGGATTTAGCACGGGAACTTGCGCAACAAAACTTTGTAGATTCCCTAATTCTTTTTCTAGAAATAGCAAATAAGTTACTGGAACTTTTTCCATAATGACATTGCCATCAACGACTATATCAGCGATCGCACTACAATTTGCCATATCTTTAGTCAAGGTAATATCTAGCAATTCAGTTAAGTGTTTTTCTAAATCGGTAATTGCTTCACTGGCAATAAGCTGTACTTTATTACTTTCAGGAGGAAAACTGTCACCATCTTCATCTTTTTTTTCATAGTTTTTGCTAAAACCATTGAGTAAAGCAGGTTTTAGGACCATTTTTCTTAGTTTAGTAACAGCACCAGTAACGCGACTTCTAATACCTTTTTCTATCGCCAGTATTTGATTGAGTTTTGGCATAAAGCACCTCATAAAATAGTAGTGTTTAGATGTGACTTTTTTATCTTTGGTAGATAAAAATGATTATAATCACAATAATTATATTTAATATAGTTAACCATTTATTGGTTTTTATCCACCTGGTAGGTTGCCACATTAATGTTGTGACTAATGACGTGGATATTTTCTTGTTGGTGATAAAATTTTGTAAATCTTCTTTAAATTCTTCTGCATTTTGATAGCGCGCGTGTTTTTTTTTCGCTAAAGCTTTTAAACAGATAGCAGATAACGCCCCAGGTATTTTTTTATTGATTTTGTGTGGCGCTACTGGAATTTGATTGAATATTTTAGCCATAATTTCAGGAGAGTTGCTTCCAACAAAAGGTGGCCGTGAGGTTAAACAGTAATACAATATGGCACCTAATGAGTAAATATCACTTACATTATCAATATTACGTCGTTGTCCATCAGCCTGTTCAGGAGACATATAGTGCATACTACCCATAACAACACCTGTCGCTGTTAGTGTTTCGTTAATTGATGATTTTGCTAAACCAAAATCCATGACTATCGGTTTTCCTCTTTTGTCAATCATTATGTTTGCAGGTTTTAAATCGCGATGAATTATTTCTTGTTGGTGAGCGTAAGATATCGCTTCTGCTATTTTTATAAAAATACGAACTAGAGTTCTATGATCAGGTGCGTAGTTTAAAAAATCGGTTAAGGTTACTCCATCGATAAAATCCATCACAAAATAAGGAATCGAGTTATTCGCTACTCCTTTATCATGTAGTTTGATAATATTTTTATGGTCTAAGCGAGCAGTTAAATTTATTTCTCGAATAAAGCGTTCAATAGTACTGCGCTCTATTTTTTTAGTGATATTTAAAACTTTGACGGCAAAAATTTTCTTAGAATCAGTGTGCTCAGATTTATAGACAATGCCCATTCCACCGGAACCTATCTTTTCTATAATCTTGTAAGGTCCTAACTGATCAAATTTAAGTTTGCTGTCCATTGATTCCTCTTTTATAGGTAAGTGTTGGTATTTAGCAATGCGCAACTACGCGATTTCCCATATTTTTGTAGGATACTCATTGAATTATAATTATAATATTTTTAGAATAGTAATCATATAAAAAAAACCTAATTCCCGTTCTATTTAGATTTCCCGAATTTTTTTGAGATAATAAATGAAAAAACAGTTTTACAAAGTAATGGGGGTGTGTAGTGCCATGTCAATGGTAGTTGGTATTATCATTGGAACAGGCATATTTCTTACAGCCGGACAAATTGCAAATTATATACATTCACCTACTTGGATTTTAGTTGCTTGGGTTGTCGGAGGTCTTGTCGCAACAACAGGTGCTATTACTATGGCCCAGTTGTCTTCTCTATTGCCCCAAGTCGGGGGATTATATGTCTATATACGCGAAGCTTTTGGCGAGCTTATGGCATTTTGGTACGGTTGTGTATTGTTTTTAGTCTTACAGTGTGGGTCTATTGCCGCAGTTGGAATGGGCTTTGCATATTACTTTGGTAATTTATTTCCGTCTACCAGTAGTAGTTTACTTGATCTGTATTTTTTTTCAATAAGTGGCGGTCAAATAACAGCGATGATTGCAATAGCACTTTTAACTTATGTCAATTACATTGGTGCGCGCTTTAGTACCATAATGCAGCTACTTCTCACACTGTTATCAGTTATTACCATTATTGCTTTTATTGCCACTGCTTTCGCAAGTTCAAAGTCTCAGACATTGGTATTTTCACTATCGAATCCACCATCATTTTCAAACTTTTCATTGGCAATGATTCCTATACTCTGGACATTTTCAGGATGGTACAATTTGAATTTTGCCGCAGAAGAAGTGGAGAATACTTCGCGAACAATTACGATTTCTTTACTTGCAGGTATGATTCTTGTTACTATTTTATACTTACTTGTGAATGTTGTATACTTAACGACTCTATCAGTGACTCAAATTCAAAAAGAAAAGCAAATTGCATACACTGTTATGAATATTATAATACCTAATAGCGGTTCTTTTATCTCAATGGCTATTGTTATTTCTGCTTTAGGTACACTCAACGGTTTGATCTTTGCAAGTCCGCGTGCTTACTTTGCTATGGCGAAAGATAAACTATTTCCTATTTTGCCAGCGAAATTACATCAAAAATATGGCACGCCACATAGTTTTATACTAGTACAAGCTTTGTGGTCTATTTGTTTAGTTGTATTAGGACAGGGAAGTTACGAAGCTTTGTTTAGCTATGTTATGTTTACTGGACTGCTGTTCACTTCACTTGCAGGAGTCGCGGTTATAATTGTCCGTAAAAACAATCCTCAAAAGCTTGCTATATCTTGGGCTTACCCGTGGGTGCCAATATTTTTTACATTGTCTTCCGTGGGATTAGCGATAAATACTTGCTATTATAATTTTTTCGAATCGCTCATTGGATTAGCAATTGTCATCTTTACATTTCCGCTATATTTTATAATGAAAGCCAGGAAATAACTGAGGTTAATATGAAATTTATTGGTTTTATCCCCGCTGTATTTATTACAGTATTTATATATTTGGTAACAATTATTTATGATGAACGCTGGCAAAAAGCTTATGAGTTTTTTGACCAAAATGATCACAGTCTTCCATTTATATTTAAAATAGTGCTTTTTTTTCAATCTTTCTTTTGGATTATCGCTCCTGTACTTTTATTATTTTGCCTAGTGCGGATGGAAATTCAAAATCCACTTCGCAACATCCTTTTATGTGTATTATTTTTTATGATTATAGCGGTTTTACAGCGCGCTTTAGAAGAAACAGGAGTATTTTTAGATCCTAAGAAATCTCTGTCATTTACTCCTGTAATGGTGCTCGGACTTATTTTACTTTACATAGGAGGATTAGGATATACAACGGAAAAGATTTGGGAATTTTCGCAAATTCCAGAAGCTCTCGTTTCGAAATGGGAAAAAAGTGTTGATAAACGCCATTTCCCTTCTTTGTCTTTAGCCGTAAAATGGCCTTATGTGGTTGCTTTGTTTATTGCTATTTTGATTTTTGATTCTGATAAGCGCCAAGTGACACCTGAAAATTTCAAAATAAAACGTTTAACTGTAAAAGAGCATAATCTAAAAAATCAACAACCTAGAAGAAAAGATTTTTTTGAACGCTTTCTTTTGACAACATCTCATATTACATCTTTAAAGAATATTGAATCGAATCTGTTTTGCGATTTAAATATAAATATCAAATGGCAACAATTAGAACAAAAACAGATGAAAATAGATCTATTATTTGAATTAAATGGCTACAAAACGCTGACAGATCATATTTACAAACAACAAAACTTAAATTTGTCATTCACTTCGACGGTCCGATTTCCAGATACTTATGCGATTGAACACGGCGAGTATTTATATTTAAATGCTCTTAATCAATTACAAGAAAAAGTAAGGTTTTTTCCTACAAAAAAACATAGTTTTATGCGTCAATTTTTTCAAGTAAAAACACCTATAAAAGCTTTTTTCTCCACTGAAGAAGCTTTTTTTATAGATACGAATGATCAATTATTGATATTTAATAATGCATTTAAAGAATACCAGAGTACAAAAGGGACCAGCTTTTTTGAAAATAGCACATTCACTACAGATTTTGTTATTGTAAGTAATAAACAGTTGTTACATAACAAAAACCTAAAGTATACAATAGAAGGAAAAATTCACAAAATAGCGATGTCGCGTTTGGGGGCAACCACTCTTGCACAGATAGATGGTTCGTTGTTTAGACTTCAACATGATTGGATTTGGGAGGCGCAAGAAATTGACTTTCCTGCTGTAATAAAAAAAATTGTTTTTAATTATGATGGTCGTCGTGCCTTTTTACTAACAAAGAACAATGAGTTATTTGTTTGTAATTTACATAATTTTTCAATTGAAAATCTTGGACAATTTCCCTTTACAGTAAATAATATGAAACTCGGGCGAGATGGCCGCATTTTTTTAGCAACGAATCTTGCAGGGGTTGTTGCATATGATTTAGACAAAAATACTCTAAACACAATTTGCGCTCCTAAGGAAACAATCTTTGACTTAGGCATATCTATTGATGGAAGATATCTAATTAGTGGAGGTCAAAGTAAAATAATACGTATATTAGATCTTAATTCTCAAACTGTGTATGATGAAGTTACTGTTGAAGATGTAATTACACACGTTTCATTTACACCGTTTAGTGATTGCGATTTCATTGTTGCATTACAAAATGGCGAAATAATGGTTAGTATAGGGAAGTAAAATGTCAGAAAACGAAAATAAAAATACCGATAATGATACCCAAAATGAAGAAGTAAAGTTTTCTTTAGAAGTTGACCATACTGAAGATGCGACAGTTAAGGATACTCTAAAAGATATAGTAAAACCAAAGTTTTCTTTTGAAAAAAGTAAAGGAGAAAAGACAGAAAAAGCTCAGAGCACCAATAAAGAAAAGCCAGCAAAACCACCTGAGAAAAAAAAAGAAAGCTCTAAGTCAAATAAACAAGGTCCTGAGAAAGAAAAAAGAGCTATTAAAATTAAAAAAGTGAATGATCTAAAAGAGATTATTCAAAGTGCAAGTGAGGGCAATAAAAGTGCTATAAAAAAATTAATAAAACCTTTCCTTGGATCTGATGAAGTTCTTGTAACCTCAGGGATGTCAGGACAATTTGGAATGTTCATAAAGGTTTATAATTTCTATTTTCTTACCAACCAGCGCGTTGGAGACATTACTATTACTCCGTTTACTGGTGAGCTAAATATAGAAGTGGCTTTTCTAGATGATATTAAGTCTTACACTATCGTACAGCCTTACATTAGTTTAACATTTAAAATGTTTACTTGGTCTTTATACCTAATTCTTGTCGGATTTCTTGCCAACTCATCTCTTAAAAGAGCGTATTTGAAATATAAAAAATCAGGGCTTTTTATTAAGTTTGGTGATTTTGGAGGAACACATATTTTTTTTGATCGCGAACGCTTTAATGCCTTGGCCCATTTAAGTAATTCTCTTAATAATGCTCGTAAGAAGATAAAGGATTTCTAATGGCAATACTATCGCGAGAGCAAAAATGGGAATTACAAAGCGGCGACAAGTTTTCGAGCCATGAAATATTCTCAAAACTGATTAAACGCGAAATTGATAAGAATATATTATGTCGCAGCGAAAAAAGCAAGAAATGGAAAGCCATTTCTTCGCGATTTCGCGTAATGAAAAGCTATGGCATTTTACATAGCATTGGGCAAGGAGGATTTGGCAAAGTATACAAAGCTTTAGAAATAAAAACTAAGCGCATTGTCGCCCTTAAAGTCCCTACTGATAACTTCTTAACAAACTATATCGACGAGAGAAAATCTGATTCTGGTAAAAGCAAAGAGCAAATGAAAAAGGAAGCAAAAGCAAAAATAGGGCAGCTTTTTTCCCAAGAAGTGCTACTAACAGCGCGCTTGAATATGTCTCCTCATGTAGTTTCAGTAGTGGACCACTGTGTTACTACACCTTATATTGCTCTTGAATATTGTAGTGGTGGAACACTTAGTGGACGCATGAAAAAATCTTACGAAGGAAAAGATGTATTATTATGGATATACCAAATCGCAAAAGCATTAGACGCTGCGCATTCTTTACAACCAGACCGTATGATTCATCGCGATTTAAAGCCATCAAATGTGCTTATTCACGACAATGTTTTAAAAGTATCTGATTTTGGTACATCTAAGATGTCTTATGATTCAAAATCTTTGCAGTCCCTTGATGGTGGATACACGCCTTTCTATGCAGCTCCTGAAGCATTTGATGGTAAGGCAACATGCGCTACGGATATTTGGTCTTTGGGGGTTATGATGTATCAATTTGTAACTAGAATGTATCCATTTGAAGGAGGATCGATACCAGAGCTTATCATGAAAATCAATTTTAAACCTCCTGTTCCTTTACAAAAAAATCAAAAAATTTCTATTGCAAATGAAGTAATAGATTTAATAAATGGCTGTTTGGAAAAAAAAGGAATAAATCGCCCAAAGGCTAGTGAATGCATGGCAATAGTTGATGGTTTATTGCATCCAGAATCGAAAACTAAACCAAAGCCTCATGTTGCTCCTAAAATAATAGATGAGTGTCAAGACGGGGAAAGTGATGAAGACGAGGTAGATTTTGGGAATCTTGGCTGGTAGGGGAGTTAAGGTTAATAACAATGGATACAAAAACGCGTTATAAGATAGATAAAGAGTTAGGTCGCGGAGGAATGGGAGTTGTTTATAAAGCATATGATTCTCACCTACGAAGATACGTTGCTTTAAAGGTGACAACAGAAGGTTCTTTAGAAAGATTTAAGCGCGAATATACTGCAATGGCGCAATTAAAGCATCCAAGTATTGTCACTTTTTATGAATATGGTTGCTTACCTCAACCTTTTTTTGCCATGGAATATGTAGAAGGGGAAACTTTACAACAAAAAATCACTCAAAAATGCCTAACTCATGATGAGATAGTTGATTTTGCAATGCAAATATGTGAAGGTCTTCACGAAGCTCACGGTAAAGGTATTTTTCATCGCGATATCAAACCATCAAATATAATTATTAACAAACAAAAACAAGCAAAGATTATGGATTTTGGCGTTGCAAAATATGTAGATGATAATGAAAAAACGCATTCAAAAACAGGTGAAATGATCGGAACTTTGCTCTACATGTCCCCCGAGCAAATAGAAGGAAAGTTTTCTGCCCAAAGTGATATATATTCTCTTGGAGTTTGCATTTACGAAGCGCTCACTCACCGTACTCCGTACCAAGGAACATCGCACATTAATATAGCACTGCAAATCCAAGATAAAGATCCCATTCGCCCGCGAGAACTCAATTCTGAAATTTCGCCTTATCTTGAAGCGATTTGTATGAAATGCTTGTCGCGGTCTTTAAAAAAACGTTATATTAATATGAGACAGTTAGCAAAAGAGTTAAAAAATCTAAAGCACAATAAACCCATCATCGCTAAAAAATTCACTTATTTTGATCAACTAAAACATGTTATTAGAAACAATAAAGCACTTTTTAGCATTATTTCGATAATTGCAATGCTACTCTTTGTATTTAATTTGTATTCTGTAGCAAAAGAAAAAAAACTTCAATCAATTAACCGTGAGCTCTATATCTTAAACGAAGCAATGAATAAATTTACTCACAATATATTGATGAGTGACTATGAAGACTTATTTTCTCAGAGGCAAATATCACAACCACTATACTCTGCTTTTAATAAATCTGCTTATCTAAAAAATGCAAAAGAGTATTCGTTTTTACGTGGTGTTGTTTACGGAAATAGAGATAACAAACAGGATAAACGTCAAGCGCTTAAAGACTTTAAAAAACACATCCAATTAGATCCTAATTCAGACATTACTTACCGTAATATCGGTGTTCTTTACCAACAATTAGGAGATAATGAGAAAGCTATTTTGTATTTTAACAAAGGAAAAATTGATGAAGACGCAACGCTTTTATATGCTAAAGCATTATCTTTGTGTGAATTAAAGGAATACACGAAAGCAATTACTGTTTTTTCTAAAGCAATAAAACTCGATCCTCTTAATGCTAAATATCGTTATCAGTTTGCTTTATTACTTAACACCTTGAAAAAACCGCAACAGGCATTACGTCAACTGAGTAAATCGATTGAAATTCAACCGAATTTTGCGAAAGCTTATCGCGAAAGGGCGGTTATTTTTTTTAAATCAAGAAAGTTAGGTAGAGCAGTTACTGATTTAGAACAAGCAATTAATTTAGGACTTATATCCGCAGAAATATACTGTGATCTTGCCAGCATGTATTTCGAAAGAAAACAGTACGAAATTGCGTTACAAAATGGCCAAAAGGCCATTGAACTCAATGATAAATATGCGCGTGCTTATTATACTCTAGGAATAACATACGGAAATTTAAAGCAATATAAATTATCTGTTAAATATTACACAAAATCCATAGATCTCAATCCATATTATTTTTCGTCATATATCAATAGAGGTAATATATATTGCGATTTAAAGCAGTATTCTAAAGCTATTGAAGACTACAAAAAAGCATCTTCTATCGATAGCAAAAACGCATTAAGCTATAGAAATCTCGCTTCTTTGTATAATGAAATTGGACTATTTGAAGAGGCCATAAAGGAAGCAACTTTAGCGATTGAATTAAAACCTTACCAAGTTAATTATTATCAACGTGGGCTTGCTTATCATAAATTTAAAATGTACCCAGAAGCATTGAGAGATTACAATAAAGCAATAACAATGCACTCTTTTGAAATATACGATAAAAGAGGTGATCTTCATTCTTTGATGCAAAACTATTCGCTCGCTATCAAAGATTGGCAAAAAGCTTTATCTCTAGCACCTTCTGTACAAAAAAACAAGATAATTGCCAAAATAAAAAAATTAAATGGTAAGTGGTGAAAATTTTATCAAACTAGGGAAATATCGTTTGGAGTTTATATTTTTACGATAAAGGATATTAGGGCCTGTCATCATTCAAGCTAATGAAGCCAAATAATGCAAGAAACTAAGTATACAGCCACTAAAAAATTCTGAGCAGTTTTGTCGTACCGCGTAGCAATAGCTCGATATTGCTTGAGTTTGCAGAATAGATTTTCTATCAGATGGCGAGATTTATAAAGGTGGCTATCGCATTCTTTTGGCTTTTTAATATTAGATTTCGGAGGAATCACAACAATAATATCTCTTTGTTCTAATTTTTGAATAACGCGTTCTTCTGCATAGTAAGCTTTGTCAGCAAGTAGCGCTTTAGCTTTGATAGAAGGTAATAGAATATCTGCTCCCACTAAATCATGTACTTGCCCTGTCGTCAAAGAGAAATCTGTAGGGTTCCCTAACGCATCACATATAGCATGTATTTTTGTGCTAAATCCTCCGCTACTTTTTCCTATTGCTTGGCTTTGATCTTTTTTTTTATTGCACCTGCACTATGTTGATGTGCCGTGATTACAGTTGAATCGTCGGATAGGTCGGCGGAGTTGCCCCCGCTTTCCCTCCTAAGAACGCAGCTTACAATTTTCGAAGTACTACGCTCAAGCGTTTATTAAGGCTATCCGGTTAACCGAGATTTGGTAAATCGTTTTTAATGGAAAAAATAAAAAGGAAAGAGTATAAAAGTATTTGGAAGGAAAAAGTTATAATAATTTGAATAATTATCTTTTTAGACCAAAATCGCGTTTTTTTATTTTTGCCATTCGTCCATCTGGGTGATGAAAGACTAGTCCCTCAATATTTTTGTCTTCGAACCATTTGGCAATTTCGGAGAAAGTTCTTGGAACATTTTGATACTGTTCAGCGCTACTGTGCTTTACTAATGTATGTTGACTATATTCTTCCAAATTCCCTTGTACTTTAGGACCAACTAATTCATAAGTACCATCTTCTAAAGAATCATCAAACGCTTCCATATGCCACTTATTTTCTTCTAATTGTGGATTTATTTTTATCCATCCAACTCGTTTACCAGTATTTACATCAAATGTCTCTTCTTGAAATCCATCAGGAGCCTTCTTGTCTTTTTTAATTTCACGCCGTTTGAAGTATTGTCCATCGTCAATTTTGACACATGTACCATCGTATTTACGGGTAGCAACACCTTCTCCTGCAAATACCCATTCGCAATTAGGATTAATTTCGTTTAATAAACTTTTCATATTTTGTGGATCACGCTTAAAAATTGTTGGTGTTTTTTTCATATAATAACTCCTTAGTTTTAGTCTCTATTTGTCTGAAGTTAAGAATATTTTGGTATAATTTATGAGTGATAAAATATAATTTTTGACCAAGTATATTGCTAAGTGTACACTATATAAATTAGAAGCAGTTGTTTATTGTTGTTAAATCTGATATTTTTTAGACTTCTCGTAGAAATTAAATATTCTAGAAAAGGTAAATAAAATGAAAAAATTAACGATACTTATTATTTTTTTACTCTTAACCACAGCACTGTTATCTAGTTGCCGGCGCCATCGTCGTCATCGTCAAGAAATGCGCCAAGATCGACATGAGCATCGCCAAGATATGCGTCAAGATCGTCATGAGCACCGCCAAGATATGCGACAAGATCGTCGTAATCATCGCGATGATCGTCATGATAATCATGATCATCACAACCACAATCATAATCACGGATACTAGTGTATAGACAATGTGAAAGTTGTTGGTTTAGGCGTGCTGTGATTCTATCGTAGATAATGATTGAGCACAAGTAATACAATTAACTTAGATCACTGTAAGTCAAAAAGCTATTCCTTTTTGACTTACTATCCTCCAAATAATTCATACCAAATTTTAGACACCTATAAATATCGCGAGTCTCAACAAGTAAAAGACAAAAGCTCTTACATTGATATCTCAATGCCATTGACTTCAGCTCCAAAGGAACGTAATATATCCTCCAAATAATTCATAGCAAATTTATTTCATTTGATAAATAGGTAGAAGTAGATTTTACTAAAAGATGATAAATTCTAGCTAAGCTCTCAGCTGCAATCATCTTCTTTACAAAAGAGATGTTGCCGATAGAGAACTATTTGGTATTTTGTTAAAGGTTCTGAAATATGATATATCCACAAATTACAACCCGTAGATTAGTTTTGCGTACACTTGTACTAGAAGATGCACAAGATTTAGCTACTCGCTTTTTTGGACCTTTTCTTGTTTTATTGGGAATGGTGATTATAAGGAAGATAACTTCGGACGCGCTATTGTAGATAATGTAAGGAGTTTCGATGAATTTTATTAAATGGATCATGTCAAATGACAAAGGGAAATCAATTATCTTGTACCAACAAATTTCTTCTGACAACTTAGTCGCGAAAAAAAAAGCCTTTGATAAGTTACAACAAATGCCCGAATTTATTTCTTTGGTAATAAAGGAAATAGATAAATCTCCAGCTCCTGAGTCTGTTGATCATCTAATTGAACTAGTTGAACATTTTCCAAACGAACAGTTTATGGAAACATTTGTTAAAATAACAGCTATAAGAAAAAAATGGTTGCTTGAAACCAATCAAAAATTATATTGTGTATTGCAAAAAGAACAAAGCCCGATAAAACCTTGGGTTATTCAAGCATTGATAGAAAATCCCCAAAAAGAATCAATTCCACATTTAGTACGTGCAGCAAAAAATGACAATTCTATAGAAGAATTGGTTTTATTAGCGTTAAAAAAAATGGACGCATCCTTGGAACTTGTTCGTTACTTAAAACAAGAAAGCGCATGCGAGAATATCGTAATGAAAATGTTAGAAACATTACTTCCACAAAGAACAGCCAGTGTTCAACAAGATAAAATGTTAGTTATCGAATTGCTAGATATTGTGCAAAATAATGCCGATTTAAGATACTCTTCTCTAAAAATATTAAATCAAATGGGACCTAAGGTAAAACCTGTTGTTGATATGATACCGAGTAATTATCATAAAAACGTTTCTCCTACTCGCGAAGATAAAGAAAAACTACAAACGACAATAACACAAGTGGACAATGAACAAATAGATTCAGGTGATACGGCGTTTTCTTTCGATCAAATTTATATTTCACAAACGGATTGGGACGGGTATGAAGCAGTAAAGGACTCTAATAATAATAGCGATACAGTAACTATATATTTTTCGCGAAGTGAAGAAATGCATATATACGAATTAGTTTTTTTAGGCGTAACAAAATATAAGTTGCCTAACTATGATGATATTAATTGGTATGTTGATGGGCTACAAGTAGAAAAATTAGATAATTCTTCAAATCGTTACACAATAGAGTTCAACGATTACAACGATGAAGATCCAGATTTCGATATCGATGTCTTTGTCATTGCCGCAGAGTTGAAAATTCGCGAGCGATTATTTCCTAAATTTAATCGCTATAAGTAAAGTAGTGATTAATTCAGACATCACTTAATTGTAACGTTTATGAGGATGAACCCTTGAATTATAAAGATTATTTCGACATCGTGGATATTGCTTACCGTAATGATTTTATTAACTACAAAGAGAAGAATGAAATTATTAATGTTATAAAGCACTTTTCGAGTAGAAAACAAGCAATACCTATGCTGAAAATATTGCAAAAGTATAACGTTACAAAGCAACAAATGTTATTTATTCGCCAACAACAAGCAGCCTTCAAAGAAACAACAATCAAAGAACCGACAATTAAAGAGCCCAAAAACCCAGAAGTGGAAAAAATGTTTTCTTTATCTACAAGTATTTCTGGTCCAGAAATGGGAAGTAAAATTGGCAATTATGAAATAATAAAACTTCTCGGATCGGGAGCGATGGGATCGGTATACTTAGCAAAAGATCATAATGGGCAAAAAGTGGCGATAAAAAAAATGTTGCAGAGTGTGGCAGAAAGTAGGGTAGGAGTAAAACGTTTCCAAAAAGAAGTTAGTGCCATGAAAATGCTAAGGCATAAAAATATAATCAAGATTTTTGATATAGGGGAAGAAAAAGGCAACTACTATTTTAGTATGCAATACATCGAAGGTAAGCCACTTTCAGATTGTATTAGAGAAAAAATGTCTTCTTCGCGAATTGCAAAAATCGTAGAAAAAATTGCAAGAGCTCTTGAATATGCGCATTCAAAAAATATTATCCACCGCGACATAAAACCTGCAAATATAATGATCTCTAAAAGCGGTGAACCTGTTATTATGGATTTTGGATTAGCAGTCCAGGTAAAAGATAATAATCGCCTAACAAAAACAGGTTCGATGATCGGAACGTTAGCATATATGCCTCCTGAGCAAGTGCAGGGGAACAAAAAACACATTGATCATCAAACAGATGTTTACGCACTTGGAGCAACCATGTATGAAATGATGACGGGCCGGATTCCATTCTCTGGTTCGCAATTAGTCGTTTTAAAAAAAATAATACACGAAGATCCAATTCCTCCGAGGGAACTAAACAACTTAATTCCTGATTCATTAGAAAAAATATGTCTTAAAGCCATGGCAAAAGACAAGGAATTTCGATTTTTGAATTCCAGAGATATGGCAGAAGATCTCGAAAGGTTTCTTGGCGGTGAAAAAATTGAGGCTCGTTTAGATAGAAGAGTCATAAGCAAAAAAGGAAAGCAAAGAATTGTAACCATCGCCTATGGTAGTGGTTTTTTGTTGTTGATGATTCTGATAAACCTTACTTTTTCTTCTGGAAGTGCAAATATTCTTAGCTACGAAAAAAAAATAAAGGATAAAACACAAGCAATTGAAGAACTTAAAGTGAAAGTGACTACTTTAGCTAATAAAATAACCGAATTACGAGGCATCATCGACAAAAAATCTCAAATGGATAATGGAAAAACTATTGTTGATAGACTAACTAAAGTTACTTTTAATCATACTCTCGAAAAAAAAGCTATTTTAGTTTTGTCGAATTTAAAGTCGCTTCGCTTGTTTCAAGATTACTGGTCGAAAGAACATCTTGTAAAAATGAATAAATCTTTGAGGTTTGTCGCCGAACATAGTTACCAGGAACGAACGATGTATCTTAAAGCTGACATAGCTAAAACAGTATGGGGGTTTTGTATTGATGTAATAAGGAATCGTAAATTTTTAGACAAAGACAAGGTCTTATTTATGGACCTTTTTCTTGAACTTTCTCATAACTATACACCTTTGGACCGAGATCGATATTCTAGACAAATAAGAAAAAGATACGCGGAAATTGTTCTAAAAACAAAATTTAATGAATTTATGATAGTCAAAAATAACATAAGAACTGTTAACAAAGAACAAGTAGATCGGTTACCTGAACAATCTTATAAGTATTTCTTATTGGCAGATTATTACGACGAACAGTACAAAAAAAGTGGCAATTTGAATGACCGAAAAAAAAGCTTAGAACACATAAAGAAATCTTTGAAGCTCAATGTCAAAAACCCTGGATACATTCAAGAGATGTCAAAATTCTATAAAAGTCTATTCATGTTTAAGGAAAAACTTGCGAGTTTGAATGAATGTCGCGATATTAGCAAAATATTTATGCGTCATATGCCGATATTTAAAACTGTTATTGATTAGTATTCAACAAAGATAGTCAAAATTGGAATTGGTCATTATTTCTACTTTTTGCTAAAATTTAGATTTCAAAAATATTCTTAGCATAATGTTCGCCTGTTGTATACCGAATATAATTATTGTAGTATACGATTCATGATTTATTTACCTAAATTTGGGAGAGAAAATGTCTGATCTTACGCAAAATAATTTAGTTGAACAACGTACAAAATGGGAATACAAAATTCTTGGTTCTATGTACATTGGATATATGGCATTTATTCTTTGTAGAACAGCTATTTCGGCCTGTAGTCCAGAAATGATTAAGGATCCCAAACTTGGGTTTGATGAAGACACATTTAGTAAGATCGCTTTTTGGGGAACCATTGGTATGGTTACCGGAAAACTTCTTACTGGAGCGGTTGCTGACCGCTTAGGAGGTCGAATTGTTTACCTTATGGCTCTTATGATTACAGCAGTTATCACTATCGCGCTTAGTACGGGTAGTTATTTTGCTATGTTTGCCACTCTTAACTTCGTTATGTTACTTGCCGCCGCAGCAGGTTGGCCAGCGATGGCTAATTTAATTTCAAATTGGTACCATTCAAGTAAATTTGGAAGAGTTTGGGGAATTATATCTACAAGTTCGCGTTTAAGTGCGGTTTTTTCGGCTATATTTTTAGGCTATCTGTTGTCTAAATTAGACTGGCACTATGTTTTTTGTATTGCTGGTGGTATTGGGCTTGCGACAGTATTTCTGATTTTCTTCTATTTAAAAGGACATCCTCGAGATGTTGGGTTAAGTGATGTTGAGCCAAAAAAAGCTAAACAGGCGGAAGATGCAAATCTAAATCACCCAATGGATGGTGCAAATATCAAACAAGCTCTTATTACTTTTGCTACAAGTGGGCGATTTTGGTTAATGTGTTTGAGTTTAATGTGCACCACAGTATTAATGGAATTTATTATCTTACTCCCTCTTTATATCGATCAATCTTTTGATGTTCCAAAAGGCTATGCCACTATAACCTCGGCAATTTTTCCCGCAGGTTGCTTAATCGCTTTAATTGGGGGTGGTTTTGTCTACGATAGTGTTACGCGAAAAGGTAGAATTGCTTTGTTAGGAGGTTTACTGACTTTGACGTGCATTTGTATTTCAATACTCCTATACTTACCAGGTTTTGATATATCTAATTCTGCTAAATTTTTTATAGCCGTTGTCACTTTGTTTTTCTTTGGTTTAACCGTTGCTCCTGCTTACTACCTTCCAATGAGTATTTTTTCGGTAGAATTTGGAGGAATCCATTGCGGTCTACTTATTGGCATAATAGATGCTACTGGTTATGGGGCATCTGCTCTTTACCTCTGGCAAGGTGGTAGCATTGTAAAAGACCACGGTTGGGGGGCATTACTAGAGATATTTCTAATCATAGGTATCATTGCTACTTTGATCACTGCTTGGTTTGCTTATGAGGATTACAAAGGTTCCAAACAAACTACAAAATAGATTACTGTATCAGAGAGAAAATACAAGAGTTTGCGATATGTATCATCAATCTTGTATTTTCTATCTTAGTTATTAGGGCCTGTCATCATTCAAAGTGTTTTTTCGAGCCCGAGCCCATTTCCGAGCCCGATTTAAAAGCTTTTAATCAAAGAAAGTAAGCATTGTTACAATTCGTAAAAAGTTCTGTTTTTTTACCATCTTTAGAAAGTTTTCGGAAACGGACTCGGGCTCGGAAACGGGCTCGATACTTTTTGTAGTATTAACACAAGGCAATGGCACCTGTTTATTCTCACGGGCCGAATGATGACACGCCTTAAATAACAATTATTTTCTTTTCACTATTTTCAAATTAGGTTATTGCTCCGGGCTGATTATCAGGGTGCGACTTTTTGTAGCTCTCAAGCGCAATACAGTTGTTGTATACTTTATAAATATTCGTATATTTCTCAATATCTACACCAAAACGGATAGCATTGTAACATTGAGGTAGTAAGCACAGATCTGCTAAAGTAATATTGTCTCCGAAACTATAAGTACCGACAGTAGAAGAGATCGTTGTTTCATATGTTTCAAGTCCTTTGTTAATCCAATACTGAGCATATTCTTTACGTTTCTCTTTCTCTGAAGAGTAATAGATTTGCGCACATAGATTTTGTAATGGTTGAGTACCAGAAGTAATGATGGTTGTTAATTCACGTACGCGCATTCTATCTAGCTTATTTTGGGGTAGTAAATTGGGTTTGGGATATTCTTCCTCTAACCATTCAATCATCGCTACAGATTCTCCAAACGATTTTCCATTTACTTCTAAGCATGGAACAAATCCGCTGGCTACCTTGGAAAGGTACTCTGGTGCTTTTTGTTCTTTTTTTAATAGATTAACGGCAATAGATTCATATTCTATTTGTTTGATCTCTAGAGCCCATCTAACGCGCCAAGAAGATGACGAGCGCCAATAATGATAGAGTTTTAGTTGATGTGCCATACTCGTTTCCTTAAAATCGCCATTCAAAAGCCCATAGTTTTATAATTCCATCACTACCTGCAGAGTAGCCAGAAAAACCTTGCGAATCTAGATCTACTTTAACGACTTTTCCTGTATGTGCCTTGATTTTCTTTATGCATTTTTCTTGTTCAAAATCCCATATATAAATGTTTCCATTGTCACCTCCTAACAAAGCTATTTTTTGCTGTGTCGAGATTGACATACAAGTAAGAGCTTCATTGTCAGTTACTTTGTATATGTTGTTACATGTTCCGCTACGAATACTCCACACTTTTAAACAACCGTCTGTTCCACAAGAAACCATTTCAGCTTTATCAAAATCAAGAATACTGATTTGAGAAGTGGGGCCTGCTGTTTTGTTTGTTTCAAGAATACACTTGTGAGATTCTGTTTCCCAAAATTTAATGTTTCCTTGTAAAGAACTGCTAACAATTACAGACTGGTCATCGGTAATTGCGAGATCGGTTATATAATCGAGGCTTTGGCAATTTCCAAGAGGATCACCTGTTTGATGATCCCAAAACTGTATAGTGCCGTCGGAGCTCGCTGAAATAAGCGTATTGCCTATGATTTTTAAGCAAGTAATACTGTTGGTGTGCCCTTCGAGTATTGTCCAATTGTCTGTTTCGGGTGTCCATAAATGAACAAAATGGTTATTATCTCCAAAACACAAATTGCGTTTATCGGGAGACATGATAAAGCACGAAAAGTTATATTTACTTTTTTGCCAAAACACATCACAACTCTTTTCTGCTACTTGCCAACGATATAAGCGGCTATTGTTACATATGGAAAAGAAATAATCGTCGTTGAGAATGAGAAAATCCTTAATGCCGCTTTCGTGATAAAAAATAGAAATAAGTTTGTGATTATTAATTGCACGTGGCAAGGCATCATTTTTCTTAATTAATGCTGTTACGCTTTTTAATGTATCTAAGTATAGGTTTTGTTCTGTTGCATCGAGAATCTTTTTATAAAAATCAAGTGCTTTGTCTAACTTGTTGTTGTGTACAAAGTTTTCAGCTTTATCTCTCCAAAAAGCAATTTGTTGACGCTTTTCAAGGGAGACTGGTTGCGTTAGGCGATCTAGAACAAATGGTGTTTCCATCCAGCAAGGGCAATTACGTAAACTAATGTCTTCAAATACACGAATAGTTCCATCGACATATCCAGCGATAATAATGGATTTATCATGCGACAAAGTAACCTGAGTAACACTTTTTTTCTCGCCCTGTAGCAATGCAATTTTAGTATTTGATGGTACATCTAGGATGTGAACATTGCCACATGCATCGCCTGATACCGCAATAGAACCGTCGGAACTAAGGGATAAAGAAGTAATGTCGCCATATAGATTTTCCATTGTCGCAATACAGCAACCATTTAATACATCCCAAACTCGTACGGTTTTGTCCCAACTTCCTGAAGCGGCAATATCTCCTTCACTTGAAATATCAACGCAGTTTACACAGTCTTGGTGCCCGTCTAAATTGAGTTGACACTCTCCCGTTTCAACGCTCCACACTTTCACTGTTTTATCTAAACTACCTGATACAAAAGTTTTTCCGGAATTGGTGATAGCAATACTTGTTACCGCTTTTGTATGTTTGCGAAGTTCATGGGCACAAGTGTGTGATTTCATGTTCCATATTTTGATTATCGAATCACCATGAATTGATATTCCGACTTCTTTTTTCTCGCCAAAAACAATATCACTCATGTGCTGAGAAAAAAAACTACGATGAATGCGTCCTGTTCTCGATAATGGAATTTGCATGGTGTTTTGCACTTGTTGTTGTTTTTCGCCTTTAGGCCAACTCCATATATTTTCAATACCATCTATTGTTGTCACTGAAATATACTTCTTATTTTTGGTTACGGCTAAATCAACAATATTTTTTCCAATGTGAAATGTGCGAACGTGGCTCCATTTGTTTTTAGGATACTGATTTGTTAAAGCGTCGCTATGAAAACCTTTCTCAAAGTATTCTCTGGCTTTTGACCAATCTCCCATTGAAGTAATGACCATCCCGTAGGCTAAGAATAAATCAAAGTATGGTCGTGGATAATTAAGACCTTCGTGCCAAGCTTGGTGCGCGCTTTTTTCGTCTTGAAGTGCCAAAGAGCTTGCTCCCATTAAGTACCATAGCTCTTGCGTGGCATCTTCTTTTTTGACTTCAGAACGGAAAATCTCTTTTGCTTTTTCATATTCTCCCATGCGATAGTATAAACAGCCTTCAATAAGCTGCAGTGGATATTTTTTCTCAGGCAGTTGCTGAATTTTATCCAACATATCTTGTACAAAGCTTCCGAATTCTAGGCATATTAAACTTTGAAATACAACTATCTTTTCAAGATCAATATACTGTAAATCTTTGGTCGCTTGTAAACACTCGCGTAAAGAAATTTTTTGTTGCCGCAATTGCAAAAGTTTTAAATTTAGTATAGCAGAAATGCGATCTGTGTGTAGTAGTGACACATCGCGAAGAATAGATTTTGCTTTATCAGCATTATCATTATCTATTTCACCAAGAGCACGATTATTGAGTGAAATAGACAACAAACTAGTGTCGGGAAAATTTTCTGCTATATAATTGATTCCTGTATAACTTTCGTATATTTTGTGTAGTGACGATTTAATTCTAGAAAAAGAAGGTCTTTCTTTCGGATCTATCGACAAACACGAAGAAACTAAGTCGGAAAATTCATTAGAGATGTATGAATACTTTTGCTTAAGAGTAGGCACAGTATTTCGCTCATATTTACGTGCATAAAAGGAAAACATTTTCTTTAAATTTCCCTCAAAGTAAAAAGGAAATTCGCGACTACACATGTAATAAATTAGCATGCCAAACGAATATACATCTGCAGGGAAATTTTCTTTCCACGAAAAACTTTGTGCAAGGTAGTATTCAGGCGGTAAAAGCGCAAATTTTTTATATATTTTTTGCGCATCAAAATCGAAAGGATCTTGTAAAAAAGATGAGCGTAAGCCTCGCGCTGCACCTTCCAAATTTTCCCCGAACTCCCATCTTATATTATTTATCTTAATGCGCCCATTTTGTAGAATAATTATATTATCAGGAAGAAGGGCGCTATGTACAACTCTTTCATCATGTAGGTAGTCCATGCCTTGGCTAATTTGTATTGCAAACTCTAAAATTTGTGGAAAATTTTCTGTTGAGTATTTCAAGGGGATAGAAGTTAGATTTTTTCCACGAGTATTTTCTATAAATAAGCATGGTTTCTCTTTTATATCTTTAATGAAATATGCAGATATTATATTCGGATGCGAACTCACTTCAATCCATGTTTGCGCTTCTTCGTGTAAAAATTCTTGCGTACCATATAAATTTTTAATTACACGAACAACAACATATTCTCGCCAAGAGTTATGCCAAACTTGATAATCTGTGTAGTAGGCGTTTTCATATAGCGTTTTTTCAAAGTAATATTTTTTTTCTAAAACATTTGCATTCATAATTTTTTCCAAGAATTTTGTTTAGGGCGTACCTACGCTTCTGATGCGTTTTTTATAGCTAGTTGTGCTCTTTCACATGCCTGAATGTATAAATCGCAGACATTTTTATATTGTATTTCATCTGTTGGATCTAATGTAGATAAATATTCTTGAGTAAAACAATAGTCATGAGCAAAAAGTAAGTTTTTCCACGCTTTACGAATAGTTAACGCCTTTGGATCCTTTTTTTCTTTTTCGACGATAATGTCTCGTGCTTGTTGTGCCAATTGTTGTAATCTTTTGTCTTGTAATAGGGCAGGTCCTAACTCTATTTCATTTTCAGCACGTTCGATAAGTGGAATTGGTAATGAAAAATGGAAATTGCCTGTACTCTGTAAACCTTCTATAAAAAAGCGAAAACGCTGAATAGCAGAACGTGGACCTTCTTGAAAAAATGGAAGTTCTGCATTTACATGGAACAGAAGAATTGGTTTTTCAACTTTGTCAAATAGAAGAAATAATTCATTTGTCAAATCCTTCGATGTTATACGTCCAGTAAACAAGTCGTCTATTTTTGTTTCTGAGCTTACTAATCCATCAGTATAACTAGATATGGCATGAATATGGGTATTTTTTAATCCACGTATTTGATGAATAGAAGTAGTACTTTTAGGCGATTTTTTATGACAATTTACCACACTATTTCCCGAAAGAAGAGTGCATTTGAAGCCTGCTTTTTTTAGGATGCCTGGCATATAAACGTCAATCCATCCCTCTTGAGGCATAAAAATATTTGTTGATTTTCCAAACGTTTCTTTATTTACTTCGTGAGCAAACCCCAGTTGATGAAGTATTTCTGTTTTCGATAGTTGTGTTAAAGCAGCGCTACTAAAACCTTTTGTTGCAATAACAGCTTGCTCTTCTGCTACAGTACTTTTCAGAGATTCAATGATCTCTTCTTGGCGCTGTGTATGTAACCTTTCGATCACACGTCCAGAAATTCCGTGTACAACAGGCAGCATTAATTCATTACATGTTTTAATTAAAGGTAGGTAGGCTTTTTCACAAAGTTGTGGAAACATATCTTGAGGAACTTTTTGTGGATTGTAGTCAAGAACAACAACAACTTCTATCATTTTATTTCTCCAGTATATTATAATTTTGAGAAGATATTTCGTATTATTGCTGCTCTATTTTACAAAAACACAGCGCGTCATCAATGAAATTTCTAGATACAACACGGATTCATAATATTTTAAGGAGTGGAGCAAATTATTTTCTGCCACATCTCAAGTGAGTATTCTTATTGTTTATGATCAAGTGTTTTTCTTAGTAATTTCTCCATTTCTTCTAGTTTTCGGTACCATGTCTCTTTGTTTTTTTGAAGTTTTAATAGGTAGAACGAAAATTTGACATAACGATACGCTAAAGACAACTTGTGCAATTTTCGGTACAGACGTATTTGCTTAAAGCATCTCTGAATATTTAGTGGTGGGTATTTGACAAATTTTTTTGTGGTGTCACTGGTAGGAAATCGTTTGGAGTGAAAAAAGTGATAATGCAGCGTTTGCATGGAGAGTTTGTAAAGACGTTGATATACTTTTTGCTCTACGATATTTTGTAAACCATTTTGAATGCGAAGAAGTTGCAAAGAATATACTATATCGTAGTGGTAATCGGGATCTTGTTTAGAACAGCTTTCTAACATGCTTAGTACTTTGTGTGCTTGTTCTGAGGAAAATTGACTTTGCGTAGATTTAGAAAGTTGATTTATTGTATATATCGTTTTAAGTTTATAGGCATCTTTACCTACATACATTGGCAAGATCTGAGAAACTCTATCGTAGTTTTGAGTAAGCAAGCATCGTAAAATTTGGCCTTTCATTGCTTCACTTGACTTTTTATATAGTGTTAACAAAAAATGAGGAGATACTTTTTTATAATTAGCAACTAAAGAAAATATATTTGGTTTACCCTTGATTAACTGCGGAATCTCTTTGATGAAAACTTGTTGTGCTTTTTTACATCTTTTTTGAAAATAAAGAGGTAGTAGTTCTTTTACCTCCTCTATAGAATGGAAGAACCAACACAAGTCTAAGAAAAACAATAGTTCTTGTTCTAAAGAAAGATCTTTAAATTTATGACCTTTCTTCTGCAAGGTACTTATATATTGAGGGCTACATCGAATTAGTTTTCGTAGGAGTAGAGAGCTTTTTTTTTCTAAGCGAGTATTAATTTTATATTGATAATGGAAAGAATTGAGACTTTTATTTTTCTCAAGTACTGGTAGTAGAGAATGTAATTTTTTTTCATCACGAAAATAAGAAATACTACACGTCGCGATACTTTCATCGTAAGCAGCTGTGAGCAAATGATTAAAAAGCAAATCGAGATCCAGGTTTGGAGAGTTACCGAGAACGATACTTGCTAAAAAGAAATCGGGATAATCTTTTTCTATGTGGTAAAGCAAAGAAGCGTCTTTGGGATTTTTATTCTTACGAAGAGTGCTTAAAACATAAAAGTAACGAAACTCAGGTAGGTTAGGATATAGAGAAAAAAGCCCTGTTGCTAGTTTGTTAATTTTGGGATATTCTTTTGCTACATGAGCTTTTAGTAAAGGAAAAGTGTGCGCAAATGTAGTATTTTTTAATTTACTCTCAATGAAATCTTCTAGTGGCTTCCAATTGTCACTGTGGGTACTATTACACAAAATAAAAAATTGTAAAAAAGCGTCGTTTGTCATTTTTTCTTTAAGTTGTAATTTGTTATATGTGTTCCAATTACTTAAACGATAAAAAGCTTCTTCTAATTGTCCTACTCCGTAGCTACATACAGGGTGGAAAAGTTGTGATTGTAGTTGTGGGTATTTTTTTTCAAAAATATTACTGTAAACTAATAATAAATGATATTGCCCTAAGCACGCAAAAATACGTAAAGAGTAAAAAAAACCAATAGGTCCATATTTTTTATTACGCAATACTAATGGCGTTAATTGCATAGCTTTTTGCCATTTACCGTTATAAAAGTAACTCGTTAATTTGCATAGAGGGTCGTTAGTATAGATTTGCAGATTTTCAATTTTCTCTAGCTCGTAAATCTTTTGAGCACACATCTCGTAATTTTTTTTTCGGGCAAGTAAAATGCAACTTTGTAACTTTTCTTCGAGTAAGGATAATTGAGTTATTTTTGGAGCCTTTACCTCTAATACCTTTGGTCCCATAAAAAATTGATTGATTATAGTTCCTAGAACTAGGCCTGTTAATAGAAAACATAACATGACTACATACATAAGTCTATTTGATGATTTTTTACGGCGACTTGTTGTGTAACGGCGTATGCGCGAAAGATCAAAGTCGTTGCCATATTTCGCACGTAATTTGTGCAGCTTTTTGATTTCTTCACTTGAAACTTCTATGCTTGGTTGCCATTTATTGCGAGATGTTCGCTCGTCGTGGATAATTGTTGTAGAGTCTGTTTTCAATTCCTGATAGATAATAGAAAGTTCATCGGCTAATTCTTGGCAAGAAGCCATACGATCTTCACTGTTTTTTTCCAATGTTATTTCTATAAGAGATGAAATTTTTTGGTAAATAGGAACATCTTTTTTTATCTGCTCTGGTAACACGTCCCATAGTGATTTTATAGATGAGTTGGTTACAGCATTCCAGGTTGAAATAGCTGTCTTTTTCTGAAAAGGTGAAAGTTTTAACCATAATAAAAATTGGTATAGTACTATTCCTACACTAAATACATCACTATTTTTACAGACAATACCCTCTATTTGTTCCGGACTCATGTATGCTGGTGTACCAATCGCATTTCCTTGGGTCAAATCATTTGGACGTTTTTCTAAATTTTTACCAAGACCTAAGTCTAAAAGTTTTACATTTTTTTGCTGTTCATCTATAACGATATTTAAAGGTTTAATATCGCGATGAATAATTCCCGCGGTGTTGACAAGGGCTACCGCTTGCGAAATTTGAATAGCAATAGCTAGTTGTTCTTTTAGCGATAGACTAGATGGTTTTTCTTTTATTATTTTTTCTAGAGAAATACCTTTCGCGTATTCCATAACTAAAAATATGTGGTCACCTACTTCGTAAAAATCAAGGGCTTTGACTATGTTTGGGTGATCCATTGCCGCAAGAAATTCATATTCGCGTACAGCCCTCTCTCTGGTTTGAGATCTATTGTTTACTGGAAAAATAATTTGTTTAACCGCTACTTGCTCTTTTGTTTGAATGTTATAACCAATGTATACGCGGCCCATTCCACCTTGACCTATTATTTTACCAAGTTTGTATTTTGAATGTAGAGTTTGCAAGCACCACCTCCTATAAATTATCCATCAACATTTTACTAGCTTTCGTATGTAGTTACAAAAATAATCATAAAAAATAATTTTTATGAAAGTTTTCTAAAATGACATACGACTTTCTAATTGTTGAAACGAAAATAATTCGTTTTAGTGACCTACTAAAGAGGAATTAAAAATGAAAACAGAGGAAGAGCAAGATTCTGATATCGATCTTGAAAAATTGCAAATGGGTCAAACCGAAGAGTTTGACAAAGTATATCAAAAATACGCAAGCAAGGTTTTTATGTATGCTCATAGAGCTTTATCAAGTCGCGAAGATGCTGAAGAAATCATGCAAGAAGTTTTTTCTGAAATTTGGCAACAACGACAGAAAATTCGTTCTGAAGGTTTGATTTGGAAGTTAGTACGCTGTCGATGTATTGATAGATTGCGTAAGAAAAAAGTTCAATGTATTAGCGATGAATACTTGCAACAAGTTTATCGTGAAAGTGATCTTAGCAAGCATTTGATTGATGAAGAACAGCGTCAGACAATGCTGGATAAAATTTCTTGTGGTGAAAGAAAAGTACTCAGTTTGTTGATCAAAGGTTTCACTCGCCAAGAAATAGCTGATTTACTGAAAATGCCAATAGGTACAATTGATTCGCGATTGCACCGTTTAAAAATCAAATTGAAAGGAAATTCATAATGGGAGTAAAGAAAGCCGCGGAGAATGCCGCAGAGAATGCTCAGGATGAAGGTAATGCCGATGGAGCAGCAGGTGTAAATGTAGAACTGTTTATTACTGAAAAATTATTGTGTGCACAACAAGAAAAACTTCAAGACTTGTATGCAAATGATATTGAATTTCAAAAACAGATAGACGATGACTACTGTAATAGCCTTTTAAAGGAAGAATTACAGCAACAAGGATGCGAAGCTTATGATTTTTTATCACAAAATTTTGCTACAGATGAAGACATAGTTTTTAATGAAGAAGATAAGCAAGACTTATGGAAAAAAATTCAACTTCGCATCAAATAAATAGTTTAGCAATTGACTGTTTTTGAAATAAATTACGCGGGTATAGCTCAATTGGTAGAGTTCTGGACTTCCATTCCAGTTGTGTGGGTTCGAGTCCCACTATTCGCTTTACACATTGCTTTTAGATCTTAGGTGTGTCGAAACACTTCTGAGGTATAAAAATAAAAAAAATTTGTATTTTTTAGATTTTACCGAATATAATGTATATGTCTACAACCTTTGTTTGTAGGTGTGAAAACTAAAAGATCTTTTAGTGATGTATAGTTACGTGTTACAAAAAAAATTTAGCATTTTGTAAAACAGCTTGGTAGCGCTGGGCCCTCCAAATGCCCAAGTAAGAGTTCAACTCTCTTCTTTTATGAATGATAATTAATTGTGACAGCAATTGTAGCTTGTTCGCTAGCTTACCGAGTAAAGCACAGGCCTTCCACGCCTGAGAAAAAGGTGCAAGTCCTTTGCGAACACTTTTTTCCACATTATTAAGTGAATAAAAAATGGAGATTTTGCGCTCAATTAGTTAGGGCGTGTCATCATTCAAAATATTGTGTGTTTTTTCGAGCCCGAGCCCGTTTGCGAAACTTTCACTAACAATTTATCAAAGAAGCAAAGTTTCTTTTTCCATCGCAAAAAACTAGTATTGAACCAATAAATCACTTTCTGTCGCTCTCAAAAAGTTTTCGGGCGCGGGCTCGCAAACGGGCTCGGGCTCAATACTACTGGCGTATCATTAAATGAATCCGTTATATTTTTATCTGTATTGAATGATGACACGCCCTAGAACTACAGGATGTATTTAATGAAATTTTTATTTATTTTGTTTTTATTTTTAACGTGCTGTTCGCAATTAATCCATGTAAAAACCAACTCTGGAACAATTGGTCGCGAAGACCGAAAAATTGAAAAATATTTGTTAAAAACCATTTCGAAAGCTCTAACAACACCTACAAAACAACTCATCTCACAACTTCATCACACAACTTGTAAGCTAACATTACCTCCTACGCGCTCAAAAAAAATGAAAGCCAGTGAAGTCTATAAAAACTATAAAGAGAGTGTGGTTATTATTTGTGGTCGATACCTTTGTGACAATTGCGATCGTTGGCATATATCAACATCCTCAGGGTTTATACTTTCAAAATCTGGAGCTTGTGTTACTAGTTATCATGTAATTGCCGATCTTGGCATTGAAAGCTTTATTGTGATGACAGCGAACAAAAAATGTTATGATATTTCGCGTGTTCTTGCTGCGGACAAAGATAATGATTTTGCTATTGTCCAACTCAAAGGAAAAAATTTCCCGACACCAATCCCATTAGGAAAGCCCGTTATTGGTAACAATATTTATGTAATTAGTCATCCTCAAAGTCGTTATTACTCAATGACTTCAGGTATTGTTTCGCGGTTTTTTACACCTGAAAAACGAAAAACGCAAACACCGTATGTAACAATTACTGCTGATTATGCAACTGGATCGAGTGGTGGGCCAGTATTCGATGAATATGGAAATGTTATTGGTATTGTAAGCTATACTCAGTCGGCTTATACAGGGAAAAATGATTTACAAATGGTTTTTAAAAACATTACTAATGCTGTAGCAATACGCAGGGTTATCTTTAATGAGTAATCCTGATTTTCTATAGACCTTTAAGGGAAGTTGAAAATAAATTATTTTCGATCACATTCCTAATTTGGAGAATTATCATGAAAAGTTTATTTTTTATTGCTATTGCTGTTACTGCTATTACAGGATGTCAGTCTTTTAATCATGAAAAATATTCCGAGGCTTTGTCATCTACTGTTTTTTCTGCAGAGCAATATATTGTACAAGAGATGTATCCACAAGCTGCTATATTGTCTAGAGCAATCTTAGATGCGGAACCTGATCATAGTAAAGCGCAAAAAATTAAAGAACAAGCAATTCACAAAGAACCGCGGCTAAAAGTTTTGTTTGATAAATCGTATTTAGGCAGTAATTATAAAGATCGTATACGTTCAGAAAATGGTTTTGGGTGGGCAATTGCCACATATATACCAAATCGAGTGCTTGATATTTTAGATATCCTGAAACTTCACGTTGGTTTTGGTATTGGAGTTGGGGTAAATATTACTATGACTGAATATGGAGCTCTTGGCGCTCAGGTTTCTGCTGGAGAAACAACTATTGGCCTTGATCGACGTCACCCTGGGGCACGTGCTGGTATTCGCGATGGAGCTGAAATTTTTGCCGTTGAGGTAGGGGCCACTGCTGAAGTTTATACTAGTACAGGAGGAACTCGTGCTATCGCCCATGCTAATGCAGGTTTAAAAAGTCCTACTGATGATATTTATCAAACGTCTAGAGATTTTTGGGAGGTTGGCGCACAAGTACAACTTGCTCCGATTACTGTTGATGTTGGTTTTCACCCAGTTGAAATGCTCGATTTTATTGGTGGTATTTTCTTTCTTGATTTCCTAAACGATGACCTTGGAACATCAGAGTCGATATATTTACCAAGGGATGTTGAAAGTGAACTGAACGAACTTGCTAAACAAACAGCTCTCAAGTGAGTCGCAAAAAGTTTTTGAGCACGTTTTAAGTCAGCGTAGAATTTGATTGTCAGAGCAAGGACAGCTTGAGAGGCACATAATTGTAGCTATGTAACCGAAGGCTCAACGCCGCTATGACACTCAAAGGCAAGCTGCGTGCTCTTAAAAACTTTTGCGACTTGCTTAAGTAATAAATAACCATCAATGTGCTCTTGAAATTGCCATTACACTTGGAGCAAAGGTTTTCAAGTTGTTCCTAAACGCTGGATTATCGAAAGAACATTTGGGTGGTTCATATGGTCTCGAAGGCTTAACGCCGATTATGAACGATTTCCTAGTACTGCTGAAACCATGATTTATCTATTTTCAATAAAATTATGCTCAACAGATTTTAATTTTGTAAGAGGCTCTTACAACTCCATAAATGTTAAAATTTTTTTAACTTGACATACTACCTACTAGAAGGTAGTATCGTTTTCATGAGTAAAACAAATAATAAACAAAAAATCTTAGATGCTGCTCAAGAGCTTATTCAAAAATTTGGTGCAAACGGAATGAGCTATAATAGTATTAGTAAAATTGTAGGGATAAGTAGAGCAAGTATTCACCATCATTTTCCGACTAAGGAAAAATTAATAGAAGAATTGTTACACAGTTATAGCGAATTCTTCTTTAATAAAGTTGATGCTATTCTCCATTCTCAATTAAAAGCGAGTGAAAAACTTGATGAATATATCTCTTTATTTGAATTGACACTTAGGGGCGAAGAAAAAATCTGCTTATGTGGAATACTAGGGGCAGAACTTGCAACGCTAGATATACTTGCTGTTGAAATTATTCGTAATTTTTATCGAAAGAATGAAGATATTCTTTTTAAAATACTCGATCAAGGTGAAAAGCAAAACTGTATATCGATCGTTGGAGATACAAAAAATACAGCAGCGCTAATTTTTTCTCTCTTAGAAGGAGCAATGGTTACTTCTCGTGCACTTGGTGATATAAATCATTTTCAAAAGATAGTATCCCAATTAAAAAATCTTATTAAATAAATTTTTGCCTCTTTATGCTACCTTCTAGTAGGTAGCTTTGTAGGGATAGGTATAATCTTAGTTTTGTAACAGACTCTTAAATAAATTTTTGCCTCTTTATGCTACCTTCTAGTAGGTAGCTTTGTAGGGATAGGCATAATCTTAGTTTTGTAACAGACTCTTATGATCATCTTCAAGTAAAAACGTAAGACTTAAATTGCTAGACGAGATCGGGCTCGCAAGCGGGCTCAGGCTCGAAAAAATAGACAATACTCTGAATGATGGCATACTCTTAAATAAAAATTTTTATCTTTTATGCTACCTTCTAGTAGGTAGCGTTTAATTGAAGGGAAATATACATGGAAAATGCTGTGATTATAGGTGGTTCTAGTGGTATGGGTAAAGCGTCAGCAAAATTATTGCTAGGTAGAGGTATTGCGATTACTATAGTTGGTCGTAATAATGAAAAGCTGGAAACGGTGCAACAGGAATTAAGTTGTTTTGGATCTGTTAAAGTTAAACAACTTGATTTATATAATGAAAGAGCTGTAGACTCTTTTATTGTAGAGATTCAACAGCAAACGCAACATATAAAATATTTGGTAAATGCTGCTGGCGTTTTTAAACCAGTGTCATATCTTGAACATACTAAACAAGATTATGATAAATATTTAAATTTGAATAAGAGTATTTTTTTCATTACCCAAGCAATCGCTACAAACATGAAAAACTATGGTGGCGGATCTGTTGTCAATATTGGTTCGATGTGGGCAAAACAAGCGATCAAAGCTACACCATCATCCGCGTATTCAATGGCAAAAGCGGGTTTACATTCATTAACTCAACACTTAGCTATGGAGTTAGCAGATTATAACATTCGTGTAAATGCTGTTTCTCCAGCGGTAGTTGTAACACCAATTTACGAATCATTCATTGATCCTGAAAAGATAGAAGAACAGCTTAGTAGTTTTAATGATTTTCATCCCATTGGTCGTGTTGGAAAACCTGAAGATATTGCTAAAACAGTTGATTTTTTATTATCAGATGACGCAAACTGGGTAACTGGTGCGATTTGGGATATTGATGGTGGTGTGATCGCGGGGCGTAATTGATTTATTTTCTAGAAATTTTGTGCATATTGTAAATATTGATTTTGGTTTTATTTGCAGTAGTTAAGGAGTTTATAATGGATGTGTTGCGAATTAATGATGACTTTAGTAAACGTGTGGTTGTAAGGCCAGAAAATTATGAATGGCAGCCATCGCCAATCTTAAATGTCGAACGCATGATGTTAGATAGAATAGGTGGAGAAGTTGCAAGAGCAACAACTCTTGTTCGCTATCAACGAAATAGCAGTTTTACGTCTCATACTCACAATGGCGGTGAAGAAATTTTTGTGATTGAAGGAGTTTTTAGTGATGAGCATGGAGATTATCCTAAAGGAACTTATATTCGCAACCCTGTAGGAACAAAACATACACCAAAAATAGGAGATGAAGGGGCAACGATTTTTGTAAAACTACATCAATTCTCGGCAAATGATACCCAACAAAAAATAGTTGATACAACAAAAGCATCTTGGTCTGAAGGTAATATTCCTGGTTTAACAGTTTTGCCTCTTCACAACTTTCAAAATGAAAATGTTGCTTTAGTATGTTGGCAACCGTATACACATTTTACTTCGCATACTCATTTAGGTGGAGAAGAAATTTTTGTGATTGATGGAGTTTTTTATGATGATCATGGTTGTTATCCGAAAGGGTCTTGGATTCGTTCTCCACATATGAGTAAGCACGAGCCTTATACAAAAAATGAAGGCGCAATTATTTATGTCAAAGTAGGGCATTTGGCTGTTGAGCACAGTGCTGATATCTCATGAGTACGAATGACTTTCTAGGTTAAAAATTTTAAAATAATTATGACTTGTTCCAGTTGAGCTATTTAGGAGAAGTAGGACGTATTGTTTGTCCTACTTCTCTTTTTTTAATTGTGCAACTTTATCTCGGAAGTATTTCGCTTCTTTTTTGTTATTTAATTTTTTATGACAAAGATAAAGTTCTGCGTAGGCACGTTGTGTATAGGGTTTAATAGTGGAGGCTTTTGTGAAGCTATGAATCGCGATATTGTATTTTCGCAAGTTACGATAAACTATACCGCGATTAATATAGGCGCTATAAAAATCAGGTTTTAATTTAATTGCTGTGTCTAAGTCATTAATGGATTTTTTGATCTCTTTTTTTTGATGATAAAGTATGGCGCGATTATAGTAACCTTCAGCAAATTGAGGATTGATTTCTAATGCTTTACTATAGTCACTTAGGGCTTGTTCGTATTTTTTTAATGATTTATAAATTACACCTCTACTGTTATACGTTTTATAGTAGTTTGGGTTGATTTTTAAAACGTTGTTGTAATCTGTTAAGGCTTTTTCGTATAGCTTTTTGTCTTTGTACAGATTACCACGGTTGTTATAGGCTTCTACAAACTTAGGGTTTATTTGTAAAGCTTTGTTATAACTATTGATAGCTTCATCGTATTGTTCTAAATATCTATATAACAAACCAACATTATTATAAATTTCAAAATTATCAGGGGCTATTTCTAAAGCTTTGTCAAAATCAGCAAGTGCTTTAGAATATAAGTTTTGTTCTCTATATAACAATCCGCGGTTATTATATGCATTATAATCGCGATTGTTGAGTTGTAAAGCTTTGTTAAAATCAGCTAGTGCTTTAGAATATTTACCCTGCTCTAGAAACAATAGCCCACGATTGTTATAACAATCACTGTAATTAGAATTTATTGTTAAGGCTCTGTTAAAATCCTCCAAGGCTTTTTGATACTCTTTATTTTCTGAATATAGCAATCCACGGTTGTTATATGCTTCAATATCACTAGGATTTCGTTGAATTTGCCGATCATAGTATTCTAGACTTTTTTTTGTTGCACCACTTATGGATGTTATGTAGCCTTTGAGAAAACTCCAATCTTTATTTTCCCCGTATGTTTCTACATCAGAGAAAATTTCAGCACATAGTGTTGCGAATTTTGCATCTTCTTGAAGAACAGCATGTTCTTTTATCGAGTAACTAAGAACCTTCATTACTTTGTTTAGTGCCACTTTTGTTCTGTCTTTTTCACGTTGTGCCTTTTGCGTAGCTTTTTCCGCATAATTTAAGGCATTTAGAGTGATAATAAGAGAAGTAAAAAGTGTTAGAAAAATAAAGGCAAGGCAAGCACAAATTACTTTGTGTTTGCGAATAAAATTACCTAAAACATCCCAGCTGGTATATTTTTTGGCAAGTATAGGTTTTTGCGCTTTAAAATTTTTTAGTTCGCGCGTGAGTTGTTTGAAGTTATGATATCTTTTAAATGGATTACGCTGTAAACATTTGAGGCAAATTGCTTCTAAATAAGGAGAGATATCAGGGTTAAGTTGGCGAGGTGGAATAGGGTAACTCGTTGTAATTTGAACGAGTATATTTATTTCTAATGCCCCTTGATATACTGTTCTATATGTCAGAGCTTCGTACATTGAAGCGCCTAAAGAATAAATATCACTCTTGTAATCAGCTTTGCCTTCGACTTGTTCTGGGGCCATATAGTATGCTGTACCAATGATCTGCCCAGATTTTGAGAATTGTTTTGATTCATCTGCTATTTTTGCAAGGCCAAAATCCATAATTTTGACCTCTCCGCTTTTGCTTATCATGATATTACTAGGTTTAATATCGCGGTGCATAATCCTGTTGCTGTGACCATATTGCATCGCTTCACATACGGCAATCATAATATCAACTAGTTTAGTTGGTGGTATATTTTTTTTGTGAATCAAGGAAGAAAGTGTGACACCTTCTATATACTCCATGGTGAAGTATGGTTTTGGAGAACCGCCGCATTCATAAAATCTTACAATATTAGGGTGATTTAATTTTGCGACAGCTGTTGTTTCACGGAAAAAGCGATCAATATGTTCTTTTTCATCGCGAATCATAATCTTAAGAGCGACAACGGTTTTAAATTTTGTGTCATAAGCGCGGTAAACGATCCCCATTCCACCGCGCCCAATCTCTTGTAATAGTTGATAACGTCCAAAATTTTTCATGAGTTTTTACTTTGAATACATATCGAGATTTGTTGGCCACCAATCCCAGGTTTTTACTTTTTTTTCTACAGAGTCATTGTTTTGTGTTTTCATATAACAATGTGATTCAAATTGTTTGTGTTGAGTAGAAATTCGCGTAATTCCGTAGGTAGATATTTCTTTCATTTCATTCTCATCAACTTTAGCATTACCATTTAAGTCACGCCATATATACAGCCCTTTTAGTTCTTCTTTTTCAACCCAGTGATTGTTATCTAGATCTAGAGTAAGTGACATCTTATGATAACCGTCTTTGTATCCTCCAGCTGTTCCGAATAAATTATGACCATCCTTAACTGTCAGGTTTTTTTCTGGACGAACAAGTAAGCCGTCTGCTGGTCCTAACCACTCTATTACATTTTCTATACCATCACCATCAAGATCAAAAACAGCAGTTCTCTCATCAAAAATTTGAGGGGCATGTGGGAGCCATATACCACTGCTAACATCTGGAGTACCACTAAAGTCTATATCGATAATAATTGGACACGGGATTTGAGTTCCATCAGCAAGCGTGTGCATTGGATCTGCATTTGGGTCTGGATCTGGAGTTTGTGTATTTGTAGGAGTAATTCTCGGTTTTTTTTTCTTTGGTAATGGAGGAGTTGGTGGAGCCGGTGGAGTTGATGTAGTTGGTGGAGCCGGTGGAGTTGGCGGAGTTGATGGAGCCGGTGGAGTTGGTGTGTCCGGTGTAGTTGGTGGAGCTGGTGTAGTTGGTGTGTCCGGTGTAGTTGGTGTGTCCGGTGTAGTCGGTGGAGTCGGTGTATCGGGTGTAGTTGGTGGAGTCGGTGTATCGGGTGTAGTTGGTGGAGTCGGTGTATCGGGTGTAGTTGGCGGAGTCGGTGTATCGGGTGTAGTTGGCGGAGTCGGTGTATCGGGTGTAGTTGGTGGAGTTGATTCTTCTTCGATACTAGTTGGTTCGCTTTCTATTTGCTCGGTGGGCAATTCCTCATCAATTTCAGTGATCTCTGGTTCGAGTAATGCGCCTTCCTCTTCAGAGTTACTATCAGGGATATCATTACTTACATTCATTTGTGCTTCTATAGAAGCTAATTGGCTTTCTAGAGCAGCAATTTCACTTTGTAATTGTTTTTGGCGAATTTTCAATTGTTTTAACACAGACCAGTAATTTGGATAGCCCTTATCTGAAAATGCAGAGATATCACTTAATACTTGTTCAATTAAAGATTGCATTGTTTGTATTTCACTATTTACTTGCGCCTGCTCTTCTAAGGCAATACTCAGTTGAGCCGAAACCTCAAAAAATGCTTCCTCGATACTTTGGGCATTTGTTAAGCTCAGCGCAAGAAGTAAGATAATTATTGATTTCATTCATAAAGTCCTAATAAGTAATCGTTTACAAAAGAGAAAAACACTTTAGTATATAATAGCATATCTCAACAATTTGCTGGTATAGAAACCTGATAAAATTTCAATCAGAGAGTTCTTTCGTTTTTAATGTCTTCACCACTTCCTAAAATTTGAAAATTTAATGATACACAGGATCGCAAGCCTATTTCACTCGCAGATCTAAGTGGCAAGTGGTATTTTTTTCATAACAATACAGCGATTTATATTCTTTTTTGTTCCACTTTCTCTTTGTGCTGTTGAATTGAAATCAAGTGCCAAAAAATGAGTACAGGCATCTATCGCTGCATTGTCCCTTTCTTCATCACAAGAAAATCCACCTATTAACTTCCAGCTAGTTACTTTCGTACGGTAGCGCGCAGGTAAATACCGTGGACGTTCTGCAATATGATAGATCGAAACTTTACTGCTTCTTGTTTTAAGAAATTCCATTGTCAACGTATCTACACCACAAAAATCACAGACAACAAACTCTACTTTTCGTATATTGTTTAGTGTGTTTAAATGATGTAAATAAAAATCGATATAGTCGCTAAAATTTATACTACCATTGCCAAAAACAAATAATTTCATATTGTGTCTCAATTATTGATTCCATCATAAAATCGTAGGAAATAAACCTTTACAAAAGGCAGAAAAACATTTTAGTATATAATAGCATATTTCGATATTTTGCTAATATAGCAAACCTGATAAAATTTCAATGTGAGAGGCAAAAAATGAAAATATTTATTTTGATAATTTTTGTAATATCAACATTAATTCATACAAGTGCACAAAAAGAATACGATCTTATATGGAGAATTCGTAAAGGTCTTGTCAATGTCATGCCAGAAAAAAACATTATAGAAACCCAAACGTTTGTTGTTAATGGAGACAATGAAACACTAACAGAAACTCAAAAAACATCTCTCGTTTCGACCATTTATTGGACAACAGAAAATATTATTGGTAAAGACAAAGTCTCGATACGTATTATGGTTGAAGGTAAGAAGTTAAAAATTAAAAAAAATGATATTACTTATCAATATAAACCTCATAAGCCTTGGGAAGAGCAATCGGAAATTTTTTTACCGTACAAAAAAAGAATGGGGTATGGAGTCGTTGTTTTATTAGATGTTGCGAAGCAAGATGTTCTTGTGACTTGGGATTTGAAAAAACAAGACAACGGCACTTATAAAAGAGAAATGTATCGCGGAGCGCGAGATCCATATTACATCAGCAGTTCTTACAAACAACTTATTAATAAAAGAGTCCCTATAGGAGCGAAATGGCAAACAGAGCGGCTTACAACAAACGGATTTACTTATAAGTATAACTATACTTTTTCGCAAATCAAAAAGTACAGAGGTGAACCTGTTGCCAAAGTTGATATTGAAGGTAGCGTGTTACTTAATAACATAAATATAGGAACAATAAAAGGTTACTTTCTTCACGATTATAAGGTGAGATTAATGCGCTATTATAAATTGCACACGATTACCGAAAGTCGTTACACAAAAGACAAAAAGAAATATTTACAAACGATGTCGTTAAAAACAGAATGGAAATTGACTAAAACAAATGCTTCCGAAGAATAAATGTGTCGGCGCTTAGTATTTGACATATCTCTAAACCATTTTCATATACCTAGGATTTTCAATGGAAAAAATTACGATTGTTGTTCAAGTTGTTATGTATTTTTTAATGCCTATTATTGCGCAATATTTGGTACGTTTGCGTTTTTTTTCATGGCTAGGGACCGTAGCTGTTTGCTATGTTGCTGGTTTTGCAATGAATTTAGCGATGGTTGAGTGGCGTATCGATATTGCGCAATCTATTGCCGAAGTTGTAATTCCTCTAGCAATTCCCTTATTGTTGTTTAATTTACAATTTTTTGCGTGGCTACGTTGTACACGAACAACTATCACCGCTTTTTTTCTTGCGACAATAAGTGCTATTCTCTCGACACTTATTATCGCGCCATTTTTTTTGAGTAGCCATCCTGAAATGTGGAAAATGGCGGGAATGTTTTTAGGGATTTATACTGGTGGAACGCCAAATGTTGCAAGTGTTGGTTTAGCGCTAGGTGCAGATCAATCAACTTATACTCTTGTCAATAGTGTTGACCTTGTTGTCAGTGCCGTGTATTTTATTTTTTGTATTACCTTGTTAAAGCCTCTTTTAAAAGGGTGGTTACCTCCATTTAATGTAGATATGCCGGCTGTTGATACAACCCAAAAAAAATGTTCTTTTTTATCGGGAATATTGGTGATTGTTTTGGCAATTGCTATCGTTTCTATTTCCGTTGGAGTATCGTTTGTTGTTTTTTCTGATATCAACGTTCCACTTGTGATGTTTGGAATAACAGCTTTGGGTATGTTGCTTTCTTTAAACGAAAAAATACAAAAGATATATGTAAGTTCTATTCTTGGCGATTACTTTATACTCGTATTTTGTGTTGCTATGGGCAATGTTACCGATATAAACAAAATAATTACCCAAGGAGGAAGTACGCTTCTTTATTGTATACTCGTTGTAAGCACGACCGTTTGTATGTACTATATTTTTTGTAGATGGATGCATATTGATATTGATACGGCAATTATTACTTCCACAGCAGCTATTTACGGACCGGCGTTTATAGTACCCATTGCCCAAGCTATTGGTAATGAACGTGTTATTATGTCTGGATTAACTGCGGGTTTACTAGGTTATGTTGTAGGAAACTACGCTGGAGTTACCATCGCATATCTACTCTATAATTTTTAACTTGGGCGTGTCATCATTCAAAATATTGTGTGTTTTTTCGAGCCCGAGCCCGTTTCCGAAACTTTCACTAACAATTTATCAAAGAAGCAAAGTTTCTTTTTCCATCGCAAAAAACTAGTATTGAACCAATAAATCACTTTCTGTCGCTCTCAAAAAGTTTTCGGGCGCGGGCTCGCAAACGGGCTCGGGCTCGCAAACGGGCTCGGGCTCAATACTACTGGCGTATCATTAAATGAATCCGTTATATTTTTATCTGTATTGAATGATGACACGCCCTTATTAGAATAAGTGAATATTTGTTTTTGGTTATAACCTAGTTCTTTTAGAGGTTGTTGTTTTTACTTTTCTTTTTGTAGAGTATAACTTTGCGCTTTCAAAGTGTCTTGCTACTTTCTAAAATAACTCACATTATAAAAATTTAAATGTCGGCTACTATTTCTGTTAAAAGAAAGGATTTATCATTGAAAATTCCACAACAAGGACTAAACGCGAAAGATGTAATGCAAGAATTAAATGCTCATCGTGAGGGTGATATTAAATGGCGTGAAGGTAAAACTTTTAGTTATATATACGATGCTGGTGAAGAAGTTGAGAATGTTTGTAAAGAAGCTTATCTTTCTTTTCTAAGCGAAAGTGGTCTTGATCCATTGTCATTTCGCAGTTTATTACAATTGGAAAAAGATGTATCGTCGATGGCAAAAAATCATCTAGGTGGAGATGAAAATGTTGTTGGTAGCTTTAGTAGTGGAGGAACAGAGAGTATTATTCTCGCTGTAAAAGCTGCTCGAGATTATGCACGTGCTGAAAAAAATATCGCGCAGCCGGAAATAATTTTTCCTGTGACCGCTCACGCAGCTTTTCACAAAGCGGCACATTATTTAGATGTGAAGGCAGTGGTTGTTCCTGTCAATCAAGATACTTGTAAACCAGAGCTTGATGCTATTCGTGGAGCTATTAATGAAAATACTGTTCTAATTGTTGGTTCAGCTCCTTCTTATGCTCATGGAGTGATTGATCCTATCCGCGAAATGGGTGCGCTTGCGCAAGAGTACAACTTACTTTTTCATGTAGACGGCTGCATTGGTGGTTTCTTGTTACCTTACTTTCGTAAACTTGGTGTAGATGTTGCTGATTTTGATTTTTCAGTGCCAGGTGTTACTTCTATTTCAATGGATTTTCACAAATACGCTTATGTTGTGAAGGGTGCGTCTATTGTTCTTTACAAAAACAAAAATTTGCGTAAATATCAGTTCTACGCTTGCGCAGATTGGACGGGATATCCAGTTGTTAATCCAACTGTACAAAGTTCAAAGTCAGGTGGTCCCGTCGCTAGTACTTGGGCAACACTACGCTTTTTAGGCGAGGATGGTTATCTTGATTTAGCGCAAAAACTACACGAAGCTACCCAAAAATTTGTAGCAGGTGTTGAAAAAATAGACGATTTACAAGTAATGGGTACGCCAGAAATGACTCTTGTTGCTGTGAAGTCCAACACTATAAATATTTTTCATGTGGTTGATGAAATGAAAGTACGTGGTTGGCATATACAAGCGCAACTCGCCGTTGCTGGAAACAAAGAGAATTTTCATTTGACAATTCAACCATCAAATGTTGCGCTTATGGACAATATGGTTCGCGATTTAGAGGAAAGTGTGAAAGCAGCAAAAGAGCTACCTCTTTCGCCGATACCGCCGCAATTACAAAGTGCGCTTATGGCTGTTGCTTCTGGTAGTATTGCTGTTGATAATTTAGGCGCACTACTGCAAAGTGCTGGGATTGATGGCGATAAACTACCAGAGCGCACAGCGACGATTAATACGCTACTCAATCATCTACCGTGTGCTATTCGTAATCAAGTACTACTTAGCTTTTTTAATGAATTGTTTTCAGAATAGATATGCCTAAGGGATGTGGCAAAAAATAATCTACTATTTTGTTCTTTACGGCATCCAGAAATACTTTGGCTAACTCTTTGACTCTATAAACTATTGGGTAAAAAAATGACAAATAACAATCCGCCATGCTTTTTGCAAACGCCAGATAAGAAACAAAAAGTAGGTCCCTATACTTTTCATCAAGTATATCAATATTACGCCGCAAAAAAAATTACTGAAAACCATTTGATGTCACTGGATCGCAATAGCTGGCATAAAGTTGGCGAAGTTTTTGCTTCGCAAGATGCTATGCGCCATTTTATTCAAACGCAACAAGCAACTGTTTTCACAGAAGATAATATAGTTATTCCTCAAGAAGAGGATAACAATCTTGACAGTTTTTGTGCTCTTTTCGAAAGCGAACCAGAAAAAATAGATACCTTAATCGCGAGTAGTGTTGAAAACAAAGGCGATGGTGTTTTTGGTGATTATGAAATTCTTGGGGAATTAGGGCGCGGAGGCATGGGGGTTGTTTACAAAGCTAAACACAAGTTTACCGAAAAAGTAGTTGCCTTGAAAGTGCTATTGACAGAAGACAGTTCTGAGAAAGAAATAAAACGTTTTATCCGCGAAGCGAAACTTACCACAGCATTAAAACACCGCAATATCGTAGCAACATTTAATTATGGCGAAGATCCTGCGCCGTATATTTCGATGGAATACGTAGAAGGACAAACATTAAGCGATTTTCTTAAACGCAAAAAAGGAAAACTTTCACAACGAGAAGCAACAAAGTTATTTCTACAAATATGTGAAGGAGTTGCTCACGCCCACGAACAAAAAGTAATACACCGCGATCTAAAACCGGGAAATATTCTTATCGATAAACAAGGTGTGATTAAGGTGATGGATTTTGGGTTGGCGAAAGAGTTTAGATTTAAGGAAGACGAGGTACTGTCAGTAAAAGGTGAGCTTATAGGTACACCACAGTATATGTCTCCTGAGCAAGCATCAACTAAGCAAGTTTTAGATCACCGCAGTGATGTGTATTCTCTAGGCGCAATATTTTACGAAATGTTATGTGGGCAACCTCCTTTTAAAGGCGAAGGCAACACTCTGTCGCTGTTATTTAAAATACTACGCGAAAAAATTCAACCACTAAAAGAAATAAAACCTGATATCAACGAAAACCTGCATCTAATCACTATGAAGTGCTTGGAAAAAGCACGCGAAACGCGCTATCGTCGGATTAAACTTCTAGTACAAGATCTCAAGGATTTCTTAAATAATAAACCTATTTCTTTGAAACCACCTGGACGACTAAAAAAGATAGTAATTAAAATCCGCGAGGAGAAAAAACTAGTTGTTATAATGGCGGTTATTTCTATTATCTTGATATTTCTGGCAATGGCATATACTGCTAGAAAGCATTACAAAGTACAAGCGGAATTTACTCAACGTATAGCAGAATTTCATAATCGCAATTTTCATGGCGATTTTTCAAAATGCATTGATCAGATTGTTGACCAGAAGAATTATTTATGGATGCAGGTTTGTAGCGACTTAATCAAAAAAAATTATGTATCCGCGAATAACAACCTTAATAGATTGTGGGATGAAAATCCAAACGTAAAAGGAATAGAAAAGAATAAACTGACACTACTTCGGGTGATTTGTGCTATGCTTCTCAAAAATGAGACGTTAGCAAAACAGTATTTGAGTAAATTTTCGATGAAAAAACCTAAAAGTGAGGTAATGGAAATAAACGAATTTAGTAAAACTAAATTTAAAATTGCTACATATCGTGAATTTTTAGTAAGCGAAAGAGACGCAACAGATCAGGGGTATTTGAGTGCCCAAAGCCTTTTGGATGAAAAAGCACGCTATTATTTATTAATAGCGCTTTTACCGAATACACAAAGTAAGGATGCTTATGAACGTTTATTTTTTGAGGACTTCATTAATATTCAAATAAGAGATTTATATAGAAAATATGAAAGTATACGATATTTACTTAATAAGCAACAAGAATGGGTGACAGATTTATCGCAAAGTGAAATATCTTTTTTAGAAATGCCTGATCTTATTCAAGAAATAAAAGGCGTATGGGTTCTTGATATGCGCAGTCCATATTGGTCACATCTTACGGTTAAAACACAAGGTAACTATGCAAAATATTATCAACAGGCTTATGCAAATAGCATAAAGAAAAAAACAACACAATCTAAAAATATAAAGAATTGTGTATTTGAATTTGCGCTTATTCCACCAGGATATTTTCGTATAGGTGATCCACATTCTACTTTTGAGGATGGTCCGGCCTTTGATCACTACAAAACTACACATTTTTGGATGTTGCAGCACGAAGTTACTCACAAACAATGGGACTCTATCTTAGGAAAAAGTAAACGTTTAAATGTCAAAGATAAAAATGCTTTTTATCTAAAAATCAGCGATAATACTCCTATTACAAACTTTTCTTTTACAAAGCTACAAGAATTTATAAAAAAAATGGAAAAGGAAAGAATTTTTTTGCCTAATGAATTTGAATGGGAATACTGCTGTAGGTCAGGAACTACTACTAAATGGTTCTGGAAGAGATATGGTAAACAAGCAAGAAGTGAGCCTCAACATATTAGTTATGTCGGAGAAGAAGCACTAAAAAATAAGGCTAAATTGATTAGATTTAAAAGAAATGAAAAACCTAATTATTGGTTTTTATATGAAATGAGTGGAAATGCAATGGAGATATGCAGTAATATTTACACTGACTACAGATATGTAATTGATAATGGTTCTTTTATGCCAGAAACTCTAGATCGCGATGAGTCTTTTTCTTACAAAGGAGGACATATATATATAGATAGTTTAGAGCATTGTTCATCCAGCTATAGAGGAAACAGAACAAGGAGGCAGTTAGAAAGAAAAAGTTTTATGCTCGGATTTAGACTGTTAATGAAAGATTGATCTCTTTATTAACAGTCTAAATGTGGATTTCAAATTATGGTAATTCGAACTTCACAAAACCGAAAAATGGAATAGCAAAACTTTGGTCGGTAAAACTCCACACAAAAGTATTTTCTTCTACAGAGGTTTGTTCGTCACCCTTAGCAAAAAATGGGATTTTCGAATGCCAGCGTACTGGATTTTGTGGTAGAGTTACACTGTGTTGTGCTAAATCTTCTTTTTTGTTTGGTGGACCTATTGGAAACAAATACACGACTTGTTGAGGAGTACTTTGTCCTTCGACACGTACTTGAACATTACGTACAGTGGTTTGCTGTGGTTTATTACCACCACCACAAAACTGCTCGATTAGGTTGCTGTGTACAAGGCGTTTTTTGCCGTGCTTTACCGCAAAAATAAGAGTTTTCGCTTTGGCAAAAGAAACAGTCAGAGTTTGGCGATTTCCGTCTTTGACTATTTTTCCTTTGGCTTCGCACAAACCACGCAATTGATTTCTTTGGATATGCTTCCATGCAAAGCGCGCAACTTTTGGGTGTGTGTGCATAATTCTTTGGAAACGTTTTAGGCGCTTTTCAAATTCATTGCCACAGCGTTTTGAACATATTCCTGTGCCAAGCACTTGTAGTTGCACTTGCGGGTCATTCCATTCAAGAGAAACTTCAATATTTTCTTGTTCTTCGCTGTACTCTATCATGAAAAGAGCACAACGATCTGATCCAAGAGTTCCGATTTGTGCAAGGACAGCTTGGTCGTTTATAATTCCTTCAGAAGCATAACGAAATGTTTTATTTAGTGGTAATAACTCAGCGTTTAATCCACCAAAAATAAAAGCATTGATATTTTCTTCGCGTGTGGGAATATTTGGAAAACTAGCTGTGCCGTTATAAAATGCCACAGGTGAATTTTCGCGCTGCTTCCATGAAAAAGTAATAAGATCAAATTCCCAGGTCTCGTCAACAGTCACATCACCTTCGGTAAGTCCACCAAACATGAAAATAGATGGGCCATTTTGCGCCATCGCGTGTAGAAAACGCGCTGGCGGTGTGTCAATTGTCGTGGCTAAAAACCAACGATCTTGCTCGATATCGTATTGAAGGATAGTATCAAGAGGGTTGGCGGCAGCGTCGCTACCAAAAAATACCAAAACGGATTTTCCCGAGGTAGCAACAGTATGAGCAACCCGTCCGCCGCCAGGGTTTGCTGCTTTTGGTGTCCAGGTACTAGTTTGCGGATCAAATTCCCAAATGCGCGGATCTAAATTGCCATCGGCTTCAACACCACCAAAAAGATATATCTTACCATCGACAACTGTGGTACGGTGAAAAAATCGTCCTGGTGGAGTTAGCGATGTGGTGATTTCTTGCCAAGTGTTGGTGGTAAAATCAAAGCGGTGCAAATCGCTGAGTAATTGGTCATCAGCATCGCGTCCACCAAATACAAACATCTCGTTACCAACAACCGTTGCACTATGACCTTTGCGTGGCGACGGTGGGTTTTCGTCTTCTACTTCTTCCCAATCATCGTTAGAAAACTCCCACAAATCATCGAAAAATATATCATCAGATGTGGCGTCTTCGCCACCAAAAATATATACTTTACCACCAAAAGCTACTGAACTATGTGCTGCGCGTGCTGGTGGGCTTACTGATATGTTTACTTCTTGCCATTCCTCTGCCGCTCCCCATGATGAAACTATGAGCAGGAAAATAGCAACAATCATAAATAATTTATTCATAATTTGAATTCCTGACTAAATTTTATTAAGTGATCTCTGCGATCACGCTGAAATTTCAGCTGTATATCATTTAGGTGCCAATCTTGTGATTTGTAAAGGGGGATTATCTTTGTGTAGCACCCTTGGCTAGTGATGTTCTCTGTCTCTCAAGGACAGTTTGCTCTTCTACTTGCTTCGCAAACCAAAAACATTTTGTTTTTTACAAAGTAGACGCATGATTCCTCTCCTGTGGAAGAGGAAAGCTTGCGAAGCAAGCGAGGTGAGGGCATCGCATAAAGACGATCTTCTTAGCAAGGTGAGGTGCATCACATAAAAATAATCCCACCTTTAAACAATTTATAAGATTACACACTTTTATTTTAGCATATCTATTTATCGGCACAAAGCTTTTTGTTGTGAAACATCGGCTTTCTGGCGAAAATATTACAATAATTTACCTAGAACAAAACTTATTGTTGCGATTGCGATAGCAATTGCGATATGAGTATTATTCTTCTTGGCAACATTATTACTATTGTTAGTATCACTAGCTCTTACTTCTTGTAGTTTCACTTTTAGGCGCTCTGCGTCCTCGCGATTGTTCATGTCGCTCATAACGCGTTCTGCTAAGTTGAAATCTTTGTGAAAAATCGCTATTTCACAGTAGAGAACAAAACCTTCGCGTTGCCCTGTAATCGCAGCAGGGTTTTTAGGCCAGATACGCAGAGCTTCGTTGAAGCCAAATAGTGCTCTTGAAATTGGACAATATGGATTGGGAATTTTTTTGCGCACTTCTTCAATACTGTATTTGCTCAGATCTTTTAGTACATTGCGACCAAATTCTAAAAATTCTTGCGCTTCTTTTGCTATATTGATACTTTCCCAGTGCTGCAAGAATTTATGGATAGCGTCTTGCAGTTCTTCTACGCTGCGATAGCGATCCTCGGGATCTTTTTGCAAAGTTTTGTAGCAAATATCGCGCAGTTCTTGTGGGATTTTATTTGAAATTTTGGGCATATGCCCTTCGGAAGACAAACGAATACTTTCCCAAATATTACCACTGTGATGTGGTGCTTTACCCATTAGAATATAGTAGAGAATTCCTCCCAGTAAATAAATATCAGTCCACGGGCCAATTTTTTCCCCGTGACCGTTTGCAAGTTCAGGAGCCATGTAATTTGGAGTTCCCATTGGCATATCGACGGATGTTTTATATAAAGTGGGTGCATTTTCGCTTTTGTCAAGGCTTACTGCTATTCCCCAATCCATTAAAAACACTTCTCCAAACTCTCCGACCATGATGTTCGCTGGCTTCAAATCATTGTGTACTATTCTTTTGCTGTGGGCATAGGCTAAAGCGTCACTTACGCGCAGTAAAATTTCAAGATGTTTTTGGACGTAATCAGGACATCCTTGTTGAGCTTTTTCGTCGTTAAATAATTGTTTCCAACTTTTCCCACGAACAAGTTTCATCGTGAGCAGTGGATTTCCTTCAACATCTATTCCTAGCTCGTGAATAGGAATAATATTTGGATGATCGAGGAAGGCTGTTACACGCGCTTCCATCACAAACTTTTTTTTACTCACTTCGTCGTCTTCATCATGTAAACGCTTAATTGCTATTTCTCGTCGAAGGCTGTTTTGCTTACCTTTGAGAATAATTCCCATTCCGCCGCGTGCGATTTCTTGATAAATTTGTAGTGCCGAAGAAGTGTTTTCGCTAAGATTTTGTGCTGACAAAGAAATGGTCTCATCGGCTATGTAGTCAATTGGTTGTGGAGCTTCAAATGAATCGACAATATCTGGCGTTTCTACCATGGTAATATTTGAAATTTTGTCATCGACTACTGTTGCCATGGTTTCATCTACTTCGGTGAGATCACTTATTTTTGGAATTTCTTCTGTTTTATCAGCAAAAGTACATACTGTTTCATCGCGAAAACTTTCAGAACCAGCAACCACTGTTTCATCCCAAAGGCTATCAGAACGATCTCCGCCTACTGCCATTGGTTCTGTTGCTGCCATGTCATCTATTTCGCTAAAAGAAATATTACCAATGCTGATTGTATCTTCTTTTAAAGAAGAGGAAACATCTTCACCCTTGCACTGGATAGTGACTGTTGGGAGATCATCAAGACTGGTATTTGTCACTTTATCGGTTTTATATGTAAGGTCAGCGTTTTCCATTGCGGCACTGTTTACAATTGTTTTCCAAGTATTTTGCAGTTCGCTATTCACACTTCACTCCTTTGTTGTTTGTTCTTTGTAGATTTGAAGATGTTTCAGAGATAGATCGGTTTTTCCGGTTTTGTGGTATAAACCAGAGAGTAATTCATGAGCTTGATGATATTCAAAGCGATACTCTATTGCTTTTTTTACGTAGGAAATTGCTTGTTGGTAATCTTGGCGTTCTTTGGAAATAACCGCAAGCCAATAATAACTCTCCGGCGCATTAGCAACAGTAGAAATGATTGCTTTGTATAGTTTCTCTGCACGATTTAAATCTTTGCGCCTTATTGCATTTTCTGCTTTTTCATATAGTATCTTAAGACGTATGAGTTTAAAGTTCTCTATAGATTTTTGTAGATCTTTCACACGCGCTTGTATGCGTTTTTTTTCTTCTAGATCAGAGGACATTGTGACAAAATTTTTAAAATGTTTTACTGTTAATTGGAATTTTTTCTGCGCTTGGTATTCGTAACCTTTTCCCAGTTCAACCAAAGCAAAACCTTCTCTGGAGCGTGGATCACTAGGGTCAATTTTTTGTACTTGTTTATAGTGTTGATGTGCTTTTTCCCATTTTTTTCTTTTTAAAAAAATAGTGCCAATAAGCAAGTTTGCTTCAAGGTGTTGCGGATCATTTTCAATAGCTTTTTCGAGAGCTTTTGCACCTTCCTCTACTTTTTTGTTGTTAAGTAATTCTTTTCCTTCTTCATAATACAAAGAACCTAGAAATTTTTTATCTGGCTGTGATAGTTTTTCAAAATTTTTAATTGCTTCGGCAAATCTTTTTTCTTTTGCGAGAATCTTGCATAAACGTACAACAACAGCGATAGAATATTTTTCGCGAAGTTGTTTGTACAATTCTCTGATCACGCGATCGTTTACGATGGAAACTGCTGCTTGGATGTAACCTACTTCTTCACCAGCAATGGGATCGATTACTTTCTTCGCTTCTTCCCACTTTCCTATAGCAGTGAGAGTAATCGCTAAATAACTAAGACCTTCTTTGTTTTTTGGAATTAAACGCAAAACTCTTTCATAGTAATCTTGCGCTTCGCTATATTTCTTTAATTTGTGATAAATTTTACCTGTTTCTAGAAGAGCTTCAACCGAATTTTTATCTAAAGCTAATGATTGTTCTAATCGCTTGAGGGCAAGACGAAATTTACCTTTTTGGACAAGTAGTTTTGCCTGCTTTATGTATTTTTCCTGAGCGCCTACTCGTATTTGATTTTGTTTTATACTATCATAATACTGCTGTGCTTTGCGAAAATGAGGATACTGTGAAGTAATTTTTTGTAATGTAGAAAGCGCTGTAACATAGTCTTCTTCGAGATAAAATAATTGCGCTTGGTAAAAGCGTATTTCTATATTGTTTGGGTATTTAGTAAAAGCGTACTTTAACCACTGGCGTACTTTTTTAAAATTATTTTGGTCATTGGTACGCAAGTATGTGGCAATTAAAAATTGTAATTCTTGTAGGTTGTGACTACGATTTTCTATATATTTTGAGCAGATAGTTGCTGCTTGTTCGAGCTCTCCATCATCGTTGGCAATGTAAGCTTGGAGTAATTTGTATTCTATTGATTCTTTAGGTATTTTTTGAGTAATTTTGCGCCCAGCGATAGCATAATTGATTCGAAAATAAAACTGAGCAATTTGATAAAGGCTTTCTAGCTCTTGGGTGTCGCACTTTATATTCTCTTCATCTTCAACTTTATGCTTTAGGATGGTATCGACGTTTTGAGGTATATTTTTTAAGAAAACAGCTATCGCTTCATTACAATAAACTAAAGACCAGTGTGAGCTTTCAACGAGGGTACGGCATAAATCAGTGGAATAAGCTAAGCGGTGGTCAATAGTTGCTGATGTGAACTTGTAGCGATTTGCTATTTCTTTGAAAGAGGAAGGGTTATGACGAATAATTTTCTCAATATTGTTTATAGAATTGGCATATGTTTGTTGTTTATCAATAAATACTTGTTGTCTAGAAAAAAAACTAAGGCGACCTCCACATGAAGAATCGTTGTACATTCGAGATAACGAGTCTTTCTTTATTGATATTTTAAAGCGTTCTGCACTTGTGCTTTGCTTAAAGTTTACTGTATGCCAAACAAATACACTCAAGAACAATGTACAAAGTATGATTTGTTGTTTTGGAAACAAGACTGTGCGTTTTTCAAGAAGTATGCCATATATAAAGATCGCAGCAATTGTCCATACGGGATAAATAAAACTAATCGCTAATAATAAAAATGCCTGAAGTATTTTTTTATGGTCTTTTATATGATAAATAAATGCTGTGGCAAAAGCAATCCACCATACAGGCCAATGAAACAACGAAATATTTGTTAGTGACCAATTTGCTTTAATCGCAGGAACCCACACTGATAAAGAGTACGGGGAAATAAAACAACAAACTAAAAGCACCAGAGATAAATAGATTGCTTGGCGAAATTTATGTTGTGACCATAATAGAATAAACGCCAAAAATGGTATAAAAACAAAGCTGGGATGGCTGTTCACCCAAATCATTTGCAGTGGTATTAAATACCACAATTGATTTTTGCGAAAAAATCGTACCGTAAGTGCTATAAAAATAAAGAGAAGGTTATGTTCACTGCAAGTTAAAACAGGATAGATTGCTGTAGAGAGAAGAATAAACAAGGGGATGTGAAAACCAAAAGACAGTATAAAAGCACTTGTCCACATTAAAGTGGCAACAACCACCCATCCCCATTCTCCCCAGAGTTGATAGCCTTGGTAAACAATAACATCGTACAACCAAAAAAGATTTGCTTGTTTGGGTTCCAAAAAAGATATTTGTTCATAGCCTAGTTTTTGTGATGATTCCCAGCTCATATAACCTTTACTCATATGAGAGTATAAGGTATCATCTAACATCGGAGTAATGAACAAAATGCTCGAAAGTAAAAGTAACAGTTTAAATTTTCTCATAGGATCTCCAAACCAGACATATACCGTATGTTGTAGATAAAAATTTTGTGATTTGTATGATTGATGGAAAATCTTACTCGTGGTTTATTGGGAATGTAAGTTTGATTAGAGTAAGATATGAAGTAAATCTGCGCCTTGTGTAAAGCTTGGTTACACTCTAACTTTACCTTTTATGGTAAAGTTAGAGCGCTTTTTACTCTAAAAATAGTGAAAATTTCTAAGAGTTATCGTCTTCGTTTTCTTTTAAAGTTCCAACAACTTCATCAACAAGACCGTAGTCTTTTGCTTGTTGTGCGGACATATAAAAGTCACGATCAGAGTCTTTAGCAATGGCATCGATGTTTTTGCCGCTATGAGTAGCTACAATGCGATATAATGTATCTTTTAAACGCAGTATTTCTTCAGCATTAATCAAAATATCTTTTGCTGTTCCTCTTGCACCACCCCAAGGTTGATGTAACATAATACGCGCGTTGGGAAGTGCATGGCGCTTTCCTTTTGTTCCTCCAGCAAGTAAAATAGCACCCATACTTGCTGCTTGACCAATACAATAAGTAGCTACGTCACATTGTACAAATTGCATTGTGTCGTAGATAGCTAATCCTGCAGTAACAGATCCTCCAGGAGAATTGATGTACAAGCTAATATCTTGTTTCTTATTTTCCATTTGTAGAAAGAGCATTTGTGCAATAACAAGATTGGCTACATTTTCATCTATTCCAGAACCGATAAAAATAATGCGGTCTTTCAACAATCTAGAAAATATATCATAAGGGCGTTCACCGCGACCTGTTTGTTCGATAACAGTTGGTACTAAATAATTCCGTGTCATGCGTAAGAATCCTTATTTTTTATTTTTCTTTTTAGCAGTGTCTTTTTTCTTACTTTTTTCATCACTGCTTTTTTTGTTTTTGCTATCTTCTTTTTTGCTATCTTTTTTTGCTTCTTTTACTTCTACTTTAGCATTTTCGCGCAAAAACGCAAGGACTTTTTGATTCTTGAGCTGTCCGTAAATTTCATCCAACATTCCTTGTTGTTCGAACATTTTACGTAGCTCATGAGGCCATTGTCCTCCGCCTTGGTATTGAGCCATTTGATTTATGTAGTCATCCACTTCTCTGCGTGAAACTTCAATTTTTTGTTGCTCAGCAATGTGGTTGATTAGAAAAATTTCGCGTAACTGATGAATGGCATCATGACGTATCTTTTCTTCGTCAATCTCTTGTGCAGCGTCTTCATCGCTCTTGTTCTCTTCGCTCTTATCCTCTTCGCGGCTTAGCTTTCTTTTTTCTTCTTCAATCGCGGCATCTACTTGCTTTTGTAAAAAAGCTTCTGGTATCTCAATTTTAGTGCTTTCACCAAGTTGGTGTATGAGATCATGTTCTATTTTTGAGTTGAGTTGTTGTTCTTTATTACCTTTGATTTCATTGGTAATTTTTTCTTTTAGGTCGTCGACACTTTCTGTGTCCATTTCTTTTGCAAATTCGTCGTTTAACTCAGGAAGTTGCATACGCTTGATTTCAACTATTTTTATAGTGAGCTTTGATTTTTTACCGCGATGATCTTCTTGTTCAAAATCGTCAGGTATTGTGATATCTTTGTTCACGGTGTCGTCAATGCTATGCCCTGTTAAGTCTTCATCTGCTAATTTGATTCCTGCAACAAAAGGATGTTCAACAGAAACGTTGACACCTTCTTTTTTATAAATAGATTCTTCATCGCACAGCAATTCAACATCACAAATAAGAAAGTCTTTTTCTTCTGACTTACCTTTTTCGAGAGGTGCCCACTCTGATTTTCGTTCGCGGATTTGGTCGAGAACTTTATTGAGTTCTTCGTCGCTAATTTCAACTTCTTCTCTCTCCGCTGTTAAGCCTTTGTAGTCTTCTTCTTTAAGTTCGATTTGAGGATGGGTTTCCATTTCTACTTCAAATACAAACTCTTTATCTTTTTCTAAAGTTATTTTGTCAGGATCGATTTTCGGCTCTTCAAGAGGGCGAATGTTGTGTTCTTTTGTTAAGCTTTCAAATCCTTCTAGAAGATAATTTCTTTTTAATTCGTCTAAAATAGAATTTGCAAAGCGTTTTTCAATAATTCTTTGTGGAGTTTTTCCTGGACGAAAACCAGGAATGACAGCTTCTTTTCGGATTTCTGCTATTTTAGAATTATAGTCCTTTTTCACATTATCAATTGATTTTGAAAGTTTAATAGATTTGTGAGAAGGGCCTATATCTGTAATTGTAATTTCCATACTTTTTACCTTGATGATTTAAAATGGAGGGTTAATAGTGTTTTTTTTGATTACAATTTGATATTATTTCAAATATATCAGGGGATGTTGATATTTATAAGTTTATTTTGTGTGTAAATCATTGTGAAATATAGTTTTTTTAGTAAAAGAAGGTTCAACGACACTATATCCTACAAAACTACATAATAAACGAAGTTTAAATGTCGACACGTCCTAGATGAGATCTTTGGATTTTAATAAAGGGATGTGTAGAATTGTAAAGCGGGTGATGGGATTCGAACCCACGACCCCAAGCATGGCAAGCTTGTGCTCTAGCCGCTGAGCTACACCCGCGCAATTCAGGAAAGTATATATACCAAACATCAAAATAGATGTCAATAATAATAAAAAAAAAAAATTACATTTTCTTTGAAACATTCCTCTAGTATAATGATGGATAGCTTATAAAATATAGATAAAAGCGCTTTTGGGCTTTTTAGAAAATAGAAGTAATATTTTACCTCAAAATGTGGAGGTTTATTACTTTGCATTCTTGGAATCGACATGGACAACAGAAAAAAACAACGTATTATATCATCTTTTCCATTTCCTATTGGTTATGAGTATCAGGTTCTTGCCGTTGCAGAACTAAAATCCAGGGATGATTACTTGTGGTTGTTGTTACGAAGTAGTGATGTACTGTTAAAAGTTGTTGGTACAATTGCTTTATGCGATTATCTACAAAATCGAGAAGAGTTAAATGATCATGAGATTAATCGACATATTTTAGATGTAATAGAATATAATTCAGCGCACGCATGGCAAAAAATGTTAACAAAATTCACAAATCATGTTATTGCAAACCCCAATGGGTATTCAGTCCAGGAAATAAAAGACTTACAAACACCTACTTTTGAAATTTCCTCAACGCTTACTACTGATAACAAACCAAAACATAGTTGGCTTGAGGTGATGAATTTATTTGTAGAACTTGATCATGAATTATTTGTAGGTAAATATCAATTAAGCCTTCCATCTAAAGAAATTTTACAGAGTTATAGTAATCTATTAGAACAGGTACATTTTTATTGTAAGTTCTTGGAAAAATATGGAGTATATGTTCTTGTCAGTAAAGACGAACGTAAAACAAGAGGTTTTTTATGCTGCGGAACAAAAAGTAAACCAATAGGTATTCGTGGGATTTCAGACGAAAAGTGGCTTGATTATAAAGGACGACCTTTTTTATCGTACAAACAAAAACAAAATATTTCGTTATTTCCATATATTGCGCCCTTAGTACAACAAGTCGAAACAAAAAAAAGCTTCTCAGATTTACTATTTTTTGAAACTGTAGCTCAACATTCTCTTACTTATTTTAGCTATCGTCATTCGCGTATTGTTGACTATAAAGAGTGTTCCTCAAATGCATTGTTTCTTTTTCAAAAAGATATTAGATGGCTTAAAAATAATACTTTGCCACATGCAGAACAGGAAAAAAGTCAGGCTAGTGAAAGAGAATTTTCGGAAAAATGGAAAACTATTTATTGCGAAATCTTCGATTTTATTGCGAGTAAAGAAAGCCACTATCTATATATAAGTTCAGAAAGTGGTATGGGAAAAACGGCAATGGCGAATTTTTTACAATGCCATGAGCAAAAACTTCGTGATGAATTTCTTCTTTCTACAAAAACAATTGTTGTGTACTTCTTTTGTGAACATGAAAATTTTTATTCGTATATTGATTTTTTAAAAGAAATATACGGACAAATTCTCAAAAAAGTATTTACTTTAACAATAGAAAAAACAGAAGAACGCGTGAGTAAGTTGCCTCACGATAGTGAAGCAATGCTTGTGCATTTATTCGAACTTATGGAGAGAGCTAATAAAGAAGAGTTATCTCCTTACAACAAAAAGCTACTAATTGTTTGCGATGGATTATTTTCCGTAAACGAGTATGTCAAATATGCTATTGCGCCTTCGGTTTTACCGCCAAACATTTTCTGTTTATTTTTCATCAAAAAAGACACTAAAGCTCACTTTTTACGTTTTATAAATACCAGTAAAACTCCTATATACTCGTTAGACCGTAAAGTTTCATTCCTATTGACAGCTAAAGAGTTTTATAGATATATAGATACTTATTTTCCTACTTTTCGCGATGTTCATCAGCGAGATTTACTATACCAGAAAAGCAGTAATAATATCCTATATGTCAAATTTTGTTTAGAAGCGTATTATAAAAATTATTTACAAATCAGTAGTGATTTACCACAAGATATTAGTGAACTCTTTCGTCTTACTTGGGAAAATTTACCTAGCAAGCACAACTTCTTAGCCCAAAAAATTCTTGTTCTTGCTTCCATATCTCAGAGCTATATAACAGATAAAATGGTGGCTCAAATTTTTTCATCTAATAAAGATGAGATAAAGCGAGTCAAGTATAGCGTTAATGTTTTTCTGAACCACAAAAATTATAAATACACTATTTCTCATGAAGTCTACCGCAACTGTATTTTAAAGTTACTTAGTAACTACGACAAATCCAAATACCACGGAATGATAACAAATTACTACAAGCAGTTACTGGACCAAAATTTATTATCCGCAACTAAAGATAGTTTGTTAAACATCGCTTATCACTATAAAGAATCAAATAACAGCGATGCTCTATTTTCACTGGCTTTAAATAACGAGTTCAGGCAAGAAAAATTAAAACGGTTTAAGTCGTATCGTTTAGTTTTACGTGATTTACAACTAGCTTTAGATTTATGTTACAACAATAATGATTGGCAACAATTGTTTAAATTAAGTTCTGAATACTCATATGTTGTTCACCATTCCCTAAAAGGCGTTACACATACATTCCGTTATGCCGAAGATGGCGATTATACTTCGGCTGTTGAAATGGCAAGAAGTATGAGTGATGCGACTGAAGCATTTTCTGCGCTTTTAACTATTCTTCTTTTTGCTATAGAAAATGATGATTATTACGAAGTAGACTTCGTATTTGAAGCTCTAGAAGGAATCAAGGATAGTAGTATCAGTTATGTATCAGCAGGTTTAGAGCCCTTTGTTATCTACGTGTTGCAAAAAATATCCAAAACAAACATACTACCAATTCACACGATTATTGCAAAACATGGTTTAGTAGAATCAAATGCTGTTTCTCATCTTTTTGATATTCAATCTCAAGTGGATTTTAGTGAAAATCAATTGCAAATTTTTATTAGTAAAGTAATTCAAACTAGTGTACAACTGCATTCTGCTGATGAAAAATACGAAGTAATTGCAGAAGTAGTTCCTGTGCTTTATGAAATAAATTCATTAAAGGAATCGCCGGAAATTTGGCAACTTGTGACTACCTTACTTGATTCTATTAGTGATACTCTAATACAAACAGAATGCTGTATTATTATTGCTAAAACTCTTTCTATTGAGGATAGTCCGCGTATATTACAACCATATATTGAAAAATTTGTGAATACCATTGATCAAGATATTGTATTGTTAGCTAAATACGCTCAAATCTTAAATCATATGGACGATTTGGAAAGTGCAAAATATCAGTTAGAGCAAGCATTTATCATAATAAGTCAACAATCACAAGATCAACAATACGATTCTTATCTACAGGTTTTACCTATGATCTGTAGTATTGGCGATTTTGATAGCATGCGTATCTACTGGAAAAGATTGTTCTCGGCTTCGCAAAAAGAAATTAGCAACGACTCTCATGAAAAATTAATAAGTGAGGTTATTATTTATTTTGCACAAATACAAAAGTGGGATCATGTACTGTCTTTACTTGCGCAACTGCAACTTTTAAAACTGGATATTCGCACAAATACTTTTCTTCACTTGTCAACTCATCTTAAAAGCGTTATGGATAATTCTGCTCGTCAGTACTGGGAAGTTATTTTAGAACAAACAAAATCTCTCAAAGATGACAAAAAACGCCTTTCTATATTAGCTAATTGTGCTGATGGGTTATTCCATTTACAAATACTCGCGAGTGACTCTATTTGGAAAAAGTATCTCACAATTTGCGATTTGTTGAAGGATGTAGGACATGACGAGGATAAAAATAAAGCACTATCCTACTTAGCTTGTAAGATGGCTGAAAATGGTTATGGTAAGAACGCGCAAACAATTATATCGCGATTATCTCTGCCAAAATACCGAGCAAAACCTCTAACAAAACTTGCTTTATATAAAATTAAGCGTGGAGACTTTGCTGAAGCATTGAAATTCACTGAAGATATAGCTGATCCTTACGAACGTTATCACATATATCTCGAAACTTTAAAAAAGGCAGACAACATTAACTTTGTTGTTACGACAGTAACAAATGATGTCCAATCAGAGAATTACTCTGATGTTTTTCTTTTAGAAATTGTCGATGAACTTCTAAATCCGCAAAAAATAGACACTTCTAAAAATATTTGGCACGAAGTGTTTTCTTGGATGCCACATCTAAATGAAAGTGACAAAATAACTTTTATTCAAAAGTGTATTGAGAAATTGAGTGCGGTGTCTTATTACGAGAAAACAAAACTGTTATGGAGTTACATTTTTAAATCGGTAGCTGAGCTTGAAAATATTATCGTTCAATCGGATTTATATACCAATATATCTATCACTTTTGTCAGGTGGAATCAGCTTCAAGAATCTATCAAATATTTAGATCTTGCTCTTGAATGTTGTGAACGAATGGCCTTAGACAATAGGATTTATCATTTAGCAAAAATAGCAAGTCATTTTAGAGAAATGGGAGAAGAGACCCGGTGTAATGATATTCTAAAAATTATTGATTATGAGATTTGGCAAAATAGGTCGCAAATTAAAGATATATATACTTACATTGTTTATTTATTTAACAGTAGTTGCAGTGATTTAGCTCAGTCACTTTTAGAAAAAAGTATACTTGTAAATGTTGAACTTCATGAAGAATCTCCTGAAATTGATATTTTAACAAAAATAATGGATTTATGTATAGATGCGAAAGAGCACTCTGCTGCAAGAGGAATTTTCTTTCAAATACTTCCTATGTTATATAAACGTGGCCATGATAATTTATCGAATTATGATTTCCTGCGGTTACTGCCTAAAATGAAGAAACAAGTAGATGTTACCGAGTTATGGAAACAAGCTCAGTCTATTGTACTTAATTTTTCGAAGGTTTCTTTTCAGCAACGTTATATCGAAGCGCTTAGCGAGACAGTATCTTTATTAGATAACTACGAAGATGCGAGAGATTTATGGGAAAAACTGTTAATAGATTCGCGTTATGTAGGTAAAGGTGTTGATGTAATTCGCACCATGGCTATGGCTGGAAAACAAATGCTCACAATTGCTCCTTGGGAGAGTTTTGCGGAAAGTTTTGCGTATTGTGTTGATTTATTAAGTGATTTAGACTCTGAATATGAGAAAGCCTCTGCGCTGCAACACCTAACTGATACTGTCCTTAGTGCTTCCGATTTTTCTGTGAGAAGTGATATTTGGCAAGATTTTAAGCGAATACCCGTATCGTGGAAACGTGAAGATTGTAAGAATAATGCATATATTTCTTTATCTAAATCACTTGTTGAAAATGCTAATACCGGTATTAAAAGGATCTTTTTCTCCGAGGCGGAGCAGTTAGCAAATCGCGTATCTAAATCGCAACAGATCTGTGAAATATATTTGCTTTTAGTCGATAAGTATTATGAGTGTGGAATGACACAAGAAGCAAATCGAACTATTGAAAAAACAATTGATACAGGACAAAGTTTAGGTAAATTTTATCAAACTACTATTTTACCTCAAATTATTCAACTATACGCTAAAAACGCTAATTGGGAAAATGTATGGCTTGAGTTTAAAGGAATTACAAACAGTACTCTTCGCACAAATTTACTCTTCTACTTTATCGATATTATCGATGAAGAAAATAAAGATAGTGTATTGCAAAAAATTATTGAAATCGTTGAGGATAACGATATTGGAAATGGCGATTATTTCGTTGCACATGTTCGTACAACAAAATATTTACATGACGAAAAGCAAATATTACTTTTTTTAGAGAAAGCTACGGAATCTTGGGGTAGTATCAAAGAAGATAATGACAAAAAAAATGTAATAGATCTTATTAGTAATTTTATTGCTGAAGTATCTATATCTAAAGAAATGTGGCAAAAATTTATTAATATAAGTCTTTCAATAGAACAGGATGCGTATCGTTTTTTAGCACTACAAAAAATAGCATTCGCTATTCTACAAACGCCGTATTATACTTTGATTGATGATATTTTAGAGGGAGTTCCTGTTTCCGATATAAAAATTCAAATTCTTGAGCGATATGTTGAAAAAATTTACCTGCAATCGCCAGAAAAAGTATTTGAAATGATTAGACAAGAAAACGGTGATGCCCAAATCAATATCGCTAGAAAAGTTGTTCAAAAGGCTGGTAAAGCAAAAGACCAACAAACACTTTTGCGCATTTTGGTAGAATGTCCAGGAAGTTTCTCTCTTAACACTCTTGTTGTGAGTGAAATACTTAAAATTACTTTGCAAAGAGAGAGCCAAGAATCCTTTCAAAGTATGTTAGAAGCAACTCTTGATATTTGGGAGATACAATTTTAAGCGGTTGTTCGTGACTAAACTCTTTGTTTATTTTTCAATGTTCCGCCCTGGGTTAACATGTAGAATACTTTTCAGCGCTATTATCCAATTCAAAACAACAAAGGAAGAACTTATTTCTCAAGTAGAATAAGTCGATGGCATTGGCCATGAGTGTGAACGATTTTATATAGAAAGTCAAAAATGCCTAATTCTGTTACAGAAACAGTAAGACCTGTTCCAAAAATTGTAACGCAAATTTTTATCTTATTGTCTCTTTTGATTGCAACAAAGCTTGCACTCGTTGCTATTCGTCATTTTTACACACCAGATCATGCAGTGCAAGTTGCTTATCTTTCTGTATTATCATTTTTTGCAATGGGAAAATTTATTATTTTTGCTCCTGTTGTTCCGCTAGAGTCTTTAAATTTCGAGCTTTTGTTTTCTCCCTACGAATTAGCGACAATGGTTGTTTATATGGACACAGCAGTTGCTTTTCTCATTGTATACAACTTTCATATGTTGAAGAAAGTATATTTTATAGGTAAAAAACTAGAGCGAGTACAAGAAGATTCTTATTATTTGCTTAAATCAAGTACGTGGATGTATGATTTTGCTATTTTAGGTATCGTATTATTTGTTAGTTTTCCAATAGCAGGAACGGGTGCGGTTGGAGCAGCTTTTTTAGCTAGTATACTTGGTTTTTCAAGGCTTGTGTCCATTTTTTGGATTTTTATAGGGTCTATAATAGGCTGTTTTGGTTTAGCGGTAGGTGCTGTATATTTTGAATCTAAGTTGAAAACTTTCTTAGAAAGCCCGGTGTTCTTTTTCTCGTCGATTGGGCTTTTTGTGATATTGATTATTTTCACTGGATGGAAGATGAAACGCATGATAGCGCAGCAGCGAAAACTAGATATCGATGAAAAGATAGTTTCGTAAAAAATTGTAGGGACACCCTTTATGGGTGTCCACAATTTGCTTTAGATTTTTAATACGAGTATCACAAGAGGTCTACATCTTTGTGAATGTATGAATTTATTTAGATTTACGTATAGATTCGCCCATTTTTGTAATACAACTCTTTATAACAGCATGAGCTTTAGGAGTTCGTAAACGATTGAATCTCCAGAAGAATTTTACTTTTTTGTAGATCACAGCAAGAAAGTCTAAGGGAATTTCACCTATAAGAGGAATATTTAGAGAACCAAAAGTACGGCGGTTGCGGCAAAGAAGAACGACCCATGTTTCACCTAGCAAATCATCATACAATTGTGCTAAATCATAACGACCAATTTCTGACAATGTTTTCATCGCCTCTTTGTACAAACTTACAGCAGCTGTACCTTCCGAATCATACAATGCTTTTGCTAGTCGCGCGAAAATAAGTGCATTTTCGCGGTATTTGTCGTGGTATTCGTAAGATAGTAAGCAACGTTCATCGTGGTGCTTGATTTGTATTTTGTCACCATTAGGAGATTTCAAGGTCTGCATTGCAAAACTACCATTAGTAAGTTCATCATCTAATAACTTTGCAAATAGATTAAAAAATTCTTCTGCGTGGATTAAAAATTTTGCCCCTTGCATAAAAGTAATAAGCCCCATGTAAGAAAGTAAACCGTAGTCTCGCGGTTGCTCATGAAACCCTCTTTCAAAATATGACCAAGCCTCTATAATTTCTGCACGAGTGATGGATTTTGAGTTGTTTTTTCCTCCGTGTAGATAATATCGCCCCGCTTCGAGATGTAAAGTCCCGTGTTTAGGTAAAAGTCTAAGTAACTTTTCCAAAACAGTTTGTCGTAAAGAAGGAGAGTCTATTTGTTCTTTATTGCGTTCAATATAATCGATTAATTCGTATATCTCACGACAAGCTTTTTCGTCTTTCTCAGGAAGAACTACTTTACCGTGTGTTTGAAGTTCAAATAAATTATCGAGGGCTCTCTTGGCGCCTGAAAGTTCTATTTCATCTGCCATTAGTTTACGAACGACAATGTGTGTGGTGTTATCTACGATTCGCACTGGAATTTTGTGCTCTATTTTTTTTAGTGGCGCTATATCATCCATAAGTTTACTTGGAATGCGACCTGTGGCGTTTAAATCAGTGTTGCTCGTTGTGATATCAACTCCGCGGTACACTGCTTCTAAAGCTTCCTGAGTTTCCATATAATTTTCATACAGTAACCTTGCTTCTGTTGCGGCAACAGCATAAGAAATATAACAATCCTTGAGTGATGATATAAATTCGTGTTCCTTACGGCCAGGATTGAGATGATTAAGCGTTGTAGCAATACTATACGCATCTTTCAAGCGTCCTGCTTGTGCACATGAGAGTGCTTCCATTTTTATAGCATCAAGCAAACCTTTTTTGCGCGCTGCAAGGGATGAGATGTAAATATCTATAAATTTCAATGATGGATCTATCATTGACCCTTGGGAAGACAAGCATTTTGCATTTTTTAAATCGCCTTTTAACAAAGCGTCAATCGCTTGGTCAAAGCAATCAAGAGCTTTATCAAAATTTTGAGCATCAACAATACAGTTTTGTGGTTTTCCTCCGTATGCCAAACCATAAACTTGTCTCTTGTCAGTCCCGTCTATTCCAAGCTTATCCAAAATAGTTAAAAATATGCTTTTCTCAGCAAACGTGCTTGCAATTAATGACACTTCGTATTCAAAAGGATGTACTAGTATCAAGCGTCGAATAGGTATGTGCTTATTTTTTGGGATAAGTATGTCTAGAAAATGAGAAATAGTGACATCTACAGTGTTCTTAAATAGATCGTCTGTTGCTGCTTGAGAACGAGCTTTTCCTGTCCCAATAAGAGGCATACGCAAAGTAGATCCTGGTGGAAGTTTACCAAGTTCTTCGGCAAACATACCTAAAACAGTGTCTACTATTTTGCTATTGGTCTTGCCTGTCATCGGAGAAATACACCCTAGTAGTATCGAGTCGGTTTGTGAATTTAAACCTCCTGGGGAAATTCCACGAACAGAAGATACTTCCATAACTCCTTCCATACCACGACGAACACTGGGGTACTTATGCGGTTCACTTTTTTCAAATATCGTACGCATCACAGGTCCGTATGACTGATAAGGACGTGTATTACATGAAACGGCAAGAATAGAACAACGCGGTAAAGCAGTATCTGCAATGTCTGCTTTGGCGGCTACAACAACAGGTTCTGGAAACTTAGGAGCACCTAGTGAATCAAAATATGGGGAACCTATAGCGTGATGTATAGCTCCTGGACAATCGGTTAGATCGTTCATTTGCACTAAACACAATCGTTTTTTTAAATGAGACATAATAAAATCCTAGGAAAATTGTTCTATTACTTGTTCACACGTTGCTATTTCAAATTGCCCGGTAGAACCATCTCCAAGAGGATTAAAACTTTGCATGTAGTTAATAGCAACTTCGCGTTTTTCTGGTGCCAAAGGGTAAGTACAATCAGCGACATAAATTACATTAAATATAGAGGCAAGCATTAGCAAAACATTACGTAAATTACAAACTTCATCGCAAACGCCAAATATAATCAAATAAAATCTTCCTTGGCGACGAAGCTCCCAAAAAAGTTTATCAATAAAAGGACTACCAGGCGACATACAAAAATCATCTTTAAGAAATATGAGTTCTCGTTTTGGTTCTAAAATAGCTTCTGTTGGTAGTGCTGAATCAAACCAACGAATAAAAACTTTCTTACTTTTTGCAATGTTGATTTCATCAATTGCCTGCTGATCTTCTGTTCCGTAGCGACGATTTTTTTCGAGTAGTGCATGCGGTGGAAAAGTTCTTAGAAAATCAGGTTGTTCATCTTGACGTACAATTTCAAGAGAGTGGTAGCGTCGTCCATGAATAGACTCAATTACATGCGCATCTTGAAATTGTATTTGTGGTATTTTTTGATCAAATAGAAAACGGCGCAAATCACCCATTTTATGTGAAATGATGTCTAACTCGCTTTGTACTTGATTTTGCTCTAGCCCTTTTGTTTGAGCTTGAAATGTCGATATGGATAATTTGCCATCGGCTTTCATAAAAGTATTTAGGCAATCTACTGCAATCGCGGCGCAAATTTCGGGTTTTAGACAAGATAATAAAGACATTGTTCTACCTATTCATTATAGAGAATTTCCACTCTAGTACAATGTAACATTGATTGATAACCAAGGCTAATGTGCCGATATTCTTTGGTATGCGGTCTTCTCATGATTGCCAACCGCCACCCGTTCTCCCATGGAGAACATATGTAGTGCATGTTGTAAAATAGAAAACTATATGCCAATGCATCGCTTAAAAATACTATACTCGAGTTACTTATACTTAAAATAATATTTTTTCGTAATTTTTTGAGCAATTGGCGATTAGTCGATGTAAGGGACCCATTACTATTGTATTTTCTATGTTTTGGATTCAGTTAAGAATCAATCTTCCAAAGTACTAGGGCGTGTCGACATTTAACTTTCCAGCAAATTCGGCACTTTCGAATACTACCTTCGTTGTTTTTTCGTTATATAATAAAACTATGCGCCTTAAAAACGCCTTGCTATTATTCGAAATTACTTGAATTTCAAAAAAACCTAAATGTCGACACGCCCTAGTTTTATACCTTGAAAAATTAAACGATAGAAGCGTAGATAAAAGTTCTGGATACACCATTTTATCTTTCTACAATATGTTTGCAAGTCAAATAACTAAGCGACCTGACAAATAGTAGGTGCTTAGCTTAAAAGTATGTTTTGGTGATCTCAGTAGTTCTTTGTATGTTATCTTGGACGTGTAGTTTTGTGAAATGTTTGTTTTGTGGTTTGGAAAAAAGCATGCGTTTTAATAAAAACTTTCTACTTTTGCATTCACATAAATCATTAGGTTATCTTTTTTTCGATACGTTGAAAATGACTTATCATTTTGTGTGTCGTATGGATTATGAAAGCCAGCAATAAAAACTGTTTTGCTGTAAGGAATACAAACTTTTGTATCCACCTCTTGTAATTTTTGATTAGGGACTGCAATTTCGCCACCAGCCACAGGAAACGTTGGAATTGGCTTTGTTATGGAGGCTACTTTGATTGATAAGTTGTAATCGATTTTGCATTTTTGTTCGCAAATTTCAGGTTGAATTTTTAGAGAAACGCCTTCAAACATACGTCCAATAATGTCACCTTCTTTACTGGTTCCAGCGAGAAAGTCTGTTTTAGTCACATGGACAATGTCTCTAGACTCCAACTGATGTAACTCTAAGTTTTCTTTCAAGATGAGTTCGCTGCTTTTTGACTGTTGAACGTTTTGTAAAAAAGAGGAAAATTTACTATTATCAACGGTTGCGTACAAACATAGGTTGTTTGATTTTCCTTGGATAGTGTGCACAGGTGTAAAATCCAAATTACTTTCTTTAAAAAAATTACTTTTAAAAGCGATAAACCCATATTTTATTTGCAAGCGGTGACGAAGAGAAATTCTGAGACTTTCTAAAAATGACTGTATGTGGTTGTGCACATGTGTATAGTGGCGAATAAACAACTTTTCTTTCATTGTGGTGATCATCGTGCTATTGTATTCATACTTTTGCAAAACTTTTTCTTTGATAAAATCAACTATTTCCCCAGGTGTATAGTAGTTGTCTTTTACCATTGGCTGCTCAAAATTTTCGCCGAAAATTTTATACGGCTTATCAATGGTCTCATATTTTTCAGTAAGTGTATTGTTAAAAGCCAAGTCTGATATGTCATATGTTTTGAGATAAATTTTGTCACTACTTTGTACTGAATGTATTTGTAAACAGTCACTTGCTATCTTCCATTTGACTTGTTGAGGAGATAATGTTAAGTATAAAAATTCTTCGATGGAAATAGTTTCAAAGCCAAGTGTCAAAAAATGATTTAAGTCTTGTTGTAAATATTCTTTCGCGTTTATATCAAGTTCAACTGTAATTCCTAGTTTGTCAACAATGTAATCAACGGCTTTGTCTAACGTTTGTAAAGTTGTGACTAAGTAATCAATATACAATTGATACTCTTGCAGTTTTCTGTATATATTTTCTTTCTTTCGCGTATCATTAATTAAGTTCATTTTATTTTTTTTCATTTATTTTACTAGGGACTATTAAAAATACGTATTTTTTATCTTTGAAATTAGTAACAAGATATTTTTGATTTGGTTTGTGTTTGAAACGAAAAAATCCTCGATGAATGTCGGTTTTTGGCGTTTCGATTGAAAAAGAATAGTCGTTGAGATCGTAGGTACTTTGTTTTACATTTCTTTTGAAAATGCTGCTTTGAACTTCTATAAAATTTTGTTGGTCGTTAACAAATATATTTGTTAATTTAATTGCCGTTCCCTCAGGAACACTTCGTACTTTTGCCGTAGACAATTTTCCTTCTTCTAGGTGTATCCCTTCCCAAAACGTTTTCAAGTGATAATCTGCCGTTTCAATGCTTTGAGTATTACTACAAACAACAGGAGAAAACTGAGTAAGAATTTGTCCGCGGTTGTTGAGAGAGCTCAATATTTCTGATTTGCTTTTTTCAGTGACATATACTTTTAGACTATTTTTGGATTCAAGGTTTGTCCAACCATTTTTAGTAATTTTGTCTACATCATTCACTAAGTAAACATATGAATAAAAACGTTGGAGCTTATTTATATTTTCACGTAGACCGTTTAACATAAACTGTATTTTTTCGTGAACGTTATCGGTACCATATACAAGTAGACGATCACGGACAATGCGAAATATGGTTTTTGTTGTTTTTTCTTTTACGTACTCATTACATAATCTTAGTATAAATTGATTACGGCTTTCATGAGCCTGGAATCTGAGTACGGTAGAAATGTGTAAATTTGGTACTTTCTGCCAAGTAGCAATATCATAATATTGAGGGAAATGTTTATCATCCTCTTTGGCGAATAAATCAATTTCAATGTCTGGTTTTAACAAAAATTCATCAATAGCGATTTTACGCATAGAAAAGAAGGCTATTAGGCGATGGTTTTGCCTACCCATCATTCTTGAAGTTAAGTAATGGGACGCAATGGGATTAAGTAAACCCAAAAGAATAAAGGATTTTTGGCCTTCTATTTGAGAATCAATCTTTGCCGTTTGGTCCATGAAGTAAGGAACTTGCAATGGCCCTGAGGTCATTGGAATTGTCTCGAATGGGCGATTTATTTTCCTTGTTGATACTAGAGTGCTGATTCTTTCTTTTTCGTAATTCATACGAAACAAAAATTGCAGCCCTTCTTGGTAAACGTTGAAGTCAATTTTTTTGTTTATGTATTCTTTAACTAAAGGAACTTCAAATGTCTTTGTTAATGAAATTTCATTTCGCCTCAAAAAAACTACCTCTGGAAAAAAGTTTAAATAAATCCCTTGGTCATAGCACTGAGCAATAAGATCTTTGATATTATTGGTATCTAGTTCAGCATAAAAACAACCCTTTTCCGCCGAGAGGAAATTTAAGTTTAGATTACGAATTTCTTTTTGCAAAATCAAACCGTTGCCGCTTGCAACAACAACACTGGCATAGTAAATGTGCTTTTTCTTGGTAAGCGATTGTAAAATTTTTTCTATTTCTAAGTGAAAAGCATCATTATGACGAACAAGTAGGTTACCGTTGATAAAATTGATGGCATTTGCTAAAGAAGCATGATTAGTTACCGGTAATTCATTTTTTAGTAAAAGAAGAAAATTGTTTTTGAGCACGTAGTCATTTACTTGGCTATTTTTTCCAAGTATTTCTGAAAAGTCATAGAGTATATCTTTAAAATTTTCTTGGTTTTCCTCTGTGATTTTTTCTTCAAGCCCTTTTAGCCACTTATATTCTGAGTCTTCTCGCGAAAAAAGTTTGTCCTGCACAGTAATAAGTTTTTTTTCTACTTGTTGTAAAAGGGCTATTGCTTTTTCGTTATCCAAATGGAAAGACAAAGATTTTTTTAAAGTTTCTTTTGCATATTGTAGTTGATTATCATCGTAATAGTCTTGTGCTATGCTATGCAAGGTAGCAGATATTAATTTTTTTTCTTCTAAAGGATCATTTTCTAAAACGTCACTTTTGCTTTTTTCTTTTGCTTCTGCTAGTTCTTTCTTTAGCTTTTCCAAACGGCGTTGAGTGCGAATACTTAATTGTCTTTCGGTGATTTGAAAAACCGGACGCATATGAGAGAAATTATCTTTAATTTTATTGTAGTATTCCCGGGCTTTTTCATCGACTCCTAGCTTTTCAAAGCAAAGTGCAAGATGTAGCAAACAACGAGATTGTAAATCATCATTTGCTTCTGAAGAGGCAATAATTTTTTGATAGATTTCAATAGCTTCTTCCAAGTGTCCGTGAACTTCTTCTAACGAAATAGCTTTTTCGTATTCGATTTCTAAAGTCAAGTTCTGAGCAAATACAAAAGCACATATCGATATCGTATACAAAATAAGTGCGTAGTGAAATCTTATCATTAACGTTGCCCCAAAAAATATAGTTTTATTGGCGGGAAATCATTTGCACCTATTTTAAAAAGGCTTATTACTTGCCAGTATACATATGTTTTCGAGTGATGATTTAAGTGCATGCAAATGTTTATGTAAAAGACCTATTATAAAGGAAAGTGTGTCACAGGATTGTCACAGAAGTGTAATTTATTTGTCATGTATTTAAAATAAATGAATAGAGACGCACCTTGATATCGTTCAAGGCTCGAATTAAACACTGTATTTTTGAGTTTGTGTAAAATCAACTGATATGCTTTAATATAAAAGCTTAATGACTTAGGGCGTGTTCCTATTCATATCTAAACATTGATGGTTCTAAGTAACTCGACAAAAGCATTTACTCACTTAAGTTTGTTCTTTTATTTTCTAGGATTGTTGTTCTTCAGTTATGCAACTATTGCTGCGCCACGGTAGAAAATAAAATTTTGCATTCAATTGGGTAAATATTTTTGCTAGGTCACTTAGTCTCTGTACTAGCTTATACTATATTTTAAATAACGGAGGAAGTTATCGTGAAATGGCTCATTTTTGTCGCCGCTGCATTTTTGTGTTGGGGTTCTTACGGTCCAACTATACATACAGGGCAAAAAGCTCTTGGTAAACCGCCAGCGTCAGCTTTGCAGGTTTTTATTTGTGTCGGTATGGCATATTTCTTAGTTGCAGTAATATTACCACTTATTGCGATGCAGGTAAAAGGTATAGAGTTTTCATTTAACAAAGAGGGTGTTATTTGGGGAACTTTTGCTGGTGTGTTAGGGGCATTGGGGGCATTTTTTGTCATACTAGCGTTTATGAATGGCGGTACTCCTCGTTATGTAATGCCTTTAGTATTTGCTGGGGCGCCAATTATTAATGTAATTGTCACACTTATTACCGAGCCACCTCAAGGTGATGTCAATCCTCTAATGTATTTGGGATTTGTTATGGCTGCTGCAGGCGCGGGTATGGTTTTATACTTTAAACCTCATTAGTAATAGAGTTTATTTTTAAGGAATAATTTATGAAAATATGTACTATTTTTTTACTACTTATTTCGATAATTTTTTGCGATAGCAAAGATGTGCCTACGTGTGAAGATTGCGAACATTTAAAAAATAGAAAAATCTCTTTAGATGATGTTCGTGGAGTTCTAGACACACGTGCGCAAAGAGCTCAGTATAATTGGCCGTTTAAGCCGTTTGGTAAATCTTGTCCAGTGGGACATATTTCTCACAGTTACCAACATTATTCAGGTGAGCCATATTTTCACCATGGTATTGATATTCGTATGCCAGCAAACACACCTATATATAGTTCGACAGGTGGAAAAGTTGTAAATATTGAAAATTATGTTTTGGGTAACGATTTGTATTGGGAAATAGCGATTGTCGATGAAGAAGGCTTTTTGTGGCAGTACCACCATGTCGATTATGACTCAATACCAAAGAGTATATTTGATGCATATAAAGCTAAAGGATCTATTGCAAGTGGTACGCTTATTGGTGAAGTTGTTTATTGGCCTGTAAAAGCTTACGGTAAGAATTTCCATCATATACATGTTAACGTTTTAGATCGCGACGGAAATTTTCTAAATCCTTTGTTGTTCTTACTTCCTTTAGAAGACTCTACTGCACCAGTTATTGAAAATATTTATTTTGTACAGGACGAAAAAAATTCGGCACTTTCTCCTAGGTCTTTGTCTGGTAATGTTGACATTATTGCCAAAGCAGAAGACAAAATGGATAATCAACCTTACCAACTAACTATCTATAAAATGGAATACGAAGTTGTTTCTGTGGATAAAAGCCACAAACTGCCAAAGACAAAACTATGGCAATTTGACCGTCTACCAGGGGGTGGAGACATTAACAAAGATGTTTATAGTGTATACAAAGAGTCTTTTTATGCTGGTGGTCAATATCTTTCTACTTCTGGAAACTATTATAGTCGTAAATTTTATATTGTAGTTACAAATCAAAATTCAGGAAAAGTTAGTAAAAATGGCTTTTGGCAAACGAATAAATTACCAAATGGAAAGTATATAGTTACAGTACATGCCACTGATTTTAACGGCAATACTACTAGTAAATCTATCGATGTAGAAATTAAAAACTAAAGTGTACTAACGTTTAGGTTTTTAACATAATGTGGGTATTTTAGAAAAAATAGTTGTACTTAGAAAAAGAAAAGTAACTCGAAAATCTCTAAAATAACCACATTACAAAAAATATAAATGTTAACATCTTCTAAAGTTAAAGTAAGGAGTTTGTAGTGCCTGAAATCGATAAGTTATTTGAAGTATGTGCGAAACATGGTGCTTCTGATTTACATCTTAAAGCAGGTAATCCCCCGGTTTTGCGTGTCACCGGAACAATGCGCGCTTTGGATACTCCACCACTAAGTTCGCAGGATATAGAAAAATTAGTTTTCCCAATGCTTTCTCCTCCAGACCTCGAAAAGTTTAAAGAAACAGGTGATTTAGACACAGCATACGCCATACCAAAAATAGGGCGCTTTCGCGTTAATCTTTTTCGCCAGCGCGGGAAAGCAGGGTTGGTTGCACGTCGCGTAAATGCAGTTATTCCTTCGTTTGAAGACTTAAATCTTCCGAGTGTGCTCTCTAAAGTTGCGATGCACAAACAAGGCTTAGCGCTTGTATGTGGAATTACTGGTAGTGGTAAGTCAACTACTCTTGCTGCAATGATCCAACATATAAACACTCATCGTCGTTGTCACATTGTGACTATTGAAGATCCAATTGAATATATGTATGAAGATAAAAAAGCTCTTATCAACCAACGGGAGATAGGACTTGATGTGGAATCTTTTTATATTGCTCTTCGCGCTGTTGTACGACAAGATCCTGATGTAATACTTATTGGTGAAATGCGCGATGCCGAAACTTTTTCTACAGCATTGACTGCTGCAGAAACAGGACACCTTGTATTTGGTACTTTGCACAGTTCTACAGTTCCACAAACCTTTGGACGTATTTTCGACATTTTTCCGCATTCAGAACGTGATTCTGTGCGCCAAGGTTTGATGTTTAATTTAGTCTCTGTTATTTGTCAAAAATTAGCTCCAACAGTTGATGGCAAAGGACGAGTACCTGTACACGAGATATTAGTAATGAACCCAACTATTCAGAAATTGCTTCAAGAAGGTAAAGAGAAAAAGATGGGAGATGTGATACGCAATTATCAAGAGGATGGAATGTGTGATTTTAACCAAAGTCTGTTTAAGTTGGCAGAGGCAGGAAAAATTACCAAAAAGACAGCTCTAAAAATGTCTCACAACGCTGAACAACTGAAAATGAATTTCAAAGGAATTTTTATTTCAGACCGAGGTATTGTTTAATTTGAAATCTATCATATTAATTGCGATAGTTTGCCTACTTGGGGCATGTTCCGACGATACCCTTAATTATAGCGATGGTAGTGTTTATAAGGGAAATGTTCGCAACGGACTTGCCCATGGTGAAGGCAAACTTGTCGCAAAAAATGGAACTGAGTATGACGGTGAATTCAAAAATGGTATGAGAAGTGGTTTTGGCGTACAAGTATTTAGTAATGGAAGTAAATATAACGGAGATTTTCATAAAAATGCTATGCATGGCAAAGGTACTTTATTGTTAAAAAATGGTGATATCTATGTTGGAGAATTTGCTTACAATAAATTTCATGGGGAAGGAAAATATACCTGGAAAAATCAAACCCGTTATAAAGGTAGCTTTAAGAACAACCTTCGCCATGGAAAAGGCAAGTTGATCGCGGTTAGTGGTTACCTGTATAATGGCCGCTGGAAAAAAGGCCAAAAACATGGGAGTGGGACAGAAAAACTAGCTAATGGTAATACATACGTAGGAGAATGGCAAAACAACTCTCGACATGGCAATGGAAAAATGTTTTGGATGAACCCTAAAGTTATTTATGAAGGATTATGGCAACGTGGCGAAATTCGCGGCCAAGGTATATTTAGCTGGCCAGATGGTAGTGACACTTTAGGGGTATGGCCTAGCGATGCTAAAAACAAATTATTATTACAAGATAACAAATTGCAGCTGCTTGTTTATTGCAGTGACAATAATATTAGAGAAAATGTAGCAAGAAATAATAATATTTCATGGCACACATTAGAAAAACTAATGTACGATAATCATCTAAGAACGCGTAAGGTTGCTCGTACTTATGCTGCGAAACGCAAAGATATTCCAGTTAAATGGCTACAAAAATTACTGATAGATGCCAACAGTGATGTGCGATTTTATCTTGCAGGAAATAGCAAAGTACCAGGAAAGATATTGGCAGTTCTGTCTAAAGATTCCGTTATAAAAGTGCGTAGTAGTGTCGCGCGTAATGTAAATAGTTTACCGCGCACAATTACAGAGCTAGCTCAGGACAAAGAATGGTTAGTACGAAGAGCAGTTGCACAAAATACACAGACAACTACTGAAATCTTAAAAGATTTATTGAAAGATGAACATTGGCGCGTGCGACAAGCTGTAGCGATGAATTCCAATATTTCCGACGATATGAAAAAAATATTGTCACAAGATAAAGAACAACAAATCCGAGATTTATTTAGCGATAACTAGTTGTGTTATTTTCAGGGGCGCAATTCTGCGGCCTATTTTAGAAAGTTAAGTTATGTACGGTGAAATAGTTGCAATTGCAGAGACCTCTTCCCAATATACAGTATATCCCGGTGATTTTTTAGTTTTTGGGCGTGGAAAAAACGCAGATGTCATTCTCGATGACAACGCTATTTCCCGTTTACATTGTAAAGTGTTTTATCATAAATCTGAATTTTGGATTCAAGATTTTGGTAGCCGTAATAGTACTCTTATTAACAACGAACGAGTATCACGACAACCTTTAAAACATGGAGACGTTATTCGCTTTGGTCGTCATCGTTTTCGTTTTCACCTGCGGGATGAACACAAAAAAAATTATGCTGAAGATCAAGAAGAGAGCTTTTCAAAGCTTAAACGTCATGACAAGCTTATTGGTAAAATAGCTGTTGAGCTCGGTTATATAAAGCGCAGTGAAGTAAAAAAATGTATCTTACTACAAGAAACACTTAGCGAAGATAACGACTATATTCATCTCGAAGATATTTTTCTTCAAGAAAACTGTCTTAGCGCCGATGAAATTCAAAAAATCAACAAATATAAAATTCAAGTCCCTTCCATTGAAGGTTACAAATTACAAGAGCTTATTGGTGTTGGTGGCATGGGTAGAATTTACAAGGGACGATTTGTAGATGATCCAGAGCCAGTAGCGATTAAAGTGCTTACTAATACCAATGATGAAAATCAAATGCAACTCAGTCATCAATTTATACGTGAAGCTAAAGCGATTGCTAAATTAAATCACAAAAATATTGTCGCCGGTCTCGATTTTGGATTTGCAGGTAAGAATATCTACATTGTTATGGAATATATCGACGGACCAAATTTACAGCAACATCTGAAAGAACAAGGTGGACGTCTCTTGCCAGATGAAACGCTTAATATGGTGATGCAAATTGCTAGCGCTTTAGAGCATGCCCATAGTTGTGGTTTAGTGCATCGTGATATAAAAACAGACAATATACTCCTCGCCACACCTAATTCTGTAAAATTATGCGACTTTGGTTTAGTACGGGATGTTGAAGAAACAGGTATTGATGACGAAAAAGTTTTTGGAACAGTTGCCTATATGAGTCCTGAGCAGTGTTTGTTTAAAAAAAATATAGATATTCGCGCTGACATTTACTCTTTAGGGGTTGTATTTTTCCGTATGTTGTATGGTGACCTTCCGTTTAAAGGAACGAAAAAAGATGTACGGCGCCATCATGTTCAATTGCCAGTAAAATTTCCACCATCGCAAAGTGATGAAAAGCAAAAACTAGCTGAAATTATTGCAAAAATGATGGCCAAAAAGCCCAAAGATCGCTATCAAAATCCCAGCGAGTTACTTCAAGATTTGAATATTATCTCTAAAGATTTTTCCCCTGTCGAAGATGCTGATGGTACAGCGGAAGTTGAGATTGAATATTCTGTTTCTCTCGATGATACTGAAACGAGAATGTTAAAAACGCCCGTCGAGACGCAAGAATTCAGCCCATGGCAACTGGCAAATTTTGCAGAAAAAGTAGCGCATATAAAAAAATATCCAACCTACTATTGGAAACATGTAGCTGTCATACTTATAACCGCTGCGCTCTTTCTTTATATTGTTTTTGTATACAATATTTCAAACAAAAGGCAACACTACTACGATTTAGCAGAACAAGCTATCAATAAACAAAATTTTAACAAAGCTGGTAGTTTGATAAGTAATATTAGTGCACCGGATATGATCAAAAAACTACAATCTCATTCTATGGCGCGAATTGAGATTATTGCCTCAAAAAATCCGCATCGCGCATTAAAACTATATAACCTAATTAGCACATGGGGTAATGATTCTGAAATAACAAATATGGTTAACAGTTTACAGAAAAAATTGCGCGAAAAAATAGAACTAAATAAAAAAGACCGTTCTTTTTGGACAAAACTACAGGATTTAGAAAAACGTATTTATGAAAATACGGATCTTGCTTATAATTTTCAACAATTATACGCTCTTGCTTCTACAAGAGAGCATCGCGAAGCATACCAAAAACTCCAAGAAAATTTTGCCCGCCATCAAGTAAAACAACAATTAAAAAATTACCGATTCATTAGTCAGTTCGAATTAAAATTTAATATATATCATTCTCCGCAAAAGCCTTTTTCTAACTTGAACTTTCATCCTTTAGCTGCAGAAAAAAAAGAAAGCAACAATATTTCAAGCTCTGGCCATTTTTTTGTATTTGATAATCCATTTTTATATAGAATATCATCAAAAAATGGAAGTTGTACTTGGGTAAAAAAAGTGGAATGCTCACTGTCTTCTTTTGAGGATATTGTTTTTTTAAGTGCTGGCTCTCAAACATCTGACTTTACAAAAGTAGACCAATTTATACTTTGCGATTACAGCACAAAGACTTTTTATTTGATAGATGCGCAAAGTGGACAACAGGTGTGGAACTTTCAGATTCATCGTCAATTATCAGCCAAAATTGCATGTTACGATTCAAAAATATATTTACCATGTATAGATAAGAATACTTATATAGTTGATCTGGAAAGTCACAAAGTTTTTGGATGTTTGGTATCGAGTAGCAAGTGCGTGCTGCCTCCTGTTTTAAACAATGATGTCATTTATTTATCTTGTTATGATGGTAAGACATACGGCTTTAACCTTTCGAAAAAATCGCTTCAACATTATGTAAAAGCAACAAATAAACCAGCACTCTTTTTTCTTTATATACAGAATGCAGCTATTCATATTGTCCAAAGTGGCAGTGGTTTTACTGTTTATCAACATCAGATACAAGGATTCCAATCGACATTAGTAAAAAAATACGAAGGATCACGTCCTATTCTTGGTGTTCGTGTTTTCAAAGGAAATATGTATATAAAAACTGATTTACGTTTGTATAAACTAGACCCAAAAAGTAAACAATTGGAAGAATTAACTGGTACTAGGTTTCTTTTGCCGAATAAGAACTTATTAGAAAAAGAAATGCCTGAAGGAAAAACATTTTCACAACCTCAAATCGCAGGAGAGTCCTGTTTTGTTCAAATAAAACTAAGTACGGGCATATGGTGCGCACACTTTTATAAAGGCAAAAAAGTTTGGGAAAAACGTTTAAGCGTTGCAATATCAAATCACAAATTGCATAAAAATAACGCATGGTTAGCTGCCAACGATGGTCGCTTATACTGTGTTCGATTAAGTGAGAGTGGTTTAAAATATCGTTATATTCCTGGGCATAAAAATCGCGAAATTAAAACTTCTTTTACTCGTCTACTTGGCAAAAAAAGCAAAATATTGACAATAACAAATACAAAGCAGGTAAAATTATATGATTTTGCAAAAGCAAAGCGTTATAAAATAGCCAAAATAAATCTTTCAGCTAACAATGAAGCTTCTAAGGCGAGGATTTTTAAAGGAAAATATGCTTTTGTCGCGAATAAAAATAAACTTCATGTTGTTTCTTTAAAAACGGGAAAAAACAAGTATAAACCCTATCTTGCTCCACGTAATTTTGCAACGGCACCACTCTTTTTTCGCGGGTATGTATTTATCGCTTTAAAAGACAAACATTTATATTGTTTAAAACTCATTAATAAAAAAAGCGGTCCTTACATGAAAAGTATGTGGCGCTTTAAATCGAAACGCCAAATAAATGAATTAGTACGCGTAAAAGAAAAATTATATCTTACAGATAAATCTGGCTATGTATATGCTGTTGATATGCGCAAAGGCCGAAGAGTATGGTACAACGCAACAAGAGGAATAATAAACAGTCCTTTTCTTTATCACGATAATTATTTATACGCATGTAATAGTAAAGGCCTTGTCTATAAATTTTCTCTATCTGGACGTGTTATTTGGAAAAAAGAGCTAAAAGGAAATTTTTCACTTGCTCCACAAACAAATGGTGAATATTTGTATGTTACCAACAAAGAAGGATCTCTATTTAAATTAGATCTTCAAGATGGTGTTATGTTTCGTAAAACTGATTACCAAGATACCCCGCAAATTTTTTTCCATCACAATAAAACTGTTTATATCGGTAGTCACAAAGGTTTTTTGTATTCTCTTGACGAGTAACTAAAAATTTACAAGGACGTTCGCTATGTACATTAGCAGAGAAAATTCGCTTTTTTTCATCTCCGATAATATTACTTGTGTTAGTAATCCTATTTCGCTATCGGATATACTAGCGTGGTCAGCACATGATAATCGCGTGACAACTTTGGGCGAGGATGGAACAGTGAGTTGTTATGATTCCGGTTGTTTATTTCGAGAATTTCAGATTAAATTACTTGATAATTTACACAAAGTAGCTATTTCTTATGATGGAAGCACAGTTGTGTGTAGTGTATTTTTTGACCATCTCGATGTTAAACGAGAGGTGTATATCTATCAAGGTGAAAGTTGGCTTGAAGTACCACAGCCAGATTTTTTGGTTGAAGTTAATGATATTTGGTGTGCTCCGTATAAAAATTTCTATGGATACTCCTACTTGACTGGACAACCTCATGGAGGTGGTGGAAGTTACGGTGATCGTATGTATGGAATTTTAGTTTGCGAAGGCAAAGAAACAGTGCGCGACTATTACGATACTAGGTCTTTCGACGAAGAGCCTTCTTTTCAGTTGTTTTTTGGGGAAAACGCCAATCCTCTGCTCTTTTCATGCGAAAATGAAATTTGTGTAGATTTTGGCATAAAAACATCGAGAATGTCTTCTGGGTTGTTGGAGGTTCCAGAATGGGATATTGATGTAGAGCAGAATTTATGTAGTGAATGGATAACTAGGCCTTGTATTGCAAAAACAAATGATGTTATCGGATTTGTGCTGCAAGAACAAATTGGTGTGTTGTGCACAAGAGACGGTTGGTTGGAGATTCCTGAACCCATTGTTGCCATAAGTTTAGAGAAATGGCCAAAAGTCCAATATGTATCCAAAGATATAAAATTTAAAGAGATTGATTCTAATGAATTAAGGCCGGCTGGATTCTAACATACGGTGCCGTATTCAAACTTCACATTTATTAGCTTTCGCTAACCATGCTATCGATTTGGGGCAGAGATATTCAAACCTCAATAGTTTAGATCTTATTGACGGCCTTAATGTACGGTTATTTTACGGTATAGTTGAGGGAATATCAAGAATTTTATTTAAAAATTTACTAGTCCTCAAATTTTTTGCAATAAACTCACTATTTCTGTGCGTTAGTTCATGCCTTTGATGCAAACTTTCTTCATTTCAACATTTTCTAATCATAAGATAGTTGTCTATTTTGAAAATAGACGGAGAACAACATCAATTCCAATCTCAAATTTTCATACTAGGGCCTGTCATCATTCAAACTAATAAAATAAAACAATGCAAGAAGTTGTTTCGAGCCCGTTTCCAAGCCCGAGTCCGAGCCCGTTTTGAAATCTTTTAAAGAAGGTAATCATAAATAATTTCGATCAAAAACGCCCGATGTTAACCAAGTAGCTCTAGAATTGTCGCAATGTCTACCGTTCCTCTTTAAACTAAAAAATCCAAAGTAGTGGATAACATTCATACGCGAAGGATTCCCGAAAACTTTTGCATGGCTGCTTACTTTAGATTTTTACAAGTTAAATCGTTACTGCAGTGTGCCCATTCAATCAAAGTTTAATTTCAAATTTAAAGCTATAATTACAAACGGGCTCGGGCTCGCAAACGGGATCGGGCTCGAAAAAATAGGCAATTTCTTGAATGATGACACGCCCTAAATTACCGTGTTTTAAAAACTGAGGAGTTTCTTATTTTTTGGGGAATATTTAAATAATTACTTTCTGATATGTAAAGTTCTTTTAAGTGAGGAAGCTCTAATAAAGTCTCAGGTATTGTTCTGAAATTATTGTTTCTTAAATCTAGTTTTCTTAAAGAACAAAGTTTTGTGATTTCTGGGGGTAAACTAGATAATTGATTTCTTGATAGTGTCAGAGAAGTTAAATTTGTTAGTTTTTCAATTTGTTTTGGAATTTCTTTTATGTAGTTGTTGTGTAGATTTAATTCTCGTAAAGAAGTTAGGTCTTCTATTTTTTTAGGAAACTCAGCTATGAAGTTATTAGATAGATTTAGCTTTTGCAAGCAAGGTAAATCTTCGATGATAACTTTTTTGAGTCTATTGTTAGATATGCTTAATTCACGAAGAAAAAGCAGAGATATTATTTGTATTTCACATAAGTAATTGTTCGATAAATAAAGCTCTTCAAAGGAAGAACCATTCATTTCAATTAAAATGCCTTTTAATTGGTTGTTAGATAAGTTAAGTTGTTGCATACAACGAAGTTTTTTAAGTTCAAGTGGCAATTGCGAAATACAATTGTTGCTTAGGTTTAACTTTTCTAAAGAGGAGAGTTTTTCTATTTCACAAGGAAGTTCTTTTATTCTATTATTAGCTAAACTTAATTGCTGTAAGGAAGAGATCTTGGCTATTTCAGAAGGTAGTTCTTCTATTTCATTTTCATCTAAGATTAATTTTTTTAGAGACATAAGTTGATCTATTTGTGGAGAGATATCAACAATATTGTTATTGTCTAAGATAAGTACTTCCAGAGTTCTAAGAACCATAAGTTCTTGAGGTAGCTCTTGCAAGAAATTGTTTGATAATTTAAGTTCGCGAATCGCAGATAAATTTTTTATCTCAGAAGAAATATTTTCAATACCGTTATTTGATAGATCAAGCCACAAGAAATTTGAACTTTCTTTAATATCGTCTAAACAAGAAATCTGGTTTAAGCACAAAGAAACTTTTGTTAACGAAGGTAATTCTGCTAGTTGAGAAGGAAATTCTTCGAAATCGTTGTCAGACAAATCTAATTCCTCAAGAAAGGTCTGTTTTTTTATCGATATTTTTTGAAGAGTGTTTCTAGATAAATCAAGTTTCTTTAAAGCAAACATCTTTTGTAAGTTCATAGTTAAACTAACAATACAATTACCAGAGAGATTAAGGAATTTTAAAGAAGAAAGTTCACTTATTTGTGGTGGAAGATTTTCGAGATGGTTATTCGAAAGATTAAGAGTTTGCAACGAAAAAAGTTTACCTATTTCGCTCGATAGTTCTTTAATACTGTTGTCTGAAATTTCAAAAGACTGCAATGAAGAAAGCATGCTTATTTCACTAGGAAGTGCTTCAATACTATTTTCTGAAAGGTTAAGGGATTTCAGAGAAGAAAGTTCTCCTATTTCCTTTGGAATTTCTTTAAGGCGATTATCTGAAATATCAAGAGATTGTAGAGAAGAGAGTTGGCCTATACTAATTGGGAGTTCTTCAATACGATTATTTGAAATGTCAAGAGATTGTAAAGAAGAGAGTTGACCTATTTCGTTAGGGAGCTGTTCGATACTATTATCTGAAAGGTCAAAGGATTGTAAACAACAAAGTTTACCTATTTCTCGAGGAATATTTTTGAGTTCATTTTCAGCTATGTCAAGAGATTTTAGTGCTGAAACTTCACCGATTTTATCAGGGAGTTGCTTGATGCTGTTTATAGATAAATCAAGATATTCAAGAAAAGATAAGAGCCAGATGTTTTGAGGGATTTCTTTAATACTATTCATATGTAAGTGAAGTTTTTCTAAACAGCTAAGTTGAAAAATATTTTGCGGAAATTCTGGTAAATTATTTTGCGACAAATCAAGTTCTTTGAGTTGGGATATTTTACTCAGTGCTTTAAAATCCTCTAGTTTGTTGCCACTAAAAGACATACTTGTAATGGAATTAAATGATGATATTTTTTTAGGAATATATTTAAGTTGACAATATTCCATACATACTTTGTTGATAAAAAAATTTTTTAATGTTTTATTTTGTAGTTTTTTTAAAGAGGTATTATCTAATTTAAGTACTGTGTTACCAATCGTACTAGTATTTATAAATTGACAATTTTCTAGATTTTTTAGTGTAATTTTGGTACGGAAACTGCAATTATCGAAAATAGAATTTTCTATTTCATAGATTTTATCTTGGTGCAAATAAAACGTGCACGCTAAATATTTTGTATTACTAAAAACATCGTAAAGTACTTTTGTTTTAATGATTTTCATAAAGCACCATATTCTATTGTAATAAAATTAGCTGTTACCAATCTAAAGCGCGCCAACATTTTGTACAATGTGAATAAGTACTTTAGGGAATGGCAGACTCTTTGAGAATTATGGTAATTTTTCGTATATAAACCGTATGTTTTTTGCATTTTTAATTTTGTTATTACTTAGCTTTAGTTCTATATACACTTTTTATCGCTTGGATGTCGCAGTGTTGTATCCATTTTTCTTTATTTGATAGATTTGCTGTTGTGTACCTCGCTAACAAACTTTTGTTCTTCTTGGATATTTTTTTACCGAGATGGATTTTTTGTATAGTTTTATTTTCGGACAATGCTTCTAGTATTAAATGAATTCCATGGGATGTTATTTGGTTCTTTGTTAGATTAATTTGGCACAGCGCTTTATTTTTACGAAGTATGCTAGCTATATTTTTAGCGCCGATATCACCTATTTTGTTGGCTTTTCCCGATAAAATTTTTGTAGATGGACTGTAGCCTAAGTCTAGCCAACGAAGACTACTATTCTTTTGAAGAATGTCTACCATGAGATTGGTTGAAGAACTACGGATATTATTACTGGCAACACTAAGCTCTTCCAAAGTAGCATTTTTATTTAGTCCTTGTAAAATGTAAGTAAATCCTTCGTTATGGAAAAAGTTGACATTGGAATATAAAGCTTTTATTTTGGGATTTTCTCGTAATAAAATCCCCAATAATTTTGCAATTTTTGCGGAGGCATTGTTGCCCCCTATGTGTAGTCTCTCTAATGTTCTATTGTCATTTATTAAAGACTTGATAATCCTCATCAATCCTTCTTCGCCAAGTTGAGTATTCTCTACATCTAAAACTCTCAAAGAGGTGTTTGTTTTTAACATTTGAGTTAAATACTCAGCTCCTTTATAACCGATAGGGTTTCTTTTAAGCCATAGCGCTTCTAAATGATCTGTTTTTTCAAGAACTTCGCACAAGTTTTTAATTCCTTTTTCGCTAATGCCATTACAACCTAGGTAAGCTACTTTGATTTTGTGATTTTTTTCGATTAACTCGGTCAATGCAGTGGCTCCTTCGTTTAAAATTCCGTTAGCCCCTAACATTATATTTTTTATAAAAGTATTATTCTCTAGAGCTGTACACACAAGCTTGCAACCTTCTGCCCCAATGTTTTGTTTGCATAAATCGAGTCTCTGATCTTTAGTTACTGTGCCACGAGGAAATGCTATTTGCTCCGTATTTACAGTATTAGATATTAGATATTCTGTTAGAAAATCAAGTTCTGCGACATCGCATATTTCAAAATAACTTCGATTTATAGGGCAGTATATATTTGAAATTTTTTGCATAATTTACCAATCTACGCTTTTGTAGTCTTTAAAAAATCTACCATACAAGGGATCTTTATTTATCCCTGATACAACCGGATCATAGACTCTCGCAGCCCCATCAATAATATCTAATGGTGGAGTAAATCCCTGAGGTCTTTTTGATATTGGGTTTTCATCTGTTATCCAGCCAGTGTCTACACTATTCATGTATATACTGTTAACTGCAAAATCTTGCGCTGAAGTTCTGGTAATCATATTGAGTGAGGCTTTTGCCATATTAGTGTGAGGGTGGAAGCTTGTTTTGGTTTCTCTAGAGAATTGCCCTTCCATAGCCGAAACGTTAATAATAAACCTCTTTTTAATCGGAGATTTGAGTAGCATTTTTTTCAAATTTCTGATTAAGATAAACGGCGCTATAGAATTTACCAAATTTACTTCAAAAAGTTCGACATTTTGCACTTGATGAAGGCGCAATACCCAACTATTTTTATCACGTAAATCTAATGGTTGTCCGTCTGTATCTGTTTTGCCCCTTGGGAATAATTTATTAACTTTTGACTCTAAAAATGTCTGTTGTTTTTGTAAGTTTGTCGTTTCTTTATTTTCGAGAAGAACAAGCGCCTCTTTTGAAATTTGTTGTGTTTCTTTTTCGTAAAGTTCTCGATAAAAAGCTTGTGGACGTTTAATGGTTTGAGCAGCGTTGTTGATTAGAATACTTACGTATGGGAATTCTTTTTTTAGGTAACCACAGAAATTTTCTATCGCATAAATATTTCGCAAATCCATGCTGTAAATTTTTAAACGAGACTTCCAATTATCAAAATCTTTTTCATCACTAAATTTAATAGCAGCATTTTTAGGAAAACGAGTTGTTACAATGACTTGTGCACCATCTCTAAGTGCTTTTAGTGACGTTTCATAGCCAATTTTTATTCTGCCACCAGTAACTACAACGATGTGGTTACTTAAGTTTATTGTTTGGTAACGTTTTTGATAGTTAAATTCTGCACATTGACTACACAATGAGCGATAAAAAAAATGAAGCTGTGTATATTTTTTTTTGCAAATATAACAATATAGATGACCATTATTATCATCTGATTTTTTATTTTTTTTATTTTTCTTTCGTCGAGCTTTATATATTTTGCTAACAAGACCTTTTAAAACATTATCATCATCAATAAGGTCGTTATTTTTTGCAATTTTAGACAAAACTTCGATGCAAATTTCGCGATCTTTTTCAGAAAAATATTTCATATAAGTCTTTCTATTTTTGTGAGACTGGTTGGATTCGAACCAACGACCTCTAGTTCATATGCCCTCGTTAGGAGGATTGGTTTTTATAAAAGTGCCAGTTTTCTTAAGCCTAAACTTAGCTAACAATCAATTATAGTGTAAAACAAATCCGTTTGGGAAGCCTTCAAGCTTCTATAGTCTAGCGCTTCTTCCACTGAAGCTACAGTCTCTACTTACGTACAATATACGGTAAAATTAACACAATGTCAAATAATTTTATTTTGAATATTTTAAATTATTCATTATCTTTTTGAAATTCTAGTCTCTTGTTTTTATCCATTTTTTCTAGAGGAGATCTTTGCATTTGCACAGTTGCTCCGTAAGTGTCTTGGTGAGAATTAAGATGTTCCTTTAGTTCGTTAGTTGCATCTGAAAGATGATTAAGTTGATTGTTACCGCTGAAAGATAAGGGATTGACAAAAAGAGTTGGTGTTCTGTAATCTTCGTTGTTTTTCTGTTCACTACTTTGCTGTTCGCTGCTTTGTTGTTCACGGCTTTGTTGTTCACGGCTTTGTTGCTCGCTATTTTCTTTTAAATTTAGGGCGCTTTTTATAGTTGAATTTTCTAAAAAATTAAGTATTTTTGGGGAAACTTCTTGTGATGCATCTGCTACTCGCGGAATTGTGCTAGAGAGATGCGATGGTAAAATTTTGACAATTTTTTCAAAATAGCGAAGTCCGCATTTTAGTAACATTGCAAGTGGCCAAAATGCAAATATAGCCTCTGCTTTTGCTATGTCATATTTATCGGATTGAGATGTTTTAACTAAAGTAATGACAGCTTCTCCCCAGAACATTTCTTCATTTTGTGATAGTATTTTAAAATGTTGGTGGGGAATATCAGAAAAATTCTTGCTTTTGTCTATTTTTTTGTATTTTGTGTTGTGCTTTTTCCATAATTGAGATGCAGCAAGAATGCCTATCGATTCAGCGCAGTAAGATCGTACATCTCCATCTTCGTCTCGTTCTAGTGCTTGTAGAAGAAAAGGCAATACATCTACAGGGTTTTTAGGGTATGCAGATAAAATCATAGCTGCAAAACGACGATTAGGAATATTCTTTCCATTTAGATTTTTGAAAACTAGCGGCCATAAGTGTTGTTCATCAAAATTAATTTGCAATAAAATATCTTTTGCTAAAAACCTCTGCGTTTTTGAACCGCTTTCATCAAAAATAATATCCATTAAATTTGAGGCCACAAGATTACCATGAGATGTTTCTCGCAGAGAACTAATAGCAGATAATGAGATCTCTTCTGGTTGTTGTTGTGCTATCTTTACTAGAGAGCGAATGGTATTTTGTGTGTTTAACTTACCTAGTGTAATACAAATTTCTTTTTGCATTAGCTTGTTTTTTGTTGTTTCAAAAAGAGGTAACAAAAGCCCATCGTCACCTTTTTGTAAGTGTCCAATAGCTTTTACAGAAGCTAGTTGAATAATTTCTTTAGAATGTTGTAAATGTTCTTCTAAAAATTTGCTGGCTTCACGGTGTTTAGATTTTCCTACGACTTCAAGTAAGTGACTTTGTAGTTCTAAAGACAGTTGATTCGATTTTATGTATTTAAAAATGGTTTTTATTTCTTTTGGGTATACGTCTAAAATTAGTAATAAGCGCGTTTCAGCAGATTCTTTATATTTGTTTAGCATAATGAAAGAGTCTTTGATCATTTGTTGTATAGTTCGCCACGTTAGAATAGACCCTAATACGAGAACAAGAATAACAAGGCGCGCAGCAAAAACTACAGACGATCCCCAAAAGCCAACATGCTCAATGTTTATAAGTTCCCAGTGAAATATTTCAGGAATATCAAATAACACAGCTTTTAAGATGAGATCTATAGCATAAATACTCCAAGATAGAATTCCTAAATTTTTTGGAATAAAAAGATTGTAGGAACTTAGGTGGGACAATTCCTTAAGTAGAAAAACCATTGAAGCAATGAGATATACTTGAATAAAAAATAAAAACACGCTAGTAAATTGAAGGCCAAAACGCAGATATTTGGCTTCACTTTTTACTAATAAGCCTTCAATAATTAACTTTTTTTCTTTGTGGACAAAATGATTTAATACACTAATACTCAATGCAATCCAAAAGACAGCGGCATAAGAAATGAAGCTAACATAACGATTTTCTGAAAAGTAAATTCCGCTAATAAACATACTGCTAAGTAAAAGTAGAAAAAGATAAACACTCTTTTTACTTTTCCAAACTTTGCACAGAAAAAAACCTGGCCAAATTAAAAGTAATTTGAGCAAATATATTATATTTTTTTTCATATATTAAAAACCGACTCCATTGATAGTGTTCAAATTGAAACCACAACTTTGCATTTTCGCGGTTCAATGGTTCTTGGGTTAGTATAGTTTATTGACAATAATCAACGATCGCTTCGAAGTAAGCCTCAGCAACTTTGCGTACGCGACTGGATACTTTTACTCCGGCAATTTCATCGTCTTTTGTTGCTAGTAAAATAGATTCTTTAATATTATCTTGGTAAAGAGACTCTCCGTAGCACATAGTTCCTTGTACTAAACGTGTTAGAGTCAAATTGCGTGCATATACTCCTGGAGCAGTTGTCGACATACAGTATTTGTGTAAATAGTCTGCGTGTTGTTCGTTTTCTAAAGGAGGAACGTTGAGTTTTTGTGTAAACTTTTTTACTACTTTACTTGATAAACGCAAAGAATTTTGTAAATCATTAGTTATAAGTAGGCGTAAAAAATGATAGCGTCCTATTTTTGTTTTCAATTCTCCGGCAAGAAAGCTTCCAGGAATGAACGCCATATTATAGTTATCACTACTTCCAATATTTTGACCACTTTCGTTGTTGCCTGCTCCAACATTATAATGAATTACAATTGTCATATCTGGAGCAAAAGCATTGATTTTATCTGCACGAGCTTTAAGATCTAGAGGATTGTAAAATTTGCGAAATAATGACCATAAATGACTTCGTGTGAGCCACTGACTGCGCTGTGATGCTCTATCATCTGTATTTTCGATTTTTTCAACATACTCTTCAATAGTACTGCGAAAATCTTCACGTTGCCACGTAAAAAAATCCTTATGGTAAACGCTTTCACCCACGCGTTTTTTTGTCAGCATTACCTCCGCACCTTTTGCTTCTAATAGTTCTTGGAGGTGCAAAGCAGTGAGTACTGCTAGTTCGCCTTCGTGAAAACGAATATCGCGACCATTTACCACTTTCGGGTCCATATAAATATAACGACTTTCCAAGAAACAACAAGTTTCTCCACCAATATGCCCTGGATCAATGGCAATACGCATAGCACTTAATTTTTTTTGTTTAGGAGAAGGTATAATTTCTGAAGTTAATTGCAATTCATATTCGCTGTTATCTTGCTGTTTGTCTTGTAGAGAAGCATATATTTTGAGGCTAGTTTTTGAAAGAGTGTAGTGGTCTAGCAAGCTAATGCTTTTTTGAGTATATTCAAGATTACTTTTGATTTTTTCATAGGTGATTTTATTTTGGTAAGTGTTGAAATCTTTAAATTGTTGCGCATGTAAAACACAAGAAAAAATACTAATATAAAGTATTGTTTTAAACATAGAATCAAACTCCATAAATTTGCTGAACAGATTTAACTGAATTATTTAAAATTCCTTTAGTGTGTAAATCGTTGTAAAATATATATGTAAATTAAGTTAGCTGTATTGTATTTTACAAAGTTAGCAAAGGTAAATAAAATGAGGTATATAGTTTTTACTATTATAGTCATGTGTGCTATTAGTGCTCAACAAATAAATACTTCTTTCAAAGACGATATAAAACTATCATTAAAAAGTAGTAAAATTACTTTTTTGAACAAGCAAGTGTTTTTAACTGTAGAAGTTGAAAATTTAACTTCTACAACAATTAAAAATATTGATGTTCAAATATTTATTCCAGATGCATTTGAGTCTGTATTGCAAGCCACGAAAATCTCTAAAAAACAAAAATTCAATTGGAAAATAACACAACTAAAGTCTCATAAAACAAAAACATTCAAGGTTCTATTGCGTGCTCTTAGGGATGGGAATCATTTAGTGAAAGTGCTGATTTTGCAAAATAGGAAAATTCTATGCGAAAAGAAAATTGGTATTAGTGTACTAGGTCATCACTCTAGAGAACCAAGACTTTACGATACTAATGATCCTATAGCGATAGGAGAAAAAACAACTTATGTCTTCACTGCGAAAAATTTAGGTTCGTCAGAGTGCACTAAAGTTTGGGTTATAAATCATATTCCGCAGCAAATGGAATTCGTTTTGGCAACAGGGCCAACAGAGTATTGGTACGATCCAAAGAAAAAAGTTGTTATTTTTGCACCCCTAACAATCATATTGCCAGGTCAAAAGGAAGTTTACAAAATAACTTGCAAAGCTATAGAGGCGGGAAATACAAAAAATATAGTAAAAGTTTATTATGATCAATTTTCACGAGCTATTATTAATGAGGAATCTACTGATATTTATAAATAGTAAGCAGAAATTTGAAAAATAAATAATTAGGATAAAATTATGGATACAATAGATCATTGGTCACAGGTGAAAAAAATAACTTTTCGATTTTTAGCAGCTTTACTTACGTTGATAGTATTTCCACTTCCATATTGGAATAGTATCGCTGTGTGGTTTGGTAAAAATGCCCTACAAATTAGTTATAAAATTAACATCCAACCTACAGGAAGTGGAGACACAACACTCGGATATATTCAATTATTATTAACATTTATTTTCGCTGTTACTATTTCGATAATATGGAGTGTGTTAGATAGAAAGCGCGCAAATTACAATACTCTTTCTCGGTGGTTTATAGCTATTTGCCGTTACTATCTGGCAATGATTATGCTTAGCTACGGATTTTCTAAAGTTTTCAGGATGCAGTTTTCTTCTCTCAGTTTAAGTCGTTTGATACAACCTTTTGGAGATGCATCTCCAATGGGGCTTGTGTGGACGTTTATGGGTTATTCTAAATCTTATACGATTTTTGCTGGTCTAGGCGAAGTGATCGGTGGTTTGTTATTGTTTTTTCGTCGCACAACAACGTTGGGTGCTTGTGTTGTTATTGGTGTTATGAGCAATGTGGTGATGCTTAATTTTAGTTACGATATACCAGTCAAAATTTATTCAACGCAATTACTTGTTATGGCAACTGTTCTTGTCACTTTAGATTTACGTAGGTTTTTAAATTATTTTGTTTTCAATAAGCCTGTTGTGCCGCGCGAATTTGTTGTGTATTTTCAAAATATATATGTGGAAAGAGCGAGAATGATTTGCAAATATGTAATTATTGCTTATCTGATTTTTATGCACATGCCAAATTCGCAAACGCTGCAAAAAAGAGGAGATAATAGAATTAAACCACTACTTTATGGTATTTATGACGTGATTACTTTCACCAAAAATGATGTAGAGCATCCACCTCTTACGACTGACACGACGAGATGGCAGAATGTAGTTGTTGATTATCCCGGTTATATATCTGTGCGATTTATGAATGGTAAGATTGCTTATTATAAATTTATGGTGGACGAAAAAAATAAGAAACTAAGCATCGCAAAAATGAGAACAAAACAAGAATTTTCTTGGGAGTATGATAAAATTTCAGAGCAGGAAGTTGCGTGGAAGGGAGAACTAGAGGGGTATAGTTTTTCTATTAAGTTAAAAAAACGCGATCTCAAAAGTTTTAATTTATTAAATCGTGATTTTAATTGGATTAACGAATATCCTTTTAATCGCTGATTTTATCGAGTACTAGGGCGTGTCATCATTCAAAATATTGTGTGTTTTTGCGAGCCCGAGCCCGTTTCCGAAACTTTCACTAACAATTTATCAAAGAAGCAAAGTTTCTTTTTCCATCGCAAAAAACTAGTATTGAACCAATAAATCACTTTCTGTCGCTCTCAAAAAGTTTTCGGGCGCGGGCTCGCAAACGGGCTCGGGCTCAATACTATTGGCGTATCATTAAATGAATCCGTTATATTTTTATCTGTATTGAATGATGACACGCCCTAGTACTTTGTTGTTTGTTATAGACTAGTACTCCATAAAGGGAACTTTATTCTTTCATGATTTCGAAAAGATACAAATAATCCTGTGAATGTCCACTTAGATACCCTGAATTTAAACACCCAGCATTTTTTAGTGGCGCGGGGAAATAGCTCATCTTACCTTCATCGCACATAAGTAGTGTACTTTGCTGTTCTTCCTGAACGGCATACAAGGAACTCACCACAGTACAAGATTTCCATTTTTGAAATAGGTGTTTGTTGTGCTGAAATTCTATTTCTTCTGCGCGTTTTTGGCTTTTCCAGTTCCAAACAGTAATATCTGTGGATAATGAAGCCAGTTCTTCTTCGTTTACCCACACAGCATCGAATGTTTGTGAATTTGTACGTAGAACACAATAAATTTTAGTGCGCACTACATCCCAAATTTGGATAGTACTATTTTGTAATACCGCGGCGACATGCGTTCCTTTTGGATTCCAAGCGATTTTTCTTATTTTCTGTCCTTGTTCTTCAAAAGGAATAGTGAATTGCGTTGGTTGTGGATTCCAGGTATGAATTAAATTATCATCACCACCAGAAATTAGGTCATGAGTTGCAGTCCACGACACGCTATTTATTTTTCCGCCAACGCCTTCTAGACAAAAACTCTTGCCTCGCTTTATATTCCAAACGCGAATAGTTTTGTCTTCCGAAGCAGACGCGAGAATCTGTTTTTCTGGATGCCAACAAACATCTGTGACTACACTTTGGTGGTCGCGAAAAGTGTTTGTACATTTTTCTTTTTGAAAGTTCCACAGGCGTACTTCGCTGTCGAATCCTCCTGACGCAAGTATTTTGCCATCGCTATTCCATGAAACAGACAACACTCGTTCGCGGTGTCCACGTAAAACAGCAATACACTGTTTTTCTTGCCACTTCCAAACATGAATATTCTTATCTTTTGAACCAGAGGCAATTAAATCGCCTTGTGGATTCCATTTTACGCAAAAAACGCCACCTTTGTGTCCTTGAAGAGTCTCAATAACGCAAGCTTTTTCAACATCCCATACGCGCACTATTCCGTCGCGCGAGCCAGAAACAATATAAGCGCCATCACTGCTCCAATCAACAGAGCTAACACTGTTGGCATGGTCCCAACGATGGACTTCATCGCCCATTTGTGCATTCCAAATTTTAACACAACCATCTTCAGCGGCGGAAACGAGGAAATCGCCTTGTGGACTCCAGCAAACGCTATTAACTTGATGATGATGTTGTAAAGTAAATAGGCATATTTCTGTTTTTAAATCCCATATCTTGACAGTGTGATCTTCAGCCACAGATGCAGCTTTGTGTTTATGTACATTTACTTGTAACACCGATCTTGTGTGGCCACGCAATGTACTCATTACTGCTGAATCCATACGTTGTGGCAATGGACGTAGGCTACGCAACCATAGTTTACGAGGCTCGATTTCCTTACGCCATTTTTCTGCGAGTTGGTACATTTTTTGTTCTACGGGAAATTCTAGTTTGTAGTGTTTTTCTAACTCTGGGCAATCATGCCAATAGCAACGATTCCATAAGCAGTGGAAAATATTTTCTGGTTCTTGTTGCAATAAATGAAAATCTATTTCAAGAGCCTTTTGAATAAGACGAATGGTATTTCTATTTACGGTAATTTCAGGTGTCAATTTTACTTCGCAGTTAGGTGGAATACTAACGACTTGTCCATCTAAAGCAAAACGAAAGTCTTCGCGTAGTCCTTGTATCAAATTACGCTGTGCTTTTCCTTCGAGAAACTTTAGAGAAGTGAGAATTTCAAGAAGCGTATTGTATTGTTCACTCCACTGCAACTGATAGGGAAGTTCGTCAAGTGAACGTATATAGTCAAGACCTTTGTTGTTAAAATACTCGGCTAGTTTTTCGTGCATTTGGCGCATTTTTTGTTTACCTATACGCGCCTTAATTGTACGTTCAAATTCTGGGTGGAAAAAGTTTAAAAATCCACTACGAGTGATGATGAAATTACTAAGAGATTTACTAATTGGAAGTAGTAGATCATCGCCTATTTTTAGTATGTCTTGCAATTCTTTTTCTAAAACGCCTGCTCTTCCAGCAGCGATAAAACCAAGATATTTTTCAAAAAATTCTTGTGCAGATATAGGAATATCATTGTTATCAAATTGCTGTTGGTATTTTTCTTCTAGACGATTTAGTATTTGATGAAATAGCGCATCGACAGTTATTGCTAACTGTGCAACAGAAGTTCCAGAGGCGCGAAGCTCATCAAGTCCTACTTTCAAATACAACGGATTTCCAGCGCAGTTTTTTTGCAATATTTCTCTATCTTGTTCGTTATACTCTAGTTTGTGGTCACGCATGTAGTTGTCGATAATTTGTGTAATCTCTTGTTGCTGCAAGACCATGAGTTGCTTTTGTTCAACAAAAGGATATTTGCGTAAAATTTGCCATGTATCTACAGGGCGTGTTGTGATGATAACACGAATATTTTTAGGTAGATTGCGTGGCAACCAAAAAAGTGACTGTCCATCTTCTTCAACCTCGTCAATACCATCAATTAGAACAACTAGTGGCTCTTTGTAGTTTTCGAGTGTTTCTTGGAGTTGACTACGTAGAGATTTTATATCGTTTTCAGGTTCCTCTTCAAGCAGTTTATTGCTATAAAGTTGGTCTACTAATGAAAAGAGTATTTCTTTTACCTCGCGCGCGCTACCATCAATACTTAGAAAATGAGCAATTAATGGTGATTTTTTTTGTTGATCACGCATGAACTTACCCATGAGGGCAGATTTACCTGTTCCAGCAACAGCTTGTACAATTAGGTAATTTTTGCGATTGTTATTTTGGGCAAAGTTTTCTAAATATTCAACGTCTTTTTCGCGCCCAACAAAACCACCTAATTTTTCATTAATAAACTCTTCTAAAGCTTCGAGGCGTCCTAGTTGTTCGGCAGTAACAATTACGTCTGGTGGGTACTGTTTATCGATAGTTGATGAGAACTCTTCTTCTATACATTGTAAAAGCTTTTCCAAGTTGTCACATTCGAATATCGTTTCTCCTTTGTTACGCAGAAAAGCTTTGAGTTTTTCCATTGCTTTGATATCTTCGTTGTTTTCATCTTCAATGTCTTGGAAAGAGGTAAAGCAAAAAAAGCGGTTTTCACGCGGAATAGTGCGCAAGGCTTCCTTTATTTCCATTTCGGTCATCGAAATGTTGATGGTATTTTTTTTGCCATCAATAGCATAAGGCGGACGCCATCCATAACGATTTCCCAGAATACCGATAAAATAGTCACATTGATGTACCATGCGAATGCACCAATCGACAATAGATTCTTGTGAGTGACGATCGCGCCATCTCAAATCGTAAGGGCGTATGGTCAAAGATCGTTTGAGAATTGTGCGCTCAATGGTTTCAAATATATTGGTTAAGCGGTCTCTGGTTATTTCTAAATCTTTGAATGTAGAAGATAGAAATACTTTTAAAATCTTCCAATGAGTCTTCATCAATTTTCTCCCTACTTAAGAAAAATGTCTGCTGCATTTATAGCTTGTTGCGTTGTATGAAAATAACGCATAAGTTTTTGGCCATAAATATTATCAAAAATAGAATAGTTATATTCATTTAATACAAAGCCAAGGTATTGTTTTTCTTGTTCAAACATATCGGCTATTTGGACAAGAACATGAAATATTGCGCTACCATCTAAATTATGTTTGTTGATAATGATAATGAGAGGGTTTTTAAGTAGTGTGTATACCTTTTCTTTACAAGTAAGTGAGATTTCGTAATCAAAAGGAATGTTTATTTGCATGATGGTTACTTGGCCGTGTTTTTCTATTGTATACATTTTTATACTCACTACTTAGGGATAGCATCTATTTGTGCGGTAAAGACTATTTTTTTATCTCGGAGGCGTAAACCTTGGTATATTGATTCAGTAGTATTTTGTTGGATTTCAATTTCATCTCCTAAGTGAGATTCTGCCAAAAAATTAACACTGTAAGACCGCATCTGATATTTAAAATGTTTTTCATAAGAAACGGCATCTAACACCCATTTTGCATATACTGTATTGTTTACATGATGATTAAAATCAATATCGCTATTTCGTACTGCAAAAGTTTTAAGTGGTTTGTTGTCCTCAAATCGTCTAATTTTTTGAGGAGAAAAGTCTAATTTTTTTGTGGTAGTGTATTTTTGTATTTCGTCTTTACCTACCGGCACAATTTTTTTTATATTTGCATCTAGTTTTGCAACACTTGTAGAACAACGACAGACAATTTCATCTTTTATGTATACGTAGTATTCGCGCAAAAGAAAGCCACGTTCGTTTAAAGAAAGCCACGTTTTTATGGTGATTGTGTCACCCAATTTTGGCCAGCGCGTTGTTTCTAGGGTTTGTCTAGTAAGAACCCAGTATATACCAGAAGGCTGCTTGTATGTAGTGCTAGCACCATGCCTGAAAGAAATGTCCTGAAGAATATTAAGTAGTTGGTATAATCCAACGTTTTTTTGTGCGTTTACAAAAAATAGCGATATTTCGTATTGATGCTCAAATATCTTATTTTCCATGGTAATCTCCGCTATCTTGTTTTTGTAATTGTACTTATCTTTCAAAAACTACATTACAAACCGTATCGTTATTAATATCCAAAAATTGCGTGAGCGAATTATGCATTTTTGTTGTGTAGATTAGGGTGCGCTGTTGTTTATTTTTGTATATGCCTCATCAATCAGAGGTTTTAATTCTTCGGACGGATAACCAGTATTTGTTGCATATTTCCAATCAGCAATGGCTAAAGAAAAACGTTTTTGTTCATAGAATGCCAAGCCACGTTTTACCATAGATTTATGGTGATGGCCTATTGCTATCGCTGCCGAAAAATCAGAGATTGCAGATGTAAGTTGTTTACGTTGATAAAAAACCAAACCTCTTTCGTAGTGAGCTTCAATATGATTCGGGTCTATTTGTATAACTTTGTCGTATTTTCCTTCTGCAAAGTATTTTTCGACCATGGCTTTGGCTTTTGAGTGGTCAATAAGGCGCTGAGATGCTAAAAACGGGTATTGTATGGGTAGAGCGATAGCACTAATTGGTAAAGTAATGATTCCTAGGATCAAAGAAGAAACCAGACCTTCTTTACGCGCTTCTTCTTGTGAGACTTCTGGAAAAAAAGTGATATTTGCTTCGCGTTCGTAGGTGAGCACATAGTTATTGCGAACACGAGTAAGATCTTGGTTTTTCTCGTTCCAATAAAAGTATGGAAAAGTACAACTACTAAGTAAACAAAGTAGACACAAACCAAACAAAGTCATTTTTCTCATAAAATTCTCCTGTATCTTTGAAATACTAATAATATGCGGCAAGCGACTGACACTCTTGTATTGCAATAATCTATATTCTTCGCCCAAGTAAGTCAAAAGAGTAAATATTCATTTCGTAAAAGATTTTTATGATTATAATAAGATTATCTGAAAATTGGTAAACTAATGTTGACAATTACGGTAAAAATCTTAAATCAAGGACATTCTGCTACGAACTATGGGTGGCTATCTGTTGTTGAAAATTACAGTAAAAATCTTAAATCAAGGACATTCTACTATGGATTATGGGTGGCTATCTCTTATCCCTCCGATATTGGCAATTGCAATTGCTTTTGCTACGCGTAAAATCATTTTATCTTTATCTATTGGTGTGCTTAGTGGGACACTAATTGTACAAAATGGTAGTGTTTTTTCTGCTTTGGAGGATGCATTACTCATTTTTTGGAAAAACTCAGAACTAGAAAACTTCTCTTCTTGGGAGAAATTTCAGGGTAGTTGGCATTTATTTATTTTACTATTTTGTTTTGTACTAGGTGCTATTATGCATCTTGTAGACCAAGCTGGAGGAGCAAAAGCATATGGTGAATGGGCTTTAAAACGAATTACTACGCGTGCTCAAGCGAGTTTAAGTACGATGTTTTTGGGAATGATTATTTTTTTTGATGATTATTTTAATTGTTTGACAGTTGGTGCTGTTATGCGTTCGGTGACAGATAAATTTAAAATTTCGCGTGCCAAATTAGCTTATATAATTGACTCTACGACAGCTCCGGTTTGCATTCTTGCTCCCATTTCTAGTTGGGTCATTTATGTTGTTAGTCAGTTTGATCAAGCAGGATTAGGGGAAAATGCGTTTTCGATTTTTTTGTACACCATTCCATTTAATTTTTATGCTTGGCTTTCATTACTAATGGTATTTTTAGTTTGTGCTTTTGATATTAATATTGGAGCAATGAAAGATCACGAAGAGCGGGTGGCAGAAGTAGCACAAGATGGCAGTATACAGAAATCACATTCGATATATGATTTGTTGCTACCTCTTTCTGTCCTGATTACAAGCATTATATGCGGTATGCTTTATACCGGAAGTTCAAAGCTTTTTGGTGGGACAAACGGTATTATCAAATCTTTACAAAGTATGCATGCAGGGAAGGCAATGTTTTGGGGAGGATTTATTGCTTTAGGATTTAGTATTTTTTACTTCTTAGGACGGCGCGTTTTCTCTTGGCGCGAAATAGTCGCGATTATTATAGAAAGCATGCGTTCGATGTTTCCTATTTTGTTTACCCTCGTTTTATCATGGTCTATAGGAACAATTATTTCTCAGAAACTATATACAGGAAAATACTTAGCTCAATTTTTAAATAGTGACGGATTAAAGTACATGTTACCAGTTCTTATCTTTGTACTTGGTTGTGTTACCGCTTTTGCAACAGGTTCTTCGTGGGGGACGTTTGCGATCATGATTCCGATTGTTATTCCTATTACTAGAGAGATTGATAGTGCTTTTCTCATTCCGACTCTTTCTGCTTCGTTAGCTGGCGCTATTTATGGTGATCACTGCTCTCCTATCTCCGATACGACGATTCTCAGTAGTATTGGCGCTGGTTGTCCACATATGGATCATGTTGTTACGCAAGCACCATATAGTACACTTGTTGCTATAATTTGCTGTGTGAGTTTTTTGATAAGTGGTTGTACTATTTCTTGGGGAGTCGCTATTTCAGCAACTATTAGCATGACAGCAGGTATTGTTTTAATTCTTGGGGGGGTTTTGTGGTATAAAATGTCACTTCGTAACTAAGAAGAAATCAACTTTTAAGATTACAAATCAATTTTACTGCAATTAGGTAGCCAAATTGCGATGTTTTTCTTGGCTACAGAACTCAACGAATTTGCTGATAAGTTGAGATATCGTAGTTTTGAGAGTTGTGATATTTGTGAGGGAATACTGCTCAATCGATTGTGAGACAAATCTAGAGTTTCTAGATTTTTTAAATTTATCAATGCTAAGGGAAAGTTCTCAAAGGCATTGTACGAAAGGTTGAGTTTTGACAAACAGTCAAGCATGCTTAACGAATTACAATGCTTTTCACAAATAGAATTGTGCGATAAATTAATTTTGGTCATAGATTTTGGCAAGTTAGGTATTTTAGAAAGAGCATAATCTGTTAACCCTAAAGTTGTTAGGGCGTGTAGGTGGCTTAGTTTTAATTCATCTCCGTTTTTTAGGGAAGGATACATGCTTAGTATACGATTATCGATTTCGTTCTCAACGTGAAAAAAAACCACGTAGTGTAAAGATACTAAACTAGGTATATGAATATTGTTTATTACATCATCTATAAAAGGTGAAGCATTTTGCCAGCGAATTTTTTTGATGCGTATGTTTTGCGAAAATGTTACTTTTCCACATAAGAGAGGTGGAGATGTTGGCTTTAATTCTAAGTCAAGATCGTCGATATAGCCAGCTTCAAGTTCAATTTCATTAAACTCTTTGAGAACTAATGTATTTATATTGCAATTTTTAAATTTAGTTTTTTTTAGATTTCTAAATCTTACTTTTGCGGTGCGAAAACTACAATTTTCAAAAATAACATTTTCTATATCGACAATAGGGTGTTCCAAATAGAATGTGCACCCTTGGTAGTGAGTATTTTTAACGACATTTTGCAAAGAACGCCGCTGTGCTATTTTTTTTCTGTTCATCGTTCTTCTTTCGCAAGTATATCGCGTACTTGCATAAGTATTCTTCCAAGCATATTTTTACCTTTGCCATCGCCACCATCTCCCCAGTAGTCATCATTTACAGTATGTTCTACGATTTTGGCTTGGTGAGTACTCAAAAGCAGCTCTTTGAGCTCTTGGTACTGCGAAAATTTAGCAAGAACTGCTTTACGCATAATCTCTACCTTGCAAGACTCCCAGTCGCGGCGGCGTTTATTTTTGCGGTCGCGTCCAATGCGCGCAGCTTGCATCGCTGTTTTAGCGTTTCGTATTTTTTTCTGATTCTGAGGCGAAACCATTTTCATTGCTTGAAAATAATGCTCTGTTGTTGGCCAGGTAACACCATTCATTTTAATTGGATACTTCGCAAAATTAGAAAATTCACCGTACTCATCGACAACGCTGTAAAACTTAATTATCTCCATATTGACTTTTCCTAAAGAGTCTTAGACGTATCTGGTGGAGTTAGAGAAAATTTTAATATACAAGATTCACACGGATTTGTTCCGCCGAGATAAATTTTTTGTTGGTCTTCTATTAAAGTTTTGGTGGTGAGCATTTGCCCATTTATATATGTACCATTCTTACTTCCAATGTCTTCAACGAAGATTCCAGCAAGAGTTCGAGTAATTTCTAAATGTTTTCCGCTTACCTTTTCGAATGATGCAGGAATAATAAAATCACTATTTGTAGCGCTGCGCCCGATTACTTCGCGATCAAATTTTAATCCATGATTTCCTGCTTGCCCTTCGCGCATAATACTCAAATATGCGTATGGCTGTCCATCGGGCATAAGTTGGTCAATTTCTGACCACTCTACAGTTTTAAATAGTTTGGTTGCAATGTATTCAATCTCTTCATTCGAAAGGGAGTAAGGTTGATAACCACCACTATAATTTTTTTTGTACTCAAAACGCAAAGAAGCTACCCACTCAGGAATTTCTGTGGCGGATAGTATATGAAATTGTTCCCAATTTTCCAAAAGATCTTGTTTTTGCGCATACCATTCGCGAAATTTATGAAACTTAGCTTTCTTGTGTGTAAAACACACTGCAGTATTAAATCGAAAACTCTTCCAAGGAAGTTCGCGCTCTAAGTTTTCTCCACTAATAAGAACATCGCGAATTTTTTGCGCATATGCTTGAACTTGTTTGTGCGGTGTTCCGTATTTATTGTTGTTACCACCTTTTACAATGACCTTTCCGGCACACCAGTGATTATTTTTTTCACCTTGACGAACAACTCCATAATTTCCTTTAAATTCGATAATGCCAATACCACGGCGGGTAATGACCATCAAGTCAGCCGAGGCTTCCTCTTCATCAAGATTAGCAATTATCGCATACAAACTTTGTTCGTGATGAAAAGCAAAAAAGATGTTTTTGATTATTGGAATGAGCGACATGACTTCATGAGCATAGTCTGGAGCGCGCTGATCAAGTTGTATACCGCCACTAACATATTTTTTTACGACCATTATATTCTCACCTATTGCTTAAAAAATTTGGTTATAACTATTGACGATGTTATCATAACAATAACTATTTCGCAAGATGTCGAATAACAATCGTTATCTAGAGGAGTAAAATTTATGCTAAACAAGTATACTGGTGGTTTGCTAGGATGTGCTGTTGGTGACGCACTTGGAGCACCTTATGAAGGATTGTGGAGTGAATCTATACCTGAAAAACAAAATTTTTTTTGTGAATACGCTATTTTCGAAGGTTATGAAAAAGGACAATATACCGACGATACACAATTGACAATTGCTACTTTGCAATCGATTGTTGCTCATAAAGAAATTTCAGTTTACTTGGTTGCAGAGTCTATGTTTTCCTTATGGAAAACACAAGTTGTTATTGGACCGGGAGGAGCTTGTACACAATCTGCTGATCGTTTTTTATCAAATAATGACCCACTTAATTGTGGCGCTGTTAAAGGCAATGCTGGAAATGGCACTGCAATGCGTACAGCGATGCTAGGTTTAGCATTTTGCGATAGTCCAACAAAGCTACCTCAAGAGGTTGCGCAAATTTCAAAACTCACCCACAAAGATTCTCGAAGTATTGCTGGAGGAATAGCGATTGCCAAAGCAGCGCAGTTAATTGCAACAGAGGAAGTAAATATTCCTTATTTTTGTAAAGAAATCGCGAAAACTATTTATCCATACAACGAAGAATTTGCGAAATATATAGATGTTTTGCCTCTTTACATTAACAGAGAAGATGAGGAAACATTTGCATTTATCGCTTGGAGTGGTATGGAAAGACCTGAATTTGCAACACCAATTATTACACCATTTGTTATTCCCACAGTGCTAGCTTCGTTATGGTCTTTTCTTAGATACAAGGACTCTTGGAAAGATGCCGTTTATGGCGCAATTAAAATGGGTGGAGATGTAGATACTTTAGGGGCAATCACTGGAGCTTTATCTGGAATATATTTGGGAGAGAGCGCTATTCCTTCGCACTTACTAAAAAATGTTTGTTCTTACGATTATCTTCGAGACTTAGCTTGCAAGTATTATTATATGAGTAAGGTTTTATTGTAATCGTATGCAAAATACCAGGTAGTGCATAATGAGTAACTGATTGTTTTGCATGAATCTTTAGATTCATGCAAAGTAAGTAAGGTTTCAAAAATTATGAAAAACTGCTATTCGTTTAATAGTGAGATGTTGTAACTTGGTTTATAGTAGTTTACCGATAATAATGCCAACAAAAATTGCGGCAACAGTGATCACTAACTTCCCATAATCTCGATTGTCTTTTTGCATTTCGAGCTTTTCAATTCTCTTGGTCTGAGCGTAAGCGAGTTCAGGATCAAAAGCAAGTGTTGTTTCGCGGTATGCGAGTTCAGAGTTTGTTTTGCTCGGTGTATTTTCTTGGCCAAGATCCTCTGTTTCTTGGTGTTGTGCTAATTCTGCTTCAAGTTCGGTGGTATCATAGCCGAAATGGTTTTTTGATTTGCCAATAACAAAACAGCAAAGTTCGTAATTTTTATTCACTAGTCCCATTTTGAAATAAAGAATCATTCCTTCTTTGCTACCCGCTATTGCTTTTGGATTTTCTGACCAAATGCGCAATGCTTCGTTGAATCCGAACAAGGAACGCGAAATAGGGCAATAAGGATTGGGATACTCTTTGAGAACCTCGGCTCTGCTTTTTTCTTGAAATTCTTGGAAAATTTTCTTACCAAATTGCAAAAAATTATAAGACTCATCGGTAATTTGAATACTTTCCCAATGTTCGCTAAACTCTTGAATAGCTTTTTTAAAATCGTTCATTGAAGTGTAGCGATCTTGGGGATTTTTCTGAATGGCTTTGGTGCAAATATTGACGAGCTCGCCAGGAATATCATCGCGAAATGGTGGAATATTTCCTTCGCTAGCAAGATGAATGCATGCCCACAAATTGCTACCTGTATGTGGCGGTTTTCCCATTAGAATGCGGTACAAAATAGCTCCTAAAAGGTAGGTGTCTGTCCAAGGACCAATTTTCTCACCTTCACCTGCTGCTAGTTCGGGAGCCATGTAGTGCGGTGTTCCCATTGGACTTGTAATCATTGATTTATGCATGGTAATCGTGCTGTCTAAATCTGTGGTAACGGCTATTCCCCAGTCCATTACGAAAACTTCACCAAACTCTCCTACCATAATATTCGCAGGCTTTAGATCGCTGTGTATAATATTTTTGTTGTGTGCGTAGGACAAAGCGTTGCAAATGTTAATGAGAATACCAAGTTGTTCACTTATATATTCAGGGCAGTATTTTTCTGGTTTATAGTTATTTAATATTTGCTTCCATGACTTACCGCGTACTAACTTCATGGTAATAAGAGGATTCCCGTCGTGGTCTACGCCAAGTTCGTGGATAGGAATAATATTCGGATGATCAAGAAAAGCAGTTACGCGCGCTTCCATCACAAATTTTTTCTTTTCTTCAACATCATTCTCTGTTTCATCATTGTCCAGCAATTTTTTAATGGCAATATCGCGCATTAAACTGTTCTGTTGTCCTTTTAATACAACTCCCATCCCGCCGCGAGCAATTTCATTGTGAATTTCTAGTGTTGAAAATGAATTGGGCTGCATTTGTGGAGTGTGGATTACTTTGTTATTGTCATTTACTGTTAATGGTGAAACAATAGTGTCTTCATTGGCTTTTGAAATTTCTGAATCAAATTGTTCATTGGTCACTGTTGGATAAAGTTCATCATCTATTTTTATTTGCTCTTTATCTTTAACTGTAGGCAAAGTATCATCTGGCGCATTATTTTTTGCTTCCTTTCCCACAGTAAATTCTCGGTCATTGTCTTTAACTCCAAATGCTTCGGTAGCTGCAGCATGGTCTATTATTTCTGGCAGCTCTATTTTTTCTATTTTACCTTCCGTGTTTCTAGATTTTACTGTTAAAGTTGGTAAGTCAACAAAGGAAGTTTTTTCTATTAATCCACGTGTTTTGTATGTATGTCCAGCATCTTCAATTGTGGCATTTGCTACGATTGTTTTCCAAGTATTTTGTAAATTTGAATTCATTTTTGTCTTCCTTAAACACAAAATGTTACAAAAAAAGTAACATTTGATAGCAAAAAATATCATCGTATTATCTCTATTTTGTTTTTTACATCAGCAATTGTTTTGTCGGCAAGAGTATTTTTTAAAGCCTGTTCCCCTTCTTCAAAAATTCCGCCTAAAACATGAGATATATTACAACTGATGTAGCAAGGAGAAAATACTTCGCGGTCCGATGTCTTTAGTACAGGTGTTAGCGATAAAGCTTCATAAATCTCTAGTAAGGTAATTTCCTCTGGAGCTTTAGACAACTCCATTCCTCCGTTTTTGCCAGCATAGCATTTTATAATGCCAGCCTTATGTAATTTCGCTGCAATACGTCTAATCAACCCTGGATTAGTTGCAACACTTTTCGCCAATAAATCGGATGTCGCCAGTTTTGTAAAACAAGATAACACTACAGCAATATGAATCCCCGTTGCAAATTTTTTATCAAAAGCCAATTTTTACTCCTTTTAATTGTTACTAAAAAAGTAACATTTAAAAACGCAATTGTCAATAAATTTTTGATTGTATGGAATTTTGCTAGATTTCGCTTTGATTTTTATGCATTATTTTGTTTACTACCTGGATCTTTGTTGCGTTACTCCATGGAAGTAACTTAAAACAACAAGCTTCTTTGAAAGATGGAACAAAAACAAAACTAACGATGTTTTTTCTTATTTTAATTGAAGAGCGTTATAAAGAGAGGATTTTACGATGTGGTTTAGGAGAAGAAAAGCAAAGAAAAATATAACGGAAATAAAAGGGCGTACGCTCGAAGATGTAAAATCGGATTGTAAATACAAAGCTTGTACTTTTTATTTGAAAGAAAACTACTGTGACATAGAAAATTCATTTTTTGATAATTGCAGTTTTCGCAGTGATGTAGTGTTTCAGAACCTCAGAGGTTGCAAATTTATGAATTGCGGTTTTGCGACCGGATTCAAACTTGATTTGTCTGAGAAACAGTTAAATAAAATTCCACAGTATGTATTTGATTTGACTTTGCTGACTTCTCTGCTGCTTTATAACAATGAAATTGCTAGTGTTCCTCGCGAAATAAGTAAATTACAAAATCTAGTTCAACTAGATTTAGAAAATAACCATATAAGTAGCGTTTCTCCTGAAATACACAAATTGCAAAACCTTCGTTCTCTTTTCTTATCAGGCAATCAAATTGGAAGCATCCCACCTGAAGTTGGGCAGCTAAAAAAACTTGAATATCTTTCTTTGTCGAACAATAGAATTAGTCACATTCCTGTTGAAGTTGGTCTACTGAGTAGTATTTGTCATCTTGATTTGTCTCACAATCTAATCAATAACATTCCAAAACAAATAGCACAGCTACAAAATCTCTCTTGTTTATCTTTGTATAGCAATAATGCACAAAATATTCCCGAAGAAGTAGTACAATTACGGAACAATCTAGCTGGAAATACAACGACAAAAGGCCTCCCTCAAGCCAATTTTTCATATAGAACTCCGTCCTCCGATAGAACTAATAGAACAGCTCTTCCTAGAGAAATTGGTTTACTAAAAAATCTTTCGCAGTTGCGTTTAAGTAATAATCAAATAAATGCAATACCAAAGGAAGTAGGTGAACTTTCGAATCTTCGCCAACTCCAATTATCACATAATCAGATAACGACAATTCCTACAGAGATAGCACAACTACAAAATCTTTCACAACTGTGGTTAAATAATAATAGAATAAAGGAAATCCCGGCAGAATTGGCACAATTAAAAAATTTATCGCAACTTCATTTACCTTTAGATAATACTGTTTAGGTACCATGCTTTAAGCGTTCAATCAAGTAGTCAGGGCTTGTAAAGCTTCTAAGTTCGCGTGAATATCGGAAATAATCGCTATCAAAATTTTCCTACTTAATTAAAATCGTACATTCTAGATTTTTTATTGATTGAGTGATGGTATTTGTTATCTACCGTGCTCTAAACGATGAGCTAACATATCATCTAAGTCGTCTATTGCCATTATTTTTTTCATTGTCTTTTTGTAGTTGTAAGTAACTCTTCTCCACCGAACAAATTGTCCATCAAAGATAACATAACAAGCTTGAGGGTTGCCGTCTCGGGGTTGACCAACGGAGCCTACATTGATAAATACTTTGTTGTATACTTGAAATAAATTATCGATATGCCCAGCGTAGTGGTATTGATAGTCGTTAGTAAAGATTCCTGGTATATGAGTGTGGCCACAAAAGCAAATGTGTGCGAATTGTTCAAAAATTAATTTTAGTTCACAACTAGAGGCTGTTGGCGTGACACATTCTGTGCAAGATTTAATAGAGCCATGTCCAAATGCCAAGTTATCTTTACACACTATTTTTGGCAATTCTTTTAAAAAGTTCCATAACTCATCGTTCTCTTTTTTGTTATATTTTTCACTGTTTATTTCGTTTCGCGTCCATTCGACAATTATTTTAGCTTTATATCCAAAAAATTTTTCATAGCCAACTAGTATACCTTCTTCATGGTCACCAGCAATCGAAAATATACACCTGCTTTTTACCATTTGGATACATTCTCTTGGATTCGGTCCAAATCCGATAATATCTCCCAAACAGTAAATTGTCTCAATACCTTTGTTATTGATATCTTCAAAAACTGCTTGTAAAGCTTCTAAATTCGCGTGAATATCGGAAATAATCGCTATCAAAATGTTCCTTTATTAAATTTTGAAATTCTGCTAGAAGAAGCAACACAATTAACTCTGTTAAAAATTATTGGTTTTTACAGTAATATGTCGTATTTGTTATGCTGATGTATTGAGCTGTGTTCTTCATTTTTGCTATGTACCGCGCTCTAAACGATAACCTTGTATATTAGATAAAGTATCTGTTTCTAAAATTTTTTCATCGTTTCTTTGTAATCGTAAGGAACTCTTTGGTTCTGTAGTTTCCAACATTGTAGAGGGTGATTTTGTCTTTTCTAAGATTTGCGACAGGACTATGAAACTCCTATTTTACCAACGCCAGTTCATGGACTACATCTTTAAATTTTACTAAATATTCCGTACGATTTTTGCGAGTAACCCACGCACTCCTATATTTTTTTCCAATACCATTTTGTCCATAATCGTATTCATCTACGTTATTACCTTTTTTATCGTAATAAACCCATTTGCCAACAAGTACATTATTTCGAACATATCCCTCGGATTTGTCGCCATTTGAGAAAATTTTTGTTACCAAACCGTCAAGCTTACCTTCTTCCCAAATACCAACATATTCAATATATTTATGACGTCTCGTATAAATAAAATAGGAGCCTTTACCTTCAAACTTATCATTTGTAAAATTTCCGTTATACTTATCGCCGTTAAAAAAAGTGTAATTTCCTTGGCCATGCTTTACACCTTCTTTGAGATCTCCAGAATAGAAATCCTTATTGGAATAGGTATATTTGTATCGACCGTCTACTAAGTAGTTACCAACCTCTTTTTCGTATCTATATTTTATCTGTCGAAGTAGACGTTGAGTTTTTGGCTTTAGCTCAGTACAAATATTAATAAGTTCGCGAGCTCGTCTTTGATTTTTTTTTGTTCTTACACTTATGTAAACAAATTTTTGAGATAGAAAATTTCTGCTTATTGCAATTTGTGATTCACATTCATGCATTAACCAAAACATTGGTGATACTACTAGTTTTGCTTTAAAGTTCAAATATTCCATGTTATTATCAATAATAGTCACAGCATTCTGTACATTCTTTGGATGAGAGAGGTCTCTCTGTTGTAGTAAAGAAATCGAATTGGCGATATCTTTATCTCGTTTTTCTTTTTGTAGACGTATCTCTTTTTCCCTTTGTTCTTTTGCAAGTTGGTTTAATTTTTTTTGCTTTTCTTTTTCTGCTTCTATCTCTCTCTCAAGTCTAAGGGTCTCTTGTTTTTCTTTTTTTTCTTTTTCTACCAACTTTTTTTTCTCTGCAGCGAGTCGGAGTGCCTCTTCTTTTTTAAGTTGTAGAATATGATCTAAGTGCTTCTGTTTTTCTATTGCTAGTTGACGTAGTTCTTCTTTTAATATTTTGTTTTTTTCTTTTTGTCGTTGCTTTTCTTTTTCAATTGTGGCTAACTCTTTGCGTTTTTTCCGTTCTTCTTCCAATAATTGAATCTTTGCTTTTTTAGCTTGTGTTTCTAATTGAATACGTTTCTGTTCCTTCTCTTTCAGCAATTCAATCTCTGCTTTTTTAGCTTGTGTTTCTAATTGAATACGTTTCTGTTCCTTCTCTTTCAGCAATTCAATCTCTGCTTTTTTAGCCTGCGCTTTTAACTGAATACGTTTTTGTTTTTTTAAGGATTGCCAACCTATAAACATTGCTACAAAAATAATTAATAGTGTGCTAGCAAAAACTGTAACAACTTTTTTATTACGTTTTGCTTTTCTCGTAAGCCGGCCAAAAAAATTAATGGGGCGAGCCTTTATTGGTTGCCCTTTGGAAAATCGTTCTAGATCTTCAACAAAGTGTTTTGCTTTGGCATAACGTCTAATTTTTTCCTTTTCTAAAGATTTGAGACATATACATTCTAAATCTTTGGGAATTCTCACCCCCAAATCTTTTGGAAAAACAGCTTCTTTTTCTAAGATCTTATAAACGATGTTAAAATTAGAATCACCGTCAAAAGGTGGACAACCACACAAAAGTTCAAAAAAGATAGCTCCTAGCCCATATACGTCGCTAGACTCATCGACTTCATCAATTTCGCCTCTTGCTTGCTCTGGGGGCATATATTGAAGAGTTCCCATTATAGCACCACTTTTTGACAGTCTTTTGTTCGTTGTCATAAGTTTTGCTAAACCAAAATCTAGAACTTTTGGTTCATGCTCTTCGCCTATCATAATATTTGCTGGCTTTAAATCTCGGTGGATAATTCCCTTTTTATTAGCGTGATCGATAGCTCTCCCGATTTTTTTCATTATATCTACAATAAGTTTGAGAGAAAGATTTTGCTCTTGTATTAAATGTTTTAATGACTTTCCTTCTACAAAGTCCATCGTAAAGAAAGGCTTTCCTTTTTCAAAACCTATGTCGTATACTTGCATAATATGAGAATGGTGTAAAGTCGCCATTGCTCTAGCTTCGCGTAAAAACCGTTCAATTTCTTCTTGATTAATATCATTATCAACTAATAGCATCTTTAGAGCAATGTTGCGGCGTAATATCGAATCATAGGCCTTGTAAACAACGCCCATTCCACCCTGTCCAATTTTTTCGATAATTTCGTAACGTCCAAAGTTCTTTAATGAGGTATTTTTTTTTGTAGAACTAATGCTTTTATTACTTTCATCTAAGATAAATATTTTTGCACAACCACTACATTTTTTTTTTCTACCAAAAGAAGTAAATCCAGTCGCTTTGTAAGCTGTACTCTTTTGGCAAAAGGGACAATAAAACAAAAGTTTTTTCATTACCTTCACCCAAACTAAAACTAAAACCTTATATGACAAGTTCAGTAGATCACGAAGTTATTGTAAACCAAGTAGGTAAAAAGACTTCTTTTATACTCTTACAAGTGTTTTCAATGCTGTCCTTTTCGCTTGCTGCTTTTACTAGTATTAAATTGTTTTTTGGTCGTATTCTCCCTGTGTTTCTATTGGAATATTTTTTCTAAACACGACATGATATAGTTTTACAAATATCCTAGTTGATGTTCACGAAAGAACATCAACTATTCAACTAATCTATTTTGCTTTACTCAAATCGACATTGGCAATGCTTGCCCATTTCATATTTGCATGAAAAAATACGCAGTCTTCTACGTTGGAATCGTCAAGTACGCTCCACTGTAAATCAGCGCCTTCGAAGTTCGCTCCTTTTAGGATCGCTTTACTAAGATTGGCTTTGTGGAGTTTGGCTCCGGCGAGGTTGGCTTTTTCTAGATTTGCTTGTTGTAAGTTCGCTTCACTGAGATTAGCTCCTTGTAGGTCGGCTTTTGACAAGTTTACGTTGGAAAGATCTAATTTCGTTAAATCAGCTCCACATAGAACGACGCGCACTTTTTTGTTTTCTTCGCGCCATTTGTTCCAGGCGGAAGTTCCTTTTTTTATCATTTCTAGGTGTTTTTTATTGGTGAAGTAATGTTCCTGCACTTCTATATCTTTGCAGTTAGTAACTTTCGCTCCGTAGTAATCAAAATAAAAGGTATTTGCGTCCGTAAATTGTGCGTTTTCTATATTTGCTCCCACTGCACGTGCCATGTATAAATTCGATTTACTAAAATTGACATCTTTTAAATTTGCACGAGTAAAGAGCGTATGCACCATTTTGGCTTGCTCAAGATTGGCTCCTTCGAGATTTGCAAAATGAAAATTAGCGCCACCAAGTTGCGCATTTTGCATTTGAGCACCGGTTAAACTTGCATTGTGTAAATTTGCGCTTCCGAGGTTTGTTTCTTGGAGATTAGCGCTTGTTAAATTTGCATTTTCAAAATTAGCAAACATTAGTTTTGCGCCTTTGAAATTCGCATTTTTTAAGTTTGCGCCACTTAAATTAGCTTTTTTTAGATTCGTGCCTGATAAATCAGCACCTTGTAAATTTACTGCAATTTTTCCATTTTCTTTGCGCCACTCATTCCAGTTTGCGACATCTGCTTTTAAAGATTGCAACTGCACTTTATCGTAGGCATTTTCTTGTTGTTGCGCAGCTGTAAAACCTAACATCATTAATAAAAAAAACGAAATAGTTCGTATATTTTTAAACATAAAAGCTCCTATTTTAAAAATCTAAATACATTGTAATATGTAGAATCTCAACACCTTATTTTTAAGCTTTTATTTAGAATAGTCAACTTATTTATATTCTAAGTGATCTATGCAAGCAAGGTTTTAGAGCCTCAACTAATTTCGTAACAAGTTCTTATTATAATAATCTATTTTTTTCCTATAGCCATTTTCTTAAATTTAGTAGAATTTATGGCATATTTACTTACAACGATATAAGTGACCTGACAAAAGTAGTTACTTAGTTATACATTTTACCTAGGAGGAAAAATGAACGTACAGTTAGGATTAATTGAAACTGTGGGCATGGCGCTTGTCATATTATTTGTCGGCTATTTTCTAAATAATAAGATTTCACTGCTCAAGAAAAACAATATTCCAGAGCCTGTTGTCGGTGGAATTGCATTTGCAATTATCAGTAGTATTTTGTATTCGCAATTTCAATTTAGCTTTAATTTTGACATGACATTAAAAAAACCTTTGATGCTTGTTTTTTTTACAACTGTTGGATTAGGTGCTAGCTTTAAATTGCTTGCTCAAGGAGGTCCAAAGGTTGTTTTGTTTTTGGGAATAGCCACTCTATATTTGGTATTTCAAAATGGCATTGGTGTTTTTCTCGCTTCGATAACAGACTTAAATCCACTTTCAGGTCTTTTGGCGGGATCGATTACTCTCTCAGGGGGGCATGGTACCGGAGCGACTTACGCTGAAATGTTCACCAAAGGACAAAATCTTCAGGGGACAATGGAGCTCGCAATGGCCTGTGCAACATTTGGTTTAGTTCTCGGAGGAATCTTAGGTGGACCTGTTACTAGGCGTTTGATTCAAAAGCACAACCTTAAACCTACAGAAGAAGATAATCCATCAAATGAACATACCATTACTTATAATCCCGAAGACGATGACAAGGTAACTCCAAAGGTAATGATGGAAACACTGCTTATTTTAGCGGTGTGTATCGTTGTTGGTTCTTTTGGATATGAATACATGAAAACATTAGGTATTCCGCTACCGTCTTTTATTTGTCCGCTTCTCGTTGGAATTGTCATTACCAATACTTGTGAATACACCAAGATATACACGATCAAAAAAGAATCTGTTGATTTGTGGGGAACGATGGCACTTTCTATCTTCTTGGCAATGGCTCTTATGTCTTTGCGCCTGTGGGAACTCATGAATCTTGCTGGACCAATGTTAATTATTCTCATAATACAAACAGCATTTTTAGCTTTTTATACTTACAATATTACTTTTCGTCTTATGGGTAAAGATTACAATGCGGCAATCATGGCGGGAGGACATTGTGGATTTGGTTTAGGAGCAACACCTACTGCCGTAGCCAATATGGAAGCGCTTACTTCTAAGTATGGACCTTCACCTCAAGCGTTTTTAGTGGTGCCAATGGTGGGTGCGTTTTTTATTGATATAACAAACACTTTGGTGATTCAACTTTATTTGGCTCTGCCTTTTGTTAACTAGAAAATGGAGAAGATAATGAAACAACTACTTACATTTGTCTCGCTATCGCTATTATTATTTGGATGTAGTAAGGGGCCAGGCCAACAGGAACTCGAAAAAAGTGTCCAACAGAAGCTAGACACAAATTTTCAAGATGGTTTATTCAAAATCAAAACTTTTAGTCGTCGAGGAAGTTATCAATACAATACAGATGATCATCCTGAACCACAATTACTTGTATACTACAAAGCACAGATCGAATTTTTAAAAGACTACAAACTTTCTGATTGGAATAATCTCAATGCTAGTTCTCTTATCTCTACCTTGGGAGCAACTCCGTTAGGGGTAACAGGTTTAAAACAAGAAGGAAACAAAAAAAGCGATGTTCTTGTTGTGTATGGAACTAACAATTATATTCAAACAGACGGTAAATGGTTAGAACACAGTAGCCATATCAAAACAGAACAAACAGAAAGCGAAACAGCTACAAAAAAGTCTGTTTTTGTCAGTGAACTAGAAGAAGATGAAAGACTAGAGCAACAAGATTTACCTGCAAATAAAAGATATCTTCTAGAGTTAGAAAATATAGCAAAAGACTTTCGCAAACAAAAAGAACAGCAAAACCTAGATTATTTAAACGCAGAACTCAAAGAAATAGTGCGCAAAGCGAAGTTTCAAGCTGGAAAAACGCGCGGATGGATGACGATTGCCACTGGATCTGCTGGTGGAGAGTATCATTCACTGGGAAATGCCATTGCCCAAACTTTTGGTAAGCGCAAAATGGCAAAAACCTACAACACTTCGGGAAGCCAGGAAAACTGCGAACTGGTAGAAAAACAACAAGTTCTTTTTGCCTTTACCCAAAATGACATCGCTGCAATGGCTTACAACGGAAGCGAACTTTTTGAAGGAAAAAAAGCAAGTAGTGATTTGCGTGCGGTATGTTCACTTTATCCTGAAGCTGTACATATAATGGCTGGTAAAAAAATAACTGACATCTCGCAACTAGTGGGAAAGAAAATTAACATCGGGGCTCCAGGTTCTGGAGCGCGTGCAAATGCATTACAAATAATAAAAGCGTATAATTTAAAGCTCGAGCAGTTCGAAATTTTTGAATACGGCTTTAAAGATGCGGTAAATGCGTTGCAAAAAAAAGAAATTGACGCTTTATTTACAACACGTGCTTACCCAACTAAATTGATTCAAAACACTAGCGCAAATTTTCTAAGTGTAACCTCCGCAGTGCAAGATCTCTTGACAAAAAATCACTCATTGATAGCGATCAATATCCCTAAAAACACTTACAGCTACGCAAGAAAAGAAGTAAACACAGTAGGTGTTACCGCGATGATTGTAACTCATAAAGACACACCAAAAGAAAAGGTACAACAATTTCTAGATACACTTTTCAAGAACGTAAGTACTATGACTCAGCAAAGTTCGCAAGCAAACTACATTTCACCAGAAAATGCCCAAACAGGAATTTCTATTCCACTTCACGACGCAGCTAAAAGCTATTTTACAGAAAAAAATTAATTTATATGCCTCTATTGAAAAACTCAGTAGGGGCATAACTACTTCTTATCAATAAATCTCTTGAAATGTACAAAGCTGCGAGAACAAGTAACATAGGCATAACATTCAAAGAAGTTGAGATTTCTCAACCTAAGGTAAAGTAAATGCAAAAGCAAATTTTCGAAAATGTACCTGGCTTATTTTTATATAAAGATTATTTTGACCAACGCGAATGCACACTTCTTATCAATAAATCCCTTGAAATGTACAAAAAGTTGCAAGAACAAGTAACACCCGAGACAACACTCAAAGAAGTGGACATTCCTCAACCTAAGTTTGTCAAAAGTGCGCAACACAATTTAAACAGTAGTGAGTTTTTTGTATCTCTTTACTTTAATGATAACGAAAAACGACGCTGCGAATACTTCCCTAAATACGGAGAAAAAGGTCATGCTCTTTGTTATTTTCGCGGCAATACAAATATACCTAACTTTGTCTATGAAAACGCTATCTGCAAGTTACAAAAAACAATGCATGAGTGTAACCTTACAAAAGAGCAGCAGGATTTAAAATGGAAACTAACCGCGAATTTTTATAAAAGCCTTGGAAAAAAAATAGCTGGGTTTCCATTCCATGTAGACATACCTGCAAATGGTGTTGTTACAATGATTATGAATGTACAGCGCCAAGGATTGTTTCAAATAGCCAAGGAGGATGTTGTTGAGGATATTGAGTTAACTGTAGGAAGTTTACTCATTTTGAGTGGGGAAAGTCGCTATGAATGGAAACATCGCGTTTTGCCCGAAACAATAGATGAAAACAGCAATAACGAAGTAAAGCGAATTTCTTTGGTTTTGGGATTTTCTTAGAACCTGTTGCAAATTAATTGAAGGTGAAAAATTCAAGGATTTTAGCTTCTAGTAAGGTATTTGTTAGCGTAAAGTAGTAATTTCATAACCCAAGTTGCGACCTATAAAAGTATATCGTACAGTCTGGTATAATTACTCTTACAAATTCGATGTGCGCAGTTCGAATCTCGTGAGACGCAGTCGTGGCACATGGCACGAAGTAAGGGTAATGCAATGAATTTTAATCATGAAAAATTAGATGTATCAAGTATCACTAGAATATACAAAAGAAACATTTAATGTGATGGAGAAAATGCCATCAGGTTACAGCTATTTAAAGGATCAGCTAAAAAGAGCATCGCCTTGAGTCCCTCTTAATATAGCAGAAGGCAATGCCAAATTTAGCAAAAAAGAGAAAGCAAGGTTTTTCTCTATAGCAATAGCATCAGCAAATGAATGTAGTGCAGTATTCGATGTTGCTAAGATAGCCCAAATAATAGACTCAAAAGAAAAAACTACTCTATAGAATAATTTGTATGCTTTCAAAGTTAATAGTCTAATTTCCGCACATGGAATATCGATCCACGACCACGAACCTCAAAAATCGAATTGCACACATCGTTTTTTTATACTGTTATAACGACTCTTCTCTTAAAGTAGGAAAAACAAGAAGGAGAAAGTCATAGAAAAAGAAATTATAATTGTTTTCTGTATATGTGATGAGATAACACAAGCACTCAAGATTGTAGAAGATCCTCAAGTTGAAATGACTAATTCAGAAATTATGACAACAGCATTAGTTTCTATGCTCTACTTTTCTGGCAACTTTGAAAAAGGAAAAAATTTGCAAACAATAAAAGGGCAAACTCTAAAAGAAGTAAAACCTCATACACGATATGAGGGCTGTGCTTTTTATTTAGAGGATATAAATATAAATCCAACTAAATTTGATGGCACTGAATTTGACCAATGTTCTTTCAGGGGGAAAGGATTGAAATTGGATCTATCAAGAGTAGGATTGAAATCAATTCCATTTTGGGTGTTCAAGGTTCAAAATATTATTTATCTAAACCTCGGTTACAACAATATAAGTGAAATACCAAAAGATATTGTACAACTACCTTTTCTCAATGAACTACATCTGCACGAAAATAATATAAGTAAAATACCAAAAGAGATTGAGAAGCTATCTTGTATGGAGCACCTAAATATAAGCGAAAACAATATAAGTGAAATACCAAAAGAAATTGGAAATCTATCTTCTTTGAAATATCTATTGTTGATTAACAATAATATAAGTGAAATACCAAAAGAGATTGAGCAACTTTCTTCTCTTCAATACCTAAATTTAGATGGGAACAGTATAAATGAAATACCAAAAGAGGTTTTAAACCTTTTTTCTCTAGAAGACTTAAGTCTAGCTGAAAATAATATAAGAGAAATACCAAGAGAGATTGAAAAATTATCTTCTCTTCAATACCTAAACCTAGATAGGAACAGTATAAATGAAATACCAAAAGAGATTGGGAAACTATCTTCTCTGGAATATTTATATCTACACGGAAATGATATTGACGAAATTCCTAGTTGGCTCAATATAAACAAATTATATATAGCCGTTGATGGGGATCGATCTTGCGAGTAAGATTATTGTTGTTGATATTGTTATGAGAAAGGAATTTCAATTGCAAAAAATAGTAAAATCAAAAACACTACAAGAAATACAGCCAAACACAGATTATTTTGGTTGTTGTTTCTATCTTAAAAATGTAGAACCGGATAAATTTGAAAGTTGTAATTTTGATAATTGTTCTTTTAGAGGAGAAAGTCTATCTGTTGATCTTTCAAGTAGACGATTGAAAAAAATTCCTGAATGGGTTTTTGAAATATCATCTCTAGAAAATTTGTCTTTAAATGACAATAGAATTTCGAAAATTCCAAAAAGAATGGGTCAGCTCTCTTCTTTGAAAGATTTAGATCTACGAAACAACAAAATTTCTGAATTTCCTAGGGAGTTTGGTCAGCTATCTTCTTTAGAATGTCTATTTTTAAATAATAATCAAATGTCTAAGATCCCTAGAGAATTTGCTCAGCTTTCCTCTTTACAAAAACTAATTCTAAATAACAATAAAATTTCCGAACTCCCTAAAGAATTTAGTCTCTTCTTTAAAAAATCTGTGCCTAAGTAACAATAAGATTTCTGAAGTTTCCAAAGAATTTGCTCAACTCACCTGTTTACAAAATCTAAATCTAGATAACAATAAGATTGCTGAAATTCCCAAAGAGCTTACTCAACTTTGTTGTTTACAAGATCTGTGCCTAAGTAACAATAAAATTTCTGAAATTCCCAAAGAACTTATCCAAATTTCTTCTTTAATAAAATTAGATTTATCTCATAATAAAATTTCTAAAATCCCAAATGAACTCAGCCAACTTTCTTCTTTGCGATATTTATATTTGAATAACAATGAGATTTCTGAAATTCCTAAAGAGTTTGGTGAACTCTCTTCTCTAAGAAACCTATATCTCGATGACAACCAAATTTCTATAGTTCCAAATGAACTCGGCCAACTCTCTTCTTTAATAAAATTATACTTGAATAATAATAAAATTTCTATAATTCCAAAGGAACTTGGTGAACTCTCTTCCCTAAGAAACCTATATCTCGATAACAACCAAATTTCTGTGGTTCCAAAAGAATTGTCTCAACTTACTTCTCTATGTAGGCTGCATTTATATGACAATAAAATTTCTAAGATTCCTGAAGAAATAAGAGGAATGAGCATCTATTTACTACTTAAGTCGTTGTAATAGTGCGATTTTTTATTTACTTAACCAAAACGTTTTTCAACACCTTACACACCTCAGCAAACTCATTATCGCTTTTCTTACAAGCATGGCGTACAGAGCTTTCACTGCAATGAAAGTATTCTGCAACATTTTCATTGCTTAACTTGAGTAATTCTTTCACTATTTTAATTGCAATATAACGCGGTTCTTTGCATATGCGTGAAGATTGCTTTTCTAGTAGTGTACTGCTGTCTTCTATTTCGTAGTGTTCACTTACCGTTTGCAATATCATTTCGCATGTCAATTCTTTTTTAGCGCTGTGTTCAATACATTTACTAATTATTTCTTTACTGATGTTTTTCTTTGTTTCGCTGCAAAAGACAATCAGCTTCTCAATTTTTTCGCGTAGTTGAGTGACAATGCATTGCTTGTCGATAACCTCTAAAGCTCCTTCTTCAAACTCAACTTGTAGGTTTTTCGCCATGCGCAAGAAGTAGTCTTGTATTGTTTGTGTTTTTACAGGTTTTATTGGTATAAATAGACCACTTGAAAGACGCGTTGCCAAAGCCGAGTTAAAGTCTTTGAGTTGTTTTGGGTGAATTTGTGAGCTTGTTATAATTATCTTACTTCGTGAGATAAGTTCGTCTATTAGAAATACCAGTTCTCGTTGGGTGTTGTTTTTCTTTTTTAAGAAATCGATATCTTCTATAATAAGTACATCTGCGCTACGATATCGTTGGCGGAATTCTTGGTAAGATCTATTTTTTAAAGAGAAAACATAATCTAGATAAAACGAGCGTGCAAAACAACGAATAACGTTTTTCTCTTTTTTGACGATTTCGTTGTTGATGGCACCTAGTATGTGGCTTTTTCCCGTGTGTTTTGGGCCAAATATATGTAGAGGGGTATAGTCTGCTTTTGATGTTTTAACAAGCTTATTTGCTATTTCAAATGCTAATTTATTATTGCTGTCAGTAATAAATCTACGCAATTGAAATTTATGCTTTTTTGGCATTTTCTAATAATTTCTGTAATACGTCAAACGAAGATATCCCTTCGGCTTGCGCGCGAAAATTCACCATAATTCTATGATTAAGTGCTGCGGTAGTTACGGTTTCGATATCTTCGCGGTTTACGTGAATTCTTCCACTTGACAAAGCGCGGACTTGTGCACCTGAAATTATGGCTTGCATTCCTCTTGGACTCGAACCATGATCAACGTACTGTTTGACATAATCTACATTGCTTTTTTGTGGGTTAGAATTAATGACTATTTTCGCCGCGTATTCATAAAGTGGTGTTGCTATTTTTACGCAAGATATCGATTTTGCCATTGTGTTTAATGTTTCAGCTGAGATATTGAATTTTTGCTGTTTGTTTGACGTAGGTCGAACAATAGCAATGAGTTCTTCTAAAGAAGGATATTCCATATGAAGCTTAAAGAAAAAGCGGTCTAATTGCGCTTCTGGTAGTGGATATGTCCCTTCCATTTCAATAGGATTTTGCGTAGCAACAACATGAAATGGCTGTGGGAGATCGTAGTTTGCTCCTCCTACTGTCACTTGTTTTTCTTGCATCGCTTGTAATAAAGCGGATTGTACTTTTGGAGAAGTTCTGTTGATTTCGTCGGCAAGCAAGATGTTGGTAAAAATGGGTCCTTTTTCAAACTGAATATTTTGAGTTTTTTGCTGAAAAATTTTTGTACCAATGATATCTGCTGGCATAATATCAGGTGTAAATTGAACGCGCCCATACTGTAATGATAGTGTATTTGATAGTGCATGAACCAAAGATGTTTTTCCTACTCCAGGAACCCCTTCTAGAAGGACATGCCCACCAGAAAAAAATGCGATGAGTAGATTGTGAATAATTTCCTTATTTCCAATAATGTACTGGGAAATTTGCATTGAAATGGCGTTAAAATTGTCGGTGAAATTTTGAATTAATTTTTCTACATCTTCGACGGTTGTGAATTCAGTTTGCATTTTACGAGTCCAATCATAGGTGTTTTGTTTAGGATTGAATTCCGACTGTTTTCTTTGACATTGATATCTTTATGCGATAAAATGTGAAGTTGTTGTACTACTTATACATGGAGAATGTAATTTTTCAAGTAATTATTTCAGGTATACACAAATAAATCATTATTTACATATTTTGTTAATTGAGTAAATCACTATGGATATAGATGAAAATAAAATAGAAAAACGACTGATTACTAAAATACCATGCTCTCTTGAAATTTCGATAGGAAGTGACCAAATCGAAAGACTCACATTTGACCAAGACTTGATAACAATAGGGCGCGACAATAGTTGCGACATCGTCATCAATAATTTGGGAGCATCAAGATCGCATGCTCATATCGAGAGATATGCTAGTTTTTATGTACTGAAAGACTTACAAAGTAAGACAGGTACATTCATAGGTGGAAACAAAATAGCGGGAGGCCACAACCTAAACAACGAAGATAAGATTTTTTTAGCAAAACATACCTTACTTTTTAAAATGGACGATTATTTCAATACAAACCCCAAGCCCAAAGCAAATACTGAAAAAGATTTAATGAAGCAAACTCTTGCTATTAACTACGAGGATATGGCTTCAAAAAATAACTTAGGAACTCATGGGTACCTTCATGTTGCTGATGAAAACAAAAGCATACCTTTGCATAAAAATGCCACTTTCTTTGGAAAATCATCGCAGTGCGATGTGTCTATAGGTGGGATGCTAATTAGTGAACGTCACATTGTAGTGATTCGCGAAGAAAAAGGTTATTTCATTCATCATCTTGGAGCATTTAAACCTCCGCAGATTAATAAAAAACTTGTTGATTTTTCTCCTTTAAAACACGGAGACATGGTACAAATAGGCGATTTACACTTTCAATTTCGTATGCAGAAATAACAGAGGAGAATTCAATGGAACATTTGCAAATATGGGGCTCTTTTTTGGTCTCAGCAATTTTAATTATATTTGCGGGAGTTAAATTAACAAAATATGGTGATATTTTATCCGAACGTTTAAACTTAGGCCACGCTTTTATTGGAGCAGTTCTCATTGGCTGGAGTACTTCACTCCCTGAGCTTGTTTTGTCTATTGGTACTGCTGTATACGCAAATGCTCCAAACATAACAATGGGTAATGTTCTTGGAAGTAACTTGTTTAATATATTTATCATAGTGATTCTTGACATTGTTTATCATCAAGGAGCTATTTTGCGGAGTGTAGAAAAAAAAGTGAGTCTTTCTACAATATTGTCACTAATGATGGTTTGCGCTGTTGGTACGTGTTTATATTTAAATGTGTCTGGCAAAATCGATATTTCAAGTATTGATCTTGGTTTTAGCAAATTAGGTTATGATTCAGTGGTTATTTTTTCAATGTATTTAATTTGCATGGTGGTGTTATTTCGTTCAGACCGAGGTGGAGCAAAGGCTGATACTGTCAAAAAATATGATGGAATTACTTTGGGATCTGTATTATTAAAGTGCTTATTTGTGATTGGCATCATTGTTGGTACTGGTCTATGGTTGAGTGATATAGCTACAGATATAAATAGAGTTTACGAATTAGATGCTGGTTTTGTAGGTAGTTTTTTTCTGGCGATTGTTAGTTCTCTTCCTGAAGTAATGACTTGTTTTATTGCTGTACGCATGGGCTTTAACAATATGGCAATAGGAACATTGTTTGGAAGTAATGTTTTCAATATGGGAATTATTGCTTTTTGCGATGTATTTTATCCAGGACATTTATTCAAACAGTTTAACTCTAGTCACTATACTGGAGTTATATTCGTTATTTTGCTGACCTTTGTAACTCTAGGTACATTAAAATTCAAACAAGGAAAACAAGCCAAATTTATAGGTAGCGAGTCTCTTCTTATCGCTGGATTGTATCTACTTGGAATGTATACTATTTATGATCCTTCTTGGCTAAGAATGATTTTTGGATCATAATAAATTAAAATTTAAGCATTTTTAAATTAATGGCCTGACAAAAGTGTGTTTCAAAACTTTTGTCAGGTTATTTATATCGAACCAATAAAAAGTTTTTATTAGGGACAAATCATATTAAGGGTTACTAAATATGAGTTGCGAAGAAGAAGAAGTTATAGATGAGAGTTATGTATTAAATGTTCAAAATCCTGTACAACTTGTTAGTTCTTTAGCCTTTTTTTTACGCGAGCGTAATTACGTTTGTCTTTATGACACAAGCATTCTTTCTTCGCCAGAAAAATATTTAAAGAAACACTCTTTGGAAGAAATAAATAAAGATTTTTTATACAAATGGTTTTTGTTTTTTACTGGAGTTTCTCGGCACTTAAGTAATTTTGAAAATTTGATATTGTTGCCTGAAGTAGTAGAGGAAATTTCCAATATTTTACAAGCAGCTATATCAACAATTGAAAAGAAAAAAGCTCAATATAGAGATCTCTCATCTCAACAGAGAGAAGAACTCGGAGCTACGTACCAGCAGTTAGCTAAAAATGAAGAAATTCTAAAGAAAATATTGCAAATTATACGTCCTTACGAAAAACCACACCTGTCTATCTTCAACGCTATTCTCAACATGGTCAAATTTTTAGATTCTCACTTAGAGCTGAAAAAAATAGATTCTCGTGTTTCCAATGATACAGATGAACGTATTGTGGCACGTGTGTTTTACGAAGCGCTAGTCAATGGACGTAATACTTGCGTTTACACGCGCGACGATGATATACGTAAACTTATTAGTGTTACTTTTCGTTTGCTTGTTTCTAAATTTGCGCACAAAGATGCTTTTAAAAACATTCTGTGTAATTTAGTACATCGTAATATTTTGGTATTAAAATATAATTACGAAAAAAAAGTGTTTTCGCGTTTTTTTGAAAGTTCAACAATCGAAAATATTGATGACTTTAAGTTTTCACGCAAAGTTTTGCAAGAAACAGATGTGCGCACAATTCTTAGTGGGCTTGAAAAACATGTTAACGAGTTGGCAACTGTTTTTGAAAATTATGCAGAAGAAAATGCGCCGCAAGAAGATGATTTTTTAGATGAAGACATAATTTATAGTTTGAAAACGATGTATGAACATCTGAATGAACTCGAAGTAAAAGAAGATATTAAAAATAACAGCAAGAAAATATCAATATACCAACAATTTTCTTATCTGTTAGAAAAATTGGGTGACGAAGCTTTTGCTAAAAAGATCATTGAGACAACACGCCAACAACAAAAGAATTGGATCGAAAATCAACTGAGAATTTTACATGAAAATAAAGTAATATTAGAAGCTGATTTTACTAAGGTAATTAATACCCAAAACGGTGATATTAAGTACAAGGTTATAAAAGAAATAAAAAGATCTGTTGAAAAACTAGAAGAAAATGCTTTAAAAATATACTTCTTTGAAAGTGCATTAGAGCAAAGTTTTTTTCAATTAAATGAAAGTAGCTATAATTCTTTTACGGATCTATTGTTCAAGTTTAATGAACACGGTTTTGAAGTAGAGTCTAAAGAAGCACCTGTTCCCATCGAAAAGATTTCGCAAATCACTAAATTTTCCATATCAGAAGTGATCAAGGTTATTGAAAAGTACAGCATCTCTCACAAAGGAACACACGCTTATTTATCTCAACGACATCTATTATTCTTTCTTTTTGGTCATTAGAGCGTTTATGTTATGGTAGAAAAATATGAGCAGCGAATTCAAGAATTGAACAAAAAAATACAAACTATGACCGAACTCATTGAAAATGACTATCTAACTCAAATAGCTCGTTATAAGGTTATTGTTCGCGAATACGAAAAAGACATTTCTTCTTTGAAGAAAGAAGTGTACTCTCTACGCGAAAATCTTACACCGCAAAATTGTGATTATATAGAACGTGCTAATCCTTGGTTTTGCGTTTATTGCGGTATTTTAAATTCTCACCCTCTCAATGATTACCTTTGTTTGCATTGTCAAAAAATACGTCCTTTTATAGGTCTTTCTTCGACTCTAGTAAAATGCATACCTTGTTCTCAATTCAATTTTTCTCTTGCAAGTTTTTGTGAGTGGTGTGGAAATGAGTTTTTTAGAACCCAAAAATAAGAATCTAAAACAAGAGAATGATAAAAATACAGATATAACTAAAGCGTGTTAGTATTTAGATTTTTATGTAATGTGAGTTATTTTGAGAAGTGACGAAATTAATCTCTAAAAGATTCATATTATAAGGGCAATATTAATATGCCCTAGTTGAAATAAAGAAAACAGAGATCTCAAAAAAATTATAGAACAAACCCTTCTTGGGTAAACTATAAAACAATGATTTACACACGAGTAAGTAAGCTTTAGAAATAAAAAAGCGTAAAAAAAAAAAAATTATACACTTTTTTGTAAAAATATAGCAAAATTTGTTTACACCGCTAAAGCTTACACAATTACAGTTAAGGATACCAGACACTTTACCGTTTTGGTTTGGTTTTTGTTGTCCTTAAAATTTTTCAATTTTAGTTATGCAGATAAATTAGGAGTTTTTGAATGAAATTTGCAATTTCAAGTCACAAGTCTTGGTTGATATTGCTTTTGGCGGCATTTATAGTGGTTACTCCCACTGTGTATGCACAAGACGATTTCTACGACGAAGATGAATATTACGGCGAAGATGCAGATCATGGTTCTTGGATAAGAGTTAAAGCAAAAGGTTCTACTCTTAGAGGAGCAATTGCGCGCGGTTGGAAAACTGCGATGATGAAATTTCTCAAAGAAAACATCGACATGGAATATTACGAAGGACGCAATGGACAAATCAAAGAGTATCTTGGTGAACATTGGTCAGAGTACTGTGTTGGGGATCAAGAAAGACCGAAAATTACAAGAAGATATAATGGTCGCTATTTGCGTATGAAAGTACGTATAGATGAGGATTCACTACTAAGAGACATTCGTAATCTAGTAAAAAAAGGTGATGATAAACTTAGTGGTATGTGGGTCGCGATTGTTTCAGATCGCGAAAACAATTCTTACCAAGGAACCAAACCAAGTAGTAAAGACGAACTAACAGACCGCGATGTTATGTTTGATAATGTACAAAACCTACTAGGTAAGCACATGCAAATTAGAGATTTGCGCGCAATTGATCGTTTGATGAAAAAAGAAGCTCAAATGCTAGGTTTAGCAGCAGGGGCTGACCCTCAAGCTTATATTGCTCGCAAATTTGCACAAATACAACTTGTTGTGTACTTATGGCTAACAACAAAACGCGTATCTAAAGATCCAGCGATGGGCGTTCCTGTTTGGTATGCAACCGTAGGTTGCCGTGTTGTTCATATACAAACCGCACAAGAACTTGTTAAATTTCAAATTACTTCTGGTGACAAGAGAAGTATTAAACCTGTAGGTGTTTTTGGTGGTTTGACAGAAAGAATGGCTCGCGCTGCGGCAATTAAAAATGTTGCTAATGCCGTTTATAAACGCGTTTACAACCAAATTCGTACTCGTAAAACCGTTTTGGAAGAAAATGTATATACCATTAAATTTGCTAACTTCAAATCGCGCCAGGAACGCCGTATCAAAGATGCGATGTTAGATCTTAAGCATGGTAAAAGAGCTTATTGCAAAATTGAAGCAGCAACAGGTGGTGGTAGTGGTTACATGGAATACAAATTGAAATGGCGTCGTACACGTGACTCACAAGCAGACATTATCGATATCATTATTGGCTTCTGTGAAGACAACGAAGTTGAAGTAGACAGCAACAAGTCAACTAAGGGTGTTATCTATTTCGAACCTGTAGAGGATGAAGACTACGACGATTTTTAAGTCGTTGGAAATCAACAACAGAACTTGGTATTTCCCAAGTTCTGTTTGGTTGTTTGTAGAAAGGAGCGAATAGATTTCTATTCGAAACTTATATGGAAAAAATAATCAAGTTAAGTTTAATAATATCTTTGGTATTTATGATTGGTTGTGCAAGTACTAGTGAAGATGATGTAGACGTAAGGCCATTGCCTCCTAATGGTGATGATATTTCTTATCAACCTATGCCAGAACCGCAGCCAAATCCGATTCATGACGATGTTCATATACCAACAGATGAAGAATTAAATATCGACCCAAATGCCGATTCATATGAACAAATAAAGTACAACGAAGAAGTAGAAGAGGTAGCACGACCTGCACGCCAATCTTATACACCTGAAGCCAATCATACACCTGGTGAAAAAACATACTTGCGTGTTCAAATCAAAAACTTTGATGATCGCGATACTTTAGGCGGTATTCGTCAAGCTATTCTTCAAGGAGCTCATGGAAATTACACTATAGAAGAAGAAGATGCACCCAACCGTAAAAGCGTATATTTAAAACTATGGTCTGATCTATCTCCTATTAACCTTCGCGAAACACTCAACAACCTATTTATGAACGAAGGTTATGATGTTGAATTTAAAAACAAATCTGATCATTTGCTAGTTATTACACAACCGTTCTAGTTTACCAAAATGATAAAGTGGTGGTTCTTGTTCTTAAGGATAGGAATCACTAATTTATCAACATGTCCTAATCTCCAAACCAATATTTCACTTCTATGAAAGGTAGTGGTATGTTAAAAAAAATACAGTGCATGGTCTTGTGTTTTATTTTATGCGCGGCTGCTGTAGCCCAAGATTTTGACGATAGTTTTGTTGAAAATACATTCATCGCGGAAGGAAAAGGCAGTACTCAAAAAGGGGCTATTGTTCGAGCGCGTGTTGAAGCTATGTTAAAATTTTTAAAACTTAACATGGACAGCGGTGATTACAACTCACATAATCAAGAAATTCAAACATTTCTAGTGGAGAATTATCGTGAGTACACACACGACAATGTGAATATCGTGCAACCATATCATGACCGTGAAATTCGTATTATGGTTGAGGTTAAAGGCGACGATCTTCTCGGAGATATTAAAAACAGGTTTTTGCGCGCACGTAGCAAAACAGCAGGAATATGGGTTTCAGTAAACGCAGATACACGTATGAAAAGTAATCGCAGTTTAGACATGGTTTTAGCAACCATACAAGACGAATTGGGAAAACATTTCACTGTACGCGATACTCAAGCGATGAAAAATCTAATGAAAAAAGAAGGACAAATGTTAGATTTATCGGCGAGCTCTGATCCAAAAAACCATACGTGGCGTAAGCTTAGTTCTATACCTGTTGCAATGTATTTTTGGCTAAAAATGGGTTATAAATACGATGAAGGAACAGGGAGCCGCGTTTTTAGAGCACGTATTGGTGCGCGAGCTGTACATGTAGTTACCGCCCAAGAGCTTTTTAATTTTCAACACGAAAGAGTTGGTTCTGCACGCGAAGGAACAGTGATAAGAACCTCTGTAGAGGTTGCCAATAAAATAGTAGAGCAAGTTTCGCAGTACAATACTATCTTGCCTGAAGGTGAATATACTTATAAGTTTGTGAATTTCGAGAAAAAACAAGATCGCGATCGCATTCGTCAAACTTTGCTTGATATGAAAAATGGTCGACGTAACTACCTTGATATTCTTCCTGGAGGAATTGGTGGAGGCGAGAGTTATTTTACATACCGCGTTAAGTGGTTGCGTAGTCACTCGCAATTTGAAATGATACAAATTGTTCTCGAACATCTTGAAGCAAATCAAGTGGTTGTAAAATGCGATAAGTTCACTCAAAAAGTAATGATTTTCGAGCCGCCAAATAGTAATTGGAACGGTGGCAGCAGTGGCGGAAATTACACTCCTCCTCGACCACCTGTTCACGATGAACCAGTTTACGAGGACGATTGCGATTATATAATTGCCAACGGAAAAGCACGAACTAGAAAAAGTGCAATCACTCGTGCGTGGCGCAGTGCAATGTTTAAGTTTTTGAGAAACAATGTTGAATTCGAATATTTTGAGCCAAACCAAAGTAAAATTGAACGTTTTTTAGCAGAAAATTGGGAAGAATACACACTTATAGAACCAGAAAACGCTATTATTGTTCGCCGTTTCGATGGCAGAAAAATTCGCATTAAAGTGTGTATTGAGCAAGACGCTCTTTTACAAGATGTTTACAATCTTGTCAAAAAAGCTGACGATAAGTTAAAAGGAATGTGGGTAGCAATTGTCGCCGACAAAGAAAACAATTCTTACCAAGGAACAAAACCAAGTAGTAAAGATGAATTTACTGACCGCGACGTTATGTTTGATTCCTTACAAAATCTTCTTGGTAAACATATGCAAATTCGCGATTTGCGCGCTATCGATCGTTTGATGAAGAAAGAAGCGCAAATGCTAGGTTTAGCTGCTGGTGCTGATCCGCAAGCTTACATTGCCCGTAAATTTGCGCAAGTGCAGATTGCCGTATACTTATGGTTGACAACGAAACGCGTTTCGCGCGATCCAGCAACAGGCACAGCTGTTTGGTATGCAACAGTAGGATGCCGTTTAGTTCATTTACAAACCGCACAAGAACTAATAAAATTTCAAATAACCTCAGGTGATAAAACAAGTATCAAGCCGGTGGGAGTGTTTGGTGGTTTGACAGAACGTATGGCAAGAGCGCAAGCAATTAAAAATGTAGTACGCGCTTGTTATGATCGAATTTATAATCAAATTCGTACTCGTAGAACAGTTTTACAAGAAAATATATACACTATCAAATTTGTTAACTTTAGCGGACGTCAGGAACGCAGAATCAAAGACGCCATTCTCGACCTAAAATCAGGAAAACGTTCATATTGTAAAATAGAAGCGTCTTCAGGTGGTGGAAGTGGCTATATCGAGTACAAACTAAAGTGGAGACGTACCCGAGATACTCAGTCCGACATTATTGATATAATTATTGGCTATTGCGATGATAATGAAGTTGAAGTTGATAGCAATAAATCAACAAAAGGTGTTATTTACTTTGAACCTATTGATGATGATGAGGATGATGACTTTTAAATAGGTAATCAATTTCATAATAAAAGCACTCTTTTTGTTAGAGTGTTTTTATTATGATATCCAAAATTCGCTAGATGTGTTATTTCACCACCTAAAATTTTACCACTCAATCTGGTTCCTTCCAATAGTTCGAATAAATATGAACCAACTTAGCATTGAATTACTTATTGATTTTAAAATGGATCGTGCTTTTCCTGCTCCGAATATTGAGAAGCCAATACTTTTCACATTTTGATAACTTTTTTCATACTCGTAAATACATCGATATCCAGTTATATGCATCACTAAAACGTCATCAAAAAATCTATTCTTCTTGTAATCTTTAGATATTTATATGGACCTTCTAAATATTTATTTACTTCCTCTTCGCTCTCCAGCAATAAATTAGAAATATATAGCATTATTGGTAGACATATTGTTATATTAGACATTGATAGTTCCCTTCAAAGTTGCCTTCCTTGCCGAAGGCTTTTTATTCTTGGGTTAGGGAACTATTATAACTTTTTCCTTCCAGGTACTTTTATACTCTTTCCTTTTTATTTTCTCCGTTAGAAACGATTTACCAAATCTCGGTTAAGTTTTTGTATGATTTTTTGTACAGAAAAAACGTATTTTTGACACCACATTTTTTTGGCAGTAAATTCGGCTCAAAATGGCAAATCGACAACTATTTTTTATTGATACCTTTTCTTTTATTTAAACCAACATATCTCGTTCTATGAACGTCTAAAGGAGCGTATAGCTTTGAAAATAAGTCTCCCAGTACCAGCTCTTTTTAACATTAAAATTTAGATGAGGAGTAAAACTATGAAAAGATCGTTTTTAGTTAATTTTTTGCCCTTGCTTTTTTCTTCTATAATTTCTTGGGTTATTATAATTATTGGTATGCAATCCCGTTCTGGTGTTGGACCAGCTGGTATAGGTGATGGAATAGTAACTCTGATCATGGCCTTTATCATATTTAATTTATCATATCTACTTGCGTCTACGTGTGCTAGTGTAACATTCGACATTAAAAACAAAAATATCGAGAATATTTTTCCTCATTCTGTTAAACGCTTCTTATTAACACTAATCTGCATGCCTATATTTACAGGAATCATAATGGCTCCAGTTGTTGCGATTTTGCAAAATGGAAGAACTCACGTAGACGTAGGTAGATTAGACGTGAAATATTGGGCATTGGCGTGGTTTATTGGGATCTTTATTGCTGGAGAAATAAATCAATTCTTGACTGTTTATTTAATGAAAAACAAAATATCAGTCTCTATCTCCGCGAATATCAAGTCTCAGGAAAAAAAATAATTTGGTAAAAGTTAAAACTTATTGCTTTCAGAGCATTTTTGAACAATCTAGACTTTAATGTCATTGAGCTAAGTGATTTTTGTTTATAGGGGTTTGAAGCTACAAAAAGGTATTATTGGTGAAGTAAGACTTATTGAAAGGTGCTTTAAACTTGGCGATTGTGCTCTCGCAGAATTAATGAAAATACTTGAATCGGATTTTGAATTACAAAAAAGCTAAGCCAATTCTCAATAGCCCAACTTCAAAAAAAATTTCGCCGATTTTTTTGCAACAGTGCCGACTATTTTCCTGGTAAACCTCAAAATCTAAAAGAATTTAAGACAACCACCAAATAGTATTAATTCTGTTTGGTGGTTGTCGTACAAAGCAAAATTATTTGCAATTACAAGAGGAAATGCTTATGTCATTGTTACAAATTCTTCAGCTGCTGATGGGTGCAAAGCAACCACATCATCTAAATCAGCTTTGGATAATCCCAAACGTACGGCAATACCAAACCCTTGAATGATTTCGGCGCTGTCAGGACCGATAAGGTGCATTCCAAGTACTTTTTCGCCTTCTTTTTCTACAATCATTTTCATCACCATCTTGGCTTGTTTTTTAGTAATAGTGTGTACCATTGGTGTAAAGCGCGCGCGGTAAACTTTAATATTATCTTGTCCGTATTTCTCTACGGCTTCTTCTTCGCTAATGCCGCACGTACCTATTTCAAGTGGAGAAAATATTGCTGTTGGTACTGCGCTGTAGTTCATTAATTTGCTTTTTTGTGCAAATAAACGATCTGCTAGTAAGCGTCCACATTTAATAGCCACTGGAGTAAGTTCTAGTTTACCAACAACATCACCAATCGCATATATTGCTGGATCGGCGGTGGTATCATCTTCGCCTGCGATAATTTCTTTGCGCTTCCCTTGTTTTACCTGAGTATTTTCTAGTTGTAATGGCTCTACATTTGGATTGCGACCTACTGCCAGTAATACACAATCTGCTTGTTGTAGTTCTTCATTACCATTGTTACTGATAGTCACATCTAAAGAGGTCTCTGTTTTTTCAACTTTATTCACATTAGAAGAAAACAAGATCTTAATTCCTTCTTGCTGTAAATAGTTTTCAAGATGCTCGATGATCTCGCGGTCAAAATTTTTGAGTAATTTGTCACCACGTGCTACAAGAGTTACTTCTGAGCCTAGCGCATTTAAAATGCCTGCTAATTCGATTGCAATATAGCCAGCACCTACAACAATCGCTTTTTTAGGGCATTCTTCTAATGCAAAAAAACCGTCGCTGTTAATTGTATGCTCAATACCAGGTATGTTAAGAGAATTTGGTTTTCCGCCAGAGGCAATTAAAACGTACTTACCAGAAATTTTTTGACCATTTACATCGATGGTGTGCGAATCTACAAATTTTGCCCAACCTTCGATAATTGTAATGTTTGAGTTGCGTAAGTTTTTTTCGTAAATACCGTTCAAGCGCACAATGTCAGTGTCGCGCTTTTCTTTAAAAAACTTCCAATCAAAACCACCATATTTGACATCCCAACCAAAATGCTGTGCGTATTCTAAAGACTCTCCTAGAAGTGCAGCGATGTGCATCATTTTTTTTGGTACACAACCAACATTTACACATGTACCACCCAAGCGATGTCCCTCAATAAGAGCGACTTTGGCGCCGTAGCTTGCTGCTCTTCTCGCAGAAGCAATTCCGCCACTACCACCACCGATTACAACATAATCATAGTCAAAAGACATACAACATCTCCTTGTTTGTTTTTAGATTTTTAATAGGGCGCACCCTAATGAACATTGATAGTATTTCAAAAAACGGTGTTTAAAACACTGCTAAAATTTAGAATTTTCATATTTAGTCGCCAGTATATGTTATTTCTTACAAAATATGAAATTTCACTTTCTATAACTCCTGAATCTGAGGCATTAGGCTTAAAACTCGATTCCAGTCTACATTTTTTTTATCTACGGTTTGTAGAATAATAAGTATCGGTTCTTTATACAAATAACCTAGACTAATACGCCGAATAGTTGTTTCATACCAATAACGAATTGGACTACTATAAGTAGATTGTTGATTGCTAAACCAATAAACAACTTCCTTTACTTGTTTCTTGCGTTGTAGTTTTACCCAGCGTATTGTTCCTAAATCTTTCTGTATTTCGCGTGTAGCAACAATTTGCCATCCAGCGCCAACAATACAGTAGTTTGGATCATGAACAGCGTGGCGATCTTTTGTTCCATCAATAGCCAATAGGACAAATCGCTGTTTACCTACTCTGTAAAAGCGTTTTATCACCTTTGCTTTACCAAAACTACTTTGTTCTTTTTGGGTAAGTGCGATATCTTGACTGATAAAACCGAACCCTTTTCGCGAAAGATTACTCAATCTATCTTGCGTTTTATAAGGTAAAAATGGCCAAATACACACCACAATTAAAAGAACAGTAAATGTAGCCGCTACTTGGGGTTTGTAGAAGCTACGAGCGCTTTTGGGGGGGCTTTTTCGCATTACAAGTAGTGAAGTGCTTCCCACAATAATTAGTTTCAGTATTAGAATATAGTTTACAATGTAATAGGTTGTAAACCAGCTAAAAGCGGGCATCCATACTACCGCACATACTCCCCAAAGCGCACCTCTAAAGTTTATTCTAGCAGTAATCGAATAGACAAATATAGCAAAACCAAGATAGCAGAGAGTATTTAAGTCACCTATTTGTCCGAGGAATGTGCAAAAAACCGCAAGGCTTAGCAGTGCAAAATTATTGTGTATTTCACGATCTTTATACAAACGAAAAACGCAAGGGAGCAGCCATAATGTTAGTACCAACCAACCGTACTGTTCAAGGGGAGATCTCCACCATCCAGCAAACAATTCTCTTAAATTGAAGAGAATGTAACAAAAAGAAATTGTTGTTATTATTTTCTCGCTAAAAAAACGTTGCCACTTTTCTTGAAAAAAAGCAATAGTAAAAGTAAAACCAAACATAAATGTAAGAAGAATTAAGCTTCCCCAAGTGTGAAACAAACCGAGGGCAAATTCTTCTCCTACAACTAAAGCGGCAAAACCAATTAAAACAATCCTGAGTGTATTCGCCCACCACGCAAGCAAGGTAAGTAAAAACAAATTCAAGGGGACATTTAGTTTTTCTTGTAAACGCATGTGTAAAATAGCAAAGCCAAGAATAAGTATCGCCTGTAAAGTACTTATCCCTGCACAAGCACTATCTACAGATAAAAAAACTCCCGAAACGATGAGAGATGTACCTTGTTGCTCAGCAGGAAAACCAATAAGTGTAAAAAATTTATAAGCGAATGTTGCTCCACTGATACGAAAAATCCAACCTATTTTTTCTGCATCTAAAGCTATCCATGGAAAAGCAAAAAACAAAAATACAATCAAGTGATGTTTACCTTGCTTGGGAGCAAAAATATTAAACCACAGCCAAGCAATAGAACAAACGCAACAAGCCAAAATGAAGGTTGATCCTAGTATAAATCCACTGGATAACAACAACAAACTTATCATTGGAACAGCGCCAGAAAAAGAATACTGCTCTTGAGTAATCTCCCAAGGTTTTGCTAACCAAAAAAACAATACAAAAGACATAAATAGTGGCACAGTGTCTTCTACGGAGTTAAGCCAACTTGTGTCATTTAGCCACGTGTATAAAGCAAGGGCGAGAAAAGTAGTTGCTAATAAATATTTTGTGTATCTCATTTTTTATTCTTCATTTTTATTCTTCATTTTTATTATATTATTCATATTTTCAGAAAACTTAGTTTGCTCTGGAAATTCTTGTTGTAAAATCTGCGTCCATTTCTCTGCTTCTTCCCAATCACGCCGAGCGAAAGCTTCTTTTGCAAGGAAAACTTTAGCTTCCACTGATTTAGTTGCAATATTTACATATATGTGTTCTGCTTTTTGTTTATTTCCCTGAAATATAAAAATGCGCGCTTGAATCTCTTGCCCTAAAACGCTAGTAAAAAAGCTTTTATGTAAGTGTAAATATTTTTCTGCCAGTTTATATTTTCGTTGTTGTAAGTGATATAAAGATAGCAACCATGCTGCTCGTTGTTCTTTACTGGCTAAATTTTTTAAAATACTAAGTCCTGAAGCTATATTGTTAATAGATATCAGGATTTCCGCTTTTAAGAGTTGCACAGATGTCATTTTGGGGTATTTTTTAGCAAAATCAATTGCAGATTCTTTACTACGTACAATACTCATCGCATGCATAATTCGTCGTGCGTACCATTCAGGAATATCATCGTTTGATAATTCTTGATGTAAGGAAACTGCTGCTTCCAACCAATTAAAACACAATAATTGTGCTGCAAATGCATTAGGAGATTTTATAAACTCTAACATTTCTTTATTGTTTCCAGGGGAAAGTTGCATGCGTTCTCGCTTAGCTTTATCATCAAGAGAATGACAGAGCTCGCAACAACTAGTGCGATCATTTACTTCTAGAAATGCAATGCCTCCTTGAGTAAAACCTTGGTATTTTTGATAAAATAATAAACGATGTAGATTGTTTTGTAGCTGAGGTTTGAAATTTTCTGTTCTATTTTTTTGCAACCATTGCAATGCTTCATCGTATTGTCTATTTTTGATCAAATTGAGAGTTCGTAGCCAGTAGAGATAAACATTTTTATGCTTAGTCATAATTTGCGAGCATTCTTTATTCCAAAAAATTTGCTTTGGCAATTTTATAATGGTTTTGACAATGTCATCATCTATATCTAGTTTTATTTTTTTATCTACGGCAATTTTCTGATAAAAAGCTAACTTTTGAAAGATGTACACCGGGGCATTTTTGTCGACATTTTTCCATGTATTAATAGCAGCAAGATAGTTATCTTGACGAATATAAAACTCAGAAAGTTGGTCTACAGCCAAAGGATTTTTCGCATCGGATAAGTAAGCGGCGACATATTCAACGCGCGCTTCCTTGATTTTGCCTAAACTTTCTAAAATTTGACCACGGAATGAACGCAAATCACTATTTTTTGAATCATAGTTGTAACCGTTCTCAAGATATTGCCATGCTTTTTGGAGATTGTTTTTTTCCATTTCCAACAAGGCTAGTCGCGTCCATATTTCAGCGTGTGTAGGCGATTTTTCACTATAGCTAAGTAGTTTTTCTCTAGCTTTTTGTTGTTGCTGCTTTTTTATTAAAGCGTCTATTTCTAATAAAAACCATTGTAGTGTGAGGGTTTTTTTATCGCGCCACTGTTTCGCGATCTTTTGGTGTTTTTTCCAAAGTTTTGACTCAATAAAAGCCCTTGTTACCCATATCGATGCTTGTTCGTACTGCAAAAACAACCCAGGATTTTGTTCGTACAAAAAAGCTAAACGTGGGATATTACGCAATTTTTGTAAGATTTTTATTTCGAGATGTTGCCATTTAGAATTGCGATATTTGTCTTTTCCTAAAATCTTTTTATAAGTATAGGCAACGATCAAGGATTTTCGAAAATCTTTTTCCTGATAGAATTGTTGTGCTTTGTGATAGCGATATTTTTCTTGTTTTACAATAACGCTATCGCGCCAAACCTTTGCAGAAATGACGACTGTTATAGTTACAATAACTATAAGAAAGATCCATTTTTTTTTCACGAGCTTCTCCACTGATCTTACGAAGTAAATCATTATTTCAAGAATTATTACCATAAAAAAAGCGTTTTAGACATGTTATATTACCATAACATATCTAAAACGCCTATTGTACATCGCGAAAATTATTTGTTTGTCAGGTGAGTTACGCAATTGTGGTTTTATGCAAATTTTGTTTTCTATACGCAAAAATAAATACGAGGAAAAAAGCAATAAAAATAACAGTTGTTCCTGGTTCTGGAGCACCAACAATACTGTCGAGGTTTTCTTGTCCCACATCTACAGCAAAAAGAATATCATTAAAGTCTAAGTCACCACCGCCAAGTAAATCTTCAAAACCGATAAGTAAATAAGGGCTGCCTGGAGAAACAAAGGCAATCATGTGTTGTAAACCATCAGGATTATTATCTGTAGAAAAAACAGTATTTCCACCAAAAGCTCCATTCGCAATTAGAAAAAAATCTAATTGTGTTCCCTTTTCTAAAGAACCTAGTTCTACAAAATCACCTTGTTGTAAAGGTGTATTCTGCGAACGTCTAGAACCTGCAGATGCATCAGGAAAAATAAGTTGAGAGCTTTCATTAATTCCGCTTTGCCCGTTAGTATTAAAACCCAAAGTATTGTGAAAGCCTGCGCCTTCAGAAATAAAATATACTCTAGAGTCATTACTCGATTTTAACACGAGTTTAGAGGGATCAACGTTGAATGAACTTGCATTTTCAAAAGCAGCTGTTTCGCCTAAATTAGCAGTAATAAACTGTTGAAATAATGGTAAATGATTTTGCTGGAAATCCGCTGACTTAGCATCTGAGGCGGCTAACTGAACTGGATTTACAATATCAAGGCCAAAAGGTCGTACTGCAGATTGCACAGGTGAATCCTGGGCAAATGTTAATGCCAATAAAATCAAAAATAAAGAAGATATCTTATACATAAATTCTCCTAACCTTCGGATAATTTTTAGTAGTAAATTTTATAATACTAGATCGATATTTTGTGTAAGCAAATTTCGCGCCATTAACTTTTTTTGGCTAGGGCATGTTATCAATTAAGAAAATTCTTACGTTGTTGTCAAAGTTCAAAATTTTAAAGGGTTATGACGTGGTTGCTGTAGCTTCGTAGTTGTTGCCTTGATCGATTTCAAAAATAGTCTGAGTCTAGTATATACTACTTTATAATCGATTACGGTTACCACTACGGAAGAGTCATAGTGGCTATTTGGTTGATGACAGGTCCTAATATAAATAGTATTATATCAGAGAACGGGATCGTTTTTCTATTTTAAATATCAACACACTTTAATAATTTTGTATACTTAACGGCACACTTATAACAATTATATAGATAACATACTACTGGATAGACGGTTTTTTGTCGTTATCAAGAGACAGGGAACCGTCAGAATGAAATGGAGAGTTTTCCAATGGATATAGTTACTCATGCAATGATTGGAGTAATCATCGGACTTCCTCTTACACATACAGCTCCTGTTCTTTCATCAGGCTTTATTCTTGGCTCCGTATTACCAGACGTAGATGCTTTTTCTCGTTTATTTGGAAAGTATGCTTTTTTGAAGTTTCACCAAACATATACACATAGTGTACCTCTTATTTTGCTATCTATGTGCATTGTAACAGCCATAATGTATTTTACTTTCCCTTTATTGACTCTTTTTCCTGTTGGTATAGCTGCGGGGATGATAGGTCATGCTTTTTTGGACCTAACAAATACCTACGGAATCAAAATTCTTTTGCCTTTTTCACGTAAACGTCTTTGTTATGAGTGGATGTTTTTTGTAGATACTCCCGCTGTTATTTTATGTGGAGGTTACTTTTTTTTTATTGCAAGTAAACTACACACAGCTTCACCAATACCAACGTCGACAAGCTACACATTTTGCATTATTTTGGCAATGGTATGTTTTGTGCGTTGTTATATGCGGAATATGGCACAAAGAATAGCTCCACAAAATACACTTTCTCTTATTCCCAGCGCGTTAAAGCCATGGTTGTATTTTGGCAGTTTATACAATGTTACACATATAACTACTTTTAAATTATCGATACTATCAAAAACTATTTTTGAAGAACAACAAATCGCTATTCTCGATGAAAAATACCCTCAAATCACCAATTGCGAGGATTTTAAAACAATGCAAAGTTTATCACCTCTTTATCATGTTGTTGAAGAAAAAGAAAATGTCGTTGTATCTCGTGATTTGCGCATTCGCAATTTTAATACGAACTTTGGACGTCTTGATATAACATTAAGTGAGGAGAAACAAATTGTTAAAACTTTCCTTAACGTCTAGTAAAGTATCAGGGTTTCGGCTATCTATAATTGATATTGTATTTTTGACTTTTGCAGCGATCTTAACTTATGTTGCTTATCCATTTATGGATGTATTTACTTGGATTATTCCCTTTGTCGTTGTTCATTTCTTTCTCTTTTGTAATGTCTTTCGCGTACACCGTAATTCTGAAATTCTTTGGGCAATCGTTTTTTGTGCAAATGTGATTGTTCATTTTCACATATTTACTTTTCAGTGGTTAACAGTGCTTATGATACAAATTCCAATAACAATTATTATCATTTTACGACAAATATTTTTCTTACACTATCGAGGAATATTTAGTCAGTACAAAAAGAACACAAAGTAAACGTTTCACGTAAGTGGTTTATCAGAAGCATTTACCCATTGGCATTTTTTTAAATTTCTAAGTTACTTAGAAAGGCTTAAATAGAATTCCTGCTTTTTCACTTCCTCGCCGTTTATGATAATTGCTAAATAATGTTTACCTTCGTAATATTTTCTTGTAGAGATAATGCGAAATGAGTGGCGTTTTAGAAGAAGTATTTTTGTTTCGTCAAAATTAGATTCTTTTAACTTAAAAATTTTAGGATTACATTTACCATTAGACCTTAAGTAGTAAATAGCATATTCAATGCGAAGATTGCCTAGTTTCTTGTTTTTAGTTTTTAATTCAAAGCTAAATTCAAGATTTTCCCCCATTAAAATTTCATGCTCATACTTTAGGTTTTTTATTCTTACATGCTTTGCTGATGATAAACCAATCATTCTTAAAGCATCTTTGTTACCTCTTTTCAAAAGTGTCCGTAACGCATGACGGACAATGAAATTCATTTCTTTTGGGTTTTGTTTTTTGGTCTTTTGCCACCTTTTAAGAGTTTTAATAGTTAACTGCGCATCTACTTTGGAAATATCGTTGAGGCTATTTGCCACAGAACGTGTAACGTAACGCGTTTTATCATAGTAAAGTTTATCCAGAATGGTTAATATTTGTTGCGGTTGCCAACTTATTTTTGGAGCCCAAGGTAAAATCATTCTGGAACCTTCGCTTGCTAAGCGCCTTTGATGATAATTTTTACTTGCTGTTAGTTTTAAAAAAGCTTTGAGAGTTTCTTCAGGAAAACTATTGATAAAAGAACGAATTGCTTTTTCTACAGAAAACCGTTTAGTAATTTCAAACAAGGCATCTATCGACAAGAAATAACTGTTTTTATCGCACCCAAATTCCGCGACAAATTCTGCGAAAGGTGCAATGATAAACTCGCCAAAGTCATTGTCTGTTTTTTTGGGATCTAATTCAGAAGGGAGAGCATTCACTACAATTTCTAACGCTCGTGGGTATTTTTGAGGAAGATACTTTTTAATCGTGCGAGCAATGTGGGTAATTCTTTCTTTTAGTTCTAGTTCTGGGAATTTTTCGATTACCTCTGCGATAAATTTTTTTTTTCTCAATTTAGGATAACTTTTCTTTAGAAGGCTGGCTAAGTAAGTTACTTTTTCCAAGCTAAATAGGATATCTTTTAAAGAAAACTGTTTTTCTGGTATAGGTGAAGATTTCATAATCAGCACTTTCTTCTTTGATAACAAACAGAGATTATATTATCGAGTTATTTCTAAAGAAATATCCCCAATATGCTTTTTTAACATTTGCATTTCTTCCTCTAGTAGTCTTTCTTCCCGATTTGGCAAAGTAGCAATAATTTCTTCTTTTATAAACTCAAAAAACAAATGTCTACCACGTGATAACTTTTTGTTTATATTATTTTCTGCTCTTGCTACTTCTAGAGAATCGTTGGTTTCTCGTTCATCCAAGATATTCATTTCTATTGCAATATTTTTAGCAGACAAGTGTGAAAAATATTTCTTTTTAAATAAATGATATGTGTTACGTTCAAAGGCTTTTAACCTACTTAAGGCTCTATTTACCAATACGTTGACATATTCTATTTCGTATTTTTGATAAGCATCTGTTTCTTTACTTGCTAATTGCAAGAAATCGTTATTTTGTGTCTTTGTTTTGGGAACGAGAGTTCCTAAGTAATCATTAGAGAATCTCCAAGCGATAGTATATAAAAAAGTCCTCAATTTTCCTTTATTTTTATCAACACGTGAGAATATAGATTGCCTTTTTTCTAATAAATACAAATAAAACTCTGCAAGCATTTCTTCTGTGTCGTCGCTGTGGTTTCGCGTTTGATTTTTATAAAAGCCCATTAATCTTTTGCTAAATAACAATCTTAGTGGTTTTTGAAATCGTTTTATGATATTTGTTAATGCTATTTGATTTTCAGAATTGAAATCTGAAGCTGCTATTTTTTGGATCTCAGACCACTGTGTTTCTTCATACATAAAAAAATCTCCAAAATTTTGTCAGGATTCTAGGTACTTGCCAATAATAGGGTAGAAAATCATTTTTTTTAGGAGAAGCTTATGAAAAAGCTTATTATTTTATGTTTTTGCTTTGTAACTGGTTTTGCACAATACGCTAAGAGTAGCAAAGAAATCGAAATACAACGCGTTTTAGAAAATGTATCGATTACTCTTGATCTTGTAGATGTACCATTTGACGATGTAATTCGTCTGATTCGTGTAACTGCGAACATTAACCTGCTTGTAGATCCTGTGGTTCTAAAAAAATTCCAAGATGAGGGGCAAAAAGTTACGTTTTCTGTAGAAAGTATTAAGCTCAAGACAGCTTTAAATTTACTCTGTGATTTTTTTGGTCTTACTTATGTTTTTCAACATGATGTGCTATTTGTAACAACAATAGAGTCAGAACTCGCATTTAGAAAACGATTTGTTCGTTTATATGATGTACGTAGTTTGCGGTTACCTACACAGTATATAGTGCAAGGAAAACAAAAGCAAACTTTCGTTTTTCAAAATGAATCTCATAAACAAAAACTAAAAAATGTTATTACTTCAATGATTGCACCTGGATCTTGGAATGATAATTCTATAGGTTTTCGCGGTGGATTTTTGGTTGTAAAAAATATAGAACACATACATCAACAAGTCGAAACATTTTTAAAACAATTAGAAAATTCACAACGACCATTAAGCTGCGAAATATTTATATATGAAGTAGAAAACTACAAAATGAACAATGGAAAAGAGTTTTTTTCTTCAAAAAAACTTATTCATCAAAGTTTAATTTCGGCATTGAGTAATGTAGTTTCTTCTGTAAGTACCAAGAAGGAGAACTTCAAATTTAACTTGGTGTTTTTACCAGTAATTATCAATGACACAACCGTTAAATTCCATAATCAATTTACTTGTTCTAATTTGTCTTCGGAATACGGTGATAAAGGAGTGTCGATAGTTTTGACTGATTATGAAACAACAATTAGTGCGCTGCCTTTACCAAACAACAAAACCTTGTTGATAAAAACAAAAATTTCATCTTCAGCAGCTATCCAAACAAAGAAAAATCAACAAGAAAGCGCGCAAAAAATAAAACGCATTTTACAAGAGTCACACCTTACAATGCACTTTACAGAAGCGCCATTGGTAGAAGTCGTTGATTTTTTACGCCACACAACAGGCCTTAACATTATTTTAAATCCTTCTGTTATGGATGAAAGTCTGAATGTAGACATACAGGTAAAAGAACTATCTCTAGCATCTATTTTAGATATAATGTTATTTCCTTTTAACTTTGAATACAAAATCGAAAATGGAATAGTGATTATTCAGAAAAAAAATAGTCCTCTCTCAATCGCTCACTCTTACTACATTCAAGATCTTTGTAAACTGAATAACAGTTTATTAATTGAAGAAAATGACTATTCTCTATACCAACAAAAAAAGCAGTTTTCATCCCTTGCAAAAACAACTAGTAAAGAGATTGTTGGCAAATTCTTCAAAAAAGATTTTTTATCGCCACAAGTCGAAAAAATAACTCGCGCATTACAAGATGAAAAAATTCCACAATGGTTGACTGTAGACTCGAAAAAACTAAATTTTATAGATTTGTATAGTGGTTACCTGTTTGTGCGAGCTCAATCCGGTTTTCATAGAGAGTTACGACAAACATTACATTCTCTACGCCAAAATTTATCGAAAAATGTACGCATTGAATGTTCATTTGCAAATGAAAAATTAACTTCGCGTTTGATAAAAAATGAAAGTAGCAGTGTTTTATATAGTAAACATCCAAACGAATTACTTTATCTATCGCTAAAACCAACAGTACAAAACAACCATATTTGGCTAGAGTTAAATTATCAAACTAAATTCTCACAAGGAAACATCACGACATTACTACAAGACAAGAAGGATACCGTTGTTGTTAATATCGACGGGCAAAAATTAAAAATACGCGCCCATATCATTCATATTGAAAACGAATACAAGGATTACTTAAAAAAGAAATTACAAAAAACACTCACAAATTTCTCTAACTCAGGAAAAGTGAATGATATAGTTGGTATTTGTAAAATCTTGCAAAAAATAGAGACATCTGAAATTTTCGAAGAAACTATCAAAGAAAAAGTGGTGCCTGTTGTTATTTCTCATATAAGTGACAAAAAAACGCACTCGCAGATTGTTGAAATTTTGTACATGCCGAAAACGTGTACTCCGCAGACAATATCTAGTCTAGAAAAAGCTATAAAAATCTCTGATCACACGCAACGCCGAAATCTAATAGAAGTTCTCGGTCATTATGTAGTAAACGATGCTAAGATAAGTGAAAAAGTAGCTTCTATTTTACTAGGTATGCTGCAATACCAAAAAGTTCAAGAAGTTATAATAAAAGTCCTTAGAGGACTGGTTCCGAATTTGAAAGATTCTAAACTTAAAAAAGATGTTATTAAGATAGTTGGAATAAACAAGGACAATGAGCAACCTGAGGAAAAAGAAGACGTGGATATTTGGGGGGACGATGACGAAGACGATGACGACTACGACGAAGATAGCGATGATGACTACGATGATGAAGATAGTGATGAAGAAGACGATGACGACGACTACGACGAAGATAGCGATAATGACTACGATGATGAAGATAGTGATGAAGAAGACGATGACGACTACGATGACGAAGATAGTGATAAAGGAGCTAACAATTAATTGGTGTGCTAATGCCATTAGCTCAAACTCAAAATTTTACCAGTGAAACTGCACCCGACTTTTATAAGTCGGGTGCAGTTTCACTGAACGCTTTGAGGTTGAGTTAATGAATTGTATAGAGTGCGTAGACAGATTTTAATGTTGCGGGAGCTGTGTTCGTAACCATGACCATAAAACTCCAACAATAAAACCATCCACAAATGCCCAAATACTTCCCCAAAAAAGAGCTTTGAACCCACTTGAGCTGTAATTAATATAAAAATTAGATACATGCGACATGATAGATATATGTCCCTCTACTTCCCAAGCTAATCTACCTGCTAAAGTATATAAAGCAAAAGTAATTCCAAAAATAACGCCAAATCGAAACGTTGGAGTTAATTGATACATGAATCATCCCCTTGAATGTAGATATGCTATCATCTTTTCTTAAATTATCTAACAACATACCTTAATACTGGTTTCTGAAAATTAACAAGACCTACTTAAAATTTATTCCTTATCTGACAGTATGCTCGTACTACAATTGATCTGACAAAGATAGGTATATTATTTATTCCACACATCTTACTCTTTTATTCGAGAACTTGACCACTCCTCAATTACTTACAAAGCTATGGTTATGTGCCTTCGTCGTTTGTTGCTTTGGAATAAAATTACTATATTAAGCAAGTTGCAAAAAATTTTTAGAAGTATACAGCTTACCTTTGAGTATCATAGCGGCGTCGAGTTTTCGGTTAGATAGCTAGAGTTATGTGCCTGTCAGGCTGTTTTTATTCTAACAATCAAATTCTACGTTGACTTGAAACGTGCTCAAAAAATTTTTGCGACTCACTTAAAAATGTCCAACTACTTTTGTCACATCACTTTATTTATATTGATTATAAAAGATCGCAAGCAAAAAACAATAAACTCTTGATAATCCCGACATTTTTTATTATCTTGTGTTGATCATATGTACTATCAATCAGTTTTTAAAGAACCTGAAATTCTTGGGAGTAATGTCCTCTTTCAGGCAGCACCTTCAAACCAATACAATATCGTTATTCCTCACAAACTACACCTACTTTTCATGTATCTAGCTAGAAAGGCTCATAATATGGCTAATTGGAAAGAGTTGGCGACTAAGTTAATTTTAGTAGATCGCGAAATAGATGCTCGAGAAACGCGCTTAATTAAGGAAATGATTTTAGAAGATAGTGTCATTGATGAGGAAGAGTTAGAATTTTTAATACATCTTCGCAACACAGCAAAAACAAAACATCAAAAGTTTGAGCAATTTTTCTTTAAGTCTTTAAGGAAATTTATGTTAAAAGACGGCAATATTACATCGAAAAAAGCACAAAAAATCCATGAAATAATTACTGTAGATGAAAAAATTGGTCGTCGAGAGCGTAAGTTTGTGCGCGAACTCCGTGTGGATGCTAAGAAGTGTTCGAAAAAATATGATGAATTATTTGTCGATATCTTGCAAATAAATTAGTAGAACGATACTCCTAATAAAGCAAAAGCATATGCTTTTGCTTTATTATGTGGTTTAATAACCGTAGGAGTCTTCCTGTTGCTGTTGTTGTTCTTTATATTTTTCTTGCTCTCGTTCGTAATCCTCATCTTCATCAAGATAACGGTGAGCACGATCAATATCTTCAATGTCGCGTACACCAGTTTGTGACCCACGAACACCGCCGCGATATCCTCGTTTTTGAGTACACGCAGATAATAACATTGAACAACCAAGTAGTAATATAACAAAAACAGATAAGATTTTATTCATACCCGCTCCTTATGTAGTCAATTCAGTTAGCAACAATCTTTTTCTCTACTAATATTACTTAACCAATTCTGCCATACTTAGAATGTAAGCCATACCTAGTTTAGCCATATTATGAGCGAAAGGAAAGTTACCACTCTTAGCAATTGTATCGTTTGCTGTGTGAATGTGTCTGTTATACGAATTAGGATTTTCAAAAGGAAAAATTGCAGGATATCCTTTACGGTGCCATGAACGGTGATCACTTGTTCCACCCTTAATTGGACCTTTTTTCCAAGTCGCTGTTGTGTATTGCTCAATTAATCTTGCTGCAAGATTAACATGTTGTGCGTTGGTATCATTAGTAATTAACCAAATCTCAGGCTTAGAAGCTGAAGAGTATAGACACATATCAATTTGTACCATACCAACAACGTTTTTACCTTGAGAGCTATAACGAGAAGCTACTTCACCAGAACCTACAAGTCCACCTTCTTCAGCAGCATATCCATGAAATTCGATAGTGCGTTTGAATTTATAGTTGTATGTAGAGATAATGCGCAGAAGTTCTTTCACTGTCGCTGTACCTGAAGCGTTATCATCAGCACCTGGTGCTTTGTTAGCACTGCTCCAGCCAGCAAGTGAATCGATATGACAACCAATGATCACTATTTCATCTGGATTAGTTGTACCTTCTAAACGAGCAATTACTGAAGGTTGAGGTGTTCCAGAGTGTTGAAATTGTGATACCGTTAAGCCGTTTCTTTCGTAGCTTTTAAGTGTGTTGTAGATATAATCTGCAGATTGACGTCCTGTCGAAGATCTGTGGTGACGGTTGTGGTATGCAGATAATTGTGAAATGTAAGCACTAATGTTGTCAATGTTTACCATATCAACAATTTCTTGAACGTCGCTTTGTGGTTCAGCAGTCATAAGTTTTTCAACTAATTCTGAAGCTAAAGCTGATGGTTGTACTCTTCTCTGGTTCATTGTTTCACTTGGTTTTGAAAGCTTAAGAATAGATCCACAACCAATACAACCACCTTCAGTATGAAGTAAAGAAGCAAGTTGATCAATTTTTTGCTCGTCAGTTAAACTCATGATTGCTTCGTTTTTCTTTTCATCGATAAAAAGAACTGTACCGAACTCATCTAATCTCGGTAAAATTTTGTCGGTGTTTAAAAAACGAATAGCAAACAAATCATCGCGATTCATCTCTTTTGCATCAAGGCTTCTTACTGATTTATCAACAACTATAGATATTTCTTCACCAGCGTAAAGAACGCTTGCGTCAAAATCATCGTTGCGTTGTTTTTCACGCACCTTCAAATAAGAAGGTAGCCCATCAGCTACAACAAAAGAAGAAAGTAAAACAATAAGTATGCTCATAGTCAAATTTTTCATTGACTGACCTCCTGGGTAATGAGGGTAAGTTAGGGGCGTGCCCTAATTACAACTTAAAAAAATAACTCTACATTTATTTTAAATAAGCGCGTTTTAGTGTTTGCGCTTACTAATATTATAGTAAACTATCCGTCAAAAATATACTATTTTTTCACTAATTTTTCCGCGAGAGCTAGAGCTTGCGTTTTTGATTGGTCTCCAGCAAGCATTCTTGCTACTTCGTTTAGTCTCTCACTATAATTCATTTTGACAATTTGCGACCTTGTTCGTTCGTTGAGAGTTTGCTTTTGTACTAAGAAATGGTGATTGGCTTCTGCTGCGACTTGTGCTGTGTGTGATATACAAATAATTTGCTGTGGTGGCATATCATCATCGACAATTTGCCTTAGTTTCTGCGCAACGGAAGTAGAAGCTTGCCCTGATATTCCGGAGTCAATTTCGTCAAAGATCACTGTAGGTACAGCAAACGCGCCACCAATAATTCTCTTGATTGCCAACATAATACGACTCATTTCACCGCCGGAAGCTACTTTTTCTAAAGAACGCAGTTCTTCACCTTTATTTGCCGAAAACAAAAAATAGACGTTTTCAGTGCCACTGCTATTTATGTAGTGTAATTTTCCTTCTATTGCATAAGCAATTGAATTGGCATCATCGGTTACTTTTTGTAAATCTATTACAAAGGATGCATTTTCCATAGCGAGATCGTGTAATTCTTTTTGGATAAGAGGCATTAATTTTTTTGCTGCTTTTTCGCGAGCATTGCTAAGTTTGAGCGCTGCGTGACATAAATTTTTCTTGGCTTTTTCAATAATATCGTGAAGAGCATCAAATCTTTGGTCTTTTTCTTCTAATACACTAAGTTCTTCATCTATTTCGTTATAGCGTTCAATTACCGACTCGTAAGTTCCACCATGGCGGTTTTGTAGTTCAATGACCTGGTCAAGACGATCCTGTACTTCTTCTATTTGTTCAGGATCAGCTCGTAGTTGTTTTTCATAACTATGCAAACTTCCTGCTGCCTCTTGTACTGCAATGAGTGCATTATCTAGGTCATTAGTGATGTGTTCTACAGAAGGATCAATCGCGGAAAGGTCTGTTAAATTAGAAACAACATCTGCTAGTTGTTCATGGATAGATTCGGATTTTTTATAAAGATCTTTTTCACAAGTTTTAGCTAATTCGCGGCAATGGTCTATATCGGAAAGTCGATTTAGTTCGTTGGTTAGTTCTTCTTCTTCGTTAGGTTGTAAGTCTATTTGTTCAATGTTGTTTTTTTGAAAATGTAAAAATTCTTTTTTTTCTAAACGCGTATTTTTTTCTGCTTTTAGTCGCGAAAATTCTTTTTCAAGCTCGATAACTTCGCGATATTTTTTCGCCACTTTATTACTATCTTGGTTAGCATAACGATCAAGAAGCTCAACATGTTGTTCAGCATTCATTAGTACACTTTGTTCATGTTGTCGGCCAAAATCAAGCAGTAATGGGGCGAGTTTGCGAATTTGATTGGTTGGTACTGCGGAGCAATTTACAAAAGCGCGCGAACGTCCGCTAATATGAATAGACCGACGAAGGATAATGGGTTCTTCTAAATCCGCTTCAATTCCCCACTCGTCGAGCAAACTACATACGGACTGTGCGTTAGAAAAAATCGCTTCAACAGAAGCTTCTTCTTCGCCAGAGCGAATAAGTTCTTTGTCGCTGCGTCCGCCGATAACTAAATTCAGTGCTGCAAGAAGAATAGATTTTCCAGCACCAGTTTCTCCGGTAATAACATTGAGCCCTATTCCGAAATGAGCTTCTACGGATTCAATGATTGCTAAGTTTTTAATTTTTAATTCTAATAACATACTACGCCACACAATAAAAATAAGGAATGTGGAAAAATAAAATAACCACAATGTACGGTTATTGTACTATTGTGGTTACGTTTTGATAGTGTAGCCCAATTTTTAGCAATTTGCACTAAAATTATTATTTTTCTTTCATTTGTACTGGTGACGCTTGCAGCCATCCTTTGATAATTTCACCATTTTTTCCAAGTTCCCCAAAAGAAAGTGTTCCTGTTGGACATTGTTGCACACATGCAGAGCAACGCACACATTCAGGGTCTTCCATTGGTAAACCTTTGTTGGCAAAATTCATGATATCAATACCTTGGTGGCAAACAGACGTACAAACATTGCATGAAATACATTTTGATTTCTCTGAAAATATACGAAACTTTGAAAAACGCGAATAAATATGCATGAGAGCTGCCAAAGGGCAAGCAAAACGGCACCATACGCGCCCACTAAACCAAAAGTACATCGCAATACCAACGACTCCTGCCAGAAAAAGATCAACAATATAGTGGTAGCTTATAATCGATCCATTGTCGAGTATCATCATTGGAATACGTCTTATAAAACCAAGAAATGGTATCCACGAAAGAATTTGTAAAAGTAGCATTCCAAGAGCAACCCACAAAATAACTTGTCCGACCATATTAAGGCGGTTCCAGCGTGGTCCATGTGGCATTTTATGACGATGAGTATCGCCAAGAGTTTCTGCTAAAGCTCCACAAGAACATATCCATCCACAATATGCTCCTTTTCCCCATTTCCAAACCATGATAGGAATAAGAACAAATGTTTGTATCATACTAATTGCAAACCATACCCATAGCGGTTGCCAAGTCATGATATTGTAAACAAATAGTGGCCAAGCGAAGATAAAACCATATGCACGCCAGTACTCGCGACCGTGTCCATATTCTACAAGTGGAAATAAACTATCCGCAGCAGATTTTAGCCAACCAGAATCAAAATATCCTGCCACTCCTGCAAATGGCAATATAATTTCCGGAAGCAAGAATAGCGGAAAAACTTGTATTATCATCAAAGTAATTGTTTGGAGAGTCACATAAGGCGTTTTACGGCGGCGTATGCGTCTAATACCAAATATCACAATAACAATACAGTACAAAGCGGTAATATAAAAGCCAGGAGATTTCATAGATATCGCAAGTGCTTCTAAATACGGCGAGGATGAGAATGTCGCATTTAAGAAACTCGGGACGTTAAACGGAAACCAATTGTTTTCGCTAAATATTTTGTACACAAAGGAACTACCAGACTTCCAGTGATAGAGAAACATACAAAACATAAAAAACATCGAGAAACGTTCCAGAGTACCAATACGCCACTTTTTAGCAGCTCTTACACCTAGTTTTTCCAATGATCTGTTTAAACGCGATTGTGAAAAATTTTCCTGAAGGAAACCAACTAAACTCGAATCCCATTCTCCGGTAATTTTGATGCCTGATCGTCGGAAAAAATCCAAAGGAGCCTCACGTCCAATCATCGAAAATACAATATCGCATTCAATGACTTCATTTGAACCATCATTGCTTTTTAGCACCACATTTTCTTCGGTGATTTTACTAGCAGTAGTGTGCATTTTTAAAGTTAGAGAGCCTGCGGGGTTTTTGCCGCGCATTTTTGAGTTTGCACTTGTGGTTACGCGCTCTGAAGTTGGTTTTTCAACTCCGGCCTCGCAGTTTGGATCTTCTACTAACTTTTCTATTTGCGATACATTGTCGGGTTTTGGTCGTGTAAATTCTTTTCCTCTGTAACTAAGTGTTACGTGACCTCCGCAGCATGTAATGGCAATTGCTGCTTCGAGTGCAGAGTCTCCTCCTCCAAAAATTACTATGTTTTTTCCGGCAAATTCTTTTGGGTCGTGCAGTCGATTGTATACGTGCGACAATTCTTCTCCAGAACAGCCGAGTTTACGAAAATTACCGCTACGCCCAATGGCAACAATTACACGTTGCGCTTTTATTGGTTCCTTGTCTTTTTGTGTAAGGTGGAAAATACCTTTACTTCGTTCTATTTTCTCAATACGCGCGTTTTCTACCTCAACGGAATATTCTTTGCGTTGTTGTTCCATTTCCTCAAGAAGTTTTTCTTTTACATCAGCTTTAAAACTAAGGCCACCACTTGGTTCCATATCTGTTGGATATGTATAGATAGGTTTTCCTTTGGGAAAATTCGCAACTGTAGAAAACGTTTCTGATGCTTCAAATACCTTATAAGTTATCTTAGCTTTGCTTGCTTCAATTGCGGCAGAAACACCAGACACTCCAGCGCCAATAATAGCAACATCAATAACGTTTTTATCGTTTGATTTTTGAAATTGATTATCATTTAGAATATGTTTTATCGATTTTGTCGCCGTCTCTGCTGAAAATTTTAGTAGTGGTATACCTGTCAAGTCACCAATTACATATATTCCAGCTATATTTGTTGTGCCATCTTCGCCTACTTCGGGAAGTTTTTCTGCTGTCCCTGCTGGCCACTGTGTGTGCAACCATTTTGTGTACTTTGAGTAAATTTGCTTTGCAGACATCGTTGTTCCTATCTAATTTTTTCCTGGCAATGCGTTAAGATCCCAATCGTAATTTAAATATTCGACTTTGTAGTTAAGTGCATAACTCGGAATAATCTTGTTGTTCTGTAGCCATTTTTTGCTATTCCCTCCAAAGTCATCTTTAAACCAGTCAAACAAACTAGATAACCGCAGCACACGACCGTTTTTGTCGAGGTTAATACCCTTTTTCTTGTTTAGAGCAAATGCGCGTAGTTGAGATTGCAATTGACTCTCTAGTTTATTTGCTGTATATGCTTCGTTTAGTAAATTCGGACAACTAACAGCTGCACAAACTAGAGCAAAATGTATGCGTGGTTCTTTAAAATATTTGCGAATGATTTTGTGTTCTATATGGTCTAGTGTGTAAGAGCTACCTAATACTTTTCCAACGCTTTGATTCCACACATTTTTATTCGGTTTATTCAAATCTTGAAGACCTTTTAATCCTGGATTTTTGGCAACAACATGCAGAGTTAAAAAATTATAGTAATTAATCCAGCAAGCTAGCCTTTTATTTCGTGGTAGAGAAGACAATGATGGTAAAGAAGCTAATTGTGTGCGTAATTGATTAACGCGCTTGTCACTTCTTAATCCTTTGTAATCTACGTAGTTTCCTTTGATACCTTTTACTGTACTGCTCTTAACATAGTCTTTTACTAGACCATTGTATTTTTCGTTCCAGTTATCAAAAACATCTGCACTAATACTACAACTTAAAACAACAGTAAGAACTACTAAAATTGCATTTTTCATTTCTCTCTCCTAAAATATACTCTGGAAACTATTGTAATTGATATGCTATAATAGTTTAAAATAGAGTATAATGTTTTATATGTTAAGAGGCGTTTTTTACGGTGCCTCAAACAAAATACTTTAAACAGTTAGTAGATACTATCAACAATACCTTACAAAAATCTATTATTTTTTTACATAGATAAGAGAGAATATTGTGACGACAAAAAATGAAACCTTGGGACAATGTTACTTATTTGTCATTGCAATCAACGAATATCAGAATGTTGAACGGTTAAAGGCTCCACTACAAAATGCACAAGACATCGCTCAAATCTTAATGAGTAAGTACAATTTTCTAGAAGAAAACATTTTAAGTCTTTGCAATAAAGAAGCTACAAGAGAGAACATTTTGCACTACTTACGCGAATTTTCTACAGGTCTTAAAGAACAAGACTCTCTTATTATTTTTTACTCTGGTCATGGAGTAATTGACGAGTGGACCAACGAAGGATATTGGATTCCTGTTGATGCTAGTGAAGAAAGTTTGGGCAAATGGGTGAGTAATTATGAAGTTAAAAAATTTACTGATTACTGTCGTGCACGCCATATTCTTATCCTTTGCGATTCTTTTTTTCACGGTGATTTTTTAGTTACCCAAGAAGAAAAAAATGATATGGAAAATGATATGCTAACGAATTGGTATGTCAAAAAATCGCGTCAAGTAGTGTACTCAGCGAAAACGCCTGTTGATAGCATTAATAATCGCAGTGCTTTTACTAACGCTATCATAGAAGCTCTTGCTGAAAACAAACAACCTCAATTGATTACCTCTGCTTTGTTTTTGGACGTTTGTGCTCTCCTAGTTGATCACGAAGAAGCATTTCCATTTATCAGAGTAATGAATCATAACCATAATGGAGAATACTTTTTTTTCTTGGCGGCTGATAGTTTTAAGGATGTGGCGACTTCGCAACAAATCCACACGACGAATAAAGAAATTGGTAATATAGAGAAGAAAATTGGAGTAATCGAAGAGAGAGAACTACCGCGAATTAAATCTCATATTAGCAATGTTCAAGATATAGATAACGAAAATGATGAAGTTGACAATGTAATAAAGATATTTAAAGAAAAAGAAAAAGTTGAAAGCGAGCTTTTAGAACTTCGTGAAATAAAAAGTAAACTTCATAAAGAAAATTCGAGTAGACTTAAACGTATTGAAAATCAAAAAATCGAGGATGTCCAAAAGCGTCTTACTCACGAAGTAGAAAAATATAATTTGTTCATTTCAAGTAAACTGTGTAATGAAGATATTAAGAACAAGGCTTGGGGACTCGTTTTACGCCAATGTCCTGAGTGGTGGCAAGCAAAAGAAGTGTCTCCTCACGATGTTGATATGTTGATGCTTCCTCCAGAAGAGAGAAAATCTAAAAACCTTCATAGTGATATTCTGGGTAGTGGCTTCAAGTTTATACAAAAACAAACATATAATTGTGGTGATGTACTCTTTAAAATCGATGAATTTGAACATTCGGCTACCGGTATTTCTTTTTCGTTAATTCCTGGTGGAAACTTTATTATGGGTGGCGAAAAATACGACTGGGAAAAGCCCATGCGCACTGTTACTATTCGACCGTTTCTCATTAGTAAACATCTTATTTCTCAAGAAATGTGGGAAAAAGTGATGGGAAATAATCCTTCTTTTTTTAAAGGAGATAAACGTCCTGTCGAAAGCGTAAGTTGGGAAATTTGTCAAGAGTTTTGTCAAAAATATGATTTTAAGTTACCTACCGAATCGCAGTGGGAATATGCAACAAGAGGAGGTAGTAGTTACGAATACTACTGGGGAAATCGCATAGATGATGCGTATTGTTGGTATGGTGATAACTCTGGTGGTCAAACGCACGATATCGGAGAAAAAAAGCCAAATGCTTTTGGACTCTATGATACTCTTGGGAATGTTTGGGAGTGGTGTTTAGATACTTGGCATCCTGATTATAACGATGCCCCGCAAACGGACAAAGCGTGGATCGACGATGAGTTTCCATCTACAAGGGTTATTCGCGGCGGAAGCTATTATTATATTGCCGATTTTTGTCGCAGTGCTTATCGAGGTAGAATTGCTGCAAATAGAGGTAATCGTTTCTCTGGTTTTCGCGTGGTAAAAAATTTACTTTAGTATAGGTGTGTGTGGCATACCTCTATATTTTTATAAGTGACCTGCCAAAAGTATTTGCCCATTGTCATTTGCTCTTTTAACTTCTAGTTTTATTACTGCGTACTCTCGTCGCACTGTATTAGAAAGTAAAAGCTCTGCATTCAAAGAGTAATTACCTTTGCCAGGTTAGTTGTCATTTGTTTAAGAATGACAACTATAAATTTATTCTCTAGCAATTCTCTTGGTTTGTTGCTGCAATAATTTCATACACTTCTGGTTTTATTTTGATTTTACTTTCTTGTATCCACTGTAAAAACTTTTGGCTATTTTCGTTATTATGCCAATCTGGGTTTTTTAAACAAGCTTCATGATCTGCAAGTGTTTTCCACTGCAAATGTGTAAGTATTGTCTGACTCTCCTTGCTTTTAAAAACAGTGCCGTTAATATAACCTGGTTGTTTTTGAAATAGTTCTAATTGCAAAGATGCGATGTTACTTACTTCTTCATAGATAGATGCGTTTGTTTCGCATCTTACAAAAACTTGAACATAAGAATCGCTCATTTTTTTCCTTACACAGATTTTTGAGATTGTATGTGTTTAAGATTTTGACTATCTTCCTTTGACGTTGTCTTAAAAGATGGCCTTGACAATGTTTTTTCCAACCAATTTTGCAAACTTGTATATTCATTACCAAGCTTGTATTCTGCTAACTGTAGATTTGCAAACATAGCTCCTAGAGCAATATCAGCTAAACCAAAACTTTCTCCTGCGAAGTATTCTTTACCTTCAATTTCTTGGCTTAAATAATCAAACATTTTTGGCATATCTTCTTTCTCTGCCTTTTCAACTATTGTTTCATCTGTTGGTTGACCAAAAACATAGGGACCTACGCATTTTTGGAAAAAATATTGGACGACAGCTGTATTAAAAAAATGACTGTCAGCATACTCTTCAAACCATCTTGCGCGAGATTTTTCATATGGGTTTTTGGGTAGTAAAGGATTTTCGCCATAAACATCTTCAATGTAGTTAAAAATAACAGAGCTATCGTTTACAATGCGCCCCTCTTTATCTTTTAATACAGGTATTTTTCCTAAAGGAGTTAATTTCAATAGTTCCGGTGTCTTCTCTAGAGGTAGCAAAACTTCTATTTGGTGGTCAATATTTTTTTCTAGAAGTTGTATGCGGATTTTGCGGTAAAAAGGGGAAACTGGAATACCATATAATATAGGTTTCATATTTTGTCTTTCTAAGAATATTAAGTGTGAATATAGAATAATAATTAAAATTTGAATAATGTAGCTTTACACTTAAGCAAGTGGCAAAAAGTTTTTAAGAACACGCAGCTTGTCTTTGAGTGTCATAGCGGCGTTGAGCCTTCGGTTACATAGCTACAATTATGTGCCTCTCAGGCTGTCCTTGCTCTGACACTCGAATTCTACGCTGACTTGAAACGTGCTCAAAAACTTTTTGTGTGCCTCTCAGGCTGTCCTTGCTCTGACACTCGAATTCTAAGCAAGTGGCAAAAAGTTTTTAAGAACACGCAGCTTGTCTTTGAGTGTCAGAGCGGCGTTGAGCCTTCGGTTACATAGCTACAGTTATGTGCCTCTCAGGCTGTCCTTGCTCTGATACTCAAATTCTACACTGACTTGAAACGTGCTCAAAAACTTTTTGTTACTCACTTAGTACTACAGTTGTAATTAAAACAACAAATAGGTAGCTACAAAAATTAGACACTCTGTAGGCCCCATCCTATCGATAGCTCTTCTCAAATAGCAAAAAATACTGTTATTTGTAAACAGCTAGAAACACCGAAAAATAAGGAACTGTACTTAGTTACAACTGTAGTATTAGGGCGTGTCATCATTCAAAATATTGTGTGTTTTTTCGAGCCCGAGCCCGTTTCCGAAACTTTCACTAACAATTTATCAAAGAAGCAAAGTTTCTTTTTCCATCGCAAAAAACTAGTATTGAACCAATAAATCACTTTCTGTCGCTCTCAAAAAGTTTTCGGGCGCAGGCTCGCAAACGGGCTCGGGCTCAATACTACTGGCGTATCATTAAATGAATCCGTTATATTTTTATCTGTATTGCATGATGACACGCCCTAATATAAATAAAAATTAAATATATTTCTAATAGATAATGTGTATATGTTATTATCATTATTATGAATAATATGATTGATTTAAATCTTTATCTGTTTTTTGTAACTCTAGTAAAACACAAAAATTTAACTAGAGCTGCGGAGGCAATGGGTATGTCGCAACCAGCAGCGAGTAATGCTTTAAAAAGATTGAGAAATTTTTTTAAAGATCCTTTATTTGTACGTTCGCGTACTGGTATGGTACCAACATTATTTGCAGAAAATCTATTTACTCATATCGCACCTGCTCTTGAAAAACTTGATCAAGCACACTTATTAGAAAAATCGTTTTCACCACAAATGCTGAAGACAAAAATGCGTATTTCTTTGTCTGACTTAGCTGGTTGTGTTCTTCTTTCTAAGTTAACAAAAAAATTGCATGTTTGCGCTCCACTAATAGATCTTGAAATTTTACCTATTCGCGTTGACTGCCTTGAAAATGATTTGCAACAAAAGCGCCTCGATTTAGCAATTGGAGTTTTTCCAGCATTTGTGGATCGTTTATTGCATGTACCTCTGTGGGAAGAAAAATTTCATTGTTTAGTGAGTTGTAATCACCCTGAAATTCAAAATAATTTATCTTTAAAAGATTATACTAAATACCAACATATACTAGTTTCACCTGGAGGTGGAAAAACTTCTATTATTGATACGCAATTAAAAAAGTTAGGGCTTTCGAGGCGCGTAGCGGTAATGGTTCCTAATTTTTTAATTGCATTGATGGTACTGGCAGATAGCGATTATATTCTTACAATACCAAAGAGTGTTCCTATTGCTGAAGAGTACAATCTAAAATCCTTCGTTCCTCCGGTGAAAGCACCTCAAATCCCCGTGCGACTATTTTGGCACGAAGTAGCAAACCATAGCCCAGAACAAATATGGTTAAGAACGCTTATTCAAGATTTAGTTAAAGATATTGTGTTACTTTAAAGGAATAATTACCTTGAATGATCTCCTTAGTAAGTTTACTGGTGCTATTTTTGGAGCTGTTGTTGGTGATGTTATCGGAGCGGCTGTTGAAGCGCATTCGTCAGAATATATAAATAGTAAATATAAAACAATCGATGATATTCTCGAAGAAGATATTATTTGCGATTCTTTTGGGAAATGGCAATTTGGTTGTTTTACCGATGATACTCAAACGATTATCGCTGTTAGTCACTGGCTTATAAATGGAAGATTAGATGGTGAGAGCTTACTTGATGAATTTGTCAGGTATTATGAAGAGTGGAGAAGATATGGTCCATCCATGGAAAAAATAATTTGCCATGTTCGAAAAACTCATAATAAAACATCATTATCACAAATGTGTTTTGCGGAAGGCTCTTATGGAAATAACTCGGTTGTTAGAATTCTTCCCGTTGCTCTCAGATTTTGTAACGACTACCAAAAATTAATTCAAATAGCAAGAATTTCTTCGCTAACAACCCATTCTCATCGTTTAGCTGTTCAAGCTGCGATATTAAATGCTGTTGCGATTATGTTTGTTATAAATATGAAAGGAAAATTTCATTACTCTAGAGTAACGAATCCAATTAAAGTGACACTCAATAAATTTAAGTCTTATTTTCAAGATACTCGTGAATACGAAGTAGCGATAGAAGAGATTGAAAACGGTTTAGAAAAAAATCGATCCACACAAGATATGCTACAAATATTAGGAAGTGATATCACTGCACAAAGATCTTTTCCCATAGCGTTGTATTCATTTTTGAAGAATCCTAACTCTTACGAAAAAGTAATAGCAGATGCTATTTTTATTGGTGGTGACACTGATTCTGTTGCGTGTATGGCTGGAGCATTGTCCGGCGCATATTTAGGAATAGGTCGTGTGTCGCAGCAAAACTGTATAAAAGAAAGTGTTTATAACAAAACATTTTTTACTGATCTTGCAAAAAATCTTTACAATCTAACTTTACATTCTAGTAAATAGCGTTGTAATTTTTTCTTGAGTACCCAATCAAGATTATTACGACTCATATCTAAAGATTTTAAAGAGGTCAGCTTATATATTTCCTCAGGAAGTGTTCTTAAATTGTTGGAAGATATCGAAAATTCGCGTAAGTTTCTAAGTTTTTTGATATTTTTTGGTATAGTTTGTATTTTATTGCGACTCAAATTTAATTTTTGTAAAGAGGATAACTCAAATATTTTTTCAGGAAAATGATGAAAAGGAATGAAGGCGCTTCCTCTATATCCTCGAACAATAGAATAATCAATGAATGTGAAAGAAAGATTAAATTCAATAATATTTACATTGCTTATAAGTTCAAGAGAGTGATATTCCTTATCTGGTGTAATTTTGAAGCTTTGAATATAACCACCTTCGAAAAAAGTATTCTTAACAACACCCAATAACAGAGTCGAAAAATTGCAATTTATAAATCTACAGTCGAATATTTTGTTTATGATAACCGCCCAATGTCTAAAACTACAGTTATGAAATACACTTCCACTTAGATTGGGAACGCGGTGTTCTACATGGAAAGTACAAGCATGGTATTCGGTATTATGATTTATTTTTTGTAAAGATTTCCTTGTTATTTTTTCCATCACAAACCTTATATCGAAAAATGATCCGGCAAATTATTTTGGATTATCACATTTTTTTGCTGAGAACTAACAGAAACACAAACTTCCGGATTTTTGCGTACAATATCCTGTAATTCTTTTTCGGTTAAGTTAGCGGTATTAATTATAGTATGATCGCACTGATGGCAAAACAAATCAGAATTGTGACTTTGCATTTGTGAAATGTGCATTTTAAGTGGGCAGTGTAATTTTTTAATTAAAGTGCCATCTTTTGCGTAAAGTTTCTTTGTTTGCGGGTCAAAAAACATAGTATTAACCTAACCACACTTCAGCGTCTGTATTAGGATTAAACTGAATTTCAAGATCTTTACCATTCCATATTGCTTCCCCAGAGATAAGGCGCGAATTAGAATTGTACCCTTCGTTACCAAAAGCGGCTACGATATCTTGTATTACACATTCAACCCACACCCTAGTTCCTTTTTTCAAATCTTTGGGGATTAAATATGCAGCAAAAGGATTAGGAAAACGATGAGGATAGTAATAAGAATTAATTAAGGGTTTAATATCTTGCGATGATTCCATATAACGAGTATAGATTTCTCCTGTTTTTTTATGTTGAGAAACAAAAAGAGGACTGCCAATAGTCTCATCTGGGTATATCACTTTTATTAGCGGAAAAAAACCTTCGCGTGCCGCACGGTTTATTTCTTCTTCTGTCTTTGCAGTTTTAATAACAAGTAAATCCTGTTCATTCGGTACACTTTTAGAATAGTGATCCTGTTCTTCATTAAAATATTTGTCCGCTTTGCGAATAAAAAATTCGGTAAAAGCACAGTTAATAAAACGACAATTTTCCATTTTGGCAATTTCTACACGCCTATTGCGAAAACTACAATTATCAAATTTACAATTCGCTAACTCTTCGATTCGATGTTCTAAATAAAATGTACAGCCGTAGTATTCTGTATCATTTTCTACTTCGTGTAAAGTTTTAGATTTAACGACATTCATAATTTTCTCCGTTTCATCAAGTCTCTGTTAAAAAAACGATTGTAGTTACGATAAGAATACAATATCAAGATTCCATATTACTACAAATTTGGCAATATACTTGCATGGTATTATTTCATAATAGAAGCGCCAACAAATAAGTTTAAATCGTTTCCTACAGAGGTAATCTTCACCGTTTTACAATTTTTTACTACGATCTTAAAACTACTTGAACATTTTTTCGCGACGCCATACCCAATTAACGCTAATCTCAATTGTATCTCCTTTTACAATTGGAATTATAGACACTTCCAACTGTTGCGTTTATCAATTTGATCTTCTAGTGGTGTTGAAGAGTAATATTTGATAAAATCGCGACGCTTTTCGACAGCTTCTGGAGTATTACTCATGACAAGGGTTCCGGATTTAATCGATGCTTCGCGCCTATTACATGTAGATAGCATGGATACCTCTTGTAAATCATTCGCAGCTTTGCCGACTTGTACCCAAAGACATACGCGTTGGTAGTTTTTTGACATGCTATTGTGGAGATCGTTTAGGAAGTTATTGACTTTTTTTTGGATTTCAGATGATTGTTTTATGATAAGAAGATGGCTTTTTGTGGAAAGATTTACATTATTATCCCAACTTTTTTTGTCAATATTACTTTGAATAAGATCTGAAATCTCAACATTTGCGTTGGATAAATCTAGCCCATGGTCACCAAAAGAATCTGAGTCTTCAAATAGCGAAAATATTTTACCCAACTACTAGTTGCGTTGCAAATTTTGTGATATTTAAAGATTGAAAGTTGATGTTGTTGAAGTGGGTAGGGAATAAAAAACGAAAAAGAGTTTGTTTCCCTCTTTTTCGTTTTATTATAAAGAAAAGATAATTTGTTGACTCTAGTCAATATATTCTAAAATAAATTTTTCTTTGGTTCCAAGTAGAATAACATGCACTTCTTCCTTGAAATCGTGAATAGAAATATCCTCGACGCGGTCTCCGTCTAAATACGAACCGTTAGAAGAAAGATCTTCTATTTTTACTTCTTCTTCACCAAAAAAACTAATGCGCATATGTCTTCTTGAAACACTGCGAAAATGAGCTTCTTCTGAAACACCTTCGTGGACGATTGTTTGGGTATTTTCTCCATCTCGTCCTAAGGTGATATCACATGAGCGGCTGCGGCCAAGAGTAACAGATTGTCCTAGCTCAATATAAAATTCTTTTCCTTTTACACTTCCATATATTCCACGTAATAAAAGTTTTCCTGACATTTTTACAACTTTCTTTACTCTAACATCCTAGTTTTTTTGGTCGAAGTTTAACAATTCCATTTCTTCTTGTACTTCTACTTTTTCAATAGGGCGAATCATGGGGTTTTTATTAATATATTCTTCCAAATACTTCATTGCTGTTTTGTAGTCGCCTTCTAATTTGGCAATATTTGCTAAATTGCGCGCACCACTTTTCATTTCAGGGAAATCTCTCACCATATCAAAAATACGGTTTTTTGCTAATGTTATATGTTTTTTAAACAGTGTTCTATACTTTGAAGATTCCTGTTCATTTTGTGTTTGTTCTTCTGCTTTCTTCATGAGTACTGCAATTTTATAATCGGTATCTCCCGCAAATCCTTGTGCTATTCTATTTCGCTTGCGATTTACTTGGCGTTGCAATTCAAAAAACTCAACTTGTCGATCTAACTTGGCATGTTCATCCTCAAGAAGTCCTACTTTTTCTCTTTGTGCTTTTTTGTCTGCTAGGTATTTTTCAATAGGAATCAATTCTTCATTAGTGAATTTTATATATTTTTCTAGATAGCCTAGTGCTTTTTCGTAGTTAGGCAAACCTTTTTCAACAAAAATACCTACAGACTCTTTTCTTGAAGTTTCTCCTGTTTCTTGGTATTCGTTGAGAGATCTAGACGCATCGCTATAATACGGCAAAGCAATCATGGAATGCACCGAGGCCAGCATGTTATACAAATCTTGACCTTCGTCAGCAAAGTCTATCGCATCTTGGTAGTGAGTTAAGCTTTTTTCAAACCACAACTCAGCTTCTTGACGTTGTTTATTAATTGTTTGATTAATTTCTTTTTCTTTTGCTTTTTGTTGGTTTTCGTCAACATTTGATATTTCAAGTAATGTTTTATCTAAACGCTTACCAATACTCATTCCACGTTTAAAATACACAGCTGCTAAGCCTTGGTGGGTCCATACATCAGCATTGTCCATCTCATGAGCTTTGACGAACCATTTTTCTGCTCGGTCATTTTTATTTAAGTAAAACAAAGTCCAAGCTTTAGATACAATAGCTCTTTTACTGTAGGCATCTATTTCTAGAGCTAATTCAATTTGTTGTAAAGCATTCATGTACTTTTTACCACGGTAATAAGTTTGAGCACGCTCTAGATACTCATTTCTTTTCGCCACTTCTTCTGTAGTTAAAGTGCAACCTACAACAAAAATGAGGCATATAACCATAATTTTTTGCATCTCAACTCCTGACTACTTGTTGAATGTTTATAGTTGCAAAGACATAAGTTCACAATATTTGCTTCAAGAGTTAATTTTGTTTTTGAATTTGCCGAATATTGACGAGAGCTAATTGCCTTATAAAAGGTATATCCCACATCGGTTTATTATTACTTAGCAAACAAGAGTATAACGCTAAAGATGTTGCTATCTGTTTTTGATATTTGTTGGGAGATATGGTGCGCATAAGGTCTGCTGTTAACAAAAGTTTGTTGGCTATTTGATTGCGCTTTTGTTCCCAAAATTCGTTAATGAAACTTTGTAGCGCAGAATAGTCTACATTTTTTTGTTCAGCAATATTGTTTACAACATACTCTTGGCAATTTTTAGAATTCATCCACCACTGGTTAAAAGGAAATTCTTTTACTAGGTAACCTGAATTTTGTATAAGCCGGTAATTGTTGTCTTGTTTATCAACAGATAAATTTACGGTATACTTGGTTGGCATAAGTTGTTGGCCAGGAAAAATATCTCGTAATATAAAAGATACTGGAGGAGCAACTTGTTCACTTTTGTTGTTCCACAAAGATCCTTGTAAAATTTGTTGTACCTTTTCAGAAGGAATTTCACGCAAGTCAGTATTTTGTTTCCAGTCTTCTATGATAGATTTCTGTTTTGAGTGAGTGATATTTTTCCAAGATAAAAAACTTTGTAAACCTTTTTCTTGGTTTATCATGAATGTCGATATACCGTAGTTACCTTCGTTTTCACTACAACAGACTATCATTTGGTTTCCGTAACTGTCTAACCAAGAAATAAAACATGGTGATATTTTTTGGAAAGAACTGTTATTTTCATCTCCGTCGTTTAAATTTTTTGACCTATGGATAGTTAGATTATTTAAAATCTTAGCTGCGTGATCCGATTTTTGCTTCTCTAAAGCTTGTATTGCTAAAGAAGCAATTGCTTCGTTTGTTGTTGATTCTGCAATATAACCCAAAAGCCATATACTTTTCTTTTTGTATATGTAGCATAAGTTGGTGATCAAGTTTTCACAAAAAACAGGATCATTTAATTTGGGTTGCAAATCATTAGTTATTTCCTCAAGATTTTCACCATGATCATCAATGTTGTTTACTAAACTACGTACAGCATAATTGACAAGTTTAACCTTTAGAGGGTATGTTTGCGCAAAATTGCTAAAATCAAAATTAGGATGTTCTTGTAAAACCAGAACCAAACGATTGCGTTTATAGTCGTTCAACTCTGATTCTAAAAGATATTTTTGGATGGATTCTTTCGAGACTTTACTTTTACATTGAGATAGTAAGTAGGAGATTATATTTAATCTCCAAAAATCTGAGGTCTCTGAAAAATTTTGTAGTATATTATCTACTATATCTTTTTCTTGCGTTTGCTCAAAAAAAGAGTCCAATATATCTTGGACATTTTCACTTACTTTTTTTTGAGAAATTTGAAATAGTAATTTATCTATTAAGTTGTTTAGTTGTATATCAGTTGCCATTGTCATAACATTACTTAAGGACTGCCTATGTTAAATGTTGCTCGGATATTTTCTACTTCGATTACATCAGAATGCTTTAATTTGTGATCGTCAACTTCTTGACCATTAATTTTCGGAGGTTTTTTATTTCCTAAATGAATGATACGAAAACCATTGTCTTCACGTAAAAGTACAACATGGCGCTTATTTATAAACCAACCTTCAAGAGGAAATTCGCAGTTGCTGTTTGTCCCGAAAAATGTAGCTGTTTTAATTATTGGAAACTGCTTACGAAATCCAGTATCAGTTGTTATTGTAAGATATGCTGCCAAGTTAGCTTTTTTCTTAATTTGCATTAAAGCTATATCTTTTGCATTCATGGACATGGTCATTCCCTGAATGTCTCGTCCTTGTGCTCCCTCCTGAATTACTTCAGTATTAGGTGAGCTATCCAACCACTCGTCTTCGGTGTCCTCATCCCCTTTTAAGAATGTTATAGAATGTTTTCCCAGGAAAAATTCGTCAGCGTGATTTAGATTGTACTTTGCAATTTTTTCTCCGCGAACAAATGTACCATTGTTACTTTTCAAGTCGCGTAAAATGTAAAAATCACCAGTTCTCTCTATTTGCACATGAACTCTAGAAACACCTAGATTATCAACAACAACATCACAATCTGGTGCGCGCCCAATAGTAACTTGATCCTTGTCAAACTCTAAAGTTTCTACTAGTTTTCCAGAAAAGCGAACAGCAAGTTTAAAGGAGGCCATATTCCACGCCTTTCCACAAGTAACAAAAAATTCTGTATAGCAAAATTTAGATGCATGACCACATTACATATAAATTTTATACAAGATTAAAAAATTTAAATATTTCTTTCTGAACAGATCTAAGAGAATTATATTGCTTTGCACGATTAATGGCAAGGAATTTTTAGCAAAAATGTGGATATATTTCTCAGAGCACGGTAACCTATTTACTTTTTTGAATATTCGGATATTGTTTTTTAATTTGTAGTATGTTATGATTAAAGAGTTAAAAAGTATGTAAAACTCTACATACACACAATGTAGGAAAAAAGATAAAAACAAACAACGAACTTATACAATACAGAAAACGAAGCGACTTTACATTTTACAATATCAATTGTAAATAAATCTACAATTAAACATAGCGAGCAACTATTTTCTGTATTCATGTTTGTTTTTACCTTCTACCAAAATATATAAATATGGGATAGGAGGTTTCACAAGTGATATTAAAAATAACAAACAATAAAAAAGCAAACGCTCTTATCACTGTTCTAGCAGTACTCTTTGTCGTTTCAACAATGGCAGTTAGTTTTGCGAGAATAGCTGGTAACGAACGCGCGGCTTCAGTGAATTTCACAGAAGCTTTCAAGGCTAGAATGCTTAGCGAGGCGGGAATTAGTTTTGCTGTATCTAAACTACGCCGCGATTTTGAGGGACAATTTTTTTCACTTCCTCAAGGATTTGGAAAGCAAGATGACGAACCTATAGGTGAAAGACGTTGGACTTATAGTTCTCTAAAGCCTTTAGCTTCTACTGCCGAAGCTCCTGACGATGATACCGGTGCAGGAATACCGCTAGAAGAACTGCAGAATATAAGTTCTGGCAATACTATTTTTGGCGATAATGAGAATCGCGTTTTTGCAGATCTAGACAATCCACAAATGATTACTCCGCATTTATCGTATGCAGATTTAGATCAAGGTACTAATCTACCAAAAACAGTGTTAAATCGTTTGGTTGTTTCACATACAGAAAAAACATTACCTAACGGTGTAGTTCCGGCATATTCATTAAAAATATTTAGTTTGGATGCACAACTTGATCTAAACTCTCAAATACCTGATAATGATCAAGTAGCTACAGACTTAAATTTAGTAAATATGCTAGAAAATCTAAGTAGAGCTATTGCTTTGCGCGAACCTTATTTCAGTAAATTTGTTCAAGGGCAAGGAGCTCTGGATGCAGCGGGAAATGGACCTTTGTTTTCAACTGAGAGAGATGAATTTATAGCAAAAGATATACTAGCTCTACGCCAGCAATTGGCAGGTGGTACATTTAAGACAAAGTACCAGATAACAAACATTCCTGGTATCGATAAACGCCGTTTACCGTACCTATGGGATTTTATATCTGCAAATCCATTCCAAGAGGGAACTATTTCGCGCCCAGTCGATGCAAATCTTACTGCGGTAAATCCTGGTGACCCTGAATTGGAACAGTATAGAGATGATTCGCGCGCTGCAGTTAATGTAAATTTAGCTTCGTGGCCAGTACTTGTTTCTGTTTTCGCTGGTTTAGAATGTCTTCACCATGAAGGTGACACAGTATCAATTAGTTTTGACGAAGCAAAGGCTTTAGCTAACCGTATTTGCGACGTGCGAAGAGAAAAGCTATTTGAAGAAAGCGATTCTGACGATGTAAAAGAAGCTGCTATGGAAAAGTACCCACTAAGTACATGGGAAAAATTCAAACGCTTTCTTTTAACAACAGATACTTCTGGAAATCGCGGTGCTTTCGATATTTTTACTGGTGATGCTACAGCTAAACTGCGTAAGGCTCTTCTTGTTTATGCAATGGCTGATCCAAATGTGCATTTGCGTAGAACAAATCCAGACTTGTTGCTCTACCAAGATATCAACAAAACTGATATTACCAAAGTAACAACGGAATTGACATTTCACGTACAAGGGTTATTTGAAGTTACCTCTTTAGGTCAATTAATCGACATCCAAGGAAATGTTATTCAGTCTCACAAACGTCAAACTGTTTGCCGTATTTTCTCTTCTCAAGTTAAAAGTACTCAATCGGAACTACATAATGAGCAGGTTTTGGTCTCTCTTCCGAGCGTTGTTGTTAATAATTTTCAACAAGTGAATGGTTACTCTTCGGGAAATAACTTAAATAACATAGATGTTGTTAATGAAGATTCTGTCAGTGATAATGTGAGCGAGCAATTTGGACATGTAACTCCGGTTAGCTTTGATTTGAACTACTTAGAAACTGATGGGCAAATTGCAACATTTTCTAAAGATGATGTTGATGGTGGAAGTGTTGTTTTCCGCGCTAACTACAACGGCGCTTCGGCAATTGATGTTGCGAGTACACCGGAAGATACAGCTTTAGAACTAACTCTAAACGCTGATCATGCAGTAGGTGACCACAAACAAAAAGATCCAGTTACTCTTGCTGATCCAGATGATGCAACATCAGACTTGCTAAGCGAAAAAGTGGCAGGAATAATGTTTCCTAAAGCATCAGAAAGTGGTGATAAAAACAATATTGGTGACCTAGCATCTGACGGAGTAATTTTTCACGAAAATCCTGACGATGAAGCAGATGGACTTCCAAAAGAAGACGAAACTCTATGTTACCTTTCTGAAGATAACATGCCTCTTCCTGATACCGTTGAGGAAATGGCAACTTCTGATGAGAGTGATGGAACAGTTTCTTTTTGGTTTAAGTTAAACAAAAATAAAAGCTGGAGCAAGTTCCGCACAGTTTTCTTTGCAACAACACCGTTTACCAACAATGGCACCTCTGATGGTGGCAATAGTTTAGATGGTTTAAAAGGTGTGCAAATGGAAATCCAGATGAAGTACAGCGAAAGTGATGGACGTATCGCTATACAAGCACGTCGCAAATTTTATGACTTGCAGCCTGGTGTACGCAGAGCAGATGGTACTCTAGAAAATGATAGACCAGAGCCAGATTCTGGTGATATATATAGTGCTCCTAGTCCAGATGGTGTATACGATGTAGATAATCTTCCTGCATTTATTGGATCAAGTAGACAAGCTTCTTTTTCTGGTGTAGAGGAACACAAGTGGTATAATCTAGCCGTATCATGGAAAGATACAACTAATCTTGACATAGACAATAGTATCAAGCTTTTTGGTGAAAATACAGATCATTTGGGTTCCGATGATACTGTACCTGATCGTCTATTTGAACTTGAAAACCCTGTAGAATCTTCCGAAACTGAAGGGCAATTGGCAAATATTCCACGCAGTGAAGTAAGCGTTGATTTATTTGTTGCAGATGATAGTGATGCTGGTAGTTCTGTAAACCAAGAATTGTCAGAGAAGCTAAAGATTATAGAAAGAACAGAAGAAAATAGCCGCAGTAACGCACGCATGTTTTTTGGTAGTGTTCTACGCTCTTTTGTTGGAGAAGATGGCGCAACATTTAACACACATATATATTCGTCTGCAATGACAATTGATGATATTCGTATTGCGAAAGGCGCAATAGGTGACGCTGGTGGTCCAGGTGCTGGTCCATTTTTAATAACACGCGTAGCTCCAACTGGTTTTGTCAATGGTGAGAATAATGTAATGGGTTTATTTAGTGGAAAATTTCCACAACTAGATGCCAATCGAACTCGTTTAGGTCGCTTTATGTTTACTATTCGCAAATCAGAAGATGCTATTGATCCAGCAGCATTCGTCGAGAACCAAGATTCTTTTTCTTTTGATGAACCAGTTGATGAAGAGGAATTTGAGAATGCGAGTACCAATAGCGAATATATAACGAGTTATACCCCTGGTGAAAAACGGAAACCAAAGTTTATCAAAAGTGGAAAAACTAAAGGTGTTGATAATGATGCGGTTAAAGTTTTAAGAGAATTTATTCTTGGTGAAGACAATGGTGTTGATTTTTTTGGTAGAGAAATTAGTAACAAAGAATTTGAAAAATTGTTTTTATCAGATTTAAAGAAAAAGTGGCGAGAAGTTTGGGATGAACTAGATATGGATAATAATCTCCGTAGAGGTTTTTCTCGCAAAAATTTTGAAAAACTAGAAAAAATAAAAGACAAGCGAATTTTTATCTTCAAAATTAATGCTGGTCAAAGAATGATATTTTTTCTAAACAGACACGAAGAGTTCAGGAATGGTTTTATTGGCGAGATAAATGCGTTAAAAGAAGAAATTCGCGGCGAACTGTCTGGAGGAAACGAAGAGAGCGAAGAGAGCGAAGAGAACGAAGAGAGTGAAGTACAGGCTCCTCCTGTTGTAAACGGATCAGTAGAGCCGGTAGTTGTCTTAGCACAAAAAGCACTAGGTCAAGTGAATCTCGAAGCTCAGGCTGCTGGAAAAGTAGGTGTTGAAGCAGGTAAAGCGGAACGTCTCATTGCCGAAGCTGCCGAAGCACAAGGTGTTGAACCAGAAATCGATGAAGATGGTGAGCCTGCAGGAGCAGGATCTTCTGCTGGAGAACAAATTCCAAACTTCGAATTTGATGGTAGCTCTTCAATTGGAGAAGATGGTGATGTAATTGTTACACCAGAAGGTGCCGAATTCAACTTTAATATTCTTTTTGAACAAGAAGAAGATAAGATAACATTTGACGCACCAGTAATTGATGATGTTACAATTACTTATCAAACAAAATTATTGTTTTTCTATAACATCGAATTATTCGATTAATAGTTTTGTACATAATGAGAAGCAGGCGCGGTGCATTAGCACACGTCTGCTTTTTTTATGAACACTTACAGTGTACAGTCCATTATATGGGAACACGCCCTGGTTTTATGAAAGATCGGTAAGTATATGAGTGAAGACAACAAGCCCATTCCTGAATTAGACTCTATCATTTCAGGAAGTGAAGGCGAATATCTTAAAAAACATATAGCTGGAAAAACGGAAGAGTGGCTAGGAAATAACTTCAAACAGTATGAAGTAGTTGCTAAGCTCGGACAAGGAGCAATGGCTGAAGTTTTTAAAATATACCACCCTGGACTTAATAAGCATTTTGCCTTGAAACTAACAGGAAGTAGTTTAAGCAAAGTAGGAACAATGAGTGACCAAGACTCCAAACGTTTTGTTCGCGAAGCACGTGTTTCTGCACAGCTTAAGCATCCTAATATTGTCTCAGTTATTGATAATGGTACAAAAGGTGGACGTGATTATCTCATTATGGATTATGTGAATGGGATAACACTTGACGATTATATAACTAAAGAAAAACCTTCTTATAATGATTGTTTAGGTATCATCATCAAAGTGGCAGATGCCTTAACTCATGCGCACAAACAAGGGATTGTTCATCGCGATTTAAAACCAGGAAATGTGATGCTTGAAGGCAAAGAACCAATGCTGATGGATTTTGGTTTAGCGAAACCTGTAGATGTCGATAATAGTTTTACCCAAATGGGAACAGTACTTGGAACGCCAAGTTATATGGCTCCAGAACAGGCCCAGGGACGTATCGATGAAATTGATGCACGCAGCGATGTTTACGGCTTGGGCGCCATTCTTTATTATATGCTAACCAAAAAAGCTCCTTTTGAGCGCAAGGTTGTTATGGCAACTCTGATGGCTGTAGTACGCGAAGATGTTGTTCCCCCTTCAGCAAATAATCCAGATGTTCCCGAAAAAATAGAGAAAATCTGTTTGAAATCGCTACAAAAAAAACCTAGTAATCGCTTTCAAAGTACCGAAGAGATGGCGAAGTATATTCGTGCTTACCTAGATCCTCAAGGTGCACAAAATCTCGAAATAAATCGCGAAACAATGGTGGAGAAAAGTAGCAAAACACCAAAGACTGGTTTAGCTGGTAAGCGTATAAAAAAAAGCGGTGCTTTAGCAAAATATATTGTAAAAAAAGAGCTTGCTAAAGGTGGTATGGGTGTTGTCTATCTTGCTGAAGATCCACAGCTACAACGTACAGTTGCGATCAAAATCTTACATTCGAGGCAACATGCTTCGGAGAAGGAGAATCAGCGTTTCATTCAAGAAGCGCGTATGGCGGCAAAACTTTCACATGGAAATATTGTTACCGTCTTCGAAGTAGGCGAATGTGAAGAAGGTTACTTCATTGCTATGGAATACTTCCCTGCAAAAGATCTAGAGCAATTGATAAAATCGCGACAAAAGTTTTTTCAACAAGACATTAAATATAGTTGTCAAGTAGCAATTAAAACGCTTGAAGGTATACAACACGCTCACGAGAATAATGTTTTACACCGCGATTTAAAACCCGCCAATATTCTTGTACGCGATAAAGATCTAAAAATCACCGATTTTGGTTTAGCAACAGACGCAACAACTAAAGCTAGTGGCAAAAAAATCTTTATGGGAACACCTGTTTACTGTTCTCCAGAGCAAATTAAATGTCAAAAATTGGATGCTAGGTCTGATTTGTATTCTATTGGTATTATTTTGTACCAAATGCTAACAGGATCAGTTCCTTTTACAGGAAAGTCTTTTGACCAACTATCAGCAAAAATTAGTAAACGTCCTCCAAAGGCACCAACAAAATTAAACGCTAATATTCCGCGTGATTTAGAAAATATAATTTTAACAGCCTTAAGTAAAAAAGCAGAAGAGCGTTATAGTGACGCCAACGATTTTAAATTAGATCTACAGCGCTTTCTGCTTGGCAAACCTATTTTTGCCAAGCCTCCATCGATGGGAGCGCAGATTTCCCGCTTTGTTCAGTCAAGTAAAATAGGTATTATTACTGGTGTTGCAATTGTGACGATTTTCTTTATGATAAGTAGTTTTTTGTCTAACAGCGCTGAAACTCAAAAACGAAAAGATAATCTGGACTCTATGATTGAAAAAGTGGATAGTTGGCTAGAACAAGCTCAAGAATATAAACAAAAAGGAAATTTTTTTGCAGCGATCCAAACGGCAAACAAAGCACAAAAAACAATTTTGTCTGAAGAGTTCGAAATATTAGCGAATGAATTTGTACCTTACATTCCAGATGTCGATGAGTTTTTAAAACCGACAATTTCTTTACGAGATATTCGTTTAAAAAGAGCCTTAAAAAAACTCAAAGAACTGCGTAAGGAAAACCAGTGGGATAAAATAGAGAAACAAGTAGTAAAATTCAAGTTGCTAGATGCACAGCACCCTTACTTAAAAGAGCTAGACACTTTTCTCAACAGTTCTCATGCCGAAATTACTTTTAGTGTAACCCCAAATGACGCTGATTTTAAAATATACGCTGTTAGCGCAGCAAAACTTATTCTTTTCGATAAGGTCATACACAGTGGAAAAGTTAATAGGCCTGTTAATATTACTCAGGATAAGTGGTACTTAATTGAATTTGTAAGAGATGAACATTTCACAGCTCGGCGATTTATATTTGCAGGAAGACAGCATAAAACATTATACGTTTCAATGAATATGCTTTCTAAGCAAGATTATGCCAATTATCGCAATATGATCTATATTCCAACAGCAAAAAATGTCAAACTTGGGCCAAAAAAACCATTGTCTGCTAAACGAAAACTACGCTATCCTTTAGGAACAAATTCTCGCGCAATATCTCATTTTTTGATGGATCGTAGTGAAGTTTCAAATAAAAAATATAGACAATATTTAGTTGAAACAAACAAAATTAGTGATGTGCGTTATAATCCAAAAAGCTGGAAAAAAGGCAAAATTCCACGTGGATTAGAGAATCATCCAGTTGTTGGTATTACTTGGAAACAAGCACGTGAATATGCAGAACACTATCGCAAAGACTTGCCAACTTCAGAACAATTAGAACTTGCTGCACTTGGCACAGATGCAAGACGTTATCCTTGGGGAAACATATCTCCGGTTAAGGAAGAAAACAAGCTTTTTTATAAAAAAGAGTTTATTTTCTTGACACAACCTAAGGAATATACAACAGTTGCAGTAGATAAAACAAACAAAGATGTGAGCCCGTACGGTATTCTTCATCTTGGAGGAAATGTTCGCGAGTGGACAAAAACATTAAGAAAGCAAAAAGTAAAAGGCCGCGGAACTGTAGAATTTTATGTTGCTCGCGGAGGTCATTTTCAAAAAAAGTGTTTTGATACAGATCAATATCCACTATGGAGCCACAGAGGTAAAGACTTTAGTTTATATGTGGGTTTTCGTTGCGTAAAAAATCTTGCAGGAGGAAGGTAACAATGAGATATATATTCTATGCGCTCGTCTGTAACTTGTGTTTATTCTCACAAGCGACAATGGAGTTCTCTAAGGAAAGAGTTGAGCAAGTAAATTATTGGATAATAAACGGACAAGTTGATTTACCAGAGCGAAATTGGGTAAATATTACTTTATACTTAGATAGTTATTTAGTTCCTCGAAGTGAAAAAATGGTATATGTGCGTCAAGGGCGTTTTAGTTACAAATTTCCTATAAAAAAACGTATTTTACCTGGGAATTACGAGATCAAATTAATATATAAAAAGAATAACAAACGACAGATAGAAACACAAAAAGAGTATGTTGGTAATCCTCAAAATGAAGTAAAAAAACGCAAAGAATATAATCTTTTTATTCGTAGTTTTGTCGATCAAGTAAGTGTTTTTCACGAACAGTTGCAACAACAAAGTAGTGAATATCTAAAAGAAAAACCTTCGCCGCCAAAAGTAGACGAGATTAGCGGTTGGCATCAACAAATGGAAGAGCAGTTAGTTGGAATGCAAAAAAATATTCGTCAGCACTCAGCCCGACGTGTTCTTATTCCTTATTCATTTAAAAGTATAAAGAAAATGCAAAATATTCTTACTTACTGCGAAGGGATACTTAATAGCGAGTACCAAAAAATTCTCGTACATCTAAAACTGAGCAAGAGCGAAAAAAAAATATTGAATGATTCTAGAACCAAGTTGTATAAAAATAATATTGTACGGCTTATCAATGAAATTAAAAAAGACGAAGAGTTTGCTGAGTTTCTGGATGAAAAAAGTGTCCAGCAGGATTTGGCGTGGATCAACTCTATTTATGGTAACTTTTCGGATTTATACATCAAGTTACAAACAAAATTTGGTAAAACATTTTGGGAAGAAAAACGTCAAAATTTTGTGGTACAAATACAAAACTTTGAAAAACGATTAAAAGACTATGAAAAATCAATATTTATGAAAAAACATCCGAAAATTCTACAAGACTTTAATGGTCTTGTAAATCTTCTCAATGAAGTAAGCGATGTTTATACTCGAGAACTATACAATAACGCACGTATTAACCTACCTGCAGATATTACAACGACGAGAGACGTCAGTGAGTTGCAAAATGCCATAAAAGATTCTTTTTTTTCTATATTTAACAAGATGCAAGGACTGATGAGCAAAGAAGAAAAAGAAAAAATAAAGTTACTTGCTCAAATGGAAGAAGCGCTTGTTAAAATTTCCAGTATGCAACAAGAAATCCAAGATAAATACATGTTTTTTATCGAAAGTCGCCAGCAAGAAAAATTTGATAAAAGAAAGTTAACACGTTGGCAAAAAAAATGGGAATCTAAGATAATTGGTTTAACAGCAGATACTAATAAAATATTGATTTTACAGAGAACTCATAGATTAAAAAATATCCCTGTTAGTTGGTACTTTTTTATAAAATATCTAAAGAGTATTGATTACAATTTTAAGAAAATTATGGAAATGCAGCAATCTCCAAACATGATGGTTGGAATTAACAAAGATCTCGCTCAAATTCAAAAAATGACAAACTCGATACGTTTAGCAATAGCCAAAGAAAAATAAAATGAAAATATTAACAAATTACATAGATGGTAAACTAGTATCACCTAGTTCTAATGAGTATATTGATATTTTTAATCCAGCAGAAGGAAAAATTTACGCTAAAGCGCCAAGATCTTGCGCAAAAGATATAGAAAATGCGGTAAGTGCAGCGCAAAGTGCTTTTTCTACTTGGTCACGATTGTCGGTGGATGAACGCAGCGGATTTTTACTACGTATTGCGGAAAAAATAGAACAACGTCACCAAGGTTTGGCTCTAGCGGAAACCAATGATAATGGTAAACCACTGTGGCTATCAAAAGCGGTTGATATTCCTAGAGCGGCAGCTAATTTTCGATTCTTTGCTACTGCTGTCGAACATTTTTGTTCCGAGTCGTACAGTAACGAAGAGATAACTAATTATACCCTACGTCAACCTATCGGAGTTGTAGGATGTATTTCACCGTGGAATTTACCACTTTATCTTTTTACATGGAAAATTGCTCCCGCATTAGCCGCTGGTAACTGTGTTATAGCAAAACCCTCAGAAATTACTCCAGTTACAGCTTATATGTTGAGTGAGATTTGTGAGGAAGTTGGGCTACCACGAGGAGTGCTAAACATCGTACATGGTTATGGCGCTGAAGTAGGAGCAGCAATTACTTTGCATAAAAAAATTCCAGTTATTTCGTTTACTGGCGGTTCTAAAACAGGTGCGCAAATTGCACAGTCTGCTGCTCCGTTATTCAAAAAAATATCGTTAGAGCTTGGAGGAAAAAATCCAAATATCATATTTGATGATTGTAATTTTGAAAGAATGATAAGTGAAACAGTGCGCTCTTCTTTTGTTAACCAAGGGCAAATTTGCTTATGTGGATCTCGAATTTTTGTTGAAAAATCAATTTACAATAAATTTATAGATGCCTTCGTCGCAAAAACGAAAGAATTGACTATTGGTGATCCTCTCGATCCAGAAATAAAACAAGGAGCTATCGTTTCCGAAGATCATATGCAAAAAATACTTTCTTATTTTACGATTGCAAAAAAAGAAGGTGGGACAATTCTTTGCGGTGGCAAGACGTATGAAGCCGCAGACCGTTGTAAAGATGGATGGTTTATTGAACCTACAGTAATAACAGACCTTGGCCCGCATTCGCGGATAAACCAAGAAGAAATTTTTGGACCAGTAGTCAGTGTTGTGCCTTTTGAAACAGAAGAACAAGCGTTAGAATTTGCAAATTGTACTCCTTATGGTTTATCTGCAACAGTCTGGACAGAAAACCTAACACGAGCGCATCGCTTTTCACGTGATTTACAGGCTGGTGTGGTGTGGGTAAATTGCTGGTTGGTGAGGGATTTACGCACACCATTTGGTGGTATGAAACAGTCTGGAGTTGGACGTGAAGGTGGTTTAGAAGCACTACGATTTTTTACTGAACCTAAAAATGTATCTATTTATCACGGGCCTTAATTTCGCAAAGATGTAAAAATACGCTTTTGTTGGTGCGTTTCTTGGTATGGATTCACGTAACAGCAGAAGAGGGCGTCATCGTTTTCATTCTTTTTAGGGACACCCATGGCAGGGTGTTCCTAAAATCTTGGTCATTGAATAGTTTTATCACAAATTACCCACCAAATAAAATAAATGGCAAAATACACTATTTTGTTGTACTATTGTAGTAGGAAATATTCTGTCTACTCATAAAAACAAATAATCTCTTAAGCAACATGTTTTAGATGGCTATGAATTCTTTATGACTTACTTGAATTTTTTTCTAAATCAAACCATTAACTTGCTTTATCTCAATATTTATTGCAAAATTTACATGCCTTTACAAATTAACCATGAATATTTCTGTTTGAAATACGTCTAAGTATATACACTCCGACAATTTGTTGGCGAACAACTAGGGCGTTATCATTTTTTTAAAGATAACATCCTAAGCAAACTCCTTCTCAGATTATGGTGAACGCTACTGCAAACCAGGAAGAAAGGAGGAAATATGAGACTAATACAATCTCACACACTCCACTTAGGATCTATATCATGAAAAATGTAGTTAGTATTTTTTCGTGGGTAGCTTCTGCTCTTTTGGAAGGTATAAGTCCTGGGTGTTTGATTATCGAAAATATCGTAGAGGGATTAAAAAAGTATGGTGAAAGTGTTTCTAAAATAGCTGACTCCATGCAACGTTCTTGGAATGAATCCATTCGCACTTTGAAAATTGCTTTGGGTGAAAATGAACTGCTTTCTCCTAAAAGTCGTAAGCAAATAGCTGCAAAATTTGCGCAAGAAGTCATTACGCCTTTTGCTGTTAAGTATGGCTATACAGGTGAACGCTTAGCGGATTTTCGTTCTAAAGTACTTCAACAGTGCCGAGATCTAGAAAAAATTCACGACAAGATAATCGATTTTTCTGCTTACAGTGAAGATCAGTTACTTGAGAATTTAAGTGGAGTAGATAAATTTGCTGCTTCTGGAGAAGAAATTGGTGAGGTAATAATCAACAACATCCAAAATGAACTTCCACAAGCAAAAGAGTTAATACAATTACTGTGGTTCCGCAATTTATTGATGGAAGGTTTAGTAGCACATTTCCATCTGGAAATAAGTTGCAATGTTAATTTATCGTCAGTTGTTAGTCGATTAGATAGAGAACGAATTCAGAAAGATTTGCAAGATGTAAAGCAGCAGATTAACGATTCGATGGAAAATCAAAACTTTGCGAACTTAAGTGTATTGGGAACTCAAGCAACACGTCTCTCAACAATTGATCAAGTTTGTGATTTACAAGAAAAGTACCGCGAGCTTTTAGGCCCTGTTATGTACAAGCTAGACGAGTTGGCGCAAGATCATCGCGATATGAATGCAAAGCTAGATATTATTTTGCGAACTCTTACACAGTTACAAGGGATACAGCGCAATAAAGTTCACGACTTAGAAAATGTATTACTACCAAACCGTTCTAATTCTTCTGAAGAACAACTCATGAAAAGTATTCGTGATGTTGTAGAGTCGATAGAATGGAGTACTTTGCCAGAAAATCATCGTTTACAAATAGTAAATTCTTTGACAATGAGTTTGTACGATCTAGATAAAATAGTTAGTACCATAACTATTGTAGAAAATCTCATCGAAAAAGGTGTACGCGATGCTCGTGTGTATTTTATTTACTTTCAAATGCTACAAGAAAGTGGTGAGCATAAAAAAGCAATTGAGGTTTATAACGAAATGATATTCCTCAATAAAAATTTTGCTCTTTTTCCTCATGAAAAATATAAAATGCTTGAGATTGTTGCTAAAGGTAGAACGGGTTTTGTATATAAAGTACTTCGGCATGCAACAAATGACATTGTTGCTATCAAAGTATTAAGACCCGAATACGATTCAGAAAAAAGAAGAGAAAATTTTTGGAGTGCTGTTGCAACAGCAAAGCGCTTAGATCATTCGCACATTGTTAAAATATATGATGTGTCATTAAAAAATGCGCGTCATTCGTGGGTAGCAATGGAATATCTTGAAGGTCCAAATCTACAGCAAAAAGTACACGAAAAAAATCTGTCTTTTGAAGAGTGTTTGAATATTGCTTATCAAATAGGGCAGGCTGTTGGCTATGCACATAAAGAAGGTGTTATTCACGGAGATTTAAAACCGATTAACTTTTTTTATGTAAACAGTGATGTTATAAAAATTGCTGATTTTGGATTGGCGGACTGGAAAAGCGATGTTCTTTTAGCAAATGAATTTTATTCTTCTGTCTATTATTCTGCTCCTGAAAAGCTAATGGATTCTGAAAAGTCCACTGTTTTTAGTGATGTATATTCTTTTGGTAAAACGTTGTATTATTTGTTTACGGGAGATGAACCCTATGATATGGAATGGGAACAAGTACCTTCAAAGGTAAAAAAAATCTTGCGAAAAGCAACGCGTAAATTACCTGAAAAACGTTATTCTTCATTAGATGAGATGCTTGACGATTTAGAAAAAGTAAATTGTGAAAATCTTATTGAAGATGAGCTAGTAGAGTCAGATGTTTTTCCGATATTTTATGTTCGCGATAAAGCAATTAGTTTGATACCTCAATATGTTCTCGAATATCTTCCTGTGGGATACAAAATAGTAAACGAAGAGATTATTTCTCTTGTGGATAATGCTCCAATGGTGTATATCCCAAAAGGAATTTTTGTTATGGGAGATAGTTCAATAGATGCTGATTTAGAAGAGGCTCCCGAACACAAAGTATATCTCGACGCTTATCTAATAGATAAGTTTCCTGTAACGAATAATCGTTACAAGCTATTTTTAGATGCTATTGGGCAAAATCCACAAACAAATGCGTTAATGGATAATACCCAAAAGTTGCATATTCCACAATTTTGGTATAATTCAAAGTGGAATACTCCTGAACAGCCTGTTGTAGGTATTGACTGGCACGATGCGCAAGCTTATTGTGATTGGTCATCGAAATCTCTACCAACAGAAGCTGAATGGGAGAAAGCAGCTCGCGGTACAGACTATCGTTATTATCCTTGGGGAAATGACATACCTAACCGCGAAAAGTGTAATTTTGACAATTATGTTGGTCAAACTTCACGTGTAGGTGAATATCCTGAAAATTGTTCGTCCTACCGCTGTTACGATATGAGTGGTAATGTTTGGGAATGGTGCCAAGATTGGTACGATGCTCATTATTACAATAAAAGCCCTCTTACAAATCCACAAGGACCGCAATATGGTAAATTTAAAATTGCTCGCGGCGGTTCTTGGCAACAAAGAATACGAAAAATACGAGTAACAACACGTGGTTATATTTCTGCAAAAGAAAGACGCAATCAAATTGGATTTCGCACTGTAAAAAGAATTTGTAAGAAAATATCTGGAAAATAGGGTGCGTCGACATTTAAGTTTTACGTAATACGAGTTGTTTTAGGAAGTTACGAAGTGTTTTAAAAGTGCAAAGTTGCACTCTACATTGGAAAGTAACGAAGCTAATTTCTAAAAGAACCAGGTTACAAGGAATATAAATGTCGGCATGTTCTAAGTGATAACATAAATAGTTATTCAATTGAAATTTGGGAAATACTTTTGTCAAGTCACTTAAAATGATACAATAGGGCGTGGCTACGCGCCCTACAAGATTTATATTTTTACATACTTCAAGTGGGCATCTTTTGATGTCCATTTTTTTTTATCAAGGTAAAAAAATTGAACTCTTTTATCTTAGGCTGTCCTTGTGGACATAAAATCAAGGTGAATGTAAAAGAACAGCGCAAAGAAATTCGCTGCCAAAACTGCAAAAGATACATAAAGGTTCCAGAGTCGCCAAAACTAATGACCACTCAAACACTTTTTTCCAAAAAAAATGACAATATGATTGGTAAAGTTTTAGCTAAAAGATTCAAAATGGAATCATATGTTGCTGATGGTGCAATGGGAAAAGTTTACCGTGGAACTGATTTGATCCTAAAAAAACCAGTCGCTGTTAAAATGTTGAAACTCGATACCTTCCCCAATGACATGCGAGAGCGCTACGAAAAGCGCTTTATCAACGAAGCGCGAATCGGTCTAGAACTACTTCATCCAAATATTGTTCCTGTACGTAGTGTTCATAAAACCAAACAAGGTACAATGTTCTTTGTTATGGATTTTTGTTCTGGGCAGAGTTTGCGCAATATTTTAATACAAAAAAAGCGCCTACCAATTTCTGAAACATTTACAATCGCCAAGCAAATTTTAGCTGCTTTACAGGTAGCACACGATAAGGGAATAGCTCATCGCGATATAAAGCCTGGTAACATAATGATCGAGTACAGCGCAAGTGGAATCAAGGTAAAGGTTCTTGATTTTGGAGTAGCTAAAATCTTTTCAGAAGTTAGTGGTTTAGAGCAGCAAACTCTTACAAAAACAGGATACATTATTGGTACAACTAGATATATGGCTCCTGAACAAATTCTCAATAAAAATGTTGGTGGGCATACTGATTTATATGCAGTAGGTGCTCTAATGTATCACATGATTTGCGGTACAACTCCTTTTGGTGGAACAAGGCAAAAAGTACTGAAATCTATTTTACGCGCTACTCCTATCTCTCTTAAAAAATTGTGTGCTACTCATTTTAAAGTAGACAATGTACCTCATATAGTTGATGCTATTATTTCGAAATCGTTGGAAAAAGATCCCCGAAAACGCTTTAAGAATGCACGTAGTTTTATACAGGCTCTTGACTATGAAAATAAAAATGGCGTTTGGCAATATTCTCTCATTGCTCAAGTCCACGCAAACCGTTTTTTAGGTAAACTTGATAAAAAAGCTCGTGTAGTTTTACCGGTATTTTTAGTGATACTTGTTATGTTTATTACCTATTTTATATTTATTTCTCCCTCATTCCAACGAGAGTACTACGTAGCTGAAGCGCAAAAAATGCTAACATCGCAAAAGTATGTCGCAGCGTTAGATTTCATTATTTCAGCCGAGAAACTCGGAAATGATGACAAAACTAGGCAATTAAAAAAAGAAATACTTCTCGAAGCTTTTATGTTAAGCCTCCAAGAAAAAAATTACAAAGAAGCAAAATACTATGCATATCTTTTGCAACAAACTGATTTAGTATTTCAACAAATATCTATATTCTTGGAAGAAGAAGCTTTTATTGATCAAATTGAAAAGCTTATCAAAAGTAAGTCGTTTGCTGAAGCTCTGGGCTCCCTAAAACAAAAAGTAACAGAAGATAATCGATTACGTAAAGAACGTATTTTGTGGTTGGAAAAGCAATTGCAAAAAAAAGAATAGGATATACGATGAAAAAGTGGTGGTTCTCAATTGTACTAGGAGTTTTATATATTTTAGTTTTCCACGCGTGGATGTTTTGCGAAACAAAATTTCAAGTACAATCAATCGCAATAGGATTATTTTCCGTACTTACTATAACGAGTATTTATTACAGGAAATATTTTGTCAACGGGTGGGATTATTTTGTTCACGCTTCTATTATTATCGATATTCTTTTGGAAGGTGTTCTTATATATCCACATGACAATTACTATTTTTATGGTTGTTTTGCCGCTTTTGCAGTGGTCTTAATCGGGCATCGATCATATTGCACAAAAAAACGAGCATAAGACTTTTACGGACACTTGGAACTTTAAAGAGGTGGGTTATGAAAACATGTCCTTCTTGTAAGCGCACTTATAGCGACCATATTTTATTTTGTCCTTCAGATGGAACAAAGTTAGAAAAAAAAGTGCATCAATCTTCGCCAGGGGTTTTTCCTGGACAAATTTTAAAAGATAAGTATGAAATAAAAGAGGCAATTAATACCGAAGGAAAATGGTTTGTCTACAAAGGTTCCGAAATTTCTACAGCGCGCGAAGTTGCAATTAAGATTTCATGTCAACCTGTCAATAAGGGTTTCAAAGTTCTAGAAAAATCGTTAAAAGAAGCGCAAAAAATTTCTCACCCTGGGTGGGTAAAAACTTTAGATTTTGGTCAAAATAAAGATAATTTTGCTTTTATTATTTCTGAATATATCGAAGGCGAAAGTTTGTGCAAAATAATGAAGGATGTTCCAAAAGTTTCGACAAAACTATGTTATTCTATCATAAAACAAACACTTGATATTATTGAAGTCACACATCAAAAAGGCATACTGCATCAAGGGCTTCAACCTTCCAAAATACTACTTGTAAAAAATGGTGATTCTAGTTCTTTTGTCAAAGTAGTTGGCCTGGGAGAAAGTAATTATACTAAGGAGTATGATACGAATATTCAAGGAGATGAAATTGCTGCGCCAAGACAAGGTAATAACTACACAGCACCAGAGGTTTTTTTTGCAAAAGCCTTAAATGGAACATGTGATGTATATTCTCTAGGCGTTATTTTTTACGAGTTAATAACGCGTGTTCTGCCTTTTCCTTCAGGTATCCTCATTCATCAAAAATCAAATAGTCGCTTTCCTGAAGCACCTCCAATGAGAAAAGTGCGGCCAGGATTAAAAATTTCGAAAAAACTTGAAAGAGCTATCATTAAAGCGATACAATGGAATCCTCTTAAAAGACACAAATCTGCAACAACGTTCTTAAAAACTGTAGAAGCTTCTGAGAAATCGCATATAATACCGTTCATAATTTTCACTACTATTTTTTCAACGGGCATCATTATGTTCTTGCGGCCGCACTTTTTTAACTATTTAGATCGCAATCATCACTATGTAAAAATTGATGTTGATGAGTCAGAATCAAAAAACAAAACAGAAGAAAAAAAAGAACAGCTCTCAGAAAAAGAAGTTTTTAAAAATAAATTAGAATATGTTTTACAACATCGAAAAGAACAAGAGAACTATCCGAATATGGTTGAGATCAGTGCTGGCGACGTTAGTATAGGAAACGAACAAGGTTTTTACGACGAAAAGCCTATAAAAAAACACTACACCAAAGCTTTTTTTATTGACGATCACGAAGTTACCAACGCCGAATATAATATTTTTTTAGAAGATATGGGTTTCGATTCACCGAAACATTGGAATGGGGTTTATCCCGAAAAACTAGCTAATTTTCCTGTTGTTGGTGTTAGCTGGTACGACGCAGCTCTTTATGCTTCTTGGGCAGGTAAACGTTTGCCTACTGAAATAGAATGGGAAAAAGCAGCGCGTTTTCCCGAAAAAGTAGCGCACACAAGTGTCAAATGGTCGTGGGGAAACGATTTTGATAAAAAACGCGCAAATATAGGTCAGAAATTGTTATCACTGGATCGAACATCTTTGAGAAAAACATCTACAAATATTTTCGACATGAGTGGTAATGTATGGGAGTGGACAGATTCGTGGTACGACTCTGAGACAAAAAAAGACAAAGTAATTCGTGGTGGCAGTTTTGAATGTAAAGAGCGGCATACTACGATAAGTTACCGCGAAGGATTCTTCTTGGATTTTTCGCGAAATGATATTGGATTTCGTTGTGTGAAAGATAAGGAGTAATTTGTGCGCCTAGTCTTATTGGTTATTCTTGTAGTGCTTATAGGCTGTGACTCTAATACTGCTGAAGTTGAAGCACTAAGAAAAAGTATAGAAGAAATAAAAATTAGTACTGAAAATATGGTCCAAGAAACAGAAGGGCTACACAAAGAATTGCGCGAAACGTGGAAAAATAGTCTTCGTTATCGCTTCCCAAATATTCGCCAAATTGCTTGGGGACGCGAAATGCATAACGATTTGCCCGATTTAGATTATTTAGCTACGATTAATTTTATTTCAAATAAAAAGCGTACTTTGAAATTAATTTTTAATTACAAAACAGAAAAAGAAAAAGTGCGCCCACATTTTTTCATTTACATATTTGACTCTAGAGGGATTAATATTCACAAACAAGAAGTTAGATATAAAGCTTTTTGGAATCATTATTTAAAGAAAGACAATTTAACGCCCCAAACAGTCAAACTTAAATTACCTGTTACTAAATCAACACCAACATATTTTCTGTTAAAGGAAATTTCTTCATGATTATCCGAGGATTTTTTATACTACTCTTCATTCTTGCTATTATAGGTTGTGAGACAGAACACGAACGTAAAAGAAGACTTCGTAAAGAAGAAGATCGAGTCAAAGTGGAATTTAAAAAACAAGAAAACGAATATAAACGCTATGAAGAACAACAACATCATATGCTGTATTCCACAGCGAAAGAACGTTTTGCATATCTGTACGACTTAAAGAAGTATAATGGAAAACGCTTAGAATATTACGACTATATAAAAAATGTTGAGCTGATAGAAGTGTCAAAAAGTAAATATCGCGCTGTAGTTAAAATGTATTCTGCCCAAGACTTAAAAATAAATTTCTACTTATTTTTACACGATGACAAAGGACTTCTCGTTGGTCAATATCGCTATTACAATAGAGTACCTCTTATGGGACGTTTAAAAAAACTACAAACAACAGAAAAAGAATTCACAGTAAAAACAACCGGTGTGCCTAGTTATTTTCGCGTAGCTTTGGTATACAAATAGGCAAATAAGTAGAGGAGAAAACAAGTGGATCAAGAACAAGAATGGCGCGAAAAATTAACTCCTGAGCAGTATCGTATTTTACGAGAAAAGGGCACTGAGCGACCTTTTGCGAATAAATATTACGACCACAAGGAGGAAGGAATTTACAAATGCGCAGCGTGCAATAATGATCTTTTCAACTCTGAAACCAAATACGATTCTGGCTCTGGCTGGCCAAGTTTTTGGCAGAGCATTTCAAAAGATAAAGTGGCTGTAAAAAAAGACAGTTCTATTCCTAATATACCGCGAGTTGAAGTGTTATGTAATGAATGCAAGTCGCATTTAGGGCATGTATTTGAAGATGGCCCTCAGCCAACAGGTCTTAGATATTGCATCAATTCTGCTGCGCTAGATTTTGAAAAAAATTAGATACACAAATATAATAAAAATATCCCTCGGTGAGTATTGAAATAGAGATACTTTTCGAGGGATATTTTTTTAAATAATCTGGTTTTCAGAAAATACTTTTAGAAAAGGATAATAAATGTTTTTATTCTCTTACTTAAATATGAAATCTGTTCTTTTAAAATTTGTAGTTTTTACTTCTCTCATATTTTCTTTCGTTGCTGCTGATGAAGCGGACAAACAAAAAATTCAAGGAACTTGGTACGCAGCGCAAATTTATACTTTTGATGGCAAAGAGATGCCAGAAGCACTACTTCGAAATGCTAGTGTTATTATAGATGGTAATTCGTTAACACTTCACAAAGGTCAAGATGTGAGGGCAATGACTTTTAAACTCGATCCTAAATCGAAAAAAATAGACATTACAGCGCAAAATTTTCAGTTAAAAGGACTTTATCAAATCAACAATGAAGGGCTAAAAATACACTGGACTATGCAAAACTATCCAGTAAATTTTCCGGAAAGCGCAAAGCCAGGATCTATGACATTGTATCTTAAGAAAGAACCTGTATATAAACCAGCAGTAATCAAACCTGGTTCCGATGAAGACAAATTACAAGGTGTGTGGAAAGCCACCAGTATAAAATCCTCTGGGCAAAACGTTCCAAAATCGTCATATGAAAATCTAAAGCTAATCGTAAAAGCAGATATAATGCTTCTTGATGACGGCCAGAATAAAGAAGAAAGTATATTTCAACTACGAACGACAAAAAAAACAAAACAAATAGATTTTAGAGGAGGCAATGAACACACAGGGAAAAAACAAGTGCTAGGAGTCTATGATTTAAAAGAAAATACACTGAAGATGTGTTGGCGAAAAAACGATGGTGAACGCCCAAAAGCATTTACCACAGATGTCAAAGACCGCAAAGTTATTTTAATGACTTTTACAAGAATGAAACCGCAACAAAAAAAATAAAATTTTGCAGTTTTGCGTATTAAAGATCAAGTTATTGATGTTACTATGGCACTGGCGTGGTGCAATAATTAATAATCATAACAGAGGGTTTTTCTGTGCTGAATTTCTTACGAAATAGAAAATACGATCTTTTTGAAGAAGAAACCTATCATGATTTTACAATAACAAGTTTTGATAGCGCATGCTCTCTACGACAACGAGGAGTAGCAATATGCTCGCATCCATCGCAACCAATATTTGCTGTAATCACAAATAGTAATACAGAGACAAGCAAATGTTTGATTTACCACTCGGAACAAAAAATACTACTTCATACTATCGAACTTGAAGAGGAACCATGTTGTTTAGTATTTCATGAAAATGAAAAGTGGTTACTTATTGGATTGCAAACAATCATTATTCTCTGGGATATAAAATCAGGAATGCGTCTCGAAGATATACATGTAGAAAAAGGTGTAGAAGATATCTATTCTGTGCAAATGGATTGTATTGTTTTTTGCGATATAGCAGGACTCGGTTCGCATACTGAGGGATTCATTGTGAAATGGGATGTTTTACAAAAACAAATTGTGCAAAAATACGCAATTCCAAAAGGCTCAAAATTTAGAAGTTGGACGTATTTAGCAACGAAAAATTTTCTTGCTATTTCTCGTTATCGCGATGTGCAAGGTCAATTTGGCTGCGAAATAGAAATTTATGATTGGAACAAGAACAAGTTAGTACAACTATTTCAGCATACTTTTTATTGTATTAAGATGATTTTTACTCACAACGGGAAATTTTTAATCTCTAGCCATAAACTAGATGGATTAAAAATTTGGGAAATTTCAACAGGAAAATGTACTGCTACCTTTAATGAAGGTCGTTATTCTTGGATATTGCAATTAACAAAAGATGATCGTTATTTATTTGTTCACGGATTGATTCACAATTATGACCTCTATGTTTTTGATTTAGCAAATTATGAACTTGTTTATAATTTTCCTAACAAGTGTTGGTTATTTTGTATCCATAATTTTGGGAAAAAAATAGTTTGTTGGTACTCAGATAGTGTTTATATCGAAGAACAAAACAATTTATTCCAAACGACTATGAAATCATGTAATATAGAAAAAATCGAAAACAATACTGAGTATCTTGGTTGTAGTTTTTATTTAAATGAAAACCTTCAACACGTAGCACAAGGCTGTATTTTTGAGAATTGTAGCTTTCGTTGTAATGTTGTATTTACCGAGTTAACAAGATCTAGGTTTATCAATTGTGGTTTTGGCCGTCAATTTGAATTAGATTTAAGTTGTAAGCACCTAAAGTTTATTCCCCCAGAACTATACATAAGATTTAAATTTCTGACGACTCTTAATTTGAGTAATAATAAATTAAAGAAAATATCTCCACAAATAACAAATCTTACTGCTGTTGTTTCTCTTGATCTCAGTAATAACAAGTTAAAGCATCTCCCTAAAGAAATTGTAAAATTAACATCACTTAGTGAATTAAATATAAAAGGAAACAAGCTATGCAGTAACGAAAAAGAGTTTTTGAAAAGTTCATTGCCAAATTGCCGTATATATTTCTAGTAACTCAAATAAAAAAAGTTATATTTTTTTTATAGCTATTCCATGATTGTTAATGGATACTTTTAAGCTTAGTTAGTTTAAACATGTTGATCTCTTTCAAAAATTTATACATATTAGGAGAAAACTTTGAAAAAAAATATTATTTTTATTCTTATGATGTTTTTAGTTTCTTTTTTATATTCTGATAGAATCAAAGATGCAGATATAAGAAAAGCGATTGAAGATATACCAAAGAAAAAACTTCCAAAAGTATTGACTAAAAAAAATTGGAAAAAAAATAAAGGGTTTTGGGCTAAGGTTTTCAAAAAAAAGACAGGTATTACAGATAAATTAGATGCATTAGAAGATGCATTTGAGCTCATAGCAGATGATAAGCGAGGAGATTTGTATTATCCGAATGTTTTTGATCCAAGTATTCAAAATGCGAGTGATTTCAATAAGCAATATAAAAAATCTTACAAAGCATGGGCTAATCTTGCCGACTTGAAAGATAAAGCTAAAGATTTACGAGAAGCTGCTGAAAGTGTCGAAGAAGATTTTAAAAAAAGCAAAAAAATACCTAAAAAATCTACTAAGCATGCTAAAAAAGTTAAAGAGGCAGCAGGAAAATTATATGATGCTTTGAAAGATGCTAAGCCTAAAAAGTGGCGAAAAAAATTCAAAGCAGAAAAGAAAAAAAGTTTGACAGTTATTAAAGCAATCGATGATTTAAAAGAAGAAGGTCTTAATAATCCGTTGAAAGTTATGCTTGCTGTAGGTGTTCTCGATGTAACTTTTAATGGAGAATTAGAAGACATCTGCGACTCATATGAAAAAGATATTGTTCCTCAGTTGGAAGAATTGAGAAATGACCCTCAAGCATTAGCAAGTAAATTCAATGCAATTGTTGTTGCGCAGGACAATGGTAGTCGACGTATTTCTAATAATACAGGTAATATCAGTACTTGGAATCAACAATTTAACATAGATTTTATCTATCCAACGGATACTATAGACGATGCAATGGCAGCATTTAATGATTGGGGTGGGAATAAAAGATCAGCGACTGCCCAAAATGCAGTAGCGGAATTAGATGATTATATTGAGTATTTAGGTGATTTAAAGGCTTGGGCAGTAAAATATAGTAAGAAGTGGAAAAAAGACAAAGCGCAATAATCACAGCTTTTCTTGTTTACGATTCATCTAAAAGCTCAGAGTTGTTTCTTTGAGCTTTTTTACTGTTTTGTGATATGGAGACAAAATGCTTAATTCGAAACCAAATCTTCCATTTCGTACGCGTATTTTGAACACTATAGGTAAATTACACAAACCAAATATTGATATAAATAAATTACATGCGCAAGCGCAAAAAAAAATTCAGTGGGATAATTTTGGAGATGAGTATTACAAAAAAGGTTTGGAGCGAGTGTTAGCAGAGATACAAAAACCAAACATAAATTTTTTAGGGCGTGAAAGTCTTAAGTATCTTTGCGAAACATCACTAGAAAATAGGTTACTATTAAATAAACTACATAACACTCAACCGCAAATATTCAAACCACTATCAATTCCACCTCTTATTGTATTAGGACTGCCGCGATCAGGTACTACTTTTTTACATCGCCTATTGGCTTTAGATTCACGTCACCGCGCCATTGAAATGTGGGAACTACTTCGCCCAATATCCCTTGAATTATTTTCTTCGAAAAATCGAGATCAACGATTGAAAATTGCGCACCGCGATGTTGATGGCAGCGATAAATATTACCCTGACTTTGATCATATTCATTATATACGTTCCAACTCTTACGAAGAATGTATGTGGCCAATGGGTAGTTCATTTTGTAGTTGGCAGTTTTGGATAACAGTGCCCGTTTATGATTATATGCACTGGTATAATGAACAGGATTTGACAAAAAAGTATTGCGAATATGTAAAGTGGTTACAAGTATTTCAGAACACCACACCTAATAAACGGCTAGTTCTAAAATCACCTTCGCATACAAGATCTATTGGCCATTTAGTTAATGTTTTGCCGAAAGCAATGATTGTACAGATTCATCGCGATCCTAGAGAAGTAGCGAGCAGTTTCAATAGTTTAACCTATTACTCTCATAGCATAGCAACACCACAAATCGAAGTGAAAAAAATGTCTGATACAAACTTATCCATTCTTCAATCAGAATTGAAAGAAAATTTTACTGCACGACAGTACTGTGAAGGTAATATATGTGATGTGTCCTATTCTAAATTTATTGCCAATCCAGTAGCAACAATTCAAAAAATCTATGCGCATTTTGATTTAGAGTGGACTAAAAAATTTTCAGAAACTTTGCATTTGTATATTACCAAAAACAAAAAAGGAAAATATGGACGACATAAGTATTCTTCTGACGATTTTGGCTATACCAATGAAGAAATAGCAGATCGATTTCAAGACTATATAAAATGGATGAAAAATCAACTCGATTCTAATAACTAGTTTTAGTGCAATTTATCAATGAGTGATGGTAAAATAAAAATTCAGTAGCAATTTGAAGTTACAGAAATGAGTAAAATGCGAAGTATAATATTAAATTATGATAATAATAAATAAATTTTTAAGGTATTTTTGTTTTATTTTTATTATTATAGTATATAGCAAATTCTTTATAAACTTTTAAAGGGGAAGAAATGAGTTTTCGTTTACTATCTGTTTTAATGTTAGTTTTGTCTGTGAGCGTATTTGCTGATGGCGAAGCTAAAAGAAGTTGTGGAATGGACCAACATCTACAACACTTAAGTACAATGGACTCCACTGTGTACGCTAGAATGGAACAATCAGAAAAAGAAGCTATGCGTCATCAAAGATTTCGTAGCTTTATGTCTCTTGAACAGCGTCAACAAGTGCGCACCATTCCTGTTGTTGTACATGTTGTTTATCGCAACGAGTCACAAAATATTTCGCAAAAGCAAATTGATTCGCAAATACGCATTATCAATGAAGATTTTCGTAAAAAACAAGGTTCTAAGGGTCATAACAATAACCCTCTTGGTGCCGATACTTTTATTGAATTTCGCTTAGCAACAGTAGATCCGAATGGTAATGCTACTAACGGTATTACTAGAACTCGCACAAATAGAAGTTCTTTTGGCGCTGATGACGCGATTAAATCTTCATCTCGTGGTGGTCAAGACGCATGGGACAGCACTCGTTATTTAAATCTTTGGGTAGGAAATTTATCTGGTGGTTTACTCGGTTATGCTCAATTCCCAGACACAGGTTCTGCAAGCACAGATGGTGTTGTATGTTTGTACAGCGCTTTTGGTGATACAGGTTCTGTTCGCGCACCTTTCGATCTAGGTCGTACCACAACACACGAAATAGGCCACTGGTTAGGACTTCGCCACATCTGGGGTGATGGTTCTTGCTCTGTTGATGATGGTTTTAGTGACACACCGCGTTCTGATTCTCCAAACTTCGGAAAGCCAAGTCACCCACTTCTAAAATGCAATAATGACAACATGTTTGAAAATTACATGGACTACACTGATGATGGTGCAATGAACATTTTTACTATGCAACAATCAGACAGAATGAATGGTGTTTTAGACACTTCGCGTTCTGACTTGTTGGGTTGGAATGCTTTCGGCAATTAAGTTGTAGTTTTGTTAATTTGTCATAAAAGCGTAAATGCGCTTGAGAAAAAGGTATGCATTTAATGCATACCTTTTTTACTTATTTCTAATTTTACTAGAAAACACTTTTTACTTCCAAATCCCCATCACACAAACCTAAACATTACATAGCACGTAAAACAATTACAATTGCACTGAGCAATGAGCCTAAAGCTAAACTCGCAGCTAACAATCTTTTGCCATGTAATCTTGTCCACAGCAATATTCCTGTTAATGATAGTAAAATGAAACTTCCTGCTATAGAGTCAGCGAGCAAAATCCAAGCAATGCTTGCGCCGCTTGCTGTGTGCAATCGATTGAGAATAGCGAATAAATTTCGATCAAAGCGACTTACCGAAGCAAACGAGTCTCCAAGCCAATAATCAGCACTATACGCCATATGCGGCGCTGAAAAACTTACACGCCATCTTTTTGGTTGTATTATAGACCGTCCTCCCCAAGTAATTTCTTTTGCTTCAAAAATTCGTATAGATTCTTTCCAATTGCTTGGTACTTTTAGATCTTTTTTTAACCACTGTGCAAAGATTTCGCTACTTGCACGTGCTTTTTCTGGAATCTCCAATTGCATTTTTGTTTTTTCTGTTTGCGCTGCTGGAATTTTCCATGTTCCTCGGTGATTAAGTAAAATACCAGTGACTCCAAACATTATACCTAGGAAAGCTCCCCACAATCCTAACCAAGCGTGAGTTCGTCGCAACCATTTTAAAAAATTTCCACGGCTAAATTTATAGGGTAAGAATAAGTAATTACTTTTACGGCGTTTTGTTTTCCCTATAGGTTTTTTCTCAACAGATGGATTCTCATTAATGTTTGCTTCTGACACAATATTCTCCTAGTTATTTTTAAATTCAACTGTAGACACAGCTATAATTTCTTTTCCAGTACGAAAAACAAAATAGTTATCGGTGACTGCAACGCCATAAACCAGTGTTTTTCCCACTGACAACTTATTTAACGAAATTTGCTGTAACTTTTCACTATTTTCTTTAGCAATAATGGTAGTGCCATCTTTGCAAAAAAAGTAAACGTAGTCGCCAACATTAATGGGTGATGCCCATACGGAACTTGGTAAGCGCGAAGACCATCGTTTTTTACCAGTAAGTAAATTTAGACAAAATACTATTCCTGCGCGATTGACAAAATAAACATTATCGGTCGTTATCAGGGGTGAAGCAAAAGAAGAAGCCACATTTGCATTCCACATTACTTTTGCTTTTCCTGTTCTACGTATTGCCATACACCAATTTTTGGCTGATGAACCAATAACAATAATGTCTTTATTACATGAAGGTGATGGCACGGTATTTTTCTTTATACCGTTGATAAACCACAACAATTTACCATCGCTAGTAGAGTAAACCTCAACAGATCCATTTGAACTAATAATAATTTCATTTTGAGAAACGAGAGGAGATGTCCACGAAACACGAGCACTGTGATTATTTTTCCAAATATTTTTGCCCGTTTTTTTATCAATACTCATCAAATATGATGGTCCCTCATGCTCAACGAAGACAATAACAGAGTTAGTTGTTTGTGCCAAAGAACTGCCAATTCCATGATTACCTTTGAAACTACCATATTCTTTAGTAAGAATTCTTTGCCATAGAATATTTCCTTCAAAGTCTACAGCAATAAGATCTCCACTTTCAAAAAAAGCATATAGTCCTTTACCATCAACAACAGGAGTTGAAGCAGCCTGAGCCACCATTTTATTGCGTTTACTTTTTACAGAAGAAGGAAATGTTTTTTTCCACAGCAAAGATCCTTTTTTCAAATCTATACAATAAATACAAAGAGTTTCCTTCATATTTCCTTCATTAGAAGTAACAAAGACTTTATCTTCCCAAATAACAGGGCTTGATTGTCCATAGTCAGAAATAGAAAATTTCCATGCCACTCCTTTAGTGTCAGACCAACTAATAGGGAGATTTTTTGCAACAGAGTGACTATTTCCATCGCCGCGAAAACCAGACCAAGAAGTTTGTGCATTTACAGATACTAACAATATACAAAGCATTAATATTTTCATGTTTTTTTCCTGAAACAGAGACTCATTCTCAAATTTTTTTTGAGTTTTACTTTTAATAGAATATATAATAGAATGTTTTTTAAGGAGAAGAAATGTATAAAAAAGCAAATCCAAAAGAGATTATTTGGCGTTGGGGGAAGAAAGCGGAAAAGCTAGTGCACTTGCAACAACTATGCTCGGAAGCTCATAATTTAATCAATTTATACGGTGTTACTGCTTTTTCTAACGAAATAAATGAAAAAGAAGAAATGCCAACTGTTTATGTAAGTGAATTACAGGAATATGGATTCGAAGTATACATAACCCCGATAAAATCAACGCCGGAACATCGAACAATTACTTTTCCTAAACCAATCACACAAAAAACTGTTGATTGTTGGAATAAATTGTGGCAAAAAGTTTAATAGTTGTCCAATGTTCCTGTTTTTTATAACGTACAATTTTTAGCTCAAAATAAATATATAAACAAGTACAACAACAATAACAATACCCAAAAATCCTATACTGCTCATTGCTGCAACTTTCTTTTTGTGTTTTTGTTCTAGCTCTTTTATCTTTTTCTTTTTATCAAGCGCACGTTTTTCAACTTTAGGTAACAATTTACGATTAAAAATAGGATTATTAAACGCTTCGTTAGCTTCTTTCCACTTATTTTGAGATATAAAGTTTTCAATTTGTGTGAGAATCTGATTCGCTTTGTTAGATGGTTGCATTGAGGCAACCATTTTACTAACGCGTTCTATGTCTTGCGATATATCAGTAACAGGGCAACTCCATGATCCCTGCTTTTGCTTGATTTTTTCAAAGGTTTGTAAAGCCTCTTGATAATTTTCTTTATCTTCCAAAAGCTTAGCTGTATACATAAGTTGCATGTATTCTTCTTCATCAGCAACTGTTTGTTTACGCGCGCTCTCAACCTTCGTAATCTGAGCATCAAGAATTTCAGAATGTTGAGGAAAAGAATCTTTTATAGTAAATAAAATATCAATAGCAGCTTGATATTGTTTTTTCTGAATATGATTGTTTACTTGGCCAATAGCTTTCTGAAATTCTTGCTCTTTATCATCTAGTTTACTATAAATTTCTTCATAAAGCCCCTGAACAAAATCATCTTGATTGTGTTCTATAACTTGATCAAGTAATTTTTTAGCTTCCCAAAATTCTTCATTATCTAAATGTTCTTGAGCTATTTCAACAGCCATATCAATAACTTGCATTAAACGCTCTTCAATTTCTACTGGATCAACGATATGGGCCACCTGCATCCATTTGTAAATAGCTTCCTCGAACAAATGGTCCATGGCAAGCTCATCACCTTCGTTGAGAACTTGCTGAATTTGTTTTATTTTGTCGGCATTTTCAGATTCAGACTTGCTGTTTGTGTCAGATTCGCTTTCGTCTTCGGTGTCAGATTCGTTAGACTGGCTTTTGGTGTCAGATTCGCTTTCAGTGTCAGATTTGCTTTCGTTTTTGGTGTCAGACTCGTTTTCGTCTTGGGTGTCAGATTCGCTTTCGGTGTCAGATTCGCTTTCGTCTTCGGTGTCAGATTCGCTTTCGTCTTCGGTGTCAGACTCACTTTTGTCTTCGGCGTTAGACTCACTTTTGTCTTCGGTGTCTTCGGTGTCAGACTCACTTTTGTCTTTGTCTTTGTTTTCGGTGTCAGACTCACTTTTGTCTTCGGCGTTAGACTCACTTTTGTCTTCGGTGTCAGACTCACTTTTGTCTTCGGTATCAGACTCACTTTTGTCTTCGGCGTCAGACTCACTTTTGTTTTCGGTGTCAGACTCACTTTTGTCTTCGGCGTTAGACTCACTTTTGTCTTCGGTGTCAGACTCACTTTTGTCTTCGGTGTCAGACTCACTTTTGTCTTCGGTATCAGACTCACTTTTGTCTTCGGTGTCAGATTCGCTTTCGTCTTCGGCGTTAGACTCACTTTTGTCTTCGGCGTCAGACTCACTTTTGTCTTCGGTGTCAGACTCACTTTTGTCTTTGGTGTCAAACTCACTTTCAGTGCTAGATTCGTTTTCGCCTTCGGTGTCAGACTCACTTTTGTCTTCGGTGTCAGACTCACTTTTGTCTTCGGTATCAGACTCACTTTTGTCTTCGGCGTCAGACTCACTTTTGTTTTCGGTGTCAGACTCACTTTTGTCTTCGGTGTCAGATTCGCTTTCGTCTTCGGCGTTAGACTCACTTTTGTCTTCGGCGTCAGACTCACTTTTGTCTTCGGTGTCAGACTCACTTTTGTCTTTGGTGTCAAACTCACTTTCAGTGCTAGATTCGTTTTCGCCTTCGGTGTCAGACTTGCTTTCGTTTTCCGTTTTGCTTTCTGTGTCAGGTTTGCTCTCAGATTCAGATTCATTTCCGATGTCCGATTCGCTTTCGGTGATAGACATATTTTCTGTGTCAGATTCGTTTTCGGCGCTAAGATTACTTTCTGTCTCTAGTTTGCTTCCATCACTAAGCTCTTTTTCACTTGTTGTGTGATTAAGTTTTTTGGTATCTGTTATATTATTTTTTTTCGGTGCTTGTAGCGACTCTAAATCTTTTTTGTAATCAATAGTTACAGAAAACTTTTTCTTCTTACTGCTTGTAGGGAGATATCTTTTCAATCTGTTATTGTTTGTTGCTTTGATTTCAGACGTTTGTTCTTCTGAATTATCCCCTTCGCTAGTTAGTTCACCTTTGCCTTCTGGTTCTTTTACTTTTTCTAGAATGCTTTGGGCATGAGCAAAGTCTTTTGCTATATTTTGATCTTTTTGTTCTTGAAGAGTGTTTATCAATTGCTTGTTTGTAATATGGCTTTTTTCTCGTTCTTCGTCGGTTACTTTTTTAGGAGTAACACCTGTGGCTTTCGCCCCCGGAAAATATTTCTTTAGTTTTAGTTTTTTAGGTTTATCTAAAAGAGTACCTTCACTTTGTTCTTTGTTTTCATTTTTATTTGCGATTTTGTGTTTTTTTAGATCGATAGTTCCTGTTGGATATTCTTCTGGACCAACAGGAATAGCTTCAAGTGGCCCAATTTCAGAAAGTGCTGGATCTTTTGTTTTTTGATTTTCTTCTGAAAACAGTTGTTCCATTGGGTTATCGGCAGGCTGTTTTTGAATTTGCTTTGAAAGTTCCACCAACTCTTCTTCATTTTTATGCGCTTTTTCCGTATCGTAAAAAGCAGGCGGTTGATCACTTTTCTTAGAAGTCTCTATTATCTTAAAGTGTTCTTGTTTATTTTTTAAAGAAGCATTAAATTCTTCAAATTTAGAAGCAATTTTTTCTTCTTCGCCTTCTGACTCTTCTTTTTGTTTCTCTTTTTCTTTGTATTTTTGAACAATTGCACCAAGTATTTGAGAGGCCTCGTGTAATTTTTCTTTTTCTTTTATTTCTGATTCTTTGAACCGCAATGTTTTTGCTTTGCGAGCGCGTATGTTTTTTTGAAATGTATTTAACTCAAGAGTAAACTCTTCTATATTTGGGTAACGCTCTAAAGGATTTATTTTTGTAGCTTTTGCAATAATATCATCTAAACCCGGAGGTATATCGTAACGAGTGGAGGATAAACGATGATGTTCTTCAAAATTTTGGAAAGTTAATATTTCATAAAAAATAGAACCTAACGAATAAATATCGCAAAGGCGGCCATTTACTGTTGAAGATGCACATTCTGGGGGTAAGTAGTGTTGATAATTTTCATGTATAGATAATGTTTCCCAAGCGTGTTGTGTTAACAATTCTTCTAAGCCTAGGTCAGCAATCTGTAAGGAAATAATATTATCTTCTTGTACGATAATATTATTAGGATGTAGTAACTTGTGTCCACGAGTTTCATGGAAATACTTAACTACTTCGCACAACTGCAAAATCATTTCGCAAGCATCAACAACTGAAACATACTTTCCTATATTTTTTTGCTGATAGAGCCATTCAGAAAGAGCGATACCTTCAATATGCTCCATAATAAAAAAATATAACTTTTTCTGCTTCCATAAATCAATAATTTCAACGTAGCGATTGTGCTCTAGTTGGTAAAGGTCATTAATTAGCGCAATAAAATTATCAACTTTTTCTTGTGTATTAAGATGATGTGGAATAATTATCTTGAGAACAAATAATTTCCCGGAATTTTCGTGATCTTTTACCAGATACACACAACCAATACAACCAGCTCCCAACAAAGTAATAATCTCGTAACGACGAGTATCACCGGTTTTGGGTCCTATAGTTGTACCAGGAGAAAGCTCAATTATTTTAGTCTCATCTAGTGATATATTGTGTATATCAGATAAAATTTTAAAATCTTTCCTCTTTATCATAAAGCATTCCGGAACGAAAACAGTATAAATGGGTTAGCTAAATCAATCTCAACTTAAAATATAAATTATTATGACTAATTTGTAAACCATAAAGTACTCGAACAAAGATTTTCTATCATTTTTTAACAAAAAAACAAGTTGAAATATCTTGTTTGAAATAGTAATTTTAACGTTACAGAAGTAGCATAATACTTAATTATCGATTTTACATAACACCTAAAACTATTTCTAAACAAAGATACTCTCTAACAAATTTTTTAAAAAAATATAAAAAAAGAATTGACATCCATTTCTTTTCTGTTACAATCCCTTCTCGAAACACGCGAGAGTGGCGGAATTGGCAGACGCGCTAGATTTAGGATCTAGTGCCTTCGGGCGTGCGGGTTCAACTCCCGCCTTTCGCACCAAAAGAAATTATAAGATTTTACGAGCATTACAAGTTGTAAAGTCATATAATATAAATGTTAGCGATGGTCGCGCTAACCAAAATCAAAAAAACAGCAGATTCTAACCATTTTAAATATGGTAGTCTGCTGTTTTTTTTTGCCCACATATACCCACTTGGGGTAAGAATGGGGGTAATCCTCTAAAACAGCTATATTTCCTAGAGGCCATAACAAAACTTCTAACTTTTCACCTATTTCTTAGAAGGAAAAATTATGGCAACTATCAAGCCAAAACCCTATCGCCATAAAAATGGATGGCGTGTAAGTTTTTGCTTTTTTGGAAAAAAATATGCAAAATATGTTGGCCAAAATGAGCAGTATGCATATTTTTTTCAAAGCAAAATAAATCATATAGTACTACAATTACGCTATGGATTTATCGAACTTCCTCAAGCGAATATTGGAGACTTTGTATTTTCACAGGTTATAAAAAAGCCCTCAGCCCCAAAGCCTGAATTACTACAAGAAAATATTTCTGTTAAAGAATTTATCAATGAGTGCATCACTGATGCTCGCGAATATGAAGATAATTCTAAAAAAACAGAAATCATTCACCTAAATCACCTAAAGAAATATTTACAACACTGTAAAAAAAATTGTTTTTTAAAAAATATTGATGTTGAATTTTTCATTCAATATAAAAAATTTCGTCAAAAACAAAGTGTCATGGCGAAAACAATCAATAAAGAAATTTATACTTTCCGCAAATTTTTTTATCAGGCAATTGATAAAAAATACATAGAGGAAAATATTGTCGAAAAGATAAAAAAAGACAAAGAAGATGGCAGTAGTAATATATTTCGAACGACAACACAAATCAAAGAACTTTTAGCGCAGGGAAATTACTCTGAAAAAGAAACAAAAAAAATTCAACGCTATCGTTATCTAGACTTTGAAGAAATCAATCAATTCATCGAATCCACCAAAAAACGCATGGGAATAAATCATTGGATTGTTCCCATAATTATAATCTTATCTGATACAGGAATACGCAGATCTGAACTCTTAGAATTAACATGGTTAGATGTAGATTTCGATAAAAATATTCTGTATATATATTCAAATAAACAATCCAAAAAGAGAAATAAAATACGCCGCGAAGTGTATATAACTCAACGGTTAAAGTCTACTTTGCAAAGGCAAAAAGAAGTTGCAAAAGAGCGTTGGGTATTTCCTGGACCAAATGGTGGTAAACTAAGTGTCAATACCTTGCGTACGGCTTTTTTAAAAGTTATTAAAGGTACAGATTACGAAGGCATAGGTTTCCACTGTTTTCGACATTCATATGTAAGTATTTTGGCAGAAAAAGGAGTAAATAAACAAGTAATTGGTGATCTTGTAGGGCACACTTCTCAAGAAATGACAGAACACTACAGACACTTGTTTCCAGGAGTGATAGAGGAGGCTGTAAAAAGAGTGTTTGGTTAACAACCAAGGTAGTGAATTGGAAAAAAGGAAGCTGGGATTCTGCGAAAAATCCCAGCCAAATGAATCTAGATTAATCCAGAGATTTTATTAAAACAAAAACCTCTTGAAAAATCTAGTACTTTTACATTTTCAGGAGAAGTGTTGTGAATATACAAGATTTTTTAACGCAATTACATAAGGTCAAAAAACTAAGTAAAGGTTGGTCTGCATGTTGCCCAAACCACGATGACAAAATTCGTAGTTTGTCTGTTGCTGAGGGCAAAAATGGAATTATTCTTTTAAAGTGTCACGCTGGTTGCGAAGGACAAGATATATTAGAATCAATGAGCCTAACTTGGAAAGATATTTTTCCACAAACATCAGCGAAAAATAAAAATAACACTACGGTAGAGAAATTGGCATTTGATAAAGGCGTTACCGAAGAATTTTTACGCTCTGTTGGCGTAGAAGAAAACGGTAGCGCCTTGCGTATTTCTTATTTTTTAGAAAACGGATCTTTAGCATCACGGCAAAGAAAAAGACGGGCACTTTCTGCCAAAAAAGGAAGTTCTTGGGAAAAGGGAAGAGGTAAGCCGGTTCTTTACGGGCTATGGAAATTAAAAGAGGCAAGAAAAAAGAAATGGATTACTTTTGTCGAAGGCGAAAGTGACTGTTGGAGTATGTGGCAGCATTCGCTGCCAGCTTTAGGTTTTCCTGGTGCTGATATGGCAAGTAAACTTGGTTCGACCCACATTAAGTCATTGAAAAAAATTTACGTGATAAAAGAACCAGATAAAGGTGGCGAAACGTTCATCAAAGGTGTTCGCAAGAGACTCCAACAACTAAACTACAAAGAAAATCTTTTTGTGATAGAAATGTCAGAATTTAAAGATATTAATCAAATGGCCCAAAGATCTTTTGATTTCAAAAAAGATTTTGCAAAACTGAAAAAAGCCGCAAAACCAGTATCTTTAACTGAAGGCGAAATTGTCATTGATTACGGAAACTTAATCCCTGAGCTACCTGCTCCTAAGAACAAAACCGTACTACAACTAATGATGTCAGCCGCAGCAAATGTTAAAGAAAATTTTTGCATCCTTGCCCCTCAAGGAGCAGGCAAGTCTTATGCTAATAGCCATGTTGCTGTTTCCGAACTAAAGAAAGGTAGATCTGTTATTTTATTTTCTCGTTCTCACGATGAACTTAACCAGTTAGGTAAATCAATAAGTACTCTTTTAGAGCAGGAAAAACTACCTTTGTATCACCTTTATCATCTAAAACGTGGTAACGAGAAAAGCGATTTAACAACAGGTATTGTTCCCGATGTAAGACCTATTATCGTCATCGCTCCTCATGCGTATCTAAAATTTAAAGGAGACACTCCTTATCACTATGCAATAGTAGATATGTTTTTCAATAAACAATTTGGAGAAAATCCACTTGTTCTTGTTGATGAAGTTGGATCTCTACTTGAAAGTTGCTTTGTATCGAAGTCTTTAGGATCACGCGAGTCTTTAAAGAAAATGTTCGGCCAAGAGTTGATTATTCGTAATAAATTGTGTCCATTGTTTACTTCCTCTGGAAACTGCACAAATTGCACAGGAAAAATGTTTCTTGTTCTAAGAAGAGGCTCTGGTGGAATGCTCGAATATAAACCGTTATCGCAGCGATATCAAGATGACAAAATTCGCGAAGAAAAAGTAGAGCTAAAACATGTTCGTTGGGATGCAGTTTGCCATGATAACACAATGAGCGTGTATCCAATATTGCCACCTAAAAATAATGAGGAGAGAGTTTGGTCAACTGGTAGTAAAGATGATTTGCAAAAAGAAATGTGCTTGCAGAATTGGTACGATGATATTATAGCGAGGACTCTGGAACCAAGTTTAGTCTTCTTCTATCCGTATAATAGAGAAACGCAAGAAAATTTAGGTCGTCCTCTTGAGGACAAAGAGCTAAAAACAAAAAGAAAAGATATTCTTCCTCCTCGGCAAGTTTGCGGAGTTCCTGTGTTTCAAGGATGGGATATTGCTGTCCTTAAACAAATAAACCAAAATGCACAAATTGGAATTACTGGACCAGGGGCAAGTGAAACAGAACGATATATTCTAAAACAAGTCCTTGATCTCAATAAAAGCAATTTTTACATAGCAGAAAAACCATTTTTTCAATTTAAAAAGGTATTAATTCTTTCATTAGAAAGCGATCTACCCTCAAAGAAATCAAACTTACAAGGTTTTTTTCAACAACTAACTTCTCAAACAAAAGTTTTAGCCTTTTATCCGACATATTTTGAAGCGAAAACCGCGGAGAAAAAAATAAGTAGCGAGGTAAGAACAATGTACTATGATGGAGAGCAAAAAGTAAGTAATGCTCCCATTAAAGGCACATCTATAGAATTCGATCTGTGTATTACTTGTATACATGGACCTCTGGGGCAAGGAATTAATCTTGGGCAGTTTAAAATGGCTGTTGTGTCAACGAACAATGAACGTCCAAAATGTTTATTTGCAAGCCGACCACACGTAAAAACTATTCGCGAGCACATTCTTGACGATGTTGCTGAAAAATCAAGACAAGCAGCTCTACGTATTTTGCGACTTGATGTCGATGAAAAGATAGATGAACCAAGAGTAATTTTATTTTATGGAAGAAACGCTACAGAAGTTTCCCACCGAGTACAAACTGAACTTATAAAAGTGGGGCATAAAATAAAAATAATAGATGCCAATGAAAATATTTCATACTCACAGGAAATTGCCAGTAAGTGGTTGGTGGGTAAAAGTATTACAAAGTTAGAAAAAATAGGAGAAGCAGGTTACCAATCGCAAAGAGACATAAAAAAACTACAGGAAGAAATCTCCAGATATGCAAAATCAACGGTTGAAGAGGTGACTTGGCGAAAAATACTACGTTACTCGAAGTGCATTCGTAGGATGCCTCCTCAAAGTAAAGAGTTAGCAAAAACGTGGTTTGAGAATAATTTCGAAGCAGAACAAAAGCCCAAAACCAATAAACTATTGGCAAAGGTAAGATCTTATTTAAATGAAAATCCAGAGTCAAACTTGCGAGAGATCTCTCGCAAGTTCAATTTTTCAAGAAAAAGTAAACAGCAAATACAATTAATTAAAAAAGAATTGGGATTATAGAAATGTCATCATTTTTGTCACAGCTACCTCTATATATAGAGGTTCTTGCGACAAAAATGATGACATTTATTGCGTAAATCTAGTGATAGGAGTTATTTATGGTGTTTTTTATTTATTCTCTTTTTTATGCTATAAACTGGTAAAAGAGAATTTATTGAAGGTTTTCCACTAAATGCAGACATACTTTTAATCGCAAATATAGACTATGCAGTTTATTAGCAATGACTTTTGGCATAGTCGAAGAAGTAACCTGATTTTAGGTGAACTTTTATGTAAAAGTTCACCTAGAGTTTCAATTATATTGGAATTGTTAAGTGATTAAATTTTTCGCCGATTTTTTAGATCAGTTACTTATATTTTTTCTGTAGTTTTTCCAACACTTTTTCATAGAAATTTTTCAATTTTACGCCGCTCAAAAATTGCGATTTATTTTGTGTAACAGGTGTTGTAAACTCGATAATGGGAAAATCATCCGTGTTTAGATATGTGTTTTGATGTTTCCATTCACCAATATATAAAGAAAAAAATCGCTGCTCGTCCAATAAATTATCTTTGGAAACAATTATTTTTACACGCCCCGCTTGTAATTTAACAGAAAATTTTTGTTTTATTTGTAATTTGCGCATTCGCTTCTTTGTGCTAGGCAAGTCGACAATATCTTGTTTAAAACCTATCAAGGCCATCAGGGGATAATCACTATTTGTTTCCCCGCGCCACAGTGAAGTGTTGGGAAAAATAGATGAAAAGCTATTAGTTATTATTTGAAATTCTCGTTCTCCCATTTGATATAAAGGTAACCACTGACAAAAAACGCCGTCTTTTTTTAGTGCTTTGTAAGCACTTTGATAGTGTTCTACTGTATACAAATATCCTGTATGACTGTGCCATGGAACAAAAAGGTCGGAGATAATTACATCATAAAATTTATCTTTATGATAGAGATGATGTCGTGCATCGTTGACGATAGCATTTACTCGTTTGTCTTCGAATATGTTGTTGCGTTCTTGATGGAAAAACTTTGCAGCACGAACAACTTCGGGAATTAGTTCGATAATGTCGATATGTTTTACTTGTTGATGCTGTAGAGCACCTTTTGCCGTTAGACCGGTTCCCATTCCAAGAAACGCAATACATTGCGGTGATGGATGTAGTAGTAACGGAATATGTGCCTGCCTTTTTTCGCGTATCTCTGCAAAGCTACTTCCTAATATGTAATGGTTGTTTTGCGTTATTTTTAGATTTCCAGAAGACTTTTCTTTGATGACTTTTATCGGACCGTAGAATGTATCTTTTTGCCATATCACTTGATGTTTTTTCTTTTGGTATTGGTGTGGCGGAGAAAAAAGACAAACCGCTAGTGCTAAAAGATTTTTTACAGCAACTTTATTGGTCATATTTTTTGTATTATTAATTCGTAGTCTTGTGTATATATACCCATTAGCTTTTTTGATAATAACAAACAATATACTAAGTTTTGCATTGCTTCTTACAATTGCAATCAATATTTTTTTACAGTTATTCCAACTCCAAAAAGCAAATATCAATGCTCTTGCAGCAGCAATATCTGTTTATTTGATGATAGGATTGGTATTTGGATTCATTTATGCAACAATGCACCATTTAAGCCCATTATGTTTCAGAATCACTCAGCAAGAAAACCATCTCTTACACCATTTTTCTATGTGGCTGTACTACAGTTTTGTAACCCTGACAACTCTTGGTTATGGAGATATAATCCCCTTATCTCCTTTTGCAAAGATGTTACCTTGCCTCGAAGCCATTCTTGGTCAGATGTACCTAGCTATCATTATTGCTTATGTTGTAGGGTTAAGGATTAATACATTGTATGCTCAGAGTAGCTAAAATTTAGCGATACATAAAATTAAGAAAAAACTATTTTGAATAGATTTGGAAAAGTTATTGAATGATTGATGCCACAAAGAATATTATCGTATAATACGAGTATTTATTTATACTTGGTTGGAGTTGAATTTATTGAATTGACATAACCTTCAATTTCAGTAATTGTAGAAAATCCCATTTCTATTGTACTTTCACAGCGCTTCAAAGTACTACCTAATCACGAAGTAGAAAAATTTAGTTTGAATAATTCATTACACTTTGCCAGATAATGAACATGTCAAGGATGCTCTAAAAATGCAACATAAGATTTGGATTTACCGAGTGTTCTCCCAAAGGGAGAGGAATGAGTCTGTAGAGAAACTGTAACCATACCTATCTTACAATAAAAAAATAAGCAAAAATCGAAAGTGATAGAATGATAAAGAAAAAAATCGCTATATTTTCGATTCGAGAATCCGTATCATCACTTTCCCAGTAGTTTTTGGAATAGGGATCATTGTTTGGAATAGTAGCATTTGTTATAGGCATCTCCATGGTCTCGTCATCCGAAACCATATTTTCATAGAAAATGAGTTTACAAAATCCAATAGTAACTTCGTCGCTGTGAGTAAGAATTTTTTTAGTAGTAATTGCTTTGCCATTCAGCATCGAACCATTGCGACTTAGGTTTTGCAAAGACCACTGTTGTGTAGACTCTATTTTAATTACAGCATGCGCTTTAGAGATAGCTGGATGGTGCAAGAGAATCGTATGAACTCCTTGTCCCTGCGAGCGACCAATAATATTATCTTGGTGAGGATCTAAAGTAAATACTTCTCCTGTATTTTGATCAATCAGGTAAACACCTGTATTTAATTTGGTTTTGTACATAATATAAGAACCTCTTTTTTCGTGAGAAAAAAGAGGTATTTCCTTCAAATAACGTAGAGTTTAGTGGTCATGATCATGGTGATGTTCTATGTTTATATTATATTTTATTCCTTTTATGGTAACAGCAATTCTCCCAGTAACTTCTTCCTTAAGAATTTTGTCTGTAGCTTCAAAATGGGAAGACTTATTCTCAGCAGTATTCATGGCAACGGTTTTCAGTTGTTTTTGAGTTCCTTTATACTTTAGATTTAGCATTGGTGTACCTTCGATCACTTCTGCCGTTTTTGCGTCTTTTCCCAAAATATAAAGAGTTATTTTGCCCATTTCTTCATTGTGAATCAATTCTATATGGGCAAGGTGTTCGCCTACTTCCAACAATTCGCCTCCATGAGGTCCATGTTCATCTTCATGTCCATGTTTTTTTTCTTCTGGCGTGTTAGAATTTTTGCTAATTGGAGAATCGCATCCCACAAAAGATAAAGCAATAACAATAAAAATACATGTAATTAGATGTTTCATTTCTTTTTCCTTAAATTTAAGAGTTACTACCATTTGCTGATTGGAATTCAGAAAATAATTTTTCTGTTGCTGCATCAAATTCTTCAGGAATTTGAGTAACGGTTTCTGCTGCATTTTTTCCAAAAAGCCAAAAAATAGCTGGGCGCACTAAAAAGTCCAAAATGGTACTAGATATTAAGCCACCGATGATTACAGTAGCGACAGGATATAAAATTTCGCTTCCAGGTTTATCTGGGTATAAAGCAATAGGTACAAGAGCAATTCCACTCGACAACGCTGTCATCATTACAGGAACCATTCTTTCCTGGCCTGCACGAATGATCATTTCCATGCCAAAAGGAATTTTTTCTTCTCGCATTAAATATAAATAGCGATCAACGAGAAGAATTGCGTTGCGAGAAGCAATTCCCCCTAATGAAATTAATCCCACAAGAGTTGCGATAGAAATAGGTTGCTCACTCCATACAATAAAAAAAACACCGCCAACAAAAGCCATTGGGATGCTCATTAGAATTTGGAGTGATAAATTCACCGATTTGAAATAAATATAAAGAACCATGAACATAATCAAAATGGAGGCAATGCTTAAAATAAAAATCATTCGTGTTGCTTGAACTTGCGCTTCATATTGACCGCCAATTTGAATCGAATATCCAGGTGTTTGTGCAAGCTCTTTACGTATAGGGTCTAATGCTTTGTCTACATCTGCAACCACTTCTCCCAAAGATCTCCCAGCAATATTATGTTGAATGACTATACGTCTGGATACATTCTCGCGATTGATATTGTTAGGGGTTTTGCCAACATAAACATTAGCAATATCAGAAAATAGTACTGATATGCCACTATCACGTTTTATACGAAAATTTCTTATTTTTTCTAGGTCGTTGCGGTCGTTTTCTTCCAACCGTAAAATAATCGGAAAGGTAAAAGATTCTACGCGCATACGAGAAATAATTTCGCCTTCCATTGCGAGTTCTATGAACTCGGAGATATCTTCTACTGTCAACCCCAGACGCGCAAGTTCTTCACGCTTTGGTTCAATAACAATATTATCTACAAGAACTTGTTGCTCAACATACAAATCCGCAATTCCAGGTATGTTCTCTATGGCTGCTTTTACTTTTTTGGCTTGACTTCGCAAAACATCCAAATCAGTGCCGAAGATTTTAATGGCAACCTGAGCGCGAACACCAGACATCATGTGACTTAGTAAATGTGATAGAGGTTGATCGACTTCTGTAGGAATTCCTCGAAAATCTTTTTTAATTTTCTGCCGTACTTCGCCAATAATTTCTTTTCGAGAACGTTTTGAGTTTGAATCAAAAGTTATGATAATCTCTGTGTTATTGACTCCTTCTGCATGTTCGTCACCTTCCGCTCGGCCTGTTCTTCGAGCTATGTGTTTAACTCCCTCTACTTGTGTCAATATCTTTTCTAAACGCCCTCCAAATAAATCCGATGTTTCCAGTCCTACTTCTGGAGGTAAGAACATATTGATTTGAGCAACTCCCTCATTAAAAGGTGGTAAAAATTGAGAGCCGCGTGTCATTAGTAGAAAAATACTGATGATTAGTAGCGATAAAAACAACCCAATAATGATTTTGGTTTGCTTGATACTGAAAAAAATCATTTTTCCAACAATTATTTTTAAACATCTTACGACCCAAGAGTCTCCCTTTTCTTTATGTTCTTCCTTATTTGATAATAAAGTGTAGCAGAGGATAGGAGTAACTGTTAGTGCAACGAAGAGAGAGGCAGAGACGCTCAAAATATATGCAATACCAATGGGAGTAAAAAGACGTCCTTCTAAACCAGATAAGAAAAAAAGAGGCAAATATACAACGATAACTAGTAACGTGCCGATTAAGATAGGCTGTCTAACTTCGCTAGAAGCACGAAAAATTACCCAAAGTTTGTTCTTGGGAAATTTTAATTGGGCATTTTCTTTCAAACGACGATGTACATTTTCCACATCAACAATTGCATCATCAACAAGAGCACCAATGGCTACAGCCAATCCTCCTAAAGTCATAGTATTGATAGATAAATCAAATATAGAAAAGATAATAGCTGTAATTGCGACAGATAGAGGAATTGCTGTGAGGGTTATAAAGGTAATGCGCAAATTCATCAAAAATAACAATAAAACAATAACAACTAAAATACCACCATCACGCACAGCTTCAATTACATTGTCTATAGCACGATGAATAAAAGTAGCTTGTTGGAAAAGGTCATTGACAAGTACAATATCTTCTGGAAATCCTTCTTGCATTAGCTGCAACTCTTTGTTGATACGATTTGTTAGTGTTACGGTATCGGTTTGCGGCTGTTTGAAAATGACCATAATGACACCGCCTTTACCATCGATTCCAGCTTCTCCTGTACGTACTAAAGCTGGTCCGAACTTGATTTCAGCTACATCTTTTAAGCGAATAGGACGTGTGGGGGAAATTTTTACTACAGCATCTTCAATTGCTTCTTCATCAACAGCAAATCCTATTACTGTAATAATCGGACTTTTTGCTCCCATACTTAGGAAGCCTCCTGAGCTGTTGATGTTTGTTTTTTGCACAGCGGTCTGTATCTCATCAAGAGATACATCTAGAAGCCTTAGTTTATCAATGTCGACAATGATTTGTAATTGACGTGGTGCTCCGCCAATAGTCACGATTTGAGCAACTCCCTGAATAGCCAACAGACGATATTTAATCGTATAGTCAGCCAAAACACGTAAGTCAGTAGGATCAATAGTACCGCTTTTACTCTGAACTCCAATCATTTGTATTTGTCCCATAATACTAGAGATCGGAGCCATCTGTGGAGTAATATCTGGTGGGAGTTTACTGGCAATTAATTGTAATTTTTCCTGGACAATTTGACGGTTACGATAAATATCTGTACCCCAATCAAATTCGACATAGATCACTGATAGCCCTAAACCAGAACCTGACCTCACTCTTGTAACACCGGTAGATCCATTGAGCACTTGTTCCATAGGAAGTGTAATCAGACGCTCTATGTCTTCAGGAACCATTGATGGTGCTTCTGTTAAAATTGTAACGAGTGGTCGATTTAAATCTGGAAGAACATCAATGGGCATATAAATAGCGATAATGGTACCGTAAGCCATGACCAAAAGAGCTATTGCCATGACAAATAGACGGTTTTTCAACGAAAATGCAATGATACGATTTAACATGATGAAATCTCCTTTCTAGTGAGCGTGCCCATGTCCGCCAGATTCCTCTGTTCCAGATTTTAGTGCTAGACCTAGTGCAAAAGCACCTGTTTGCACAATCGAATCACCAGGGAAAATATCTGGATTATTAGCGATTACTACTACTTTGTGATCTTGGTACAACACTTTTACCTTTATAGGCTCAAAACTTTTGCCATTCTGTAAAAAAACTATTTTTTCTGGTCCATCTTCTGTTACAGCTTCTTTTGGAAAAACATAAACTTTTTCCATTTTTTCTACAGGAATTTCTAACATGTACTGTTGTCCTTCCTGTACTTGCCACGTGCGAAATTGACCTCGCTCAGGATGTTTTATGATATGAAGAGGTTTATTTTTAACACGCATATATGCTTTCATGCGACTTTGATCATCACCGATAATATTTAAAAATGTCAGGTTTTTTAAATGTGTTCCAACTCCAGGAATTAAAGGAGAAGCTTCCATGCTCAAGTTTTGCGGCAATGTTTTTAAAACGATATTTTTTTCACTGCCTATTGGCTCTACCAGCAAATGCAATTCATAAAGATTTTCTAATGTTAAAAGTGTAGTTCCTTCCTCCACTAGTGAACCAACCTTCACCTCTATTTCATGGCAATCCCAATCTTTTACTAAGGAAGGTGCTTTAACTACTACAACAGGGTCAAAAGCACGTATCGCATATAAAGATTTTATTTTTTCCAGAGTGTTTCCACCTTGCAGTAAACCACCTATTTCCAAAAAATGTTGGCCTGCCTTGGGTTCTGTCTGTAGCCATCTTAAAAGTGCTTTATTTATTAAACCTGCGGCAACTAATTCTCCTATCGTAACAACAGTCCAATGAGTTTTTTGGATATCTTTCGGCAAAACTTTATAAATTTTATCGGCAATGGGCGGCCACAAGCCATTGCGCTTTAAAGGCAGATACCATATTTTAATATCAAGGTCAGGTCTTTCTCCCTTTTTAATATCATTGATTTGCTTTATGGATAATCCGTGCCGTACTAACTCATCTTTAGTTATGGATAGTTCTTGGTTTGCTCTTTCTAATTCATATTTGGCATCGATAAGAGTTTTTTTTGATACCACAGAAAATTTGTCACTTCCTGTGTTTTGGGTATATTGCTTTATACGTTTCAATTCCATTTGCGCAAGTTCAACATTTTTAATAGCTCTTCTATAGCTTCCTATGGCATCATGAACATCTTCTGTGGTCGGTTTTACGATATTCTCGGTCAATGTTAGATTTACTCGCGGAAAGGGATCACGAATAATTGTAACAAGAGCATCTCCTGATTTGACCATAGAGCCAAAGCGAACTTTCACTTCTTTTACATATCCGCGTACAGGAGAAAATACTGGCTGTATGTTTGTTGGAATAGCCTTTGTTGTTGCAGGTATAGAGTAATTTTTGACAAAAGTAGTCTGTTGCACCTCTTGTGTTGTTACTTCCATATTTTGAAGAGCTTCTTCTGAAAACTCTGTTGAATGTTCTCCATGAGATTCTGCTTCAGAGGACTCATTATCGACAGAGGGGCTTTTTTCCATGCCTGCGAACCAACCAGCAGCCAAACCTAAACCAGTACAAATAATGCTTAATAGTACAATCGGCAGCACTTTATATATTATATTTTTAATCATACTTATTCCCTTTCTTGTTGTGATAGGTCTTGGATGTTTTGCTCTGCATCAAACAAAATAATAGGCATACCGATAACTTTTTCTATTTCGAGCCACGCTGCATACATGTCTATTTCAGCTTGAACACTATTGAGTTTTATTCTTTGGCTAGTGCGTTGTACTTCTAAATATCTCAAAAAATCAACATTACCACTGCGAACTGCAATTTCAGTTAACTTAATATTTTCTTCAGCTTTACTCAATACTGTATCTCTTAATAATGAGAATCTTTTTTGGGTCAAGATGTAAGTTTCGTATGCTTTTTGCAAGTCGATTTTCTTATTCTGTAAGGTATTTTGACGTTGGTTTTGAATACTATTGCGATTTCCTTTACTGGCCGCTATTGCCTGTTGATTTCGATCAAAAATGGGCAGTGGAATTTCAACAGAAACACCCCATATTTTTGTGTCCTCGCCAGGATCTCCCTGAAAAGAACTTTGTAGTTTTATGTCTGGATATTGTTTTGCTACTTCAAGTTCCAGTTCTTTTTCAGCTACTTCGTAACTGCCGTATAAACTAACAATATCAGGATTGTTTTTTAGCATTATTTTGCGCAGTTCTTTTATACTGGGAATAGCTTTTAATTCTGGTATTTTTGGTGCTTCTAGCTTTTTTAAAGCGTGGACGTCCATACCCACAATAGCAAACAAATTAGCTGCTATTTTGAGAATTTCTGTTTGCAGTTGTAGCTGTTCATTTTTGCTTTGTTGTAATTCTATTTCCATAATGCTGACATCTAAACCTGTTGCTCCGCCAGCTTCTACTAGTTTTTTCGAGGTAGCAACAGATTTCTCTAAGCTTTTACTGATTTTACTTTGAACGTCATATTGCTTTTGCATTAGTAGCAGTTGGAAATAAAAAGTTCTCAACTGTAAGTATTCTGATCTATATTTGTACAGCAATTTAGTGTAAGCTAATTTTGCCTGCGCTGTATAAACATTATCTTGAGCCTTTAATCGACCTCCCAAAGGAACACCAATACCTATAGCTATATTTGGTTGAAGGCGTCGTTCAGTAGCGCCGTTCAATTCCGCGCCTATCAATAATCCGATTTGAATTTCAGGATTAGGCCAAGGGGTTTTGATTTGCGATTGTCTATGTGCATTTCTGTATTCTATACGCGCTTCTTTTATTCTGGGGTTATTGGCTCCTAACCATTCAACCAATACTGGTAAATCTATTTTTTTTTGCCCTACCTCTTGCTTTGCTATGCTTTGTTTTGTTTCTGGAATAGGTTTTTCTATATGTATTTGTCCTGGCATTGAAAGCATATCAATACGTTCTGGTGTATATGACTGGCAAGAAGTGATAAAAATTATGGCACTCACTAGAAAAAAATTATGGTTCACACCATACTCCTAAAAAGATTATCTTTTTTTATTATTTAGAATATTTCAGCGAATAATGGCTTTACATACTGAAAATACGAAATAATTTCATTGGAATAGGGCATGTTATCAATTAAGTGACTTGACAAAAGTAGTTCCCACTTCAGTGCAAGTCTTTATTTTTATAGCTAGGCGCGACGAGGGCACAACAAAGCTAGAAAATTAAAGAACAAAGTGTCAATGGTGTGAATACTTTTGGCAGGTCACTTAGCTTTATATAAGCTAGTTACATCAAATTTGAAACAACACAGATTAATACTGAGCTAAAACAAAAGCCTCATAACCTAGTTATATTAAATTTGAAATAACACAGATTAACACTGAGCTAAAGATTGGACAAAAGCTAACTGATGACATGCCTTAGATTAAAATATGAAAAGATAATTTTTTTAGATAAGTAAAGTAGTGGATTGCAATAGAGGAGGAATATTCGAGGTATTTGGGGGTGTTTGATAGTTATAAATCGTAGTAAATTGATAAAATATTATGCTCAAAAAATTGTGGAAGAATAGTGCACTTTTAGGTTTAGAAGTGCATAAAAATTGAAAATTCTCTAACTCAATATCTAAGCATTGGTACGGAGCAAACTGCGATGTTTTTTCTCCATGGCTTGGTTCGTGAGAATCATTGTCTGTATTATTATGTTGTTCTGGAGAACAACATAGATAATCTCCAAGATGGATATCGTGACACTGGCAAAAGTTTATGGAGAATCCAAAACATTGCGTCCACACTATAAAAAATAATAAAATCCATATTACTTGTTTTTTCACAATTGTTCCTATTTTTCTTGAGTTAAATGAAAAGTTACTATTATTAGTAATACTAGGTAAAAGAAATCTTGTCAATTTAAAAATAAACAATTTTCAAAAAAAAATTGCAAAAGCATATTCTTTTTTATATTATATGAATAAATTCTCATGTATTTGTTTAAAGGTTCAAAATGTCAAAATCCGAAGAAAAATTTAATTGTAGTGTAAATAAAATACATTATGAAAAGCTAAACCAAGTTAAAGCCAATATGCCATCGTTAGAAGACTTAAATCGTCTCAGTATTATTTTCAAAGCGTTGGGAGATTTGACAAGGTTGAAAATCGTAAATGCTCTTTTATGTGATGAGCTTTGTGTTTGTGATCTTGCTCTCTTACTTGGTGTAACCCAATCAGCAATGTCACACCAACTTAGAATTTTGCGTAATTTAGAAATTGTAAATCACAGAAAAGATGGAAAAGTAGTTTACTACTCTCTAAATGAAGAAAAAATAGATCTATTTAAAAAAGAAGTAGAAAAAGTATTTTCCGAAGAAAAGTTGAGTAGTATTGCTTGATACATAACACACTTTTTAGGCTTACAAATTTGAAAACATATGACAGAATTTTTGGAGCTGGACCAAGAGGCTTGCTGATAAGTTTGTTAGCACTCATAGCCGCTTGGAAATTTGAGTCACTATTAGGATTCTCAACTATATGCGATAATGCATTGGTGCGATGGTTTTTGTTTCTTATTACACTTATTGCGACTTTGTTGTTAGTAATTTGGAGTTTTTGGTCACTACCTCCAGCAATTCGTGGTAAAACATTGGTTACAACAGGTGCCTTTAAATACTTTCGACATCCTTTATATGCCTCGTTTCTCTCGTTTTTTAATTTCGGACTGGCAATCTTACTCAACAACTGGGTTTATATTTTTTGGGCTGTTATGCTGCATGGAGTATGGCACTTGAATATAATAAAAGAAGAAGAGCTCATGATGCAGGAGTTCCCAAAAGAATATGTTGAATACTGTGCTACAACTGGCCGTTTTGTACCAAGATTGTGGTAGTTTCGTTACGCTATAAGTGTTTATAACTAGATAATATTGTGTTTCTTTTCTAATTTTTGAATGTAAGAGTATGTGTATAAAAAAATTTTCTTTCACATTTATTATGATTTTTGCAATAAAGATGTGTTTCTGTACATTACTTTGTGATGAAATGTCTTGTTGTAAAAATTCATGTTCTTCAAAGAAAGAAAGTTGCTGTTCTCACTACCCTTTACTAATAAAAATTTCTGACGATCCCCAAAAATTTAAAATATTACTAGATTTTTATCATTCCAAATCTCATCATAACCCGTTCAGGTTACCTTCTTTTTTTGCCAATAACTTTCTTTTGAATTTTGTCCACCTTTCACCATTAACATTCCGCTCTCAAATTCTCCTTATATAAGCCAAATTAGAACTTAATTAATTATATAAAATATAGTAGTCCCATTTGTTTTACTTATGAGATTACGCTAAGTATGTATAAATTTGGTTAATAATATTAAGGAGATTCTCTGTGAAAAAATCTTTCAATATAATAATTTCTCTTATTGTGGTGGCAGGTGGTGCTATTGCTATTTTGGTTTTGCAGCCATACTATTGGTCGCCAAATTCCATGGAATCAAAAGACAACGTTGAGTTATGTTTAGAGCATGGTTATGCAAAAAATAATTGTTACCAATGTAACCCTAAGTTGGTAGATAAATTTAAAACATCACTGGATTGGTGCAACGAACATTCCTTGCCAGAATCCCAATGTGAATTATGTGATCCTTATGCAAAATTTAAAGCAAAAGGAAACTGGTGCAGAGAGCACGGTGTTCCAGAATCACAGTGTGTAAAATGTAATCCTGAATTGGCAAAAGATCAACCTAAATTTGTAGATTGGTGTAAAGAACATAGTATCGCAGAATCTCAGTGTACAATTTGCGATCCTAATTTAAAAATTTCAATGAAATCAGATTGGTGTCAAGAGCACAACGTTCGTAATTCAGAATGTGTTTTATGCAATCCGAGTCTTAGAAAACAACAGAGACAACCCAATACAAAACAAAGCAATTCTAGCATCTTTTGCGAACATGGTTTTGAAAAAGGAAACTGTTATCAGTGTGATCCGAAACTCGCAGATAAATTCAAGAAAGCTGGCGATTGGTGTGGAGGACATGATGTTCCAGAATCACAGTGTTTTCCATGTAATAGGGGTCTACAAGAAGAAGTAAATAAACGGTTAACTGAGAGTAACGAAAAAAATCACACTCGCCAAAAATGGTGCAAACATGGTTTTGAAAAAGGAAACTGTTATCAATGCGATCCAAAGCTCGCAAATAAATTCAAGAAGGCTGGTGATTGGTGTGGAGGACATGATGTTCCAGAGTCACAGTGTTTTCCATGTAATAGGGGTCTACAAGAAGAAGTAAATAAGCGGTTAGCTGAGAGTAGCGAAAAAAATCGCACTCGCCAAAAATGGTGCGAACATGGTTTTGAAAAAGGAAACTGTTATCAGTGTGATCCGAAACTTGCAGATAAATTCAAGAAGACTGGCGATTGGTGTGGAGGACACGATGTTCCAGAATCACAGTGTTTTCCATGTAACAGTGGTCTACAAGAAGAAGTAAATAAGCGATTAGCTGAAAGTAACACAAAAATTCACACTCGTCAAAAATGGTGCGAACATGGTTTTGAAAAAGGAAACTGTTATCAGTGTGATCCAAAACTTGCAGATAAATTCAAAAAGACTGGTGATTGGTGTCAAGGACACGATGTTCCAGAGTCACAGTGCTTTCCATGCAACAGTGGTCTACAAGAAGAAATAAATAAGCGATTAGCTGAAAGTAACACAAAAATTCACACTCGTCAAAAATGGTGCGAACATGGTTTTGAAAAAGGAAACTGTTATCAGTGTGATCCAAAACTTGCAGATAAATTCAAGAAGACTGGCGATTGGTGTAGAGGACACGATGTTCCCGAGTCGCAATGTTTTCCATGTAATCCCAAGCTTAAAGATCTTGTAACTAAAAGGCTAACAATTTCAGCAGTAAGGCCTGAATTACTCAAAAACGACAGTAATGCTATTGTTTCTTTGGACTCAACATTACCAAAGTCTGCTTTTTGCGGTACACATCATTTGCGTATTAAATTTTCGAGAAAAGAAATTGCTGATCTAATAGGGATCAAAATAGCACCCGTACGCAAAAGAGTAGTAAAAGAAATCTTAACACGTAACGGTGAAGTGATGTACAACTCTACCAGTCAAACAAGAATTGCTTCTAGATTTAGAGGAATTGTACAAAAAGTTAATATTCGTGTAGGACAGAAAATCAAAAAAGGTCAAGTTTTAGCCATAATTGATAGCCCCGATTTAGGACAACTCAGAACAAATATTGCCACCCAGAAAAAACTTTTCCAGAATAAGAGGAAAGTGTACTACAACATAAAGAAAATGTTGGCTTTATTGGCTAAAAGCAATATTTCTTCGAGTCAGGCCACAGAAAAAATGAAAACACTAGAAATTGGTTTAGCAAAATCCTCGCTTTTACAAAAACTTGCAGAACTTGAATTAATTCAATCGGAATTAAATCGTCAGAAAGAGATGGAGAAAGAAGGCGTTGGTCTGAAAAAAAATCTTATTCAAGCGCAAAAAAGATTCGATTCGATTTACACATCATATATTTCTCTACTTGAGCATACAAAAGTATCAGCAGAAAGAGAAATAATCGAAATTCAAGGACAGCTAAATAATGCTTTGCAAAATTTGGGGATTAAGATCAAAAGAATTTCAAAGAAGCCGTCAGAGTATCTAATTCGTGCTCTATTTGATGCAACAGTTATTTCTGTCAAAACTGTAAGAGGAGAACTTGTTGAATACGGAAAGTCTCTTTTGGTAATAGCAGATTTATCTTCTATGTGGGTAAGGTTAGATATATTTGAAAAAGATCTACCGCGATTAGAAAACGGTCAACCTGTTCTTTTTAAAACAGATTCTATCAAAGACGTAAATTTCGAAGGTAAGATATTGTGGCTAGGTTCTGAAGTTCATGACAAAACACGCACAGTTTCTGTTTTAGCCCAGATAGACAACAAAGATAATCTATTACGTGTCAACATGTTTGGAAAGGCCAAGATATTAATACATCAAAATGATAAAGTCGTCGTAGTTCCTAAAAAAGCGATACAGTGGGAAGGGTGTTGCCACATTGTCTTTGTCCAACTGGAAAACGATTTATACGCCCCAAGGAAAATTCGATTGGGATACGAAGGGAAGAATTTTTATGAAGTGAAAGCTGGCCTACTGGCTGGCGAACCTGTTGTTACACAAGGAAGTTTCCTTTTAAAAACAGAAATTCTAAAAAGTAGTATTGGTGCTGGTTGTACAGATTAAACCATTTCAGGCTACGTGAATATTATTTTTATAAGGAATTTTTCCATGTTGAATAAATTAATAGAGTTCTCTTTAGTTAACCGATTTCTCGTAATAACGCTGACGTTGATTCTTGCAGCAACCGGTTTTCTGTCTTTATCGAAACTTTCTATAGATGCTTTTCCTGATACAACTCCTGTACAGGTTCAAGTAAATACTGTTGCTTCAGCTTTAAACCCTGTAGAAATTGAGCAACAAATAACCTTTCCTGTAGAGCTTGCCATTAGTGGTTTACCAAAACTTAAATTAGTTCGGTCTATTTCTAAATTTGGATTATCTCAAGTCGTCGTGATATTTGAAGACGGGACTGATATCTATTTTGCTAGACAACTAGTAATGGAAAGACTTCAGAGTATAGAACTTCCCCAAAATACTCCACAACCAGCATTAGGACCTGTTGCAACAGGCTTAGGCGAGGTTTTTCATTATCTCGTAAAAAGTAAAACGCACAATTTAACGCAAATCACAACTGCTCAAAATTGGGTTATTAAACCACAGTTGCGTATGGTTCCTGGTGTTGCTGAAATAAATACCTGGGGAGGATTTGAAAAGCAGTACCATGTTCTTATCAAGCCAGAGCTTTTAGTTAAGTACGGATTAACATTCAAAGAAATTTTTGAAGCTCTTGAACGTAATAATCGGAACATCGGAGGAGGAACGATCACTCCTCACGAAGGAGAAGCCTTTCTGATTCATGGTTTAGGTTTAGTATCGTCTATTTCTGAAATCGAGAATATTGTCATCGAAGCCAGAGATGGTATTCCTACATATATTCGCGATATTGCAACTGTAGAAATTGGCCATGAAATTAGAAGAGCAGCAGTAACTGCAAATGGTAAAGGAGAGCAAGTTTTAGGGCTTGGTTTTATGCTCATGGGTGAGAATAGCCATGTTGTTACTCAGCGTTTAAAAACCAAATTAAAAGAGGCACAAAAATCATTGCCTCAAGAAATGACCGTCGAATTAGTCTATGATCGAACAGAACTTGTTGATGCTGTATTAAATACCGTTAAAAAGAATTTATTTGAAGGTGCACTTCTAGTTGTTGCGATTCTTTTTATATTTTTAGGTAATTTGAGAGCGGGATTAATAGTTGCTTTGGCAATACCTCTTTCGATGTTATTTGCTTTTAATGCAATGCTATATTTTGGTATTGCTGGAAGCTTAATGAGTCTGGGAGCTTTAGATTTCGGTCTTGTGGTTGATAGTTCTGTTATTATGGTAGAGAACAATGTTCATTGCTTATCTACACAGGATAAGAGATCTCGCTTAAATATTGTACGAGACGCCTCCATCGAAGTTAGAAAACCTACAATGTTTGGCGAACTCATTATAATGATTGTGTATTTACCTATATTATTTTTGGAAGGTGTAGAGGGAAAACTTTTTAGACCAATGGCCTTAACTGTGATTTTTGCACTTGCTGGCTCTATGGTTCTATCTATGACCTTAATGCCTGTTCTTTGCAGCTTGTTTATCAAAAAAAAGGTAAAAACAAAGGAGCCATGGCTAATTCGTGCTCTCAAATGGTTGTATCGCCCCATTTTATACTTGGCTCTGCGTTTGAAACTTCTAATTGTCACAGGGGCGATCTTATTACTCATATTTTCCGGCTGGATCGCTACTCGTCTAGGTTCGGAGTTCATTCCACGCTTAGAAGAGGGCGCTGTAGTTGTCAATACCGTAAGGCTTGCAGGAGTTTCCTTAGGAGAGTCAGTACGTTACGGAACTCGTATAGAAAAAATACTCATTGATGAATTTCCTGATGAAATAAAAAGTATCTGGACAAGAACAGGAACTCCAGAAGTGGCTACAGATCCCATGGGATTGGAAGTGTCTGACATTTTTATTACTTTGAAACCTAAAAAGGGATGGAAACAAGCAAAAACGCAGGAAGAATTAGTAATCCAATTGAGTCGTACTTTGCAAGGTTTACCTGGTATGCGATCCGCATTCACGCAACCAATTGAAATGCGCGTCAACGAAATGATAGCTGGTATTCGTACAGATTTGGGCGTCAAAATATTTGGAGAGGACTTTGACGTTTTAGTTCAATTGGCAGAGCAAGTGGAGGATATATTAAAAAAAACATATGGATCTGCTGAGCCAGTAACAGAACAACTTACAGGTCAGCCAGTTTTACAAATTCGCATTCGTCCAGACGATATTGCACGCTTTGGAATTTCCAGGGACGATGTTCTTTTGGCTGTAGAGTGTATTGGTGGACGCAAAATAGGAGAAATCCGCGAAGGACAAATGAGATTTGCCTTAGTGACGCGATTTCAAAAACAATACAGTCAAAATCCACAAGCAATCAAAAATATATTACTTAGGACTGTTGATGGGAAACAAATTCTTTTAGAAAAAGTTGCTGATGTTGAATTAGTCGAAGGTCCAACGGTTATAAACAGAGAATGGGGACAACGTCGAATTGTTGTATCTTGCAATGTACGTGATCGCGATGTGGGTTCATTCGTGGCTGAAGTGAAAAAAAGGATCAACAAAGAATTAGAATTTCCGCCAGGGTATTCTATAGACTACGGAGGACAATTTGAAAATCTTGAACGAGCGCGTTTGCGTTTAATGATAATTGTTCCACTAGCTCTCTTACTAATATTTATCCTCCTTTACACTACATACAATAGCATACGCGATGCGCTGATTATTTTTACAGGTGTCCCTTTTGCTACCGTCGGAGGTATTTTAGCCCTACATTTACGAGGGATGCCTTTTACTATAAGTGCAGGCGTTGGATTTATTGCTCTTTCTGGTGTAGCGGTACTAAATGGCTTGGTTATGGTTTCACGTATAAGGAAACTATTGGCAGAAAGAAACTCATTGGAAAAGGCTATTACTGAAGCAGCAGAGTCAAGACTTCGGGCAGTTTTAATGACAGCTTTAGTCGCAAGTTTTGGATTTATCCCCATGGCATTAGCCACAAGTGTTGGCGCCGAAGTCCAAAGACCATTAGCAACAGTTGTTATTGGGGGGATTATAACAGCAACAATACTTACTTTAATTGTTTTACCAGTGCTATACTCTTTTTTTGGAAAGGTAGATAATTATGAACCCAAAAATTAATTGCAAAATAGTAAATGGTAAAATAATCATAATTGTCGCTGCCATTTTTGTTATTTCTTGTACAAATTTGGAACCTAAAGAGCTGTTGGAACCAGAAGAAGTCATGTCCAAAGAGAAACTGCTAACAACACAAAGCGCAGAAAAGACAACTATCAAACAAGTAATAGATAAATCAGAATCATTAACTCTTAGTCAAGTACTTGCATGTATAAGAAAATACAATCCTACATTGCAAGCGACCAAAGCAAGAATTCTGGAAACTCAAGGAAAATCACAACAAAAAATGTTATATCCCAATCCTACTTTGGAATTCGAATCAGAAGATATGCCTGTTGATAATTTTGGCGATTTTGGGCGTGCTGAAAATAGTTTTATTTTAAGACAAAAATTTATCATGCCTTGGAAACGTAACGCTACACAGGCAACTTTAAATAAACAAATCGATATCGCAAAGCAAGATTATGTAATTCTTAAAAACAGGGTTTTAACAGAAGGCAAAAGAACATTCTTTCAACTTCTAGCCACACAAGAAAAACTCACCACGACAAGACGGTTGTTAGAGATTGTCCAAACAAGTTTAGATGTAAGTAAAAAACTTGTAAAAACAGGCGAAGCAAGAAATGTAGAATCCATACGTGCTCAGGTTGAATATTCGCAAGCTATTTTGAAAATGCAAGAACTAGAAGGTAAAGTGGATAACACTTATCAAAAATTATTTTTACTAATGGGGACTCCGAATTTAAAAATAAAGAAACTACAAGGAGTATTACTTACACAAATACCTGAATTTGATATGAAAGAATATAATTTAAAAGATCATCCGGAGCTTAAAAAAAATGAACTAGGCTATGATCTTTCACAGTTGAAGTTACAACAAGCTGAAGAAGAACGTTGGCCAGACGTACAGGTTGGATTTGGTGTTGGAAACAATAATAACGAAGATGAAGAGTTCTTTAGATTTTCCTTACAAATTCCGTTACCAATATTCAATCGTAATCAGGGGGGAATCTCTGAAGCAAAAGGGAGTAAACAAAGAGCAGAGAGCGAAACCCAAGCAACTCGTAATGAAATAAAAATAAACATCAATCAATACTTACGTCTGTACCTTGTGGCAAAGAAACAAGTAGACCGTTACAAAAAAGATATCATCCCTGAGGCGAACCAAGCATTTGAGTTAACAAAAAAATTATACCAGTCTAGCGAAGTCGGGCAAATTGAACTCCTTAATGCTCAACAAACACTCATTAAGACAGAGTTAGGTTATACTGATTCACTTGCAAAACTGTGGAACGCTGTAATATATTTGGAGTATTTCACAGGTTCAAGACTACTTCCTAAATCTATCGATAGGCAGTAAAAATTAATGTACTCATTCCCTTTTTATATAAGTTGTTTGCGTAAAAAATATGAAAAGGAGAAATTATGAGTTATTACGATAGCGGCAACACTGGTAGTATGCACTACGGAAAAATTCTGCATTATTCTATTTCTTAATGTGCGAATATTTTTATGTAAGTCATTACTGGTCTCTATTTTGGTTCTATATCACTATTGGCTAATATGTTGTCGATTTCTTTGCTGATGCTGTAACTAATTCACACAAATATTAGGAGAAATAAACGTGGGACACAAACACGATCATGGAGCAGAAAAAATGGGGGATGGCAAGCTTATCACTGCTGTTGGAGTAAATATGCTGTTGACTGTTGCACAAGTAATAGGAGGTATCTTTTCTGGTAGTTTATCTCTTATTGCCGACGCACTACACAATTTGAGTGATGCTGCTTCACTTGGCATCGCATTATTTGCAAGAAAAATTGGGCGCAAACCTGCTGACGAACATAAAACTTTTGGCTACAAACGTGCAGAGATTATTGCTGCACTTATCAATCTCACTACTCTGGTAATAGTAGGTTTATATTTGATTTACGAAGCTTTATGGCGTTTTACTAAGCCAGAGGAAATAGAAGGTTGGACGGTGGTAATTGTCGCAGGTATCGCATTAGCAGTAGATATCATCACTGCCATACTAACTTACACTATGTCAAAAAACAGTATGAATATCAAGGCGGCATTTTTGCATAATGTATCGGACGCGTTGGCTTCTGTAGGAGTTATTATCGCTGGGACATGCATCTTAGTCTATAGATGGTATTGGACTGACACACTGTTGACACTTCTTATTGCTGGTTATGTATTGTGGCAAGGTTTTACAATGTTACCAAAAACAATCCACATTTTAATGGAAGGAACACCAGAACATCTTTCTATTCAGGAAGTAATAACTGCGATGGAAGCAATAGACGGCGTGAAAAATGTACATCATGTCCATATCTGGCAACTAGATGAACAGCACAATGCATTAGAGGCACATGTGGTACCGTCAGACAATAATCCTATCAAAAATGAAAAGTTAAAGACTTTTCTTAAAACTATGCTTTCAGAAGAGTTTGATGTTGGGCATTCAACACTAGAATTTGAATTTAATAATAATTATTGCGATCAATAAAATTTTACTCCTTACTGCTAGCCTCTATTTGAAATTTAACCAAAAAAATTAGTAAGGAAAAATTTCTCCAAGTGATTATTACATGATGCCTTTGCTCAAGGGTGGGAGAATAGGCAAAGATTATTTACGATGGTAATAGCAGGATGTGTCAACCAAAAAATTCGCAGAGAAGATGAGTTACTTGGATGAGGGTGAGATCATTGAATAGACTGGCTACCTTCGAAAAATGGCAACCAACAAATTTGGAAGAAAGAGTGTTGATAATGCGCAAAACAATTTTGCGACTTCATTCATATTAGACCTATTTGAAAAGTAGGCTATTCAAATACTCATTAGAGAAGAAGTCGCATGTATTCGTGCATAACTTTATCATGCTCTTTCCATTGTTCCTCACTTAAATCGTATCTGTTATTATAAAAATTAAGCCAGAGTAACTCTAACTCCTTTATTCGTTGAAGTCTTTCGTTTTCGTTCATATAGTTGGTGTATTGACAAAGTGTAAAAAATATACTATGGTTAAATTCCTTTTAGATGGCGAGTTTCGAAAACACGAGAAAAGGAAACTCCTTTCGTGTTTTAAAATGCCATTTCATGGTAACTATAGCACATTTTGTATGTATAATAATTTTCTTCAACCTATCACTAAATTTAATTCATGTCTATTAAAACCTTCATATATGCTTAACCTTAGCCAAAAACATGTTTTTCGCGAGTTTCCTTTTCTCGTGAAAAGACAATCACATAAATCGCAAAAAAAATCACGCGGTCGTTATTCTCCGCGATGCCACCAAGTATTGAGCCAATTTGAGATATCGTTATTACTTCTTGTAAATTATCTCGAAAAAGAGGAGGCGTTTAAAAATAAAGAGCGGCACCATGTTATTGACTGGATGGTAATAAACACATCTTTGTGGGGTTTTCGAATAGCGGAATCTGCGAATTTACTGTGTGGGCATATTCATCAGTACACATTGTGTGAAAAAAACAGCCCAGTGTTACCGCAATCAGCAGTCGATGTTGTTGAGAAATTTGAAACGCAGAATAAAAAAGAGTTTGCTGATATTTTGCGAAGTACACTTCTTAGTTTGATGATTCAAGATAATCAAAAAATGCCTGCACATATTGGTTTAAAGAATACCAAAGGTAATATACCACGCGATGTTCCTATTTTTGGATGGTCTGCGCAATTTATTCTTCGCGAATATCTACAATGGAAGAAGTTTGCTGGTGAGTCAACTGACGCTGATGCACCGTTTTTTTTCTCACCGCGATCAAAAAATGGCCGTTACACTACTCAGGGACTGCGTAAATGTTTTCGACGTGCAAAGGTTAAGGCTGGTATCATAAAACCTATTACACCGCATTGTGGACGGCACACTATGGGTAGTCACATGACACAAGAGTCTAAATATTTACAGGAAGTAAAAAGTGCTCTTGGGCATGCTTCTATTAGTACAACAAATCAGTATTCACATATGTTTAGCCCTAAAATGTGTGAATTTAGCCGGGAGTATGAAAGAATTCTTTATAATCCTATTATGACAAATATTTTGAAAGCGAAATCGAAGGAAATAGACAAAACTAGTCGTAAATAGTTGTTGATGATGAATCGATAAAGCTATAAAAATCCTTGTCTAGAAAATATTCATTTCGAATTTCCAATTCCTACGCTTATTTGTGTATTTTGTTTTGCATCGCTGGTTGTAGGGAACAGTCCCAAGCTTTTTTTATTGCTATTTGTCAACTATTCTTTAAATGGTATGTATTAGTTGGATGAGCCAATAATAGGCTTCTTTCCGTATATTTTTCTACATTTCCCAATAAAATTTTTTTATCGATTCTTCTTTATTCTCATCAAAATCTCTCTATATTCCTTTATTGCATAAGCAAAAACGCTTTCGCGTTATAAGAAGAAATAGTGGTGTAACACAATATTACATTGTTTATTATTATTCTTTTGAAAGTACAAGACCCACAAATGCAATAAAATATTCACCAAAATTTGCATAAAATCCTACATTGTTGGTATGCTAGGGAAGTAGAATGCAAACTTCTTTAGCATTAACCTGAGACTTTTATGCAAAAAAGATCTTCGATCACTGAATCTATCAATATTCAAGGGGTGACTTATAGAAAAAGAATGAAAATGTGCAATACACCAAATTGTAAAACATGTACAAAAGCAAGATCACCAGAAGAAGCACACGGTCCATATATCGAAAAAGGATCGCGAGAAGGAAAAAAAATGAAGTGGATTCATGTGAGGAAAGACGAAGTGAAAAACAAATGCAGACCAATAAAGCAAATAGCTCATGAAATTCTAGGAGTACAAACAAATTTAATTGGCACTATTCAAAAACATAACATCAAAAAAATGGATGAAATAATTTATTCTTACTCATTGGAAGATGCAGAAAATGACAAACTTCTTTTTAATATCTGTAAAATAAACCCAAAATGGGGAAAAGGACTATTCAACTACATAACCATTAACCTTTTACATAAAAGCTATATTCAAGATACAAAAATAAAAGTAAACAATCTTCTTGATTTATTAAATCAGAGCAATCAAATTGTAAAAAAAAAATCTAAAAACTTTACAAAACCAGATACCTTTTTTTCAGGAGATATAGAACTTCCTTCTGGCTCACAACAAAAAATATTTATTGTCCAAAATGAAACACAAAAGTTTACTATTATGCTTCCAGAAGATTATTAGCATCACCAAAGATACTGCTATACTTCTTCGACATACATACCTTTTTCATGAAATCCCAAAAAAAATCAACTTAATTACGTTTCTCTTTTCAATGGAAAACATTTTATCTAAAAGAAGAGAAAAACTTCGAAGTAAACCAGAATCCTTATATCCTAAAAGTATTTTCTTATAAAGATATTGTTTTCAAATATATGTATGCAAGAAAATACTTTGGAATAAAAACACTAAGACGCATTCACAAAGAAACAAAGCACTCTGCAAGTATTGAGTTAATTTGAAATCGACAAAACTAGTCGCAAATAGTTGTTGATGATGAATCAACAAAGTTGTAAAAATCTTTATCTAGGAAATATTCATTTCGAATTTCCAACTCCCACGCTTGTTTGTGTATTTTATTTTGCATGGCTGATTGTAGGGAACAGTCCCAAGCTTTCTTTAGTGATCTTGGAACTGCTTTGCGTTTGTGGCCAATAATAAAGCGATCAAACTCATAATGAAAGTAGCGATTTTCCCAGTTTATAATTTCTTGGTATAAATTTTTGTCTGTTTTTTTCAAGCTTTTAAGGCTTGTTTGTTTTTTGTAAAGATCATGAAAATCTTTGCGATCTTGGTTTAGCTGGTCAAATCTTTCTTTGTACATCAATTCTATACCTAATGAATTTGTTTTCCAGCCTTGACGTAGTTGGTAAGCGGTAAAGAAAAGACCAGAGGCTATTGCAAGTGATTCTAAATTGTCGAACATATATTTTGGATTATCTGTTTTAGTTATTATATACCGCTATGCCATCATTGTGAATATTAACATTATTATGGTTAGAAGAGAGTAATGTTTCTATAGTTGAAATAATAGTTTCCAGACCACTTTTTCCTAGAGATTTTAGTTTTCTTTGTTGTTGCCTAATAATTTCTGGCCACAGATCCTTGTTTTCTAAAAATTTAGAAGCGCTTTTTTGTAATTGTTTTTGTACGAAAGAATCACAATCAAAACGCTCTATTGCTTTTAAAATAATACTTATCTTTTGTTGGCGCGGCATTGCATCTTTAAATCTTAATCCATAGCACTCTGTCCAAGAGAAGTATGAGCTTGTAACTGCGTGCTTAATAAAAATATCTAAATTTTCTTGATGCGAGTGGTTACTTGGAGGCAAGAAAAAAATGGGTAGTTTGTTTGCTGCATCTAAAAAACTGTGTATGCCAGGTACAGAAAATACGACCTGCGATTGCGATAATTCATAACACATTTCTTTTAAATTAAGCATCGCAAAAGATACGTTCTCTATAGAGAAACGTTTTGAGCACGCACTAATAATACTTTCTCGACCGACTACTAATACATGTTTGAAATAAGAACTTAGTAGAGGTAACAAAACGTGCAGCATAATAAATGGGTAATTGGTATTCTTACCAACAGTGACATGAGAATTACAAATTTTGCCATCACTTCCGCCGAAATTGATTATACATTGCTCTATTTTTTGGCTGTTAAAATCGTTTTCTTCTACAATTGGGCCAATTATATAAGCATTGCTTATGCCGTGTTCTTTTATTTTTAAAGAAGATGAGCGAAAGAAATCCTGCACAAAATAATAATCAGCGTAATCAATATCAGGCCGAAATGGATAAAACCACAGTAACGAATCAACAACTATACATTTACAGTTTGATTTTTTAGCGATGTTTCCCAATTCAAAATCCATCACATTAATAAACACGTCACTTTTATTCAAAATAGAAGAGATGTCAGCATTCTCATTATTTTCGAGATAGTGATATTCATCGAAAATATGAGCTTTGGCAAAGTCGTAGGTAACACCCGAACCAAAAAAAATTTTATATACACCATTTAGTTTTTCAGCAATGGCAATCATTTTACGCACAGGACCAAAGCCAAATGACTGCGCTGTAAAAGCAATTATTTTCATAATCGACACCGAGATTTTTGAAAATCTGGATACATTTTGCGCAATGTCTCATTAATTGTCGGCATCAAAGTGGAAAGATAGATCTGGGTTGTTTTGATATCGGTATGTCCCAATTGTTCTTGAACTGCTTTAATATCTTTGCCACTAGCCAAATAAAAATTAACGGCAAAACTATGACGCAATGAGTGCGGACTCAAGTGATTTCGGATGTTGAGCTTGGTTATTATTTTTTTCATGCAAAGTTGTAACGCCCTTTGAGAATAAGATCTCTCTTTTGTAACAGAGTAAAAAACCCAATCATCAAATTTATTCGGAAGTTTCCACTTCGAAAAAAGAGCGTGCGCATCAATTATTATCGGATTCACAATTGATGGCGAATAATAAACATACCGCGTTTTTTGACCTTTCCCATTACGTACAAATACGCAATTCGAATCAATAACAAAGTCTCCCCAACAAGTACTAGTAAGCTCTGTTATTCTAAGTCCTGTGTTTAGACCAATAATGATAATAAGTGCTTTAACAACAGCAGAAACACCTTTGTATACATTAGAAACTTTATTTGCATAAATAAGCTGCTCATAAGCATATTGCTGTAATTGAAGACATTCTAAGCCTGTTAAGCATTTTCGTGGTGATGCAGCATTCATTTGTGGAAGGCGGCCATTTTTAGGATATGGATATTGAGAAGTGAGGTTTTCGTAATCTGGAGAAAAAGCGAAATGTTTTTGAGTCATATCTCTTATTTTACAAGAGATTTATTTTTTCGTACAGCAGAGGAGAAAAATAGATGTGTGATAAAAACGTTGTATTTATTAGGAAAATAGAAAACAAGGTTTTCGCTTTTTCTCCATAAAGCGAAAACCTTGTATAAAATAATGGAAACATTGCGTGAAGTCAAGCGTCTATTTCGGTGACTTGTACCAAAGTATGCTTTTTATCTAAATTGCTTTTTGTGCGAAAAGTTATCCACAGGCGAGTATTTGACAATCTAAAAAAAGGGTTATAAGCTCCGGACAAGTAAGTTGTAATGTTATGACTTGCAATTGTTCCTTAGAGTTAGAGATAACTCAAAATATAGAATCTAGGAGATTTAGAATGAGTATAGTAGCTACTACTCAAGAAACGCCCACATTTCAACGAGGGCAAATATCCTCTGTCGATTTTGATCGAGTTGTAAAACGTATAGCGAAAGAACACAATTTTAGTTTAGATGAATCGCGCAGAATACTCAACAGCACAATCGACTTTTTGTCTTTATGTGCACACGTAAATAGCTTTGGCCGCAGAAATAAAAAAGGTTTGTCTCCTTCTCGAAAGGTAGATATTGGTTGGCATGAGTTTCTCATGTACACAAAAGCGTATACAAAATTCTCCAAATCTTTAGGAGTACCGTTTATTCACCACGAACCAAACGACAATCCGAATACAGATAAAAAACACTTTGGTGGTAAGCAAGCAACGGTCAACTATATGTTGGCAAATAATATTGTGTTTGATGCTGAAATCTGGGAAGTAAAGTCTAATTGTGATAACGACTGCCATGTTTCGTGCCAAGAAGGATATCCATGTATGTCAAGCATCGATGCCACAAAGAATCAAAATAAAAAAGATGACTGTATTCCTGATCCATGCACATGTTCAGATGACTAAATATAAAAATATTAACAAGTTACAAACAAAATAATTAATACCGAGGAAGGCTAAAATGTCTTCCTCTCTTAATTTTATGACAACAAATTGGAATAAATATTACAAAAAAGATGCTAAATACCTAAAGTTGAATCAAGTGCTTTTTGAGTTGATTACTTACGAAGTGTTGCAAAATTTACAAAAAAATCGTTTTACCAATGCATTGGACTTAGGGTGCGGCCGTGGCGAACTAGTTACGCAGGTTTCTCCTATAAGTGATTTTGTGCTAGGAGTTGATGGAAGTGAAATTGCTTTAGAGTACGCGCAATCACAAAATATTGCCAATGCAAAATTTACCCAAATAAACCTAGATAATATCAACCATTTTTCGCAACGTTATAGCAATCATTTTGATGTAATATTTTGTAAACTGACTTTCCCATTCGTTGAAGACAAGGGTGCTTTTCTTGAATATTGCAAAGAAATGCTCGTTCATCACGGTGCGTTGGTTATTATAAACCCTGTACAAGAAAAAGGAATTGTATATAACGGTAAGCAAGCTAACATATCATTTTCGCACGATAAGATGATGAAAATGTTGAATGTAACCTATGGCAATGCCATTTGTTTTAATAAATCTTTTTATCCAAAAAATGAGACTATTATCGGTTGTTACATTGCTTTTAAATAAAAAATATGCACCAAGGGAAATAAGCTAACAAAAGGCGAAAAATTTTCAGCAAAAAAATACATCTAAAAACAAACAAGCTCGCAAAAAACGATTGAGAACAAGTACACATATAACAAATGTAAAAATTAATAAGAAAATTTTGATTTAACAAATGAAGTTTTTGAGAGCAAAAATATATGATGCTCTCTCAAAAAAAATTATGAATAAAAAAATCAGTAATACCATCGGCAGAAAACCAAAACTCATAACGAAAAAACTTGAGAAACGATTCAACGAAATTGGCTATCAAGAGGAAAATAAAAACCCTATAGTCGTTGTTCGTTTTTTTTCCACATCGGGAGATATTTGGTATGCAACAGAGTATTTTCATGATGTTAAAGATTTCTATGGTTATGCTTCATTAGGCGATAATTTTAAGGAATGGGGGTATTTTTATTTAAAAGAGCTGGAAGATTATGAAAATCAAGGGTTCTATGTCGAACGAGACTTACATTTTAAAGAAGGTCCTCTCAATGAGTGTTTAAAAGCAGATGGTTTACTTTAGATAGGCTATGATTATTTTAACCATCATGTTCAACTCCGAATAAAGCTACCTTAAATAATAAAAAACCTACGATCAAGATGATTGTAGGTTTTTAGGAAAACTATTTCTTTTTATCACGCGCCTGCAAAGCAGCTTTCTTAATTCGCACAAGTTCGCTTTTAGATATCATACTGAGTTCATCATTTGAGTAATTGATAAATATAACAGGTATTTGGGAAGAATTAATACTCTTTGGCGATATGAGAATTTGTTGTCTTTTTTTGTCATTGTCTTCAAACGTATGAATTGGGCTGTATACATAATCATAGTTTTGTAACATTTTTTGATTTTGCGGTGTATTCTTTACTATTCGATTTTCGATTAACGCCTCAAGCGACTTAGGGTATCTAAATCGTTTTCCAAGAGTTTCCTGATAGACCTTACAAAGTTTTGCTATCGCTTTGAGTTCTTTTTGCAATGAATCTAAATCAATAGATTTGACAAAACCTTTTGCAATTTTCTCGACTTCTGACAATTGTTTTTTTTCTAGCAAAACTAATTTTATGTCGTTGAAAGAATAACCATGAGCATTTTTACTCGTGTTAATAAACGCAACAGCAACTACCTTTGTTGAAGATTTTTTGGGATAAATAAGAGCATGTTGCTTTTGCATATCATTATCCAAAAACGGGCTATTTGACGAATTTACATAGATATAATCATCAAACAGATTTTTCCTTAAATTTCGGGACCACCGACCAGCAACATCTTTTAGTTCTTTAGGATAGCCATTGCGGTAAGATGTACATGCTGAAGCAACTTGATAAAGTTCTTGAATTTGATTCCACCTAGAGTCGGTGCTAACTTCTGTTTTCAGGTTAGATTTGTCTATTTTATAGGGGATAGAACTTCCTTGCAAAAGTTTTGTTATCATAGATTGAAAGTTACTTAAACGATTGCTGCTTTTCATTTCCAAATTTACAAAAGAAGCATTTAGCTTTGCTGTTTCTAAGAACAGATAAAATTTATCTAATGATAGTTGCTTCTTTTTGTATAGCAAAGCATTCTCTGCTACGAAAAAATGAAACACTTTTAATTTGCCATCAGCTGCTTGTAAATTACCGCTTTGAAATTTATATTTATTATTATTCAGTTCAAAAAAAACGCTTGGGTCTTCAAGTACAACACCTGATTTTAACTTTGTAATTTGACCTCTTACCTGTACATCTTGAGTCTTTGGCATACTTAATAAAATTTCAGCGAGAAGCTCATCTTCTTGAAAAAAAACTTTAAATTCTTTTGAAACTAAAAAGCGAAAATTTCCTTCTTTTCTATAGCGCTCGTTTAAATCTTTGCGCTTAAAATTCCCTATGAAATTAGCTTTGATACCAAGGTTTTTTAATGGGTTTTGGTAAGGGCTTATATTAAATGTTTTCTTCATCTTTTTAAGTGTTGCTGCTGTTTGCATGTAGGATACGACATCTGAAGTTGTCAGTGTAGAATTTATATCTTTCAATCCCATCGCCGTTTGGTCAAGTCCCTTAACAACATTATTTATTACAAAACGAAAATCGAGATAGTTTTGCCCATCATAAGAATTTTTTTTCATTCGTAGTTTTAAATGACCTAACGCACTAATAAAATTTCCTTTTTCTAATTCAATGACTTTTGATTTGTTTTTTGTTTCCGCAATAAATGAAGAATATGGAAAAGACAAATGAAAGGGAAGATACTTGTTGCCAATAAACAAAGATTGAAATTGTACAATATACTGAGTAATTTTTTCTTCTGGATTTTCAGTATTAGGTATTGTTTCTTCATCAATATTCTTTACAACTCCAAACAACCTTGCTTGCTTTCCATTTGTAATTTTTGCCAACTTTTGTAAAGAGTCTTTTCTCTTCAATTTTGAATTTTGGGAGTTTGCCTGTGTTTGTAATACCAAGAATTCAAACAGATTAGTTTTTCCTACAGGTTTCTTGTTCTCTACCTTGGGTTTTGCAGGAACGTTTTGTTTATTTTGCTGATTTTGCTTTTCGCGATTTTTTTTCTCGTTTTGTTGTTGCGCAATTTTTTCTAAATCCTTGCCCAAATTTTTTGATCGCTCATCTATTTTTTTACGCATCTCTGCCGCAGATTGATGATCATCTTTTGGTTTTTCGTCATTGCATGCGACAAATATCAACATTGCTAAGAGAATTACCATCAAATATTTCATAGTTCTTACCTTTCTGTTGAAGAACTTCCATTACTGGATAAATGATTTTTTCATACTCCTGGCTAAATTCGATCATTTTTGGATTGAACATATGAGTGTATTGATTTGTAGTATTGATAGATGCGTGGCCTAAAGCACTTTTAAGCTCTTGAAGATACTTAGAATGTCTTCCCATATGAGAACCAATGGTATGGCGACCAGAATGCGATGTTATTGGCTTTAAGATACCAGCTTTAGTTTTAGCTCTTCTAAAAGCTTTTGCCAATCCTTGGATAGTGTATCTGTTATTCTTTCCTCTTATGGAGAAAAAAAATGGAGAATCAGGATCTGTAGGTTCACCAATAGCTTTTTTCCACTGCATATAATGGCGGATAATTAGCTCCGCGTTTTTGCCTATAGGAACATCGCGAGGAATACCATTCTTAGTATTCACCAAACCAAAATGAGAAGTTGTTGTTTTCTCATCTTCTTTACACAAAGTCACAAGAGTTGAATATAACGCTTCCGCTAAAATATCTTGCCCATCAGCCTTTAAATTATCAAGGATTTGCTGGACTGCTTTAGGTAGCGTTTGTTGTGTATTTTCAGGTGAACGATCAATGATGTTTATATGTCCGCATAATAGATTAGCAGACTCCGAAACTCTAAGTGTCCACAAAGATGTGTTTACAATCATCCAGTCAATAATCGGATGCTTGATACCTTTTTCTATCGCGTCTAAGTATTCTAAGAAATTCACCAATAACAAAATCGCTATTTCAAATTGAGTTAATACTTTCTGTAGAGGTGGCTTGTATCTATTTCTTTTTTTCTGAGTTTGCTTGAGTTTCATTTCCACAGGTTTTTGAAACTCAGAAAATACTCTTTTTAGGCTAAGGTTAGGCATAGATTGATATTAGTGATTATTAGTTGATTTTCGTGTTGCGATGTGAAAAATATTTGATGGGCTAAGATTAGCGGAAAATAAGGATTGGTGTTAAGAAAGGAGTTTAACTTTCCTGTGTTTTTGAAACTGATCTTGTATAACAATCTACCAATAGTAATTTTAGATGTCAATAAAGAAAAAGCACAAGAAGTTTTGATGCAACTGTATACAACTACATCAAAACTTTCTTGAGAACTGTAAAACATGTATTTAATCGACGTCAGCGTTGTATAAGGAGGAGCGATATTATCGCTTATTCTTCCTATCTATCACAAACTAATAGTTAATTGAAATACTTGATTGAATTTTATTTATTACAGGTGTATATATATCGATGTTTTGATCAGATGTATCAATTGATACTAGCAAAGAATACCTTGTCTTGCTATCCCATCTAACTAATTTTTGTCTTTCACGCCACCAACCTACTGTAGGAAAAATAGCTATCAAGTTGGACATCGCTAACTCAGAAGCCGTTCCTCTCCAGATATCAGAATGAATGGAACCTTTATCTCGCGCATTTTTTCCTATCATCCAGCATTTAGAAGTATCAGTTTTATCAACTATCTCATCTTCTTCACGTGCAGCAAGATTAACGCCTTTTATAAATTCATCTTTAGATTGCCCTGGAGAATTAATTTTAAACCTCAATCCGTGAGAAGGGTAACGATATCGGTCCTTCCAACCGAGTTCACCAGGGCCGGGCTCTATAAAATAGGACAAAGTTATTCTCATGGAGACTTTTACACTATCAGGTAAGCCAAGTAAAACTTCCTTAGGCCATGGTATTTCATGTAAATGCATATCTTTTGTTTTGCAACGGCCATCTTTTTTTTGAAAAGGTTGAATTTCTTCCTGAACTATTAATGTTAAAGAGTTAGAAGCACTATATAGTGCTTTTTCAAGGTTAGGTACTCCATAACCTGCAATCCTAAGTAATTTTTTTAAAGAACTTTTTTTATTATCTTTCAAAAACTGTTTTTTTAAAGATTCTGGCCATTCTGAAGAGTGAACAATCAAAGCACGTACCGTTTCAGGCCAAAAATTAGGATATTCTGCTTGGATTTGTGCTGCAAACCACGCGGCTTTTGCTGTCGCAGCACTAGTCATATTAAATGATGTAAAATATGAAGTTTGAGGATCTTTAGAGGTAGAAAGTATAGATAAATCGTCAAATGTGCTTACAAAATCATTTGTATCTATAGCTAAATTGCCTCCTTCCATTACAATTTCGGGTTTGATTGGCCATTTATCATCCCACATTAAAGAAGTTGTTGTGAAAGGAGATAGTTCTCCTTTTTGTGCTATAGGTGTATAATTTTTTAAACTTGAATCTTTAATTTCGTCTAGCTCAGTATACGCTCCAACAGTCAACACATTCCAAGATTGTGCAGGATCGTGTATTAACTGTTCAATTTGGGAATTAGGATAATTTTTTGCTATTTCAGATGAAATATCAGCATTTCCAGCACTAACTACGATTAATCGTTTTTCTGAAATTTCAGGATTATTACTTTCAGTAAAATCTTTTTTTATTGCTGCTACATCATAGTCAATTCCTGCAGCTAATTGATCTAGTTTTGATGACCAAGACGTAGGACAGCCATCTTCGATCGTATCTTCCGAACTCACAGCCATACACAACAGACGTATTTTGTTTGGTGATTGAATTTCAGCAAGGTTAATTCCTTGAGAAGTGATATATCCCCATAAATCTTGATTATTTTTACCTTGAGGTGGTATAATTTTTACTGACTCTAAAGAGTGTTTTAACTCAATAATATTACTACTTATTAGTTGCTTTTCTAAGTTGCCATATGCAGCAATACCAGCCATACAAGTTCCATGCCCATGAGTAACATGATCATCAGGTCCCCATTCTGGCATAACAGCTTGGCAATCATCTTGATTAAGAATGGGTTTTAGGAGAGGGTGGAGGTTAACTCCACTATCTAAAATACATATAGAAACCTGATCGTTCATTACTTTAACGCGGTCAATTAAATCTTGAGCCCATTCAGCTTGTTCAGAGTTTTTTATGTTTTCTGTCCAAAATGATGCTGTTGTTTTGGCTTTACGATACTCTGCTATATCATCAGAATATATTGTCAAACGCTTTAACTGCTCCATGTTTACTTTAATTATTTTTACAGTTCGTTCGGGGAAACGGATTATACTAGGCTTGGAAATAATACCCTCTTGTTTTAGTAGCTCCTCAAAACGCTCAATAACATAATTTTCATTGCTACTAAGCCAAACTTCGCACCATTCCTTTTCATTCCCAGGAATTAAATCTTCGTGATCTACCCAAAAAGATTTTATATTTAAAGCTTTTTTTATATTAGAAATGCTATTTATTAAATCAAAATGCTTGGGCTTTCCAGATTTTTTATTTATTTCATTGGAATAGCGTTCTATTTTTTTGAAAAAAGAATGTTTCTTACTATTAGGTATAAAAACTGTTGCATATTTGGTTTCAAATTTTTGCTTTTTATTGGTTTTTGGATTAACAACTTCTTTGATTACACTACGAACATTCAGTAAACGAGTCCATTTTTCTGAACTTTTAGCTCGTTTTTCTTCTAAACTCTTTGTAATTAAATCGTAACCTTCTTCTCCTTCGAACTCCAAATATATTCCGCTAGAAGTTGTGTGATGAATGACTTTTTCTTCATTTGCTTTTTCCCAACACTCATCTAACCTATTTCTTAAATATTTTGCATGATCTTCTCTGCTTCTTTTAGGAGTTTCAAACTGCAATACAACTTTTTGGGTGCTAGTAAAATCTAATTTATTGGGTAAAATATTTATTGCTATATGAGGTAATTTTTTCACTGTTCTCCGGCCTTAAAATAAACCACAATAAGCACTCTTTCGCTCATCTATAACTTTTAACAATTTTGTAGCACTGATTTTTTTATTTCCAAACAAAATCGCATTTTTTATCGCATCTCTACAAGCATGATCTATTTCCGCATGACTTAGACCTTCACTTTTAATTAATATTTTTTTCCATGCAAATCTCGATGTTAAATACAAACCTAAAATGTTTTTTATCAGGCATTTTCTTTCTTCTTCTTGAGGAATACCATAGTATAAAACATCATCAAAACGCCGAAACAAAGCAGGGTCAAGCAACTTGGGGTTATTTGTTGCTGCAACAATTATACTGTCAGAGGTATCTTGCTCGATAAACTGTAAAAGCGAATTTAAAACTCTCCGCATTTCCCCCACGTCATTATCTAAAGATCTATTTCCTCCAATCGCGTCAAATTCGTCAAAAAGATAAACACCATGTACTTTTTGTATTAAATCAAAAATTTGCCTTAGCTTAGAACTTGTTTCTCCCATAAATTTTGTCACCATTCTATCTACTTGAATAACATGGAGAGATAAATTTAATTCCGTTGCTAAAACTTTAGCAGTCATAGTTTTTCCAGTCCCAGGTGGTCCAATAAGAAGAACCTTACGGCGATGTTTTAAACCATGAAGTTTTAACTTTTTTTGTTCTCTGTATTCGTGAATAATACGTTTGATACGCGTTTCAATTAAAGATGATACAATTAGAATTGATTTTTTTATTTTTCCATTTTCAATTAGCACTAAGTTTTGCAAATCTTGAGAAAGAAAAATATTTTTAGAATTCTTGTTTTTTTCCTCATTAATACTATCGCGAATTTCTTTTGCTAAATTTATATGCCCTTGTTTAGCTTCATGGGCTGCTACTTGAAGTGCAACTGCGTAAAAACGCTCTTTGTCATCTTTAAAGTGTGATCGTATTAATGCCTTAATTTGATCTGCTGTTGCCATTACAACTCCATTTTCTACAACATGTATTACTCTCCTAGTAATCTTGTTTACTTGCATATATTATACAATACAACTTACGTTTTCGATTAAAAAACGCTATAAATCGATTAATAAAGCTACAATCAAATTGCAAATGAAAGTTAATTTTGAAGACTCTTAACTTTGAGTAATAACAGATGAAAAAGTAACTGATTGAGATCTCTTTTAATTTATTACTGTATAAATCAAATTATCGGCAAAATAATATAAAAAAGCTTTGCAGCTTTATTCTTCGGTTGTGCTCAAAAATTTATTTAAATTTCCCAACTAATTTTTGTCTAAGAAGACAACTATTTACAAAGCGCTATTTGCAACATCAATGGGTTGCATGTTAAAGTAATAGCATTAATCATTAGTCTCCAATAGGCAAGGCTGTTGGTTCTCTAACGTCAAAATAGAAAAACATTCCCAAATAGCTTTTTTTGGCTAGCGTTAGGTCAAAATTTATGTGCCAGTAGCTCAACTGGATAGAGCAACAGCCTTCTAAGCTGTAGGTCGGAGGTTCGAATCCTCCTGGGTACACCTTTTTGGCTAACATTAGCAAATATTCTCACTATTTTCTATTTTTTCTTTTGTTTGAGAACCTACAGCCAAAGACTGTTGGTCTACATTTATGAAAATAGATACACTCCTCGATGCATTTTGCCGCAAGCAAATACTTAAAGGTTGCACACCACGTACAATCAAATGGTATAAAAATTCTTTTCGCTATTTTGCGAACACAACAAAGATTAAAAACATAGAAGACATTTCACAATATCATCTAGAAGTATTTTTTTTTGAAGGTACAACACAGAATAAATGGAAAGATACAACATATTTAGCTTATTATAAAGCCATCAAATCTTTTCTAAAATGGTGTACAGAAGAAGGATACTTTGAAGACAATCCAATTGCAAAAGTAGGAAAGCCTAGTGGTAAAAATCAATATGTACCAGAATACTTCTCTGAGGAAAAAGTAGTGCGCATATTGAATGCCCTGACAAGTCTTTATGAAAATAATCGCTTCTTATTTGTGAGAAACTATGCGATTATTTCAACGTTTGTTCACTCTGGTATAAGAAAAAATGAACTTTTAAAACTGGAAGACTCGGACATTCAAATAGATAATGGAATCATTTTGGTTAGAGCTAGTAAATGGAATAAAGATCGAGAAATTCCAATACCAGATAATTTAGTAGTGGCTCTTAAAAGATACACTATTGAAAAAAATCGAAGACGTTCTTATTCAAATAAATTTTTTATTTCTTATGTAGGAAGAGAATTAACAGAAAGTTGTTTAAGAGGTCTATTTGAAAAACTAAAGAATACATTAGGATTTGGTATATCCTCACATCGTTTTCGACATACATACGCAACTATACTTGTAAGATCGGGCGTAGATTTAAAAACAGTTGCTCGCTTACTCGGTCACTCTAACATTAAAACAACATTGATCTATACGCATATCGCTGATGATCATTTAAAACAAATCATACGCGATAAGCTTCCAAGGTTTGTTTAGTATTCATTTCTAGATCAAGTAGTTGATTTGATTTTTTTCCAATGCTTTTTGCATGTGCTTTACTGTGGTATGCAAATAAATAACCGTTGATTTTATGCTGCTGTGCCCCATAAGAATTTGTAATGTCTTAATATCAACGCCACTTTCTAAGGCTTTTGTTGCAAAGGTATGGCGAAATTTATGAGTGTGAATATGAATTCCTGTTTTTCTTTGAATTCGTTTCAGTAATAGTTTTAGTCCACTGTCTGTGAATTTCGCATCTAAATTATACGATGCGAATAAATACAATGTACTTTTACCAATTCTTTCTCTTTCTGTAATATATTCAAGTAATATATCTTTTAAACGCTGAGGGATTGGTAATATGCGGTCTTTTTTTGATTTTGAGGTTTGTGCACGCACTTTGAGTTTCATTTCACTAAAAGTAATATCCGATAACTTCAAACCCAACAATTCTTCTCGCCTCAACCCTAGCGTCAGTAACATTGAAAGAATAGCGTAATCTCTTCTTCTTAGAAAATCTGAAACATATTGGTATTTTAAAACGGAGAGCATTAGTTTTTCTATTTCGTTGTTGGTGAAATGTCCAGGAATCTTTGATTCGATTTTAGGCTTTCCAATCTGTTCTAATGGATTTTCATTGATCAGCTTTTTTTTCGTGCACCACTTGAAGAAAGGCATTAAATTTTTGCGATGGTGAAGAATTGTATTTTTACTCCAGTGTTTTTCTTGCTGTCCTCGATAAAAAAATTGCCTCAATATTTCTTCGCTAATATCAAAAAGACTTTCAAGTGCAAAAAAACTATTTAAAGACTTCCAACTATATTGATAATTCCTTATCGTTCCACGAGCATAACCTTTTTCAAAAAGGCTATAATCACAAAAATCTTTGTGCAATTTTGTTAGTGTTTTCGATTGATAAACTTGTAGGGGCATTTTTTTTGATTTAATGAGATAGTGTACATCCGTTCCTTTTAAGTATAGACAGACTCTAGTATTCTTGTCATAAATAGATACGGGGGAGAGACATTTGCAATTGCAGCAAGTGTCTTTTTTATGTTATAGCTCTTTTAAAAAGAAACAAAAAGGCAGAAGTGATAATCATAATTGTGCATTTATTTTGGCAATCATCTCTGATTATCACTTTCGACCTTTTGTAAAAACCAAACTTAACCCATACTGAAATAGAACAAAGAAATGTATGACAAACAAATTTAAGAAAATCAGAAAGTCATTAGGGAAAAGTCGTTTGGATGTGATTCTTCTTACTTTAATCAATGGTTCACGTCTCTCTAGACTAGAGAAAGAGACACATATGCCAAAGTTAGTAAGGGATTGTTATAAGCTATGTGTTGTTTATGACAAAACTCTAGAAGACTTCTTTCCAGAAGAAACCCAAGAGATACGAAAGATAATTGAAGAACGGCAACAAATGATGGTGCATAAATGGCGCTGAATTTATCAACAAAATAACCAGGTAAAAACATCAACAATTTACCTGGTTATAATTTTTTACAGTATGAATAAAGTTTTTTACATGCAAAATTTATATATTGATAATTATGCAAAACAATGCTCCAAGGCGAGTTTGGTTTATATGGTGCTTTGCCGTCAATCGAATCGCGAAGGAAAATGTTATCCGAGTATAAAATATATGGCGCATAAACTCGGTGTATCAACAGACTCTGTATCACGCGGACTAAAGACTTTACTTAGATATAACGTTATAAGTCGTAAACTCACTAGAAGCCGAAAAGCTTGGGGGAATTATGAATATCAATTACTCGATCAATCGGTGTGGATAAGAGTGGATTAACTGTGGAAGTTTCGAGTCGAAACAGATTATGGCTTTGTGGAAAAACTATATATCTTTCCACAGCCACGCAGATCAACGTTTTACAGGAAACCGCTGAGACCGATACTAAGGAATAAAAAAATATATATTTATAAAAAATTATAAAAAAGTGCGAATAACACTTATCCCCAACTATATGAATTTACAAACCTACAAAAACAATCTTCGTAAAAAAATTCTCAACAACGATTTATCTAACTTTGATAAAGGTTTAGATCAAAACGGTAAAATTATTGCTGACTACCCTGTAGTAGAAAGAGTTGGTAGTACAAATATTATCGATGCAAAAGGTGATATTGATCGTTTGTATGAAATAAAACAACAACTAGAAAAAGAACAACCCTTCACTAGATTTCAAATCAAATACATACCTCAACGCACAAATATTTACAGTGAACTCTGCAAAGAATTGGGAGTCGTTCCGCGACTATACGGTGAATAGCTTCTAACTTTATGACTTTTGGCTCCTGCCTGTGTTTATGGGAATATATCAAATTCTTGGTCTACGAGTATTTGATTCCTGTTGTTGGTAAATAGACCTCTGCCAAGGACAGGAAGGTAGGAGTGAGGAGTTTTAAGCTGCTCATAGTATTTCTCAAGCAATATGTTCGAGAAATATAACTGAAATGTATTGTTCTTTACAATTTAAGTTAGAAGGAGATGTTTTGAAAACCGATAGACAAGAACTCATCCAAAAAACTTTGCAGTATATCATTCATTTGTTTAGCGAAGGAAACGTACCTCAAGCAATAAAGATAGCTACTTTTCCTAAACTAGATATTCCATCTAGTAATTGGTCGTTATCAAATCGTATCTTAATGTATTTACGTAACACCGAAGATGCTCGTACTTGGAAGCAATGGCAAAAAGCACAACGTCAGGTAAAAAAAGAAGAAAAAGCGTTTTACATTTTTGCACCGCGAAAATACAAAGTCAAATGTAAAGATGACAATGGTGAAGAAAATGAGAAGTATGTATTAAAAGGTTTTTCCGTTGTACCTGTTTTTACCGTAGAACAAACCGAGGGCGAAATTTTAGATTATCAGCAATTAGAGCTGCCTAGATTTCCTCTATTAGAAAAAGCGCAAGATTGGAATATAGATGTTTCAGCAATTGGCTTTTCGAGTGACTACTATGGATACTATCAATCATCAGGAGAGCAAGAAAAAATAAGGTTAGCTAGTCCTCACGAGATTGTCTTTTTTCATGAGTTAGCGCATAGTTCGCATCGTCGCGTTTTAGGCAAGCTCAAGAATGGACAAAATGAAGAGCAAGAGATTGTTGCTGAGTTATCCGCGCAAGTTCTTGCTCAAATTGTTGGTACACAAATAGAAAGTACACTAGGCAATTCATTTTTGTATATCAAATCATATGCTCAGCGTATGGGAAAAGATGTTGGTGTAGCCTGTTTATCAGTTTTATCTCAGGTAGAAAAAGTATTGCACTTAATACTTGATGTTCATACAGAAAAGGAGGTTATCAAACATGAAAGTAATCTCTGTTCGTGATCTAGAGCTTTACATGAGGTGTCCACGAGCTTATAAGTTCAAGGTAATCAATGATGCTATTTCACAGGAAAAACCACTATCTCTTTGTAAATCAATTACTACAAAGCGCGTTATCTTTTGGATGCATGAAAATAAGTTTAAATTGACTAAAGATGATATTGGGCAACAATGTAGCCTCATTTGGGATGAGGAACTCAGTGATCCGCGTGTTAATCAACAAGAACTGCAAGAAGTTGTTATTGCTGAAAAATTGGCAACGAAGAAGACGAAAGGAAAACCATCAATTAGTAAGCGAGAAAAGCTTTTGGAAAGTATTACTGTTTGGTGCCTCAACTATCACAAGATAGAAAAAGACACTAACGTTTTACATTTTAACATTCCTTATGAATGTCAGATCGGCGATGCCAGATTTACAGGAGCAATCGATCTTGTGAGACAAAACGATGATAACACTATAGAAATAGTAAAGCTAAGAACTTCCAGTCAAGCACCAGCCTTAGCATTTATTGAAAGAGATATATCCTTGACTTTGGCAAGTTACGCCTCTTGGAAAGGTAATTTCTTCATAAATGACCAAGGCTCCGATTTACAAATTTCCATAGCACAAATACCTAGAGCTTTTTATTACCATTTGCCATTTTTAGAAACATACAAGCGCAATGCTAAGAATGGAAAAAAAGGAGAAGTAAAAGGTAATCCGTTGATTGAAAGTAGTCGATCACAAGAAAAGCTATTGGATTTTGAATTTGAAATTCTGCAAGTTGTTGCTGGAATCGAAATGAATTACTTCCCAATGCGTATTATACAGCCCTGTGGTTGTTGTCTATGCGCTTTCCGTCATCAATGTGAGTCTTTTGTCGATTCACCAACCAAAGTAATGCTCTAGGAGATTACAGATGAAATTAGAAGAACTACAACAAATTGAAGCGCAAAGAAAAATCGGAGAATCAATCAACGAAGCCATGCAAAGAGTTGAGGAAACAGCTTTACCAGCGGAGATCTCTCAAGAAATAATTCCTGATGAAGAAGGATTTGTCGATTCAGACATAGTTATTCCACGTTATAAAATTTCACAGCCCACCACGAGAATTGAAGATGCACAACCAGGCAATTTTCGAAATATACTAACAGGTGAAGAATTTGCTGAACTAGAAAACGTTATTTTCCTCAAAAGAGCAAATGGCCGAGTTCTCTTTAAGAAAGATGATTACTCGGGTATGCGCGAATGTTGGAGCCACGATGGTGCTGAACCAAGCAATCATGTGTTAGAAAAAACTGGGCAAAGACCAAAATGCGAACGCTGTGTCACCTCAATGACCAATAAAAAAATTGTGCACTGCCATTTTGCCATATGGAAAGACGAACCACCAGAATGCAAAGAAGTGATTAGCTTTTTAGGCTTAGACCAAAGTGGACTACCTTTTTGGATTTGCTTTCACGGCTCAGCTATTCCGATAGTAAAAGGTTTTTTAGGAACGATGTATCTCAAAAAGAAGCAAGGAATCGCACAGGGAAAGAACATTTGCCTGAGAGACTTCAAACTAACAATTGGATTAAACCTTAAAGTTTCTGCTAAAGGAAAGTACTATACTCCTGTGTTCAAATCACAGCAGTATATACAAGATGAAGAAGAAAGAAGCGGTTTGTCGGCATTGTTTTCACAAATATGTGCCAAAACAATGGAAGAAACAATAACTGTTGAAGAAACACTCAATATCTAACTTAAACAAAAAACCATAATAGGGAGAAAACACTCCCTATTTTTTCAACTTTTATTTTGCAGTTTAAGTTACGCTTTTGATAGCGATTAGAAGCGAATGTTTTTGTGCAAAATTTACCACTAACAGCAAACTCGTGTGACCTCAACAAAATAGCCTAGTAATTAGCAAAGTGTTTTTAAGGCGCTTAGTCATAAAATAACTGCTAAATTCAATACCTTTAGCACTAAGAAAAACAAATTACATGTATCAACAAAAGTCAGCAAAATTATCACATAAAATATTAGAGTTTGTTGCGCATAATAAATACCTTTCAAAAACGCTCGCAATCTATCTATTTCCACAGTACTCGCAAAGTCATATTGAAAAAACTCTAAAAATTGTTTTTGATAACAAACTATTACTACGCAAAATGATTGAAAATGAACCGATTAGATCAGGTCGCGAATATGTATACTATCTTTCAAAAAAAGGTGCACAAAGAGTACTATTCGCTTCAGAAAAGTTTGCTGATGTAGAAGAAATGAATGTTGGTAGCGGAAATAGTAACTTTATTTACCATGATTTATCTGTAGCATGGACAGCAGCGATATGGCAAAAGCAAAGCGCAGAGTACAAAGGTGTCTTCTTTGATGAACTTACTATCGAAACAAGACGTAATTTTTTGCAAAACAAAGAACTTATTCCCGATTTAAAAATTGTATCGAAAAAGGGAGATAATACTCTGAAATACTATATCGAAATAGACAACTTCACTGTGCAATCAAAAGAATGGAGAAAGCGTTGTTTATATTATCAAAGCTATCTTACAAATAATACTTATTTGCTAATTGTATTAACGAAATACAATCCTAAACGGCTTAATAAATTGATAGCAATAGCGAGTAATGTAATCTCTAAAAAGAATAGCGTTTTTGGAACCAGCATCAAAGAAATTTACCACTGCACATATGCAGCGAATGTTTGGGTAGGAAAAGATAACGTAGATTTGGGAAATAACAATATAACAATGTATTTGCCTCTCTAGCGCTTATTTTATAACAGTTCTATATTGCGACTAGCTTCATCCGTTTTGCGAATTTTTTTATCTTTTACAAGAGCCTTTAATATATGATTTGCTCGTTCGCGGCTAATATCAAATTCTTTAGCAATTTCTGACAGATAAGGAGCTACACCGTTTTTATTTATGTAAATCTTAAGGTAGTTAAAAATATCGCGTTTGCGAGTGGACAAGTTTTCATATGACATATGAGTTGTAGTTTAATGTAATTTGACAAATTAAACAGAGTGCAGGTATAGTAGAAGTTATAAGAAAATAACCACGATATAAAGTTTTCTATCTAGCAAAGCGTGTGGCCGTGGAGTTTCTTATAAATAAAAGTTTTTTAGCAAATCTGTAGTTGCCCTACAGGTTTGTTACTATTATGATTATCTCAAACAAAGCTAACCAAACAAAGTAATTATTCATAGTTATCACCTCCTTTTAAAGTAGATTTTTTTTATGAGCTAGAACTTCATATACGCTTTGATTGTAGTTTATATCAACGGTCAAGTTCTGTCAAGTTCTGTCAAGTTTTACCATTACTTGTTTAGCGACAGTATTTTTCAGGTTTTTGTGGACGTTTTTTATTTTTTAGACTGATTTTTAAAGTGATGTTAAAAAAATTGCTTGTATACAGAATTGGTTTATGATAATAAAAGAATTGCTTCTGACTGAATTTTCGAACGATACGCTTTCATTTATTTCTATTGGTTTGAATTTTCGCCTTAATTATTTTAGGAAAATTTTTTTAGTAGGTTGAAAATGATTTAGAAACGCGCAAACCGTTTAGATTACTTTTAAAATCTGGGCTGTCAAAGTAGCGTTGCGCAGAGTTAAGAGCTGAATGAAGAAAAGTTAGATTCTCATTGAAACTACAACCTCTGAGAACTTTTGTAGTACTGTTGAACTGCAAATTACTATTATATTGACCGTACCAATCTCTACACCACTCCCAAACATTTCCTATAACGTCATGAAGACCAAACGCATTGGGCTTTTTCTGACCTACCGGATGTGTCTCATCACTACTATTATTTTCATACCATGCGAATTTGTCAGCAATATCACCGTTATCTCCCCAATAGTATTTTGTTACTGTACCTGCACGACAACTGTATTCCCATTGTGCTTCTATTGGTAATTCCAGTCCTACTTTTTGCGTAAATTCTTGAGCATCATACCAAGAAACATATTCAACTGGGAGATCGGAGCCTTCAAAATTGGATGGGTTATTTGGCATAAATTTTTTCCACACTTTTTGAGTTACTTGTGTTTTTGCCATTAGAAAGGAATCCAGAGTAACTTCATGTGCTGGTTTTTCATCATGGAATCCTCTATCATTCCCCATTGTAAAAGAACCAGCAGGAATCAATGCAAATTCTAACCCTGTTTTAATATGACAATATTCGTCAACCACATGCGTTTGGCCACCACAAGAATATTTTTCTTTTCGTAAATATTCAAACCCTTCAAAGGTTAATATTCTTATTTTTTTCTTCCAGAACATATCTCTATATCTCCGTTATTTTCATAAATGTTGGGACATGAAAAATTTAGTTAATAGTGATGCTAGCAACTCAGTTTTTGAAGCAAGACTAGGAAAGCAACAGTATTATCGTTTAGTTATTATCTGAATAAGATTATGGGCTTCGCGTTGTCAAATGCACATAATATCTTTGGTCAAAGAAGACAAACTAAACAGAGTTTACCCTACAACCTATTTGTTTTTTAGCATACCTGTTTTTAATATCGTTCAACAGAAATTTTTAGTAGCAATATTGCACCATATTTCAACTCACCGTCAACTACTCCCTGAATATAATGAATGCCATCTTCTTCTAAAGTTTCGCCTATTTTGACCTGATAACTTCCGACATTATCGTTGTTACTGAAATCGCTATCGGTAATTTTTATATTTAAAATACGGGCATCTACTGGATTTGTATTTTCGACGTTAAATGAAATATCCCAATGAGGAATACAGTCATCTTTGTTTACATATTGTTCTCCGCCATAAAGTGCATCATTAAATGTGATTTCTACGAAACAATCGGGAAGACTTTTTGCGGAATTTGTCCAACTAACGACCGCGTTTGTCACCTCTGAAGCAATAAATGCCTATGGTCCAGATAGTTCTGCGATTTGAGAAATAAAGTAACCTGTATCAACAGTGTCTAACGTTTTCTGTGAAAACCCATCCCAACGTTTACCGCTACTCGGTTTCCACGGCAAAATTACCGCATTGTGCACAGTTACTTTGTAGTTGTAATTGCCTAGACGTACATACTTATTTTGCACATAGTTAGTTTCGATGTTGTGGGTTAGTGCCGAATTGTATTTGTCTCTGGCTGTTGTATGTTCACTGTTGCTTTCGGCAATCTCCGCAGCAAGCTATCATACCACAAGAAAACAACAAAAAAGCTCGTTTTTAATGCGAGCAAGTAGTACATTTATTTTGACTCATAATTCTCTAACCAGGCAATAACATCTCTAAATTTGCGCTGAGGCAAGAAAGAATATCGAGCCACACCGAAATGTGATTTTAATTTTGCCCAAACGCTAATAGGATTGCCTTTTTTCTTTACTTTTGCTTTTAAGACATTTATCTGTTCAGCGGTTACATATTTGTCTGTAGAATAATTTTGGTATTGTTGTTCTAAGCTTTTTATTCTGCTTTTTGTTGCCTGTAAATCAGCATCTACTTTTTTGGTAAAATCGCGATTGGTATAAATCTCATCTACGATAACTTTTATCATGTGGCTTTGAGAGCGCATTTGCTGTGCATGTTCTTTTAACTCTCCTGCTTGATAAGAAAGTTGTCCTGCATTTTTAATCAATTGCTCAGCATGTTGATTTAGTTGCGCGACCATATGTTGTAAAATGTTTTGCGTTGCCGGAGAATAGGATAAATGTTCTTCTACGTTTAACAAATATGAACGAACTAATTTTGCCACAATAGAGTCTCTCAACAACATGCCAACTCTTAAAATGGCCTTGCGAGGAAATAGAGCTATTCCGCGATTGGATATTTCAAAAGATTCATCTTGAAACTTTTGAAAGTCTTTGCTAGAAAAAACTTTATAGCCATCCTCGGTTAATTCATCTCGGTGACGATGAACTATTGTTTTGATAGTTTCAATAGGAATGCCATAAAAATGAGCCACTTGCTTTATTGTTGCAAGATTGCTGTTACCAACAGTAGCTAATTGTCCAGCGTGATCCAGTAGATTTATGTTTTTATCTGTGCACAATTTTGTTCGCAATGATTTGCTTTCTAAGATTACAATTTCATCCATATTTTACCTATCTAGACTCAATTTTATATTTGGAAATCAATTATTTTTCGCATGTTTACAGTATCTTTGTAAAAATTTAAGAAGGCGAATAATTTTGTAAATTTGCCTTTTCTTTTACGCAAATTTTTCTTGTGTTTATTATACAAAAAAATAATATACTTGAAAGACAGAAAAAGTTCATCATAGGAGTACATAATGAATATTCGCGAAATCCAATTAATACAACGATATGATACATAAGAGTCAAAATTAATTGTAAAACAAGATACAAATTCCCAACGAACATCTGTGGATTACGGAGAATGTCATAAAATCCATTGAAGAAAATATTAGATTTAGAAAAGAGACTTAACATGTCTAGAGGATATACGCTAAGTATTAGCGAGCTAGTAAGAAGTATAGATAGAGGAGAATATTCGCTACCTGAATTTCAGCGTGGTTATGTGTGGAGTACAGATAAAGTAAAAGGATTGTTCAGTTCTCTTTACAAAGGTTACCCTACTGGAACTTTGTTGATATGGAAATCTTCGGTTGTTCCGAAAACTAGAAATAATGAAAAATCAGACTTGCTGATTGTCGATGGGCAACAAAGATTAACTACTTTATACGCAATTATCAGTGGCAATGAGCCTTTGTGGTTTGAAGGAAGAAATATCAATCGCAATTTGTATTTTCATCTCGATAAAGAGGAGTTTCGTTATTATCAACCATCTATTATGGAGGGAGATAATAGTTGGATCAATGTTTCTGAATTCTTGCAAATAGGTTTAAGTGAATATATGGGATGTTTGCAAGAGCGAGGTGAAAATGAGCTTTTGATAAAATACTTACGTACATTTACAAAACTAAATGATATTTTGAAATATGAATACTATATTCAAGAGATTAGTGGCATTAACTTGGAAGAAGTTGTGGACATTTTTAACCTTGTTAACAGCCGAGGAACATCACTAACAAATGCTGACTTTTCTTTGGCACTGGTAACAAGTCGTTGGGAAGGCTGTAAGGAAAAAATGCGCGAAGCGGTTGAAAAATATGATCAACAAGGATTTTATCTTTCTATTCCTTTTTTTATGCGTTCTATCTGCGTTCTTGGTACAGGTCGCGGCAAATTTGATTTAATGGATACTTTACAAGAAGAAGAATTAAAGCTTGTTTGGAAACGTGTTATAAGATCACTAGATTACTTAGTACATGTGTTGTCTGAACATGCGTATCTTCGTGATAACAGCGTTCTTAAAACAAGATATCCTTTATTTGTAATGTTGCATTACATTGATCAGCATGACGGGAAATTTCCTAGCGATGAAATTCGAGATAAGTTTTTATTCTGGTTTTTTCAAGCACTTATGTGGGGACGTTACAGTGGAAGCATGGAGAGTAAACTAGAACAAGACCTACGCATACTAAAGGAAAAAAAATCTCCCGATGACTTAATTAAAATCATACAATCTTCGCGTGGAGGCAACCTAGAAGTAGATGAAAAAGATCTTGAGCTACAAGGATACAATGGACGCTTTTTTCAAATATTTTACGCTACTGTTTTAAGCAATCATGCCTTTAACTGGTATGAAAAGTCAATGCCTTTATATCCAAAAACATACTCAAGAGAGCACAAAGTCGAAAAGTATTTCATTTTTCCCAAATCAATGCTCTACAAACAAAAAGATGACTCAGGCAGCAAAAAATACAATTCGAACAACTCGCATGATCAGCACTTAGTAAATGAAATTGCTAATATGTGTTTACAATCTGGCAATGCGGAAAAAAATATGTTTACCACACTTCCTCAAGATTATTTAAAAGAACTTGATATGATGGAACTTCAAAAACAATATATTCCTGAAAATCAAGAGCTTTGGCAAATAGATAACTATAAAGAATTTTTAAAGAAACGTCGTCGTTTAATCGCACGAGGGATCAATTCGTTTTTACATAAAATTTACCACGGCGAGCTATCTGAATACCATCCTGAAACTAAAGTATGGCAAGAACGTATAGATGAAGTAGAGCAAGCGCTGCGAAAATTGATAGCACAAGTAGCAGAAGATCACAAGCAAGACATTGACTCTTCTTTTGTTCCTAAAGATGTTTTGAATAGAACAAAATCGAGAATTGAGAAACATGTAATTGATAATCCCATTGAAAAAGTGGAGAATTTTTCAATGTTGGAAAAAATGGTTGATTTTTTTACCATCGGTGACTATCGCAGGTTAATTTGTAGTGGCAATAACTGGGAATATTTTGAGTCTATTTTTAAATCACGCGAGACTGTTATACAACGATTTGAGCTTTTGGAAAACTTGCGCAATCCTATTGCGCACAACAGAGAATTGCTTGTAACTGCAATTAAAGATGGCGATGCCGCCATTAGTTGGTTTATTGCTATACTTGACAGGTATTTATAGTAAACCTTTAATTCTTTTATAAGAATAGCTTTTATTTTAAGTTTTATTTGACAATGTTAATTAATAAGTTAGATATATGAAATTTTGTTATAGTTTTTTAACAATATGTTCTTGGCGTTTGACATTAGAATTCGAAATTTTTTTTAGATGGTAACTTTTGCGGTTAATCATATGTTTATTACTTTTTTAAAGCTTTATCAATACGATTCTTAATTTTGCCTACGCATTCTACAACAATTTTAGTATCGTTCAGTAAACCTTCTATATTTGTAGAGATGAAAGAGCCTTCTTTAAAATTATTTATATGAACTATTTGGTTTCTTTTACGTACGATTTTCTGAAGTTTCTCTATTTCTTCTCTTTCCAAACCCATTTTAAAGCATTTTGAATATATCCGATGTACTTCTTTAATATTTTGAAAACTCCTAATTTTTTCGATATATGTATCAATACATGTATCTTCGTACTTTTTCCTAAAATCATTAATATCTGTAAAATAGATATCTTTTAACATAATTTTTATTTCACGTTTTTCTATATTTTTGAGTAAAATCTGTCTAATTTTTTTTTGTGAGATCTTTGTTTCGAAAAAATCTTTAAGAAATACTTCTAAAGAGGTTACTAGAGCTATAACCATTGAATTGCATAATGAAATTCTAAGATTTTTATCTAAATTATGTCCTACTGTTTTCACTAGTAATTTTATTTCTTCAATATTTCTCAAAAAAGCCTCATAATGTTTTTTGGAGTTTTGTAGTAGCAAATGCTTTATATTTCTTTTGCACCTAGCACAAAACTGTGTGGAATGAAAACATTCGCAGTTTTCGCATAGTATAGAAACACAGTCTTCACATAGTTTTTCATTGTCATATTCTAGTAATTCTTCAACTAGAAGTCTACTTTTACAAACTGAACATTCATTATATTGGCAACTCTTACAAAATTTCTCATAATCTTCATTACAAAACTTTTTTTTGCATTTCAAGCAAAATTGCTGATGAAACTTATATTCTTCGGGTTCTATATAGTCATTACAAAATGAGCAATATCGACAATTTTCACACAGATCATAACCATCATCTGAACAAAAAGACAAACTACAACCAGCACAAGTTATAGAATGAAGATTGGAGATATGACCACAAATGTAATCTTCGCAATCATTACAAGAATATCCTGTACCGCAGTGCGGGCAATCATTATCTGACATAGTATATCCAATACTTACAAAACTATCTACAATAGATAGTTTCTATTATAGAAAATTTAAAAAAATTAATATAAATAAATATTAGCCTTGCTTTATTTAATTAAGCTCTTCAACAATTGTAAATTGTTTTATAGTCTACTTCAATTTTGCACTTCGAACTTTATTCAAAGTTTTCCACTGTTTGATCTTACGAAACTTAATGCAATTAGTATGAATATCAAATTCAAGATCCTCAATCATTTTAGGCACAAATATTTCATCTTTTGCATCTTCAGTGTTTGTATGTTCAGATACCTCTTCCAATGACTTAAAAAATCGCACTTTCACGCTACAACCTTCAATTGTTTTGGTAATAATAATAAGAAAATAAAATCGATAATCCTCCTCGGTATTACCAATAACATTACCTCTGGCTAAAGCATCAAGAGTATCTAACTTCATTTGTAATTCGCTTGGCAATGGTACATCTTTGGAAGCGGTTTTGCGTTCGCGAAAGATTATGGGAATAGGGCTTTGTCCACTTTGGCAATATTTCATGAATGCCCAGCCATTGTTTGATTCGTTTCCCAATAAAATTTGAATTAGCCTTGGCTCTAGTTTGGGAATCTTCAATGAAATACCTGGTGTAGGGAAGGGCGAAACCTTTTTATTAAAATCGAGCTCTTTATATCTGACTAAGTTTCGTGCAATTTCTTGTGCTTTATCTGGATCGTTTCCTAAAAATTCATTTATAATTTGTGCATCTCTTTTAAACTCTTCTCGCCATAGTTCATCTCTGTAGTTCGATATTTTAGTAATCTCAAATAAGAAGAATCTTTGTTTGTCGGTTTTCTTGGGTAGTTCTGGTAGTGTTTCAAATAAAGGTAAAATCACAAACATTAGGAAACAAATAACAGCGGTATATAGCAATGTAAGAAAAGCTAAGCGAGTGTAATGTAATTTTTTGAAACGCTTTTTAGTAATAATTAATTTTTCTTGTTCGACAAAGAAACCTTTTGTTATGTTCAATGATTCGCACAACACTTTTATATCACTAGGCTTACAGGAAACGATATGCGGTACGTTTTGTTGTTCTATTTGTTTGAATGTATTTTTTTCGAGCTGTACAAACCGGATTTCTTTATCGTTTAGACTCTTCTTAAGCAATATCGCATCTTTTTCGTGAAGTACGAGTACTTTACCGTTGTTATCACGAGTTGCTTGCCATTTTCTTTGAAGGGAATCAATGGCTTTTATGGAGCCGTCTTGACAAAGTGGTTTTATTATCGGATAGAATAGTTCGAGATTTTGTGGTTCGAAATCTATATCTGCGGAAAAAGCGATGAGCAGTGGATTTGTCTCTTGTTTTTTGTAAGACGAAAAGGCTGCTGCTATTGCCATTGCCCAGGCAAGAGAGTCCGATGTTCCGCGCCACGTAACAAAGTCACTGATATCTTCTGGGCGGAGTGGAGCTTCATCAAGGGTTATATCGGCATTGAGAGATTTTCCACTTCTTACAGGATCAAATTGAAAGCTGTATCTATCTTTGTATTGTTCGGAAATGCGTTGCCATAATTTGTATGCTCCTGAGTTCTTGGGTAAATCTGAGGCATAGCTTTTATTGTTTTCGCCCAGACAGAATGCTGTATCTTTGCCGTTACCTTTTATGTAATTGATTTTTACGATATAGGAATCGATATTTTCATCAACTGGAAAAGCAATTGTAATATTCATCGTTATCCTAATGGTTTTGATCTTGGTAGTATATTTCCACTTTATTTACAGGTTTTTTGTTAATTTTCCACGGTCTTGAAATGTTTCTTTTGTTTTTACTCGTTAGACTAATAGAATCTCCGTCCTCAAAAAAAACTTTTACTTGTAAGGATAAATAAATGGCGTAATCTAAATTTTTCAAGGATATATCCAGATATTGATCATTTTCACGGTTTACTCGAATAGTAAAAAGTGAATTTTCTTCTGCAAGTATTCCTTGTGGAATTGCTAAATCTCTTAGTTCATCCTTACTCACACCAGCATAACCAAATTTTGGAATTGAAGATGAGAAAACTGTTTTACCTATAGAGTTTATGATTTCGAGGATAGGGCTCTGAAATTTATCTGAAGTGTTGCTATTCAACAATTTCTCTAAGAATTGATTTTTTGATTCTTGCAATTTACTTTCAGAAATTTTTGGTACTAGTGAATCAAATACTTCATCAGAACAATCAAGAAGGAAAGCGCTATCATCATTCAGCCGTTTTTCTAGATAATGAACATCTTTTAATGAATGCTTTTTCTTACCTAGTATTTTTTTAATTTCATCACTCATCCTTGTTTTCCCCTAGCCATTGTTTGATCTGGTGATATATTTCGGTAATTTTTTGTTGAGGGAGATTGATTTTTCGGTAATCAAATATTTCTTGGAGAGATTCGCCCTGTAATAAGTAAATTGCAATTGCAATACGTTTCTTTATCTCTGCAATTCTTGTACTCAACGTTTTCGGATCTAAATTAAATTGTTTAGCGACTTCGCTTTTTTTTGAATTTTCTTCTATATAGCAAAAAAATATTGTTAACCCACAAGTCTCACTTCCCAAAAACTCCATCTTTTTTATTTTATCCCAATATTCTTGAAAATCTACTGACAATTCTTTTTCAACACGCTCACGAAAATCAAGGTCTGCATTTCCAATGAGAATTTCGCGATTTTTATTGCGCGCGTTTCGAATACAAGTCCATAAATAAGCTTTAGGGTTCTGGGGAGAATTATTGTAAATGTTAGTAAATATTTCTTGGGCTTTATCTTCTGCGCTTGCAATATCACCAAGCTTGTTGGCAAGTATTCTCACAGTTCGTTCATAGTAGCTATTCAAAAAATGAGTAAATGACTCTTCATTCATGGCTTTGGTTTCTATTTTTGGATATTTGCTTAGTTTGGATAATTATTTTCTCGAAAAAAAATATTTTTTTTAGTTTTCTAAGGTTATATATAGCTGATACTTAAGGATATTTTTCTGTCGAAATCAAATTTACTCTCCGCGTAAAACACCTTTTCGCAACTCTTCTTTAGTAGAGGCAAAGAATTTAGTAATCGCTATTGAATGCGTAATTGAATGCTAATTTTTTTTACAAAACTTTACCAAAGATGAAAACGGAAGGAGTTTCCATGTTTAAATCAGGGAAACAAAAAACGACTCCATCAATAGATACTCCACAAAAAGAAATTCCGGCAAAGATTTCTAAAAAAAGAGTAAAAAAATCAAATAAAAAGGAGAAAGATACTCTTAATAGTCGGCAGTTAGATATATTGCTTACGCTTTTTGTTCATCCATTTGTAAGCGAAAAAATAATGTTGGGCTTTATCAACCTGAAGCACAGTGTTAATGCCAGCACTATGCGCCGCGATTTAAATAAATTATCTAAAGAGGAATACTTGGTTCATGTAAACGGAAAAATTTTCTACACAAACAAGGGGATTTCAACTGTAGAGAAACAATTTGGAGTACCAAAAACATATGACATAAAAGAATCTGCTTGTGCATACGATATTGGCTCAAAGATGGCAGAAATTGAATATTATTTTCTTGAAAAGAACCATAGCTTTTACCTTGGTGGATTTTGTTCTTTCCATTATCGGCAGCAAGTGAGTGTTACCGATATTCAAATTGGTAATGAACAAGAACAAGTAGATGGTGTTTTTATGTGTGGAAATAGCAATAAAACGGTTTTGTATATTGTTCATTTTTTCAGCAATCCATTTCATTTTCCATCGTTAGCGAGGTCTTATTTTCACAAAACATCGCAAAGAATATATAAATTCAAAGAATTTCGCTTATCCCCTCAAGACAAAGCAAAATTTGATGCTTTGTTTGTGTGTTCCCTCAACGCAATGAAGTGCCTTATTATTGTTGATTCTGTTAACGAGAAATATATTCCTTCGAACCTCAATTTTTGTAAAATCCTAACGCTTGATGCATTTAAACAAGTAAATTGGGAGGAGTTCTAAAATGAATGTGAATTATTCTCTATTGTTCTTTTATGGCTGCATCGCAATTACATTTTATGTGATTCATTTGCTATGTAGAAATGATGAAAATCACGATATAAATGCGCCAAAACTTCTTATTCAATATTCAAAGCTAAAAACGGAGTTTATCCGTGTGGGACATTTCATTGGGAGAAACGGTACAAAATATCCTGGAGTTATACCAGCAGAATCTCTTCATACATACGCTTGCGGAGAAACTGGTTCGGGAAAGTCAACATATTTGTGTACAAAAGCTATGGGATATCTTTCTTCAAAAACGCCTAATTCGATTTGTGTGATTGAACCTCATTACAGTCTAAGCCGCGATTTGGCGCTGTTAGCACTATGCGAAGAATATGAAGTCTATCGAATATCTCCGTCGTTAGAGGATGGAATAATAACACCGTTCTCACCACAATTTTTATTCCAAGGACTTGATCGCAATTCACAAACAAGTTTTTTGGTGGATTCATTACAACAACACTTTTCAAGTATTAGTAGCAGTAGTCCTGTAATGCTGTTTACTCTTCGCGCTTGCTTAGAATTGCTTGACGATTTGCCGATGTTTCTTTTGCCAGAAATCTATCGCAATGCAGGTTTTCGTAAAAAACTTTTAAGCGAAGCAAAAAATTTAAGTAAATTCACACGGGATTTCTTTAAAGAATTTGAAAATCTCAGTCGTTCACAACGTGAAGCAAAGTTTTTTCCAGCGATCAATAAAATTGAAAACCTTCACTCTGATTTAGGACTTCTTTATTTATTTGGACAACCATCTCCAGCGCGTTATTCAATAGATATTGAAGAAGTTATCAATACGAAAAAGACATTATTAATTGTTGATTTAAATCGCGCATCAAATCCCTCAAGTGCAGCAATTATTGGCACGCTTGTGATGAATATTATTCGCCAAGTAATATTTCGTCGCAAGATAAAAAAGATGGATTATCCAATGTGCCATTTGTTTGCTGACGAATTCCAAGCATATACAAATCCCAATTTATCTATATTTTTAGCAGAAGCTCGAAAATATAAGATAGCAGTTACTCTTAGTAACCAATTTCCTGGGCAAATCGACAATTTGAGATTACGTGAAGAACTACGCGTTAATACTAATATTAATGTTTCTTTCTCACTACCTGAACACCATGCTAAGTTTTTTGGAAATCAGTTTGGTGAAAACACATCGCAGCGAATTGCAAATCTTCCAAAATACAGAGCGCTTCTTCTTGATAAAAGATACAAAAAGCATCCAGTAATGTTGGAAACCATTCCTACAGATTTACCAGATAAAGATCCATTTTTCTTTGGGACTATACCTGTCAAAGAAGCGAAGGAAAATGTAGAACAATTGATAGATGAAGTAGAAGCTTTACAAGAAAAAGTCCAGGTTAGTGTACAGAAGAAAAAAAATAACAAACCGCGAGAACTCCCTAAAGAAAAACCAGTAACTAAAAAAGTGCAAGAAACAACAGTAGATACTAAAAAAAAGAAGAGTATTCCTGATCGATTTTCAGAGCTTAAACAACACTTAGGTAAACGGAAAGGAAAGAAGAAATGAACCTAGACACGCCATTATCCCATTTTATATTACGAGTACTTGAACAGCCTGCTTTTCAAATAGGTCTCAATACAAATGAAGTTACAGAATTGTTTTGCGCAGACCAAGGTAAAGAATACACAGACAGTTCGTATAAAAGTATTTCACGGCGTTTGGGACAAATGCATAAAGCAAAAGTTCTTCAGCGATTTAAGCCCGAAAATAAATACTGTTATTATCTCAACCAAAAAGCTCTAGCGGCTATTCGGCAGTGGGCGCACAATCACGAACTTAAACCAAGACCAAATGTAATCAATACTATTGTTCATTCGCGCCTTGGCGCATCCTCAATTGCCAAAATCGTTTGTGCAAGTTTAAGGTCAGGGGAGATTGATAGTTATTTTGTTCTTGATGGGTTTGATGTTGAGATTTCTGATAACGAAAAGGAAAAAAAGTGTTTGCGTCCAGATGCTCTTTTGCAAATGAACAAACAAACATTCGCTATCGAAATTGATGCCAATACAGAAAGCAAAACGCAACTCGAAGAAAAGTTAATAAAATATCTGATTTTTTTGAATCGAGAGATCAATCAAGAAATTCGTGTTTTGTTTATCGCAACACATTTTCAACGTACAAAAATGATTTTTTCTATTTTGCGAGAAATTTTTGAAGGATTTTCCGAAAGTTCCGTTGCTCAAATTGCAAATCGTATTTATTTTTCTTATCCTCATTTTTTAGATAATAGTTTTCAAAGCGGTTGGGTAAAAGCCAGTATTGAGCGCGATATAACAACATCGGACTTTATTACAGGGATAATGCAATAAGATTACGCGTTACAACCATGTCTTGTACACAAAGAGCAACAAAAGCGACAACGGAAGTTGTTGTTTTTGTTGTCGATCAGGTTGATGATCGATTCATCAACCTGGGTTTTGTAAGTCTTTATTTTGCAGTTATTTAGTTTTTTGGCTATTACGGGGATTATAGAGAAATTTAATAATATTAAATTTCTCGTATAGATAATTGCCCGTTTTTTTAGAAAGGAATATCTATATGGATTTCATCTTTTCAGCGCGTTGCCCCCAAAAGGAATGTAAGGATGCTGATCAAATCAACTGTTTGGTATGCCCTAATTGTGGTTCTAATAAATTTAAGAAATGTAGAGAAACAAATGTTTTGACATGTAAAAATTGCAAAACGAACCTATCTACTATTCCATGTAATGTGTGTGGAACAAAAGTTAAATCCAAAGAGTACGATACATTATTCACTAGACTGGTAGGACTGTTTTTTTCTCTTCCGGTTCTTATTCTCATTGGCGGTATTATTACCGGAGTTGTAGAAAAAATCATTGAAGGAAAAGCACCATCTTGGGTTGCGGTTTTCGTTGGCATATTCTTCTGTATTGTTCTTCCATGTTTTTTGACATACTTCGTATTTCAAGACTATTTACAGCATCGAAAAGCAATTGCTATTTGGAAAAATGAAGATAGCGATTTTTAAAGTTAAATTTCGCTACCTTGGCAATTTCAGAAACATAAATCAGCCTGTTCCAGCAGGCTGGTTGTTATCAGTATCTATAGCACAATATTTCTCCATACAAACATCAAAAATGTGTAATATCCTGAAGATTGTACTTACCATTAAACTAGAAACTGAGAGGCTTAAATGCATGAAGAACAAGAAAAATTAAATGTACAACAAGTTTTAGAAGAACTGAAACGAAGCACCAACGAAATTCAGAAATCAAATCTACTTCTGCAAAAAATTTGTGATTCGTTTCGCCAGCAACTAAACGAACAACACAAAGAATTTCTATCAACAAAAGAAGCAGGAGAGATGATTTCAAAGACTAAATATACAATTTTGCGTTGGATCAAAGCAGGACAAATAGACGCTGTATGTATAAATCGCCGATACTTTATTAACCGATCTTCATTGTCACGATTTATACAACACTCAAAGTAATATTTACATGTTTATTATGGAAGGAGTGCCTATAGGAAATAAGCCATATTTAATATATAGAATCTGCTATTAAAGTAAGAGAAAAAAACGACCAATTTTCAGTCTCTTATTTGTTTTTTAGGGAGAACTACATCAACCAAATATAGTTCTCCCGTTTATCCCCCAAGGCACTTTGAAATCTATTATCGCAAGTCCATATACAACTAGGCAAGATAATTAGTAAATAGGGGTAAGAATGGGGGTAATATTTGCTAACAAAATGTAGTCATTTGTGTTATAATGTTATCATTAAAGAGTAAATCATAAGTACGAAACGCTTATGAATTGGTCTCTAGCTGTTGTTTTACGGGAATGGTGGGGTTTTCGACAGGCTGGCTTTAGGATCTAGTGCCTTCGGGCGTGCGGGTTCAACTCCCGCCTTTCGCACCAAACCAAACAAAAAAATTTTACAACCCAGTAAAATTAAACAAATCGCAGCAAAGCCAAATGCTGCGGTTTGAAAAAAACAACAAAATTTCTTCCCAAAAAACCATACCTTCAAAAATTAACTAATAACCATCATGTGTAATAATAACTCATCATAAACCAATATTCTATCCCCAATATCCCCAATTTTGAAGTAAATTATAAAACGTATAGTTTACACATTAAAAAATATTATTCTAATATTTAGATAAATTACTTTCTTTAAAAATCAAATTATAAACGTTAATTATAACTTCATCAAATGGCATTACGTTTTTTGCTATTAGTTATTAGCTTAAAATAAGGATTCGCAAATGAAAATAAATGAATATCTAATTAGTTTTCTAGAAAAAGAAGATCGTAAAGTTATGATTCTTAAAGGTCCTTGGGGAATAGGAAAAACATACGAGTGGCAAAATTTTATATCTAAAAACAAGGACAAACTTAAACAAAAAAGTTATTCATATGTATCGCTTTTCGGTGTTAATTCAATCGATAAACTTAATAAATTGATATTATCTGGATCTGAGATACTCAACGAAGATAATGTAAGAGGCTTTTTTTCTAAAATGTTAAAATTACCGATTACAGAACTTATAACCAAACATTCTGCTTTAGAAGATATTGCTGGTGTAGTTGAAGGAATGCTATTAAAAAATTACTTAATTTGTTTTGACGATATAGAAAGACGATCTAAAAGTTTTCAACTTGCGGACTTCTTAGGGTATGTATCTGTATTGGTAGAACAAAAAGATTGTAAAGTTGTAATTATTCTGAATGAAGAAGAACTAGAAGATAAAGATTTTGAAAAGTACAGAGAAAAAATAGTAGATATGGAAATCAAGTATATTCCGACTATAGGAGATAATTATAGGAAAATATTTGGCAGTGAAAGTATGTATTTAGATATCTTTCAACAATTAAATGTTAACAACATAAGGGTTATGAAAAAAGCAAATTTAGCGATTAATGATTTTGCTCAAGAAATGTCTACACTTGATAGTCAAATAATTTCAAAATTTAACAAGCAATTAGTATATTATACATCCTTTTATTACGATACATCGAACCCAGTTAAAAAGATAGAAAAAGTACATGATTACAACCCTCTTGTTCACTCAAAAGACAAAGAATTAGAATTCCAAAATATGTTTTTAAGGAATACGCATTTTTGGCCTAGCGACTATGATAGCATTATTGTATTTTTTTTAAAAAATGGCTTTTATAATGCAGATGAGCTCCGTGAAAAAAAACAACTTTGGTGTAAAGATTTAGAAAAAATCGAAATAGATGAGAAGTTACAAAATCTCTGGGGAAAATATAACGCTAGTTTTTGTTCTCAAGATGAATTTATTGCTAAAGCTAAGCAGTTTTTAAAAGAGTACAGCCAGAAAATAGGTTTTCAACAATTAGAAACATTGGTAGATTTTATAAAAAAGTTTGATAAAACGTTTGATGCTTATGCATATAAAGAAAAATATATTGCAGAAAAAATCGAAAATTCTTCAATAGAGAAACTCTCATCTTTCAAAGAAAAACTTAGCAAAGGTGACGTTTTGAACACTTTAGTAGAAGAAATAAATAAAAAGCAAAATAAGTATACTCTATGTGAATTGGTTAATAAGATAATAGACCATAAAGGTTTTAGTACAAAGCACTTTTTGATAATGAATAACTTTACAGAAAAAGACATTATGGCTTGGATAAAAAGCAATGATAAAAATCTTTTTGGTAAAATATCTTTTTTATTAAAATACTCTGTTATGGAAATAAATTCGAACAAAGAATATCCGAATGGATCGGCAGGCAAAGAGGTTTACGACAAAATCAAAGCGTGTTTAGATAAGATAGAAAAAATTGACGAATTTAATAAACGTAGGATACAAAGATGTATTTATCAAAACAAATATGGAGAAGTATAAACATATTAATTACATAAAATGGGCAGCAATATGCTGCCCATAGAAAAGATAACAAATTTTATTATTTATTTATGATAAAAGCTTTCCGATAAGCGTTCCTCCTTTTAAAAATACTAAACTCCTAGCCAAAATTTTTGCGCAAAAATTTATCAATTGATTCTCGTGTAATTAAGTAATGCGACTGTTTAGATTCATCTGACTTCACAGCTAAAATTTGCTGTGACTTGACCAATCGCATTACTGTTGATCTTGATTTTTTTAAAAATTCACAAGCTTCTTTTACTGTCAGGTAGTGTTCTTTTCTTTTACTTTGTGATAGCTCATCATGTATTTTTTCGAGTAAATATGTATGTACTTCTAACATACTGCTGATTTTCTCAAGTAGACGTACCTGCATTTCAAAATTGTGAACCCTTGGTGGCAAAGTTTTCATAAATAATTCCTGTTTGCAGTATCATTGTTGATTTGCTAAATTAGGTAAAAATGAGCCTGTTCCAGCAGGCTCATTTATGTTTATAAAATTGCGAAGGTAGCGAAATTTAACTTTAAAAATCGCTACCTTCATTTTTCCAAATAGCAATTGCTTTTCGATGCTGTAAATAGTCTTGAAATACGAAGTATGTCAAAAAACATGGAAGAACAATACAGAAGAATATGCCAACGAGAACCACAACCCAAGATAGTGCTTTTCCTTCAATGATTTTTTCTACAATTCCAGTAATAATACCGCCAATAAGAATAAGAACCGGAAGAGAAAAAAACAGTCCTACCAGTCTACTGAATAAGGTATCGTACTCTTTCGATTTAACTTTTGTTCCACACACATTACACGGAATAGTAGATAGGTTTGTTTTGCAATTTTTACATGTCAAAACATTTGTTTCTCTACATTTCTTAAATTTATTAGAATCACAATTAGGGCATACTAAACAGTTGATTTGATCAGCATCCTTACATTCCTTTTGGGGGCAACGCGCCGAAAAGATGAAATCCATATCGATATTCCTTTCTAAAAAACGGGCAATTACCTATACGAGAAATTTAATATTATTAAATTTCTCTATAATCCCCGTAATAGCCAAAAAACTAAATGACTGCAAAATAAAGACTTACAAAACCCAGGTTGATGAATCGATCATCAACCTGATCGACAACAAAAACAACAACTTCCGTTGTCGCTTTTGTTGCTATTTGCGTACAAGACATAGTTGTAACGCGTAATCTTATTGCATTATCCCTGTAATAAAGTCCGATGTTGTTATATCGCGCTCAATACTGGCTTTTACCCAACCGCTTTGAAAACTATTATCTAAAAAATGGGGATAAGAAAAATAAATACGATTTGCAATTTGAGCAACGGAACTTTCGGAAAATCCTTCAAAAATTTCTCGCAAAATAGAAAAAATCATTTTTGTACGTTGAAAATGTGTTGCGATAAACAAAACACGAATTTCTTGATTGATCTCTCGATTCAAAAAAATCAGATATTTTATTAACTTTTCTTCGAGTTGTGTTTTGCTTTCTGTATTGGCATCAATTTCGATAGCGAATGTTTGTTTGTTCATTTGCAAAAGAGCATCTGGACGCAAACACTTTTTTTCCTTTTCGTTATCAGAAATCTCAACATCAAACCCATCAAGAACAAAATAACTATCAATCTCCCCTGACCTTAAACTTGCACAAACGATTTTGGCAATTGAGGATGCGCCAAGGCGCGAATGAACAATAGTATTGATTACATTTGGTCTTGGTTTAAGCTCGTGATTGTGCGCCCACTGCCGAATAGCCGCTAGAGCTTTTTGGTTGAGATAATAACAGTATTTATTTTCGGGCTTAAATCGCTGAAGAACTTTTGCTTTGTACATTTGTCCCAAACGCCGTGAAATACTTTTGTACGAACTGTCTGTGTATTCTTTACCTTGGTCTGCGCAAAACAATTCTGTAACTTCATTCGTATTGAGACCTATTTGAAAAGCAGGCTGTTCAAGCACTTGTAATATAAAATGGGATAATGGCGTGTCTAGGTTCATTTCTTCTTTCCTTTCCGTTTACTTAAGTGTTGTTTAAGCTCTAAAAATCGATCAGGAATACTCTTCTTTTTTTTAGTATCTACTGTTGTTTCTTGCACTTTTTTAGTTACTGGTTTTTCTTTAGGGAGTTCTCGCGGTTTGTTATTTTTTTTCTTCTGTACACTAACCTGGACTTTTTCTTGTAAAGCTTCTACTTCATCTATCAATTGTTCTACATTTTCCTTCGCTTCTTTGACAGGTATAGTCCCAAAGAAAAATGGATCTTTATCTGGTAAATCTGTAGGAATGGTTTCCAATATTACTGGATGCTTTTTGTATCTTTTATCAAGAAGAAGCGCTCTGTATTTCGGAAGGTTTGCAATTCGTTGCGATGTTTTTTCGCCAAACTGATTTCCAAAAAACTTAGCATGGTGTTCAGGTAGTGAGAAAGAAACATTAATATTAGTATTAACGCGTAGTTCTTCACGTAATCTCAAATTGTCGATTTGCCCAGGAAATTGGTTACTAAGAGTAACTGCTATCTTATATTTTCGAGCTTCTGCTAAAAATATAGATAAATTGGGATTTGTATATGCTTGAAATTCGTCAGCAAACAAATGGCACATTGGATAATCCATCTTTTTTATCTTGCGACGAAAGATTACTTGGCGAATAATATTCATCACAAGCGTGCCAATAATTGCAGCACTTGAGGGATTTGATGCGCGATTTAAATCAACAATTAATAATGTCTTTTTCGTATTGATAACTTCTTCGATATCTATTGAATAACGCGCTGGAGATGGTTGTCCAAATAAATAAAGAAGTCCTAAATCAGAGTGAAGGTTTTCAATTTTATTGATCGCTGGAAAAAACTTTGCTTCACGTTGTGAACGACTGAGATTTTCAAATTCTTTAAAGAAATCCCGTGTGAATTTACTTAAATTTTTTGCTTCGCTTAAAAGTTTTTTACGAAAACCTGCATTGCGATAGATTTCTGGTAAAAGAAACATCGGCAAATCGTCAAGCAATTCTAAGCAAGCGCGAAGAGTAAACAGCATTACAGGACTACTGCTACTAATACTTGAAAAGTGTTGTTGTAGCGAATCTACCAAAAAACTTGTTTGTGAATTGCGATCAAGTCCTTGGAATAAAAATTGTGGTGAGAACGGTGTTATTATTCCATCCTCTAACGACGGAGATATTCAATAGACTTCATATTCTTCGCATAGTGCTAACAGCGCCAAATCGCGGCTTAGACTGTAATGAGGTTCAATCACGCAAATCGAATTAGGAGTTTTTGAAAAAAGATATCCCATAGCTTTTGTACACAAATACGTTGACTTACCACTCCCCGTTTCTCCGCAAGCGTATGTATGAAGAGATTCTGCGGGAATAACTCCTGGATATTTTGTACCATTTCTCCCAATGAAATGTCCCACACGGATAAACTCCGTTTTTAGCTTTGAATATTGAATAAGAAGTTTTGGCGCATTTATATCGTGATTTTCATCATTTCTACATAGCAAATGAATCACATAAAATGTAATTGCAATGCAGCCATAAAAGAACAATAAAGAATAATTTATGTTCACTTTAGAACTCCCTCCCAATCTAATTGTTTAAATTCATCAAGCGTTAGAACTTTGCAAAAATTGAGATTTGAAGGAATGTATTTCTTGTTGCCTGAATCAACGATGATAAGGCACTGCATGGCGTTGAGAGAACACGAAAACAACGCATCAAACTTTCCTTTGTCTTGAGGGGATAAACGAAACTCTTTAAATTTATATATTCTTTGCGATGTTTTGCGAAAATAAGATCTCGCTAACGATGGAAAATGAAATGGATTGCTAAAGAAATGAACAATGTACAAAACCGCTTTATCGCCATTTCCACAAACGAAAATACCATCTACTTGTTCTTGTTCACTACCAATCTGAATATCAGTAGTGTTCACTTGTTGCCGATAGTGGAAAGAGCAAAATCCACCGAGGTAAAAGTTATGGTTATTTTGAAGAAAATAATACTCAATTTCAGCCATCTTTGAGCCGATATCATATGCGCAGGCAAATTCTTTTATATCGTATGTCTTCGGTACGCCAAATTGTTTCTCTACAGTAGAAATCCCCTTGTTTGTGTAAAAAATTTTTCCACCTACGTGAACCAAGTATTCATCTTTAGATAATTTATTTAAATCGCGGCGCATAGTGCTGGCATTAACACTGTGCTTCAGATTGATAAAGCCCAACATTATTTTTTCGCTTACAAATGGATGAACAAAAAGCGTAAGCAATATATCTAACTGCCGACTATTAAGAGCATCTTTCTCCTTTTTATTTGATTTTTTTACTCTTTTTTTAGAAATCTTTGCCGGAATTTCTTTTTGTGGAGTATCTATTGATGGAGTCGTTTTTTGTTTTCCTGATTTAAACATGGAAACTCCTTCCGTTTTCATCTTTGGTAAAGTTTTGTAAAAAAAATTAGCATTCAATTACGCATTCAATAGCGATTACTAAATTCTTTGCCTCTACTAAAGAAGAGTTGCGAAAAGGTGTTTTACGCGGAGAGTAAATTTGATTTCAACAGAAAAATATCCTTAAGTATCTGCTATATATAATCTTAAAAAACTAAAAAAAATATATTTTTTTGAGAAAATAATTATCCAAACTAAGCAAATATCCAAAAATAGAAACCAAAGCCATGAATGAAGAGTCATTTACTCATTTTTTAAATAGCTACTATGAACGAACTGTGAGAATACTTGCCAGTAAGCTTGGTGATATTGCAAGCGCAGAAGATAAAGCCCAAGAAATATTTACTAACATTTACAATAATTCTCCCCAGAACCCTAAAGCTTATTTATGGACTTGTATTCGAAACGCGCGCAATAAAAATCGCGAAATTCTCATTGGAAATGCAGACCTTGATTTTCGTGAGCGTGTTGAAAAAGAATTGTCAGTAGATTTTCAAGAATATTGGGATAAAATAAAAAAGATGGAGTTTTTGGGAAGTGAGACTTGTGAGTTAACAATATTTTTTTGTTATATAGATGAAAATTCAAAAAAAAGCGAAGTCGCTAAACAATTTAATTTAGATCCGAAAACGTTGAGTTCAAGAATTGCAGAGATAAAGAAACGTATTGCAATTGCAATTTACTTATTACAGGGCGAATCTCTCCAAGAAATATTTGATTACCGAAAAATCAATCTCCCTCAACAAAAAATTACCGAAATATATCACCAGATCAAACAATGGCTAAGGGAAAACAAGAATGAGTGATGAAATAAAAAAAATACTAGGTAAGAAAAAACATTCATTAAAAGATGTTCATGATTTAGAAAAACGGCTGAATGATGATAGCGCTTTCCTTCTTGATTGTTCTGATGAAGTATTTGATTCACTAGTACCAAAAATTTCTGAAAGTAAATTGCAAGAATCAAAAAATCAGTTCTTAGAAAAATTGTCGAATAACAATACCTCAGATAAATTTCAGAGTCCCATTCTAGAAATAATAAATTCTATAGGAAAAACAGTATTCTCATCTTCTATTCCAAAATTTGGTTATGCTGGTGTGAGTAAGGATGAACTAAGAGATTTAGCAATTCCACAAGGAATACTTGCAGAAGAAAATTCACTTTTTACTATTCGAGTAAACCGTGAAAATGATCAATATCTAGATATATCCTTGAAAAATTTAGATTACGCTATTTATTTATCCTTACAAGTAAAAGTTTTTTTTGAGGACGGAGATTCTATTAGTCTAACAAGTAAAAACAAAAGAAACATTTCAAGGCCGTGGAGAATCGACAAAAAACCTGTAAATAAAGTGGAAATACACTACCAAGATCAAAACTATTAGGATAACGATGAATATTACAATTGCTTTTCCTGTTGATGAAAATATCGATTCCTATATCGTAAAAATCAATTACATAAAAGGTAACGGCAAAGATACAGCATTCTGCCTTGGCGAAAACAATAAAAGCTATGCCTCAGATTTGCCCAAGAACTCAGGAGCATACAAATTATGGCAACGCATTCCCGAACAATACAAAGATAGATACAGCTTTCAATTTGATCCTGTAAGAAGTGGAAAATCTCTCAATGCCGATATAACCCTTGATGAAGCTCCACTCCGCCCAGAAGATATCAGTGACTTTGTTACATGGCGCGGAACATCGGACTCTCTTGCCTGGGCAATGGCAATAGCAGCAGCCTTTTCGTCTTACAAAAAACAAGAGACAAATCCACTGCTCATCGCTTTTTCCGCAGATATAGATTTCGAACCACAAAATCTCGAACTATTCTATCCGATAATAAAACCACTTTGTCAAGACGGCTCCATAAAAGCCATTGATTCCCTTCAAAGAAAATGGCAAGCAACTCGTGATAACAACGGTAAAGTACTCGTACTTCACGAAAAAGATGCGATATTGCTTAAGAAGAGTCTAAACGATAAAGAGATCCGGTTTGTACAGCTCGAAAAAAATACATTCAAACAAATAGAACAACAAAACGTACCGCATATCGTTTCCTGTAAGCCTAGTGATATAAAAGTGTTGTGCGAATCATTGAACATAACAAAAGGTTTCTTTGTCGAACAAGAAAAATTAATTATTACTAAAAAGCGTTTCAAAAAATTACATTACACTCGCTTAGCTTTTCTTACATTGCTATATACCGCTGTTATTTGTTTCCTAATGTTTGTGATTTTACCTTTATTTGAAACACTACCAGAACTACCCAAGAAAACCGAAAAACAACGATTTTTCTTATTTGAGATTACGAAGATCTCTAATTACAGAGATGAGTTATGGAGAGAAGAATTCAAAAGAGATGCACAAATTATAAATGAATTTTTAGAAAACGATGATCTAGGTAAAGCACAAGAAATTGCGCGAAATTTGGTGAGATACAAAGAGCTTGATTTCAATAAAAAGGTTTCGCCCTTCCCTACACCAGGTATTTCATTGAAGATTCCCAAACTAGAGCCGAGGCTAATTCAAATTTTATTGGGAAACGAATCAAACAATGGCTGGGCATTCATGAAATATTGCCAAAGTGGACAAAGCCCTATTCCCATAATCTTTCGCGAACGCAAGACCGCCTCCAAAGATGTGCCGTTGCCAAGCGAATTACAAACAGAACTCGATACTCTCGATGCTTTGGCCAGAGGTAATGTTGTTGGCAATACCAAGGAGGATTATCGATTTTATTTTCTTATTGTTATTACCAAGACAATTGAAGGATGTAGTGTCAAGGTGCGATTTTTTAAGTCGTTGGAAGAGATATCCGAACATACAAATACTGAAGATGCGAAAGATGAGATCTTTGTGCCAAAAATGATCGAGAATCTCGAATTTGATATTCACACTAACTGCATCAAGTTTCGTAAGATCAAGCAGTGGAGAACGTCAAGTAAATCTCAAAGTGCGAAATTGAAGTAGTAATAGAATTAAATATGTATTTTTACAAAAAATTCTCTAGAACTAATGGCAAAGATTTGTAAAAACTATCGTGCTAAAATTATAAAGTTTGATGGGTACTACAATACCTAGATAACAAAGTTTTACGTTTACTTTCTTTTATCATTCTTCAAACGGATAAAATATTGATAGCTTTGATTCGATATTCCAAATATCACTGCAATTATTTTAAGGTAAAATAAGAATGATTCGCCTATTCCTGTATGCTCATCTTTTTTTATGTTCTGTGAATTGTTTGAATATATTCTATAGTATATTTGGTAATCAAGATATTATCCATACAGTTTTGCGGTTAACATTTTTACACTGTAGGAACATAATCTATTTTTTAAACGATATATCTTTTTTATTCCCTGTTGCTCTTTTATCAATATACATTACCAAGAGTTGCAGTATAAAAAAGGCCTACTTTTGGCCTATATTAATTTGTGATATAGCAATACTGTACCTTCAAATGTTAGCCTATGACAAAATGTTTGTATAATTATAACTCAATATTTCTTAATAGTTTCAGGCTCAGCAAACAAAAGGTGTTTATAGAAAAAAATTGGTTTACTAAAGCTCAAATGAGAGTAAAAAGCGTATTGCTTTTAACGGTTTTTACTCTCAATACTTACGCTGTTAATGAACTATATTCCCATTTACCAATATTTATGAAAATAACGGAGAGATAGGCATATGTTCTGGAAGAAAAAAATAAGAACATTAACCTTTGAAGGGTTTGAATATTTACGAAAAGAAGAATATTCTTGTGGTGGCCAAACGCATGTGGTTGACGAATATTGTCATATTAAAACAGGGTTAGAATTTGTATTGATTCCTGCTGGTTCTTTTACAATGGGAAATGATAGAGGATTTCATGATGAAAAACCAGCACATGAAGTTACTCTGGATTCCTTTCTAATGGCAAAAACACAAGTAACTCAAAAAGTGTGGAAAAAATTTATGCCAAATAACCCATCCAATTTTGAAGGCTCCGATCTCCCAGTTGAATATGTTTCTTGGTATGATGCTCAAGAATTTACGCAAAAAGTAGGACTGGAGTTGCCAATAGAAGCACAATGGGAATACAGTTGTCGTGCAGGTACAGTAACAAAGTACTATTGGGGAGATAACGGTGATATTGCTGACAAATTCGCATGGCATGAACATAATAGTAGTGATGAGACACATCCGGTAGGTCAGAAAAAGCCCAATGCGTTTGGCCTTCATGACGTTATAGGAAATGTTTGGGAGTGGTGTAGAGATTGGTACGGTCAATATAATAGTAATTTGCAGTTCAGCAGTACGACAAAAGTTCTCAGAGGTTGTAGTTTTAATGAGAATCTAACTTTTCTTCATTCAGCTCTTAATTCTGCGCAACGCTACTTTGACAGCCCAGATTTTAAAAGTAATCTAAACGGTTTGCGCGTTTCTAAATCATTTTCAACCCGCTAAAGAAATTTTCCTAAAATAATTAAAGCAAAAATTCAAATCAATTATTGGGAAACGAATCAAACAATGGCTGGGCATTCATGAAATATTGCCAAAGTGGACAAAGTCCTATTCCCATAATTTTTCGCGAACGCAAAACCGCCTCCAAAGATGTGCCGTTGCCAAGTGAATTACAAACAAAACTCGATGCTTTGGCAAGATAGTGTTGTTGGCAATACCAAGAAGGATTATCGATTTTTTTTCTTATTGTTATTTTATTACTAAGACAATTGAAGATGTAGTGTTAAGGGGCGATTTTTAAAGTCGCTGGAAAAGATATCCGAACATACAAATACTGAAGATGCGAAAGATGAGATTTTTGTACTAAAATCATCGAGGATCTAGAGTTTGATATTTATACCAACTGTATTAAGTTTCGCAAGCTCAAACAATGGAGAACGTCGAATAAAATGAAAGACGTGAAATTGAAGTAAGCCAGATGTATAATAATAAATATGGATTTGTAAAACATTGCAATCAATGACAATTAAGCATATTAGCCATAAGGTATACATGATGAACGAAATTGTTTTGGCAGAAAGTCAGAGTTTACGTTGTAGTTTGTGCACCGATAACAATACTTCTATACTAGACAACGTTGGCACATTAGTAACACTCAATGGCACAGATTTTGTAACAACTGTAAATGTAGCCAAGTTTTATCAGGTTCCGAAAAATACGATTGAATACACTGTGAAAAGGCACTATGAAGAGTTTGTATCTGATGGATATAAGGTATTCAAGAAAAAAGACTTGCAAAACTGGCACAATGCCAGTTTAAAAATTCCCAACCGTGGATTAGCTCTTTTTACAAAACGAGCTGTGTTGCGTTGTGGATGTATTCTCCGCGATAGCATCGTTGCAAAAAATGTTAGAACGTATTTACTAAATGTCCATGATTCGACAATGCAATCAAACGTTCTATCGCAAATAGCGCAACAACTCAATGACAACGCTTTGTGTCTCGCGAAACATACTCAAGAGCTTGTTGATCATTCGCGATTTGTTGTTGCAATTGTTACCGAAGTCAACAAGAATCAACAAGAAATACGTTTTCTTCATGATCAAGTAAAAACAAATTACAACGAAATTCAAAATCTAAAAAAATGTTTGGCACCAGCAGAATGTATAACAACTAACCAGATTGAAATTCTCAAAGCCGAAGTAAAGAAAAAAGGTCACCCCAATCGAATCTGGAAAAGATTAAACAAACACCTTGGTGTTTCTAGTTATAAAAACATCTCCAGAAGTCAATTTAACAAGGCTTTACGGTGGGTGAAATCGTTTTGAAAAGAAAATTTCCAAAATCAAATATTGCTACCTCCAAGGTTACAACACTTTTTTTGTATGGACAAAAATATAGAGAAAATAACGTAAAATGAAAAACGCAAAGAAAAAGAGGAAATGAATTTAGGAATTGTATACCTATTACCTGATTGGCAATACCTTGAGTATGTATTTTCATGCTCAAAGCTACATAAAGATCCTGAAAATTATGAACTTCGTATCGCAAATATGATGCGTACGGAAATCGAAATATGTAAAAAAAATGCTGTTGATGTTTACTATCTTTTAAACGGAAATACTCCACAACAATTTTTCATCGATCAAAACGGGCAGTGTCATGACTATGAATATCAGCTCTTTGATCAAAAGCATAATACGATTATGTCTTTGAATAAGAATCTGTTACTACGAAGTTCTTGTGCCGAAATAGAAAAACCTCTTTCATATTTACAATCATTAGGAAGCTTCAATATTCTTACTTGGAAAGATGAGTGTATTGTTGCAGACTGGCACAAGCATGTATCTCTAGAGTTTACAAAAAGAAATATACTAGAAATTGCAAAGGTAAAATTGAATACCGCGCTTTTGAAAAGTTTCTCGGCAAGAAACCGAGTTTTTATAAAATCAAAAACAAAAAATTTTGGTATTGTTACAGATACAAACATTTCACATTTTGATGTTGCCAATTCCCTCGCTGCGCTTCCGGATGACGAAATTCTTGTTATATCAGAACCTTTGGATCTTTGTTGTGATGAACATGGACCAATAGAATATCGCATATGGGTTTCGAAGTACCAAGCAACGAGCATTTCACGTTATATCGATGAGGCAACCCACTATCAAATTCCTAAAGAAATAAACAAGTTTGCCGAAAGATTTATTAAGGAGTACAAAGATGTGTTTCCAGCGCACTATATTTTGGATGTAGGAGTTAATTATAATATGGAGTTTTCTGTAATTGAGCTAAACGGGATGATCGCTAGCGGGCGCTACTATCGCAATGATTTTGATGTTTTTTTGAAAGTTCTTAGGTATAAGTAAGGTGTTTTTTCTTATTTTAAGTGAGGACATTCATATCAGAGTCAGTTTAAAATTAGTGCAGATCGATATGTTTGACGCTCATTTGTGTAACTATATTCTTTACGGTGTTAATGTCATTATTTGGTACCGCATGTAATAAGTTTTGTTGTGCCATTAGAATCAGCGTAAAAGGTGATAGATGGTAATATCCATATCTTAGAGGAAGAATAATTATGAAAAACTTAATGTTAATTTTAGCTATAATGTCAATTGGCTTTAGTGAAAACATCTATTACTTACCTGAAGATACTTTTTTTGTTGCTACAACAACAAGGAAGAGATTATCAAGTCAATGCGACTCTATAGATCAAATTACTCTTAGATATGATCGCCATTACTTCGATTCTGGAGATAGCTGGTGTGGAAGTATTGGCAATACAAAAATACTATATTACTCAACTAAAAATATGAGAAATTTTCTAGATGAAATCTCTCAGAAATACGATAGTGACGAAAATTTGTATATGTTCTTTTATGATCCGAGTTTTAATATCAAAAAGCACACTTTTGCCAAAAACTATAACCCTAATAATCTTTTTCAAATGAGAAGATATCATTCAAACACTTTAAAACATGACAAGCAGCTTTTACAAAAGGGTAAGTACGACTCGCAAACAGCAGAAAAGATAAAGGAGATGTTAGCTAAATCAGAAAAAAGGTTTCCTCTACCTGATGAAGCACCTCGACCACTAAAAACAGAAAAAATGACAGATGATATGCTAAAAGAACAAGTAGAAAAATCTCTAAGCTTACTAGAAGAAAAAGATTGGCTTGTTGAGGAAGGTTGGGCTGGTGAAGAGGTACGTCGTTTAAGTAAAGAGGAGATGATAGAACAACTAGAATACCGTATACTTAATCAAAGAATTATTGAATTACGCGAAAATTCACCTCATAACATATGGGTCATTTCACATAAGGATTTTACAGACTATAAAGAAGGCAAAGCCACTGTTTTTCATAAATGGGATGGCGAAGAACTTGAAGAAGTTGGTCAGCAACAACCCAAGCCTAGCCTCAATGTCGAACTAGAAAGTACCAAAGACATTATCGAAGGGGAAAAGTTTTCTCTAAATATTTATATCAAGAATAACTCTTATGTTCACATCAAAAAAGTAAAAGTTACCTACAAAATACCTAGTCAATTTAGGTTTGTTCAATCTCTGGATGCTAGAAAAGCAAGATATGTACCTTCAACAAAAGGATCTGGTTTTATACATTGGGAAGTAGAGTGCAACCGTCAAGGTGGTCCGATAATGAAAATAGAACTTTATTGCAAAACAGCGAAATCGAAAATCGAAAATAAATTCAGGCTGCGCTATATGGGAATTCAAAAAATTTGCCAGCAGGAGCTTCGGTTAGTAACGAATAAATAAGGATTGTTAAACGTTTTGCCAAGATCATGCTACTCTTTATAGACTCATCTAGTTCAATAATAGATTTTTACGAACACTAATTTATATAATACAGCGGTCTCCTCATCCACCCTGGGTTAATGGATCGAATATAGCCTGTGGGTAAAGATTCCTCCATAAGAGCGATTAACTGTTAACCAATAAGCTATCTAACATTTAAGAAAAGATCTCTAGGAGGAACTAGCTATAGCATAGAGAATAAACAATAGAAACATTGTCACTACAACAACTATGCCTACAATATTCTCTTTTTTTCTTTGTTGCTCCCAAAGTTTTCGATGCTTATCAAGTAAAGCTAAATCGATTTTCTTAATCTTTTTAGACTCGAGAAACTCTCCATCGCGTAAAAAAGCGGACAAAGCATCCTCTTTATCTTTATAACATTTAAACAATTGCGTAAGACCAAGCATCTCTAACAAATCAAAGTATCTTTCGGAAAATCCCACAAATTTTATTTTTATCCCATCATCAATTAATTTTATCAAAAACCCTAACCTGGTACTGTCAATATACGCAACCTTAGAAAAATCTAATAAAAAAAACATCATACCTTCATTTATCATCTCGGCCATTCTGCGGTATAAAGTATAATCGTTACTAGAATCAACTCCACCAAGTATTTCGATAATGCAAACTGAGTAACCATTTGACAACTGATATTTACTACAATCTAGCAAAATTCTCTTCATTTAGCCCTCCACAACACAGCCACGCAACTTCTGTTAGACAAGAAACTTCATTAGATTAAAGCCTCAGAATTATAGCAGAAACACAACATGTCACACCTGTATCAAGTGCTAGCTTCTCGTGGTTTATTTGCACATCTGTTACAGCAAGAGATATAATATTTTACGTAGCTCCCAAACTTCATCTAACTCTCATTGAACAGTAATCTATTTTTAATGAAGTTGTGAATTAATTTTCTCGTTACACGCTAAACTATCTTTGATTATATCTATCCACAATAATGGTTTTCTTTGGTCTTCCAATGATCCATAGGCCGGAACAATAATATAATTGGATTCCAGCCCATACTGAGTTGCAATTTCTCGGTGATAATCGCTATCATCTACTAAAAAATCAGCTCTTATTTTGCGAATATCTTTCCATTTTTCAGATATTTCGTCCCATGAGTATGTTTCTTCAAAATATTTTGCCATACCATACGCAAGTACTTTATCAAGGTAGACACGGTTGCTTACCGTCCACAAAATAAGCTCATAACAATTACTTAATTGGTCTAAAAGTGTAAAAATGTCGCGCCTAGTATTAAATCCAACTACTTTTTGAGAATCAACGATGGCTGTTCCCAATGTTTCGTCGAGATCAAAAGCAAGTCTTTTTCTTTTTTCCACAGAGGTTCTCCTATATAATTCTCTTATCAACCTTCGTCTTCTCAACAAATTGTTAGACAACGCTAAGAGTCGCTAACTTTATAGTTTTGATTTCAATATTCGTTGATTTTTCGGTACTAATTATTGATTGCCAAGACGATCTACCGCCATATCTTTTTTAAACCAATAATCGGATTTTTTGTAGTTTTTATCAACGCCTAGCCCCTCTTGATACATAAAACCCACAATATAATAGGCTCTGTGGTAACCTTCTTTTGCTGCTTTGTGATAATATTTAAAAGCTTTTATATAGTCTTTCTCTACATGTTGACCGTTGTAATACATATCTCCAAGTTTTTTTGCATAATAATTGTTATTCTGTGCTGCTTTATCAAGCCAAAAAAGAGCTTGTTGATCATTTTTCTTTATGCCGTATTTTCCTTCGCTGTAGATATTAGATAACTTCGACATACTATAATCATTGCCCAAATTAGCAGCTTTTTTTAACCAATACAACCCCTTGAGATCATCTTTTTTTACTCCACGACCTTCAAAGTAAAGATCAGATAATCGCCACATGCCGGCGGTATTTCCTAACTCAGAGGCCTTAAGCCACCACTTGAAGATTTCTTTTGAATTCTGTTCTATTTTATGACGATGTCTTCTTAAGCTAAGTTTTATATAGTAGTGAATCCCCATGTTTACCATTGCATTTGTATCACCGAGATGCACTGCTTGAGATGTCCACTCTAAAGACTTATTATGGTTTTTTGTTACTCCATGCCCATTAAAATACATCCTCGAAATCTGATTCATCGCCCTAGTATCTTGAGCATTAGCAGCTTTTTTATACCAATAGAAAGCTTTTTTGTAATTGCGCTTCCCTTCTAAACCATAGTGATAGTAAAAGCCTATTGCATAAAACGAAAAACCATCGTTGTTATTTTTAAGATTTTCCAAACATTCTTTTGGTATTATTTTTTGTTTATGATTCTGGTACCCGTAGCTTGCAATTATTTTTTGCATTAGATATCGATCATCTTTCACTAAAGTGTATGCCTTAGTCACCAACCGTAAAGATCTGCTCATAATCTGTTTATTGTAGCAATCTAAACTCATTTGAAAAAACTTTTCAGCATCATCTGAGTTTTGAACTTTTTCTTGGCTACATATAAAATGTATTAACATGCACAACAGCACTATTTTAAATATTTGTTGCATCTGTTGCTACCACCCTTCATTACTCACCAGAGTTAAATCAACAATTAAACCTGTAAGAGAATAGAGTTGCATAATCTCTTTTGTGAACAAAACAACATATGAACATTTTTTTTAACACAACAAAACTTTCTTTATGTTATGCGCAAGATATAAAAGAAATGAAAAAATGCTGCCATGAAGTCAATAGTTGAATATTTCTCGATCTTGGATAATAAGTAGTTGTACTATGACAATAAAATTTGGTCATGCCGGATTAATTTATGATACAGTATAAAGTTTGTAATCAATTAACAAAAATTAGAGTAAATTATTTTTGAAGTTTTTTATTGTTTCGTCTTCTTTTGAATCTACGGTAATTATTGGCTCTATTAACAAGACTTAACATAAATGAAGGAGTTTCCCAATAGTACTTCAAAGTCTCAATGGGAGCTTCGCGTAAAAGCTTGATATCTTCGTCATGTAAAGCTAAAAAAGAAACACAGCGTCGAATAAATTTTTTATCCTTTTTGTTAAGCTCACTATATTCCCAAAATACCTCACCGTATTTTTTTTGTTGAGATTGTGAAATAGAAGGTATGATGACAGAGAAAATCAATGGGATACACAAGGGAAAAAGAGGTAGACACAAGATTAAGAATAGTTTAGGAAAAACTTTCCAGCTAATTACCATTGCAACACTATAGACTAAAATCAGAATAGTGATACAAAATCCTTGTTTTTTATTTTCTAGAAAAGTTTCGTAGCAACAAAACAAAAAATAATCCACTATTACTCCGATCTTCGAACTTACAATTTTATCCACTTTTGCAGAATTTTATTTCGATAAACAAATTGATGTCTAAATATATTGAATGTCTCTTTGTTGAAATTGTACTTGATAAAACATCTGAATCAAATACATTCAGAATATAATATTCGCCTAACTAATTTACCTAGACAAAAACTCATCTGCCAAGAACACAGTATATCTAAAATATGACCAGTTCAGTAAGCCTATAGTTGATAAAGAAGTCTCATCAATATACAAATAAAACATGTAAATAAATCAAAAAGGAGAAAGTATGCGCTGGTGCTTAGTTGTTGCCTTGCTTATAGTTGCTATTCCATCCCAGGAAAGCACAGATCAGTTGTTGTTGGAACTTTCACAACACATTGCTCCGCCTCCTGATTGGCGCACGATTGAAATGGATTATCCTCCTAAGAATGAACATAAAATGTTGATAGAGAAATGTCTGTATCAAAAAAATCTCGATGTAGCAACACTGGACTTGTTGTTTGAAGCGTTACAACAATTTCCAGAGGATTTACATTTGTTTCTCAATCGTTTTCCAAATACTCCAAAAGTTCATAAAACAGTGAAGCAGATCATCGACTCGCAGAAACGCAGTAATCGTTCGCATAAAAAAATTCATAAATGGTTAATGTACAATAGTAAATACTACAGAAAAGAGCTAATTACTAAATGTCGTGCAGCAAAAGATGATGATGGTTGGATTACTGGGAAAGATGATTTATGGGCTTTGGCTCGATTGGACTGGGAGACAGCGTTATCGATTTTACAACAGCACATTACAGGAAAATCTGTACGTTTATCTACTTTGGCAATGAGTATTATGTATTTTCATGCGATTGAAGTAAAGGATCTTGTTGAGGTACGTAAATTACGCGAAGAATTTAAATCTATAGTTCTCGATCTTAACAAACCAGGATTGGCGAGGAACATTGCATTTCGCGCTCTTATACAAAGTAAGTGGCCAGGGAAAAAAAAGTGGATTATATCTATACTTCCTAGCAAAGCTATGTTGAATTCTAGAGATGGTTATGTTGCTCTTTCTTACCTCGATAGATTGATACACAAAGAACCGCAAACATGGATTCCTAAAGTGGGAGAGCTCATAGGCCATAAAGATTCTTCGATTCGCAGTAATGCGATCAATAATCTTGCTTCTTATCTTCAATATAGTGTTGAAGATAAAATTGCGTGTCGCCAAGCTATTCTCTATTTACTTCCATGGTTTTCAAATCCTCAATGGGCGGAGCAGGAGTCTACATCTGCTCGGTTAGGAGTAATACGAAAACTCGAAGAAGTATATTTGCCAGAAGCAATACCTGGTATTATTGCGATTTTGCAAAAAGAAAAAGGTTATAGTCTAGCTGCCGCTGCGGATGCTGTGGTTGCTCATCAATATAAAGAAGCCATTTCTGTATTGCAACAAGCGGCAAAGCGCGAAGTAAATGATTCTGTTGTAAAGGCACTTATTGGTTGCAAAGCAATTACTACAGGGGAAATAATTGCTGCTATTGAAGCATATGCTGAATTTAAATCTAAAGGCGGTGTGATTCGCGATCCTCTTTTTAGCAATAAAAAAACAGAAATTTCTACACAAGTGCAGATGGGAAAAATATTAGTTTATCGCAATCTCATCCCCGAAAATTCACTTACTGAATTAATGAATCGTTATAAAGAGATGACAAAGCAAAAACCTGAAGTGGCAAAAATGCTTTTACAGATTTTGGATAGAACGAAACACTCCATTGTAAATATAGTTAAAGTTCGCGATTTTATTGAAAACATTTCACAGCAAAAATGGGATGTAGATTTGATTGTGAGTAGTCTGAAATATCGTGAGAGTATGCAAAAATACGCAGGTGACGACTTGCTATCGTTATACTCTGTCAAAGGCTTTACCAAAGGTCTTGTGGCTATATTACTCGGTGATGAACAACGTAAAAAACAAGTGCTTATGTCCGATGATCTTATTGCGCAAAAAGCCCTATTGGCATGTGCGCGGCTTATTCGCGAAAATTTACCACTCGAAAACGTGGCACAGTTTATAACAAAACCGTCGCCACATAAACAACTTATACATATTGCCAAACTCTATCTAGAGAGTAACGACAGCCACTATGCACGACAAATTTTAATGGAGAACTCGGAACCCAAGATCTGGGGATTACGCCATGCTCATGATCCTGGACATTCTAGTTATAGATCTCTCAACGCTTGGGAAGAAAAATTACTGACGGATGTAAAAAAACAAGATGGTCTTGAAATATATGCTCTTTTAAGTGCCGGATATTTTGGAAGTAATGGACAACGTATTATTCGTGTTGTCAATAACAAAGCCACACTATATCACCGTTATAGCAACCTTGCTCGCTATAGCTATCGCAGTGTTTCGAATGATGAATTGCAAAAAATAAAAACATTTATTGCTAAATATGACATACACAATTTACCGCCATATAATCCCACAATTATGGATGGAATTCAGTACGAGTATGTTTATATTGGAAGAAAAGGTGGCCGTAGAATTTTTATGAACAATCCGCATTCACGCAATATCTACGGTGCTCTTTCGCAAAAATTTATTCAGTTAACGAAAGATAAGCCGATGACAGTTTGCTATCCGGTTATCGATCGTACTCCAGGAGCAAAGTTACTTTTACACAACGAAAATATTTGGGCAGTGTGCCAAGAAAATGGTCAGCTCAAACTTTTTATGGGCAATGATGAATCGCCGCGGTGGCATATTTTTGAAAAGGACAAAATTGGTAAACAAGTTGCTCGTCCACAATATTGTCCATTTCCACAAAAAAAAGATAAAATGCGTGAAAAATTTTATAGTACGGATTACAAAAATAGACCAAGTTGGCAAGTTAAAGTTGGTGATTATGAAGTAGTTATTGGTTGGTGGAAAAAAGGAAAGAATGGAGTATGGTTATACAAAAAAGGTGTAGAACCCAAATTCATTATTGCAGGACACTACTCTGATCCTGTTGTTACTCCCAATGGCAAATGGCTCATCGTTCGTAAAGACGATAAGTCACAGCAAGAACCCAACGACATAATACTCATTAATTTAGAAAATAATAAATCGCAAACTGTTTTTTTCCCCAATGAAGCAAGAGCATACCCTATTATGTATATTGCTGCACACAACAAAATTTTAGTTTCTCATGGGAATGAATACTATCTCGTAAATCCCGCAACAGGCTCATCAAGTTTAGTTTCTGGTGATTTTTCTCCATGGAATGAATTAACATCAAGGTGGAATAGGCGTACAATGCGCCCTTTCCAAAAAACAAAAAATCCTGATGAAGTTTGGGTGGCAATCGTCAAGCAGGACGAAACTAAAATTATGCGTTATAACACCAGAACTTTTGAATTAACACCTCAGATTTCCTTTACAGGAATTCAATTTTATACCATGAATACATGGGTTGATGAGCAACACGGTTTTATTTATGTCGTTTATAATAGAGATTTATTACGTTTTCCTTTAAGGAAGTAAGTTAAATAAATTGCAGACTCGGTATACGGAAACTTTCGCCACATTTTTCAAATGAATTTTTATTTGAATATATTGTCTCTTTTTTTAGAGAACATTCATTTATATTCAAGGACATTTCATATGCAGAATATTTTATTACAAATAACATTTGTGCTTTTCGAATGTACAATATTTCTTTCGGCACAAACTTTTAGTGTTGAAGGACGCATCGAAGAACTGATTCGTATGTTAGATGATGATAGGTTTTACAAAGTGAGGTATGCTGCAGAAGCTCTGGGAAATCTAGCAGGGAAAGATGTAGTACCTGAACTAATTACTGCTATTAGTAAACAAAGAAAAAACAGCATGCATTATGAAGTACCTAACGCTATTGCGACAGCTCTCAAGAAAATAGGCGGAGAACGGGCAACCGCATTTTTAATCGATTTAGCAAAAGAAGATTCCAACATAGTTGCTCTAGAGGCGCTTGGAACATTGTATAAAAACCAAAGAGATTTTGTAGAGCCTCTTCTTATAGAAAAACTTCACTCTAAGTCCATGGCTGTAAGATGCGCAGCTCTAAAATCACTTGGTACCTTGAAAAGTAAAGCAGCGATAAGTAGTATTATTCCTCTGTTAAAAACAAATGATTATTGGTCAGGAGGTGGAGGATGTGGTACATGTGATTTTTCCATAATGTCGCGAAATACTATTGACACCATTGTTGATGTTACTAGTCAATCACCAGAGGTTGCATCTCAACTCTTACCTTTGCTGCAAGAAAGTGATTGGAAACCGAGGTACATATGTACTAAAGTATTGGTAAAAACTAATAATACAGCGATTGCATTGCCAGCGGTTATCGCTAACCTCAGAAATCCTGATCCGGTTATTCGCGCTCGTTCTGCTGAAACTCTGGGGTATCTGAATGCGGATGTCGCTATTTTGGATCTCGCTGACTGTATTACTGATCCTAATCTGCAAGTAAGAGAATCGGTTATTTTAGCACTAAGAAGTATAGGACCTGAAGCAATAGGAAGTGTCGACTATATTATTGCATCTTTATCAAAGCAAACACCAAAGATACGTCGCGAAATTGTAGAAGCTTTTTCACAAATAGGATCGCGCTCTTTGACAAATATATTGCGAGCTTTACCACAACACCAAGGAGAAGCTAAAAAATCCCTTATTAGCATTCTCGGTGAAATAAACGCGGATAGTACGTTAGTAATTTCAACACTTATAGATCACTTAAAAGATTCACAAATGAGATATGAAGTTGTAGAAACGCTAGCCAAACTCGGCCCTAAGGCATTTTCTGCGGTACCAGAACTTTTACTTTTTGCAAATGATAAAGATATCCGCACAAGACAAAAAATTTTGTGGGCTTTAGGAAGGATTAAAAATCCTATTGCGTTACCACAGTTAATAGAAAATGCTTATGACAATGACGAAACCATTCGCAAAAATGCCATTACATCTTTGCGACAAATAGGCGTTTTTTCCACAGATGTTATCGGTGTATTTACTAGAGCCTTAAGTGATCCGAATAGAGATGTCGCAAGTGAAGCAGCAAGAGCATTTGTCGCAGTTCCTCCGCAGCAGGCTATTTCCTCTATACCTGCTCTTCTTAATGCTTTAGAATATCCATATTATAGTGTAAGAGAATATGCGATTGATGCCTTACAAAAAATATCTCCTGATCCACAATTAGTTGTTCCGACTCTTATTGAGGTATTAAACAAAAGACATGAGGTAAGAGAGATTGTGGAATTTTTAGGGGAAATGGGCGACAAAGCTTCGCCAGCAATACCAGAACTCATCGAAATATTGAAAACATATGATTATCATCAAAGAAGTAATAGAAACTTTAGGAAAGATTGGCCCCAAAGCACACTCTGCCCTTCCCGAATTAATACATATTTTGCAAAATAGCAACAATTGGACAAATCAAATCCAAGAAACTATCCAAAAAATTGGATTAAAGGCGAATCCATATTTACTAAAGATGCTTCAACATAAAAAGACAGAAGTGAGACAAAGAGCCATAGTAACGTTGGGAAAATTTGGGCTTGAAAACTCACATCTAATACCAATTCTGACACCTTTTCTAAAAGACGATTCCCCAGAAGTTAGAGAAGTTACTGTTACGGCGCTAGTAAATATGGGAGCTAAAATGTCTAATAGTAATTTTTTTGCGGCAGAAGATGTGAACACCCTATTACAACTTACACAAAATAATGATATTGATATAAAGAAAAAAGCTATTCGAACTTTAGGTAAAATGGGAAAATCCGATTTGATTCTCAAAGCACTGCAAAAAAATTTACAAGACTCATCATATGAGATTCGGTTAATAGCGGCATGTTCTCTTTTCCAACTAGGCGAAAAGGAAAAAACACGTCCAATACTTCTTACAGCACTAGGTTTAGACGAAGATTTGCAGCTTATAGCAATACAATTTTTGGAAAAAATGGGAGCAGAATCTTATTTTGCGGTAAAAGAACTAAGAAAAATTACCAAAAATTTTCGCAGATCAAGAGTATTTTTTACTGCACAAACTGCATTGAAAAAAATCAGGCAAAATTAAGGTGTTTGATTTTTGATTAATAGGATTCAAAATGCAGGAGTTTCCCAATAGTACTTCAAAGTTTCAATGGGAGCTTCGCGTAAAAGCTTGATATCTTCGTCATGTAAAGCTAAAAAAGAAGCACAGCGTCGAATAAATTTTTTATCCTTTTTATATTCCCAAAATACCTCACCGTATTTTTTTGTTGAGATTGCGAAGTAGAAGGTATGATGACAGAGAAAACCAATGGGATACACAAGGGAAAAAGAGGTAGATAACAAATTGGAGGTAAGTATGTTAAAGAGGTTTTGCAATCAAACAGTTTTATTAGTACTAATTTTTGTATCGCTGATCGCAATATATGTTATTAGCAATTATTCCAGATGGACTATTACTAGAGGTGAAAGTTCCGCTTATGAAATCCTAAACGATATAGTACTTTTACAATCAGAGTTTAAAAAACGTGCATTACTTGATCGCAACGGTAATAAAGTAGGCGAGTTTGCTGATTTAGAATTATTGTTAAAATCAAATATTGTTATACGTAATTTAAAATGGGATTCGTGAGCTCGCTCTAGTGTTGCTAGCCCTGGTAGGGTTGTAAAAATCAATGAACTATTAGAATTAAAAAAAAAGTAACGACGGTAAAATTATTGCAACAAATGGCTATTACAACTTCATAATGTACTTACCTCAAAATGCTGAGGAACAAGAAAAATTTTGGTCTTGTTATGCTTGGCCTGTTGAAAGAGGTCATACAGGACTTCGAGCTATGGTCTACACCTCTTATCAACATTTTGCTGCATTTAATAATGTTCAAAAATATTCTGGTGACAAAAAGCCTGATCGTGCAGCGACGATTCATCCTAAACAGAAATACATTCGATCTGGTGAATATGGTCGCGATGGAGAAATGTGGGTTACATGAGGCTAGAACTATACTTAACTGGTTCAGTTAAATGTTAGTTAAATATTCTGCTATATGCGATTACACGATATGAAATCTTTGTAGAGTAGATGGCGAGAGTGATATGAAGAGAATAAAGATTATTTATATGGGTCTAGCGATCACAATGATTATAACAGTTTCGTGTTGTAGTTCAAATGAAGCGAATTTGTACTCGTGCGAAAATAGCAAAATACACTTTGCGCCCCCTAAAAACAGCTATTTAGATCCTATGGTTGGGGTTTATTTGGAGCCTGGAATAGAATCTGCCGTGCAAGTTCCAGACTACCATGTATCAACACTTATTGGCATGGATGATCTCACACGAAAAAGAGATTTAGAAGAAGCAGCACATGATGAAAATTATAGAGCAATGACATTATTGGCGAATTTGTATATTCCACCTGAAAAAATAACTGAACCTAAAGTTTTGTCAGAAAAAAACGTAAAGAAAGGACTTTGTTGGCTTAGAAAAGCGTCTTTTCGCGATGATTACGTTGCTCTATGTCAATTAGCTTATTTCTACAATAACGGTTTATTTGTAGAACAAGATCATAACAAAGCCTTTTATCTTTACAAAAAAGCAGCAAGTTTACTACCTGATCATTCGAGGCAAGTTAGCATCGCAAAAATAAACTTGGCGGTTATGCACTTTTATGGACAAGGAGTGAGTAAAAACTATTCGAAAAGCCTTCAACTACTGCAATCGTCAGATAAGAACCCTTTGGTAATTAAAATGATACGCTACATAACTGAAAATGACTTCTCTCTTAAAAGTAGTTGTAAATTTGACGATTAATAAATCGCTGAAGCTGGATAGGAATACACGAAGTAACCCAAATGCAATGGCATACTATTATGAAAGAAAATCCTTCGTTTTTTCGAAAGAAAGAACACTATCCTGTAGAGAATGTTTCCTGGGAAGATTGTGAAATATAATTAACTATAATCCATACTCTCCTTCACTGAAGCATGAAAAGTTTTTAAATAGTACGCTAGAAGTTGGGGTTTTGCCAAATCAAAATGATTGGGAAAGGTTTTGATTTTCATGGTAATTTATTTGAATGGTCATCGATGTGTTTTGCACCTATTAACTGTAAGTTATATTTTTGATAAACTTAGTACACCTTTGTACTTTCCTCTTCTACTGCTTCTCTGTAAAAATTTTCAGATGTTAGGTGCACTTCAATACGCAAGTCACCTGGCTTAATGGCTCTCGCTTTAATTTTCCATATAATTTTTTTGTTAGGTTGTAAAAGTGCGTACGGAAAAAAACTTACGCGATTATTTTCAATAATGCTTGTTGTAACGCCTTCAGTCCTGATGGGCTGTATTTCTTCGGGAAATACCGCATCTACTTTTATGTTTCGATCTGCTGCCGTACTTAGATTTGTTACCTCAATGATGTAATAAGTTTCCTCATTAACAATCACAGGATCAAGCGTATCAATACATTCAAGTAATAATGTATTGCATCCACCTTTCCAGCTCGTACGACACTCGGCTTTACTGTAAGCGCCTCCCATGCTATTAGCAGTAACCTCAAAACAATACTTGCCACACTGACAAACGATTGTTGCAGAATATTTTTTTACTTCTCCCACAGCCAAGTTACCAATATTCCAAGTCGCCAAATTGGCGGAAATAACAGGATTACCTTCTGCAAAAACAATTTGCGCAACATTATTTTTATAGCGTTCTAAAGCTATAAGACTACCTTCAACATGAACATCTTCTAAATTTGTATTGCCGGCATTTTCGATCGTAATGTGTACTTGAACAGATTTTCTAGAAAATGCTATATCTGGACAGGTTACACTAACACATAGTTCTCTCTTTTGCTTTGCTGTGTTTGACACAACCATCGCTTTTTTCGAACTCTTTAGAAAAGAGGGTTTGGTCATCACATTGATTTTCGTTACATTGTTTGTATGCATTTTGCATGTAACACAACCATATGTTGACGATAATATTAGTATTCCGCAAATCTCTAAGAAAAATTTTACCATTGTGTGCCTTTTGAACATTTTGTTGTACAATTTAAAAAGATCGATCTATTATTCTATTTTACTGTATGAGTTTGGCATCGTAATATAAAAGTGAAGAGGAAAAACAATGAAAAGCGTAAAGTTATCGATATATTTTTTTATGTGTTATATGTTACTCCATGCTCATGAACCTACTTATTTTTTTGTAAAAAGAGAATTTTCTTTCATTCAAGATACGTTGAAATTTTCACATATTTCGAAGTTTATGACTAATGAACAAAACACTTTACGCTTATATATGGCGTGTCGGGAAATTCGCAAAGCACAATTGTATAAAACAAAAATGGCAACAACACTTATTGAAATTAAACAAGACCTTGTTTCTTTTGAAAAATTTTTGACTACCAGTGCAGAAGAACTAAAGCGTTTAGAAAACAATCTACTAAAGCTTTCGAAAAAAATAAAAGGCTTAAAGAAAAAGAATAGACAAAAACTAGTAACCCATTTTATTCGAAAGTATCGTCACTTTAATACAATAACACATTCAAGATATCCCAAAGACTTTGTTAATTTTTCAAATCTCATTGAGATATTTACACAAATCAATACAAAGTACCTACAAGTATCAAAAGATTTAGGTCACCTACTAAAATATTTTGAAAAAATAGAACAACGATTTGTTGCGCATCATCAAATAGAGCAAGAACACAAGACTACACTAGCAAATATTTCATACCTAGCTACTTTGGTTGTGGAGGCGCAAAAAGCTTTTCAAGAAATAGAACAAAAACATCATGGAATAACAAGTTTTCCACAGCGCTATCGCTTTAAGACAACAGTATCTGTGAATGTTGATCTTTACAAAAAAATAACAAGAACAAAAAACTCTTCATACAAAGATGCAACTATAAATCAAACACTTCTTGATAGTTTACTCCAACGATTAGACAAAGATGCGGTTATGAAGTCTAGTTCGATACCAACTAAAAAGGGTATGGAGTGTCAACAACAAATAATAAACAGTCTCCAACCTAAAGAGCTAGCTTTTCAAAAAGAAAAAATTATCCCCCACAGTTTGCCTAGCAACTTAAATCAACAAGAGCTAACTTTTATTGTTGATACTTCTTTCAGATTTCTAAATGCATTTTGTACTGCCGTTGGTTCTTATTCACGTAGTAAACTCAATTTTGCTAAAGACGGATTAAGCGCCTCTTTTGTAATGACTATATTTCACCATAACTATGGTTCTCTTAAATCAGCAGGCACTGCCTACAAGATACGCTGGCAAAAATTAGAGAAATGGTGGTTTATTGTTAGTTTTTCTTCATCCTCGTGGATATCTTAACCTTGTCCATATAGATTTAGAGCCTTTGGGCCAGAATTTTGATTATAGAATTCAAAGTCGAAAAAGAAATAAAATTTGGAAATATTTTTTCTTTTCGATAACCGGGTTTACAGTAAATATTACTAAACTAAGTAATTTAAAAAAGTTGAATAGTTACCAGCCACCGGTTTAACTAGAAAAAAGTTTAGATACAAATAAGAGGTCGCCATGAAAAACATAAGCAAAGAGATTGTAAATGTTCTACAGAAATTACTGCTTACAGGACTTGTTACTTTATTATGCGGACAGGTGCCACTTTCTTCACAAACTAATCCTGAACTCGACAAACTGGTGAGAGAATTTGAAGTCATTGACTTGATTGAAAAGCTTCAAGATGAAAACTGGCGAACAAGAAGAGATGCAGCAAAAGCTCTTGCTTCGATGGGAAAAGATGCACGACCAGCAGTGTCAATATTGATCAAAACTCTTAGGGATAAGAATAAAGAAGTAAGAAAAAATGCTCTATTGGCTCTTCTTTTCATTAAACCACGAGAAGAATCGTTACCAACTCTTATGGAGGTTTTTACAGATCCAGACATAACTATTAAAACTTCTGTAGTACACGTTCTTGGTTCTATAATTCCTAAATTACAAGCAACTATCTCTGCTCTTACTGGGGTTCTCAGTGATAAAAATAAATACGTGAGAAGAGCTGCGGTAGAGACAGTTTTGGAAAACGTAAAAACAAGAAGTATTATCCCTGCTCTTGTTCAGGCTGTTAGTGATAGGGACAGTTATGTAAGTATCACTGCAATTAAGTGTCTTGTCCGTATAGATCCTAAAGAGAAAGTATTAGCTTCTGTTTTAATAAAGACTTTAGGAGACAAAGATCGCAAAAAGCGTATATTTGCAATAGAAACGCTTGCAAAAATAGAGAGTGAAACAGTACTGCTTGCTTTAATTCAAACTCTTGAAGATGGAGACGAAGCTATAGTTTATACTGCTGTGAAAGCTCTAGGCGAAATCGGCGAAAAAGCAAAGATTGCAATACCTCACCTAGTAAAAACTTTTGAAAATCAAAGTTCATTTGTCAAAGAACAAGTTGTTCGTTCACTGGGAAAGATAAGTGCTGAAGTTGCACTGCCTACTTTGGTTCAAGCTCTCAATGATGAAGATTGCGATGTAAAGAGATCAGCAGTTGAAGTTCTTCGACAAATAAGTCGTAATAATCGAGGTGACCTGGGAATACAAGCCCAAAAAACTCTAGACAAATTAAATATAAACAAATAACCATATTTCACTTTGAAGCGTACGATTTTACGAAATAGCCATAAAATGAAAAAAATTTATTTTTCAGATATAGATTTGACAGGATATCTAACTAACAGCAGTTTCGATAACTTGTATAAGATGCCACTCGCTACTTCTCTTTTCCAAAATAAACTCCCACCAACATCCATCCAAGGGACCCCAAATACTGCTACCCTGTAATAGCACTCTATTCTTATCCGCATTAAAAAGCATTTTATCTACTTCAACTCTCATTGAGGACCAACATCCATTTTCTAGATCCCTCAACTTAACCCTGGACACAACTCCGTCTTTCTCAACATTCATAAACAAACTTAAATGTGGTAAATCCTCTAGTTTCACCTCAGACCAAGTGCCGCTATCATAAAAATATGCTCTTTTTTCATCACCGACATTTATCTCAAAATTTCCTGTAGGTATTGCAGATATTGGCCAAAAACCTGACTTTAGTAATCCCATAAAAATACGCTGTTTTTCTCCAGGTAACGGTTTGTAGATCCCTTTTAAATTAACTTTATTACCTGAGAAAAGTAGTAGCCATCTTTCAGTCCAGTAACTGTTTTTTGAGTCGCGATCTCTTATTTGTTCCAATAATATTTTACCTTTTTTTGATTTTCTAAATGCTAAAGCGCAAACTGCTTCTATCGAAAACCGACTATTTACCAGATCACACAATATATCCTCGGTTTCTTCATCTTGAGCATAAGAATATAGATGTAGCAAGGTCAAATCAATGATTGATGTTGTGGGGTGCCTAAGTATCTGTGGATTGTTCATCAATGTTCTTATCTTCAATGCACTGTCTTCGTTGGGAACGTATTTTAAGTTTGAAAAAATAGCGTTTCTAACACGCTGAGAAGAAGTTATTAAAAATCGGTGTAGTAGATCATGTTTGCAGTAATCCCCATAGATAAAACAAAATTTGTGAAAATTTTTAAAGAAATCCTTATCTAAAATGTCCTTCGTTTCAATGTAATACAAAAAAGCATCCAGATACTTTGGCACTTCATCTTCAGATATTGTTTTGTCAATGGATTCCTTCAGCTTTTTTTTACTTACGTACTTTCTATCTAATCTTGTTTCGTCCAACGTTTCAAAATTACAACAGCTAATAGAAGTAAAGCAGCAAATCAATACAAGAAATGTCCATCGATTCATCATTTTTCCTTTGATATGTGCCTCTAAAATACATACGACACTAGCCTCAATAGTAAAATACATATCGTGACCGCGCAAGCAATCGTATTGACAACATCCTAAAACAAATAATTCTAAAAACGCTCTCTATTTTACAACGCGCCAACGAGAGTTTTTTAAGCATAGTTGATAGCTATTTGTATTGGCTACAAAGCTCCGTCTCTTCTTTTTTCCAATAAGTTGCTGCCCACCCTTGACTGTGATTACATTTAGCTTGTCATCAAAGTATGCCTTGTGGTCATGTATCCAGCCAGGCATTTTACCAGAAGTCTTTACAGTATCTATGACCATTGAGTTGATATTCAGACGATATACTGGTGTAAATCCAGGGCGCCGCTCTTCAGGATATCCCAAGTTTCCGATAATATAGATATATTCACCCACTAAGGTTGCGGTATGAAAATCTGTGTCAGGGAACACTTCTTCGGGATAAGTATATATATCTATGTTGTCCTTACCTGAGAACACAAATACATCATTATAGATACAAAAATCTGGATCGTAAAAGTCTTCGTGTTCTCCTGCTATTTCAATAATACGTCCATCTGGTAGAATATTCGTAGACCTCCCAAATCGATCATAGCTCCATACAGTTTCTGATTCATCTTCGTCACCAAACATATCTCTTGGTGTCCAAGCCCAAGCACCCGACTTAATCATTTCAATCCAAAATTTCTGATTATTTTTTTGCGGGTTGCTGATTCCATATACTGGGGATTTTCCTTGATAGTATTCCTCTTTAGTCACTTGCGGTTTTCCATGCACTTCCAATCCGAGTAATAATGCATGTGTTTCCTTGCATATATCATTAATATCATCGCCACACGCAACTAAAATTTGCACAATCTCCACATTCGACGCAACTTGTATCGCACGTTCAGGAATATGATTTTCTTTGTATATGTCCGCACCAATATCAACTAAATATTTTACAATATCTGTATGTCCCCAAGAAGATGCTTCGGTTAAAGGGGTATTTAAAAACTCGTTTGTTGCTTCAATGTCAAATCCTTGCTCGACTAACCACTTAAGCATTTGTAAATTATTTTCTTCTACGGCATACAACAAAGGTGTTCTTCCACAGTGGCCAGTCACATTACGATTTGCTCCTAAACTGAGTAGTAAAGAAACTTTTTCAATATTTCCAACTTGAATGGCAAGAAGTAAGGGTGTTCTTTGCCAAAAATCTTTATGTTCTAAATCATGATGTTCTTCAATACTTTTTTTCAGATCACTAGTGCTTCCAAAGGCTATCTTAAAAAAAGATGGAGTCCATTTGAGCCGACTTTCGTCAACACCGGCATCTAACAACAAACGAACTAGCTCAAATTGACTTCCAGAGGCGTAAAACAAAGCTTCTTCGGCATATTGATTCACTAAGATTTCTTTTCCACTTTCAAGAACATATCGAAGTTCGGTTAAATCATTTTCTTTAGCAATTCGTAAAAGTTTTTCGCGGTCCATAGTGCTACCTCATGAATTTCGTGTTTTTCGAAATATCGAATCAAATTTTCGTCTTTTAGAGTATCTAATTCAATTAGAGTATAACGATATATCAAAAAAGGTAAACCTATAACAACAATAATACTATGGCTATATTGATTGCCTTGTTTTTATTACTCATAGTATTGTCTTTTCCCTATACAATTTTCGCTCTATTAATTCTAAAATCACATAATGATGTTATTCTGGTATATTTGGCATTTTAAAATACTTGTACGATCTGTTCCATTCGCAATTACTAAATTCGATGAAATATGCAGATAATGCAAAGGGTGTGTTGTCATTCTGATTGTCAATTGCGCAAATTTAACCATTACCATACAACAAAAAATAAGTGATAGGTAATTTTAAAGAACCAAGGTACACTCTTTTGGTAATCTATCTTTCAAAAAAGTACACATTTTTCTACTAACAGTGTTTCCAGAAAGCATAAGAGTTTTTAAATTTCGCAGTTGTATAATCTCTATTGGCAGTTCTTGTAAGTTATTTTTGCTTAAGTTCAATTCTTGAAGAGAAGAAAGCAAACTTATTTCTTTGGGAATTTCTTTCAGATTGTTTTGTGCGAGATTCAAAGTTGAAAGCGAAGACATTTTGCCTATTTCACGAGGAATAATCGCTATATTATTATTACTTATGTCTAAAAAAGTCAGTGGTGAATTGGCTATCTGTATGGGAAACTCCGTCAATTCATTTTGACATAAGTTTAGGTGTGTGAGGAAAGGAAAGTTCTCTGTAGAAAATTCCTGTAATTTATTATCGTGTAAATCTATCTTAGTCAGGGAAAATATTTTAGACAATGCCTGTGGTACAGATGTAAGGCTACTGTGAGGTATAGATAAAATTTTCAAAGAACCCAAACGACCTATTTGTGATGGTATTTCTTTTATCAGTGATCTTAGTGGTTGGAAACCGTTAGGTGTTGGAGAACGGGACTCTTTTAGTACCAGTTCTTCCAGTAAAGAAAGCTCGCCTATTTCACAAGGTAAATACTCTAAAAACCCTGCCCCATCAACGACAAATTTCTTCAAGCAATGTATTTTTTTAATTTCAGGCGGTATGACGTTGCATTCGTGGATCGTAATACCCGTTAATGAAGTAAGGGAAAAAAAACTTTTAGGGATTTCTTCATCTACCTCCAGGTAAAAATCACCGCTAAATTTACAATTTACAAACTCGCAATCTTTACAATCTTCGAAAGTAGCACTCGTACAAAACTCACAATTTTCAAAGTAACAATTTTCAAAGTAACAATTTTCAATATAATAAGATTCATTTTCGTCTAAAATAAAACGGCAAGAGTCGTACTCGATGTCAAAATCTACATCATCTAAGGTTTCCTTTTCCACACGAGACATATAGTCAATTCTACGATAGGTTTCGTGATCCGCAGCGGCTTTAGCTGTTTCACTTATATCTTCGAATAAAAATGCCCGTTGCCGATAATATTGCGCTTTGCGTGGTTTCAACTCTATTGCTTTGTTATAGTCCGTAAGAGCTTTGGTATAACACTTTTTTTGGTGATAAATGTAGCCTCGATGAATGTATAGATTAGCATCATCGCTAGATTTCATATTCATTGATTTTTCACACAAAGCAAGAGCTTCATCAAATTCTTCTTTTTCGATGTACACCAACGCCTTGTGAAAATAATTTCCAAAAAACTCAGGACGCATTTTTATTGTCTGCTCAAAATCATCAAGTGCTTGATCAAATTTATCTAGATGGTAATAAGCCATACCTCTATTGCTATATGCATCATAACACATAGGGTCGTACTCAATTGCTTTTGTAAAATCAGAAACAGCCTTATCTTCTCGTCCTGCATCGCTATATGACAAGGCTCTATTGTAATAAGCCATATATCGGTGGGGATCTATTTCTATAGCCTTAGTACAATCTTCAATCGCTTTAGTGTATTCTTTTTTAGAACGAAATATAATACTGCGATTATTATAGGCGCTATAAAAATTGGGTTTTATTGAAATTGCTTTGCTATAATCGCTAAACGCTTCACTGGGCCTGTTTTCGTCATCATGAAGGACACCTCTATTATAAAAAGCGCGGCTCTTTTGTGGGTTTAATTCTATAACCGCTGTGTAATCAGCGATTCCTTTGTCATTTTGCCCTAGCAGTTCATAAAGTAAAGCTCTCTCTAAATAGATATCTTCATCGTTCGGATTTAGCTTTATAGCGGTACAGTAATCCTTCAGGGCATCTTGATGATTTTGAACTTGTTTATATAATTCAGCCCTTTCGCAATAACAATCTATACATGATGGATTTACTTCTATTAGTTTCGTGTAATGTTCAATTGATTTGAGAATTTTCTGTGTTATAGTTCATCTCCTAAAATATTTATAATCACTTTGTGGCAAAACAACGCTTTATGTTTTTTATTAAACTTTATTTTTCGTAACGAAGGAAACTATCCGCATACCACATTTATCATTTGGTTATTCATTTTCTATTTTTCTTATAATCTCTGCCACTTGCTCTCGAATATTTCGATCATGACTATTTAATGCTTGCCTTAAAAGAGGAATAGATTGCTCACCTATATTTTTTAGTCCTTCCGCTGCACAGTCACTTATCCTTGGGTAACCATTTACTTCGGCAAGTGATTTAATCAAATAAGGTATTGCTGCTTGTGTATCTTTTCCCACACTTCCCAGAGCTTCTATGGCAAATAACCTTACCTCATGATCTGTCGAATAATCTAGAATTTCTAATAGCAAAGGAACTACTGTCTTTGGCTTTTTACCTATACGTCCTAGAGCACGTAATGCTTCAGACTTAGTTTCTGGATTATTTTCATTACGTATAATTGTAACAATATAATCTATCGCAGGCTCTGCTTTGGTACCAATCCTTCCCAATGTTTTTAAAATAAAATATTTAGTTTTTTGATCAAGTTTTGGTTTATTGAGAACATGTATAAGATCGGGTATTAACAAGGCAGCTTTTGTACCTAATCCAGCGAGGTACCTTATGGTAACTGTTCTTATTTTTTGATTGTGATGATGAATCGCGTATTGAAGGGCGGGGATAACATCAACATTTTCTTCTGAGATTAAACATCGAATAATATGAATTTTTACAGGTAAAAAAGTTGTGTCTTTTTGTAAATCATCTATAAGCTCTGGTGTTGTTTTTCGGTATGATTTTTTCAATTGTTTTTCAACGAGAATTACTCCTTGTTTTTTGAGTGGATTACTCGATTCGTCATTGGCAAGATATTCGTTTAGTAAATTCGTTAAGTATCTGTCGATGCTCTTATTGTTTTCCTCATTTTCCTTTGAATCTTGGAATGTAAGTTGTAAAGCTTTTGAAAAGTCTCTTTTGGCATTTTTTTCATCATCAAGAAAATAACGCATTGCTCCAGAAATGACTAGCATTTTTTTTTGGATACCTGGACTATCATTCGCAGCCATTATTTTTTTAGCTAGTTGCAAAGCCTTTATTCTAGCTTTTTTTGCTTGTTCATACTTTTCTTCTTCATCCAAATGATATGCTAGTCCCCTGTAAAACTTACACCAAAAAAAGTCATCTTTATTCAACTGCTCATATACTTTTTTTGCGACGTTTAAGCGTGTTACCATCGAAATTTGATGGTAACGCTGTGTATTTTCTCTGGGAATTTCTACGTTTGATAATATATTTTTCAAAGCATCTATTTTATTACTTGGAATTCTTTGAAAATCCCCCATGTAACAAGTTAGGTTGCATTTTTTACAACTATAAAGAACACGTGGATCTGTTAATGGCCAGAAAACATATTGAAATTTTGAAGGGCGATGGTAGATATAACTACCATAACTACTTATGACATTAAAGTGATTTTCTTGCTTGCAAACAAGACACTTCATTTTTTCTAAAGACCACATTATGGCCGATAGATTAACTGAACAGGTAACAATTGCAATAAATGAAAATATCAACCTATAGACTTTCATACCCCTATCCTTTGATCCCTCAAAAATCTGCTAATCACATTGTTGAGTGCATCTATATAAATTTTATCCATGGGTGACGTAACCTTATTTTTTGGCAACCAATGTGTCTGTCAATTCTACCCTATTTCTTGTCGTTACCTCTGATATCATGAAAATTATCATTTATACTCGCCAATTGCTTCTTTGATAAAATTTCGAGTCTCGATCCCAAATTTCTCCTCTATTTGTTTCATTTGTTCACCGCGAATGTTTTTCCAAAGGCTAATAATAGATTCTCTAAGTTCCTGTTTTTGATGCGTTTTTTTACTTCTTGAGAAGACACGCTAGTGGCAATCAATACAAGCATAATTGGTATTGCACAACGCAAATTCATCTTACTCCCCTTCCGTTATTTTTCAATATAAACGAATGTTTAGTTAAATACATCTACTTTCTTTGTAAAGTATCCATCAATTTGCGAAAGTCTTTGCGATTGTTATTTTTCTTTAAATACGCCATCAATATTTGCTGGTCAGCTACTACGCAATTTTGGACCATCTTGCGGAACGAAGATTTTGCGGTAAGCTTTTGCAAAAGCAGTAGCTGTTTTTCTGGAGAGCTTTGGTTCCTTATGCGCTCTAAATGATTTATTAGTCGCGAAATGGCAATATTATCCAGGTGTGGTATTATCCATCTATTTTGTACGGAAACTATTGATTTTTCGGCAAACAAATAACCATGGTAAAAACGTATTTTTTTACTACTCATGGGCATCATAATACGATAATTGTACTTATCTTTTTTGTGTATTTCGATATGATGTTGTTCTACTTTTTTGCCATCAATCGTAAAATCAAAGTCGTATGATATTCCATCAATAACAAATTGATTTTGGCTAATAGAAAAATACAATGGTTGTAAACGTACTAATGGGATTGGGAGTCTTTGCGGTTTTACTCCAGGTACTATTTTCATCTTAAATATAACCGTTGGGTAATTTGTAAACTTTGCGCATAATTCCAACTTTTTTCCTGGTGAGAACTCATCTTTTTTAGAAATAAACTTTTTGGTTTTGAGATTTTGCAGTTTGTAAATGTTAGCTTCCTGACCTATGGCATCTTTCATTGCAAATGCAATTTTACGCTTATGAGCTTTGAGGTTTCCGGTGATAAAAAATACTTCTTCACTTGGTCGAATGTATACTTCTTTATTGATAGAACGGTAGCCCTGTTGCGTAATTTTTATATCATATAAACCTGGATGAAGTTGTGGTGGACCGTGAAACATAAACAATACTCTCGTTTTTTTCGGTATAATCGATACTTGGTATGGTGGTAGGTCACTTGGTGGTGGCACATCGCGCGTAATCATGCACGATAATGGAATTGGTTTAGCATGAAGCTTTTGGTCAATGATATACGGACGATCATCTGGCCATACATGTTGCTTTACTTCTATTGTGTCATAACCATATTGTTTTATAGTCAACAAATATGATCCAGGTTTTATGGAATCCCCTCTCTTTATTTCTCTTTGCTCAGAAAGAAGGCCAAGAGGAGCCATTCTTATGCTACGCACGAATAGCCGTGTTGGAGGCTCAATATCGTAACAGATTTTGACTTTTACTTCGCGCAACTGAGTTACTAGTTCCTCTTTGATTAAAAATGGTGTGTGACTAGGCGGAATTGCAATTTCTTTGGTGAAGGGAACATAACCTGTTTGTTCAATGCGCAGTGTATATCTTCCAGGTACAAACTTATTACTGTCAACAGGTTTTGCATTTAGAGTAATCATTTTCGGTGTTATGATTTCATCTACAGGAAAATCTCCCGTGATATGTAATTTGATTTTTCTCGCAAGAACAGTAAAACGATCCTTTATTTGATAGTCTGTATCATCAGGTTTGATGTTGATATTTATCACTTTGGTTTGGTAACCATCTTTGGCAACAACAACTTCGTATTTTCCAGGTAAGTGACGTTGTCCAGAGCGAACTTTTCGTCCGTTCATGGTAATCGAGTCTGGAGCTACGATCTGTTGGTTTTTATCCACAAATTGATACACCACTTTGCGTGGAATCGCGTCCAGTTGTATCGCTAAAGTCAGAACTTCTTCGTGAGGTCTTACAACTATTGGTTTTCGAATACGACGATAACCGTTATGTTTTACCAATAGTAAGTAATACCCTGGCTTAAGGAATTTAGATTTACCCAAATCAATACCATTTATAGATACATGTTGTGGATGAATTTTCTTTTTGGTGTAGGAACTGACAAAAGAAATTTCCACTAAACGCAGTTTACTTTCTAACTCTTCAAATAAATAAAAATTCGGCGTCATAACTTTTATTTTGCGTTCAATTTTATGAAAGCCACTTTTTTCGATCAATAGTTTGTGAACTCCCTGCGGGATACAACGCGTAACATCCCACTTTTTTCCATTAAGCAATAAAGTGTCGACGCTCATCTCCCCATCAAAATCGCCACGAATAACATGAAATCCTGTTATACCGTGAGCAATCATGAATTCTTTGATGAAATATGGTTCTTTTCCACTGAGAATGGTGATTTGTTTGTTGATGGTAGTGTAACCTTGCTTTGATATCACTAAGCGATACTCCCCAGGTAAAACCGCATCGCCAAGGGGATTGATGGAGCGTTCATTTAAAGTTATCGTATCTGGTGTTATTTTTTGTAAGTTGCGAAACTTCGTAATTTCAAATGAAATTCTCCTCGTCTCCAAAACCTGGGCAAACGATAGACAACTAAAAAAACATAACATGGCAAAACAAAGCTTCATAATAGTTATTTCCTCTTTAGAGCTTGCAATTTACGTTCTTTTATTTCCTTCAGAGATCTCAGAGCATATACTCTTATCTTTTCATTTTTATCACCACAAGCGATTTTCAATTCTTGAACAGCATTCAAATTTCTCAACCCACGCATAATTTGCATGCGAACCTCAAGGTCTTCGTCTTGTGCAAATTCTGACATTATCTTTACAACAGGTGACTCCCATCCATTTAATACTGCTAGTAAAAATGCAACATTTTTTCGCGCTGGATGATCTTTTTTTCTTAATATTTTTGCTAGTTTATGCGCAAAATAATATTTTGTATCTGCGCAGAAACCATCAATACCTATTTTGCGAATTGCTCTTCGAGCTTCCTCACGTACAAGATGATCTTCGTCATCAAGCATTTTTTCTAAACTTAAAATAATCGACAGTGGCAATTCGTCCAAATTTTCAAAAAACTCCTTATTTGAAATATCAAAATCAAAAGTTGCATCACTAAGAGCTCTATGACCATAATATCCTAAAACATTTATACACACTTTTTTTGTGTAAATTATATTAGACTTCAACCCCTCTCTCAATATGGCTATGTGGTTACCTTTGATATCCTTTATTGCGTCTATGACACGAGAATCAAAAAAATAGCCTTTAAATGTAGTCATAAGAGGCTCAGTCGCTTTTTTGTATCTCATCTCTCCAAGAATTTCTAACTCATCCCAAAAAGAGCTCTCATTTTCACGTATAGAACTTAACAAACAAGAAGTTGCTTTCTTTTTAATTTTTTGCAACTCAACAACCACTTTCTTTTTTACATTACTGTTTCCGGTTTTCCACTGCTTTATCAATGCCTTGGCTTTTTCAGTATCAAGATTATCTTGTGTAAATAAGACAGTTACTAAGATAAACACCAATATAATTTTTTTACACATATTTTTCTCCATACATCTACAGAAATTCGGTTCTACGTTTTTTGGCAATCAACAGTTCCTTAATTTTCAAAGATTCTCCTGCAATATATTGTTGTTGAGCAATTTCACTATTTTCCGCGGCATAGGCACACAATAATTGAAATCCACAAAATAATACGTTGCATTTGTAACCTTCTGAATTTGATAAAAACTTTCTTACAAAGTAAGACACATTCTTGCAGAAAAAATTCATTCTAATCGTCATTTTCGCTGTGAAAATGAACATTACTAATGTAGTATAAAATATACATAACTATTTGGCTGTAGGATTTTAATGACATGAAAATAAAGCTGAAGAAACGTTTCTCTATTTGGGAACTCATGGCTATAGTAGCCTGTGCAGTAATATTAATAAGCTTTTTGCTACCAAATATTTTACGAACTTTTATTTTTATTAAGTTAACAATTTTTGATTACATTATCGTAAGTGGTTTGCCTAGTTTTCTTCTGTTTCCAGTCTCTTTTGCTATATGGCACAACTTCAAATTTGCACTGTTTTCTTGTTTTGCGATAGCTGCTTTTTTTAGTGCAATTTCTTTTTGTATCAATACGTTAATAATATCTATAGAATTATACAAATATCACCACAATATCTACTTCAATAAACAAGACCTTTATGTTATCAATTTGCTCATACTTCCATGGATATATTTATGGACAAGGCTTACGATAATAACTGTGCTTGAACCATTGTTGTCGATCAAAAATAAAGCAGAAGTTTAAAACTTGATAGCCTATCAAAGTCAATTAATAAATCTTTAGGTTCTTGAAATATTCTATACTTTGGGCAGTAATAATAAAACACACAACTTTTAGAAAGAACGGTTATCAGAGATGGATTTTGATGATGCAAAAGAAGTTTTAGCTATTCATAGTGGTTTTTCAAAAACATTTGATTATTCTAATGAAACAGATTTTCTTGGAACTTTAAGGCCATATCAAGGCATTGAAGACGAATATTTTCACGAGATAGTAGAAGCTTTATTTTCTATTCAAGATCACTTTAAACAAGATGTTGTGGATAGAGAACTAATGCTATACTTGTGGGAGATATGTTCCTCTACTATATGCCTAGCATTAAGAGAGGGCAGTCTATTAAGAAGAAATAAATTAATTTCAGATGAAGACCTTAAAAAGCTAAATTCTTGGATCCACATAATCGATAGTATTGGTAGATACCTATTAATAAAGTTGAGTTTAGCAGACATTATCTTTTCATATGTTGAATACTTACAAGATAATCATTATGGCGAAAATATTGAAAATATAATACCTTTCTTTTTAAAGGCCCTAGAAGCAATAGACCCAAAGAACGATATTAATGGCATATGTTACGCTGTTTTAGAATTGCTAGCTCAAATTGGTTCAAAAGCAAAATTTTGTTTGCCCTCGTTGCGCAAATTGTCCAAGAAAAAAAGTTTGAAAAAAATATCTAAACAAATAAATTACGCAATTTTAGAAATAGAAAAATCATAAATTATAATGAAAATTTGTTTTAGTATGTACTTGGCAGCAAACCTTTAAGCCATAATTCAGATTGCCTACGAAAGAAAAAAATGAAGACGATACTATTCTGCATATTTACATGCAACTTACTATTTATTAATGCACAAAAAATAAATGTTGCCGTGGACAAACAACTACAATCATTAACAATTCGTATTGAGAATCCATACGGTGATGCATTTGAAGTTGCGGAAACAATTATGTTTTTAACTACTTGTAGTACAACTTATTTACTGCACAGTCCATTTTATAAAGAAATAAGTAGCTATGAACAACATTGGGCAGCTTTAATCTCTTGGAGCCTAAACTCTGTAGGAGAAAAAATCGCAGAGGTGCCAAAGACAAATACGTTACTTATCGAGATATCAGAAGCTTTAGAAAAACAGGATGATTTTGCTAAAAAAGTGTCTTATCGTTTGATGCGTGAAAGTTTGCTTTTGGCGTGGAGTCCTCACATGCAAGATTTTATAGCACGTCATTTGCAACTGCGGCGTTTATCGCAGTTGATCTCACGCAAGGAAAATAAATGCAATGACCTTTACTCGGTGTCCTTTAATGACAAAAAAATCATTTTTACCACTACATTTGCTAATTTGTTATGTGACAAAGATATGAAGAAAATACAATCACTTTTACAGGCATACTACTCCAATATTCCACAAAGTTTTACTCAGTATCCCGACATTACACGGCGGCTAAAGGCATTGTACCCGTATCCTGAAGAAATTCCTGAACAGCAATACCGAAGTGGGATAGCAATAAATACATCTGAGCGAATGTACCAAATCTTTCTGCAATATTCTATGTGGGAGAGACACGTTTTAAATACACATAAAATTGCGCGAATATATTCCACAGTTTTATTGTCATCGCAAGAGTATTCAAAACAAGGACAACTTGATTTGCAAAAAGTAAATGTGGTTGCTAATGCCATAGAGAAAAAACTTTACAAAACCTTCTTGTTTCCCATTGATGTCAAGCGTATAAGCTGGACGGATTTGAATAAAAGACATAGCAGAAAAGATAATGTGTCTTTGGATCTGCAAGCATTTATTGCCGAAAGTAGTCGTCAGTATGGCAATAGGCAAAAAGGATGGCATACCGATGTAGTGCTTTCGATTTCTAACTTGTCGGAAATCCCTATGGAAAAAACAGTGTATGCGGAAGCCAATTTACACTCATATAATCAAAATAGTTACTTCAAAATGCCGTTATTTCAACGTAAAAAAGATAAACTTGTCGCGATGGCGTCCGATGTTGAAGTTAAATACACTGGTTCTCGGTGGTTGATAAAGTTGAAAGACAAGACAATGTACCTTTGGTCATTGGAAGGACATATGCGTTTCTTTTGTGATAACAAGAATGCGAAAAAGGAAATTACACAGCTTGTTATTCATCAAGCACATATTTCCTTGGAAAGTATCCTTGTGTACGAACTAAAGGGACGTCATATAAATCCGCAGCTTGTAAAAAGTACATTTGAAGATCTATCGATTCGCAAACAACGTGATAACGACTATAGTGTATTTTACTGGAATATTGGTTTCGATACGGGAGTCACAATTGTTCCAGTTACATCACAATTACAATTAGGTGGTGCTCCCTGAGGAGGTCTTTATGACTTCCTAGTTTGGGAAGAAAAAAACGACGATATAAATAGCCTTAAGAATTTGAGTAAGGCTTATGATATGGAATTTCTATTGATTGTTGATCAGGAAACCTTACCACAAGATCTATTTACTTATAAAAGTTTTATGGAGATTAAAGAGAAAAGCGATCAACTATCAACTCGCGAAATGTACACAGTGTTAGAGAAAATGTTTATTACAAGACACAAACGCCCCTCTTCTATTTATTTCAAGTGGACCGAAAATTTGTCAAATTTTTATTCGCAAGTTGACGAAGATGAGCGCCGCATACCGATGTTTAAATACTGGTATGATGGTAAACAAAAATTACGCATAGATATTCCCGAAGGATTTACCAAACCTGATAATTATAAATGGAATGACCATCCAAAATTATTTTTTCCATACAGTTTACGCCGAGAAAAATCGGTGAGCATATTATTAAAATTGACAGACAAAGCAAATCGACAAAAAATCAAGTACATCATGCGTGGCAAGAAGGTATTTACAAGTGTCACCAAATAGTCGATTTTTTTATGAAAGTTTAATTACGTGCAACGGCAAGAAAAACATGTAGATCGAATATTGAGAAACAACGTATCAAATAGCATAATCGATTTTCTCAAAGAAAAAAATACTATAGAGTCTTTGAGTTGTAGTGTCGATAAGTCAATTCAGCAAAACAACAGAGACAAATCCCTCAAAGTTATATTGCAGTATTTATGGGTTCAAATACAAATTTTACAGATTGCGGAACCTCATAAAAGTGAGACTACACAAATTAAAATTCATCCATACATATGGAATTTATTTGTAAGAACAGCGTTGTTTCTAAAAACAGACTTCGCAATTGTAAAACAAAAGAAAAAGATAGATAGTTGTGTCCTGGTATTTAGTTTTCCAATACTCATAATTCTTGGTGTAATTTTCAGGGAACTTCATCAGCTATACCTAAAAAATGCAACTATAGCGCTATACGCACTTATCTTTATAACAATACAATCGCTGTTAATGTTTGGAATACTTTTTATACCACAATACCGAAAGAAACATGAACTAATCCGCTATTTTACTAAAGTAGATCAAAATCATATAAACATCAAAAAACTCAGCCAGTTTTCACAAGATTTTTTCCCTTTTAAAAGTGAAAGTACTTGGAACTATTACAAAGAGAATTCTCACAACTTAGATATCTACAAAATAAAAACTTTATATGGTCGTAGTCAAAAATCTGAGCGACAAACGCCAAAAGTAGATACAGGAAAAACTATTCTTCTTCAAGAGGCTTTACTATCAGCTCAAAGTTCTTTTTATGGCTGGGGAAATATACCGGTATTAATTGGGTATTGCCATAAGCTGACTTCTCAAATAGATGAAGTTTGGAGTAAAAATGGGCGACGTTTAGAAGAGAGAAAAGTTCTAGGCTCACCTGATGAGGCTTGGGTATTTTACCACGCAGGCTTTGTTAAGATTCCACTCGAAAAACATGAACTACTTACGAAGAAGTATCGTATCGGTACTAGCTATATCATGGTATTTTTTAAATTTTTTATTGATACTTCAAATAATCTAGTGAAACGCAAAGAAGTACGAGGAAGTCTTGCTGGGCAAGGAGTTGAATATCAAATAATAATCAACAATCAAGAAATGACAATAATTCCCGGTCATTTTTCGATATCGTAAATTGAAAACTTTAGTATGTATATAAATTATTTACTTTAGCTAGCAGAAAGTAAAATTAATATTGTACTATTTGGAGTAAGATTTATTGAGCGTTTTTCTCTTTGGAAAAACAGTGAAACAATACTTTAAGTAGGAGGACTCCAGCTATTTATATACCAAACTACCTTTATAAATTTCGCGAAGTATCAAAAAATTCACTAGACATACTTAGAAATAGTCAAATATATCTTTCTCCAGCAAGTGCTTTAAATGACCCTTTTGAACTCAAAGCTAACTTTTTTTACGGCAAAGGAAATTTTAATACAAGTTTTGCGCAGTATATGAACCAAAAACAGTCTAATATGTCAGAAAAAGATGCCAAAGAATTTGTATCATCGGATCTTTTTAGAACGGATTTAATAAAACGATTGAAGACCAATCATTATATATTTAGCGTAAGCGAAGTTGCAAATGGTGCAGGACTATATAACTATCAGAGTTCACTAACATGTGACGACATAACATTATTTTCATACTATGCAAAAGGTCATACCGGTTTTGCCATTGAATTAGAGACCCGACACCTACCGCAAAGTTTTCTCCAATACTGTAGTCGAGTTCTATACACAGACGTTTATCCTCGAATTGACATGTCATGTACCCAGGAAGAAGTCGATCACAAACTAGTAGAAATAATATCAACTAAACATAGAAACTGGAGTAACGAGAAAGAGTGGCGCTTTGTACTTGATGCTGGCAACCTCGAAAAAATTGACTTAAATATCAAAAGCAAAGGGAAGGGCATTATTTGTGACATTCCGAAAAAAGCTATATCTTCTGTAATTTTAGGCTGCAAAATGTGCGAGCAAGATATCCAGACTATAATTGAGATAATTAAAGATACACACATACGAATATACAAAACACACGAACACAACACTAAGTATCAATTAGATTTAGAGTTGATAAAAAACTACTAAAAAAACACAAGCACAAAGTAAGGCAGACCTTACGCTGTCTTACTTAACGAATAAAATCGATTACATTGGCTAGCTACGCCGATACAAGGTATTGTATCGTTAACAATCTTTAAATACTATGGTCGAGCATTACTTCTGACACTTCTCAAGTTACATTTGTGGCAAAATAGCTTGCAAAAATTTGCTAATAGATGAAGTCCTATCTTGAAGTGATGAGTACGATAACTTTTCTTTAGTCATTCTTCAAAAGAAGACGAAACTTGACAAAACTTGACAGCTGGTATAAGCTGTAATCAAAGCGTATACAAAGTTCTAGCTTATATAAAATCTACTTAAGAGAGGAGGTGACGCATTATGGATAATTACTTTTTTTGGTTAGTTTTATTCGAAGTACTTATAGTAGCAACAAACCTGTAGGGGCACTACAGATTTGCTAAACAATTTCATTATAAGAAACCCCACGTCCACACGCTTTGCTAGATTCACAAAACTTTGTATCGTGGCTATTTCTTATAACTTCCACTATACCTCTACTATGTTTTATTTGTCAAACTACTAACATACAAACCCATGTCATACACGAACATATCTATTCGTAAACGTGATATTTTTGCTTACCTAAAGATTTACATCAAAAAACACGGGATGGCTCCCACACTAAATGAAATTGCGAAGGAATTTGGAATTAGCCGTGAGCGTGCAAACCAAATACTCGACATCCTAGTTACAGACGGAAAGATCCGCAAAACAAATGATGCTGCGCGTAATATAGAACTACTTTAGACCATGTCTACAATGGCAGGTACACAGTAACGTTGTTATTTCCAAGATCAACATTATCTTTTCCTACCCAAATATTTGCGGCAAACGTACAGTGATAAATCGCCTCTACACTTGTTCCAAATATGTCTCTGCTTGAGATTGTATTGTTGGCAATTGTCATGAGTTTACTCAACCGCTTAGGGTTGTATCGCGTCAATATAATCAATAGCTGAGCATCGTTATTTATATAATTTTGATAACTCAAGCAGCGTTTTCTCCACTCTTTTGATTGCACGGTAAAGTTATCCACTTCGATATAGTAATGTAGGGTTTTATCGCTCTTTGTTGATGTGATTTTTAAATCAGGTATCAATTCCTGGTCACGTAAAAAATTACGTCTAGTTTCAATGGTAATTTCGTCAAACAAAACCCCTTGGTACTCCTGGCTTTGTTTCTGCCACATTGCTGCGATCCACGCCACACTTAAGTCGTGGTAAATAAAATTGCCGTTACCACTACCAATGTTCATTTCCTCAACATCGGCAAACTGCTCGCAAATAGATAGAGCTTTTTGCGCTCCTTTTTTTGACAGGTAGTATACATATTCGCGCCCTGATTTAATCGGCTCGTTTTCAATCATTTTACGTAGCAATAGCTTGCGATCAAAGACCGCTTTTAGGGTTTTTTCTATGTGGCTTTGTGAATAGTCTGGGAACAAGTATGTTGCCAGAGTTTTAGATAGGTATTTATTTTGCGCAATAAATACTAATATTTTATAGGATAATTTTATTGTTTTGTTTGTGTGCATGTGTTTGGTGTTGTTAGTGCTTGTCAGTACCTATATTTATTGGTGTTTACGAGGTTGATTATGGAAGTTTTTTTGATAAAAGAGTAGCAGTTTCGCGAAGGTTACGAAGTTGTATTATTTGCTTTACTGTTTGTATAAAAAACTGCACTGGTGATCGTGGTGTTTTACGCTGTAAAACTGCTTTACGTTTGGGTTGAAAAAATAGGGAGTTTTTTTCTCCCTATTTTTGTTTTTTGTTTAAGTTAGATGTCGAGTGTTTCTTCAATAGTGATCGTTTCGGCCATTGTTTTGCTATTTAACTGTGAAAATAGAGCTGACATTGCTTCACGTTCTTCTTTGTTTTCTATGTATTCTTGCGACTTGAACGTTGGCACATAGTATTTACCTTTTGCAGAAACTTTCAAGTTCAGTCCGATTGTCAGTTTGAAATCACGCAGACAGATATTTTTGCCTTGGGCGATACCTTGCTTTTTCTTGAGATACATCGTACCTAAGAAGCCTTTGACAACAGGAATTGCAGAGCCGTGAAAACAAATCCAAAATGGCAAACCGCTTTGATCGAGTCCTAGAAAACTGATTACTTCTTTACATTGTGGTGGTTCATCTTTCCATATGGCGAAATGGCAGTGTACAATTTTCTTGTTGGCCATAGTTGTAATGCAACGGTCGCACTTGGGGTTATGCCCTGTTTTTTCTTTTACTTGAGGACTAGGCACAACTCCGTCATAGCTCCAGCATTCACGAGTTCCTGAGTAGTCATCTTTCTTGAAAAGTATACGACCATTGGCTCGCTTTAGAAAAATAACATTTTCCAACTCCGAGGATTCTTCGCCAGTTAAAACATTGCGAAAGTTACCTGGTTGCGCATCCTCTATTCTCGTCGTTGGTTGCGTAATTTTGTAGCGCGGAATTACAATATCGGAGTCGACAAAGCCTTCTTCGTCGGGTACCATTTCTTGTGCAACTTCTGGTGGCTGATTCTCAGTACGCAACATAACTTCGTTGATCGATTCCCCATTTTGCTTTTGGGCTTGTAGTTCGCGTAATTCTTCTAGCTTCATATCTACCTCCTAAGTAGTAGTCTCGACTTGTACAGACGATGCGCATTGATGGCGAAAAGCACACAAACAACAACCACATGGTTGTATAATTCGCATCGGAAAGTATTTCATTTCAATACCCGCGGCAATCTGCAACACCTCGAACTCAAAATCTAAAAGCATGTTTCTCGGTCTGCTACATTCGATAAGAGGATTGCCTTTTGCTTCACTCTTTTTGCCTTTTTTTGCGTTGCGTTTGTATATATCTAGAAAAGGTAAATGATAGTAAAAAACTTGCGGAACTTGGGCAATAGCAATTTGCAGAGTAGAACCATCCACACTAGGAAAAAAGTTTCCTTTCCATGTTGCATAACTCGCGAGAGTTAATGATAAATCTCTTTGCAAATACGCTTCCCCTGGTGGCTGACTTGAAGTGCGTAATTTTACAAGTTCAATACCATCATCACTGTTCTTGCGAATCAGATCTATTGATCCTGTGAATACGATGTCCCCTATCTGACATTCATAGGGAGTATTAAAGTGTAAAACGTCGCTGCTTCTTTCGGCTTGTTGATAGCGCAAACACCAGGTGGTGATATCTTTGAGGATCTTTTCTCTTTTACTAACAGCAGGCTTGGCTTTTGTTTTCTTTGTAGCGCGTTTTTCCATAACAACAACTTCTTCAAGTTCTTGTTGATTTACGCGAGGATCATCCAACTCTTCGTTCCAAAAAAAATCACATTGCTGCTGGATATCATCCTCGGTAAACTTGAATTTATTTTCGTGCATCCAAAAAATAACTCGTTTTGTAGCGATAGACCTACACAGTGATACCGTTTTCTGTTGCGCAACATGTTCTTCTAGTACTTTGAGTTTGTAAGCGCGTGGACATCTCATATAAAGCTCTAAATCACGAACAGAGATTACTTTCATGTTTGAGAACCTCCTTTTCTACATCGAGTATCAAGTGCAATACTTTTTCTACCTGAGATAACACTGATAAACAAGCTACTCCAATCTTTTCTCATACGTTGAGCATATGATCTGATATACAAAAATGAATTGCCTAGCGTACTTTCTATTTGTGTACCAACGATTTGAGCAAGAACTTGCGCAGATAGCTCAGCAACAATTTCTTGTTCTTCATTTTGTCCATTCTTGAGTTTACCCAAAACGCGACGGTGCGAACTATGCGCTAACTCGTGGAAAAAGACAATTTCATGAGGACTAGCTAATCTTATCTTCTCTTGTTCTCCTGATGATTGATAGTAGCCATAGTAATCACTCGAAAAACCAATTGCTGAAACATCAATGTTCCACTCTCGTGCTTTATCTAGCAGAGGAAATTTAGGCAGCTCTAATTGCTGATAATCTAAAATTTTACCCTCGGTTTGTTCTACAGTAAAAACAGGTAAAACAGAAAATCCTTTTAGTACATACTTCTCATTTTCTTCGCCATTGTCATCCTCACATTTCACTTTGTATTTTCGCGGTGCAAAAATATAAAACGCTTTTTCTTCTTTCTTCACATTGCGCTCTACCTTTTGCCATTGTTTCCAAGTACGAGCATCTTCGGTGTTGTGCAAATACATCAAAATACGATTTGATAATGACCAGCGATTTGATGGAATATCTAGCGTAGGAAAAGTGGCAATTTTTATTGCTTTAGGTACATTTCCTCGGCTAAATAAGCCAATAATATGTTGCAAAGTTTTTTGGATGAGTTCTTTTCTATTTGTTTTCAAAACATCTCCTTCTAACTTAAATTTTAAAGAACAATTACATTTCAGCTGTATTTCTCGAACATATTTATTGAGAAATGCTGTGAGCAGTTTAAAACTCCTCACTCCTACCTTCCTGTCCTTGGCAGAGGTCTATTTACCAACAACAGGAATCAAATACTCGTAGACCAAGAATTTGATATGTTCCCATAAACACAGGCAGGAGCCAAAAGTCATAAAATTAGAAATTACTCATCGTATAGTCGCGGAACGACTCCCAATTCTTTGCAAAGTTCACAGTAAATATTTGTACGTTGAGGTATGTATTTGATTTGAAATCTCGTGAAGGGTTGTTCTTTTTCTAGCTGCTGTTTTATTTCGTGCAAACGATCAATGTCACCCTTTGCATCGATAATATTTGTACTACCAACTCTTTCTACTACAGGATAGTCAGCAATAATTTTACCGTTTTGATCTAAACCTTTATCAAAGTTAGATAAATCGTTGTCGAGAATTTTTTTACGAAGATTGTTTTTGTAGGCTTGTAAATTCATATAGTTGGGGATAAGTGTTATTCGCACTTTTTTATAATTTTTTATAAATATATATTTTTTTATTCCTTAGTATCGGTCTCAGCGGTTTCCTGTAAAACATTGATCTGCGTGGTTGTGGAAAGATATATAGTTTTTCCACAAAGCCATAATCTGTTTCGACTCGAAACTTCCACAGTTAATCCGTTTTTATCCACACCGATTGATCAAGTAATTGATACTCATAATTTCCCCAAGCTTTTCGACTTCTAGTAAGTCTACGACTTATAACGTTATATCGAAGTAAAGTCTTTAATCCACGTGATACAGAATCTGTTGATATACCGAGTTTATGTGCCATGTATTTTATGCTGGGGTAGCACTTTCCTTCACGATTCGATAGGCGACAAAGCACCATATAAACCAAACTCGCCTTGGAGCATTGTTTTGCATAATTATCAATATATAAATTTTGCATGTAAAATACTTTATTCATACTGTAAAAAATTATAACCAGGTAAATTGTTGATGTTTTTACCTGGTTATTTTGTTAATAAATTCAGCGCCATTTATGCACCATCATTTGTTGCCGTTCTTCAATTATCTTTCGTATCTCTTGGGTTTCTTCTGGAAAGAAGTCTTCTAGAGTTTTGTCATAAACAACACATAGCTTATAACAATCCCTTACTAACTTTGGCATATGTGTCTCTTTCTCTAGTCTAGAGAGACGTGAACCATTGATTAAAGTAAGAAGAATCACATCCAAACGACTTTTCCCTAATGACTTTCTGATTTTCTTAAATTTGTTTGTCATACATTTCTTTGTTCTATTTCAGTATGGGTTAAGTTTGTTTTTTACAAAAGGTCGAAAGTGATAATCAGAGATGATTGCCAAAATAAATGCACAATTATGATTGTCACTTCTGCCTTTTTGTTTCTTTTTAAAAGAGCTATAACATAAAAAAGACACTTGCTGCAATTGCAAATGTCTCTCCCCCGTATCTATTTATGACAAGAATACTAGAGTCTGTCTATACTTAAAAGGAACGGATGTACACTATCTCATTAAATCAAAAAAAATGCCCCTACAAGTTTATCAATCGAAAACACTAACAAAATTGCACAAAGATTTTTGTGATTATAGCCTTTTTGAAAAAGGTTATGCTCGTGGAACGATAAGGAATTATCAATATAGTTGGAAGACTTTAAATAGTTTTTTTGCACTTGAAAGTCTTTTTGATATTAGTGAAGAAATATTGATGCAATTTTTTTATCGAGGACAGCAAGAAAAACACTGGAGTAAAAATACAATTCTTCACCATCGCAAAAATTTAATGCCTTTCTTCAAGTGGTGCACGAAAAAAAAGCTAATCAATGAAAATCCATTAGAACAGATTGGAAAGCCTAAAATCGAATCAAAAATACCTGAGCATTTTACGAATGAAGAAATAGAAAAAATGATGTATTTTGTTTTAAAACACCAATACTCTTCAGGCTTTATAAGGAAAAGAGATTATGCGCTTCTTTCGACTTTACTGATGCTTGGATTAAGACGAGAAGAATTATTGAGTTTGAAGTTGTTGGATATCACTTTCAGCGAAATGAAACTCAAAGTGCGTGCACAAACCTCAAAATCAAAAAAAGATCGCTTATTGCCCATTCCACAGCGTTTAAAAGATATATTACTTGAATATATTGCAGAAAGAGACAAGCTAGATAAAAGTACGTTGTATTTGTTTACTTCATATAATTCGGATTCTCGTTTTACTAACAGCGGTTTAAAGCGATTACTCAAAAGAATTCAAACAAAAACAGGCATCTATATTCATACGCATAAATTTCGACATACTTTCGCAACAAAAGCTTTAGAAAGTGGTGTGGACATCAAGACATTACAAACACTTATGGGACATAGTAGTATAGAATCAACGGTTATTTATTTGCACACCACAGTAAAACATATGCAAAAAGAATTGGAAAAAAACCAAATCAACTATTTAATCTAGAAGTCCAAAAAACTGGAGAATTCAGATCAAATAAATTTAGCTATATTGTTTTCATAATAAATTCATTAACCTTACTCTTCAATTCCTCAAATCCATACTCCGTATCAGAAGCTACAGCTTTATTCATGTTATACATCGCCCAACCATAAACGCGCTTAAATTTACGATTTGAAATTTTATATTGAGGGAAATTAGTTTCGAACCATTTACGATATGTTTTCTCGGTTAAGCCTTTAAATTTATAGTCATTAATATAAATAAAATTTAAAAGCAAAGTTAATGCTAAACGCTTATTACCATTGGTAAACAAATGACCACGATTAATTGAGATAAACAAAAAAGATGCCTTTTCAAAAAAACCCTTGTAGTAATTTGTTTGTATTTGAACAAGAATCGACTCAAGACGTGTAATGCCTCGTTTATTAGTAAGATAATGAGGAGTTACTTCTTCTGGAGAAGACGCTAAAGCTATATCAAATAATGAATTTTTACAGTCCTTCAATGTAATATAATTCATATAACTTATTCTTTAGCCAACTGCTTTAAAACATCCCCAAAGTTTTTGCGAATTTTTTGTGCCGCTTTTTGTTTTTTAGCTGCTAGAGATAATTGATCTTTTACTCGCCTCTTTCCAGTTTTTGAATTTATCTCTAATTTCTTTTTGCTAGATAATGTATTTCGCATATTCTTATGAATTTATTTTAGATTAGATTACCACCTATGTCTTTGCTTGTCTATTAAGACAATTATATGATAGAGTAAATCTAATTAATCGTTAGCCACCAAAAGTCTTGGCTGATGGTCCAAAAACAAGAAATTTAAACTTTGTAAAAATAGCCATATATAAGCTAATATTAGCCAAAAAGTGCCAAAAGTGGGAAATAAGCCTAGAGCCAACAGCCTTTTAAGCTGATGGTCGATGGTTCGAGTCCATCTTGGCCCACCCTTTCGCTAACCTTAGCACCGCAGATAGCTAAATTTTATTTTTTTTGTTCTTATAGGACCATTAGCCAAAGGCTGATGGTCTTAATTTATGAATTTACAATTACAAAAACTTCACCAAGATTTTTGCCGTAAACAAATTCTTAACAACTGCACTCCGCGCACTATCAAATGGTATAGAAATTCTTTTGAGTACTACGCCAAAGCTACCAAAACAAGGAAAATCCAAGACATAACACAATATCATTTAGAAATTTTCTTTTTCGAGGGAATAACTCAACGGAAATGGAAAGACACAACTTATATGTCTTATTACAAAGCGATTAAATCTTTTCTTCGTTGGTGTACAGAGGAAGGTTATTTTGAAGTAAATCCCATTGAAAAAATCAGCAAGCGCAAAGGGAAAAATCAATATATCCCTGAATATTACTCCAAAGAAAAAGTGCGAAGTATATTGAGCGCGGTAACTTCTAACTACCAAAATGACCGTTTTCTTTTTGTCAGAAATTATGCCATTATTTCAACGCTGATTCATTCAGGTATTCGTAAAAATGAACTTTTGAGATTGGAAGAAGATAGTTTCGACTTTGAACAAAAAGTACTATCAGTAAAGGCCAGTAAATGGAATAAAGATCGTGAAATCCCAATTACTGATAACTTAGCCATCGCTTTAAAAAGATACGTCATTGAACGAAATAAAAAACAACCATCTTCAAGTCAACTTTTTATATCCCACACCAAAAAGAAAATAACCGAAGATGGTCTTAACCATTTTTTTAACAACTTGAGTGAACTTGTAGACTTTAAAGTTTCATCACACCGTTTTCGCCATACTTATGCCACAATGCTGAGAAGAGCAGGCGTTGATCTAAAGACAATCTCTCGATTATTAGGGCATTCTAGTATACAGGCAACCCTAATTTATTCTCATGTTGTCGATGATGATTTGATAGATACGGTGAATAGCAAATTACCAAAGTTTATTTAGGAATTAGTTTGATCGAATGTGTTAAAAATAGTCTAAAACAATGAGGAATTTGCAACCTAGTACCTGTTTTTTTTATGCAAAGTATCTTACCAAGAACAAAGAAAAATTGACACAACTGCAACTTACTGTTATATTTTTTTCAGTAATAATTTTAGTTTCAGAAACAGGAAAATTAAATTCTTTTCTTAACACCAATCCTTAAAAAATAACTACTTCGTAATCAAAAACATGGTGGATAGACCAAATGAATGAAGATATATTAAAAAGATATGTCCATTTGAAGAGACTTATAAAGAATTTACAAAAAGAGTTAGATGATATATCTCCTAATGTTTATTCGATTGTTTCACCATACAAAAAATTAATAGTAGAAGGTGCAAATTTACAAGCAAATATATGTAAGTCTTGGGTTTACTCTAACGAAGTAGATCTTTTAAAAAAAATATTAGAACAAAAAAAACAAGATGAAATAAAAAAAGGTATCGCCAAACTCAAGAAAGAAACAAAGTTTGTTTCTCTTTTTGAAGTAAAAAAGGAAAGCGACGTCCTCCCCATAAATCAAGAAAAACATGACAATCAAGTCGATTCAGTAAAGCAAGAAAATATTAAGAAATTAGAAATAATAAGGGGGAAATATCCCAAAGCTTACCAAAAATGGTCTTTAGAGGATGATCTAAAATTAGAACAGAAATTCCAAGAAGACACTAATATTAAGAACTTAGCAGAGGAATTTCAAAGACAACCAGGAGCGATAAGAGCTCGTTTGAAAAAGCTGCGTTTAATAGAGTAATAACGAATTCGATATCAGTCTAGATATAAACACTTTATACGCTTGTTATCCTTTTATAGTTTTTTAGCTCTTTTCGAGCAGACAATTCATTTTATTTCTTCGCTTTACATTTTTGACACCGTTTTCATATCTGGTTTGAAGCGGTTTTCAAATTACTTGGCATTGTAGCTTGATAAAATTCTAATCAATGTACACCTTCGAAAACTATTTAAAAGCAATGTAACAACCGATAATAGTATCATTTTTGGGATAATAAGATTTATTAAAACAAATGGCATTGCCATAGGTTACATTCAACATTTTCATCATCTTATCGTGTGAAAATGATATGTTAGCTTGCTTACCGTTGTACATCACTCCTTTTTCTTGCACTGGGTTTATAATGACTAGTGCACCGTGATGAACAAGCATTTTTTTACAATATTCGAGAAAAACACTCTTGTTTTCTACGAATGGGAAAGTCAGTTTACAAAATATTACATCAAAATGATTGCTATAACGTTGCGAAAAATGATTGATATTATCTAGGTTTATTTGGGTAAATTTTGCATTGGCAATATTTTGTGATTGCGCGTACTCTAAAGCAATTTCACTTCCATCAACTCCTAGCACGAAATCACTTATACGAGAAACCTGCGTAACTAGTTCGCCACGGCCGCACCCTAAGTCCAATGCATTGGTAAAACGATTTTTTTGTAAATTTTGCAGCACTTCGTAAGTAATCAACTCAAAAAGCACTTGATTCAACTTTAGGTATTTAGCATCTTCTTTGTAATATTTATTCCAATTTGTTGTCATAAAATTAAGAGAGGAAGACATTTTAGCCTTCCTCGGTATTAATTATTTTGTTTGTAACTTGTTAATATTTTTATATTTAGTCATCTGAACATGTGCATGGATCAGGAACACAGTCATCTTTTTTATTTTGATTCTTTGTGGCATCGATGCTTGACATACATGGATATCCTTCTTGGCACGAAACATGGCAGTCGTTATCACAATTAGACTTTACTTCCCAGATTTCAGCATCAAACACAATATTATTTGCCAACATATAGTTGACCGTTGCTTGCTTACCACCAAAGTGTTTTTTATCTGTATTCGGATTGTCGTTTGGTTCGTGGTGAATAAACGGTACTCCTAAAGATTTGGAGAATTTTGTATACGCTTTTGTGTACATGAGAAACTCATGCCAACCAATATCTACCTTTCGAGAAGGAGACAAACCTTTTTTATTTCTGCGGCCAAAGCTATTTACGTGTGCACATAAAGACAAAAAGTCGATTGTGCTGTTGAGTATTCTGCGCGATTCATCTAAACTAAAATTGTGTTCTTTCGCTATACGTTTTACAACTCGATCAAAATCGACAGAGGATATTTGCCCTCGTTGAAATGTGGGCGTTTCTTGAGTAGTAGCTACTATACTCATTCTAAATCTCCTAGATTCTATGTTTTGAGTTATCTCTAACTCTAAGGAACAATTGCAAGTCATAACATTACAACTTACTTGTCCGGAGCTTATAACCCTTTTTTTAGATTGTCAAATACTCGCCTGTGGATAACTTTTCGCGCAAAAAGCAATTTAGATAAAAAGTATACTTTCGTACAAGTCACCGAAATAGACGCTTGACTTCACGCAATGTTTCCATTATTTTGTACAAGGTTTTCGCTTTATGGAGAAAAAGCGAAAACCTTATTTTCTATTTTCCTAATAAATACAGCGTTTTTATCACACATCTATTTTTCTCCTCTGCTGTACGAAAAAATAAATCTCTTGTAAAATAAGAGATATGACTCAAAAACATTTCGCTTTTTCTCCAGATTACGAAAACCTCACCTCTCAATATCCATATCCTAAAAATGGCCGCCTTCCACAAATGAATGCTGCATCACCACGAAAATGCTTAACAGGCTTAGAATGTCTTCAATTACAAAAGTATGCTTATGAGCAGCTTATTTATGCAAATAAAGTTTCTAATGTATACAAAGGTGTTTCTGCTGTTGTTAAAGCACTTATTATCATTATTGGTCTAAACACAGGACTTAGAATAACAGAGCTTACTAGTACTTGTTGGGGAGACTTTGTTATTGATTCGAATTGTGTGTTTGTACGTAATGGAAAAGGTCAAAAAACGCGGTATGTTTATTATCCACCATCAATTGTAAATCCTGCAATAATTGATGCGCACGCTCTTTTTTCGAAGTGGAAACTTCCAAATAAATTTGATGATTGGGTTTTTTATTCCGTCACGAAAGAAAACTCTTATTCTCAAAGGGCGTTACAGCTTTGCATGAAAAAAATAATCACCAAGCTCAATATTAGAAATCATTTGAGTCCGCACTCATTACGCCATAGTTTTGCAGTTAATTTTTATTTGGCTAGTGGCAAAGATATTAAAGCAGTTCAAGAGCAATTGGGACATACCGATATCAAAACAACACAGATCTATCTTTCCACTTTGATGCCGACAATTAATGAGACATTGCGCAAAATGTATCCAGATTTTCAAAAATCTCGGTGTCAGTTATGAAAATAGTTGCTTTTACAGCGCAGTCATTTGGCTTTGGTCCTGTGCGTAAAATGATTGCCATTGCTGAAAAACTAAATGGTGTATATAAAATTTTTTTTGGTTCGGGTGTCGCCTACGACTTTGCCAAGGCGCACTTTTTTGACGAATATCATTATTTGAAGCACAACGAAGACACAGAGATTCTTTCTATTCTTAACAGAAGTAATATATTTATCAATGTCATGGATTTTGAGCTAGGAGGTACTGCTAAAAAGTCGAGTTGTCAGTGCATTGTAGTGGATTCATTGCTATGGTTTTATCCATTTCGTCCAGATGTAGACTACGCGGACTATTATTTTGTGCAGGATTTTTTTCGCTCTTCTCGCGAAAGGTTAAAACAATATAGTATAAAAAATGCGCGTATCATTGGTCCAATCGTGGAATACAACGAAAAGAAATATAAAATCATAAAGCAGTGCATCATAAATTTTGGTGGAAGCGACGGTAAGGTTTGTAACTCTCATATTGCCGTAGGTAAGAATACCAACTACCCATTTATTATATTGCGCGTTTTGCTTCCATTATTACGCATCTATTTTAAAAACATCTTGGTTGTTGGCAGGCAAAGTGTTGTTGATGCGTGTTCCGAGAGATTTGCGATGAAAAATGTATCTTTTGTGATGCTGAAATCGAAAGACATGCTCAAGGAACTGTCGCGATCACAAGCATTATTTTCAGTGCCAGGTATACACAGCTTTTTAGACGCGGCAGACAAATTGCCTATTTTTTTCTTGCCGCCAAGTAATCATTCGCATCTAGAAAATCTTGATGTTTTTATCGAGCATGCGGTAACAACATCGTACTTTTCGTGGTCTCAGTACTATAAATTGCAGTTTGGCAATACAATGTCTCGCCAGCAAAAAATAGATACTGTTTTGCAGACAATAAATCATTTTGATCGTGATTACCATGCCCAGCAAGAGTTACAAAAAATAGTTCGTAGTTTTATAGAGAATGAGGGTGTATGGTCGCAAACAGTTCTTCAACAGAAGAAAAAACTACAATCTTTAGGAGAGAATGGTTTAGAAGCGATTATCATCACAGTAAAAGAGCTACTGCAATCGTTAAATAACGAGTATGCTCACAATAAGCACGCAGCGGTATAATAACTAAAAACTTTGACAGTCGATAAATAATATAGGCCTCAACGGCTTTAATAAAACTTCATATAAGATATAACAAGAATAACTAGTATTTTATTTTAGAGTGACAAAGTGTCACTTCAATTTCAAGTGCCAAAGTGTCACTTCAAAAATACTCGCTTTTCACACCTAAATATAAGATAATTAATATTTTATTTTAGAGTGACAAAATGTCACTTCAATTTCAAGTGCCAAAATGTCACTTCAAAAATATGATGCATTTTATAGGTAACAAAATGAACAAACCAGCTATTAATATAGAGAATACTTCGTATTCAGTGCTTGAGTTACCAGTAAGGCCAAAAGCTTTATTGGATAAAACTGTAGCAACAATATTCCAAATAGAAACGAAGTACCTCAACAGAATAGTTTCGCGTAACAAGAAAAAATTTCCCGAGGATTTTTGCTTTATACTAACAGACGAAGAAATAGAGATTTTGAAGTGCCAAAATGTCACTTCAAATCCAAGAGCGTTCAATCGAAGTAATCCTAAAGCGTTCACTTGGGAAGGATGCAACAGTATCGCTTTACTACTGCGCTCTGATCAAGCTGCGCAAAAGTCTGTTGAAATTATTCGTGCCTTTACCACTTTTGAAAGACTCAGCCATTCCACAGCGACAGATTTACCACAAATGATTTCATCAGCTGTTGTTCATGATCGACGCTTAATCAAAGCCGTTGTCAATGAAATTGATTTTATCAAAACAGCCATAAACTCTATGCAAAATAGACTTGATAGTCTAGAAGAGTTATTACATACACATACGCCGCAAATAGAAAAAGTAGACACAACATGTATATCTCCAGAGCAAGCAGAAAAACTACGGGAGATAGTTAAACAAAAGACAAAAAATCGCAAGCAAATGTACAAAATTTGGCGTGACTTTAAGCAGCACTTTAACCTGAATCGTTATACGCAATTGCAGACTAACGAGTTTAAAAATGCGGTGTTGTGGTTGAATATGTACAAACTCTAAATGTAAGTTGCTACTACGCTCTAGGTTGAATTTTTAACGTACATAGAGATAAATCGTAAAAGAACTACTGTACTCGTCAAACAACTCCACATGTTCACAATAAGCACGTAGCGGTATATAATATAATAACTAAAAAGTTTAACAATCAACTATATGTTTTATAATCTCGAATTACTTGCCGTAGCTATCGGTTTATTTTTCACTGCTTATCAAATGCGACAAACATGGAAAATGAATTCGCTTAAAATAGAATTGGTATATAAACAACGCTTCGATGAGCTTAACCAAGATCGCCAAGAATTTCATGATCTGCACAAAAAACAAACGAGTCTCAGTAGCCTAAAAAGAGAAGACGAAGAGTTGTACAATAAAATTATCAACTGGGAAAATCGGTACTTTCATTACGAATTTGATCGTTTTATCATTGGACACAAACGTAGAGCAGTCCCAAAATCACTAAAGAAAGCTTGGGATTGCTCTTTGCAATCGGCGATGAAAAACCCCATTCACAAGCAAGCGTGGGAACTAGAAATTCGCAAGGAATACTTCTTGGACAAAGATTTTTACAACTTTGTCGACACTTCATCTAGAAAAATTTGCGATTAATCGCTTGCGATATTTGTCTGTTGAGACTTTGTTTTTAATATACTTGTCATCACCGGATCATAGAGAATTCTTTCATACTCTCGGCTAAATTCGCGCATTTTAGGATTAAACATATGTGAATATTGATTTGTGGTACTAATCGAAGCGTGTCCAAGAGCACTTTTCACTTCTTGCAGATATTTTGACTCCTGCGTCATGTGACTTCCCATCGTGTGACGGCCACAATGCGGCGTAATCGGTTTTTCTATACCTGCCTTAACCTTTGCACGACGAAAACATTTTCGTAGCCCTTGAGTTGTATAACGGCCGTTTTTTGATCGTGGCGAGAAAAAAAACGGTGCGTCAGCATCGATGGACTCACCAATAGATTTCTTCCACTGTAAATACTCATGAATAATAAACTGCGCAGACCAACCAAATATCGGCACATCACGAGGAATATTTCCTTTGGTGTTCTTCAATCCAATATGCGCTGGCATTTTCTTGTGGTCTTGGAGCATAAGACCAAGCAATGTACTACGCAAAACGTCCGCAAATTCTGCTTTATTTTGCGTTTTGAACTTATCAATGATATCCATCGCTGATTGTGGTAATTGCGGTTTTTGTTTTTCACGCAATGCATCATTGTATTGGTGAATGTGACCACAGAGTAGATTAGGAGACTCTGCAATGCGAAATCCCCAAAGAGAGGTATTAACCACCATCCAATCAATAATATGATGCCTGTCACCATTTTTTATGGCATCTTCTTTTTCAAGATAATTTACAAGAAGTAATAATGATATCTCAAATTGACTCAATACTTGGTGGCATCGCGGAGAATAACGACCGCGTGATTTTTTTTGTGATTTATGTGATTGTCTTTTCACGAGAAAAGGAAACTCGCGAAAAACATGTTTTTGGCTAAGGTTAAGCATATATCAAGGATTTAGTAGACATGAATTAAATTTAGTGGTAGGTTGAAGAAAATTATTATAAATACAAAATTTGCTATCGTTACCACAAAATGGCATTTTTCAACACGAAAGGAGTTTCCTTTTCTCGTGTTTTCGAAACTCGCCGTGTAAAGGGACAGTAACCATAGTATATTTTTTACACTTTGTCAATATGTCTAAACAGATAGCCTCAACAGAAGAATTAAATAAAATACAGATGTTAGAATTCATCTGGATTAGTATCTATAACAACAGATACAATTTAAGTGATAAACAATGGAAAGAATACAACGAGTTTATGCACGACTATTTACTAAATGAACTAGAACTGAGATGGCTTGAATTTTATAGAAATAAAGATAATTTAAACCAAGATCAATGGAAAGTTTATGAGAGACTTATACATCAGTACTTACGGCTGGTCTATTCTAAAAGTTAACTTGAAAGTTTTTTATCAAAAGAGTACTAGATACTACTCAGATGTTTTTGTCGTGTAAGAATCGTTTAATCGCTTAATAATTTCTGGAGAGATGTCCATAGTATTTTTCCAATATAAAACTTTTCGATTGTCAAAATACTTCCAAAGCTTTTCAGTAGAAGGATGTCCCCAACTCTTATCTGAAGAAACGTGGGATGTATCAAGATCGTCAACTTTCAAAATAACGCTAATATTATTTATTTTAGCATATAGGTCAACCTCATCAAAAATTTCTTTAAAAATAACTTCTGCTGAACTGTTTAACTTTGTATACAAAATATTTTTTAAACGCTCAAACTCCTTTTTAAATTTTTCTCCAAGTATTTTTCTTTTTTTCCTAATCTCCAAATTGCTATTCACTCGACGAGATGACATCGGGTATATCGGGTATTTTGCTATATCTTTGTCATATTCATTCTTTGCCTTTATGGTATCTTTTTGGTAAGAGTCACGAATTTTATTTTTAATATCAATAGCTTTTTGATATTTAATAAATATCTCTCTTACGTTAACAACTTTAATACTTGGTGATTGTAATAGCTGTAATTTTAATTTGGTAATTTCCTCTTTTAATTTAGCATTTTCTTTTTTTAATTCATCAAAGGTTTGCGCCAAAGCTAATGAAAATAAAAAGTACAGAATAAATATAGATTTCATTTGTTTTTCCTAAAAATATGAACTCCGAAAATAGTATCATAGCTATTTTTTTAGTGGCGATTTTTAATAAGAGAGAATTTTTTGCAATAGAGACGTAATTTTACATTGGTAAAATTTAGCTTACAGGGATAGATTCTAATCTTTTTAAAAGATTATTTATTTTGGCATTCAGCTCGATACAAGGATGAATAAAACTACACTCATTACTTTCGAACTTACAATAAACCTTTATGCCTTGTTCGGAAAAATCAAAAGCGATGTACGGTTGATGTGGTTCCAAACCATACCTTCGCGATCTCGATAACATAAGAGTCCACAGAGATTGCCCTGCACGTAGTGTTTTATCGTAGCCATAATCACGCATCGTTTTAATGAAATTTTCAACTTCTGCAGAACAAGAAAAACTGCTGTGCTCATAAAAGTTTTCTATTCCTTGCCAACTTTTGACAAATTCTCCTTCTACAGGTTTACCTTTCTCGTAATAATCCGCAAGTTCTCCTATTTGAAGCCACGGAAAATTCTTACGCATTACGGAAGGTTTCGCGTTATCATAAATCCACTTCTTCAAAACATTTGCAAAAATCGAAGAGTTATCTACTTGGTATTCAAAAAGTACGCATTCATCCCAAGTAAACCTTGCATCAGGAAACTTATTTTTTCCATAAAATGAAAGATAACATGCGCGGTTTCCTTTTGAAAAGTTAAGATTGTAAATATCTGCTATATGATGTTCTATTTCTGAATGTATTGCATTTTCAATTTCGGGAATACTTACCATTACTTCTTTGCGCAGTCTTATAAAGTCTCGTTTGTGCTGATCAACAAATGGAAAGTTTTCATGTAGAACATTGATACTAGCATTTGTTAGCCAATTATCAACAGCTGCAATAGTTTGATCACTATCATTAATGCGAGATGTAGCTACTGGTTCTTCTTGATGCATAAAATCTGTATAATACTCGGGGTCATCAAAGCAATTAACAATACAAGAAAATTCGTTTCTCTGGACAATACATTCCCAATGCACTCCGGCACCTTTTATTGAGATTTTAAAAGCTTTTGATTTAAAATGCTTGCGCAGTTTTTTATGCATTTTCTTCGCATATACTTCCTCTTGGTATTTCACCGTTCTACACCTACTTTCTCTTCTTCCATCATCGTTCAATCGTTATTGGGAAACTTTGTTGTTTGTCTTTTTCACGTGTAAATATACGATTTTACCTTGTCATCTATTATAGATGCGTTTTCATTGTGCAAGTTCTATCCTTGACAAAATGTTTATTTTACCACTCATCCCACGTATCATCAAATTCTTCCAATGAATCATCCCATGTTGTTTTCTCTTGCTCTTCTGGAGTCAAAAATTTACTTGTATAATCTTTTCCTGTAATTTCATTTAAAGCTTTTACCAGTAATTTTTTTCTATCTGTAGATTTAAAATTCAATTTCAGCAATTCTGGTACTACACTAGATATTTTCTTATTGACAAACGTTAGTAAAATCATTTTTACTAATCGCTTACTATCATCATCTTCGGAATTAGTATACAAGTGTATTTTTTTCATGAATTTTGTAGCAATTTGCTGATCGACGAAATCCATTTTGTCGATTGCTTTGACTACTGAGATTTGAATATCGATACTTTTATGATCCAACAATCGTAAAAGTGATTTGCGCAAAAATGGATACTTTGGAGAGGCAACACGACTAATAAATTCAATAGCTTGCCACTGAATATATTCTTCTTTATCGTATAAAAGTTTGTGTATGAGTCTCATTACAACTTCATTTTCTTTTCCAATTTGTCGCAAAGACTCAAGTATACTAATTTTATTTACTTTTGACATTGATGGATACAAATCAACAAGTAATGAAGTCACAGGCGCTTTGACATTACCTAAAAAATATATTATTCCGTTTGTATTAGGAGAATGGGGTCTTTTCTTTAGTAAATCTATAAATGCTGTTGTTAACTTAGGGTAATTTTCGTGGTGTTTATTCGCAAATTCTAAAATAAGTTTTATTGTATCATCATTCGTTTTTGTTACATCCTTTAAGAAAAATGAAATTTTCTTAGGAAAAATCCATATAACTTCGTTTTGTTTCATTTTTGTATACGAGTTTGGTTGGTGCTTTTCTTTATTTTGTGGAGTTTTGGGATCATAAACAGAAGTTACTTCATAATCGGTAAAAGAGGAATAGACCTTAGTATAACTATCACTAGTGAGTTTCGCAGTACCAACAGCACTACCTACTGAAATAGCACGATATTTGATTTTGTAACTAAGTTTTTCATCTGGTGATAATAAAGAGATTTTCATAAAAGTTATTGTGTTTTTAGCTTGTTGGTAGTTTTTGGGCTCAGCTGCGATAAACTCTAGATGCTCAGAGAGAGTATATACTAAACGTATACCAGTTAAAGCCGACAAGCTATGATTGTGTATAGTTACTACATTCACTCCCTCTTCCCCAATTTTTAGTGGATCTTCAATATCATAAGTGGTAGCAATTGGAAAGCCAGAACAAATTAAGCATCTTATTGGTGAAGTTAGATAATTACGACAAATTAGTGTATTTTCGGAAAAAACTTCTACACGAAAATTGATCAGTGTATTGAAAAAACGATAGTACTGACGAGACCACATTAACGGTATAGCTACTGTTTTGCCTTCTTCAATTTTATCAAAATGCCAGATTAAAGTGCGATTTTTACGATCAAAATCATCAGCTAAGTACGAAACAAATTGTAAAGCAAACGGAACATGTAATACAACTTTTATACCGTAAACATTATAAGGTTGCAAATTCGCAATACGAATTTCCCATGGTGGTGACAATCCAGTACGATTATATTTAAAAAAAGCGTCTAAATCCCCTTGTACTTTTGTACGACTCTTCTCAACATACAAATCAATTTCTAACAACGTGTGTTTAGCAATTGCTTGAACTTGTGTATTTTTATCTTTTATAAGGGAAGATACAAAATGCTTCGCTACATTAGCTAAGTCCATTCGGGCAATATTTACAATCGTGTCAGCGGCAAGCTGTTTGTTTTCTCCACGCCTAACGATATCAACTAGAAGTATAAGTATTTTTTCACAAAGCTCTTGATTTTCTACTTGAAAAAAACGTTGGTACAATTTATGAATATTTTGTTCTTCGTTTTGCAGTAAGCGATTTTCTATTTCTGCTATCTCGTATTTCCATTGCGTTTTCTCATTTTGCGCAAATAGTGCAGCTAGAAATGATAACAGTAAAATCGATATTTTTGTTTTCATCGCTTCTCCCCTAAAAAAAGATCTCACGCTCTTGTACTGATGAAGGTGTCTTCAATTGTGCATACCATGAAATTTATCGTTTAGAACTTAAATGTTAGCTGGTTTTTGTTTGGATATTTTAAATGTGAATAAACAAATTTTTTTGTAAAAATTTCCATTTGCGTTGGACTATAGTCTTTGTGAAGTCATAATTTTTGTTGTAGTTCTAGTATAATCAGATCTTTGTTAGGGGTTTTAACGCGAGACAATATCACATCTATGTAGTTTTCTACACTTTGAAAAATATACCAAAGTTTATAGTAAACTTGTTTTGCCAGTTCTTCTAGTAGTGGAATTGCGTTGGCCAAAATATCAACAATATCCTGTGATATAAAATCACGCGCTAGTGCAAAAGCTGTCAAAACACGAACCATTTCCGAATGATGAGATAAAAAAGAATGTAAATTTAAATCAAGTAGTACATCGGCATCCGCCAACATACCAATTGTAAATATTAGATTAACTATTTCGACTGCATTAGAAGCTTTTGATAGATGTACTGCTAATAAAGGCAAAGTTTTCGCGCTATTTTCAGGGAACAAAGATAAAATATAAATGGTTGCTATTCTAAGTTGAATATCTTCGCTACCTAAGAAAGTTACTAGTATACAAACCCCATTTTGTACTGCGTTATAACATTTAACTTCATGTTCTTGCGAATCTTGACGAAAAACAAAAGCGTTTAAGCCATTTGCTACATATTCATCTGGATATCCTACAGCTAGGTAAGATAGTAACTCTACTATTTCATGTTTATCAGGTGTATCTGTTGAGGATAATAACTGATAGAAAAAAGGAATCGTATAGCTTGTCGCTTCATAACGTGTTCCCTGGTGGATAATATTGCTATAAAGTTTAGATAGAGCTTTTTCACGTAATTCTTTATCTTTACTCGTCAATGCACGAATTTGAAATGGAACATCGTATGCGGAATTATACGCATGACTAAGTTTTTCCCAGTCAATGTACCTTAATGCTTTTTCATTAAGCATTGTTTTCATCCTATTATTTTGCAGTTAGATCATAAATTAGTTGTCTACACAGAGTAACAATTTTACTATATGTAGAAAACAGCTATCTGATTTTGTTTTGAATAACGATATATCGCGTATGTAGATTTTTCAATTATTTCAAGATGCTTCATTGGAAGAAAGCAAAAAATATGAAAGATTGGTTTTTCCCCAAATGTAATAAATGTAAGGCAAAGAAAAATCCCGGCAGCTTGATTCGTTATCTGGACCTCTATTATTGCACAAGTTGTGTAGATGAAAAAAAATGTTGTAACAAATGCTCTCAAGAACATCACTTGGAGCTCTTTCAGTATTGTACTACATGTCATGAAGAATATTGCTATCTTTGCAATTGTAGGTGTGCAGACGAAATGATTTTGAATGCTGAGGAAAAATTTGCTAACTGCCCAAATAAGGGCAATGAAATGGGTAAATATCATGGTACTTTTAGTGGTAGGTGTGACATTTGTTATTATCCTCTGATTATAGAAACTCAAAAGGAAAAAACTTACACAGCAATACATCCAGATCAGATGTACTGTAATTGCGGCTGTAAATTTGATCTTTTACATTTTCCTCGTCGAATTTTTTGCGAAGTTTGCGATGGAACTTGGAAAGTGAAAGGAAATTATTGTGTTGATTGCGATGATGAAATAGACAATAAGCGAAAAGAAAAAAAATGTAATCGCTGTCTAAAATTTTATGAAAAACATGGTGTTTCTTATCTATGTAATTCATGCCAAAAACAATTAGGTGTTAGTTGGCTGAAGGACAAAAACGAATCAATTTGGGTTTGTAACAGTTGTAAATTTCTCCAAAATCAGAGATGGTAAAAAAACAGTTTTCTAGAAAAATCCTTGTTTCTGTGTCATAGATATAGCTACTATAAACAACAACATTAATTTACTACTCATTTCGTTTTACAAAGGCAAACAAATGAAAAACAAAACGAAAAAGATAATTGTTAAAGTTATTTTAGTTATGTCTATTATTGTTTCTGTCTTATCAGCTACCTACATTTCGTTAATTTACTACGGAAGTATAAAATTCAAATGGGAAAAGCAACAGCCCTAGTCACGAAAGATGGTACTTTTAGATGTACCGTGGGTTTAAGCGATAATTACAATTTATCTTTTTGTCAATACAAACCTTGGTGCTATTTTATTTATTTAGCTTTTGATGATGGTAAAACTTGGCAAGTTGTTTGGAGTTCGCTACATAAGTCTTACATTATATTTGAAGGCGGTTTGCCAATTAATTTTGACAATTAAATTTTATCTCGAAACATTGTTGCCATAGACTAATACACATCAGTAACTTCTTCTTCAGTGATAGGTATTTTAAAAAATTCGGATGTCATGTATATCTTTACCCGAGTCTCACCTGGATATACTGCTTTTGCTTGAATTTTCCATTCCTTTTTTTGCTTAGGTTGCAAAATAGGGTAAAAAATCGTAATCCGCTTATCGTTTATGGTGAATTTTGTGTCTCCATCTACATTGATAAGAGACATTTCTCTTGGGAGTACAATTTCAAATTTTACGTTACGAAATGGAGAAATATCTAAGTTTGTTATCTTAATGGTATAAATAGTTTCGTCACCTATTGTCAGCGGATCAATGCTGTCAAAGCATTCTAATAGAAACCTCCCTCCACACCCTTTCCAGTCTGTACAACATTCTGCTCTTTTACTTAAACCTTCCGCAGTTTTTACATTTACTTTAAAACAATGTGTGCAAATGCCAATAACCGTAAGATTGTATTCCTTTTCTTCACCAGGAGCTAACAAACCCACGTTCCAAGTTATTGACTTACCAGATATCGAAGGATTCCCCTCAACAGAAACGATTTTTATCAAGTCAGAATTTCCAGTAATGGTCACATAACGTCCATATATATTTACCCCAGTCAAATCTTTATTACCATTATTTCTAACCGTAACACTAAGGACAGTACGCTTGCCAGAATAAGCGATTCCCGGACAGTCATTGACGCTGATACTCAGTCCTGTATATGCTGTTTGAGTTTTATTCTGCTCGGCTATTTTTATAGCATTATCTATTTTTTCTTGGCTCTGTTCTATGTTAAGGATTTCTTGGTTATTCTCAATGTTATCCGAGATAACATCTATTTGAGTACTTTTCTCAGAGTAAACGTAAGTACTTTCTTCTTCAGTTACTGGTTTCTTCAAATAATCGGAAGTAACATAAACTTTTACTCGCGCATCTCCCGCTTCTATCGCTTTTGCTTTAATCTTCCATTGGATTTTTTGTTTAGGTTGTAAAAGAGGATATGGAACTACCACTACGCGATTACTGTTTATAGTGCATATAGAATCTCCACTAGCACTGATGGGACAAATTTCTTTAGGAAAGACAGCCTCTATCCTTACATTGTGTTGCGGCGAAAATCCTCCAATATTTGTAACTTCAATAGTGTAAACAGTTTCTTTATTTACAGTAAGTGGATCAACACTGTCGAAAACTTCAAGCAATAATCGTTCAGAACACCCAACCCACTGAATACAGCATTTTGCTTTTTGATAAACATCTTCTGTCGTATTTACTACAACTTTAAAGCAATGTTCGCAACCTTTGGCAAGAAGTGCCACAGAGTATGTTTTTTCTTGCTTTGCTTCCAAGCGATCTATTTTCCAAACAATAGAGCGTTGAGAAATAGAAGAATTATTTTCTCCAGAGATGATCACTGCGAGATTGGGATTTCCAATCGAAGTGACAAGGCTTCCAGTAATCACTATATCATTCAAGTTTTTATCACCAGTATTTTTGATAACGACGTCTGCTTTAACTCTCTTTCCTGCCCAAGTCTTACTGGGGCAATTTATTTTAACACTTAACGATGGTGATCTAGCATCGTCGATTTTTTGCTTTGGTATATCAGTAGATTTTTTTCCGTCTTTATTTGATGTTTCAGATACTTTTTCACTATCGACTGTTTTTACCGGCGCTTGCTCGTCTAATCTCAAAAAAATTTTGTTTTTCAACTTAGCACTATCTTGGCTTTGAGCACCTGTCTCTTCAGAATTTTTCTCGTGCTTGGGAATGAACTTACTTACACTTGGACCACGCTCTATGTTTTTATTGCAACCATTCATCAATATAATGGTCACAAAAATTCCCCATACAAATTTTCGCATAGCGTCTACCTCTTTTATTTTGTGTCCTTGATTATTTGAAGTGCCAAAATGTCACTTCAAAATACTGGCTTTTCGCACCTAAATATAAGATAATTATTATTTTACTTTAGAGTGCCAAAATATCACTTCGAAAAACATGATATATTTTGCAGGTAACAAAATGAACAAACCAGCTATCAATATCGAGAATACTTTGTATCCAGTACTTGAATTGCCTGGAAGACCGAAAGCTTTATTGGATAGAACTGTCGCAATCATTTTCCAAATAAATAAGGAAATCAAGGTGAAATACATAATCTTACTTCTCGTAACCCTGGCGTGTTTAAACGCACAACAAGACATCTCAAGCAATAGCTTAATATTATCGCTAACAAATAGTAGCAAAGTAATTTCTCTTAATACACCACTAACCACTACTATGACCGTCAAAAATACATCGTCGCAAGTACTAAGTAACTTGCAATTAGAGTTAAAACTTCCAAATGCATTGCAATCTATCCCCTCACAACCACATCAAAACACAAAGAAAACTTTTCGATGGAAAATTTCCGAACTTGGGGCACAACAAACAAAAGTTTTTAAAATCACCACACGTGGAGTTTTACAAGGTGTTTACTTACTAAAAGCTAGCTTATCGATACCATACAATGGCCTATTGTTAAATATTTGCCAAAGAGATGCATTAATAAAAATTGCTAGTTTTGGTTCACGTGTGGGGCCTCAATACGATACAGATGATCCTGTAGGAGTAGGGCAACAAACTACTTACGTTTTCACTCTAAAAAACGAAGGAACATCAGAAGCTACAATGATTTGGGGGATTGATCATATTCCACAACAAATGGAGTTTGTTAGAGCAGAAGGACCAACAGAGTATTGGTATGATCCACAGAAAAAAACTGTTATTTTTTTCTCCCGTTAAAGTACTTTCCCCTGGAGAAAAATTGGTATATAAAATCTATTGCAAAGCAATTAAACCCGGCTCAGCAACAAATACAATAAAAATATCTTACGACCAATTTTCCAAATTCATCATTTCCGAAGAATCTACATCCATTTACGAGTAAAGCAAAAAGATAGATAATAACAAACAACTTATTTATAGTCAGTATACATTGTGTACAAAACTGTCATGCGATCTTGTGGTTGAAGACATATAACCTATAGATGTTCGGAGAAATTTTTATGGTAAAAGCAAAAAATCCTTGGAAATACACATCATTTACCTGCATTCTAATCATAATAGGTCTGGGTATTACTTTAGTCATTATTTTACGCCAAGAAACCATAGAACACGATTTTGCTCTTGATAAGAACTACACTGTAAAAATTAGAGCTACAGGAAACTCTGTACAAGGCTATATTGTTGATTTTTGCATGCTACACAATGGAAAATATGATTTTATAAAAAAGATAGGTCATATCCAAAAACGTGAAAACTTTGCGAAATACTATAAACTTCTTCAAATGCGACCACACGGATTTTATTTACCCAATTCCCCTATGACAAAATACATCAAGTGTAATTGGGGATATTGGTTAAAAGGTGAATCATTAAACGGATTTCACTGGAGAAAAGGTTCTCCGCTATTAATTTCTATTGCGGACACTAACAATGATGGGATTGTAGATGTTTTATGTTGTAGTTCGTTGATTTTCGATAAAGACGGCTGCTATTTTGATGATTATACACCACCATTTTTCACCGATACAAATCATGATGGATTTTTTGATTTAGAACAGGATAAAGAAGGATGTTTTGGCGGAAGTCTACATCAAAAAGAAATATTACAACCTGTACCCCTTATATACGAGATAATAAAGAAGCGAAAATCAAAAGTGAAAAAAGCTACTATTGCTGCTCTTTTAAAAATGAAAGCTCGTGAAGATGAGGCTAAAAACATTGTTTTTCAATTAGCGCAAGATAAAGATTTATCGATAAGAAAGCTTTCTTTGCAGGCATTAGGGAATATGCCATACAGGGAAAAAACGATTACTGCCACGAAAAAGGCTCTTGTTGATCAGCAATGGGAAGTTCGGGTCGCCGCGATTGTAACTTTGGGGAAAATGAAAACATATTTAGTACGGCACTTATCTCGACGCGAAAGCAGTAGAATAGAAAACGAAGAGCAATATTTATATTCGCCGATAGAAATCATGCGAGAAGTCGATTGTATTGATCTACTAACACTAAGAGCGATAAACGATGATTCTTGGCAAGTAAGAGTTGCTGCTATTCAGGCTCTAGGCAAAATAGGTGTTGAATTTTTAACGTATAGAGGAATAGATTGTAAAAGAACAATACTGCAAAACAAAGTACTGCAAATAAAAAAAATACTTAGTTTATCTCGGCAAGATCAGCATGAATCAGTAGCACAAACAGCGACTAAAATGATTAAACAGATAGGTAATAAATAACCTTGCTGAATCTGGCCAAACTGAGAAATCTATTGTTGTGTTGAGATCTAAGTGTATTTTAGTCGTAGCAGATAGCGAAAGCTATTCCGTGGATTTTACCGCCTCGTAATTAGCAACAAAATCCTCAAATTTCTTTTGAACATTTTCATTTTCAAATCGTATGTCCATGGAGTGGTCATCATAGACTCTTTCAATAACAAAAGGATTATCGGTGTTTTTTGAAAGTTTAACCGCTGTTGTAAGTAAAGATATCGGAACTAGCATAATCAAGAACATATCAAATAACCGAAAATTATTTCCCGCAAAAAATTGAAAATAAATATAATTAACTCCAATAGCGAATAGTACATCTAGCCACGGCCTCAGCAAGTATTTTTTTGGCCTTTTACTACATTCTTCGCAAAGAGCCCATGCCAGATTATAAGAAACGCTTGCTCCTAAAGAAGCAAAAGCGATGTTCCAGCCCACAGGAGTATGAGAACTTTTCACTAAAAATTTAGGTTCTTTACCGCAATAACCACAAAAAGGGAACTCTGCCAACACTCTTGGATCTGCTTTTGTACTTTTGGATGTCATTTTGTACTCCGAAATTTAAATTATAGACTGCACAAATTCCTTTGCTCACGCTCAAGCCTAAAACATGCATCTAAGATTTAGCTACACATTTTTGACCTGTAATTATCCAAATAGCATTTTCTTTTTTTAGAAAATACAATATACATTCACTATTCAAATCGTTGTGGCTTTGATAAACGATAATTGCGGCAAGATTAGATGTCTAACTATATCCCACTCTTGACAAACGAATCAATCCCTTGGCATTGGAATATTCTTCGTAAAATTTTTTCCAATTATCTCCAAGTAGCTTGTCATTTAGAAAAATTTCTTCATGCTTTTTTTTTGAAAGAATATTTTTAGTGATTACATTTTGTAGATTGTACTTTTGCCGACTATTTGTAACTAAATCTTCTACAGCCTCAACATGTTCTTTGGATACAAAACTTTTTAGTAAACCGTTTGCTCCAAGTTCATATACCAAGTTTTCGATCTCTTCTACGCTTTTCCCTTTCAGGTGTGTAATTAGTTTTCTTGTTTCGGTTTTACTTCTGTGCTCTCTTCTTCGGTCATTGGCGGGAAACGGAACTTCTCTAGCGATCCAGAAGTTAAATACACTTTAACACGAGCATCACCTGGAGATATTGCTTTTGCTTTAATGTACCATTGTATTTGTTTTCCAGGTAATAATATAGGATATGGAGTAACTGTTACACGTTGGCCATTGATGATACATTTTCCACTTCCACTTACAGGTGAAATTTCTTTTGGGAATACAACTTCTATTTTTACATTGTGGTGTGGTAAAGTTCCGTGATGCGTTACTTTAATAGCATAGGTAGTTTCTTCATCCACGGCCAATGAATCAATAGTATCAGAGCATTCTAATAATAAACTATATTTTATTAAACAGCCCATCCACTCTGTACAGCATTCTGCTTGTTTATGAATACCTTCTGCCGTATCTACTACAACTTTCAAGCAATGTTTACAACCTCCGCAGAAAATTACTACGGAATATTTTTTCTTTTCTCTAACATTTAATGAACCAATATTCCAAGTTGCCACACGATCAGAAACAAAAGAACTACCTTCAGCAGAAATAAACCGAATAGAATCAGGTTTACCGTAATGTGTGGTAAAGCTTGCGCGAATATTTACATCACTTAGCTTCATGTCTCCAGTATTTTCAATGGTAATAGTCGTTTGTACACGCTTAGCTGAAAATGCGATAGCTGGACAATTTACATTTACGTTTAATCCAGGCTTGCTACCATTCGTAAAGTTGACTATTTGTTGATCATTTGGTTTAGCCAATGCTTCATTGTTTAGATAAACTTTGTTTTCGAGTTTAGTTTGACTATAGTTCACTTGCTGTTGAGTATCTTGTTTTTGTGATAATATAGTAGGTTTTATCTCTTCTGCAGACAGCTTTGTAGTTTTATGACAACTCAATACCATTAAAGTTAGTAATATCGAGAGAATAACGATTACAAATTTTTGCATACTGCTACCTTCTTGCGATGGTTATTTTAAGCAACGTCCATGTATCTACATTGTTTTCTTACAGCTCACTACTACAGTTGGTAACCATTTGTAAACTAGTTTGTGCTTTGCATAGCTTATACAACTGTGGTATTGAGTAGCGCATCTATTGCTTTTCTCACCTATTTTGCCAAGGCATGTAGGGTTTCTATAAAGACTTCCACCAACCTTTAACACCAAGTTTTCTTAAAAAAGAAGAAAAATTTGGTGCCCATTGGGGCCATGTAATACTGCCAGGTGAGTATTTGTTGAAAATGACACGTGGTTTTTGTCGGTTGTATTGGTAATCAAGCATAATAAAAGTATCATCTCCGAACTCATATCCTTCTCCAATTATAATTGCCATATCAGGGTCTATTCCGTCTAGATAGTGGTCAGGCAAACCAAAACAGTCAATATAATCACGTAAAAGACGTACAGAGTGTATGCTACACAAAATTATACTTTGAAGTTGCGAAGTCGACATACTTATAAAGAGTCGTGACGCCGGATCGTTAAATATTTGAGGACCGCTTATAGCCAAGCGTAAACAACTTGGTGGAAGTTGCAGTCCATTAATAGATTCACATGTTTCGATATTGTGACATTGGAAATTTTGAACATCTTCGTGGGTAATATTATTACCAAATAGTTTTAGAGAATCTAACGGTATTGATGATAGTTCGTCTGGCAATTCTTCTAGTAAGTTATAACGCAAGTTGACTTCGCGAAGACTTTTTATATTTACTAACTCAAGGGGAACTTTCCGCAAATTATTAAAGCTGAGATCTAAAGATTTAAGACTATCTCCCAATATAGCGAAGGGTATTTTTTCTAGTTGCATATGTGATTTATTAATCCGCAAACCACTAACGATCGTTTCCTCAATAAAGTCAAAGTTTACATCATCTATTTCTCCTCTTAAGTTCAAGTAAGAGATGCTTCCTTGATAAATTCGGATGTTTTCTAGGCCGTAAATATCAAGTTTATTGAAATTACAGCGTTCAAATACACAATTTTTTATATTGTTAAAGCAAGTATGCTTTTCGCGAAAACTACAGTCAATAAATTCACAATTCTGTATGTCTCTAAATGTATTTTGTAAATAGAAAGTGCATGCGGTGTAACATGTATTACTCTGTACATTATCGAGATTTTTCCTAGTTATTTGTGTTTTCATATTCGATTGATGTTTCTCTTTGACTTTATAGCTACATGTACTTTACTGCTATTTGATGTAATTCGTTGTAAGTTTTTACATACGCTATGGCTGCGAAAAAAAGCTATTTGTGCTTCAATTAATTATCGATTCATAGCTATTGGTTATTGATCTCATTTTATCTTTCGTTTTTGATTTTGTATATCGACTGTAATACAGCTCTACGGACCTCCTCGTGTTTGTCATTCTGCATATGCTCCATCATTGGCAATCCAAGAGATGCGTCTTTCCCGATATTCCCCAAGGATATGACAATTGCCCGTTGTAATCCTTTACCAAAGTAGTACTCTTGGAAAACGCGTAATATTGAAGTTCCACAGGCTCCTCTTGCGATGTCTTTTGGTAAAAAGTAGTCCTTTTGGTATTGTTCTTCTAAAACTTCCAGAAGTGTTGGTAAGGCTAATCTAGCATCCACTTTACTGAGAATTTCAGCGGCATAGTAACGCCTATTCTCGTAAAGTCGTTCTTGCTCCAATACCGCCATAAGAACAGGTACAAGATCCGCTCCTTTACTACACAATGTATCGAATATTCTTCTGTATTTCAGATCATATCGATCTTGTATCTGGAGTTTTTTTAGAAAACTTAGCCATTCATCAGGGTCATCTTTGATCAACAAAAGCTTATTTTGAATGCGAATCAGCGCCTTGCCAATCAATTTTTTGTGTTTTGTTTTTTTTGTTTTTGATAGTAGTTCCTTCAGAGACGGAAGGGCCTCTTGTGCCTTTGTATCTAAACCTCCTAAAGTTTCTACCGCAGTCATTTTGCATTTTTCGTTTTGCAGCATCTTAATTAGAAACTTGATGGCGTTCCCTGCTTGCGAATCTTTTCCTATTGCACGTATAGCAGCACGTCGAACTTTTGTGCTGGAATCGTTCTTTGCGATAGCTATTAATTTTTGTAAATAAGAATTTTTTGTATGCGATAGTGCCTCAGATATAGCTTCTATTGCTCCTAATCTTACTTGAACATTGTCATTCCCCAAAACATCGAACAAAGTGGAGATCATCTCTTTTGGAAAAATATCATCTTCGTATCTAAGTATACGTGATACCGAATCCAGTGCTAAGGTAAGCAACTTCTCGTCTTTCTTTTCGCTTTGTAAAATCTTTCTCAACTCAGGAAGGGCAACTACACCAAAGTTAACAATACGACGAGAAATAACATCACCCATCGTCTCTGAGTCGTCATATTTTGTCCTGTCTCCTAGTCTGGAAATGACATTGGGGATAATGGCGAATTTTTCGGGAGAATCAATGCCTTGCAGAGCTTCTAATATATATATAATGCTAGTGGTATCTTCCTTTTTGTACGCTTTGAGAAGCATGGGAACTACCCATGTACACTGTTCAGGAGTAAAGGTAATGTAATCAGCTGGAATGGCGTACTGCCGCATTTTATGATCTTTGCTGAACAATATTTCTGCAATCATTGGTTGAGCTTTCTTGCCTATTCGGTAAAAAATCTCACATATTTTCCTAGACTCAGATTCGTAATCTTCTTTGTGATAATTTTTATAGAACATCTTCTTGAGATAGGGGATTGCTGGAGCTGCGTGTTCTTTCATCTGATAAAATATGAGCAAAATATTCCAAGTAGTTCTGTAGTTGCAGTCGTCTAAAATCGCAAGCAGGTAAGGAATGGTACGCTGGTCAGAGATGATTCGCGGGTAATCCTCATATTGTTGCTCTCGAATAATATACAATACATAATGTCGTATTTTGCGGTTTGGTTCTTTAATCATCGCCAAAATGGTGTCATTGTCAAATTTTTTGTAATCGTAAAAAATATCACCAATGTAGCCCTCGACATCGTCGCTCGCATTTATAATTAGGGGTAACAGTTCCGTCACAATAAGATGTTTGTTTTTTGAGAAATCTATCGTTAGCAGGGCAGCAATTGCTTGCACTCTTATCTTCACATCCGATTTTTTTACTAGCGATTGCAAAAAAAGCATGGCGTTCTTGTGATGAATATTTCCTAAAACTTCCAGTCCCGCTCTTTTTGATTTGTTGTCCTTTTCTTCTAACAACGCTATTAAATGCGGATAGACAACCTCTTGTCCCATTTCCACTAAAGTATAAACCGCTTGTTGTCGTAGATCCTGGTCTTCAGAGGTAAGAAATTCTTCAATAATTGGCGCTGCGGTTTTGGAGAGATTTGAAATAGAGCGCAATATTTTTAAAGCGCGCTTTTTTACAAATAAACGTTTGTCCTGGCAGCAAGTCAGTAATTTGGGAATCAGCAGCGGATGAAAATGTACTTTGGCTTTTTCTACAAAAGGCACGCGATACTTTTCTCTGTATGATATTGTAGCATGAGAAAACAAGAATAGTGCGAGGTTTTCGCGACTGGAAAGCTTTTTTTTGGCATCATTGTGTCGAACAAGGCCAATTAATTCGCTCACTACCTCGGAAGAACAGATATGTCCAATCTTGCATAGCACGTTTAACTCGGGTGAAGTAATCAGAGTACCTCTTTCCGTAGGTACCAATTGCAATAAAGCTGGTAAAGCCGTTGCTGCTTTTTTTTCCATCTGTCCGATTGCCTTTATGGCAGCTTTGCGAATGTACTTGAGTCCCGTATTTTCTATATAAGCAGGCGCGGATTCCTTTTGCACAAATTCGATCAATTTTGGTATGGCTAAAGATGCTTGTGGACCTATTTCTCCCAATGCTGCAATTGCCGAATAGCGAACCATTAGGCTATCATCAGACAAGAGATTTGTCAGATGTGGAACAGCATTGATGTTAGAAAGTTGACCTAGCTCACGAGCTATACGACACTTTTGTACTGATTGTGCTGTAGGGAGTTGTTCAATTAGCTGATCCACTCGCTTTACAGAAGAACTTTGCGCAACAATAAACGAGAAGTTCAACACAACAATCAATAGAAAATATTTCACACAATTCTCCATAAATAACTTACAGATATTTGTTTTTAACTGTAGCAATGACAGAAACTTATTGAGATCGTAAATAATATTCATTATTCCATACCCCAATTCCAGTCAAAAAAAGGTTTTGTAATTGCAAATGGATATTGCAATGAAATGCGATTTATTACATCTTTACTCATCAAGTTTCCAGAGATGTCCAAAAATGAAAGTTTTCTTTTGCAAGTAAAGTCACGTATTCTGTTATGGCTAATATCAAGATGTTTAATATTTGGAGAAAGTCTATTTGAACAAAAGTGCTCCAGATGGTTACCACAAATCGCAAGTGTATGCAAATTTATCGAACTCGTGTTGGGGAAGTCGCGAAGTTTATTGCCACAGAGATACAACTCCTGTAAGTCTTCTAAGTTAATAATTTCTTTTGGTATCTCTTCTAGATCATTAAGCGCAAGGTTGAGTTTTATTAGTGGTAAGCGTAACAATTTTTGCGGAAAATTTTTAAGACGTGTTTGTGAAAGGTCTAAGAATTGTATTTTACTTTTGTCGCAGACCCAACCCAAACTTTGATCCTCTATATACGCACTACATAAATTAAGAAATTGTATGTGACAACCAATTATTTTCGAATTACTCCATTGTCCCAGTACGTTCAAGTTATTGAAATTGCAATTAATAAATTTACAGTTTTTTACCATCAAAATACTTAGATCATCTCCTCGAAAACTACAGTTTTCAAAAGTACTTTCTTGTAAATCCTCGACAACATTCGTTATATAAAATGTACATGCGCAATAGTTACTGTGACTACGGATTTCTGTTATGTTTTTTTTCTTTTCTGAAATAGAGTTATTGTCTAACGAAGTTTTTGTGGTAAATCGAATAGGAAAATCCCAGTCAATATATAGGTCAAAAACATCGTTAATAGATATTCCCCAAGTATCATCCCCTCCCATATCTTTTTTTCTTAGAGAATGGTTGAGTAACTCCCAATTAATAAGTATTCCCCAAGGGGCTTTACAAATTCCAAAGTCGCTATAGGCTATACAAAGGTCTGATTTTCCTTTGCTCGAAATTATCCAGCATGGATACAATTTTTGTCGGTATATACAATACCAATATTCTAATCTTGGCTCACATAGGCTATCTAAAAATCTATCTCTATCAAAGTTTTCATAACGTGAAAATTCTATTTCGTCAATCAAATCTTCACGCTTTTTACTTACTTCAATGGCGATGAGTTTTTGAACATCTCTCTTGCTCTTAATTCGAGTTGGTTTAACTTTTCAAGAGCTTTTTGATCGTTTCGCATCCTTCGCAACCTCAAGTTATTTATTCATTTTTATATCTGTTGACTTCTTCTTCGATAAAATTTCGAGTTTCCATCCCCAATTTTTCCTCTATTTGTTGTATTTCATCACTACGAATATTTTTCCAAAGATCAATAATCGTCTCTCTCAACTCATTCTTTTGGTATTTTTCTACCAATATTGGAATTAGCGTTATTTTATCATGATACCATAATCGCCATAGCGCTGTTTCCTGAGCTTTTAAATTTCCGCTTTGTAGAACTTTGTAAAGAGTTTTTATTCCAGTTTTACCAAATACAATCAAAGTTTCGCCAGCTTGATATCGAACACCATCATGCTCATGGCTGAGATTTTCAACAATTGTATTGTAGGTAGATTGAGTGATCACATCTTTACTATTTTTGTTTGACAAACGTATATTCATAATGACAACTAAAGCTCCATGTCTAAGACTACCAGTGTTTGACGTTAACGCAAGCTGCAATTGCGGAATAGATTTTTCGCCTAGGTATTGAAGAATAGTAGCAGCAGATATTCTTCTGGTAAAATATGGATCTGCATTTGTACTACAAAAAAATTCAAAACCAGTCCATCCCTCTAAACTATCAACAAGACAGGGAATAGGATCGCCTGACTCGGGAAGAGCATCTAAAATATCGCGATGTATTTCATTTAAAACTATTCGAGATCTTTCGCAAACTTTTGGATTAGAGTGCTGCAGTAATTCAAACAAAGCGAGTGTAATCATTTTTTTATCGGCCAAATAGCAAGTCCACCGCAAACTGCTAAGTGCATTTGCAACTATTTTGTCATTTTGATGCTTGGTTGCGTCAATCAAAAGTTTTACAACTTGCTTTTCTTTGCCTTTGTACACAAATTGGTACTTTGAACTTCTGATAGCGCGGAGCTTAATGTTGAGATCTTCGCTTTGAAGTCGCTTCAATATGTCTACTTGGCCTTGGTGTTTTACTTCTTGAGAATATACATTTGTGGAAATTACTAAAAATACAATTGGTATTATACAACGCAAATTCATATTAACCGCCTTTCATTGCTTTGACTCATAGATAGATGATAAAATCTTGCTTTTATTCAATTTAAAAGCAATTTTTCTAATAGTTTTGTTTTAGCTATGATTCCAAATTTTAAATAGCGATGATAGTAGAGATGGAAAAAAAATAGTGTGTTTATAGCTGTATTTAAGCCCAACTAAAAATTACATAGTGAGGAGACGGGAGTTTTGATATACAGACAAAGTATGAATGTACGCAAAGAGATATTATGATAGGTTTCTAAGCACACTGGTAACCATATTCACGAAGATTATTCCGTAGTGTGGTATAAATGTGAGAGCACTCGATATCGTTTTTAATCATATTCATTACTCGGTCAAGAAGCTCTTTGTTAAGTTGAATTCGCTCAGCTATTTTTTGTTTTTCTGCGACAATGAAGTTGCGATGCTTTTCGCACATTTTTTTGACAGTTTGCGCATATAAATTATCTTCGCTAAGACCAGCAAACGATGCTTCAAAAAGATTGAATACCAAATCACCAGATCCAGTGTAGTAAATGTCCAAATCGATTACGTTTGCATCGAGTATTTCGATAACGAGATGTTCTTGAACAACAAGTCTTTCAATTCTCGTATCCATATCAACCATTTTTTCTGGGTGATTACGGGTATAAATAATATTTCCATCCGTATAAAATATACCCTCTGGAAAATCTGAGACACAAGAGTGTACTAGTAATCCAACCGCTGCTTCTGGCGTATAGTTAATTTGACGGTATCGATTCACTTTGGTTTTAGGAAGATTGTGACTATCGCGAAAATAGCCTAATGTCCTCAAGCCTTCCTCCAAGCTTGAAATTGTGATATAGGTAGTCGTTTTGCCTTTTGTTTCCATCGTTATTCCCCTTATATGCCAGTGTAAAAATCAGATTTAAAATCCAAAATCTCGTTTCTTAAATCAGCATTTTGTAGATATAAACCCAATGGTGTATATCGCCTCTTGAGTACAAGTCCCATCATTTCCCCGATTTGTGTAATTGCGGTATTCATGTTTATTAGCATGCGAATTTCACTAACAGCATCTTTCCAATAATCTATCCCAACTTTCTGTACGACATCACCGATAAACTGCTTTATTTGTGAGCGACTGCATGGTTCCATTCTGTCGAAATCTATGGGAATATGAGCTCCATCTCGCCGAATTACATAATTGTGATCATGCATGTCTGTCAATGCAATTAATAGAGTGGTTGCTTTGAAATAAGTGTACCCTTCTATAAAATTTGCAGATGCAATAAACGTCTCGTACTGATCTCCCAACTCTTGTGGTAGTTGATTTGCAATAATGCCTTTCACTTCCCGCTCCGCAGTAACATGTGCATCGAAAACAAAATCGTATTTTACATTTGGAGGTTTCACGCGGTTAATCAGTGCAAGACCCAGTGGTCGCGGATCATCTACAAAAATACACGGCTTCAAATACATAACCTCTTTGGCATTTCTTATTTTCAATTCGATTTCAAGGGGAGATTTCCCCGATATCATCATCGCAACTTTGACAATTTCTACGTCTGTAACTTCACATTTGTAAAGGGCTGCTGCATATACTGGAATCATATCTTGGAGCGTAGAATTTTTGCACCAATCTAAATCAATTTTTGGACATCCTGGGTTCTCTGCTATCTGGGTATTGATTTTTGAAAGATCTTCTCCTGACAAACAACTTGAAATTTCTAACTCAAGGTTAAATTTTTCTCCTTGTTGGTGAAGAGGTTGCGGTCGAAACTCACCGGTTCTTTCGAAAAAAATTTGCGCTGCTTCTTCTAAATTGTTTCTTGCTATAGCTTTACCAAACGCATTTGTATTCAACTCTTGTAGTCCTGACAAAAAAAATAGATATTAAAATTATACTGTATTTAATAAAAAATCTTCAATAAATTCTCTTTTCTCAGTTTATAGCATGCCAACTGCAACGTGCAGAAATAACATAAACGACAGCTATAAATCCACTTACGTTAGAAGTGTCATCATTTTTGTCACAGCGACCTCTATATATAGAGGTTCTTGCGACAAAAATGATGACACTTATTCTATAACCCCAATTTCTTTTTTATTAATTGCATTTGCTGTTTGTTTTTTCTTGAAAGATTAAACTTGCGACAGATATCTCGCCAGTTTGACTCTGGATTTTTATTTAAATAAGATCTAGCTTGAGTCAATAAAATATTGGTTTTAGGCTTTTTTTCTATTTTAAAATTACTCTCGTACCATGTTTTAGCAACCTCTTTACTTTGAGGATTCATTCTGCGGATGCATTTCGAGTAACGAAGTATTTTTCGCCAAGTCACTTCTTCAGTTGTTGATTCTACATATCTGGAAATTTCATCCTGTAGCTTTTTAATGTCCTTTTGCGATTGGTAGCTTACCTCTCCTATTTTTTCTAACTTAGCGATACTTTTGCCAGCTAACCACTTACTGGCAATTTCTTGAGAGTATGAAATATTTTCATTTGCATCAATCATTTTTATTTTATGACCGACTTTTATGAGCTCAGTTTGTACTCGATGCGAAACTTCTGTAGCATTTCTTCCATAAAATAAAATTACTCTCGGTTCGTCTATCTTTTCATTTACATCAAGTCGCAAAATACGTAGAGCTGCTTGTCTTGATTTTTCAGCAACATCGTCGAGAATGTGCTCGCGAATAGTTTTTACATGTGGTCGACTTGCAAATAAACACTTCGGACGTTCATTATTTGTTGACACTACAGCCATCTTAAACTGCCCAAGGTTAATTCCCTGTCCCAAAGGTCCATGTATACAAGTAATGCACAGGTCAAATTCTATTGATGTTCCTTTAATGGGAGCGTTACTTACCTTTTGCTCTCCATCATAGTACATCGTTCTTACCTCGCTACTTATTTTTTTCTCTGCGGTTTTCGCTTCAAAATATGTCGGGTAAAAGGCTAAAACTTTTGTTTGAGAAGTTATTTGTTGAAAAAAATCTTGTAAGCTTGATTTCTTTGAGGGTAAATCGCTTTCTAATGAAAGAATTAATACCTTTTTAAATTGAAAAAACGGTTTTTCTGCTATGTGGAAATTGCTTTTATTGAGACCAAGGACTTGTTTTAGAATATATCGTTCTGTTTCACTTGCTCCTGGTCCAGTAATTCCTATTTGCGCATTTTGATTTATCTTTTTAAGAACAGCAATATCCCATCCTTGAAAGACAGGAACTCCGCAAACTTGTCGAGGAGGAAGAATATCTTTTCTTTTTGTTTTTAGCTCCTTGTCATCTAGAGGACGACCTAAATTTTCTTGCGTTTCTCTATTATACGGATAGAAAAAGACTAAACTTGGTTCCAGAGTCCTCGCTATAATATCATCGTACCAATTCTGCAAACACATTTCTTTTTGCAAATCATCTTTACTACCAGTTGACCAAGTTCTCTCTTCATTATTTTTAGGTGATGATATTGGATACACGCTCATCGTGTTATCATGGCAAACGGCATCCCAACGAACATGTTTTAGTTCTACTTTTTCTTCACGAATTCTGTCATCTTGATAGCGTTGCGATAACGGTTTATATTCTAACATTCCACCAGAGCCTCTTCTCAGAACAAGAAACATTTTTCCAGTACAATTTGTACAGTTTCCAGAGGAAGTGAACAACGGACATAACTTATTACGAATGATCAACTCTTGACCAAACATTTTTTTTAAAGACTCACGTGATCCCAGAGACTTAGATACAAAGCAACTTTCAAGTAGAGATCCAACTTCGTCAACAAGAACAAGTGGATTTTCTCCAAATTGTTTATTGAAAAACATATCTACTATTACATAGTGATAAGGAGTGTCTCCTTTAAATTTTAGATATGCATGAGGAGCAATAACGATAATTGGTCTTACGTCCGGAACAATACCTGTGGTTAAGTCACTTTTCTCGTTACCGCGTTTCAGATGATAAAGATGATACAGAGGCAATTTTTGTTGCTCTAAAAGAACGCTTATTGATTTACCTAACTGGTTAAGTTCATCGTGAGAACGAGAAAATAAAATAACAGACCTACCTTTTTTTAGTTCGGAAACAGCAACATGGCTATTAGCATAAGACTTGCCTGCTCCTTGAGGGGCAAGGATGCAAAAATTTTCTTTAACATTTGCTGCGGATGAAATCATTAGTTGTAGTACGGTTTTGTTCTTAGGAGCAGGTAGCTCAGGGATTAAGTTTCCGTAATCAACAACAATTTCGCCTTCAGTTAAAGATACTGGTTTTGCGGCTTTTTTCAGTTTTGCAAAATCTTTTTTGAAATCAAAAGATTTTTGAGCCATTTGATTAATATCTTTAAATTCTGACATTTCTATCACAAAAAGATTTTCTTTGTAGTTTAGTTGTTGGAGTCTCTTGCGAACACCTTTGAGGAATGTTTCGCCACCTTTATCTGGTTCTTTTATCACGTAAATTTTTTTCAATGACCTAATGTGGGTCGAACCAAGTTTACTTGCCATATCAGCACCAGGAAAACCTAAAGCTGGTAATGAGTGTTGCCACATACTCCAACAGTCACTTTCGCCTTCAACAAAAGTAATCCATTTCTTTTTTCTTGTCTCTTTTAATTTCCAGAGTCCGTAAAGAACGGGTTTACCTCTTCCCTTTTCCCAAGAACTTCCTCTTTTTGCAGAAAGTGCCCGCCTTCTTCTTTGTCGTGATGCTAAAGATCCATTTTCTAAAAAATAAGAAATACGCAAGGCGCTACCGTTTTCTTCTACGCCAACAGAGCGTAAAAATTCTTCGGTAACGCCTTTATCAAATGCCAACTTCTCTACCGTAATGTTATTTTTATTTTTCGCTGATGTTTGTGGGAAAATATCTTTCCAAGTTAGGCTTATTGAGCCTAATATATCTTGTGCTTCGCAACCAGCATGACACTTAAACAATATGATTCCATCTTTGCCTTCATCAACCGATAAACTACGGACTTTATCTCCATGACTTGGACAACACGCAGACCAACCGTTCGTCAGTTTTTTGACTTTACGTAAAAGTGTTAAAAAATCTTGAACATTCATATTCATCTCCCGAAATATAAAAAAATCTAGAAATTTCAGGAGTTTTTTGTTTTAATAATATCTCCTGATTATAGATTCAAGCTTCTTAATTTTGGGTCAATTTTATTGATCTAACTTGAGAGCTAATCTAGATTTTTTTAGAAGTAATAGCTGGGAGGATTTGGTCGTCGCATCCCAGCTTTTTTATTTAAAAACCTCTACACTTCACCCCAAACGCGATCTATAGCATCCTTTCGTTTTCCACTTGAAAGATGAGTATAATGTTGTCGCATTTCCTCTGTAGTATGTCCAAGTATGCGCGAACTCACCCAACTATCTACACCTGCAAGCGCAAAATTTGTCATTAAAGAATGTCGAAAACAATGAAAACCAATACCTTCAAAATCGCTATTTTTGATTACGCGCAAAAAAGAAGATCTAAGCGTATATTCACTTAATTGTCCGCCTTTTGGACCAGAGAAAACCCACGTTTCTTGACTTCTCAATTTCTGTTGCCAAAGTGTACCGCGTAGTCTTTTTGTCATCTCAATAATTCGACCTTGAGTAACTTTTGACTTGGATTGTTTGCGTGACTTTGCAACCAAAATATTTTGCTCAAAGTCGACATCGATCCACTGTAATCGTAATAATTCACATTGTCTAATTCCGGTATGGCAAAATGTAATTAGTACAGGAATTAGCCAATGATTTTCGGAATAGTGTTTCTTCGCCAACCCTATAAGTTGATCCATTTCTTGAGGTGTGAGATAACGATAACGTTTAACCGATTTTAAATTGTCGGTGTATTGCCCTGTTTTGATTAATTTGATTACTTCGGTGTGGGATTTAAAACGATCAGTAGGAATTTCTATTTGTCCTCGTTTAACATTGCGCACGATATTTTTTTCTATATACTCATGCTTAACCCCAAACTCAAACAAAGTTTGAAATGTACGCAACTCTTTATTGATTGTATTATTTAGAACTCTTTGCTTTTTACGGTGTATTTTGTAGTCGTTAAAAAAAGAAATGCTAATCTCTACAAGATAAGGATCGCAGTTTTTTTCTTTAAGAAATTTACGTAGATGGTTGAAGTGAATTTTTTCTGTAGCAATTGTTTTTGGCGCTTTTTCCTCTAAAGCAGTGGTTTGTTCCTCATACTTGTTCATAAGATGAGATAAACGACTAATCGTTTCATAGCTCATCACTTTTTCTGCATCAGGTTTTTGTAATACTTTAGAAAAAATAAAATTACTCAACGAATTATGAGGTGGTACAGAAACAAGACCACACTTAAATTCAGCAATTAAATTGTTAAGGCGACTTTGTAAAATATAGGCAGTACGCTCATTATTTCCAACATACTTCTTTTTTTGTTGACCGCTATATGAAAAATGTATTTTCCAACCGTTGTTATGACGCAACGGTTTAGGTGAAATTTTTGGAGGTTTCCATTTTGGAATGACCATAACTTTCTCCTTTATTGTAAATAATTACAAATTTGAAGAAGGTACGGCTTTTCGGAAGACTATCCCCATGTCTATCCCCAGAGATGTTCATAGGCATAAAAAAAGACAGCAGACCTCTACCACAAATGGGTAATAAAATCTGCTGTCTTTTCTGCTTTTACTATAAGAAAACTTTTTTGTTCTATCAAGGGAAAAATGAAATATTTTTTGGTTCCCATTGGATTTAGGATCTAGTGCCTTCGGGCGTGCGGGTTCAACTCCCGCCTTTCGCATTTAGGACAACAAGTAAACTTGTCGTCCTTTTTTTATGGGCACTACAATCCTACAACGAGTAAAATAGGGAAGAAACATTGAATTGAAAGCTAGGTTTGTTTGTCTACACCTCCAGAAATACTAATTCAATATATATAATCATCGATCAATATACAACAAAAATTTAACCACCAAATAACCACATCATTTACAATACATTTCCTTACTTTTCTCCAATAACTCATTATCAATCTCATTAATAATAGTCTGTAGTTTACAAATCTTCATATCCAGCTTTTCTAGTTTTTCACCGTAGGAGTTAAATCCCCTTTTATATTTTTTGTATTGCCCTGCGTTTTTTAACTTAGCTAACATGTACAAATTTTCACTGTATTGCAAATCAAGACTCTCTTCTTTCACCACTTCTAATAGTTTCCGTATTTTTTGCCTTTCCCGATCAATGGCCAAAAAACATCTTTCTTGAAAGCATTTTAAAAGTTGATAATAATCCATTTCCTTCTTTTTTATTTCTTCTTTAGTTTTTTGCCAATTGATGTTGTTATCTTCATCTATCAGGGGTCCATCCATTATGGGTTCATTTTCTAAGTTCCAATTTGTCTTTAAAAAAACTTGTGGATTTGATTGTACTAAAATCCAGCCCCATAAAGTAATAGAGGATAAAAAGTCATTTACTTTTTGATTATAGGCAACTTTAATATATTTATCTTCCAACTTTAAAGTAAAGAGGCTTTGTTTGTTTTGGCCTTTTCTTTTTATTCGCCAGCCTTGCTGCTGCTGTTGTTCTATTCGTAAATCTTCTTTTTCAGGAATATTGTTTTTGATTGAACACATGAACTCGTAAAAATCATCAGTAATTTCACCTTGATCCAAAAAGCTGCGATCTATTCTACATATCGTAGAAGGAAGTAAATATGACTTTCTATTTATAATCAGCAATCCTTTTTCTTCCAAGGTTTTTAACCTTTTTCTATTTGTTTTATCAAAGTTTTTTTGCTGCACGTTTCTGGCTCTGCCATAAACAATAGCAAAGTCATTTTCCTCCTCTCGGTTGATAAAGGAAAATAACAAGGATTGTTTTTCTGCAAGACCTAGGCTCCAATCTGTCTTGTCAAACTTTTGTATTTTTCTAGGGCAAAAAGTGCAGGGAAGCAAATCTTGAATGTCTTTATCTTTACCTAGAGAGAATTTCTTTATTAGTTTACATTGAAAATGTTCTGATTGTTTTTCAAAAACTATATTGTGAAAAGATACATTTTCTCCTAGATCGCTCAATGATTGGTAGATAAATTCACTGTAAGCGTCCATTTTTAGTCCTTAATAAAATTTTTTTAGCTATTTCTACCCACGAAGTAACTATCTCAATTACAGAATCAAATGATATAAATTTCGCGAATACTTATTTTACCTGAAATTAACAGAATTTTAAATCTCCATGATTATTTTTTCTAAATGTGGTTGCGAAATGGATATCGTTTTTTATCCTAGTAAAATAAAGCTCAAGAGACTTGCATATTTGCTATTAAGAGTGTACATTTACAACGAAGTACATAATTGATTTTGTTAAGGAAAGTAAAATTCTCCAATCACAACAAGATTTAAATAAAAAAATAGATGATATTCAAAAAAGGCTGAGAGAAATACTTAATATTTTACAAAAGAGAAAAGTAAACAGCGAATTTTTGAGTGTTAGAGAAGCAGCGATACTACTAAAAAAATCAGAAGTTACAATTAGGCGATTAATAAACGATGATTTTTTAAAAGCGGTAAAAATTGGAAAAGGAGGAAGGACAAGTCACTACAGAATATACAAAGAATCATTGGATGAATTAGTAAGGAAATCAAAAGGAGGATTGTAGATAGAAGATAAGATTTGGTTAAGAAAGGTAGCAGGAACTACCTTTCTTTTTACTAACATCAACCTTAACTTTTAAGAAAAGAAGGCATTATGAATATTAAAAGTATACCACAAGAGCCAAAAAATTGCGATAAGATAGTCATTGCAATTAGAGAAAAATTTGTTGGCATAGAAAGCTTATACGGATTATACAAAACGCAACCAAAAGGAACGAAATCTACTCCTATTACAAAGAAGCAAAAGCTTACAGATCAAGTTATAGGAGATCACATAACGGGTGTAAAGACCATAGGAGTTTATCCATATAAAAATAAAAACTCATATAAATGGTGTTGTTTAGATTTCGATGTGAGAAAAGAAATTAAAGGGAATTTGATCAAAAATAACGATGTGACTTCTTTTAAGAGAGAAAAAGATAACCTTTTGCATAAAGTGTCTGCGATATATCGGTTCCTTATAAAGGAAGATATACACTGTCTTTTAGAAGATTCATATGGAGGTTATCATATTTGGATATTTTTAGAAGAGGGAATCTCTTCAGTAGTGGCTTACGATTTTGTAAATGCTATCAAGAAGGATGAAAAGTTTGAACGGTTTCCGAAAAATAGAAGTCATCAAGGAGTCGGCAATTTTGTCAGGCTACCAGGTAAATACCACTCTTGTTCGTTAGGAGGAGAGTACCAGTGGTCTAAATTTTTTCACGGTAAAGAATGGTATTCTTTAGAAGATTTAGAAAACTGGAAATATGCTATTGAAACCACAAAAAATAGCAAAGAGAAAATAGAGCACTTTATCCGTAAGTATGGGAATATTAATGTTTCAAAAAGTAGAGAAAAAAGGAAAACAAGAGAAGTAAAAGAAATTAAGTCCTTGTTAGAGTGTCATTTCAATATTTCCATTACAAATGAGAAAAGCTTTTGTTGTCCTTTTCATCCAGATAAGGAGCCTAGCGGTAGCATCTTCGAACAACAAGGTAGAGAGCTTTTTAAGTGTCATTCCACAAATTGCCGAATGTCTGGCAAGGCAAAGAATTTTCTTCAGCTCCGAAGGCTTTTAAGTGGGAACAAGGTCTTTAAAAAAAGCCTTGCTCAATCACAGGTTAGTTCAGGAAACGAAATTCCAAAATTGACTCCAGACGAAATGATTAGGTTGACTCACGGCGAAATTGTTAGAAAGTTTTGCAAATCTAGGTCGCTTTTGTATACACAGAAATGTTTCTGGCATTATAACTCGGGCATTTGGAGAAAAAAAGGGCAACAGAATGTAAAAGCAGACATACAAGAATTTATTGGTTTAGATTTCGCATCTGTGGCGAAAATAAAAAATCTACTAGATATGATAAAAAATTACCTTACTAGAGAATATGTTCCATTTGATCAAAATAAAAATATTCTTTGTTTGAAGAATGGTGTTTTAGACATATATACAAAAGACTTTTCCGAACAAAATCCAAGATTTTGTTTTACTAAGAAGCTCAATTTTAAATACGATACGAATGCAAAGTATCCTACTTGGATAAGATTTTTGAAGTCTTTAGAATTTTCAGAAATAAAAATAAAAAGACTCCAAGAATGGTTTGGATATTGCCTTACTTCTGAAAGAAAAATTCAGAAAGCTTTGTATCTTTTAGGAAAAGAATCTAATGGTAAAAGCATTGTTCTAGATACCTTAAGAAATCTTTTAGGAGGTTATGCAGCCTGTTGCGATTTAACTAGGCTTATCAATGGACGCTTTGATTCATCATCCTTAGAAGGAATACGTTGCAACATTTCTGGTGATGTAGAAGTAAATAATATACAAATGTACTCTGGTGTTTTCAAGGATTTGATAACTGCGACTAAACACTCCGCTGAGAAAAAAGGAAAAGATCGTTACGAATTTACACCTGAGTTTAAATTGGCTTTTGCAGCTAATGGGCTATTAAACGTTTCAAGAGAAGATGAAGCTTTCTGGCGTAGGCTTGATATCTTTGTTTTTAAGAAAATTTTTCAGAAGGAAGAACAAGATGGGAACCTTCGTGAAAAAATTGACGCAGAACTTTCTGGAATACTAAACTGGGCTATTGAAGGGTTGCATCGTGTAGTTAGAAACGATTGGAAATTTAGTCCTTGTCCAGAAGTTGAAAATATAGATAAAAACAAGATTAGCGCCTTTTCTAAAGTCACAGTTGCAAGTTTCTTAATGGATTTTTGTGAATTCAACGTAAATAAATATACCAAGGCGAAAGAGTTATACAATAAGTATGTAGAAGTTTGTAAAAAACAGAGTACTATTTATTGCGATTCATCTACCTTCGGTAAACAAATAAGCAAACAAAACATAAAGAAAAATAGAAAAAAATTTGGTGACAAACAAGTAGCGGTTTATGAAGGAATAATGATAAAAAATTAGATATACAGGTTGCATAGGTTGCACGGCATTTATACCGCTTATTAAAATAATCTAGCTATTCATCTTCTGCCATGCAACCTATGCAACCTATCAACAGTATGTTAATAATATAGTGTCTATTCGTAACATACTGTTTTTTTAAGGAATTTATACTTATTAATACAACCTATGTTATAGGAGAAGAAATGACAAACAATACTACAAATATTGCAGTGCAAACAAAAAAAACAATCTCATTACAAACAAATCTCAACAACTATATTGTAACTCTTCTAAAAAAACAAAATGCGTTGCTACAAGAAGTCCTCGAAATACTAGACAAAAAAGAAGCAGACGAAAAACAAAAGTATCTAAAGGTAAAAGATGTGGCGGAAATATTAAAAATGTCACCTTCGCGTATTCGTCGTTTAGTAAAGCAAAAAAAATTAATAGGGGTAAAGCTAGGAGAAAGTCCAAAGTCTCACATCCTTATCACTCAAGAATCTATAAATACTCTAGTTACATCATCTCTTACAACATAACTCATGTACTACAGGTTCAGTATATCAGCATTCTTATATAGACCCCTATCTAGCTTTTCTTAAAAGGCTCTGCCACTAGTCGAAAACCGTATGAAAAAGATTACTAATTTGCCATTACCACCCCTATAGCGATATTTTAATTAGTATGAGTAGAGATGTTTTATAACATATGTAAAACATATAGAGAATGTATTGCACATTGTTAACACCACCTTCTGCTACAACATCTCTTAAAATTTAAGTGTTAACGTGGTTCTTTCTTGTTATATCGAGGTAAACTATCAACCTTAAATATCTTAACTCTTTGTATACGTTAATTAAATTTGATATAAAAGTGGCATAGATCCATTGTTTTATATAGGAAGAAACCAACCTTACCAGAACTCAGTTTAAAATTACGAGATAAAAGCCAATAGAAAGACATCTGTCGGTATTTTATTCGCAAGATACGCAGTGTGTCCGAAACTCTTACAATAAAAAAAGCCCGAACCAAACAGTAAAGTTGGTCGGGCTTTATATGTTATATGTCTAGATACCCGTAAGCTAACGAGCTTCTGACTATATCTGTTATATGATTTAAATTACGATGATTGTGCAGTATCATAATCATTGCTACCGCACAAATATGTTCTTCATCCCAATCGTTGGGGAAGAATTTCAAACTGCTATGTAGTTTGCGCTGTAAATTAGCGAAATAGCAGTCAATAAAGTTATCGAGTGAAGTCATATCCATATCCTAATTTTTAATACGAATGGATAGATCATCTTTGCCACCACGAGCATTAGGTTGGTATTCCACTTGCACTTCAGTGTTGGCTTTATAAATTTGAATTGAGAGATGTTCCTTACTGGAGATTGCATCTTCAATTAATTGCGGTATGCTTTTACCAGCAGGTGCAATTTTTTTGTTAAGCCGTTGATGTTTGCTATTAATTTGTCTGTTGTAATGAGACATAATTTTTTCCTTTTAGTTAGAATTAGGTACATCAATAACAAATCCTGATTGATCTAGGCCAGAGTTTCCTTTTGCCTTTAGACCAACAATAACAGGATTGTCTTGGGGATTACTGTCGAGAAATCTCAGGTCGTGTTTATCACCATCGATTACTTGGTACCCCCAAAAGGTTTTAGGTTTATGATTGCGAAATACCACAGCAACATTGACATGTTTACGCTGCAATATTTGCTTACAATAAGAGTCATTTGCTTCCGATTTGCTAAACGTTAAACTGTAGTTATCAGTTAACGACGCAAAATCGCGATCAGACCTCTTAGTATAGTCCCAGAACTGTACGCTAGGAAACATATCAAATATATTGATTACTCCGTAACGTTTAGCATCATTGGGATTCGTTTCTATAAGAACGGAACCACAACGAGGTTTTAGATCTGGATAGAAATATAAACATTCCCATGCCAGATCAGAGGTGCCGTTGAGACGCACTGCCGGTAGCTTTTCATTTTTTTTAGCTTCAGCAATAACGATATGAATGTCTTTAATGATTTGTTGTAAAGCATAGGTAGGATCAACAAGTAGCATACGTGTGCGCTGCATTCTCTTGCGATTAATATGCTCAAACACCTTACTTCTTCCACTGTAGTGTAGGCAATGTTGCCGACAACCACGCGAAGAAAAAGGACAAACATTATAGTAGTTTTTGTAAGTACCAATCCACTTGTGAAAAGTTTTCTTATTCGAAACTTGCACTTGGGATTCGTAATGAGGTGAAAGATTCAAAATAGCAGTAATATACCCAAGTTCAAGATTACATTTCTTTACCTTAGGATTACTACTTCCCCACGATAGGAAAAGTAGTTGCTTTGGCATAGCTTTTTTCCTATATTAAATATTACACATTTTTAATAAAGATAATAAAAAAGGGAGCCCTGGCAGGCTCCCTTACACATTTATACATCAGGAAAACTATTATCGCATCTAAATGTAGACTTGTTCGTTAATAAACCGTAAGTTTAAAAGAATCAATCTATAACTAGTGATTTCTGGTGGGAAATTGTATTGCGAATAGATGAAAAAATAGTTGAAATTTTGCGGTGTGTAGAGGGGAAATCTTCTAGGTTTGTACTTATATTATACAACACTCATGCGCAGTTTGCAACTAATAAATAGATCGTAACCCTTATACAATAAGGATTTTGGCTTTTTTTGTGCGTAGTTTTGAACTAAAAAATTGGTAGGCTAAATGAGTATTATATAACTGTTTTTTTCGCAATTTTTTGTTTAGCAAAAGATTATCATAGATAAACCTGTGTGTTATAAACCCAGATTTCTCAAAAACGATAGTACTATTTTTCTAATATAAAACACATTAAAACGCTTTAATAAATAACAGCAAACTTTTTTGCGAAAAATCAATTTCTAAAAGTGAAAGGACAACATGAGCGATTCCTCTTTTTCCTCCACAGCAGCGTTTATCTGGTCAGTAGCGGATTTACTGCGTGGTGACTACAAACAATCGGACTATGGAAAAGTCATTCTTCCTTTTACCTTACTACGCCGTCTCGAATGCGTACTCGAACCAACGCGCGACAAGGTAAGAGAAAAGCATGAGCAAATCAAAGATTCCAGCATCCCAGCGCATGATTTTCTGATACGCGAAGCCGAGCAGTCTTTTTATAATACGTCAAAACTCACTCTAGCAGCGCTAGGGCAAAACGATATAGGTGAAAACCTAAACAAATACGTAGATTCATTTTCCAAAGATGCTAGAGACGTTTTTGATCGTTTTAAGTTTCGCGATCAGATTGATTTTCTTGCTGATAAAAATCTGCTATATGAAATCGTGGGTAAATTCAAGAGCATAGACCTACACCCAGAAACGATTGACAACTATCATATGGGATTGGTGTTTGAGGAGTTGATTCGTCGTTTTGCGGAAGCGTCGAATGAGACAGCGGGGGAGCACTTTACTCCGCGAGATATTGTGCGTTTGACTACTTCGTTGGTGCTGATGCCAGATGATGAGGCAATTTCTGTTCCAGGAGCGATTCGCACTATTTATGATCCTACTGCGGGAACGGGTGGTTTCTTGTCAACGGCTACCGAGTATGTTCACGAACTCAATTCTGAAGCAGTGATTCGCGTATTTGGTCAGGAACTCAATGACGAGTCTTATGCGATTTGTAAAGCTGATATGTTGATCAAAGGGCAAGGAGTTTCCAATATCAAGCAGGGCAATACTTTGTCTCATGACCAGTTGTATGGAGAAAAGTTTGACTATATGCTCTCCAATCCTCCGTTTGGTGTGGAGTGGAAAAAGGTACAGAACGAAATCAAGCAAGAGCATGTAGAAAAAGGTCATGACGGACGTTTTGGTCCAGGTTTGCCAAGAGTAAGCGATGGTTCTTTGTTGTTCTTGCTGCATCTCATCTCCAAAATGCACGACTCGCGCGATGGGTGCAGTCGCATTGGCATTATCCTCAACGGCTCACCACTTTTTACCGGAAGTGCTGGATCAGGAGAATCGGAGATTCGTCGTTATGTCTTAGAACGCGATTTACTAGAAACGATTGTCGCTTTGCCAACAGATATGTTTTACAACACGGGAATTGCTACCTATATCTGGATTTTGAGCAACAACAAAAGCGAAGAACGTAAGGGAAAAGTACAACTGGTCAATGCCACGGATTTATTTGCCAAGATGCGCAAGTCTTTAGGAAGTAAACGCAATTACCTCACCGAAGAGCATATCGAAGAGATTACGCGTACTGTGGGGAATTTTGCGCAAAGTGAGTCTTGCAAGATTTTTAACAATAACAGTTTTGGTTATCGGCGTATTACTGTGGAGCGACCACTGCAACTCAATTTTATCATTAACGAAGAAAAGATCAACGAACTCACACAGGTGAGCGCTTGGGGAAAACTAAAGGGTGCTATACAAGAGAACATCGTCAACGCTTTAGAAAAACTCACTGGACAGGAATACAATAGCCGCGAGAAATTTATGACTGCATTTGAGCAAGCGCGTGAAAACGAGAAATTATCGGCAGCGCAATTAAAATTTGTTTGGAGTAATTTGGGCGAGCGTTGTGAGGATGCGGATATTTGTCGTGATAAAAAAGGAAAAATCGAGGCAGATAGTGAATTGCGTGATAATGAGAACGTACCACTGACAGAAGAGATCAAAGAATATTTCGCACGCGAAGTCAAACCTCATGTGTCACAGGCGTGGATTGACGAAAAGAAGAAAGATGATAAGGATGGACTTATAGGTATTGTAGGGTATGAGATTCCGTTCAATCGCCATTTTTACAAATATACTCCACCACGAAGTTTACAGGAAATCGATCGCGATTTGGATCAGGTGACCAAGGATATATTGAAACTTCTTAAGGAGGTTCATTCGTGAATTATCCATCCTATCCTGAGTATAAGAACACAAAAGTAAAATGGTTAGAAAAAATACCAAGTAATTGGCATACAAAGAAATTAAAGTATATTGCCAATTGTTATCCAAGTAACGTAGACAAAAAATCAAAAGAAGGTGAAGTACCTGTTCTTTTGTGTAATTACACAGATGTATATTATAACGAAGTAATAACATCTGCGATATCTTTCATGAAAGCCACAGCGACACAAGATCAATTTAAAAAATTTAAGTTACAAAAAAACGACATAATCATAACCAAAGATTCTGAAGATCCAAATGATATCGCCATTCCAAGTATAATTAAAGAAGAAATTGACCAATTAGTATGTGGTTACCATTTAACTATGATAAGAACAAAAAATCAAAGTGCCTTATACTACAAAAAAGTCCTAGATTCGCAATTTGCTAGGTGTAGCTTTGCAATAAGAGCAAATGGTCTAACAAGATATGGAATAAGTACATACTCAATTAATAATATTGAATTCCCGTTCCCCCCTCTCTCCGAACAAAAAGCCATTGCCGCATTTCTCGACAGGGAAACGGCAAAAATAGACAAAATCATTGCCAAACAACAAAAGTTAATCGAACTTTTACAGGAGAAACGCCAGGCAGTGATCTCACACGCCGTCACCAAAGGACTCGATCCCAATGTAAAAATGAAGGATTCTGGAGTGGAATGGTTGGGGGAAATTCCTGAGCATTGGAAAATAGTTAAAGTGAAACATGTTATTATAAAATTTGAACAGGGGTGGAGTCCTCAATGCCATTCAGAACCTGCAGAAAAAGAAGAGTATGGAGTATTAAAAGTTGGGTGTGTGAACAATAGCTTTTTTAAAAGTTATGAAAATAAGGCGTTGCCGAAGAATCTAAAGCCTAAACTTAGATATACTTTAAACAAGGGGGATTTATTAATCTCGCGAGCAAATACAAAAGAGCTAGTTGGTAGTGCTGCGGTAGTTGACAATGATTACAAAAAGCTTATTTTGTGCGATAAATTATATAGAATACGTTTTTCTAAATTAGCAAACAGTCAGTTTGTATCTTATTATTTAGCTTCATCTCCTGTGAGAAGGCAAATCGAACTAGAAGCTACAGGAGCTAGTCATTCTATGCAGAATATTGGGCAGGCAACAATTAAAGAATTAAGAATTCCCTTACCACCACTAACAGAAGTTGCTGGTTTAGTATTAGATATAAAAAAAATAACCAACAAATTAGATTTAGTAATAAAAAAAGTTACGAAACAGATAGAACTCTTAAAAGAAAAACGTACTGCGTTAATCTCCGCAGCCGTCACAGGAAAAATAGACGTAAGAAACAAAGTAACCCCAGAAGAAATCGAGAGTAATCAAAATGATTGACCGCGAAAAAGAACAAGCCTTTGAACGCGAGATAGTCGCCAAACTAACGCAAAACAACTGGCAAGAAGGCAAACCCAGCAACTACGACAAAGACCTAGCACTCTACCCAGAAGATCTCCTCGGTTTCCTAAAAGACACGCGCCCGAAAGAAATCGAAAAACTACGCCAGTTTTACAAAGACGAAACCGAAAATTCCATTTGCAAAATGGTAGCCAAACAAATGCAAACCAAGGGTGCGCTAAAAATTTTGCGCGAAGGTGTCAAAGACAGAGGAGCAAAGCTCAAACTATGCCAGTTCAAACCCGAACATAAAGCTAACCCTGATTTGCTAGATCACTACCAAAAAAACCGCTTGCGTGTGGTGCGACAACTCTATTATTCCAAACACAATAACAACTCCCTGGACTTGGTGCTATTTGTCAATGGCATTCCCGTTGCCACAGTGGAACTAAAGAGCGACATCACACAATCCATAGAAGATGCCATCACCCAATACAAGCAAGATCGTCTTCCCAAAGATGCCAAATCCAAAAAAGAAGAGCCACTTCTCGCATTCAACAAACGCGCACTGGTACACTTTGCAGTGAGTACCAGCGAAGTATACATGACCACCAAACTTTGTGGCAAAGACACGTTCTTTTTGCCTTTCAATCAGGGAAACAAAGGCGGAGCAGGAAATCCTCCCAACCCTAATGGCTATCCCATCTCCTACTTATGGGAAAAGATCTGGCAAAAGGATGCGTGGCTCGATATTCTCGGACGTTTTGTACATCTGAAAACAGAAAAAAAAGAAGACATTGCTGGCAAAAAGGAAACCAAAGAAACGCTCATTTTCCCGCGTTTTCATCAGTGGGAAGCGGTGACCAATGTACTCAACGCGGTAAAAACAGAAAAAGCAGGATACACATATCTCATTCAACACAGCGCTGGCTCTGGTAAATCAAATTCCATTGCCTGGACAGCGCACCAGCTTTCGACCTTGCACGATGAAAACGACCAAAAGATATTTGACGGAGTGATTGTGGTAACTGACCGTACCGTACTCGACAATCAGTTACAAAGCACTATTTCCAATATCGATCACCACAAGGGAGTCATTGCTCATATCAACCGCAAGGAATCAAACTCCAAATCAACACAATTGTCCCAGGCTCTAGGCGAAGAAAAAGCGATTATCATTGTCACTATACAAACCTTCCCGTTCGTTCTCGAAGAGATCCGCAAGAAGGCATCGCTCAAGAAACGCAATTTTGCGATCATTGCCGATGAAGCGCATTCTTCGCAAACGGGCAAAGCAGCCAAAAAACTACTGGAAACACTCACCACGCAAAAGATTGACGAAAACAGCGAGATCAGTGCCGAGGATATGTTATCTATGTCGATTACCTCGCTCAAGAAAGCAAAAAACATCAGCTACTTTGCCTTTACCGCTACGCCAAAAGAAAAAACCATACAACTCTTCGGACGCGCACCACATCCCGACAAGAAAATAGGCGAAGGAAACTTGCCAGCGCCATTTCACGTATACACCATGCAACAGGCGATTGAAGAAGGATTTATTCTCGACGTGTTGCGCAATTACACCACATACAACATGGTTTACCAGCTAGCGCATAAGAATCCTAGCAGAGACAACAAAGAAGTGGAGACAAAAAAAGCCAAGAGCGAAATATACAAATGGGTAAAACTCCACCCATACAATATCTCGCAAAAAATTACCATAATCGTCGACCACTATCGAAAATATGTGTCCAAGCAATTGAAAAACAAACAAGCAAAAGCAATGGTGGTAACAGGTAGTCGTAAAGAAGCGGTGCGCTATAAACTAGAATTCGACAAATACATAGCACAACAAAAATACGATGATGTGCACGCATTGGTAGCGTTTTCTGGCTCGGTGAAAGACGAAGAACTCAGCGACAAGGAATTTACCGAAAGCAATATGAATACGCAGCTAAAGGGACGTAATCTACGCAAAGCTTTCGACTCCAACGACTACCAGGTAATGATCGTCGCTAATAAATTCCAAACAGGTTTTGACCAACCAAAACTTTGCGCGATGTATGTAGACAAAGCTCTTGGTGGAGTTGGTTGTGTACAAACACTCTCGCGTTTGAATCGCACTTTTCCAGGTAAGAACGAAGTGTTTATTCTCGACTTTGTTAATAAAGCACAGGAAGTCAAAGCCGCGTTCGAACCATACTATCGCGCAGCCGAACTCACCGACATCTCCGATCCGAATCTTGTATATGATATGCAAGACAAACTCAACGAATCGCGCATTTATACGCTAGAAGAAGTGGACGAGTTTGCCAAAGCGTTTTACGATTACAAAAATACCACCCAAGAGAAATTAGAATCGGTGATACAACCAGCCGTGGATCGCTTTAAAAATAGATATAAAGAAGCAAAGAAAGATATCGAACACTGGAAAGACAATTTGCGCCACGCAAAACAAAATCAAGACAAAGTTGCGATGGGCAACGCACAATCCGAGATCAAAGAGATCCGAGAAAAAATCGACGAGTTAAAGATATTCAAAAAAGACCTTGGCAGCTTCTCACGCTACTATGACTTTATCTCACAAATCATTGACTTTGACGACGTTGATTTGGAAAAGCTCAATGTATTTAGTCGCTTCTTGTTTCGCCACTTGAAGATAGAAAAGACAAGTAATCCAATTGATTTAAACGATGTGGTACTCAACTATTATCGCCTCAAGAAATTGGATCAATATGCGATCAAACTCAGTGAAGAACAAAAACTACAACCAGCAAATGCCGTAGGATCAGCCAAAGCAAAAGATCCAAAAAAAGACCTACTCTCACAAATCATTTGCCAGATTAACGACTTGTTCAGTGGCGAAAACCTAAACGAGAATCACAAAGTCGACTATGCAACTATGATCAAAAACGAAGTGACAGGTAACAAGCAAATACTCGACGAAATCAAAAACAATAGCAAAGACAAGGTAATGAAGGGGAATTTACCAACTACTGTGGGAAATGCGGTGATGGATAGCTTGAGTGCGCATGGGAAGATGGCTACTTTGGTTTTGCAGGATCCAAATGTGAAGAAGAGGTTTATCGAATTGATTTATGACTTGATTAGTATTGATTTGAAGAGGGTAGAATAGTTTTTATAACAAAGATTCGAAGATACATAGTTTAGTAAGTAGTAGTAGTAGTAGTAATACGTTCGTTTTCACTTAAATAAAACAACCTTATTAAGGACTCAAGATGATTAATCGAATTTCTACTCGACTAACAAAACTTATATTTCGTTTAAGAAATGACTGGGAACCATCTCCTAAAACAGGATTACTTACAGATTTAAAACTAAATGACAAATTTTTGCTAGGGTGCACTTTCAGCTATTCTTTAGTCAGAAATAAATTTGTAGTTACGTGCTGGTCAGAGTTAATTTCCTTTCCAGAAACAGAAAATGTATTTTTAAATAAAGAAATGACATTTGAAGGACGTTTTGAAAATGATATAACAATTTATGGTAAAATATTTGTCACTAACCGAAAAATAAGCTTTAGTAAAAATGAAAGAAGTTGTATTGTACTGACTTCATTTGAATGGGAAATTAAAAAACAGGAAGATACATGTAGTATTTGGGTAACAAAAGTAAATGGTAAATTCCAATATGATGTTGGAAATATTGAATTAGACCATTCGGTCAAAAGAAAAAACAAATTGATATCAAAATATATGAGTAGTAGTAGATGTATATTTTTTGAGGGCGCATACGAACATTACCTGATCGCAGATAAAGATATAGAGACAAAGAAATGGTTTATAATTACAAAAACAAAAAATTTCAAATTTGACGAAAAAATTTACTATCTTGATATTATAGCTATGCAATTTTGCCTAGGAACGGCCATCTCTTCAAATTTAATTTTTAACTTAAATGATTTAGACGAAACAGTCTTTATTAGACCCTACACTATTAAAAACACAGATGGTGATAGTACTTTTTTTAACAAGCCAGTTGTACCAGATGAATACCTTTCCACTTTTTTCCAGCACCTCAGTAAATACCTACACTCTTTACCTAAACACAGTTTTAATATTCCTATAGAATATTATATAAATTCTCTTTCGTCACCTTTATCTGATAACTACTTGAAACTTCATGTAGGAATTTCGTCGTTATCTTTTTTGTTTTTGTCAAGTAAAGAGCTAAAAATAGAAAAAAACCATGACCCTGTTTTTGCGATTTTTGATTATTTTTCTCTCAAACCAGTAAGTGAAATGAAAACTGAGTTAACAAAAGGAAAAATGGAGATATTAAATAAAGGTATTATTGATGGTAGTATGGATGAAAAAATTAGAAAAGTACATGTATTGCAAATGATTTTCGTTTCTTTAGTTTCAAAAATCATTGGATATAAAGAACCTATATATCCATTTGTACAATATAAAAATTGGTTACCCAAGAAGCAAAATACAGAAGTAAAGAAGTACTATTCAACATTAGAAGAGTATCTGCAAAAAGATGAAAAGAAATACACTATTTTTGTTGAAAGCAAAAGCGATGCATATATCGTAAAAGAAGTACTCTCAGCTGCAAAATATCCACTAGAGAGATTATGTGTTGATGAATCGAGTAATTTGAATACAATTTTAGAGGCGGATTGGAAAAAAGAAGATCTTCAAAACACAATATTCCTAATATCTATGAGTGTCAAGAATATCACCGATGCAAAACTTGCAATTCAAAAGTTAACAAAAAATCGAAATCTTAATATTTTTTGTGCAATTCCAAATGTTTCTTCATGGTTATTTGCTGACGATAAGTTATTTATGCAAAAATATAGCGAAAATCAGGAATATTTTTTCAATAGATTACCTCTACCGGAAGAGATTCCAGACCCTGAAGAACTAGCTTTAAAAATATTCGGAGAATACACAAACTGGTCCTTTTTACAAAATATTGACATTGAACATGCTACTTCTCGATCACCATCTTTAAGAATGTTTTTAATTGGTTTAGCAGAATTACTAGATATCCCGTATTTATTTTTAAAAGAAGGTGGGTTTAGAAGCGCTAGTCGTAATTTGTTAGCTAGTTTACTAGATGAAATCCCTTCAGAGACAATTATTTGGCGAACTGTTGACAATCACTCGTTTACAGCAGAGGATTTAAAAAAAGAGATTCGAGCCGGAAGTGAAATTGGTCGTTTGTATGCTTCGGACTTACTCCGTGTTTCTCGCGATCTTTTAAATTACGAAGCTAATAGAGGAGAAAAACGACAATGATTATTTTTGCAACATATCACGATCCTGAAACTATTTCCAACTGTCAGGTTGCAGAAGAATTAACCGAGGAAAACGATATTGCTTTACTGCATAGCGACGCACACTGTGCAAATTTAATTAGCCACTTATCTACGAATGCTGTAGTATTTATAATGGCTCACGGTAACACAAATTTAATTGTAGGACAGCCGCCCACCCCAAGGATTACATTCGAAGATTTACAATTGATTCGGAAAAAAAAATTTTATGTATTTGCTTGTTGTACAGCGGATGAATTAGGGAGAGACCTTTGCCAAAACGATAATCTGTACTTTGGTTATACAGGCTCTATTACTGAACTTGATTTGGAAAAACCAGAGTTTCGAGAAGCATTTTTAGAAATTTTTAAGTATATAAAAGATAATTTTTTTACAATTAATACTACAGCACAATCCGAAATTTTTTTAAATGACTTAAGAAATATGTGTGAGTATTTCCGATCTGAAATTGCTAGTTGCGGAAGTATAAAACTTCATTATTCGATGCGAGATATTTGGCAGCGAATAAGAATTTGGTTACCTAATTCTCAATTACCAGAGAAACATCCTCTTGCAAGAATTGAACCTATAGATGATCCTGAAATGTAGTTTAGTAAAGTTTTTACGGTGCTGTTGCAAAAAAAAAATTTTCCATTCATTTTAAGTTTTTTTTTAAATTTACAATAAAAAATGAATGGAGCAATAATAAACGACTTTAAATGGCGTCACTTTCAAGGTGAAATAATATTATGGGCAGTGCGATGGTACTGTAAATACGGTATTAGCTACCGCGAACTGGAAGAGATGCTTGAAGAACGAGGAATTAAAGTCGATCATACAACGATCTACAGATGGGTTCAAAATTATGCTCCTGAAATCCATAAACGCTTGAAATGGCACACGAAAAATTCCTTCAATGATAGCCGCGTCGACGAAATGTACGTCAAGGTAAAAGGCAAATGGGCTTATTTGTATAGAGCTGTAGATTCAAACGGAAACACCATTGATTTCTATCTCTCCGCAACTCGCAACGCAAATGCAGCGAAACGTTTCTTAGAAAAAATTCTCCGTAACGTAAAGATTGGGAAATGCCCCGCGTAATCAATACTGATAAAGCTGGATGCTATAGCGCTGCTATTAGAGAACTCAAAGAAGAAAGTACACTCCCTCAAGAAACAGAACATCGGCAAGCCAAATATCTCAATAACATTGTTGAATCTGACCACTGAAAACTCAAAAGGCTTATAAAGCCTACTCTCGGTTTCAAATCAATGAAAACAGCTTACCGCTACTATCAAAGGCTTTGAAATTATGAGAGCCTTGAAAAAAGGACAGGCAAAGATCTTTCAGTTACAAAAAGGCATTATTGGCGAAGTGAGACTTGTTGAAAGATGCTTCAAAATTGGCGATTGTGCTATTGCAGAACTGATGAAAATACTCGAATCAGACCTTGAAATACAAAAAAGCTAAGCCAATTCTCAATAGCCCAACTTCGGATTTTTTTTCACCAAGTTTTTTGCAACAGCGCCATTACGAAAGGATGATACTTTCGTTGTTTATAGTTTAGATAGATTAGGACGGTCAGTAAAACAGCTTATCGAATTTGCAAATGACTTAAAAGAAGGAGATGTGGCATTTCGAAGTATAAGAGAATCTATAGATACTGAGACTCTTACAGGTAAATTTTTCTTTCATGTGACAGCAGCATTTGCAGAGTTAGAACGAAATCTTATACAAGAAAGAACAAAGGTTGGTTTGGCAGCTGCTCGAGCTCGAGGACGCAAGGGAGGTCGCAAAAGAGTAATCGATGACAAGACGTTTCAAATGGCGTTGCAACTATACAAAGAAAATAAAACACCTGTAACAGATATCTGTAAAAGTCTTGGAATCGCTACAAGAACTTTTTATCGTTACCTTGATGAACATAAACAGAAAATAAAACAAAATTAAAGATCAGTCGAAATAAACCATGTCCTTGCGGCTCTGGAAATAAATACGAAAATACTCCGGTAAGCAACATTAATGTGTAGTTTACCAAAAATTCATTGCTTTAATAGTGTTATGTGTCAAGAATTCTTTTTAGGTAGTTATTACTGTTTAATAGTATGCTTTGAAATGCTTCTGTACAAATTTCATAGGATATTATTTCCGCATGAACTCCTCCATTTCTGTAATTTTTTGATACGTTTTCTATTATGTTTTGAAATTCTTCAGATAAAATAAAAGATCCATTATTTAATCTAAGCATATTATTTCGCAAATTTGTATGTAACGGTTCTGACTCCTCTCTGAGATTTTTTAATATAGATTTCATCGGGCCAAGCATTAATTTTGCCTCCAGTTTTTTTACTAATTTTTTTTCTTTTTTATTCAAGTTTTTAACATTCGTATTCTTTTTTGTTTCTTTCCAGATTTGCAAGATTAGTTTTTTTAATTCTATTTCGAAAACCTTACACGTTTTCATTGTCGTACCTGCATAATCATAGTTATATTTTTTTTCGATTGCCTCAAATTGCCTAATAGCAGTTTCTAAAATTAACCTACATTTGAATAATAAATGTTCGTATGTATGACCTAGAGAAAACTTTATTTTTGCCTGAATTCTTTTATCTAACCTTTCGTTTACTTTTTTAATGTGATTTTTTATTTTTAATGCAATAGAATCTGGGTATGAGAGATATTCTTTATGAATTCCTAAATCCCCTAGATAACCACATTCTTCTATCTCTAAAGTCATTGATGTTCTATTAATAAAAAATTTCAATAATTCAGAATGTTCTACTTTACAACCATCTAGCAGAACTATCTCCAGTAAATTTTTCAGTGCTGTCTTTCTTTCGGCAAGGATATACTGTTCAATATCTTCATCAAAACCTTTATGCAAGGTGTCTGATTGGGAATGATAAAACCCCTCTATGTTTAATCTAAATTCTTCTGGAAACAACACATGATAAAAATACGAAATGGCATGAAGAATATCCGTAAACACAATCACTTCAAAAATATCACTGTTGCTCATACTTATACCTGTAATTTTATCAAACGCAAAAACTAAATATGAATCAGCCTCAATGTCTTTCAAGGGCTGTTTTTTATAGGTATCTTTCTTTACGAGCTTGTTGATTAATTCTTGTACTTCTTTACGAGAAATAGTGCTTTTCGTTTTAGATAAATGCTTTTTAAGAGGTATTTCTATGCTAGTTTTGAATTGTCTTAGGGTAGGATCAATGGTATTTGGATAATCAACAGTATCTTTTTTGGAGGTTTTTACTGTATTACCAACTTTACATAACCCTCCTTTATTTGTTAATTTGTAGGTGCCCAACACAGTTTTTATGTAATATTTCTCTTTTTCTATAATAAAATAACCTTGTAGATGTCTTCCTAATTCAGGGTTAAGACCTATGTCGTAGAAAGGATAAGTATAAGATATTTCACTTAGAAATAAAAATATGTCATCAATTTCTTGAATTTTATAAGCTGAATTATCCAACCCATAAGATTTAAAAAATATTTCTGCATTTTTTTTACCTGTAAATAGACAATAAGCTCCCATATCTGAGGTATATGGTCCATGCAGTGACGAACCATTTAGAAAAGCACAATGTGTAGTTTTAATATATCCTTTATTTGTAATAGTTATAGCGCAATCTTCTTTGTTTCTAATTACAATAGTAAATAAGTTGTCTTTTAAAGAAAAAGGTATTTCCTTGTGTAAACATCTTCTAATTACTTTATCTATTTTTGAATAATTTTTCCAACTACGAAAAATAATAGGACGGTTAACTTTTCCTAATGCACTTATGAAATGTTCGTAAGGGGTATAAGCAAAAGTAGGTAGTTCTAAATCTATATCCGAAAGATAATTCGCAAAAAAAATCGGAAAATTTTTAAAATACCAAATACCCGTAAATCCCATATTTGCCATATCTCTCATGAAATCATAAAATGACTCAAGGCGAATAATTTCAAAATTACGAATATTCTGACTGGTGTGTTGTAAATATTCTTTAATATCTTTTTTGTATCTGAAAAGCATAACAAAAATGCCGCTCAATTTAGATTTAAAGATGGGATAGTGACTGACTTTACTACAGATATAGTATGCTTTGTTGAGCTGTATAGAAATATCTTTAGCCATAAGTGTTAACTCCTTTTTAAAAATTAGCTACTACTTTTCCTTAAACTACACCGATACTTCGGATAAATACATTTCAATCTTAGTTGAAGAAAAAATATTCTCATCAATAAAAAAAAATCATCCCAGCCTTGTACAGTTTTTTCTAACGCAAAATGAGTATGCCTAGTACCTTTTAAGAGCTCAAGTCTAAATACCATATAATTAGCATCATACAAATCTTTACTCAAGTCACTAAAACTGTTTACGGAAATATATTACGCTGTATTTTTACGATTTAACCCTAGAGTTTCTAGTATAATATTTAAAAGAGATTGAGTTCCAACAAACTGTTGTTTTTTTTCTAATTTTGTATAACCATAGCAAACAAGATCATATCATGTCCTTTGTAAATAACTTATTTCTTCGTCTTGAGCTCCTAATTCCAATGAGCCTTCTATACTTCGATACCGTTCGTCTTGCTATTTGAAAACCTTGGTCTTTAAGACACATTTGAATTTTTTTATCTGAAAGTTTTTCTTCACCTTCATTAGCAACAATGTTTTCAATTGCCTGGATTAAATTGAGTTTTTTTGAGTAATCTTTTGGCTCAATAAAGAAAATAGAGCGGTATACTCTATTGCTAAATGAAAAGGTAATTTTTGAAGACCAGTACTTTATAAATTCGGGGCCACAATTATTATTGTGGCTATATTTGTTCTTGATGTTCGCAGTAAATTTTTCGATATCTATAATGCTTATATTTTGTGTATTTTTTTCTAAAAAAAATGAAGTGTTGTACTTAAATATTTCTTTAACAAGATCGGTTGCTGTTTCTCTAAAAGCCTTGTCTTGCCTTTGAGTAGGATTAAATAAAGTATCACCATTTTCATTAATGAATACTGTTGGTAGCATTAGCCCAACGTATGGATTTTCGTAATCTTCTTTATCCTGAATATGTAGTTGATAAGATGCTTTTGCGTTTTCTATGAAATTTTTAAACCGATTGGTTGTTTTATTTAATTTTAAAGCTTCAAATTCAACGATTAGATCAGAGCGCTCTTCAGAGAGAATACCATAAAAATTATCTATTGGTACAAATTTAACATCATTACGTTTTGTTAATTCGAAATTAGAATCTCCTTGTAAGTAAATAATCTCTAATTTATTTGACCACTCACTATATTTGCGTATAGTTTCTTCTACACCAATACTCCACGGACGAAGTTTAGCATCTATCCATTTCTTTTTATCAATATCATAAAAGTCTGGTTGTAACCGTAGAGGATTTTCTTCTTTACTAGGTCGTCCTAAGTTTTTATTTGTATACTCAAACGTTTCTCGCAATAAGGTTTCAAAAAAATATCCCTTATAAACTTCTCTTGTTCGATTTAAACGTATTTTCGCATAATTTAGACCACTATTTTCAAGAGCTTTTCCCCAACTACCAAAAAGATCACGAGCTGCGGCAAGCAATGCTCTGTCATATTCCACAATAAAGCTGTATTGAAGTGGCTTTTTCCTTTTTTTGAGTTTTTTTATTTTTGCTTTTATTTTTTCCGGATCGGAATATTTTTTTTCAATATTTTTTTCTAACGCTTCATGAGTAGAGTAATCCACTCCTATTATCGAAAAAGCATTTGATAACGTTTCAAAATTTTGAGAAATTTGATCTAATAAAAAAGGGGGATTTTTTTCTATATACCGCTTTGTCAAACAATAGCCCAAAGAATCACGCTTTTTTAAATACAGTAAAATTTTTTCTGAGGACCACTCATCTTTCTTTAATAACCAATTTCGATGACGAAGCTGAATGATATCTTCTTTGCTTTTTCGAAGCATGGAAGCAATTTCATTATCTGAAAGATATCTATGGTATTTTTGCACATACATTTTCTCTTGTAAAGTAAAGCGAGATCTATTGATATTGTATTGTTTTAACAACTTTTTTAGAAGATCTTCGCTACAATCATATTTTAAAACCAAATACTCTAAAGAGTAATACTGGTAATCTTTTCTTAATGTTTTTTCATCTATTTCCATATATACATCCCTTATCTATAAAAAAATAACGTTTTTTTGTATAGATACATTCCGCTATTCTTTACAATATCGCTCTCTCCCAAAAACCACAAATACAAAATAAACACAAACTGTTTTATAAAAATAGGTATTGTAATAACTAAAGTGGAAGTTATTGATTTTACAAATTATTACATTTTACAAATTAGAAATATGAAATCGCGTAAAATTCTATAGAAGTTTACAGCTTATTTTACTAAATTTCTCTTGATTTGCTTACTTGGCGAATACTATAGTATTCGTTAATGATTATACATCTTCGCAACCTATATTGAACATTATTTTAAGTTCTTTGCTCTTGTTCTACTTGAGAAAAAAACTCAGTAATGCTGATTTCTAATGCTTTACAAATCTTTTCAATAGTTCGCAGTGAGGGGCTTTTTAAGCCACGCTCCAACTGGCTGATATAGGTTCGATGAATACCGATGGAAAAACTAAAGGACTCTTGGCTTTCTTCCTTTTCTTTTCGCAATCGTTTCAGTACTGTAGCAAACGCGTTGTCTATAGTCATAGAGATATATTGTGTATGTAAAATTTAACTATAGTTTAGTACTTTGAATACCTTTGGTCTACATACTATAGTATTCAGTGGATTTTTTGAGGTGTATTATGGCAAAATTATCTTTTGTATTTTCGTATCGGAATTTTGCACGTTATCTATTTGGGAACTGCGACTCAGAGCAAATGACAGATGCCGTTGTTAGCGAAAGATGGTTATACAACAATATAGATGAATATGTGAGAAGTAAAGGTCGCCATTGGCCAAAATTTTGTTTTGACCAAATTAAACCTTCTGAGCTTGGAGGAAATAGCGCTTTAGATTTCGTTGCTTTTAAAAAAAACTCAGATCTGTACTCTGTTTGTATGGAAGCAAAAATGATGATTGATGATAACAGACAGTGGACAGAAGAAATTTTAACTGACCTTGTTCGTTTAGAGTGCTTAAAAGAAAACGTAAATTCAAAAACCAAAAGACTTTTTTTCGTTGCTGCACAAAGAAGAATATTTTTTAAAGAGTGGCAAAAAAATGATGGTTTTTTATCCAAAGTACTACCTGTGCCTAAATATTTAGGTGAGATAAAGTGGTGGGGTCGTATCAAGAAAAAACTTGCTATGAACAAAGAAACTAAAATTAATTTTATGCGACTGGGTAATGACAATGTACGCGGTATTTTCAATAAGATAAAGCAAAGGACCAATTTAGATTTTCCTCCCTACGCTAAAGTTAAATGTATAACGCCTTGTGCGAGTTCAAAATACAAAACCTTTAACCTGTAGAACAGGGAGGTCCGATAAATAATTAAGAAAATTAGCTAAATTGAAAGCAGCAATTTTGTTACTAATAGAATTAGCTAATCCTTTTATAGATCGCCTTTTAGTTGCGGAAAGAGAAAATTCGTTAACTAGAAGATTAATGGTAGTTTCAATAATTTTTCGAGCTTTTTGGAGAAGTTGATTAAGAGCACTTCCACGATTATTATATTCGCGCTGCATGGAAAGAAGTTCAACTCCATATTGTTTCTGAATAAATTTCTGAAACTCTTTACCAACGTAACCTTTATCGCTAATACAGAGAGAATGAGTTTTTATAACACGATGTTCTAGCATCTGTTGAACAACAAATTCAAAAGCTTTAACATCAGACATATTTGCTCCAGTAAGACAAGCAAATATAGGAATGCCTCTGAGATCAGAAACAAGATGACATTTGTAGCCATAATAGTTTGACTTTTTAGAGGCACAATGCCCAAAGTTAGCCCCATAATACTCAAATGGTTGCGATGAACTTTTAAGTCTTTGTAGATTACACAAGGAAATTGGAAAAGAATCTACCAAATAGTACTTTCCTGTGTTAGCACCTACTAAATTACAAAGATGCTGCTGAAAAAAACAAATAATTTCGTGCAAGCGAAATGTTCTTTTTACATACTGCGGACGGCAAATAAATTCTGGAAAAAGATACAGGTAATTTTTACGAATATATCTGTGCCAAGCATTTTGTGAATCTTGTTGACATAGCTCTTTGACTATATTGAGTGTTATTATTTCATCATCTGTGAATTTGGGATTATTGTTGTTACTTCTGCGTAATTGTTTTTGGCCGCCAATGCAATTTAAAAAGTTGTTTACTATGAAGTACACGATTATAAATAACTCTTCAACATTTAGTTTTTCTTTTTCTGAAAACTGGCCTAAAGTTGCCTTTACATCATCAATATTAACTTCAACATTTTTTACTAATTCTAATAGACTCTTTTGTTTCTCTTTACTCTGTGGTATCTTTGACATATAGGTATCCTTTAAATTTGTTTTTTTTATTTGGTATATATAGGATACCTTTTTTCTTACTGCATACTACAAATCAAATTTTCTTTACTATTTTGTATTTTTCAACTCGCACAAGGCGTAATGTATAGGATTTGCAACTGGCATCCCATCCAATGAAGAAGAAGAAAAATCGATGATGGTTGTTGGCATCTGGAGAATAACGCCTACAAAAAATTAATAACCTCTGTTTGATTTGTCATCACAATGATGTTGTGAGTAGTATGTAAGCAAGCTACTCACAACATCAGATAAAAAAAAGACAATATTTTCCGCTTCTGGGATTTTTTTATAGGAATCTACTCATCTACTCACAAAATGATGTAAAGTATTGTTAATCAGTAACTAATAGTGTGAGTAACATGTAAATACACTACACACATACTCAAACTTTTGAATTGCGACCTTGTGAGTAGCTGTTTTTTTATTACTCACACTTTAAATCCTTTTAAAATATGTATTTAACAAAGAATGTGAGTTTGTGAGCCATTTTCTAATATAAAAAGTCCTCAAAAACTGTTTCGTGTAGGTAGAGTGTATTTTTTTCATAAATGCCTATCCCTTGCTCAGCAGCCCACTTCAGCAATTTTTTTGCAGGAGTTGCCTTTTGGATTTTCATAAATCGGCTTTGATAGATGTTCTGGGCGGATATAGTTTTCTTGTTTCTCTTTTTAGCATACTCAATAATTTTTCGAATTTTCTCTTCGTGATCTGTTTCATCTAAAATGCCAAGAACTCTTCTTAGGTGTTGCTTGTAATATTCAATTATTTCTATAGCATCCGCAAGGGTGGTAAGAAGTAATTGTCTTTCGTTTTTGATAATAGCAAGTATTAAAGAAATTCTAAGCAGTTGGTTTGGCATTTTGTTTAGTGGATTTTGCAGAATTTCTTCTTGTTCAATAGAATTTCTCTTATGGCTTTCAAACCACTCTACCCATCTCTTTTTAGCCTTATCACTAAACTCTATTACTTGCTCTTTGTTATTGTGGTATAGCTTTAAGAAAAGCTCTTGCATTTCCTTTTCTACTTGCTGAGAAACCTCTTTCTCCGTCCATTTCATTGAACAAATGGGATCAGGGTATGAGAATAAAATACGATCAAGGAAGCCATCATCTTTTATCCCTTTTTTCAAAGTGTCCATTTCTTTAGGAGGAATTGCACCAGTGATAGCCAAAAAAGGTTTAAACAGGTATTGCGGAGCTTTTCCTTTGCGATCCACATGGCAAGATGCTCCTGCCCAGGTAGAAAGAAAGAATTGGCGATCACTACCATTTCCACCTTTGTACTGATTATGCGAATTTGTCCATGCTGTTAATTCGTCGCGTATTAGTATAACTCCCTGTGAGTTATTAGCTAATATTTCAGATATCGACTCGACAGTAGCATCTGAAATGCATGTACGTATATAGTAAAACGACTCCGGTTTTTCTGGAGCTACTTCATCTACACCTTTCTTAATTTGTTTTTTCCATAATTGCAATTTCGCTTCATATTCAATTACATCGTGTTCGTATTGCTGCTGTCTTTTTTTGTTGAGTTCATTATTCTCTTTCTCGATAACATCCAGTAGCTTAGTAATTTGTCCTAGGGCAGGACTTTTCCCAGTTCCAGGAGAAGCTACTATTGCAGAATATAGAGCGCTATTTTGTTGCCACGATCTTTTTATTTGGATTTTTTTATCATTACCAATTACACCTCCTATTACAGTTAAGAGAGGAGTGGCCACAAAATCGATGGGGCATTCTATTGCTTCAGCGACTTCTATGCAGAATTTTTTAAGCAATTCTGGCAGAGCATGAACGGGAAACTTGGGAACTTTATTTCTAGCAATAAGGCTTCTCTGCTCCAGCTCAAATTGCGATACCTGTGCATTTTTCATGTATAGTTCAACAGCTGCTTTAAAATTCTGCTGTTGCTCCTTTAGTAAATCGTTTACATCAAATTTATCATCTTTGGTCTTTTCAAAATAAATTGCCCTTATTTTGGGATACATATCGAGCATCTCTTCTACGAGATCTTCAGTACCTTTATCAAACCATATGTATATTTTTCTTGTGGAAAAAAGTTCTATGATTTGCGAAATGTTTTTTACTATACCAAAAGTAGCTACGCTAGTGATTCCTATGCTAACTAGAGAAATAGCATTTGCAAGAGACTCAACAATAACAATTTCATTACTATGTGTTTCAAAGCAACAGATTCCTTTTTTTGTACCATGAGCTATTTTCGTATTTTTTGCTAGGGAGATTTGTTCTATTCCTACCAAACTATCTTCTTTATATGAATAAATAGGGGCTACTATTGATGTATCATTTTTGTATGTATTTAACCTGAGCTTATTGCAAATTTTCTTTACAGCACTTTGAGCTTCATTATCTGGAAAACAACGTATTGTTTTTAAGTAATGTAAAGCGGTACGTTCATCGAGAGGTGATGAGTTTTTCCAAATGTATTTGTAAGTCTGTTTAGTTTTACTATTTGTACTTTTGACTTTATTCTCGAAAAGTATTTCTTTACCAAGTATTTTGCGGCAGGCTTCGCGAGGTTTACAATTACTATATTTTGCTTCAAAAGTAATAATATCTCCCCCGATATTGCATCCGAAACACCTAAAAAGGCCATTATTTATACTAAACCCTGTTTTATTACCGCAGAAAGGACATTGCTTCGCGCGATAATTTTCTCCAAAATTTTTAAACGCTATACCTGTTCTCTCGTTTATATATTCTTTTAAATCCTTTTGTTTTGCTTTTGAAAAGAAATCACTCATACTTTCTCCTAAGAAAAATATGGTATTTAGAAGAAGATTGTGCTATAAAAAAATATCTCCTAAATACCAGGGGTAATGTATTTAAATTAAAGCCAGAAGAGGTGAAGTCTTCTGGCTTTGCCTTTTTGAAGATATTAAGTATAGTCTAACAGTGCTATTGCTCTTGATTGTTGCTGTGGAAATAGATGCCTGTACCTTTCTCTTACTTGAGCACTTTGATGCCCAAGAATACTATCGATAATCCTCTGGTCTACGCTTTCCGCTGCTAAATTACTAGCCAATGAATGTCGAAATATATGAAGACCTACACCATCAAATTCGCTATCTTTTATAATGCGTTTAAATGAATGGTGTATTTGATTTATTGTTAGTGGTTCGCCATTTTTATTAGCAAAAACCCATCGATTTTCATGATTTTTTTCATAATGTTCTTCTAATTCACGACATAAGAGAGCAGGGATTTCTATTCTTCGTTTTACTTCTTTACGACTCCGCGATTGTTTCTTTGAATAAACCCAAAGTAAGCCTTTGTTTAAATCGACATCTGTCCACTGTAACTTTGGAAGTTCTCCTCTGCGCATTCCTGTATATGCAAAAACAAGAAGAATTAAATACATATCCGTATCTCTTGCTAGGTTAACAAGCTGCTTTACTTCCTCTTGCATAAGATAACGATATCTTCTCAACTCTTTTTCTTCTTGTGGAGTGTATAGATTGTTTTTTAAGGCGAGTAGTATTTCTTTGTTGGTGCGAAAACGAAAGTCTGGAACTTCACTTGGATCTCTTTTTACTTGTTTAACGACGTTTTCTTCTAGGTAAGTATTAGCGACCGCATGTTGTACAATAAGCTGAAAAGTACAAAGCTCTTTGTTTACAGTATCAGTGCGAAGACCTTGGCGATAACGATAGTTTTTATAAAGTTGGAAGAATTTTACGTTGAGGTGAGAAATAGGAATGTCGCCAACAGAATCTAAATATCTTAATAAATGACGTACATGTATTTTTTCTGTTCTTATTGTGCTTTCAGCTTTAGATTTTGGAGTTACTGTAGATAAATACTCATCGGCAAGCTGACTGAAAAGTGTTTCACTTTTTGATAGATTAGATTCTTGAGGAGGCTTGACAACAGTATTGAAAATATAGTTATCAATAGAAGTGTTAGGAGGTATTTGTTTTAAGCCATGCCTTACTAGAGTAACAAGACTGTTGATTTCACTTTGTAGCGCATTAGCAGCATGCTGATTGCGAATATAGTAGCGCCGATATTGTTTTTTGTTATAGCTAAATTGTAGCCTAAAACCATTTCTATGGGGAATAGGGGCTGGTTTGGGTTTTGTCATATTGTTCTCCTAAATAAATGTTTACTTAGGAGGTGTAGATATTACGATAACCACTATTTAACCACATGAGGGTGATTATCTCGATTTGATTTGGCTTATAATTACTCTTATAGCATTAAAAACACTCGGTTACAAGCCTTTTTTTAAAATAACTTTCTTCTTACTTTTCTTACCTTTAGGATCTAGTGTCTTAGGACGTGCGGGTTCAACTCCCGCCTTTCGCACCAAACCAAACAAGGCAATGACTTATACCTTTTAACGAGGTACGAATCATTGCCTTTTTTTATTGCCTAATGCACGCGTGTAGGTTAGTAAACAGGTTAGTTTTAAGAAAACTTATTCCTCCATTTACATTTATTCATCAATCAGGAGGAATGATGACCAAAAAAGTAAAAAAACCCAAACCAGCACCAATCCCCAACAAAAAAAGCGGTAGTTTTCGCTTACATTTCTATTATAACGGTAAACAATATCGATCTCGTTATATTCGTGATGAAAATATTGCAAATGCCTTACAAGGCAAAATCAATTCAATGGTGATCCAATTCAAAAATGGTTTGTTACATATTCCTGAAGAAACATCCATCAAAGATTTTATCTTTGGCTGTGTACAACCACCTAAACCCAAAGAAGAGACGAAACCAAAGTCTATTCCCACCACGACATTGTCGCAACTTCTTGCAGAATACATTGCTATTCTGCAACCACCCATTAAAGCGCAAACTACATGTGATTTAGAAAAAATACATATTCGCCACTTACAGCGATTTGTCAAACAACAAGGTTATAATGATCCATTGTTGACTGAGATTAATGTAGGATTCTTTAATCGTTACAAAATGCAACGTTATAAGAAAGTGCAACCTGATACTGTCAAAAAAGAGCTATTGACTTTCCAAAGTGCTTTTCGTGTGGCTGTTGAAAATAAATATATTGAGCATAATGTGGTAAAAGATGTGCAACGCGAAAAAAGTAATATTCCTTGTGAACGTTTTCGTACTCAAGAAGAAATCAATCAAACCTTACAATCAGGTAATTGTGATGAGAAAAAGAAAAAAGAGATTTGTCGCTTTCGTTATTTAACACCACCAGAAATAAAAGAGCTTACATCTCTTGCTAAAGGAAAATGGTTATACCCTGTTTTAAAAACATTTGCCTACACAGGTATCAGACGCGGAGAGTTAATTGACTTAAAATGGGAAAATGTCGATCTAGAAAGACGCATTATTTATGTAGCTTCAAAGAAGCAATCGAATAAATTGCAAAAAGTAACACGACATATTCCTATCTGCGAAGAATTACACAAAGTGCTGTTATTACAAAAGAGTAAAACAAACTATTGGGTATTTCCTAATCGTAACGGTCAACAATTAAGCAAGCATACTCTAACGAATGCAGTACGATCTCTAGTAAGAGATACTGAATTTGAAGGCATCGGTACACATACATTTCGCCATTCATTAGCTAGTAATTTGGCAAGCATTGGTGAAGATCAAAGGATCATTGATAAAATACTTGGTCATCAAACAGAGGCAATGCGCCAAAGATACCAACACTTATTCCCTAGGCAACTAAAAACAGCAATAGACAATCTTGGTTATATGTAAAGGAATCACAATGGACGAAATGATACTAATAGAAAGTGAAACACTACGGCAAAGATTATGCACAAATAAAAATACCGATTTGCTAGATAGAGTTGGTCAACTTGTAGAACTTCCAGGAACAGCATGGGCAACAGTGGAAAATATTGCAGATTTCTACATGGTCGGTATAGAAGCAATCAAAAGTATTGTAAAAAGACACAGAAAAGAGCTAAAGGAAGATGGTTATAAAGTACTATCACGTAAAGAGTTCGAAAAGGTTCAGCTTGAACCTTTTGAAATTTCTAACCGTGGTATTACAATCTTTCCACGCAGAGCGGTACTAAGAATTGGTATGCTGTTGCGGCATTCACAAGTTGCTCAACTACTACGTTCGTATTTATTGAATGTAGAAAAATCGCAAGCAAACTATGGTGATTCACTCATGAAAATGGCGAATCAATTGGCGCAACATTCATTACAAATAGGCAAAAACGTTGCAGAACTAGGAGAACTTGCACAAATGTCGATTAATCAATCGCGTATTATTTGTGCAGTTGTTGCAGATGTTTACAAGAATAAAGATAAAATTCAGCAAGTGCAAAGTGATGTTGGTCAATGCCTATCCAAAATCGATTTCTTGCATAAACGTGTTGCCACTATCGAAAGAAAAATAACCATTTCTGTATCAGAAGATTCTATATCAAAGGAACAAATTCAAATATTACGTGCCAAGGTTAAATCAAAGCAAGAAATGTCAACAAAGATATGGACAAATTTTCGCAAACATTTTTGCATCAAAAGTTATACTTATCTGCCAAAATCCAAATTTACTAATGCCATTAATTGGTTAGATATTCATTTCAAATAAAACTGCCTTACTATGCAAGCTCACTCTGTGAGCTTGCACCTCTGCCAACGTTACCAATGCATTGTCAACTAAAAGTATAAATCGCTGCTAACTTAATCCTAGTTTTGCTTGAACAAAAAGTTACCATTTCTCATCAATTTGGGTTCTGGATATATTTCATCTTCGCGATAATTTTGCATATTTTAGCTGTTTATTTGGTTTTAGAAATTACTTGTTTTACAGGTACTATTTTCTAATTTACTAAAAGATGAAATTTCAAACTACAATATGCAGACGCAAATTTCTTTGTTTGTAGCTAAAATCACGATCCTTTTATGTTTTTATTTTGTTAATTTAAGGTTTGCTTTTGAGCCTTATATTTTTTTTCGTGGTAAATCTTTTCTTTACAAGTACTTATGTTTCTTCGAACAAAAAACTCAAAAAAAAATGACTATTTTTCGATGTTTAACTATGAGTTATCATTAAATAGTAATAGTAGGGACCGATTATTTAGCTTGGCAAATGTAGAATTAAATTGTCTGTAGCTAAAATCATTATCCTTTTATGTTTTCATTTTGTTGATTTAAGGTTTGCTTTTGAGCCTTATATTTTTTTTCGTAGTAAATCTTTTTTTCAAGTACTTATGTTTCTTAGAGTAAATATACAACCTATGTTGTAACTCACCTTCCACACTTTTTGTCATTTTTTACAATAATACTAAAAACTTATGGCTAATTGTGTACTTCGTTTAGGGTTTCTCTAAATCCAAAGTTGGTAACAATGAAGTGTTTGCGTATTTACAAAACAAATTCTCAAGTGTAGAAAGGAAAAATATGGCAAATGCATTTACAGATAATGGTTATCACATTATCCATTTCTATTACAAAAAAAGACAATACAGAAATAGAACTAAGAATTGTAACCGAGTTAAAGAAGCACAGGAATACACTAATGATTTAATTTATGCTATTAAAAAAGATCTTATAGAGATTCCGCTAAATATGAATATTGACAATTTTATTTGGAGCAAGATTGAAATGAAATTTCCAGAATTTAAAAAAGACAACGGATATGCAAAAACAAACGGTAAAAATTTTCTAGAATTGTTGGAGGAATATCATGTTACTTTGGAATTAGGTAAACAAGCTCTGTCAACAAAAAAAACACAAATAATCCATATGCGACATCTTAAAAAATACTTAAAAGATAATTGCTATAGCAATGTTCAAATAACTAATCTTCCTGAGTACTTTTTTGAAGATTACAAACAACAACGCGAAAACACTGGAGTATGTGAGAATACTGCTCTGAAAGAACTAAAAACGTTTAAATATATTCTAAAAGAATATGACGAAGTCATAGCGAAAAAACTTTTTAAAAGGATGAAGATCTATAGAAAGCCAAATATTCCAAATTTTTTGAGCCACCAACAAGCAATACAAGCACTCAAAGCAAGCGATTTAGATGAAAAAAAAACCAGAGAGATAAAACGATATCGCTACTTTAATATTGACGAAACAAACGAAATTATCGCGTTGGCAAAAAATAGTTACATTTATCCTATTGTAGTGACAGTTGCTACTACAGGTGCAAGACGTGGTGAGCTTGCCAGATTAAGATGGGAAGATCTAAATTTTGCAACACGGGAAATAACGGTTTATTCGAAGAAACAATCTCGCCAATACAACGAAGTTTCAAGAGTAATTCCCATGGATAAATACCTCTACAGTCTACTACTTAAAAATCGAAAGAAACAAAACGGTTGTTATGTTTTTGGAGATGCGAAAAATCAACCATTGTCTGTGGACAAATTAAGTAAAGATTTTAAAAAATTACTTGCAGGAACTAAATTCGAAGGTATTGGGTTTCATAGCTTTAGACATTCGTTATCAAGTAATTTGTATAGAAAAAAAGTAGACCAACGTGCGACAGATGACATTCTTGGTCATAACACAGAGGAAGCGGCAAGAAGGTATCGTCATACATTTCCCCAGCAAAATGGAGACGTTCTCGAAAATTACTTAGGGAGAATTTAATGAATAGTACAGTGAATCAACTAGAAAAAATTACATATTACCTAGAAAAACAATTGTATATATTGGAATGCATATACAAAAAAGTTTGCCTACCAACACAAAATGAATATTGTGAAGAACAACTTTTGACTGTTAACGATGTAGCGAAAATTTTTCGTAATAGTCCTAGTACAATCAGAAGATGGATAAAAACTAACAAGATACGAGCACAAAAACTGCATGATAGTGGAAAAAAAAATCGATATTACATTATACGAAAAGATGTTATGCAGGCGATCAATAATAGTGAAGATGTAAGAATAATACTTTAATCAAACCTAATAAAGCCATTGCTATAGAAGTTGAATATCAAAATGCTCATATAAAAAGGGTATTACAATATTTTATCCAAAATTAAAGAAGCACCTCGCTAAAAGGTGCTTCTTTTCATTACATATCTGATTAATGTTTAAATAGTAATATTGCTTAACAGTCTGCTGATTTCTGCAACTACAACTAAGTACTTATCGATATATACAATTTGTACGCGTTAGTGTTTCGTTAATGTGTAACTAATGATTCAATGAATGATAAATACGTACAAACTGCTTTTTTTGCGTAATAAATTTTGAATGCCATATCTCTGTTCTTGCACAATAATGATTCATTAACTACTGATTAAACTCTATAGAAAAGTTGAAATTTAAATTGCAGTGGCGAACACTTATAGTAACTTAATTGATATTGAAGTAAACACAAAGTCAATCATCATTTATTAGTCAATTGTTTAACAACGGAAAGGATAAATATGAGTATTACGCCTTGTGCGAGTTCAAAATACAAAACCTTTAACCTGTAGAACAGGGAGGTCCGATAAATAATTAAGAAAATTAGCTAAATTGAAAGCAGCAATTTTGTTACTAATAGAATTAGCTAATCCTTTTATAGATCGCCTTTTAGTTGCGGAAAGAGAAAATTCGTTAACTAGAAGATTAATGGTAGTTTCAATAATTTTTCGAGCTTTTTGGAGAAGTTGATTAAGAGCACTTCCACGATTATTATATTCGCGCTGCATGGAAAGAAGTTCAACTCCATATTGTTTCTGAATAAATTTCTGAAACTCTTTACCAACGTAACCTTTATCGCTAATACAGAGAGAATGAGTTTTTATAACACGATGTTCTAGCATCTGTTGAACAACAAATTCAAAAGCTTTAACATCAGACATATTTGCTCCAGTAAGACAAGCAAATATAGGAATGCCTCTGAGATCAGAAACAAGATGACATTTGTAGCCATAATAGTTTGACTTTTTAGAGGCACAATGCCCAAAGTTAGCCCCATAATACTCAAATGGTTGCGATGAACTTTTAAGTCTTTGTAGATTACACAAGGAAATTGGAAAAGAATCTACCAAATAGTACTTTCCTGTGTTAGCACCTACTAAATTACAAAGATGCTGCTGAAAAAAACAAATAATTTCGTGCAAGCGAAATGTTCTTTTTACATACTGCGGACGGCAAATAAATTCTGGAAAAAGATACAGGTAATTTTTACGAATATATCTGTGCCAAGCATTTTGTGAATCTTGTTGACATAGCTCTTTGACTATATTGAGTGTTATTATTTCATCATCTGTGAATTTGGGATTATTGTTGTTACTTCTGCGTAATTGTTTTTGGCCGCCAATGCAATTTAAAAAGTTGTTTACTATGAAGTACACGATTATAAATAACTCTTCAACATTTAGTTTTTCTTTTTCTGAAAACTGGCCTAAAGTTGCCTTTACATCATCAATATTAACTTCAACATTTTTTACTAATTCTAATAGACTCTTTTGTTTCTCTTTACTCTGTGGTATCTTTGACATATAGGTATCCTTTAAATTTGTTTTTTTTATTTGGTATATATAGGATACCTTTTTTCTTACTGCATACTACAAATCAAATTTTCTTTACTATTTTGTATTTTTCAACTCGCACAAGGCGTGAGTATTATATTTTACGCTTATGCACGCGTAAGTACGAAAAGACAAAAAAATGATCTTGAAAAACAAATACAGAAAATAAATTCTTTTACTAATTTTCTTGGTGCGGTATGTAAAAAAGTGCATTCAGAAATTTCATCTGCTGATGCCCAACCTGAACTTAGAAAATTAATGAAGAAAATAAAAAGAGAAAGTAAAAATAATTCATCCAAATGTTTTTTTGTAATTACAAACATAAGTAGAGCTTTTAGAGGAAAAAAGTTAGCATACAAAGTTCAAAGATTTTTGAAGAGACAAGGTATAAAAACTCTATGTGCTAACGAACGTTATAAATACCTCAAACAAGCGCGTTTTCCAAGCGGTGAAGAAATAGAAAAATCTATCAATAAAAAAAATAGTATAAATGCCAAGACACTAGAAGGACGTAGAAGCAAAGTACAAAACGGTGAAATTGTCGGACATCGTATGCCTTTTGGATTTAAAGGTAAATTTGAAGTTGATGAACAACAAGCAGAAGAAGTCCAAAGACTTTTTAATCAATATCTAATATTAGGAAGTATTGCTAAACTTGAGTCATGGGCAAAGCAAAATGATTTGGGTAAGACAAAAAGTTTAGGATATATGCTGAAAAATGAAGCTTATGTTGGTAAACATGGATTTGGGAAATTGATGACGAGGTATTCAGAACCAATTATAAACAAAAATCTTTTTAGTAAAGTACAAAGTATGCTAAGGAAAAATACAAAATCAAAAGAGTAGTTTTACAGTCGTAGTTTTACGATTTGATATCTATGCATCGTCTCTTCTGTGTACATGGACAAATTTCTACTATCAATGTCGTTGGATAATGATAGATTACAAGATGTCTTTTCTTTGAACATCAAATTCTCGGAAAAGCTCTTCTAACGAAATATCCAAAGCATCAGCGATGCGAACAATAGAAACAAGAGTTGGATTTCTTTCTCCCCGTTCTATTCCACCAAAGTAAGTTCTATGAAGTTCTGCATAAGCAGCAAACTTTTCTTGAGAAATGTCTTTTTCTTCACGAAACTTTCTGACCGTAGCCCCAAATATCATACATAATTTATCTTTGTTATCCATAATCAAATTTTATAAAATGATACTTAATAGTCCACAGCCTATGAGTATCATTTTTAAATTATGTGCGACATTTCTTCAATTCAAAATAACTTTCAATTCACTATCACCCATCGTGGATAATTCATAAAGGAAACATAGATGCATAACTTAGATGTTAAAGACATTTCTTTACCTGCAACAATCAATTGTAGCTTTAATGCAGACTCCTACAAACAAATCATCCTTGCTTTATTGGCTTCGATCATCAATACCGACAATCGCATGTTTTTACCAGAGTACAACACATACATAAATGCCGCAGAATCCATTTTAGGAAAAATTGCAATTGAAGATGTCGAAACAAGAATACACGTAGGAGCTTTATTCTTAAATTTTGATAAGCAAACCAAAGACCTAGTAAGTAAGCTCAAAAAATCTGTCGTTTCACAACAAATAGCACTGAATGCACGTAAGCGCGATGTGGAATACATTTTGTCGATATTAGAATCATCCCCGCAAAACAATGAAAAAGGTTTGGATTTAGCAGAAGAAATAATATCTATTCTATTGAGAAAAGACATTGGTGAATATGTTACACGATTAGATAAAATTCGTATTAAAACACGCAAGGTGGTTTCTAATGCTGAATTAGAATCACAAGATTTCTTTTCATTCCTGACATTCTTCGGTTCAAACAATAAAAAAGCTGTTTTAGAGACACCAGTGAACAAGATAAATAACGAATGTGAAGAGTATGCTAAAAAACTTTTGTTCCTAGGAAAACAGATCAATAGTGTGCTTTTAATGGATAAAACAGAGAACTTTTTACAATTGGTAAAACCTCAACCATGTCGTATAGCATTTGTTGGTGAAATGAAGCATGGAAAAAGTACTTTGTTTAATGCCATTATTGAGAGTGAATTTAGTCCCATTGGTGAATCAGTAGCCACAACATCCGCAGTAATAGAACTGTTTTACTCTCCTGAGCCTTGTTATGAAGGAAAATGGTTTGATAATGATAATCTACAAAAAATACGCGATTATATTACCGAGAACAAAAGCAATCCACAAATAGCTGATTATGGGGAATGTCTCGAAAACATTGTCTCTTCTGATGAATTTAAAGAAGGTGGAATCATAGAGGATATCATTTCTCTAGATCAAGTATCATGCTATGTTACTAGTAAAGGCGATTATTCTCCTGGTGTTGAGCGTGTAAAGATAGGTTTGGCTATTCCCGAACTCAAATCAGGTACAGTAATAGTTGATGCTCCAGGTCTTAATGATCCAATGCACATTCGTGATTATTTAACCATTCAAGAGGCGAAGAAAGCCCATTGCGTCGTATTTGTGATGAAAGGTGATAAATTAGGTACACAATCAGAAAAGTCTTTCCTACAGTCGCTTCTTGCGGATGGTCGTGCAGTGGAGTTAATCATAGTTGTTACCCATATTGATCGAATATCCGAAGAAGCACAACAAAATATTGAAAACAATGTAATGAACTGGTTGCAAGGTATCATTGGACAAGACAACAGCCTAATTAAAAAAGTACAAATCTTTCCCATTCATGCATCAAAAGCGATGGATTTAAGGATTACAGGAAAGTACAACAAGGATAATGATATAACTGGTTTTGAAAGTTTTTGGCAAGCTCTGGTATGTGTAAGCGCAGATAAAGAAAGAGATCAACAATACATTGAATGGCTTAACAAAAGCCGTAAAGAGCTAGAGCAAGTTGCCATTGCCGAATGCCAAAACTTTTGGGAAAACTACCAAAAAGAATTCTTTTCATTATCGAAAGTAGATAACATAAAAACACTAGCTGAAAAATTTCATAATCTAGCTAAATCATACAAAAATCAAATCATTAGTCGACTACAGTCCATTAAAGAACGCTTACAATTGGCAATTACAAGATGTGATCAAGATATTCAAGAGTTACAAGAAAACCTACTAGAAGCAATTAGAGCAGAAATAGAAAGCCATGTACGAAAAGTCGGTGAAGAATATGCAGAACAAAAACACTGGCAAGAATTCGATCAAAAGCACATTCCCACAATAATAGATCATAAATGCACCAAGTTTCGTAGCAAATACGAAGAAGATATCCAGTCATGGCATCGAGAATTACAGTTATTTTCAAGAGAAATAAGCGAAAGCGTAGCAAACTGTATAGATAGCCTTAGAACTACCAGAAAAGAATTTACTGATGTGTGTATGGTTGATAGCAAAGTAGCAGCATTAAAGTGCAAAGCTGACAGAATTGTCGCCAGGATTGAAAGTGCGGTAAAAATGGGTGTATCATTCTTAACAGGACGTGCAACCGCTACAGGTATATTCGGTGCTGTGTTTGTTGTTTCTAACGTGTTTACCGTTGGTGGTGTTGCCGTAATTGGCTCAGTTGTTGGAAGTTGGGCATTATGGAAGTCAACATCCGATCCCGAAAAACGAAAAGAAAACTTTATTCAAGCACGTTTGGAAAAAGCAGAGAAAAATTTAGCTGATCGATTTGCTGAATTTATGAAGCTTTACAAGGAAAATCTCGAAAGCATTGGTAATGAGTTTATTGGTATTGCAGAAAGTAAATATGCACCGTTGATACGAGAAGCTTTATTGAGCGAACAGGAATCAAAATTGCAAGTTGATATTATCCAGCGATTGACCAATGATGGAAAAACTTATTATGATGATTTACAAAGGCAGATTTCTTATAAATCATAAATTTTCAAAAAATTTTCAAGAAAAGTTGCAAAAGGCTTACTGATTTCAGTAAGCTTTGTATGGGGGGGTGAATATGCAAAAAGAAAATATGTCAATAAATGAATTAGAATATTATCTTCTTAAAAGAAAAAAAGAAGCCATACGCGGCATGGCAGGCCATCATATTTTAGGTATGAAATTAATTATACAAAAGAACTGTAAGAAAATAGGCCAGCGTAGTTATGAATATGATAGCTTAATTGCATATGAATCAAGAAAAGGAAAGTCGATATTAATTCGATTGGATAACAGTTACGATCTTAATGAGGCAAAAAAAATGCTTGAAGAGAAAATTGAAAAAAAGGAAAAGTATTGGTGGTTGCATGTAAGGAAGGAATTTTGCAATTCATTTGATTATTTAAATTCCCTGACCAGAACAAACAATTTGATGCTTTATTTTGATGACCCAGGTTGTACGCCGACTTCTTTAGATTTTGAAAACCCTATTTTTCTTGAATTACAAAAGAGAATCGACCAGGAAGTAGGTAGTGGATATTGTTTTTGTTACAAAAGTCGTTATTGTGATAGTAATATTTCTAATGAAATGAAAAGAATTGCTGAAGTATTTAGACAAAAAATAAAGTGTTTAGGCGACTATGTAAAGATATTTTGCGAAGATAAAAAAGACTTATGTAGTTGTATTTTTACAGATGGAGATAAAAAAGAATGGTGCTTATACTTATATTTTCAAGATTTACAAAGCAAAATAGCGCTTTAAAAAATAGCTAATATTAAGGTCTAAGAATGAAAAAATACTCAATAATAAAAGTTGTTGAAGCTCTAACTAAATATTTTAGTGATCAAGAGTTAGAAAATATAGCCTCGGAACTTCTTGAAGATTACTCAAGTTTAGTTGGAGGAAAAAGTAAATACGAATATGCAAGCAGTTTAGTTGTTGTTGTTGAGAAGAGATTAAATATTGATTTGTTAGTAAATTTAGCAAAAAAGCTAAACTCTAAATTTAATGTAATAGAGTCCAGTACTTCATCCAATTTTAAATTTACATCAGGGAAGGTTTTTGAAGCAAAAGAAATTCTTACTGGAGATGAAATTACTTTTAGGGAGATTTCTTTTCTTAAAAAAGGCATAGAAGTGGCAGAGAGTGTAGGAATAATTCGTACACCCGAAGGTTTAGGATCGGGGTTTCTCATCTCAAAAAACCTTATAATGACTAACCATCATGTTTTAAAAAATAGAGATATCGCTTTATCTGCAACAGTTGAATTTGACTATGAGCAAGAAGCTAAAAAAACATGTAAAGTCTGTAGAGTAATCGATTATATTTGGTCTAATGAATCTCTGGATGTTGCAATTCTCGAAATTGAACAAAAGTTAGAGATACCATTTGTAAAATTTTGCTTACAAAATGTTAAAGTAGGCCAACAAGCTTTCATAATAGGACATCCCAACGGGGAAACAAAACAGATGTCACTTGGGCATAATGAGATTATCCATGTTGGTTATCCTGAAATTCACTACTTAACTGACACTCTTCGGGGATCTTCTGGCTCACCTGTATTCAATAAAAGTTGGGAAGTAATTGGAATTCACCATCGAGGATACAAAGAAGAGCGAGAAGGAGATTTAAAATTTTATAATAAAGGAAGTTTAGCTACAGCGATTAAAAACCATTGGGCAGACTTTAATAAGTATATAGATAACTAAGTTAAGAAAAGGTTCATTCTGTGCAAAATAAAATTTCAATCCAAAAACTTACTGACTCCTTAACTAGTAAGTTTGGTAGAACGCAATTAGAAAATATTGCAATAGATTTACTCGATAAAGATTCTGCTAAGGTAGGTGGAGTAAGCGATTATGATTATGCTTCAAGTTTGAGTAGAATTGTTGCACAGAAAAATATTATAGACGTACTTGTTAAACAAGCACAGAGTATTTGTTCTTTTCCCGATAGCAATTTTTTTTATAAAAAAGAAATTACTACCAATGTTCAAAGTTATGATAGTGATCATGTATTACAATCTTGTGTAGTCAAAATAACACAGCTTGAGAATGACAAAAAAACTTTTGAAGATAAAATAAATCAAGATTACAACGAAAGTATTGATAGATCCAAAAATCAAATAGAGCAAGGCTTATATTTTACGGCAAAAGAAAATTTACTTTTTATAGAGTCCAAATTAAATCAAGACAAAAGTATAAAAAATCCTTATTTATCTTTTCGAATTTATACCAACCTAGGAGTATGTTATTTAAAGTTAAACGAGATTACAAAATCAATAGACTATTTCAAAAGAGCTTCAACATATCATCCTGAAGATTTAAAGAGTATTACACATTTAGCCCTTTCGCAAATGTTAGATAAAGATTATTCAATGGCAACAAAAACAATCGATAAAGCATTGTCAATAGATCCAAATTGTGTTTATAGCATAAACGTTAAAAGTAATATTTTAGCTAAACAAAAAAAATACAATGAACTTTTTGCTTTCCTCAAAGAAAAAGACTCAGAAGAAAACTTAGTGCTGTTTTCAGCTTTAAAACATAGGGAAGAGGAAGATTATCAAAAAGCAAAAAGTCAGTTTGAAAAATTAGTTAAAAAATGGGGCGAAAATTTGGAGTATCTGTTACTCGCTGCTGAAAACTTAGTGGCAACTAATAGCCGGTTATTAGAAAATGCTTTTTTTTTCTCCTTTAATATGCCAGATGAAGTTTTGAAAAATGCTAAAGATGCAGAAAAGATATTTTCTGTAGTACTCGAAAAGATAAGCAAACATGAACTTTCTAAAACACAAACAATCGTCTATACAAATAGAGCAACTTGCCGCACAATTTTAACAATGTATACAGAAGCAATAGAAGACTGCAACCAAGCTATTTATATAGATAAAAATAATGCGTTAGCTTATCTGAGTAAGGCTATATGCCTAATGAAAAAGCAAAACTATACAGATGCTATTGAAGCTTTTCAAAAATATGATGATTTAGCGTGCATGGATATAAAATATGTTAGTGAATTCCTATATTGTCTTATCCAAGCAAAACAAATTAGAAAAAGTAAGATTCTTATATCTGAATGGCTTACAGACGAAATAGATTATAAACATTTTAAGATAGTTGAGTTAGCTCTAGAAGTTTACTATTCGAATTTTGAGTACGAACTAGCTGAACAATTGATTCAAAAATTAGAGAAACAATATTTTAATGATAGTAATTTTTTAATAGTAAAAGCTAAATATTATTCTCTTATAAAGAAAAAGGGCGTTATAGAGCTACTAGAGAAAGCGTTAGAAAAGTCGACTTGCCATAACCATGATTTTGCAAAAATTACATTAGCGAATCAATTATTTAAAGAAAAAGAATATAAAAAAGCTTCCTTATTTTACAAAGACTTTCTTAATGGAAGAACTGTAAATATTTGTGTTAGAAAGTACCTGATATGCCTTTATGAAATGCGAAAATTTGGTGAATGCTTAAATGTAATTTCTTATTATCAAAACAAAGATCCTAATAAAGATCGTTACTTTCAACAAATTGCAGATATTGAGGCTGAGGTTCACTTTGCTCTTGATAATTTAGCATCAGCATCAGCTCTGTGTTTACAAGTTTACCAAAAAACTTCTCATATCAGGTTTCTTATCTTATATGGAATTTGCCTTTTCCGTCAAAACAAAAAAGAAAAAGCGTTAGCTGTTTTTGAAAGAGTTGAAAGTAACGAATTAGGATTAGATGATACTCTTATGTTATCTGAATGGTATTGCGATATAGGCTTAATTAAAAAGACGGTTAAAATTTGCTATAAAGCATTGAAAAAAAACTATGACAGTGCCCAATTACATTTTTCCTACATAACGTCGTTTCTAGAAGCACAAAAAAATGAAATATCTTTTCCAAATGATTACCTACAACAGTTTAATGAATCTTTAATAAACTACAATAAAAGGTTTCCTGAAGAGAATTCGTTAATCAAAATAGAAAATGACAAAAATGGTACAATTTTATCTAATTTGATTAGTGAATCATCATATTACAGTCGTCGACTTTTGAGTTTATATAAAAGAAAGTCGATTTCTTTAAATGGGTATTCTTTACTCAGCCGAAAGAATGTATTCAAAGTTTGGAAGGATGTATGCCTTTCTGAAAATATTGGAGTTTGGATGTCTTTGGGCAGTATAGAAGAAATAAAAGAAGAAGAGTTGGTACTTGATAACTCCAAAAACATTGTAGTTGACTGGGTTGTATTTTTTACTTTAGCACATATGAATCAAATTAACATATTAACTATTCTATTTGAGAACATCTATGTGGCGCAAGATACTTTCGATCAGTTTACAAAAATATTGACTTCTCTCGCTGAGGTAAAGAATCTTAAGACGAGCACTTCTTTAAATAATTCAAAAAAATTTATAGAAAGAGTTATAGATTTCATAGTAGACGAATGCTTTATAAGTGGTATAAGCAGAGAGTTTAGTGATTATGAAAAACAACATGTTTACTCTCTCGGTACTACATCTCTTTGTTCATTAATACTTGCAGAAGATAAAGGGTTATCTTTATTATCTGATGAGGTGCTCGTTAGAGAATCTGCTAAGCAAAAAAATATAAAAAGTTTTTCAACTCAAAGCCTTTACAATTTCGCTTTAAAGAAATTTCATCTAGAAAAAGAATGCTTTTATGAATTGTTGTTAGGTTTTTCGAAAATTAACTACTACCATATACACTCTATCGACATAAATTGTATTAAGTATTTTGTTGCAAAAGAGGGGTATACTCTTCAAAATAAATATTTAGAACAATTGCTTTTAGAGATTACTAATCCAAAAACACCTACGAAAACAATAATTTATTTTTTATCATATCTTTTAAAAGATTTATGGTTAAGTAACACTCTAAATGTTCAACAAGACGCTATTCTTATTCGTATTCTTTCTTTGTTACACAAAAATCATTCTTTTATAAATGTGATTAGTAGATTACTTGAGAAGTTAAAACTTGATATGACATTGATACCTCACTGCTATCTTGAAATTGAAAATAAAGTGTTCAACTTTTCTCAATCTAAAATACTTTTCTAGTTCATTGATGAGGGTAAGCAATTTTTCTCGAAATTATTGTCTAGTTACTTCTTAAAATGTCAAATGTATATAGTAGGATAATTACTTTATGATTGTATGAGAATATGGATAAACTCATAGGTTATGCAATAAGTATAGTAGAATAATCCCCCTCTGTGCCACGAAAATGAGACAACTTTTTAATATTAAAATAAACTACATATAATCCTTTAAACGCAGTAATCACAATCACTACATTAGATTCTCTGATTTAAATATACTCAAATCCTTCTCTATCCCCGTCGCCATCGGCTTCGGCCCTTACCCTACCTCTAGGGGATGGAGTCGATGGTAGAGGGGATAGAGAAGGTCTATCCCTTGAGCTTGAAGGCGGAGGTCCAAATTATAATGTAAGCTTAATTATGAATTAAGAAGTGTCTCACTTTTTGTGGCACATTCCGCCAAGAGAAACAAAACTCCATTGTTAACACCTCCCATCATATTTTTAAAGCTTATTTTTAAAGGAAAGCAGCAAGCTACTTTAAAATAAAATTAACTTTTTTTTAAAAAGGTAATACATGGCAGAAACAAGAATTAAATTAATTAATGAGTTGTGTAATTATTTTTCAAAAACAGAAATGTCAAATATAGCAGTAGACCTACTTGGTGACAATAAAAAGCTAGGGGGACAAACTCCTTATGAGTACGCAACAAGCTTTGCCAACGAAATTTTAAAACAAAAAGTTTCCTTACAAGAACTAGTTAAAATAGCTCAAAAAGTTAATGGGAAATTTCCAAAGTTATCTAATAATTGTCATTACTCTAGTCTAAATGATTTAACAAGAACAATTCTAGCGAGCGAAGATAATACTATTGAAAAGATTAAGGTTGAAAAATCTAGAAATCCTAAATCAGCTATTTTACTGTTATTCTCAACATTAGAAATGAAGTTGAAATATATGCTAGGAAGTTTAGGATATCTAAAAGTGTATAAATTATGGCCTGCTACAGAGATGATGCTAAAGCAAACGCAAAGGAAAAATCTTTTAAATGACATTAACGAGTTGCGAAAGATACAAAGTTTTGTTGATGATGATAAATTAAATAATAAAGAGATTTCGTTTGTTGTAGATGAAGGGATAAGAATAGTAAGAGAGTTAAGAGATATTCCATATAACACTTATAAAGTTGTGTCTATAAATATTCCGCTATACTCTAATATTGAATGTACTCAAAAAGTGAAAGGTGTTAAGGCAATCATAATTGAAGAAACTTATGCTTCTACAGGAAAAAAAGAAATAGATGTTTGGCCAACTACTAAAAATCATTTCATAGAAGGAGAATTTGTTGCTTATGAAATGGGAAAACAGTGGTCTAAAATGTGGTACAAAAACGTAGAAAATTGTAGTTCAGTTTGTGGAAGTGCACAAGAATTTATAGGAAGAAATTTAAAAGATGGTAAATTTAAATAGTTGTATCTTTATGATCTCAATTTGCAAGTAACGAACACTTTATGTTTAAGATCTGAGGAAATATGACGAAGATAAAAGAATACAAAGTAATCTAACAACTGATGGTTTGGAACGCACGAAATTAAATCGGTTTGTACTCTATGATTCAAATACAAAATTATAGCTACAAGATCCAATCTTAGAAGCTCATGGTATAGATGAAGAAGAAGATTTTTTAGATGAAATAATCCAAACTTTCTATGAGCGTTGGTTCCAAGGGTGGAAACCTCAGAAGATCAGAGAATCAAGTTCGTAAATCTCACCCAACATATCAATTCTCACCCTGATTATCAACTAAAAGTTGCAGATAATACAGATACGCTAAATCGAGATCTTGCTTTCAATAAAATTTTCAATGAAGTTATTTCAAGGTAAAGAAGGCAAGAGCTCGAATTGTATAAGTTATAAGCAAAAGATGATGCTTTACCAAGCATTTTTCAACACAATGAAACGTTTGACTGATAATTCATTGAAATATTTTTATGATTTTAAGAAAATCAGTGTGATTATTTGATTTTCTTGCGACAGCCATATTTTCTCAACCTTATTTGCTCCATCACTTTTGCTATTCCAAAAATGAGACAAAATAGAGTAATGATATTACTTATTTTCTGGAGGCTAAATTTGGTATGGTTTACTGTACACTAAGAATAGATTTATGTTTTTATTATCAAGTCAACAACTTCATCTAATGGGACGTAGCTCTCATCACGAATAACATTAATGTTAAGAAAAGATCTTCTGCCTCTACTTCTTTTCGCAACAAGATGTTCTTTGTGTATTGCTTTTCTCCCATTATTGTCAGTATATACTTCCTCATAAAGTACTATATCTACATCTTGAAGATCAACAACAGTTCCCGATCTCATAATTAGTTTAAAGTCGCCTTGACCAACTGTTTTGTATTTACCGTTTCTTCTCATCTACTTCCTCATTTTCTTGGCTAATTTTTTCTTTTGTTTTTGTAAATTGAAGAACAGCAGCCCCTAGTGAATTACCTAGAAGGCAACCCAAACCGACTAAACAAAAGGCAGCTCCTGTTACATTTAGGGGACCTGGGTTACTCCACATATCCTTAACAAAGGTAGCTGTTCCTAAGGTTCCTAACAACCCGGTAACAATAAGTGTTAATATTGTTGTGTGGTTTTTGCTTGTACCTTCTGAACCTCGCATTCCTATATAAAAACATAGGAAAAAAGCAACTGTTATAAAGCCAATATAAAACCAGTGCATATCTAGTTCTTTTACAGTCACTTGATTTTTTATGGTTATTGGTTTTTCGCCTTGTTTTTGTGTAATTGTTATGGTGTAGCGAATATCCTTAGCTGTTTCTTTTGTTATTTCATTTTTTTGAAATTGATCATACCAAGTTGCTTTTGGCGCTTTTCTTAAGCCAGCTAATAACAAAATAAAGCTAATAACAACAATACAAAGATTTATCCACAATTTCTTATTAAACATTATTTCTCCAAACTATTTTATTTCGATTAGACTGTATTTAAAGTTTAACTCTCTATTATATTTAAAATTAAGAGTACGAATTCTGGTAATATTTTACATTTTTCAAGAAATAAAGTACTTCTAAGACTTTCTTGATTTGATGCATAAATTCATGTTCTAGTCTTATTTATAAATTAACAATTGTAAGTATTTTTTCGATTTTTATTTGAAAAAACACGCTACAGAAACCTATTTCATTTTTTAGCATGCTTTGGCATGCTTTGTCAATCTTTTTTCTTTTTTTTTAGCTGAAATATGTTATAGTGAATGTAATCATTCAAAATATAACTTATTTGTTTCGAGCCCGAATTCGCTAATGAACCTTAGCCCCAAGTGCTTGTTTTTTAGTTTAAATGTACTTGGTAAATATATGTAAGTTCGTAATTGAAATCGTTTGTTACCCCTTTATAAAATTTTTGGAAATGGTCCAGTTGTAGTTTTGAGTGATTTAAGATTTTATGAATCAATATTCATGTAGGTCTGTTATTTTTGCGAACTGAATGATGACAAGCACTAATTTAAAAGTCTAATTTATTGGAGTTGTAAATATGTCTAAACAAGAAGAAAAAGTTAAGAAACAGTTTTCCTTAAACAAAGAGATAGCAGATCTTATTGATTTAGCGTCAGCAAAGACAGGTATTAAAAATTCACAGATAGCCAATAATGCTATAGAGATATATTTATACCTTTTTTATGGTGAAAAAAGTGACTTATTAAGAGCTGAAATAAGAAAAATTTGCGAATCTGGTGGGGAACCTTGGGGTGAAGAAACTGATTATTTGGAAAATTTCTCAGGAGGAGTTGCTAATATTACGAAAGCGCAACCTACACCTGTAGATGAAAAAGTCGTTATTAAGAAAGCATGTCTTTTGTTTACTCGTTTGTACAGAGAGAATTTGATATCAAAGATTGAATCAAAAGCGGCAGAATTAGGCCGTAGTTCATCTGCTACTGTATGCGAAATGATAAGGAGTCACTAAATGCCTATGTTATCTGACGAAACGAGAGATATAAATCTTCCTGATGGATATCAATTTATTGATAGAATCGGTGAAGGAGGAATGGGGGCAGTTTTCTTGGTCAGTAAAGGAAATGAAAAAGTAGTACTAAAAACTGTGAAGGAAGAATTAAAGAATCAAATTAATATACATAAATTAGCAACAGAAGGAAAAATTCAATCATGTTTCAACCATGATAACATAGTAAAAGTTTTTGATATTCTTGATAATGGCGAAATGAAATATGTTGAAATGGAATACGTAGAAGGAAAAAGTTTACACCGGTATGTAGATGAAAACGAACATAAAAATGTTGGTTGTGACGACTATATGGAAATTGTAGTTAGAGGTATTGCAGAAGGTCTAAAGTATTTGCATAACCAAGGCTATATTCATTGTGATTTAAAACCGCAAAACGTACTCATACACAAAAATGGAGATAAAATAATACCAAAAGTTGCTGATTTTGGTTTGGCAAAAAAAGTAAATGAATTCAATGAAAAAACGGAAGTCTCTAAAGTTATTGGTACGGTTCATTATATGTCTGCCGATCGCTTGAAAGGGAAAACTGAAAGTAAAGTGGATGATTTATATTCTTTAGGAGCTATCATATTTTTCTGTGCACATGGTTATCCACCGTTTTTTGGAAAGCATATTGGTAATCTTGTAACTAAAATACTAGATATGAAATATGAATGGAAAGCTGATAATTACTCAGATAAGTGGAGAATTATTTGTTCAAAATGTTTGAAAAAAGAATATAGTGATATTGAAGACGTATGTAACGATATAGAAAAAAATTGCCCTGAACTTCAAGAAAGTACTCCAAAACACAAGGAAATTCTAAAGTTACAAACAAGTAGAGATTCAAATTTATTAAAGTATTCTTTAATGAGATATAGTTTTAACTTGTTAATGGTTTTATTAGTATTGGCAACGTTTTTGTTCATTTACAATGTAGATGTTCGTAAACAACAGTTTAAAGAGGACATCAAAATCATTGCTGAAAAAAATAATATAGAAAAGAGAGCTAAAGCTTTCATACGATTGATACAATACGGAAAACAAAATTTTATGGCTCTTGATCTACGGAGGGCTAGTTTGACTGGGCAACAAATCATAAAAATTAATTTGCCTAATACACTGTTTTCTGAAGCAAATCTACAAGGAACAACTTTGAGACAAAGCAACTTTACAAATGCTACGTTTATTGGTACAAATTTGCGCGGAGTGTATGCTGGAGGAGCAAAATTTCGTGGAGCAAATTTCACTAAGGCTGATTTAAGCGGTGCTTATATGAAAGGAACATTTTTAAAAGATGCTGATTTTACTGATGCTATTCTTGATAATGTAAACTTTACCATTGCCAAACAATTTGATTCTAAACAAATAGCAGCGTGTAAGAGTATGAACAATGCTTTTGGTTTAAGTAAAGAGTTCTTAGAAGAGGTGAAAAAACTCAATCCGAATTTACTAAACGACTGGTGGAATGGTGAATCAACTATACCTAGCTTTCAAAATGTAGAAGCGAAAGATGCCGAATTTTATAATGTACGTCTCGAAGGAGCAGATTTTTCAAATTCTAAATTTATACGCGCAAATTTTAAAAACAATAAATTTCAGAATGTAAATTTTATAAATAGTAACTTACAAGATACAGATTTCACAGGGGCAAATTTAAAGGGGGCAAATTTTAAATTTGCTAATTTACAAGGAGTTAATTTTAATCAAGCTATTTTAGATGGCTCAGATTTTCGTTACACAAAGAATTTAACATCCAAACAGATTGAAAAAGCAAAGAGCGCGAAAAATATTATTCGTTAGACTTAGACGTTTTCTTAAAAGTTGGAACGAAAAATTAAAAAATTAATTCAGTAAATTAATTACTTCAAATTAATACGTTAGTTATCGTGATTATCTAACCCATAGGTTAGAAATATATAGCATAATACGCGATAATGTACTATAATGAGCGAATTATTCTACGAATAAGTTTTCTTGCAAACCTCACGAAAGTCAATATTTGCAATGGTTTTAGCGGAAGTGACCGAAAAAAGGAATCTACCTTTAGGATCTAGTGCCTTCGGGCGTGCGGGTTCAACTCCCGCCTTTCGCACCAACTTGACTTTACTAAATAAATATGGTATAGTCTTGCACAGTCCAGCAAATACAATTACTACAGAAACATAAGTTTCTAAGTAGTAGAAAAAATAACAGATTGCACTTGAAAAAGTCGTGGTCTGTTATTTTTTTTTGTACCCACAAATATTGGCGCTGTTGCAAAAAACTTGGTGAAAAAAAATCCGAAGTTGGGCTATTGAGAATTGGCTTAGCTTTTTTGCATTTCAAGGTCTGATTCGAGTATTTTCATCATTTCTGCAATAGCACAATCACCAAGTTTGAAACATCTTTCAACAAGTCTCACTTCGCCAATAATACCTTTTTGTAGCTGAAAAATTTTTGCTTGTCCTTTTTTCAAGGTTCTCATAATTTCAAAGCCTTTTATAGTTGCATAAGCGGTTTTCATTGATTTAAATCCAAGCGTAGGCTTTATAAGTCTTTTGAGTTTTCCATGATCAGATTGAACAATATTATTGAGGTATTTGACTTGCCGATGTTGTGTTTCTTGAGGGAGTGTACTTTCTTCTTTGAGTTCTCTGATAGCAGCGCTATAGCATCCAGCTTTATCAGTATTAATTACGCGGGGCATTTCCCAATCTTTACGTTTGCTAAGAATTTTTCCTAAAAAACGTTTCGCTGCATTTGCATTGCGAGTTGCGGAGAGATAGAAATCAATGGTGTTTCCGTTTGAATCTACAGCTCTATACAAATAAGCCCATTTGCCTTTTACCTTGACGTACGTTTCGTCGACGCGCCAGCTATCATTGAAGGAATTTTTCGTGTGCCATTTCAAGCGTTTATGCATTTCAGGAGCATAATTTTGAACCCATCTGTAGATCGTTGTATGATCGACTTTAATTCCTCGTTCTTCAAGCATCTCTTCCAGTTCGCGGTAGCTAATACCGTATTTACAGTACCATCGCACTGCCCATAATATTATTTCACCTTGAAAGTGACGCCATTTAAAGTCGCTCATTATTGTTCCATTCATTTTTTATTGTGAATTATACAAAAAAACTTAAAATGAATGGAGAATTTATTTTTTGCAACAGCACCGTTTTTCTAGTGCCCTTGTTTATTTTTGGTTTTCGATAACGGAATGAGCTCTTTATATGGTGGCTATTTCTTTTGAGAACTCTGCTGTTTTGTAATAGTCGTAAAACTGATGTTTTAATCTTATCATTTACATAGATTGAACCAATCATCCAAAGTAGCCACTTTATGCGATTGGTCTAATAAAAATAACATCTGATCGTACTTTTCGTATATCGGTAGCATTTTTTTCGAACTATGCTTATCCCAGTTTTTTACTTCTAATTTTGCAAAATTTTCTAAGAGTTTTGTTTGTTTTTTCGAGAGATTACCAAATCGTTTTTTCAAAACTCTGGCGATATCTCTTTTGTATCTATTTTGAAAAAAAGAAAGATGTATCATCTTCATTTCTAATGCATCTTTAATGTCAACATCTTCCTTTAGCATTAAGTCAATAGCTTTTTGATACCTAGTATGTATCTTTGGATTTGGTAAGTATCCATAAGTAAGAACTTCATCTTTCAAAATAGGTCTTAAATTTGGGTATGATTTGATCATGTAATCAAACGCTTCTTCTTTTTGCGTTTGATGTAACCTATGCCAAATCAAAACTTGATTTGAATCTGAAATTTTATTCTTCTTGTTTTTAGTTAATATATCGTAATATTCTAGTTTTTGGACAAATTCTGCCAAATGGAAATTTATGAAATATTCTAAGTGGTAATTTAAGTAGTCGCTCACTAAAAATGTTTCACCTGGTATTTCTATTTCTAAACTAGGATGTCCATCTTCGTATCTTTGTAAATTTTCAATATAAGCGTTCAGTGACAAAGAAACAGCAGAGTGAAAAAAAGCCATATAAAAATAATGTTTATCTTTTCTTAAAATAATTAATTTTATTTTATCCTGAGAAGTAAGTATTTTTTTTGCTAACGATTTTAAATTTGCATTTTTTAAAAAGAACGAAAGATTTATTTTTGGATCAATAGGCATTTCTGACGAAAAGTAAAATTCTTTTGGGCCAAAATTGACTTTGTTAGAAAGATTATCTACAAAGTCCATAAAATTTTCGTTAATTTCGAAATTACCAATAGGAAATGATAAGATATTTACGTCTTCTTCTTTCAAAAAAGAAACGTAAAGAAAACGATTTTTTTCATCAAATTCATAAAAAAATGATGTATTTTCAAAAAAACGTTTAAGCGTTTGAGAAGGATTATCGGAATCAAAGAAAAACTTCTCTTTCCAATATTTTGATCCAACCTCCACGCTGTATAGTTGAGAATCCATCACAGTTTCATCAGGAGAAACAATAAATAAACTTAAATTTAATTTTTTTGATATATGTCTAAGTTGGTTAACAATATCAAGACTTGGTATTTTGTTTTCTTGTGTGTAGGTAGTACAAGAAATTACAAAAAATATTAAAATTGTTTTTTTCATTTTATTCTCCACTTTATTTTGTATCTGTCACTTCATATTGTAATCTTATTCGAAAGCTACTTACGTTTGGTACAGTTCTAATCCTTCTGTTAATCTCTAATTCTAATTTCTCCAGTTTTTTCCTGGTTTTTTTTGAGATTTTTTTTGTCAGCTTTTTTTTGACTGCAGCTAGTTTTTTTTCCAAAGTTTTAGTTGTTCTTTTTTGTCTACGACTCAAAATAGAAGACCTTACAACATTAAAAAAAGTCACAGTAGCTTTTCCTACCCACACTTCGGCAATTGGTTTTTCTCCTTCAATTGCTGCAAAACCTTTATGAATTATTTCAAAAAAGAATGCATCATCAATATCAGAAATAAATAAATTTATGCTTTTTGCTTTTATATCTGATATATCGAGACTTGCAAAAATGTTGTCCTGTATCAAGTTTCCATTAATTGCACCAATAAATTTCTGAGTTGTAGACTTCTGTTTCTTTATAGCATTAAAAATTTTATTTCTTAACTTTCTAAGACCAGGAGAATTAGGAAGTTTTCCTGAAAGGAATTCTTCTTTTACTTTCAATACTTTACCTCCTCTAAGTGAAAGGTTCATATCAAAACCATCTTGATCATGAATTCGATAAGTGTTACGAATATTGAATAGTAATATCCCATTACCATCTTTACTGCTTCTATCGAATACATCAGTAGTTATTGGAGGTGACTCTTGAGTAATGATAACTGTGTTTCCTCGCTTTTTTGCTATAGTTATAGGTCTTTTTACTGTATTTATATTTTTTTGTGTTCCTATAAGAGCTATCTTACTTTTTCTTTTACTGTTTTTTTTCTTTTTTCCAAATATCCCTAATGATTTATCCTCTGAAATTATTCTGTCTGATGTTTTAGGAATTGTTATTGCAAATTTAGCAGAATCTTCAACTGGTTTTTCTTCACCAGGGCAAGTATATTGAATTGTAACTTCTTTTAAAAGGCCTTGAGGTGTCGGATCTCTTTTGGCATTTTGGGAACTAAATTTAGTATCTTTATTATTGGGAGATCTAAAATTGACAAAGCCTGAATCGTTCTGTATCCATTTGTACTCACCTTTTTTTGGATTTGGGAAACCTTCTGATTCTAATTTATTAAATACACCCCTAAAAAATATTCTTGGAAGCGCTGATTCTCTTGCAAGAAAAATTCTTTTTATTTCAGTATCTACTTTAGCATCTATAGTTTTTTTTTGTCGTTGAAATTGCTTAGCTGCTTCTCTACGAATTTCCTTTAATCGCTTTTTTATACTTTTATCTGGGTCACTTTTTTGTACTGCATCTTCTATTGCTTTTTCTTCGATCTCATTCCTTATTTTTTTCTTAAGTATTTCCCTAAATTCGTTTGTTAATTCTTCTTTGCTTGTTCCTGGACTTTTAGTTATCTGTACGCTACATGCAGCAGTATTAGGAACTGTTAAATCATCACCTGGGTTTGGTTCTAATCTTGAATCAGAATCATCAAATACCTCTGTAAAAAGTACTCTCTTTTTCGCCGGACTTCTTTGGCGCCTTATATTTTCAATTCCAGAATTAAAACTTGTTACTTGTTGTCTTTTATTAAAACTGTAATTTTTAATAAAAGAATCTAAGTTTCTTGTACTGTTTATGATGTTGGAAATTGAACTACTATGGTGCAAAAATTTCGGGCCAATAAACTCTCTCTGATTGCCATCAACGTAATCCTGATTATTATTACTGCTTTGAGCAATCGTTATATTCAATGTAAACAGCAATATCAATAATAAAGATTTTTTGTACATTTTTTTCCCTTTATCTCTAGTAAGTAACCGTCATCCCAAATCGTATAAAAGTACGATCATAGTCAAAAATTTCAAATCCAAACTCTTTTTCACTTGAGTTATGGCTATAACTCAAATCAGAAAAAACTTCAAAATGATCTGTCATTTTTTTATTAACACTGATTGCTACAGTACCTGTTTTATCATCTCGCCCTCCTTCAAGGAGTAAATTTCCATTCTCATACTTTGTAAATGCATAATTAAAACTCCCTAATAATAAGATATCGTAGGGTAATTCAAAACTTAAAGATGCTTGAAGGATATGGGAACGGTATTCTAAATCTTCTCCTTCTGGACTATTTTCTCGATAACTATAACCAAATCCAAAAGTAACAATTGAAAATGTAAAACTCTTATTTATCCCTAATAAATTTCGAGGCCCTGATCTATTAAGTTCAGCAAAAAAATTATTAGTGAAGTCATTACTGTAGGTATGATTGTAAAACCACTCTAGTTTATTCCAAGAAGTGAATTCGTATGCTAACCGAAGAAACATGTTGCCCCTACTTTGGTATGATTCTCCTCCAAGATATATATATTGGTAACTCGCTTCAATATCAACAGATAACTTCTTTCCAAATTTGTACCCTATACCAAGTATAAATTCCATGCTATGAACATTTAGTTCACTAAAATCGTCATAGTATCTCGAAAAATATCTAAATCCCAAGTCGACATAGTTTTTTTCTGTTTCAAGTAATCTATACCCAATATAGAGTTCTAAAAAAGCTGCCCAGGCGGACTCATCGTTATCTTCTACAAAAATATCGACAAAGTCATTTCCAAAGCTGAAAACATTAGTGTCATATTGCCCACCAGTAGTTAATGAAATAAACCAAGGTTTTACTTTTTCTAACTCTCTTAGACTCTGTTGGGAAAAATCTACTAATTCTTTATTTTTCCCTTGTTCTACATATTGTCCAAGATATTTTTGAGCCTCCTCTTTTTTCCGGTTATGTAGAGCTATTATCCCCATTTCAAAATCAATGTCTTCTATGACTCCAAGCTTTTTTGCTTTCTTAAAATGTAATAATGCTCTTGAATAATTCTCAACGACACGATACGTTTTTCCCAAATAGTAGTGAACATAACCGTTCTCAGGATACTCTTTTTCAACTTTTAAAAACTGTTTGAGTGCTTTTTCATAATTTTTCTTTTGAAAGTGTTCTACTCCAGTATTTAGTTTTAAGTACACCTCTTTTTTCTGTTCTTTTTTTATTTGTTCCAGCATATCAGTTGCAAACTGACGTATTTCTGGATCAGGTTCCCTACTAATATATTGATGTAAAGATATCTGTGTTTCTGTTTTATTTCCTAAAGCGTTATAAACCATAGCTTTTTCTAAATAAACATCTAATAAGTCAGGTTTTTTATCTTGAGCTTTATTCAAATATTCTAACGATTTTTGGTATTCTTCTATTTTATGTAGAACCATCCCTCGAGTATAAAAAAAGTACGCTGTCAAATTAATATTTTGAGAATAAGCCTTCTTTTCGGTTTTCTTCAAACAAATGTCTGCTTTGTGATATCGATCCAAGCTAATCAATATCTGTGCCTTTAAATATAAAATTTTGACATTATCACTGTTTTCTTTTTCAAGCTTTTCTAACTTATCTAATGCTTGATCATATTGTTCTTTTTCGAGAAAAATATTGATTTCATTAAGTATTTCGTTAACATTTTCATGCCCCATGAGTAGTGGAGTTAGTAATACCAATAGTGATATAAAAGTATTTTTCAATTTATTCTCCCAAATACAATTGCGCCCAAGAGCAAGAGCAAAAACTAAAGTTGAAAGTTAATACCAGCATAGAACAAAGATCACGCGATCAATATGTACAGAGTATAAACTACAAAGCGACAAAATTTTCTGAAGGAGACAATTGAAAAGCATCTATCCTATTCTAGAAGAATGTTTTACCTTTTTTTGGGCTGTTGATTTTGAAAGAATATAGAGTAGTTTTAGGTGGGAATAAAAACTTTTTCGTAATCAAATGGAGTGAATAATAATGTAGAGAGAGTCTCAGCAACATCTATTTTTCCCTGTATGATTTTTGATAACTAAATCAGGAATATTAGTTTGTAAAACACAAATAAGTAATGGTTTATCTTGGTGTCTAAAAACTGAACTGGATGTCTAAAAATTTGTTGTATGATGTAGTACGATGTCATATGATGTGTGTTCAACACACATTTCGGAATAGTTGCAACGTTATGTTTTATATACATAAGTGCTTGTTTTTGTTATGTTTGCTGGCGAATAAGACCTTCGATTTAGGATCTAGTGCCTTCGGGCGTGCGGGTTCAACTCCCGCCTTTCGCACCAAAACCAAACAAGGCAATGACTTATACCTTTTGACGAGGTACGAATCATTGCCTTTTTTTATTGCCTAATGCACGCGTTTAGGTTAGTAAACAGGTTAGTTTTAAGAAAACTTATTTCTCCATTTACATTTATTCATCAATCAGGGGAATGATGACCCAAAAAGTAAAAAAGCCAAAACCAGCGCCAATCCCCAACAAAAAAAGCGATAATTTTCGCTTACATTTCTATTATAGGCCCTGTTGCAAAAAATATATGCTTCATTCATTTTAGGTTTTTGTATAATAGAAAGTCCAACTGAAACTTAATCAAGAATGGATGGAGCAAGCAATGAGCGACTTTAAATGGCGTCGCTTTCAGGGAGAGATAATATTATGGGCAGTACGTTGGTATTGCAAGTATGGTATAAGTTATCGCGAACTGGAAGAGATGCTTGAAGAACGAGGAATTAAAATCGATCATACAACCATCTACAGATGGGTTCAACATTACGCTCCAGAAATGTACAAACGTCTGAAATGGCATACAAAAAATTCTTTCAATGATAGCTGGAAAGTTGATGAGACGTATGTGAAGGTAAAAGCAAATGGGCTTATTTATATAGAGCTGTAGATTCAAATGGAAACACTATTGATTTCTATCTCTCCGCAACTTGCAACGCAAATGCAGCTAAACGTTTTTTAGGAAAAATTCTCTGTAAACGTAAAGATTGGGAAATGCCCCGCGTAATTAATACTGATAAAGCTGGATGCTATAGCGCTGCTATTAGAGAACTAAAAAAAGAAAATACACTTCCTGAAAAAACACAACACCGACAAGTCAAATATCTCAACAATATTGTCGAATCTGACCATGGAAAACTTAAAAGGCCTACTCTCGGTTTCAAATCAATGAAAACCGCTTACGCTACTATCAAAGGCTTTGAAATTATGAGAGCTTTGAAAAAAGGACAGGCAAAGATCTTTCAGTTACAAAAAGGCATTATTGGCGAAGTGAGACTCGTCGAAAGATGCTTCAAAATTGGTGATTGTGCTACTGCAGAACTGATGAAAATACTCGAATCAGACCTTGAAATACAAAAAAACTAAGCCAATTCTCAATAGCCCAACTTTGAATTTTTTTCACCAAGTTTTTTGCAACAGGGCTATGGATACAAGTGTTTCTACTCTTCTTTCCTTTGTAGTTGCAGCCGTGCATAAGCGCGTAATTCCCACGCTAAAATTCCATCATCGACAATAGCACGTAACCAACTTTTATCTTTCTTTGAGAGTATTAGAATCGCATCTATAACAGAGCATTTCCATTGAGTATCCCCAAAACGCGATCGAATGTTTTTTTTAAGATGTGGTATCGTTGATTGTCCAATTTTTAAAATAGTTTTCTTTGCTATAGTTACTAACGCCATATCTCTTAGTTTTCTTTTGAATATGTCCAAAATAAGGGGAGTATGTAGTGCGGTTGTCATATAAGGAATAATTTTCGCATATACATCGTCGTTAGCTTTGTATAAAAAATATCCCTTATACAGTGGGTGTAGTAAAATTCGAGAATCTTTTTGTACTACTTGGATAAAAATTTTATTGAGTAAACTACGGCTGGTAGAACGATTTAAATCACGATATACAAAAAAAAACATCTTTTTAAATTCCTCTTTAGAAAGAGAGCTTTTCAATAAAATCTCGCAAACAGCACTTTTAATTTTGATACTTTTTGTACTAAAAAGTATCTTCCATAAAGCGGTTTTTGATTCTACCTTAAGAGATTTTATCGCGGTAAGTTGATATTCATTTTGATTTCTTGCTTCCTTCTCCAAATATTGCACCGCAAGTGGTAGATCTATTTTCCCCAGACATTGTAATGCATAAATTTTTATCTCAGAATTCATAGAACGCTGATAGACATCGATTATTAACTGAAGGTCATCTGCATTTTTTGTAAAATTTACATATGCTGTAGCAGCTGCCAATTTCATTTTATCATCTTCTTGATCCAACATTTCCCGAAGTAATTGTACTGTTTTTAGCGTGTATCTTTTTTGTTGTGCGAGAGCTTCTAATATATATACTTGCGGTGTTTTTTTCATATAAGAAAGGACTTCGTCAATTGCATTCAGTTTTAACAGAGTTTTACAAGCTGCTTGAGACTTTTGTATTTGAGTAACAATATATGGAATACATGCTTCGTTATTTATATCTCCCAAGAGTTGTATAACTTCTTCTTTTCTTTGTAACTCTGAAGAAAGTAACTTTGCTAGAGGCAACGCCAAATCGCGATGTTTTACTTGAAGATCAAGGATAATAGGAACAGCAACTTCGTATCGCTCTTGCAGTATGTCTACAAGAAAACCTACTGAGGATTGTAAATTGATGAGTAGCGATGCTCCAAGTGTTACATTTCTTTGACTATCATCAGATACAATTTTTTGCAACTTTGTTATCACTTGTGATTTCTCATCTGTATTTAGAGCAGTGTTTTGTATACAAATAAGAACAGCGTATCGAATATGCTCCTGTTCATGATTTAGCATGTCTATGAGTAAAGGTTTTTTACCTGAAATTTGATTTATGTATTTTTGTAAGCGTTGAGGAGATTTATGAAGTTTATCTAAAAAAACAGGTAACATCTCAGGAGTTTTTGGTGTTGTTAATTCTAGTATTTTTAGAAAATGATAGTTGGTTGTGGTTTGTAATTCTTTTATGATTGTTGGAATATATTCTTCTTTTTGTCCAACACAGATAAGAGAATATGCTGCTTGATCAGAAAGTCGTTTATTGCGCAATTTATTTACGAGAGTAGCGGTAATATCTTTATGTACTGAAAATTTCCAGAGGGAGGTAACGGCTTCCCTTTCTACTATTCTGGATGAGTCTGAACACGCCGCAATAACATAAGGCAGTATTTGCTGACGATTTTTTTTTGAGGTCAAAGCACGTATGGCGCCAATACGTATGCTGGATCGTTTACTTTTTATATACAGAATTAAATTTTCGGTATCAATGTTACTATTGACAATAATAGAAACAATAGCAAGACTAGAAAAAGAATTTCTTTCTAGAAATTGCAATAATTGCGGTGCAAATTTTTTGGGAGGAGTTTTCATCCGTCCTACCAAAAAATGCATAGAGTAGCGCATAGCTGTATGTCTAAGTTTCAAATTTTTAGAAATAGTATTTCGCAATATTTCTCGTGGGGTATTTTCGATAGCATCATCTACTTTTTGTTTCAAATCATAAAATTCTTTATGAAAAGTTGCCATATCGCGATAGAGAACTTTTTTACTAAATTCATATAGTTCTTTTATAACCTGATCAATATCCTGTTGCGAAAAAACTTTACTTGGAATTCTATCAGTTGGGTTCTTAGTTTCTGGTTTTTGATTCGCGGCTTGTGGTTCTTGATTCGTGGCTTTTGGCTCGTGGGAAGATGTTTTCTGAGACGTTTTCTTCTCGGTAATTTTAGAAACATCGGATATTTGCTTAGAGGTTTTTGAAGGTTTGGAACGCGGTTTCTTAGGCCAATAAAATATTACCAAAAAAAGCAATAAAGATAAAATAACAGGAATATAAAGCTTTTTTGTATGAGATGGCTGTTTATAGTGATAGGGACTAATACCCAGCATTTTCGCCAGCGTAGGTAAATCGTGTTCTTCGACGCCAATAATTTGAGGTTCCTCCCCACCGCGCTGAATGACTTCCGACAAATGACACAGTTGTTTCCATTGTTTATTTAGACAATTACCAAGGATCTTTGCATCGCGGATGGGCAATACCAGTGCTGTACTTTTCGCAAATGTTGCTGCTTGATATTTACTTTGTAAACTATTAGCAATGGTATGTTCACGGGCATAAGTAGCGATTTTCGAATCAATAAACGATGGGGCTCCTTCTGGACATTCGATAGCAGCGCTAAACAATATTAAAGGTTGGGATGAATCAACCGGGGCTTTGCTAAATGCAGCAAGAACCAGTGCCAACTGCATAGATTTGCCTTGTCCAATAACATAACCCCGTCTGACTATACTTTTTCTATTGTCGTCTGTTTCTAACAATTCTCCTTTAACACCTTTCGACGAACGATTTAGGATCGCAGGTCCCTCATCTGATTCAACAAGTTTATATACATTGTTATCAGAATGTACATGCTTAAATCCTCTATACTTATTTGCAGAAAGTACTACTACCGCCTCGCGGATCGTTTGAGGATCACTGTTAGCGTAAGGATAGCCTATTCTCACTTTGTGCATAACATCTTCCATTATGATTTATTTTTTTGGATACGAATATGAGTCCATCCACGAATTTTATCAGGGGAGATAAGTTGCTCGGGAATTTGTTCGCTAACCTCGAATCTAAGCAATTGTTGTTTGTCCTTCATAAACAACAAAGTGTATGTCATTGCCGTACTTCCTTGAATACGGATTTCATATCCTTCTTCCAATATTTTACAGACAATGAGGATGTCTTCTTCTAACCCAGATTCATACAGTATACTAGAAGGGATAGTTTGTAATTCGTCAGTAGACCCTGCTGCTGCTGGCAGTTGAGAACGATTAATAACATAGTACTTATAAACGCGAGAAAAAAGGTTTTTGGCATTAGCAACGGATTGTGCAAAATCTTGGGAAGGGATTTTCTTCCATATAGTTGATAATAGTGCATCTGCTGTCAGTGAACTGATTTTAGAGGTGTTTTTTTCGAAAGCAGTATGTATTTCTTTGTCTGTACAATTTATCATTTTTTCTTCAAAAAAATTCCAGCACTTGGTACACTCGTAAAAGTGGTCGTCGGTACTCTCAATGAGTTCTAACATACCTTCTATCGTTTGTAAATATTGTGTAACAGTATCGCAGTTATTCATTTTCCTCTCCTCCAAAACCGCTATTACGCAAACATTGTTGTAGCATTCTTAGCGCTCTATAACGTTGCGTTTTAAGTGTACCAATGCATATAATTTTATTTTGCAAACGAGATAAACGTTCGTGTAACTGCGTAAGTGGCTCTTGGAAATTTTCACTAATCTCTAAAACAGATATAGTTTTTAAAGTTCGATGGAATTTTTCCGTAGAAAACTCACTCCAATCTTTTTCGTTAGGTAAAATCATCTTACATATAAGATCCCTATATTTAGGGGAAAATTTACTAATGCAACCTTGCAAAGTTTCTTTTATTTCATCTTCATAAGAAGAGAAGTCTGAATAGACAAAAACAATGTCTAATTCTTCACCAGTCACAAAATTTTTTCTTTTATTCTTCCTGATAATGTCAACTGCTTTGTTGTGTAAAATGCCGCAAAGCCAACTCCGAAAACTTCCAGAGTAGCTATTAAAATTATATAAGCTATTAAGAACACCCATCCATGCAAGTTGAACAGCTTCTTCGGCATCTTCTTGGTTTCCCAATTGCCAATATGCCCGAGATATCAATAGCTTATGGTAACGATCGACAAATTCACAAAATATATTCTCTTGCAGACTGTTATCGGCAGTAGAGCAATATATTTCTACGAGTTTTTCATCATCTTCATTCATAACTTTTTCGCTTATAGAAGAACAAAAGTTTCAAAATTTTTGAAACTTTTTTATAGGTACCAACGAATAGAAAGAGTATTTTTTCTTTCGGGAGTATTCAGTTTACTGTGTAAAACATAGACTACCATACTCGAAGAAGATCTGTTAGTAAAATTTGATTGTTATGGGTGAAACTCCAATATAATTAGCTAAACTTGGGACAGAAAAAAAATAGGAAAACTAATGTTAAAAACAAATAAAAAAATACAACAAATTATTAGTGGTTGTATCGTAGTATTTTCACTTATTGTATTGGTTTATATCTCTTATCTTTACAATGTCATACCTGATAATATTCCACAAATAGACGCTTCATTAGAAGAAAAACCTCTTCGAGCACAAGTAGAAGAGGTATACCAAGAACATATTCGAAATTTTCATCCGTATGGTTACTTTAGCCAAAGATACAGTAGTTGGACTTATTACACTATAAAGTGGAGTGAAACTCTGAATGCAGCAGTAACAGAACTAAACCAAGATATGGTATACGATTACGATGGTGCACGTACAACTCTAAAATTACTAATTTTTAGCCTTTCTCTCATCTTTTTAGGAGCGATATTAGTACTAATGAATCGTTCATTTTGGTTAGGGGCTATAATTATTTTTGTCAGTCCACTATTTACTTTCCCTCCTGTATCAATTTCACTAATGGAAATAAAGGGGAGCATTTATGGAACTTACTGGACCGTTCCTCACTGTTTTTTGATTTTTGTGGCAATGATTGTTCGTATCTCGCGGGCATCAACTCGGAGAAAATTACAAAAACAAAAAGATGTAGATATCCCAAAAAGATCAGAATTCCGATTTGATCGTCCAGTAACTACTACTCCACAAATTCATCACTTAGAAGAGGAAGCGCGCTTTGCTTATATATCTTTAGGGGTACTTATTGCATTAACTTTTTTCGGAATTCCAATTGCTATTTGGATTTGGACGAGAATTTCAAAAATGAGAGTCGAGTTTACGGAAGATAGGTTGATAGTTGCAGGTGCTCTTGTAACACAAGAATATAAGTTTGACGAAATACGCGATATTGCTATTTTTCAAATTCCTGTAGCTGCAAAAGGAATTGGTGGTTACCTTGCTCGGAAAAAAGTAGGGGGAAGAAGAATGGCCATGAATTTATGTATAAAAAAACAAAATAAAAAAATAGGAGCTTTTATTGCATCAAGTTACCAGAACGAATTAGAGATCATGTCAGGTTTAGAAGAGGCTGTGCAAAAAAGATGCGATATTATTGGTGAAAATAGCTGTTTACTGTGGCAGACAAGGGACTAAGTGACCTGACAAAAGTAGTTACCCGTTGAGTGCAGGGCTTTTATTTTCTAGCGAGGCGCGACGAGGGCACGCAGCTGTAGCTGCGTAACTAAGGAGTAACAAAGCTAGAAATTAAAAGAACAAAATGTCAATGGGTAAATACTTTTGGCGGGTCACTTAATTCAAAATATTAATCTAGGAATAATCTATGGTTAAGTAAAGATTATTCTGATTTTGAAAAATTATGTAAGCAGTCCCAAACTACACTATTTTCGCGATTAGATACTTTATTAATGGGGGATTGTTTATTTTTGTAGTCGTTAAAATTTACCTTATATCCATAAATCTTCGTTTTAAAAATGAATGAAATTTCAAAATTTTTGAAACTTTTGTACAAGTACCTACGAATAGAAAGAAAGTCTTTTACAAAAGAGGTCGTTACTGTACATAACAGACTACCATACTCAAAGAAAATCTGTTACAAATTTTAAAACCAAGAATTTGTAACAAGTTTTTAATAATGAAGGAAACAAATATGAAAAACCTACTTAGTTTTTTGCTTGCGCTACTTTTTCTTTGCTCTCCGTTGTTTGCAAAAGAGTATTATGTGTCAGCAAATCGTGGAAAAGGGAAAAAAGCTAGTAAGAAAAAACCTGCAAAAGACCTTGGTAACATTATCAAGAAATTAAAAGCCGGTGATACAATCAACATTGCTGGTGGTATTTATTATGGAAAAGGGCGCAATGGTTACGATCATATTCAGGTTCCAGTAAAAATTATTGGTGGCTGGAATGATAGTTTTACCAAAAGAGATCCTTGGGGCGAGCACAAAACCGTCTTATCGGGAGACAACAAAAGTCGCAACTTTAAGTCTATGCATCGTTTACATATTGATATCAGCAAATATCGAAAAAGAGAAGTTTCTGACATCGTAGTAGATGGAATCATCGTAGATAATGCTGCTCGCAATCAATACAAAAGCGATAAACAATTAGAAATTATTCGCGTTCATAATCCTAGAACAAAGCAATATGCTACGCCTGAAAGTGGGGGAATATTCATTCGCAGTGGCAAAACCGGGAATTTTCGTACACCAATTAATATTCGCGTTGAAAATTGCATTGTAATGAACACTGCTCCTAATAGAGGAGCGTTGTCAGTTTTTGCATATAAAAATGGAAAAGCAGTTATTCGCAATAATTTAGTGATCAATAATACTGGTACAGGTATTTTCGCAGGAGCCTCTTTTCATTCTCGTAACGAAGAAGGCTGGCCACAATTTACGATCGAAAACAACAGTGTTCTTTTTACCTGGAAACACGATCCTCTAGCCGGTAGCTATAGTGGCGTTGCTCTTGAATTTGATGCTCGGATAAGATGTACAATCACCAATAACGTATTTGCCTTTTCCGATCGTTTTTCGATATCTAATACGAAAAGAACACCTATCTTGTTACAAAATAATTTGTTTGGTATTAGCATAGAAGGTGACTATCTCGAATTTGATACTCGAATTGCTTTAGAAGATATTGAAGACGAAGCAGAATATTTACACGAAGACAGTGAAGAGAATTATAAAGAAAACTTTAAAGTTCACGTCAATAGCGAATGGGCAAAAGTTTACGGAGGTCGGGCATTAGTAGACCGCAATGCAGTTGAGGCAGATGTTTCTGTTCAGAAAACATCTGAAAATAATGTCCGCAGTATTTTGGGATTACCAGTACAAGGAACTAATATCGGAGAAATTGCAACTTCAGGATGGCTAAATCGCATGATGTTAGAAGATGCTATCCAAACAGGCTCAAACAAATTTAAAGATGTACATGGATGTAGTATACCAAAATAGTATATCTGTAACTTCTAAAGAATTCATAACTACAATGAGTAGTTATGAATTTTTTACTTTGTTAAAAATAAGTATATCCAAGAGGATGCCAAGCAATTTTTAGATTGTAATACATTCTCCTGTTTTAAATCTTTGTTACAAAAAGAGTAAAAGTTCAAAATTTTTGAACTTTTTTACAAATAAAAACGAACAATTGTTATTACAAACAAAGGAAAAAGTATGGATCCATATTTTATGATACAAAAACAATTCATAGAGAGTGTTGATCTCAATAGCTACAATCCAGAGTATATTGCAAAAATTACAGGTCTTCCACTACAACAAGTTTCTGATTTTATCTCTCCACAACGGAGATATATGGTGCAAAGCGAAAATCACTATGGTTTTCTTGCGGGAGCAAATGGAAATGGTCGTCCTACTATTCTATTTTGCAGAATGGACTTTTCTATAAATGTAGTTTCGTTTGAAGATAATTGGGAATTTAACTGTTACGAAATACAATTTTCCGAAGGCACTGATTGGAAAGAAATAGAAGAAGAAATTGGTTTTATGCATATGGGAAATGCACCTATGCGCTTTTTTAAACATCCTGAGATTTGGGATTGTGCGATTCTCCCTTTTCCTATGGGAATGCACTATAATGCGATAGGAGAATCTCAAGAAAAAGATGATTTTATATTATTGAAAAAATGGATCGAAGACGAAAGTTATACTCTTTATTGGGGAAATGATTACTTTTTAGATGTAGAAGGTTATGTCACTTCTTCTTAGAGTTATAAAGTGTTGGTCTTGATGAATTAATATTATGGGTACTGCGTGGAGAAAAAATGAAAATAAAAGGGAAGTCTTTAAAAAAAATAGAGAGCAACACAAGTTACTATGGTTGTACTTTTTACTTAGATGAAAAAAAATGGTATAAAATGGCAGACTCTGTTTTCAACAACTGCTCTTTTCGTAGTAGTGTCGGGTTTCAAGGTCTTAAAAATTGTAATTTTATAAATTGTAATTTTAGTGGAGAACTTAGATTAAAAATTACATCTTTTGCAAATTCAGAATATGTGGAAGCCTTCACCAAACTCACCTCTCTTGACCTAGGATATAGATGGATGAGGAATGAAGAATTGTTACATTTAAAATCATTAACAAATCTTCATTCTCTCAATTTGCAGCAGACGCTAATAACCGATGAAGGATTACAGCATTTAACATCGTTAACAAACCTTACTTCTCTTAACTTACAAGATACGGAAATAAGTGATGAAGGATTAAAGCATCTTAAATCTTTATCAAACCTCACTTTTCTTAACTTGAAGGGTACAAAGATAAGTGATGAAGGATTACAGCATTTAAAATCGTTAACAAATCTTACTTCTCTTAATTTGCTTTGTACAGAAATAAGCAATAAAGGATTAAAACATCTTAAATCTTTATCAAATCTGACTTCTCTTCATGTAACTGAGATGAATTATGTAATAGGTACAAGTAATAAACGGCGAAGAATTAGAGTACCTAAAACTATTAACTTAAAGCTAGAGTAAATCAAAACTCATAAGCAATTTCACATATCTGGGATTACATGGAGTAAAAAATGAAAATAAAAGAAAAGTCTCTAAAAGAAGTAGAGAGCAATGCAAACTATGATGGTTGTACTTTTTACTTAAATGAAGAGAAATGATATAAAGTCACGAATTCTACCTTTGATAACTGTTCTTTCCGTAGTAACGTAAGTTTCAAGTCTCTTAAAAATTGCAAATTTATAAATTGTGGTTTTGCTGGAGAATTTAAAACTAGCTCTGAATATTTTGGGGAACAATTAGGAATATTAACAAACCTTACTTCTCTTAGTGTGGGAGACCCAAATTTATATTTTGGAAAGGAAAATATAAGCGACGAGGGGCACACTGCAGTAACGATTTAACTTGTAAAAATCTAAAGTAAGCAGCCATGCAAAAGTTTTCGGATATCATCCGAAAAAGTAATAGAATAGGTAGAGACGGTATTCTTTATCATAAGTTTTATTTTTATACCCGAAAATTTATACTGGAGTACTTAGTAATGCTGAAAACCTAACTTACGGAAAACATACTTTTTTTATTTGAACTTTGTTTTATTATACGTTATAATAGTGTAAAACAAGTGAAATTACTGTGTCAGGAAGAAATAAAATGACATGGATAAGTATTGGGAAAGTAGCAGAGTTTTTTGGTGTAACAACACAGTCAATTCGCGATTGGACAAAACAGGGGAGATTAGAAGCAATACGGACATTAGGTGGACATAGAAGATACAAGCTGGAAGGCATAGAAAAAAAGCTTGGTATTGAAAACGAAAATAAAAAAACAATACTATATTCAAGAGTAAGTGCGCATGATCAAAAAGAAGACTTAGTGAGGCAAAAACAAGAGCTAAAGAATTATAGTGAAAAACACAAAACATCAAATGTAGTAGAAATATCAGAAATAGGATCTGGATTAAATTACGAAAAACGAGGTCTAAAAAAGTTACTAAGCTTAATACTAAATGATAATGTAAAGCAAGTGGTGGTATCTTATAAAGATAGGTTAATGCGCTTTGCAACACAAATATTAGAATATTAGAACAAGTTTGTACAGCGAAAAATGTAGAACTAGTAGTGCTAAATGAAAGACCAGAGAAAAAATTTGAAGAAGTAGTTGTAGAAGATGTTTTGTCAGTGTTAACGGTATATTGCGCAAAAATCTATGGACGGCGTTCGCATGAGCGAAGAAAAAAAAGACAAAATAAAAAACGGACAAGTACTGGCGTTTCCAATTCCAATAAAGAATAAGGAAGTAGCCGAAAAATTACGCGAAACATTGGCTTATGTACAAGAAAAAGCGAATGAGTACTTGGAGTTTGCGCACAAAAACAAGTTGTATAGTGTATTTGATGGAAATAACAGCAAGTATTCATACAAGGTGTTAGAGCCGATATTTGTAAAGTTATACAAAAAAAGTAAAATGCCAAGTCGAATCAATCGTGGGGTGCTGGAGATTGTTGGTCGAACGATGCGCCAAGTACGAGATCGCATGCGAGTATTTAATCTGCTGATGAAGGAAACAAATGATCCGAAGAAGTGGACAAACAAACTACTCATTAAAAACGAAATATTCGAAAAAGCACATTATGTCAAAAACATCAGAGAGCAAGTAATCAATTATAAACGTAAACATCGAAATATTCCTGAAGATTTTTACGCTTTACAGAAACCGCCGAAAGTAAAGAAGAAAATACTGACTTATGCGCCTGATGATGGACAAGCGATAAAACTAACGAAAGATAAAGACAAAATAAAACTCAGTTTCAAAGTGATAGATCGCTGTGGTAAACAAATAAAATGGCGTTGGTTAGAAACAAGTATAAAATTTCCCTCTTTTCTCGAAGAAAAACAAATAACATCTCCCGATCTTCGCTTTGATTGTGTTCATGGTGATTATTTGCCAATTCTTGACTTTAAAATCACTGTCGAAAAACCTAAAAAACAAAAAAGCGAAAATTTTATTACCATTGATTGGGGAGTACGTAAACTTCTTACTCTTTGTGTTTTTAATAACAAAGGCGAACAACTTTCGCAGCCATATTTTGCTAATTTTTGTGGGATACAAAGTAAATTACAACGAATTTACAAAGATATTGATCACTGGAAAAGCAAGCGCGATAAGCTTCTCCACAAAGATTCGTTATTCAAAAAATGTAATAGAGAAATTGCCAAAAGATGGAATAAAATTTCATTGATTAACAAAGAAATCTCACACACAACCGCGAACATCATTGTCTTTTTTGCCAAACACTATAATTGCTCAAAAATCTATTATGAAAACCTAAAATCACTTAAATCTCGTGGTTGCTCTCGTAATAAAAATCATCAAATAAACACCACTGTCCGCCAAAAAATTATTGCTCTGACTGATTATAAAGCCAGTCTGTGTGGTTATTCTTTACAAAAGCCTATTCATCCAGCAGGTACCAGCTCCATTTGCCCAAAATGTTCGCACAAAGGGCAACACTTTTCATCTTCTGATAACCACAAAAAACAACACAAATCTCTTCCTTGGTTTTATTGTCCAAATTGCACATTCTCCGCTGATCGTGATTATGTCGCGTGCTTGAATATTGCTCGGAAAGCCATTTTTAAAAAGAATCTCAAAAAATGTACAAAAACAGTCGTCTATAAGAAGACTCGTTTGCCTGATTCACTGTTCCGTCAGGACGCCTTTGCTACAACCCATTGCAAAGGTCACATTTATTATTTGAAGGGCTGGATACATTCTGTTTCCCTCTCTTCCAAAGTCGTACAAAAGAGTTTTAATTCTTTTAAAGGTACTATCTTTGGAATCCTTCGCGTATGAATGTTATCCACTACTTTGGATTTTTTAGTTTAAAGAGGAACGGTTACTCTATCTTAAATCTCTAACAAACCTTAATCAAACAAATGGTGGTGTCAGACTGACAAATGGATGACGATAATAGGCTATTTATCAAGTACTTATAAAAAACATAGCTTTGGCTCAGTGAAGTTTTTTCAAAATATGACAGATAAAGATATTAAAAACTTAGGAATGTCAAAAGCAGATTTTAGTAATACTCTGAAAGCAGAAAAAAAGAGTCTTCAACAGTTGGAGGGTAGCATATCTCAAAATGTAAAAATGTTTATTTACAGTATCATACATATGAAGATATTTGGGAATCAGCATTGAGAAATGTTGTAAAAACAAAGCGTAACGATCACCATATGCGAAGAACTAGGTTTTATATAGATAGTCCAAATAGTGTATTCTATCCAGATCCAAGTGAAACAATAGTTATGGATGATTATGCTAGTAATACTTTACTTTTTAGGAACGTTGCACATTTTATTAATGAAACAGGTTTCTTTTTTACAACAAAAAATAATAAATATTATTTACACTTAAGAATGGGGAATAAACATTTACTTAATAAAGTAGCAGGTCCAGGTAAAGTAAAACATACGGGAGACCAAACTCAAGTATAGGTACTAATGAATATGAAGGTCATTACGTTTTTGACACTGTTTTTAGTAATAGTTCTAACGTCGAAATTGATAAACTTTCTATCACTGACTTACATGCCAAGTTTAATTTGAAGTTTTCGGAATTGAAGTTTCAAAAATAACTTCACAGCTTGGTAACCAAGACCTTATTTCTTGTTTATGATCCTCAGAAAAATAAGGACCAAACAGAGAAGCAGCGTTGCTAGATAAATTTAAAATTTTAAGCTTTTTTAAATGTGATACTTCATTAGGAATGCTGGTTAATAAATTAAGATGCAAATCCAACACCTCTAAATTTTTTAATCGAATTATTTCTTTCGGTAAAATCTTTATATCCCCCCAAACTATGCGTAAATGAGTAAGATCGGTAATTCCAAATACATAATCAGGGATCTTGCCATTTGTTTCTGATAAGGACAAATGTAACCCCTCAGAAAATCCACAGTTATTAAATCTACAACCCCTAAGATTGCTAAAGCTTGCCTCATTCCTAAAGGAACAGTTATCAAAAATAGAGTCCTCAATAGAGCTATCTACTGAATAAAAAGTACAGCCTTGATAGTGGACATTACTCTCAACCCACTTCAATATTTTTCCCTTTATTACTTTCATTCAAACCTCACTAACTGGAATCGCTATGCCTGATCACCTAACCGGAACTGGAACCATAACTGACTTCTTTCCAGATAATTATATCAATCGGGTTAAGCCAGTTAAAGGAAACTATGAATTTAGTAGAAACATTGATTAGTTCGGGATATGGCAACGATTCGTGTAAAATCTTGTAAATCTGAGTTCAGACCTTGTAATTAAAGACTTTGGTAAACAAATGGTGGTGTCAGACTGACAAATGGATGAACACCTTATTTTATCTTCGATGTTTACATCCTAAACGTGTAGAAATGCAAATAAACACCTATGATGTTCCTCCTGAAAAAGACAGGTTATATCGAGTATTACTAAAGAACGAAATTGCATCTGGAATACCTGTAAAAACAGGAGATCGCATTTTCCCAGAGAGCTACGTGTATGATATTATACGGCCTGGTTATGAATTGGTGTCGCAACAAATGCTTATTATGCCTCGAGAGACACCATATGTTATAGCTCACTGCTTAAAAGCAAGAGAACGCGATGTGAATATCAAAATTTTAGACAAAAACGGTAACCTGATCGCACCAGATACAATTAGAATAGATAACAGAGTCATAAAACAAAACTTTAAAATTAAGCCTGGAAACTATAAAATTACTGTTGAAAAAGAGGGTTATAAGACCCTTTATAAAAAAATAGTTATCTTGGCTGATGATGAGACTTTTGTTATTAGAGAAGAACTTCAAAAATAGAATATAAAAAACAATGGAATTAAGTTTTGCAGGACATCTAGCATTAACTGTTATCTCTTATGCAATATCAAATCCTCTTCGGGAAGAGCCGGTCTAGTGTGAGTTACAAAATATTTTCCATCTATTTGAAAAACTCCTGACGTTTTCCGTAAATTTTGAAACTCTTCCATCAGAATCATGTTCAGATAACTCACATGCCACTTCGATACTTATGCACATTCCATTCTTTTGAACACATTACAACTTCTTTCAAAGAGGCAGAGCGATATGGAGTAAATACTATTTTTGAATGTGTTGGTTCCCAAATTTGAATATCTTTTTTTGTCAACCAATTCAAGTTGTTCAATTTGCGTTGTATAATATGAATAACTTGAGGTAAGTAGTTATTGTGAATGTAATCTTCCACAAAAATTCTCTTTATATTTTTTTTATTCCAAAAGTATAAAATCGTCCAAGATTGGTCTGTTTTTTCGCTATACGATGAATAGTCATCTTTCAAGTAAAACAATCTATGAGTTTTTAATTCGCCTAAAAGTTTTTCTATTTCTTTTTGTGTAATATAAGTGTGATAAAATTTGTTATGATTTCTACTGTAATCCCAAGCACCAAAATCCTCGGTCAATTCATACAATTCAGATGCTTTAAAAATAATTAAACCATCATCATACAAAACAAACATCGGCGCCTCCTTTTTATATTGTCCAAAGGCAAATAAAACCGACAAAGACAAAATAGGACGTCGTTTTCTTTGTGGTAGAAAGATTATAACATCTATGTATTTTACAAAATTTAATTTATTATACCTCACGATAATTCTGTGTCCTACATTAGTATTTACATGGTGGATGACAACTTTTTCTGCGCTAATAATCATTGAATTGCACCTTTTAACTCAAATGATAGACTGATACTGGAAATAGATGTTCCTCAAAGGATTTTTTATATTTTTTTGCCGCAATTATATTTTTCTCTGTTCTAATTATAAATTAGATATCTAGTTTTGTATTACTTTTTTGGCTAGCCGATGACTTACAAATTTTGGAGAAATCATGGACAATGATTTGTTATCACCTACACTAACAATAGAAGATGAATCAATTGGTATTGATGAACCATGGAATCCAAATATCATTTTGTTTATTACGTTCTTTTTCGGTTTGATAACAGGAGGTCTTCTACTCGCATATAACTTCGGGCGTTTAGGAATGGGTAAGTATCTACGCCTTACTATAATTATTACCATATTTTTGGCTACTATAATTTCAGTGTGTACTTTTCTTTTAATAGCGGAAAATATTATAGACGTTAAAAACTCAAAGGAAAAAACTCTTTTACGGGTTGGGCAAAGAGGTCTATCACTATTTATAGCGTTTTGTATTATCAGGAAGCAACGTAAGCGCTACCGATTAGCGCAAATGTGCGATATTGAGAATGGTAGTTTGTGGTCTCCGGCGATCGCGGCCATTGTCGCGGCGATCTTCATAGGTGGCTTTATCAATGGAGTCGTAAAGATTATTGTTATAGGATTACCATAATGGAAGAGAACTGTGATCTTGATCAAAATTTTCAAAAAATTGAAGATTGTCTTAGCATAGGACAATACGACGTAGCAAAAAAACTTATCCACGAGATGTTAAGTTTATTACCTGATAGTCCCAAACTTTACTGTTATTTAACACGGCTATTTTTAGCGAAAAATAACTTAGTTGAGGCGAAAGAAGCATGTGAAACAGCTTTAAGATTAGATCCAGAATATGTAGATGCTAAGTTATATTTAGGTAATATTTACATGTATGATCATCAACATTGTAAAGCAGAAGAAATATATTTAGCAATACTACATCTCTATCCTGAAGAGCCCTATTTATATTTGATGTATTCACATCTCATGTATAAGACAGGGCATCTAGAAAAAGCACAAAAATTGTTAGAGCGCTGTCTACAAATTAATCCAGAGTACGATGATGCGCACGCTGCTCTTGCTTCAGTACTAGCAGAAAGAAAAAATTTCTTTTCTTCGTTACAACACGGAAAAAAAGGTGTCGAGCTATCTCCAACAGGAGATATTTCACATTACAGTTTGGGAATATCTTTTTACTCGATGGGAAGACCGTTCAAGGCACGGCATCATTTACGAGAGGCCTTACGCTTAGATCCCAATGATTCAGGAACAGAAAAAGCCTTTTTACAAGCTGATTTCGCGACAAGATGGCTGTCTCTTCCGGTGTATTACTTTTCTTGGATTTGTGATAAAATCCCTGGAGAACAATTTACTTTATGGGCAATATTTGTTGCCGCATTTTATGTTCTTCCTATGTTAGGTGTGCATGAGAAAGTGGTCATTATTACAGCTTTGGCCTACTTAGGAATTGCTTTATATTCATGGGTATCTTATCCACTAACTAAGCTATGGATAAAACTGAGGCCTCCAAAATGAAAGAAAAAATCATACAGGCATTACAATCTGCAACTGAAAAAGACGCGAAAAATGCATACTTATGGATTCATTATGGCGATTTACTGTTAGAAAGTGAAAAGAGTTTAGAGGCATTAAATGCATATCGCATAGGGTCAGAGCTCATCGATGACAAACGAATGGTATATAAAAAAATGTTGCCTTTATTAAGAAACCAAGGGCATGTCGCAGAAGCGTTAATTCGTGCAGAAGTACTATTAGAAGAAAAAGATGAACCAGACATACGCCATGAATTATTGAAAATTCACCAACTCCGCGATGATGAACAAGGAATAAAAGAACAACAGAAATATTTGGATCAGACATTGCTAAAAAATGGTGAAAACAGCAAAGAAAATGAAGCTCCAGAGATAGAAAATTGCTCTGATGACCAAAAAACGCATGACGAGACAGATAAGTTACCGTCTCTTGCCCCTGTAACTCATGAAGTTTCCAATGACGAATTGGCCGAATTATTTGACTGGGATGATCTACATATTAATTTCGATAAAGTTGCGGGGTTAGATAGCGTAAAAAAACAAATCAACTTGAAAATAATAGCCCCTTTAAAAAATCCCAAAATATATGAAGCTTTCCATCGTCCAGCAGGTGGTGGAATTCTTCTCTATGGTCCTCCTGGTTGCGGTAAAACTTATATTGCAAGAGCAACTGCAGGGGAATGTCAAGCTAACTTTATGGCTGTAAACATTCATGATATTGTCGACAAATATTGGGGAGAAAGTGAAAAAATTATTCACTTTATTTTTGAAAAAGCACGCCAAAAAGCCCCTACAATTTTATTTTTCGATGAGTTTGACGCCTTAGGAGCTTCGCGAGGACAATCGGGCTCACAATTTTGGAAAACACTAGTAAATCAACTTCTTCAAGAAATGGACGGAGTAAAAAAACAAAACGACCAAGTATTACTTTTTGCCGCGACGAATATGCCATGGAATGTCGACACTGCTTTTCGACGTCCAGGTCGTTTTGATCGTATAATTTTTGTCTCAACACCTGATCAAAAGGCCCGCGCTCAAATGTTACGTTATGGTATAGAAAAACTACCAGGTAAAGAAAATATTCCAATAGAAAAATTAGTAAAAAAAACCCCATTGTTTACAGGAGCTGACCTAAAATCTTTATGCGAAAGAGCTTCTGAGAACGCACTAATCAAATCACTCGAAAGTGGAGAAATACATCATGTAAAAGCTGCTGATTTTTATGATGAAATAAAAAAAATGCAAAGTTCTGCAGAAGAATGGATTGCCTCCGGCAGAAACTATGCTCGCTATGCTAACGAAAGTGGTCAGTATGATGACTTATGTGAATTTTTAAAGAGATATAAAAAGTGGTAGTCTTTCTAGACTTGGTAATTTAAGCCATATTACCTCAGTAGCACTTGTGTATAAAATAGTCTCAGGATTGTAAATTAAAACGGAGAAAATAGAGCAAACTAAGTATGGAAAAACATATTTATTTTACTAGACAAATTGATCAAGAAAGCAGTAATAAAAAAACCATTATTTCAATATCTGGTGATAAAGAAGGTTATAGGTATTTTATTGACCTACTAGAAAAGGCGAATACTTCGAAAATCAACTTACATGTAGAAATAAATTCTCAGTCATATAGTATGGAAGTTGTTATTCTACCGACTGCGCCTTTCAGGGCTTATCCTACTGTAAAGCTTTTTGAACGACCTGTAACCAAAAATAAAAATAAAGATACATGGAATATGGAATTAGTAATATGTGGTAGTAAATTTGGATACAACTGCCTAAAAGAAGCGTTTACTCAAGTTCTGTCTAAAGATTTCTCCAGTGGCTGGCATCAACACATAGATGAAGATACGAAATGGTTAGCATTTAACAACATTGATATGATCATTGAAACTCCAATTGAAGATTGGAAACAAAAAAATAGGGATAAAGATGTTAAATATTATAAGAAAATTCCATATTCTAAAGATGAAAATGTTTTACCATCCATAGAATTTAGTGAACAGAGTTATCAAGAAGTAAATCCCAATGATATAGAATTTTAAAATTATTCATAATTTAGCAAAACCGATTCAAACAGATATTCAATTCTCTATTCCCAAAGATTACTTACATCAAATCTGCTTTCATAGGATATTCATAATGCATACTCAACATAGCTATATCCAAAAACTAGGTAACAAGAGTGACGAACAAATTGTGAAAGTAATCACTGATATGGGAAACAAAATGGCTGCTATGCGCTGTTCTATAGCTAATTTAGGAACAGACTTATGTCTGGAATGCATCGAAATTATAGAAAAAAATCAACCATCACAAGAAGCAATTACAAGTCTTCTCCAAATTTTTGAAGAACATGCTATCACAGTGCATCATTTGGATCATGTGCACTATCATTTTTTGGCATGGTGTATTTCAAGAGGACATTTTAAACCAGAACAAAAAATTGAAAAACATCCTGAAGTTAACGAAAAGATCAATGACCAAGTTATCAAAAAAATCTTTATTTACTCTGTATCTTTGCTAATCGTTTTTTCTAGTATTTTATTGTATTTCCTTAGAAAGTAGCTCTAAAAAATTAGGAGTTCACGTTGAATATCGCAGACCAAAAATGTTATAGATTATCCAATAAAATAGGCTTTTCATGGATCTTGGCGACGATTGTGGGAATCACAGTGATGAGTTTTGTTTATGGTTATGTAAGATTTAAAGCATCTTATGTTTACTATACGCTCATCGCTTCCATCGCTTTTCCTGCGATTGTTTGTTATGCATACTCTTTCTCTGGAGCACTAATGGTGGGGTGAATTGGAAACAAAGATTTGCTTACAGGTATACGGCATCTGACAATGCAAAAAATCAACGTACGCTAACTATTTTATTAAAAAATACGGACCGATTCCTGATTTTGAGCAATGTATATATGACTTTAAGTTTGGTGATATACATTTTAATACAATAATCATGAACTGCGATATATACCTCTTAAATTTGATGTACAACAAGAAAGTGGATAAACAGGAATTTTTTGGTGAAGTGTTGAGCATTGTCCCACTACCCCATACAGGATACTATCTAATTGATTTTTGCGATGTTATGGAAGCATTATACAATGTTCATTCTCATCTTCTAATCACAAACATTAAGGTATCTTTATCCAAGCTTTTGACAATATAATGAAATGGATAGACTTTTATCCTGATTATCTACCAGAATTGTTATCATTGGTGGCGATTATTCAGCAGGGAATTGTATTGTCTGATAGATTAAACTTATACAATTTTGACATTCGTAAGAAAAGCCTATGGGTTCAAAATGTCTATGGTTGGTCTAAATAGGAAGGATTATCAACCAAGTTCCCCAGGAATGACAACCTTCGTTAACTCTGCAGAAAGAATATAAATTTTTTCTGATGTCCAGCAACAAACTTGCCACAGATAGTAACATCACTCAAATCTTTTTTTCCGGTATTTTTAATGATAACAGATAACTTTGTGCGCTTACCAACAAATGAAACCAGTATAAGGAAATCAAAGTGAAATACATAATATTACTTATCGCAACTCTAACGTGTTTAAGTACACAGCAAGAAATATTAAACAATAGCTTAATATTATCGCTAACAAATAGTGACAAAGTAATTTATCTTAATAAATCGCTAACCACTACTATAGCCGTCAAAAATATATCGTCGCAAGTACTACGGAACTTGCAATTAGAGTTACAACTTCCAAATACATTGGAATATATATCTTCACAATCACAACAAAACACAAAGAAAACTTTTCGATTTCAATTCTGGTGCCAGACTCAGAAAAAAATAAACCCAAGGCTTTATTTAGCAATTGTTTATCGAAAATATCGTATTAATCTTAAATTTTTTGAACTCATAAAAAAAGCGCAGTTATTTTGTGCGCTTTTTTAGTATTAAGAAAATCATCTTACGTGATAAATGTTTTCTTAAATAAATTTTCTTAATCTTGGTGCCAGATTCAGTGATGGATAATTTCGTAGTATCTACCTCTCCTTTTTCCTACCGCACGTATAATACCCATTTCTGTTAATTTCTTTAAATCTCTTGTAGCTGTAGCAGATGAAACAGATAGTAAGTTTGCGTATTCTTGAGGATAAATGACTTTCTTTTGTTGAATAATTTCTATTGCTTTTTTTAATCTTTTTGAAAGAGAAGTACTGTTTGATGGTTTAAGCTCATTGCTACTACAAGTTATGATCTTGGTATAATCGTTGACTTTATACAACAAATTTCTTCCGTCTTTTTTTTCTAGATATACAAAGTCTAAATTCAAAAAGCTTTTGATTATTCTTGTAATATTTGGACCTTGCATTTTAAATTTTTTCTGCAGCATTGTGTTAGTAAAACTCTTCGCCTCTAAGCAGAATAGAAAAATTTTCCATTCTGTTGATGTCAGGTTATTTTGTACATGTTCCGTGACTAAGTTACGTAAACATTTTTTAGCCTTTTCAACTGGTATTGTTCTTGTTGTTGCAGAGTCAAATTCCGGCAAGATCATATTCATCGCATCCATAATGTATCTTAATTTACCGGAATATAAATCATATAAATATTCAATAAAAACATCTTCTACAGGATATACCACTTGCTTCTTTTTTATTTTCAGAAGTTCGTAGCGTTTATGTATAGCATTTAGAACTTGTTTTTTTGATAGTGGAGGAATTACAATAGGACGTCCGAAAAAGATACTTCTTACTCTTTCCAAAGGACTTATAACTTCTTGAAAGAATCCTTTTTTGGCAACAAACACAAAATAAATGTTTGGAGTTTGAATGCAATCTCTAATTTCTTCGAAAAAAGTTTTTGCTTTTTGTAATTTGTTATTGCTAAAGAGTTCAAGGTTATCAACATGTAAAAAAATACCGCTATACCCTATCCTCTTAATTTCACAAACCGCTTTATGCAAGTATTGCATCAGTTGCATTTCAGGAATAACAGGTGGTATGCTCATCTGATCCGCTTTGCCAAAACCTCCTCCAAAACCAAGAACACTACCTTGGACAGAAAAGTTTGTGTGGTAAAATATTCGCGAAAAAGCGATAAGATCTCTAAATACAGGTATTTTTACAAGTTCCTTCTCTCCTTTTATTTGAAGTAGTTTATCAACTATAGAACAAATTGTGTTAACAAGAAAATGACGTAAACGCCATTCTTCTGTTACTACGATTTCTTTATAAGTTGTAAATAACTTATCTTTCGCATGATTTTCCCATATGTAACGATGGTAATTGATAAAAGTCGTTTTTCCTACTCCTATATTACCTGTAACCATTACTCGTCCACCACCAGGATTTCTTAAAATATTCGTTATTAACTTTGACTCTTTGGTCTCAAAATCTCTACCAACTATTGCTTCAGATATAGGAAGTAGTGAATTTCTATCTTGAGATAGTGGGTTTATATCGAATGGGTTAGCAGCAAAACCATATTTACTCCAAAGGTCTTGCGATAAATTTGGTAGTTTCCAATTCATATTAGTTTCCAAAACACAGTGATAATTTAATCATTTTTGATAATTATATATTTTTGATTGTTAAAGTCAAGCTTCATGTGATTTTATCAATCATTTTTGATAACAATGATAACTATTATGATTAATTTGTATGTGGTTACACGATAGTAATTTGATGAATTCTAATCAGACAATTTAGAACAATAGATTTGATTGTTAAAAGTAACGGTATAACTATGATAACTGTTGAGTTGATTATTGCCGTAATGCAAATTATTACATTGAGTAAACCCAAGGTGTGATTTTAAAAAGAGAGACAGACCTTAATCACGTCAAGATTCTGGAGAATATCGGTGCCAGGCTCAGAAAACAAAGAGAAAAGAAAAATAAATCGTTTCACATCAGTATCTTACGGCAAACAAAAATCGCATATGTAGTGTGTTTTGTCAAACGAACTTGTAAAATGACACAGTTAAATAAAGTTATTTTGCAAAGGAAAACAAATGCGGCCGATTAGAATCTCGATGGTAAATGGTTTATTTCACATAACAACAAGATGCAATAATAAAAACTTCTATTTTAAAGAAGATGCGGATTTCATAGAATATTTAAAGGTAATAGAAAAAGCCCGCGAAAAATACTCTTTTAAGCTACACGCTTACTGTATCACCAGCAACCACACCCATTTGTTAATATCAACTCCAATAGAAGACAATCTGTCAAAGATAATGCAATATATCAATGGAGAGTACGCAAAAAACTACAACCGTAGACACAAACGCACAGGACATTTTTGGGGCGAAAGGTTCTATTCGACTATTATTGACTCCGAAAATCAGCTACTTAATACAATATTTTATATTGAACTTAACATGACGAGAAACAAAGTTACTAAGCACCCAAAAGAGTGGAGGTGGAGCAGCTATAGTCAACATGCGACTGGTAAAGGCCTTATCAATATTGACTATCACGAAATTTATATGAACCTTGGTAAGACTATGAAACAAAGGCAAAAAAAATATATAACAATGATAGAAGAAAGAATGAGAGAAAGAGGCTTACTCGTCAAACAACCACAAATTACTTATGGTTTAGTTTTTGGTTCCGAATCTTTTATCAAAGAAGTCATCACTAAGTACACTTCTCATAAATATTATCAGAAACGTAAAAGTTATGCTCTAGATCAGAGTACATCTTGTTTAAGGAAATTTAAAACCTAAATTTTGACTTATTCACTTAGCCTCTATTTTTTATAGTGATAGCCTACAAGGAAAGTCTGTCTCCATCTCTCAAGTGAGAAAAACATTTCACATTTATCTACCTAAATAGCAATTTTCTTCGCACTAATAATTTTGTGTTTTGTATCATTTTTATTGCCACTACAACATTTGTCTTATCTTGGATGATTATTACGTTTTAAGTTATTACAAGTCTGGCATGAATGTCTTTTCTTTATTATTACAAGTCTGGCATGAATGTCTTAATTTAAGTTATTACAAGTCTGGCATGAATGTCTTTTCTTTATTATTACAAGTCTGGCATGAATGTCTTAATGTCTTTTCTGTATGCTCACTGCTTAGCTCGTTAGAATATTTTATCATTTCAACTAGTTTTCGATTTTGTATGCTGTTTTCATCTTGTCAGAACAGACTCGGCTTTAAAATTTTAAAATTTTGAGTTACATGTGTATTCACTTTCGTTGCGTTTTACTGATTTGCTTGTCATTCTATGACTTTTTCAATGGGCTTTGAATACTTGATTTCTTACATATTCGCTGTTAAGCTACATAGTTATAGTTCTACTATGGAAGGATTTTTAACTTCTAGATAATTACAGCTTTACTAGGCGTTCTCTGATGCTAATTAAATATAATATTGTAGTTTTAACATTTATCGAAATAAATAAAGTTCGACTATAGAGGAAGAAAAATATGTTTAAAGATATGCTTCTTGTATTTTTGTTTGCGTTGTCGCTAGGGTTTTTAGTTTTATATACACCTTTTATCATTGTATGGTTTATCGTAGATAAACCTCCGCAAGAAGCCATATTTCTTTATTATGCGAACGCAGGGGTGGTATTTATTTCTTATTTCTTAATGAATTTATTCGTGCGGCCTACAGAAGCAACGACATCGGAAGATGAATCAGCTTATAATCGCGTATTTCGTATACCGAAGCGCTATAAAATCCCTTTTTTTAACGCCACGACATTATTTTTATTATTTAGTTGTGTTACTGTTACAGTTAATAACTACTTCGAAACTATCCCTATTATTATTGTCATTTTGTGTTGGCATTTTTGGAGGATAGATAAGAAAAATAAACTCAGAAAAATTTTTTCCAACCAGCGGATAGGTCTAAATGACAATGGCGTAACAGATTTAGAAACTCAGAAATTTGTCGCTTGGGAATCGATTGGACTTATGGATAATCACAAGCAAGAACATATGGAAGTTTTTGATCAGAATACGTGTATAAAGATATCTCACTGCATCGAAAATTTATATTTTCTACGTAATACTATTGAAAATGTTATCGAACAACGACGACTGTTATCTATAAAAAATGAAGTTGCATTTGACCTACCGCAAAAACGTATTGTTGGCTGGTCATTCGTAAAAACTATTCTAATGCTAGGTGGAATTGTTGGACTTTTATATGCTATTATCCCTTCCGAAGAGTATTTAGGAATGGCAAGTGTTGCTTTTTTTGCATTACTTTTACTGCTAATGTTGTTTACCACACCATTAGTCATAATTTTAAGCGAAAAGCATATCATTCTCTGGACACTCTTAGGAAAAAAGAAAATACTTTGGGCAGAAGTTGAAAAAATCGAAATAAACAATACTTATGATGATGAGAAATATTGTTTTGATCTATATATTTCAGAGACAAAAAGCTATTCTTTACGAGAATTCGAAGATGGCATGGAGCTTTACAAAATGATGAAATCACTACTGTCAACGTATGGTAAATACAATTCAGAAGAGGTCAAAGAGAACGGTACTCTTTAAAGGTGCGATTCAAGAATTATGAAGTTTTAACTATGAAATGTAAGGTAAACATAATAACATTTCATTTTAAAATACACACCCAAGCCTCTCTGCCTTTAATTTAAAAGAAAATCTAGGTGCTGAAAAACCCTTAAACTTATGATAGATAACTATTCACAAACAATAACGATATTCACGAATCTTTTTTTGAAAGTCATTAGCTTCTTTTAAAACTTCGCATTTATTACTTTGGGAATAAGATTTTTTAAATAAATCAAAAATATCAGATAGATTGATAATTTGCATCCGCGAAAAAGATGCTTTGTTATAGAAGTAATCTTCGTTAACCTTTGCACTACACATATCACTAAAAACTGTAATGAAAATCTCGTAAATTTGTTCATCTTTCAGGATCTTAATTTTTGAAAAATCTATTTCTTCGTTATTGTATACAGCGAACAATATTAATTTTCCAAATAGCTCTGTTATGATATCTTGTTCTTGTTCGTCTCTTATAGATTGTAAAAGATCGATTAATTTAATTACAGAATTATCTATGTGAGCCCGCTTTATCCAACTATATATAAGCTCTTCCTCGTTTTCCCATGAATCTTTTAAATAATATTTTAAAAGTTTTTTTCGGAAATCATTACTTACTCCTTGCGCTTGATTTTCATTCATAGTTTTAATGATTTTACTGGGTTCACCAGATTTGAGCGCTGTAATCAATTCTAATATTTCTTTTGCCATATCTTTATACACTGTAATTAATCTCTTTCCTCTCAAATAAGCGTTTGGTTCTTTTTGGTAATGTTTCAATTTTACGAATCGCTTTCTTTTGCACTTTCCGAGGGCGTGAGATATTCACTTATAGATATTTTATAAAGGTGATATTAAATATTTTTGTTATTTTTATTTAAGATAACTTTTTGATTTTCAGTGACAAGTCTTCGGCCTTATTGCCAGTAGTTAGCAGAGATTTCAAAGATTCTAATTGTGTAATCTCAGGTGGTATTGATGTTAATTCGTTATCAGTAACGTCGAGCTCTTGTAAGTAGTTAAGTAAACCTATTTCTTTAGGAAGTTCTTTGATACTATTACCGCGTAAAATTAAATATCGTAGAGCAGTTAGTTGACCAATCTCTTTTCTTAAAATAACCCAAGTTGCGACCTATAAAAGTTATCGTACAGTCTGGTATAATTACTCTTACAAATTCGATGTGCGCGGTTCGAATCTCGTGAGACGCAGTCGTGGCACATGGCACGAAGTAAGGGTAATGCAATGAATTTTAATCATGAAAAATTAGATGTATATCAAGTATCACTAGAATATACAAAAGAAACATTTAATGTGATGGAGAAAATGCCATCAGGTTACAGCTATTTAAAGGATCAGCTAAAAAGAGCATCGCCTTGAGTCCCTCTTAATATAGCAGAAGGCAATGCCAAATTTAGCAAAAAAGAGAAAGCAAGGTTTTTCTCTATAGCAAGAGCATCAGCAAATGAATGTAGTGCAGTATTCGATGTTGCTAAGATAGCCTAAATAATAGACTCAAAAGAAAAAACTACTCTATAGAATAATTTGTATGTTTTCAAAGTTAATAGTCTAATTTTCGCACATGGAATATCGATCCACGACCACGAACCTCAAAAATCGAATTGCACACATCGTTTTTTTTATACTGCTATAACGACTCTTCTCTTAAAGTAGGAAAAACAATAAGGAGAAAGTCATGGAAAAAGAAATTATAATTGTTTTCTGTATATGTGATGAGATAACACAAGCACTCAAGATTGTAGAAGATCCTCAAGTTAAAATGACTAATTCAGAAATTATGACAACAGCATTAGTTTCTATGCTCTACTTTTCTCGCAACTTTGAAAAAGGACGAAACTTTTTAGCTGAACATGGCTACATCAAAAAAATGCTAAGTAAAAGTCGTTTCAATCGCCGCATACGTGCTATTGGCGAAAGTGTATGGCTTTCTCTTTTTCATTTGTTTGCTGAAATTAGTCAGCGAAACAATCTGCGAGATTATATCATAGATAGTTTCCCTATTCCGGTCTGTGACAATATTCGCATTAGTCGTTGCAAAATATACAATAGAGCAAGTCTTTATGAGAATATAGGTAAATATAATTTAGCCCAAAAAGATTTAAATCAGGCAATAAAATTAGATCCTAATAACTCCAATGCTTATAACTCTAGAGCTATTGTCTACATGATCTTGATTTTGGTAATATTTTGCCCCATCTTAATTTAAGCAGTTTATACCGTCGGCAAAGAAAAGAAAAAATCGCTGAAAAGAAATACAATTCTTTTATAAAAAGTAGCTCTAATAAAGCTAAAGGTTATATGATGAAAGGCTTGTCATATTTTGTTACCGGAAAATATTTACTAGCAGAAAAAGATTACGATAGAGCAATAAAAATAGATCGAAAGCAATCATCTAAATGTTCTGTAGCCTTAGCATATAAAGTAGCGTCTGTAAAAAAATGGATGAACTCTTATAAAAGAACTAATTCAAAAAAATATAAGAACTGTCTATGTATTTTTCAATATTTTAGAGAAAGACGAAATTCTTTAACTTCTGCGCTAAACACTTGTTGTTTTACACACGGGTCGTTATTCATGATTTTTTGTGCTAGTTCTTGTGATTCTACCTCAATAATAGCGATTCCAAGTGAACCATCTTCACATGGTCCAGCCATCAACAATTTTTTTTCTGCTAACAAATTCTGTAAGTAAGCAAAATGCTCACCGAGAACTTGTTCTTCTTTTTTTGTTAGCGAATTTATAAAATTCTCGCGCTGTGGTTTATACATAATCAGATATGTTTGCGGCATAGTTTTTATTTCCTGTTCTACAATATTCTTTTTACCTATTAGAAAACCGATACGCTTTAAGCAAATGATTGTACATGCTCACCGATTGAAATTCAAGTTAGACGTACTTAAATTTACTAGCCTTGAGTAATGAAAACATATCTTGGCTGTGGTATAAAAGGATCAACGTTGGTGCTTTTCTCAATAAGAAGTTTAACTATTTTATCGTAAAGATGTATACTGGAATCTAGAACAAACCTTTTTTAAAACAATTCTCCTCTCAATAAAAATGTCGCATTAAAATTGATGAAAGTATAAGAAGAAAACGAATCTTATACAAAATGTTTTCGCTAAGCACGGTTAATAGAGAAACTCAACCATCCAAATATCATTTCTATTTATGATTGTTGCCGTGGGGGGTAATTTTTTTTATTATGGAGAATGTCTAGGAAATTTTGTTAGTACATCCATATAATTCTAGCATATTTTAAATTAAGATTTTCGCTGGTAATGTGAATAAAATTCTCCATATTCGTATCACGTAATAACGATTGGTTAGTTGCGCAGAGGATAGCATAATTCGCATGTGGCTTTTAACTATTTTGCCTTGAGCAGCGATAGAATACCTATCACTAGTGAAGCAAGTGACAAACGTCAGCGGTTGTTCTTTTTCAAAATATGGGATGCTTCACCTTCTAGATAGGTTTAAAAATACTTTAATTCATTTCAATATACAAGGACCGTAACATGTCAGATAACAATGATTTCCTCTTTGGTAAAAAAGCAGTAGAGTTACATTTACTTGATGAAAAACGTTTAAAAAATTGCTACCTAATCCAAAAACAATCTTTGCAGCAAGGAACAGAGTTATCGATAGCGGAAGTAATGCTAAAACTACGATTTATAAATGATTATCAAGCAGAAATGATCACCAACATAATTGAGCATGAAAACGTTTCTGCGAACTTTGTTCAGGAATATGATGATAAAAGTGTAAATCAAGGTAATTTGGTCCAAGAATATAATAATGGCGGTGTGAACTCTAGTAATTTAGTTCAAGAATACAAGGTGCAAGAAACGAAAACGGATCATTTTGTTCAAGAGTACATCGAAACGGACTTTGTCGAAGAGTATAGTGAAGTTAATACACAAATAACTAACACAGGTCAAAAGACCGGTAGTTCAAAAAAACGAAACCCCCTAGAAACGAAGCAAGACTTATTCGTTGGCAAAGAGACATTTGGAAGATATGTTGTCGAAAAACTATTGGGAAAAGGGGGAATGGGTAAAGTTTGCCTAGCTTATGATCCTCATCTAGACAGAAATGTCGCATTAAAATTGATGAAAGTGGAAGGAGAAGATGATTCTTATACAAAACGTTTTCTCCGCGAAGCGCGCGCAATTGCAAAACTCAATCATCCGAATATTATTTCTGTTTATGATATTGGTTACGACAAAGGGCAGTTTTTTTTCATCATGGATTATGTACGAGAGGGTTGCCTAAAAACTCTTGTTAACGATTCGATTTCTCTTGAAGAAAAAATTAGTCTAGTGATAAAAATAGTTAGAGCTGTAGGTTATGCTCATAGTTTGGAAATGGTTCATCGCGATCTAAAACCAGCCAATATCATGCTCGCCAAAATGAATGAACCGATGGTCATGGATTTTGGCTTGGTAAAGTTATTGCAAAGTAGCACAGCTTTATCGAGAACTGGAATGCTACTTGGTAGCTTACAGTACATGCCTCCAGAGCAAGCTACTGATGCCAGTAGTGTTGATGAAAGGAGTGACTTATATTCTATCGGAGCAATCTTATACGAACTAATTGTCGGGCAACTTCCTTTTCCAACAAAAACAAGAATGAAGTTGCTGATGGAAATCATCAATGATAAACCCAAATCTCCTCATGAAATCAAAGCAGATATTCCTCCTGAACTTTCAAAAATTTGTTTAAGAGCTTTAGAAAAAAGTCCTGATGATCGCTATCAAACAGCCGAAGAATTTGCAGCTGCTTTAGAGCAAGCCCGTGCCACATGCTTCTCAGTGAAAACAAGTTCACCAGGCCTAGAAACAGCAAGACTGTTTACAACGAGTATGATGGGTGATGACCGTAAATCGGATCTTAAACTAGGTGATACTTTTGGCCGTTATGTCATTGAGCAAAAACTCGGAGAAGGCGGTATGGGAGCTGTTTATCAGGTTCGCGATCAACAACTTGGTAGAAGTGTTGCCCTAAAAATTATGATTGGCGATGTTGGAGAAAAGCAAATCAAACGTTTTTTATTAGAGGCACGTGCCACTGCTTCTCTAAAAAATCCCAACATTGTAGAAGTATACGAAATTGGCGAAGTGCCGCAAAATTATTTTACCATGGATTTAATAGAAGGGCGCTCGTTGTCGGCTTTGCTTCGTAGTAAAAATCTTACCGCAAGAAAAGCAGCGATTATCATTGCTAAGTGCAGTAAAGCTCTGGCATATGCACACGAAAAAGGAATCATTCACCGTGATATCAAACCATCCAATATTATGATGGAGAACAATGTTGAACCAAAGGTCATGGACTTTGGTTTGGCAAAAGATGTGCAAAATGACAACAAACTCTCTAAATCTGGAGATGTTGTTGGAACGCCTGTTTACATGTCTCCCGAACAAGCAGATGGTCGAAAAATAGATGCGCGAAGCGATATATATTCACTAGGAGCTTCTCTCTACGAAGTTCTTACCAAAAGACCTCCATTTCAGGGAGAGAGTTCTATGCGTCTTCTGCACCAAATTTTTTCAGAAGACCCAATTGAACCAAGACTGCTAAACCCTGACATACCAAAAGAACTTGAAGCTATTTGTTTGAAGTGTCTACAAAAAAAACCGGAAAAACGCTATCAAACAGCAAAAGAGCTAACAAAAGACTTGACTAATTTTACCAGTAATCGTCCGGTAAGTGCCCAAACGATTACATGGTGGATTCGTTGCAAAAAAACCATAGCGCGGAATAAATTGCTAACGACTTTTATACTCACAATATTCTTTGTGTTAATTGGTGTTATTATTATCATTAACAACGAAATGAATATTACAAAAGAAGCAGAGACCAATGCTAGAAAAGCACAAGAGGAAGAAAGATTAGCGAAAGAAAAAGAAAGATCAGCGAAAGAAGAAGCCCAAGAAGCACAAGAGGAAGAAAAATTAGCGAAAGAAGAAGCCCAAGAATCGTTGTATAAAACAAATATACTACTGGCTGACCAATTTAATGAGAACAATCAAATAAAAGACGTTGAACGGGTACTAAAAAATATCAAAGATAAAAGAAATGATGCTGAGCAATATTGGGAATATCGTTGGCAAAAAAATCGTAAACATTTAGAGCGTAAACATCCTATTTCTAAAGATACTAGAGAAATAGAAGACATGGATATAAGTGCAAATGACTACATTGCTGCAATTGACAAAGAAAATGTCTACGTATATAGTCCTAAAACAAAATCATTTACTAATTTTAAAGATCGCAACAGATGGTTAAGTTGTGCCATTAGCCCAGATGCAAAATTTGTAGCAGCTAGTCATGAACATAATTTGTATATATGGAATAACCAAACGAAGGAAAAAATTTATGAGGAGTCTCTTGCAGCACCAGATTCTTTAATTTCTAAAAGAAGAAAACCAAGAAAAGATCGTAAACTTTATAATCAACGTATTGTAGATATGTGTTTTAGCAAAACCGGAAATAAGTTATTAATTGCTAGGGAAACGATAGACAATTATTCAGATAGTAAACTGTTTGATTCTCTAATATTATTTGATATGAGAAAACTAGAAATTATTAAAAAATACGCTGTTCCGGCGAAAGATAGAAATACTTTTGCTAATAATTTTCATGCTTGCGACATTAGTGATGACGAAAAATATATTATTGCGACACATGAAAATAAAAAAATATATATGTGGAATATTGCAACTAGAAAGCTACGTATTTTTCAACAAAACGAAAATAAGTTTAAACGTATTTCTCCACTTTCTAGGTGCAAAATACATCCTTCTAATAAATGGTTTACAGCATATAGCGGTCGAGAAATATATATCTTTTCTGTAAAAAAATCAAAAATAGTAAAAACCTTATTGGTAAAAGGGTATGTTAATCATTGTGACATTAGTCCTGACGGTAAAACTCTTGTTGCTGGATGCAAAGATGGAACTCTACACTTATGGGACATACAAAATGATATGAAGTATAAAGGAATTTTGACAGGTCACGTTCGAATAAAGTATTGCTTATTCTCACATGATAGTAAAAAAATTTACGCAGGTGGTGAACAAGGAATAAAAGTATGGGACAATAAAATACGCTCTAAACCTATCTCCATAAAATTAGCAAATACTTCAAAATTTTGCGCAATTCACCCAACGAAAAGTATGATTGCTGCATCTCCAATGCATGAAACAGCATTTACTCTCTATGATAGCAATACTGGGGAAAAAATAATCAAAAATGGAAAGGCTAAACTTGTGGGGCATTTTTCAGGAGCTTCTCAAGGAAGGTTTACCAGTACTAATATCTTATATACCTCTGGATATGATGGCTCTATTATTCAGTGGAACCTAGACACATTTGATTTGCAAAAAAGAATCCTCGTGATGTCCGAAATAGAAAACTTCGAACTCATTGATAACGACCAAAAAATTATAGCTATTGGTCGTGTGAAGAAAAAGAAAAAAGAATTTTTTCAAATAAGTATTATTGAATCATTAAATTCGAAACCTAAAAAAACCAATTACCAAATTGAACCGCTTGTCAAAGCTTATCTAGAATCTTTATCAGTGGAAGAAAGAAAAAAAAGAGAAAGAATGTCACAAGGAAAAAATCACAATTTTAATAGCAAAATGCACGCAATTTCATGGGATAAAAAAGATATCGTTGCAATAACAGGTAGAAGCAAGTGGGTATATTTATTTGACGTTAGAAAAAGACAAATCAGCGAAGCTTATTATCTTGGATATAAATCACGAGCATCTTTTATACAGCGGCAAGATAAAGTAAATCACTATATTTTATTTACCAGTAAACTCAAAAATGTCCATCAGTATAAAATCGAAAACGGGAATATATCTTTAATGAAGATTTTCGTAGGAAATGTTAATGATGTTCGCCATATTGATGCCACGAAGCAACGCCTAGTTAGTTGTGCTAAGGACGGTACAATTCGTATGTGGCCATTGACTTCGCAGCCAAAAGAAAAGGATGGTACAATTCACATACAGCCATCGACTTCACAAGTAAAAAAAGTCGATCCATATTTCTCAATAAAAAATTCAGGTTTTTTCGTTTATTTTACCTTCAGCAAAGATGGAAAAACACTTGTTACTAGTGAGGCCGGTAATCAAAACTTAGACAGCGGCTTTTCTTTTCTCAAAATATGGAATTCTTCACCCCCTGAATGATAGACCTACGAAAAGATTTATCAATACATAAGTTTTTTAATTGTTCTTCTTGCAAGAAGAGTATTGACCGCGATTTTAATGGAGCACGTGGAATCTTTCTACGTGCATTGGGAGATAAACCCTGGCTGCATTCTCTGTAGCTTGCATTTGTTAACTTTTGTTAACAAAAATTTATCGGTTCGATTATCTGATAGAATTTCGTACAGTATGCCGCGTTTGGATATTTTTTTTCACTGATCAATAATTTCTAAAGCCTTTTGGGTAAGAATATATCTATTGCAAACTTCAAAATCAAATCGCAATGAATCAGGTCCATCATTTGGATAACTCTGTATAAAATGACCTGCTTCGCTTCGATAAAAATATTTCTGTTGCAAGTTATATAGCGGCAGATCAGGATAAACAATCAAGTCTAAATGAGCAAACTTATCAAAATAGTCAAATTTCTTCGCGCCATAAGCATCACTTATATGATAAGGCGGAGAATTTGGCATTAAAAAATGACAAAGTTCGGCAAAATTTGGCCAAGGAGCTCTGCTGCAAACAACATATAATAAAACTCCCCATTGACAAAAAGTATCCAACCTTCCTTTGGGGCCAAAATCAATGCGAATATGTCGGCCATCTTTGATGTTTTCCACAGAACATTCAGAACTGTGGAACCAATATCGCCATTCCTCCTCCTGCCATGTAATAATACCGTCAAAATTAAAACCTACTCCTGGGTATAAAGACATCCATTCGTAGTAACCGACATTTATTGTGTTTTTTAAATCAGCTGCAATTAAAGGAAACACTTCCTGCTGATAATCAACAACATGTTTACATGCACACAAAAAATTATATTCGCGATCTGTAAGTTGATCTCTCAAATTCACTATCCTTAAGGTATTAATCCATGTTTTTTTCAAGCACCAATCCCCAAGCTTTCCACATAATCCATTTCGATTTTTCTTTCTGTCTTCGATTTTAGCTTCTGGAATCTTGGATAAAATACGCTTGAAAATTTACTGTGGTTGATATTGTTTGCTATTCTACCACCTGCTGTAAGTCGAAACATCGATCCATGCATATTAACTCAGTTCGTATCTCTTGTGTTAGCTACCTTTAAGGAGCTTCGTTATTTCTTCAAAGGCTAGTTTGTGATCTTTTTTTAGCCTTTCTAGGAGTAATTGGTAGTTTCCTTGCATAAATTTTAGAGGGGTATTTTTGTCTATATCCTTGACTTGAGGATTTACTCCTCTTTTAAGAAGGAGACGAACTACTTCAACTCTATATGTCCAACAAGCCATGTGAAGTGCTGTAATACCTCCAACTAGTTTTTCAGGGGCGGCACCAGCGTTTAACAAAATACTAACAACTTTTGTGTCCCCTTCTCTTGCTGATATGATTAGAGGAGAATATCCGTCTATTTTATGATTCAGCAATCTAGGATATTTTTTTATTAAGTAAGAAACATTTTCGTGATTTCCACGCTCAATAGCTTTCTCCCAAGATTCTTCAGGTTTAGGTTCGAAGGTAAAATAAACCGTAATCCCTGTTGCTATCAATACTAATAATCCAACTAGTTTTAGTTTAATGTTACTTTTTGACTCACTCACTACTCTCTCCTTAAAAAAATTAATGCATTTTAATCTAATATTTTGGCGCGAATATTACCTATCATAGTTTATTCAGTTTGTTTAATGTGCTAAGCGATTGAGAAAAAAACAACTATCCTGCACGTTGAACTCCACAGATAAAACAATAAATAAAACGAGTAAGAGACTAGAAGCCTTAATTTAACTGAATGGCTAAAAAAACTATAAAATTGAGTGCAAAAAATAATTTAAGCAAGTCGCAAAAAGTTTTTAAGAGCACGCAGCTTGCCTTTGAGTATCATAGCGGCGTTGAGCCTTCGGTTACATAGCTACAGCTATGTGCCTCTCAGGCTTTCCTTGCTCTGACACTCAAATTCTACGCTGACTTGAAACGTGCTCAAAAACTTTTTGCGACTCACTTAACTTTGAGATGAAAATCGCAATGTTTTTTGTAATAAAACCACAACAGCGAATAGTGCTAAAAATAACCACGACGCAACTGCTGATTTTTTTATCGGACGTTGTGCTCCTCGGTATATTTTGCCTTGACGCGAATAAACTTTTCGCTTTTTATGGAAACGGGTATTATAGTACATGTTGTCGTTTGTTGTCATTGTGTATTTGGAAAATGTCAAATTCTCATTGGCGATAATTTCTCGTGGAAAGTCACCATCGACAACGGTCATTGTCATGTATTTTAGGTCAGAAAGTGTTTGTGCAATGATGGAGGATCGTTCTTTTTGCAGCGCGGTGGCATTCAATGCATCGAGATCTGGGCCGCGTAAATCGAAGGCTTCACCGATATTAAGAAGCTTTTTTTCTTTTTCTTCGTGGCTATGAGAGAGTTTCTTGGTTTTTGCTGCGAGAAGATCTGTAGCAAAAAGTTCACCAGCTATGGCGTTGTGTGGTTTGGGATCACGTTGTTCTATTAAATTTTTCCAATGATCTTCGGTAATATCGTGTACTTCTCCTAAAACACGTAGTGGTAGTAGTTGTGTCAAATTGCGATATAACTCTTCTCCAGAAACTTGTTTAACTACATATTTCTTGGGAATAGAATTAATACGACATGGAATTTTGGTAAGTATGTAGACTATATTACGTAAACTACCTTTATTAAAGGTAGATAAGCGCATCGGAACAATGGGTTTATGGTAGAAAAATCGAAAACCCATTCCCTGTACATTTCCATCAAAAGTAGTGTCTACAGGAAGTTTGGCATCAATGTCGCGCATACCTGGACGTGCAGCAACTCCTTTTTGTTGTCCCACTCGTGTTTTCACTGCGACAAAGCACCAACGCATTTTGATATAATCATTGCACGCCTTATCCATCCCTTTGGGATATTTGTACCCATGGGTGTCCATCCAGTTATTTAACGCCCTGGTACTTCCAGCAGCAAGTACCACAACTTCGTACATACCTATAGCTTCTTCTCTGAGTACTTTTATCGTATTGTATTGTAGTGGTACTTCACCGAAATCATCTCCTGCTTCATCTCCCCACCCGTCTGCATCGTCATCATAAAGACTGGCGAAGACCTCTGGGGGATCAATCGCCGCTTCTATATGGGCAAAAATATCATCGGGAACCTTACGTAGTGCAGGAGGTTTTGGAAAAGGAATTAACATACCGAATTGATCTACTTTACCAGAAAACCCCGGACGAATGACAATTGTTTCTACTCCATTCTTGTAAAAAATGTAGGTTTTTTGTAGTCCAATTCGCGTAATCGTTGCTTTTGATCCTGCATTTATAGGTGGTACCATTCCACATGGATCACTCCACAATATCGCAGAAGTGAGGGCTAAGGCAATAAATAAATGTTTCATTTGTTCTCCTTGGTTTTTTGTTTACCAGTCCTCGTCTGAATCGTTGCTGTCAAAATAATCTTCCAAATCATAACTATGAGGTTTGAGAGGTTGTTGTGGTGATTTGTTTAGGATATAGAGTTTTTCTTTGTCAGCGCCTTGCTGTTTTAGTAAACGCAGTAGCTCATTTTTCCCTACCACTTTTCCCCACAATAACAGCCAATGATCTATTTTGACTTCTCCCGTTATCCAACTCGGATAACCTACGGCATTGGCTAACGGTTGGCTACGAATGTTGTTATGGATTTGCTGTTGTTCAGCCATTTTACCCATACGTTCGCACCATAATAACCACGATATTAAGTTTTCCACGAGTGCTTGTCCTGAAACGCGATCCCAATGTAAACGAGGGAGAAATAGTGGACCGTTTGCCCACGGGACATCTTTTGCTGTGACATCAAATTGGAAAAAATTTGCTACTCTTGTAGAGATTTCATTATTATTTTGCGCCATAGTGGCTAGGTATCCTGCAGCCAAACGCCGCATCTCCTGATTTTTATGCGAGGTCATTACGAGTATTACATTTTGTGGGTTTAGTTGTATAATTGTTTTTGTGAGAACAGGTTGCAATTTGGGAATATGCAGTGCTATGTTAATTAGTGTTTGTGCAGAAAGTTTTTTGTCTCGATCCAACAAAATAAGAAGGCGTTTGCCCATTGGATGGTTTATTACAGGAAACTGTGTAAGATATTGTGACATTTTCATGAGCTCTGATAACAATTGCATATTCTGAATACGTGCAGAAATAGCCCAAGTACGTACCAACGGAGGTTGATTATTATTTTGGTGTATTTTTTGTAAATGTGCGTCAACACGATCACCACCGATCTTAGATAAGCAAAAGATTGCCCAACCACGTCGTACGATATTATGCCCGTGTTTAGCTTCTCTGAGTAAATACGGGATAGCTTTTTGTTTTAATTTTACTAAACGTCGGATGGCGACTTTGGTATATTTAGGATTATCCAACTTTTGAATTATGCCATATACATGATCTTCACCTCCCGAATAACCATTGACTATAAGAGTACCAAAACAAATAATTATAGATGCGACTTGTAGCAGCACGCGTAGAAATTCTCTACCTATTCTTTTATATGAAGAAAACAATAATAACCTCCTCAACTAAAAATGCTTTTATTTTACAATTAGGATATTTAATCTCAGCTTGGTTAACTAATCATAGACCAATATGATCTAATATTTGAAAGAAAATGTAAAAATAAAACGAATTATTACATCTTAATGGTATGATTAAAATTAGTTTAGTGATTATACAAAGAAATGGTTGGTTTTCACAACAATGGAAAACACTTGTTATAAGTGGATACTTCTTACGTCAAGATCGATGACAGGCTCAGAAAAAAACTACAAATAAAGTCAAACTTTTAAGGTTTGATTCATTTATTAGCAGGATAAGTCTAGCTTCACTGGAAGTTGAATACAAATAGGGTTACAGAAAAACGTTTTTCTTGGAACACTTTATTTTGTAAGGATTTCGAAAATGGTTGTAGGTTATAAAAGATTTGTAATATATTTTTTCTTAACACTTTCTCTTCTAGCACAACAAGAACGTGTATTTTCAGGATTGTTGATTCCTTCTCTTGTCGATGAAAAAATAGATGCGTGGCGCAAAGTTCCGTTGGCCAAGTTCCTTCTATTTCTCAGGTTGATTTCGTCACAAGACATCAAATATTTAGCCTAGTGATACTTTTTCGTGATTTTGCCACAGATAAAGAGGATAGTGCAAATATTTCTTTTGAAATGCAACTCGTCTCGCCTGATAAGAATATTCATTCAGCTAAAAAGAATATCTTAGGTTACAAAGAAAAAGTCGCAATCAAAAACACTCTTTTGATGTCGCGCAGTTTGATAAAAATAGCTTTTAAAGAAAACGATCCTGTCGGAGAATATACAATAAAAATCCATGCTCAAGATCACATAGCAAAGAAAGACTGTGTGTTAACGAAGAAGATAACTTTGCGTGAGTGGGAATTGGGAAATGAGCCAAAAGATATAAAAGAATATCAAAATTTCATGTTTAAATACTACGGATCTCCTTCTCCTAATAAAGCCATAAAAGCTTATATAGAATATACAAACCTTATTGATCAACACCAACAACTCAATGTTGCAGAGATATATTTTTTTTACAAGATATTTCAAGAAAATACTTATTTAGTAGACCATTTACATCTCTTAGCGAAAAAATCAGATAATCAAACAAAAATAAAAGCCGCATTTATACTTTATCTCGTGGGAAAAAAGAAAGAAGCTTCATCTCTGTTGATGAAAAAGGATAAGCCGCTGCTAAAACTTTTTGTCTTACCAAACCCGTACCAGGAAATTACGCCTTCAGGATTAGATATGTTATGGTGCGATTTTTTTGCGACAGGTCAAATAAAACCTATCAAAAAACTAGTAGAGGCTCTTAAGTATGTAGATTATGCCGGATCAATCGAAAAGTTTTCCACTTCAAAAAAGACAGAAGAAGATAGAATGAAAGCCATTAAAGAAGCGACATTTCGCGCAGCAAATTGGTCATTAACAAGCAATTGCGAACAACATACTCTTGTACGAAACTACTGTTTGTACATCATACAAAACGAAAAATTACCTGGATTAACAAGAATTTATTTGGGTCTGATAATGCAAAAATTCTTTCCCAATCTTGTGAAAGTTGATATTCCCAAAGGTGGAGGAGAAGCCACCGTCAAGGTTTTTAAGAAATAAGATCTTTGTATCCTTGACCTGAGATACTTAGAACTTGAAATATCGTACTTTTTTTCTTCGTTAAGATAAAAAGTACATCCCAAATATGTAGTTTGGCTTTCTACATTTTGTAAAGATTGTAATTTGATACAATTCTGCATGTTTATATCCTAAAAATACTTATCATTTGTTCAAGAACGCTTTGTATCTTGTTTAGATATTTTATAGTATTATAATAAATAACTGTGGATCAAAATATTGAACTACCATTACAAATAATAACTTTTTTGAGGTAAAGATTATGAAAAAAATGCTTAATATCATTTTCTTAGTTGCAATATGTTATTTTGTTTATGAATCTTTTCAAGTTGAAAAACATTTAGACCAAGGTCATATGTGGATGAAGAAAGGAGAGTATGACAAAGCAATATTTGAATATGATAAAGCGATTGCAATTGATCCAGAAGATATTGAAGCTCTCAACAGTAAAGGAATAGTTTACTACGCCAAGGGTGAATATCGCACAGCGATAAAATTTTACAATCAGGTAGCTAAAATATCCCCAAGTGATAACGTTATTTATCATAATAGATCACTTGCCTACTATGAAATTAACGATTATGATAAAGCGATGAAGGATTGCAATAAAGCAATTCAGCTTAATCCTAACGACCCAGAATTTTATCTTGCCAGAGGAGATGTTTACGAGAGCTTGAAAGAATATAATAAAGCGATAAGCGACTATAATACAGCGATTAAGTTTAATCTTGTCGATAGCAATATTTATTTAGGCAAAGGAATAGCGTGTTATCATATAGGAGAATACGATAAAGCGATCAAAAGTTTGACAGAGGCTATTCGTATAAATCCAGAATGTGCAGAAGCTTACAATGGCAGAGGACTTGTTTGTTATGAAAAACGATTATATGATAAAGCAATGATGAATTATGATAAAGCAATACAGCTCAATCCTGAATATGCCGATGCTTACTACAACAGAGGATTTATCTATTACAACAAAAAAAAATATAACCAAGCGATTGCAGATTATAGCAAAGCTTTGAGACACCGGCCAGATGATGCTAATTTGTATTTTGTAAGAGGGAAAGCATTTATAAATAGTGGCAATAAAAATAAAGCAAGAGAAGATTTGAAAAAAGCGCTTTTTCTAGGTGATAGCGAAATTAAGATTGAGGCGCAAAAATTTCTGAAATCGCTAGGGAAATAATATTGCGCTTTCGTTCTCGTAAGATCCCGACAGACAACATTACTTTACGGTCTGAGGGGAGTAAAATCCTAGTCTGTTTGTTGCTGAATTTTTTGCAGATTTTTTTCCAATTCAAAAACATGTTGATCCACCACTTCCATAGAGCGCAAGCTCTCAGCAAGTTTTAGCAAATATTCACTATTTGTTCCACTTGGGCCTTTGGAGTGATAAATTTGTTTTGCCATATCAAGCATAGGAGCTGGTCCAAGGTAATCTGGATTATCATTAGAAGCTACATATGTATAAACATTATACAACAAATTATCTTGGCTACGAAATTCTAGTTTATAGCGATTAAAGCCACATTTTTCGCGATGATCAAGATAAGAGAATGTCGTGTGATATGAGTCAGCAGAGATTTGATAGGCAACGCCCCAACATTTAGACTGTGATTTTGGCAACAGAGTTACTACACGTCCAGGTGCTCCTGGAATTCCGCGATGATCTGGTGAGCCTTGATAAAAACAACGTACCCAGCCTTCAATATAACCGACTTGACGGTCTATAAAGTTAAACCCAGGCCTCCATAGCAAGGAACCATAACCAAAAACCCAGATATTGTTATCCATTTTGCGTCCCTAAGAATAAGTTATTTGCGATCCTGATTCTTTCTATTCATTATACATCCTAACATAGGATAAGAGCAAGAGCGAGATTTGTTTGGATTTTTGGAGTAACCGCTCCTATTAAAATCCGTCTACGAATTCAACAGATGTTCAAATGGGCGCAAGGAAAGATCTAACAACAGTTTTCTATTTGAATTTATTACTTTTTAACAATGAAAACATCCTCTTTCCATTATTGGCAGCAATTGTGAAAGTACTGTGTAATCTACGATGATTTCCATGATTAAGGACATACCAAAACCATACAAAATCCAAAAATATTACAATAACAAAGTCCAGATATCTCTGCAAGAGTTGAGAACTATCGCTGTAATTATTGAAAAACAACTAAAAGATAAATTCGCCAGATTGAATTAAATTGATTGAGCAATCTCAGTAATATGAGGATAGCTTAGCTTTTTTGTGATTCAAGATCCGGTAGAATATGTTAACCTTTTACCTCTCTAAAGAGGTAGATCAAAAAGGGGAAGAAAACTATGAACAAAATTCCAATGATTATTATTTTGACATTATTTTTTTTATTTATCTCAAAGGTTTTTACAGACGAATCTCAAAATAGTTTACCGATTATTTGGGAATCATCTACTGCATTACAAACTCCTGAAAGCAGTCATTATTCTTTCAAGCATAAGGCTATTTTTGTTTCGAATATGGCTGGTGGACCAACGGACAAGATCGGAAAAACAAAAGGATACAAAGGAGGATGGATTCAAAAAATTCGCTATAATAAAAATAATACATTTGAGATAGAAGCAGAAAAATGGGTAACAGTACTTAATTCTCCAAAAGGAATACACGTTAGTGGCGATTATTTATGGGTAGCTACTGTAGACTCAGTAATAGGAATTCATATTCCAACAGTAGAAAAAAAAATCACTATTCCCATTGTTGGGGCCAAATGTCTAAATGACATAGCAATTTCTACAACAGGAACTCTTTATATCTCTGATGTTTTTTCCGGAAATATATATAAAATAGATAATCCGAGAGATATCAAATTTCGTAAAGTCGAAGTATTTGCCAAATCTCCGGATATAGAGGTTGTCAACGGTTTGTTATTTTCAAATGATTATCTAATCGCTGGTGGTATGGGTAATTTATATCGAGGTGGCAACAAAAAAGGGAATTTTATTAGCATTAACACTATCGATAAGAAGTCGGATATTCTTATACCAGAATTAGGTATGATAGATGGAATAGAGCTCGATAATGATAACAATTATATAGTTTCAGAATTTTCTCAAAATGTGATTTACAAAATAAAAAATGGCCACAAAACGAAATTATTGTCTCTTCCTGGAGAAGGAACGGCAGATTTAGGTTTTATCAAAGAAAGTAATTTGTTGATAGTGCCTAAACTGATGAAAAACAAAATTACTATTTATGATTACAGCAAAATTGTAAAGTAATAGTAATAGTTTCTTTATAACTCGATCCGTTTTGAATATTTACCTGAACTAGGTGGTGCTTTTGAAAGAGGAAAATAAAAAACTATTGAGCTTCTGGGCTTTTCATAATTCGTCTTGCTGCCATACGAGCACCACTTATATTTCTAGAAGCTGTGCCGACTTCTAGTTCTGCGAGTGGACCCATCACAAACAAGCCTTTTTGCCACCTTAAAAAACCATCTACAATAGGGAATCCGTCCTTGGCTGTTTCTAAATCAAGAGTTTTAATGGTATTATCGATGAAGGATCCGCCAGGTCGTTTGTGTTCAAAACCGGTAGCTAGTACTACAGCATCTGCATCTAGTGTTAGAAACATGTTTTGGGTTGAGTTACAGTGTGCATTAAGTATCACTTTTTGGTATTGAGAATCGTAAATGGCATTATCAATTTTAGCCAGTTTCCAGTCTATTTTTTGATTATGTATGGCTATTTGCAAACTATGCATCACTTCAGGTGTTAAGGAGCCGCAGTTACGAGCCTCTTGAATCATCGTTCGGCGCTGAGCATAATCTCGTTCGAGATGAAACCCTTCTAAATATTTTGGCCCTAGCCAGCCTGGATCACTATCGAAATCTGATTCTCTTAGGTTGTGGTGAGAAACGATAGTAATTTGGCGGTTTGGGTTAGTTTCTAAGAGAGTTAATGCAAATTGTACAGCAGAAATACCAGCTCCGATAATCACAACACTGTCATCGTCATCAACTTGATTGCGATGAAAATCTGGATCAAAAATATGATGCACGCTATCAAAGCCACTAGACCGCTTAAGAGTTTTGGCCCACTTAGGCCAATTAGGCTGGTCTCCTATTCCAAGAGCTAAAACCACATTCTTAGTCTGAAACTGTACTCCGTTTTCTGTTTTTACTTTGTAACCATTGCTTGTTAATTCCATTGCTTTTGCACAACCTTGGCGCCAGCTTGACATTAACCCTATCTTGTCTATAATTGACTGAGAATGGTGCATAAACAACCCGAGCGACGGGCGATCACAAGGGAGAATAAAATCAAGTTCTCCCTCTTCTTCGGCATTAAATTTATCCGTTTGGAACTGGATTTCTTTGACGTAACTCTCAAGCTCAAAAGGCTCGATGCCAAGATTGTGTACTAAAGGGGAACGCATATGAGTCATACCAGTATTTGTTGTATGGTGATTCCACCGAGCTAAGGGCACACTGCAGTAACGATTTAACTTGTAAAAATCTAAAGTAAGCAGCCATGCAAAAGTTTTCGGATATCATCCGAAAAAGTAATAGAATAGGTGGAGACGGTATTCTTTATCATAAATTTTATTTTTATACCCGAAAATTTATACTGGAGTACTTAGTAATGCTGAAAACCTAACTTACGGAAAACATACTTTTTTTATTTGAACTTTGTTTTATTATACGTTATAATAGTGTAAAACAAATAAAATTACTGTGTCAGGAAGAAATAAAATGACATGGATAAGTATTGGGAAAGTAGCAGAGTTTTTTGGTGTAACAACACAGTCAATTCGCGATTGGACAAAACAGGGGAGATTAGAAGCAATACGGACATTAGGTGGACATAGAAGATACAACCTGGAAGGCATAGAAAAAAAGCTTGGTTTTGAAAACGAAAATAAAAAAACAATACTATATTCAAGAGTAAGTGCGCATGATCAAAAAGAAGACTTAGTGAGGCAAAAACAAGAGCTAAAGAATTATAGTGAAAAACACAAAACATCAAATGTAGTAGAAATATCAGAAATAGGATCTGGATTAAATTATGAAAAACGAGGTCTAAAAAAGTTACTAAGTTTAATACTAAATGATAATGTAAAGCAAGTGGTGGTATCTTATAAAGATAGGTTAATGCGCTTTGCAACACAAATATTAGAACAAGTTTGTACAGCGAAAAATGTAGAACTAGTAGTGCTAAATGAAAGACCAGAGAAAAAATTTGAAGAAGTAGTTGTAGAAGATGTTTTGTCAGTGTTAACGGTATATTGCGCAAAAATCTATGGACGGCGTTCGCATGAGCGAAGAAAAAAAAGACAAAATAAAAAACGGACAAGTGCTGGCGTTCCCGATTCCAATAAAGAATAAGGAAGTAGCCGAAAAATTACGCGAAACATTGGCTTATGTACAAGAAAAAGCGAATGAGTACTTGGAGTTTGCGCACAAAAACAAGTTGTATAGTGTATTTGATGGAAATAACAGCAAGTATTCATACAAGGTGTTAGAGCCGATATTTGTAAAGTTATACAAAAAAAGTAAAATGTCAAGTCGGATCAATCGTGGAGTACTGGAGATTGTTGGGCGAACGATGCGCCAAGTACGAGATCGCATGCGAGTATTTGATTTACTGATGAAGGAAACAAATGATCCGAAAAAGTGGACAAACAAACTACTCATTAAAAACGAAATATTCGAAAAAGCACATTATGTCAAAAACATCAGAGAGCAAGTAATCAATTATAAACGTAAACATCGAAATATTCCTGAAGATTTTTACGCTTTACAGAAACCGCCGAAAGTAAAGAAGAAAATACTGACTTACGCGCCTGATGATGGACAAGCGATAAAACTAACGAAAGATAAAGACAAAATAAAACTCAGTTTCAAAGTGATAGATCGCTGTGGTAAACAAATAAAATGGCGTTGGTTAGAAACAAATATAAAACTTCCCTCTTTTCTCGAAGAGAAACAAATAACATCTCCTGATCTTCGCTTTGATTGTGTTCATGGTGATTATTTGCCAATTCTTGACTTTAAAATCACTGTTGAAAAACCTAAAAAACAAAAAAGCGAAAATTTTATTACCATTGATTGGGGAGTACGTAAACTTCTTACTCTTTGTGTTTTTAATAACAAAGGCGAACAACTTTCGCAGCCATATTTTGCTAATTTTTGTGGGATACAAAGTAAATTACAACGAATTTACAAAGATATTGATCACTGGAAAAGCAAGCGCGATAAGCTTCTCCACAAAGATTCGTTATTCAAAAAATGTAATAGAGAAATTGCCAAAAGATGGAATAAAATTTCATTAATCAACAAAGAAATCTCACACACAGCCGCGAACATCATTGTCTTTTTTGCCAAACACTACAATTGCTCAAAAATCTATTATGAAAACCTAAAATCACTTAAATCTCGTGGTTACTCTCGTAATAAAAATCATCAAATAAACACCACTGTCCGCCAAAAAATTATTACTCTGACTGATTATAAAGCCAGTCTGTGTGGTTATTCTTTACAAAAGCCTATTCATCCAGCAGGTACCAGCTCCATTTGCCCAAAATGTTCGCACAAAGGGCAACACTTTTTATCTTCTGATAACCACAAAAAACAACACAAATCTCTTCCTTGGTTTTATTGTCCAAATTGCACATTCTCCGCTGATCGTGATTATGTCGCGTGCTTGAATATTGCTCGGAAAGCCATTTTTAAAAAGAATCTCAAAAAATGTACAAAAACAGTCGTCTATAAGAAGACTCGTTTGCCTGATTCACTGTTCCGTCAGGACGCCTTTGCTACAATCCATTGCAAAGGTCACATTTATTATTTGAAGGGCTGGATACATTCTGTTTCCCTCTCTTCCAAAGTCGTACAAAAGAGTTTTAATTCTTTTAAAGGTACTATCTTTGGAATCCTTCGCGTATGAATGTTATCCACTACTTTGGATTTTTTAGTTTAAAGAGGAACGGTATGGCATGGGGATCTAAGACAGCCAAACGACTGGAACAGATACCACCATACCGCAAATGGCTTGCTAAATGGGTACCATGAGGGCCTCCACCAACTATAAGCCAATCTAACATACAAAAAAAACAAGATTTCTTTACTATAAACACAGATAATGGAGAATACAAAAGTAAGTTTGTAATATGGGCCGCTGGAGAATATCAATATCCTAAGAAAATGTCTTTTAAAGGTGAACATCTCTGTACGCACTACTCTGAAATTACATCTTTCTCAGATATAAAAGGAGAAGATTGTATTGTAATTGGTGCATATGAATCTGGTTTTGATACGACAATTAATTTAGTAAAATCACAAAAAAAAGTAATACTTATTGACAGTTCTAATTATTTAGACGTAGTTAATAGCGACTCAAGTTATTCACTTTCGCCATTTACGCGAGACCGAATAAGGAAAGTGGCTAATGGTTATACATATTATAAGAATACTAGAGTAAAAGAAGTTGAATTTGATAAGGGCCTATACGTTGTAAAAACTACAAATAAAACATTTACTTCAAAAAATAAACCAATTAATTGTACAGGATTTGTAAGTCTTTCTCATGTGAAGGAATTATTTGATTTTAAAGAAGGTTATCCCGTATTAAATCATTATGATGAATCTACAAAAACAAAAAATTTATTCTTAGTAGGGCCTCAAGTAAAACACCGAAAAGCTTTATTTTGTGCCTTTGATATTTACCGTGATTTTTATCTTTTTTGTCGCAACATACTATCTAATAAAAATCATCTCGCGAAAATTTACATTATCAAAAAAACAAGAAGTCAGTTTAACGATGACTACAGCTGCAAGAAATGCTCCTTTAATGTTAGGAATAAGCTTAGTGCTTTTCCCGCAAGAAACTATAATTCACTTAGTGCTAGTTATTGGTATGCTTGTAGAATTTCCTCATTTAATTACAATAACTTATTTGCTAAAAAAATGCCCCAAATCTTTTCCATGCATTGTTACAGACTCGTAGTGCTTTAACATAAGGCAATAATATTTAAGTGAGTCGCAAAAAGTTTTTGAGTACGTTTCAAATCATTGTAGAATTTGAGTGTCAGAGCAAGGACAGCCTGAGAGGCGCATAACTGTGGCTATGTAACCGAAGGCTCAACACCACTATGACACTCAAAGGCAAGCTGTGTGCTCTTAAAAACTTTTTGCGACTTGCTTAACGACATCTGTTACTCATCGGAATGATGACAAACCTAATAACAGAGTGGTTATCACTAGGTCATTTTAATTGAGTACCGCAATAAGATCAAGGTGATGTAATTATTATTTGTACTCATTTTTGAGTACAAATAATAATTTTCTATTGAGCACCTGCTGCTAAAAGGATTTTTTCGATATTATCGAGTTTTTGTTCTTTTGCTCTCATAAGAGCAGTTACTTTTTGTGTACTTTTAATATTAACATCTGCTCCTGCCGAAATTAGAGTTTTGACTATATTGGCTCTGTTATTCATTACTGCTAGCATTAATGCTGTACCAGCAGGTCCTGTTTCGTTAATATTTACTTTATTTGCAATTAATACTTCCAGTATTTCTTTATGGCCATTTATCGCTGCTAGCGTTAGAAGAGGGTAGGGACTACTTCTATTTATATTTGCTTTCGCGGAAATAAGCATGTTTGTAATTTCTTTATCCCCATTTACTACGGCAACGAATAAAGCACTATATCCTTCATTATCAGTGTGGTTCACATTTGCCTTCGCTGCGATTAGCATTTCTACAATCTTTCGGTGCCCAAGTTCGCAAGCCAAAATCAAAGCACTTTTCCCAACGTTATTTTTTACATTTGGGTTTACCCTAGAAAGAGCTTCTTTTACTCCAGAGACACTACCTTTTTTTATCATTAGCAAAAGATAGATATTTGCATGTTCTGTTTTTAACGCGGTAGCACTCATATTTTTTTCGCTTAGCAATTGAGCAGTGTCTTTGTCAATTTTTGCACCTGCTTGAATTAGTATGTCTAAGATTTCTTTTTCACCATTCGCCGCTGCCCATTTAAGAGCTGAATTTCCATTATGATCTTTAATATTTACATTTGCGTTTGCAAGGATTAATTCTTTTACTACCTTTTTATAACTATATTTTGCTGAACGAATTAGGGCCGTTTCCATATTTTGGTTTTTTGCATCAATATTAGCGCCGGAAGAGATTAATGCGTTTGTCATTCTGAAGTTTTGAGAATGCATTAACAAGGTGTTTTCAAATGCATCTTGTTGATCTACATCTACTTCTTTTGACATTAATTTTTCAAATAAATCGGTATAATTATTTATAACGGACCACATTAACAAAGTACGTCCTTCATAATCGTATGGTAAAGTATTGGTATCGGCTCCAGAAAAGAGTAATATATTTACAATTTCTTCGCGATTTTCTTTAAATGCCCATGTTAAAGGAGAGTATTTATTTCGACTTCCTTTTAAATTAATATCAGCTTTTGCAGCGATTAGAAGCTGAACTATTTCTACATGGTTATGGACAATTGCAGAGATTAGAGCTGTGGCATAGTATTTACTTTTAGCATTGACATTTATATCTTCTTGAATTAAAACTTCTACAATTTTACGATGTCCATTTTCAACAGCTATGATTAAAACAGTACGTCCATCTTCGTCTGTTAGCTTAAGATTTGCTTTTTTTCGTATTAGAGTCTTAACAAGGTTGAGATGTCCAGCTTTTGCTGCCAGCATTAGCGCGGTATTCCCACAGCCTTCTTTTATATCAAGGTCGGCCTTAGCTGCGATTAATTCTTGTGCAACCTCTAAACGATTATTTTCAATGGCACATATCAAGGCAGTTTTTTTACTCTCATTAACAGTGTTGATGTCTATTTTTTGTGCAATTAATTTTTTTACTATATTTATTTTACCTAATAATGAAGCTGAAAACAGATCTACTTTGACACCAGCGCTAATTAAAGTGTTTATAATTTTCTTGTTCCCATATCTTGTAGCAAGAGAAAAAGGGGTATTTCCATATTTATCTTTACTGTTAATGTCAGCTTTAGCAGCAATTAGTGCCTTCATAATTTCAACATTTTTTCTACTTGCCGCCTTAGAAATAGCGGTTTCCCCATATGTATTCTTTATTTCTAGGTTGGTACCTGCCTTAATTAAAAATTCAACAGTTCTTATATTACCTTTTGAAACTGCAAACATAAGAGCTGTCTGATTGTAGTTGTCACAAAAGTTTACATCGGCTCCGCTATCTACTAATGTTTTTATTATTTTGTGGTCAGAGTATTGAGAGGCTAGAAGAAGAGGTGTATCACGATTGCTATTTTTTGCATTAACATTGGCACCTGCAGAAATTAGAGACTCGACAACCTCTTTACGGTTTTTCTTAATAGCTACCATGAGAGCCGATTCTTTATAAGAAAGGTTAACTGCATTTACATCAGCTCCTGCGGCTAACAAAGTTTTAACAATATCTTTAAAACCGCCTTGGGCCGCTAAAAAAAGAGCAGAATCATTAGGAGTTGCATTTACATCAGTCCCAGCATTTATCAAAATATTGACTATATTATGAAAACCTTTTTCTGCTGCGGATGTCAGAGCAGTTCTTAACTTACCTGTCGCATTAATATCCGCTCCAGCATTTATCAAACAGTTTATTGTCTCTTTAGAACCTGTTTTGGCTGCTACTTCTAACAAATAACCTTCAATTTTTGCTCCTGCAGAAATAAGAGCCTTTACGATCTTTGTATGCCCTTTGCTTACAGCAAAAAAAGTAGCTGTTTTATTATACCTATTCGCGATATTTATATTTGCTTTCGCTATAATTAACATATTAACTATTTCATAATCGCCATTTTGCGAAGCAATTATTAAGGCTGTATCTCCTGAGTTATTTTGAGTATCGATGTCCATCTTATGTTTTAATATAGCATTAACAATGTATGTATCGCCTATGCGGGCGGCTACTAACAGAGAATCATTTTTTGCTTTTGTATTGCAACGCGAAAGGATTGAATTTACAGCCGTAAGGTCTCTTTTTTTGACGAATTGTAGAAGCTCTGTCTCCTTATATTCTTGGACTTTTATAGAGATAGAGAATAGAAATAAAGTGATTGATAATAAAAGTAGCTTGTCCATTTTTTCCTCCTAGATTACTTATTATGTTTAGATGCAAATACAAATGTGGACTCTTCTTCTAAAACGCGATACTTACAAAAATCAGAGAACATCCATATCTTTAAACGGTGTTCCCCTGTTTTTACTGCTAACGCTTTAATTTTGTAACGAACTCCTCTTTTCGCTTCAAGATCTACGGGAGAAAAAACAACTTTGTGTCCTTTAATTAGCCCTTCAGAAGACCCTATTTTGTGGAATTGCGGTCTTTTTTTATATTTTTCTAAGGGATCACTAGGGATAATCGATACAGGAAGTAACCCTTTCGGGAATACTGCTTCAACAACAATATTTTTATCCTTTATTGTCCCAGCATTTGTAATTTCTATAACATATGTAGTCATTTGCCCAATCATAATAGGGTCGGTAGTATCGATAACTTCTAATAAAATTGCAGGGAAACCTTTTGCTTCAGTTTGATAACGCCGTACGGCATTATATTTATTACTTACAACAGAAAACTCTAAAGAATGTTTTTCTGGCACTTTTGTAACAAATGTGAATGTTAGCTCCCTCATTTTATTTGCCTTGAGATTGCCAAGAAGAAAAGTATTCTCTCCAACTGTTTTACCTGTATTATTTTTCGCAATACATGTCAAGTTTTTAGAAGCCTTCATAATTAACTTAGCATTAGAGATGTCAACTTCACATTTTACAGAAACCTTAGCTTTAATCCTTTTTCCTAAGTAAAAAATTTTAGGAACGAAAGCTTCAATACTTACTACCGAGGTATAGTGGTCAATGATGTTTAATAATTGCTTTGCTGATAGAGGTTGGTTAATTTTTTTTACGATTTTACGCATCGGATTTATAATCAAAATAGTCGATGTTTTTATTTTTGCATTCTTACTTTTTAATATAGGTATTTTGACCGCTATATTTTGTTTTAACCAAGACCTAATCTTTGTATTTTTCCACGTACTGTTTAGCATTTTTTTATCAAAGTTAGAGTGCTTTTTGACAAAATAAGCAATGATAAATTTATTACTTTTTTCAGCCTGAACATAGGCCTCGTCTAAACTTATAGATTGAAAAAGATTTTGTGCAGCAAGACTTCCATATAAGGTAAAAGCGATCATAATCATCAATAATATTTTTTGCATTTGTGCTCCTTTGACATTGATATTTCGAAACCTAACATTGTACTTGTAAACATATCCCTTGCGTTGTGTTTTTTTGGTACATTAAATTTCTAAAAATTTTTTAAGGTCTTGTTGGCACCTTAAATTCACGGAAAGAAGAAACAGTTGAGGCAGCAAGAGCTAATTATGAAAGATGTTCTAAAGGAGTGAGTTTGGATTTTATCGTAAATTATGTTGTCAGTGAAATGACAAGAAATGGAGAATAAGAGAAAAGTCTAAACATAAATATAGAAATGAAGTTAGCGCAAATGATAAGATGTACTTTTTGTAAAGTAAAACTTATAGAATACTTCGTGAAATGAGAATTTCATATACAGCTCAATGAATAGTTGAAACGTCTGCGCTTAAAAAGCACATGGCGGTTTTGAGGGGACAAAAGTGGAGATGGAAGAGAGGTAGAGAGCTACTTATCAAACAACCACAGAAAACTTATAGCCTAATTTTGGCTCAAAGTTTTCTATAAAAGAAGTTGTTAGTAAGTATACCTCTCATAAATACTATCAAAAACGCAAAAGTTACATCCTGAATCAAAAGATCTATAACTACCTAATACAGAAATGTCTCTATTAGCTTTATCTTTTTTTACATACATCTCCTCTGACGATATATCCTTCAGTAAACACTCCATTCTGATATTCAATCACTGCATTTATCAATAAATCACCTTTTCCTTTTTCTAGGCAATCTTCTACTGCTGATTTAATATCATATTTTTCTTCACTTTCGAATTTTCCAAGTACTTCGTATTCGCTAGAATCAAAGCTATTCACAGTTAAAGCAGTAAAATCTCCAATTCTTTCTGTACTTGAACAACCAATAACAAAAATAAAGATCAATAAGTAAAAAAATTTCATATTTTGTTTCCTCAATTTAACTACAATATTTAGAACGTGTTGACATCTAGTTTTTTTGATGTCTAGGACAATAGCAAAGCATTTAAAAACATGCAGTATCGTTACTAATAAGGCTTTAATACTCTTGAAAATAAGAGAATCATTTTTGTAAAGTTGGGGTATAGAGCTTTCTTGCCGTTGCGCATTACAGCCAAGAAATAGTAATGTAAGCTTCACTCTCTCAAAGTACAAATTTGCTAAAAAAACACATACCAATGCGCTCTAATAAAATAAGAAATTGCGAAATAATATTACGCAATATAAACTCGTGGAAAATTGCTATATACAAATCAAGGTTTTTAAAGAAGAGATGTAGCAAAGAATAATATACCAAATTTTACATAGAAATTTTATTCATCAGCTAGGTATTTTGAATGCGCATAGCAGTATTCTGTAAGTGAAAAATAACGACGCTGATGGATAAAAAATCATGTAAAATAGTAGATTGTTTTTCGCCGCATTCCTAAGGACTATCAATTCTTTCAAACCATAGATACGCGTTATTGTAAAATATTTTAATGCTTATGGTCAAGATTGTATTATTAATTTTGTTATTGAAATTACTAGTACCATAAAGTTGATGATGAATCTTTTAGCTCAAATTTTCGTTTTGAACTTTACTGTTTCTAAGTTACAGATCACTATACTATTAATTCTTGCATAGATAAATATGCAAAGCTTACAAATGATGTGGTAAAGTAATTGTAAGTGGCCTGACAAAACTGTGGGTCCTAAACATTACATTATTTTACAAAGGAGTGATATTAATGGCAGAAAAAAACTCAGTAGCCCAAAATTGTTATACAATGGCATACTATATACTTCCACCATATATCTTTAACGAAAAAGAAAAAGTTCTTACAGAACTCAAAATAGGTCGACTTGGAGCGATGTTTTTCTATACATTAACTTGCATGCAAGCTAATGATGAACCAACGCCTGAAGCAATGAACGCTTTAGCAGTAGATGCCGGAAGTTTTGAAAATCATGACTATTATGTGATCACCTACCCAACTCCACCTCCAGTAAATATGATGAACTCTGTAGAAGAACTTTTTGATAGCAAAGAGAGAAGTGTTTTAGCCCCTTATTTTTCGGCGGTAATACAAGAAAAAGAATCAAAAAAAATGAGATATTTTATTCTTGGACAATCACCACATGGAATGACCACTTTTCGTTCGGTGACAATAGATGCTGAAGGAATGTGTAATGCAAATTTAGGACCAGGATGCCTACCTGAACTACCACTGTTTTTGGAGATGTTGGACAACCATCTTACAAAATTGTAATTTATTTATTTTGTAGTAAGTTAGTTTGATGTATCAAATGTTTCTTAGTTGTGCACTTTTTTGTTGTCTTTAACTGAGAATACGAAGACAGGAGCGTTGTTCAATTTCTTTTGGTAATTCTGTGATTTTTGTGCCCGACAAATTCATATAAGTAAGAGAAGAGAGCTGGTTAATCTCTTTTGGTAATTCTGTTATTTTGGTGCAATTCAAGTATAGATAAGTAAGAGAAGAAAGTTGTGCAATCTCTTTTGGTAGTCGTGCTATACTTGTCGATTGCAAATTTAAATAAGTAAGAGAAGAAAGCTGGCCGATTTCTTTTGGTAATTTTGTTATTTTGGTCCAATTCAAGTATAAATAAGTGAGAGCATAAAGCTGACCAATCTCTTTTGGTAATTTTGTTATCTTGGTACCACTCAAATCTAGATGATTAAGAGAGGAAAGCTGACCAGTCTCTTTTGGTACTTCTATTACTTTAGTATAATCCAAGTATAAATGAGTAAGAAAAGAAAGCTTACTAATCTCTTTTGGTAATTCTGTTATTTCGGTACCACTCAAATATAGATGAGCTAGAGAAGAAAGTTGGCAGATTTCTTTTGGTACCTTTGTTATTTTTGTGTGTGCCAAACTCAGGTTGGTGAGAAAAGAAAGTTGACTAATCTCTTTTGGTAATTCTGTTATTTCAGTACTACTAAAATATAGATGGACTAGAGAAGAAAGTTGTCCAATTTCTTTTGGTACTTTTGTTATTTGTGTCCTACTCAAATATAGATGAGCTAGAGAAGAAAGTTGCCAAAAGAAGTCTGACAACTCTGTTATTTTAGTATTAATCAAATATAGGTGAGTAAGAGAAGAAAGTTGTCCAATTTCTTTTGGTAATTCTGTTATTTCAGTATTACTCAAGTATAGGTGAGTAAGAGAATAAAGTTGTCCGATTTCTTTTGGTATTTTTGTTATTCGAGTACCACTCAAATATAGACGAATGAGAGAAGAAAGCTGACCGATTTGTTTTGGTAACTCTGTTATTTTGGTCCAACTCACGGAATGTGTCAAGAAAAATGAGACACTAAAAAACAAATTCGTTAAAAAATTCTCCATCATAAGTGATAAGTATTGCGGCCATAAAGCATCTCCGCAACTTTTCGCTGAGTCAAAAATCTCGCCAGAAAATCTGTCAAGATTTTTGCTTTCATCGAAAAGCAGCTACGAACCTTTATTCTCAAAACAAGTAAATAATATTCGTTATTTTTTTCCTTCCCAATAAAAGCAAGGGAAGAAAAAAAACTATATAGAGTTTTGTTTGGGAGGATTAATCCAAACAGCATCAGGTACTAATTTAGGTATAGATATACCTTTTCTAAAACGTCCAGGATTTTGTAAGTATGCCTGATAGAGAGTATCTTTTCTAATATTATAAAAATGCTGAACTTGTCCATAGTGCACCATTTCAGGAGTAAAAAGAGCTATTCCAGTATGCCGATGTTCTTTGTTATACCACAGAAAAAATGTCCGACAAAAACTTCGCGCATCTTGTATAGAACCAAATCTCTCAGGAAAATCTGGTCGATACTTCAAAGTCTTAAATTGACTTTCACTAAAGGGGTTATCATTTGAAACGTAAGGTCTCGAATGTGTTTTTGTTATTCCTAAATCAGAGAGTAAAAGTGCAACATTTTTCGACCTCATTGAGGCTCCGCGATCAGCATGTATTGTAAGTTGTCCTTTAGGGATTTTTTGCTTTACCGTCGTTTCTTCAATTAAATCACTAGCTATTTTTTTACATTCTTTTTCGGCAATTGTCCAACCGACAACACAGCGACTATATACATCCAAAATTACATATAAATAAAAGTAGTTCCACTTTCTTGGACCTTTTAATTTACTGATGTCCCATGACCATAAGCAATTCGGAGCCGTAGCCAGTAGTTCTGGTTTTTCGTAATTACGATGCTGCCTTTGTTTTCTCCTTTCTTGCGAGCTCTCTTGATCGTGCAATAAACGATACATTGTTCTGTAAGAACATAGATATTTTCCTTCATCTAGCAATATCGCATAAACCTCTCGCGGCGACATGTCAACAAAACGCTCTGAGTTTAAAATTTCTAAAACATTTTCCTTTTCTTTTTTTGTTAGCGCATGGGGATAGCAACCCTTTTTCCTTATCTTTTTTCCTCCGTTTTTCCAACGATACCAACTTGCTCTTGCTATGCCAAAACTTTTACAAGCTTCTACTACTCCTATATCGTTCGCTAAAATAGCTACTGCTTTCATTATTTCGTATCGTTCTCTTCCTCTGACAGCTCTAGTATTTGGGATATTTTTTTTTGAGCTTCTATTATTAGCTCTGCTCGTTTTAATTTTCTTTCTAAAGCTTCTTTTTCTTTTTTCAATTTGGTTATTTCTGCTGAAGTGTCTATTTTTCTATCTGTTTTTTTCAACTTTGTTTGCTCCCATTTCCCCGATTCGTAATTGTCTCTCCACTTTTTTACTGCGGCATAATACAAGCCTTCTTTTCTCAAGAATGCTCCTATTTTACCTGTTCCGGCTAATGCATCCACTTTTTTTATTATCTCTTTTTTGTACTCTATTGTTCGCTTTCGTCTTGTAAGCTTTTTTTCTTGGAATTCTGGGTTTGGGATTTCTTCATTTTTTTGCGACACCTGTATTTTCCTTTTTCACCCTACTATTCTAAATTGATATTTTAAGGTGTCTCACTTATTATGGCACAGAGGGCAAGTTTAAATGAATGAGAAAAGAAAGTTGAGTAATCTCTTTTGGTATTTCCGTTATGTTTGTTGAATCTAATCTCAAGTAAGTGAGAAAAGAAAGTTGTCTAATTTCTTTTGGTAGTTCTGTTATTTGTGTGCTACTTAAATTCAGATGAGTAAGAGAAGAAAGTTGTCCAATTTCTTTTGGCAATTCTTTTATTTCGGTATCACTTAAATTTAGGTGTGTTAGGGAAGGAAGTTGACAGATTTCTATTGGCAACTCTGCTATTTTCGTATTACTCAAATCTAGTTCAGTAAGAGAAAATAGTTGACCAATTTCTTTTAATAAACCTGATGTTGAAGATGGATATAAACAAAATCTATTTGAGAAGTTACAATTGATGAATTGACAGTTTTCTATTTGACTAAAAACTACATCTGTTCGAAAACTACAGTTGTCAAAAATACACTCCTTTATTTTATATTTTTTATGGCTACTTAAGAAAAAAACGCAACCGTAGTATGAAGTGTAATTTTCTATTAATTCTAATGATCTAGATTTTACTTCCATTTGAAATTTCCTTGTTTTTCTGGTTATAATAAGACTTGTAGAGCTGACCTGTATAACAAGAATTGCGATTATTTCATAATTGTGGTATAATTATCTTGATATAGAATTTTTTATCAAATGTTGGTAGTTTATTCAAACTATACTTTTGTAAATAGAGAGACATCTAACGATGTCATAGCTCTAAAAAATAAAATGACCGATTTATCTCACTACAATTATCAAGAATCCAGTTATGTTTGGTACAGTGACAAGGCCAAAAAAAACCATCAAAAACACAAAGTTTCTTTTGAGGAAGCTGCAAGTGTTTTTCATCATCCCCTAGCGCAAACAATTGCTGACACGCTACATTCCTTTAATTACGAACGTTTTATTACTGTCGGTTGGTCAAACAAGCAACGTATTATTATTGTAGTTTACCGCGAATGGAACGATGCGATTAATATTATTTCTGCACGACGTGCTACTTCAGGAGAGCGTAAAAGTTATCAAGCAGGTGATGATCGTGCATTTTTATTCAACCGTGGTTAACATACCTATAACATTTTAGCAAAAGGTGTGGTAGGTAGACGAGACTGTGATTTGAGGTTGGGTCGTTTGCCATTTAACTAGGAAATTAACGATAGCATGTGCAATAAAAAGTCGAAAAAATTTCCCAGAAATACCGTATCTACCAGTTTGTTTTACAAATTTGGATAAAGCAAAATCATCTGCTAGTGCACTGTAACATTAATTCGCATTGACTTTGAGGACTAATACTTACAAAGGTTTGCGATCCCCTCCTGCTGGCGCAGCCAGCTGTTCTCCCACGGCAGGACCTACGTATGTTTTTCAGTACTTTTTGATATACGTAAACTCCCCTGTGAGGAGTAATCAGCTTTAGCTGATGTGAGGACATCGCAAATCAACATAATTTCTACTTTTGAACTAAGACAAGAATTAATGTTACAATGTACTAGATGGATTTATCACTCCCAAAAATTTCTATTTAGTTATGAATGCCACCGGAGCGCAGTCCTGTGTAAGCATTTCCTAAATCTAATAGTGGTTCATTGGCAGGTGTCAAAAATATTTCACTAAATACACGGTTGTTGATATAAGTAAAACCTTTTGTTTGTTCGCCTTCGCAAAACCATTGATGGATCTGAGAATGGAATTCATATTCGTTGCGAATAGTATCAACTGCGAGAGATTGTTCAAAATTACTTATTAAACGTGCTAATGGATTTTCGATAAGCGCTTTAGAAGCGGTAATTTTTATGGGATTTTGCCACTTGATAAAATTGAGACTTCCGCTATCAAGCTTTGCATTTTCGCCATGTAAATGCGCCATTTGTTGCCATGTACTTTTTAAGGTTTTTTGGCGTAAAGTAGATATTCCAGGTAATTTTTGAACAATTTGCATTACTGGAATCTCGATACCTCTTTTACTCTTTGTTCTTCTTACCGCTCGCATAGATTTGGAACTACCACTAGGCTTTGATTGAGAAATATTTGTTAAACCTAACTTTTTTAAATCGCGGTTCCAAGCTTTGCGGATTTTTTTAAGACGTACACGATGGTGTGCTTCCAATATTAACTCACGCCTGAAACCACTAACATCATTAACCATATCCCAAAGTCGAAAGCTTTCCGTTAGCACCTGTTGAAAAGTTTTTGCGCTATAAATACCAGGAATAACATCCAGTAGATTCCCTTGACTATCCATTACGTAATGAGCTGCATTACCAGTAATGGTACGTTTAACAATACGGCCATTGCCAAAATCAATTGTAACAACAGGCACAGGACGTTCTGATTGCCAGCATAAAATGAAATTATTGCGAAGATAAGTGGAAAGTCGTTTATTCGCGTACAACACGGTACGCATAAAACGTCCGTTTGCTCAACAAAACTCCTCGTCTAATCTTCCAAGAAGTTGTAGTAGTAAAATCGGTTTATTGTTTTTTTGCGCGATTTTTTTTGCCTCTTGGATGTCTGTGTACCAGTACAAGCCAGAAAAAATGGCATGCTTTTGTCCAGAAACGCGGTCAATAACATCAAATAGACGTTTTTGGGATTTTAATTCTGTAGGCAGACAATGATATTTTTGCAATAGCATTTGTAAGCCGTTATTTCCCATCTTTCGTAGAGTAGTGATTGCTTTTGCATCGTTTTTTTCCAGAGCTAAAGTGGTCAAATCTTGTGCTTGTAAAAGGCAATTTAAAAACAGCATAAAGATTAGTATATTACGCATTGCTTTCTCCCATATCGGAAAAGATTCACTATCAGTTTGAGTACCTGTATGATAGTGTACCACTGTTTTGCTGGTTGCAATGTAACGTGTATGTAACATTTCTGTGCGAAAGTTAAATGGGTAGGCGTATCATCAATTAAAACATTATACTAAAAAACTCGTGAGTCCTATAAAATCTATACTTTATACTTTGAATAGTTTTTACTAATTGATGACAGGCTCTAAATAAATAGGTACATTTTCACATAAAAATCACTTTAATAAAATTTTTAGTGTAACCTTTTGTGCTTCTTCGTCAATAAGAAGTATAAAGCACTCCTGAACCGTCATTAAACTTATGAAATAACCAAGCTGTAAAAGAAAGTATAATTATGAAATCTATGTTTGAACGGAAAATAATAGAAGCCATACCGCATTTGTTGCGTTATGCAAATATTTTTTTGTATGACAAACACCAGGCAGAAGATTTTGTCCAAGAAGTTGTTTTTAGAGCGCTTGAAAAAAAGCGGAGTTTTGATCCTAACAAAGGAAGTGTAAAGGCTTGGTTACGCGGTTTTGCAGTTAGAGTATTACGCGAATACCAGAGAAGCAATCGGACGATTCCCTATGAAAAAATAGAGGTAGAAAAAATATTAGTTACATGGCAGCAAGATGAAGACCATGATCCAATTCTTTTTGTACGCGAGTGTATGGATGAACTGCAAAGTAAGGATCAACACATGCTACACATGCGCTATCGCGAAGATTATTCTATAAAAGATATCGCTACTTTACTACAAAAGACCAGCCAAGCCGTAAAGACAAAATTGCATCGTTTGCGTACTGTACTATCGCGATGTATTACACAAAAACAGACTCGTCAGGATAGAACATGAAACAAGATGACTGGAAAGACAAACGATTAGAACAGATCTTATGGCAATATTTTGCTCATGATCGTAACCAAAGTCAAAAAATTTTTAGCGCTGCTAAGAGAAAACTCCACCGGCGAAAGTTTATTTTTGCCTTTGCAGCTGCAAGTATTTTTATCGTTGTAGCTACACTCAGCACTCTTGTATTTTTCTCGTCAACAAAGACAATCAATTTTGAAGGAGAACTTGCTACATTTGACAAAAAAAATAACCGTTTTGTTGCCACAAAGGAACTTTATAACAACGATCTTAAAAATGTAGGTAGCGAAGATGCAAATTTTACGTGGGGTAGTGGTTTTTTGCGCTTGCAACCTCTTGCCGAGATTTCTTTAGCTAAATTTCATCAAGATAATATCATCTACTGGCAAAACGGTACAGGTACTATTAAAACAACGAAAAAATTACAAGTACAAACGCTACTCTCATTGATTGAGATAAACAAGGGAACTATAAAATTACAACTATCACAAAAAAAGGAAATAGATATGAAAAAGCAATTAATCAGTTTAACATTTTTTCTTGTAGTGCAAGTAATTTCTGGGGAAGGATATGTAGAAGGTAACTACATTGAGTCAACGACAGTAAATACTTACGAAGAGAAGCGTAAAATTACCGTAACAAAAGTAAGTGCTCAACAAGTAACAACCTATTTTAGCTTGTGGAGAAAAAATAATTGGTACCATGGCGTACCAAAAACATTTCGCATAGGAGAAGAGATTCAATTTTTAGAGCAGATAGTTGGACTAGGAAAAGAAGAATGGAATACCGGTTACTACCTTGCAAAGATTACTTCGGAAGAACTGACATTAAAAAGCCATACTTATCCCCATTGGAAACACACTTTAAAACTTATTCCTAAAAAGCAAAAACAAAATATCCCACAAAATTTCCTACAAATAGAAAGTCCAAAGTATCACTCACCACTCACAACGGAAAAATACAAATTTATTGTTATGAACCCAGGCAATACCCAAATGGAAAATGCAAAAATTACCTGGGATTTCCCAGACAACCTACAATATGTCTCGGCAAATCGCGATATTCAAATAGAAGAAAACAACAAAGTATCGACAATAATTTCACTAGCTCCAAAACAATCTATACACATTGAGATGGACATCAAGGCATTAAAAGAAGGCAAAGCGCTAGGTAAAATTGTTTTACAAAGCAATAATGATCGCTACCAAAAAGAATGGGAAGTTTTTTTGTATGACTTAGTAGTTATGCTAGTTGAAGCATACGATACCAACGATCCGGTAGAAGTTGGGCAAGAAACTACGTACATCATCACTCTTAAAAATCAAGGAACAAACACTGCTACAAATGTACAAGTGAAAAATATTATTCCTCAAGGTATGCAGCTTGTAGAGGCAGAACCACAAGAGATAAGCATTGAAAATAATGTAATGACGCTGTTGCCAATAAAACGTCTAGAAGCAAACAAAACGTATACTTACAAAATAAAGTGTATTGCAAAAGAGCAAGGAAGTGTAAAAAACAAAGTCGAAATCTCTTATGATCAATTTAAAGATATAATAAAACTAGAAGAATCAACAACCATATATAAATAATACATACCGCTTAAAATTTTTTCATGCTCTAAAGATGTTATTTAATTTCGCGAGGTCATTCTTAGCTCAGACTATAGCCCATCAGTTGAAATTTTACTGGATGGAGAAAGTTAGGTCCTCGCGAGTTTATTTCCTACATCACCGAATACAAAGCAATTTCACACAATTCTTTAACCAAGTGTTTGTTGAAACTCTCAAATAGCAAAAATTGACATCGCAACGAGTATAAAATCCTTATTTTGCAGGGAGTAAGAGATGAGAAACCTTAGCTTAACTGAATTCATGACAGACCCTAATTTTTACAGAAATAATTTTTTAGAATATAATAGAAATAATTATCTTGTTTTGCTGTAAATAGTTGTCAGAATAACAAACTTTGCCGATGTTTTACCAACTCAGATTACTTTATTCTGCTTCACTAGATTTTTTTTATGAGAGGTATTTCAATGGATGAACAACTTAATCAGCTACGTGCCGAACGAGATATATTTATTTTTCAGCGAAACTGGGAAAAAGCATTGGTTGTTTTAGATGAAATGATTGCGATAGATGAAACAGCTTCTCGATATGTTAGACGTGCTATGCTTTTTATAAAACAAAAAAAATACGATATCGCAATTAAAAATATTCAACAATCATTAAAGCTTGAACCAAAACATGCAAAAGCAAATCATTTATTAGCATTACTACAAAAAAAAATACCAAAAACTTCCTTGAGTGATACAAAAACAGTTATTGAAAATCCCCATTTAGATACTTGGAAAACTCTTAAAATCGATATTGATAATATAAATTGTATGCGTACCTACAAAGGACAATATTTTGAAGAAGAAGATATAACGACCTATGATATCAATCAAGACAAAACGTTAATAGTCTCTAATGATTTAGTAGATCAAAATAAAGAAACTCTTTTAGATGAAATACAAGAACAAACATTTATAATTGATACACAAATATCTAATTCAATAGAAAAAATCAGCAATGAGTATCAAATAAAAAATCTAATTAATCAAGGTGGTATGGGTCTTATTTTTACAGGAATACAAGAAAGTCTGCATCGAAAAATTGCCATAAAAAAACTGAATTGTAAGCAAGATTTAAGTCAAAATTTTGTTTATAAAAAGAGATTTTTATCTGAAGCTATTACAACCGCGTATCTTGATCATCCAAATATTGTTCCTATTTATGATATCAAAGAAGTTGAAAATCGCGAAATTATACTAGCAATGAAACTCGTAAGAGGAACTTCGTGGAAAAAAATATTAGATGGTAAAGATGACCCAACATATTGTCTAGAAAAACATTTAGCAATTTTACTAGATGTTTGTAAAGCTATTTCATTTGCTCATAGCAAAGGAATTACCCACAATGATTTAAAACCTGATAATATTATGGTGGGAGAATTCGAAGAAATTTTAGTTATGGATTGGGGAATTGCGACAAGTGTAGACGAACAACACAACAAATATATAGTTGATAAATCTACAATAAATTTTCCAATGGGCACACCTCACTATATGCCACCAGAATTAGCAAATGGATTTGGTAAAGATATATGTTTTGGAACAGACACTTATCTATTAGGGTCTATACTTTATGAAATTTTAATGGGGAAACCTCCTCACACCGGAGAAAATTCATGGGCTATAATTCAATCAGCATGTTCAGGTAAAGTTCCTAAGTTTAACGACGATATACCTCAAGAACTACAAAATATTTGTACGAAAGCATTACAAAAAGAAATAGAAAAACGCTACGAAACAGTAGAAGAATTTAAATCGGCCATACAAGAGTTTTTACAACATCGCGAAAGTATAATTATCGCAAATGACGCGCTTAAAATTTTTAAGCATTGTCAACAACTTAGCCAAGAAAAAACAGATAACTTTTCATTATATAATAAATATGCAGAGTCCGTTTTTGGTTTTAAACAAGCATTGAGATTGTGGGAAAAAAATTCTTTAGCTTTTGCAAAACTGACAGAAGTTTGTGTCTCTTATGCACATGCAGCTCTACTAAACAAAGATATTGGCTTAGCAAGGTCTCTTATAGTTGATCTAGACAGATCTAGTGATGCAGTGAAAGAACTAGAAAAAGAAATTCAAAACATAGTACAAGCTAAATTTTCTCAAGAAAAAATGATAAAAAAACTACGTGCAGCGGTTGTCATAAGCATCACGATTGTTATTTTTGGGTTAACTTTGGGAATATGGAAAATCAACTTGTCTGCTGAAAGAACAAGAGATGTATTAAAAGAGTTAGCATTAGAAAATGCGAATGCAAAAAAAGGTCTTACTGCGGCAATGAATGCTATTCAATATGCTAATTCAAAAGTAGAAGGCTTACACAAAGATAAAAATTTTACAGAGCCTGCAAGAATTGTATCTTATCACCTTACAAGTATCACAAGGCAATCTAAAAGTGAGATATATTATACAAATCTTATTAAAGAAGGAGTTGAACTAGAAAGCTCTTATACTAAAAGAGGTCAGCAGTATTTTCATCAAGGAAATTTTGTGGCAGCTTTAAATGATTTTAATCAAGCAATATCTATTGCCCCGAAATACATAGATGCCTATATTTGGCGTGGAATAAATTACCACCAAGGTCTAAATGACGCGAATAAAGCTATTGATAGCTTCAACAAAGTTATTGTTTTCGATCCTAAAAGTTCTTTGGCTTATTCTCAGCGTGGAATCGTATACAGGAGTACAAAAGATTACGACAAAGCTTTACAAGATTTTAATAAAGCTATTTCTTTAGATTCAGAGAGTAAAGCAAATGATTATGTTGTAGATACTTCTGTTTTAGACGATAAAGGCCGCCAATATATGTCGCGCGGAATACTATATGATCTAACAAAACAAAAAGACAAAGCATTACGAGATTTTGAAAAAGGTATTTCTTTATCTCCTAAAAACTTACAAATAATTAACTATTACGTTTCATACAGTTATCGAATCGAAAGTAGCAAAGATATAAAAAAAAGTTTTTTAGAAGAATTGGAAAAATTTTCTTCTCTTTATCTAGATACTTTAGCATTGTACTATGCTTGGAAAGGTGAAAAAGAAAAAGCATTTCGTTATTCGCAAAATTTACCTAGAATACGAAAGAAAGTTGAGTTATTACTCTCAGGGAAAACTCCTTCTGAAGTAGAAAAAATAGACTAAGGTAGTTATTTTTAAAAGAATGAATAAAACAAAAGTAGCTTCTGGTAAACCTTTTTGTCAAAGTATTATAGAAAAGTTTCAATTTATTCAAGCAACATTAGCATATCATATTCCACAGCTTAAATAGGGGCGTTGGTAAAATAGTGTATGGTCAAGAGTAATAACTGTTCTTAATGTCGATATTGTAGTAAAAAATGAATAATTTAGTGGTAAGTTGGTGCCGATAATCATTCTTGGAATAGGAAAGAGTTTTTCGAACATAGCGAGAATCTCATTGACCAAGAATACCATTCCAATTTTCGGTATGAGCCGTTTTTCCACTGTTTTTGGAAACTTGAGTATTAAAAGGGAATTTTTTGCACGAGGCATAGAAGTCACTGTAACTACGGCAAGTGAGATAATTGTAAGGTTGATTAACAACTAAGCTAAGGGTAACGAAGGCCATCGCGACTTCCAATATCAAAAGATAAAACTTGCCTTGTCCTTCTACAAAGAGTAACCCATAGCCATCGCTCATTCCCTTTCTTTCCAACAAAAGAATGTAGTTCATCCCACTCGATTACATCTTCTGGTTGCCGATCTAGTAAAGTTCATGAAGTGGTGATCAACAATAAGTAAAGAGGTGATGAGAGTATGCTAAAATTCTTAGAGATTATTGGTGCGGCACTGTTTATTTCGTTGATGGTATGTAGTTGTAGTAAAGCCATAGAACCAAGGACGAAGAATAGCTCTAGTAAACCTTCACTAGTTACACCTATAAAAAGGAAAAACTTTTTAAAGGAAAATACGCAGCAGAAGTCTAATCATCTTCAAATAAAAACTCAGAAAAAGATTTTGTCTAAAACTAACCATCACAAAAAAATAGCGAGTAACGGCATAAAGCCTGGATTAAATGTAAGTGTAAGTTGTCCAGGTATCGCATTTTCAGGTAAGCGTGCTAGAGTAACGATTGTTATCGAAAATACGGGAAACATACAACTAAGCGATGTAACTATCCGTGGAAGTTTTATTACGGTTTATGGAAAGCCTGATTCGATTTCGTTTATCTCTGCCGAAGGTTGCGCTTCTATTTCTGATCGTTTGGCAACTTGGGATGTTGGCTTACTAGGTGTTGGAGAAAAAAAAGAATACCCAGTGGTAATTCTTTGTAAAGGCTGTAAACATTGTTTAAGAGTAACTGTTAATACGGCAGAAGGTATTCATGAGCAAGCAGAGTGTTGTACAAAATGGATGGGTTGCTTATTAGAATATCGTTTATTACTAGAATGCTTCGATACTACCGATTCATTAGCGGTGAGTGAAGAAACTACCTATGTTATAGAAGTAACACATCAAGGAACGTCACTACATCGCAATATAAAAATAGAAGTTATATTTCCCAAAGAAATCTCACCCATTAGTGGAAGCGGTGATAGTACATGCATTATAATGGGTCAACGCGTCACAGTTATCCCGTATTTAGAATTGCTACCTAGAAGACAAATAAAATGGAAAATTAAGGGAAAAGCTATACAACCAGGCGATGCTCGTGTGAGAGTGTATTTAACTTCTGGCTCACTAGAAGAATTGAACTTCCCACCAACAACGGAAGAAGAAAGTACTCATGTTTACTAATAACTTAGTTATCAGGTAATTTGGTCCATTCGAATTTTTGGTGTTCAAATTCAAGGATCGACTAAGAAGCGATGATTGTATACCGAAATTGTTTTTAGGAGTACTACATTGATAAAAGGAAAATCTTTGAGAAGCATAAAAGACAATATGGTTTACAGTGGGTGCGCTTTCTTTTTAAGAGAGTCGAAAGAATATACTCCTGTCAATTGTGTATTTGAAAACTGTAGTTTCCGTACTTCAGTTATTTTCAAGTCAATTGAGAATAGTACTTTCACAAATTGTAATTTTTCGGACAATGTTACTTTACGCTCTATATGCAAAGATTTCGAAAAATTTTCTTTTATTCAAACTCTCGATTTACACGACACAAAGATTAAAAAATTACCTAAACAGATAGTTCAGTTATCTTCTCTTTGTACTCTTAATTTAGCAGGTACTAGCATAAGAAAATTGCCAAGTGAAATAGGACAATTATCATCATTACAAAATCTTAATTTAGCAGGTACTAATATAAGAAAATTGCCAAGTGAAATAGGACAATTATCGTTACTAAAAAATCTTAATTTAGCAAGTACTAACATAAGAAAATTGCCAAGTGAAATAGGACAATTATCGTTACTAAAAAATCTCAACTTAGGGAGGACAGGGGTGATTGAACTACCAAATGAAATAGGTTTGTTATCTTCCCTGCAAGATCTTAATTTGAAATACACACGTATAACGCATCTTCCTAAAGAAATAGAAAAATTATCCTCTCTACAAAACCTAAACTTATATTTCTCTACCTTATTAGAACTGCCAAATGAAATAGGAAAATTATCCTCTCTGCAAAACCTCAACTTAGAGGGAACAAGAGTTCTTGAGTTGCCAAGTGAAATAGGACAATTATCTTCTCTGCAAAATCTTAACTTGGAGGAGACATATATAACATATCTTCCTAAAGAGATAGGAAAACTTACTTCTCTGCGAAATCTCAACTTATATCTTGTACCATTACGAGAGTTACCAAAAGAAATTGGTTTATTAATAGCTATTGAAGTTCTTGATTTATCTTTTGCGCAATTGAGTGAACTTCCGCGAGAAATAGGAAAGCTCACTTCTCTCCGCGAGCTTTCTGTGGGAAGTGAATTACTGCAAGAAAAATTGCTCATACCAAAAGAAATTGCACAGCTATCTTCACTGGAGGAACTTTATATACAAAATGCAAATATTGAGGAATTATTAACAGAAAAGTGGCTATTCATGTCCTTGCATACACTCGGCTTATCCATTATGGAAATACTCGAACTTCCAGAACAAGTATGCGAACTAACTTGTCTATGCCATTTAGATTTATGTGCAACAAAAATTAAGAAATTACCCTCTGAAATCAAGCAACTATCGCAACTGCAAACACTTAATTTATTTCGTACACATATAACAAAATTTCCAAAAGAGATAATACACTTGTCGTCTCTTCAGTATTTAAATTTAGCAGATACAAAAATAAGAACTATTCCTAGAGAAATAGAAAAACTAACACTACTGGAAAAACTAAACTTAAGCGGTACGAAAATAGAAAAACTTCCAGAAGAAATAAGCAAGTTACAATCTCTTCAAGAGATATATTTTGTTAATACAAAAATTAAAATACCGCCACAAGAATTAGATAATCTTCCGCTACTTCGTGTACGAGGTTCTTGGAAAGCTCAATAAAAAGCCACTTTAATTGGAAAGACTTCTCTCAAAGTTATGGTTGGGAATGACAACATCAAATTACGCAATTTTTTTGAATTGTACAACTGTGGTTTATCAAATATAGAAATTGGTGATTTTATCAAATAAAATTACCAACAACAACGTATAACACTACACTAGAACAAACCCACCTATAAAAAAATATGGATATACGATCCTTTATCAACTCTTTTTTGGTGCATTTGTACTTCTCAAAAATTAACAATGTCTATCTTGACAAACTCCCCGATACAAAACCTATTCTCTTTGTAAACTTACACCGTAATGGTGCTTGCGATGGTTGGGTGTATCAAAATAGCTTTTTGCGCAATCGTAGATTTCCCGCTCTCACATTCTCTTCGCAACTAACACGTTATATTATTGGACGTATGTTTTTTCACGGTATTGAATTTATTCGCAAGAAAGATGGCGTAAATCGCGAGAAAAACATACAGGCGCTTCAATATTGCGTTGACCATCTGCACAAAAAAAAAGATCTAGTTATCTTTCCCAGGGGGAACTTGCATGAAGAAACGCAACAACAAATCGCTACAGACGTACTACGCGGAATTCCTGGTAGCCCAGAAATTGTTGAAGAGCAAGTATTTCTATTGTAATCAACAGATGACTTCACGCGTTTTCCTAAAGGTACCATTTTAGTTGCAAGAACAACAAATCCGGCATGGACATCAATTCAAATTTAGTTATCAAATGAAATATTCTTATACGAAACTAAAATGAAAACAATAGTCGCAGAGGTAAGATTCCTTCTGTTTTTGCATTGCTAATGCAGAGCTGTAAATTCAAATCTTGTCACTTGCTCTTAAATGGATTCAACTTGGTCTGGAACGGTTAGATCCACAAATCCTAATGATACAGATGCGTCTGTTTCTGTTAATTCCATGCCCATATGATGGAAGTACCACACCTCTACAGGATCTGCTTGCGAAGCTTCGCATTCAGTTATTAGTTTAGCTAAACGTTCACTATCTTTTGCACGATTGTCCCGTTCGCTCTGTACTCCTGAAGTAATACCAAGTAGTACAGCTAACCCCATCGCTAAAACAGTAGTAAGTCCAAGAAGTATTGCTAATCCTAAAAAGCTCGAAAATGTGCGACTATCTAATGTGAATGATAGAATAGTTATAACGAAGATGAACATAATGAGCCAACAACGCGGTAGAAGAGATAATCTGGATTTTGTAATCATCCAATTTTGGTAGCGTTTACAGTGTGGACACAACGCTTCTCCAAGTTTTTTCTTTTTAGCTAACCTTAAACCACGTTTGTTCATGTGCTTTTTTAAATCGTTATCATCAGGCGCTAAAAAGCGTAAGCTTGTATCTGTTGTTTTACCTTTCTTCGTTACAATATAAGTAAATGGTTTACTACAGTGATGACATGCAATTTTTCGCGCTTGTAAAAATAGTGTTTGGATGGTTGTTTCTTTGATAAGTATCTTTCTAAGAATTCCCATATCTGAACCTTATTGCGCTCTTCAATTGAAGTGGCACTTTGATTTTGTAAATATTACTAGAGCTTGTCATCATTCAAAATATTTTTCCAAGTCCGTTTCCGAGCCCGAGCCCGATCCCGATTTCAAGGCTTTTGATTAAATAAAAAAGTATTTGTTACAACTCACAAAAAGCTCTATTTTTCTACCGCCTTTAGAATGTTTCGGAAGCGGGCTCGGGCTAAGAAACGGGCTCGATACTACTCGCAGTGTCATAATATAAGATAATATTTCAACGACATCTGTTATTCCTGTGAATGATAACACACGTCTAACAACAGAGTGTCATCATTAGGCCACTTTAATTGGGCACCGCAATAAGTAAAGTTTAGTTTTAGAATTTATCTACCACGCCAAGTAAATAACAACCTCAATGGCAAATAACTTCGGTCACTTAGAAATACGTACTACTGTATGTAGTTCGTTTGCAAAAATTTATATAATACTTCGTTTTTGAACTAAATACGGTCTAAATCAATGTCTGAAATGATAATTCGATAGTAATTTTTTTGAGAGGAAATTCTTGCTCAAAGCCCGTACTCCATCTAAGGAAACTGTTTTCTAAATCGCAAGTAACAGATTCAAATTCTATTTTTCTTATTAAATCAAGAGAGGTAGTTTTTTGGGTTCAAATCTTGTACTATTCTACAAACAGACGAGGAATTGTCCGCCGAATTTTGTCAAAGGAGGGTTTGGAATTTGTTGGTTATCGCTTCGATGTCGAGTATCCTGATTTAGATTTTAATTAAATCAGGATACTCGACATCGACTTTATTGACTAGCCATAAACCGATGCTATCCAGCATTTCGGCAATTTTGTTTTTGTCTGAAGTTGGTTTTAATGCTAGTTCAAGTACTTTCTTCATTTCTTCGCACTGTTCGGGATAATACTTAGAAAAAACGTCATAACACAGATCTAAATCTCGCGTGTACTTTTTTTCTCGTTCCATCAATATTTCAAAAGACGTTCTCAGAATGCGTTTAGCAATCCATCTACATTTCTCTTCATAGAAATGATCGTTATTATCTTTTGCCAGCATTTGTCTAAGATATTGAATATCTTTACCCAGTAGTGGAGTATGAACCATTGCGGGTATGCCTATTTTTATATTTTTAAATTCGTTATTTAAATCTTCTCCGTATATGCAAACTCCGTGTACTTTAATCATTAATGGAATATCACTAACATTTCTCTCATCGAAAGGAATGGCGCAAATTTCAACCCCTGTACAAAATGGATAATCTTTCTTTAGTTTTTCGTTGAAATTTTTTTCCCACGAAACATCAATATCTTTTTTTGCTAGTTTAATTATTGCAAGAGTATCTACGTCAGAAATATTTTCAACTGCTTCGCCTCTAACAACAGATCCTCGAATATAAACACTGTGTAAAGATGTGCCATATTGATTCAGGTAAGTATTCTTAACTTCTTCTACAATAGGAAGCCACTGTGATTGAATTTTATCAATGCTTGCTTCTTTTATGATATTTCCTTGTTGATCGACTTTTAAAAAAGTTCCCATATTTAATATTCCGTTGGATTAAAGTGATAAAAACTTGTTTACAGTTATCGCAGCTACGAATACTGCTAATAGTCTAATGAATCTACAAAAGCAAGCCGCTTAGTATCCGAAAAATAAACCTCCACTGCTATCAATATCATTACTATAACCTGATTTTTCCCATAGTTTCCAGGCCTCTTTACGGCTCTTTTCAAATATATCTGTCTTATAATGATCGATGAGTGCTTTTTGCATGGAGAATATATAACTCCTTGAAACCCAGTCTTTCACATCTGAGCTTAGAGACCCAATAATTCGGACCCTTATTTTGTATTTTTCCCATAAAATATTTCGATAGTGTCTATTTTGAGGCCATGAGGATGATACTCCCATCTCTTCTCCCCACCATAAACCAGCAGAAAAATCTTTTTGTGCTTGAGCTTTCCCTAAAAATTCGCAGGCTTCAATAATATTTTTGTAGTGTACGTCAATTAAACAATTTCCAAAGGCATCTTGTAGGAGTAATCTGTTGAGTTTTATTACTTCTTGTGGTGTTAATTTGCTTTGATTTTTAATTAGTTTTTTACATTTTGCGTTTGATATGTCTTTGTGAAATTGAGGATCGTAAAGGTGCTTGTGTTTGATTAAAATGTTAAGTTCTTCAGCTAGATTGTTCAAAGTCTCAATTTTGTTGTGTTTATTTTCTTCAATGTGTTTTATAAAATCTGGAGAGAAACTTTTCTTCAAATGCTGTACCCAAGGAATACTAGGATCATTAAACATTGAGAGTAGATCTTTTGTATATCGAAAGTCATCGGCTGATATGAGATAATTATTTACTCGAGTACGTTTAACAATTTCATTTATACTCACATCATTGTAGCAAGCGGGCAGCCCGTCAATATTCATACCACGAGAGAGTTCTTCTTTTTGCGCTTCATCTAATCCATAGTTTTCCTTATTAAATTTCCATAAACTAGACTTAACTAACTCGAACTTCAAACCGTATTTTTTATTTATATAATCACGAGTACGTTCTATTGTTTTCGGAGAGAAACCCATTACCTTGATTTTATATATGCCTTGCTCAACATCTTTATAGGCTTGTTCTTCTACTTTAGTTTGGGAATCACCATAGCAGTAGCATGATCCTATACACATTAAAACTATCAAAAAAGTATTTTTTGTAAACATATCTAGTGCTCCAATAGAGGTATACTTAAGAATTTTTAATTGTGTTAGAATTATTATTTAGCAGAGTTTTATTGACGAAATGTGCTTTCAAATAACTTTAAATGCGTTATCGCGAAACGTCGATCATCAAAAATGACGTGAGTTTTTATTTTAATGTAGAAACTACCAAAATTTTAACTATCCATTGATATCTCAGATAACTCGCCTAGATTGTTAAAAGTAACAGCCATCAGATAGTCAGTAAAATTTTTTGAGAACTGTATATCAAAAATTGCATAAGATTCAGAATTTTCAGGGTAAATACCAATGCGAGTCAGCACTAGAGTATTTAAAAAAAGAGTTTTATCTATCTCTTTGGTGCCAAAAATTTTATCTATTTCATTTTGACTAAATACGTCTAAGTGATGTTCAAGATAAAATCTTGCTGTTTCTGATTCTTCATCTAAATCCCAGTCTTCTGATATTGCTTTAAACGCTTTTTTTACCTCAGTATCTAATTTTTTGAGATAATTACTTAGTTCAACCAACAAAGAATCTTCAATTTTGTTCGATTCAAAATTTAAGTCAATCTCAACGATATTTCCTGAGATTGATATTTTTTCTTCATAATAGATTTTTGGTTCTAATGAATTTATTTGTCCAAATAGTGGTATTTCCATTTTAATTCATTTTAATATTTTATTCTAAAATGAAAAGAGTGATTCTACTACTGTTAGTGATATAATTATTATTTTAGAGAATAGTGAGACATTTTGAAAGCGCAAAGTTACGTTCTATAATTGAAAGAATAACGATAAAAGTCTCTAAAAGAACTAAATTAGAAGAAAGATAAATGTCGCCATGCGATAATAAAACATACTTTTGTTTTGTTATTTACACATTTTTGGCCATAACTTTTAAGGAACTACATTATGTCTACTCGACAAAACATGATGATCTTATTGATACTATTTACTGCTATTCATGCGCAACAAAAAGCGACACTGGTTCTAATCAATAGCAAAATTGTTACGATGAACTCCAAACAAGAGTCAGCTCAAGCCCTTGCCATTTTTCAGGATAAAATAATAGCTATTGGTAGCGACGAAGAAATAAAGTCTTACATTGATAAAGAAACACAAGTAATCGACTTAAAAGGAAAATTAGTTGTTCCAGGATTTATTGAATGTCATGCTCATCTTTTAAATATTGGTAGAGCTAGGCAACACCTCAATTTAGCGCGCGCAAGAAACTGGGACGAAGTGGTGAAAATTGTTAAAAATGCTGTGGCAAAATCGCAACCAGGACAATGGATTCGTGGTCGTGGTTGGCATCAAGAAAAATGGGACTCAATTCCTTCTCCCAATAAAAATGGGTTTCCTGTTCACGACAGCCTGAGTGCAATTTCTCCGAATAACCCGGTTTATCTAAGACATGCAAGTGGACATGCTGCTATTGTTAATGCAAAAGCAATGAAACTAACGAACATTAACCGCAGAACCCCTAACCCATATGGGGGAGAAATTGTTAGAGACGCCTTAGGTCATCCTACGGGCCTTCTAAGAGAAACGGCAGAATTCGTTATCCATAGACTTTATACATATAGTCAATTGCGTCTTTCAAAAGAGCAGAACGACAAAAAGATGTTACAACAAATTGAACTTGGTATAGAAGAATGTATTTCTAAAGGAATCACTAGCTTTCAAGACGCAGGAGTTTCTTTAGATTATATTGATACTCTCAAACAATTAGCTAACGAAAACAAATTAAAATTACGCATGTGGTTAATGATAGGTGCTTCCAATAAAACACTCGATAAAATTCTTGGAAAATACCGTACAGTAGGTTGGGGAAACAATTTCGTAACTATGAGAGCAATAAAAAGTAACATAGATGGTGCATTAGGATCTCATGGAGCGTGGTTACTAGAGTCTTATACTGATAAAGCGCAGCATTCCGGACTGAATACCACTCCCGCTTTCTATCTCAAAGAAACAGCAAAAATCGCCGCTAAATACAATGTACAACTTTGTATCCACGCAATAGGAGATCGTGCCAATCGCGAAGTATTAAATATTTTTGAAGAAACTTTCAAAAAGCACCCAAAGAAAAAAGATTGGCGCTGGCGTATAGAACATGCGCAGCATTTACATCCGCAGGACATACCGCGGTTTGCTCAGTTAGGTGTAATTGCTTCTATTCAAGGTGTACACTGCACTTCCGATGGATCATGGGTTCCGACGCGTCTTGGGCAAAAAAGATCAGAAGAAGGTGCTTATGTTTGGAGAAAACTTATTGATTCGGGCGCGGTTTTGTGTAATGGCACAGATGCTCCCGTAGAAGATGTTTCTCCTATTGCGAATTTTTATTCTTCTATTTCGCGCAAGCTTAAAAATGGCAAGACTTTTTTTCCTAAACAGTGTATGACACGTAAAGAAGCTCTCGCAACCTATACGATAAACGCTGCTTATGCTGCTTTTGAAGAAAAAATCAAAGGGTCTTTAGAAGTAGGAAAGTTAGCAGACATCGCAATTCTTTCCCAGGATATTTTAACGATTCCGCAAGATGACGTTCCAGCGACAAAAGTATTATATACTATTGTTGGTGGGAAAATAGTATATAAACGTTGAAAAGTAAAAGCGGCCACTATATCTAAATAGAAGGTTAACAGATGAAAAGACTGACAATATCAAATGCCCTTGAATCTCTTCAAGAGGAAAAAAACGTATTTAAAGAGTTATTCAAGCATGGTTCTATGAGTGTTGAAATATATAAACCTGATCAAGTCGACAACCAAAAACCTCATACGCGCGATGAACTTTATGTTGTCGCTTCAGGAACAGGTTATTTTGTAAATGGAGAATCTAGAGAGAAATTCGAAGCTGGCGAAGTTCTATTTGTTCCTGCTGGTGTTGTGCACAGATTCGAAAATTTTTCCCAAGACTTCTCTACTTGGGTATTCTTTTACGGTCCAGAGGGTGGAGAAAAGCCATAAAAACATGATAAACCAAAAGTGAGTTATAATCTTATTCTTATAGCAAAGAGTTCATTTTGTCCACCATTTGCAAAAGTTCTTTTTTAAAGTGATATTTCTCTTCTGGAAGTGTCATGAGATTATCAATAATTATTTTGGTGTTGATTTTTTGTAAAGAATTTTGCTTTAAAAGCATTCCCATCATAGCAATTGCACTAGACAATTTGAACCTTTGCGAAGGATCTTGATTCGTTTTTCCATGCTTCTTTACAGCTAAATTCATTTTTTTACCATTATTGTATGACATGCTAAGATTTAAAATGTTGTACTCGCGATGAGAAGCATTAGGCACGAAAACTCCGTCGATAATAAGAGCAGACTCATTGCGATACTCTGTAAAATCTCCTGAATGCTCAATCTCATAAAGTAGTGTTTTTGTATAGTTGGATTTCACTTCCTTTTCGTGAAAACTACTTAGATTGTCACCATCATTCACTAATCGGTGGCTTATCACATCGGACGCGAATGCAAGATCGATATGCAGGTTTTTAGCTATTATATTGCCTTGATTTTTTCTAGTTCCTTGAATTCCAATGAGAACAAGCCAATTTTTATTATTCCATGGACATTCGATAACTTCTGTATGAACAGAAAAAAGATTTTCTCCCGCTGGCGTCAAATAATCGTAGTAAAAGTCACTTACCATTTTAGATATATTGATTCTATCTTGGGGAGGAAGTTCATTATTATCTAAATACTTTTTTATATCCGAGAAAGAAATGTTTTTTGATGAATGTTCGATTTTTTCTGTATTATTTAGCGCCTGCTTTTGTGGCAAAGATTGGTTTTTTGAAGGTACCTGCGAAATACGATTCGAAGTACAACCAATTATAATTAGCAAAGTAAAAATATAAAATTTCATAGAAGCTCCTTTTGTCATAAAAGTTATTGTACTCTAAATTTTACAACAAAATTGTCATTACTAAGTCACAGCGCCGTCATATTACAGTAATTTTTCGATCAGTAAAGTGTAATATATTAAGAAAACAGCATAAAATCTGTTGTTAGGCAAAGATTCTACTATAACTTCTTACGCTACTAATAGATGTTTCTTTCTACGCACTAGGAAGGTTTCCATTAATAACATAGTCTAAAATATAGACGATTTGTTCTGGGTTCTCAGCAACGGCTAATGCTGCGGCATCCACTTCTTTTAACGCGTGGCGAAGTTGCGGCGAATGCAAAATAACGAGTGGTTTTCCTAAAGCAGAAGCGTAGCCAGCGTCAAAAGCAGCATTCCATTGTTTGTACTTCTCTCCAAATCTTACTACTACTATATCTGCGTTGCGCATTAAAGTTTTTGTGCGTATGGCGTTTAACTTTCCGCCTTTGTGATCAAACCAAAATGGTTTATCTTCTGCACCTAAGATAGCTACACCACAATTGTCGGAATTTTCGTGATTAGTAACAGGACTCGTAAAACAAACTGGTAACTTTTTTTGTTTTGTCATCGTTTCAATCTGCTCGCGCCAATCACTATGAATTTCACCAGATAAATAAACTTGCCAAATTTTAGTCATGTTTGATTTCCTTATTACCAGCGTTTTTTTGAATTATTAGGAGTGTTGAGTTGTTTTAGAAGGGCGTTGTGTCCTGCAATTGTAAATCAACAAAGTTAATCTAAAAGAGCAACCATAAAAAACATTTCTACACTCTAAATACAATAGTGTTGATTCACTAATTTCGATATTTCTTATTCTACAATATAACAAGTAACTGCGGAAGTTAATCGCAGGTAAAAAGTCCCTGTTTTTTTGCCTTACTATGAGAAATCCATGCATCTGTTCCAGCTGTTCCCCAATGTTCTCCATCATTACATCGATGCTTTTCTCTTAAAAAGCAAGCGCGGACAGATGGTTTTTTCTTGCCAGAGTATTGTTGTAAATTATTACCACAAGCATATACCCATCCTTGCTTGTCGATAGCGTAAGCTCTAAATCCTGTTTTACCATATTTTATAGGCCAAGCATAACAAATGAAATTCTTTTTTTGTTCTTTGTTTTTGTAAATGGATATATCACTTTCGTTTGAAAGTAAATATATGTAAAAATGGTATCCGCATAACGTTGAAACCCCATTTTTGATATTTTCTGTTAACCTTTGAAGTAATTTATTTTTTGAGAGTTCTGCTAGTTTATTAAGGCCAAGGTATGAATCCAATTTATCACCATAAAGATGCTGTTCACTCCAAATAGTTCTAAAAATTTCATTTACGCAAAAATGAGTTTTTTGCTTTTGGTATATTGACGATTTTTCTCGGACAACTACAGTTATAGTAATAGAAACAACTAAAACAATAAAACAAATTAATCCGATAATTAATTTTTTATTCATACTTTTCCTATTTAGCTACAGTTATCACTAATTTGAAATGCTACAGAGTTTACTTATTAAATACTTTCACGAATTTCACATAGATCTCTGAATATTTTTTGAATGTGTGGACAGTTGATTTTTTCTATTGCCGACATAAATTCGCTCAAGTCTTTTTTGTATATGTATTCATAAATACTCGCTTGCAAAATCATATCCAAGCGATCCATGTTTTTGACAAACTTGGCTTCTGGTGTTTGCTGCTCTTCGTACTCTTGCCACAATTCAATGTAGTATGCGCCGCGCGCTAATTTTGCTAATAATTGTTCCATTGCTTGTTGTTCTAAGTGTTGTTTTTCTGTTTTGGTGATTTGGTGTTGTGGAGTAAAGTCTCCTGTGTATGCTTCGGCAATATCATGTAGCAGACACATGCGCATAATTTTCTCGGTGTTTAATTCAGGGAACAAATGGTCAGCGACTATCATCGCTAGTGTCGTTAGAGAAAAAGAGTGCTCGGCAACGCTTTCACAGCGCTGGCGAGCAACTCCTCTTTGTAACCATCCTTGGCGATACAGTTGTTTTAGCTGGGCAAGTTCAAAGTAAAATTCGATGATTGGATTGGGTTTTTTGTCTTGTATAAATTGTATAGGTGGATCACCTTTCGTTTCCATTAGGTTCCTTAATTTGCAACGATGGGCTGTGCTTTTAAGCGAGGGCTTATGGTTGTGGTGTTGACAAACAGCGATCCTTCTTCGAACCATGACTTGGGAGCAGCATGTCCCCATAAAGTTTGACGTTGCGCGTCGTGAAGTCCCCAGCGTATAGGTTTAAAGTCAGGGTCGACTGTTAGGTAGTCACTGCTATAGAGTTCAATGCGGTGACCATCTGGGTCGCGGACGTACAAGAAGAAGGCGTTTGAAATTCCATGACGTCCTGGTCCGCGCTCAATGTTATCTACATATCCACTTGTGGCCATAACATCGCAAAGATGAATAATATCCATCGCTGTTGGACACCAAAAAGCTATATGATGTAGACGTGGTCCTATTCCGTTTGTAAGTGCCAAGTCATGAACATTTCCTTTGCGCTGCATCCACACTGCCCATAGTTGTGGATCGTCGTCATCGGTTTCTGTGTACTCAGTGAGATGAAATCCTAACTGTTTACTGTAAAATTCATGTGATTTTTGGACATCGGGCGTAAAACAGTTAAAGTGATCTATACGCATCGGGCGACAACCGCGGTAAGTACTATATTTTTGCAAATTGCGTGCAACTTGCGGCATCGATGCGTAAAACTCGATAGGCATCCCCAAAGGATCGCATGTTTGTAGTGTATGATGTCTATCATTGTTAAAATTCACTGGCAAATTTAGCTGTTGTAGTAATGCTTCTATTCGCGACAAATCTTCTTTGTTTTCTACCTGGAACCCCATTCTTTTCACTATTGGTTCACAAGATTTTGTAAGAACCACACAATGATGACTACTTTCTTCTAAACCTCTTAGATACAAGGAGTCTTCACATTGTTCTGTTTCTATAAGACCAAGTATATTAATGTAGAAATCGCGCGATTTTTGTATGTCTGTAACACCTAGTTCAATGTATCCGCTGCGAATTATATTAAAAGGGGTTTTGCGCGCTGGATGGTAAATAGCCATCAAAAAATCCTTTACTTCGGAATAAATGTATAGCGATTCAAATGTGCTACTGAGCACCTAACTTTGGAATATTGTGTTCGCCCATTGCAATCGCAATATTTTTGGTTTCCATATAAAAATCAAAACTATAATCACCACCATCGCGACCAATACCGCTATCTTTCATACCACCAAAAGGCGTTGGTAAATGGCGTACATTTTGTGAGTTTACCCACACCATTCCGGCATTTATTTTATGAGAAAAAGAATGCGCGCGAGTGATATCTTTTGTCCATAGGTAAGCTGCCAACCCGTAGCGAATGTCGTTGGCGATTTCTAGAGCTTGTTCTTCGGTATCAAAGGGAATGGAAACTAAAAAAGGGCCAAATATTTCTTCTTGAGAAATACGCATTTTGTTATCTACATCACCAAACAATGTCGGGGAAAAGTAATGCCCACTTGATTTGTCCAAATCTGTTGTGTTTTGCGCGAGTAGCTTGGCGCCTTCTTCTTTCCCTATTTGAACATACGATTGGACTTTTTGTAGGTGTTTTTCACTAATAAGTGGACCTATTTCAGTTTTAGGATCAAGCGGATTTCCTATTTTGAGGTTTTTTACTCGTTGTGTAAGTTGCGCGTTAAATTTGTCGTAGATCGAACGTTCAATAAGAACACGGCTACTAGAAGTACAACGTTCACCATTCAAACTATATTTCATAAAAATAACGGCGTCTACGGCGCGCTCAATATCAGCATCTGCGAATACTACTACCGGATTTTTGCCACCGAGCTCAAAATGAACGCGCTTTAAAGTATCGGCTCCTTGGCGCATGATAGAGCTACCTGTTTTCGATTCACCTACAAATGCAATTGCCTTGACATCAGGATGCTCGGAAAGGCTTTTTCCTGCAGTTTCGCCGTAACCATGCACAACGTTTACAACCCCTGGTGGAAGTCCTGCCTCTTGCATTAATAGCGTTAAACATTGGGCTGTCACTGGACTGAGTTCTGCGGGTTTGTGAACAACAGTACATCCGGCAGCGAGAGCAGGAGCTATTTTCCAAGTGCTCAACATAAATGGTGTATTCCATGGAGTAATAATTCCGACAGGTCCTATTGGCTGACGCACTGTGTAGTTAATGTGCTCGTCTGCTGGTAAAGAAAGACCGTTTCGCGCATTGACTATTTTATCAGCGAAGAAACGAAAATTATCCGCGCCGCGAATGGCGGCTTTTTGCATAAAACGTATAGGTTGTCCTGTGTCAAGTGATTCTAATATTGCGATTTCGCGGGCATTTTTTTCTATAATTTCGGCGATGCTATATAATAAATCGCGGCGCTTTTTTATGGAAAGAGTACTCCATGAAGGAAAAGCGTTTTTTGCAGCTTGTGCAGCACGATCGACATCTTGAGATTTACCTTCTGCTACCATGCAAATAAATGAGTTATCGTGAGGGCTGTTGTTGGCAAACATTGTATTGTCTAGTGAGGGTACACATTCGCCGTTAATAATATGAAATAGAGGTTCTTTTTTGAGCTTTTGTCGTAGAACAGAGGCTAAATAGATGTTTTCGTCGTTTGTCACATTTGCTCCTATCTGTTATTGTATAATTTGATTTTCTAATGTTCCGATAGCGTCGATTTGAATGCGGACTGTATCTCCAGCGTGGATATGTGAAATGCCTTTTGGAGTTCCGGTCCAGATCATATCGCCGCGATTTAAAGTCATGAATTGCGAAATGTAAGATACCAATTCTGCTGCACTGTGTCGTAAATTTTTAGTATTGCCTTGTTGACGCAGTTCACCGTTTACATAAGTACGGATTTCGCAATTTAATGGGTCGACTTCGTCAGCTGTTGCAATAACAGGCCCAATAGGACCAAAAGAATCGAATCCTTTGGCTTTAATTGGCGGACGATAATAATTGCCGACAAAATCGCGTACAGTGCAGTCATTACCTATTGTATAGCCAAAAACATAGTTGAGGGCGTCTGCGGTGTCGACTTTGCGACAAGAGCGTCCAATAATAACGACAAGTTCCCCTTCGTAGTGCATATAATCTACTTGTGGACGCGTTATTTTGGCTTGATGTCCAACAAATGTATGTGGCATTTTGTTGAACAAAATAGGTTCAGGTGGCACTTCAAGTTTTAATTCTTCCGCGTGATCTGCGTAGCCAAGAGCAACCCCAAAAGCGGTAGCACCTCGCGGGTCCATAGGAGGTAACCACATAACATCTTGTGGATCATAGGCAACACTACCTACCCACAATTGTTCTTTTTTGTAAACGGCCTCATGTATTTGGCCATTATATGCAAATCGTGCAAATTTCATGTTATTGCTTTCTAGTAAGTAATGACTACTGATTTGTGTTCTGTATAGAGATCAAAAATCTTATTACCGTGTTCTCTACCGATTCCCGATTGTTTGAAACCACCAAATGGCAGGTTGGGATCTGTACGTACAGGAGAATTGACAAATACTGTTCCTGCTTTTATTTGCGGAACTAAGTGGTGGACTTTTGATATATCTTGCGAGTAAATACTGGCAGCAAGGCCATAGCAACTATCGTTGGCCTTAATGATGACTTCTTCTTCATTGTCAAAAGGCATTGCAACGAGAACAGGACCAAAAATCTCTTGTTGTACAGCAGCCATTTCGTGGGTAGTATCAACGAGAATTGTTGGCTCAACAAAAAAACCTTGTTGTGGTAAATTTACACTATCGCCAAGTTTTTTTGCGCCGTTAGCCACAGAATCTTTTATGTACTGCGTTACTTTTTGTTGCTGGTTGCGCGAAATAAGTGGTCCAAGATCTGTGTCGTTGTCCATGCCACATCCTAACTTCATTTTTTCGGCTATTTGCACAACGCGTTCTACTGTCTCATCGAAGATGTTTCTTGCGACGTACAGGCGCGATCCAGCAGCACATATTTGGCCTTGGTTGTAAAAAATACCTTTGGCAATAAAAGCTGGGAGTAAACTTAAGTCTGCGTCTTCGCAGACAATCACCGGAGATTTTCCTCCCAGTTCTAAAGATAAACGCGTCATATTTTCTATGGCGATGTGACCAATTTTTTTACCGGTTTGCGTTGAACCAGTAAAAGTAATTTTGTTGATTCTAGGATGTTCGCACAGAAATTTACCTGCCGTGTGGCCATAGCCAGTAACTACATTGACAACTCCAGCAGGAATTTCAGCTTCTATAATTAATTGCGCTAAACGCAGAGAACTCAGAGGAGCTTCTTCTGAAGGTTTTAACACCACCGTACAACCACATACTAACGCTGGTACGATTTTCCAAATAGCCATCGCAAGCGGCATATTCCAAGGTATAATTGCTGCAACAACGCCGACAGGTTCACGCTTAGTGTAAGCAAAAAACTGCTGACTTTCAGAAGCAAAAGAGACATCGAGTGTGTCACCGGTTATTTTTGTTGCCCAACCAGCCATGTATCTCGTAAAGCGAACACTGTTACTTACCTCGCGCTTGGCATCTTTTAATAATTTGCCATTTTCATGAACAACGAGCATTGCTAATTCTTCTGCATTTTTTTCGAGTAAAGAAGCTAGTTGTAATAGTTTTTCTTCGCGCTGAGTTGCAGTATAGCGCAACCAAACTTTGCTCGAAAATGCTTTATTTGCACTACTTACGGCTTCATCAATATCTTCAATACACGCATCGGGAACTGTTGCAATGAGCTGCTCGTTTGCCGGATTGACAATTTCGATTTTTTGCGTCGCGTTTCCTTGGAATTGTTTCCCGTCGATAAACATGCTGTGGTCGAAGTCTCTCATGAAATTTTCAAGATTTTGTGGTACCATGGTCTATTCCTCTGCAATTAATTGATATTGTAAAGCAATATTGCGCAGTTTAGCATTGTTTTCTTCTGAAACAGCGCTAAGCGGTAAACGAACCTCAGGAGAAATTTTCCCCATCATACCTAGAACTGTTTTTACAGGAACAGGATTGATTTCCAAGAAAATAGCATCGTTAAGTGTCATCATTTCGTAATGTAAGTCCTGCGCTTGTTGCCATTTGTTGTCGCGAACAAAGTTATAGAGGTTGGCAACTTTTGTAGGAAGTAAATTACCTGTAGCGCTTATATAACCAGCGCCGCCTATAGCTAAAATTGGAAAGCATAAAAGTTCAATTCCCGAATACACGCAAAAGTCGCGCCCCATTCGCTGTAGTAAACGATTGATGTGCTCAAAATCTTTATTGGATTCTTTGACACCAATGATATTTTGATGATGTTCTTTTAGCCGGGCAACAGTGTCAATTGCAATATTCACAGCAGTGCGTCCTGGTATATTGTACAGTATAATCGGTAATTCTACTTGGGAAGCTACTTGTGAAAAATGTTGGAATAGTCCTTCTTGACTTGGGCGTAAATAGTAAGGAGCTATTAGCATAATAGCGTTTGCCCCTATCTGTTCGGCGTAACGGCTTAGTTCTATGGTTTCTAAGTGGTTTGCCGATCCTGTACCGGGTATAAAAGGCACGCGCCCATTTACTGTTTCGCACGCGGTTTTCATTACTTGTTTACGTTCCGTTATTGTGAGAGAGCTTGGTTCTCCTGTTGTACCAGTTACCGAAATTCCATGACTGCCACTAGCAATTTGCCACTCAATGAGTTGTGATAAAGAGTTATAGTCAACTTCCCCGTTTTTAAAAGGTGTGACAATAGGAACAATGGAGCCTCTGAAACTACTCATAAAAATTTCCTTAATTGTTGGTGACGGTTTTGTGGTTTTGGATTCCGAATGGTACAACAAAATTGTAACATATAAAATGAAATTTGTATAACGTCTGTTATAATAACTAGCGCTGTGTCGTTTAATTATGAATTTATACGAAAGGAATTTCAATGCGATTGAGATATTTATTATTAGTGATGATTTTTTGCTTACCAGCACTAGCAGATAAACAAAAAAAAGATTTTGATGTGCAGCAAAAACTTGAAGAAGATGTGCGTATGTTGTGCGAAACAATTGGAGAACGTAATCCTTATAAATATGAAAAATTGCAACAGGCAATGAAGTATATCGACAAAGAGGTTCCTGAAAATTTTGTGCGGAAGCATCAAACTTATACCATTAAAAATAAATCGTACACAAATTTAGCTTTTGAAAAAAAGGGTAGCAAAAAAATTATTGTTATAGGCGCGCATTATGATAGTGCCATGGGAACACCTGGAGCAGATGATAATGCTTCTGGGGTTGCGGTTCTTATCGCCCTAAGTCATATGTTGAAAAACTACGAAAATAAATACACTCTGCGATTTGTGGCTTTTACTTTAGAGGAACCACCATATTTTGCTTCAAATAACATGGGAAGTGCGCGTTATGCTGCGCTAATGGCGAAACAAAAAGAACAAGTGCAAGCCATGATTTGCTTAGAAATGTTAGGTTTTTATTCCGAAGAGCATATACAAAAGTATCCAGATCCAGCTTTGAAAAATCTATACCCAGCGCACGCAAATTACGTTGCAGTTGTCAGTAAATTTTCTGACAGTATGATTACTTCTAAGTTTTATAAGTTGTTAAAGAGTAATAATTCTTTATCAACGCAACTGCTTATTGCTCCTCCTCATCTTACAGGTGTTGATTTTTCGGACCACCGCTCTTTTTGGGAATACAACTATCCGGCGTTTATGATTACTGATACCTCCTTCTACCGTAATGATCACTACCACAAAGCAACGGATGTAGCAGAAACTTTAGATTATAAAAAAATGGCTATTCTCACCTCAGCGCTAGCCAAAACTATTCGTACTTTTGATCAAGATAAAACCACAAAGAAGTAGACGTAAACATCTTATTCGTTAGCAGGTCATTATTTGTATTTTTTTGATGTTACAGGAAAACTATTTTTCAAGTACCATGTTAAAATAGAAAGGAACAAAAAATGAAATTATTAATGGTTTTTATTTTGTTTGTAGGAATAACACTGAGCTTTTCGGATGACTCTGTGGAACAAGATTTACACACATTTGTAGATGCTTGGCATCATGCAGCAGCTGTTGCTGATGAGAAAAAGTTTTTTGGGAGTATGGATGAAAATAGTATCTATATTGGAACTGATGCTACTGAACGTTGGACTAAACCAGTGTTTCAGAAATGGTGCAAATTTGCATTTGCGCGTAAATCGGCATGGACATTTATTCCTCTTGAAAGAGAACTTTATATAGCCAAGGACAAAAAATATGCGTGGTTTGATGAAACACTTAATACATGGATGGGAATTTGCCGTGGATCAGGAGTTGTAGAATACAGCGATAACACTTGGAAAATAAAACACTATCATCTAGCAGTTACCATCCCTAATGAATTGATCACCGAGTTTACAGATCTTGTAAAACAAGATCCATATCAGCCTGTTGTTGAATTTGACACGAAAAGATCAGCAAGTAAAGATCTTGCTTATGCTATTTTACATGCTAAGAAAAATAAAAAAAGAATTCTCATTGAAGTTGGTGAAAAAGATTGTATGAAATGCCAAAAGTTTTTTGCATTTATTGACAAACAGCAAAAAATCAAAAACTATATTTCTGAAAATTATGTAGTTCTACGTGTAAGTAACACCGAAAAAAATCGATCTATTTTGGCTAAGTATTCTGCTAATGTTCAAGCTCCATTTTGGTTTACGTTAAATCATAATGCTGAACTTATTAAAATGGCAACTAGCGAAGGCTTTTTGGAACAAGGTGACTACGACGCGAATAAAATCATCTTGTTTTTACGAAATTCCTAAAACACTTCGTGGATAATTGTACAATGTATGTAAGTCGTTACTTAATTGTAGCAGATAGTTTTTGTTTTCAAGATGCGACCATGGCAGTGGTAAAGAGTTTTCTCCTAAGTATACTCCGCTAATAGCTCCAACCATTGCTGCTATCGTATCGCTATCACCGCCGTGAAAACCTGCTTGTAAAATACAGTCTTTGTATGAATGCTGGTTACATAAAAAAGTGTAGAGCGCAAATGGTACTGATTCACTAGCAAGTGTACCTGTTCCTAAACGACGAGCTGCGACAGATGTGTCGTTGCAGTGGCAATAAATGTCTTCGAGAAGTATGAGTTTTTCGATCATTTCTGGCGTGCGTGAAAAAACTTGTAAAGGACGAATAAAGTTATTGATCGTAAGTTCTTCGCGGCGGTAAGCGGCTATTGCGATTGCTTTTGCTATAATTGCAGCGCCATCAATTCCTACTGCGTGAGCGTTTGTAACCGCTGCGCAGTTTTCGACAAGAGAGTACAAGTCTTGGCGATGACCGTATAACAATGCTAACGGTGCGATGCGCATTGCCGCTCCATTTCCATATGAACCTTGTCCACCAAAAAGACTTTGTGCAGCCTTGCGATACGAAAGCCCTTGGTTATTTACTCTTTGAAAAATAATAGGTGGTCCAGCAGCATACCCACGCCAAGGTTCTTTATAAAAATTCGTTGCTAACGTATCTCCTAAATGCTGTTCATCAATTCCTCCATTTGCCAGAATAGACTCACAGAGACCTATGACCATTGCGGTATCATCGGTATATGTTAGGTCTTCCAAAAGGGAAATTCGCTGCTCAAGATCGGTGAGATACTGGTGTTTTGGTATTCCAAGTGGATATGCAAAAGCCATGTTACCAATAGCATCACCTAGCGCACTACCCACAATACAACCACGGAATCTTTGCCGAGAAATTTTTGTGTGCATATTGAAACTCCTAAAGCGACTTATAAACTATCATTTTCTAAGTGACCTGCCAAAAAAAGTTCCCCACTTGGATATGGGATTTAAATTTATATTTTTGGTGGGTTATTTAGTAGACGCGTGAAGGACAGTTTAGTTTAGTTGTTAGTTTTCCTTAACGCTTTGTACACTTAAAATGCAGTTAGATATACCAGCAGTAATTATTGCTAAACCTCTCCAAACAATCGTGCTACGGTTTAAATGCTTTGCGCAATAAATAGGCATTTTCCAGCAAAAAATCGATATACAAGGAACTAATATAGAAAGCATGAACTCTGAAAAATTTTTAGCGTTAATAATAAGAATAGGAAATGCGCCGCCACTACAAAAAGTAGCAAAACGTATAATTTTACTCGTTATTAGAGAACGCGGTGTATTTTGTTGTATTGGGTTGGTATATTCTTCGCTAGTGGTTTTTTCCATGGAATGCTTTCTTTAAAATTAGTGGTTTTTTGTAGAAGACGCCATATTTAAATATACTTAAAAACAAATAGTTTTAAAAGGAATTTTACAAAACGAGAAATAACGTTTCTCCTTGTCAGGTAAGTCAACAAACAACTAGAGAATTTGCAAAAAATGGGCTATAATAAATGCTGACCTAACCCAACTTATTGGTGCTTTCAAGGTGGAATATCTTATGACAACTTGCAGAAGAGCAGAAAAAATAAGTAAATAACCTCTTTTATAAAGTTAATAAATAAAAGAAAACTCCACCTTTAACTTAAAATTTACGGAGTTCATTATGAAAGTTCCTGCTATAAGAGGCTTAATGGATCGAAGAATACTTGCGAACTATCGAGTAGATCCACAGGTAATGGCAAAGGTTTTGCCTGCGCCTTTTCGGCCAAAAGTTATTAATGATTATGCCATTGGTGGTATATGTCTTATACGATTAAAAAAAATTCGCCCAGCATTTTTACCTTTTCCTTTTGGAGGAACATCAGAGAATGCAGCACATCGCATAGCTGTAGAATGGGACACAGATGGTAAAACTCACGAAGGTGTTTATGTTCCTCGTCGCGACACAGACTCTTATTTAAATGCAGTAATTGGTAGCAAGGTTTTTCCTACTTTACTCCACTATGCTGCGTTTGAAACAAAAGAAGAAAATGACAATTACTATGTAGCTATGAAAAGTAAAGATAATACAGCTTTTGTCGAAGTAGAAGGGCACCTCATTTCGGAATTGCCAAAAACATCTGTTTTTAAAAATTTGCAAGAAGCATCTGTTTTTTTTGAAGCAGGGGCTGTAGGATACTCTGACACGCGCCAAAAAGGAAAGTATGATGGTATTGAGTTGCAATGTAAAAATTGGAAAGTTGAAGCTCTGCAAATTGAAAATGTTCGCTCTAGTTTTTTCGATGACATAGCAAAATTTCCTAAAGGAACGGTTGAATTTGATTGTGCTTTACTTATGAGAGATATTGACCATAAGTGGCATAGTCGTAGCGCTATTTGTTGTTAACTACTTCGACTTAAAAAATACAAAATCTGGCATAAGATTTGCATATTTCTCTTAAATGAAAACAAAAAACTCAGAATTGTTAGAACAACTCAGTTGTAAAAAAACACAAAAAAGCGCTGCTCAAGAGTTGAGAAATAGAATTATGTCAGATTTTTTGCAAGATAACGCAAGCCATTCTGGCCTCAAACAACAGGTACATCGTTTAACTTCTCTACTTATTAAGAAGCTGCATGATGACCCTAACTTTTTAACTACAGATACTGCTTTGTTATTGTGGTTGAAAAAAAATATCTATAGCAATGAGAATCCTGAAAATTTAAAACCATTGAACCATGTTTTGCCAAAATGGCATTGGGATGAATGGAGATATAAGGCAAGCCCTATTGTTGGAATAAGTATAAAGAACTCTGTTGTTATCGTTAGTTGGAGCGAAAGTGAATTAGTATTTCACACTAAGACATATCTTATTCCAGATAAACAAAATCTATATAATACGTTCGTTAAAATTCGTAAATTAATTCAAAATCATTTGCATTTTAACTCTGTTAGAGCTGTGATCGCAGTACCTACTTACTTCAATGATAGGCAGCGTTCCTTTGTAAAAGAACAAGCGAAACTTGCCGAAATTGATTGCTGCCGTACTATTAGTAAATCGACAGCAACGCTACTATTTCATCATCTCAATGAATACCAAGAAAATTGCTATGCTATCATTGATTTTGGCTCTGACCGCACAGATATTGCTGTTGTAGATACAGAAGACGAAATTTATGAAACATTAAACCATGTTAATGAAAAGATCGGCATCGAAGATTTTGACCAAGAGATTATTGAGTGGTTGATAAAACGTTTTTATGAGCAAAATAGTGTTGATCTATATAAGGTTGTTAGCGCTGTTGAAAGAATAAAAGGCGAAGTTATTGAAGCTCGCATAAGGTTAATGACAAATATCGAAACTGTGATTTCTGTTCCATGTATTGCTTATGGAGATGGGCGGTTGTTACATTTATATTTTGTTATCAATCGCGCTAAGTATCGTAAATTGACAGCTAGCGTGTCGGAAAAAATTTTAAGCATATATAAAAAAGTCATTGATTCCAATAGAATAGAAGAAATTATTGTAATTGGAAAAATGGCAAACATCTTGAATTTTTGTCTACCTAGTTTTGTTGGAAGTACAGTTTTACCAGATGAAGTTATCGCAAAAGGAGCAGCTATACAAGGTCGCGGTCTTGCTGGCGCTTATTTGCCGTCTATTATCTTAGGAGAAAGAGAAGAACAAGAAACGCCAACCAAAATTTCTAAAAAAATATCAATTGATAAACTCCCTTCACGGAAACTACCACAGTCAGAGTTACAATCAACGGGAGACTTATTATTACTTGACGTAGCTACAAGTTCTGTTGGAATGGAAATTGATGGTAAGATGGAAGTTTTAATTCCTCGCAATTGTGCAATACCAACAGAAAAATTTTACCCGCTGTTTTTAAATAAAAAAAATATCGATATTCACATTCTCGAAGGAGAGCATTCTGATCCTAAAAATAATCTTCACATTGGTACTCTTAAACTTAGGAAACTTGCTAAAAAATCAAAGATAAACATTCGCTTTGTAATAGATACAAATGGCGACACTTGTGTTTATGCTAAAAATATTGATGGTGAATTAAAAGGATTTTTGCGTATTGATAGTGATAGAACCTATCAGAAGACAACACCAATACAACATGATTCTTATTTTGAAAAATACTTAGGTGAAGAAGCTGGTAATCCAGGACCGATAGAGAGAATTTTTTGCAAATCTAAATTTTTAATGAAGTGGTTACAGCAAATTGTTGGTTTTTATTTTATTTTAATTGCCCAGATATTTGATGTTATTATCGATACTGTTGTTGGTTATTTGATGAGAATTTACCACTGTTGGAAAATGTATTCTGCTCTCGAACGTCGTCTTACTAGAGATACGCCTAACAAACAGTTAGAAGCACTTGTCAAAGATTTTACTTGCGTGCGACATCAGCTTTCTAGAGTGTTGCAACTGTGCAACTATCATCCAGAAGATCACTTTAGAAATAGAGAGTTTGAACAAATAAATATTCGTTTTCCATTAGAACTTGCCATTGAAACAAGATGTACTTTAGAAAACATGAAACAAGATCTGTCGCTGGTAACAGATCAGCAAGCCGTTACCTTAGCAAAGCGCACAACAATAGATGTACTGAAGAGTTTTATTCCTAATCCTGTGGAGGCTTTAACTAGATGGAAAGATTTCTTAGTGTTAGTATTTTTTGCAAATTATTCGCGTGCAGATGTGGAAAAATCTTACATTGAATTCGTAGACGTATATCGCAATTTGGTTTGCACAATGAGTTGTTATTGTAATCAACTAGATCTTTATGAACAAAAATGGCGGTTACATCCACATGAAATTGATATTGTACACAGAAGTAATTATGCATTATCACAAAAAAAATCTTTAGAAAATTGCATAGACGAAGCCAAAATAAAAATTCAAAAATTAATATATACACTATTCTGTTCTTACAAGTTTATTTCACCACGTAAATGGAAACGCTTAGATTTAATTAGAGAAATTCAAAAAATGAAAGAATGCGAAAGTTGGCAACCTTTCTGGGTCTTAGAGTGGGAAAGATGGTTGACAAATCAAGTTATGAAGTTGCAAGCAACAAAAATAGACGATATTGAGAAGCAAAAACGTATAAGTGAAAAGAGTAAGTGGTTGAAACGTTATAAATTACAACAAAAAATGTTTTTTAAGAGCTTTTGAATTTGAAATTTTAGTTTTGTAAAGTGCAATTGGTTCTGATTCTCTAGTCAAGGGATGTACTTTAATAATAAGTCTTTTTTATTATAGCGAAATTTACTAGAGATCTTATATGTTGTAATTCGCTATCACTTATTTTTGTGTGGCTTAAATCTAGTGTAGTGAGATTTGTTAGAGATTTTATGTGCTGTAATCCGCTATAACTTATTTTTGTATAGCTTAAATTTAGCTTAGTGAGATTTGTCAGTGATTTTATATGTCGTAATCCATAATCACTTATTTTTGTGTGGCCTAAATCTAGTGTAGTGAGATTTGTTAGAGATTTTATGTGCTGTAATCCATAATCACTTATTTTTGTGTGGCTTAAATCTAGTGTAGTGAGATTTGTTAGAGATTTTATATGTTGTAATCCATTGCTAGTAATGTTTGTATCGTTCAAATAGAGTTCTATGAGATTTGTAAGTAGTTTTATATTTTGTAATTCACTAGCCTTTAAAGACCTACAACAATTCAAATTTAAATATCTGAGATTTTTTAATTTGTCAATATTTTTAATAGTTTTTAAGTTAGAACAAGCCCATAAACTAAGGGTTTTCATCTGTGTATATGCTAGTCCGTCTATACTTTTTAATAATGGACAACAACTTAGCTCTAAACTTTCTAGAACAGTTAAATTTTTTACGCTTCCTAATTTTTCTAGTGAATCCCAATGATGAAGTCTTAGCTCTTTGAGGTTTTTTAGTTGTTTAATAGGAAAAAAAATTTTCAAAGGACCATGGCACAAGTCTAATTTTGTAAGATGTTTAAGATTTGTTATTCCTTGAAAAGAACCACTTTGATAACAACGCATAGTAAGCGATTTTAAATTCAACAGATTTTCTAACCATTTTATATTTTGTACATTATTTACATTTAAAAATTGTAGCTGTTCTAGGTTCTTTAGAGGTTTTGAATCCTCTAGATTCCATGTATTCTCCAAGAAAACTAAATCTTTGAGTTGCTTTAAATTACTTAGCCCCTCTATGTTTGTCAAAGAAAGACAACATTTTATCTCTAGTTTTTTTAAATAACTATGGTTAGTTAAAAAATCAAGATTATTTAACAAACCACAATTCTCTATTTTGAGAGACTGCAAATTTTTCATGTTCGAAAGACCTTGTAAACATGTTAATTTGCGGCAATTTTCAATATTTACAGAAACGACTTGTTTGAGGGGTTGCAATCCGTCTAGGTTTTTTAACTCATAACAATCTTGTAAGTTTATAGTTTTTAAATTAGGAATATTTAAAGAGCCGATTTTCCTTAGATAAAACGGACCGTCTTCCTCTGGTTCAGAGTACCCGTAGATTCCCAAAGTAGTTAAAATTTTTAGTTTTGATAAAACATTATTATCTTTTTCTAAAGATGGGTGACCAATAATTTGTAACTCTTCTAAGTTTTCTAAGTATGCTAGAACATCAATGTTTTCTAACGATAAGCAGTCCCTTAGGTCCAACTTTCGCAATTTAGAAAGTTTTTTTAAGGCGTCCAAGTTTTCTAAGTCGTCACAATCTCTTAGGCTCAATTCTGTTAACTCTGTAAAATTAGCTAATGCATCGATATTTTTCATATAGTTATCAACTAATTTGAGTTTCTGGATATTTTTTAAATTTGGGAAATTTTCTAGGCTTGGTAAACATTGGTGGCTTAGATCTAGCTCAATCAAATTTGGTAATTGTGGGAAACCTAGAAGACTATCTGCGCCTTCTAGTAATTTTAAAAACTGTATGCTTTCTAATTTTGCCGTGCTTGTATTTCGTAAATCACTAATTTTATACTCATATAACTTTCCAAGAGCATTATTTGTCATATATGCGCTCCTTATTTCTGTTTTAAAAGATATGGCTTGTGTTGCAAATAGTACCACTTAGAAATTACTTTCGCTGTTAAATTTTTATTTTTTTGTAACAATGCCAATAGTATTTGGTTATTTTTGCAAGCAGTTGATTAAGGTGTGTCTTTATTCTTATTTCCAATAATTTGGCGCTTTTAAACACTGGTTTTGCTACTTTGAAAGCGCATAGCAAAACTACCACTTTCAAAGTGCCGCTCTACGATTTAAAATAACTCGAATTTTGTAAAATCTAAATAGGGATACGCTCTAAAGTTCTCCACTGGAAAGTTTAGTACACTGAAGTTGTACACATGGTTAATGTTTCGCTTTTAAAATTTCTTAGAGCAACTTTCTAGACCTAATATTTTATTATTTTGTGTATAGGCAAGTTGTTTTTTGATTGATGGTATATGTGACTTTCTGGTATTATTATAAAGTGAGTTGTATTTGTAGAAGTTGTAAATACGAAGGTATTTCGCCAAGTCACTATCAAGTAGTGAATACTTCAGTAGGATATAAAATGACCGAAAAAAAATCCCCCCACAACAAACATGGTGCTGAAGATGGCGACGGCCAAATGCGCCTTGATAAAAGACTTACTGTTAAATTAGAGCCAGGTAAGTCGTTAAATTTTAAAAAAACAACTGATGCCGATTTCAAAAATATATCAGATTTGGATGATGATTTTGATAGAACAATTGCTACTGGTGTAGATTTTAATCAAGCGCTGCAAGATGCTCAAAACGCTTTATCTGATTCTAATGAAAGGCTTGATCAAACTATTGCTACCGATGTAGATTTTGTTGAAGCAGTTCAAAATAATGAGCACACTCCGCCCCGTTCTAACACAGTTTTTGATCAAACTATTGCTACCGATGTAGACTTTGATCAAACAACTCAACATAATCAGTCCACTGAAAATAAACCTGATTTTAATTTATTTGAAAGAACAATAGATGTTGATGTAGATGTTGTCTCGCACAAAGTACAAACTTCAGAGATTAGGCTTATTGGTCGTTATCATGCTACTACTGAGATTGGTAGTGGAGGTTATGGAACTGTTTATAAAGGTTTTGACCCAAAACTTGGTCGCGAAATTGCGATAAAGACGATTAGATTTGATAAAAGTCTTGTAGAAGAAATTGAGTTCTTTGAAAAAGAAGCAAAAACTCTTGCCCAGTGTAATCATCCTAATATCGTCCAGGTTTATGACGTTGGACGACACAATAATAATCCTTACATTGTGATGGAATTTGTAAATGGTCCGGATATTTGTGAATACATGGAAAAACAAAGGGCAGAAAAAGACATAAAGCACATTCAGAAAATGGTTTGTTCGAATATGATGCTTTTAACAGATGCACTAGCGTATTTACACAAACATAAGATATATCATCAAGATATTAAGCCAAAAAATATTCTTGTTTCTTTGAACAATCACTGCGCTAAACTTGTTGATTTTGGTTTGGCAATTGAAAATCCTAACGCGCAACACAGTGAGGATATGTCAGGTACATATGCTTATATGCCACCTGAAAAATTCGAAGGGAAATCCACGGCTAAGATGAATGATATCTACGCTCTTGGAGCTGTTTTTTTTGAAATGTTAACCGGAAGACCTGCGCATCCTGGAAAAACAAATACGGAAGTGGTTCAACATGTTTTAAGCGCAGAGGTAACTTTTACTCATGAGGACGGCATCGATGAGCAGTTAAGAAATATTTGTCTAAAGTGCTTAAAGAATGATTCTCGCGAACGTTACCAAGACATCTCTCAAATATATAATGACTTAGTTCAATATTCGGGAAATGCTGTAGATATAAACGAATATCCTTATTTATTACTAACTGTCGATGAAAAAAAGTTAGTTTTTCCACTTACGTGTGAAAAAAACTTTATTGGTAGAACATTCGTTAATCAAATCGTTATCCCCGACGTAACAATTTCTCGTACACAAGCGCTTATCGAACTAGGCAGTAACAGAATTACAATGAAAAATCTTAGCGAAGTAAATAAAATTAAAGTAAATGACGCGGACATTGGATACGAGAAAGAGATAGAACTAACAGGACACGAGAAAATTGAAATAGCAGGATATACTTTCCACCTTATTCCAAGATCAGAAGTTTCGGAGTACAAAGAAATTGTTGTAGATACAGAAGATGGTTCTGTTGTTGGACATGTTATTTCTCACATTTCTGATTCGCAAAAACAAGCGGAAGATTTAGGTATTTCTCACGCGCAAATGGACAACAAAATGTTCGAACAGACGATATCGGTGCAAAGTAACGAGCCTTGTGTAGAGGAAGATGAAAAAATAGCTTTTGTGGCTGCCCCAAAAAGTAATAAATTGCAAACGCAAGATATACAAAGGCTAGAAGCATCTGTGCGCGAATTACAAGAAACAATTCGCTATTTTACAGAAAAGCTAAAAAACACATAAATTTAAGTTGATGCGCCATTCAAGTAAAATAAAAACGAAGTAGTTCATTATTTAGGAGATATGTTAAATTATTTATCATATCTCCTAAATGGAATATTCTAGTTACGAAAAAACTTTTCTAAAAATCTTTCCCACAATGTTTTGTGAATATAAAGATGCCAATCTAAATTATCATACCATTTCATATCATCATTGTAGAAGCGGATGAAGTACTGTTTTACTTCGCTAGCAGATAATGTGCTTGAACAAATATAAATTTGTTCATTTTTATCATAAAATCTCAAACTAAAATTCTCAAAGTTGTGCCCAGAAATGCAAAATAAAGATGTACAACCTTTAGACAAAGTGTAGACGTTGCCCATTACATCGGCCATATCCCACTTTTCGCGATTTTCAAAAGCTCTGGCAATGTCATCTTCACTAGGATTATCAATATTACCAATTGTATTGGCTTCAAGTCTCATATCAATCTCGCTAATTTGGGCTAGTTAGTTTGCTGTACTCTTTCGGGTGTGTCGATATTTATCTTTTCAATAAATTCGATACTTTGGGAAACTCGTTTCGTTGTTTTTCAATTATAGAAGAATACTATCCGTTTTGAAAATGCTTTGCTATTGTCCAAAATCACTCAAATTTCAAAAAAGCCTAAATGCCGACGCACCCTATTTCAAGATTATTAATCTTCAATTATGTTTTTAACACGACCAACTTCGCCTGACTCCAACATAACCTTAATACCATGTGGATGAAAAGATGAATTTGTTAATATTTTTTTGACCACTCCTTCAGTAAGATTACCGCTTCTCTGGTCTCGTTTTTTAACAACTTCGACTGTTTGTCCAACATGGATAGATGATCTGTTTTGTCCCATTTTCTGTCCTATCTATAGAGTGTAGGTACTGCGCGCTTTAAAATATTTTGATTTGTTATAGCACCGTGTTTTGTTTTTTGAAATAAATGAAATCTTACTAATTGTCAAGCGTCTAACAAGAAATATTGTGATCGGTAATACAAAGGTGTTATAATAAAAATATTCACCAAAGTTAAGAAAAAAATTATGATTATACTGCGTTTTGCGGTTACAACTTCCTTTTTTATTATTTAGTGAGTTTCAAATCACATAAATTACAAATTGCAAAATATAACAGTAGTATAGAAATTGAATATAAAACAACGAAAGAAAGTAAAATGAGTACACTTATTCAAGTAATGAATGTTGAAAAACTATATGGCAACCAAGAAATATTTAAAGAGGCTTCCACGGTAATTAATAGTGACCAAAAAATAGGAGTTATCGGCAGAAATGGCGCTGGTAAATCAACTCTTTTTAAAATTATTATCGGTGAAGAAGATGTCGATGATGGAAAAGTTAAAATACATCCAGACACACGCATTGGTTACTTAGAACAACATGATCCTTATACCCCAGAAGACAAGGTACTTGATTTTTTAGAATCTTATACCCAAAGAGAATCTTGGGAGTGCGGTAAAGTTGCCGCTCAGTTTCAATTGTACGATAAAGAATTAGAATTGCAAATCGGAAGCCTTTCTGGCGGCTACCAAATGCGAGTGAAATTAACGGCAATGTTGCTAAAAGAACCAAATATTTTAATGCTTGATGAGCCTACAAACTTCCTTGATTTATCAACTCTATTACTACTAGAGAAGTTTTTACGCGGTTATAGAGGAGCATTAATGGTTATCTCCCACGATCGCGAGTTTCTTGAGCGCACTTGTAACAGTACGCTAGATGTCGAGCATTGCCAATTATCTTTGCATTCCTTACCGCTGGGAAAATATTTAGATTTCAAACAACAGCAATTAGAAATGTATATAAAACAAAATGAGCAAACAGAAAAAAAGCGCCAACAACTTCAGCAATTTGTAGATCGTTTTGGAGCAAAAAATACTAAAGCGAGCCAAGCACGTTCTAAAGAAAAACAAATTAGTCGCTTACAATTTGTCGATGTTAAACAAGCTTTAAAAACAGTGCATATACATATTCCAGAAGTAAGTTCGCGTAAAGGTCCGGCAATAGAGCTTAAAGATCTTGCTATTGGTTATCCTGAAAAAATGGTGGCAAATGATATATCCTTTACTATAAATCATGGAGAAAAAATTGCTATTGTTGGTGACAATGGTCAAGGAAAAACAACACTGTTAAAAACATTAGTGGGAGAATTAGAACCGAAAGAAGGTTCTTTTCGCTATTTCGCACACATGGATATTGGTTACTATGCACAACATGTTTTACGTAATTTAAACGAAGCACTTAGTATATATGAGTACTTAGACTCTGTTACTGTTGAAACGACTCCGCGCGAAAAAATACTGCAAATGGCAGGAAGCTTTCTATTTCGCAATGATGATCTGAAGAAAAAGATCTCTGTTCTTAGTGGAGGTGAGAAAGCGCGTTTGTGTATGGCGGGACTTTTACTTCAAAAACACAATTGTTTATTTCTCGATGAGCCCTCCAACCACCTTGACTTTGAAACAGTGGAAGCGCTTGCTATAGCTCTAAAAAAATTCGAAGGTACTGTATTATTTGTAAGCCACAATCGCGCATTTGCTCGCTTAGTTGCGACAGAAATTGTCGAAGTCAAACAAGGAAGTGTACTGCGTTACTACGGAAACTACGACAGTTATCTAGAGGATTTAGAGAGAAAACTAGATGAAAAACCGCCAGAAGATGACTATGAAGAAGTAAAAGAAGAAAAGAAACCTGTGCCTAAAAAGCAAATCGACTTTCACGCAAAGCGCAACCTTAAAAAAGAGCTAAGTAAACTAGAAAAACAAATAGAAAAAAGTGAGAAAGAAAAAAAAGAACTGGATGACTGGTTTCACAAAAACGCTGTAATATATGATGAACAAAAAACGCAGCGCTACCAAGATGTAATAGAAGAATTAGAAAAATTAGAAGAAAAATGGCTTGAAATCCAAGAGCAATTATCATAATTCTTACAGTGAAAGACAATGTGGTGAATTCGAATCCCAAATATTCTATACTTGAAATAGAAAGACGTTGGCTGGTAAATGAAGCAAAATTACCGGATCTTGAGTACCTAGTATATTTTATTATAGAAGATTTGTATATTGACAACAGCCGCCTACGACTACGCAAGATGTATAATGATAAGGAGTGCATATATAAATTAGGAAAAAAGTATGGCAAAACTTCTATTATGAGTGAACCCATTGTCAATATCTATTTAAGTAGACAAGAGTATGAGATGTTTTGTGGTATTTTAAGTGGCAAAAAATTAGCACGCAAACGTTACAAATACAATTACAAAGGCCACAACTTTTCAATAACCACATGTGAGAAGTATCCTATTATTGCCGAATGCGAATTTACAAACGAACAAAGTGCTTTGAGTTGCCAAGTTCCACAGTGGTGTGCAAAAGAAATTACAGCTGAATTTGAAGCTATATCTTTTGCACATTGCTAGGTTTCGATAAGAAAAGAGAAGGTAATTGCGAGTAGTTAAAGGAAAAATCTTACAAAAAGTAGAAGCAAATCTAGGATCCTAAAAAAATAAGAAGTTCTCTTCTTAGAGGTTTAAAAGTTGTAGGAAATCCAATAAGTCGCGTTACTTACCCGAGGCACCTTTCTTAATCCACTCTAATCCTTGTGGTGAAAACCACGTCAATTGCCCTAATGAATCATCATTGTCTTTTGCCTCTTGTACTATTGTCGTTTGCGGTGTATTCTGATCTAAAGAAATTGTTTTTCCGGTAACAATTCCGATGCAGAAAATAGTTGATGCGGCAACGATGTAACGAAAATATTTAGGACTTTTACGTGTTGTTATTCGACTTTGCAACTGTCGTTGAAAGGAAAGTACTTCAAAGTCGCTAACTTTTAGAACTTGTAATTCATTTACCGTATTTTTCATATTCTCAAGGATATTGCGACAATTTTGGCAACGATTCAAATGGCTTTTTGTGTTTTCATCAGGTGTTTCATAAACATAGGTCCCAAGCTCTTCTTGAATTTTTTTACAATCGTCCATGACTTTCCTTTCCTAAATTAACAAGTGCTCGACTCAACTGTTTTTTTACTGTGCCTTCTGTAACATGCAACATTTCAGCTATTTTTTTTATAGGTAAGTTTACTTGATGGCGCAACAAAAAAACAGCTCTTTGTCCCTCTGGCAAAGCAATGATTTTTTTTTGTAGTATTTCTAATTGTTCTTGCTGTTCTAATTTATCACAAGCTGACTGCTCTAGTTTTGTTTTTTGGTTTTTTTCACGTGCCTTGCGCGATTGATTTTGCTTATAGAAATTAATTGCGCGGCGAATTGTAGTGCGATACAACCAACCTTCGTAATTGTCGATATTTGGTGTACGCAGCAAAACCATAAACACATCCTGAGAAACATCACGTGCGTCTTCTATGTTATGGAGAACGCCTCTTGCGAGGCGCAAAACCATTGCCGAATATTGCTCTATGATTTTTTCAATGTTCATATTAATCTTCTACAACAGAGACAGCTTGTAGCATTACATTACGGTTGGCTAAAGATTTTCCATTTGTTTCCCAAAAAACACCGTTTTTTTCTATTCTTTCGCCATTGGTAGAAATTATTCTTCCCGGCAGTGTCAGATGCACTTTAAAATTTTCGTCCATGATATCTTCTGAAAGTTGATATAGCTTTTTTGCTTTGTGAATATGCTTTTGAATTTCTGATACAGGATACGATGCAAAGTTCTCATTTAATATTTGGCTGTTGTATTCGTTTATTTTTTGTTCAGACAAGGTAATTTTTTGTGCTTGTTGTTGTTTCGAAAGACTTAAAAATAATTCTATGGTCTGCGCTGAAATAATTTCTCTGTATTTTTCGTCTAATTTTGAAAGAGTATTGTCTATTGCCGATAGCGCAAACTGTTTTTCTATAATCGCTTGTCCTAGCGCATCTTCTATAATTAGGAGGCGCTTTTTTACTTCAAAATTTGCCAAACCATTTAAGAATTTACTGCGCTCTTCTAGAGATAAACTATCAATACCTTTTTTTGAAACGCGTTTGGTTAATTTTTGGTCTATCTCTTGTTTTTTTAATCGTTCAAACTTCCACCAATCACGTCCTTGGTACTCTCGTGAAAAGAAATAATAGGTTTTGGAACCGTTTTTTTCTATACGCAAATTTTGTTCGATTTGTAAATCTTCTTCTGAAAAAGTGAGTGCTTTTGTGTAACTATCGATATTGGCAAACTTTCCTGAAGCCTTATGGACAAATCTTTTTTTATCGTTCTCTACAATTTCTTTTTGTTCTACTGTAAAAGATTTACTAGGTAGCTGTAAACCATTCACTACATCTTGCTTGTCACCTTTTATTTTCCACTTAGCGTATATTGAACCATCTTTGTCAATCTTGACTTCTTCTTTGCGTTCTAAACACCCTGTTAAGCCAATAAATATAAACAGCAATAAATATTTTGTCATGGTGTGATTCCTTTATGTAAACTAGTTAAAATTTTGTGTTGTTTACTATAAAGACAAAGTAATCAATGAAAAGGATGACAAGTTTTTATATTTTTTTTGTTTGCGAAGTTGTGGTAGCAGATTGATACACTAGTTATCTTTTGTATTAACTTTAAAATTATAGATTAAATCTTTTGCTGTTCCCTTTCCTCCTTCTTTGCCATCACTGCCTAGCGAGATTATTTTAAATTTATTTTTTCCTAAATAGACATATTGATATTCGTTTTCCCATGGATCAATTGTTGGAATGAATTTACTTATATGATGGTAATCTTTATCAAGTAATTTCTCTACTTTGTCTGGTATTGCCCTGAATTTTAGATAATAAAATATTACAGCAGCCTGATATGTACGACTTTCTCCATTCACTGTAGCAACTTTTCCATGGTATATATTATCATTCCAAGCGTGCCTAACAAATAAAAGAAAAGCAACAAAATACGCAAAAAACACCCACGTCACAGGATTTTTCATTTTTATACTCCGGATTATATCTTGTGGTTTGACTATCTTTGATTAAAGACGTTATTTTTTATACGTGGTTTAGTGGAAAGGGAAAACGCTGTGGGTTTAATTCATGAAAAAAGCGTGCGAAATTACACGCTTTTTATTTGCGGTTTGTTAATTGGCGATGTCATATTTTTTGAGTAATGCATCTTGTTGAGGACGTCTACCACGGAATCTTTCGAAGAGAACGAAGGGATTTTCGCTACCGCCTTTTTCCAGAATATTTTGGCGAAAACTTCTACCAACTTCGGGATTGAATATTCCTTTTTCTTTGAAAAGTTCAAAAGCATCGGCTTCCCAAACTTCTGCCCATTTGTACGAAAAATAGCCTGCGCTATATCCGCCAGCGAAAATATGATTAAAGGCTGCTAGAAACAAAGTATCTGGTAGCATTGGAAAAAAGGATAGTTTGTTGTGGATTTGTTCTGAGAATTCGAAAAGTGGTGTTCCATCGTAGTCGAAGTGAAGATGCATATCGAGTAGACTAAACTCTAGTTGTCTACGAAGTACAGTGGCGCTGTGAAAATTGCGCGATGCGATGAGTTTGTCACATAAATCATCGGGAATCACTTCTCCTGTTTTGTGATGTCTTGCAAACATTTTAAGCGCTTCTTTGTCCCACGCCCAATTTTCTAAAAATTGCGATGGCAATTCTACTACATCCCAAGGAACACCGTTTATGCCAGCAACACTATACTCATTGCATTTGGTGAACAAAAACTGTGACATATGGCCGAATTCGTGGAAAAGAGTTACCACCTCGCGATGATTTAGTAGTGCAGGAGTGTCTTCGGTTGCACGAGTGGCATTACCACCAATAAGACCAATCGGCATCTCAAAACCATCTTTTGTTCTTGATCGTCCTACCACATCTTGCATCCATGCGCCGCTGCGTTTAGTTTTTCGCGGATGATAGTCGAGAAAAAATTCCCCCAATATTTCGCCCGCACTATGCGCTTGAAAGTAACGTACTTCGGGATGCCAGCATTTTCTCGGCTCAATTTCTTTTACTTGCACTTCGTAGATTTTATCGACGATTTCGAATAGACCTTTTAGTACTGAGTCGATAGAAAAATATGGGCGAAGATCTTCTTCGCTAAAGTCGAGCTGTTTTTTACGTAACTTTTCTAAGTAAAAAGAATAGTCCCATGCTTTTAAATCGCCGCCATCTGTTTCTTTTTTAAATTGCGCAAGATCTTCAAATTCTTTTTTAGCTGGCTGTCTGGTTTTTTCTTCCAAAGAATATAAAAACTCTAGTACTTTTTCTGGTGACTCAGCGGTTTTTTTTGCAAGGGACAAATGAGCATAAGTTTTAAACCCCAGTAGGCTTGCTAATTCACTGCGTAGTTCTAGAATTTCTTTAATTAAAGGACGATTATCCTTGCCTTTACTTAGGCCACGCTTACTGTAAGCCATATGTATTTGGCGACGTATGTCTTCATTGTCGACATATTTGAGTATCGCATTTACCACTGGCATTTGCAAAGTACACAAGAACCCTTGCATATCATTTTTCGCTGCCTCTTCTTTTAAAGAAGTTTTTATTGATTGCGGCAAACCATTTAGTTCGTTTTCGTCGGTAACTAGTAACTGAAATTCTCCTGTAGAATCTAAAACATTTTCACCGAATGTAGATTGTAGATTACTTAACTCAAGAACAATATTTTTGTATTTTTCTTTTTGCTTTTCTTCTAGCGAGGCGCCATGTAAACGAAAATCTCTCACATAGTTTTCTAAAACGGTTTTTTGCTCTACAGAAAGTAATTCTTTCGATAGTTTCTCCAAATGATTATATATGAGAGAATTTGAACGCAAGGTGGTCTCGAACTGCGTTAACAGCTTGCGGCCTTCGTTGTAAGCAACTCTGATTTCTGACGAGTTTGCTAAAAAGTTTAAGATTGTCACAGGGGACCATAGACGATCGATTTTTAAGCTGATTTCATCTAATTTACAAACCAGCGTATTGTAACTATGGTTTTCGCCTTGTGCTATATTTTCTATGATTTGTGTACAATTGTTAATTGTTTCTTTTACTGCGGGAACAATGTGCTCTGTTTGTAGAAGTGAAAAATCAACACAGCCATGTTCAATTAAAAGAGGATTGTTATTCATAAATTTTCAATTCTAGGTTTTATCTAACAAAATATTTTGCTAATTTATATAGGTAACCTCAACTGGTTTTTATTTTGACAGTTGAAGTTTCTAATACACTACTAGGGGTTTCTATTTTTATTTTAGATAACTTAGTTGTTCTAGATTTTGTTACTTTATAAGTACATGTACTTTTGAAAGTACGTTGCTGCGCTCTAAAATAACTTGAGTTTTGTAAAGTCCAAATAGAGATACACCCTAATTATCATAATATATTTTATTCACGTAAGATACAACGATAATATTATCGTTGTAGCCTACAACTCAATATAATCAAGTAGTAGATCGGGGAAACCATGTTTAATTATTTAAGTTTGCTTTTAGTTATTTTGTGCTTGTGTGTTGGTTGTGACAAACCAAATAAGTCTAGCGAACAAACAAAAAATGTAGAGCCCAAACCACAAATGAAGGAGAAAAAAGTGGAATTAACAACTATTTCTCAAGGAGCTAATAGCGGTCACAACGAAAAAAAAGATTACACCATTACTAATGAAGATGATTGGAAGAAGTTATGGGCACAAGTACATGCAAATGTAGAACCGAAACCGGAACTTCCTAAAGTTGACTTTGGTAAAGAAATAGTAATTGCAGCTTTTAAAGGACAACATTCAAGTGGTGGGCATAGTATTACTATTACGGAAGCAATGATCAAAAGTGATGGCTGTACTGTACAAATAAAAGAAGTGAGTCCTGATCCAGGAGGAATGATGTCAATGGGGTTTTCTCAGCCATATCATATTGTAAAAACACCTAAAATAGAGCAAAAGGTAACTTTTAAACACATGCCTTAATCATTCAAAATATGAATTAAGGTATAATTCTATAAATTCAAATCTTGGCTCACTATAAACAAGATTTGAATTTACGGAGAAGTAATACTTTTTTATAGTAAATATAACTTAAGTTGCGACCTAAAAATAACAAGAAAAAGTGAAAGCGAGAACAAAAAGGACAACTTTTAACTCAAATCCATAAGAGGTAACAGCATGAATTTTCTTTGGAAAAAAAGAAGTGATCTGACTAAAAGTAGTTTCAATCCTTTTACGGGTAACCTTTTGAATAAACTCAGTAGCTCGGGAAAAAAACGATGTGTGCAATTCGATTTTTGAGGTTCGTGGTCGTGGATCGATATTCCATGTGCGAAAATTAGACTATTAACTTTGAAAGCATACAAATTATTCTATAGAGTAGTTTTTTGATTTTCTCTTTTTCTTTTGAGTCTATTATTTGGGCTATCTTAGCAACATCGAATACTGCACTACATTCATTTGCTGATGCTCTTGCTATAGAGAAAAACCTTGCTTTCTCTTTTTTGCTAAATTTGGCATTGCCTTCTGCTATATTAAGAGGGATTGAAAGCGATGCTCTTTTTAGCTGATCCTTTAAATAGCTGTAACCTGATGGCATTTTCTCCATCATATTAAATGTTTCTTTTGTATATTCTAGTGATACTTGATATACATCTAATTTTTCATGATTAAAATTCATTGCATTACCCTTACTTCGTGCCATGTGCCACGACTGCGTCTCACGAGATTCGAACCGCGCACATCAAATTTGTAAGAGTAATTATACCAGACTATACGACAAATTTTATAGGTCGCAACTTAAGTTAAATATATTGAAAAGATAAAAATCACCATAAGAAAGATCCTAATAAAAATAGATAAAAGCCATTTTACATCAGAGATCGTTTTTGTATTCTACCTATGACAAATTTACTAACTTCGAAAATTACGCATATTATAAAAAATATCGCAAGCACTGAGCCTACTGGACCCATAACTTCATTGGTTACCTTTATTGTAATTTCATCAGAAGTATCGCTGTGAAAAGTAATTAGTTTATATTTTCCTATCAAAGAAACAGCTCCCTTTTGTTCTTCGCCGTTACCTGCGTAACTAATTATTTTGCGTATAGAAAGTTCGAAGCGATCACTTCCGCTTATTTTTGTTAATTTTACATTGTTAGGAAAAAACAGTGTGCTGCTCAGTCCACTTATATATAAAGCAGGATTCCTTACTGTTTTTGCAAAAGAAATGGAACAACCTTTTTTATCAATATAAAATGAAATGGTGTTGTTTTTCTTATCTACTTGGGTAACATTACCTTGAAAATAAACAGTATTTGTGCCTATTTTCCCTACCACAGTAGAATTTATTTGAGACCATTCTACATCTTCATGGACTGATACTAATGCAACAATAGCGACTATTATTGTCATTAGCATCCCTGCAAAAAATCTGATCTGACCAAACCTGTAATCTTCCATATTTGCACTTTCTCAATTATGTTTATCTGTGCTAAATGTTGAAAAGCTACTAACTACGCATAGTAAAATCAATGGTTATTGTTTCTAAATTGTGGTCTTTGATTCTGCTGCTATCTAGGCCTTTGTAAATGTTTTCAGCATTCTCTCGCCACCATATACGAGCTTTGTTTTGTTCCCAGTCGCTCTTACAATCTTTTAGAAGTTCATAAAGCACTTGTGCATTGAGAGGCCTTTCCCTTGGTTTTTTTTTCAAGCACCTCATTATAATATCCTCAAGTTCTTTATTGACTTCTCTTCCTAATACTTCAGAAGGCAAACGCGGAATTGTTTTAATTTGGTGTCGACATACCTCTGCTGCATCTTTGCTATTAAATACGTGCTTACCTGTTAGTAGAAAATAGCCAACAGCTCCTATTGCATAGATATCACATTTTTGGTCTATCTCTTTAGGATTTAAAAGTGCTTCAGGAGCAATATAATGTGGACTACCGTAAATTGCACCGTTTTCGTGATCAGCATATTCTCTACTAATATCATTAATTTCTCTTGCTAGTCCGAAATCGAGAACTTTGACAAAATCATAAATTCCTCCGCGTTCGCCAATCATAATATTTGCAGGTTTAATATCGCGATGTATTAGACCTATACTGTGAGCTTCTGCAACAGATGAACACACTTGTGTCAAAAAATACATTACGCGCGATTCGTCGACAGCACCATTTTTGTACACAAGCTCGCTTAGAGTAATTCCAGGTAGATATTCCATGACGTAGTAAAAAATGCCTTTTGGAGTACGACCATAGTCATATACAGCAATGGTATTTGGGTGAGTTAAACGGCTTGTTAGCTGAACTTCTTGTTCAAAACGTTTTACATTTTCTTCGCTAATTTGATGAGGTTGAATTAATTTGAGAGCTGTAATACGGCGTAGGGTTGCGTGAGAAGCCTTATATACTTCTCCCATACCACCTTTACCAATCTTATCAATGATTTTATACTGTCCAAATTGCTGTGCAACTTTAGCTTTTTTGTAAAAGTGCATTATTATATAGAGAGAAATTAATAGTACAAAACCTGAAATGGCCAGCAGAAGAAAAAGGTACCAAAATAAACGTCGAAAACTATACAAAGTAGCATATGCTTCATCAAGTTCTATTTCTGTAGCAATGCCAATTTTATAGTCTTCTACCCACATCCATGCTCCAATTACTGGTACTCCTCTAAAGTCGCGATATCCATCGACATTAAAGCCTTTCGATGTTTTTAGAGCGTTTGTAACCAAGTAGGTAAAAGAAAGATCTTCATGAGTTACTTCTTCGCCTTTTAATAGATTACATTTTGGGTCGAGAATTTTTAATTTATATATAGGATGCACATCTTTAGATGTGATAAGGCCTATTTCACGTATTTGATCGTTGTGAACGCTACTTGAGAGCATCCAACCATCTGCATCAAAAGCATAATTATGACTTGTATTATTGACCTGGAAAATAGTAGAAAAATCCATCTGCGGTTGTATACCAAATATTAATGCTGCAATAATATCTCCTGCAGTATTATATAGAGGAGTACCTGATAGAATGAGAGCTTGTTGCTCACTAGAATCCAAATGTAAACTAGAATCTAGGGTTTTAAGAAAATCGCTAAGAAAAGGTGATGTTAAAACTGTTTCTCCTTGTAAAATGCGGTCAAAAAACTTCATTTGCAAAGAGGTTATCGTTGAACCAATTAGATGATCGTTGAGCGATGCGATAATTTTTTTCTGTGGAGTAATAATGGCAAAATCAGTATAGCCGTATACGCGACACATTGGTCGCAAATGCTGACGAATTACATCTAGAAAATTAGACTCTAATATTTTTTGCGATGAGTTTCCACTATCTGTTTCTAAAAAAGTTTGTGTAAGAGAGCGTACTTTGCGTTCTAATCCTTTACTTGTTGCCGCAGATTTTTGCGCTTCAATCCACAATTGCAACATCATATAAGTATTGCCTAGATTAATATCTAAATCCCGAGAAAGTTTATTTTTTATAACGCGGTCAATAAGAGAGTTCATTCCCAAACTGACAACAACCAAAATGAACGACACAACTCCCAGTAACATCCACTTTTGCATTTATATATTACTCCAGTATCCGAGGTGCATAATTTTATACAGGGTGACAATTACGATAACGATTGCGAGATGTTGTATTAGCTGAAAAATATAGAGTATAGGTGAAGTGTACTCTTTCGCAACCGATAACTCGCCCTACATTTATAACAAATAAAGAAACCGTTGTGAAAAATAAAATCAATGAGTGACTATAGATTTGAGCTCTTGCGGAATAGAAACTAGCTTGTTGTTACTAATATCAAATACAGAAAGATTTGCTAATTGTGCTAGGTTTTTTGGTAAAGAAGTTAGGCGGTTATTTGCAAGATTCAATTCACGAAGAGAAGATATTTCACCAAGTTCCTTAGGAAGGTAAGTTAAACGATTGTGTGAAAGATCTAACTCGGTAAGATTGTCTAAATTCCCCAATTCTTTAGGAATCGAAGATAGCTGGTTTTTGTGTAGACTTAGAACACTTAGACATGTGAAATTTTGTAAATCCTTGGTTATGTATGTAAGTCTATTTTCTCCTAGGTAAAGCTCGATAAGAGAAGTTAGTTGCGTTAATGTTTTTGGTATAGAGGATAACTCATTGTCATTTAACCATAGTTCTTCTAAGCAATTTATTTGCTCTAAATTTCCTGGTAAAGAGCTTAATTTATTGTGCGATAGTCGTAAATACATAAGAGAAGATAAATACAATATAGATCTAGGAAAAGATGAAAATTTGTTATTACTAAGGTTTAGATCCTCAATTTGAATTAATTTTTCTAGTTCTTTAGGTAAAGAACATAGCGTATTATCTGCAAAATTGAGGGACTCAAGTTTCTCAAGTTGTAGCAAGGCGCGTGGAAAAGATGAAAAACTATTTTTAGATAGATCAATAGCAGAGAGTGAGGTTAGAAAGCCAAATTCTTTTGGTAAAGATAATAGACTATTTTGCGCTAAACTCAAGTAGCTTAAAGAGTTTAACTCGTTAATGATTCGCGGAAAAGAAGTGATATTATTGTTATTATAGTATAAGCGTTCTAAAGAAGTAAGAGTGGCAAATTCTTTTGGCAAAAATGATATTTTATTATCATCTAGATACAGTTCTAGCAGAGTGCTTATATCGCCAATCTCTTTCGGAAGTATAGAGATATTGTTATTATTTAAGCTAAGAGCAAGAAGAGAGGACAAGCGACCAATTTCTTTGGGTAAAAATGACAATTGATTATCATCGATATTTAAAATGCGCAAAGAGCAAAGTTCACCAATTTCCTTTGGCAAAAATGATATTTTATTGCCGCTTAGTCTTAGTGTTTCCAGTTTATCTAATCTTCCTATTGCGGAAGGTAATTGAGTAATATTTAAATTGCGTAGATCTAGCTCGGTAGATTCATCGCGAATTGCTTGGTCAATAATATAGTGAATATCTTTGCTTTTTGAAACACTCATAAGCTTTCCTTTGTAAAACTTATTACATTTATAAGTTTTGCTATCCTATAGTTGAATATGTTTTTCGCATAGACTCCAATTCTTTACGAAGTCCAGGGCATATTTGTCGTGCAGTTTCAATGCGATATTTATGAGGGTTTTCTTGTGCTTCTCCTAGTAGGGGCATTCTTATGTCGTTAAATAAATCAGCAATAACCCCTGCGTTTTGCCAACGCACATCTGGATCTTTATGTAAGGCTTTCACAAGAACCTCAGATATTTTTTCATATGCAATCTGTTGTTCTGGAGAGGCCTCTGAAATATCAACAACAGTGCACAAATCAATTAGCTTTTCGTCGCGTATTTTTTTTATTGTTGCGTAGATATTATTTGTATAAAAAGGTGAGCGTTCTGACCAAGTAAAAAATTGATATAAAAGAACACCAAGGGAAAATATATCTGTTGACCAACATACTGCACCTTTTGTTTGTTCAGGGCTCATGTATGCACAAGTTCCGATTACAGATCCTGCCGTTGTTATTGAACTAAGTGCTTTGCTTAAACTTTTTGCCGTTCCTAGATCAACAATTTTTATCTCCCCTGTCTGGGGATTTAACATCACATTTTGTGGTTTAATATCGCGATGAATAATTCCGCCCATATTCATCACTTCTATACCACGTGCAATTTGACTAGCAATAGCTAGTTGCCCAACTAGAGTCATACTATACTTATTTTTAACAATGATTTCATCAATAGATTTACCATCAATGAACTCTAAAACCATGTAAGCACGATCGTTAGTAATAAAAAACTCATGGGCTTTCACTAGATTAGGATGATCGATGGTTTGTAAGAACAAGCATTCTCTTTTGAGTCGTTCGACCTGGTCATGTGAGTCTACAAAAATTTTCTTTATCGCCACTTTCCTGTCTAAAAAAGTATCGTAAGCTTGGAAAATAGCCCCAGCACCTCCTAAACCAATTTGTGATATGACCTCATAACGATTATTGATGAGCTCGTTGTCCATGTATATTCCTTCAATTTATATTAATATGTTTTAGGGCGTTCTCGCCATGAGTCAAACATCAAGTTTCTAAAGAAATTACAAACAAAATGATATAACTCCTACATCTTAATTCTATAGAACTAGGGCGTATGGCGCCTAATTCCACTATGCATATTTTTTTAAGTGAGTCGCAAAAAGTTTTTAAGAGCACGCAGCGTAGAATTTGAGTGTCATAGCGGCGTTGAGCCTTCGGTTACATAGCTACAGTTATGTGTCTCTCAGGCTGTCCTTCTTTGACACTCAAATTCTACGCTGACTTGAAACGTGCTCAAAAACTTTTTGCGACTCACTTAAGTGTGTCCTTATTTAAAATTCGCGTTGAAATAATGTGAACAGCGAAGTATTTTTAAGGTGGATAATATTATTATGTCTTTGAAAAAGGAACAAAGCTAGTTTAAAGCATTTAAGGTGTGTCAATGCTTTTTGATAAAATTGTACAAAGAGTACGTTTAAACGAACAATTTTATTCAATGATGGTCAATTTCATTTCTTGATCAACGCCAATAAACTGCCCCTGTTGCATTGGGAGCCAGATATTATCTCCTGCTAATTTTTCGCTAGAAAAAATCAAGTGATTGATATAACCACTTTCAGAAGGATTTTCACATTCAAATGAAAAACATGGGCAAGTATCACGGTCAATACAGTGGCTTTTATAGGTTGTGTAATGTAAATGTTTTCCGCCGTGATGGGCAAGCATTGTCGTACCGTTTGTAAGAACAAATGTCAAATATGTTTTTGTGGAATCTCCGTCTTCTTCTACGCAGCAAGGACCAACAATATCTATTATTTTTTTGACTGCTTGTTTAACAATACTCATTACTTTTTTTATCGATAAGTTATTTGCTGATAAAGAAATATGTTGTCGTAAGTGAGAAAGAATAAAGTAGAACATGATTTCACTATCAGTTTGTCCTAGTATAAAACGACGTAGTTCAGGAGCAACCATGGCTAGAAGTGGACGACGATGCTGAGCAAAATTTTCGATATTACCGTTATGTACAAAAACCCATTTTCCAAATTGAAAAGGATGTACATTTAGAATATTTTTTGACCCCAAAGTGGCTTTACGTATATGAGCAACTACTGTTTCAGAAGAAACAACCCCCGAAATTTTTTGAAAAATGCTATCGTGAACTGCAGCTTCAATTGATTTGATGATATGCGGAACACCTTGAACATAGTAAGCAACACCCCAACCATCAGAGTGGTAATTGCTTTGAATAGATAGCGCGTTTTCTGTTCCAACTAAACTTTTATGAACTTGGCTCTTGATTACGGATCTAAAACTAAATATTCTACACACGGTTTAATCCTTAGTTAATGTACAAAAATCTTGATTCGTATAGAAATTTTTCGCAAAATAAGAATGCTGTGGCATTAAATCACCTGAAATATACTTTTTGGAAAAAAATATGAAAGAATATAATTTGCGATGTCGTTGTGGAAACTCTGTCCGTATTGTAACACCGAAAGAACTACGTGCAAATATTATTTGTCAATTGTGCGGAAAATCTATGTACAGTAAAGGGCCCAAGCAAGACACTAGTAAACACTATCGAAGGATCGGAAACTATTTGTTGTTAAAATCTCTTGGAAAGGGAGGAATGAGCGAAGTTTTTTTGGGATATGATGAAACTAGTCATGAAAAAGTGGCAGTAAAAATGACGGATGTGACTAAAGACGCTCATGCTCAACAACATTTTGATCGCGAAGTAGATGTGCTTAGAAGGTTACATCACCCCAATATTATTAGATTACACCACTGGGGGCAAGATGGCAACAATGTATACTATGTTATGGATTATCATCCAGGAAAAAGTGTAGAAGATATTTTGCAACGTGGATTACCAACTTTAGGCGAAGCACTACGTATTACATACTACACTCTAGATGCCTTACAATATGCGCATAGTAAAAGTATAGTTCATCGCGATATAAAACCAGGTAATATCTATATTACAACAGAAGATCGTACGGTTAAGATTCTTGATCTAGGTATTGCAAAAGCTGGTTATGACAAGGAAAGCTTGGTAAAAACAGGCGAAATGATCGGAACTATTTTTTATATGGCATTAGAGCAATTTCGCGACTCAAAACACATAGACCACCGTGCGGATATATATGCCGTTGGAGCTACATTATTTCGTATTCTATGCCGTTACCCTCCTTTTGCAGAACACGGTCGCGATTTGCAAAAAATATTTCTAAGTAAAGCCGAGGACTCATATGTAAAATTATTAGAACGAAAATCTGACATTCCGCAAAGTGTTGTTGATGTCGTTGAGAAAGCTATGGCTCCAGAAGCGGAAGATCGGTACCAAACTGCGGAAGAAATGAAAGAAGCTGTTTACGAACAACTAACTAACGTGTGCTAATGGCGAGGATACAATGAAGATATATAAAGCTAAATGTGAATGTGGATGCTCTATTCGTATGGAAATGCGCGAAGACTTTTCTGGGCAGATCTTTTGTGGTTCATGTAAAAAACTTATCATGAGCACTCTCGCCAAAAAAAATCTAGAGGAAAATTTACAACGTATTGGAAATTACTTGCTGTTAAAAATACTTGGATATGGTTGTGCTGGGAATGTTTATTTAGCTTATCGCGACGATGATGGAATACAAGTCGCTTTAAAAATGCTTGAAAATGTAACTGAAGAAATTGCTACGCATTTTCAACAAGATATTCAAATTATATCTCGACTCCACCATCCAAATCTGATAAAAATTAAAGATTTTGGTAAACATAATGGCAAACTATATTTCGTTATGGAGTATTTGCAAGGAGAAACATTAGATAATCGTTTAAAAAGAGAAATATTACCTGCGCGACGTACATTAAAAATAGCTTATTACATACTGGATGCTTTAAGTTATTCTCACCGTAAAGGAATTATACACCGCGACGTCAAACCAAGTAATTTATACATTACCAAAGAAGGATTAGTTAAAGTAATTGATCTCGGAATAGCTAAAATTATTGGTAAAACCGTTGTGAAAACCACTCGCGGGGAAATATTGGGAAATATTGAATATACTGCCCCAGAACAAATACAAAACGCAAATCAAGTAACGATTCATAGCGATATTTATTCTGTCGGAGCAACAATGTTTCACTGTCTATGCGGCAAACCACCATACGCAGAATACAATAACAACTTGATGGATATATTTAACTGGAAAAGTCGCAACAAGTATATTTCTCTTCGCGATCAAAAACCTGGTTTACCGCCAGCAGTATTGCACGTCGTAGAAAAAGCAATGTCGCATAATCCTCAAGACCGCTATAAATCATGCGATGAAATGAAGGAAGAAATTTACGAACTCATCACTATTTTACCAAAATAAAACGATATTGCTCTAGTCTGGATTAGACTCAATCCAGTTGCGCATTTTTCTTGGCGTAAGTTTGCGAGGTGTTAGTTTTTTTACCTCGCTATTTTTATTTAGCTCACTTGCAACCTTGCTATAACTTAAGCCTTGTTGTCGCAACTCTTTTATCATAGCGATTATTTTTTGTTTGTTTTGTTGTTTTTCATCATCTTGATGTTTTTTATCGTTATAATACATTTCTTTGCATATATTATGAGCATGGTGTATGGGCAAGGGTTCACGAGTAGAACTTGTTATTTTTTTTACCAGTGACAGTGCAGTAGGGATATCAATTTTATGGCCGATAGACACGTATATCGGGTCTTCGCCTTTTTGACTTTGTAGTGCAACGCCTAAGGATTCTCCCATGTGACGAATTTCAGCAGAGTCACCTTGTTTTTTTAGAGGTTTGTGCTTTCCCATGAGTAGAGATTTTGCGCAACCGATAGTTGGTATATCAAGAGATAATCCTGCATGACAAGCAAGTCCAAAAGAACGAGGATGAAGAATACCATTACCATCGATAACAACTATATCTGGTATGATTTTTAATCGCTCAAAAGCACGTAATACACATGGAATTTCTCGTAAAGCTAGCAAACCAGGTTCGTAGTGAAATTCACATGGTCCTGTCCAAGTGGCTTCTTCTACAATTTTTTGCGAATCAGTATCAATGACAACAACAGCTGCATAAGCGCTATTTCCTTTATCTCCATAGGAAACATCTACTCCTGCAATAGTTGAAATCTTGTCGGCATGATTGTCGCGAATTACTTCAAGTGCATACTTTTCTTGGGCAACAAAAACTTCTTTTTTGTTCTCGGGTATGAATAATTTTCTGGCGATATCCATAAGTATCCTTTCTTTATTTATTTTGTAGCTCTTTTACTTTTTGAGCCATTTCTTTCTTGATACCTGAGCCAAGACCTTTTGGGATTTTTAACTGTAGAGCTTTTTGGTAATCGCGAATAGCAAGGGAATATTTTTGTTGTTTTTCGTATATCAAGCCACGGCTAGCATATGCGATAAAGTAATACGGATTGTACTTAATACTAACAGTATAATCCTCGATAGCCTTTTTCCATTGCCCAAGAACATCATATGTTACTCCACGATTAAAAAAATACGTATATCGCGGACGAATTTTTATTGCAGAATTGTAATCGTCAATTGCTTTCTTGTAACGTTTGAGTTTGCGAAAAACCATACCTCGTGAATTATAACGATCTGCGCTTTTAGGGTTTTTTTCGAGATAATAAGTAAAATCTTTAAGAGATTGTTCTAAATCTTCTGGTTTATTACTGCTAGATAAAATAAGACTTCTTACAGTGATTAATCGATTGTAGTTTAACTGCGTATCTAAATCTTGGTGAAACACTTCTATCATTTTCGAAGAAAATATTGGATCAGCAAATACTTTTGAATGTTGCTTTGTCATGTAATTGAGACTATCAAATATAATATTGGTTACTTTTTGTAACTGCTTTTTTTCCGCTTCTATTTTTTGCAGGTAGCCTAGTCGTTCTTCACTATACTCCATTTTTTGGTAAATAATGTAAATCCATGATAAAGAGAGTAAAATAAATCCAGTAAAAACGCAGCACAAAATCTTATTGCGCACGATATATTTATATAAACGCTGTGCATTAGTTGATGGTTTGGCAATAATTGGTTTTCCAGCCAATTGGTTAAGTAGATCTCTTTCTAAAGCTTTAGCACTGCTATAACGATTTTTTCGTGATTTTCGCATACACTTTAAGCAAATCGCTTCCACATACCGAGAGATATTACTATCATACTGACGAGGAGTAATGAAGTCGTTGCTACCAATTTTTAACATTAACTCCCAATGATCATGAGCGTTAAAAGGACGATGGCCTGTAATACATTCATAAAATACAACACCCAAAGAATAAATATCGCTAACTTTTTCTGGGCGCCCCTTCAACTGTTCAGCAGAACAGTATGCAGGAGTTCCAATGATAACATCGTCTTGGCTCTTATTCTCACTGAGAGTTTTAGCGATTCCAAAATCCATAAGTTTTACAACTTTTTCTTTGGTAACCATAATATTACCTGGTTTAATATCGCGATGAATTATATTTTCCTTGTGAACGTAATGCAAGGCGTTGGCTACACTTGCCAGAAAACGCATTGACTGTTCTATCGAAATACTATTATTTGCGATCAAATCATGAAGTGTATGACCTTCGATATATTCCATCGTGAAATGATACGAAGGTGTTGTACCTACATCGTATATTTTTACTATGTTTTTGTGATCTAGTGAAGCAAGAATCTGAGTTTCTTTAAGCAACGAAATTCTATCTTGTTGCGATTGACTACCATTAAGTATTTTAAGGGCTATAGTACGTTGTAATCTTGTATCGTAAGCTTTATATACAACGCCCATTCCCCCGCGCCCTAATACTTGGTATATTTGGTAATGAGAAAATATCTGACCTGTTTTGAGGTCGGCACCGCCAGGAATAACGGTTGTAACTTCATCGTGAACATCGCTCATATTCTCTCCTTATTTCCAAATAGCTTTTAGATTCTCCACATTGTTACGCATGGTACTCAAATAATCGCGTTTATTCTGTCTATCTTCATCACTGATAAGTTCACAAGGAGAAAATTCAATACTCGTAAGTTGAAATTTTTGTTGAAAAGCTTTAGCTATTTCTTTAGTAGGAGAAGACTCCCACAGAATGAATTTTGCTGGATGCTGTTTTAAAATTTCTTGAATCTCAGAAAATTGCTCTTCTGTTGGCATAACTTCTGGATTTAAGTCTAGATTTTTTATATTCCATGAAAATCGTCTTGCAATATAATTATAAGCGGGGTGAGAAGCAAGTAGCGGTTTGTTTTCATTTTCTTGGTATTTCTTCAATGTAGAAATAAGTTCATCAAAATCTTTTTCCAACATTTTAAAATTTTGCTCTAGTTTTTCTTGATGTTGCGGTAATAACTTCACAAGTGCATTTTTGATTTCCCGCGATTGTATTTTGGCATTGTGCGGATCTACCCAAGTATGCCCGTCTAAACCTTTGTGGCTATGTTCTTTTCCATCTCCGTGGCTATGTTTCGTTCCGCTTTCAATAAAAATAAACTCTTTTTTAAAAGGTTTTGCGGTATTTACAACTTTGTCTTGAGGTAGTGATACTTTGGATACCCACTTTGCAAATTTTGCGCCGTTTAAAATAATTAAATCTGCTTTTTGATACTCCTCAATGATTTTAGGATATTTGTATGCTTTCCAAAAAATAGCGTCTTCGTCTTCGGGAACTGGACAAACAACTTTTGCATAATCGCCAACAATACGCTCCGCAAAATAAGCTGTAGGATAGAAGGTTGTATAAATAACTTTTTGTTTTTGGGAATCTTTTTGAGGAGAATCACAGGAAACTAGAAAAGATAACAGAACAAGAATGTATACTTTTTTCATAATAAATCCTTAGATAAATAATTAGGGCAAGAGAATTAAATTTTTTGTCAGGTCACTTATTAAATCTTATTATCACAAGGGATAACTCTATGAAGGTTATCATAACAAAGAACTCTTTCATCTTTATAATCTATAAAGACATCAGCAAATCGATGATTAAACAGTATATCCTCGTAATGATAAATATGTCTTGCGTAGACCTTTTGCGAATGTTCGCTGTCTGTGCCTTGAAAAAGAACAATAAAATCAATATCAGTCAAGGAGTTATCAAATAACGGACTGCGTTCATCTATTTCATGAAAGATCATCCAAGTAAGTGAGAATATAGGAGTTTGAGAGCGAACAAGTGGGATATCTTTAAAACGGCGAATAGTATCTCCCTCAATTGTGGTTTCTGTGTAGATAAACATGACGCGTATAGATGTTTCTATAATATAATTTGTGCGTATATTTGCTAAACGAAAAATGAAGTGAGGCTTACCGTCGTAATTACGGATAATGGCATTTTTACTAAAGATAATGCGCGCCGTTGGTCGCGAAAATTTTGCAAATATAAGTCCGGTAGCTAGGGCGATAGACAGTAAACCTGCCAAAGATGCCACAGTCACAATAACATGAGCATAAAAAGTTTGTGGTGCCATTCCACCGTAACCGATGGTCGACATTGTTTGTACGCTAAAAAAGAAAACATCTTCGAAGTTCCCCGGTCGCGCGCCTGAAATACAATCACCTCCTAACAAAAATAATATTGTAAGAAGGACATTTAATAGCACATATGACAAGCTAATAATACCAATCATGATCCACCATGACGAGGAAATCAAAAAATGGTAAAGATCACTCATTGGATTCCATTCTCGACCAATACGACGTATTAATAAGTTACCATTTTTGTCAACTAGGCGTTTTCTCATATTTTGCTCGCAAAATTTTATAGTCTTTTAAGTTCGTTACAAAATTAGTGGAGGTAAAAAATTCAGACATTTTCATTTCTAATAAGGTATTTTTTTAGTGTAAAGTAATAAGGCGTGTCATCATTCGGCCCGTGAGAATAAACAGGTGCCATTGCCTTGTGTTAATACTACAAAAAGTATCGAGCCCGTTTCCGTTTCCGAAAACTTTCTAAAGATGGTAAAAAAACAGAACTTTTTACGAATTGTAACAATACTTACTTTCTTTGATTAAAAGCTTTTAAATCGGGCTCGGAAATGGGCTCGGGCTCGAAAAAACACTTTGAATGATGACAGGCCCTAATAAAAAAATAACGAAATTAGAGGTTAAAGGGAACAATTTTACAACTTAAAATAGTTTTACAACAGGTTCTTAGGGATGTGGCGGAAAATAATTTACCATTTTACATAGAAATTTTATCCATCAACGTCGTTATTCTTGACTTACAGAACTAAGGCTATGCGCGCTCAGAATGCCTAGTTGATGAATAAAATTTCTATGTAAAATCTGGTATATTATTTTCAACCATCTACCTTAGAAATAATTCATATTTTATGAAATCATTTATTTTCTTTTATAGTAACATAATTTTCTTTTATAATAAAAACACATAAAAAAATCAATCGATTCTATCGGTTTCTTGTTTCTGAGCGAAAAACCACAAAAGGAAAAGAACATGTATATTTTACAAATAGCACTACTCACTATTTTTTTTACAGTTAGCGTTTTTACACAGGAAATCTCATCACAAGGAGTTGCTATACACGAGCAATTGTTTAGCATGACTGTAGAAAATGAAACGCCTATTTTCCCTGAAGGTGATAATTTTAATACTGTGTTAAAAACATTTACAAATTTGCAATCGTTATCTGCGCAAGGGGATAATAGCGAACAATTACAATTTTCTTTTCCAACATCAAAAACAAAAGCTGTTGAGATCTCTAACCGTGGAGACCTGAATGGCGATGGAAAGTTTGACGAGCTAGAAGTAACTAAGTCAGGTATTCGTATTATTGATGGCGCTTCAAAAAAAACAAGTTTTTACTCTCTACAACCTCCTTACGCAATAAACGGTCAGTATGATCTTGACGGTGAACCAGGGAGTGAAGTAGGAGTGGTTACTCTCGGTAGTTTTGTTATTATCAATCATCGCACAGGTAAAAAGAAGGCTTATTCACTAAGTGGTGACTATGCAATTAACGGTAGTTATGATCTAGATGGTGAGCCTGGAGCAGAAATAGGCATTGTTCAACGCGGAGCTTTTCGCATATTAGACGACCGTGAAAAGAAAATGAAAGCCTATCCACTAAGCGGTGACTATGCCATTAACGGTAATTACGATCTAGATGACAAACCAGGGGCAGAAATAGGAATAATCCAACGTGGTGGATTTCGCGTTTTGCAACACCATACCCAAAAAATGAAAACCTATTCTCTTCACGGTGATTACGCAATTAACGGTAACTATGATACTGATGGACTGCCTGGTAATGAAATAGGTATTGTTCAACGTGGTGCTTTTCGCATCTTGTCCCACACAAATGGCAAAATAAAATCACATGCCTTGAGTGGCGATTACGCGATCAATGGTAACTACGACACTGATGGAAAACCAGGAGTAGAAATTGGCATTGTCCAACGCAGTGCCTTTCGAGTAATTTGTAATGGTCGTTTTATTAACTACCACTTAGATGGTGATTACGCAATCAACGGACAATATGATGCCGACGGGAAACCAGGAGCAGAAATAGGAATAGTGCAACGTGGTGCATTTCAAATTTTGCATCACAGCGGTAATCGCAAATCATTTTATCTACAAGGTGATTACGCTATAAATGGGCAATATGATACTGATGGTAACGCTGGTGTAGAAGTAGGCGTAGTGCAACGTGGCGCTTTTCGCATACTTCATTACACTACGGGAAAAACTAAATCCTACTCACTTTCTGGTGACTATGCAATTAATGGTAATTACGATAGTAATGGTGAACCAGGTAACGAAATAGGAATAGTGCAGCGCGGCGCTTTTCGCATACTAGATGACCGCAATAAAAAGACGCGAAGCTACGGACTAAGTGGTGACTATCAACTACAAGGTGCCTCTAACCAAGACGGGCAACCAGGAGTTGAAATTACAGTACTAAATAACAAGCGCACCGGTCAAATCACTGATCGCATCGGTAAAATAGTCTGGAAATAGATAAATGTACTATTTTTATTTATTTTTGGTGTGGTGGCATATTCTTGGGATAACTGTATGGCTAGGAGCAAATTTTTTCCTCGTACTGGTTTTTTTACCTGTAGCTAAAAAGAAAAAATACCAAGCACTGTATCCGCAATTATTTTCTGATGTAGTAATACGCTTACGCACGATTTCGTGGATGGTATTGAGCAGTGTTGTACTCAGCGGCGTATTTTTGATGTTTTTTCGTTTTGGTAGAGCTGTTGCCTCTTGGAATTTTTGGCAACAGTTCTATGGCGAAACTTTATTCATCAAACTTTGTCTTGTGGTAATAGTAATTATTGGTAGTTTTTTACACGATTTTTATTGGGGAGAGAAAGCGATAAAGCTACTAAAAGAATCACCTAATTCTCCCGTAACTCAAAAAATGCGCCGTTTGTCTTCTTACTTAGGACGAGCAATATTTTTACTTGGTTTAGTTATTGTATTTTTAGCAGTTAAATTTGTTCGTGGAGGTTAGGTTTGTTTAAGGTAAAACCTACGCTAATAATACGTTAATACGCTTTAAAATATCTATCCATTCAACTTTTACTAAAAACAGGTGTTGTAATGAACAAATCGTTATTTTTTATTTATACACTGCTCATCTCGCACATTTTTTGCGAATCTCTTGTTATAGAAAAAAAATTCTTACCACCAAAATCAGCAGATATCTATCGCTACGTCTCCTTTGAAGTCCCTGATAATATTCGTGAAACTCAAGTTAGTTACGAATATGACCGCCAAAAGCATACTGTAGATGTTGGTATTTTTGACAGCAATGGTTTAGGGAAGGAAGGTTTTCGCGGTTGGAGTGGTGGTAGTAAAAGTGAATTTATTATTGCTGAGAACCATGCAACCGCATCCTATTTACCAGGACCTCTCTATAAAGGCAAATGGCATGTCATTTTTGGTTTATACAAAGTCACTCCAACAAGAGTAGATATTACTATAAAAATTGATTTTAAATTGATGCCGACTAATCCTTCTCCGAATCCACGATCTCAATGGAATCCAAACAGGGTATTAGAGGACAATGCACGTTGGTACAAAGGTGACCTTCATATGCATACTAATCACAGTGATGGCAAACAAACAATTGAAGAACTAGTAACATAGTTCACGAAAACATTATCAAATATTACATTTAATGAATTTTCATTTAAAAAGGAGTGATCCTTTTGGGGAATACTACTATGCCCTCTATCCCGTTAGCAAAAGCATTCGGGATTGCTTTTCGAATAATGTTTGCTGCCCCGTTGATATCAGCATTAAACAAAATATTTTGTTTAGGCCTAAATAGACCTCGTTTAACACGGCGTCCCAAATAATTTTGATGTTTCTTAATCGGTTCACTGTCTAAGAAAGAACATTTAGAAGTGTAACTTTCTTCTTGAATAAGAACTTCAATACCAGCAAGTTGGGCTTTGTAGGTAAGTTGGTTAACAAACTGAGAATGGGGAATAGAAACAAAATTTTGATTATTCCTTTTGCCAATGTTAATCTGTTGCTTCCAATCATCGTTTTTGCCAATAACTAATGTTCCAATACTTTTCTCAACTAGCAATTTAATATAGTGCTAACGTTTGTCAATACCATTTTTTGATCTAAAATAAGAAAGAAAGACAGTGCCCTAACTAGCTATTTTTTTATTGTAAAAGCGAAAGTATATTTCGCGAGGGGTGGCATAATCAAGAGACTGATGTATCCTTTCATTGTTATAAAACTGAATATACTCGCGAATAGCAAGTTTAGCTTGCTCAACAGTGTGGTACTCATTGAGAAAGACTTCTTCGTATTTTAGACTCCTCCAAAATCGTTCAATTATAACGTTATCCAAACAGCGTCCTTTTCCATCCATAGATATTTTGATTCCGTTATTTTTGAGTACTTTCGTGAACTCATTAGAAGTAAATTGAGATCCTTGGTCAGTATTGAAAATACAGGGTTTATGTTTGGTATCTAAAGCATCTTGTAAAGCCTGAATACAAAAATCCTGATCCATAGTAGTAGAGATTTGATGAGAAATTACATACCGACTATGCCAATCAATAACAGCGGTAAGATAGACCCATCCCTTGTTTTTGATGCGTATAAACGTAATATCTGTCGCCCACACCATGTCAGAATAATTAATGTCTAAATCTTTAAGTAGATATGGATATTTCTTGTGATCCTTTCTTGGCACTGACAGCCTGGGCTTTGGATACAGCGTTTTGATTCCGAGTTGTTTTTTGAGTCGTCTGACTTTTCTGTAGCCTACATGATTTCCAAGCCTTTTTAGAATCTCTGCTGTTTTACGATAGCCGTAAAAAGGATGTTTTTCCCCTACCCACCGTATTTTCTCAGCTAAATCTAACTCAACTTTATTACATTTTCGTTTGTAGTATAGATTGCCTCTACGGACATCTAGAATTTCACATTGCTTGCGAACAGAGTATTCACTGTCATTTTTATCTACAAGTTCTAATCGGTGTTTACTACTCAACTTCTCCAAGCTTTTTTTTTAACCAGTTGTGCTCTGCCTGTAGCTTCCCCAATTCTCGATATAGCTTTTCAACCGTTTGTTCTTGTTCTTTTTCCTCTGGGCTTTTACCACGCTGAAATATTCCACACATACCTTCTTTTACTTGTTTTTTCCACTTTGATATCAACACTGTTGATACTTCGTATTTGTTGCTCAACTCTTGAATTGTTTTTTCTTCTTTTAAAGCTTCCAGCGCTACTTTAGCTTTAAAATCTTTGCTGTAACTTTTACGCATTCGTCCCATGCTCTTCTCCTAAATTTCTTGTAGCGCTGTATTATATCTTATTTTGCTTTAAATTTTGGCACGATTTTGCGTTACCATTATAGTGTACGGCGAGACGCATTCCTGGTACCAAATTAATATAACGACTTTCGCGATTAAAGCTATACATATAAGGAAGTATCTCTGAGAAAAGCAAAGGCAAAGAAGATGCAATGCGATTGATAGCAAGCCTCAATCCCCCAGGGCGTAAACGCTTATTGTGTTCTAACTTTTCCAAGGTTAGGCAAAACGAATCAAAAGATTCTTTTAACGCTTGTCTTTTTTCTGCTTCGTAAGAGAATATACGCTCTTTTTGCACTTCCACTTGCGCAATGAGATCTTTACCTTTTTTTACCCACGTCAAAGAAAAGTCTTTGTTATTTTCATCACTTTCTTTATCGCCATCTGTAACATCACCGGCAATATCTCTAATGTAAAGAATTAAATTATTCGGATTCTCTTGTCTTTTCTGATATTGCGCCTCTACTGTTTCCAAGGAAAGTTTTCGTCCATCTTTTGTAAAGTTAAGAGGATGTAAAGGAGTATTATCTTTGATATATGGTGGAAATAGAAAGGGGCCAAATTGCTTTCTATCTGCGGTTGAGAACATTATAACTTCATAATCATCATGGGGCATCTTTGTTCCTCAAGTTTGCAAAAATTTTAACCGATTTTGTATTTGAAATTTTATTCTATTTTCTATTTCAAATATAGAAATGATAGTAAATACATATTTCCTGATAACAATTATGATTAATTTAACTAATAATGCATATAATAGCAAAAAGCTAAATTTTTTAAAATTTAAAATTTTAAACATTTGTATTTTTTGGGCTATTGCGCTCTTCAATTGAAACTTTGATTTTATAGTATTAATAGGACTTGTTATCGTTCAAAATGTTGTTTCGAGCCTGAGTCCGATTTCAAAGTTTTTAATCAAACAAAGAAATATTTGTTACAACTCATAAAAGCTCTATTTTTCTACCACCTTTATAAAGTTTCGGAAACGGGCTTGGACTCGGAAACGGGCTCGATATTACTCGCAGTATCACAATATAGGCAATGATATTTCAGCAACTGGCTAGGAAATCCAATTGAAAAGAGAATGGATATTTAAAAATCGTAAGACTTTGGTGGTGATCGTAATCGAAATTATTACTGTGTTTGGTAAATTCTGGGAAGTTCACGAAAACAATAATAGGAGCTCTAAAGCCAAGATTATTGGATCGTAATTGTCACTGTAATAGTTGTTGTATTTCTTTGTAAAGGAATGTTCTTATAGGAGGAAATGAGTTATGTTGAGTGCTACTAAGTGACCTGACAACAGTAGTTGCCCGTTGAATGCAGAGCTTTTATTTTCTAGTGCGGCGCGACGAGGGCGCGTAGCTCTAGCTGCGTAACTAAGGAGCAACAAAACTAGAAATTAAAAGAACAAAATACCAATGGGTAAATACTTTTGGCGCGTCACTTAATACATTGATTCAAAATTATTTATACATTCTAACTTGTACTTTTGAGCGTCGGCGTCGTTATTTTTCAGTTATAAAACTATGGCTTTGCGCCTTCAAAGTGCCTAGCTGAACACTCAAAATTAACTGCGTTATAATGCGTAAAAATTTATGAATCAATGTACTTAATGTAATCATGATGCATTGCAATCCTTGAAAAAGAATTACGATACTTGGAGTACTTGATTCGTGCTACCAACTACCGAAAACGAGTCGTCATACTGAAGTTCTTTGTTTAATAAAGTTCGTCATTCTGTTCTCTTCCTTCTTCTTTTTCTAGAGTTTCTTTTTCTTTTAACTGTGTCGACTTGTTTTTTTCATCGATTTTTAACTTTTTATTATAAGCCTCTAACCATAGTTCGTAGTTTTTGTAGAATTCTCGTTCTTGTTTACTAACACCAAGAAACCTATTTTTATTATCTCTTGCACGCACTACCCGACCATTAATATTTCTGAAAGTGAATCTCTTTCGCCTCACTTAGTCGCATTTGCTGGTCTAATGTTTTCAAGCAGTGTTTTGTTTTTGACTATTTTACCAACACTTCTACGATGAAGTTATATCACATTTATTGTGAAATTGTCAGGTCATCTCCCAAAATTTTAGTTCTAACAGTCTCGGTTTATTGATTTTTTTAATCTGTAAAACAATGTGTATTGTTCTCTAGAGAAAAAGACGGTAAAATAGAACCATGATCTGACAAAATAGATTCCCTCGTAAAATTTCCTTAGGATAAAACAATGACACATAACGCAAATGATAAGACTTACAAATTACTCAAAAATATACCTGAGTCACAACAATCGATAGAGAAAGCTTCAAATAAGGTTGTCGAGGCGTATCGTATTGGACGATTTTTGCAACAGGCAAATGAAGTGTTTGCGGAGTTGAAAAAGAACAAAAATGTTGAGGAGCCTAAAGAGAAGAACAAGCAGGAGTTAAAAGAAGAAATCAAGAAAGAGCCAAAGCAAGAGGTTAGCCAATCAAAATTAAAACTTCAACAAAAACCACAGCTAAAAGTACAAAAATTAAAACTAAAAACAAAGCCCATTAAAAGTTTAAATTTTAAAAATGCAAACTCTAAAAATGCAAACTCTAAAAATACAAACTCTAAAAATACAAACTCTATGAAAGAGCAACTGTCTATTCCACCAATTGAATTGACATGGAGTACTTGGCATAACTGGAATGATCTTAAACAACATTTGCGCAAGAGCAAGATTAAACTACCTACATCCCCTGGTGTGTATCAAGTTAAATTGAAAAAACAAAAAGAACTACTTGCTGTAGGCAAAACTATGAATCTCAGGTCAAGAGTAAAGCAGGGGCTTGTTGTTGGTTCTGTTTCTTTTAGTTTAGGTAAAAAGATAAGAAAAAACGAAAAGTGCTCTGAGCTTGTGGTGCGTTGGGCAGAAACTAATAGAATATCAACTGTAGAAGAGACACTGCATTTAAAATATAAAGAAGATTTTGGGAAATTTCCAAAATATACGAAACAAATCTAAGGTAGGTTCTATAAAGGCCAACGAGGAGAATTGTATTGGAAAGAAAATGGATAGTTACTATACTTGAAAACTGTAAGGCTTTAGCAAGTGGTGATTCTAGTAAGTATTATGAGTGTGTCTGGCAAATTCTGACGAGTTCTCGCGAAGAACTAGAAGAAATTCTCCAACAATTATTAGAAATTTCGCTCTCTAACCTGCCTAATTGTTTAAAAGCATTAGTTAGTCATAGGTATATGTTAATACTACCTGATGGAGATTTTTATTCCTTGGCTAAAGATATTCTAGATAAATACTTGGTCAAACCGCAAGATAAAAGTTTAATAGAAATCTGTAATGAGTTGTCAAAAAGTGACATGGGATTTGCTGAAGAATTTGAGGCGTGCGCATTCTATATTATAACAGCCTCATTTGAAGAATTAGAACATATTGTTTCTATCGTATATGATACTTTTTTTAATGAACTATCAGTGCCTGTTTTATCTTTTATTGGACAAAGATGCGCTCTTATAGGAGGAGATGATGATTATGTTGATCACGCTACTGCTCTAATCACAATGCATTGTAGTCCTGGGGAAGATGACAATGCAATACTTGGAGTTTTTGATTAGCACTGCGATTATCGCGAATATTTTCTTGTCGTTTGAAAAATACTTATTTTTTAAAATGATACGTGTTATTTAGTTTTTACTTTAGGTAGTTTTTGTCTTTTTTGAACAAGAAGTGCGCAAAGTAAAAACAATACTAGATAAGTAGAGGGTTCTGGAACAGCGCTTATTATTAAAATGTCGCTATTAAAATTAGCAAAATCTCCCCCTAAGGCAAACGTTCCATCGAGTATGTCAGGATTGAGTTCTACAAATGCAGCGTCAGAGGGGTCGTATTCGTGAATAGCGTCGAACGTTATCACATCACCTATTGATGCGGTGAATACGTCATCAAAATTAAAAGTCAAGTCATCACCACCTACATTGTCTCCATCACTATCAATAGAGTTATTGTCAATGATGAGATTAACAATCTGCGAAGTTGTTTCATTTCTAACAGTTCCAATCGCTATTGCGTTTAGACCAGGATCTTGTACATTCTCGCTAATCAATTCATTGATTATTCCATTGTTTATAGCAACATCGGCAAATCTATTGGAACTGAAATCTCTATTTATAATATCTGTGCCTGTTATACTTTGAAAAATACCACCATCTCCTCGATCTCTTAGCGTTACAATAATTTCTGCTGTTGTAAAGTGTCCCATCATGAGAATAGTGGTAAATATTAGTATGTTTTTCATTATTTTTTCCCAAAATTTGAAACGTTCAGCGCCAAAGAAATGTACTTATACATATTTTGAGTACAATGGTTAAATAGATTTAGATCCTTTGTTTAGCTCACTCGGTAAATAAAAGTTTCCATCTTGTTGGCAATTAAAGTCAATCACCTTTACCACCACATTAACAGGCAAAGAATCATAAACATGAGGGAATAAAACTTCTCCTCCTTCAAGATTTTCATCTACGACTTTGCATTCGAGTTTTTGTCGTTCTATTTGCAAAATAACTAAATTCTTTTTGCCTTGAAAGAACTTGTTTGCAGAACCTACAATTTGTTGTAAGTATGAGCAGTGAATAAAGCCTTCTTCTGAAAAGCCTTGTGGTAGGTACGTTTCTTTTACTTGTGACCATTCGTCTTTTGAGGTTATGTGGTATAAATATTTTTCCATATCTTAAATTAGCCCTGTCATCATTCAAAATGTTCTTTCGAGCCCGGCTTCAAAGCTTTTACTCAAGCAAAGAAGCATTTGTTACAACTTGCAAAAGCTCTGTTTTTCTACCTTTAGAAAGTTTCAGAAGCGGATTTAATATTACCCGCAATATATAATATAAAGCAATGATATTTTAACGAGATGCCTGAGTCCTACACTGTGTAAAAGATAATCATATGAAAATGACACCAACTTCCACCTAAGACAAACATATGCCACACTGTGTGAAAAAACCGTATGCTATCTTTTACGTAGAAATAAACACCTAATGTATAAGAAGCACCACCAGCAAATAGCCATACTAAAGCGCCTGCAGGTAATACGGCAATCATTGACTTGATCATCACTAGAGCTAACCATCCCATTAGTAAATATAATACTAAACCAAAGACAGCGGTTTTTTCTAGGTGAAAACTTTTGATATATACACCTAAAAATGCCAAGCCCCAAATAACAGTAAGAACGATCATGGCATCGTGGTTTCCTATTTTGAACATCACTGGTGTATAACAACCTGCAATGAATAAATAAATGGCGGAGTGGTCGAGTATTTGGAATATTCTCTTAAGTTTTGGGGTTTTTACGGTGTGGTATAATGTGGAGGCTGCATACAAAAAAAATAGTGTGCTACCATAAACGATTAAACTCAACACTTCACTTTCATTTCCTTGCCAATCGCTAAAAGTAATAAATGCTATGATTGCAATGACCAAACCGATGCCGTGGGTTAAGCTGTTTGCTAGTTCTTCTTGTGTTGTTTGTTCGTTATTAAGTCGTTCGGTCATAATAATCCTCTTGTTTATTTAGATGAAATTTTTTAAAGTGTACTTTGGTTTGATCTTAAGATGAATATTCTAACGATATTTACGTTACCTGTCTAGAAATAAGGCGTTATTTCTAGAAAAACTTTTGGAGTGTACTTTCGTTATTGAGTACTCAAAGTTTTAATATTCGTGGTGCTTTAATTTGGATTATAATTATGCAAAGTAATAAGTTTTTACAATACACTATTGTCGAAAAAATAGGCCAAGGTGGTGTGGGTACGGTTTACAAGTGTATTGAAGATGTCAGTCAGCGCGTAGTTGCTGTTAAATTTCTTTTGCCAAGAGCAGTTCAGAATATCTCTCGCAAGAGATTTCTTCGTGAAGCAAATATACTTGGAGCATTAAACCACCCAAGTATTGTAAAAATTTACAATGCTGGTGAATTTAAAGGTAAATTGTTTATTGTGATGGAGCTTCTCGAAGGAATGACATTAAAGAGTACAGATACTAGTTCATGGTCTTTTACAGACAAAGTTGACATAGTGCAAAAAATTGCACAAGCACTTAACTATACTCACAAGCAACAAATTACTCATCGCGACATTAAACCTGAAAATATTTTTATAACTAGAGATTTAAGACCTATTGTTCTTGATTTTGGTTTAGCAAAAAAGGCAAATATTAAGTCTAAAAAATTAACTAAAACGGGCGATATCATTGGCACTGCGCATTACATGTCCCCAGAACAAGTCAATGGCGAAAAATTAGACGGCCAAACCGATATCTATGCATTAGGAGCAGTTCTGTTTGAATTACTATACGAGAAAAAAATGATCCCTGGAACTACAAATATGGAGATCCTTTTAAATAGTTTAAAACTCAAACGCGCTACTGTTAATAAAAAATTAGTTCCGTATGACTTAGACCTTATTTGTACAAAAGCAACGAGTTCTAAAAAATTGCGTTATGCAACAATGGATAATTTTCTTCAAGACTTACAAGATTTTGCTAAGGGAAACAAAGCGAAAGGATTACGAGAATTTAAATTTAGAATGGTTCTAAAAAAGAGTATTCCTTTTGTTATTGGAATACTCTTTTTTATGAGTATATTTTTTCTCAAAAATCAATCAGTATCTATACAACTGACAACAACAAAAGATTATATTTTATCTATTGAAAATTTATTACTTAACCAACAGTATGAGCAAGCGCGAATATTGCTTAATTCTATCGAAAAGAACAGCGACTCTTATGCTCAACAATTACGTATTCTAAAAGGAAGGACACTTCTTGGCTTAAAAGAATATAGTGCATTTTCTCATGAGTATTCTAACATAGATATATCAACAAATTGGTTGCTAATTATTGCAACGATCGAAATGTACTGTGATCAAGAAAACTACAATTCTGCGCAACTAGCACTTAATAATCTTCCTAATAATTCTTTGCAATACTTACAGGGAATCTCTTCTAATGACATGAAACACTATCTACAAGGTAAAGTGTATTTCTTTACGGAAAAAATGGAACAAGCTTATATTGAATTTTCTAAAATCACAACGCCCAAAAAGTTATTTTCTTGGTATCCATCTCTGTATTACTACCTAGGTATTATAAGCTCTTCAAAAGAAGAGCTACCAAGAGCGTTTTCCTATTTCCAACAAGCATATAAACGCCAACCAAACAAAAGTACCTTGTATGAAATGTCAAAGTGCGTGATTTCTTTTCTTGGCTCACAAGAAAAAATACCAACAAAATTGCAAAAAGAGCAAGTTGAATTTTGCATCTTAGCATTACAGAACACTATTGCTGTGGAGCCTAGCGTTGGCAAGTTATATTATTATTTAGGTGTAATTAAATACAATTACAAGCAAAATGCCTACCAAGATTTAATCCGCGCAGCAGAGTTAGGAGAAAGAAAACAGATATTTGATATACTGTTAAAAATATGCAAAAACGATTTTTATAAATACCAACAATTACTAAAGACATTTCGATATATTTTTCGTTATTATGAACGGTTTGAAAGACCAGATATATTTGAAGAAGTCATTCAAGAAGAGCAAAAGAAATATGAAAGAGATTATTATCGCAATCAGTTAGCTACAAAAACTAACTCTTATAAAAATACAGTTTCTTTATTGAAAAGAGCGCCGGAAGCTACGCAAAAAACGATAGTCGAATCTTTACCTGTTACTGAGAGTATTGCGCGTCTTTTAAAAACAAATTACCCCACTTTGTATAAAGATCACTACCAGCAAAAGTCAAAGAGGCTAATTCGCTATTATCTAACATATTTGTATTTTGTTGATAATTTACAAATGCAAAACGAAATTAAACTTAAAGTGGAGGAAGTTTTAAGCATCGCAAAAGATAAACGCGAAAACGCTATTATTCGTTATTTGGCAATGCGTATGTTATTGCGGGTATATGACTATGAAAACTTACATATGGAAAAGTTTGTGGATGAAACAGGTCAAATCATCAACTCTTTAGTCGCCTTTCGTCATGGTTTAATTAATATCTCAGCACAAGTGGCTAAAGATATGTGGGAGAAATGTAGTGGTTTGCGTTCTACCTTTCTTGGTAATTTATTGATCGATTCGTTTATTGAACGTCATAATACAAGTCTTGTCGGGATTGTTCCTTCTGATTTCAGTGAAGAAGCGTCTGGGATTCTTTATGCTAGTTACTTATACCTACTAAGCGAAAATAGTGGTGCTGAAACACACTTACGTTCTGTAATTGCAAAACAGAAAAACAAAAAACTTACTACGTATGCCTATTACATGTTACTGCAAAAAATAAGTATAAAGGATATCGCAAAGCAAAAAACATACACTCTTGGGTTAAGTACGGAATTATTAACGGATATAGCTTTAAAAGCTATTGTTTACGAGTTGGAAACAATACCTCTACCAAAAAACTCACTTGTTGTAAAAGAAAACGTAGGCGGAATATTCAAAGAAACGTTTTTTAAGAAAACGCTTTCGAAAATCATGCGTGGAGAAAATTTTACAATTACGAGTTTATCAGCGCGTATATGGAGTAAACTGCCTACTGTAAAAGATAATGACTTGCTTTCTTATTTAAACGATGATAATACTTCGATTGTTATGCGTTCTCTAACATATTTTTACTTCATGGAAAGCAATCCCGGTATTTTTATGAACCACTTCTTAAAAAATATAGAAAATATTGGCAAAGTAAAAATACCTGAAATAATCAAAACGTATGGTTTACTTCCAGAAGAGACGCCGATTAATATTCGGTTTTTGCTAGAACATTTGGAAAATCCAACATTAAAGATTTTACTATATCGTCAAATGCAGGAAGTTTTCTTACTTAGTAGTTTTGAAGTTTTACGCGGTTTAAAATTTTCTTATGAAGAGTACAAAGAATTTCTGAGTAGTCATGTGATTCATCCACTATCCGAAGCGATATATGATTTTCATCCACAGGCGGTTTGCGATCATATAGATAAAAATCCTTTCCCTTTTATAAATGATTTCTTTGTGGAAATATGTAAAAGTCTTCCTGATCTACACCGTAAGGAAATCGATTATCGTAAAGAACTGCGCAAAGAAATACTTAAGCAATTGAAAAAGCATTTTAATCGTAAGACGGGGCTTGATGTTTACCTTGCTGGCGTAGCCATTTACACTCCTCAAAATGAATGTTTGGGTATTTGTAAACAAAGCTTAAAGAAACTGTCTATTGAAAAACAAAAGCAAGTGGCTTTAGGTTTTTATATACGAGCCAAGAGAATTATATATAAATTAGATACAAAAAAAATGCGTAAACTTTTTCTTAAAAAAAATCGCTTACAGAGAACTTTTCCATTTCGCGGTAGCAATTTATATAAAGATCGTTATACAAAAGATATTAACTTACTAAAAGCCCAAAGTAATGATATTATCGATACCGTAGCTCAAAATCTTGATTACGCACTAAGCCTTGACCATAATTCAAAATACCTATTTGAACGTGCAGTAGTCTATCGTGCACAAAAAAAATACGAAAAAGCAGTGGAACTATTAGAGAAAGCTCTTTTACTTAGAGCGTCTCCGCACTATTTATTAGAAAAAATTGAAATAAAATCAATGCAAAATAAGCTAACTGACGAGCTTTGTCAGACTTTAACAAAATTAGAAAGTCGAACGACCAATCGCATGTTTCTGAAACGCATCGCCAAAATCTATGCTACGTGCAACAAGAAAAAAAGCCGGCAGTTGTATCAACAGCTTTTTATCGAAGATCCCTATGATATTTCATGTGTTGAGCATCTTATAAATATGTCCTCAACAATTTCGCAAAAACACTGGAGTTTATCTTTGTCTGTTATAAAAGAAAAAATTAAACGTCAAAAACTTCCTTTGGACTAAAATTAGGTCCTGCATACTAAAAAAGCCAATGGTCAAAAACATATTTACGAAAGAACATATTATGTCTAATCAAAGATACCAAGATCGATTAAAGAAGTACCAAGGAAAAAGAGTTGATCTACTTTCGCGAGAAAATGCATTTATGCTAACGCCAAAAGAAGAAGGATATTGGATATTACAAGAAGTGTGTGAGGACCACATTGTTCTAGAATCTAACGACTACCAAGAAATGTACCCACTGAGTTTAATTTTTTTGAGAAAAGCGAAAATGCCTAAAGAAGAAGCAAAGAAATAAAAGCGTAAATGCCGGTGCGTCCTAATAAAACGCAAAAATATATTAAGGCACTAGCCATAAAAGATATTTTTGCGTTTTTAACCGAAAATTTAGCGCTATAAAATTACTACTATTCTAAGATCTCAAATTCTTCATCGGAAAACATATCTATTTTTCCAATAATTACTTTTTTGACTGAATCAATAATATTAAAATAATTATTATCATCACTAACCATAAATTTGGAATTAGCAAAGTAAATTTTGTTAGGGTCTCTTACTTTAATATCCTGAAACTTCATATCTTTTATGTTTACAAGAAAAACTTTCGATTCGGTCCAAGAAGTTAGGGCAAGAGTATTATTTCCAAATGCGCATGATTCGCAATCAAGGTAGTGCTCTATTTCATCAATAAATTTTTGAAGTTCTATTGAGTATATCATCAATTTGTTGGAGCTTGCGATAAGTACTTTGTCTTCTGTTAATTGAAATATACGACCTAAGGTGCTGTCTTCCTCAAAAACACCATCCATTTCTGCAACTAGGCTCTTTTCCTGAAGATCAACAATTAAAATTGTATGATCTTCCATGTCAGAGATTAAGATACTTGCTACATTGTTATAAATTGAAACGTCTAGGGTCCTTCCTCGCCCTTCAAAAGGGCATGTATAAATCTCTTGTAATGTGTTTAGGTCTATAATCGTTATTTTATCAGAGAGCAATGCAAATAGTTTTGCATTACGCACTAAAAAAGCTGTTGGTTTCTCGGCTAATTCTAGTTGTTTTAACGTTTCTCCCTCTGTTACCGATAATATACTACTGTTGAGGTGTTTAAATACAAAGAAATTCTCGCCTGTTGAAATTTCATGCACATAATCTGGAAGATCAATGGTATGACTTTTCCTTTTGTCGATATCAAAAAAATGTGCTTCTTTTTTATTTACACTGACAAAGTAAGTAGAGCTCTTTTTAACTAGTCTACTGGGAATTACATTTTTAACGAGAGTTGTTTCAAAATTTTTAGTATTTAATAGACAGACTTTATCTTTGTAAATCAGACCTAAAGATTTTTCTTGGGAAGAGTTTGAAATAACTGGGGTAGAAGGAATTTCAGTTTCAATGAGTCCTTTTTTCACATCGCACGTATCTAAAAGCATAGTCTTATTAGTAGTGTGTACAAAAAAGTGATCGTGGTGAAAAGAAATAGCTAAATATGTATCCTCTGTCGCAGCTTCGAAAATTTTGCGACGATTGGAAGCATAAAAAACCTGTAATTTTGTTTCAGAAACGAAAGCAATTAATCCATTACCATAAGCAATTCCTATTGGCTTCTCAAGTCCGATAGGAATCATCTCTTTTTGCTGATATTTTCCATCAATTACTGAAAAAGGGACTAAAAAAGATATTCCAAATAAAGGGTTTTTTGCACCAACCCAAAAGTGTCCATTTCCATACGTAACAAAATTTTCGTCTATAATCAATTCTGCTTCTTTTGGCGTTACTTCAGTGAAATTGTCTTCATTTACCCCTTTAAAATGCATTTTGTTATTTTTGGTGTCGGCTAATACTAATGTAGTATCATTGTGTGCGTAAAACTCAAATGAAATATCAGCTGTTTCCTTTGGATTTGTTAGATCGTTTAATGGTATTTCAATTACTGTTCCTTGGTCTATAGAGAAACTTAGCACTATTTTATCTTGTAAAACAATCATGTTATTAAAGTAAAAAGTTTCTATTGAGGTCTCAATGGACGTTTCGCTTTCTATTTTATCACTATTTTCATTGATGGAATACAAAACGAAATTGCCGTTAAAAACATGCTCTCCTAGTACATAGAAAAAGCCATTTCCATAACGAATTGCGATAGGAATACTAGATAGTTGGTCCTCTGATATAATTTTTTTTATTGTATTATCTACAACGTCAAAGAAGTATATATTATCTGTATCTTGCTCTTCATTGTAAATAATGGCAGCAAACATATTTTTACCGTAAGCAATAGCTGTTCGTTCAGTAATGTATCCTTCGGAAAATGTTGTTTTGCTTTCGGGGTTATTTAGGTCGTAAAAAGACAATGCTCTGATTTCATCGTTTTCTGGAATGATTTTAGTAAAGGCAATTTTTTTTATATTCTCTATAATTATTTTGAATTTGACTTTACTAAATCCCAGCTTTTTAACAATATTGCCATTGTTGCGCGCTGCGATTTCAAATTCAGTGATATCTAAATTAGATGTTGGTGTGCCTTGAATAAACAATTTACTTTTGTCTTTTTTTTGCCCTCGAAAAAATGTTAAACCGGCTGGTAAATCAGGAGTAATATTCCATTCTGATGCAATAACTGATCTCCCAGAGTCGGTTTTTGTAGAGATAGTTATAGTTGGTATGGCATTTCCTTTTGAGAACCGAAATAGAGTTTTTTCTATTTCTAAATTTGTGACAGGGGGCGTTCCTGCAAATACAAGTGTTATACTTAAAAAATACAGATATAAAAGTATACGAAACATAACGTTCTCCGTTAATTTTGAAGCTGAGGAGATGTACCACCTATTAAAATGAGTGGTACATCTTAATTTTAATCTAACGCAATATATTCTATGACTTCGTTAAACGTGAAAAGCAAATCACAGCAATAATTCATTATTTCTTTTTTACCATGATCGAAAGATCACAGTCTACAAAAAATTGACTAGTAGACCCTTCTATAACGCTTTTTTCAGCAATAAGTTGAACTAAATCTGATTTCATGAAATCTTTGCGAAGCTTCAAAACCATTTCTTTAACATTACTTGAGATATCTGTCATTTCAACTGTACCTGAAACGAATTCTTTTCCTTGCAGGTCTATTTTGATAGTTTTACCTGTGTAACGTACGCTTTGTATTATTTCTTCTATTTCAAATACATTGTACACCAGTTTGATTTGAATTTTGATGTCAAAAGTACTTTTGCTATCAGCCATTAATACAAGTTGTGGACCAATAATTGGATTAGGAACTATGTGCGAAGTAATCTTGACATTGTTATTGCCGCCAATAATTTCTATAGATTCTTGGCTATCAAAATCATTTGGCAGTTTAACCATTTCAACGCTAGATGAAGAGGTTAATGCTATTTCTTTTTCAAAAACAGCTGTATTTCCCGAAGTTCTTGCAAACTCGAAACTATTTTCAATTTTTACTGCTGCAAGTGAAAAGTGAACTTCAAAAATACCTCTATGTATAAGTTGCTGATTAGTTAGTGGTTTGCTAAATGTACATTGAAAAACAACTTTCGATCCAGGAAGTGATTTTGGAGCTTTGTAGATACGACCTTTTTTCATACGTTGCTTGAAGACAACTTTACCATTAACAGTGATTTTTGCGTTACCATCAGCAACTGCTGATATTCCAAGAATTGGTTTTCCTGCTAACTGAAATAAATTTATAGGATCAATCACTTTTTGTTTCTTTTTTGAAGTAATTATTTTTGGAACAATACTTGTAACGCCATTGAAAGCTTGAGATTTTTGCGGCAATGCTATGTGTTTTGCATTTTCTATATCTTGTCGAGAAATTAACACTGGTCCAAAATATTTCGGAGATAAAGAGATGCAGTATAATTTATCGTTAGTGGTTATTAGAGTTTTAATAAACACTTGTTGGTCTTTTATAAATGCGCCAAAAGCTCCATTTGACTGCTTATGGTCTATTTCCGAGTTTTCCTCGTTTGACAAGTCCTCTATTGTGTAATTTCGAGATAATTCCCAAATAGTACTGAGCACAGAAGCACTATCTCTATGAGAGAGAAGTAAATTTTCATCTTCAGATAATTTATTTAGATGGGAATAGACTGTTTCAACAGATACATTTGCATTTAATGTTAAAATACATACAAATAAACACGCTATATATTTCATTGCGAAAAACCTTTCTTAAACTCTGACTTGATGCTAAAGTGATATACTGTTTATAGACAATATAGTATAACGTAAGTGGTTTATTTTACAATGACTCGCATATAAAACAAATTTAAATAATAAAAAATTAGGACTTGCCAACAAGTCCGCATAAAACCTCAAACAAAAGTGAGAATGTTATGAATACCCACCATAATATTTTGGCTAATTTATTTAGCAATAAACAAATTGATATCTTACATGGAAAATTATTAAATGAAACTCCCACAAAAATCGCTGTTGATTTTGATCGTATTACTGGAATGATTTGGGGAGTTGCTATTGGAGATGCTCTTGGTTTTCCAACAGAAGGCTTGTTACCTGATCGCAGAAAAAAGAGGCACGGTGACATTACTTCTTATACCAAAAACATTGGCTCTGTTTCTGATGATACTCAGCTTACAATGTGGACTTTAGAACAAATGATTGCTGATCAAGAGTTTATTCCTGAAAATATTGCAGCAAAGTTTTGCGAGGGCAATATTATTGGTATGGGGCAAACAGTAAGGGGATTTCGTAAAAATTTTAAACAAGGTTTACCATGGTATGAATGCGGTCCTAAATCTGCAGGAAATGGTGCTTTAATGCGTATAGCCCCTATAATTATTCCGCATATAAACGATAGTGCACTATTGTGGAAGAATACCACGCTGTTAGCAATGATGACTCATAATGATTCCGGCTCTATTTCTGCATGCCTCGCTTTTGTTTATATGCTACGTGAACTATTGCAAATGAGCAAGCCACCTCGAAGTCGTTGGTGGCTAGATACCTATGTTGAAATTGCAAAACAATTTGAACGCGATGCTTCTTATCGACCTCGTGGAGGTTCATTTCGTGGTTATCATGGTACAATTTATAGTTTCGCCAAGAAGCGGATCGCTGAAGCGAAAGAGAAAGACCTTTCGGTGCTCGATGCTTGTAATTCTTGGTACTCTGGAGCATATTTATTAGAAACAGTACCATCAGTAATTTATATTTTAACTAAGTATGGGAATGATCCACAACAAGCGATAACCCGTGCAGCAACAGATACCAAAGACAATGATACTATCGCTGCTATTGTCGGTGCTGCCATGGGTGCACTACATGGAAAAAAGAGCTTTCCACAAAAATGGATTGAGAATCATTGTGGGCGTGCTGATGTACATAGCCCTCTCATTGAAGAAACCCTGCAAAAAGCTCAAGAGCTGTGGACTTTATAGATTAAGAACAGAGGAACAATGATTATAAATAACTTTGAAGCATTTATAGGACAACATTGCGAAACTACAGCAACTGGTAGTCTTTTGAAGCAAAATAAGTTAACTCTTTCGGAACCAATGCTTTTTGGAATTGGTGAAGGATTGAGCTATATTTTTTGGAATATGAAGGGGATGGACTTTCCTTTTATTGGTGGTAGAGTAAAACCAGATCTTCTTACCATTAATATTTGCCGAAATTTAGGCTTGGTTTTGGAAATCAAAGAAACATCTTCCATAAAAAAAGCTTGGAAAAATGTCGCAGAATACTTACAAGTAGGACAAGCTGTTGGACTGAAGTTGGATTGCTACTATTTAGAATATTTCTCGACAAAAGTACATTTTGCAGCGCATTATGTTGCAATATACGGATACGACAATAAATATGCTTACCTTGTAGACACTAAACAGCAAGGAGGCCGAAAAGTGAAAACCTCTCTAAAAAGTCTTGAACTTGCTAGAAGCGAAAAAGGTCCTATGTCATCGAAAAACCGAAGTTATGTAATTAAGCCCAGTGAAAAGAAAATTGATTTAAAAGAAGCGGTCAAGAATGCTATCAAAAATAATACCAAAGACTATCTCAATCCACCCATTCGCAACATTAGTTATAAAGGTATATTTAAGACAAGCAAAGAAATCAAAAAGCTATTTCAGGAAGCTAAAGATATAAAGAAAAATTTTCAAATGACAGCAACCTTTATGGAAAGAGCCGGAACTGGTGGAGCACTATTTCGCAACTTGTACCGAGATTTTTTAAAAGAAAGCTACGAATTGCTCAAAATAGAAGATTTAAAGTTTGTACATCATGAGTTTGTGAAAATCGCAGAAAAATGGACGATTGTGGCAAATTTACTTCATAAAGCAGGTGATACTTTAAATGTCGTATACATAAATCAAGCTTCTGAAATATTGTTAAAATTATCCGAGCAAGAAAAAGATGCAATGGAACACTTGCAAAGTATTTTTTAAGTTTACTTATTAAGTAATTACTTTTGTCAGGTTACTAAGGGAAGTGGCGGAAAATAATTTACCATTTTACATGCTCTTTTATCCATCAACTTCGTTATTCTTCACTTACAGAACTAAGACTATGCGCGTTTAAAATGCCTAGTTGATAAATAAAATTTCTATGTAAAATCTGGTATATTATTTTCAACCACCTCCCTTATTTAGTACTACAGTTGTAATTAAAATAACAAATAGGTAGCTATAAAAATTAGACACTCTGTAGGTCTTATTTTATCGATAGCTCTTCTCAAATAGCAAAAAATACTGTTATTTGTAAACAGCTAGAAACACCGAAAAATAAGGAACTGTACTTAGTTACAACTGTAGTATTAGGGCGTGTCATCATTCAAAATATTGTGTGTTTTTTCGAGCCCGAGCCCGTTTCCGAGCCCGTTTCCGAAACTTTCACTAACAATTTATCAAAGAAGCAAAGTTTCTTTTTCCATCGCAAAAAACTAGTATTGAACCAATAAATCACTTTCTGTCGCTCTCAAAAAGTTTTCGGGCGCGGGCTCGCAAACGGGCTCGGGCTCAATACTACTGGCGTATCATTAAATGAATCCGTTATATTTTTATCTGTATTGAATGATGACACGCCCTAGTAATTTGTCCCTAAATTTTAGAGATTTTTATGATAAACAACAATGATCTATTATTATTTGCTAAAGCTTCGCTGAATACATTTACATTTTCGCATCTGAATATATGTAAAGAGAAGGCTATCTTTTTTCTAAAAGATGAAATAAGCGCAAATATAAACGAACTTAACTTACCAAAAGTGAAAGACAAAAGACACGAGTATTTTAAAATTGATGGCTCTTGTAGCAATGACTACACTGAAAAAATTTTGTCGTTAGGCACTGGAAAAAAAGTTATTTACGGAATTCGTCATTTCGGAGGAAATCGGGATTTTCCTTTTGTTCATTTTCAACCAAATTTCTCATTATCTTCTAAAGAAGAAGTAGTGTATGTTTACCAAAAAGTAAAAGCTGAATTCGAAATGTTTTGCCCTTTGTATGTCAATTTTTGGAGTAATATCCAATTAGAAGGTACCTCTTTAGGTTGTGTTTACATGGTCTCTACATCAAAAAACATGCAAGAACTTCCTCCTTGGAATAAAGAGAAGCAAATAAGTTTTGAAGATATTTGTGATCATTCTTACTATGATTGGTATAAAAAAGGCTATGATGCGTTTCATTGTGATTTTCCGAAATTGAAAGATCGCGTTACTGTTAACGATCTTGATACTATGAGAACTTCGTTAGATCAGGGTCTTCTTAAATTTGTTATTTACAAAGGAGAAAGAATCGGTCTTATTGCGGCAGAAAAAAGTTCTTTTTTAGATCATCCAGGCATTTACTTTAATGAAATTTATATTGAAAAAAAACTGAAAGGGCAGGGTTTAGCTAAAGCTATTCAGAGAAAATTTGTTACTTTGTTTACTAAAAATAGCTTTATTTGGGGAACAATTGACGCCCAAAATCTTCCGTCGTACAAGACAGCGTTAACAAATGCAAGAACACCTATCAGATATGAGTGTTTTGTGAAAATCAATTAGGCCTACGCGATTTATTGCAAACAACACAAATTTCTATTCTTTCTTTTTGTATGCATACAAATAACCATCAGCGCTGGTAATATAAATATTGTCTTTATAGATGACCGGTGAAGATTTATTGTAAGAAGATCGTCTGTCTACTAGGTGATATAATACTATTTCTTCATTTTCTAAATTTACGGAATAAAAACCTTGGTTGCTGTTAATAAATATCTCACCGCCAGCAATTACTGGAGATGACCGCACTAAATTATCTATGTTTTTTTTTATTTTCAGTATCGTTTTTCGCTGTTGTGAATCTATTCGATCTATAACCTTCATTTGTTTTAGATCTACGCTTTGTATAAGACCAGATCTATTTGTAATCCAAATCTTGTTATTATAAAAAACGCCAGTAGAAGAGATCTTTCCTTCCAAAGGACACACTTCCTTCTGTTTGCCGTTTTTGGCATCTAAAACTACAAGTTTGCCGTATAGCGAAATATATATATTGTCTCCTTTAATAATTGGACAACTATAGGTCTTTGCTTTTAAGTCTTTCTTCCACAATGTATTACCGTTATTGATATCTAAGCAGTAAACTTGTCCATCGTATGTAGAAAGAATAATTCCATTTTTGCAAAGAGATGGTGAGGAGTATATTGAGGCACCGTTTAATGGCGCAACCCACTTTTTTTGCGATGTTTTTAAATCTATAGCGTAGAAATAATCTTTTTCTGCGTTTGCGTAAAGGGTATCTTCTATGATCAGAGGAGAATAACGTAGTGACTGTTTTATATCGTAATGAAACAATTTTTGTCCGTTGTAGATATCTAAACCGTAAATACCTCCGCTCTCGTTACCAAAATAGACAATACCATTAGAAATAGACGCAAAGCCTTTAATAGGGGAAACAGAGTTAAACTTCCACAGAAGTTCACCTTGATCGTTTACACAGTAAAAGAAGCCATCGCGACAGCCAAAAAATATACAATCGTCTAAAACTATAGGAGAAAAGGTTATTACCGCATTCTCTACAGAAAACTTCCACTGTAATTGTAATGGAGTTATTTTATTTACTTTAGCCTTGGAAAACCTGGCTGTATTATCAAGAAATAGTGCCAAATTTTTTTGTTGAGTACGATGAATTTTTCGAATTAGTTTGTAATAGCGTTTTGACTGAGTAAATAAAGTTATTTTTAGTGAATTTTCTCCATATTTTAAAGGAATTTCCATACCGAATTGTGTTATTTTGGGATCCCAAGGAAACTGTTTATTTTTTGTATGTATTTCTACGATTCCTGGCGGTAAAGCAATTTTTAGATCGACTTTACTTGTCTTTGCCGAAACCAAAATAGAACTTTTTGTATCTAAAGGTTCGGGTAAAACGATTTTAGTATTTCGCCTTAGTATATCGATGTGCTCTATCAAAGATTTTGATTTTAACACTGCATAGATGTTTCCGATTAAACTAACAAACAATATAGTAAATAAAACAATATAATATCTATGTTGATGTGTCCAAAAAGATATTTTCTTCAAACTAGAAGATGATTGAGGTGTGACAATACTCACTCCATCTAAAAAGCGCTGTAAATCTTTTACCATTTCCTCTACAGACAAAAATCTATCTTTTTTATCTTTTGCGATAGCCTTCATACATATATTCTCAAGATCTTGGGGAATAATAGGGTTGATTTTTCTGACGGGAATTGGCGATGAATTAACCACTTTATGCAATGTACCAAGAGGTGTCGGAGCAGTAAATGGAAGCTGCTGAGTAAGCATCTTATATAAAGTAACTCCTAAAGCATAGATATCTGTTTGCTGATCTATGAGCTTTGTTTTTCCTCGAGCTTGTTCAGGAGCCATATAAGCAGGAGTTCCAATTAGAGAGCCTGTTTGGGTCAGGCGCGATCCTTCGCGAGTAAAACGCGCCAGACCAAAATCAGTAACTACTGGGTCTTTATCATTGCGCATAATTACATTTCCTGGTTTTATATCGCGATGTAAAATTTGTTTTTTATGAGCATGTTGAATTGCTTTTGCAATTTTAATAAAAATTTCTACGCATCGACGAGAACTAAACTTACGACTTTTTAAAAATGTCTCTAGGTCTGTTCCTTCTATACATTCCATAGTAAAAAAATTAATGCCATTATACCTGCCAACATCGTATATCTGAACAATATTAGGATGTTGTAATCTTTGCATCGCAGACGTTTCTACAAAGAAACGATTTTCTTGTTCTTGTTGGGCGTACTCACCAGCTAGCATAATTTTCAATGCCACTTTTGTGTCTCTATCAGGGTCATACGCGAGCAATACGCGCCCCATTGTTCCATTACCTAGTTCATCTACAGTTATATACTTTCCAAAATTTTTAGCTACTGTATTTGAGGTGGATGAATTTTCTGAAATATTTTCTTTAGGAGCCTTATAAAATTGCCTTAGCACGCTATCCAAAATACTTTGGTTTACATAGCTTTTTTCAATACAATGATTGATTAGCCATTTTAAATTTTCTGCGTCCTCTTTATTTGAACACTTTTGGTTCCAAATTGTTTGAATGGGAGCGGTGTCTATCTTATTTATTCTTAGTAAATGAAAAAAATAGTTTTTTAAAGGAAGAGTCATTTATTTATCCCTAGAAAAACATCAAATTTGTGGCCATTTCATAATAGGTTTTATTTTCGAGTGTATACGAAATAAGACGTTTCACCAAGAAAATTTTATTGCAAAAATAGAGCTCTTAATATATAAAATAAAGCGTAATTCTCTTAAAGAATCTTTTGTGTTTCGTTTAAGTAGCCTTTGCGTACTCTCGGTTCGCCTACTATATCCCAGAACGCCCTATCTGTATGTTTAAGCCCACTAAGTTAATGGTCAATTCGTTGAGTAAAGCTCAACTTTGGCATGAGCTAAGCTTTCGGTGCCCGCATGTTTATTGGGAATTTAAGATAAAAGTATTCAAATTACATGTTTAACTTACAAAGGAGAGCGAGATATGCCTGGAAAATGCTTTATTAGGCACGAGGAACATGATTATCCATTAAATAAAACTACTGTTTTTATTGGCGTAGGAGCGGATAATGAATTGATTTTTGGAGGAAATATTTCTCAACGAGTTATGAAAATTGTACAGAAAAAAGATAAGTTTTATGTTTGTCCGCTGTCAGATAATGTTGTTGTTAATAAAAAAGCAACTAACTTTCCTGAAAATCGCCTTCTTTCGCACAATGATACAATTGAATTTAATAATTTATTGCTTATGTTTGTTGACGAGGAAAATAATAGCAATTTACTACAAGAAAAATTCGATTACATTCCCAAAAAATACCAATTACAACGTGTTATTACAGAGCAACAGAATTTTGCTATCATATTTGCTCATGATATAAACGAGAACAGTGAGCTACTAATTAAAGTTCTTACAAGTCAAGGTGAAAAAGACGTAATTGTTACCAATGAATTTCGGCGAGAATGTCGCCTTGTGAGACAAATACAGTTACTACAGCATCCTTCTCTTGCCAAGATCGTGGACGTTGATAATGGAATGTGCCCACAGTATTATGTTATGGAAAACTCAACGGGAATTTCATTAAATAAATACTTAAAAAGACGCCGCACAATACAAATTCCCGTTGCCCTCAATATCATATATCAGCTTGCTGAAATTTTGAATATTTTACATCAAAAATTAGGTATTCTTCATCGAGACTTGAATCTCGAAAATGTTTTTTTATCGAAAATGTTAGTTCCAAAGTTATACAACTTAGAATCAATAAAAGGCGAAAGTGTAACTACTTTGACTGTGAAAGGTGATGTAAAAGGGACTATTTTTTTTACTGCCCCAGAAGTTTATCTAGAGGAAGCATCGTACTCTATTCAAAGTGACATCTATTCTCTCGGACTTATTTTCCTTTGCATGATAAAAGGAGATTTATTTATCCAATCTCCAGATTTAGTTTTTAATTTTGATATTTATCAAGTAGAAGTAGATAATGTTAAGGACATTCTTGTTGGTATGTTAGAACGCTCTCCTGAAAAGCGTTTTGCCACATACAATGATTTGATTTTGGCTCTTAAAGAGAAGATGCCAGCAGAAGCCAAAAAGAAAATGTCAAAAAACGATCAAGAAAATAAAACTACAGAACAACTAATGAAAGAAGTAACCGGTTTACAAAAACAACATGAATATTTTTTAAAATCAGTGCAAGCGGCCTTTGCAGATCTTCACAAAAAGATTCAAACATTAGAAGAAGAAAATATTAAAATAAAACAAGAAAATATTCGCACAAGAGACTTCTTACATTCAATGTACAAAAAGAGCAATAAAAAAAATTAACTGTTTTTTTTGATTAAAGAGTATGTTGGTATAAGTAAAACGATTGGAATTGTAGTAGCAAGTAAGAGAGTGAAAAATGGCCGTTCTTTTCCCCATGCTCCAAGAGTAGAAAATATAAATGCTTGAGGAATACTTCCACATAGCAAAGCAGTAATAAAAAAACTCATACGCATTTTTGCGAGTCCTGCTAAAGTGCACAATACTTCTGGAATAATTGGTAGTATTCGCGTCAAAGCAATTGCCCACATACCTCCTCTATCAAAAAAAATACGTAGTCTAGTGACGTTTTCTCCTGCGATAAAAATCGCAACCCTGTCTCCCATTATTCTGACTAAAGCATATGTGCAAAATCCCGCAAGAATATTACCTATAACTGAGTAGATACCTCCGACAACAGGGCCATATATTTGACCAAGAATAGCCATAATTGTAGTCCCTGGAATAGGCAATAAAATATCAGAGACAAGTAACAGTACACCGTATATTCCCGCTAGATGTCCTTGCTTTTGTATCCACTCTAGACCTTGTTCACTTTGAAACCAAATTTCAATGCTTTCACCAAAAGCAAAGAATGTCGCGAGTGAAAAAATGATAAAAAGGGTAATAAAAATAATTAAACGCATAGCTTCTCTTATAATTAACATATTCGGATAGTTTCATAGCTTTATTATAGTTAATCTTCTCAATAAACAACAAGATTATTTAGCGTCATTTGATCTTGTCTAATCTTATTAACAGTTGACCTTTATAATACTTAGCTTCTTACCAAGATATAAAAAATTAGCAGATTTTTGTCAAGTTCGACCGGAATAGGGAAACTATCTATGATATAATCTCGAGATTGTTTCGCTTACTAATTTCAGCAAACAAATGAAAAAGAGAAAGCCATACACTTTCACCAATAGCACGTATGCGGCGATTGAAACGACTTTTACTTAGCATTTTTTTGATGTAGCCATGTTCAGCTAAAAAATTTCGTCCTTTTCAAAGTTGCCAGAAAAGTAGAGCATAGAAACTAATGCTGTTGTCATAATTTCTGAATTAGTCATTTTAACTTGAGGATCTTCTACAATCTTGAGCGCTTGTGTTATCTCATCACATATACAGAAAACAATTATAATTTCTTTTTCCATGACTTTCTCGTTCTTGTTTTTCCTACTTTAAGAGAAGAGTCGTTATAACAGTATAAAAAAACGATGTGTGCAATTCGATTTTTGAGGTTCGTGGTCGTGGATCGATATTCCATGTGCGAAAATTAGACTATTAACTTTGAAAGCATACAAATTATTCTATAGAGTAGTTTTTTCTTTTGAGTCTATTATTTGGGCTATCTTGGCAACATCGAATACTGCACTACATTCATTTGCTGATGCTCTTGCTATAGAGAAAAACCTTACTTTCTCTTTTTTGCTAAATTTGGCATTTCCTTCTGCTATATTAAGAGGGACTCAAGGCGATGCCCTTTTTAGCTGATCCTTTAAATAGCTGTAACCTGATGGCATTTTCTCCATCACATTAAATGTTTCTTTTGTATATTCTAGTGATACTTGATATACATCTAATTTTTCATGATTAAAATTCATTGCATTACCCTTACTTCGTGCCATATGCCACGACTGCGTCTCACGAGATTCGAACCGCGCACATCGAATTTGTAAGAGTAATTATACCAGACTATACGACAAATTTTATAGGTCGCAACTTGGGTTAATATTAATATTTATCAGTAAAATTTTAACATCTATAGCGAAGATGAATTGAAAAAAGTACTGTTATGGATATAATCCCACAACATAAAACCACACTTCCAAAACAAAAATACGACATAGTAAGATCGGTGTGGTTTATATTTTTATTATTACCAATATCTTCACAAGATGAAGAACATTAGGAATAAATTTATGAATAAATTTATGGTCACTTGTACGTTTGTACTACTAATTAGTTGTAAAACAGCATCAAACAACACAATGCCTGAAAAACCAATAAAAGAAAAAAGTATTGCAGTGGAAAAGATACTTGAAAAAGCTCCTGTGGAAGAACAGCAAGCGAAAAAAATTCAAGAGCGATTTAATCCACAACAATCATTTACCATTAATTACACCGTTCCAGATATAGGATTTGAATGCACAGAAACGATCAAAAAAGTATCGGATATTGATATTATTCCTCCATTAATTGAACATGATGAGCGGTTAGTAATTGAAGGAAAAGTGACTTACAGAGTTTTACATAAAGAACAAGGTTTAATCACTCACTTAGAAGTAATATGCCATAAATTTGAAACGCGGACAAGCCGAGGAGGAAAGATCAAGGTCGTAGATAGCATTCCTGCGGAAAGTAGATTTATTTTTAGTAGTAAGCATCCAATTATGACAGATATAGACGAAAACCCTATCCCAAAACGCAAAGAGCGTTTGTTAAGAAATCTAACGATGCCTCAACTTCTTTTTATTGCTCATGAAAGTAAACAACAAAAATTTTCAGAAACAACTTTTAATTCAGAATCCGAGATTGACTCAAATATTGCCAAAGTTTTTTTGGCAGTAAATTCTGCGGTTGTCATTTTTAAAGGTACAGAAAGAGTTGGTAGCGTAGAGCAAGCTGCTTTTTCATTCGAAACGCAAGACAAGACTGGTTTAGTTTACACAGTTGATGGATTTCCAGTGAAATTAACTGTTTCTGAAAAAGATCAGTTTTTCCGAGGAAATGTAAAAATAAAGATCGCTACGAAAACGATAACTACAATCGTTTATAACGAAAATGAGAATCAATTCTAACACATTTTTACTGTTTGTATGTTAGAGTAACTTTATTTTTATAAGTAGGGATGTCTAAATACATTTAGTGGAGCAGTCCTCAACACCAAGGACTTTATTGCGCTCTTCAATTGAAGTGACACTTTGATTTTATAGATATTACTAAGACTTGTTATCGTTCAAATGTTTTTCGAGCCCGATTTCAAAGCTTCCTATCAAATAAAGAAACATTCGTTACAAGCGCTATTTTTCTACCACCTTTAGAAATTTTCGGAAACGGGCTTGATGCTACTCGCAGTATCATAATATAAGGCAATGATATTTTAGCAACATCTGTTATTCATTTGAATGATGACAGGCCTTTGGCTCAGCAGGAGCTTCGCCCTCCTGGTCTTTGTATCTATTGAATAATACTTTACTTCGGTTATCGCGGGCGGCGGGGTTCTCTGTTTCGGGTTTGCCTTGGTCGTTTGAAAATAAGTATCTCAGCGCGAAAATTTTCTTCTTAAGCCAACAATAGTCATGACACGCCTAATAACAGAGTGGTTATCACTAGGTCACTTTAATTGGGCATCGCAATAAATGGAATGATTCAACAAATTATGTAAAAAAGAGCCTATAAATAGCAAAAGGCCACCAGTGGAGGTGACCTTTTTTTTGTTAGAACTGTGAGTTAGTTTACTTTCATATCTAGGGACATGGAAGACTCTCTGAACTCAACTAGATATAGTGTCTAGTAAGTGTGCGGAACTACGATTGGCGCAGTTGCATCAGCCCGTCGCTTACTAGACACTATATCTAGTAATATGACGTTCTGAAACAGTCTTCCTTGTGCAGGAATGTAAAGAATGCTCTCGAACGGCGCTACGCCGTTCCTGGTAAACTACCAAGCTAAACTTTCAAGTTCTGTTTTAATTATCTAATAAGAGTATACCGGATATTTTTCGTAAGTCAAGTTGTATTTTTATTTTTTTTGTATTTTTTTTAAAGCGCGCTTTAAATAATTTTTTATATATAAAATTTATGAAAGCACGCTTTAATTTTATTCTTAATACTTCAAAAAAAATACAGTATATTCTCCGTATCTTTAATGAGCATTATTCTTTGTTTTTGAGATCGCAGCTTTTTATCTTTTTGAGTAATTCTTTTCCTTTTTGTGGTTGGCTCATGTAGATAAAGGCTATGTATCCTAAAATTTGCTCTATAGTCTCGCCTTCTTTTAATTTTTTACCTTGTTGTAAATTGTGAATAGCTGCTCTTATTTCGCGTTGTTTTTTTCTTGGCACGCGTGGCATTTGTTCACCATTTACAATTAATCCAGTTACGCACTGACGCCCACCTTTTCGCGCAACCCAGGTTTTTTTTCTGTTGATCTCAAAACCTTCATCGCTCACTATGCCTGGCACAGATTTTAATAATACTCCTAGTTGAGAATTACCTTTTTTGTAGCCTATTGGTAAACTAAAAGTCAAGTCATCAGCATAACGACTATAACGCCAACCTAGTTTTTTCACTAAACCACTTAAACGACGATCTAATTTTAGAGTTGCAATATTACTTAACGCTGGACTTGTTGGAGCACCTTGAGGCAGAGAACGAGGTCCCAGAGAAATATAATGCAGTTCATCTTCATGCTTAATTACTTCTCGTGGTGCTTCAGTGCAAACAAGTGCTAGTAGCGTCGCAATTTGTTCGCGATAACCAGCATGGCGAAAAATACCTTTTACTCTTGGAAATGTCAATGTTGGAAAAAAATCTTTTAGGTCCATTCTCACTACCATATGTGAATTACAGTGAACTTGGGCGTTTGATAAAATAGAACGACCAGCTACAAATCCATGGCATGAACCGTGAATAGGTAGCTTTTCTGCTATTTCTCTTAGAACCCATCGCTGTAATTCTTTTAATTTGGGCAAAGGAGCCCAAATACTGCGTTCTCCACCGCTTCGTTTAGGAATAGTGAATCGACGGTAGTGTATTTTTTTGGCATCGTCGCGATGATAAGTAAACCAGCGCAACTCTTCTATTGTTATATTCATTTCTTGTGCTAGCTGTTTTGGGCTATCTATAGGTGGAAGTTCATTGGCGCTTGCTTGTTCTTCTGCACGCGGATGATCCCATTGGTCGAAATTAGCACCATCATTCCAAAAAATACCTTCACCAAGGTGAACGATATGATTTGCCTTATATGCTAACCATGTTTTTTTCTTCAGTTCTTTTTTTGCTTTTGCCTCTTGCTTGAGTTGTTTTTTATATCTTTCTAGTTCACTTTTTTTCATATTTTCAGTGTCGCGGCGTTCGACTAGATAACCATTTTTTACGAGTTGCTTCTCTATGTAATTGTCTATATTTCCCGCCGCTTCGATTTCTTGCCACAATTTAAGAAAATCTGTCATTTTTTACCTCGTTGTATCTAGATAGTTTTTAGATTCTAGTGTTTTGATTTGTTGTCTGTAGACATCTCGTGCTTCTTCTACAGAGTTAAAAACTAGGTTTTGTAAGCGCAATTTCCCACCATCTAAACCCCACCTTTTGCGAACATGCTTGCGATCCAAAGAAACTTGGAATATTTGTTGTTCATTATCAATGCGTTTTGAAAATATTCTCGTTTCCACTGTTATTTTGTCTTGGTTTTTCTGACGACTATCTTCTTCTATTAAGTGTTGCATAAAGAGAGCCACTAGGTGACTACATGGACCATTTTTAAGTTTGTTTTTGCGATAAAAAGCGCAAGTGCACTCAGCCTTTACAGCTCGTCCACTTACATCTAAAAACAGTAGTGGCCGGTATTCTCTTTTTTCATGGGCAACATTTACAAGGCCAACTACCTCCACTCCTTTTGCAAAAATGTGATTTTCTTTTTCGATAGTCACTAGTTTTTTCTTCACAAAATCATGGGCGGTTTTTTCGCTGTCATTTCGATATTCGAGTTTCTCTAGATCAAGATCTTCTTCTGTTAACGGCCGCAATCGGTATTTGTATAAGTCGTACATCGCTTTGCCTTGTTGACATAATAGTTGTAGACCTCGTACAACATCTTTTTCCGATAACTTTGTTTTCTTAACAATTTCATCTTTACTTGCCACAAAGTTTTTTTGAAGAAACGCAACGATTTTTTCCAGCGATTTTATATTTTGATTTTGGCGAGGCAACAACGCATCAAAGTGAACAGATTTTGTCCAATCATTTGTTGTAAAGCCACTGAGCCCCAAAGTAAAACGAAACTGTGGCGCTTTGAGTTCCATGAAGCATGGTAAACCACTACCTATTAAATGCAAGTGAATAGATGATGCAAATGGCAAAATGCGTTGCAACATTTTTAAACGTCGTCGCCCCCACAATTTAACAACCTGCGCCATTTTACCGTCGTAAATTTGTTCAAGATGAATAACTTTTTGCCATGGCTCCATGACTAGGCGGATATTTTCTCCTGGGACCAATTCTATACGGATGGCACGCCCACCTTTTTTCTTGTCTTTATTAAAGCGTAGTTGACGCAAAACATTGTATAGATTGATTGGATCTAATAGTACTCTTTCTTTAACTAATGTTGCAGCGGATTGCACTTGCAAAAATCCACGAATCCATGATAACGGCACCTGTATTTTTTTTTCAATAACAGGATCTTCGTTTTTGGTTTCGACTTTAACTTCGTGTGTTTGTATAGAAATTTTTGTTTCGTGATAACTGCGCATTTTTTGAATAGCAGAGTATAAATTTTCTGAAAAGTCTATATTTGTCGTACCATATTTAGGTTTATCGCTACTTTTAAATAAAGACCAATCCAGCTGAAGATTTGCATAACTTCCTTCATCTTTACTAAACACTTCAAGTAACAAACCATCTGGATGAACGGATATAATTGGATCTAGTATTAAAAAAGCAAGAGGATCATTATGCGAGAGCCAATCAAAATAAGCTTGTTGTGCTTGCCACATATTGGCATTGCTATTTTGACTTCGCATTCTTTGATAAGCTAAATAACTAGAACGATCTTTAGGAACATAACGAAGATCACTACTTACGATCTCGTATAAAGCGCTTAGAGCTTCTCTCACTAGAATAGTTTCTTTGATTTCTCCTGTAAAACTTAAAGGCGTTCTCTTTATGTTACAAGCGAGTTGTAAATCTTGAGACTGCTGATCGTGGATTACATCACTAGTTTGATGATAGCCCATATTCACCTGTAAACGATCAGTTTTACCGGAGTCTTTTTTCTCTTTCATGAAATAATCCTTTACGATGCTTTTTGACGTCGTTTTGCTCTTCGTAGAGCGCGCCACGCAGCTTTACAAACTTCTTTGTCTTGTTTTTTCACTTTTGCTATTTTTTCTAACGCCTTTTGTGCTTTGTCATCTGCAATTACTGCCAATCCTTCGATAGCCCCCAAACGCGCCTGTTCAGAATTGTCTGTGTTTTTTGCAACATCCAGTAGTATTTTTACTTCGCCATGTTGTACAAAGAGTGGTAGTAATATTCCTTGGTAGTGCACTTCGTTAATAAACTCCGTTAATTCTAAAACTTTTTTACCACTACTTTGCAAAATATGGTGAGATGCATTGCGATGATCGATAAGTTCAGTTGCAAGAGTTATGTCTGCTTCTTTGTGCACAGCAAGAGTAAATGAAGCAAAATTCCGAATAAAACTAGCATTGTTTTTCGCTGTATTTATCAATGTTTGCGAAACAGCTTTATCACCAGAAAAATTTTCTAAAGCACAGACACAAATACAATGTAAATGAAACAGTTGTTGGTTTTTTGTTTCTAGAATAGCGCAAATAGTGTCTTTTGCTATTTTAATGCGTCCACAAGCCCAAACCAAGTAACTGCAAGCTAACAATTTTTCCTCTTTATGTAGAATCTTGGCATTAGTTTTCTGCTGATGGTTGAGATCTACAGAAAAGTCTTGCCATAATTTTGCTAAGCTATCAGTCGCTATTTTGTGTTGTGCTTTTGTTAGTTTTGTCCTCGCGATAATATGTGCGGCTAAAGAGATTACATTGTAATCGTTTGTTTTTATTGCGTTTAAAGCATCTTTAGCTGTGAGGTCTTCTCTTTCTAAGACTTTAGAAATTAGAATGTTTGCAATACTTTGGTTTTGAATTTTTGGCAGTACATCAAAAAGCTTTTTAAATGGTGTTTGTTGAGAAAATTTTTCTATTTGGCCGTCTTCAAGCAGATTTTGGCTACACTGTAACAATGCTTCTTCAACGATGAAACTCTGCGCTTTGGTAATTTTTCTCAAAGAAACGTGTGCTTGATTCAGAACATCGTAGTCATTATCTTTACGAATTATTTTTTGCAAGGTATCAATATTGGCGTTATCATCGTTAAACTGCAAGAGCTCAGCTACCTTTAGGCGAACTTCCCAATTGTTATGTTCCATGTAACTACGAATCAAATTCCAGCTGTTGTGATCGTTAAACCACCTAAGACCATGAAGAACTTTGCAAATTAGAGTGGTGTTATAAGTGCTACTCGATAGAATTTTTTGTAATTTTTCAAAGATAACTTTTGCCTTTTTAGATTTACGTAAATGTCCTAGAGCCTCTACCGCTTCTTCGTATAGCGCATGTTCACTATTTGATGTAATATCGTATAAGGTGTCAAATGCGTTGTCATTTGCTAATACTCCTACCGCTTTTACTGCGCGACGTCGATAGTTTAGTTCTGGTAATGTTTCTAAACAGGTTCGTAAGATATTTAATCCAGCAGCATCTTGGTGGAGAGCAAGTGCTTCTGCTGCAAGAAAACGATCAATAATTTCTTGGCTTTGCAAGCATTTTTGCAACATAACATTTGTTCCATCGCGTTTACGTAAACGCCATCCTACAATAGTAATAATTGTATGGCGAACGCGCTCATCAGAAATAGTGCACCAATCTTGAAGTGTACTATCAATTGAATTGTCTTTAATCCAATAAAGAGAATTTTTTTGCGCAACAATACTTTTGTACTTACCAAGATGATACCATTTATCTAACAGTTTTTGAAAAACTTCTAAATGACGTGGATGTTGCTTTTTAAACCAGTCACCATCATGTTCAATGTCTTGTATTTCCTGATCGAAACCACTGATTGTAAGCCACGCATCGCTAGCAGCAGTAAATGTTTTTTTGTGTTCAATAAACGTATTTAAAACATCTATATCTTTAGGGTTGCGGAAGTGTCCTACTGCGTTTAACATTTCTTTTGCTAGAGCAGTTTCCGCTGGATCATTTTCTATACGTTTGACAAAAAGTGTTGTACTTTCAGGATGTTGCAGTTTTCTCAAGGCGTTTATTGTTGTTTTTTGTGTGTAGCGATCATTACTAAAAAGTAGTTTACTCAAAGGTTCAAAAGCATACTCATCTTTTTTCATTGCTAATGAAAAAGCCACTTGTTCTCGAATTTCTTTGTAAGGAGATTGTAAGGCGGAATGCAAAACTTTATGCGATTTTTTATCTTCATCATAGAGTTCAATTAGTTTGTTAACAGCCATTTTACGAAGTGAAGGAGATTTAGCAGTTAAAGCTGCTTCCCAAGTTTTTATTCCTCCTTGTTTATCAACTAAAAGATGAGAAACTTCTACTTCTAAACCATTATCAAAACTCTTTTGAATGTCACTAAGCATTTTGGAAACATCACTCTTTTTTTGTTTATTTATCAGTAGCTCTAGTGCTAGCTTGCATATATCAATATGTCCTGTAACGAAGACTTGCGTTGTTAAATCTTCTATTGCAGTTCCTAGATTTTGTAAACCTGCAAACGCTTGTTCTCGTACTAGTGCACTACAGTCATTGAGCGTTAAAAACATTACCGATTGCACAGATAGTTGTAATGTTTTATCTTTTTGAGCGATATCGCATAGTTTAGAAAGTGCAACTTGACGATAGTGAGCAAATTTCGTTTGATCTCTACGTATACGAGAAAGTCCAACATAGGCTCCAAATATAATTTGCTGTGCTTGTTGTGGCTCAAGATTGTAATCAAAAGTTTCTACTTTTAGTTTTTCAATTCTTTTAGCAAAACGCTTTTCGAATAATAACCAGTTTTGATCGAAGTCTTTTCTTTTTTGATCTTCTAGTCGTGTTAACAAATGCTTGATTACCCACACCGTTAAGTGAGAATCACTACTTGCTAGAACGTTTGTCAGTGTTTGTAGTTTTTGTTCGTCTACTGTCCAAGTTTTACCATCTTGACGTTTATTAATGAAGTCCCATACAAATTGTTGAAATTTACTTTCATCAGCAAGATGTTCAAGAGCTGATATTGCCATCAAGCGTATATGAGGATATATGGAAGATAATAAGGAAATAAGTAGGTCAGGATTACGATACTGAGTCATGTATAATAGTAATGTCCTGAGTGCAAGATTTTGAATTGTGTGGGTGGATTGATTTATCATTGGAGACAGAAACATTTCTTCATTTTTTTGTCGCAAAGAAAAAGCCGCGATTAGATAATTTTTGTCTTCTGAAAATTTCTGTACGATGGCTAAACCACTGCGGTCTTCATAGTAAGCCAAGGCAAAAGCAATTTCGCGTTGTACGTTTTGATCTTTATGACTCAATTTTTCTTGTAAAAATGAGTGATCATTTTGGTTTGAAAGCCAGAACAATGCCTTCGCGCATGTTTCGCGAATAACCTTGTCATCACTATCTAAAAAAGGAATAACTAAATCTAAAGATGAAAATGAAAATAAATTTGCGACACCATTGATAGCAATTATGATTTGTTGCTGCCACTCTTTTTCAGGGTCTCTTTTCGGTTTGGGTTGCTGTAATAGTTGTTGCAATTGAGGAAGAGCTTTATTGTTACCAAACCAAGCAAGCGCCTGTGCGGCGTAGTTGCGTACATCAGAATGTTTGCTGTCTAGTGCAACTAGCAGCTCCTCTTCAGCACCATTAGCAACAAAAGCTTCTATAGCGAGTTGACGAATATTTTTTTGGTTGTCAGAAATCATTTTTAACAGTAAACGCCGAGTGTCTTTTGTTACCTTACGTGCAAGAGCTGTTGTTGCTAACTCTCTAATATCAGCATATGGACAAGCCGAGGCCTTTTCCAAAACCTGCACAATATCGCGTTTTTGTTTTTTGGCCATCTCAAAAGCTTGGTAGCGAATTTCAGCATAGGAATCTTGTTGCATTTCAAGAAGTAAATTCCACGCCCAGTCGTTTTTGAGTTGTGGTTTGAGTTCAATAAGCACTTTTTTGCGTATAGTAGAATCAATTGATTTTAAAATGAGTTGCAAACGTTCTTCCATTGTTAAGAAGTCAAGTGCAAGAATAACTTTAAAAGCTTCATTACTAATTGTGGTATTGTTTAGCGCTTGCTGTAGTAATGATAGGCATTGTGTTTTCTCGTTTTTCTTTTTAGTTTTCTTTAAGTGAGCCACCACAAGGTGTAATGAACGATCGTGTACTATTTCTGGATCAGCGGCTGCAAAGCCTGACTCAACAACCACAAGAGGATTCTTCTCGTAAATTTTCTCTAGTGCCGAAAAAGCTACATCGCGGACTTGCATGTCCTTATCTTGTAACATCATATTGAGCCGTTGTGTGGCATGAGGATCTTTTAATTTGCGAAAAGCAATGCATACTTGAACTCTGATATTCGCAGAAGAAGCGCGGCTTAGTTGTAGCAATGTTCCTAGCGCGCGAGTATCTTCTAACAAAGCGAGATAATATGCACCTTTTAAAGAAGTTTCGATATGGTTACACGCCATCGCTTGAAATAAAACTTGTAGGTTGTTTTCTGTTAGTTTTTTCGTTGTTTTTTTGGCTGCTGGGATTTTTTTACTTTTAGATTCTTTTCCCCAGTTTTCAATTTCGTAGATTTGACGATGAAGATCGGAACTTTTACTACGTAAAACTTCTACTAGTACCAGGTCTTGCAATAAACAAATTACAAAGCCAGTAAAACGTACTGTATCAGACTTGTCTTCGAGAGAAGAGCGAAGTACCGATTGTACATTTAAATCAGAGAGTAGATTTTTTTGTAATAAGCGAATCAATGCGAGACGACGTATATCTTCTTTGTCGCTTCCAAAGGCTATAATTTCTGCTTCGCTAGACTTTTCTCCGTAAATCTCTCCTAGGCTTTTTAAAACTCGTTGACGCACAACTTCTGATTTGTAATTTAAAGTAGCAACAAGAAACTCCATCGCTTCTTCATCTTTTTCGGCGGCAGTTTTTAATGCATCAATTGCCAATATCCCTATATTCTCAAATCCTGTTTTTAAAGCTAGTTGTATTGTAGGTAGTATTTTTTGTGAAGAGGATAGCCCAACAAAAGCAGCAATTCTTACTTTTTCACCTTGCGATTTCAACAGTTCTTCTAAAAAGCGAAAAGCTAGCTGGTGTTCCGTCGAAGCCAATAATTCTGTCGCTGCCACACAAATTCCCACATCGGTATTTGAAGTAACTACCTTGTAAATCAAATCAATGGCTTTTTTGTCATTAAATAATGCTAATTCTTTTAGAACAGGTTCGCATTGACGTGGATCTTTATTTATTTCATGTTCAGCCCAGTTGTAAGCATCTGAAATGGCTAAAGTTGCGCTACCAATATGTTTCTTCTCTTCTAATGGAAAAAAAGCAATGTCATTATTTTTTTTTGCCACAACTAAGTGAGGTTTGTCTTTCCAATTTGCAAAAACAAGTGCTGTAGATTTGGCAGATTTTATTGTACTAAAACGTTTCTTGCCTTTTTCCCAAACTTTGATGTTCCCAAGTGTATCAGTACCGTAGCATTTATTATCTCGTTCAATAATGTTATTGAACGCTGCTTTAGCAGAAGAGTCACTTTTGTCTTCTGGTTCCAACTCTCCGCGCACATGTGTCATAAACAACTTATAGTCATTTCCTGATGACAATACGCGCAACTCGTCGGAATCAAATGCCAAAGAAGTAATGGCTCCTTGGTGGATTTTTTTTGAATCACTAAACACAAATTGATCGCTATCTTCGCGAGAAAAAACAACTATCTCTCCTGCAACATTACCGGTAACAAGCCAATTGCCATCAGGGCTAGATACAAGGTGGCTAGTCTTTTGCTCTAGATCAATTTGCGAAAGAATAGATGCTTTTTTTATGCTGAGAATGTAGATCGTGTTCTCACAAAGTACAGCAAACTCTTTTTTATTTAAATATACAATGCAACTTGCATTAGGTTCTATTTGAGTGTCTAAAGTTTTTAGTTTTAAACTTTTGATATTTAGATGATGAATATAACCATCAGTACCTGTGACCAACAAACTGTCATCATGGACAATAGCATCTGTTGCGCTACAAGGTAAGTTATAAGATTCAAACGAGCCACTGTCTGGATCGAGAATGTAAACAGCAGTGGATTGCCCTTCATCGTGTTTTGTGACAAATAACAATTTTTCATCGTGGTAGCAAAGGGATGTTACCTGTCCGCGGTATTTGTAATATCTTTGTACTTTATCTGACATTTTTATCCTTTAACTAAGCTCTAAAACTTGAAATTCATCAAAAACATGACCTATGCGAGCAAGAGCAACTAGGCATGCTGATTTTTCACTTTGTCCATGAGAAGCAACAAACTCTTCAAATAACGGCACAATTAATTTTGCAAACTCTTTGTTTTTTAACGCAATGTCTCTCATCACTTCAATAATACGCAGTTTTACTTTGCGAAAAGAAGCGTAGTTTAAATTTGTATCTACCGGTGCGTCTTTTGCAAATTTCGCAGGAGAAATACGAAATAACATTCGTCGTAGAAAATCTTTTAACAATTCTTCTGTTGTTGGCAATTTTTGCGATTTGTCTAAAGATTCTTTTTGTTTTACTAAAACTTCTTTTTCCATATGTTGTTTGTAGGTAATTGTCGTGCCTTTTTCGTAATATAATTTCCAGATAACTTCAACAACAAAGGATAAAACACGACGGTCAGGGCTTTCTGTCAAACGAAATAGTTCTTCGGGAATGGCAAGATGAGAATTACTATGAATTAATCTCATACCAAGGGTTCGCGCTTCGTCTTGTGGAGATTCGCATAATTGGTAAACCGCATCAGCCGTGAGTATCTTAGGATCTAAACGATAAGTTTTATGTTCTTTTGTGTCTTCGGCAGTGAGAGCTAAGGTAAAAAAATCAACGACTTCTGAGGATGTATTATCACATAGTTTGACAATTTTGTAGATGTCCGGTTGTAAACGCGCTAATTCCCAGTATAAAATTTCTAAACCTAATGTACGTAAACTTTGTCGCTCATCACTCAAAAGTTGTTGTATACGTTCGAAAGTTAAGAACGTTTCTGGTATTTCGTTACCTGGGTCAACAGGACGATCTGTTAATTTAAGTGAAATTTGTGGATGATGTCTCTCGATGTAAGATTTTGCAAAACGCGCAAGAGGAGAATCTTCTTCTCCTAATAAATATTGCCAAATTATTTCGCAACCAGCAACTGCATCTTCTGCTGAATGATCACTTTTTTTACCCGTTAGCATTTGTAGAAAAGCTGTTTCTGAAATAATTTTTGTTGCAGCACCATCGGCAATGAGTTTTTCTGCTTTTACTTGCTTACTTCCCTTGCGCCCTTCTCCATACAAGGATGAACCTTCATCACCTATAACTAAATAATCCAAATTACCACTTACACCAGAAGCTTTTTTACCGTTGGCAGTTGTGACTTTGTTATTCGCTTCGCTACGCGTCATTGTTTTTAATTTACCAGTAAACAAAAACGTCTGTTCTTTTAGGTTTACTTTGATTTTGGATTTAGTTTTCTTTTCTACTTTTTTCGCTTTTTTAGCGGAAAAATCAGCTGGAACAAAAGCCTTGGTAAGATACTCACTAGCAAAATTGTGATAATGCTCTTCTTTTCGCTGTACTAGCTCAAATAACCACTCAAAACCAATATCACTAGCAGAAAACCTACGAACATCACTTAGCCACTCTTGCGCATTACGCATGAGATACTCATCAAATTCTAAATTTTTACACCACTCTAGGTTTGACTTCTTGAGTTCTTCCACCCACGATGAATTCTCCCATTCAACATGGTAAGCTAGTGTTTTTAAATACGCGACTCCAAGAAGTTCTGGTTTAATCTTCTCTTCTTTTAACCAAGGCAAAATATGAGAAAGAGTTGAAGGGTTTATTAATTGTGTTTTGATAAACTGTAAATCAATTTTTTTTGGGTCAAATTTTTCTAAAGTATACATACAAAAATCAACAGCTCTACCACTTTCGTCGTTTTCATCATTTAATTCTGAAAGCACGTTATAAAAAAAATCCGGCGTTAGAGATTTTAAAGAGTGGATTTTTAATAAATTTTTGCTGACAAAACTACAAGAAAAGTTGTTGTTTCTAAGTAGTCGCTGCTTGAACCACTCGGAAGTCAATTCTTTTGCTCCAAAGTGTTCACGAAGTATTTTTTCTGTGAATTCATTACAAGAATGAACTTCGAGCAATTGTCCCCACGCTTCTAAACCAACTTCATTGCGTGGATGACGATCTTGTAATAAGTCTACGACAAGTTTACATACCTCTTTGTTGTCATGATTTGCCAATAAAATGAGGTTATCTATGGGTAAATCGCGCGCGTATGTTCTTACGTACTTACAAGCGTATTTATTTGCAGAAGATGAAGATGAATGAAGCAAATTTAGCACTGGTTTGTGTAAACCTAATTTGCGAAAAGCACCTTGCTCAAATTTAGGAACATTGGTAAGTATCCACACGACAAATTCGTCTAAAATAGAGCGTTTAGCTTCTAACAAGCGTATGACCCAAATAGCTTCTATGTCTCTTAAATCAGCAACAAAATCTTTTTTAAGTGCAGAAATGACAAATTCACACACATCGTCAGATTTTGCTTCTTCAAGAAGATTAAATAGCGGTCGTGGAGAACGTTGCCATAAATCAGAAAAAGCACGATCTTTTAAAAAATTTTGTTTAAAGTAAGGCTTAAATTTGCGTCGCGTATATTTTTGGCTGTTGTGAAAAAAAATGTGGTTGGCGATCCACGTGCCACGCCAATTTGTATGAGGTGGATAAAATTTTAAAACATCGACAACATAATCCAAGTAACACGCAGGTAAATCCTGACCTATTTTTCTTAAATAGCGCCAACTTCGTCTGACAAGATAACGAAGAGTAGCTCTACTCACCTCATTTGTGTTGGAAAAACAAGCTAGTTCACAGTCAAAACGAGCGCTAAGAGCACCAAATATTTCACTATCTTTTTTAGCTTCCGCTTCTTTAAAGATTTGCTTAAGTCCTCGCCATGGACCCCACACCAAAGGTACATTGGCTATAATTTCGAACAAACACATTCGGCTATAACTACTATTTTCCTGCCATAATTGTAAAAGTAACTTATCTACTTTGAGGCGCTCAGGTAAATGCTCTTCTTCTGACTCCAATAACTTTAGACTTTCTTGACGAAAATGATCGCGCTGTGCTTTTTGTTTTTTAGACTGTAAATCTCTTAAAAAAGATTGGTATGTTAAAGACCCTTCTTTTACAGCCTTTTTAGGTTGTGGATCTTTTCTCACAAGGTGCACAAACATCTTTGCCAAGTCTGGATCTTTAATTTGAAATGCCTTTTCTAATTTTTCAAGTATTTCCACTAACTTACTCCATTCACAATCAAATATTTTTACTTCCCAGACAGACGCATAATCTCCATAAGAATATGGTAAAAAAAGTAATTTGTCAAGAAACATACGGTTTTCTTTTGGTTTTTTTACGCAAAAAATTATTGGTAATAATTAAACTTACACAAAAGATAGTCTGATCTTATAATACTACAAAATAAAAACTTTTATACAACCAAAAGATGTACGCTAGTGATTTTAGGGGTTTGAAGGGTTGGCTGTTTATAGAACTTTATTTTATAAGGCTTTGCGTTATGTGGTTTAGTGCACACAATAACAAAACAAATTAAGAATCAGCGTAACAGTACGCCAAACAACATGTTATAATGGAGATGGTTGTGGTACTGTTGTTTATAAAAATCAAAACACTTGCGAAAATAAAAGTACTAGGAACCTGTTACAAAATAAAAAAGCTTTACGCACATACTACCGGAGAACAGGGTGAAAGAAGAAAAAAAACAATCAAAACCGATGATATCAATAAATGACGATTTGGAGCAACTAAAAAAGTTGGTCACTAAAAGCAGCAATAGTTCATCTCAAATGTTTGGTAAATATCAAATTCTTGGGGAACTAGGTCGTGGTGGGATGGGTGTTGTTTACAAAGCTTATGACACGAAATTAAAAACAACTATAGCTCTAAAGATTATTATGTGCGGTGAGAAAGAACACATTGAACGCTTTTTTCTTGAAACAGCAACGGTCGCTAAACTAAATCATCCAAATATCATCAGATTTTATGAATGTGGGGGCACGCCGCGGCCTTATTTCACAATGGAATATATTGAAGGAATTACTCTTGCTGATTTGATTAAAAACAAAAGCATCAAACACGAGCAGTTAGTTGATTTGATGATTCCTCTTTGCGAAGCTTTACACTATGTGCACAGAAACAAAATTTTACATCGCGATATAAAACCGAGTAATATCATGCTTACAAAGGATGGAGTCCCTAAAATCATGGATTTTGGTTTGGCTAAAACATCAGAAATGACAAAACAACTATCAAAATCTGGTCAAATGCTTGGCACAATTTACTACATGGCTCCAGAACAAGTAGAGGGTCGGGCTAACTACCAAAGTGACATTTACTCTTTAGGCGCTTCGATCTATGAGGCATTGACTTACCGACCGGTGTATCAAGGAGAATTGCAGGTTAATATTCTTATACAGATCGCGACAAGCACACCGATTCCTTTGCGGCAGCTCAATCCAGATATCTCGCCTTTTCTCGAAGCGATATGCCTCAAATGCTTGCAACGAAATCCTCAAAAAAGATATGCCGATTTTAAACAACTAGCCACGGAATTGAAAAACTTCAAATCTAATCAACCAATTATCGCTCGTAAATATAGTTCCTGGAATGTGCTTGCTCATTTCGTGAGTAAACACAAAATAATATGCAGTAGTATTGTTTTTATTTTTGTTATTCTTTCTTGCTCTCTTGTTGTGACACTAAATGCCTTAAATTATGCTGAGGAAGAACGAAATAAAGCTCTAGAAGCTACACAAAAAACAGAAGAAGAAAAAAATAAAACAAAAACCGCACTCAACAAAGTAATGAAAATACTTAATTATTCTGTAAAAGAACATAAAATCCTACGAAGAGATAAAGAATTTGCCAATTTATTTTCGCAAATTTTCGAAGACGTAGAAAACTATGGAGAAAAAGAAGACTGGAGTTTCCTAAAGGGATTTATAACATCTCAAGCTGGAAATTCTTACAAGAGCATAGAATACTACACCTTACAAATAGCAAAGAATCCTCAGCATCCGCATACTTACAGTAACCGTGGACTTCGTTATAAAGATTTAAAAATGTATAAAGAGGCTTTCGCTGATTACAACAAAGCTATACAATTAAACCCCCAATATTTACAAGCTTATTTCAATCGTGGAAGCCTCTACTATAGTTTAAAAATGTATAATAAGGCAATTAGCGACTATAGTAAAGCTATACAGATAAATCCCCAATATTCTGGTGCTCATTCCAATCGCGGAAGTCTCTACCATAAACTAGGGAAGCACAAAGAAGCTCTCGCTGACTATAATAAAGCAATAGAACTCGACCCTAAAGATTCGTTGGTTTATAACAACCGTGGACTTCTTTATAGCGATTTAAACCAGCATAAAAAAGCTCTTGTTGATTACAATAAAGCGATACAACTAGATCCTGAAAATTCATTAGCTTATAGTAGCCGCGCTAATTTTTATAAAGGTTTAAATCGCTATAAGGAAGCTCTTGATGATTGTAATAAAGCGATACAACTCAATCCTAGAGATCCGCTGGTTTATAACAACCGTGGCAATGTTTACAGGAGTTTGAAGAAGTACAAGGAAGCTCTTGTTGATTATAATAAAGCGATACAACTAGATTCTAAATATTCATTGGTTTATTACAATCGTGGATTTTGTTATAAAAATCTGAACGAGTATGACAGGGCTCTTGCTGATTACAATAAATCGATACAACTAGATCCTAGATATTCACTGGCTTATTTCGATCGTGGAAATCTCTATTATAGACTAAAGAAATACAATAAAGCTCTTAATGATTATAATAATGTTATACAGCTTAACCCCAATGATTCAGAAGCTTACGGCAATCGCGGAGGTCTTTACCACCGTTTAAATAAATACAATGAGGCTCTCAGTGACTATAGTAAAGCGATATAATTAAATCCTGAATATTCAAATATTTACGCCAATAGAGGGAATCTTTACAAAAATCTAAATCAGTACAATAAGGCTTTTGCTGATTACAATAAGGCTATACAAATAGATCCTGAAAATTTACGATTCTACATCAATCGTGGACTTCTTTATCACTATTTAAACCAGGATAATAATGCCCTTGCTGATTGGAATAAAGTTATACAATCAAATCCCAAATATCCGTTGGCTTACTTCAATCGTGGAAGTCTTTATTATAAACAAAAGAAGTACAATAAAGCTCTCAGTGATTATAGTAAAGCTATACAATTAAATCCGAGATACGTGGAATCTTACAATAATCGCGGAAATCTTTACTATAATCTGAGAAATTACAGAAAGGCAATCAAAGATTTAACAAAAGTACTATCTCTTTCTCCTAGTATGTGGCAAAGTCATCAACTTTTGCATTTATGTTACAAAAATATAAATGAAATGCAAAAAGCACAGTACCATTTGCAAAAAGCACAACAGCTGCGACAACAGCATTAAAGCTATTGAGAGTAAAGCGACAAAATAAACCTTTGCAGTTAGATTAGCTTATCACTGAATATATTTTGACTCTGATATTTTTTTTAAGCTACAGAAGGTTTTACTGGGTCAAAATAATTGCTTAATGTATTTGCATACGTTTTGCTTTCCCCATCTAGTATCTACTGTACAAACATAAATACACAGATTTTTATCATCATTATACTTTGCAACAATAGAAGCACTATTATCGACTTTTGGGTATAGTAAAATAACTTTTCTACAGTTGTGAATCTTACCATAGGCGTACATTTGATACATATCACTTTGCGAAATACCGTAGTTACGCTTATTCAAATTTAAGTGTTTCCACTTTGTGTCAATGATACAACGTATTTCTTCATTGTTGTAAATAACAATATCTGGACGTAGGGAAAACTCACTTTTGTTATTCTTCGTTAATAAATGTTTATCCGTATTTTGAGTATCTACAATAAATTCGTTATCACATTCTTTTCGTAGTAAATTTGCAATGTACCTTTCAAAAACCACATTCATATCAAAAAGTAGACTATAAGTTTTTGCGCGACCATACAGATTTGGTGATTTACCATGGAGAATCATTGTGGCAAGTTCTATAATAGGAGAGAATCTATGTAGTAAGCGATTTATTTTTAGGTTTTTAAAATGATATTCAGAGATCACCACGTCCGAAATATGTTCAAATTCCTGCCATAATTCTTGGGCCTTTTTACGGCAATTATGCCAAGAGCTTTCTACGAGGCATATTTTTAGCGCTGCTTTTAGAATTTGTGCAAGCTTTACATCTTCTTGAAAAACATCCGTTGTCGTGAAAAAGTGATGTTTGTTAATGGCATTCTTGCGTAAATGTGCTGTTAATTCGAGTTTTCCGCGTAGAGCATGTCTGTTTTGCGACACTTTTTTGTAATCACAAATCCGACCGCGGCGCCATTCAAAAGCTAGTTTTATTACATATTGATACATGTAATGATCAAGAATTGTTGTTGTATAGTTTTCATCTAAAAAAGCTTGCCCTGCTTCTAAGTAAGGAACTTCTTTTGCAATTTGTAGCATGTGTATGAGATTTGCGCGTGTACTGTTATTATCTTTATCAATTTTTGGTAAAATATCGATAGAGTAGTTTTCAACAGCAAGTGTCCCTACAAAATTACATGCCTGAATAGAGTTTCTTGATATATTAAATATTTTTCTTTTAGTTTGTCTTTGGAGTATTTCTAGCTTAGAAACTAATTCATTGGGAATAATTGTTTTTTCTGGATTCCAGCTTTCTCCAATGTCGGCTTTTTGATATTCAGTTAGTACTAGTGGTTTGTACTTACTCATTGTTATATATTTTCTGAAAACTAGCTACAGAAAGCTCCTCAGCAATATGATAAATTCTACAACTTTCGTAGACACCTGTTTTGTAACCGAAAATATCCTTGGGTTTATAAATTTCATGTTCGATAATAGCTTGTTCGTGGCTTTTGTTTTCGCCATCAGAAGCCTTTTCCTCGACAAGATCAGCTAATATCATTTGTATTTTCTGCCAGTCGTTGTAAAAGTATTCTTGTAATAGTGGCAGCACTTTATTGCGAAAAACTTGTTCTAATTGTTCGAACGTTTTTACATCCACAAAGTAAGCATGACCAATGGTGTGGTCTCGATCTAATAAGAATTCAATTCTATTATTCATGTAAGTTAACATCTTGGCTAGATCAATTTCACCATCGTCAGTGCTAATTTTTTGGTTTAGTATTTCTGGCTTTGGAAAAAACTCATAAAAGCTAAATCGTCTGCGTAAAGCTGTATCGAGTAGAGCAATGGAACGATCAGCGGTATTCATTGTTCCAATAATATGCAAGTTATCAGGCACTCCAAACAGCCTTTGGGAGTAAGGAAGTTTTACTCTTACTCCATTAATCCACGTTTTTTGTTTAACACAATATGTCATTCTTTTATTTGCTTCGATAACAGTGATAAGCTCACCAAAAATATTAGCAATATTACCGCGATTAATTTCATCAATAAATAGAGAGTAGCTGTTATATGGATCTGCGATGGCTCGCTTGACTATCTTTTTGAAAATACCATCGACAATATCATAACCTATATCTTTTTGTTCTGAGAATTCACTTGAAATTACTGGCTTGATGCCTTCAACAAAATCTTCGTAACTATATGATTGATGAAAAGTTACAAATTCATAGCGCTGAATGGTAGTTACCTCAGGTTGATAGTTTTTTATTACTGTGGCTATATCATAAAGATCAGGAATAATTTCTTGTGCATTTTTGACTAATGACCAACAAGATTCTTCATTTTTTTCAAAAACCAATATTTGCGAGCGATTTTTGTATTTTACATATTCGCATTCCTCGACAGTATGAGATTGTAGTGTTGCCCACAATATAGCATTTATATTTTTTTCTCTTCCTAAATAACTAACTTTTGATTGAACAATATCGCTTTCTTTTAGATCTTTCACTTTTAAAAGTTGTTCACTAACAATCAAAGCTAGTGCGCAAACTTCAAACCATGTAAGATTCTCCACTAAACTACTCATGTAATCGCTTTTTGATAAAGTAACTTGTTGTTCCTTAAACAATATTGCCTGACTTAAAATTTTATGTGTTTTTCCCGTGCCTGGTGGTCCAGCTAAAATTAGGTTTAAAGGAATGTCATTTCGGTTTAGAACTACATTATTGTTAACAATAGGAGAATCACTTAGTTTTATTTTACTAATGTCACAATCTCGAACAACAAAATAAAAAGTATGTAAGTGTACGAAATCCTTAGGATTCCAATCAGAAATTTGCTGTTTTATTTCATCAAAAATAGCTAGCACTCTTTGATATTCGCTAATCGTTAAATTTTTACCACGCCCTAATTTTTTTTTCTCCAGTTTAGTTAAAAAACGATCAAAAATATCGGGTTTTATAGCAATATGTTTTTCTGGGCTCCAGAGAAATAGAAAGTAAGTAGAGAGAAGCTTACTGATATTTGCTTTGCAGTGAATTTCATTAAGCCACAAAAGTAATCTATTAAAATCCTGTGGCCACTCTGCTGTATGTAAACTTTTGAGGCATACAACTACCAAATTAGCAAACTGTAACCAGTAATCTGATTGCGAAAAGAGGGTTTTCTCAATGTATTGTTGGTCACGCCAATTTAAAAAATTAGTAAATCCCATCGCATCTTTAATAAGCTTTTTTGCTTCGTCATTATCACCGATTACCTTATTTTTTTCGACATAAGGAGCAAAAAGGTTTCTTAAATCTTTAGACGCTTCTCTTTTGTAATTCTCTTCTGTTTCGTAAAATAATTGTCCTGGGTTATTGAAGTCTTTGAAATCTACAAAATGTTGTTTAAAAACGTATTTCATTTTCTCGATAATCTGTTTTTCCATTTATTCTCCAATACCTTCATTGTTTTTTAATAAAATGAGTGAAAAAAATTCCTAAACTTAATTCGCCGCGATATCTTACCAAAGTGGATATTTCCGTTATTGGAAAATCATCTAGTTTGCAGAAACAAATTTTATGATATTTTATGGTTTTGGTACGTTGTAGTAAATCTCAAAAATCGGCAGTAATAAATGATCTTGTTTGTTGTATACTACAATAAACAAAAGTAGAACATATCTAATACATATTGCAAAATAAAATATAAATATTGAGTGCGTTAGGATCAGTTGTACACCTTATTTGGTCAGATGTAGCTTAGGATCTATTTGAGGCTATTAATCGGAGGAGTCTATGAATAAAAGTTTATTCTTACTTTTTATTATTTGTTTGTTTCTCAATAATGAAGCAAAAGCAGACAAAAACAATGATTTTTTACAAGATGTTAGAGAAGGAAATTTTGAAAAAGTTAAAACTCTTCTACCGATTATAGAATCTTTTACTTTTGATAAAGCTCTTGTATTAGCAACGCAAAAGAACTACAAAGAAATTGTTGCTATTTTGATCACAGCGAAATCTAATGTTAATGCTACAGATCAATATGGATACACTGCTTTGATGTTAGCAGCGGAAAATGGCCACAAGGAAATCATTGATATGTTACTCATGGCCAAGGCTAATGTTAATGCTACAGCTAGAACTACTGCTTTAATATTGGCAGCCAAAAATGGTTACAAAGAAATTGTCACTACTTTGATTGCTGCTAAAGCGAATATAAATGCACAAGCTCAATATCAAGACACTGCTTTAACATCAGCGGCAGAAAATGGCCATAAGGAAATAGTTGAGATTTTAATTACTGCTAAAGCTAAACAAGTCGATACTGCTTTAGTGTTGGCAGCGAAAAATGGACACAAAGAAATAGTTGAGATTTTAATTACTACTAAAGCTAAACAGGTCGATACTGCTTTAGTGTTGGCAGCGAAAAATGGACATAAAGAAATAGTTGAGATTTTAATTACCGCTAAAGCTAACGTTAATTCAACAAATCATTATGGACGTACTGCTTTGATAATGGCGGCTAGGAATGGTCACAAAGAAATAGTCAACATATTGATTGCTGCTAAAGCGAATGTTAATGTTAAAGATGCCACTAGACTTGGAAAAACGGCTTTGATTGTCGCAATAGAAAATGAACATAAAGAAATAGTTGATATACTTATCGCTGCTAAAGTTGATGTTAATGTTAAAGGTCGAACAACAGCTTTAATAGAAGCTTCTGTTAGAGGTTATCAAAAAGTAGTTAAAATTTTGATTGCTGCGAAAGCGAAAGTGAACGATAAAGACCATTACAATAACACAGCTTTGATAGCAGCAGCGGGGAAAGGACATAAAAAAGTAGTTAAAATTCTGATTTCTTCTAAAGCGGATGTTAATGTTGGACATAAGTATTCTGCCTTGATGCGAGCCTCAGTAAAAGGACATAAGGAAATAGTTGATATACTTATCGCTGCTAAAACTGACATTAATATGAAGAACCAGTTCAACAGTACAGCTCTTATTCATGCTGCAGGATACGGGCGTACAAGGATAGTTGAAACTTTACTTTATCATGGAGCTAACGTTGATACCAAGGATAGTTATGGAAATACAGCTATTATGTACGCAGCGCTAAATCGACATAAGGAAATAGTTGAAATACTAATAGCCGCCAAAGCTGATATCGACATTAGTAATAAAGAAGGTAAAACGGTTTTAGATTGCGCCAAACAGCATAATTCTCAAGAAGTTATTGAAGTATTAAAAAAAGCAATTCACAAATAAAAGATTTAGTTATAGAGTTAATGAATAGTACTGATATAGAAGTTGAAAAGTGCAACTTCTATAAAATTATTTCAGTTTTTTTTGTGCTCGTAGTATTAGTGGTTTTAATTTATTTGGTTGTGGATAATTTTGGATAATCGCTTCCTCCCAATCTTTTATAGCCAAAGAGTACATCTTAAGGTTAAAATATACACCGCCGCGAGAATAATATACTTTCCAATTCTTCAATCCAAGTGATAGTGCTTTTGTAAAATCATCTAAGGCTTTTTTATATTTCGTTAAATGATTATACACATCTCCTCTGTTAGCATAAGCATTACTGAATTGTGGATCTAATAGAATGGCTTTATTAAAATCATCGAGAGCTTTTTTATACTCTTGTAATAAAGCATAGTTAAGGCCTCTATTTGAGTAAGCATTTGCATATCTAGAATTTAAAACTATTGCTTGGCTATAGTGATTGATAGCTTTGTTGTATTTTTTCGCATGGCTATACAAATTTCCTATCTTGTTATAAGTGACATAACTTTTTTGATTGAGAGAAATTACTGTTTTGTAGTCTTGTAAAGCTTTTTGATGCTCGTTAAATATAAGGTATAAATCTCCTCGGTTGTTATAATCTTTATAATCTTGAGAACCTAAAGAAATAACGGTATTGTAGTCATTTAAAGCCTTAGGGTATTGTTTTAAGGCATTATATGAATAGGCTCTATAAGCATATATTATTATTTTTTTAGTGCCTAAAGAAATAGCTGTATTACAATCATTTAACGCCTTGGAGTATTGTTTTAAAGCATTATATATATACGCTCTACGTACATACGCTTTGGTAAATTTAGGATTTGAAGAAATAGCGGTATTGCAGTCATCTAAGGCTTTGGAATATTGTTGAAAACCAATATATGCACGTGCTCTGTTGTCATAAGCATCTAGAAATTTAGGGTCCAAAGAAATCGCTTTTGTGCAATCATTTATTGCTTCTTTATGTCTTCCTAGAAGGCTATATGTATAAGCTCTATTATTGTACGCTATTTTGTTGCGAGGTTCTTGTTTGATTTGTGCTGTGTATTCTTCAATGGCATGCTTTCTGAACCTACTATCTTGACTAAAAATAATTCCTCTTAAAAATTTGTATTGTTTTGTGTTTTTCATTTTCTTCGATTGATTGAAGAATTCAGCTAAAGGTTTTACAATTTTTGGATCAGAAAGTATGTGATTGTAGTTATTATTTTCTTGGATGTTCTTAGTAAATTCCATCATTGCTTTTGCTAAAGAAGCGAGTTGTTTTTTTTCTTCTTTAACTTGCTGTAAAGTATAGAATGTTACAATGAAAGATAGCGTCAAAATAGAGACTACGGTAGTTATACTAATACACAATGTTTTATGGCGTCGACCAATGTTTTTTAAACTATCCCAGTAAGTATATTTCTTTGCCAGTATAGGCTTGTTATTTTTTAGATTTTTTAACTCGCGTTTTAGTTGTTGAAAATCGTTATAGCGTTTTTTCTCTTTCTTTGATAAACATTTTAGACATATAGCTTCAAGATAAGGAGAGATCTCAGGGTTTAATTGCCGAGGAGGAATGGGATCATCATTTTGTATTTGAAAATACAAATTGTAAAAAGTATCCCCTTCGTGTACCGGTTGATAAGTCAAAGCTTCGTATATCGTTGCTCCAATAGAATAAATATCACTTTTGTTACTAACTTTTTGTTTTAATTGTTCTGGAGCAGCATAAAGAATTGTTCCCACAACTTGCCCTGAAGTAGATAATTCTTGTTCTGAGTCAATTATTTTTGCTAACCCAAAATCCATTACTTTTGGTTCACCGCTTTTAGTAATCATAATATTAGAAGGCTTTAAATCACGGTGCCAAATACCATTTTTATGAGCATGAGCGAGTGCATCGCAGATAGCAATCATAAGATTGATTAAAAATAACGGTTTTATTTTTTTTTGTTTTATTAGATCTTGAAGATTGCGGCCTTCAATATACTCCATCGTGATATGTGGTAGTGGCGAGATTACAAACTCATAAAGTCGAATAATATTAGGATGATTGAGTTGCGCCATTGCTAAAGACTCGGTACGCAATCTATTGGCATCTATATCTCGTAATTGCTGTAAGATTTTCAAGGCTACAGTTCGCTGTAGTTTTTGGTCATAAGCTTTGTAAACAATGCCCATTCCTCCACTACCAAGTTCCTCTTGGATTACATAACGCCCAAAATTTTGGCCAGGCTGTAGTGTTTTGCCATAGTTTATTTGGTTTGGCGAGGTAACTGATTTTGATAAATCAAAGCTATTTGCCATTTGTGTTTTTTGTGTTTTACAATTAGCACTAATATTATTATTTTCAGACATATTATTTTTCCAGCTGAATGACATAATTAATGGGCTTGAACAATGATGAATATCTCTCTGCTTCATAAAATTAGTAAAGTTAAGTAATTGCACTGTGGAGAGTAATATCTATTATAAAACTTTGTATAAATTTTACTTTATTCGAAGCTCTGTCATTAGGTTTATTTACATGGAAGACTTTTACGATACAGTATACAACTTTACCATCTACTATATAATTAGGCCATTCTTATTTAGAATAAAACTTCTATATCTTAAAGTGTTTAGTATAAAACCTAAATCTGACATCAGAATAACGAGATATAGGTTTATTCGTGAAATAGGTCATGGTGGAATGAGTAAGATTTATGCTGTTGAATATCTCAAACTATGACGTATCATTGCTTTAAAAATGATCTAAACTCAAACAAATGCCTGCGATTTAGGAAGAAATCGCAGGCATTTGTAATTCGCAAAGACTCAAAAAAATCGAATACGCAAGTCAATGTCCCAAAAAAACTTACAAGTTCCTTACATGGCTTCTCTTGATCTTGTTGGTTAGGTACTTGTAATGCAGAAACATATAGCAAAAAATTTTCCTCGAAGGTCCTTCGAATGTTTCCGAGAATTTCCGAAATGACTATAGAAATATAGAGGAATGATTATAAAGAGAAACAATATTTGGATGTTGTAACTTTGCTGCTGCCTCTGCTTCTCTTAATAATCTTTTTATTTCTTTTTCTTCAGCTTGTTGACCAGTTATTAAGAATTTCAAAGCGACAGTTCGTTGTAGAATATTATCTTGTGCTTTATAAACTTGGCCCATTCCTCCTTCACCAACTTTTTGAATTATAGTATAGCGTCCAATAACCGAATTTGGAGAGATGCTAAATTCTAACTGTTGCGCAAATGATTTTTGATGCGTATTATTAGAAGGAATATCGCCCATTATCATAGACTCTGGTATTTTTTGATCATCCATCAATTTAACTTTCGTTTTTCGAGCCTGCTTGGTTCCGAAAACACTACATTGCTTGTTGTATAAATTCAACTATGTGATTGTAAAAATCGCTTAGGGATTTTTTGTTTATGTAGTACATATGTCCGGCTTCATATCTATGATAGGTTATATTTTGCTGGCGAGTCTTGTCTAGTCGCATGTGAGAAACGGTGTAGTCCATAGCGAAATAAGGTGTTGCTAAGTCGTAGTAACCAACGCCGAGATATAATTTCATATATGGATTTAGGCTCATTGCTTTTTGAAGTGCTTGACTAGAGTCGTCATGCCCTGTTTCCCATTTCCACGAACTAACACCTGTTAAATTTTGATAAACCAAGTCGCTCTTGTATCCTAACTCTTCAGCTACATATTGATAAAAACAAGTGCTAAATGGTGGAATAATACTTGCTAAACTAGGATCTCCAGTTAAGGTTCCCGCAATATTTTCGTAGGCGTTTAGTCCTACAAATCGCGTATCCAAACGACCAACAATTTTATCTTCTGGCTTCATCAAGTTATAACAAAAGTCTTGTAGAAGAATACGTAAATCAACATTGCGCACAACATCTGATTTTAAGCCTGTGTATAAACACAATTTATCTACAATTTTGTTATACTTATCTTCAGATAGATTACTTCCTTCCATTAGTGCTGCGGCGTATTCAATTTTTGCCCACTGCTCTACCTCGTCTAGTAGATCTGGTAAATCGCGCTGCAGCAAACTTTCATCTAGTTTACGATGATGCCAAGCAGATGCAGTGTACGAAGGTAAAATCAAAATGTATGGTAAATCGTGCAAACGATAACCTAATCCAATATGCAAAGTATAAAAATTCAGAGCGCCTGATATAAGAATAACTCCGTTAAAAGTAATACCTTTTTGAAAAAGATCTCCTGCTAAACCCGATACGCGAAAGGCACCGTAACTCTCCCCTGCTAAAAATAATGGTGATCCCCAGCGTTGAAAACGGATTAAAAACAAACGAATAAATTCTCCCATCGATTCGATATCACCTGCAACATTAAAAAACTTTTCTTCGGTTTTACTGTCTTTTGCTTGGCTATAGCCGCAACCAACAGGATCGACAAAAACTAAGTCGGTTTCATCGAGCCATGTAAAATCGTTATCTATTAATTCGAAAGGAAGCTCAGGGAAAAATCCTTCGTCAGTCATTTTTACTCTTTTAGGACCTAAAGCTCCTAAATGCAACCATATTGACGGTGAGCCAGGTCCACCGTTGAATGCAAAAGTAACAGGACGCTTCTTGTTACTAGGTGTTTTTTGGTAGTATGTGAAAAATATTTGCGCTTCTATTTCTTGCTCTTTGTTTTTCAAAGGTATACGACCACTCGTTACTTGATAACGGAGTACTTGTGAACGAAAGTTAATTTGTTTCTCTTGGCTAATAAACTCTTCTTCACTAAATTTTTGTGCTGGGGTTTCTTTTTTGTCTGTCATAACTTTATATTACCTAACATAGAATGCATAACAAAGCACACACACCCCAAAATTAGTAGTATGTATACTATTGTTTTTTTATCTGTGAGCCTCAAATTCTTTTTGTCGGTACTTGCAAGTAAAATCGCTTCCATATTTTTTGGATTGTACAATATTTTTATTACTCCATTTTTTTGAATATTATTGTACACTTTCGGCGAAATGAAGCGGCTTACAACCATTTGTTGTTGTTGATCTTTCTTCTTATACTCTACTGTTACTAAGTAGCTTGTGTAGATAGAAAAAATACGATGTTGTTGTTTTGCAACAACAGATCCTGTAACTTTAACTCCGTGTTTTTTAAATCGGTATAAAACGCGAGCGTTGTTCTGCGTATAAAAAAATAAAACAATCATCATGAGAAAAGAGATAATACCAATAGTTAATAGCGTTACTTGAAAAATCTTTTTATATATTTGTGTATTTACCATAATAGTAGTTCCATGTACTCTTCAAAATTTTGCCGTACTTTTTCTGCCATTTTTTGGTACTCATGAGGGTTGCGCTCTTTAAATTCTTTTGCTACTTGTAGCATACACTCTGCATATTGAATATCTTGTTCTATTGTTTGTTGAAACAATCCGTCACTAATCATTTGAAAGCACTGAATGCGAATGCATTTTTTGCATACACCATTAATAAATATTATAGGAATTATTTCATCTGTAATCCCACAGTATAGGCACTGCTTTGCCATATAACCTTCTTTCTAAGAGTGTTTTATTGGTAATTGAACATATACTGTTGTTCCTACATTTTCTTTACTTTCGATACTAATCCTGCCGTGCATATTTTCAATGGATCTTTTGGTAATTGCAAGTCCTAAGCCACTTCCATAACTTTTGGTTGAAAAGTTTGGTTCAAACAAGCGTTCTTTGATGTGGTCGGGAACACCGCAACCATTATCTTCTACTTTTATCATTACATAGTCGATCTGTTTTTGCTGTTCATAATAGCAAATTACGTCTATCTGTCCACCAGATTCGCTGTCTTCCATTGCGTGAATTGCGTTGGTTATTAGATTGATAAAAGCACGTTTGGTTTGATGTGGATCAACAAAAACTTGCGGTATTTCATTTTGCAAGTGAAGTTGTATATTAATATCCCGTTCTTTATATTCTTCGAATAAGTTGACGCACGTTACTAAAATTTCTTCTAAGTCACACATTTCTAAATTTGGCTTAGTGAACTTAGCAAATTCTGAAAAACTTGTTGCGGTCTTTGCTAAAGAGTCTATAGCTTCGATAATATTTGACATACCTCTATCGAGAATGATTGGAAATTGTTTTGCTTTGTCGTCATATGCACGTAATATATGTTGAGCAGACAACCTCATTGGTGTAAGTGGATTCTTGATTTCGTGAGCAATTTGTCGCGACATTTCGCGCCAAGCAGCATTTTTTTCTGCTTGTACAAGTTTATGGCGACTGATTTCTAGGTCTTTTGTCATATGATTAAATGCTAAAATTAGGTCACCAATTTCATCGTTAGAACTTCGTGGAATTTCGACAGTCAAATCACCTGTAGAAACGCGCTTAATTCCAGAAATTAGCTTGCGAAGAGGTCGCACTATATGATTGATCAAAAGAAACGCTGCAACAATAATAACGAGTAAACATATCACATAGATGGTAATAATATTGATTAAAATAGAGGTTATTTCTTTCTCTACGCGTGATTTTTCGTAGACCATGGGAATCGATAGTATCAAATTTTGTAGGCGCGCATTGTCGTGAAAAAAAGCGGCCTTGTAACCAACAATAAACCCAGTATCTTGGCTATGTATGAATGTTTCTCTTTTTAACAAAATCAAATTATAGTATATTTCCCCAGGTAATCTCTCATTTAACAACTCTGTTTGAAAAAAATCTCGCCCATTAGAGACAAAAATTTTATTACGCATGTATACATTGAGAATTTGCCTATTTTCCTTATGCCACTGCTCGCAAAATTTACTACCGAGGTTATAGGAAATAATATTGCCATTCTCAGCAAATGGCTGCAACAAATAATCTTCTTCTTCCATCGCAGTGTAAGCGCCATCAAGATAGTTGGTCAAAGTATGTCGATAGTTTTCGTGGACTTTTTGTACTGCATTTTCGCGGCTAAAAATCCCTAGAAGTAAAACTGGTATGCCTGAAATAGTGAAGAAGCTAATAAGAAGCTTTCTTTCAAAAGAAAGTAGGTTGCGAAACTTATTTTCTTTAGTAATTGTGTGAGCACCATTCCATAAAAAATTAGGCATAATTACAAAGATGAGTCCTGAGAAAAACAGTTGCAGGAAGTAAAAAATCATAAAGATGATTGATGGCACAGGATAACCAATTAAACCGATAATTTTTCGGACTTGATACTTTGGTAGCTTGTCATCGTTTTCATCATAATATGGTAGTTGAATTTCATGAGGAAAATAGAAACAATCGTAAGGAGTATTTTCTATGTTTTGCGTTAGCCATACACTTTTATTGTCTTTGCCTACATTTTCTAAAACAATTTGCGGAGGACTAAACGTTTTTGTCATGTAAGGAATACTTGTTTCTATGAGTTTTTCTTTATCAAAATAAGCTCGTAACAATGAGTCGCGTATACTTTCTTGAGAAAATCCATAAGCAAGATAGTTGGTGTGCATCTGGCTAATTTTTTCGTACATAGTTAAAATAGCGACATAACCAATAATCTCTTCTCCGTTAAAAATAGGCTTTCCACCTAAAGTGAGAAGCGATTTTTTTTCTTGAGTAGAATAACCATAGCCACTTACACCAGCTAAAACAAATAGTCTATCATGAGGCAAATCTTTTTTTATCATCGCTTCGTACCACTGCTCTTTAGCTACACCAGATGAAAAGGACGATAGTTCGTAGTAAAGTTCGTCATCTCCCCAATAAAAAAAGCGATTAGTATCAAGCCCTAATGGAAGTGGTTGTGGTACTTTTACATATACTGAGATGTAAATATTTCGAAAATAGCTATTGAGAATTGTATTGTTAGCCCACAGTAAAAATGCAGCATCGTTGTTAAATGATTCTATCGATTTAATAAGTTCTTTGTTAAACCATAGTTGGTTGTCAAGTATCTGCTCTATAAAGTCTTTGCTTTTATAGTTAGATGCTATTTCTGCTTTCTCTTCTTGTTTACTAGAAATACTGTCGCGTATTGTCGCTTTGCTTTCATAGTACATTATTGGATACACTGTTAAACACACAAAAAACAAAATAACGATGCGTCTAATTGTCTGTACTTTGGGAAAATAAAAAACAAGAAGTAACACTGCCCAACAAAAAGAAATGGCCCCACCCATATATGACATAAGTAAATAAAAGTTATTCGTGACAGGAAGAATACTGTAAAAGCAAACAAAAGGAAGAGGAACAAATAAGTAATATTTATCCCAGCCTTCATATAGACATATAGAAGAGCGAATGAGTAGTGCATTAAAAAGAACGAGAGCCAAGCCTAAAAAAATAACTGAAAGCATGAGCAAAATTTGTGGAGATGAAGGTATTATTTCATCATTGATTATAAATTTTATACTCGAATCTTCAACAATAGAGCGCGTTGCTGTATGCAAAAAATAATAAGACCCTGTAAATATTATACAAAATAAACACAGTAAAAATATTTTAAATATGCTACTTGTTGTTAGTTTATTTATACAAATGCGTTGTTTCCAATATTCTTGGGTTGACCTTAGAACAATAAAGAAAAACAAATTTGTGATTAAAAAATCTACGGGTGTTTTACTCAATTCAAAAGGATATATTTGCGAGGAAAAGATAACTGTTGAGCCAGAGCAAAATTCTATAGGAAAGTTAAGTAATTCAAAAAGCCCTACAGGAAAAATAATTATTGAAAATATATAACGTGTTACAAACATTATCATTATGGAAAATAGCATTTTTTGGTAGTTTTTTACTGAGCTATAATAAATCTTATATAAGAACATAAGTAGAAAAATAAATAGGAAACATCCCCACAAAGCATTTTGTTTAGCGCTTCCATTTTTATATATATTTTCAAGTACTGTTTCTTTTGTCATCGGAACTAAAATTACCCAGCCCATATGTTCCATATTTAAATTAAAAAATGGTTGTTGCAAACCTTCTTCAAAAAGATCTGTTTTTTGTGTGAAATGAACTGCAATTTCTTGGATATGTTTGCTAGAGAGATCTTCTTCTAAATCGTTTTCTGTAAAATCTTGTGACTTTATGTAGTGGGATGATAATAAATAGCGTGTGTTTAATCGTGTTGATATGGCAAAAGATCCAATACACTTTCCATCACTAAAGACAGGAATAAAACAACATAGTACAGTATAAATTTTTTCCTGGCTATAAAGAATGTAAGATGTACGAACTCCTGATAATGCCTGGTTCAATACTGGGAAAGGCAAGTCGATTGACCAGTTTTTCCACGCAACGAGTGGCTCGTTTTTGTATGCTGCAAAAACAGCAACGCCGTAAGGTTGTATAGTTCTACTCATATCTTTGCGAAAAAGTTGTTCGAAAATCGCGGTTTTCTTTAGTTCTTTTTCTCGTTGAGATCGAGCTTTTGTGTATTCTTTGAAAGATTCTTTTAGCTGAGTTTTTTTTAATAGATTATCTAAATTATTGCGTAGTTTTTTTTCTAAATCAAAGAAACGGTTTTGTATAGCAAATAAACCGTCGTACAAAAGCTGTTGGCGATATTCTTCCCAGTTTTCATCAACATAAAGCATATCCCAGCTATAAGATATGTAATTTATTGTTGTTGTAAGACATAAACAAAGAACAACAATCCGCAATTTTTTCCAATGCATAACATTCCTGGTCAAAGATTAGGATACGATCACACCCTAAAGTAAAAAAAAAGAGCAACTGTACAAGACAGTTACTCTTTTTGTAGGTCAAGAGAAGTTTACTCTTTTGTCAGTTTGACATCTAAAATAGTTGCTGCAAATTCTTTATCAGCAACCTCTACGCCGCGAATAATTTTTGTTTCGTAGCCTGGTGCAGAAAATTGCAAATCATATGTACCAGGTAGTAGAACGCGATAGTAATCACCATGTAGTTGACTACTTCTAATCGTAGTATTAAGACCGTCAACAGTAACCGACGCTTTTAATTTTTCACCTGTTGCAGCATCTGTGACAATACCTTTTACACCTTTATGTGTTTGTGACATATACCACAGTAGCGATTGTTGATTATCTTTCCAGTAGCCGGCTAGTTCGCTTGCATCTGGCCATTTTACATCGGAAACTTCAAGAGTCAATTCAAGAGTTCCATACCAGTGATAGTTCCAGTCTTGCATACCACCGTCTACTTCGTACCAATTGTAGCCGTTGGTAATTCCTTGCGGAAATGAGCTAGAATTATACATAGGTTGATTGCGAGAAGAATAACCTAAGCTTAGGTATTTAACCAAATCAACATAAGGTGCGTCACCTGATTTAGTATCCCAAGGGTAATTCACTACAACAGCTCCACCATGAAAGTTAATCGACAATACAAAGTTATGTTTTTGATTAAAATGCATAAGCAGTTGTGTTTCTGTAGCACGACCATCAGGGTTATTTTTTTTATCATCCTCTACATCAGGAAAATTACGATTTAAATCAACCCAGTCAGCATTATAACGTCTGTGACTTTCTGTGCCGTCTGGATTCATGCTTGGCATAATCCAAATTTGTGTTTCATTTACCAAGCGAGTAATATCATCGCGTTTACCATAGTTGTTAAGAATATCATTAATGAGATACATCATTAATTCTTTTCCAACTACCTCATCTCCGTGCATGCTGGAAATATATTTAAACTCTGGTTCTGCTTCATTTTCAGTAACGTTATCAGATATTTTGATAACCCACAGTTCGCGTCCTTCTACACTTTTTCCGATAGTGTGTAATTGCGCTATATCACTGTGATCTGCTGCTAATTTTTGTAACTCTGCTGTTAGCGTTTCATAGGTATGATATGCCGCATCGCGGGTATTTTTACCAATAACAACCGGATTTGCTACAACTTGATAACCCTTTGTTTTTAGTAAACCAACTTGATAAGGCGTTGCGTAAACTTGCAGTTTATTATTACGGCAAGTAGCACAATCTAATTCAATACCTTCGCTCACAATTTTTTTAATATCTTTGTTACCTTGGATGGTAACAGCATATCGCTCTTTTAAGCTATTGATATGTACGTCATTGTTGTCAGCAAGAGTAAAAGCAAGAACTGCAATGAACAGTATAAACCCTTTATACATAAATTTTTGACCTCCTTTAGCCAGTAAAAAAATCATGCATTATTTTAGCAAGATTTTACTTTTAAAACCAGAACTGTTTCAATTATTTTTGTACTCTGGCTCTTTTTATATCGGCACTTAGTAGCTAATGATTACAAGTTGTTGAAGTCAATAAAATGGAAAGTAACAAGCTACAGGTTACTTCTATTTAGAGTGATGGTAGCCCAGTAAAAATCTTGCCAATTACGCTTATTTTGCTTACAATTGTTTTGTACCTATACAAATAGGTACTCAAAACATTTGAGTTACTTAGATTCCGGTTACCTAGCCTTTAAAACTATTGGACAATAAATAAGATGAGCAAAAATTTTGCACTTTTACGCAACCTAACAACAAAAGCGAAAAACTCAACGTTTTATTTGTGGGTTCTCAATAAAGTTATGTTGAGCGCTATTCCATTTAACAAACCACATCGATTTACGATCACTGAGGTAAAAAATGAAGAAGTAAAAGTGACCGCTAAATATCGCAAAAAAAATCTAAATCACCTACGCGGAATTCACGCTTGCGCTATCGCAACGATTGGTGAGTATTGCTCTGGCGTTTTATTAATTTCTAATCTTGATCCTAGCGAATATCGATTAATCATGGCGAGAATAGAAATTGATTATCACTACCAAGCAAAAAGTTCGATTACAGCAGTAGCAAGCCTTTCAGACGAAGAAAAAAATAAAAATATTATCGAACCGTTAAAAAGCAAAGATGCGATTTTTACTACAATGGAAGTACCAATCCATGATTCCGAAAATAACTTAGTTGCAACTGTCAATGTAAAATGGCAAATAAAACTTTGGAAATCTGTACGCACAAAATAGGAGATTGTAATGGAGTTTTTCGAAACTTTACAAAATGTTTGGACTGTAGTTTTGCAGTACAAATGGCTGACCGCACTGGTCATATTTGGTGTTACCAGTTTTGTTATTTATCGCTTAGTCGATTTTCTTCAATATTTACATACAAATAAGTTTCCAAAACCTGACGATATAAAAATAACAGACGATGCTTTTAAAGATAAAAAACGGCGTAAAAGTAGTCGTTCAATGAAAACAATATGGAAAGGTGCATCATCTTGGGGGGGACAACTTGTTTTTATCACCTCAATTCCTTTTCTAGTGCACTGGTGCAACCAAAAAGGAATCACTGATGGTTATGTCTACATGATTCTTATGGGACTGAGTTTTCTATTAAACTTGATGTTATCAAAACTTTTCCCTCTATGGACGCCTGTGCGCCCATATGCCTGTCGCGCTTTTCAAAATGAAAAGACATTACAACCAGGAAATATGGCCTTCCACTTTTGGGGAATTGTTTCTTGGAGCGTTCCTGCATACTTTTTTTGGGATTATTTCCAAGTGAATGGTTGGATCGGAAGCGTTTTCTTTATTGTGATTTCGCAATTAATACAGGTAGGACTGTTCATTTATTCTATTAAAAAAGCAGCAATTCCTTATCTAGAGTATCCAGGATTAAGTGACAATTTCAAAAAGAACATGCAAAAGTACTTGAAAGAGCATGGTATGCGCGACAGTGAAGTAGGTGTCTTACGCATGAATATGGGGCCAAATGCTTTCGCCACAAGTTTACTTGGTTATAAACAAATTGTTATTACCGAAGAGTTAATACAGGGTTACAAAGATCCTACAAATCCTGAGTACACTCTACAGTTAAGTGAAGACACCATCGAAGCGATTACCTCTCATGAGGTTGGTCATATTAAACATCGCCATGTTGAAAAAGGAATCACTATGGGGATTCTCATTTCTTCGGCAGTGACTATTGCTGTATACCATTTATTTTCAGCTGATCCATCTAATTATGTTCTTTTTAAAGAAGGAACATCTCAGCAGCTACTTCTATATTGGGGACAAAGTATTTTTAATACAATGTTACTATACCCAATTACTTTTATGATGTTATTTATCAGTCGTCGTAAGGAAACTCAGGCTGATACATACTTATTGAATAGTAATGGTTGCAAAAATGGTAAAGACTTTTTCCACCAAATTCGCCACATTGCACCGGTAAACAACTTATCACTATGGCACAGTTGTAATGGTACACATCCTCCAGCACACGAACGCGAAAAACGTATGTTAGAATGGGAAAAAGAGCACTGCAAATAGCATTGTTTTGAATTATGATGTAGGCATTACAAATGCCTACATCATAAGCTGACATAAACTTATAAATATTTAATTGGCTCTATAGGTGAATTGATGACTCCACAAGAAAAACTTTTTGCTCAAATTGCTATTAGAAAAAACTATATAACCCAAGCAATGGTTGAGAAAGCGCTACTGCTAAAAAATCAATATTCGCAACAAGGATATTCAGTATCTTTGCCACAAATATTATTGCAAAGTAAATCACTTTCTACGCAGCAAATGCAAGACATTGAAGTGGAATACAAATTTAGAACGTCGACAATTCCACCATTAAATTCACCTAGTAGTTCCAATGAATTGAATAATAATCGAGTTTCTAATGCCAATTCGAATACCTCTTCACCCAAACCACCGATAAGCGTTATTGGGTCAAACGAAGAATCAGCTAATGTTGCACCCAGATCATCGATAAGTGCTATTGGATCAAACGAAGAATCACCTAATGTTGTCTCTTCCAGACCACCGATAAGTGCTATTGCATCACATAAAACTGGCATAAGTGCAGGAACTTCGCCGGAAATTGTTGTTCCCGATCAAACAAAGCAATTTAAACCTGGTGACAAAACATTTAATCATTACAACATTGGTAAAGAATTAGGCCGTGGAGGTATGGGAGTTGTTTATAAAGTTTATGATACCAAGCTAAAAAGAACGGTTGCTCTTAAACTACTACTCTCGAAACAAGTTTCAGAAGTGCAACAAGAACGATTTCGTCGTGAAGCAGAAGCTATGGCGCAATTAGAACATTCTAATATTATAAAAGTATATGAAGTCGGTGAATTGCCACAGATGTTTTTGACAATGGAATATATTTCTGGACAAACTTTTTTGGATCATATTCTGCAAAACACAATGGATTTAAAAAAGCGGCTTGAAGTTATGCGCGATACAGCACTAGCAATTCACTTTATTCATAAAAGAGGCTATATTCATCGCGATATAAAACCTGCAAATATCATGATTAACGAAAATAAACAGCCCAAAGTGATGGATTTTGGTCTTGTAAAGTTTGACGATAGTAATTTATCAAAAACTTCTGATGTTTTAGGAACGCCAGTATTTATGCCTCCAGAACAGCTTGGAACAGGAAAAGTAGACCGGCGTTCAGATGTATATTCATTAGGAGCCTCTTTGTACCAAGCCTTGACAGGCAGACCTCCTTTTCAAGGAGATACAGCATTTAATATCATGTATCAAATTACTACTAAGGAACCTATTTCGCTACAGGAACTTAATCCCGATATTCCTCCGCAACTCGAAGCTATTTGTTTGAAATGCTTAGAAAAAAAAATGCATTATCGATACGCGACAGCCAAAGAATTTGCTGATGACATAACTAACTATTTATGTGGTAAACCTATTATTGCCCGTCCACCAACTCGCATGGAGCGAACTCGTAAATGGATTCGCAATAACAAACTGCCATCCTTTATTTTTTTAGTAATAACATTTTTATTAATACTGTCTGCCATACTAGGACGGGCGGCGCAAAAACAAACAAAAATAGCGCATGAAAACTTTGTTAAAGCACAAAAACAAACAAAGATAGCACAAGATCAAACAAAGATAGCACAAGATCAAACAAAAAAAGCGCACAAAAGCCGTTATGATTTAACTGTAACCTTGTTTAATGAGTATTTGAAAAAAGACAATATAAATAGCATCAAAACGCAGATAGAAAGTCAAAAAGATGATTCTTCGGTTACTTCGTATATTCAGGGGCTTAAAAACTGGGAGTGGGGTTGGATTCGCGATGCAACATTAGGACTTAATTTTAAAATTTTAGCTAGAGGTAGTGGAAATTCATTTTGCGCTTTTGGTAAAGGGCGTTATCAAAAATACGTTGCGGTATGTGGAGGAGGAATGAATGCTGGCTATCTTGCTCTTATTGATATTACCACTAATAAATTTTATAGATTAAAAATTACCCATAAAGCAAAGTTTTGTGATTTTACAAATAACGGAGAATATTTACTGTCTGGTGGAGAAGACCTAATACTGCGTTTGTGGTCTGTAAAAACAAAATCTTTACTAAAATACTTTGAAGATGGACGTGATGCCAAAAATGGCAGGCCTATTAGCCACGTCGATGAAATTAATTGTTGTCGGTTTTCGCAAAATGGTAAGTACGTCGTTTCGGGAGGTAACGATGATGAAGTTAAACTTTGGAGTGTAAAAACAGGTAAGAAAATAAAAAGTTTTCCCACGCCTCGACGCATAGAACTTTGTTGTTTTCTTGATAACGACACCAAGGTTCTTGCTGTTCTAGCAAATGGAGTTGTTACTATTTGGGATATAAAAACAGATAAGAAATTTTCTGTTCGATCTTTGCCAATCCTTGACGTTGTTGATTGTCATATTGGTCGCCTGGGTAAGAACCAAGTAATTGTTCTGTGTGGAGAAAAACAGTTACATGTATGGAAAATACGCGATCTTACCACAAAAAATGCGCTTCCTATTTTTTCACTAACTGCAAAACAAGAGTTTACCAGTACAAAAATATTTCAACAACGATTATTTGTTACAGACAATAATATATTAAGTATATGGGACTTAAAAACAAAAACGCTTGTAAAGTCTTTGTTTAATGACAAAAACATAACTCAAATTGCTCTACATAATAATGGCAGGGATCTTATAACACTTTCAATAGAAGGAATTGTTCAGTTATGGAATTTAAATTACCAACGTCCTATTAAACTAAATCGCAGTGAGAATAATAAATACATTTCTTTTGCTAAATTTGTCAAACAAGATGCTCAAATTCTTTTTGGCGAGTACAACAAGGTTAGTGTTTTTAATATTCCTGAGAAACATATTAAAGTTCCCGAAAAAGTTACTCGTGAAAATTTTAAAGAACTGTTGCGATTAGACCCGGTTACTGATGGAGATATTTCTGGTAAGTATAGAGTCAGCACAGGACAAAAAAGCTTGCTAACGGTTTCTGATATAGTTAGCGACGAGGTAATTGAAGCGAAAGAAACAGAAACAAGAAGTGTCACTAAATGTCGATTCTCCCCTATAAATCCTAACGAGATTGCTGCCACAGGTAAAAATATTATTTTCATATGGCAGATGCAAAATAAAAAATTAAATTTAGTATTTCGCAAAAAAATACGAGAGTTATTAAAAAACAAAGTTAGAAATCCAGATGGACGCCATATTACCTATAGAACAGATGGCAAACAAATAGCTATTGCTAGTGAATCTTACGAAATACTATTTCTTGATCCTGAAAAACGAGTTCTAGACTACAGTTTATATATAGAGGAAGACCTTAAAAGAAAACCACGTATTACACACTGCACTTATAGTCGTGATGGCAAAAAACTAGCTGTTTGCTCTGAGAAAAAAACAGTTATGGTATATTTTCTAAACGAAAAAACGAAACGTTTTGAAAGAAATAATAGAATTGTGCTGCGCGGACACTACCAAGAAGTATTGTGCTCATCATTTAGTCCAGATGGCAAAAGACTTATTTCTGGAGGAAATGACAAGCAATTATTGTTATGGAATGTTGATTTTAACAGTGTAAAAGATATAAAACCTCATAACTATTTACCTCTTCTTACTCTTGATACACATAACAAAGGCATTATCAATTGTCAATTTAGCGCAAACGGTAAACGTATACTTTCAGCGGACAAAGAAACTATATACATTTGGGATGTCACTGGTTGGTAGGGTCTGTCATCATTCAAAGCATTGTCTATTTTTTTATTTTTTCGAGCCTTAGCCCCAATTTTGTTAACTTAAGCCTAAGTTATAAAATTAAAAGACTTACAAATCTTGTCATTCCGCACTTGATGTGGGATCCACTACTGGATTCCCGATCAAAGCGGGGAATGACACAATCACTAAGTCTAAATTTATTCCAATTTCTTCTGAAATTTAAATAAAACTATTCTATGTTCTAGTTACTCTATCTTATTCTTTTTAAATTGCGAAGCAATGGCTATACCAAGAACAACAATGCCTGCACTCACAAGAAGTACTCCTTGTAAAATGCCGTGATCAACTCCAAATTTAATTATATAAACGAGTATATCAAGTACTAGGAAAGCAGTCGCAAAGTAGACGTAAAAGATATTGCGCAGAAGAAGACCTACAATAATCCCAACGAAAGAAATACCAGCAAGTAATAGAGCATAAAACGGATTTTGCAACTGCAAGAAAACCTGTGTTAATGATGATCCATAGATAAAAACAATTCCGCAAAACCTCAACCACCCAAAATATTTTTTATCTATTTCTTCACGATGAAATTCTGCAAATGCAAGTAAAGTAATCCCTAGAGGAATTCCATAAAACTGTGGATCGACAATTGCCCGAACTTGCCAATAGTGATATAGAGCAACATCTAAGAATACCAAAGCCGTTAAAAGTTGCCATGTATGTTTACTGTATCTATATATAAATCCAAAATGCGCAGCAAAAAGAAGGTAGAGTATACTTCCATGCGTTTGTAATTCCCATGGACTATAAGCAAAAACCGCGAGAGGGAGAATGTACGAAAATTTTATAAAAGCATTTAACTCTTGTCTTTCTTTTGAAAGCGATCCTATTTGGAAAAAACTCATTGCTAAAATCAATAAAACATGAGTTTCATAACCTCTTAAAAAATACAACCACTCACTGTAATGCTGCATAGATAAATATAGTGTGATAATTAAAATTTGTGAGCAGTAATAGTAAAACGCTTTTTTAGTCTTATTTCCCAATAGAAAAGTTGAACCCACCAAACATACTAATGGCAAAATAGGCACTTTCAGTGAAAATACCTGTAGCACCTCTACAATAGCAACTGTATTTAAAAGCATCGAAATATGAATAAGTAATTTTTTGTTTTCGTTATGTAAATATCTATGCATGGCAAAAACAGCAATACTTGTAAAAGCAGTGGCCAATGAAAATAGCTCCCACATTTGTGCTCTATCTTCGGCATAAAAATAGAGCACACCCAAGTAAAAAAAAGATATACTACTCGCGACTGAAAAATTTAACCACATTTTTTGCTGTTCGCTGTTACTTTTTAAAGTGCGCATTACAAAATAACAAGTAGACAAAAATAATACTATTGGCGTCATCGCATTTGTATAATCAAATTCGGTGCCAATAATAGCAATGCACAAGCAAATAAAACTATAGGAGCGTGTTGTCTTGTGCAAGTTAAAGACAATGGCGAGTAGCACCCATTCTATAGTGGGAATAGGGTTATTTTGAGGAAAAAAATGAGCTATAGGTGTGCTCAAACTCATGGTGAGCATGGCGCTGGTAACGACTAAAAAATTGGAAAAAGTTTGCGGTTTTTGTAGTTTTAAGGAAAGAACAGCAATAATTCCAGTGATAAACCACAGTATGCGATTTTGCGCAACTAACAATTCGACGTAATCATTAGCGTGGGTAGCCGAAATAACAAAGATTGCTGCACCACAAAGTGCTGAAATTGTAACAACATGACGTATCATCAACTCTATTACTTGACGCATTTGAGCATGGTCTATTTTCAGATATTTTAAAATATTTTGCGGTGTGTACGATAAAAAAGCGAGTGTGGTGATTGCAATAAGTGGCCAAAAAATCGTTGAAAGCCACGCACTACTAAAGAGTAACAAACCAGTTAATAAAAAGATTAATACTCGTAATAGTGATTCTGAAGTTTGTGTACGTGCGTACATGATAGAGTGACGTGCACTTAAAATAAGAGCACTTATCCACATAGTTTGAGTTGTAAAAGTAAAGGTGTAAAGCGAAATAATAACAACCGCTAAATCAAGTGTTGAAGCAAAACTTTGCAAGTTATTTGTGGAGAAGAAAGGCTGTTGTTGGCGCGGAGTATACATAGTGGCTACTAAAGCGGTTGTCGCAATATACATTATATACATTGGAAATTGCGCAATTGTGTAAGTTGAGGTAATGAACCACACAAGAATAGATAGTGCCGCAACCAAAGAAAAATTTCCAATAGCACGTTGTAGCCTTTGTTGCTTAATAAAAAGTGTCGATAGTGCTGGTAACAAAGCAATAAAGATATATGCACAGTGGTAAGGATGAATAAAATTGATCCAATTGGTATTTGCATATATAAAGAAAGGTATAAGCGCCCACAGTAGTAATCCCATATAGTACGAAAGCAAGCCAGATTGTTGCCCAGCAATGTAAAAGCATGCGCTAATGCATATAAGTCCACTCAAAATACCGGTAAAAACCATCATTGCAGTGCATTGAGGTAAAATAGAAAGAGTAATAAGCATTGTAACGGTTAAAGTTGTACAAAAATAAACCCCATCTTGGGTGTTTTTATAATTTCGGTTGACAGCAAATCCGCAAGCTGCTGCTGAAAAAACAATTGCTAGCAAAGAAAAATCGACTGAAGTTATCATTTGTAGAGGAGTATAACAAATAAACAAAATGCTAGAAGTAATGAGTAAACTAAAAGTACACAATCGATACCACATAGAATTAAAAAACAAAGAGCAAGCAAGTGCAGTACAAGCTGCGATAAATAGAGTGAAAATAGAAGCAATTTGCCAGAAATATATCAATGAAATGGCAATACTTGCACAAGAAAACAATATTCCCCAATACAAGTAAGATGTTTTACGAGAATAGTGAGCAATAAAAATGCAAAAAATTGCGTATAGAGCCCAATCACAACAAGGAAGACTACTCGTAGTAAATAGCGATGTAACAAGTGCCCAGCTAGTAAAAACTATCCCACCAAGTGCTGCAGAGAAGTGTTCTATTATTTTATTGCGCCGCACAGCTATATTTGCATAAAGTAAATAATAGCTAAGACTCCAAGCAACAATACTTGTCCACATATGTTCTGACTGTAAAAATGAATATCTATTATGAAAAGAGCCCAAATACGAGAGAATAAATATTATAAATACAACTATGGCACTATCAACAACTGCACTGTTCTTATCTCTGTAATCTTTGGATAGAAAAGTTGTGATAACTTTGTATAAGCACAATGTAATAGCTACTCCGCCAAGCAAAGCCAAATTATACCACTGTTCATCGCAGTATATTTGAATAAAACAAGCAAATAACAATATGTAGTAGTAGATAATACTGAGATAACTATACACAGCTGTTCGCAAAATGTAGTGTTTTAAAGCGAAAGATATGCTAAGCATAGCGAGGCCACTTGCCAATATCAAGTGATAACGATATAGTTGTTGGTAATTGTAAAAAGCATGAGCATAAAAATAAACAAAGATACCAGAAGCGAATATAACCAGTATATTTGCAATGTAGCCAATGACTTTGTGTTTTCTTTTGAAAAAATGTAACATCGTGTAGCAAGTTGCGAGGTAAGAAAATGCTACTCCATAGTAAATAAGGGAATATTGTAGGAAATCAACGAAAAAAGTAGTGCAAAGTATACCGCTGGCTAGTAAAAATGATAACGTCATATTACTACGAGTACGTACATAAATATATAAATAAGAGATACTACTTATAACTATAGGTAAGTAAGAAGATAAAACCCAAGAACTAAAACTAAGATCAGGAAACAAGCGCGTGATAATCGCAGTAATTGTTATTGTATGCAAAACAAAAGAACTGTAATCGTAGAGTTCTTTTACGTTGTTGTACCTAGCAACCCACAAAACAAAAAATATTCCGCTAACAAAATAAGTAAGAATATGTGGAAAGGCAATAATGTTGTTAAATAAAAGCATTGCGAAACTGAGTTGGTGAATTAAAAAAGCAAAAATCCACATAAACATTTTACTTCGCATTTGGAATGCAATTAAATGCGAGTATAGAATTGCCAATCCGAGAGCAAGAATAGCCAAAAGGTCTAGTTGCCATTTGCCAAACAGTACTTGTGAACTCAGGCCGTATATCACCATTGTTAGAATCGCAGAATAAGTAATAAAAGCTTTATTTGGTGCCAACAGTAACCTTTGTAATCTCAACCACAAAAAAGCGCATCCACAAAGAGCTAAAGCATGAACTTGCCACATTTGTGGAAAAAAATATTCGCAAAACAAAGTGGTCGTAGCAGCAATACATATAAAAAAGATAAATACCACACCGTTTTCTCGATGTCGTAAATAATGTAAGAAAGCCCAAGTTGTCGTAATAATGGCTGCAATTATTAGGCTAGCAGAGCTATGAAAGCTTTCAACTAAAATTGTTGCTATACCTGCAATGCTCATCGCTCCCATTATAAAACTATACGTTTGAAAACAGCGATTACAGTGTTTGTTTTTTACGAAAAAACACAGAATTGCGTAGAGCAAAGCTAAAAAAGCGCAAAAGATAAGTAATATTTCATATGAAAAATTAAAATGAATTCCAATGCGATAGACAGAAAATACAATTGCTAGTGCTCCTGTATAAAGAGCAGATATATCTGTTAACAAAAAAGCTATGTACGCAAAAGAAATACTTCCAACGCAGAAAAAAATGAGTCCGTACGACCATAAGTTTACGCAAATAGGTAATGCAAAAAATATAAAAAGCACTTGAGCTAGCCATGTTAGATTTGATGAAAACCTAAGAAGAAAAGGCATTGTTAAAGCTAAAATACTCATTGAATAAAAAGTGAGCATCACTGCTAAACTCGGTTGTAAAAAAGCTTTCTCATAAATCAAAATTGACAACGAAATAAGTAGTGCGCTAGGAATTAAATACCAAAGTGGCTTCATTAAAGATTCGCTATTGCGTTTTTTAGCGCGCATTATTCGATCGCGTGCTTTACTTGGTTTTTCAAACAAAAACTTCATAACGTAGCTAATAAATGTTAAACCGTATCCCCAAATAGCAAATGCATAAGCTAACGAATAAAGAGTGCTTTGTGTAGAAACAATTAAGTAGATTCCTGCTGAAGAAACAATAAAACAAGGAAACCATAACCATTCCTGCTGATAAATTAATACACAAATACTAATTAGTAAGCCACTTACCAATAAACTAGAACCTATAGATTGCCATGCATTTAAATTCCAAGCGCTATACACTTGTGAAAACACACAGAAAAATATAAGCAATGTATACACATCAATGAGACATTTACGAATATAGGATTTTCTTTGAGGCAATATCATTGCAGTAAAAAGCCATAGATTCGCTATGAATAAAACGCTATATGTTTGAATAGAGACGATATTTGTGAAGTATGTTGATATATCGTATCCCCAGATACTAATAGTAATGAAAACTAAATAGTAAAGAAAAGGCAATTGCAAGTATTTTGTTGCGAAGAAATACATGAGGGTGTATACCGGTAGAGAGATTATCGCGATCACCAGATCACCACTACCTATTTTTATTAAACAAATCAAACCAACAGAAATCAATACAAACCAAAGTTGCAGGGAAGCAAGATGTTGCGATTTCCCTTGGCGAAAGAAGTTTCCAAGAAAGCAAATTGCAATTAAGTAAGGTATAAAGGTAAGTACTTGATAACTAATTGGAAGTTGTCCTAAAGTCTGACTTAAAGAATTTAACCATGTATTTTGTGTAAATTGGATTACAACTTCTGGGAGTAAGAAATAGCCTATGCCGGATAAAATGAATGCAATGAATGATAGGTATGTTTTTTGAAAAAATTGAGCATATAGACTAAAAAGCCCACAACTTAATGCGACGCAAAAAAATAAAGTGTATATATTTGAAGTAGCAACAGTTAAAGCAAAAACGCAAAAAAGTGCTCCTAGTAAAGGTAATGCTTGTAAAGGAAGGTGTGATTTCAGAGACTTGCGGTCAAGCATTATAGGAAAATAAGCATATAAACCTAAAATAGGTGCACATAAATAAAAATGAATTGCGTTATCTAGGTTATATAGATTATATAACCAGTGACCTGCAAGAGAGAAAATAGTAACAAAACTCAAAAACAATGATGTCATTATAAATGAAAAAGATGTCGACTTTTCTACTATCCGAAAGCGATAACCGTAGACAACGATAGAACTATAAGCAATAAGAAACCAAATACTATAAAATGAACTAGCAAATAGCAAATGTGCACTACTCATAAACACAAAACAACGAACTATGCCTTTTCCATGGTTGCTATCAATAAAATTTCCAACAACATCACCGATAGCTGTAAACGTAATACAGGTGACAATAAAAACACCCATCTGCCAAAATAGCGAAGGTATATATAAAGTTACAACAAAAGTACAAGGCATCAGCAGTAAAGAAAGTAAATAAATAAAAAAGCCGCCACCCGTTACTCGTAACTTATGAACAGTAATATGCCCAATGAAAAAGAAAAATACACTAGAAGAAAATACCAAAAAATAACTACTTAGTATTTGCATAGAACCCGATAAATCAGGCCAAAAATTCGCAATTAAAAACACCTCTCCAGCCATAATCAAAAATAACCCCAAAAACAATAAAATATTGTCTTTAAAATTAATAAACCGAGAGCTGCTGTTGTTAATAGTTTTCGATTCTTCCGGTTTCTTTACTTTGTCAGTGGAAACTTTAACTTTTGGTATAGTTTCTTCTTGGTATAAAAGCTTTTCTGAATCGAATGTTTTTTGTCTTTTTTCCTTTAAATTTCCTACATACTGTGACAAAGAGTGGCTAGAGTGCGCCTGTACAATTTCTTGTTCAATTTGCGAGTCTGGTACCGTTTCGATTGCAATTTCTGTTTCAATTTGCGAGTCTGACACCGTTTTGATTTGCGAGTCTGGCACTTGTGCCTGTACAATTTCTTGTTCAATTTGCGAGTCTGGCACCGTTTCGATTTCAATTTCTGTTTCAATTTGCGAGTCTGGCACCGTTTCGATTTGCGAGTCTGGCACCGTTTCGATTTGCGAGTCTGGCACTTGCGCCTGTACAATTTTTTGCTCGATTTGCGAGTCTGGCACCGTTTTGATTTGCGAGTCTGGCACCGTTTCCAAGTCTGGCACTTGCGCCTGTGCAATTTTTTGCTCAATTTGCGAGTCTGGCACCGTTTCGAGCACCATTTCGATTTGCGAGTCTGACACTTGTGCCTGTGCAATTTTTTGCTCGATTTGCGAGTCTGGGACCGTTTCGATTTGCGAGTCTGGCACTTGTGCCTGTGCAATTTTTTGCTCAATTTGCGAGTCTGGCACCGTTTCCAAGTCTGGCACTTGCGCCTGTACAATTTTTTGCTCAATTTGCGAGTCTGGCACTGTTTTGACCTGTACAATTTCTTGTTCAATTTGCGAGTCTGGCACCGTTTCGATTTGCGAGTCTGGCACCGTTTCCAAGTCTGGCAAGTCTGGCACTTGCGCCTGTGCAATTTTTTGCTCAATTTGCGAGTCTGGCACCGTTTCGAGCGCCATTTCGAGCACCATTTCGATTTGCGAGTCTGACACTTGTGCCTGTGCAGTTTTTTGCTCGATTTGCGAGTCTGGCACCGTTTCGATTTGCGAGTCTGGCACTGTTTGGATAAGATTGGAAGAGCGTGAATTGGGTTCTTGTTCTGTTTGAGGTATATTTTGGGTTATTTTTTTATTTACAAGATTATTTTTTACGATCTCAATTGGTTCATCGTTGATTAATGCTTTTAAGTTTTTTTGGCAAACTGTTTTTATTTGTTGGTATTGTAGATAACTAATCGTTTTTTCTTCGTGGCATATCGAAGCTATTTTTTGTAGTTTTTGTAGGTTGTTTAGCTTGCCTTTTTTGCCTTCTTTGCTTTGCTTATTTTGTTTTTGTTGATCGCTAGGAGCAAATATTGTTGCGAACAATAAAATTATGAGAACAAGTATAAAAATATCCACTGCTCACTCCATTATGTTAAATTACCAATTAATTTTTTGCCCATCATATGCGAAGAATGCTCCGCTGTCGGTTGTTGTTTCTATTACCTTGCACATACCTTCAACGCTTTCTTTTGGTTTTAAAAGAGCGTTACTTCCACCCATGTCTGTTTCTACCCATCCTGGATGAAGTAATAGAACTGTAATTCCTTGTGGTTTTAAATCGCGGCTCATACTTACACCAACCATGTTAACTGCAGACTTACTTGTGCGGTAAACGTAACTACCACCACTTGTATTATCAGAAATACTTCCCATTTTACTTGTTATAATAGCGATCATTTTTTTTTGGCTAGCTGCAACATTATCAACTAGTATTTCACTTAGTTTCAGTGGGGCGATCGTATTGATTTTTAAAGTATTCAACCATGAGTCAACATCTACATTACCAAAACTATTTTTACTTCCGTAAACACCAGCGTTATGAATTAACAAATCTATAGGGGTGTTTGCGATTTCGCTTTTTAGTTCTTTCATATTGTCTAGAGAAGTTACATCTAGCTTATGAACAGTGACATTTTCTTCTTCTATTTGTAGTTGTTGTGGATTGCGACAACAAGCAAAAATGCGATTATTGCTACTCATTTTGTATTGATTGACAAATTCTAGCCCTAGGCCTCTGTTAGCTCCAGTAATTAAAATGTTCATTACAACTCCTTTGAAACTTGTAGTTAATATTGTTATTATGTGCGAAATTGATCTACAGTTAGGGGTGTTCGCGCGCCCTAATTGTGCCGCAAAATTTTTTGAGCTCGTGTTTAAGTCAACGTAGAATTTGGTTGTCAGAGCACAGATAGCCTGAAAGGCACATAACTATATAGCTATGAAGGGTTCATGCTGTTATATGTTTATCAGGTAGTTACGTGTCTCAAAAAAATTTTGTGACTTGCTTAAGATTATAAACCGTAATAATTAGCTTTCAATAAAATAATCGTTTTAGGAATTTAGAGATGCAAGATGTTGATCTATTGGTAAATAACATCGGACAACTTCTAACGGTGCCTTTACGGCCTGCGGAAGAAAATATCGAGTCCAAACTTGGTTTTATTAGTAGGGGAGCCATTGCTGTCAGAGATGGTAAGATCGTATGGGTAGGGAAGCACGAAGATATCCATAGAGAAATTCGCTCATTCCAAAGAGAGATAGACGCTAAAAATCAAGTTGTTTGTCCTGCTTTTATTGATGCACATACTCATATTAGTGGCTACCCTTATGGTCGCGCGGATGATTTTGAAGTACGTGTATTTGGAAGTGAAAACTATGCAGGAATTGCAAAAAAAGGTGGAGGAATTCGCACAACAATTGAACGCACACAAAAAACTAGTAGTGAAGAATTACAAAATCATGCAAAAAGAATTGCAGACGAGTTTATGCGTCATGGAGTTGGTACTATTGAAGCCAAAAGTGGTTACGGGCTCAACAAAGAAAATGAAATGCGGCAGATTCAAATAATAAATAAGCTTGCTTCTTCGCATTCAATGACAATTGTACCTACCTACTTGGCTCACGTTTTGGATCCTAGCCTTTCTCGTAATGAGTACGTTCAAAACATTATCGAAGATATTATTCCTAGTATTTGTGAAATAATTGAGAGTATTGATATTTTTTGTGATACCATTGCTTTTTCTGTAGAAGAAACGCAGAAAATTGTAGAAGCAGCTTTAAATAAGAAGCGTTTTGTTTCCGTACATGCAGACCAAACATCTCCTTTTAAGGGAGCAGAAGTTCTAGCTCCAATGGGAGTTACAAGCCTTAGTCATTTAGAACATATTAATGATAGTGGTATTGAAATGATGAGAAAACACAATACAATTGCCATTATATTCCCTACTTGTTCTCTACATTTGAATGCTCCGTATTCTCCATATGAAAAATTTTCGAAAGCTGGAATACGCGTTGCATTATCTACGGACTGGAATCCTGGATCTTCGCCATGCTCTAATATTCTTTTAGTGGGATATTTTGCGGCTAAATATTTACGTATGCCACTTCACGAAGTCATGAGATCTATCACTATTCATCCAGCAAGCGCATTACATCGAGATTCGAGTTTGGGTTCTCTAGAGGTAGAGAAATATGCTGATTTTTGCATATTTGAGTTACAGGATTGGCGGGATTTATTTACTCAGTGTGGTAATACACCAGGATTAACATTGTTTAAAAAAGGGAATATTGTTTTGCAAAGCTAAAACTTCCTGCCCATTGTTTTAATGATAAAACAATGGGCTGTTTATCATTTTTTGTTAGATGATTTTTGACGAGACCGAGATACTTTTTTAGTGATTTCTGTTTTGCTTTTTTTTGTTGTTGCTGCAGTCTTTGTTTTCTTCTCTACGCGTTTTTGCCCAAAATCACATTCTTTTACAAGAATACAGGAACTACAGTCATAGCCCGTTGATACACAAATATTTTCACCATAGAGAGATAAATAAGCATTGAGCTGTGTTAAATATTTCTCTAGTGCTTTATCAGCGTTTTTATTTAGGGATGAAGGAGTAGTTTCTGTCCATAAACCAATTCTTTTGCCAACTCTAACACATGTTTGTTGTGTTGTTATCAATTTTGAATTTGTTGTGATGTGTAATAAAAGGGTCGGTAGTAGTTGATAACTTGAATTTATTTGTTGTAATTGTTTCTGTACATCAATAAATTCTTGTTCCAGTAAAAATTCTAATCGCAGAGAGTTAAATATGTAATATAATTCGCCCAAAATTTCAGTGATTGTTATTGCTTTTTCGTACACGTTGTTTTTGATACTATTTTTCGTAGCATCTTCTATTTCTCGCGGATGTGTAACGCGTACTTCATTCCAATCAACAAATTCTTCTTTTAAATTGCTCAAAGCTTTTTCTGAATTCTTTTTTGTTTCATCTTTTTGTAAAATGTAATAGATGATCAAATCAAGAATACTGACCTTTGATTTTGTGGTAACACATGCATATTTTTTTTGCAGAAGATTGATTATTTTTGGGATTTTTTGTGTTTTTTTTGTTGTCATCACGCCTCCCAAAGGATTCCAAAAAAAAAGCAGCAAGAAAATCATTTTCTTGCTGCAAAAATCGTTTTATGATTTCTTTTGTTTCTTTGCTTTTTTGCCTTTTGGCTTTGCAGCTTTTTCTTTACTAGCTTTTTTTACTTTAGGCTTGTTAAGTACCACACCTGCTTTTTTAAGAAGAATGCCTGTTTTATGAGTAGGTAGAGCCCCTACTGATAACCAGTGCTGTACTCTTTCTAGTTTTACGCGAAGTTGGTTATCTTCCTCATCACAACAAGGATTATACCAGCCTAGATATTCTAAGCATTTTCCGTTGCGCGGAGCTCGAGAATCATAAGCTCCTATTCTGTAGAATGGAGAGTGTGTACGTCCTATTTTTGTCAATCTTATTCTTACAGCCATATATCTTTTTGTAGTATTCTATGTATAAAATACTACTTCCTCCGTTGAGTAAAAAATTTTATAACATCTCAGGGATATTACTCAATCCCTATCCAAAAACAAATTTTATTTCTTTTTTCTCTTTTTCTTTTTGCGTCGTGAACGTTGTTTAGAGCCGCCACCAAGACCAGGCATCATGTTGCCAAGGTCACCAAGACCACCGCCCATTCCCATACCCGACATCATATTTCCAAACATACCGCTTTTGCTCATGTTTTGCATCATTTTCCGCATCTCGCGAAATTGATTGAGCAATTGGTTTACTTCTTGAACTTTTGTTCCGCTACCTTTCGACATACGGAGTTTGCGACTTCCGTTTATCATATCAGGTGTTTCGCGTTCTTGTGGAGTCATAGAGTGTATGATTGCTTCTATGCGCGAAAATATCGATTCATCGATATCGGCATTTTGCATTTGAACTCCAAGTCCTCCAGGGAGCATTCCCATTAAGTCTCGTAAATTTCCCATTTTCTTGATCATTTGGAATTGTTCTAGCAAATCGTGCATGGTAAAAGAGGCGTCCACCATCTTTTGGTACATTTCCTCGGCTTTTTCTTCATCCATGACTTCTTCCGCTTTTTTTACCAGCGAAACAACGTCACCCATACCGAGAATACGGCTTGCCATACGGTCAGCGTGAAACTCTTCTAGTGCATCTAGTTTTTCACCAACACCAATAAACTTGATTGATTTACCTGTAACTTCTTTGATCGAAAGTGCAGCTCCACCTTTGGCATCACTATCAAGTTTAGTGAGAACAACACCATCAATGTTAATTTGCTCATCAAATGCTTTTGCAGAGTCAAAGGCATTTTGCCCTGTCATCGAGTCCATAACAAAGAAAACGTGGTCAGGTTTTGTTTTCTTGCGAATACTTAGAAGCTCTTTCATCAAAGCATCATCAATATGAAGACGCCCAGCAGTGTCGAGAATCAAAACATCGCAGTTGTTCTCTTTTGCTAAAGAAATGGAGTCTTTGCAAATTTTAGGTGGTGGATCTTGAGGCTCACTGTAGACAGGAACTTCAAACTCGCTTCCTGTTTCTTGTGAAATTTCTTCCCCGAGAGCTTTTCCAAGTACTTTAAGTTGTTCGATAGCAGCAGGTCTTTGCGTATCTGCCCCGACAAGAAAAGGTCGATGTCCTTTTTTGATGAGATATCTTGCTAGCTTACCACAAGTAGTTGTTTTACCACTTCCTTGTAAACCAACCATCATGATAATTGTAAAGTCTTTTGTAATTTCAAGACCTTGCTCATCAGTTTTCATTAATTCAACGAGTTCATCATTCACTATTTTGATGAATAATTGTGAAGGGGTAATGCTTTTTATTAGCTCTTCACCAATAGCTTTTTCTTTTACTCTTTTAACTAAGCCTTTGACAACTCGAAAGTTAACATCAGCATTAATCAGAGCTTTTTCTATTTCCTCAATACCCTCTTGGATATTTTTTTCACTAATCTTACCTGAGGAGAAAAACTTATTTTTTATATCGTCAAATTTGTTGGAAAGAGTCTTAAACATACATCTCTCAATATAATATCAATGTTTTTGAGGGGAAACACTAACAGCCGGACAATCTTAACATGTCTCCTTTGCTATTTCAATGTTTTTTTCTAAGTCAACGCAAAAGTTTTGAACATATTTCAATGTTAGTACCAATATCAGTCCTAGCAAAATGACAATTTTGACAGTAATATGAGCTATAACATTTATATGCGAAGAAAATGACCTGTTCTTAAGGATGAAGTTTATTATGAAACATTACAATGTTGTGGCTGCAATCATTTATAACACTAATAAATACCTCTGCGTACAGAAAGGGAAAAGCCGATATGAATATGTATCTTTCAAATACGAATTTCCTGGTGGAAAAGTAGAAAAAGGAGAAAGCAAAGAGCAGGCTCTACGTCGAGAAATAGAAGAAGAGTTACAAATGGTGATCTCTGTTGAAGATTTATTTACAACAGTGCATCATAAGTATCCTGATTTTGCAATCACTATGGATAGTTATTTTTGCTCTACGTCCTCACCAAGTTTACAATTATGTGAACATGTTTCTTTCAGATGGTTAGAAAAAAAAGACCTACATTTACTCGATTGGGCAGCTGCTGATATTCCCATTGTAAAAAAATTGCAAGTGGGATAATCTACAAACTTTTTACAATGGTATGCTTTTAGACTTCGTGATAAAATAGGGCGTGTCGACATTTTGGTCACTCAATCAAAACTCGAATGTTCTGTTGAAATGGAAAATAAATGAAGAATATATACATTATAGCAATGTTGCTATTGTGCACTGGTTGTGGTTCGTATTGTAATTTAAAATCTGAAGATCCTAATTTCTATGGAGGCTTTGTAAATGCGATTACCTTGCGACACTATGGTAACTCGTGCGAAGATATAAATTTGTATGATTGGGGTTACGCCGCTGCATTTGCCTTACCTCTTATGTTTGTTGATCCGCCAGCGAGTTTTGTCGTTGATACACTTACATTACCATTTATCCCCTTTTGGCAATCAGATGCCAAGCAAAGTGCGAGTGACAACCGAGAAAAGCAGAAAATAATGGCTGTCAAAAAACAGAAATCTAGTAAAAAAACATCTCAACAGTTGATCGAACTAGCTAAAGACAAAAGTGAAAAGAAAAGAATGGCCGTTGCTGCTGCCCCTAACACCCCACCTCAAACTCTAAAGAAACTCGCTAATGATAAGTCAAAGCTTGTCAAAATGTTAGTTGCTGAAAACCCAAGTACTCCAGAAGAAACGCTTATTGAAATGGCAAAAACCGAAGGGGTTGAAGTAAAAGCGCGTTTAGCAGAAAGAAAGAGCGCTAAATTACTAATACGATTAGCTCACGATCGCAATAAAAAAGTAAAGTTACTTGTTGCAAAAAACCCAAATGCTCCTCAAAAAGCGTTAGCAAAGTTAGCAACAGAAGACTATGTTGATATTAGAATATCGGTAGCGTTTAACAGCGCAACTTCCGCGGCAATACTAGAAAAACTTAAAAACGACCCCGAAGATTCTGTCAAAAATGCCGCCAAAAACCCAAATAAAAAATAGGAGAGGTAAATGAAATTTTTTTTATGTTTGATTTTTATATGTGCTGTTTATGCACAACCCTACGGTATTGAATCTCGTGTATCTAACGATATTCTTCTCATTGATGATATACCGCAAAAAAACCCTGGTAGTTTGCAATTAAAACAAGTGTTTACGTCCGCGAGTTTTTCGCAACCAGTTTTTATGACGGAAGATAAGAATGGACGCATTTTTGTCGTCGAGAAAAAAGGACGCATCGTATATTTATCTAAAGAAAATAATTTTACAGAAGCTAAAGTATTTTTAGATATAACAAGTCGCGTTCGCAGTCGTGGTGAACAAGGTCTTCTAAGCATGGCTTTAGATCCTGATTATATAAACAATGGAAAATTTTACGTCTACTATTCTTGGAATAAACACAATCCAGGAACTTCGCGTATTTCGCGTTTTTCGCATAATCTACAGCAGCAAAGTGTTGATAATAGTAGCGAAGAAGTGATACTGGAGATTCCGCAACCATATAGCAATCACAATGGTGGTATGATCGCTTTTGGACCAGATAATTTACTTTATATTGGTTTAGGAGATGGTGGTTCTGGAGGAGATCCATTAAACCACGGGCAAGATACAACGAGTTTACTTGGCAATATATTGCGTATAGATGTGCGCTCTGCACCGGACAAAGGACGAAAATATCATATTCCGCGTCACAATCCTTTTTATGCCAAAGGTCCTTCTGGTAGCTTAACCAAAAAAGAAATTTATGCTTACGGGCTGCGTAATCCATGGCGATTTAGTTTTGACCGCGAAATGGGACATTTGTTCGTTGGTGATGTTGGCCAAGGCAAAATAGAGGAAGTTGATGTCGTTGTATCTGGTGGAAACTATGGCTGGCGAATTATGGAGGGCATGAACTGTTTCAAAAAACCTAACTGCAATGTAAAAGGTTTAGTCACTCCTATTGCTACCTACGGAAGATCTGAAGGGTATAGTATTACAGGTGGCTATGTATATTACGGAAATAAAATACCTGCCTTATACGGAATGTACATTTACGGCGATTATGGAAGTGGTAATATTTGGGGACTTCGTTATGATGGTGAAAAAGTGGAAGGTCCTTTTGAACTTGTGCGTAACTCTTGGGTAAGTATTGCCAGCTTTGGACAAACAAACAACGGCGAAGTGTATGTTGTTGATTTATCAGGAGAAATATATACATTCGCAGCGCAACGCAGCAACGGTTTTCCTAACAAACTCAGTGATATTCCGGCCTTGCTTGAAGCTGGTAAAGGTGTTGACCAAACTCATTCGGGAATCATTCCTTATAAGCCTGTCTCCGAGTTGTGGACAGATGGTATGAAAAAGCAACGTTTTATGGCAATTCCTAATCTTGAACAAGTAGAACTAACAAATAATGGTTGGAATTTTCCGCAAAAGAGTGTTCTCATCAAAAATTTTTCGCTTGTTGCTGACGAAGGGGATCCAGAAAGCGAAGAAAAACGTATTGAAACGCGTATATTATACAAAAAAGGTGAACAGTGGCATGGCTTTTCTTATGAATGGAATGAGCAAGGTACAGATGCTAAACTACTTACAGGAGGAAAAACAAAAGAATACACAATTACCGATGCCAATGGCGTTCCGAAAAAAATAAAACATCTTTTTCCTAGTAGTAGCCAATGTATACAGTGTCACACAAAAGCCAGCAACGGAATTTTAGGACTTAGAACCAATCAACTAAATAGTACATTCCACTATCCTGGTTCTGATGTTGTTGACAATCAAATACGTTCATTGAATCACATTAAACTGTTCACAAAAGAAGTTCCACCGTCGAGCAAATTACCGCAAATGCCAAACCCTAAAGATAAGAATGCATCTCTTGAAAAAAGAGCACGTGCGTATTTGGCTGCAAACTGTGCTATGTGTCATCAACCAAACAGTTCGGCTCCGACAAGTTTAGACCTTCGCTTTGCTACGACAACAAAAGAAATGAGAGCGATAAATGTTATTCCTGGAAATGGTGACCTTGGTATAAAAGATGCACGCATTATATTTGCAGGACAACCGCAAAAGTCTATATTATTTAAACGCATTTCTTCGCGCCATCACGAAACCCAAATGCCTCCAATTGCTACTTCACGTATAGATGAAGAAGCTGTTGAACTTATACGTTTGTGGATAGAAAGTATGGAGTAAAAGCTACGATTTGCGTGTCAACATTTAAAATTTTAAATCGATAAACTCAAGCAATATCGAACTATTGCTACGCTGTACAGAATTTTTAGCGGCTGTAGACTTAGTTTCTTACATTATTTCGTTTTGTTAGTTTGAATGATGACACGCTCTATAAATCCAACTTTATTTGTAAAATATTTATCTGGTGACTTTATTATCTTCAAATATTAATGTTGTCGTCAAGAAATCTCCACCGTCATTATCGTTTTCAAAATTGTTATCATTGCTTTTTTGTGTGGTTACCAAAGAAGTCATCGCTTGAAACTTTCCCCTTGTCAACACCTTTGTTGAAGGGGTCCCACTCGCATAGTCCAAAACAATATAGTGTTAGCGCTGCGTTAAGACGTTGTGCTGTTCGTATGTAAAAACGCTTTGAATGTTGTCGTCGTAGTAATCCATGTAGTTTTCATATATGCTGTTAGAGCCGCAACTATATGGTTTACGCGGGCGACCTCTGTTCGGTTGATTGGCTTGCGGAGTATCGCTTACTTCCTCGTCTTTGGCTGCAACCGGCATTTCCTCAAATATGCTGTAATCCTAACTAATGTCTCACTTCATGTGTAGTTGTTCTTCCTAAATCAAAAGGTTTTTTGACACTTCCACCTATCCTGTAATAATTGGAAACTATATGAGATGCATGGTAATCTGCATGAGTGGTGTAGTAACTGGTATGGCGACTATGATATCTCCATAACAGTAGATTTTATTGCTGCTAATGTTGGTACTTACCGTGTCTTTCGCGGTGGTAGCTGGTTTAGCTTGTCCAGGCAGGTGGGCTCTGCGTACTGCAGCACGCGGCCCCGTCTTTCGCTACGGCGATGTTGGTTTCCGTTTTTGCCTAAGGCCATAATAGACAGCAGAGCTCTGTAAGAGAAACGAATATAAAAGTGCAATTTTCTGAATGAATTTTGGAGTTTGCGATGAAAAAATGTGTAAAAAGTAAGTCGTTGAAGGAAATAGAGCCTAATACTAAGTATATGGGCTGCACGTTTTATTTAGACTCTGCCGATGGCGAAGACTTTGTGGGAACAGAGTTTGACAATTGCTCTTTTCGCGGAAGTTTTTCCAATTGGGGCCGAGATGAATATGGTTTGTGGATGGGTTTTACTTATAAAGATATGCATCAAATAATGAGGTGGATCAGACCAGGAACATTTATGATGGGCTCCCCAGAAACGGAAAAAGGTAGATATGAAAACGAAACTCTGCATCAAGTAACGATTAGCAGAGGGTTTTGGTTGGCAGAAACAGTGTGTACTCAAAAATTGTGGGAAGCAGTGATTGGGAATAACCCAAGTAAGTTTAAGGGGAAGAAGTTTCCAGTAGAGACGGTAAGTTGGGATGACTGTAAGGCGTTTACTAAGAAACTAAACGAGCAAATGAAAGAATGGCAATGTTGTTTGCCAACGGAAGCGCAATGGGAATATGCGTGTCGCGCAGGAACAACAACAGCATTTAGTTTTGGTGATAGTATTACTAAAGATGAAGTGAACTATGACTACAGCTATAATGAATCAGTAGAAACAAAATCGTTACCATGTAATAATTGGGGATTGTATGAGATGCATGGCAACGTATATGAGTGGTGTAGCGATTGGTACCGCCGCGAATATGATATTTCGATAACAGTAGACTCTGTTGGTCCTAATGTTGGTTCTTACCGTGTCGTGCGCGGTGGTAGCTGGTACTACTCGTCCGGGGGCGTGCGCTCTGCGTACCGCTACTGGTTCAAGCCTGGTTACTGCAACCACCGTACTGGCTTTCGTTTTTGCCTGAAGTCACAAAGCTATCCGAAAAACAAATAAGTCTTGAAGACAAAGGGTTTTAGAACGATTTATCTATCAAATCCGTAGCATAGCTGTTACGCTACGAATTGGGTACAAACAGGAGAGTTTCTGGCACAGCAATGCTAAACGCTGTATGCGTAGCCCACTGCTACGCTACAAAAAATTTTAAATTAAATTAAATAAAATAAGAAATAACAAAAAATATGTAATATTCATTATGGTAAATAAGGGCAGACCTCTCCTATGTCTTGAAAAACCAAGGTTCAGATAAAGATACATTAATGAAGTAGACTTAACTCAATAGCTAACTACAGGATTTTAGGAATAATTTTAGCAGCTTTAAAAGTAGTAATTGCACATGCAAAATGCAAAAAAGCAATGTAGTTAATCGACTTCTTTGTCCAGCGGATAAAAAGGCTGCGATAGTTATTTAACCAAGCATGACTACGTTCAACAACCCATCTCTTTGGTTTCAATATTCGATTTTCAGGAGAAAGCTCAGGCTCTTGTTTGCGCCGAATATGAGCAATATAGTTCCATTTTTCAAGTATTTGATCAACTTCCACACAGCTTCACAATAGAGAGCAAGCTCTTATAGGAGACGGTGGACCGTCGACAAGACATTTCGAAGAAGAATTAATATAAAAGTGTAATCTCTTGAATGAATTTTGGAGTTTGCGATGAAAAAATGTGTAAAAGGCAGATCATTGAAGGAAATAGAGCCAACTTCACGTATAGATGAAGAAGTTGTTGAACTCATATGTTTGCGGATAGAAAGTATGGAGTAAACCTTAGGTGGGATTGATCGGGCCAATTTGCAAAATGAAATCAAATCCTATACAATGAACAAGTTAAATTTTACAATAAACAAAAGCGATAACAGCTTGATATAAAACATTATAATTCCATTGGCCAATCAACCTAAACAGTCTTTCATTATGGATTTTTAAAAATGCGAATTGCCATAGATATAGATGATACAATTACCCATGCACCTAAATTTTTCTCTGCTCTTACACAGTTCATAAAAGCAGAAATAATAATTGTAAGTTTTAGAGATAATTTAGAAGAAGCATTGTCGGTACTCCAAAACAGCCAGATATCTTATGATAAAGTTATTCTTTCAAACGATCGGGAGTTAGGACGCGAGAATAGCCAGGGATTAAGTGAGTGGAAAGCTAAAGTGGTGCAGAAAATTAAAGCGGATGTATTTTTCGAAGATATGCCTGAAGTGATTGCTCTAGTAAAGCCTCCGACTAAGGTTTTTATGACAATTGACAAGGTAATGCAGGAATGGGTTCAAGAAAACCTTTCGCGTTAATTATAAGTACTGGAAGTTTTACTTCCAGTACTTGTTTACATAGTTATAACATGTCGATTAAATTTTTTCTAAAATTTGGCAAAATACTTTCCAAAATTCGGCGACGGACTGAATGTGGACGCGTTCACTTGGAGAGTGAGGATTTTCGATTTGTGGACCGATTGATACCATATCCATACCAGGTATTTTCTCACCAATAACACCGCATTCCAATCCAGCATGAATTGCCTTGACTTCCGGTTCTTCGCCAAATGTTTCGCGATATTGTTCTTTTACTTTTTGTAAAATAGGAGAACTAAGATCTGGTTTCCAGCCAGGGTAGGCTTCTTCTTGCTCAACAACCGCTCCAACAAATTGCCCGCTTGCTGCAATTTGCTCGCGAGTGTTTTCCAGTGCTTCTTTCAATGAACTTCTAGTACTTGTTTGCACTAAACATTTATTACCTTCGCAATGTACTTTCGCTAAATTATTGGACGTATTGACTAAATCACCAATATCAGGATTCATCGCGAGTACACCATGCGGCAAAGTCACAAGAAGCATTAGAACTTTGTCACTGTCACCTTCAACTAATACTTCGCTACACTCTGTGTCAGTTATGGTAATCGCCAAATCAGGTTCTATATGTCCGAATTCATCTTTAATATTATTAAGTTTAGTATTACAAGCATCTACAAAAACTGAGCGTTTATCATCAGCTATAGCAACAATAGCAACTGCATTACGAGGAATTGCGTTGTGCTTATCTCCACCAATAAACTTATTTAAATATAAGGAATGCTCTTGACGTAATGACCATAAAATTCGCGCTAATATCTTAACAGCATTACCTTTTCCTACATGAATATCGCACCCTGAATGCCCGCCCTTTAAGCCAGAAATTGTTACTTCCATTGCTGTAAACCCTTGCGGTAGTTCGGATTTTTTAGTGTCGAGAGTCATGATCGTATCACCACCACCAGCGCATCCTACATAAATCATACGATGTTCTTCGGTGTCGAGATTAATAAGTATTTTGCCAGTAACAATAGAAGCATCAAGTTCCTTTGCACCAGTAAGACCCGTTTCTTCGTCGATGGTAAATAAACATTCGATAGGACCGTGTTGCCAATCCTTCTTGTCCATAACTGCAAGTTCGATAGCAACACCAATACCATTGTCTGCTCCTAACGTAGTACCTACAGCGTATAAATACTCGCCTTTTTGTGTTACTTGTATAGGATCTTTATCGAAATCGTGTTCTACACCTGGGTCTTTTTCACATACCATATCTAGATGAGATTGTAAGACAACTATTGGACTATTTTCTTTTCCAGAAGTTGCTGGTACAGTGACAACAATGTTACCAATACTATCTTCTTTGTAACTGAGGTTATTGCGCTCTGCTACTTTTTTAACGTACTGACGCATCGCTTCTTCATTTTTAGAAGTGCGTGGAGTACGTCTAATTTCATCGAAGTGTCCCCATACAGATGATGGCTCCAATGTTTTTAAATCTACCATTTATTTCCTTTCTCACGTTCTTTTAAAATGCTTTTCTAACTCTTTTAGGGTGATTTTTAATGTAGTTGGTCTACCATGTGGACAGTGAAATGGATTATCTGCATCTTGGCGACGTTGAATAAGAGAAACGACTTCTTCTGGCGTTAAATTGTCTCCTGCTTTTATCGCTGCTTTGCATGACATCATTTCAATAAGTGGATCGATAATATCGCTAATATTTACTTTGTTTTTGCGTTCAAATTCTTCGAGGATATCGCGCAGTAAATCTCCAGCGTGAATGTCACTTAGTAATTGTGGTAGTGCTCGAATAACAACATCATCGCGCACCACTTCCATTTCCATACCAAGCTCTTGTAAATGTTGTTGCGATTGATTAAAAGTTGCCATTTCTGTAGCAGTTAAACGCACGGTAACTGGAAAAAGTAGTAGCTGTGATTGCACATTTTTTTGCGCGACTTGCTTTTTTAATTTCGAATAGATAATTCTTTCGTGTAGAGCGTGCTGATCTATAATTTCTATTCCACGTAAAGTTTCAATAATAATATAGCTATCATGGATTTGAAACCAGCGCAGTGGCAGATTTTTTTCTTCTTCGTTAAAAAGATTGTTGGTACTTTGCGATGTTGTTTGTGTTGAAGAATTATTTGTTTTTGTTGTAGAGTAGCGTTCTTCAGAAATATTGTCAAATACCGGAACCTGTACTTGCGAAACTTCATTATAATTTGAAGTTGTTTCATTTATTGTCGACGTAGGAAAACTTGTTGTGGGCATATAGTTTTGCGTATTGCTTGTGTTAACTGTTGGCTCGTATGTTTTTTGAGCTTGTGTTGTAAAAGGTGTATAGTCATTGTTATCGGAAAAAATCGGAATTGAAGGTGTTAAGTCTCCCTTTCTTAGTCCTTCGAGGGTGGCATGATAAACAGCGCTATAAATGCCAGATGAATCACGATAACGAACTTCGGCTTTTGTTGGATGAACATTTACATCAACATCTTCAGGATGCATTTCTAAAAATAGAACAGCAACAGCGTGGCGTCTCATTGGTAAATAATCGCTATAGGCATCCGCAAGTGCACGAATCACGATGCGATCCTTGATACAACGCCCATTAATATACACGTATTGTTGTTTGCTATTAGGCCTATTTATTTCGGGAGGAGCTAAATATGCTTGCACTTCAATACCATTTCTCTCATAAGAGATTTCGAGCATTTCGCATTCTCCAATAGTGAGTAATTGTTCGATGCGCTCTTTTAAAGTCGGCATTTCTGGCACATCGAATACTGTTTTCCCATTATTGGTAAGTTTAAAAGCTGCTTTGTTGTATGAAAGCGCAAGTTTTATCAGGGTATCTGTTATATGTCCCATTTCGGTGGCATTTTTTTTCAAAAACTTACGTCGTGCTGGGATGTTAAAAAAAAGATCGTGTACTTCTATAATTGTTCCACAATTTACAGCAACAGGTTCTATTTCTCTGACTTCTCCACCAAATGATCGAATCTTATAGCCTGTCGTCTCATCTGAGGAACAAGAAGCAATAGACACATCTGCGACTGAGGCAACACTCGCTAAAGCTTCGCCACGAAAACCCAATGTCTTAATTTTTAGAAGGTCATCGACGCTTTGTAATTTACTAGTGGCATGACTAGTAATCGCAAGTGGCAAGTCGTCTTTTGTCATGCCACAGCCATTGTCAGTGATGCGAATAAGGCGCGTACCAGCTTCCTCTACAGCAACTTCTATTGAAGTTGCGCCAGCGTCAATACTATTTTCGACCAGTTCCTTGACTATAGAAGCTGGGCGCTCTATACACTCACCAGCAGCAATTTGATTTACCAAAAGTGGTGGTAACACCTTTATTTTACTCATCGCGTTCGCGGAAATCCCATAAAAAAAACTTTTGCACCTAATTCGAGATTACAACCTTCGCCTTTAGGGTATTTGTTATTGGCGTCAGCGCGTAAAGTTACTGCTCCGCTTTTGATAGGAAAATAGACCGGTAACTTCATTAACTTAGACTCTCCTGGTCGCAGGTTAATATTCGGATGGCGAAAAAAGCGTTTGCCATTAAGCAAAAATAAATTATCAATACCTACTGCTTCACGGAGACCATAATTGCGAATTACGTATTCAACGCGAAATCCGTAGCGTCCTTTTTTCGTAGCTATAGAATCGACTTTTTGCAGTTTCATCATGCCATTAATGGGTACTTTTTCTGCTATACGTAGCGCTTCAATGTGGATATGAGGTTCTTTGGAACTTCCTTTGCGGAACCCTTTAAATGCAATGTTAACCTTTATGTCGTTGTTACTTTCATCGTCCTCTTGGACTCTTGAAAATGCATCTGCTCGCACGATAAGATCACCATCTTTGATGTCTAGAACAGCTGTATCTTTCATTATTTGTGTATCATTAGCCCCTGCTGATAGATTTTTTTGTTGCGCAACAACTTTATCATTAAAGTAACAAAGATTATCAAAATCTTTTACTGCCATAAAGCCGTCGTTGTGAAGGTTATATTGCAATTTAAAATAGCTTTTACCAGCAATACTCTTTTTGGCAATATCATTAGGGGTTAAAATAATGATATCTCTAACCGCTGGTTTACCTGCTATTTTCAGACCATCTAAACGCAAGTCGCGTTTCTTTTTAGTTCCTCTACAGATTTCTTCTTCCATGGTTGTTCCTTTCTACTCTTTACTTATTCACCATTGGTAAATTCTTTAATACGGGATACAACATAAGTCCTGCAAAAAAACCTCCAAGATGAGCATCCCAAGCAATTCCTGTATTAAACATACTAAGTAAAACTTGAATAATCATCCACAAAATAAAATAATCGTAAGCATGCATCTTTATCAACACAAAAAAGACGACGGCTCCTATTTTTGCCTTGCGACATGCGTGAAAATAACCTCCCATAAGTCCACCGACTGCTCCACTAGCTCCCAAAATAGGAACATAACTGGTAGGATTAAGAACTATATGGACTAAACAAGCAACTGTACCACAAATAATATAAAAAAGAATATATTTAACAATACCTAAACGATCTTCGACATTATCTCCAAATACATATAAACAATACATATTACTAAGCAAATGAAACCAGCCAGCATGCATAAACATACTTGTAAGAATGTGACTTGCCTCTATTTGTTGAGGCACTAAACCGTAATAAATTGCTTCGTTATAAGAAAGGCAAATAAAAAACAGTATATTAGCAATGAGAAGTAGTGTTGTTACATATGGAGTTTTTTGTGGTGGAAGATTAATTTCGACAGGCATACCAGTAAAGAGGGAAAATAAATATTCTTTCATATCTATTTCCCTATCTTCTTCATACTTTTCGTAGTATGTGTCGTTGCAAATCATATAGCGACTTTTAAGGTATCTTTCCGTTTCTCCCTTGCGATGATCAGCTTTTTGTTTTTTCTTTAGCCACTTGAATTCTATATGACTAATAAACAGTCCTTGACAATGTACGCAGACGTCGGGATTTACATGGTGATATTCTCCTCCGCCTTCTATATTTTGTAAAGGTGCTTCGCATTCAGGGCAATCCATTTGCAGTACTTTGTGAAGTGACTGTTCGAATTGCCCGGAAGATTTTTCCATTTTGTCGTGCAAGATAAAGTTCCACTTACTCCCTTGATGTAGCCAAAGACCACAACCGTAGATGCAAGTATAACACTCTAACTCGCGATAGGAGTTTTGTCCCATGCTGCTTTTGCACGACGGGCATCTCATAGCTTACCTTCCTTTTTCAATATTGTTTCAACATTGCTAAAAACTTTTTCAGCATGTAACTCTTGCATGCACGCATGATGAGCATATAAACAAACCTTGAGATTACATGGCATGCACTCTAACCCTTCGTTACGAGTTACAATGGTATTTTCGAGCGGAGTATAAGTATGGCGCGGATCATTCGGTCCCATAAGTACTACTGAAGGAGTACGGAAGGCATGAGCTATGTGGCGTGGACCTGTATCATTACATACTACAAGATCAGCTTTGTCAATAAAAGCCTTGAGTAAGGCAAGGCCTTCTGCTGAAGGAGGGTGAATGTGGAACTTACTTTTTGCCAACTGCGAAATTTCTTGAGTAATCGCTTTGTCGTCTGGGCCTGGAACCATCATAATATTTGCTTGATATTTTTCTACCAGTAAGTCAATTAATTTTGCCCAATGTCGTGCTGGCCATAGTTTTGACGAACCAAATTTAGCACCAGGAGTCATTACTATTTTGAAAGCAGAGGAATGTGTTGCCTTGTTCCACGAGTCTTGCGCTTTTTTTTCTGTTTCTGGCAAAATCGGAAGTTCAGGGTATAACGATTCTGGCGTAGCATCAATAAGCTCTAGAAGTTTAGCATAGTATCCACCGGTATAGACAGGCATTTTTTTGCCATTTTCCTTAGGCCGTTTTAAAGTATTTGTGAGAAAAATATTCTTAGCCAAACGTTCATAACCAATGCGTTTCTGAGCGCGTGTTAAAAAACCAATGATTCCTGTACGAATACTATTTGGAAAAATAACCGCTAAATCATATTTGTTTTTTCGCAGCTCTTTAGAAAAACTAAGTAAACCAAAAAGTCCTTTGTGTTTCTTCTTTTTATCGTAGAAAATAAGATGATCGTAGTATTCTGCACCTTCAACTAAATATTTCATTAGAGGAGCCATACACAAAGTAATTTCTGCTTGCGGAAATTTATTGCGCAAAGACCTAATAGAAGGCGTTGCCATAATAAAATCACCTACCCATGTTGGGCATTGTACGAAAATAGATTGTATCTTTAAGTCTTTTATCATAATATATATAAGTAAAAAAGTTTTGTTTTCTATCGAATGTTTTATTATCAAAATATTCTAAATACAGGGGCAGTTTCGTTGCTTTTCTTTTTGCACAGACAACTTGTGCGCTCTCAGAATATCTTACTACTCCCTAAAATATCTCATATTATATAAATGCCAATATCCCTAAACGCAATTAAAATATAAATTTCACTTAAGTGAGTTACACAATTATGTTGTTTTGGGCTTTATAGTATATAACGCCACCTTTTTATTTCCAATAAAAATTTATGCGGAAAAAACGATGAATGTTGAAGAAAAACTTTATAAACTTACCGAAATAGGTATAGCCCTCTCTAGCGAAAGAAATCTAAGAGTACTTTTGGCAAAAATTTTGACGGAAGCGCGTGCATTTACCAATGCAGAAGGTGGAAGTCTTTATATACGCAAGCGAGATAAACTTGTATTCTCTGTTAGCCAAAACGATGTGTTATATTCTCAGCAAGATACTATACGCTGTCAAGTTTTTCGTGGAAAAATGCTAGAAATCGATAGTAACAGTATTGCAGGATATGCAGCCCTTACCAAAGAGACAATTAATATAGCTGATGCTTATCATATTCCAAAAGATGCGCCGTATAACATCGATCGCAGTTTTGATATACAAAATAAATATCGCACCAAATCAATGCTCGTTATTCCCATGGGAGAAACAAATGAGGAACTTATAGGAGTTCTGGCATTAATAAATGCGCGCGATAACGATGAAATCATTCCTTTTTCAAAAGAATATGAATCACTCATTTCTTCTTTGGCATCGCAAGCAGCTGTCGCAATTCATAACGCTCAGTTAAACCAACAATTACAAGATGCTTATCTCGATACAATATTGCGTTTATCGCGCGCAGCAGAATTTCGCGACAAAGATACAGCATTTCATTTGGAAAAAATTAGCACTTACTCTACTATTATTGCTAGACAGCTAGGTTTTTCACAAAAATATATTGATGATATTCGCTATGCAAGCCCAATGCACGATATTGGTAAAATCGGTATATCTGACTCTATCCTTTTAAAACCAGGTAAACTAACAAGCGATGAATTTGAACAGATGAAACAGCACACAATTTATGGCGCTGATATTTTAAAAAATGCAAAGTCAGATGTTCTCGAACTGTCCCTAAAAATTGCTCTGACTCACCATGAAAAATATGATGGAAGTGGTTATCCAACAGGTTTAAAAGGAGATGAAATTCCTTGGGGAGGACGGATTGTTGCCATTGCAGATGTGTTTGACGCTTTGACATCGAAACGTTGTTACAAAGAGGCTTGGGAAACACAAAAAGCTATCGACTATATCACAGAACTTTCTGGTAAGCAGTTTGATCCAAAGGTGGTAGAGGCTTTTCATATATCGTTAGAGAAAATACTAGAAGCAAAAGATACTTATGAATCAAATTGATTCATAATTTCTTTACTTGCGGTGGTTCTTTTCACATTGTTTGATAAGCCACTTAACTTGTTGTGTATTGTCTATACCCAATTGTAAGCTTTTTTCTAAATCAGACTTTGCTTTGCGAAACGACCGTAAACGATATAGCGCGCGCCCTCTTTTAGAATAAGAAACAGGATCATCACCTCGTAATTCAATCGCCTTAGTACAATCATCAACTACTTTCTCATATAAACTCAAAGAGCTATATATACTGGCGCGATTGACATAATAAGAAGCGTGAGATGGATCAAGCATAATGGCACGATCATAATCCTGTAATGCTTTTGTGTACTGAGATAAACGAAAATAAACGCCACCGCGATTGCTATAATAATAGGCATTACTATTATTGATATTGATAGCCTTATTATAAAACTCAAGAGCCGCAGTATAGTTTTTTTGCATTTGAAACAATAAACCTTTTCCAAAATAAGCATCGCTATAACTAGGCAATTTTTTAATAGCAGCATCGAAGTATTTTAGAGCTTGCTGCTGATCTTTATCTAAATAATAATTAGCTTGGATTAAATCCATTTCTACGCGATTTTTACTCAACAAGTCGTTTTTGATAATACGATCTATTAACATCTGACTAACAATAGATTTTTGATTTAGTAAGTCTGAAACTGTTTCTTCAAGTTTAGTTGTTTGCGAGATAAGGGAATTATTTTTACTTTTGAGAATATAGAAAAATACCAGCAATGTAATAATAAGTACAAAACTTACCACTTGCGAAATAACCAGCATATTTTGCACTTTGCGTGCCTGAGTAATCTGTGTGAGATTTTCTTCTTCTAGCACTGGTTCATCAGTTACTTTGTATTCATTAGTCGCTTGGTAACCGACATCCGCATAATCGATATCGCCATGAGAACTCTCGTTTTCCTGTAACGCTTGATAAATTTGTAAAAGCTCAACTCCTAGTTCTTTCGCACTCTTTGTGCGCTGATGCGGATTTTTCTCTAGTGCTTTATCAACAGCAGCGGATAACTTAGCGTAAGCAGAAGGATGTTTCTTATCTTTTACTTTATCTTTTATGAGAGGAAGCCTATCTCCCACAACTTTGTTTAAAGTTCCCGCTAAACTCTTCGTTAAAAACGGTGACTTCTTAAGCCCTAAAATAATTTGATAAATAACCACTCCAATAGAAAAAACATCACTATTAAAACGTTCTTTATCAGTTATTTGTTCCGGAGATATATATTCAGGTGTACCAATAATAACTCCGGTTTTAGTGATACCGCTAAGTTCTTTATTCGTAGTTTTAGCAATTCCCAAATCAAGCAATTTAATAATGCCTTTTTCAGTGACAATAATATTGTCAGGCTTAATATCGCGATGAACAATTCGATTGACATTTAAAGCTGAAACGGCCTTACAAATTTGAATAGCAATCTTTAACCTATGCAAAAGAGACAAAGGGTGTTCTTTCTCCAGTAAATCCCCTAAAGTAATTCCAGGAATGTACTCCATCACCAAAAAATAATTACTACGCTCCTGAAAAAAATCATAAGCCATAACAATATTAGGATGTTTTATAGAGCACAAAAACTTGTATTCACGCTTAAACCGCTCAACAATTTTCTCCGAAGTGTGCTTACACTGCTTAATCGCCACTTCTTGATTACGATGAAGATCCTGAGCCAAATAAACACAACCAATACCACCCTGCCCAATAACTTTCTCTAACCTATAACGCTGCTTTAGCACAAATTTTGTTTGATGTCTATCCGTCATGCTTTACCTTGAAAAGTACAAATGAAATCTCTAACCGCCCCGAAATACCACAAATTATATTATAGCATCTAAAAATAAGAAATAAATATCTAACCGCGAAAACCCATCCAAAAAAACACCAAAAATAAATCCCAAAAAAATCTTGACAATAAGGAAGCTCTGGTATAAACTATTCAACTCAATCGGACGATTAGCTCAGCTGGCTAGAGCGCCACGTTGACATCGTGGAGGTCACTGGTTCAAGTCCAGTATCGTCCATACAATGCTAAATATAAAAAAGACAACAAGTTACACCTGATGAGGGAGTAATCTGTTGTCTTTTTTTTTGCACTAATTTCCGCTATTCGGTTAGTTTTTTCGGTTAGTCGGGCAAAAACCCCAAAAAAAACACCTCAAAACTCCCGCCAAAGTTCACAAAGCATAAAACTCATTTTATAAAACGAAAAGAGGCATATTATGCTTAAAAAATCGAACACCAAACCAATATACGAAGAAAATACTATCGCGATGTGACAAAAGAGTGTTGAGCCTGACAAATAAATACAACACTGAAACTTAGCTTTGCTCCTGTTGAAGCTTTGTGCAAAAAGCAATATTTGCAACAATGATTGAGTTTAAAGCTTATAATATTCTATCTAGTAATTTAGAGTAAAATAATCTCTCCATTTACAACAACAACACCTATATTCATACTTTTTGCAGAAGCAATAGCATTTTCTTTCGTATGAACGATGGGTTCTTCCTTCTTGTTAAACGAAGTATTAATGAGACAAAAAACATTATGTTCTTGTTCTAAATAATCGAGCAAGTCATACATAAAAGGATTTTGATTTTTAGACGTTATAGATTGGATTCGAGCAGATTGATTGGTATGGATTACTCCAGGAATTTGCGCTTTGTACTCTTCTAATATGTGAAAATCTGCCAACATATAGTTGGTGATAATTGGGATGCTAGTTAAACCGGTGATTTTTTTCACATTTCTTTCTAACATAATAGGCGCTACAGGACGATACCACTCGCGTTTTTTATGATCGATACTCACTTTGTCTTTTAATTCTGTAGAATTAGGAAGTGCAATAAGGCTTCTATTTCCTAATGCGCGAGGGCCTATTTCACCGTATCCGTTACAAACCCCCACTATTTTATTATCTATTAAAAGAGACGCTATTTTTTTGATAGTCTCTTGGGAATAGGTTGTCTTGTAATGTTTGATTTTAAAATTATTGAGATATGGACTATGCCGTTTGATGTTTTTATGTTTCTTTTGTTCGACAAAAGAAGCAGCTCCGATTGCCAACCCACTATCACCGCAGCATGGAGGAATATAAATCTCTTTAAACAACCCACTTTGAATGATAGCAGTGTTGGCAATGATATTCAAAGCACAACCACCAGAGAGATACAAATATTCACATCTATGTTGTTCTTGCAATTGTGTTAATTTTGACAAAAACTGCGTTTGGAAATCATATTGAAATGTTGCCGCTATATCCTGTAAAAATGGATCTTTTAAATCAAATTGTTGTTTACACCACTCGAAATTTTTTTGCGCGCCTTGGTAGAAAGGGGTGTTGTCTTGCCAAATATCGCCAAAAAAGTCGTTGTTTTGTAACCATGTGTGGATTTTTGGTGAATGTTTACCATAACAAGAATAACCCATAAGTTTTCCAGGAACCGCCAAATGTTCATAGTGTTTCATTCCCAAAATCGCAAACGTTAATCCATTATCGTTAAAATATTTGGATAATTGCGCGAGTTCCCAGTGGCATTCTAAGAACTTTAATTCATCATTTTTGTATGTCCACGCAGAAAAATTACCTTGGCTCGCTCCACCGTCAAAGTGAATCAACATGCTATTGTCTTGAAAGTTACCATAAAAAGGCAAGCAACTGTATAAATGCGCTAACTCATGATTAAGAACATAAGCTTCTCGCTCTTGATCTTTCCACCAACAGTTACCTAGTTCAACATCTGTGGCCAATGGTCCGCCAATAGGGCCTTCAAAACGAATTTTTCCAGAGTTGGAAATAAAAGATCTTCCGACAAAAGAATCGACAAACACAATATCAAATTCATCAGGTAAATAAAAATCGTGTTCATCTAGTATATCTTCTATACAAATATGCATACGGTTATCATGTTTGCGACGTGTAAGACGTTCTAAATGCAGATAAGTAATTACTTTACCATTCTCCATAAGAACTAATGAATGATCATGAACATAGCCAGGGGAATCATAATTATGCCGATCCTGAATGCCATAAATCGCTAGCGTTGGCTTCATCACGACTCCATATCTTCAACAAAAATAAGTTTTCCATCAACTAAACAAAAGTCTTGCAAATTTAGCTCCCAAATACCAGCGAACGGAGTATGGCACAAAAAAGGACAAGTGTAGAGATAATCTAATACCGTTTTCTGCGGATCAAAATACTGGAGAATCATATTGATCGGTCCACAGTGGCTAAAAATAGCAGTGTTGCTCGTTATCAAATTTGACTTATTCCTAATCCAAGCTGTAACTCTTTCAACAAGGCTTTCATGCGACTCAACCTCTTTTTCTCTTTCCCACAGTGCTTTTTCAATAGTAGGGCTAACTTGTTCTAACCGCGTGTCAAGAAATGGTTGTAGTGTTTGTATTACACGAGTAAAGTTGCTAGTATAAACCTGCTGAATATTTTTATTGCGCAAGTATTTTGCCATCATGTGCGCCTGTTTGATTCCGCGTTGCCCCAATGGAGGACCAGGAAAATAATTTTTATAGTGTAAAGTTTGCGGTTCTGCATGACGAGCAAGATATAACTTTATTATTCTAGACATCATATTACTCCAAAGTTACTTAATCAATGTATTAGGGAATGTACGCACTTACCTTGCTCATCAATAATTACCTTGCTACCGTCAAATTTTTGAACTAAGGCACAGCCATTGTAAAATGGTTCTACAAAAGCATATCTTTCAGAGTAAATACCATCGCCTTCTGTATCGATGTGAAACCAGCCGTTTTCATCTTTGGCAGTTGCAAATCCTTTGTGATACACACCAAGATCTCTAAATGAAGTCTCATAAATAAAATTACCTGATTTATCGATGTGTTTGTAACAACCATTAGCTAACATAACACAAGAGTAATTGTCTTTATAATCTCCAGCATATTTATAGTTTTCTTTGGAGATGCGTTTACCTAAAGTATCTACATAAAAGTAATGCCGGTCAAAATCTCTGATAACACAACGATCGTATTGAAAATTTCCTACAAATGCATACTTGTTTTGATATACAAGTTTTCCATCAACATCGATGTGATACCAATTATTTTCAGACACTACGGCCGCTCTTTTCTGATAAAAACCAAAAGTCCGCTGGTATCGCTGTGAATATATATTCTCTCCGTTGATGTTTATGTGATACCAACCAGAAGTGTCAGACACCGCTGCAATACCTGGCTCATGGAATTTTAAAACTTCAGCAAAGCTTTTAAAAATCAATTTGTCATTGTATATAAATTGAGTATGGTCTTTGGAAACTTTGATTTCTTTCCAATTCATTGTGGTGGCCTCCTCATGTTACAACTTTTACACAACGGTATAGTTTGGTAATTATCGACTAAATTTTGATATTGTTCGCTCTGTAAAACGTCGACAATAGATGTTGTTTGAATATTGCCAAAGTCCCCTAATTGCTGCCTTTGTTCATCGGGAGCACAACAAGGAGAAATTTTTCCTGTCGCAGAAATCCATAACTCTTTATTTAGAAACGGACATTTATAACTTTCAGGTACTTCGAGACTACCATCTTCTACAGGTAATATATTTTCAAGAAGAACTTTTTCTCCGTTAGGTCTTCTATATTTCTCTTGTGCCTTGTAAGCTTCATTCACATAAGAATTCCATTTGGCGATATTCTCACTAGTTGACTTCATAGAAAGCGATTTTATTTCTGAAAAGTGCGCCCATAAATGATGTCCCTTGATTCGATCAACTCCTATTTCTGCGCCTAGCTTGACAATGTTAGCGAGTTCATGCATATTATTTGTCATAAAAGTCAGTTGGAAAGAAACACGACAATAATAATTTGATTGCTGGTAATACTCATCTCGTAGTTTAATAAACTGCTTTACATTGTCTAAAACTTTATCAAATGGAATTTTTAGCATTACTTTTTCTGCGGTCTCCTGCGTAGCTCCGTTCCATGAAAACTTGACATCAGAGATAACCGGAATAAGTATTTCGGCCCATTCTTGCACAGATTTTCGTGGAAATGTTCCATTGGTGGTGAGGTTAAGTTGAATATTATGTTTTTTGCAAAGACAAACTATATCTTCCATTCCCTCATATATAAGAGGTTCTCCCATCGTCGATGGTATAATTTCTTTTACACCAAGTTGCTTTGCTTGGAACATAATACTCTCAATCCAGGTTATAGGCATAACTCGTCTTTTTACACCAGTTTTCTCAAACAATTTTTGTTTAAAATCGCTATAGGGACTGTGCTCTTCACACATAATACACTGAAGATTGCAATCTTCTGGATTGGTGTCGAGTGTTATACGCCAAAGATTTTGCGGTGACATTTATTTATCCTTAACAACGTTTTGATAAAATTTCTCTAAAGCAGTGCAGTGGTTTTGAATGCTTGGTACCTGTCCATCATCAGAAAATAGATAACCTTTTTTTCCAAAATTTTTCATTTCACCTGGATGATCCAAAGCATATTGCATTTGCTCAGCTAAAGATTTCCAGTTGCGATGCGCAAACAAAAGGCCATTTACCTTATGATGCACATACTCTTTCATTCCTCCGTAGTTTGCTGTAATTACTGGTGTATGGCAAGCTTGTGCTTCATGTATCACTAATGGCGAATTTTCTCCCCATATAGAAGGCACAACAATAGCATCTGTAGCTGCAAAAACTTTATGTGCAATATCGCAGTTTGCATACTCGCCCATCCATTCAATTTTTTCAGCCATAGATGACGATAACCCTTTGGCAAGTGCTTGCAATGAAGCTGTTCCCTGGCCGTTGTTTCTCCCCCAAATCTTGAGCTTTGCTTTTCCTTTTAAACGAACAAAAGCCTTGATAAGTAGCGATACGCCTTTCGCAGGTATATGAGTTCCGATGTAGCTAAAAGTAAATTCTTCATTCTGTTTTTCGACAGGCTGTAAATACTCCAAGGGAAATCCGTAGTCTAAATAAACGATCTTTTCTTGAGGTAATTTGAACTCCTCAATAAAACGGCTTTGTAAATAGCGAGAAGGTGCTAAAAATAATTGAATTTTTTTACAAAGCCTCTTTGTTTCTTCCATTCGCGTTTGAATCCACTGTGTCCAGTATTCAACATCTCTCTCATAGTCGCTTTCTTGCCCTGAAAAATAAGCGCGGTAACAATTCTCTGTACACTTACGATTTTCCTGAAAGGAACACAGTTGATAAAAATTAGGATTCGCAAAATTTGTCTGCAAGAATTGTCCTCGCGGACACATCAGCCAAAAATCATGTAAGGTAAATATAATCGGTATTTTCTTTTCATTGAGTTTATCAATGATTCCCGTAGAAAGATGATTTAAATGCCCAATATGCGCAACATCAGGTTTTACTCTATCTAAAAGTTGCGCAAAAGCACTATCCAGTTGCGAATGTCGATAACCATCTTTTTCTCGTGGTAAATTAATAAAATATTTGGTTAGTGAACCATCCGCTTCTTCTCTAATAGAGAAATCTGAGGCAAATATATTTTGCTCGCGTGTAAAAATACTTACCTTATGCGATTTCGCCAATTGATTGCAAATAGACTGACTATAAACCTCCGAACCAGCATTATATTTCGGAGGATAACCATGAATAACTTTTAGTATGTGCATATCTATTTCTTTCTTTTTCCTTTGCGCTTTAGTTTTCTAAATTCATTCCATTGTTAGTTGAAAAGAAATCTCACTGTATTGTGTGTTACACTGCGAGATTTCTTTTTAATATTAATTAGTTTTGAGGGTGTTACAATATTTTTTTCCTAGTTGCACCTAAGCACATTCGTTGATCGATATTATCTCCAATATTTTACTATGTTGCAGCGTACCTATCATTACTTCCCTTTCATCGTTTCTATATCTCGTTTGATAATATCGACACTCAACTCAAAATCTTCCCAAGTCTCATTTTTAAGCGTTTCTACTTCACCAAGATCCACATCTTGTTTGCTATAGTACTGATCATATAACATCCGAAAATACGCGCGATCACTTCGCAGTTTGTTATCTATTTCATTGTTACGTTCGTCTAGTCTCTCTTTAATCGTTGTAAGTGACGACTTGATCAAATACGTTTTTGACGGCTTAGGAACATTGATTTCATCAAGTAAAGACTTAAGTACCTGCTTATCACTAAGACTGACAATATGGGTTACATAAGTCGAAAAAATAAAGCGATCGAGAACATAAATTTTGCCATCACTTTTCTTACTGCAAAAATACATATTTGCGGTAAGAAAAAATAAAAAACGTTCTAGTTTCGGTTTCTCCCAAAAATCAGGTATTATTTGATCAAATGGTGGCGGTGGAGATTTAGCAAAAACAACGCTCGAATCACCATGAAAGTAAGATTTTAATTTTTCAAAAATGGTTGTCTTACCTGTACCATCAATACCCTCAAGAGCAATAATTTTCATAGTAAAACCTTTCTAATATTCATAAAGACCACCGCGTTGACAAAATTTTTCGTGGGAAAACCCTACTTCCCATAGAGCTTTTTCTACTCCGATATTTAAAACTGGTTCGCTGTAAATATATTTGGTGTCGCTGTTGAAAATCTTTGAATTGCTTATTTGTAATAGCTAGCTCTGGATAGTGGTAGTTATTTTCACCATCAATAGGTAAAATTTGCAGCACCTTCCACCTCTCAACAGCGCAGTCCTCTACAAAAGAACTCATATCTTCTTCGTAGTTGTAGCGCGTAATTACCGAGTTGAGTTTTTTGCGAATTTTATGCCGCTTTTGGCGATTAAAGCGTTGTATTATATGGAAGGCTTTTTTTACTTTTTCGACCTGGTCTCCTTTGCCGCGACCAAGGCCTTGCTGCGTCGCTTCAATAGAACTATCACAGCTAATGGCAATCCAATGTAAAAAACGGCCATAGTTTTGCAACCACTCATCTGTAAGAAAATTTCCATTGGTAACAATCGATGTTTTGAGACCTATTTCGTAAGAGTAGCGAACAAGTTCACCGAGATCTCGATAGATAAAAGGTTCACCACCTGCAAAGTTGATTTTTATACATCCTGAATTTTTAAACATAAGCATTAGTTTTTTCATTTCGCATAGCGACAGTGGGTGTTTTTTCTTTACATCATAAAATCTAGCAAAACAGAACTTGCAACTAAGATTACAGTACTTGGTTAAGTGAAAATTTACGGTGGTGATGTTAAGCATAGTAAAACTCCTAAAAAGTCGTTGGGTTCTCTCTGAGGCTTTATATGCTTACTGAAAATAAAATCTGACCTTTTAAAAAAAAATAATGCTAAAATAATGGCAAAACAGTCATCAATGATAGAAAGAAACACATGAACTTAAGAGAATTTTGCGAAGACGAAGATGTGCAAAAAAGCTTTGAACAGCTATCTTTAGGAGCACAGCAACCTCTATATTTCTTACTAGAAAAAATATAAAATTTGGAGGTTGGTTATTTCGAAGTTACTTCAAAACTGGGGGCAAAAAGATTTGACTTGTCGCCAAACAACTGGGAAGAAATAGTGGAATCTATTCGCGATGCTTTGATCGATAAACTACTGGGTAATAAATTAAACTACTATGATCCACAAAAATCGAAGTTGATAACATACCTTACTACGGTTGTTGTAAATATTATTTTGCAAATCAAACGCAGCGAAACACTTCAAGTAGGAGAACGAAAAATAGCAAAAACAATATCGTTTGAGTTGTTCCCAAAACTTGAAAACCTCAACAACATAGCACATGAACAACAAATGGCATATCAAGCGCCATCGATAAAGCTAAAGGATGAAATCTACTATGAAATTCAACGCCTAACATGTTTACGCCGCACAATATTAAAACTATGGCTTCCGTATTTTTTTAACTATCGATTTGATCCCGATGAAAAGCACTTACTAATAAAATGCGAGCAACAAGTTCGTAAAATTCAGCACCAACTACAAGAACTTATTTTAGAGCTAATCAACAACGGAAATAAAAACCCTCATGTTTCGCCTGAAAAAATAGCCAACTGGCTCAAAAAGACGCGAAACGCGATTGATCGTCACTTGACTGTACTAAGAACAAAACTTACTTGGTTACAAAAAGGAAGCTTGAAAAATGCCTTGGCAGAAGAAAATTTTTGAAATTAATGACGGTGAAAAAACCGTTCGAATATCTTTTTTTCCGAATATAGAGTTATTCAAAAACAAATTAGAAAAGCATTTACTATCAGATGGAGAGCCAGGTTGGAAAAAAGTTTTTCCTGAAATTTTGCAAAAATACAATAAAAAAAGTCAGATTTCGCAACAAGAATGTGTAGATATATATGAAGAGGTTGCAAAAAGCGCAGAAAAAGACATTCAATTTATGTGGAAATACCCTTTACGTGCAGAATATCAAAGGCAAGAAAAAAAAGGCACATGGATAGATACTGTTGCAGGTATTTCTCCTTATGGTTTTGCTATTTTTTGTAAAAATAACATTGTTGTATCAATGTACTATGTTTGCCACTCTGAAAATAGCGGAAGTCTGCAAACCTTATTTGCCGCTATTGCAAAAATGCATGAAAAAACGGACAACAACCAAAACAAAGATGCTAAACACCGTAATATTAAGATGTATACAAACGCCACATGGACTTTTCCCTTTAAAAACAAAAACCAGTTCAGTAGTTTTTTTGACGCATATGAGGAAATAGAATCTGACAGCGAGTTAGTAAAAAAAATAGATGACCTACTAGCAAAATACCAGAGGTGAATAACATGCTAAAGCAACTAAAGTTTCAAGAAATTCGTCACTACATAGCCGAATGGGAAAATAACGACAAAAAGCCAAGTAATGCCTTTGGGATACTAATGTGTATTGGCTATTTACGCAAAGAAAGACTCAACCAAGACGAGCTAACAATTCTTCGCGAGATAGAAATTTTGGTAAAAGAGGATTTATCTAATTTTCTAAAACAATATGAATTTTTTATGGATGGATCTTTTTTATTAGATCGTGCACAAGAATTGAAAACAGAACTCGACGAAGAACTCGCCGAAATTTTTTGCCAATTACGCAACGAACAACAAATGGGGTTTAGTCTTATACAAGAGTATGCACAAGAGCTAGATTTACCTTCGACAACTATCCGCAAAGTGCGAGATTTTTTACTACAGTGCGACGAAGAAATTTGTTGGAACAAAGATATCGTTGTGGCAATACAAGAATTTGGCTGTGAAGATCCACTTTTAGATCCAGAAATATATTAATGACATAATAAATCAAATAGCTATGCATGCTGGATTCCAAGTTATATAAAAGAAAAGTGGACAGCTATGGCTTGCGATGATTCACTAACTCTGCAACAAAAAACAACTTTAGAGTGTCATTTACAACAATGCATCAACTGCAACACACAATATGAATGGCTGCAACAACATTTTCAGTCTGACACCAAAAACAACACCAAAAACAATGTGGTGCTAATTCCCCAAGAAGGTCTAATTTTGCCATGTATTTGGTCACCACAAGGTTTAGCCGCTGCTTCGAATGATGACTTTAAAGATATCAGTTTACTCGACGGTGAAATTGTCGGCAATGTAGCAAAAGAATATGATGAAATTGTCTATCGTCTTAGCACTAAAGAGATGAAATTTAAATCAATCAAAGTGATTATTGAAGTAGATAATTCTGAAAAGAAAAGCTGTATTTTTCTACCCTATGGTGATGAGCTAGCTCTTTTTCCTATAGAAAAAGGTCAAGTGAGTAACTTGCCCATCATCGCTTTCCCATACAAGGATAATATTCAAACAGATAAAGTTAAATTATTTCAGGAGTTATAGGCGATATGTCTCATACCCAATACCATCTTCAAAGTTGGACAAATTTTATACACAAAGAATCACATAATATTTTAGTGCCTTGGGTATCATTAGAAGAACTAGTCTGTGCTGAGCAAAGGTTAGAAAATTTTTATCGAGCGTTTTGCAAACCAGCGCAACGAAAAACAACAACTCCAATCAAACAATACGCTATATTTAAAAAGTTAATAAACGTTACCAAACGCTATATAGAAAATGATTTGCATGATGCCGAAGATTTACTAGAGCATGCCTTTCTAAATTTTTTATCAGACAATTATAAAGTGCTGCCCAAAGAAAGTATTGGCATTGCATTTGTGGACAAACAAAAAGGCAATAGTGGCATCACCGGAACACTCAACTTAACAATTGTCGACAACAACAAACAACTTATGTTTTCTTGCCCTAAACATAATCGCTTTCTGATAACCGACGATATATTTCGCCAATCCATAGAGAAAGTAAAACAATTTGCTCTTCAGTCCAAATTATGGAATAAAAATCATAGTATTTTCTGGAGCATACATCGCGATGACAATAAACCTCTTGACGACATACACGGAGCTTCCCTTGGCGGAGCATTTGCTATCGCAACAATGAAACTTCTCAACCAGAATCAAAACTATTGCCTAGATAAAATAGTGTGTTCTGCCACCTTTAGTGAAGATGGTAATTTTAACACAGTAGATTACATCAACGACAAAATAAAGAGCGCAAACAATAACTACTCCACCATAATCATCTCATCACAGCAAGCCTTTGATTTAGATGATAATCACACTAAAAATATAAATATTGTTCGCGTAAAAAATATCAACGAAGCTACGGAAGAAATCATTCGCTACCAAGATTCACGACGACACTTGCTACAAGAAATAGAAGCAAACTGCGAAACAATAAGACTTTTTGATGGTGTAGAGCTACAGATGGCAACAAACTACCAAAATATTCCTATTCTCCAAGAAATAAAAGCGCACAGGTTGCCAAAACAAGATTTACACTCTCAAGCAAGCCATTCCAAATGGGAACGCACAGAAAAAAATAAAGACACACAAACGCAAAAACTAGATATCAAAGACATACTTTTTTCCAAAGATCCCACCCCACGTTTGGTAGTAACTGGTGCGCCTGGCAGTGGCAAAAGTACGATGGTGCGTAATATAGTTTGGACACTTGCTAAAAAATCACTAAAAAATAGTTATGGCAAGATACCGATAAAAATAAAATTAAGCGATTGGGAAAAGTCTGAGGAAAAAAATCTCGAAGTATTTTTATATCAGCACTACTCACATAATGTTCAAAATATTGATAGCAAACAATGGGATTTTTGGCTAAGGCGCGGTGATATATTTTTACTTTTAGACGGTTTAGATGAAGTTGCAAATCCACAATTTTTAGACACGCATATAAAACCTACATTAATAAGAAAGTATCCACATTGCCCTGTGATCATCACATGCCGCACTATTAGTTTTCGGCAATACCAAGGATTAGCCAGCTCTATGCAAGTATACGCAGTTTCAGAACTAAATAACGAAATGCGCAACGACTACATCAAAAAATTTCCTGAATTAAAAAAGTATGAAAAAAAACTAACAAGCCAGCTAGCTACAAACAAAGCGATGAGCGCTATCTCCCGAAATCCTTTACTTCTTAGTATGATTTGTTATCTCGCTACCAAAGACATAAAACTTCCAAAAAAACGTTCAGAATTCTATAAAAAGATGCTCAACAATTTATTCGAGAATTTAGAATCTACAAACACACAAGCAGTAGGGAATAACATTCCATTATCGCCTACTAAAAAAATAATGATACTCGCAGATGCAATTTGGAAAATAGTTTATAACAGCGATATCCCGCAAAGATTCGACGAAGAAGATCTAATCATATCACTAGAAAAATCTTTACAACAGCACAACATATCAGATAGTGGTAGAGAAAGCAGCCGCATGCTTCGCGAATTCATAGGAAAATGCGGTGTATTGCGCAAAGACGAACAGAAATACTATTTTCAACATCTTTCCATCCAAGAATACCTGATAGCAAAAGCGATCGCGAATGACTTTAATAACAACAACGAAAATAAAAATACCTTAACCAAATTAAAAAATAACATGCAACGCAGTCATTGGCATTATCCAACGTTATTTGTTTTAGAAATGACCACAAATGCAAATGTCTTATTCGAGTTACTAAAAGACATTTCTAGATTTTATTTTATATATCCTAACTGGGAAGACTCGGTGTCTATAGCCGCAACAGCACTAAAACAAAAATCCCCCAAGTTATTTTACCGACTTCTCAATAAGATAATAGCGAAGAAAAACCAAGATTTATTTTACAATCAGCTATTTTTTGCGGCAACAATCATAGGTGTAACGAAAAGCTACGACTACAAAAAGCGTAATTACATCATCAAAAAATTACGCAAACTCATTCCTATATCTTACTACACAAAAAAAGTTTGCGATGCCTATGTTGATTTACAAGCCAAGGAATATTTACAAGATATAGTGCCTTTGTTGGATCACGAAGGTTGGGACTACAGAGAACAAGCATGTAAAACAATTGGTATACTTGGCAATCGCGACTATATTCCTTATCTTAGAGAATTGATTGAAGATCGCTACTCTGCGGATGCAGCATTGGATGCCATTTTTAAATGGGCGAATGAAGACGATCTGCAATGGATGGATGAGTTACTTTTGCAACCAAAAAGTAGCATGCTTTCTCCAATGGAAAATAAGATAGATTATGAATTGGTAGATAAGTTTGTAAAGTTTGTAAAAGAAAACCACATACAAAAAATATTACCTCGTTTGTTGTCTTCAGATGACAGGAGCGTACAATATCGCGCTCTCAACATACTCTCTAAGTTAAAAAATAAATCATATATTAAATATTTAGAACCATATTTTGAAGATCCTTGCGACAATATTAGAGAAATCTGTTGCCAAACCATACGTTCTTTAGAAGATTCTTCATATTTAAATTATATAAAAAGGCACCTAGATGATCCATGCGCCAATATCCGAACAATTGCATGTTATACAGTTATGGAGTTAGGAGAAAACAAAGATTTAGACAGTGTTCTACATTGTCGATACGACACTAACTTTTTTACTGTAATTGCTTTTTGTAAATGCATTGGCGAACTCGGCACAAGCAAAGATGTTGAAAAGTTGATGGATATTATCAGAAATCGGGATAAAGTTGCAATAGAACTTCTACAGAAGCACTCAAAACAAGAACTGACTCTAGAAACAATAGAAAAACTACGTTTTCGTCGAATAAAATACGACGATGTTTTAAACGAAACAGGAGTAGCATTAGCAGAAGATTTCTTCAAAGATTACTTATTAGGAGAAACAATTTGCGAAGCGATGATTAACGTAGCTACTCACGAACATGTTGATTTGGTATTCGAAATATTAGAATATTTCGATGATATACACATGACCGGTAAAGCCGCGGAACTTTTCGCGAAAATCGCAAAGCAAGAAGATTGGCAAAAATTAAAGAATCTACAATACGAAAAATCACCTTGCTTGCGTAGTTTTGCATATAGTGCAATGTATGAGTCTGACAAGGCAGAACTCTGTGCAATGTATGAGTCTGACAAGGCAGAACTCTGTGCAATGTATGAGTCTGACAAGGCAGAACTCTATACAAATGATCTAGCCAAAGCACTTTCCGACAATAATGTTATCATTGTAAGAGAAGCGTGTTGGATGCTAACAGAATGGGAAGCAGAAGATAAAATAGGTGATATAGTTAAACTTTTACAGCATTCAGATGAAGACGTGAAAGCTCAAGCATTATCCGCAATACGAATATTAGGTAATCGACAACATCTAAAGCTTGCAAGACCACTATTAGAATCTGAAAACCAACGTATTGCCGACGGAGCTTGGCGAGTATTCGAAAAATTGGCATCAGACCAAGAACTATTGGAATTAAAACCGTCATTTAAAAGTAAACAACAAGGTTCTCGCTCACATTCTGTTGCAGTATATGAGAACAGAGCTTCCCGACAGCATATAGAAGAAATCGTGATACCAAAGCTTAGTAGCGAAAGCGAATATGAGCAAGCTTGCGATGTACTCGCAAAAATAGGCAAAAACAAAGACTTTCCGCACTTGCTACCATTGCTAAGAGATAATGAAAAAGCTTGGGGAGCCTATCATACAGGAGCAAAATTAATCGACGAACACAATATCCCTGATATTTTACCACTATTGAAAAACCCAGGCTGGTATGTTCGACGCTGCGCATGTTGGTTACTAAGAGATCACGGGAAACCGGAAAACATCCCCTATATCTACCCACTAATAAAAGACGAAAATAGCTTTGTGCGTTACAGCGCCTATGATAGTATACAACAAATTGCACAGAGAAGTTTTGGCAAGCCTGTTTTGTTTAAAAAAAGACTAAGGGTCCCCGATTTTGGATCACGCGCAATTCATGGGGAAAAACTCTAGCAAGAGTAATTTCAATCGCTGATATTACGTCAGGCAAATTGGAAGGTTTAGGCCGGTATCCATACTTCAATGACGCGAAAGAAAAAGTGAAAGCTGAATTTTTCAAAATTGTCAGACGTGACGAAAGCGGCCTGTTTATTGAGCAAATTATGCCTATATTCAACATTTGTAGCGATGATGACAAACTTGCTATGGTGAGTTGCCCAAACACCTACAGCTATGGCATGCTTGATTTTTCTCAAACTCAAGTATTTGTAAAATATTTAGGTGCGAATGATTTTTCTAAAATTGTAGCTATAAAGCTTCATTTTTTTCAGGTAAAAAACCATTTTCGTTTAGATAGGTTTGTAGTAAAATAGCTTCCGCAAAAGCAGGACAAAAAGATTTTTCTAAGATAAAATAATCAATTTGTAAGGAGCCATATTTATCTAATAAGCCCTTAAACCAAATATTAGCAGGTGTTTTTTGGCTTCTTTCATTTGTCAGTCTTTTAAATAGCCCTTGTTGCTTAAATGTACCATCATTTTTTACCGTACCAGCCTTACCAATGTAGATAATTTTTAACGTGGTCGCTTGTCTAATAATATATACACCATAACTGTCGCAATACTCTTTTAAATTTTGTCTCGCAACAGCACTAAAATGTTGATCACAAAAATCATATGCAAAACTTCCAAAAGAAGAAGCTCTTTGTTTTACAAGAATTAAAGCTGTCTCGATATCTTCTAAATAGTCCATTTCCGTTTTCCTTTTTGTCATATGTTTTAAGAAAGCTTAAAGACAACAAAGAGTACGACTCTTTTCGCTACTTCCAAAACTTTACAAACCCAGCGGTAAATAATTCAGTTTTTCCTTATAAAAGCGCCACTTAGGCATAAATTTGTCCATGAATTTAATAAAGCGTTTGTTATGGCTTCCTTCAAGAAGATGCACTAACTCATGGACAATAATATATTCTAAGCACTCAATTGGCTTTTTGGCGAGTTCCAGATTTAGCCAAATTCTTTTTGCTTTTGTGTTACATGTTCCCCATTTGGTGCGCATTTTTCTTATTCTAAATTCGCTTGCTTTTACCCCTATGCGTTTTTCCCATTTTTTAAGTAGTTGTGGTATCAATTGTTTTAATTGTATACGGTACCATTCGTCTAGTATTTTTTTCTTTTTGTCGGTTGTTGCTTGTGGGCGGACGCATAGTTGTATTTCGCTGTGTTTTAGAATTACTTGTGGCTTTTTATTGCGTTCGATTACTTTTAGCAGGTATCTCTTTCCCTTAAAATAATGGCTTTCTTTGGTAATATATTCGCGCTTTGGTTCTCTTTTTTGATTTTGGAATTTGTGTTGTTGTTTTTTGATCCAACGCAATTTGGATATCGCAAATATGCGAATGGTATCTAAGTCTATATGAGCAGGTGCAGAGATTGTTACATTTCCTTGCGGCGGATGAACGTTTAAATGGATGTTTTTTATTTTTTTGTGCAGCACAACTATATTGAGATCTCCCAATTTGATATCGCTCATTTAGTATTCTCTCTGTTGACTAATGATTTCAAAAATTTGTTCCACTTTATCTACATCGTTTAGTAACTTAAAAAGTGGCTTTAACCTCTCATTCTTTGGCTTGATTACCGCGCCAATCGTCTTTTTTCACTTTTTTTACGGCGCTGTCTATTTCAATAGCTAGTTGTTCATTGCGCTCTAGATTGTTAAACAGCGCTCTTTGTCCTGCAGTTGTTAGCGAACGGGGAATATTTTCGCTGTTGCGTGTTTGTACTTGTCTTGCTAACTGCGCTATGCGCTGTAAGTATTCTTCGTGGGCAATGGCATTTTCACGCCTTTGATTGATGATCTCGATTAGCAAGCGCGAGATTCTGTCAAAAAATACTGGGTCTGTTGCGCTTTCATTGATAATGCAGCGCCTAATATTGTTTTCGATGGTCTCGGCAATGGCGTTATTATCTCCGTGAATGCTTGGTGGCAAACTGTCTATTGCTGCGGAAATATTTGCGATGGTAATGATCTCAAGCAATGACATTCCGCCAAAATTGGAAATAGGCCGCGGTTCGGATGCCGATATGTAATTGTCAATCAAGTGACGCATGTCGGCTTCATAAGCGCGAAGGTCCAAGGTTTTGCCACTTACTGCGCGAATCTCTGCGCGTACTTTTACATAAAAATCGACCTCTTGTTTTATTTCTTCTATTTGGGTATTACTATAACCTGCTTCGGTGATAGAATCCGCGATGTTTACATATGCACGCGTTAAAGTTACCACATGTTGGTACAAAGCGCTGCGCCTCACCTCTGTTTCTTTCAAATCTTCAGCGATTTCGGGATTTCCGCAAAAGTAGTGGCGATAGTCTTCGCTTGTTGGTGATGAAATTGGCTCGCACAGAAGAAATATCGCATTGCGAGCGACTTCTAAGTTTTCACGGTTTGCTTGCAAACCATCTTGGAGCATAATGTCAATGTCCTCGCGCTCAAAATTCTCGCAATCTAGCGGCGAGGTATAAACGAACATCGCGTCTTGCACAGAAGCAAACAAATTTTTATAGTCGACAATATAGCCAAAATCCTTGTCTTCGCCATCTAAACGATTTACGCGACAAATCGCCTGAAATAAACCGTGGTCGCGCATATTCTTATCGATATACAAATAAGTGCAGCTAGGTGCATCAAAACCGGTGAGTAGTTTAGACACTACAATTAGTAATTTCATGTTTTGTGGTTCATTGCAAAATTTTCGTTTGGCTTCATCTTCATGGTTTTCTGTGGATTTGCCATTTAAAATTTTGCGGTAATGATCATACATAAATTGTCGTTCTGTCTCACTGCCACTGTCTTCTGTTTTAATGTCTTTGGCACTTGGATTGTAAGAGGTAACAATCGCACACTGCGCGGCGAGAGTTGTTTGTAAGAATAACTCATGATAACGACAAGCTTCGTAAATAGACGACGCTACTAGTATAGCATTGCCACTGTCAGAACTAAGCCGTGTCTTTGTCGCAAAGTCGAGAACAATGTCGTCGACGATTCTCTCCATACGCGAGCGACTGCTGAGCACCTTTTGTATTGTTGCCCAACGTTGTCGCAATTGTGCTCTCTGGAAATCGTTGAGCGCTCTGGTTTTTCGATCAAACCAGCTATCGATAGAACTATGCGAAGTGATGATTTGATCGATATCTCTTGCCTCATAAACAAGATCGAGAATAATCCCATCGGCAACACCTTCGTGAAATTTATAGGTGTGGATGTATTTGCCAAAAACCTCCATGCTTGTTTTTTTATCTTCTTGCAACAACGGAGTTCCGGTAAAACCGATAAAGGTAGATTGCGGCAACATCGCCTTCATGGTGCGATGAAGTTTTCCGCTTTGGGTGCGGTGGCACTCATCGACAAACACAAATAAATCTCCGGCAACGATAGGCGGTTGTTGTTTGAGCTGTTTAATAAAACGTTCAAAGTTTTTAACATCCTTGCGTCCAAATTTATGCACAAGCGAGCATATCAAGCGAAATTTAGGGTTGTGCAGTTTGGCGATTAAATCATTGCCACTAGAAGAGCGGTAAATTTGCTGCTTCGCGTCTTTGAAGACTTTTTCAATTTGCTTGTCGAGCTCATCGCGGTCGGTAATAACAACAATGCGTGCATGCGGCTTGTTTTCAAGAATCCATTTACCAAGAAGCACCATGCCCACTTATCACTGATGTATTTAATGAAAAGCATAACCAGTACATAGTCCTTGTACTGACTAGCATCCATACCACCACGTAGTTCGTCGCAGCTCGCCCAAAGGCTACTGTATAACTCGGATTTCTTTATTGCCATGTGTTTGCTTTCTTTCGATTTTTGGTTGCGGAATATCTGTAGTGTCTAGACATAATTCTCTATGTAATTCAAATTTTATGTCTAGAAAATATTTAGATGTACTTGTCTGGTAGTAAACAACTTACAGAATAAATCGTTTATATTCTAGACATAATTCTCTGTGTAACGTATTTTTTTAGATATATTTTATGTCTAGAAAATATTTAGATGTATTTGTCTGGTGGTAAACAACTTACAAAACAAATAGCTTCTGTTCTAGACATAATTCTCTGTGTAACGTATTTTTTTAGATATATTTTATGTCTAAAAAATATTTAGATGTATTTGTCTGGTAGTAAATAACTTACAAAATAAACAGTTTCTGTTCTAGACATAATTCTCTGAATAACGTATTTTTTTAGATATATTTTATGTCTAGAAAATACTTAGATGTATTTGTCTGGTAGTAAATAACTTATTTTTTATGTAAATGTGTTTATCTGGCGTTTTTTATCTGAAAAAACTTCATTACTTTGGTATATTTTTTGTCGCAAATAAACACCATTTTGCCCAGCGATTTGTCCCAGTAGAATAAATGAGTTTTGTTGCTCTCATTCCTTGGAGCAAATTGTTAATTTTGTTTTTCTTTTGTTTACGATCAAGAACATCAGAAATCTTGTCGATAAGAAGTTCTTCAATATCTTTTCGCGTCGCTTCGCCAAACTTTTGGAGATATGAAATGATCATTTGTTCATAATATATTTTATTGAAGGCTTTTTGTTTAATGTAGAGAGCCTTTTTATTAGTCGCAGCGGCAACTTGGGCAGAAACAAATAGGTTTGGACGTCTTCCTTCTACTAGCTTGCGCGATTTTAAAGATTTGAACTCTTGCTGCGAGAGTTTGCGCTTTTTCTGTACTTTATCTAGTGCAATGACATCCCAAAGATCAAGATCTGTTTCTTTGATCAGTAGCTTGGTATAGTTTTCGTCGATTATCTCTCCGAAAAGCTTCGTTTTAACTCGCTCTACTTCGTGTAGTTCGTAGTCTGGCATGGGAAAAAAGCGCTCTTTTTGTTTTTCAAACATGCGCTTTATGCCACTACCGATAGTGTCAATCATATTTAAATTGACCATCGCTTGCGCGAGAAATGGGTTGCGGTATTGTTCTGTGGGAGTATCTTGGCGAATCACTTCTTCTACTGAACTGGGAAGAAAATCACCGCGATTTGTAAAGAGTAAAGAGTCTGGCAGCTCAACAACATTAACACGTGCCGATAAGTCGTAATCCTGGTGAGCAATACAATTGTGCAGCATTTCGCGAATTACCCATGGTTCATATTGCATTACTTCGATGGGAAATAAGGTGCCACTTGGCAGGTGCCTAATCGTTAGATTACGTATTTTTTTTAGCACTTCATCTACTGTGGTAATTAACGGTGGGTAAAAGTGTTGATAGTCTTTTTCTCTTCCTTTTTCATCTTTTAGTATCCACGTAATTTGGGCAATCGCAGGAGAGAGTAACTTGTCGACTCTTCTTTTCCTAGTAGTAACAGAGCGGTATGAGTAATTTTGCCACTAATACATAGTTTTGCTTTGTTGAGAAATGTCATATCATCCCAGTTATCTACCTCCTGAGATCGCTTGCGATTTTTTTCTTTGTACTGCTCTCTTGCGAACAAAATAGCATCAGGGTCAAGATCGTCAATGGTGGCTTGTTCGCAAATTTGCGCGGACCAATCTTGTTTTGCTAGAATTTGCCACAGTTTCCTTTCCTTTTCGGGAAAGTCTTTCAATTTTTTTTTGTAACTTCCTATGCGAATAAACTCTTCGCCTTTAAAGCGAACCGGCATGTACTTCGCAGGCTGTATAGCCATCATAACAATTGGCTTCTTTTTATATTCAAATTCGTGTATGCTAAAATCAATTGAAGGGCTAAGTAGTTTTAATAGCCAGTTTTCTAATTCTTCATTGCCTACTTTTTTTTGGCGTAGACTTTGGTTTGTGCCAACTACTTTGTGTGTGACATCTTCAATTCCCCAAACGATATAACCTTGCTTTTTTTGATAGAGGGTTACAGCATTAGCAATAGCGGAAATATATTCGCCGATGTTCTCTGGCTTTGAGTTATTGTGCTTAAACTCAATCCATTCTGTTTCTTTAGGGAAACTAAGCAGCTCATTCAGTTTATTTTTAGCTTCTATATCATTCACCGAAAATTTCTCCCTATTTTAAAATGAATTTGGTTGCTTTTTTTCGTAGTCAAGATGAAATTATAACTTCATTATAAGGGGAAAATTTGCGGTTCGCTGTAAAATTATCACTTCCCTGTATCTAAGTGACCCGCCAAAAGTATTACCCACTCAAGTTTTGTTCTTTTAATTTATAGTTTTGTTGCTCCTTAGTTACACAGCTACAGCTACGCGCCCTCGTCGCGCCGCACTAGAAAATAAAAGCCCTGCACTGAGCGGGTAACTACTTTTGTCAGGTCACTTAATTTTGAATTTTATTTTACGTTGAATATGTTTCTCTAATATTTTGTTAAGGCATTATTTATATTTACATGTTGTAAAAACTGATTTTCCAAGATGATAGTGACATCATAATTTTCTTTTTTTAACTTAAGAGCTGTTTTATGTTTTGATGTATCTTTTCCACCATCTCCCATAACTAAGTATTGTACATTTTTTCCCATCGAGTTCGTGACTAGCCCTCCGATATCAACAACCGCTTGCATAGCATCTTTTCTTTCCATTGACTTTAGTGTTCCTGTGAAACAAAACTTCTTTCCAAAGTAAACATGATCTTTGTCAAATTTTTCAGCGCGCACTTGAATATCTGAAATTTTGACAGAGTTACCAAATTTACTCTTACGCGGATTTAAAATACTGTAACGTTCATCATCAGAACGTATTTTTTTTACTTCGACACTCAGTTCTTCGGAGAACTGAGCAACGCAATTCATGTTACTTTCAACGCAAAACTTAATGGCCAATTTAGCACACGCTTTTGCGTCTGACAATGCATTATGGTGCTGCAATTCTATGTCATACATTTCCGAAAGAGTGCTTAACTTGTAGTTTTCTGAATTAGGCAAGTATTTTTTGCTCATATTTTTGGTACAAATGTAATCACAATTGGGATATGTTAATTTGTACTCATCAAGTGCTCTGCGAATGGCTGCCATGTCGAAACTTGCGTTGTGTGCAACTACTTTTTGGCCATCGATATAATTTCTTAGGGTAGGCCATAGCTCATTGAGCTTTGGTTGATCCTTTACATCCTCTTCGGTAATTCCGTGAATTGCAGTATTTCGCGGATTGAAAACTAAGCGTTTGGGGCGTATAAAAAAGTGCTTGCTGCTTTGTATGGTTCCGTTTTGAACTTCTACAATGCCAATGGAACAAATACTAGCAGGGTTTGTATTTGCAGTTTCCACATCCAAGAGCTAATTAATGCCTTATAGGCAGAAAAGTAATCAAGTTACATAGTTCTTCAGGATCTGATAATTGTGCAATGAGTTGTAAATCTTCGATCATATTTCTAATGGTAATATCAAGAGGTCTATAGTAAACAATGCCGTAAAAGTATTCTTCACGATTTTGAAAGTCGGAGGCAATTTCAAAGAAATCTTTGTCTGCTGTTATAAGTACGCGTTGCAATTCAGTTGCACGCCTTAAGAGATTTTGATCTGCTGCTTCATCTTTGCCGTCGTCTTGTCCACGTAAAACATCAATGCCTAATCTTGTTAAAGAATCATACACTGGTCCAAATACATGAATGTCAAAGTAGTACGTTATCACTTCTTAATCCTTGCTAATAACTCTGCTCTTGTTATTTGTTTAGAATTTTTTCGTCTACGTTCTATCTCTTCAGTATCTGTGACTATTTGTTCGTGAATTTTTTGTTCGTTATCATGGTAGTAAGCCATCGCAGAACAAATTTGCGATTTTGTTAGAAATGAGTATTGGCGATGTATTTCATCTGGAGACCATCCGTAAGCTAAGTAACATTCAACAATATCAATTACTTTGAAGCGCGTATTTTCGATAATGGTTATACCATTTTTAGTTGTTAGATGAGGATATTCCGTTGCTAACATTGTTTTCTCCTGTGAATTTATGTTATCGTGAAAGACTAATTTTATTATAAGGTGAAAACGCGCAGTTCGCAACTATTGTAAAATTACCTATTTTCCTTTCGGTTAGTTTCGGTTAGAATTGTTACTATAAAGGGATTCTTTATACCATAATCTACCATATATTTAAATACACCGTTCCTATTAAAACGCAAAAATCTAAAAAGATCTAAGACGATCACCAAACAGTGTTGTGATCGATTACCGCTAGAGAGTTGCACTCTAGAGGACAAGTAAGAGGACAAATTCGTTTAAAAAGGAAGATGCCGAGAGCAAAAAAGAAGCTCAACTTGTCGTTCTCTGTCGGAGACGGCGAGTTTGAGAAAAGCTTTCCAGGGTTTCCAGACGTGACAATGTCTATCCACAGGTAAACATCGGGCGGTTCTGGTGGAAAAGCGTTCCGAAAAATTTTGTGCGCGGCGAGCAATAACAAGGCTTGCGGCAAGATGTGTGCTGATTCCAAAGAAATGTGCAAATTTATAACGACCAATAACACTGGTGAAGGCTGGATTTACTTGATAATTTCGACGCCGTTTTTCATAGCTTGACTTTTGATGAGTGCAGCAAATTTGCTATAGGCAAAGGAAGAGACCATTCTTTTATATTTTGTATTTGACGACGAGATCAAGTTACTTTTCTTTTTTGAGAAATCTAGTTTTTCAATAGCAACAGGTTTTTGTTCTTTCACAGCACGTGAAATAATTTGTTTGCAAGCTTCAGCAAGAGTTGCAGTCACTTGATGACAAGTGCGATCTTGAATGAGAGTATGTATTTTTTGATGATGGACCAAGTTGCCATGCCTGTTTGTTTCAGCAACGGCTATATGAGAATGATTTAAGTCAACACCGATAGCTCCGAGATTTTTGTTGGTGATTATGTCGACTTTTTTGTATTTTGTGGTTACAAACAAATACCAATTTTCTTTCTTGCGCACAAAACGGTAGTTCATTGCTTGGTTTTTTTGTAATGCGTAGAAAATAATATCTTGTTTGTAGCTAAACTCTACTGTTACATCAACATGGCTTCCAAACTCTTTTTCTAAAGCAGGAATTACTCTCACCTTTAGTTTATTTCCAACCATCTGACAGTTTTGATTGCCGAATTTCTCATCCTTCGATCCGATAAAGAATATTCTATTTGTTTTCTAAAAGCCTCTCGCCACTCCTGATGGTTTTCGTAGCTATTTTCTTCTAGATGAAACTGCTTTTTTAATAGTTTTCTACCTCCAAGACAGATTCCTCTGTTTTTGAGTTTTTCTATTCTATTTTCAACATTACGCAACTTTCTCTTTTTGTGATGCAGCGCAAACAATATCTTTTCTCGGTTTTGTCTTTCTTTAGCTTTTTTAAAGCTTCTCGCTAGCTTTTTGATGGTGTATTTTAGCGCTTTTTTTCTGCGCTCTGCATCTTGAAGATTTATTTTTCTCAGCTCTTTAACTGACTTTATTATCCCTTTGACCTCTGAATGTAGAGAGTTGAATTGTCTTGCCAATATACCACGCTCTGAGATAAATGTTTTCTTTAATTCATTCAGCTTTTTTTCTTTTAGCAATGCGCATAACAATTCTCCGCGAAGTTTTGCAGTATATTCCCCTGCCTTTTCTAAATACTTCGCTGCTTCTTTATTCAATTTGGTTTGAATTGTTATTTGCATTTTTTTGTTTTCTTCTTCGCTCGTGAGATCTGCGTCCATAGATCTTCGAACAGAACACTGTTAATATTGAAATGATGTCTTGTGATAACTGCTCTTCAAAATTTTGTTCTTTTTTCTCATGAATTACAACTAAGGATATTCCTCTTGATAAGCATATTTCTTCTATTATTTCTCTACCAAACCTTATCAATCGATCTCCATCGCTGATTTAATGCGTTTAGTTGATCAATATATTGATCAATCGGAAGTCGCAGAGGGTTTATCTTTGAATGATAGACGAAGTGATTTATGGCAAATAAAGTTAGATCAGCAGGAAACATATACAGAAATAGTAAATCAAGTACTGCAAAAAAAATTACAAAAACTTTTACAAAAAGATATTTGGCAATATTGTTGTACCACAGCAAATTATCCGTTTTGCCTGCCAAGCAATATGTCCGGAAAAAATTATCTAGGCAATTTTTATTTTGAATTGCGATAATTTGAGAAATGTCAGTATTTCTTCTAACTACTGTATTGATAGTATTACTATATAGAAAACTCGTATTTATTCAACCACTCCACAGCGCTATCAAATTTTCTTAATGGCAAATCACTATATTTGGTCAATTCAAAATGCTGTTTAAATTCCAACCATATTCGATACATCTGCTTGCGATTTTTCGCTTTTGCTTTGACTATTGCTCGCAATTCCTGCGCTCGTTCTTCTGTAATAGCTGTATCTTCACATCTAACTCCCAACAAATTCTCCAAAGCACACAGTCTATTTTGCATAGAATGAATACCTTGCTTTAGGAAGTCTATCTCATTCACAACAGCCCGAATCAAATGTCGTTCACCAACTATCTCAGAAGAGATCATTTGTGGAAGGTTGCTCTCTTGTTGTTTGCCAAATTTCTCATACATAGTAAACGCGCGGATAATTTGTACTGATCGTTTAACAGCTATATCAGAACGAAGAAGCATCGCAACCATGTTGCATCCCTCGGCTGAAAATGCTTTTGGTTTAGCGCGATTGAACTCTCTTGAATTTGAAATCCCAAAATGGGATTTCAAGAAATTTATCTCTTGTTTATTGAGTTCAAAACAGAAATCATCTGGGAATCTTTCTGGATTTCTGGCTACGGCTCGATTCACATAGCGTGTTTCTACTTGAAAGAGTTTAGCAACTGTTCGATCTAGCAGCGCTTTTGGTCTTCCTGGAAAGTTTAGGAGAGTATGTTGTTCTTCATCAACTAGGATCTGCAATGCGTGCAATGTATCGCTCCTTATTTGGCAAATTTATGTTGGGATTTCAAATTGATTATAGCAAACTCTAATCACCACGTGTTAAACAACTTTTTTGAAAAAACTACCAATTTTTTTATATTATTTAATAACAAATTTATACGTTTTTGGTGTAATTATTTCTATTTTGCTATATCACGCTCAATCAATAAATTACTTAGGTAGTGAGAGATGAATTTACATCCTATACTACATATAATATAACTATATAGGAGAATAAGATTCGTTTTTATTAGAGAATGGTTTACCGCATCATATGATCGTAAAACCGACAAAGAAACCATTCCGTTATCATGCGTACTGTCCGTATTGTAAATTTACGGCTTTCTTTTTGAAACTCAATTTGAAGGATTTTTTGCGTAAGAGTTTGAAGTAGAAAAAAGTGATGGATTACAATATGACCAATGAGTACTTGTTTGCGTTTATGGATGTTAACTGTTTTCTTTGTCTGAAAGATTTACCTGTGAAGAAGTGTAAGTCTAAGCATCGGAAAATGGTCTCGGTGAGTTGTAGTGATTGTACTTATTGCTTTTTATTCCGGTGATCTTTTTTGATAAATTTTTTTAGTTGGTTTCTTGAGCGTAGAAGTTTGTGTAGTAGGAAATAGAATGGGAAAAGTATATCAGCTTACGGTGTTGGATCACATTGCCTCTCCTGAGATGTATTTTGTGAAAAGATATCATACCGTAGGAAAAGTTTCGAGAATGTTGGATTTGAATACGGCTACTTTGCAGCGCAAGGTAGAGAGGAATACTGTGCCGTATGCTCTTGTTATGGATTGGGATCGCCATGATACAGAGATGCGTCCGATGATTGAGAGTAAAGTGATTCTGTGGGAGAAAGAAAAGCGTTTGGCTAAGTTGCAGGAGAGAGAACCAAAGTTTAAGAAATATGATGCTTTGAAGTTTAGCAACGCTTTGCGTACGTTTGTTATTCCGCTTATTGATGTTGAAGAATCGGAGCTTGTTCGGATTTTGCGTGAAGAGGATTTTGATGAAGCTAAATATAAGTTCAAATCGCGTGCGATGAATGAAAAGAAGTATGAGCGTTGTGTTGAAATTTACAAAGAAGGTGGTTGTTTGTTGCAGGCGATTCCTTGTGAGATTGCGAAGTATGGTAGCGCTAAACGCAAGTTGAATTATAGTGTTCTATATGTTTTTTGGGAACCAGGTCAAAACACTGTTGTTGCGAGTATGCAAAATGAGAAATGGCTAGATATCCGCGAAGAGATTTTGACTGACAAGAGTTTGCAGTCGCGAAAATCTGAGATGTTTGTGGAGAACGCTATGGATTTTATTCAAAACAAATCTCGTCGAGCTTGATATGGCTAAAGTAGATTACACTAAACGTGAAGTAACGGTCAAGATCGTTTACTGTGGTCCTGATTTTTCAGGTAAGAAGACAACTTTGAAATTAGTTTATAGTAAACACCCAGATTGCATTAAGAGTGAAATGTATCGTACAATTCATGACGATGATGAAATACTACACTTTGAGTTTCGTCCAATAGAGTGGGGAACACTTTCTGGGATGAGTATAAAAGTATTAATGTACGCAATGCCAAATTCCCCAAGTGAGTCCACAAAGAATGTTGTTCTAAACAATATTGATAGTATTATATTCATCGCCGATAGTGGAAAGATACAAGAAAACTTTCAAAGCCTACGTAATTTAGATAATGATCTAAAAGTACGTGGGATAGATATTTTAGATGTCATAACGTCGATTCAATGGAATAAACGAGATATGATTAATGTGTATGAAATTAGCGATCTCCAACAACAAGTCAATTACTTAAACATTCCTTCTGTACCAAGTGTAGCATGTACGGGAGAAGGTTCATTCCCTGCCCTTAAAATATGTAGCCTTGTGACTCTACGATCTTTATATGATCAAAAGGAAGTAGAAAAGCAAGCGCTGGTTCTTGAAACAGAACAACAAGGAAGGTCTTTCACTTATATAAACGACGAAACGGAGTATAATGGTTGTACTTTTTACTTCAAAAAAGACAGTCTATCTTCACTAAAACGTTGTATATTCAGCGACTGTAGTTTTCGCGGTGATGGTGGTAAAATAGAGTTAGTGGAGTGTTGCTACTTTTCTAACTGTGGTTTTTGGGGGGAATTTGTTGTTGATTTGCCTTCTCAAGATATCAAATCTATCCCTGGCTGGATCTACTATACAACCTTTATTTCTACTCTTTCTCTGAAGAATAATAATATTTTAGGCCTTTCTTATAAGATAGGAAAATTAAAACGACTTTCGCATCTCTATCTAGACAATAATCAAATTACCTCACTTCCTAGCACTATTGAAAGACTGGATAGTCTTAAACTATTGAGTTTATCTGGAAATAACATTAACAAAGAACAACAAAATCTCATTCGATTATGGTTACCTAGCTGTGAGATTCTTTTTTAGTTTTTGTTTTAGTAAATTCAAAATTTCATACAATATGTATAAATACATACCAATTTGTTTTCTTTTTCGAATTATTTTCCCAAAATTCTCCTTACAAAATTAATGAAGCAAACTTACTGCTTAGTTACGGCATTCTTGGTTGACATAAGAATACCTAGTCGTTTTTGTACTTTTAAGGAGAAAGTTATCGAGAAAATAATTCGTTGTATTCGCTGTATTGAAGATAATCTAATCTAAATGTTATCAAGGTACAACTCGCTGATAAAACAACTTTTTTCAAGATGGTTATACACTGGAAGATATAGCGAAATTGTCAGGACGTTGTGTACAAACGATTCGCAACCATAGGAAGGCTGGTTTGTTAAAAGCGCGTTATCCTTTGGCAAAGAGAAAATTCCATGCTGATGATGTGGAAAACTACTTGTGTGGTTTAAAGTGAGGTTACTATGGAGGATACACATATTTTACATGCGATTCTGCAGATGCTACTTTCCTCCTTTGTGAAAAAATAAAAACAACTATTTTCACGAACTCGATAATTTTTATCAAGTCTGATAATTTTTGTTACTAACCTCACAGATCCATTCTTATCGATTTTAACATCTTCGTTCATCTCTAATCCTTTAATTAATTAGATTTTTTTTTTATTTGATATAAGGTTTACATTTGGTATGCAAATTGCTTTTGTACATAAAAAAAGGAGAAATAATGAACAAAATACTTCTATACCCATGTAATATTTTAGGCTACATAAGACTGGTTATGTTGCTGTGTGCTGTTGTTTTTCTTTACCTCTACCATCATAATAATTGGACTCTTGGTTATGAGCTGCGTTTTGCTGTTGCCATATGGATTTTTATTGGCCCTGCTGCTATTGATGCGATAGATGGATATTTTGCACGAAAATACCAACATTGTACAAAATTTGGAGCGTTATTCGAACTAACTATAGATATGTTGGTTCATACAGTGGTGTGGTCAATATCAGGCTTGAAAATAGCTCCTTTGATTATTGTTTTTGAATGGGTAGTCGCTTTGTATGTCGCCGCTTTTACTCTTTACAAAGACACAAGCTGGAAAAATATGTTAGCAACTCAAGGCCCGTGGTTACTTCGCGTCTACTATAAACCTATGAAATACAATATCTTTTGCGAATATTGCAATTTGGCGCATTTTGTATTTCCCATAGTATTTTTTGTATGTGGCTCAATGACAACACTTAGCTACATTGCATTGCCAGGAATCATTGTCTATGAAATTGTTAGTTTTGGAATGCTTTGTCTATTCATCAAACTACTTCTAAATGATAATGTGGATGAATTACCTTAGATTGTGAGGCAAAAATGAATAAACAACTTTTTAATTTTGTCGACTATTTAGAATCGAAAAAAACCGTAGACGATCGTGCTTTAAACCGCGTAGTTTTAAATAAAATGTGCGACTATTTACATGAGATGGCTAGGCAAAAACCTCTGCAGATTGTAGAGATCGCCTCCGGTATAGGTACTATGCTAGAGCGACTTATTGATTGGGATCTGTTACCTAGCGCCACATATACAATGGTTGATGTAAACGAAAAATACATTTTATGTGCTAAAGAACACATACAGGCTTGGGCAAAACAGCAAAATATAAAGTTCATTGAATTTGATGATAAATTTTTTCTGCAAAAAGATGACAAAAAGTTTGAAATCAACTTTTGCATTGCTGATGCAACAAGTTTTTTTTCAAAAACACATGAAAAATACGATTTAGTTATCGCACATGCTTTTTTAGATTTAGTTAATAGTGAAGAATTACTACCACTTTTATTTGGTGCTATACAAAAAAAAGGAGCATTTTATTTTTCCATTAACTTTGACGGAGAAACCATTTTTCTCCCGCAAATTAACGCAGACTTGGACCAGAAAATTATCTACGATTATCATCGAGTGATGGATGAACAAAAAGTAGGAGACAAAACGGTATCAGGAACAAAGGTTGGGCGTAATTTGTTTGCTTATATACATAACGCTGGCGGAAAAATCATAGAAGCTGGAAGTTCTGATTGGACGGTATTTCCCCGAGAAAACCGCTACCCTCATCGCGAAAATTACTTTCTTCACTGCATTATAGATACAGTATCTCAAACATTGACAGACCAAATAAATTATAACATAAACTCATGGATTACATCGCGTCATGATCAGATAGAAGATGCGGAACTTGTGTATATTGCTCATCAACTCGATTTTTTTGGCATTATTTAGAATGGCGACGGTGAATACATCGCAAGCCAAAGGAGTCTATATGAATTTACAACGGAAAATAGCTATGATCACAGAAAGAAAGACACTTCCCAAGTGTTTAGTGCAATCGTTAGACTGCCATGGATATAGTTATCAAATAGAAAATAGTATACAAGATGCTGTGCAAAAAAAATATGATGTGTTTGTAATCGATACATCTGTAACAAGTAATAACCTAAAAAATGCCAGATTACAAGTAATACCAACAAGTAAAACTTCTTTTTTTGCATCTCTTGATATTTTTGATATGCCAAATAAATTTACATCTAAGTGTTTAGCGAAGTTCTTGTTGAGAATAGAAATAGATCATTCAATAAACAATGAATTATATTCTTTCTTTGATGAGACTATTTTAAATACCGAATACGGAGATTTTGTTTACTTTGGTTTTCAATCGCGAATATCACAAAGAGAAATACTTGGGGTTCGTACTTCTTTTCTTCCTGAGGTACCGTTGGTACGTGTTCATTCCATGTGCTATACAGGCGATATATTTCACTCGCTACGTTGTAATTGTCGCGAAGAACTGGAAAACTCTCTTAAGGTTATACATAAAAAGGGAGGGATTTTAATTTATTCGCAACAGAGTGGACGCGGTATAGGCGCTCTAAACAAAATAAAAGTCTACGAACATCAAAAAAATGGCGTTGACACCGTGGAAGCGCAGTACCTAGAAAATTTCCCTAACGATTTGCGAACATATAATTATCTTAAGGACGTGTTTTTCCATTTTGACATAACACAGATAAGATTAATAACAAGTAACCCCGCAAAAGTAGTTGCCTGTCAGAATGCAGGTGTTGCAGTTGTTGAAACGGTTAAGTTATTGTCAACAGTAAACGAATACAATCGTGATTACTTGAAAACCAAAATGGAAAAAAATAATCATAATTTCCAGCAGGAATTGTCGATGACCTCCTCTAGATTTTAGGTTTTTATAAGGAATGAAATATGCATAAGAACGAACCCCTTGCGATTGTTGGTATAGGTTGCCGTTTTCCTGGAGGAGCTTCTCATCCTCAGAAATTTTGGGAGCTATTATTAAATGAAACAGATGCGATTATAGACGTTCCTCTAGACCGTTGGGATATGAGAAAATATTACAGTTTGAATACAAATCTACCAGGAAAAATGCGTCAAAAACAAGCGGGATTTTTACAGGAGAAAATCGACGAATTTGATCCTTTGTTTTTCGGAATTTCACCACGCGAAGCTGAATTTTTAGATCCACAACAGCGAATTTTGTTAGAAGTTGCATATGAAGCGATAGAAGATGCTGGAATTAGACTAGAGCAATTGCAGCAAGCAGTGGCAGGTGTTTTTGTTGGAGGATTTTGTTTAGATAATCTATTGCAAAAGACAAATCCTTTAAATCGCGATACTATCGGAGCCATGAGTCCGACTAGTTCATCGATGACAATGCTCTCAAATCGCCTTTCGTACATCTTTGATTTAAAAGGTCCTAGCCTGTCTATTGATACAGCATGCTCATCTTCTCTAGTTGCTTGTAACTATGCTTGTAATAGCATATGGAATGAGGAGTGTGACATCGCGTTAGTAGGTGGTGTTAATATTATGTTTCGTCCAGAATATAGTATTACGATGAGCAAGGGTGGCTTTTTATCTAGCCATAGCCGTTGTAAAGCTTTTGACAGCGATGCTGCTGGCTATGTACGTGCAGAAGGTGCAGGTATTGTAATAGTAAGGAGTTTAGCACAAGCTTTAGAAAATAACGATTTTATCTACGCTGTGGTAAAGGGGGTGGGAGTAAATCAGGATGGGAAAACCAAGGGTATTAGTGTTCCTAATGTAAAATCTCAGGAAGCTCTTATGCGGAAAGTCTACGAAAATGCTGGGGTAAAAGGCAAAGATATTTCTTATGTAGAAGCTCATGGTACAGGAACAAAAGTGGGAGATCCTATTGAGATAGAAGCTCTACAATCGGTTTTGAGCGAAAATCGCGATCACAAATGTCTTATTGGATCGGTAAAAACAAACATTGGCCATCTCGAAGCAGCGTCGGGTATTGCTGGCCTTATTAAAACTTCTTTATCCTTGAGTCACAGTAAAGTACCAGCGAACCTGCATTTAAATGAACGTAATAGCGACCTTTGTTTAGATACCGAAAATTTTGAAATTGTTACTAGTTTACAAACTCTTCCTCAAGATCGAGATTGCTACGCGTCTATTAACTCTTTTGGATACGGTGGTACCAATGCCCATGTATTGTTGCAACAGCACAATAACAAAATAAAAGCTGCTAGTGTGGATAAAGATATGTACTTTTTTGCTTTTTCCGCTGCTAATCAAGAAACATTAAAAAACCTCGCGGCCTCTTACCGAGATTTTTTATCTCTCAACTCAGAAGTTTCAATAGCTGACCTTGCATATTCTATAAACCGTCGTCGTAGTCATCATAACTATCGTCTGACATTAGCTGCGAATTCGCTACAAGATTTACATGATAAACTAGATAGTTATGCCGTAGATGCTTTTGTTGGTCATGGTATGTATGAAGGGTATTGTAAGACGGAGAAACCTGAAGAGGTAGTATTTGTATATACCGGTATGGGACCACAGTGGTGGAAAATGGGACGGCAGTTGTTTACTAATGATATTTTTCGTAGTAAAATCGAAGAGTGCGATCGTTTGTTTACACAAATTGCTGGATACTCGATTTTACCAGAATTTTTTGCTGACGAAGAGAATTCCCATATGGCGGAAACCGAGATTGCACAACCTGCAAATTTTATGCTGCAGGTTGGCTTAACTGCGCTGTGGGAATCATGGGGAATTTTACCTGACGCTGTAGTTGGACATAGTGTAGGGGAAGTAGCAGCATCTTATGTCGCTGGAGCTTTGACTTTAGAGGATGCTATTCTGGTAAGTTATCATCGAAGTCGTTTACAGCAAAAAACAGTTGGTTGTGGAGATATGCTTGCCATTGGCTTGGGGAAAGAAGACGCTACTGTTTTGTTAGAAAAATATCCTGAAATTTCGATCGCTGCGATCAATAGTTTGTTTGCTACTACACTAGCTGGCAGCAAAGAGTCGCTACAAAAAATAGTTGATCATCTCGAACAACGTGAGATATTTCATCGTTTTTTAAATGTTAATATTCCTTACCACAGCTCTGTGATGGAGACAATAAAGGATGATTTGATATCAGCAATTGCGTCTATTAAGCCACAAATACCTAGTATACCAATCTATTCTACTGTTACAGGAGAAATAACATCTACGCAAGGAAGTCGTTACTGGTGGGATAACGTTCGAGAACCGGTGTGTTTTGCAAAAGCAACTCTCAAAATAATTGACGATGGGTACACAAGTTTTCTGCAAGTTGGTCCACATCCTGTACTAAAAAACGCACTTTATGAATGTGCACAACACACACAAACTAAAATTACACAAATGTTTTCTTTGCAACGCAAAAAATGCGAATTTTCATCTATGTACCAGTCTTTGGGTCAGTTGCACTTACTGAATCATTCTTTAAATTGGAACGCTTTATCAGCACAAGGACAGTACATAAAGTTACCTTTATATCCTTGGCAAAAAGAACGCTATTGGCAGGAAACTACTAGGTCGTTAGAGGATAGAATCGGTTCTACGCGCCATCCATTTTTAACATCAAGTTGCCGCTCACCTCACCCTGCTTGGGAAGCGGAGTTAAATGAATACTACTTTCCTTACCTTCGCGATCATATCGTTCAGAATAAAGTTGTATGGCCTGGAGCTGCTTACATTGAAGCTGCTTTAGTTTTGCACAATGAATTGACAAACGAGAAAGTTTGTAGTTTGGAATCTATCCGCTTTCACCAAATACTTACTGTGGAAGATGATTCAATGAACCACATAAGAACTTCGTGGCACGAAAAAACGCAGACATTCACAGTTCATAGTACAACAGACAAAGACAACCCACAATGGCAAATTCATGCCTCTGGACGTATTCTTGACAAAGCAATTGCGACAGAGACACATAAAATTGATATACAACAATTACAACAAGTTTGCCGAGAAACAGTAAGCACTTCTTCTTTATACAATGAACTGGAAAGTCAGGGGCTTGTTTATGGGCCTCATTTTCGCACAATACGATCTCTTAGTCGTTGTAAAAATCAAGTCTTAGTACGATTAAAGGGATACGAGTCACAGCAGTATATGTGTCATCCAACAATGCTAGACGGAGCTTTTCAATCAATGATTGCTGTAGAAGATACAGGAGATAGCAAATTAATGATTCCTGTTTCTGTAGAACGAATGACTTTTTACGAAACGATGGGATCGACATGTTGGTGTCATGTTGTAATAATAGAGGTAAGTGATGATCAAATAAAGGGGAATATACGATTTTTTAGAAACGATGGTACGGTTCTTATGGAAATGCAAGGTGTCGTTTGTCAGGCTATTGCTGAATCTAAAGAGGACAATGCTAATTCATTTTACGAATACAATTGGCAAGAAACACCAGAAGTTTGTGCTGAAGAGCATCCTTCGCATGTAATTGTCTTTGCGGATAAAAGTGAATTGGCGCAAAAACTAGTGACAGAGATTTCTAGTACAGGAGATTGCTCGGTTGTGACAGAAGACGATTATCAAAATAGCTATAATATGTCCGCTTTGTTGGCCAAATTACCATCGTTTTCAAAAATCGTTTACCTCTGGGGACTGAAAGAGCAAGATGTTACGTTTACAAATATCTTGGAGCAAACAACACGATTTCTCTATTTGCTACAGGTACTATCTAAAAAAGGAGATAAATCGCAGGTTTGCATTGTGACGTGTAACTCACAAAAAGTAATCAAAAGCGATAAGGTGACAAATTTAACATCCTCTACTTTGTGGGGTCTAGGATACTTAATTACCAATGAAAATGCACAATTACAAACGTGCTCAATCGATATTCCTCTGAATTATGACGATGCGATGATTGTAAGAGTAAAAGATGAGATAATGGTTAAGGATAACGACACAGATATCGCACTACGCGATAAACGCTACGTTAAACGCTTGGTAAAGAAACAATTGCAAAGAAAAACGCAGCAAACATCTTTACAAGATATGCACAAGGCAAATCTCGAACTCTTTGTTCCGCAAACTGGTAGACTAGACAGCTTACAATATCGTGAAGTGGAACGCCGTGCTCCAGGGCCAGATGAAGTCGAAATTAAAATTCACACCACTGCTTTGAATTTTAAAGATATGTTAAAAGTATATGGACAAATTGATCGCAAAGCGATTGAGAATACATATTTGGGAACAACCATTGGTATGGAGTGTTCAGGAACAATTGTTGCTGTTGGGGAAAATGTTAAGCATTTTCAAGTAGGCGACGCAATTATTGCGACGGTTCCAGGTTGTTTTAAGTCTTACCTCACTGTACCACCGACGTTTGTAGTACACAAACCAGATTACTTGAGCTTTAACGAAGCACCACTCTATGTTTCGTATTTAACTACGTACTACGGGCTTATAGATATTGCAAAGATAAAAGAAGGCGAGACCATTCTTATTCATAATGCGAGTGGTGGAGTCGGGCTTGCGGCTATTCAAGTTGCTAAGTGGAAAAAAGCGAAGATTTTTGCGACAGCAGGCACAAAAGAAAAGCGTGATTATTTGCGTTCTATCGGGATAGAACATGTAATGAACTCGCGTGATTTAAAATTTGCACAAACAATATACAATCTCACTGCAGGTAAAGGTGTTGATATTGTTATAAATGCTATCTCGGGCGAGGCTCTTTTCCAAAGTTTTTCGTTGTTGGCTTCTTTTGGACGTTTCATTGAAATAGGTAAAAGAGATATTACTAACAACAGCTTGTTACCTATGGAGCGGTTTAACTACAACTTGACTTTTGCCGCTATAGATGTCGACAGAATGTTTGCCGAAAAACCTAAACTAGCCCAATCTGTATTCCAAAAAATAAGCCAATGTTTTGCAGAGGGACATTTTTATGCAATGCCTGTGACTGTTTTTCCTGCAGACAAAGCAACAGATGCTTTTCGCTTCTTTTCTCAGAGTAAGCATATTGGACGAGTAGTGATCCAAATGCAAGAACAGCAAGTCCCTGTTGTTAAAAAAGAGGATGTTGATATCGATAGCAAGGGTACATATCTTATCACTGGAGGAACACGGGGTTTAGGTCTTGTCATAGCAAAATGGTTAGCAGTAAAAAAAGCGGGGCAAATCGTTTTGATAAGTCGCAGTGGAAACTCTCCTGAGCTACAAGAAGAGATAGATTTCATAAAGAGCGAAGGTACAAAAGTTCATGTAGAAGCGATGGATATTAGTGATAAGGAAGCTGTAGATCGTATTATACAACGTGTGAGCAGTGAGATGCTTCCCTTAAAAGGGATATTCCATGGAGCAATGGTTTTAGACGACGGTTTTATCAATGATCTTGATCAGGAACGTTTTAGATATGTCATGCAACCTAAAGTCGCAGGAGCGATTTATCTACATAACTCTACGAAAAATATTCCTTTGGACTTTTTTGTGTGCTTCTCTTCTATTTCTTCAGTAATTGGCAACTCTGGTCAGGGAAACTATGTGGCGGCGAATGCTTTTCTCGATGCTTTTGCTTATTATCGGAATACACAACAGTTACCAGCGACGACGATTAATCTTGGAGTACTATCGGAAACAGGAGTTGCAATGCGCAACGAAGATGTGCGCAAAATACTTGAACAAAGTGGTATTCGCGGGTTATCAAATGAAAAATTTCTTGATGGCTTGGAACGTATATTACAAACTTCGCAAAGCGCGCAGTTGGGATTTTTTGATGTGGATTGGCATAAGTGGGCAAAGCTAAATACGCGTATTGCTACGACAACGCGTTTTCGCGATGTTGTTCATCTTGCAAATGAAAACCCCGGTCTAGAAAAACTAAGTAGTGCTATGGCTCATCTTTCACAAGAGCAGTATCAGCAGCATATTGAAAATATTATAAAGAAGATATTGTCGAGGATATTACAACTACCCACAGCGAAAATAGATATTCGTCAAAAACTGAGTCAGTTAGGAATTGACTCTTTGATGACTGTAGAGTTGAAAACTTTTATTGGCGAAGAAACTGGTGTTGAGTTGTCTAATGTAGAATTAATGGGGGCGACGACGGTGGCTGAAGTTTCTAAACTACTTATTTCTAAGATAGATACTTCGCAACTTGTTTACGCCGAAAAGCCACTACCACAAGTGGAAATTGTTGAAGATAAAACAGTAGACAGGCAACAACCGTCTCAAATACAAAACCTGGAAATTGCGAAGAATTTGTACAGTCCTGACCATTTTGAGGAGTGTTTGGATTTAGAAAAACAAAAACTTATTCTGCATGATCTACAAATCAAAAATCCTTATTTTCGTGTAAATGAAACAATTACTGCAGGAACCACACAAATAGAAGACAAAGAGTTGATTAGTTTTTCTAGCTATAACTACATTGGTTTGTCTGGTCATGATTATGTAAGTCAAGCAGCGCAAGAGGCTATCCGTCTTTATGGGACATCACCTTCCGCAAGTCGTATTGCCACAGGAGAGAAGCCTATTCATAAAGAATTAGAATCACAAATAGCGTTTCTTATGGGTACAGAAGATAGCATTGTTTTTGTTAGCGGTCATGCTACCAATGTTACAGCTATTGGCCATTTGTTTGGTGAAAATGACTTGATTATTCATGATTCTTTGGCACACAACAGCATTATTCAGGGATGTTTACTCTCTAAAGCCAAACGTATTCCTTTTGCGCACAATAATTGTGAATCGTTAGAATCTATTCTACGCGAGAATCGCCAAAACTATCAAAGAGTAGTTGTTATTGTCGAAGGAGTTTACAGTATGGATGGAGATATTGCTCCATTACCAAAACTCATCGAACTTAAACACAAATACAAGACCTTGTTGATGGTAGATGAAGCGCACTCGATTGGTACTATAGGAAAAACAGGGCGTGGGATTGGTGAACATTTTTCTATCGTAGCGCACAATGTGGATATTTGGATGGGTACATTGAGTAAATCTTTTGCGAGTTGTGGTGGGTATATTGCTGGTAGTCATCGGTTAATAGAGTATTTGAAGTATACAACACCTGGCTTCTTGTATAGCGTTGGTATAACCCCTGCTAATGCCGCGGCAGCGCACGCTGCAATCAAAGTCATGTTGGAAGAACCACAACGAATAGAAAAGCTACAACGCAATGCTCAGAGGTTTTTGGAAAAAGCAAAAACAAATGGTCTCAATACTGGGGATAGTAAAAATACACCAATTATTCCGGTCATTGTTGGAGATTCTCAAAAAACACTTATACTTGCAAATCAATTGTTTTTGGCAGGGATAAATGTCCACCCTATTCTTGCACCAGCAGTAGCAGAAGACGAAGCAAGATTGAGATTTTTTATCACCAGTGAACATTCGCAGGAGCAACTCGACTACACAATAGAAAAAATAGTTGAATTAAGTAGTAAGGGCTCTGAAAATATACAGATGAAAATAGAATATCAGCAAAATAATTGATTTACTTTGTAGTAAAGCTATCTCTCGCTCAAATGTAGATAATTGAAATGTATTGGAAACCTAAAGTATAGAAGTGAAATAAACTATGGATACTCAGATTTTGTATATGGGACTACTACTATTTGCTGGCAGTGGTATTTTTATTGGTATAATGAGCTTGCTGAAGAGAAAGTTATTCGTGGATATATGGCTCATTTATGTTATTACCGCTTTTACCACTAGTAGTGTAATCGTTCCTGCATATTTTCAAGGTGTAGTACTATTATTGTCACTACTGTTTTTTACAGGTCGCACCACATATGAAATGGCGACTATACTTAAGCTAGGACGACAAAAATTTGTATGCATGTTGTTTATGATGGTGATAATAACTGTTTTGTATTTTCATATGTATCAGATAGCCGTCGCGGCGTTTGTCTTGTATGTAATGTATTGTTTGATCCACTTATTGTGGGATGATACTTTACAATCTATCCATTGCCTTATAGTTGCTGTCTATCCTGGAATATTTTTGAGCTACTTTACCCTTTTAGTGTGTGGAGAGAATGGCTTTTACTATATTGTTTTTTTGTACGCTATTGTAGAAGTAAACGATGCTACTTCATACTTATGTGGAAAATTTTTTGGTCGTCATAAATTGTGGCCTGCGGTTAGTCCTAATAAAACATATGAAGGTATCATTTGCGGAGGAATTGCAGCATTTTGCGTTGGACTAAGTATTGGATTTGTGGTTCCTGAATTTGCATTTTGGGAACAAGTAATTTTAGTATTTATGATTGTTTTATTAAGCCCTTGCGGTGATTTGGTTGCTTCTAAAATAAAGCGTATATGTGATGTAAAAGATTTTAGCACTCTGATCCCAACACAAGGAGGAGCTTTAGATATGATAGATTCATTAATTTTTACAGCGCCAGTGTTTTATTATTTTCTTATTTTTACATCGTAACCACAAACGCAATTACAGAAATTTACAAGGTCGTTCCTTTTAAAACAGGAACTAATAGTATGAAGTAAACTTGTAATTAAGTCAGGGTGCATCATAGGAAAGCTTTCTAGCTCAGGAGAAAAACTATGCATCGCACTAAACTGGAAAGTACCATATTTACAGCAGAAGAGGAAAGCATTATGGCAAAAAAGCATGTATTAATTACTGGAGGTAGCTCAGGATTAGGGCTAGCAATGGCACAACAACTTGCTAAAGAAGATATGAAGGTAACTATTGTGGCTCGTAATCCGCAAAAGCTTAAAAATGCTCTTGAAGAGCTCCATAAAATACACAAGGATATATATGGAGTAGTTGCTGACATTAGCAATAGTAAAAGTATACAGTCTATTGTATCGCATATTAAAGAAAAGGGTTGTGTTGATTTCCTTGTAATGAATGCTGGTGTTGTCCATGTGGGCACCCTCTTAAAAATGCCAGAAAGCGAGCTGCGAGCGGACATCGAAATCAATTTAATTGGTACAATGCTATGTACAAAATACCTTTTACCATTACTTAGAAAAGATGCGCGTATTCTTTTTGTGTCGTCTGTACTTGGGTTGCTGGCTATGGCTGGTTATCCAGCTTATTGCCCAGCGAAAGCTGGTATTATTCATTTTGCTGCTGTTCTACGTAGAGAACTAAAAAACACCAAAATGCAAGTTTATGTGGCGTGCCCAGCAGATATTGATACACCACAGTACGACTATGAATTTGCCCATATGCCAGAGTGGATGAAAGGAGATGGTGGACGTCCAAGTGCGATGACAGCTGCACAAGCAGCAACGAAAATTTTGCGAAAATGTCGCGGCGGACAATGGCTTATTACGATCAACTTTGAGGTACGGTTGTTACTTACATTATCAAAGGTTTTACCACAAAAAATAGTAGATTTTATTTTAGATAGAATGTTTCCTATTCCTTCTGTGCAAGATGTTTTTACTGAGAATGCAATCGACGAGAAAGTCGAATAATGAAAAAAATAGGAATTATCTTTAATGGTAGCAAAAGCAAACGTAGGTTGCAAAAATTTCTCAATTTACTTCCACAAACTTATGAAGCTAAAGTTTTTACAACTAATAGCTGTGATGATATTGCCATCCAAACACAAAAAGCAATAGACTGCAAATGTGATCTTCTTATATCAGCGGGTGGAGATGGTACTCTGTTTTATGTGATCAATGCCTTGAGCGATTTTCAAGTACCACTAATGTCTCTACCTTTGGGAACGGGGAATGACTTTTCATGTATGTTGGGTATTCGTAGTATAGAAGAGGCAATCTCTGCTCTTGAGAAACATACTTTCGCAAAAATAGATCTTGTAGAGGTACGCTACCTAGGATTAAATCAGCAAAAACAAAATAACATTTTTTGCTCTACAGCAGGTATAGGAATTTTTGCAAATCTTTTTCGTCAGGAGAATTTTTTGGTAGTTAAGATGTTGCGCAAAATATTCGGCAATTTGATGAACTATGTATGTTTTGTTGTTAGCTTTTTTATCACACACCGCGTTAAGTGTCGGGTACATTTTAAAAATAAAAAACAAGATTTTCTATTGAAAGTTTTTGAAGTAAGTAATGTTCGCGAATGTGGAGGATTGGCGTTTACACCCTATGCAAGTATCAATAACAATATCTTTGATTTATGGATTGTGAGTAATACAAACGTTTTCGACGCTGTGCGAATTTTTTGTAAGATATTATTACAAAAACATATTGATGATACTAAGGTCGACTATTTTTGCCACACCAAAAAATATAACAACTTTGGACTTTCACACCTTACAAATATTCAATTGGAGATAGCGCAAGACTATCCATTTCACTTACATGGTGAATTTATTGGTTACAGTCCTGAATACTTTAAAATTCTTCCCCATAAGTTATCTTTTTTGTCATTGTTAGATGACTAATTTTTAACCACACGATACTTACTCTCTAATCAATAAGAAATGCTAGAATAAATACATACAATCATAACTGAAAAGTTGTATGCCGTAATTTATACTAGGGCGTGTCATCATTCAAAATATTGTCTGTTTTTTCGAGCCCGAGCCCGTTTCCGAAATTTTCATTAACAATGTTATCAAAGAAGCAAGGTTTCTTTTTCGATCGTAAAAAACTAAGTATTGAATCAATAAATCACTTTCTGTCCCTCTCAAAAGTTTTCGGGCGCGGGCTCGCAAACGGGCTCGGGCCCCATACTACTGGTGTATTATTAAATGAATCATATTTTTATCTGAATGATGACACGCCCTAGAGCGTTCTTCTAAAATTGAGACCTTTCGCAGTTTTTATCGATAAAAATTATCAACTATTATTGTCGTTATTGTTTTATTGATTGCGACTGTGAGTGATCGCAAGACTAATAAAACCAATGTGTTACCCTAATCTTTTTGTTGAATTTTTATTAAAAAAAATATGGTACGGAATTTGCTTTAAACCTACATATAGTATATTGATAGAAAATTTATGGCAAAGCTTTATCCATCAAATGGTCATACTTCTACATGTTAAGGATAAACAATGTTTTCGTTAGAAAAAAAGCAAAAAATGATAGAAAACATAGACCTGTTTAAATCCATATCACCAGAAAAACAAAAGATTATTGCGCAAAGATTGGGAGTAAAAAATTTTGCCAAAGGAGAAGTAATTTTCTCCGAAGGAAGCTGGGGAAATGAGGCTTTTGTTATTTGCGAAGGAGAAACGCAAATTTTGAAGGGTGAAACTTGTCTTGCAACTTTAAAACGAGGTGATATTTTTGGTGAAATGGCTATTATTTCTAAAGAAAGACGCTCGGCAACAGTTGTTGCCAGCCAAAAATTAAAGGTTTTATTTTTAAAAGAAAAAGTTTTGAAAAGCTTGATCCATGAAATTCCAGACCTTTCTTTTTCATTAATGACAGTTCTTGCGAACCGCTTACGAAATCAAAATGACGATATAGCAAGTGATCCTACAGATATTTATGCGACAGCGAATATTCCTAATGGATTAAAATGTTCGAACTGTTTTGAATGGAATACTTCTGACGTTAAGGTCTGTAAATACTGTGGATACAAGCTAACTAAAGATTACTTTCGTCTCTCGATAGTATCAGTGTTGTTTATAATAATAACTTTAGGTAGTTGGGGTGTGTATAAGCAACTCATAAATAACACAAAAAAATTGGTAAAAACATTAAAAGTAAAGATCCCTCTTGTAAGTGTAAGAAAAATTACTTACGAGAAAATCCAGCTACAAATAGAAAAGTATGGCCGTGTACGTGCTTCAAAAACGCTTAAACTAGCTTTTGAACTTCAAGGACGTGTGACAAAATTAAATCCTAAATTAAAAAAAGGTCATATTGTAAACAAAGGCGAACTTCTTGTTGCAATCTCGCAAAGTGAATACAAGAACAAAATAAGAAATATCAAAAATCAAATTCGTTCGATAGAAATTCGTTTAGATGAGTTAACAAATAAAAAAATCAGCATCGCTAATCAAATAAAGATCGTACAGCAGCAAAAAAAACTCGTCGAGAAAAAATTGCGCACAAACTCTAATCTGTACGGAAAACAAGCCGTGAGTGAATCTGTTGTTCTCGAAATTCAAAAAGAACTACTTTCCTTCAAAAAGAGTATTGCTGATCTACAGAGCCAAGAAAAGCAGCTACCCAATCAAGTTTCTGTAATGAAATTGGAACTGGCAGATGTCAAAATTAAACTGAATGAAGCATATACTAACATAGGTAAAACAAAAATTTTTGCCCCATTTAGCGCTCGAATTCGCGAAGTGTATGTTGAAAAAGATTCTCTTGTATCAATACGTAGTCCTATCGTTGTGATCGAGGACCTCAACTATGTAGAGATTCCTACATATGTTCCTTTGAGCCAAATTCCTGATTTGATAGGTAAAAACATGTCTTTAGATAATATTGACAATCTACAATTGGCAGCACAAATTTCGACAACTATTGGTAGCTACACACATAAATGGCAAGGCGAAGTTGTCCGTTTTGAACCAATGAATGAGAAAAATTATACAATTCCTGTTATTGTTCGCGTTAAAAATGCAAAAGGAAAACAAATTTTGCAGCCAGGTAATTTTGTCAAAGTAAACTTGCAAGGTAGAAACATCGAAAAGGCTTTACTATTATCGATAACAACTTTACGAGAAAACAATACTGTACACCTTGTACATAATGGCCGTTTGCAAATTCGTAAAATCAAAGTAAACCCATACAAAAATAAATTTCTTGTTACTGAAGGGCTGCGCGAAGGAGAAATGATTGTTTTACGTCCTCTACCATTTGTTATACCAGGAACACGATTGAAAGCCCACGAAATCGTAGAGGATAAAGGAGTAGTAAATGAATTTCATTGATTGGTGTGTTAAGCATCCTATTTTTTGTAATCTATTGATGATCTTTATTTTATTCTCTGGATTTATTGCTATAACAAATATCCCAAATCAGTCAACTCCTGTATTTAGCCGCGATGAAATCGAAATTTCGGTACTGTACCCAGGTGCCACACCGTTAGATGTAGAGGAAAGCATTTGCATAAAATTAGAAAATGCTCTAGAAGATGTTCCTGAAATTATTGATCTTGAATCTGTTGCTTCCGAAGCTCTAGGAGTGGTAAAAGCAAAGCTTAAAGTTCGCGTAGATCCATACAAGATATTAGAAAAAATAAAGTTACGTGTAGATAGCATTGAGGATTTTCCCTCCGGTGCCTTTGCACCACAAACACGTCTGCGTTTTTTTTCACCGGTTTTAATGCGCTTTGTATTGTTCGGTGACATCTCCAAACGAGAACTCAATAAAATAGCAAAGAACATACGTAGTGAAGTGATGGATTTACCAGATGTCGATTATGTACCATCTCAAGGAAGTGAAAACTATGAAGTAAAGATCGAAATATCAGAACTTTCGTTGCAAAAGTATAATTTAAAAATGTCAAATGTGTCTAATGCAATTAAGGCTCATAGTTTTAGTCGCGCAGAAGGTGAGTTAAAAACCGAAGACCACAATATAAAGATTTACACAGAAAAACGTTTATACTCTGCCAAAGAATATGAAACCATACCAATTATCACTAGCGAAAATGGTATCAAAATTCTCCTAAAAGATATTGCTAAAGTGTATGAAGGGTTTGACAACGACAATTTTTACTACCGCTTTAATGGCTTACCAGCAATTAGCATGAAAATAAAAACTCCACAGGAAGCCGACGCCATTACTGTGTCGCGACGTGTAAAGAAATACTTAGAAGAGAAAAAAAAGCAGTTCCCTGAAAATCTGAAGTTACGTTTATGGTTTGATCGATCGGAGTTCATTGTTGATCAAATAGTAACATTGTCTAATGGTGCAATAATCGGATCCATTTTAGTTATCGTATGTCTTTCTATTTTTTTAACTTTCCGCGTATCTTTTTGGGTAGCATTAGGCATTCCCATCTCATATGCAGGTGGATTTTTCGTACTATTTTTACTTGGCAAAAGTTTGAATCTTATCAGTATGTTCGCCATGATTATCGCTCTTGGGATAGTTGTGGATGACGCTATTATCGTCGGGGAAAATATCACTGCAAACCTGGAAAAAGGTTTATCTGGCCGCGAAGCTGCGATTCAAGGAGCAAATGAAATGTTCTTGCCTATTCTTGGAGCTGTTTCGACAACAGTGATTGCTTTCGTACCCCTGTTCTTTATACCTGGTATGGTGGGTAACTGGATTCGGGAAGTTCCTATTGCGGTAATCGCTACTTTAATAACTTCGCTTATCGAATGCATGTTTATTCTTCCATCGCACTTAAGTAAAAAGCCTAAAAAGCAAAATGTAATTCGCGAAAAAACAAATAGGTTAATTATTTTTTTGATTCAAAAGGTATTCGCAGCAGTATACAAGAAAGTTTTAGACTATAAAATCATTTTTGTTACCCTGATCTTGGGAATATCGCTAATTTCTGTTGGTCTGATACAATCGCGAACAGTAGAGTATATATTTTTTCCAGAAGTAGATAGCCTTCACATAAGAGCAGAGCTGCGTTTCCCATCGGGAACATCCAAAAAATTTATTGACCACCATACGCGTTTTTTAGAAAAAACTGTTGCAAAACTCAATGAATCATTTACTGACAATAAAGTTCCGGTGGTAAATAGTATGTTCGCTATTACCAACGAAAACTATGGATATGTAGAAGTTCAATTGTGTCCCCACAAACTTAGAAGTTACCACAGCCGCGAAATAATTACAAAGTGGGAAGAAATAGTAGGAGAAATTCCCGATGCAATATCAGTCAACTTTTGGGAAGATCAATATGCTCCAACAGGTATACCAATTGAAATAGAACTGCAATCATCAAACAACAAAGAGTTAATGTCTGCTGCCAATAAACTGAAAAAAGAGCTATATCAAATGGATGGTGTTTACAATATTCACGACAATTCTCCTCCACAAAGATTGGTTTTATCCGCAAATCTAAAAGACGAAGGTATTTTCTTGGGCATCACCCAGCAAGATATTTCGCAAAAATTGAGCAGCGGTTTTGGAAGACAAGAAGTTTTTAAACTGCAACGTAATTCAGAAGAAGTTGTAGTCAGACTAGGTTACGAACAGTCGGCACAAGAACTAAACACACTCAACATCCAAGCTGCAGGTAAGTTTGAAATCCCTTTGATGAATGTTGTCGATTTCGTATTAAATAATCGAGCACAGACTATTTTACGCAAAAATAAAAAGCGTTTTTTAGCTATTCGCGCAAATATAAATGACGAACGCATCACAAGTTTCGATGTCATCGAAAAATTAAAAGGACAATTTTTGGCTAATTTACGAAAAATTCATCCAGAAGTTGTTATTTCTATCGCAGGTCAAGAAAAAGAAAATCAGCAAACGATAAACTATCTAGTTTTAGGATTTACCTATGCGATGTTGGCTATTTTTATCATTTTGGCATTGATTTTAAACTCGTACATACAACCTTTAATTATCTTAGTCATTTTGCCTTTTGGTTTTGTTGGAGCCATATACGGTCATTGGATTTTAAACTTACCTATTTCCATAATGAGTCTCTTTGGAGTTGTTGCCCTTTCTGGTATTCTTGTGAACGATAGTTTAGTATTCATCGATCAGATAAACGTAGAAATTCGCAAAGGTCATTTGGTGAATGAAGCTATTTTTCAAGCAGGTATTTCTAGATTTCGTGCAATCGTTCTCACTTCCTTCACAACCATAGCAGGTTTAATTCCCACACTATATGAGACAGATTTAGAGGGATCGTCTATTATTCCGATGGCTGTATCTATTGTTTTTGGACTAGCTTTTGCAACAGTAATTACTCTTTTTCTCGTTCCCATACTCTTTTTGTGCGTAAACTTTTGTCGCCGCGTTATTTATTGGTTATTCAAAGGAAAGTGGGTTAACCGTGAAAACGTAGAGCCTAGTTACAAATTAACAACATTATAAAAGGTAAACACTACTCGTTATAGAACTTTTGGATAGAACGGAGAGAACTTTGGCACATGATAACAACAATTATATTGAAGAACTTGATGGATTACGAGGAATACCGGTTTTACCTGTTATTGCTTATCACTCAATAATTACCTATTTCTTAATTTATCCACAACATGGTGCAAATCTCAGTGTATTATCAAATTTTGTTTTAAAAATTATTAGTTTATTTTGGTGTAGTGTTGATTTATTCTTTGTTATATCTGGTTTTTTGATTACGAAAATACTGCTAAATAATAAAGAAGGAACAAACTATTTTAAGGCGTTTTATGGAAGACGGTTTCTACGGATATTTCCGTTGTATTATTTATTTTTATGTGTACACTTCCTTTTCATTGCTCCTTTACTAATAAAAGGTGGCATCAAAGCAGAATTAACAGGAGCTCCTCATCAATTTTATTATCTGTTCTATGTTTCTAATTTTCTTCGAGAACCAAGTGTTTTGTCTCATTTTTGGTCTCTTGCGGTAGAAGAGCAGTTTTATTGTATTTGGCCTTTTTGCGTATATTTTCTCTCAAAGCGTCAACTAATATGGACATGTTTTTTTATTATTGTGGTATCTATTGTTTCGCGATTTTGTCTTTGTATATTCGGTGATTTTAGCTATGCTTATACTGTAGTTTATGCAAGATCTGATACCATAATGATGGGAAGTTTAGTTGCTCTATTAAGAATAGAGTGGGATAATAAAAGTCTTTTAAAAATTGCTTCGTTTTTTTCTGTGGCTTTACTACTTCTTTACAGTAACTATCTTTTTGATTTTTCGAGACCAATGGTGGCTGATTTTTCCGTAGGTGAAAGAATTTTGCACTCCACATTTCGGCATTTTATTGTGGGAGTAATATTCTCTGTTATATTGATTATTGTGTTAAAAGAAAAGAAAACACGACTGCATAAAGTTTGCACATTGCCATTCTTCAAAATGCTCGGAAAATATTCTTACTCCATATACATCTGCCATGTTTTCATCGTTTTTGCTATTATAAAGTCACCATTGGGTTTTAGCAATTTGTTAGCTCTTGGTATTCCACCACTATTTGCTGTTATACTACAATTTACCATATGCTCATCAGTGTCATTGCTAATAGCTATTTTTACATGGTATTTGATTGAAATTCATTTTCTACGCATGAAAAAAATCTTTGCATACAAGATCAATGAAAAAACATCAACTTAATCTGTCATCATAAGTGTTAGGGCTAAGTTTTGAAAAACTTGTTTTTATTGTGATTTCAGAAGAAGTACACGGCTATGCAACAAGAATCTAGACGCTTGAATTTCGCAGCAAGTGCGGAATGACAAAGTGTTGTAATCGTTAATTTATTTGCTTAGGCTTATTTCAATAGTCTAGCTTGTGTCTGAAATATAAGTCTTTGACATTACGTATTTAAATAATATTCATTGTTCTTCATATACACATCCAAACAAAGAACAATCCCACCGCAAAACACCAGCGTATACATTCCGTCCGAAAAGCCCATGGTTTTTTATCAAAAATAGCAGCGACGGATATAAGCGAAAAAATTACAAAGCCTGCAATGAAAAACTTCTCTGTTCCCAAGTATTTGTAGTGAACAAATAGGAGAATAGCGCATATTGCTGTAATCACAAACTGTACTGATGCGTACATAGCAGCTTTTCGATTGATAGCAGGATTATATTTATATTTAAATCCGTAGTTTTTTTGTTTTTCGATATTCGTTTGTCGTGGCATCCAACCAGGAGGCATTACCCATAATTTAAATTTATCGATCATAAAAGGAGCTTTATAACTTAATTGTAGTAAATGTCCTAAAAACTGGAAGTTTACCGTAAAGGGATTCCATGTATTAATTGGTGTTGTTGTTCCATAAACGACTTCTTCTTTTTCTGGAGCAAAACTACCAAATAGACGATCCCACACAATAAATACTCCAGCGTAATTTTTATCAATATACTGTTCATTTTTACCGTGATGTACACGATGGTGCGAAGGAGTATTTAAAATTTTTTCTATGGGCCCCATTTTGTTTACCAACTTTGTGTGAATCCAAAATTGATATATTGTATTTAGTGATTTTGTGGATGCGTATATAAGAGGATGAAAGCCTATTATTGCTAAAGGAAGATAAAACCAGAAATTAAAAAGTGACTGCAAAATTCCATGGCGAATAGCAACAGCAAAATTAAATTCTTCGCTTTGATGATGAACGCAATGACCAGCCCACCCAATTGCAGTTGTGTGGCTAAAGCGATGTACCCAATAGTAAGTAAAATCTATTAATATAAATGCGATAATCCATGTAAATACATTGTGGGGAAGATAAAACAGTAAAACCCCTTTTGCTTTGCATATTTCGTATACTAAAGTATAAGAACCAAATAACACCGCTTTTACAGTAATGGTACTCAATTGCTCCGCTATTCCGCAGCTTAAATCGCAAATAGAGTCGTTTAAACGATATAAGTTACGCTTCATTATTTTAGCTGCAATTACTTCTATTAGGATAAGGGATACAAATATAGGAACAAACCATTTGACATAATCGGCAAAAAAACCTTGCTCTTTTTCTCGTGCTTCCTGCCAGCTAAGAGTTTGCAACTGTGCGCTGCTAATTTGACTATCAACTTCATGCAATGTTGTGTTAAAGCTATGCATTGCGTAAAGCATTAGAAATACCATGCTAAAAAAAACAATGATGAGTGTTATTAGTTTTCGTTTTGTCATCGTTTCTCACCTTATAATATTTACTGCGTAAACAACATAGAAGATGGATGCGGTTCACTTTTTGTTTTGAGTTACACTATTTATTGAGTTCATCGTTAACTTAAAGCAACTTATATACCAAAACATAAATACTACAGGTATCATTTATGAGAGGTACAAAAAATCTCACTTCTTTTTTACAAATCAACAACAAAACGGTTTGGTAAAAAATTGTTTTATGTGTATAAAAATTATCAAATTTGATAATTTTTATCAAGAATAAGTGATCAATAACGAAGCTTGTTAAAACCAGAAAAAACTAGGAAAGCGTATAAGAAATAGAGGAACTCAAACTTGTAAAAGTTGTTATTGTGATTGGCACATAATGTGCTTAGTATAAGATAGGGGAACCTTATCTATTTGTAATGAAAGTGATGACCAGTGACAAATAATTCCAAGCAACAGTTTAGTATACTATACTTTTCGAGCAGCGACTCTAGCAGTCAGCGCAATAAGTACGAGCTTTTTCAAAAAAGTGCTCAATTTGCAGATAACAATAATTTTTGCGCCGTGTGGATGCCAGAACGACATTTCCATCCTTTCGGTGGTCTGTATCCTAGCCCTGCTATTCTTGCGGCAACTCTTGCGACAACAACGCAAAAAATTCGTTTGCGCGCAGGAAGTGTCGTATTACCACTACACCACCCTGTACGTGTTGCTGAAGAATGGTCAGTAGTTGATAATCTTTCGCAAGGACGTGTAGATTTATCTATTGCGGCAGGATGGAGTAAAAATGACTTTATTTTTGCACCACAAAATTATGCCAAGCGCCATGAGCTTGCTTTGGAAAGAATCGAGAATATCAAGAAACTTTGGGCTGGAGAGTCGGTACTTTTTGAAGATGCCACAGGGAATTTTATTCCGGTCAATATTTACCCAAAACCACAGCAAAAAAAATTAAATATCTGGCTAACCTGTAGTAGTTCTGTGCAACGGTTTATAGACGCCGGAAAATACGGTTACAATATTTTGACGGCTCTGTTATTTCAAAACCCACAACAACTACATAGCAAAATAGTGCGCTATCGTCAAGCTCTACGCGAAAATGGCCACAAAAACGGTCATGTAACTCTTATGTTACATTGCTTTGTAGGAAAAAACGAAAACAAGCTACGTGAAATTGTTCGCCAACCTTTTTGTGATTATCTTAAAAGTTCAGCAGACTTATGGTCTAAAGAGTCAGAAGTTTTACATGATGTCAATCAAAAAAATCAAGAAAAAATGTTGCAATTTGCCTTTGAGCGTTACTTTCGTACTGCTGCGATGTTAGGTACAGTTGACCACTGTGTATCTCTCGCCAATGATTTTTTCCAAGCAGGTGTTGATGAAATAGCGTGTCTGATTGATTTCGGAATACAAACCTCTGTTGTCCTCGAACATTTGCAGTATATCAATGAATTAAAGAATCATTTTATCTCATAGTTAAGGGTTTACTTATCATGATAAAAATTACTCAAGTAGATACAAATATAGAAGAAGAAGCAGAGCGTTTTGTTGAAATTCCTTATCAGTTATACAAGGATAATATAAATTGGGTACCCCCTCTGCGCAATGATATTCGTTTATATTTGAACCGCAAACTTCACCCTATTCATCAATCGTGTATTGTGGATTTTTTTATTGCTTCGCGCGAAGAACGAGATGTGGGTAGAATTATGTTGATAAAAAAACCACAGCAAACATATGGACAGTTTTCTTTATTTGAATGCGAAAATTACGGTGAAACAGCCAAATTACTTTTTTTTGAGGCAGAGAAGTGGGCACAACGCAATGAAGTTAAGCAAATTTCTGGTCCACAACGCCTTGATTTTTTTGAAGGGGACGGTATTTTAATTCAAGGGTTTGAACATTCACAAATAATGGATATGGCTCCGTATCACCACTCTTACTATGCCCATTTATTGGAAAAAAACGGCTTCGCAAAAGAACTAGATTTTACTTCTCATCGTATCGAACGTCGATCGTTCGAGTTGCCAAAGTGGTTGGAAGAATTAGCAGACAAAATAGAAAATGATCAACAGCTTCGCATGCAAAGTTATGATGATGTAAATAGCATTCCTGTAGAGCAAATTTTAAATACTTTGCAACAATCGCTTGCTCAAAACGAAAATTTAGGGCATGCTGATGCACAACAAGTATATTTTTCTACGACACAACGTATAAAAAAAGGATTAATACCTCAATTTATCAAGACCATTTTTTATAAAGACACTATGATCAGTGCAATACTCGGTTTTCCTGATTTTTCCGATGCTTTGCGTCAATGCCAAGGCAATTACAATCACGAAATATTCAGCGAAGCATTACAAAAACCTCATGGCTTAATTATCAATGGTTTTGGTATTGTTCCTAAATTCCACCGAAAAGGAACGAATGCTATTCTTTTTCGCGAAATAAAAGACATGGTTCTTCGCTATAAAAGTTTACAAACGGTCAGCGTTGTGCAGGTAACAGCTACCAATAGTAAAATGCAATCAGAGCTTAATTCGTTAGGTATAAAAACGACACAGATAGCAAGGCGCTACTATAAAACATTCTTACCGCAAACGATTTGCTCTACAATAAAAGAGCGGCAAACATTACGAGATTTAATACAACATGGTGCACTTGAATATCCTGATAAACATGCTTTTGTGTTTCTTGAAGATGGCGAAAATCGCGAGTCGCACTTGAGTTTTCGCGAATTAGACAAGTGTGCACGTCGCATCGCACAAGAATTAATGAATTGCAACCTCACTAAAAAAAATGTTTTACTCGTTTATCCGCCAGGTCTTGATTTTATTAAAGCCTTCGTAGGGTGTATATATGCAAATGTTGTTGCAATCCCTTGCTATCCGGCCACTAAAAGTACTGTAGAAAGATTCAAGGCAATTTATCGTAATTCCAATGCTGTTGTTATTTTGAGCAACACAAAGACTCAGCAATTAATGAAAGTGCAAAAAATTAGTGGCATAGATACATCTTCGTGGCTTTATACAGATGATCTACCTGAGAATATTGCCAGTGGAGTTCTTCCAATAATAGCCAGTAGTGATGTTGCTATGATCCAATACACTTCAGGTAGTACACTTGCGCCGCGAGGTGTTGTTCTACGTCATGAAAATCTATTACATAATATTCGCTTTATCCAAAAACAATTTGGTGTAACTTTGAATTCGGCTGCTTTCACTTGGCTACCTCCTTATCACGATATGGGACTAATAGGCAGTATTCTTGTTCCTCTAGTTAGTTATACGACAACTGTATGCATGTCCCCTCTTGATTTTTTACGCAAGCCTTTGCGCTGGCTCCAGGCTATTTCTAAATACAAAATAGAAATAAGCGGTGGACCTAACTTTGCGTATGAATTGTGTATCGACAACATTAAAGATGAATATTGCCAAAATCTTGATTTGTCATGTTGGAAAGTAGCATACAATGGTGCTGAATTTGTCCAAAAAAATACATTAGAACGTTTTGTACAAAAATTTGCTTCTTGCGGTTTTAATCGTGAATCTTTTTATCCTTGTTATGGTTTAGCTGAAGCGACTTTAATGGTTTGCGGTGGTATTCGCGAACAACAACCAACAATTTGCTACGAAAAAAGTACTGACTTTGTTAGCTGCGGGCAGAGTTCTGATGATACGCAGCTTTATATTGTAAATCCCAACACTCAAGAAATTTGTTCGGAAAACGAGGAAGGCGAAATTTACGTCGCAAGTCCAAGTGTTGCACAAGAATACTGGGATAACTCTTTGGAAACAGCGCGCGTCTTTGCGCAACGTATTCCTGGAATTGCGATGCCAGTAATGTGTACTGGTGACATGGGATTTATCAAAAATGGCGAACTTTTTGTGTCAGGGCGTAGAAAAAATATTATTGTCGTCCGTGGTAAGAATTACTACCCACATGATTTGGAAAATGTTGCCCAGCAAAGCCATGAGACACTTAGGGCTAACACTGGAGCGGCATTTACTATTGATGACAATCAGCAACCAAAGATTATACTTGTCTTTGAGTTTAACGATCGTAGAATTGGTAAAGAGGAAGTCGCAGCAGATATTCGCGCTGCGATATCTAGTTCATTTCAGTTAGATATATACAATATCGTATTCATAAAACCTGGCCAAATGCCAAAAACGACAAGTGGCAAAATACAACACCACATGTGTCGTAAAGCCTATCTCGATGGTACACTCACAATCATTGCCCAAAGCATACGTAATTTTGAGAATTCTACCTCAACTGCACATCAAGGAAACATAGAAAAAGATCTTCGGTTACAGTTAGCGAATTTACTTGCGGTAGATATCAAAGCTATTGACTTTGAGACACCTGTAAAAAACTTAGGATTAAGTTCTCTAACAGGTGTGTCTTTAATCAGTTACATTGAAGAAAAATACAATATTGAAGTTCCAATAGAGCTTTTTTTTAGCGATAAAACGGTACATGAGCTAGTACAAGATATTTCACAAAATATGATGACAGAGGAATAATTTTATGTCAGAAAACGTTGAGAAAGTTATATCGTGGTTAAAAATGTTTGCGCAAACGAGAATCAATTTTCGCTTACAAAATGATCGTAGATGTGTGCAGCCACATGTGATATTAGAATTTGGTCGGCAACGAATTTTTGCAATTCAAATAGAAAAGCAATATGGTGGATTGGGGCTTTGTCATAGAGAGGCCTGTAAAGTAATTGAACAACTAGGAGGTATTGACCTTACTATAGCGTCAATGGTAGGGCAAAACAATATGGGAATACGCCCTATTGCAAACTTCGGTTCACAAGAACTTCGCGATGAATTTTTACCTATTTTGGCTAGAGGGCAAATGTTGACTTCTTTTGCAATGACTGAACCACAAGCAGGTTCACATATTCAAGGAATTACAAGCACAATAAAAAAAACGGCTGAAAATAAATATATGTTAAATGCACAAAAGATGTGGATTGGTATGGGAAGTTGGTCTGGTGTAACATGTGTAATTGCAAAGCAAGAACAACAAATTCCCAATAGTATGACTGCATGTGTTGTTCGTTCGGGAACTCCAGGTTTTAATATCGGCGAAGAGCAATTATCTATTGGAATGCGTGGTGCTGTGCAAAACCATATGTCATTTCGCAATGTCATTGTACCAAGTTCTGATATTGTTGGTAATGTAGAAGAAGGCTATATAATAGCCAATGATATCATGCAGTTTACACGACTAGGTGTCGCAGCAATGAGTTTAGGGGCAATGAAACGCTGTTTGTTGTACGCTACGCGCTACGCATCACGACGCAAGATAAATACTGGGCTTCTTATTGAAAATACCACAACAAAAATGAAAATCAATGCGTCTATTGCTAAAATTTCCGCTGTAGAAAGTTTGGTTTACACAACTTGTCAATTGCTAGAACAGAACATCATCATCCCTGAAATTCACATGGTTGCCAAAATTATGGGAACTGAGTTTTTATCAGAAGTAGTAGACGATGCTCTACAACTTTTAGGAGGAAGGGGTTATAGCGAAAACAATTTACTTGCCTATTTCTTCGTCGACGCTCGCGCGCTACGCATTTTTGAGGGGCCTTCCGAAACTCTACTTTACTATTGTGGGCAACTTATGAAATTACGTAGTCGACGTACAAAAGTATTCACACATCTCGCAGCAACCGATCTCAAAATCTATTTGGAAGAATTAGATTCCATTTTACAAAGCTCTTCACTAAAGAGTGACGAAAATTTTGCCAGTAGTATGCGTGGAAAAATAACATGCTGGTTGGTATTGCTAGCAACTTTGCGTTTTAGCAATAAAACGAAGACTTCACCTGAATTTTCCTTAACTCAGTCATGGATTCTAAGCCATATTGAAATGCAAATGCAACAGTTGCGTTCATTGCCATACAATGAGCTATTGAGGAAAATTGATACAGAAGAGATACTAAACTCTTTTGCAAATGTCGATGTTGAGCAGGTTATCCCCGATGAAGAACGTGATATTGATAGTTTGTTACGTCGAAAGCTCTAACCAAAGCCAAGTGAAAATGTATATTTGAATATTATATTCTACGGACAAGAACATACGCTTTTTTAATAAATAGAGTTTAGCACATCCATACATTTGTCTCTTTATGGTTTTTTAGCTTATTAATATATCCTTCAATAAGACCGCTGCTGTAGTTGCAAACAAGAGCATTATAAACTTCATTATCCTTATTCTCTTTACTCAACTCATTTTCAAATGTTTAGAACTAACTAACTTATCTTTTCACAGTGTTTGATATTCGCAAGATTTATAATTTTGATATTTGCTCTTTACCTTCTTGGGTATTTTTATCTCACAAGCAACCTGCGGTCCAATTTCTTTTTTTATTTTATTGATCCAACGATAAAAAGTTCCATTTATAGGAAAAGTATGATTTTTTTTATCACAAACTAGATCGTATAGAAATTTAAGTTTTATAAGTTCACTTTAAATAAAATAATGCAAGCATCAGAATAGTGCTCTTGCCAGTTTCTTCAGTGCAATTAATCAAACCTTTACAAATTTTCCTAAAAAAACTTGCAAAAACAGAATGAGAATGTTATGTTTCTATTTTGAAAACATAATGCATGTTCAAGCCCTGGAGGAAATCATGTTGAATACAAAAAAAGCTTTCGTATTGTTGTTTGTTACAGTGACTTTAGTTTGGTCTGATACAAATCAATCATTAAAACAACTTTCAGACAACGATCCAGATGTACGTATTTCTGCCATTGTTAAGTTAGCAAAGGTAAAAAACATTGAACAACATGTGCGAAATAAATTACACGAACTATTACACGATCCCAATTTTCGTGTGAGAAAACAGATTATTCAAACGCTACATTCAATAGGAACCCAAAATTCTATTTTACATTTAATCACAGCTTATCTAAAAAAAAACAACCAATCTTTTTCTAAAAATGAAGTGTCTGATTTACGCAAATCCATTCATAAGGCTATAGAAAAAATAGGCGTAACTAAAAATATAGTGAATGATTTAACAAAGTGCCTTGGTGAGTTAAAAAGAAATGAACCAGGTGGGATTGCTCTTGTTGTTGGTTTGTTAGAAAAAGTAGGTACCAAAGAAACTGTTCCACATTTAATTAGTAAGATATCAAACAACTGGTTTGTTAACTTTAGTGTAGAACAAGCGTTAAAAAAAATAGGCTTAGATGAAAAACATGGTGATAATTTGATCGTGGTGCTCAATTCGTTGAGAAAGGATGAGACAAATGGTATTAAGTTTGTCGCTGAATTGTTGGGAAAAATAAAAGCGAAACAAGCTATTCCACACTTGATCAAAAGAATAAACAATGAGTTTATACTACTTTCATCCTTAAATAATGCATTTGATAGTATTGGTGTAAAAGAAATCAGTGTCTCCGATTTAATTGAGGCGTTAAAGTCTCTAAAAGATGACGAAATTTATGCAATAAGGTTTATTGCTGAATTAGCAGGAAAAATAGGACCAGACGCGCAAGTTATCGTTCCTCATTTAGCCAAAAGAGCAACTAGCCATTTTGTAAGGGCGGCTATACGCGAAGCTTTCAAAAATATCTATGTGAATACCGAAGATATAATAGAACTGCTAAACTTCCCCGAACAAAATTATGTGTTCTATTTGGCCGTTAATTTATTAAAGACAAGAAATATTAAATCGAAAATTATCATAACAAAATTGATAAATAAAATTGGTGATGATCAATCTATAAATTTATCTATTGAAGAAATTATCAAGAAAATAGGTTTAGATCAAAGCCATGTTAAGCAACTAATTGAAGTACTAAATACGCGGTCTAACAAAAATAGTACTCTACTTATTGTGGACTTACTAAAAAGTATAGGCCCTGCTGCAAAGATTGCCGTTCCTCATTTAGTAGCGAAAATGGGTGATGAATTATCTTTAAACTTCTCAATAAAAGAGGCTATTGAAAAAATAGGTTTAAATCAAAGCCATGTTGTGCAACTTATGCAAATATTAAAGGCGCAATCTGATAAAAGTAGTGTCAAATTAACAATGGAATTATTGGCCGAAATAGGTCCTGCTGCGAAACCTACTATTCCTCATTTAATTGAACGAATAGGTGACGATTCATTTCTAAATTTGTCGATTCAGAAAACAATTCAAGCAATCGGGTTAGACGAAAGCCATGTTGCACAACTCGTAGAAGTACTTACGAAACAAAAAAGTAAATACGGTTTAGAACTCACTGCTGAACTATTGGCCGAAATAGGTCCTGCTGCGAAACCTGCCATTTCTTATTTAATTGAACGAATAGGTGACGATTCATCTCTGAATTCGTCGATTCGGAAAACAATCCAAGCAATCGGGTTAGACGAAAGCCATGTTATGCAACTCGTCAAAGTACTTACGAAACAAAAAAGTAAATACAGTTTAGAAGTCACTGCTGAATTATTGGCTGAAATAGGTCCTGCTGCGAAACCTGCCATTCCTCATTTAATTGAACGAATAGGTGACGATTCATCTCTGAATTCGTCGATTCAGAAAACAATCCAAGCAATCGGGTTGGACGAAAGCCATGTTGCACAACTCGTCGAAGTACTTACGAAACAAAAAAGTAAATACAGTTTAGAAGTCACTGCTGAATTATTGGCAGAAATAGGCCCTGCTGCGAAACCTGCCATTCCTCATTTACTTGAACGAATAGGTGATGACCTCTATCTAAATTCATTTGTAAAAAAGACAGTTGAAAAAGTAGGTTTAGATAAAAGTCACGTCGCACAACTTATCAAAATATTAGCTACACGAAGTAGCGAGAATGGTAAGCGATTTACTATGAAATTGTTGGCAAGAGTAGGGCCTGCCGCGAAAGTCGCCATTCCGCATTTACTTGAACAAATAGGTGATGACCTCTATCTAAATTCATTTATAGAAAAAACGATCGAAAAGATAGGTTTAAATAAGAGTCACGTCGCACAGCTTGTCAAGATACTACCTACACAAAATAGCGAACAAGGCACGCGACTTATTGTCAAATTATTAAAGGAAATAGGTTCTCCTGCTCAGTCTGCAATTCCAAGTCTAATCGCAAAAATGTCGTTAGATAATTCATCGCTTCATTCGACAATTGAAGAAACGATCCTGAACATCGGGGTCAATAAAACGCATATAGTGAATATCGTTAAAATACTTGATCAATCTCCGCAGAAATACAATGTAAAAACATTCATGAAAATAATTGAACGTTTAAATACTTCTGCAGGAGATACGGTACCTTACTTGATCGAAACAATTTCTCACAAAAACAGAGACAGCAAAAAAGTAAAAAACCTTATCTTAAAAATAGGTATAGACAAAAGCTATCTTCCCGATTTAATGAGTTCTTTTCGCAAGCTAGAAAAAATTGAAAATGACTACCATTATCTTTTTATCGTAGAACTATTAGGAGAAGTGGGGCCACCAGCGAAAAAAGCAGTTTCACCCATTTTAAAGAGAGCCGCGCGCGATATTATAGTCTTAGACGAAGTTAAAATCGCAATTGAGAAGATTGGCGTAGACGCAAGTCATCTTCCCGTTTTAACTGAATGGATCAACTCTAATCACTATGACTTTGCATGTGAATTGATCGTTAAACTAGGAGCAGATGCAAAAAAGACAATACCGCACATTTTAAATAAAATGATGACAAGATACTATTTGTATTCGAGTGTAAAACAAGATATTAGGAAAGTGGGAGCTCTCATCCGAAAAATCGGCGTAGATGAAAGTCATATTGATGATTTAGTTCAGGTATTGAAAACTTGCCAAAAAGGAGGGAGTTATAAGGATAAACTTCGTAACAAATATGCTTCACAACTTACTATTGAATTATTAGGTACTCTAGGCAAAAAAGCCCAAAAATTTATACCTCATATTCTTGAAAGCATTGCTTCGCAAAACATACCTTACCATACAGATATTGTAAAAAGCCTGAATGCAATTGGTGTGACAGTTGAACACCGTAAAAATATAATTCATATGTTTGGTAAACCAAAAAGCTGTGTTCTTTATGCTCTTAGTTTATTGAGTAATCCAAACATAGACAAGAGTTTAGCACAAGAATTATTTCCTCATATATTCAAAGTTTTTGTCGATAGTAATGCAGCAGAGGTTTATAAACACGCAGAGAAATGTCTTTTAACAATCATGTCGGAAGAACAAGTACCATTTTTATTGATAAACTTGCGCGAACAAAATAATTTTTACATCCTCAATTTCGTGATTTACATGCTGCGAAACCTTGAAGTTAAAAATGTAAATTTGACTGATGAATTGATAAAAATTTTACGTAAATCTTCATTGTATCGCGTAAGATATTTTGCTGCGAAAGCAATTTTTTTTATAGACAAAACGGCTTTAGACAAAATCGAAAACTGGGAAAGTTTAATAGGATTGCATAAAAACACAAAAGCGAATGCGCTAATGTGGGCTGTGTACGAGGGGGAAATTGAATTTGTTAAAGCCTTAATTGTTTCGGGAAGCGATGTTTTACATACGGACAAAGACGATGATATTGTTTTAACGTATATACACAATAAAATTTCACAATCTAAAAAGGTAGCTCTTATCAAAATTTTATGCCCTGTAATTTTGCGAAAAGCACAAAGTTGGGATTTGCGCTTTTATGTAGCGAAGAGATTATGCTATGTGGATGTTACATTTTTACAAACAATAGAAGGATGGCCTAATCTAATCGGAACTACGGAAGAAGGAAATACGGCATTGATGGTCGCCGCCAAAGACGATGTTCCTTTTGTGAAGGCACTCATCGAATCTGGGGCCAACATAGAAACCAAAAATCAACATGGAAAAACGGCTCTTGATTTTGCAAAAGAGGCGAAAAAACAAGAGATCATTGAACTGTTACAAAAACAAAGTAAATAAAGATAGTAGATATAAAATGATATTGTAATGCCAGTGGTAAACACTGGCATTATACTTAACAGTATTTCGTCCGGTTCTGTAAATAGTGGCGTGATCGACTTAAACTCCCCATTCTTAAAGCATTTCTTCCAATTCGCGAACTAATTCCATACTTCCGTTTTGTTATTTTAATTTCAGAAGCAGTCAGTGATAAATCCTACAAATTTTTAACTTGTCTGCCAATTCTTTTAACCTACCATCGCTTATTTTTGTACCACTCAAATCAAGTCGAGTAAGGTTTGTTAGTAACTTTATGTATTCTAATCCATTATCACTTATTCCTGTTCCGTTTAAGTTGAGTTGAGTAAGGCTTGTTAGTTTTAAATAACTTTTGCTTGACGTTTGAACAATATAATAGAGAATTCGTATTATTAGGCGAAACCAAAATGGCATATTATCTAAGTGACAGACGCAGACTTGTATCATACAAAGTAAGGTAATAGAGATAATTGTCTGATCTCTTTGGATAATCTCGCAATCTCTGTTTCACTTCAAAGCCTCCTACTAAGCAAATAAATTCCAAGATACAAAGCGCTACTTTTTACTGCGATCAACTATTTCAAATTGATGTCCATTCGCATCTTTAAAGATAACCATTTGAACAGGAAACTGCGAAAATTTTCTTAGCACTGCTTGCTTTTCGTCTAAGCAGAGTTTTTTCAAAGAAGTAAATTTTATCATATCTTCTGGAAGCTCTGTTATTCCTGTATAGTGTAAACTCAAACTAATCAAAGAAGAAAGCTTCGCTAGATCTTTTGGTAATTCTACTATTCTTGTATGATTCAATCTTAGATTAGCCAAGGAAAGAAGTTGGCATATTTCGTTTGGCAATTCTGTTATTTTTATATGACTTAGATTTAAATTCGTCAAAGAAGAAAGTTGGCGTATTTCGTTTGGCAATTCAGTTATTTCTGTATGACTTAAATCTAAATTCGCCAAAGAAGAAAGTTGACTTATCCCCTTTGGTAATTCTGTTATTCCTGTATGACTTAAATTCAAATTCTTCAAAGAAGAAAGTTGACTTATCCCCTCTGGTAATTCTGTTATTCCTGTATGACTTAAATTTAAATTCTTCAAAGAAGAAAGCTGCGTAAATCCTTCTGGAAGTTCGATTATGCCTGTTCTACTTAAATCAAGATATACAAAAGAAGAAAACAAGCCTATTTCTTTTGGTAACTCTGCTATGGCAGTGCTGCTTAAATTGAGTCCTTCTAGAGAGGAAAGTCGACTTATTTCTTTTGGTAATTTCGATATTTTTCTCCCCAATTTTAAGCGTCTTAAAGAATGCAGCTGACCTATCTCTTTTGGCAATTCTGTTATTTCTGTTTCGTCCAAATAAAGATATACTAAAGAACGTAACTGCCCTATCTCTTTTGGTAACTTTGTTATTCCTCCATAACTTAAATCCAAATATGTTAAAGAGGAGAGTTTACCTATCTCTTTTGGTAACTCTGTCAATACAACATTATGCAACCTAAGTTTTTCAAGAGAAGACAGCTGACCTATCTCTTTTGGTAATTCTACTATTCCTGCATAAGATAACGTAAGACGTCTTAAGGAAGAAAGCTGACCTATCTCCCTTGGTAGCTCCGCTATTTGTGTATGGCTTAAATCAAAATCTACTAAAGAAGATAATTGACCTATCTCTTTTGGCAATTCTGCCATTGTTTCTATGGAAGATAAGTTTAATTTTGTTAGGCAAGAAAGTTGACCTATCTCTTTTGGCAATCTTACTATAAATGTACTGTGTAGGTTTAAATGAGTTAAAGAAGAGAGTTGTCCTATCTCTTTCGGTATTTTTTTTATATTTACATAAGATAAATCTAAATGAGTCAAGGATGAAAGTCGCCCTATTTCCTTTGGTAATTCTATTATACTTAGACCAGATAAATTTAGATGAGCCAAAGAGGAAAGTTCCCCTATCTCTTTTGGCAATTCTGCCATTGTTTCTATGGAAGATAAGTTTAATTTTGTTAGGCAAGAAAGTTGACCTATCTCTTTTGGTAATTTCGCTATCAGCGTGTAATGTAAATTGAGTTCTTTTAGAGAAGAAAGCTGACCGATCTCCTGTGGAAGCTCTTCAATGCATACATCAGATAAATTTAAATGCGTTAAAGATGAGAGTTGCCCTATTTCTTTCGGTAAGTTAAAGAACTGGTGTCTTATAGATAAATCCAAATGTGTTAAAGACGAAAGTTGACCTATCTCCTCTGGTAAATAAAACATCTCTACATCAGATAAATTTAGATGAGTCAAAGAAGAAAGTTGACCTATCTCCTCTGGCAACTCTTCTATACCTGTATTCGATAAATCCAAATGTGTTAAAGACGAAAGTTGGCATATATCTTCTGTTAACATTTGTATACTTTGTCCACTCAAATCTAAACAAAACTTGCTTGAAAAATTACAATTGAGAAAACTACAATTTTCAATACGCCGGCAGGTAATATCTGTACGAAAACTGCAATTATCAAAAGTGCAGTTTTCTACCTTGTATTGTTCATCTTCTTTTAGAAAAAAAGCACAGCTATGATATGAAGTATTGTTATCTATCGTAGTTAATGTCTTTAACTTTACTTTCAACTTTAGACTCCACAACTAAGTTAGGATTAAATAGTTACAAAATTCTTAACTGTTTTGAATAGCAACGAATATATGAATTATATTTTAGTAGCGTTCTGATTACACAATACCTAAACTAAGTGACCTGCCAAAAGTATTTACCCATTGGCATTTTGTTCTTTAATTTTCTAGCTTTGTTGCTCCTCAGTTACGCAGCTACAGCTGTGCTCCATCGTCGCGCCTCGCTATAAAAATAAAGACCTTCATTCAATGGGTAACTACTTTTGTCAAGTCACTTACTTTAGTATAACTTCTTTCCATTTGGCATCTTTATATAAAACAAAATATCGTTCGTAGCATTTTTTCACTGGCATTCGTGACAGACTCAAATAAAAGATAACTCAGCCTGGTCTGGTATCCAAACAAAAACAGACTCCTCAATAGGATGTGTAATTGAATAGTTTGAGATTATTGGCATTGGTAGCTTTTCATTTTCACGAAGCATCTTTATTATTGTACTAGTTGTTTGGTAATGAACTGGCCAACGGCGGCGAAAAACTTGATCGTTTATTCGTTCTTCTATATGGTTCCATTGTCTTAGTATTGCATTTCGCTCCATTTTTTTACTTCCCCAATTGACATTTCTCAATGTTTACATCTTTTGTTACTCCACCTTCACTAATGAATAAATTGATGAGACCTCACAAAAGTACCATTTCGTGCTTTATTTCATCTAGAGTCTGGAATTTTCACTTAGTTAGGGCCTGTCATCATTCAAAGTATTGTCTATTTTTTCGAGCCCGCAACTCCGCCGACCTATCCGACGATGCAACAATAGTTAGAGCACACCAACACAGTGCAGGAGCACGAAAAAAAATGGAGAATGCCAGGCAATTGGAAAAAGTGCCGGAGGGTTAAGCACGAAAATCCATGCGACATATGATGCTCTTGGCAACCCAACAGGTTTTCATCTGACAGCTGGTCAAATGCATGATTTAGATGGAGCTGATGAGTTGTTGCCGTGTATTCAGGCAGATGCTTTGCTTGCAGACAAGGCATATTATGCCGAAGAACGTTTGCTGCAAAAATTAGATGGGAGAAAAATTACTCCTGTTATTCCTGCTAAATCTAATGTTAAACAGCCTCGTGAGTACGACAAGCATCTCTATAAAGCCTGGCATTTGATAGAAAACTTTTTCCAAAAATTAAAGCAATACCATGCTATTGCTACACGATATGATAAAACCGCTCAGAACTTTTTAGGGGCTATTTACCTGGCTTCTTGTGTTGTTTTACTTCATTGAATGAGGACAGGCCCTAGCATCCAGATTCGTAATTCAATTTACTTTCATCTGGTTCCTCGTTTTCGCGAGGATGAACCGCTTTGCAATTGTAGTTTCAGAGAATTAGGTAAATTTCTAAAATATGTAGCTTTTATGAAAACAATATATTCAATCTTCAACACTCCTCTTGCTTTTCTTAACGAATAAGGCTAGCAAAGCGAAAACCAACATAAGACATTCCATAATCGGGTCCCTCACTATGGCGATAAGCACTACGACAATTTTCACGATTCCAGTGACCTCCGCGAATGATTCGATACTTCCCTTTTTTGCACACAGGGTTAACTCTACCATTGATATATGTATCAGTATCTGTATTTATTACTGATTTGCGCTTTTTTCGAGCTTGACAGCGATCTTCACACCATTCATAAAGGTTACCACTCATGTCGTGCAAATCCCAACCATTGGGCTTCTTCTCTTTAACTTCGTAAATATTATCACCATGCCAAGCATAGTTATCTATTTGGTCATAATCATGGTCATTTCCCCAATAGAATCTTGCCAAAGTTCCTGCGCGACATGCATACTCCCACTGAGCTTCTGTTGGCAAAACAAATTTTTCCGGTAGTTTTGATAATTTTGACAATTTAGGAAGAAAAATTTGCTTAACATCATCCCAGCTCATAGAACTCGCTGCGTCGCGAGAATTTTCTCGTTTTTCACCTTTCCATGGTTTTTTTCTTGTTACTTTAAACCACTGTTTTTCTGTTACTTCGGTCGTGCATAAATAAAATGCTTTGCTTAGCAATACATCATGCTGTTTTTCTGCATTATTTTTCGATTGAAGTGAACCCATTAGAAATTTTCCCGGAGGAATCAACGCCATTTCAAATTCACAACCATTTACCTCAAACTTTTTGATCAAATCAATTTTCTTGAATTGCGCATACCAATCTCGATAACTTGCAGCATGCTTTACCTGCTCATCATGTGAAAAATTTTTCCAAGTTTTACAAGTAAAATCAAGGAAGTTTTTGTTCGAATTCCAACAAGCTTTCCAATTGCTTTCGCCCCAACCAGCAGGTACAGTAGGTGCAGCAGGTCTTGTTCCTTGACTTTCTTTTACATCATGCAATTTTTTGCTAACTTTGCTATTAGTAGATTTTTCGGTATTACGCATTAAATACATTGCAGAGGTCAGTGTCACGATCACCATCACAGCAGCAATTGCCATAGTATAAACTTTTGTTCGTTGCTGTCCCATCGCACCAGCAATTGGTTTTCCTTCGATATAACTTTCTAAATCTTGGGCTAACTCATTGGCATTTTTGTAGCGATTTTCTTTCTTTTTGGCAAGTGCTTTTAAACATATATAATCTAAAGATTTAATGCCACGGATTTTGACTAATGTGCTAGGTGGTTGAACGGGATCTTGAGTGATTTTTTTTAATACAGTTAGAGTTGTATTGGAGTGATGAGGAACTTTTCCAGTAATCATTTCGTAAATCATAGCTCCTAGCGAATAAATATCACTGCGTTGATCTACTTCACGATGTTTTCCTTCTGCCTGTTCCGGCGCCATATAAAAAAGGGTTCCCATTATGGTGCCTGTTTTGGTGAGTTTTTTATCACTGCTTTTGCTCTTAGCTAACCCAAAATCCATAACAAAGGGTTCTCCTTTTTTATCAACCATAATGTTCGCAGGCTTAAGATCGCGATGGATAATTTCATTTTGGTGCGCATAATACATCGCCTCGCAAACTTTTTTCATTATAGTGAGACCTTTGCGCAGAGGAAGCTTTTTTGACTTTATCTTTTGTTTTAACGAAGCGCCATTAATACAATCCATTGTGAAAAAGATTGTTCCTTTTTCGCTGCCGATTTCATAAACGCGCACAATGTTAGGATGTATCAATTTAGCCGTAGAACGAGCTTCTATTAAAAAACGTTGTGTCTGAATTTCGTTTGCATGACTCTGAGAAAGTAGTATTTTTAAAGCAACAGTTCTCTGTAGTTTTGTATCAAATACTTTATAAACACAACCCATGCCGCCACGTCCAAGTTCAGCTATCATATTAAAATGAGCAAATGTTTTGGCATTTTGTTGAGAGGTAGAATTGTTTTGATCAACCATAAATGTTTTAGCATGTTGTTGTGAAGTAGGATCGTTTTTATCGGCCACAAGCATTTCCTTATTTGGTAGTTGGTATTGCAACGCAAGAATGTAATAGAAAGAATCAAATGATTCTTTACAGTGTACAAAATTGATCGATCGTAGAGTACAACTAATTGCAGTTAATCGATAATTTACATTTTTTTATGTATTTTATTAGGCTCTGCTGACATTTTGTAAAAACAATCTCTGTAAATAGCCCGAAGGGCTTAATTTGATTCGCTGTGGGTGCAACTTCAAGCCTATTAGGTTAGTCCTAAATAATTAATTATAAGAGACTTACAGCTCCGTGTCATCCCGCATTTGATGCGGGGTCCATAAATTAATTTCAACTGCAATGCGTGGATTCCTGGTCGGAGCCAGGGATGACAAATACTATAAGTTTAATGTTCTGAGTATTTTAGAGCTTAACTTAATAGGCTTGGGGTTGCACCCACGGAATGGAGAAAAATAAAAACACAATCGCGAATGGGGTGCAATAAGTTCTTTGTTTGACTCCTTTAGGTCTTTTATTATGGGATATCTACCACCGTGGGCTTACGCCGCACGGCTAAGCGAATTTTTCCCTTGCAGGGAAATGTCAACAGCCCTAGAACCATTTCAAAAATATATGTAACATTTTTCAGATAACCATGATTTGATTTTCTCTTGGTGCTCTTGAGTAATCTGATTGTCACCCAAGTTTAATATAGAGAGATTTTGTAATTGTGCAATTTCTGAAGGTATGCTGCTAATCTGATTACCAGACAAGTAAAGTTCGCGAAGATTTTGCAGCTGTGCAATTTCGGGCATTAATGCCAGACTCATAATAACTTGAAACGTAATAATCTTTCAAGATAAGACAAATGTTATAGTAATAATAAAAAATGATGCGAAGCAAAAAATTATTAGCGCAAAATAAATTGCAATTTAGGTAGGTAAATGTGAAGCGTTTTTCTCACTTGAGAAATGGTGACAGACTTTCCTTGTAGGGTAGGTTTCTTTGTAACCTCCCTGTTATAAAAATTTAAGCGCTAAGTGAATGAGTCAGAATTTAGGTTTTAAATTTTCTTAAGTAAGATGTGCTTGGATTTAGAGCATAACTTTTACGTTTCTGATAGTATTTATGAGAAGCGTACTTAGTGATGACTTCTTTGATAAAAGATTCAGAACCAAAAATTAAACCATAAGTAATTTGTGGCTGTTTGACGAGTAAGCCTCTTTCTCTCATTCTTTCTTCTATCATTGTTATATATTTTTTCTGCCTTTGCTTCATAGTCTTACCAAGGTTCATATAAATTTCATGATAGTCAACATCGATAAGACCTTCACCTGTTGTGTGCCGACTGTAGCTACTCCATTTCCACTCTTTTGGATGTTTGGTAACGTTGTTCCTCGTCATGTTAAGTTCAATATAAAATATTGTATTAAGTAGCTGACTTTCCGAGTCAATGATCGTTGAATAGAACCTCTCGCCCCAAAAATGTCCTGTGCGTTTGTGTCTACGGTTGTAGTTCTTTGCATACTCACCATTGATATATTGCATTATCTTTGACAGATTGTCTTCTACTGGAGTTGATATTAACAAATGGGTGTGGTTGCTGGTTATGCAGTAAGCGTGTAGCTTAAAAGAGTATTTTTCGCGGGCTTTTTCTATTACCTTTAAATATTCTATGAAATCCTCATCTTCTTTAAAATAGAAGTTTTTATTATCGCACCTTGTTGTTATGTGAAATAAACCATTGATCATTGATATTCTCGCTGGGCGCATTTGTTGTTTTCCTTCATAAAATAACTTTATTTAACTATATTATTCTATAAGTTCGTTTGACAAAACATACCGAATGCATCATTTGTTTTTAATGTAAAACACTAATAAAAAACAACTTAAAAACTTCCTCTCCTTTTGCTTTTTGAGCCTGGCACCGATATTATATTAAAAAAGACAACAAGTTACACCTGGCAAAGGAGTAGCTTGTTGTCTTTTTTTTTGGACTTATTTTCGTAATTCGGTTAGTTTTTTCGGTTAGTTCATAAAAAACACATCAAAACTCCCACCAAAGTTTGCAAAGCATAAACCTCATTTTGAATAAAAAAGAGGCATATTATGCTTAGAAAATCAAAAACAAAACCGATATATGAAGAAAAATACGCATATCGAGTTCACTTTTACTATAACAAAAAACAATATCGCTCTTCTTATATTGATAATCATTACGAAGCTAAAGCACTAGAACAAGAAGTTAATGAAATTGTTAGTGCTGTAAAAAGCTACGTAATTCTGTCGCCGGAAGATATTCGTATTGATAAGTATATTTTTTCAACCGCAATTAACCGTTATCACCAAGAATACCCACAACAACAAAACCAACTCTCAATAGGCCAACCTTGGATTTTTTCTTACTTTATTTTTTGCAGCCCTAAATTATTAGTCTTGTATTTCCATTCGTGATTATAGGATCTTTATTTTGTTTTTATGCTTTATTAAAGCGACTTTTGTAAAAAAATTGTCATAATTTTTTTTAGCCTTGGTTCAGCCAAAATACAAACAAATTACAATCGATAAACTTATACCCCTTAGCCAGATAAGAAAACAGCATGCTATAGCAGGTAGCACTATTTTTTATTTTCATTCTTTACAACAGTTGCTTGAACAGCTAGAAAAGTGCCTAACAAATGAATCAAGAAGAAAAATGCTATTGGACCGAAAATGAGGAAAGCGTGTCATTGTGATAAAATATCAATGGATAACAGTCTAAAATTACAGTATTATTAGTAGTTGCTTATGATACAATTTTTCGTTTTGATAAAGAATTTATTATAGCTAGGCAAAAAAGAGGTGTTATAGTCATTTTGCGATAAAAAGTACTTATTTTTTTAAGTTTAATTGTGTTATTAAGTAATATTTTTTGCACAAGATTTTACAAACTTGAAAATTCATTAACATGATTGGAGTATTAATGAGTCCATCACAGAGTAAAACCCCATTTGAAAATAAGATATCCAGTTATCATACATTATTTCCATCTCCAGGGAGTAAAATTTCTGCGAAGTCTCCTTCTGTCTTAAGTCCCGAGGCATATTTCGTTGATTTAATGCGTTTAATTGATCAATATATTGATCAATCGGAAGTCGCAGAGGGTTTATCTTTGAATGATAGACGAAGTGATTTATGGCAAATAAAGTTAGATCAGCAGGAAACATATACAGAAATTCCCTATATAGAAATAGTAAATCAGGTACTGCAAAAAAAATTGCAAAAACTTTTACAAGAAAATATTTGGCAATATTGTTGTACCACAGCCAATTATCCGTTTTGTCTGCCAAGCAATATATTATTAGAAGAAATTCGGTACAGTTTAGAGGCTTTCCAGTTAAGTTTAGCTAAAATTTATAGCTCTCTATATGTCGATTTTGAAGATGTGGCAAAAGAGATATTAAATCTCAGTAATGAGCGTTACGATCTCATTACAACTCCTACTGCTAGCGATATAAGCGACCAAGATATCGCTGATAGATATGGACTCTATTCTGGAGAAAATACTGAAGGACTCAGCAGCCAAACGCTGTTCTGTAAAAAAGCAGGGTTGGATGCAAATCAACTTGAAGAACTTGTTTTACAAAATACTCGGCAAAGTGAGGTAATTATAGGAAAAGATGTAGAGATCTCTGAAAATTTATACCTGCTTTTTATCAATAAGGAACTAGATGATCTCCAATACATAACCTTGAGTAAAGAGCTATTACAAATTACTGATGGTACTAGTACTCCACAATCTCTTGACAATGCAACTCTAGATCGTTTGCAGCGTTTTATTCGTTTAGCACAATCTCTTGAGTGGTCTTTTAGTGATCTCGATTGGACATTGTGTTCACTCAATGCTTCGGACATGGATACAAACTCAACTGATGAATTAGCCAAAATAAAAAAGCTTCAAGATACCTATGGACAATCACTAGAAGTTTTGTGTGCTTTATTCTCGGATATAAAAACCATCGGCATGGGAAAAAGTGGGCGTTCTCAGGCGATGTTTGACAAAATATTCAATCAGCCACAGTTTTTTTACGACCAAAGCCAAGCACCTTATCATCCAAGTTTTCCCGAAGGTGCTAGTAATGCCAATTCTTTATATCAAGATATTCCTTTAAACTTAGACTACAAAGAATCATCCGATGAAAATAGCCAGATTATTTCTAGTTTGTTAGGTTGTTTAAAATTACCAAGCCGTGACTTAGCTCTTATCATTCACCATCTAGTAAGTAACGATGGGTTTTCTGGTGTTGTTGAAACCAGTATACCTTTAACTGTGAAAAACCTTAGTGCTTTATATCGCTATAGCCAACTCCCTAAAATTTTATCTCTATCAATAGTCGACTTTTTAACATGGCTCAAGCTTATTGAAATACCAGTAATACAAAGTTTAAACGATCTTGTCGTTGTTTGTTTGCGTAGCGAGTGGTTAAAAAAATCGAAACTTACCGCTAGTCAAATAGATTATTTGATCAACAGTGTAGAGTCTTCTAGTGACAAAAATTTTGTCAAAGATAAGTTACAACACTTTCTCACAAATTTACAAAAATCTTCTCAATGCTGCCAGTTAAAACCATTAAGTTTTGTCCAATCGCAGATCAGTAAGGCACAATCGTTGCTAATTTTTCAGACACTAGTTGCTGTGCAAGTAATTAGTGAAGATGGAGTGGTTCTAATACCTCATTTAACCGAGCAAAATAAAAGTTATCTACAAAATCTATTTTTAGATATAAACTCCAATAGTGTAATTGAGATACTAAATAGCACTCGGAATCGACAAAATTCTCTGATTATCCAAAGCTTAGCAGACCTATATCAACTCTCGCCACAAGATATGACAGCAGCTAGCGCTGTTATGAAAAAAATGTATCCAGCATATGCAAACTTCAATGGTACAGATGCAGGATTTAGCGTACCTTACAGTACCGATTTACCATCTGACACGTTTTCGATCACCGGTTGGTTTTATTTAAATAAAACGAAACGTTATTTAAATAACGTTTCGTCGCAACAGTATATATTTTCTTGCCGATCCGGTTCTTCAGGCTACGAACTTTACATGGACAATGATGTCATTACATGTGAAGTGGGAAACTTTGGTAGCTTAAGTTGTGGAGAATGGTATCACTTCGCATTTGCATACGATGGTGAAAAAATCTACCTTTTCATAAATGGTGATTCGCGTGGGAATTTTGCAGATGCTTCGTTTACTTCCAATAAGAAGCCTTTAACCTTTGGCTATGACTCTAGTCAAGGAAGCTATTTAAACGGGAAACTTTCACAAATACGTATGTATAGCGACTGTCTTGATCAAGACCAAGTAAAGCAAGATATGAATTCCTTTGATTCTCCACCAACTACTGATAATTTAGTGGCGTGGTGGCCACTCAATGAAGGTTTTCAACAACAAGATTTGCGGGGAAACTTTTACTCGATAATACTTGATGCCAGTGACAATAATCACAACGGAAGATTTGTCGGAACCGATGATAATATTTGGAATAACTGTTACTTAAATCAGCTTCTTATCCAAAACAACACATCAACGCAACAGTTTTTTCTCGCATTAAACCATAGTACAGCATATGTAAAGTGGCTCAATCTTACTTTTACTGAAACAATGAGTTTTCTCGACAACCCTGTTCCTTTTGCTATAGATGTATTTAATCCACTTACAAAGCTAACTCTCAATAACATAACTGCCGTTGTTGATTTTCATCACCTAGTAAATAGTTTTGATGATACAGAGAATGCGCTACTGCAATATTTGGATTCATCGCAAGACGCAACTGACAATGACCAAGTAAAATTACTATCGCAAATAACCCACTGGGATTCAAAACAAATCAAGCTCATTGAAGATGCCATAGATGGCAATGGTAACTCAATATGGCCACAGGACCCATCTCAATATTTCAATACTATAAACGGTTTGTTATCGCTAACAGAAGTTTTTGGTATTGCCAACAAACTAGGTGTTGATATTCCTTTTTTGCTATACTTGAGAGCGCTATATAATTTGTCAGGAGATGATTGGTCGACATTTCAACAAGCCGTACAGATGGTCACTCAAGTAACTCATGCCAATGTCGACTTGAAACAAACTCAAAATATACAAGGATCTCTAGCAGAGAAAAAACGTGATTTACTCTGTGAATTACTTATCTGGGAATTAGGAAAAACATTCTCTGGCATCAATAACCAACAAGATTTATACGAATTTTTATTGATCGATGTACAGATGGCTAGTAATGTACAAATATCTTACTTAAAGCAAGGGTTAGATGCTTTACAATTGTACATCAATAGAATACAAAACAATCTCGAAGCAGGAGTCATAAACAATATTCCACCAGTGTGGTGGTCTTGGATGAGTAGTTACCGTGTATGGCAGGCAAATCGAGAGGTTTATCTAAATCCTGAAAATTACGTTGATCCAACTCTACGACAAGTTCAAAGCCCGCTTTTCCAAGATTTATCCAGTAAACTACTACAAAACTCGCTTGATGAAAAAACTCTAATCCAAATTTATGCCGATTATTTAAATGGGTTAAGTGAAATCGCTCATTTAAGGATTGTTGATAGCTACTGCATCGATATCCCAAGTTTTACAGGCGCAAGCGCAAACCAAGTAACAAAAAACCTATTCTTATTTGGTTGTACTTATTCAGATCCCCAAACATTTTATTTTCGCAATGGATTAATTGTAAATAGTACAAATGAAAGTGATGAAGCAAACATCAGTTGGACTCCTTGGGAGCAAATACCACTCTCGATCAACTCCAGATACATTACTCCTATTTACGCATTCAAAAAACTGTTTGTTTTTTGGGTAGAGCAAACGCAAAAGAATATTAGTAGTGATGGTACTAGTGTAAGCGTGACTGCTACAACTGCTACGATTAAATACTCTTGTCAAAAGGTCAGCCAAGGTTGGAGTCAACCACAAACATTAGCGTCTTATGTAATCAAAGTTACTAGTAATAATGAAACAGAAATGCCTGGTAACGTTTGTTTGTGCGGTTTTGATGCAAATAGTTCCTATGAAGATAGTGAAGAGTGGAATAAAGTTCGTTTGTTTTACTTACCTGCAACTGGAGTAGAAGTCGAACAAATTTTAGTGACTTTGGGAAATTGGGTTACACAAGGTACAACGGCTCTATCCTCAAACACCGTTGGTGATAGCAAGGAAGAAATTCGATTTAGTGATATGCTGAAGCGTGCTTCGACTAACGCTGCTAGTATCAACTCTTCGAACACTACTGGCAGCTCTTCTAATTATACAACCGTTGTTCCTGTTGTTACTTTAAGCGCTTCTTTTGTTAAGGAAGAGAGAGTTCTAAATAGTAGCTCGACTGGAGATCTTTGGTTTCTTTTTTCTCAAAAACCTACTCCTCTTTTTTCGGTAAACATTGAACAGGTTAAAAATCAGTGTAACTGGCTAGTCGCGAATACAACAAAAGAGTCATTTTTATTGCTGATGAGCTCTTCATTTCCACAAACTCAAGAGGCATTGACTCTTTCGTATAGCAATGATCAAGTTGTAATAGAATTATCTTTTCCCAATCAACAAGGAACTCCTAGTTATCAGTGTATTCGTCTATCTACCAGCGTGGTTGAAAATTTACAACAACTTCTATTCGTTGGTGGTATAGACAATATGCTACAATTGTCTTCTCAATTGCTTCCAGAGTATAATTTTGCTAGTTACTCTTATAACAACAACCTGATAAAACCTCCTAAAAAACTAATGAATTTTAATGGAGCATACGGTCTCTATTTTTGGGAACTTTTCTTCTATATTCCATGGTTAATTGCCAAGAATTTAAATGCCCAACAGAACTTTTCTCTAGCTCAGACTTGGTATAAGTATATCTTCAATCCAACCCAAATAGAAAACTTGCCTGAGCCTCCTTTTCCTCCTTATTTCGATGGTAATAACTATGTTGAAATCCCATACAATGATAAACAAAGTACAGAGGTTTTTTCTATTAGTGTATGGTTATATCCAACAAATAAAGACGAAAACAGTGATGTTTACCACTGTGTATACTGCTCTCGTTCGGCTGATTCTTTTTCGGGATTCTGCGTTTACTATCACATTAATGAAAATAATCAAGCACAGATGGAGTTTTGGCTAGGAAGTGGTACTCTATGGTACTCAATGGTTGTTAACTCCGTGGTGCCTACTCAAGAGTGGACTTTGTTTACAGGCGTTTATGATGGAGAATCAATTTATGCTTACATAAACGGTGTTCAAGCTACAGTTAACGGCACGGACAACAACTGTTGGGACATGAGTAATTACGAACCTCTAACCTCTACACACGATACCAATTTTTTTATTGGCTGCATTGATGATCAAACCAATAAATTCATAGGATATATTACCAATGTAGCTATTTATAATAGAGTTCTAAAGCCAACGGAAATCCAACAAATTTATCAAACAAACGAATTACCAATGGAAGATATTACTGGTTACTGGACTCCCCAAGATACAGTTCCACCAACAATCGAGCATACAGTACAGTCGCTAGATCAAACTACATTCTATGATATATCTGAAACTAAAAACAACGGAAGCTGTACAAACCCTAACTTTGTACAAGATCCAAATTGCCTTACATTTCGTCCTCAATTTAATGGCTCAAACTACATTGAAATCCCATACAATGATAAACAAAGTACACAAGCATTTTCTATAAGTTTGTGGTTTTATCCTACGGGCACAGATAATAGCAAAAACTATTGTCTATATTGTTCCGCATCTGAGAACATAGGCTATGCCCTTTACTACCATGATCAATCGTTAGTTCTTGCCATGGGAGAAAGTGCCCCAACTAACAGCTACTTTGCATCGGACACTAGCTATATATCAATCCCTCCAAATCAATGGACTTTTGCCACTATAACTTTTAGTAACTCACAAGCTAATCTTTATATAAACGGTAGCCTTGTAGGATTCGAAAATGGAAACTTCATGAGTGATGCTTACTATCAGCCATTGACAGCAGAAAATGATACCAATTTTTTGATTGGTCTTGATAATCCAACTTACTACGATGGTTATTTTGTTGGTTACATTTGTGGTGTTGCTTTGTATAGCAAGGCATTGAGCCCATCTGAAGTTAAACAAGCTTATCAAGCAGATCCATTAAAGATTGTTGGGCTTGTTGGTTACTGGCCACTGCAAGGAAGTACATCCAATGCAATACAAGTCAACCAAGAACAAAATCTTAGTTCGTTCCAAGATTATCATTTTGGTACAGACAATAAATGCTGGCAATTTGCACCTTTTTTACCGAGTCTGTACCAATTGAAATACATGACTTTAACCGATAATGTACAACTTCTTACTTACGAATATGATCCTTTTCAACCAGATGCCATAGCGCATTTACGTCCTGAGGCGTACCAAAAAACGATCGTCCTCGATTACGTTAACAACCTAATTAACTATGGTGATGCTCTATTTACCGAAGATTCGTGGGAAACTCTTACTGAAGCGACTTTGGAGTATACTCTAGCCAAGGAAATCATCGGCAAACTTCCACCAATCAGTGTTGTTGATATAGAGTCTGCTGTAACTTACCAAGATATTGATGATGCATTAGACCCTGTACCACCATTTTTGATAGACTTAACTAGCGAAAGTGTTAGTACTGATTATCCTAATTTGCCAGAATCCTGGCAAGGAGCTTTACAGAATTGGCTTAGTGTAAACAACGCTTATTTTTGGGTGCCTGGAAACAGACAAGTCGCTATCTACCAGAAGACCATTGCCGATCGCTTATACAAAATTCACCATGGACTCAACATTCAAGGACAACAGGAACAACCGGCTTTGTTCCAACCACCAATCAATCCAGAATCATTGGTTACCTCGGCATCGAGTTATGGCAATTTTCCGAGTACATCGAGCGAGAGTGTTTCTATACCAGCATATCGTTTTAGCTATTTGATTCAACAGGCTAAAAACATAGCAGCTCAAGCCAGCTCATTCGGAAATGCTCTACTCGCGGCTTTAGAAAAACAGGATGCAGAGGGGTTAGCGCAACTTAACGCCGCTAACCAAACGCAAATTTACAGTTTAATGACACAGATAAAAGCAGACCAAATCAATCAACTACAGTGCACCCAACAAAGTTTACAAGCCTCTTTAAGCAATGCGCAACTACAACAACAAACATACAGCCAATGGCTCGAAGAAGGTCTTTCTACTGAAGAGAAAGGATCTCTTGGCTCACTAGAAGCTGCTATGGAATTTATGGCTGCAAGTAATGTAATCTCTTACATTGCTTCTCCCTTGTATATGATACCTAATATTTTTGGCTTGGCAGATGGAGGAATGAACTATGGCGGTACGATTGAAGCTGTGGGAAGAGCATTTGCTGGAACAGCAAATCTTTTATCAACAAGTTCGCAACTTTTTTCAACCGTAGGGCAATTTGATAGAAGAGACGATGATTGGAATTTACAACTACAAATTGCGACAAATAGCATCAACGAAATCAATGCGCAACTAGAGGCAAATCAGTATGCTTTAGAAATTGTACAACAAGACTACAATGTCAATCAAACGCAAATTCAACAGTCGCAAAGCGTGCAAAATTATTTAACTTCAAAATTTACCAACCAAGAATTATATCAATGGATGGCTGGACAACTTTCTACACTTTATAATCAAGCATATCAGTTAGCATGTGATCTTGCAGTTATGGCACAAAATGCTTACCAATATGAATTGAGTAACACCGATAAATTCATCAACACCAGTTCATGGAATAGTCAATACCAAGGATTACTGGCTGCCGATGCTTTATCTCTATCTCTTGATCAACTAGAACAAGCGTACTTACAAAACCACCGTCGCAAATTAGAAATTCACAAAACAGTTTCATTACTACAACTAGACCCGCAAGCACTGCTAACACTCAAATGCTGTGGTAATTGTACATTTGATTTGAGAGAAATAGACTTTGATCTTGATTTTCCTGGTCACTACAATCGCCAAATCAAAAGTATCAGCATTTCGATACCAGCAATTGTTGGTCCTTACCAAAATATTCACGCTACTTTGACGCAAAATTACAATAAAGTTTTAATAAAACCTAGTGAAATAGATGTTAAAAGTCTATTACAAGAAGGCACTGCACAGGAAGGAAATACTCCGCAAGACGCTAGTGTTCGCAGCAATTGGAATTCAAACCAGGGAATTGCGATATCAAAAGGTGTCGACGACAGTGGATTATTTGTACTGAACTTTAATGACGAACGCTATTTGCCTTTTGAAGGAACAGGTGCTATTTCCTGCTGGACTTTAGATATGCCCAAAGCGAGCAATCAAATAGATTTTGAAAGTATATCAGATGTTATCATTGATGTCAGTTACACTGCCGATGATGGTGGTAGTACTTTTCGCAATACAGTGATCGCTACCAATATTGGGGATGAAGATAATCCGGTGTGTCCTCTACAGAATTATAGTGGGTCGAAGTATCTCAGTTTAAAACAAACTTTCGCTAATGCCTGGCACGCTTTTACTACTATGCCGGTAAATGAAGTATATAACTTAAATTTTGCTCTTGCCAATAAGATGTTTCCTCCTAATATTACAGAAATGACTTTAGGAAACAGTGGTCAAGTTTATCTAGTTCCTATTTTTACAGAAGCAACGATCGAACAGATAAAAAGTGGAAACATTTCCCTGCCCACAATTACCTTAAACTCTAATAACTGGAATAGCACGAACAAAACTGTAGCAATAGGAGAAAATGCAAGTCCCCCAACAAAATGGGAAATCCAAGTTTCCAATCTACAGCAGAGTTTATTGATTGCACAAACAGATGCGATCAATACCGAGTTATGGCAAGACATCGTATTAATTATTCCTTATAACGGTGGCTTGGATTGGGGGAGTACCAACAATGGAGAATAATAAAAGTTCGCAAAAAATTGAAGTGCCCTCTGTTTCTATGCCTAAAGGCGGCGGAGCGATGGAAAGCTTAGGTGACAGTTTTTCCTTGCAACAATTTTCAGGAGCAGGTTCATTTTCGATTCCTGTGCCATTGCCATCTTCTCGCGCTTTGACACCAAGTTTAACTGTTGCTTATAGCTCTGGAGGTGGCAACGGCCCCTTTGGTATGGGTTTTGCCATTAACATTGATAGCATTGTGCGTAGAACGAAAAACGGCGCACCGCGTTACGATGATAGTGATCAATTTCTACTGTCTGGCGCTAGTATTGTCGAAAAGCTTGAAAATAACAATGGTCAATGGCAAAAAATTGTTCATAACAAAGAAATCGACAACCAACAATGGCAGAGTAGAAAATACTGCTCACGCCACGAAGGCTCTTTTAGCTCTATAGAATATTGTATAAATCTCACTACATATGAATCATTCTGGATGGTTCTTAGCGCTGACAATATTACCCACGTTTATGGCAAAAGCGCAAACAGTCGTATTGCTGATCCAGCAAATCCACAACATATATTTGAATGGCTACTCGAAGAGATATATGACAGTAAAGGAAATCGCGTTACCTATCAATATAAAGCAGAAGATAACTGTGGATTAGCGGCTCAATGTTTTGAAGTGGGCCGAGAAGTAAGTGCTAATCGCTACCTCGAAAAAATTTGTTATGGAAATTACACTATTTCAGGCGAGGATTCTTTTGCCTTTCAAGTTGTTTTTGACTATGGCGAATATGATTTATCAGATCCAGAGGCTGCGCCGCAAACATGGGATATTAGACCAGATCCATTTTCTTCTTATCGCAGTGGTTTTGAAATACGTACGCAACGCCTGTGCCAAAACATCTTGATCTACCATCAATTTATCGATCAACACTCAGGAGAGCCATTTTTAGTAAAATCCTTGAGTTTTGGTTACGAAATTGAAAGTGGCATGAGTTTTCTAAAGAAAGTGATAGAAAAAGGTTTTCTCAAAAACAACGATGGTAACTACATTCATCAACAAATACCAGCAACGGAACTTACTTACAATAAATTTTCTCCTAAAGGTCATCGTTATGAAGAGTTGCAAGTAGTTGGAGGAAAAAATTTTCCTGGATACTTAGCTACAAGTCAATACCAAACGATTGACTTAAATGGTGAAGGCATTGCTGGTTTATTGAAAATCAATGACGGCACAGCTCTTTACTGGGAACCATTAGGTAAAGGATGTTATGGATTTCCTCAGCCTCTAAAGCATTTTCCGAGTGAACAACAAACGGAGCAAACTCACTTTGCTTCGTTAAACGCCAATGGTGTATTGGATATAGTTGTCAATAAAACCGAGCGTGGAGGTTACTACAGCAATATAACGAAAGAACATTGGGATTCATATCGTGAATTTTCTTCGCGTCCTTATGATATGGCAAATGAAAAAACACAGCAAGTAGACTTAAATGGCGATGGTCGTGCTGACATTCTTGTGTGGCAAGAGAACTATTTAAAGTTTTATCCTTCCTTGGGAAAAGAAGGTTACGGACAAGCGCAGCTTGTACCTCTTAACAACGATTTTCCAGCAGTTGATAGTGAATATAAACAACAGCTCTTAAGTTTTTCTGACATGTTTGGCGATGGCTTGATGCATCGCGTTCGTATTCGTAGTGGTTCGGTAGAAGTATGGCCGAACCTTGGTCATGGTAACTTTGGCGATAAAGTAACCTTTGCCAATGCTCCTCATTTCGGAGATGATTTTGACAGTAAAAGGCTATTTCTTAGCGATATTGATGGTTCTGGTACAACAGATTTAGTCTATGTTAATAACGACTGCATGCATATCTATTTCAATAGAAGTGGCAATAGTTTTAGCAAAGCTGTACGTATACAACTGCCAGCTCCTTTTGACAACTTATCGCAAATCAATTTTTGTGATGTTTTAGGCAATGGCACGAGTTGTTTGGTTTTGACGCGTTTAGAACCGAATGTTGTACATTTTTACTACGACTTTTGCAACAATAGTAAACCTTACTTGCTCAATAACATTAATAACAATCAAGGATTATCAACCTCACTTACTTACTCTACAACTGTAAAACAATATCTTAAAGATAAACGTGATGGACGAACATGGCCAACAAAATTGTTTTTTCCGATGCATATAGTAGAAAAAATAGAGAATTATGATGAAACTACCCAAGCGAAATATGTTAGTAAATATCGCTACCATGATGGCTACTATGATCCCGAAGAAAGAGAGTTTCGTGGTTTTGGCTTTATTGAAAGTTGGGACACAGAACACTATGAAGAGTTTTCGATCGGAAAAACGAATATCTCAAATGCGTTAAACACAGAGCTTCATGTTCCTCCTGTGTATACTAAATCGTGGTATCACACCGGAAATTTTATTGAGTCGCCAGCAACATTAGCACAGTATCGCGAAGAATATTGGCAAGAAGATGATAAAGCTGTTATTGCTCCAGGACAAATATTCTCTAGTGAAATTTTCGGCCAAGGTGGAGAAGTGGTACGTCAGGCTTATGTTGCACTTGAAGGGCAACTTTTGCGCCAAGAAATCTATGGTCTTGACGACTCAGAAGTTGCCAAAAACCCTTACTCTGTATCGGAAACCACGACTAAAGTGCGTATGTTGCAGCCGCGGCAACAAAACTTATACGCTGTTTTTATGAGCTACACACAACAAGTATTGGAATACCATTACGAACGAGATCCTAGTGATCCACGTGTTTCACAGCAAGTTACTCTTGAAGTAGATGGGTACGGAAATGTCAAAAGTAATATAACTGTTTCTTATCCTCGTCGCAGCAATGCGCAAAATGTATACCCAGAGCAAACAAAGCTAAAAGCAGTGTTGACAGAAACATCGTACATCAATCACTTGCAAACTACAGCCGAGCCATATCGTTTATTAGGCGTTGCTTACCAAAGTAAAAATTACCAGATAGGTGGATTGTCTATTCCTGAAGATAGTATTGGATTCTTCGAACAACTAGAACATGCAGCTGTTACAGCACTACAAAATCCTATCAATATAGATGATGTGCTTGGACACACAGCACCTGATGGGCCGTGGAGTCGTTTATTATCGTGGAATCGTTCATATTTCTGGAATGATAACCAAGATGCGGCGCTTGCTTTGGGAGAAATCTCTACTCAGGCACTGCTTCATCATACGGAACAAGCAACGATTACCACAGATATGATTACCGAAGTGTTTGCCTCTAAGGTCACTGATGAAATGCTCAATAACGACTGTGGATATATGTTAGATGGTGATTTGTGGTGGAACCGTGGTTTGATCCAATACTACAACAATACTGATAGTTTTTACTTGCCATCACAAACGGATGGCGCTTTTGATGGTGTTGATGCTGCAAGTCACCTCAATCCGTGCACAATAATAAACTACGACTCTTATTTTCTACTAGCTACTTCTATCTCACAAGTATTGAGTGATGACATCACAATTGAACAACTAGTAGTAAATGACTATCGCGTAATGAGTCCATGGCAAATTACAGACGCAAACCAAAATACCAGTGAAGTGCTGTTTGACTGCTTAGGTATGGTTATCGCCACAAGTTCATACGGTACAGTTGCTGGAAAGCCAGCAGGTGATTACCCTTTAAGTAGTTATAACATAATTGCTGCTAGTTTTAACGAAGTGATTTCTGAACCGCAAAAATATTTGCAAAATGCCACCACTTACTTTTTTTACGATCTTTTTGCGTGGCAGTTACATCAGCAACCTATTTGTGCTGTAAGTTTAACGCGCCAGTTCCACGTTTATCAATTACCACAAAATGGGCAGAGCCCGATACAAATAGCCGTAGCTTACCACGATGGTACAGGGAACGCGCTAGAAACCAAGGCATTACAAGAATCAAAATGGATTGTCAGTGGACGCACTGTTTATAACAATAAAGGAGCAGCTACCCAGCAATATCTTCCTTATTATTCCGATAATCCGAATTATGAGAATCAAAGTGAGATTCAAAATGATACCTCATTTATTCCTCCAAGTATCTTGCATTACGATTCTTTAGGACGCGTAGTGCGTTCTGATAGCCCGAAAGGCTTTTTCTCAAAAGTAGAGTTTTCACCGTGGCAAGTATCTTCTTATGATTACAACGATACAGTAACTAGCTCGTTCTATTTTCAAAACTTTATGCAAAAATACAACGAATTTATGTCCACCTTTCCCACACAGCCAAATCAAAAACAACAAGCGCAGAAGAAATACTTAGACAATGAAAAAAGCGCTCTCGACAAAGCAACTGTTTTTTGTGATACACCAACCACCGCAATTTTAGACAACTTGGGACAAACTGTTCGCACACTGCAAGATAACCTCCAAGAATCCTTACTGACAACACTTTTCACATTGGATATCCAAGGACGAGAAATTTTTGCCGTCGACCCACGTTTGTTTCAAAATGAAAGCGAACAATATAATTTCCACTATGTTTATGACATTATGGGAAATAAAATCTACACAGACAGTGTAGATGCTGGAAAAAATTGGACTTTAGTTGATATTTTTGGCAATCAGATACATACTTGGAACACCAGGAATTTTCACATCACCAAAAGTTACGATCGCTTACAACGTCCTACACAAAAACAAGTTGTTGGTGGAGATGAGTCTGGCATAGAAAATTTGAATTACTTTCCTCAACCAATTGTTCCTGAGCTCATTATATATGGTGAAGAACAAGAAAATGCCATAGAAAATAATCTAATAGGACAAGTATACAAATACTATGACCAGGCAGGATTAAAAATAGCAAAATTATACGAATTACAAGGCAAAACAATTGCCAGTGCTCAATATATTAGAGATGATATTAACGTAGAAGCTAACTGGACATCTAGTGCGCAAAATGATATTGACAGCCAACAATATTTTACCAGTAGGGTAATATACAATGCCTTGGGACAAACAATTGCAAATATTACCCCTGACAATAGTATTCAATACACTAGCTATAACCTCACTGGGCAAATTACATCTGTCCAAGCAGCATTACAAGCAACTATTGATACAACAAAACAAATAGATCCTACACAAATCCCGATGCAGACTTTTGTTAGTAATGTACAATACGATGCTAATGGTCAGTCGATACAAATAGAATATGGCAATGGCATTACTAGCTATTATCACTATGAACCCACTACCCAAAAACTTGCACATCTGATTAGTGAAAAAGACGGTGTTCCTGTGCAAAGTTTATCCTACACATACGATCCGATGGGTCACATGACACTTTTAGAAAACAATACCGAAGCAACTGTATTTTCTAACAATTCGAAAGTAGATGCTTGTAGCGACTATACTTATGATGGTCTCTATCGCTTAATCCAAGCAACTGGTAGGCAACATCCGGCGTTACAAGGAGCTTTCGTAAATGCACAGAAAAAAACAGATAGTTTAAAGAACCTCTTGGGTCAAGAAAATATCAACAATGGACAACAGTTAGAAAACTATACAGAAACTTATCAATACGACGATGCGGGAAATTTGAAAACTTTGAGTCATGTTGTGCAATCCAATGCCAAATCTTTTACCCGAAATCTAGCAATTGCAACAGATTCCAACCGCTTAACGCAAACGACTATTGGGAGCTCTTCAAATACACAGACTGTCGGCTATAGCTATGATGCCAACGGAAACGCACAAAGTTTTGGCAATTCGTGCGACATTATTTGGAATTATCGCGATAACATTGCTCAAATAAATGTTATTACGCGGTATTCTGGTAATAACGACAGCCAAAGTTATCTCTACGATGCCGGTGGTAATAGAATTCTCAAGAGAACAACGCGTGTTATTAGTATCGACAATGAGATCACTGAGACCGAAGATAAAATTTATCTTGGAACTTATGAATGTAAAAAAGTATATAGCGAGCAAGGACTTATTTTACAACGAGAAAGTTTGAACATTGCTACTAAAACAAGGGTATGTCTAGTGCATAGCTGGAACCAAGACGAATTACAACGAGAGACAAATGATATTTCTACAAAAAAATATCGTTACCAATTAAGTAATGACAGTAAATCGGTCAACTTGGAAGTGGATGAAAATGGCTCAGTCATTAGTTATGAAGAATATTTTCCCTATGGAAGAACGGCTTTTCGTTTAGGTAATAATGCTATAGATGTGAAAACAAAGGAGTATTGCTATTCTGGAAAAGAACAGGACGAGCTTACAGGGCTTTATTACTATGGGATGCGGTACTATCCATGTTGGCTAGGACGCTGGATTAATCCAGATCCTGCAAGAACAGTTGACGGTCTAAACTTGTATGCTTTTGTCGGTGGTAATCCAATTGGCTATCAGGATATAGGAGGAATGGGAAAAAAGAAATCGCAGCAAAAGTGTAGCATTTGTCAGCAAAAAGGACATAACAAAAGAGAATGTTCAAATTCAGATTCTGGATATGATGGCGATGTCGAAACTCACGCATTTGGAGGAAACCAAAGCAGAGTAAACCTGAGATTAAAGGAAGGAGAAGCATATGATAAGACTATAAAAAAAACAAAGTGGGTAGTAAGCCGTGGTTATATGCGCTCAAAAAGAAAAATGACAACTGAAGAACAGCTTCCTAGACACATTGCATCAGTATTGAATGCTAACTATAAAGTGACAGAAGTTCAAGCAGCTATCAACTTTCAAGAGAAAAAGATAACAATAGCATCAAACAAAGAAGGAATCTTGATAAACCAACATTTAAGAACCTTAAAAGATATAAAAGAGCTGGCAGAAAAAACACCCAAAAACGGTAAAATTGGACGACATGCAAAAAAATTAGCGAAACTATCTGAAGAATATGAAAAGATCGAATTGGAAATAATAACTGGAAAAGAAGGGCAACATGGAGAAACAAAAATAGCAGATGAATACCCTGAGTTAATTGGTCACATCCATGGTACAATGCGACCATGCTATTGTTGTACGCTTTATCAAATGCATGAATCTTCAGAATTTAAACGTAAAGTACAAGGTGGAAAGATAACCGTCGGGGCTGAATGGCCTAGTAAAGCCAGTAATATGTCAATTGAAGATATGGGCGATCTTAAGGAAGAAAGAGCTATATTAGATAAAATCCTTACTGCTCTTACTGAGAATTTCGAAGAAGATGGAGTGACATTTCCATGGCAAACAAATAGCGATTCAGAGAGTGACAGTGAAAATTTTGGAGGTTACTCAAGCGATGTAGCTTTGAAACTTGATAAGAATAGCTAGAGAGAGCGTTCTACAGATTACACAATGGTAGCAGTTATAAATAAAAGAGTACTACAAAGAATAGAGCAGTTTCACTAGGGAATTTTGCGCTTTTCAAGTAGTAGCAAATAGTTGTGCAATATTAAAAAGAGTGTCGGACTTAGTGTGTCATGAACTTTATCACATCGAAATTAAGATCGCAAGGCTCGACTGCTTTCTCTTTCTTTGCTTTTGATATTTCATTTTTTATTGTATGTAAATTTAAAAGGAGTTTGCGATGTCAAAAAAATTAAGCGGTTATATTCTTTACATTCGTCCGATGTGCCCTTTTTGCTGGAAAGTACTCATAGCAATAAAAAAAAGAGGGCTACACATAGAAACGCGTAATAGATGGATTCCCAAATATGGAAGAGAACTAGTAAAAGGTGGTAGGAAAAAGATGGTTCCTTGTCTCAAGCATCCTAATGGCAATATGAAAGCGATGATATCATTGCTTTTTTAGATAAAAGTTTCGAAAAGAGAGTGTCAGACTTGAATGCCATTCAGTTAAGCTTAACCGAGATTTAGTGTGCGGCTTCTAAGCCGCAATAATAAAAGCTTGAGAGTTAATATCATTTTGAGAAATTTTTGCAAAAATTCGCCGTATATGCCATAAATACTTGCATTTTGGGGTCAGATGAACTTGAAAATTTAGAACATAGTGAATAGAATATTCAGAAAATAAATGATGAAGCGTCATATCAGGTTGAAAATTTTACAAAAAATGGTGGGGAATAAAATGGCTTGGTTTGTTCAATCTCAAAAAGACAAAAGTGTTTTTGGACCATATACAGAAGAAATCTTACAGTATTATATTCTTCAAGGGAAGATAAATCAAAATTATCAGATATCCCAAGACAAAAAAATATGGATTAGTGTTGAAAATTGGAAACAAAATCAACAAAAAAGCATTGGTAAGTACCGAATTATTAATGAACTTGGTCGTGGAGGAATGGGAGTTGTTTATCTTGCATATGATCCAAATTTACAAAGAAAATGTGCTCTAAAAGTAGTTTTAGACCACAATGATAATAGTATAAAACGTTTCCAATCAGAAGCAAAAGCCGTAGCAAAAATCCAGCACCCTAACATTATTCGCATATACGATATATGTGAAACTCCTTGTCACTTTTTTGTCATGGATTACGTTGAAGGACTACCTTTAAATCGATATACCGTCACATTATCTATAGAGGAAAAACTACAATTATTCAAGAAAATATGCGCCGCGATTCAGTATGCTCATGACCAAAATATATTACATCGCGACTTAAAACCTGAGAATATTTTGGTTCGTGATAATGGTGAGCCTGTTATTGTAGATTTCGGATTAGCTAAAAATATAAAAGAAGAAGATAACTTAACAAAAACAGGTGAAATTTTTGGGAGTTTAAAGTACATGGCCCCTGAAATTGCTCGCGCTAAAAAAGGTACAGAGCAAGTAGACGTTTACGCATTAGGCGTGATACTATATGAAATGTTAACAGGGCGGGTTCCTTTTGATGGAGAAAATCGCATAGAACTGTTATATCAATTAATGACATCAGAACCTATCCATCCTTCTCGCCTTAACACATCTATTCCAAAAGAAGGTCCTCTTGAGACCATCTGCATGAAAGCACTTGAGAAACAACCAGAGAAAAGAATTTCATCCGTGGAGTTTTTGCATGAAGAAATACAGCTTTATTTAAACGGAGATCTAATACGTTTAAAACCTCCGACAAAATGGCGAAAAAGTATAAAATTTGTGAAAGAGCACTATGTGGCGATATCACTAACATCTTGTATAATGTTTTGTATTTCCTTTAGTTACTTCTGGTCACTAGAAAAAGAAAAGAAACTGAGACAAAGTCAGGAGATTTCGAGCTCGGAAGAAATTTTTTACGCAAATAACGAACTTCGAAAAAGAAGTAAAGATACTATGAATAAATATTTTTCTTCTCGGAGGCAAGACCAATTTTTTCATTTATCTGTACTGAAAAAATATGAAGATCTTGAAAAAAAAATAAAAACCGAAGGTAAACTACACAGCGAATACGAAAAAAATCGCTTCGCTTATGCCCAGATCTAAAAAGAACCAAAATAAAAGAAATATCTTTTTAAAGAGTAAAAAGCAATGGTTCTCTAACAAAGAAAAATATCTTCAAGAAAATAAGCGTTACTATCGACGTTTAAATAATCACCTGAAGTTTTCTCTTCTACCAAATTTTCCTATACGAAAAAGCTTTTCTCTTATAGAAAGCTCTACGCGCGCATTTTCTTCTAGAAGGGGCAAGTATATAGTCCAAAAGGACCTCAACGAAAATTGGTTAATATGGAAAAGGCCTTTTTCACAATGAAACACAGAGATTTGCTATTGCTGATGAATATGGATATGTTCGGATATATCAAAATTTTAAAGATAAAGAATCCATGATGAGTTTTAAAGTTTATGGGAAACCATTAAAGCTTTCGTTTCATCCTAAAGGGGACTATATTGCTATCTTTACAAATAATGATGTATATATTTGGGATATAGATACTTACAGTCTAGAAAGTAACACCCGGAACGATCTTTTCAAAATATATAAGGGATATCTAAAATACTCTAGTTGTAACTTTACACCTGACTGGAAAAAAGTTTATTTTTCGTCGGCTGGATCAATTATTGCGGTTAATCAACCATACTTCGTAAGCCAAAAGGCTTTTGAAGAACAAATTCGCAAAGTAAATGTTTCAAAATCCGAAACAGGTAGTTTTTTTGAGCATAAAAATGAAATAGAAAATCTATTTAACAAAAAATAAGGGGTGTTAGTAAGAAACTCCTGCAAATTTCTAAGTGACAGACTCAAATAAAAGATAAGTCTGGTACCAGGATTTTTTTTGGAAAACGCTCGCCATACTCTCTTTAGCTTGCTTTTTCCACCTTGAGATTAATATCGTTAACACGTTATATTTATTACTTAGTTCTTACAGCGTTTTTTCTTCTTTTAGGGCTTCCAGTGCTACTTTGGCTTTGAACTCTTTACTGTAACTATTTACTGTAACTATTTCACTTTCTCGCCATTTCTATTTACTCCTCCTTTTTAGCACTGTATTATATCTTATTTACGCTGCTTTTTGGGTTGTATTTTCCGTTACCATTATAAGGATTACGTGTTAGCGAAATGGCTAATCTTGACATTTTATTTATAGCGTTTTCTAATTTATTTGAGAGATTGAAAATGGATAAGCGAGACAATTTACCTACTGGTAATGTCAATTTTGGTAAATATAGGATTGAGAAGGAACTGGGTCGAGGAGGTATGGGGGTTGTATATAAGGCTTATGACACTCAATATGATATCTATGTTGCTTTAAAATTGATTACTAAACAGGGATTCTCTGAAAAAGATTTGAAACAATTTTCTCAAGAAGTGAAGACTTTGGCGCGCTTGAACCATCCTAATATTGTGCGCTTTTATGAGTTTGCTACAGCTCCTAAATTGTACTTTACTATGGAGTATGTAGATGGCCATACTCTTGCGGAATCTATAGAAAACTATCAAGTAAAATCGTTGTGGTTGATCAATGCAATGATTACGGTGTGTCAGGCTTTGGATTATTCTCATAAACAAGGTGTTATTCATCGCGATATAAAGCCTTCTAACATTATGATTGATAACAGTGGTGCAGTAAAAATCATGGATTTTGGTGTTGCTAAACAAGACAATAAGCAAAGTTTATCTAAGAGTGGCCGTATTGTTGGTACAATGCATTATATGGCTCCTGAACAGGTCTTGGGCAAAGCTACTTTTAAGAGTGATATTTATTCTGTAGGGGCAACGCTTTACGAAGCACTGACTTATCGAACCGTTTACGAGGGAGACAGTCAGATGAATTTATGCTATCAAATCATTCGCAATAATTTTATCCCTCCGCGGCGTATTTGTCCTAAGATTTCTCCTTATCTTGAAGCGATTTGTATCAAATGTTTGCAGAAAAACGTTCGCAAAAGATACGACAGTTTTTCGGAGTTAGGGCATGAGTTCAGAAACTTTAAACTCAATAAACCAATTACTGCTAAAAAATACACTAGTTGGGATGCGTTTTGTAAATTTGTGAATCGTCATCGAATTGTATGTACCAGCCTTATATTTACTTTCTTCGTTCTCATTGCATCTCTTGTAATTACAATACATGCGCTTAACAAATCAGATCGTACTTCTAAAGAACTCGAACTTTTAAATAATGCGATGCTTGACTCTTTGTTATATGCTTCAAAAAGAAATATGGATTTTTTTTACGATCCGAATTTTCTAAAACCTGTGCATAAAATATTTAGCCAGTCAGTTTCATTACAGGTCGGAGAGAAATATAGAGGATTACGTGGAAATATACTTTCTGAAAGTCGTCGCAACGAAGATCTTATACAAGCAATTGAGGATTATAGTGTCGCGATTCAACATCAACCGCATTATTTTTTATATACCAATAGAGGAAAAACCTACCAAAAAATAGGACGTAAGAAAGAAGCTCTCGACGACTATAAGAAGGCAATTACGATAGATCCCCGGCGATATTTAGCGTACTTTCGCCGCGCAGAACTCTATTTTGATTCTGAAAAAGAGAAGGCATTGTTAGACTACACAAAAACAATTGAAGTCAATCCTGCGTACCATCATGCTTATTATGGTCGCGGACGTATTTATTACAATCTTAAGAAATATAACGAGGCGATAAAAGATTTCGATCAAACGCTGCGTATTTTTTCTAAACATCGCAATGCCCATTACTGGAAGGGTCTAACATTTAGAATGCAGGGAAAATTGGACCTAGCTATTAAAAGTTTTACGCGAGAAATAGAGCAAAATCGGCAAAGCTCTCAATCCTATTTCAATAGGGGAGCTGTCTATATACTGTTAGAAAAGTTTCGTATGGCAAAGTCCGATTTTGAGACAGCAATTTCAATGAACCCTAAGCTTTACAATGCCTATGTTCAACGTGGAATTTTACGCTATCGCTTTCTTAGATTATTTGAAGAAGCACACAACGATTTTACATTTGTGATAAAGAAAGATCATCGGAATGCACAGGCTTATTTACATCGTGGAGTTTTGTATTACAAAAAAAATCAATTTGTGAAATCTTATAGGGATTTACTCAAATCTTGCGAAATAGATTCAAACAACGCTACGACTTATTACCACTTGAATATTTGTTGTAAAGCACTTGGTAATGATAAGGAAGCGGAGAAATTTTTGCGTAAAATGAAGGTTTTAGAAAAGAAATAATCAAAGATGAATTTAAAATTTGTAAAGTCGTAATTTTTTTGCTGAAGTCATAGTGACTTGCAACTCTAAATTTTAGACTGCTAATCTTTATTGGATTTCTTTGTTTTTACGGATTCCTGATGAAGTCGAGTTCATCAACTCAATCCTAACTATATATAAAAGACTTTTATTTTTGACAGTGGGATTACTTCCTTGTAACTGCAATTTGGGCAGCTCGCGATCTGTGATAGGAGCGACGAACATACTCCCTCCCATTTCTGGCACAGGAATATCATCTTTATCTTTGTGGACGATACCGAAGCGCCATAAAGCGTCTAGTAAAATTGCTGGTATGCAAAAAACGTCTAATTCTTTCATCAACAAATTGGGGCAGTTAACTCTGGACTGCCCCGGCCAGATCGAAACGGAGAACCTAGGGCCTATCTTCTTGTCGGATAAGACACAAAGCAATACAAATATTCTTACTAGAAGACAATAAAATACATTTGGCAAGTATCATTTCAGTACCAACGAATATATATGGTGTGGGTAATATTTTCCGCGATATAAATGTTTGTTAGGATCTGTCTTTACTAAGACAAACTTCAATTTTTGTAAAAGCTTTTGCGAAAAAGTATTGTCTGTAGCAACACAAGCATTTACAGTATGCAGTTGTAAATTTTGTTTTGCATGGTGAAGCACAACATTTAAAGCCTCAGTCATGTATCCTTTATTCCAATGTTGATAAGCTAAATCATAACCAATCTCTGCACTTTTCATTTCGGCATCATATAAGTGAAAACCACAAGTACCAATAGGAATATCTTTTAGAGTAATACACCAGCGTATATGATCTTGAGAATCAAAATCCATAACCCAAGAAAGAAGTTTACTTGCCTCTTCTATACTTTTTAAGGGCTCCTGATCGTAAAGAAATCTAGTGACATTAGCATCTGAAAAATGTTTAAATATAAAATCGATATCACCTTTGTGAAATTTACGCAATAACAAATGTTTTGAAAATAGTTTTTTATAATGCATAACAAATGTTTTCTATAAAAAAGTTTGGTCTTACAAAACCAACAAAAGGAAAAGAGTATGTTCTATAAACATTTTTTGCTAGGTTCTGTTGACATTTCAAATTTCCCTGGAAGGGAAAAATATATTTAGCCGTGCGGCGAAGCCCACGGTATATGTATTATAGCAGTCTACGACCCCGAAGGCGGTCGAACAATGTTTCACCCCTCAGGGGGTTTGTTGTTTCTATTATCATAACCTCCAGGTTGCACCTGGGGCTAATCATGTTAAGCCCTTCGGGCTATTGTGTCAAAGTCTGTTTTTCCAAATGTCAACAGAACCGTTCCTCTTTAAACTAAAAAATCCAAAGTAGTGGATAACATTCATACGCGAAGGATTCCAAAGATAGTACCTTTAAAAGAATTAAAACTCTTTTGTACGACTTTGGAAGAGAGGGAAACAGAATGTATCCAGCCCTTCAAATAATAAATGTGACCTTTGCAATGGGTTGTAGCAAAGGCGTCCTGACGGAACAGTGAATCAGGCAAACGAGTCTTCTTATAGACGACTGTTTTTGTACATTTTTTGAGATTCTTTTTAAAAATGGCTTTCCGAGCAATATTCAAGCACGCGACATAATCACGATCAGCGGAGAATGTGCAATTTGGACAATAAAACCAAGGAAGAGATTTGTGTTGTTTTTTGTGGTTATCAGAAGATGAAAAGTGTTGCCCTTTGTGCGAACATTTTGGGCAAATGGAGCTGGTACCTGCTGGATGAATAGGCTTTTGTAAAGAATAACCACACAGACTCGCTTTATAATCAGTCAGAGTAATAATTTTTTGGCGGACAGTGGTGTTTATTTGATGATTTTTATTACGAGAGTAACCACGAGATTTAAGTGATTTTAGGTTTTCATAATAGATTTTTGAGCAATTGTAGTGTTTGGCAAAAAAGACAATGATGTTCGCGGCTGTGTGTGAGATTTCTTTGTTAATCAATGAAATTTTATTCCATCTTTTGGCAATTTCTCTATTACATTTTTTGAATAACGAATCTTTGTGAAGAAGCTTATCGCGCTTGCTTTTCCAGTGATCAATATCTTTGTAAATTCGTTGTAATTTACTTTGTATCCCACAAAAATTAGCAAAATATGGCTGCGAAAGTTGTTCGCCTTTGTTATTAAAAACACAAAGAGTAAGAAGTTTACGTACTCCCCAATCAATGGTAATAAAATTTTCGCTTTTTTGTTTTTTAGGTTTTTCGACAGTGATTTTAAAGTCAAGAATTGGCAAATAATCACCATGAACACAATCAAAGCGAAGATCGGGAGATGTTATTTGTTTTTCTTCGAGAAAAGAGGGAAATTTTATACTTGTTTCTAACCAACGCCATTTTATTTGTTTACCACAGCGATCTATCACTTTGAAACTGAGTTTTATTTTGTCTTCGTTTTTAGTTAGTTTTATCGCTTGTCCATCATCAGGCGCATAAGTCAGTATTTTCTTCTTTACTTTCGGCGGTTTCTGTAAAGCGTAAAAATCTTCAGGAATATTTCGATGTTTACGTTTATAATTGATTACTTGCTCTCTGATGTTTTTGACATAATGTGCTTTTTCGAATATTTCGTTTTTAATGAGTAGTTTGTTTGTCCACTTCTTCGGATCATTTGTTTCTTTCATCAGCAGATTAAATACTCGCATGCGATCTCGTACTTGGCGCATCGTTCGACCAACAATCTCCAGCACCCCACGATTGATTCGACTTGGCATTTTACTTTTTTTGTATAACTTTACAAATATCGGCTCTAACACCTTGTATGAATACTTGCTGTTATTTCCATCAAATACACTATACAACTTGTTTTTGTGCGCAAACTCCAAGTACTCATTCGCTTTTTCTTGTACATAAGCCAATGTTTCGCGTAATTTTTCGGCTACTTCCTTATTCTTTATTGGAATTGGAAACGCCAGTACTTGTCCGTTTTTTATTTTGTCTTTTTTTTCTTCGCTCATGCGAACGCCGTCCATAGATTTTTGCGCAATATACCGTTAACACTGACAAAACATCTTCTACAACTACTTCTTCAAATTTTTTCTCTGGTCTTTCATTTAGCACTACTAGTTCTACATTTTTCGCTGTACAAACTTGTTCTAATATTTGTGTTGCAAAGCGCATTAACCTATCTTTATAAGATACCACCACTTGCTTTACATTATCATTTAGTATTAAGCTTAGTAACTTTTTTAGACCTCGTTTTTCGTAATTTAATCCAGATCCTATTTCTGATATTTCTACTACATTTGATGTTTTGTGTTTTTCACTATAATTCTTTAGCTCTTGTTTTTGCCTCACTAAGTCTTCTTTTTGATCATGCGCACTTACTCTTGAATATAGTATTGTTTTTTTATTTTCGTTTTCAATACCAAGCTTTTTTTCTATGCCTTCCAGCTTGTATCTTCTATGTCCACCTAATGTCCGTATTGCTTCTAATCTCCCCTGTTTTGTCCAATCGCGAATTGACTGTGTTGTTACACCAAAAAACTCTGCTACTTTCCCAATACTTATCCATGTCATTTTATTTCTTCCTGACACAGTAATTTCACTTGTTTTACACTATTATAACGTATAATAAAACAAAGTTCAAATAAAAAAAAGTATGTTTTCCGTAAGTTAGGTTTTCAGCATTACTAAGTACTCCAGTATAAATTTTCGGGTATAAAAATAAAACTTATGATAAAGAATACCGTCTCTACCTATTCTATTACTTTTTCGGATGATATCCGAAAACTTTTGCATGGCTGCTTACTTTAGATTTTTACAAGTTAAATCGTTACTGCAGTGTGCCCTAGTGTATGCTAGTTTCTTTGTTGACTGAGTTCTTTCGCTTTTTTGAAATCTGCAATTGCTTTTTTCTGCTGTTTTAACTCTTGATAGGCAAACCCTCTCAGATAATATGAGCTTACATTTCGAGGTTGAATTTCAATCGCTTTGGTATAGTCAGCGGTTGCTTTTTCATACTCTTTTAAGCCATGATAGGATATTCCTCGGTTATTGTATGTATCTACATGATTAGGATTCAGTTCAATGATTTTGGTGTAATCAGCTATTGTTCTATTGTGCTCTTTCAAGCCTTCGTAAATCATTCCTCGGCTGTTGTATGCACTGATGCTTTTAGGTTCCAGTTCAATGGCTTTGGTATAGTCAGATATTGCCTTCTCGTATTCTTTCAGTCTCTCATAAACAGTTGCTCGACCATCATATGCGTCTGTATGTTTAGGATTTAACTCAATAGCTTTGGTATAGTCAGCTATCGCTTTACTATACTCTTTTAGATCTTTATAAACAAACCCTTGTGAGTAATACACATTCGCATTTTGAGGTTTCATTTTGATAATTTCGTTATAATCATTGATAGTTTTTTCGTACTCCTTTTCAATATGCAAACAGTGTTCCATTGCTGAGTCTGGCACCAAAACTAATAATATAATCACAGTTGGCCCAAGATGAAGCCTAAGGCTTTAATTTAGAGGCATTTACACTAAAAAAACTATTTGCATTTTGCGATTTAATATAATAGGAAATATTAAAAAAACTTGATAATATTTTACAAAGGAGTTGATATGAAGATTAATCCAAAATTAAAAGTATTACTTAATTCAAAACAACCTTTGTTAAACAAACTAAATCAACCAATTGCAAGTTATGTCGATTCAATCGAGAATTGTGAAAAAATAGCAAAATATTTAATCTATTACAGAGAAAAAAATACGCAAGGCCCAAACGAAGATACGATATTCGCTATTAAGCAGTTTTTTGAAAATAATGAAGTAAGTAATCACCTAACAAAACTAAAAAAATCTTTTGCATTTACGCTCGTCACCCATCTACTTTGGTATTTACCAGACGCCCAAAGGGAAACTTATATTATGGCAATTCTTTATATTAGTATTGCAGGTAAAAATTGGGATTTTTTAAGCAAGAAGAGAGGTCATAGTAGTGAAACGGCAACAAGGAGCCAAGTTAATCAAGCAATTGAAAAAATAGAACTATGGACAGATAAATTACTTGATCCGAAAATTAAACAAAAAAAGGAAAAAACAAATGAATGTGTCAGATCTATTTAGAGAAAAATACACAAGTAACAAAGATGAGATAAAAAAATTGCTACCCAACGGTAATGAAATTGTGCTTGATATAGAAAAGCTAAACACACAAAAAGCAAAGTTAGATGCACAAAAAACACACTTGGATATCCAAAAACTAGAGCTAGATGCACAAAAAGCAGATTTAGCCATTCAAAAGCTAGAATTAAATGTACAGAATAACCAAGCCAAAAAACAATTTGAAAAAATACAGGAAGACCAACTAACGAGAGAAAAGGATCAACTAACGAGAGAAAAGGATCAACTAACGAGAGAAAAAGACCAACTAGCTAGAGAAAAAAAACAACTAGCAGCGCAGAAAACAAACTAAAGTAGTTGATCTATTATAATTCTGGACTGTATATGGTGATTATAGTTATAAGTAAATGGTATCAATATTAATGGCGCTTTTTTCATTTTTTAAGCCACTAATTCTTGTTCTTAAGTGATCTGTCAAAAGTAATTATCCATTGATATTTTGTTCTTTAATTTTCTAGCTTTGTTGTTCTGAGTTACATAGTTATGTCTGTATGCTTTCGCTTCACTAGAAAATAAAGGATCTGTATTTAATGGGGAATTACTTTTGTCGGCAATGAATGCTTGTGTTATAATGTTCCAACACAGCGAAAGCCTAGACAACGTCCTCTAGCATACGGACTACGCCCGCGCCGATAAGAAGAGCGAAGTAAAGAAGCAGAACCAACCCAACTTCCCCCTCTTTCGCTTCTAATTCCGGTATAGCGGTGGTTTTGTGCATTGAGGTTTGTCGATAGCGAGTTTTTATAGAAATTTTCATCATACCAATCGCGACACCAGTTCCATACATTACCAGCCATATGATAAACTCCAAAAGGTGAAACTCCCAATGGGACTGATACATTCACACATTTGTAATCGGCTGCCGTATTATAAGTGCTTTTAAGATCATGTTGAGAGGCACAAGTCAATTCTGGTGTAGGAGAACTATTTCCCCACGGATACTCTTGAGTGTGTTTACCACGCGCCGCATATTCCCATTGTACCTCAGATGGGAGATAGCTATACATGTTTGTGTTTTTGGGTTCTGTTCCTTGACTACCTATTGTTTTTAATTCATCATGAATTTCGCCATTTCCCTTATAATAACGCCAATCATATCCATTAGCCCACAGAGAATAAGCATTAGCTCCATACCAAGATACCATTACAACTGGTTTACTTTCTGTGGAAGAAATTGGTTTCCACAACTTTTTATAGTGCAAACCGAAAGCACCGTGGCGCGTTCCCTTTTTGACCTCGCCACACCAGTCTTCGATAACTAGTTTAGGAATATTATCAATGTAATTTAAAAATCTCGCAAATGACCAATTTGTAATGGGTTCAATGTCTATCAAAAATGATTCAATTTTTACATTATGAATTGGCTTTTCATCATCCATTGCTGAATGATGTTCGCTGCCAATTACAACATTTTCATGCGGAATTAATACGCAAGACATATTATCTTTTTTTCTACGATAAACAGAGTAACCAGCATCGTTATTACCTTCATGCTGATAAATATTGAGTGTATCTTCGAAATCAGAACAGATGGGCAATTGTGTTTGTTGGCTTACCTCGTTTACAACTTTTAATGTTGGCCAACACTCATGTTTGAGTGTTGGCGTTAATATATTTTGTAGTTTTTTTGTTAAGCTATGTACAGATAAGCCCGTCGTGGTAAAAATTTTTTCACTAACGCTAATTTTAAACTGTTTTTCTAGTTGAGATAATAGTTCTAAACCTAATAGTGAATCTAACCCTAAATCTTCGAGTAATAAATCACTAGATAAAATTTTTTCGCTTTCACAATCTAAAACTTCTGCAATAACTCGTTTCACTTTTTGTTCTAATTTATCAATATCTTTCATGTACAAAGAACCTCCTAGATAAAAGAACAAGAACTCTACTTTATTTGAGTATTAATAAGGCAGAGTTCTTATATTTGCTTATTTTAAATAGAACCTACATTGGAAAATGTGTCTGTAGTCTTATATTTTACCAAATCTTATTATAATCGTTTATTCTTTGTCTTCTGGTTTGTTATATTTAAGTATCTGAGTTTCGTATTGCAATTAATCGAGGATAGACCAGGGCCAGTAAACGGTACTTAGATATAGAAAAAACAGGAAATACAGTTAAGCCTTACAATGCCCTGGCCCCTATATTAATTTGCTGAGCCTGTACAGTATGCGTTATACTGTTAACATTCGCCCTTTCGTTATGCGCGCTATTTCTAGTAGCGAAAAAACAAGTGGTGAGTACATTTAGCTTTGTTGAGGATACCAAAAAAAGGTAATTTATATTTAAAAATATTATCTTTTCCAAAATTGAGTTTTCTAGGCGTTGTTATCTTAGATTTGTTTTCTCTGCTAAAGCCACTCTGAAACCCCCCTTCAATAAATATAGATACTTTGGGGTCGATCAAGGTTTTCACTGGTCAGTAGGGATACATGAGTATGATCACATTAGTAAGGGTGTAGCTGTTTGGGGGCTGCGAGAATGGCGTCTAGATCATGACGAAATGAGATTTTATGCTACACACTTCTTTAACTATAGATCTGACGAAGAAGAATTTAGAAATAAGAAGTAAGGCCCTTTATTTAACTATATTATTCTATAAGTTCGTTTGACAAAACACACTACAGCTACCATCTTTATTTGCAGTAAGTCACTAATAAAAATCAACTTACTCTTTTTTATTTCTCTTTATCTGCTGAGGCTGGCACCTATATTGAAGAAATGTAGTAAGATATAAGATATTGTGGCACCGCTGAGAAACTAAGCGGCAAACAGAGAAAACAAACTTTGATCTAAGCTAACGCGCCAGCTCTCGACCCTACCGGAATTGGCAGTATAGGGGAGCGATCCCTTTGCTGACCATCTCATGGCGCGCCTGCTAACTGGTAACAGCTAGCAGGCGCGCCGTATTTATTTCATAATGCATTTTACATTACTTCTTAGTATGCTGTAATTTATATTCTTCGCGAATTCTTTTAGATGATTGCGCACTGCGTGCAAATATAGCGCGGTCCCAAGTATTGCTACGGTCATTATTCAATACTTGTATTTTATAATAATAGCTTTCTGTTTCAGGAAATGCTTGATCATCAAAATGTGTATACTCTCCGTTTGCATTTGTCGGGATTAATAAAGGAGATATTTTTTCGTAGTTTTCTCCTTTTTTTGCGCGCCAAACGTAGTAACCTAAAATATCTTGTCGAGAGTTTGTCCAACGTAATTTCACACCACGCACAGTTCTTTGAAAATTCATATTAGAAAGAGATTGTTTGGCTAATTGTAATTTTTTTTCTGCTTTTGCTACTATAGAGCCAATAATAAAAATTCCAAAAGGTCCGTTTAGCCCAGTATTATTCCCCACAATACTACGTTGGGGAGCAACATTTCCATCATCGTTTTGATTGAATACAGTCACAGTGTTATTGAAATTCGTGTTAAAAATGAGACCACTGAAGACAGATATCCCCTCTGGGCCGCTTATTGTGGTATTAGCCCCTACAATACGGCGTTGAGGAGCAACATCACCATCATCATTTACATTAAACACTGTTATCGAAGAAAGTATTTCGTCAACGACAAAAATTTCTCCACCTGCGACAAATATTCCTGAAGGGTCATTAAGCAGAGTATTGGCACCAATAATTTCTCTCTGAGGAGCAATATCTCCATCATCGTTTACATTAAACACCAATATATTGCCACCGTCATTACCTGCAACAAAAATTTCTCCACCTACGACAAATACTCCTAGTGGGGAATTAAGGTTGGTATTGGCACCACTAATCGTGCGCTGCGGAGCAACATCACCATCATCGTTTACATTAAACACCGTTATGCTATTGCCATCTTGGTTAGGGACAAAAATTTCTCCATTGGCAATGAATGCCTCATCAGGTCTCGAAAGGCCGGTATTAGCGCCAGCAATAGTACGTTGTGGGGCAATATCTCCATCATCATCCGCGTTAAACACTGTTATACTATCATTATTTCGGTTAGCAATAAAAGCCTCATTACCGAAAACAAACACTCCTCCAGCGCCACTAATCTGAGTATTAGCGCCAACAATATTTGTTATAGGAGCTACATCACCATCGTCATCTACATTGAAAGAACTAACGTTATCACTATTCAAGTTAGCGACAAAAAGATCGCCATTTACACCGCCTCCGACTCCACCGCCACCGCCTCCTTCACAACCAACTATGCAGCCAGCCAAAACAAGAAAAAAGGTTAAAAAGCGAAAGTGTTTTAAATTATTTGATTTTTTCATGATTATTCTCCATCAATGTGATAATATCACAAACTATTTTAGTATGTTTTACGGTTTTCCTAATTGATAACATTCCCTAACTAATCAAGAATTAATAATAAAGATCTTATGATTAATTATAATATTTTTATTATTAAGGTGAAAGAGGTTTTTGGAAAACTTTTGAACATAAAGATTGTCTTGTTTGTGTAGGGCGTATCAACATTTAGATATATATGCGTTTTAATTCACAACGATTATAATACTAAACTTTGAAAGTTATTTGCTATGTTGAGATTTTAGAGTAACTTGTAGCGAGTTTTGCGCTCTACTTTTCGTTATAAATTTTTTTAATGTGTATTTTCGATGATGTCAAAAATTTTACAAATGGTTTGCCAATTTCGTGCAGTAACCTAAAAGTAGAAGAGGTAGTGCCACACTAAAACACCTGTGGGAAGCAGCAGTTTCTTTACACGACGACTACAGTGCTCGGGAAATTTCAAAAGGTTTACGAGTAGAGTATAGTAAACTTCAAAGCCTGATTTCAGAAGCGTCAAAAACAAAGACAGGACCAAGTCCGGCTTTCATCCAAATGGAAATTCCTCCCCGATCAACACAACCAAAACAAAACGAATGGTCAATAGAAATGGAAAAAGCCAATGGCACTAAAATGAGAATAAGTGGTAGCGGTTTGCAAATACCTGATGTAGTTCTAATTTGCCAAAGTTTTGTGGAGAAAAAGTGATGCTGCATTTTTCAGTGCCAGGCTCAGTAGGTTTTAATTCAGTGTCAGGCTCAGTAGGAACGTATACAAGATAATGAGTGAAATACTACTTCACTCGTTATCTTGCGAAAATGAGGTAAGGTAATTCAATGCGAGACTCGTAATAACTTAAAACGTAATAATTATCCAAGATAAGACAAATGTTGAAAACATCATACCATCATTTTCTTTCTTCGGCAAATTTTTGCGACAGAACTAGATAACTTGGCTGTCCATAGATAGTTGTTCTGTAAACTGATTTAGTTTTGCAAAATTGTTGCATAAAAAAGCAAAATTTGTTGTAAACTTTGGTGGATTTCAAAGGACTCTAAAATTGTTACCAAACTCCACGATGAATTACTTATATGGAAGGTGTTTTGTATGATAAAGTGGCTTATTGAGAAATTACACTTTGGACCAATAAAGACTGCTCTATGTTTTTTAGTCGGTGGGATTATCATATACATGGGAACGGCAGAGCTGTATATTGCTCTAACAAATGAACAAACCCTTGTTGCAAAATGCAACCAACTCACAAGTGAAAATGCCAAACAGTCTTGGTATACCATTGAAAACTGCCATGTAGACTACACTCTTTCGATTGTTGTTGAAGATAATGTCTACGTTCCGATATACTCTTCTCCAACGAAAGATGTCAAGGTACGGAAAGTTCTAGAGATTACAGATGAAAAGCGCAAAAAGTTTATCATTATGTTTTTGAATAAAAGTGCTGATGAGCGAAAAAAGTTGGTGAAAGAGAACTCATCAGAGTTATCTTACCAAGGAAAATTATCAGGTATGATTTTGTCTAGCTTTGCAGAAACAAGCGAACAGAGACCAAACATTCGCAACAAATTGGCGATGAGTCATGGAAAACAAACGCAAGATGCGTTTATTATTTTTATTGAAAATCAAATTCCAAAACCATTAGAACAAAGCATTTTTCTTGTAGTCGGGATTATAGCATTGTTACTTGGTGTGTTTAACGTTCGTCGTACAATAAAAGCGATCAAGAATGGAAACGAATACAATTCTGATGATGATTCTTCTGACGAATACGAGCATGATGGTGGTTTTGATGATGATGATTCTTCTGACGAATACGAGCATGATGGTGATTTTGATGATGATGCTGATGATTCTTCTGACGAGTACGCTGATGTTGAAGACAATGAAACGAAAGACGACGATGATCCTGATGGCCAAAACATACTAACCAAGTTTTTAGCGAACGGTTTTCTTTTTCTTTTAGGAATTGGGTTGACGATGACAGGAATTGACAGTCTATATGTTGGCTTTGCTAATTTAAAACAAAGTAGTGTAGAGTACTCTACTTTGGTATCTGACAGCGCTCCTGCATGGATAAAAATCACAAATAGTAAATTGGATTATAAAAAAGCTATACTACAAGGTCCAAATGTTTACGTGCCTATTTTCTCTGCCGAGAATGACAAGGATGAAAAAATACAGATTGTTTTGAAACTAAACGATCAAGAAAAAATCTTTCAGGCATTTCATATTTTAAGAAGCGATAAAAAGCAAGATGCTCTGCAGGTAGATTTAGAAGGCTATGTGGTATCTGGATTAGAAGCTTTTTTGGACGATAGTGTAGACCTAGTTAAAGAAACCTTTGTTGAGAAAAACTACAAAATTGCAGATAACTTAAAGATAATACACGAACGGAGAGTACCAACTTGGGAAGGATTTATTAAATTAATTGTGGGAATAGGAATACTATGCTTATTGTGGTCTATTGTTAGAAAATATGGTTTTTTGTAAGACGATCTCCCACAGGAGTTTTACAAAGCTATTGAGAGTAGTTGCAAAATGTTATTTGTAAGGATCATTGATCCACCAAGTAAGACGCAATATCAAAAAAAATCGTACTGCCAATTCGTTTTTATACATTCTATGCTGAAGTAGAGAATGTTGATAATATTCCTATACCCATGGTTGATTAATATAAAGGCTTTAAAATAGATTTTTAGAGCCTTTACAAAAAATGTTTTACTCGAAAAAACAAGCAACTTAATATCCTTTGTAAGGGATTTATATATGAACATGAAAGTGATCCAAATCTTTTTTACAATAGCTGCCTTGTGGAATATTACAGGCGCTGGCGGAGCGCTATTATTTCCTGAATTTCACACTCAATTATTTTTTGAACTATCTAACAGTAAATTTGATATTGTTGCACATGTAAACACCCAAGCATTTTGGGTTTCAGTATTATTCTTTGGCGTTGGTTATGCAATTGTTGCGTACAATCCACGAAAAAATCACGGAATTTTGTTGATTGCGATTTTAGGCAAGTTATATGTCGCAGTACTATGGTCCTATTATTGGTGGAATGGCAAAATCAAGTTCTTTGGTCTTGTCGGAGCAGTTGGAGATTTTGTTTTTGCATTGCTATTCATTGCCTTTTTACTCTGGTTTTGGCAGCGAAGTAAAAATAATGATTGACTAAAGAATGATATTAGCAAAATAGGATAAAAAATTTTATTTTTGAGTCTGGCACTTTTCAAATTGCTAAATAGGATAAAAAATTTTATTTTTGAGTCTGGCATTTTTCAAATTGCTTTATAGCAGACTGTGGTTTAAAATTGCAAGAAATATCTAATAGTTTTATCGTTACCGGAAAGATCAAATGTGGAAATAAGAGGTAAATCTTTAGAAAAAGTAGAAAGCAATGTGAAATATTTTGGGTGCACTTTCTATTTAGAAAAAGATAAAGAATACAATATAAATAATTCATTGATCGATAATTGTAGCTTCAGAGGAGATGTGTATCTTGATTTTGAGAACTGCGATTTTGTCAACTGTGGGTTTTCCGGAGAACTGAAGTTAGGGAACAAGTCAACCGCCCGTTTAGATAAAATTACTCCTTATACAAATCTCACTTCTCTTAACCTTAGTCAGACGAAAATAAGAGATGCTGGGCTACAACACTTGAAAGGCCTAACCAATCTCACTTCTCTTACTCTCTCTGGAACGAAGATAGGGGATGTTGGACTACAGCATTTGAAAGGCCTAATCAACCTCACTTCTCTTGATCTATACGATACAGAAATATCAGATGTTGGACTACAGCATTTAAAAGGTTTGACTAACCTCACTTCTCTGGACCTTGGTTCTACAAAAATAGGTAATGTTGGACTAAAGCATTTGAAAGGTCTGTCAAACCTCACTTTTCTCGACCTTTATTCTACAGAAATAGAAGATGTTGGGTTACATCATTTGAAAGGCCTCACTAACCTTACTTCTCTCAACCTTTGGAGTACAGAAATATCAGATGTTGGACTACAGCATTTGAAAAGCTTGACTAATCTCGCTTCTCTCCACTTTAGTAATACAAAAATAGGCAATGTTGGACTAAGGCATTTGAAAGATCTGTCAAACCTCACTTTTCTCGATCTTTATTCTACAAAAATAGGCAATGCTGGACTACTACATCTACAAGGCCTCACTAACCTTACTTCTCTCCACCTTAGTAATACAGAAATAGGCAATACTGGGCTAAAGAATTTGAAAGGCCTAGCTAACCTCACTTCTCTGGATCTTGGTTCTACAAAAATAAGCAACGCTGGATTAAGGCATTTGAAAGGCCTAGCTAACCTCACTTCTTTGGATCTTGGTTCTACAAAAATAGGCAACGCTGGATTAAAGCATTTGAAAGGCCTAGCTAATCTCACTTCTTTGGATCTTGGTTCTACAAAAATAGGCAACGCTGGATTAAAGCATTTGAAAAGCCTAACTAACCTCGCTTTTCTTAATCTTGATGATATAGAAATAGAGGATACAGAACTAGAAAATTTGAAAAAACTGCTACCAAAAACTGAAATTTCACACAGTCTATAAAAGGAACGTTTTTCAAAATAACGTATAGTAAAGTTTAACATAAATCAATATCAAATATTATCAAAGAATGTCAACTTGTTCTTGTCGAAAAGAAAAACTAAAGTATAATAAAGTAATGAAACTATCAGAATATGCAAAAAAGAATTCAATAACTTATTTAACAGCTTATCGTCATTGGCAAAAAGGCTATATAAAAGGAAAACAACTCCCGTCAGGAACAATAGTTGTTTTCGACGAAAAGGAAAAAAAAGCTAAGGAAGAAAAGCCAAGCGTGATCATTTATGCACGAGTATCATCATCAGAAAATAAAAAAAATCTAGAGTCTCAGTGCAACCGCCTAAGAGATTATGCAAGTGCTAGAGGCTATCAAATAGCAAAAGAAGTCAAAGAAATAGGATCTGGATTAAATGATAAGAGAGCAAAATTAAAGAAAATTTTAGAATCAGATGATTGGGAAATTTTAATAGTAGAGCACAAAGATCGTTTGGCAAGATTTGGATTAAATTACATTGAAATATTATTAGCAAAAGAAAATAAAAAAATAGAAGTAATAAACAAAACAAGTGGTGATAAAGAGGACTTGATGCAAGATTTCGTAAATATAATTACTTCTTTTTGTGCTAGATTATATGGGTTGAGAAGAAACAAGAGGCGAACAGAGAAAATTATAAAAGAGTTAGAAGAAGAAATGAGTAAAACTGAAAAATAAGTGAGTTTAAGCAAAATTATGAAGCTCGTAGAAAAACATAATATAACAAAAAATAATAAAAAATACTCTGAACTGGACGACTTAAGTTTCCGTTCAAAAAATCTATATAATGCTGGATTGTATGTAGTGCGTCAAAATTTTTTCGCAGGAAAAGGTTTTATAGGTTACGAAAATCTTCAAAAAGAGCTACAACAAAGTAAGCAGCCAGACTATTACGCACTACCAACAAAAGCAAGTCAGCAGATATTAAGAGTATTGTGCAAAAACTTCGAATCATTTTTTAGAGGGTTAGAAGGATACAAGATCAATCCAAATAAATTCAAGGCAAAACCAAAATTGCCAAAGTATAAACATAAGAGTAACGGGCGGAATATAGTTTTATACCCAATAGATGCAATAAACAAAAAAGAATTAACAAAGAACAAAATCAAGCTATCAATGTGTAACATAACATTGTCATGTCAACAAAAACACATCAAACAGGTAAGAATAGTTCCTCGATATGGAATGTACAAAATAGAGATTGTTTACGAGAAATCAGTGTATCTACTCAAAGAAAAAGATATCACGTCGGAATTTCTCTTAGAACTACAAAAAGATACACCAATATCATTGTATTTGAGAAAAAAGTGTTCAAAAATATTGCAAGAAAAAATAGAAAACTACAAATGCGATAAACCAGCAAAGTTTTTAAAAAAAGCAATAGCAGATAAATTGAATTCTTTGATCAAAACAAAAATTTATAACAAAGATATTTTTGATTCTGTAACACTATCAAAAGTAACAAAACAAATATTAAGTCAAAAGCCAAAAGAAGAAAAGTTACTTGAGTTCAATAGATTATTATTAGAAGATTGTTACAAACAATTAGGAAAACATAAAGTTCTTAATCCTAACCTTGATAAAAACAAAATCGCTGGAATAGACATTGGGTTAAACAACTTAGCGGCTATAACTTCAAATCAAAAAGACTTCACTCCTGTCTTGATTAACGGTAGACCTCTAAAATCGATTAACCAATTTTTTAACAAAAAGCGTTCTTGTTTAATGTCTTATATCGGTAACAAAGGAACTAGTAGAAGAATTGAAAAACTTACATACAAAAGAAATTGCGTTGTTAGCAACTACCTTCATCAATCTAGTCGCTATATCATTAAATTGCTAGTTGAGAAAAGTATTGGAACATTAGTTATTGGCAAAAACGATGATTGGAAGCAACAGATTAACATTGGCAAAAGGAATAATCAAAATTTTGTTTCTATTCCCCATTCTCAGTTTGTTAACCAACTTACCTACAAAGCCCAACTTGCTGGTATTGAAGTTCTTATTCAAGAAGAAAGTTACACTTCTAAATGTTCTTTCTTAGACAGTGAACCGATCAAGAAACATCAAAATTATTTGGGACGCCGTGTTAAACGAGGTCTATTTAGGTCTAAACAAAATATTTTGCTTAATGCTGATATCAACGGGGCAGCAAACATTATTCGAAAAGCAATCCCGAATGCTTTTGCTAACGGGATAGAGGGCATAGTAGTATTCCCCAAAAGGATCACTCCTTTTTAAATGAAAATTCATTAAATGTAATATTTGATAATGTTTTCGTGAACTATACCTAGTTTGTCAATCGTTTGGTGGAAGGTATATAAGAAATCAAAACTGATAGGAGAGTTTCATGGCTAAAAACCAAACAAGTATTATTCAGCAAATACGGGAATGTATATTGCAATATCCAGAAGTACAAGAAAGTACTGTTTGCAATCGAATTTCATTTAAGGTAAACAAGAAAAATGTTGTATTTGTTGGTGAAAAAAATAATGATCTTATGGTAAAACTCGAATCTTCTTTACCACAAATTGAGAAGCTTGAAAAAAAATACCCGGAAAATTACAAGGTGGGGAAACACGGTTGGACAACCATTGTTTTAAGTGGAGAAAATCCTCCCTCTTTTTCGGTTATTAGAGAATGGCTTGATGAAAGTTATCGCTTGCTTACTCCAAAGAAATTGTTAAAACTTCTTGATGAGAAAAATAGTTCGCCAGATGTAAGATAGCAAACAAAAAGGCTAAACTGAGTGATTTCTTTTGGAAATTCAATTATTTTGTATTGCTGTCTTACATCAAGTTTATGAAGAAGGCCGATTCTACTCTCTTTTATTGTTCTGTTCTTTCTTCGCGTTTTTCGAACGATGTGAGTAAAATAAAAGCAGCAGTAACCAAATATATGACAGAAAATTCGCTTACAAATCCCAAACAAACCGTGGTTGTTGCTTACGAATTTAGTACTCACCACATTCAAAAAATAATTCAAATATTGAAAAGGTTTTTCCTGAATGTGGAATAAACATGAATGATATAATATTACTAAGTGAGGGAGAATCTGCCTGGCCTTTATTCCCGGACGCAAACCCCGCTGTTAACTTCTCTCCGCAACATCATCTCTACAGCGATTGTTTCTTTGCCGTTTTCAAGTTCGTAATCTTTTGAAAGAGTAGAACATTTTTTCCACATCAAGAAAAGCTAAACCATCGTTTTTTGGCAGGTTTTAATTCGTCGATCCAGTAGTCACCCACTCGTTTGATATTGCCTTTGGTAAATTGTACTGGTTTACTAAAGATAGGGCCATCATAGACAAAAGTGTGGTATTCGTTATGTTCTCCTAGAGGATCAATTCCTTTATCTATAATAAACTTCAATAAATCTTTGGTTAATGTTTGTCCAATAGCCTCTTTTCCTAATTTCGAGTTGCTGCAGCACATGATTATACTTTTAAAGCCGAGGTCTAAGAATTCATTAAAGGCTGCGATTGGATCAACTTGCCATAATGGAACCCATGCTTTCATACCTGCTTTTGCGCATGTTGTATTCGTTAAAGATAAACCATATTCGGTATCGCCAAATATTCCTCCTTGGACGCCGATTTTTGATAAACGTAGTAGCTCTGTTAGGAAAGCTTTCTCATAATCACCATAGCGTTTTTCTACAAACGGACAAGGTCTCAAAGGGATGCCCAAGGCTTGTGATTGCGCCTCTATTAAACGACTATCTAATTCATGCGTTTTTGTTAGGTTTGTTTCAGCAGAGAGCATAGTTACAAGATAGCTTGGGATTGCTCCTGTTTGCATAGCTCGATATAGAGAAAGACAGGAGTCTTTACCTCCACTCCACGAACAAAAAAATCTAAAATCTTTATCAAATGGTTTATTTGGACAGTCTTCATCTCTATTAAATTTAATGTCGGACATTTTTCTAATGATATTGCTAACCTGCACTGTGCCTATATTCACAACTTTTGCATGGATACCTGACAAATTGAGCTGCATACCTATTGAAGAATTGACAAACTTGAGAGCTTCCTGTCCAAACTGTTCTGCAAAATTTTCGTATTTGTTGTGTGGTACACTCGTAATTTCAATAATGGCAGTGCCAAGTGCCAGTTGCGTCCCAGGAGGTAAATTTTCGCGACTTAAGTCCATATCAATATACAGCTGGCTTTCGCTTAGAGGCCATCGAGATTTGTCTGGTTCTATAAGTGTCATTAGACGACAATTTACGATGGTTAGTTGGGTATCAGGCTGCGATTTGTCGCTAGTTTTCCAAATGTCACCTACAAGGCCTTCATCTTGATCTAGTTTGGCTTCTTGCAGTATTTCCCATTTTTTTATCACTGATTGTCGAGCAATCAACTCCAATATTCCCTCTTTTTTAGGAGATTGGCGGATTGTGGCCAATCCTATCTCTAAATTTTCCATTGTTTTTATCCTATAAAAATATAAATAATCAGAGTAATTTAAAAGGAATTTGTAAATGTCCCTACTAGAAATATAACATATTTATATTTGTAAATTACACGATTTGATAGTGAATTGTTTCTTTGTTATATGATATTAGACTACAGCATTCGAATCCGTACTTTTTTTAATTCAGTCTTTCACTGTTTTATGTAACCTTAGAGTCATGTTATCTGTCAAGGTCTTGCGAGAGTGGAGTTGATTACTCTCTCATTAATCGACTTCTAGATGTAATACAAAACCTGCTAGTCTGATTAGGTTTTGTGCTATCTTACGACAGTTCAACACATGTTCGTTTTCCTGCCCTTAGTTTTTTACTTACAGGGATTGCTCATGTCAGATTTAAAACTTAACCGTTTTTCACCCATGCTTATATTTACAATTTAGATTTATTTCTGTGGCATCAGAATTTAGGTTGCAAGTTAATAAAAATCTGTAGTAATATACACCATTCGCAAAACACAATTTAAATGTATAAGAACTTTACAAGGAAATGGTATGTCTCAGGAACAGAGTAGCAAATCCAAAGAATCTCATATGTTAGCTGCCATTTTGGGAAGTGAATTAAATGCGGGAGTTTCTTTTTACGGAACCCTGTTACAAAGGGATTTGCGAAAAAATATCAAATCTCCACTTCTTATCCAGCTTGCATAACTAGATAAACATGTAAATGCTACATGACTAGATTACGAGCAAGATTTAAAAGCGAATGATGTATCTTATTCAATGCATGACTACCCAGGAGCAAAACACAGATTTCATAATGATTCTACTGGAAGATATAATGAAAAAGCGGCTGAGTTAACTTGGCAAAGAACCATTGATTTTTTTAACAATCAGCTTAACTAGAGATATTTGAACTTAAGTGAAAAGTGCAGCGTTAGATTCGCGCGGGTTTTCAATCAGATTTAAATAAAGCAAGCAACAGTGATATTAGAGAAGATGAGCAAAATAGATTGGATAGAAGAAGCGAATGATTTGTATATAGACTAAGTTGATATTATAAATCGCAGTGAACGCAAGCAAACTATACTAAAGACGCTTGTAATAAAATGGTATGGTTAGATAGTGTCTCTTTACTACGAACTCAAAGACTTGTATAAAAAGATCTTGATAAACACTCGCTCAAAATGAAAACCTAATCAAGAAGTTTTTCTACTATTTCAGAAATCTTCTATTCAATTTTAAAACTCACTAAATTTTAAAATAAAACAAACATCTCAATTGAATTCTCCGTATTTAAAAACAAAACAAAACCAAAAAGGAATCAAAATAGGAAACGGAGAATAGTCATGAAGGTTTTTGCTAAAGAAACATCACAAAGTTTAGAGAGTAATACTATCTATGATAGTTGTGTTTTTACTTTACCTGAAGAATATTTTTTTGTTAAAAGATCTACTTTTTCCAACTGTAGTTTTAAATCGGATGTGTCATTTCAAAATTTATCTGAGTGTACTTTTGTAAACTGCAATTTTTCAGGTACGGTAACTCTCAAACAACCAGAGAAAAAAATACCAAATAGCCTTGGTAAAAATGTTAATGACCCAGCGATTTCAAAAAAATCTAGCCGTAGTCATTCAATAACTACTGAAAAAAAATCGAGCCGTAGTCATCCAATAGCTACTGAAAAAAAATCTAGCCGTAGTCATTCAACAATTACTGAAAAAAAATCTAGCCCTAGCCATTCAACAATTACTGAAAAAAAATCGAGCCCTAGTCATTCAACAATTACTGAAAAAAAATCTAGCCCTAGTCATTCAACAATTACTGAAAAAAAATCTAGCCCTAGCCATTCAACAATTACTGAAAAAAAATCTAGTCCTAGTCATTCAACAATTACTGAAAAAAAATCGAGCCCTAGTCATTCAACAATTACTGAAAAAAAAATTCCTAGTTCGTTTAGCAAAGATCACTCAGCAATTTCCAAAAGGTACATTTCATGTAAATACAGAACTGCTGATAAATTAGAAACACTCGATTTATCAGGCCGCAGTTTGTCTCATTTTCATATTGCAGTAGCGAACTCTAAATCTCTTGTCAGTTTACGTTTAAGAAACAATAATCTTTTGGAAATTCCTTCAGGAGTGCGCAATTTAAAATATCTAAAAAATTTATGTTTTAAAAATAATAACTTAAAGGAATTTCCTTTAGAGATAATTGATTTGGAATCATTGGAATCATTAAATTTAGACAATAATAACTTGAGTGAATTGCCAGAAAGTATTTCTCAGTTAAAGCAACTTAAATATTTGAGTATAAAAAACAATAATTTAAAGAAATTACCTTTCAGCATAGGTAACATGAAATCTCTTATTGTACTAAATTTACAGGGAAACGAACTAACGGAACCGCCTTTTGGAATAAATAATTTAAAAGATTTGCAAGTATTGTCTTTAAATCATAATAATTTATGTAAACCACCACAAAAAATTTCGCAATTAGCATCTTTAAAGCAACTAAGTTTACAGTCTAACAACTTGAATGCACTTCCTTCTGAAATAAAAAATCTATCTTGTCTTGACAATTCTTACATAGGTGGATTTCAGAAACAAAAGAGCAACTCAAGTCTAAATTTAGATTCAAAGGAGTATTTTCCTAAAAAAGTAATTAGAAAGTTAAGCAAATTAGTGTTGTCTAGTATTGTGTTCTTAAGTAAGTTCTTTGCTAAACTACTATTTCTTGTCTTTCGTTTATTGTCTCGTATTGTTGGGTATCCTGTTGTTTTACTAAAAACAAAATTGTTTTCTTAGATTGAATGTTTTGTACGTTGACTGAATCAAAAAAGAACAGTCAACGCACAAAATATTAAAAGTAAATCTAATAAAAGGTTATCCCTTTGATTTTTCTTGCTCTTCTATTTTTTCTTCCAAATATTTTATAAAATCCCAGGAGAAAGAATTTCTTTCTTTGCTAACTTTGTAAATAAATTTTCTGTTTGTTATTGGTATAACTATTTCAAGATGAAAACCGTTTGCAATTTTTGTATAAGTGAAATCTTGCAATGAGTAAAATTCTATCTGTTGGTTTAAATCGTCTAGCGAAGTAGGAAACTTATTATAGCTGTTATTGTAAGATAGTAATTCTAATAATAATATTGTCATATTTACGTTAGCATAGGCACGTAACTGAGTTTCATATGTTTTCATTGGTGATAAAAAATTGACAAAAAAGTGAGATTTTTCTACCTCTTTTTGGAGTTTGAGATAATTAGTCATTCCTGATTTATAACTGGATTTACAAATGTTTGTCATTTGGTAAGCATGCGCTGTGTACAAATCAAACGCTTGCAATATATACTTGGCAAAGGATTGTTTCGAAGTAAAAAAAGAAGGTTTAGCCTTAAGTAGTAATGCTAATTCTTCTCTATCTTTCTTTGTCGAAAATACTTGCTGTGGCTTTTTTTTAAACAAAGAATCTTGCCCAAAATGTTGTTTTATTATATCCCACGTAGTGCTTATATCGTTTTTTTGAAGTTGCTTACGAAAAGGTTCTATGAAAATCTTTGCTTCTGAATTAAAAGCTTGACCAAGGTGCATTTGAGAACTCACTTGTTTTAGAGTGCCTTTAATTTTTTCGCGAAGAGCATTGGGGAAATCCTTATTAATAATGGTTTTGCGAATAGCAGACAATGACATGCCTATTGTTGCATAACTTACTAAAGAAGTTATGAGAAAAGGATCTTGTCCAAGATGAGAGCTAAAGCGCATAGCGGCAATATAGCATTCAGCTGCTTGTTGCCACTGCTTTTTTAAAGCATAATGTCTGCCGCTGAGAACAACAAAACGACATAGTCCCATCATTTTTCCTAGATGAGGTAATAAAATATTGGGCCCTTCTTCGTATTCACAAGGAAGAATAAACCGACAATACGAAAGTTTAGAAGCTTTGATAACTTCTACGACAACTTGACTATTTTGCTTAAACAGATTATCTAACTTGCCTTCTTCGGTGAGTTTTGCGAATGAAGAGCTGTTGTCGTTTTGTTCCCAAACCTCAGAAGTGGTTAATGCGGACGCTTTCCAGTAAATAATAGCGGCATTTTGTTTAGAATATTGCGCTGTAGCAAATAAAATCATTGACAAAAAAAGTAGTAAATTTTTCATATATCTCTCCATTAATAGTTTTCTATATCTAAAAAGTCTCTAGTAGAAGCGGTAACCGTTGTGTGTGAAGAAAAAGAGTCAATAAGACTTTCTATGTTTACTCCATTTGTGATTATTTGATGGCGAATATGAAGTCTGCGGACTCTTCTAATATGTTCTGGATCTTTATCCACAAATTGCTGCTCTTTTTGCGTTTGTTGCGGTTGTGTGTTTATAAACCCGGAAACGGTCAATATTGCTATTAAAACAGCAGCGGCAGTGGCGCAAAGCATCAATGTTTTTTTATTTGATCTACCAAATATTTTATTATGTAAAGAAGATGATGGTTGTGTGGTAAAACCTTGCAAATATTTTTCAAAGTCTTCGGTCATCGTTGAACTCCTTTGTCATAATTTCTCTTAGATGTTTAATTCCATATTGGTAGCGAGAAGCAGTGGTATTTGGAGAGAGGTGTACTGTTTCTGCAATCTCTTTAAATGTCAATTGCCCCCATATTTTGAGAACAATAACTTCCCTTTGTTCCTGTGGTAAACAAGACAATGCAAAGGTCAATTTTTCGCGTTGTTCTTTTTTTTCTAAAGGTTGATTGAACCAAACGTTAGTGCAATCGTCAAGTGATTTAAGTGATGGAGAACGTTGGCAATTAAAGGCTCTATTTCGTACAGCCTGCATTAGATAACTTTTCGGCTTTTGCGGAACTTGATTGTTGTTCAGTAAATTGACAAAAATTTCCTGTACAATATCCTCTGCCATTTGAAAATCGCGGACAAAAGAACATGCGTATAAAGACATTGCTCCTGCATATTGTTCAAAGATTTTCTCTAATTCTCTCTTCTTGCTTTTCCACCATTTCATAATTATTACTCGCATCTTAAGAGATAAACGATCATTTGGAATGTAATGCTTTACTGAGTGTTTATAAGAGAGACACAAAAATAGAAAATTTTGTCTATAAAAAATTTTTTTTAGTGGAGTGTAGTTTTTTAAAGAAAAATTCTTATGTTTTGGCAAAGCTCAAAATTCTAAAGGATTATGATAAATTACTATAATCGTTGTCGTTCGTTATGATGACTATTTAATTGATGACAGGACCCGTTTGAGTGTCTAATATTTATTGAATATATTCCATTTTAGATATTCGCGTTTGTTGGGAGTGGAGTTAAAAAATTGATGACATTTGCGTGGCGTCATACCAGTGTGTGATTTTAATTCGTGAATGAAATGCGCTTGGTCAAAATAAACTAAAGGAATTTGTTTGTGATTTATAGAACCTGTGAGAAGTTGATATATATAGTACTGTGTGCGTACAATTTTACTATATTTTTTTGCTCCAATGCCAAAATAGGTTTTAAATAGCTGTTGTAGTCTTCTTTGGGAGAGACTGACATGAGTTGCTAACTCTACGATTTTCACATCACCTTTATTTTGTACAATATATAACCACGCAGCTATTACTCTTTTATCAATGGGCTGGTAGCATGCACATTTATGAAAAATGTTTTCAATTTCGAGAAACAGCTGTTCATTTTTTATAGTTTTACTTATTGCGTCTTCAAGTTGTTTTGCAAGATGACTATCAACTAAATGAAGTGGGATTTGACTATCTTGGAAGTGACATGAACTTTGATTAAAAATAAGCTTTAGTGCCCAAGGATGTATTTGAACCGCAACCATCTTGTTAATATGCGAATGAGTTCTCCACTTAAAAGGAGAGACAAACTGACCACAAAGGTAACTATAAATTTGTTTTTTTCGATGTTCTTTCTCTATAGAAACACCTGAATCTATAATTACCTCTATGTACGGATAGCCAATCGGAAATGCGGTGAAAGATGTTTTTCCAACACCTTCAATGATATTAATTTCATCAATGATTGCGCTGCCTAACGGTTTGTAGATTGATTTTTTCACTTTTTACATTTGCCTTTTAGTTTCTTATTTTGGAATATCCTAAACTTACTATAGTATAAAGAAAGAATCCTAAAGGACCAAAGAAAATACAAACAAATAAAATAGGCGAAATAAACCAGCTAGTAATTTTTTTCTCCATCGCATCTAAGTAGATCCATCTACCGACAAATAAGTCAAATGCGCCAGCATAAATCCAGAATAAGCTGCCCCCCCAAGGTTCTGACATAAGTTTAGTGGCTAATTCAGGTGAAGGTCCGTAAAAGATAGACATCGCAGCAGTAATGTTTGGCATAAGAACAATAATATAACAAATTGTTGCTGGCAGAATAATCCAAGGCACTTTTATGATAGATTTTGTTTTTGAGTAGTGAGGAAAAAAAATCATTATTGCCCAAAAAGGCAATACTGAATATGCCGAAAAATGAAATAAGAAATCCATAAACTCTCCTTAGAGTAATTGAAAAAGTTACATTGTGAAAGTATATTTTATAAGGAACTGTTACTAAAATATTGTAAAAAAGCGAAATAGTCTGTGTCTATTTTATAGAGAGATCTTATATGAATAGGTCGCAAGTAGAAAAATCAGAAACATTTATGAAACACTTAGGAAAGTGGTTTATTTTATTGTGGTTTATTTCATTGTCTTTGATTTCGGTATTTTCATTTTTATTGGTATTATTTTTTTTCACGGAACCAGAAATAGAAGTTTTTACTACTTCTGTTTCACCTAGTGGCAAATGGGAATTGACTGTGGAAACTGCTTTACCAAGCGCTGCTTTTGCGCCACAAGAAATGTTTGTCTATGTAAAGAAAAAAGGAAACTATTTTCGAAAATTTTTGATTAATTTTGAAATCGCAAATGATGGTGCAAGTCTTACCCAAGATAACTGTAATGTTATTTGGAAAAATAAAAAAAGCATAGAAATTGCTATTTTGAGATGTATTGGTGAAGAACAAAACTATATGGAGTATACCATTAAATTGGAAAATTGATTTTGTATTTAGGGCGTGTCATCATTCAAAATATTGCGTGTTTTTTCGAGCTCGAGCCCGTTTGCGAGCCCGTTTCCGAAACTTTCACTAACAATTTATCAAAGAAACAAAGTTTCTTTTTCCATCGCAAAAAACTAGTATTGGACCGGTGGATCACTTTCTGTCGCTCTCAAAAAGTTTTCGGGCGCGGGCTCGCAAACGGGCTCGGGCTCAATACTACTGGCGTATCATTAAATGAATCTGTTATATTTTTATCTGTATTGAATGATGACACGCCCTAATGGATTTGAAGGATTAATATCATATTTTTTAAGTCGTTCTCTGTACAGTTAAAACTCAAAAATGCGATATTGACAGGCAACATTAACAATACGACTATTGCCGATTTGCTCTTCTCGTTGTAGAGGGGAATGGATGTGTCCACATAATACTAAATTTGGTTGAGTTTCTTCGATAAAATTGCGAATTCCCAAACTACCACCATCGCTTATTTTTTGGTCTTTTCCAACACTATCTATAGGAGGACAGTGGGTCATAAAAATGTTTATTTTTTTGTGATAAGAAAGTTGTTGTAAGATGCTACTCTTTTCGCGACTTGCTGTAAAACTGCATCCACAGAATACAGTATTTTCTTTTTCATAAAAAGTATTGTCTAAATTTTGGGTAAAAGAAAAGTCTTGAAGTAATTGTGGAAAAAAGGTTTGTGGATATTCTTCGTGGTTACCAGATACAATTAGAGTTGGAATTTCTAACGGAGCAATACGCTTTAAAAAAAGATCACCGAATTGTCGATTAATAGTAAAATCGCCTACGCAGATAAGTAAATCAACGTTTTTGGCTAACTCTATAATGCGTTTGGAGGATTGGTATGAACCATGATTGTCGGCAAAGGCTAGGAATTTCATTTTACGATTCCTCGATATCAATCTTTATGTAAGTGACCAGTCAAAAGTATTTACCCATTGGCATTATTCTTTTCATTTCTAGTTTTGTTGCCTTAGGTTACGCAGTTTCAGTTGCAGCCTTCGTTACATCACACTAGAAAATAAAAGTTGCGCATTCAATAGATAACTATTTTTTTCAGGTCACTTATTCGCTCTAATTCTTAAGAAATAGAGCGAATATTATACGATCATTTCTCCTAAAGAACGTAACATATCAATAGCATCTTGAGGTAGAGTTTTTGGTGGTTTGCCAGCAGCGTAACACACCATTATTTTTTCAGCTGTTTGTTCAATAATATAAGTGAGATCAGCTGCTTGTCTCAAACTACCTGCGGCAACCACTAGACCATGGTTTTGTAATAGCACAGCTGTACCACTACCAATAGCCTTTGCTACTTCTTCTGCTAGTTCTCTACTACCAGGCATAATAAATGGGACTCTTGGAATCTCGCCAACAAACACTGCTTCAGTAGATATTGGCAAAAACGGTAATTCGCTAAGTGCTAGAGCCGTTGCTTTCGGTGCATGGGTGTGAATCACTGCATTTATTTGGGGCCGCTTTTGCATAATGAGAGTATGAAGATGTCTTTCGCTGGAAGGATTATATGCACTTTCTTTAATGGCATTTCCTTCTAGGTCTATGGCAACTATCATTTCACCTGTTAAACCACCTTTGTATACTTGGCTAGGTGTAATCCACACTTGTTTATTGTTTTTTTCATGTCGTACACTTACATTACCTCCTGTCGAAGTAATGAATCCTCCTTGGTACAGTTCGTTAAAGATTTGTACGACTTCGTCGCGTTCATCATTGCATTTCTGAGGCGTTGTTTGTTTAGTTACAGGTTTAGAGCTTGTGTTTTTTGTCGGTTCTTGGGTACTTGTAAGATTACTTAAATCTCCGGGATCACCTACCTGTTGGCGCGCATTTGTATATACGCGAATCATGTCTTTTTCAATTTTTTGTAAGCGCATTGCTTTTAAAGTGTCACCGCTAAATGAAAGTTTTCCGGTCATCGCTGCGCGTACACCGTTGATGTTTCCGGTAAGAATACCATCAAAAGTTGCCGCTTTCATTTTTAAAGTTACATTAGGCCGCTGCTTTGCTTCTCCCCAATGAGTAATAATTTGTCCTTTATTGTAATGAACAACAAACTTATATTCCGCATCAGGTATCACATATTGAACGCAAATATCTTGCTTTGTCGAAAATTTGCAAAGTGCTTCGTCTTTTTCTATGTGTTTGCAAAAGATTTCAACGATTGCTTTTAGTCCTCCACTTTGCGGTTTTTCTTTGGCCGCTGAAATTTGAGTAACAGTTTCTCGCGACACTACTTTAGTGTGAATTGCTTTTACTTCTCTTTTTGTGGTTACGATATCGCGCAGTTTAGAAAACATGCCTTTATTTTTATTGGTGTTTTGCGTTTGTTGTTGTTCTTGTTCTTGATCTAAATCAGTAATAGCAGGTCCGCTACTTGTATTTAGTTTTTGCAGCTCTTTTGCAGAGAGTTTTTTTGCTGTTTTTGTCCAGCTGAAGTTTTGTAACACTTGCGGGTTACGCACATGCTCTGGTTTTTTTCCGCAAAGCAGTTTTTGTAATTCTTGGACGACAATTTCGCCTTGGTGAGCAGAAACTTCATAAGTATTGCCAGCAACGTGAGGAGTTGCGATTACATTAGGAAAAGATAATAGTGGATGATCTGCTCCTGGAGGTTCAACAGCAAAAACATCTAGAGCAATGCCACCAATTTTTTCGTTTTGTAGAGCATCAATCAAGGCTTCTTCATCGATTAAATGAGCGCGCGCAGTGTTTACGATACCACAATTTTTTTTCATTTTAGCTATTTGATCATGAGAAATTAAACCACGTGTTTCTTTAGTAACAGCGGCATGCAAACTGATAAAATCACTATTTTCTAAAAGAAAAGGTAAAGATACCGAAGTTGCTCCTGTTGCAGCAATATCTTCCGCACTTAAGTAAGGGTCATAGACAAACACGTTGACTGAAAAAGGCAATAAACGCTCGACGACCTTGCGTCCAACAGCTCCCATCCCAATAAGTCCAACATTTTTCTCCCAAAGTTCGTGTCCTTGGAGTTGTTTGTGTGCCATACCCATACGCGCAATATCACCAGCCTCAACCTCTGGATCATGTAAAAACTTCACTGCACTTTGTAATTTACGTGCAAGCATTAAAATAAAAGCAACAGTTATGTCAGCAACCGCTACGGCATTACGACCAGGAGTATTGAAAACGGGCACTCCTAACATTGTACAAGCATCAATGTCAATATTGACAGCATTTCCACGGCAAGAAACCACTGCTTTTAAACTCGGAATTCGTTGTAGTGCTTCTGCGTCTAGCACATCTACTTCAGTAATAAATACGTGATAACCCTTTAATGCTTCAACCAGTGCATCACCTGTTAAAAGCTGCATTTCGTCTCGATAGCTACCGTAATGAACATCTGCTATTTTGCGTAATTTTGTCAACGACCTTTCATCAAAGTCAGCGGAAATAAAAACACGTGGACGAAATTGCGATGAAATATCGATAACCTGCGAATCACTTATCTCACTAACTCCTTGCAAGGCAGCTTCACCAGCAAGTTGGTTATACTCATTACTTGCTTTAGTCATTTGTAGCCAGTTTTCGCATAGTGATTGATAAGTTTCGCTGTTATTTGAATCGCTGGAATAAGTTGTTGATTTTGCGATTTTTTTAGCGCCACTAAGTAAGTCAGGAAAAACTCCAACTCCGACTCCAGCACATATTACAGCCCCCAGAGCAGTGGTTTCTTGTATTTCAGGAGTACGAACATCTACATTGTGCAAATCGCTTAGAATTTGTGCACACAATGAGCTACGTGACATTCCTCCTGTAAAAACAATATTTTTGTATTTTTTTGTGAGCTGATGTAAGTTACCACTTATTCCGTAACAAATGCCTTCAAGAATAGCCCGCGCAACATGTTCGCGTTTTGCTGTATTCTTAGGATAAATCATTGGTGCTATTGTTAAGTGCCCCAAAGGAATAGTCATATTTCGCGCATCAAAGATTCCAACTCCCATAGAAGATAAAATTCCGCGCGCTCCACAAATAGATTTTTTTGCTTGACCGCATAGCATTGCAACACCTTGCGGATGATTGTATAGCACATTTGCAATAAAATCTAGTGTTGCCCCTACAGGACCAGCATTGCTTTCTTGTACCCATAGTCCTGGAACAATATGACTTTCTGTCCACAAATTTTCTGTTGTTTTTGCTTTATCCATAACTAGTTGAATAGGGGTGGTTGTTCCACTAACAATGCATACATCTCCAAGTGCGATTGCGCCACTTCCTAACAAAGCACTTTGTGTATCTGCTCCCCCAACAACAACTGGTGTTCCGGCAGCTAAGCCGGTTTCGTTTGCTGCTTTGTTCTGAACTTGCCCGAGTATAGTACCAGCATGAGATATCTTAGGAAAGATATGGGTAGGTAATTGTAGTGATTCAATAAGAGTTTGCGACCAATTATTGGTAGTCAAATCAAAAAGCATAGAGCCGCTAGCGTGAGAAAGGTCTGTTGAAATTACACCGCTTAAGCGCATAGCGAACCAGTCGCCTATGCTCATTACGCGGTGAGCTCTTTGTAAAATTTCGCTATGTTCTTCGTGTAAATGATGTAGCCTTGCTCCTGTAAGAACGGCACTTGGCCAGTGCCCGGAAATTTTAGAGAATTCATTTCCACGTTCACTACCTAACCTTGCACCGTGCATTGCAGCACGCCCATCTATATTGGGAACAGCAAAAATTACGGTTTGGTTTTTATCTACAACGACCAAACCATAACGCACGCTAGTAACAGCTACTCCGATTATTTGTTTAGCTTCTATCGAGGCACTTTTTAGTGATTGGCCAATAACTTTTGCTAATTTTTGCCATATTTCTTGAGTATCAAGATCATAAAACCCAATTGAATTTGCGACCGCTTTGTGTTGCCAAGAAATTTTCTTACATAAGGTTTCACCACTATCAGTGTTGTATAACAAACAGCGACCACCACTACTTCCGATATCAATTCCCATTAAAAAGTTACTTGTCATTTTACTTTCCTATACTAGGTTAGGGCGTGTTCTACTTAGAAATAAAACTTCCCTAGAAAAATATATTGCAAAAAAGTGAAAATATATATATCTTAATATTAGTAAACAAGGTTGGTATAAAATTTAGCACCATCCACTAAAGGCAATTTTATTGCCATGTGAATTATATCAAGTAAAAAAACAACCTTTTTTTGCTGAATACAGTACTTATAGCTGTCTACTATAATATAGTTTAAGCTATTATAAAGCCGCGAAATTCGCGGCTTGTCTTTATTTTTATTTCAATTTCTCGCGTACAATTTCTACTGCTTTTTCGATTGAAATTCTTTCTTGTTTTGTGGTATCGCGATCGCGAATCGTCACAGTATTGTCTTCTAAAGTTTCTCCATCTATTGTCAAGCAGTACGGTGTTCCTATTTCATCATGACGACGATAACGTTTACCAATAGCATTGGCTTCATCATAACGGGCGTTAATTCCTGCATCAAAAAACATTTTTGCCACTTCTCGCGCTTTGCCTGTCATGTCTTCTTTACGTAAAAGAGGTAAAATAGCAACTTTGTAAGGAGCTAAACGTGGATGTAAACGAAGTACAGTTCTTTTTTGTAAAACACCTTTCGAATCAGGTATCTCATCATAGGTTAGCGCATCATTTAAAAAAGCAAGAACGCCTCTCGTTGCGCCTGCAGCAGGTTCAATAACATATGGATGATATACTTCATTAGTTTCATTATCGCGATATTGAAGTTTTTTTCCCGATCCAGCCTCGTGTTTTTTGAGATCATAATCTGTACGACTTGCGATCCCCTCTAATTCATCCCAACCCCAAGGAAAACTGTATTCGATGTCATAACAATTATCAGCATAGTGCGCTAGCTCGCTTTCATCATGTTGACGCAATTTGAAATCATCAGGAGAATTTGCGTATTTTTGCCACCATCCAAGCCTTTTATCTTTCCAATAATCAAGCCATTCTTTTGCTGTGTCTGGTTTACAAAAGAATTCCATTTCCATTTGTTCGAATTCACAAGAACGAAAGATAAAGTAACGTGTGGTAATTTCATTGCGAAAGGATTTACCAATTTGCGCTATACCAAAAGGTACCTTCATACTCATTGATCTTTGGACATTTTGGAACTGTACAAACATCGCTTGTGCTGTTTCTGGACGTAAATATACAGTTGAAGGGTCAATGGCTTTCTTTATTTCGTCGCGTAATTCGCGACCTGATAGTTCTTGTAATTTACCTTGCTCAATTTTTTGAGCAATTTCTTCCATCGGATCAACAGGCCCCAGAAAAGAACGAAACATCAAATTAAATTGACGCTCTTCTGATAAAAATTGTCCAGCCGCACCGCAACCAGGACACTTATAGCCGCGATTATCTGCTTTCGTACCTGACAAAGACTTACCACTTCGTTCTAATTCAATTTCGAAAGTCTCTTTTATATAGATAAGTGCCGCTTTGGCTTTGCCTTTATCTGGAAAAGAAATGACTATATCTTCTCCTTCTTCTGTTTTAGGGGCTTTGTCTGCACGAAAACGTTCTTTGCAAATCTTGCAATCAACAAGTGGATCGGAAAAACCAGAAAGATGACCAGATTCTTTCCATACTTGCGGGTGCATGATAATAGAAGCATCAAGACCTACGATGTCTTCTCTTGTATACACCATCTCATTCCACCATTCATTCATGATATTGCGTTTCAGCTCTACCCCTAAAGGTCCATAATCGTACGCGCTGCGCAATCCACCATAAATTTCACTTGAAGGAAAAATAAAGCCACGATTTTTACAAAGAGATGTCAATTCTTGCAATTTTTTTTCGTTATTTTCCATTGTTGTCCTCTATTTTTTTTAACCGCAATTCATTAATAAGTGAACTACGGTATTTGTATTGGTACTTTTCTTTGAATTTTAATTTTTTTAACAAATCAATTAATTCACTTACAAGTTCGCGTGAAAATTGAAAATCGTCTTTATATACAAAATGTGCTACTTTCTCTAATGTTTTTCCGCTTTCTAGTTGCTTCAAGTAAGTAACGAATTTTTTGTAATCGATATTTTGTAAGGCAATAATTATTCGTTCTTGTTTTGCATTTAATGTCTGTTCCGAAAAGTAAAAATCGTGTTCAACGCGTATTTTTTTTGCTGATTTAAGCAGCGATATTCGAAAGAGTCGCTTTTCATCTATCGCATTCATTTTTATTTTTTCAGAATCTATTTGATTTCCGTCTACTAAAAATATAAAGCTATCACTTTCGCGTTTTGTACATAACAATTCATAGGTTATTTCTTTAACAATTGTCTTTTTGGCAACAAGCGCAAGTTTCACTTTTACAGTAAATATTTTCGTTGATGGCAAAATCATTTTTTCAAGAAGTATACTTTCATAGTCTTCAAAGTCAAGACGTATTACCACTTTACCCGGAGTAATGACATTCTCTTGAAGTGCTTTATTATTAACTATTATTTTTTTAGTAGGAACTGTTTTCTCTGTTTGCAAGTCAACAATAGAAAAATCGATTTTTCTAGGCAAAACCTTCATTTTTTCTTCTATGTGCAGAGGTGACATATCTTTTTTGATTTCAAAGGGCTTTATAATAGTTTCGTAGCCTTGTTTCTCTATTTTATATACATATTTTCCGGGAACAAGGCGAGTCGTATGATTTTTAACTTGTGAAAAATTATTTTTCTCTTCGCGCATAATTGAAATTAAAAATTCTTGTGAAGGAAAAAAAGGATCACTTACTTTGAAATCAACTACATATTTTTGTGGTAAAGTCTTTGTATTACGCGATTTCCATAACTCATTCGCTTTCTTCTTTACAATTTGCCAGTTACTCTTTACTTTTTTAGAAAGCTCATGATTAGGGTACAGTTTTACTCCTGAAAATACGCTGGCGCCGGCGAACAATAATACAAGGAACACCACTTTAACTAATGATTTCTTTTTTTTGGGAGTTTTGTTGATTTTGTAGACTTTCTTTATATCTTGTTCCATATAACCTGTAATGGCTTCAACGATTTGCTTACCGTTTTGAAAACGATCTTCTGGATTTTTTGCCATCATCTTTGCAACAATACTTGCAAGTGCTTCGTCTATTTTAGAATTATACTTACCAATATCAACAGGGTTCTTATGAACATGAGCCATCATGATATTGTATAGATTGTCGCCCTTAAATGGTAGATTAGCACATAGCATTTCGTAAAGTGTGATTCCCAAAGAATATAAGTCGCTGCGATTATCAACAGGCTTTCCTTCTACTTGTTCAGGTGCCATATAAGACGGTGTACCTACAACTTGTCCTGATTGCGACAAAGAAGCAGCTGATGGCATTTTCGCCAAGCCAAAATCGGTTACTTTAGGTTCACTACCTTTTGATACCATTATGTTCGCTGGTTTTATATCGCGATGAATGATTTTTAGTTTGTGCGCTGCATCTAAACCTTCAGCTACTTTTTTGACAATAAGTAAAGCTCTGTCGACGTCTAAAGGAGATTGTGCTCTTATAATGTGCGATAACGGTTCTCCTTCTATATACTCTACGACGAGATAATAATTATTTCCTAGCTTCGAAATATCGTGTATTTGCATTATGTTTGGATGATTGAGACTAGCAACAGTCTGCGCTTCGCGTACAAATCTTTCTGAATGAACAGTATCTATTTGACTGTTAATTAGAACTTTTATTGCAACTGTACGTTTAAGTGTCTCATCTTCTGCTTTATATACAATTCCCATCCCACCGCGACCTAATCGTCCGGTAATAACGTAACGGCCAAGTTTTTGTCCAATAGCATTTCCTAAAAAAATACTTTCCTGGTGTTGAGGCTCTACTATGCTGCTTTCTGGTTCCGCATTTCTTGACATAGAACCAGGAGCTATTGTAAATTCTATTTGCGGTTGATCTTCACACATGGTCAATGTTTTGCTATGTGGTTCTTCATTCACTTGTAAATTTTGGCTAATTCTTGAATATATTTCTGCTATTTTCTCTTTAGAAAATACCTTGTTTTCTACAAGGAAATTTTCTAGAGAAATTGTTTTGTTTTTTTTACGTCGTACAGTCAATTCTTGAGCGTACTGACCTAATTTCTCTTCGCTAATGTATCCAAAAGAAACTGCTGCATGAGCGAATAAAGCATCTTTGGCATCCATATGCTACCTTTTCTCTCAAGAATGTTGTTGTGAGAAGCGTTTGATAAATTTTGTTACTGCGTTTCATGTGCAGTAGCTTTTACTAAGCTTCTTACAGTGTTTTTCGTTTTTGAAAAATAGATTTAGTCTAACACATTCAGCGAAAAACTCCGCGAATTTTATGTTTGTGTTTGTAGAGTTTGCTTTCTCATTACGAATTTGTCAAGAAACTATTGGCTTATTATGGCATAAAAAAATTATCTTGTCCACACTCCTGTTACAATAGCTAAATCAATAGTTATAGAGAAAATAACAAAAATATTTTTGGAGAGTATATATATGAAGATTTCGTCGGAAAAACCATTAAAACAGAAAGATTCATTTTCACAGCACTTACAACTTTTATACGATGAAATGCAAGCCGCGCAATTACAACGAGAATTTATGCGTCTTATAGGGAAACGGCGTCGCTCTCGATGTAAAGTCCGTACTTCTCTTATTTATGTTGGTTTTTTACTGTTGTGGATGATATTTGTTTTGCAAATTTATATTTGGCAGCAGTTTGTCGTTTTGCAAAATTAAGAGTGTTTTACTCTAAAGCTAGGTTTGCAGTAGCTTTTTATTTTGAATGACAACGCGCGCTGTGGTAAAATATATTCCGAAATATAGGGCATGTCCCTAAAGAATTTGTTCAACACCATATTAGGGTGTGTTCGCGCGCCCTAGACTTTTTTAGAGGTTTTTTACTATGTTACGAATAGTATGTATTCTTGCTTTGTCGTTTATTGCTCCATCGTGTTGTTCGCCATATTGTTCTATGAATCAATTTGCAAAAACCTCAAAAACCTTGTTTGCTACACAGTTCAAGGAAAGCCTAGTGAATACGCCAAAAACAGCACGCTTTCTTGCAGGCGTTCTCAGTGGAGATGGCAGATCATTTGCAACCAATGCCAAGTTTTTTTGGGAAGTAGGCAAAGGGGATTTAGGTAGTATGCAAATAGTTGGGCGTGTAATAAAAGAGCAGTGGAATGAATCAATAGAAAATCTTCCTCAACATGCCAAAACAATAGCACGTTATTCTTGTCTTTATTGCGACAAACAAAAATAAAAACGATGGAGGTAGTATGAAACTCTTTTTAGCATTGACACTATTTTTTAGTCTCTTTATCTTTTGCGATGATAGTGAACAAGATACCTCTTCACAAGAGATAAAAGATAATAAAAAATCACAGGAAAAGAAAAAAGTAAGAAAAGAAAAAAGAGAAGCACACATAAAAAAGATGCGCGAGAAATTTGATAAAAATAACGATGGGGAATTATCAAACGACGAAAAAAAGCGTTTTCGCAAGGCGCTGTTACGTTTTGAAATGAAGCGAAAACGTAAACGATTAGAGAAAAAAATGAGTCACGATGGTAAGTTATCTCCGGAAGAAAGAGAAGAAATAGAAAAATCTCTCGAAAAATTTAAGGCTAATTTTTTTAAACGGCAAAAAAACCAAAAACAACAAAATCGCAATAAAGACTTTCGTCGTGCTCCTCGACAACGAATTCTAAAACGTTTTGATACAAATAATGATGGTGTTTTGTCCGAAGAAGAGAAGCAAAAAATGCGTGAAGAACTTGGAGAAAAACGTAGAAGACCTGGTAAACGGGGTAGAAGACAAAACAAATAATCTCCTAAAATAGTCTATATTATACAGCAACCTTGATATCAACACATTTCAGTAAAAAACAAATGACCAACCAAAAATAAATTGCGAAACCAAAGATTGCATAAATATTTTTGCGAGGTCACTTAATAACATTGCAACTTTTATAGAAGTTACTATAATAGAATAGTAACAAGTCCAAAATACTAAACGATTTATATTTTTTTATATGGTCTAAAATCTATGTCTGATACTGGTGAAACAACAAAACGCAAAGTAAAAAACTGGGCTGATTTATTAAAACAAGTGGATGTACAAGGCAAACAAAACATCCAAGATCCCCTAGTTGAACACTTGCAGAAAATAGAGGCTGCTGAACAAAAAGTCCTACAAGAAAGCCAGCGCAAGAGAGAACGTCTAAAGGAATACCTAAAGCAACTCAAAGCCAAGCAAGAAGAGGAAAAAGCTTACAACCATCTAAATTTGTTGGAAAAACGACTATATAAAGCTCTTATTGCTTGGTATAAAGATCAAACGGAGACTATTCCTGATGGAATTTTAGAATTTCATTTTAAAAGCCGTGTATTGCAAAAAATTGATTTTGAGAAAATAGATGGTGATTTTGATTCGACGTTAAAAATCAAAAAACTAAATGCTAGTTCTAAACTAAAAGAAATGCTGTTGGTATTTAAACGCGGAAAAAACATTTTCTTGGAATTTTATAATCGCGATTTACGTAATAATATTTTTACGTTTATGTTTATGGAAGGCAAGGTTATTTCTAACCAAAAGTCTCCAGAAGTTAGCAACGTGATTGGTCACTTCAAAGAGTTCATTCTTGCCAAAAGAACAAAGTAGTCTCTTTATTATTCAAGTAGATTCCGTGGGATAATCCCACGGATTAAAAATTCTCACTGCCATAAATTTTCGACGGTATATGGCGCGCCTTCCATTTCCCAAAATTTACCATGAAAAAAGCGGTAATGCTGATCAATTTTAGCAATTGCGGCCATATTTTCTTCTGTTAACTCCACATCTAAAGATGAAAAATTTTGTTGTAAACGTTCGCTATTTGTCGATTTGGGGATTGTTACAGTCCCGCGTTGAGTAGCCCAACGAATCAAAACTTGCGCAGGGGTACAGTTATGCTCTTCTGCTATATCAGTTATAGTTGAATTAGTTAGTAAATCAGGCTCTTCCTCTTTGATATCACGACCTTTAGAACCTAAAGGAGCATAAGCTGTTAATACAATATTATTTGCATTACAGTACTCCAACATTTTTGGTTGGGCTAAAAGAGGGTGCAGTTCAATTTGATTTACTTGTGGTTTAATTTCAGCAGCTGACTTTATCAACTCTAGTTTAGTTACACTAAAATTAGAAACACCAATGTGGCGACACAATTCTTGGCGTGCGCAGTTTTCCATTCCCAACCATGTTTCTGTCAGAGGCACTTCTGTTAAATTCAAATATCCACTGGCATCTTGTGGAAAAATAGTTTTTGGTTTAAATGCTATCGGCCAATGTATTAAGTATAAATCTAGGTAGTCAAGTTGCAAATCATGTAAAGTTTTTTGCAAAGCAGGTAACACATCTTCTTTCTTATGAGAATCGTTCCATAGTTTTGAAGTAATCCATAGATCCTCACGCTTTACTTCTTTTGCAGAAAAAGCATCGGACAAAGCTTTGCCTATTTCCGGTTCATTTTGATAAATTGCTGCACAATCGATATGACGATACCCAATGCGAATGGCTTCGCGGATAGCGTTATATACCTCTCCAGGAGCAGATTTCCAAGTACCTAATCCTAAAGAAGGTATTTTTTTGCCACTAGATAACTCCATATATTTCATAAATGACTCCATATTTTAAAATTCTAAGTGATTACGTTGTTAGACTATTTATAATAGCATAAAAATAAATGGCTTAAATGAATAAAAATGACTGGCCTGAGAAAAGTAATTACCCACTTAATGCAAGATTTATTTTTTAATACAGCACGTTAAATAGGCTACTGAACTATGTAACTAAGGTAACACTAAGCTAGAAAATAAAAGAACAAAAGTTGGTGATACTTTTGGCACGTCACTTAATTTGTAGTTTTGTTATAATTTTAAAAGTGAATGTTAGGAAAATAATATGCTAATTTCTGTTGTTTCTGGATTTATTGCACTAGCTTCTGTAGGTTTTATCGTGATGTCAGGTATTTTTGCTGCAGGAGGCATGGCAAATAATAAAGGTTGTTCCACAACAAAAGCAAACGCTGTTTTTTATGGAAGTATTTTGTTTGCCATTGCTATTTTTAGTTTACATGTGTATGGGCAAAATACATATAATTCATTAAAAGAAGGACAATCTAATACTATTTCTCTTATATTTTTATTTGCAGGGATTCCGATTAATATAATATGGCTTGCAATTGTGTTCGTTATTTGGCCTAAAAATTAGATGTCGTTCTCACTACACAACAATAAATGTCGATAGCTGTAAATAGGGCGTGTCATCATTCAAAATATTGTGTGTTTTTTCGAGCCCGAGCCCGTTTGCGAGCCCGTTTCCGAAACTTTCACTAACAATTTATCAAAGAAGCAAAGTTTCTTTTTCCATCGCAAAAAACTATTATTGAACCAATAAATCACTTTCTGTCGCTCTCAAAAAGTTTTCGGGCGCAGGCTCGCAAACGGGCTCGGGCTCAATACTACTGGCGTATCATTAAATGAATCCGTTATATTTTTATCTGTATTGAATGATGACAGGCCCTAATTAATTTTATATTTTAGCAAACTTGAATTTTTATATTTCGTACTTAATAGTATAAAAGTAAATTAAGCGAACATTAAAGAATATTTTATGCCTCCTGAAAGGGTTGTTTATGAAAAAAATCTACTATTTCTTTTTGAAAATTACCGGACGAAAAGAAAAAAAATATCGTATTTTTCTAACAATATCTTTATTTTTAGGAATATTCCTACTGTGGAATTTGGCATCTCTATCTAAAGCTCTTTACCACAGCATTAAAACAAGAACTCCTTTAAATGACAATGCTTATGTTAAGCTCCATGTTCCAACTACATATGCTAAGTTTTTTCCTAAGGGAACACACATGTATAGTTATAGCCCAAATTTGGAATTGGCAGGGTTTATTTCTGATATTGAAGATTCTCAAAATGAAGTAGACTACAAGTATTTGAAAATAAGTGTTCTTGATAAACACAAGGGGCGTGTGTTACAAAAAAATACTAAATTTAAACTACTACATGCATCTCCATCTTTTTATACACTTCTTCTTAAATCGCTTAAAGATAATGAGGAAAGTCAACTCTTGTTTTCTCTCTCTCATGATTATCAATCAAAGCTGCAGAAAAATTTATTGACACAAGAAATAATTAAAGAGTTTAGCGCGCGTGGTTTAAGTATTGATGATGCAATAGTAAAGATTGACTCTCCTGATCGTAGATGGAAAATTATTAATGCGGATTCTAACGAGGTCTTATTTTTAATTGTCAAGGAGCAAACAGATCTAAAGGTATATGGAAAATGGCAAGATCTAGCGATGGTAGTGAGTAGTAATCAAAAAGAAAATTACCAAAGAATACTTGATATATTTATGAAAAAGATGGAAGAAAAAGGAATTGACAAGGACAAAGTACAACAAATTCTGAATGATAAATTTATTCAAGATCGCATTTTTGCTACTCTTAATACTGAAATACTACAAAAAATTGATTTCGAGAAAGCGCTGGGAGGAATCAGTAAATCAAAAGAAGTGGAACAATTACTTGGTGATATGCAGTATCGCAACATTCTTTTTGGGGCAATGGAAGGTTTGTGGTTAGGTAGTTCGGAACACCTACAAAAAGAGGCAAATAAGTATGAAAGTCGTTCTTTTTTTGGAAGTGCTTTAAATGGTGCACATCTCATGTATCGTATTCTACTTGACCGTGATAAAATGATGAGCAAGACGTTTTCCAGTGCGCAAGAAAAGGCTTTTGAAATTGGCTGGGGTGAAACATTTCGTTCAGTAAAAGAAACTATTCGCAAAAATGATGACGCTGCTAAAAAGATTCCTGTTGATTTTGCTAAAAAAGTTCAATTGAGCTCAAAACTTGGTATGGGATTACGTGCGATGTGGTATGATAAGAAGTTGAAAAAATATATCCAGGATCGTTATGGAAACGAATCTGCAGAGGCTTTCTTTTCCACACTACAGGGCATGGCAACAGACCCACAAGTTTCCGAGTTGTTACAAGGAACAAAAGACATGGTTGAAAAGCAAGTTGTTGGCATGACATCTAAGGTTTTACTTAATAAAAATAAAACAGGGGTGAATCCTGCGTTTTTGACATTTGCCCGCGAAAGACTTTTAGGCAAAAGGGAACCGCAAATTGTGTTTTTTCCAGAGAAAGATGATGACTTAGTAAATAATGGCTATGAGTATAACTGGCACAATGGACCAGATAGCAATGTAATTTGTTATATTGAGGGTAAGAGCAGTGAGTGATAAAAACATAATAAACATAAAAGACTTAGATATTAATTTACTAGATTTTTCGCAAGATTCTCCTCGCATACAAACTATATTACAAAACATATCGACACATGCAGACACAGAAGATGTTGTTCTACTTTTAGGTCCTAGTGGTAGTGGAAAATCGCTACTTACTAATATTCTACTAGGATTTATCAAGTACGATCATCCACAAATTATGGTAGAAAAAGATCGTGAAAACTCAGAGTTCAAAGTTAAATTACAGCAGGATGCTGATTTTGTGGATATGAAAGAAAATCTTTATCCACAAGTACTTGAAGGTAAGATTGGTATTATGTTTCAGGCTCTTGGTCTTTTTGATGACTTGACAGTAAAAGAAAATATTCGTTTTGCTTATGACCATTCCAAAAATAGCAATCGCAGTGCAAATAATTTCAAGAAATGGTTCAAAGAAACCACAGACAAACTTGGTTTAGAAAAGTTTATTGATCGCTATCCTGGTAATCTTTCTGGTGGCCAAAGGCAGAGAGTTGCTCTTGCGCGTTTGTTAGCGTATGCACCAAGTGTGATGATCTTGGACGAACCGACATCAGCTCTTGATCCAATGTCAGTAAAGGAATCTCTCAATCTCATAAGAGAAGTGCACAAAGAAACATCTTCTCTTACCATTATTATTACTCACGATTACAAAGAACCACCAAAGATCGCCGATCGCATTTGGTTCATTCATGATCATACAATTGAAAACTACTGTTTAAAAGACAAGAGTGAAGAGGAGAAACAATCTATTCTAAAAGAAATAGAAGAAAAGCTTCACGAAAACGCTAATAAAATTTCTCCGCGTATTGTAAAACCAGAAGAAGCAATAAAACGTCAAAATAAAGCTTTTGATGTTAAGTGGTCTAATATGTTTGGCGAGATAGGTAAAACACTTTCACAAGCGAAACACATGTTTTTGTCGCGTCGTATTCAGTGGTTCATGAAATTTTTCAAAAATATCTTTCACCGTTTAGTTACCTTATCACTGCCGTATAACATTATCGCTGGTTTTTTTCTGGGAATTGTGATCACTTATTTCACGCTTAATACCAATTTTGGTGAAATTCACTTAGAGTCGGGAGAAAATGTACAGGTAAAAGACTTTATGCTTCCCGCTTTCTACAAAGAAATGTTGACAGGGCTTGGAATTATAATGTTCAATGCTCTTATTCCTCTTATTAGCTGTATTCTTATTGCTTCGCGTTCTGGGACAGCGATCACCGCTTATCTTTCTGCGATTCACGATAGTAATACCAAACAGTGGGATGCTTTGCGAAACTTTGGGGTCAATCCCACGTTGTTTTTTTTACCACAAGTGCTATTTTCGTTTGTTTTTGGGTGCTTGCTGTTGTCGTATTTATCTTTTCTTGCTGCCGCATGTGGAACATTACTGACTTCTCTAGTTTTAAATCCACTGTGTACTTACTATGTTTGGCAACAAACTTTTTGGGCTAACTTGGGATCTTTTCCGTTTTTTACAGGTTTTGGAATGTTTACATTAAAAACATCGATTACAGGTTTAGCGATAGGTATTATTAGTTTTTATTATGGTACACGCAAAAAAACAAACCCAATGGATACCATAAAATTCTTAACAAGAGCAAATATTTGCAATATGTTGAGTATACTGCTAATTTTCTTTTTGATCCTGTGTTATGAATTTGGAGGGTAAGATTTAAATGACTTTATTACTAGGAGTAATCTCTGCACTTTTTCTTATTACAGGGTTATATGGCTTTTATGCCTATAAAAAATACCGCGGCGAAAAAATAGATGTGGAAATAGCTGTTTTAGGACACAGTGGCGCAGGTAAGACTACTGGTATTGTACAGCTTATTGATAAACTCAATAACAAAAAATGTAAGCGTATTTGGGGAAGTTTTGTTGAGGATAAACAAGAGTTAGAACTTCGCGAGCTTGACACATTTATTGCTGATGAACCTACTCACCGTCATACTTACCACATGGTAGATAAATTTGTTCGCGAAGGTGCAGCTCCTACTCTTGGGCCCGAAGACTGTTTTTTGAATATTCATTATAAACATGTTGAAGAAGCAGATGTGCAAGATGCTAAACACTTAGTGCGAATGTACGATATTCCTGGTGGAGATTTTGAAAAATTTCAAGAGAACAACCAACGTGGTTTAGAATTACAGAAGAAAATGCAAAATTCTTGTGGTGTACTTTTGTACATTGATGGTAAGAATCCTCCGCAAAAAGATCACGTCCACATGTATAACACCTACACACAAGCCATAGAAAAAGCCGCAAAGAATAAGAGTAATTACCCTGTGTGGTTAGCTGTAACCAAAGTAGATCTAATGGATAAAGAACCTAAATCTGCCGAAGATTTTTTAAAGAAAAACGCCAAACGTTTTCAACCTATACTTGAATTTTCATCGCATATAAAACCATACGCGCGTTTACAAAGCAAAACAGAAAATACTAGTCATTACGATGGAGACATCGATGGTTTTCGCGATTTTTATCAAGATGTATATTTATTGATGAAAAAACAAAAGAAAAAAAAATCACGCAAGATGTATTTGAGTTTAGCTATCGGAATTTTAAGTCTTTTTTTTAGCGCAGTCACCGTAACAGAAACATTCGATCATAACAGATATCGCAATTTGAAATTGCATTTTTTTGATGCTGTTACTACGTCAACGATGGATGGTAATATACAAGAAATTGCAGACAAGATAAATCAGATGAACACATTTATCAAAAAATCACCACGTTCTTTATTTGGTTACCATTTGTTTTACAAAGAAAAAGTGACCACTACTTTTGACAAGTTAACTTTACCGATTACAACAAGGCTTAGTTCTCGTCATCTCAACCAAAAAAACCTAGTTCGTAATATCAAACCACAAGTAAATACTAGTCTTGATTTGATTACGAGTATAGAACAACAAACGGATAAGGAAATTCGTAAAAGGCGCAATTGGTTGCGCATTCTAAAAAAGATACAACCGTATGTAGCGGTCACCAAAGAAGAGGTCAATGAATTAACCAATTTTTTAGAGATAACCGAAAATTGCTGGAGCGAATATAAAAACCTCAAAGGTTACGACCCAATAAAGTACATAAATATTGTAGAGATGTTTGTACCTATTTCTTCAAAAGAACACATACTTACTCTGAATATAGCTTTTTTAATCGAATATCGTTGTGCTTTGGGTTTAGAACACGTCAATACTGTTGCATTTAACGAAACATATCCACAGAGACTAGATCCTATCAATAAATGGATTCGCGCAACAAAAGATGCTGGCAACGATAGCAATTCTAATCGTTTATTGTTTAAGTTTATCGAAAAAAAAGCATGGGATGCGCAAGATGTTCATTGGAAAACAGCAATTAACACCTTGCAACAAGAGATTGAAAACAAAATAAAAACGAAAGACAAGCTAGATTTATTACTTGGTTTTTTACGCGAACGTGATCCTCTAAAAGGTTACCGTTTACATACCGATCGCGATTGTATACCTTTTTATGTTGAAAAATATATTTTAACAAAGTTTGTCGAGCAATTTGTTGCACTTCAAGAAGCAAATAGTACGAATGAACTTAGTTTACAACACTATAATAAAGAATATATCTTTTGGTTTAGAAATTTGTTTTTACAGTCACCTTATGCACGATATAAAAATATTCAGACACTCAATGAACTATTTACTGATCTTCCAAATGAGACTTATATTACTCCTGAAATAGCCATGTATTTTTTTAGTGAATATTTTCGATTGCAATTTAGTAAAATCAAAAAATTGCCTTATGAAGAAGTATCGCAACAACTTAAAATCATTAATGCATGGATTAATGCTATTCTTAAGGATGAATTGCCACCAAAAACATATTCCGCTTTTGATTATCGTTTTATCGATAAATACACATGGAATAAGGAATTTATACAACTTTGGCAAGAGCGTTCTTTATACTTGCAAGAAATAACAGAACCTAAAGAAGTGAATATTAATATTGCGAGTTTTGAATTTGATAACGGAGGAGAAAATCCCGATTTTTCTAAAGGGCAAAGCGCAAACGAGTGGAATGACGAATCTTTTGAGCGTTATTATTTATACATTCGTATATCTGTAGGTGAAACTCTTCTCGTATTAGAAAAAAATGCTTCAGGAAGTATCCCCAAATGGCATCCATGGTTGAAATTGTCTTATGTTTGGGCTGATTCTGACGGAGACACCGACGAAAAAGAAATCGTAGATGATGACGTTCTTCAAGAAACCCAAGCAAATTTTTGGGAATTACAAAAAGTGAAGGATAATACTGATGAATACTCAATCACAACGATTTTAAAAAATAATGAAAAGTATAATTTGCATATAAGGTGTAGTGACTTTATTCCTGCGTGGATACATAGCTATTAATTAAGGTGGTAAATGTGGAAGTAGAATTTACAAGTGGGTATACTACTGAAATTAGCAGTACCCAAGATTACGCCATTAAAAAGTTTCCAGAAAATATATCCTCAAAAATAAGAATTTCTTTAGAAAATTTTCTTAAAAAGCAAACGTTTTTGCAAAACCGAGCAGTAAAAACGGAAGCAATACTTGTTTGGGCGTATGATAAAAGTCGCCATATTTGTATTTGGTTTTTAGCTTCTGTAGATTACGATATCGTTGACCATGTACAAAGACAGACATTCAAAGTACAAGGAAATATTTTTGTCAAAAGCGGCAACGAAAATGTGAATTGGTGTATAGCTGTTATTTCCCAAAATAGACTATCTAATCTAAAGTTAGAATCTACAAGTTTTAAACAATTAGATATTTGTGTTCGTAGTTGGCCAGAATTTATAATATCTTCCCATCAATCAGATCAAAAACCTAAAAAACTAAACTCTTTTGCTACTATTAGTATTGGTTTATTTATGGTTGTTTGTATTTTTTATTTGTGCAGCGAAAATCGCAATGCCATCGAAATGTTAGCAAAAAGCAAAGAAAAAATTAGCACTTTAGAGAAGCAAACCCAGCAACAAATTGCTTCTCTTCAAGAAATAGAAAATACACTAGATAAAACGATAAAATCACTATTACTAAAAAAAATACAGGCAAGTGAAGGAATTTCTCAGTGGATAAGTAATCGTTATCCTTCCATTGAAAATGTGTTTAAAAAACTTGCAAAAGAACAAAGTTTTAGCCATGGTTTACAAGTTTTTATGAATATGGAGAAACAAGACAAAAGTGTACTTGAACTACGCAATAATTATGAACCAGGTTTTGAATATAATGCAGTAACGGGTGTATACAAAGAGAATATACAACAAAAGATTATTGCTAAGGAGAAAATAAATCAATACAAAGCCATCGCTTATTATCTTGGAGTGCTACAATTTTATAAAAATACAAAAAAACATTTAAAACACATACTTAAATAATAGGATCATCAATATGATTATATCAAATAAAGCAAAAGGAAATGCCGTTGTACTTCTAATTGTAATTATTGCACTTGTGGCTATGGGAGCTTTTTTTCTTCTAGCACAAGATAAAACTACAGATCTAAATTTTAACGCACTTACAACAAAAAAATACCAAGAAGCTAAAACGGTACTAGAACCTATTTTTGCAGATGAAAATGGTTTTGAGTCATTTAAAAAGGATATTGTTCGCGATAAAGTAAGGTTATATTTAGATTATATCTACCAAAGACTAGAGCCTGTAATAAACAACGAAGCAGAAAAAGCAAAATACGCACAAGAAATTGAGCACTGTTTACAAAATAGAAAGTTAAGTGCTGAGGAATTAATTAGTGTCAAAAAATTTGTTTATGAAACAACAGAAGAAAAAGATTTTACAGATAAGAAACTTGATAAAGAATTCTTTAATCAACATAAAAATATTTATATAATGAAAGTATACGAAAACTTGAACTCGGTATTATCTAAGTAATTTAACTGTAGTACATTAGTTTGTTCAAAAAATTTTGTAGCACTGTAGTTGTGGCTTGAAAAAATTCAAGCCACTTACTTAAATTTTAAAGGAGAGTAAATGAAACAGCTATTTTTAATTTTAGTTGTTGTAGCTTGCAGTATAGCGTGGTGCGATAGTGAAATACAATCGAAAGTTTCACTTACAAGTTCGAGTATTTTTAACAATGATGACCGTGCGCAATTTAAAGATCATCTTGGCGATGTTATCTTTGTTGAAATGTTTGCAACTACCTGAGGCCCTTGTCGAAGTGCCGTGCCGCACTTAAATAAATTAGACAAGAAGTATGGGGAAAAAGGTTTATCAGTGATTGCAGTTACTGCGGAAAATGTTGATATTGTAAAAGCCTTTTCTGTGCACCACACTAACATGGATTATAAAGTTTATACCAAATCTTCTCAGCGTGGTTTTCCAAACATGAGAGGAATACCACAGGCTCATATTATTGCCGCCGATGGTTCTATTGCTTGGTCTGGTCGTCCTTCAGGTGTTAGTGATAAAAAAATAGAAGAACTTCTAAAAGAACGTAGCTTATTTTTCTACAAAAAATTTAAAGGTTGTTCAAAGTCCGCGATTAACAATATATTGAAAAAGAAATACGGCAAAGCTTACAAATACGCTGATAAAAATTCAGAAAAGATAGACACCGCTAAAGATATGGTCAGTTATCTCGCCAAAATAGCTACGCGACAACTTGAACATACAAAGAGTCTTGTAAGTAAAGGTGAGCTAGCTCAAGCTTATATCATGACCTCTAAACTTCAAAAAGAGTGGTCTGGAACAGATACCGCAAAAAAAGCATATGAGATTCAAAAAGAAATAAAAAATAGAGATAATAAAAAAGAATATCGTGCTACAAAACAACTAGCAAAAATGGTATCAAAAATTCCTCGTAAAAGTAAAGATAAAGCACGTTTAGCATTAGTATTGAAAAAATTTGCCAAGAAATATGATGGTACAAAAGCAGCACAGAATGCACTGGATTGGGCAAAAACATTGGAAAGTAGTTGGCCATAAGCCTAATTCGTTATGAACGTGCGATTATTTTGGATTTGATTACTAGTTTATATTTTAGGGATGTGGCGGTGATGGCTAAAAAGTAATGTAAAACGGTAGATTATGTTTTGCTGCATCTCTTAGTTCTAGGTCTGCTAAATTTAACGGACCTAGAACTTTAATTTTACTAAAACTTACTAACAGCTACAATCGTTGGTACAACATTCATTTTTGTCAGCACATTTACTAGTGCAACATTCTTCTTTAGAAGAACACTTGTCATCAGTACATTTGTCATCACAACAAGACTCTGCTTTTTTAGTGCAACATTTATCAGCGCAACATTCTTCTTTACAAGAACACTTACCATCAGCGCATTTGCCATCACAACAAGAATCTACGGCTTTTTTAGTGCAACATTTATCAGCACAACATTCTTCTTTGCAAGAACATTTACCATCAGCGCATTTGCCATCACAACAAGACTCTACAGCTTTTTTAGTGCAACATTTATCAGCACAACATTCTTCTTTGCAAGAACATTTACCATCAGCGCATTTGCCATCACAACAAGACTCTGCGGCTTTTTTAGTGCAACATTTATCAGCACAACATTCTTCTTTGCAAGAACATTTACCATCAGCGCATTTGCCATCACAACAAGACTCTGCGGCTTTTTTAGTGCAACATTTATCAGCACAACATTCTTCTTTGCAAGAACATTTACCATCAGCGCATTTGCCATCGCAACAAGACGCTGCATCTTCTTTAGCACAACACCCATCAGCACAGCACTCAGTATCACAACAACTACTTTCAGTACATTTGCCATCACAACAAGAAGTAGCATCAGCAAAACTAAGTGGAGCAAGGAAAACGACTGTAATTGAGAGTATAAGTATAATTGTATTTTTCATGGTAATTCTCCAAGTAATATCTGTATATAAAATTTACTATAGCATATTCAGTTTCGCAAAATACATACGAGTAGATACGAAATAATAGTTGTAATATGCTGATTTTTAATTGTTATATGAGGTAGATATTTTTTGGATCAACACAAAAGAATAGATGATTGTTGTAATATGTTTGTTGGAGGAAGTATTGGTTGGTATACAAACAAAGTAGTTTTTTTTGTAGGTAAAAAAACTATGTTAGATGAAAGGTGTTTGTAAAAGATAACTCTTTGCTCTAAAACTGTATAATTGATACTGCTGCTGGTATCTTCACAACATATGCAGCACTCTTGAGCATTGTCAGTGTTTGTTTCGCAACATGAAGAGGTGTCGGCGTTACAACAGTCCGACGCTTGAGCTTTGTTGCATTCCTGTGAATTTTGAAGTTGAATGCAGCATGGATTTATATAATGTTGAGTGTTGATAAGTAGTAGCAAAGCTACTACAATATAAACTTTATATCGCAACATCTATTTCTCCTAAAACCGCAAACCTAAAATTACCCTTACAAAAGTACCTAATTCGACTTTACGATATCTTGATTCATATTTCAAATACTTTTTTAATAAACTTGAATTTAAAAACTAATTTAATGGAATTCAACTGATGACAAATCATTCGCTAAATGAGGAATATTACCCCGCGGCAAAAATTGTAAGCATGAATACGATGGAATGCATTCGTAAGCGTCCAGGAATGTATATCGGATCTACTTGTCAAAAAGGTATAGAACATTTGGTAAAGGAACTCGTGGCAAATACAGTTGATTTATTTTTAAGAAATAAAGCACGACGTGTAAAAATAAAAGTAACCAAAAATCAAATTATTGTAGGTGATGATGGACCAGGTCTTCCCTTTTTGGTAAAGGCACCGCAGTCGAAATACAGTTTAGCGCACCAATATTTAACAGAATATCATAATTCTGCGACTAGCGATGGACATGCTCCACACATTCACTTACAGTATACTGGTGCTGGCATGGTTGTTGTAAATGCGCTTAGTGAACGACTTGTGGTAGAAAGCTTTCAGAATAATCAAAAATGGACGCAAATATATAAAAGAGGTGTTATTGAAAACAGTTGCGTAGAGAAGAAAAAAGGCAAAGGTACTACTTTCACTTTCACTCCTGATAGAACAATTTTTCCAATATCTGACATACATAGAGAAAGCTTACGCAGTTCCCTTTTTCAATGTGCTCATCTGTTTCCAGGCTTAGAAATTAATTATAATCGCGAAAAGTTCCTCAGTAAAAATGGTCTAACTGACTTTATTTGTCTTTATGATTTTTATGCTGATCATACTATGCAGTATACACCACCATTTTCTTTTTATAGGGAAACGAAAGATTTCCTTATTCAAGTAGCAGCTATCGGTCAAAGAAAAAGAAAAGGATTATGGCTTTCCTGGGTGAATGGAACATCTACTTGCGAGCATGGTTCTCACGTAAATGCGCTAAAAAAAGCTTTACGCAACTGCAAATGGAAGCCAACAGTTGCTGCCATACATATAATTCTAAAACAACCACAGTTTGCTGGACCAGTGAAAGCCAAACTTTCAAATCGCGAAATTGTATCTCCCATCGTCCAGCTATTAGAAGAACCATTAAGAAAATATTTACACAAAATATCTAAAATATGAAATTTAGTACGACAAATCGGTAGTTGTGAATTGGCATATGGAATTTGAAGTCAAGAGTAGTCGAACGTTCCCTGGTTATTTTCCGCAGCATTTTTTGTATTTTTTACCACTTCCACAAGAACATGGGTCATTACGCCCAACTTTATTTACTTTCATGGCCATTACTTTTCCTTCGTCGAAAAACCACTCTCCTTCAATTTGTTTAAAAGTAGATTTTTCATGATGTTGTTTTTGTATACCTTTTTCGGAAAAGTGAGCAATAAATTCAACATATCCTTCTGAAGAATTTACAATTTCTAATCCACTCCATTTTGCACCTTTGGACCAAGCAAGAATCGATTCCTCATCGCAATCATCGCGATGATCAGGATGAGTTGTATCAATAATGTGTTGTGCAAAACTTTTTACATATGCTGTATATCTAGAGCGCATTAATACTTCTGCAGAGTCAGCTTGTTTCTTTTTTTCTATAATCGGTGCACAACAATCAGCATATGCTGTTTTTGATTGGCAAGGACATTGTTCTGTAGTACCCATAAAATCTCCCAAAATAAACGCTTGCTTTGGTTTAGAAAGCAAGCGTTTTTATTAGAACCAACACACTCTACTCTTCTTCGTTTTGTAAAGCTTGAATAAAGTCGTAACTGTATTTCTCAACAATGGTATTTGCTATAGTTTCAGAAAATCCATTTTTAATAAGTAAATCTTCCCATACACCATCAATAGATTTTACCTCTCCCGCAGTCATTGTACTTTGCATATCCATTTCGCAAATGAGTGGCGCAACTTCTTCCATTGTTTTATATGTTGCAATAAGGAACGATTTGTATTTGTCATCACTTACAGGAGAATTGCTATACAATTCCTCAATAGACCTTTGCAAACAAGGGTCGTTCATTTGGCAATTGCTATCAATCTCACTTGTAATAATATCGTAGGTAAATATTACAAAATTGCTTTTATCTATCATTTATATACTTTCTTTATTCATTTTGCATATACTAAAATTCAAAACTAATGTAACACTGTGCCAAGTACATTGACTCAAAATTCTTTATATTCAAAGTGTCTGAATGAACACTCAAAATTATCCGTGTTATGATACACAAATTAATGAATCGATGTACTAAATTTATTCATCAATAAATTCAGTTATATGATATTTACTCTTTAGTAAATGTGCTAAAGAAGTACTATCCAAATTATCTTTGTTTTCTAAAATATTTTGTATTTTTTCTAATAACGAACTCAGATTTTTTAGCGCTACGCTTTTTGCATCTGCTGGTATTGGCATTTGCATCTCATCATCAAGTAGATAGTATATCCAAAAACTCAAATATACTTGTTGTAGATTGCGACGAAAGCTAGAGATAAGGGGTTCTGAATTGCTATACTTCTTTTCTTTGTCGAATGCGTTTAGTTCAACCCACATGCCGTCTGTAAGGCCATCAAGTAGATCTGCAATGGTGAAAATTTCTTCACCCTTTTTTACCTGTAGTGGTGAGTTGCTTAAACGCATTAAGGTCATAGGCTCTATTAAATTAAATAATATGAGAGTTTGATAAGCGGTTACCATGTCATGTACTGGGTAAGTTGCGATAGCGTCGAGTTCATTAGTTCCCCAATGCCACCAAGTTCCTGGTGCAAGGTGATTTAAAACTTCTGAAGAAAAATTAGGAGAAGTAAAAATCGTCTGGTTTAAAAACTGTAGAGCTTTTCTTTGCTCTTCTGCTTTTACTACTACAAAAGGTGCGCGCGCATTAGGATCTCCTTTGTGATCCCAGTGTAGAAATTGTCCGCCAATGCTACGTGCAACAACAATACAACTATAGGCATTCTCCGCAAGAAGCATATCAAAAGCTTGGCGAACAGGATGAAATTCTTCTCCTTTTGAAACATAGCGCTGCAAAATATCATTCGATAACTGTTGCAGTAGTTTCATATTTTGTTTTGCGTGAGCAATGTGGTCACTACTTAAATCCCAGCGAAAAATAAAAGGATCAGAGTCAACAATCGAAGCGTATAGATCGTTTCCATAAGAAAGACCATCTTCAGCACAGCGCATTGCTATTTTTTGTAGTTCTGCGTCTTTTACTTGTTTGTAACCGTATTCAATAGCCCAATAATCGTAAGGACCAAGAGTAGTCGTTAAATAATTTCCTTGTGTAGTCCCTTTTGGAGCAAAGTTGATTGGATTATAATCCATTACCGAACCAGAAGTGGCTGCTGGCTTATCACTACTATTGATTTTATCAATAGATAACCAACTACTACCTTTAAAATTGTGATACAACCCTAAAGTATGTCCAACTTCATGCATGGTAACTTCTTTTATAAATTGTCCAATAAACGCCAAAGGTACATCTTTTTTACCAGCAGCTCTCATCATGCCATATGCAAGGCGTAACTGTTGACCTTTATGTTCTCCGTGTGTACAAACTGGTATATTGCGCTTGCGCATAACAGAGAGTAAATTTTGTTTGTGTTGTAATCTTATTTGTTCTTTTTGTGGAATTAAATGTTGTAAACGTTTCAATGGACTAAGCTTACCAAGACGCTCAATCATTTTCGAAAATTTTGCATCACTTTTTATAAGAGCAAGAGCATTGTTCATTGAATTATGAGAACTGGCAGCATAGCGTAACATGCTGTCATCGAAAATAATATCGGCATCGAGAATTTGACCTGTCATTGGGTTGACTCGCGAAGGACCAGCTGCAAAACCCAATTCATTTGTTGTCCAACGAAAAAAGTTATAGCGCGCATCTTCGGGATCAAGATCAGCAAATTGTGTCTTTGTTTGTTGACGGACTATTACGGCATCGACGATCCCTATTTTCTCAAAAGCTTTATTCCATTCCAAAATGCCTTCTTTTACATGTTTGCGATAGCGGTAAGGAACTGTTTTTTCAATGTAAAAAATAATTGGATTTTTTGCTGGCGAAAGCTCTAGAGAAGAATCAATTTTTTCTAAATGCCAACGATTGATGTAACGATTAAACTTATTCCGCTCATTGTATTTTTTAGAAAAATCTTTAACCGCAACCCCAAAATAACCAACGCGCGAATCGGCAACTCTTGGCTTGTAACCACTAGAAGGGATACTTGCTAAACTAAAATGGACAGACAAAGGGTAACTGCGTCTTGGATCTGTAGTGTCAGTGAAGTTTTCGTCGCCAGTAAATTTTGTTCCTGTAAAAGCTAATTTTACTCCTAATTCGATATTAGAAGGAAATACTTTTACCTTATTCCATGAGCTTAAAGTAGGGTTTAATTGTAGTCTACCACCTATTAAAAAGGGTGCGACTGCTGATAACCCAGCAATGTCACTTTTGAAAATACCAGCTAAATCAATTAAGTAGTTGCTTCCATTTTTACCAATGATGGGAACTGCGCGAATAATAGTAGCAGGGAAGGTGCGATTAACAACATTCTTCATTGTTGTTTTTTCCGCTCGATAACGTAAATCAGGACGCATAAGGAGCAGTTTTTTTCCTTGTTTTTGCCAGTAAACCATCATGTGATCCCACTGCATTCCGCCGTAAACACCACTAGAAATAGTCATTGCTAGTAAAAACGGTTTATTAAATTTACTTGATGGAACCAAAGCATACAGTTCTTCATTTTTTTTGTATAAAGATAAAAAACCTTTTAACGGTGTCATCTTTTTGACTATTTTATCTACTGATGGAAATTCAGGTTTTTCTTTTTTCTCATCAGCGACAACAATGGTTGCCGTTATAAAAGCAAAAAGTAGTGTTACAACCAAGTATTTTTTCATTATGTTTTGGCAAGGGTTTTGTATTTTGCGTTTAGATTTTCTTTAGAGTTTATTACAAAATTAATGTATAACGCGAAATCCCCCTCACATCTCCTCTCTTAAGGTAAAAATGGTGTTATCCAATTAAAGCTTTTAGCACCTAGCAAAACTTTTTGGCTGGTCACTTTATTCTATGTATTTTGTCGTTATAAAACAACTATCTTTTAAAACATATTGATGGTATTCATTCATTTAGATATACTATTTAGATATGCTATTAAAATACAAAATAATACAAAAAACTTAAATTCTTGAAGAGAGTGCGATGAAAAAAAAACAAATAGTTGCTGTGGTTGGTGGGGCATGCGCTGGTTCTGAAGCAGCACATCAACTGACTTCAAAGGGGATTGACGTTGTTGTTTTTGAACAAAACGCTCTGCCTTATGGAAAAATAGAAGACGGTTTACCACGCTGGCACGGAAAATTACAAGATCGTGAAATAAAGAAAATCGATGAAAAACTTTCGCAGAGCAATGTTCAATTTGTACCGAACTGTAAGCTAGGAAAAGACATTAGTTTACAGCAAATTTTAGATTTTAATTTTTCTGCGGTGGTGTTAGCAAGTGGCGCATGGAAAGATAGACCTCTTTCAGCAGAAGGGTTAGAAGAAATAGAAAACTCGAGTTTTTGTTATCAAAATCCTCTTATTTACTGGTTTAATCACTACCACGAAAAAAACTACGAAGGGGAAACATTCCCTATTAAAGAAGGTGCTGTTGTTATCGGTGGTGGCCTTGCTTCTATTGATGTTGCGAAAGTTTGTCAATTGGAAACGGTAAAGCAAAGACTTTCAGAGCGTGGAATTGAAGCTGATATTATCGAAATGGAACACAAGGGAATTCCCAAATATCTAAGTAATTTTGATATAAAATATGAAGAATTAAATATCAAACCCGCTTGTATCTATTATCGCCGACGTGATATTGATATGCCTCTAGCAGAAATGCCAAAAGGTTGTACTCCAGAAAAGAAAGAAAAAGTACAAAATGTTCGCAAAAAAATATTAGCCAACGCGCATAAAAAATATTTTTTTGAAGTACAACCGCTCTCTTTACCAAAGGAAATACACAATGAAAATGGTAACGTATGTGGAATTACTTTTTTCAAAATGAGATACGATGGTGATAAGCTAGAAAAAACTACCGAAGAAGTGTATGTTGAAACAAACTTTGTGGTGAGTTCTATAGGTAGTATTCCACAGCCAATAGAGGAAATTCCTATGAAATGGGAAACCTATGATATTTCTGATACTGTAACTGGATCCATAACTAAATATGACGGGGTTTACGGTGTTGGAAATGCAGTTACTGGTAAAGGTAACATCATGGTTTCGAATAAACATGCTAAAAATATGGGAGGTTTTATTGCGAGTTCGATCAACCAAGATTCGCAAGAAGAAATCGCTAAAAGCTGGGAAAAAGAAACAGAAGATATTGCAAATAAAATGCAGGAAATATATCAATATTTAGGAAGTAAATCCGGAATAAGTGATGAGGATTATGCGCGAATAACAACGTTCGTCGGAGATCTACAAAATAAATCCGAGTATAGTAGTTATAAAGAATGGAAAGATAGTATTCTTGAAAAGCGTTAATGGCAAAATTTTTTGATATAATGAGCTTACGCAACGATCTCTAAATAGAGATCGTTGTTTTGTAAGGTATGTTTAACCTACTACTTATCTAATAAACTCTTTTTAATAAGTAGGTGGCAACCATTGTATCCAGGAACTCCACCTTTTACAACTATAAGGCCTTTTTCTGTATCAACTTCTACTACCTCTAAATTGCGAACGGTACAGTTTTTATTTCCCATTTGCCCGGCCATTTTCATACCTTTGAAAACGCGAGCAGGAGTAGCTGAAGAACCGATAGAACCACGTGAACGTAAACGATCACCTTGTCCGTGACTTGCCGGTCCACCTTTAAAACCGTAACGTTTTACAGTTCCCTGAAAACCTTTACCTTTAGATACACCACAAACGTCTACTATTTTGAAATCAGTAACATCTGCTGCTGTTATTTCTTTACCTGCTTCTACTTCGCCTTCTCCATTCCATGAAATTTCTCTCACGAATTTTTTAGCAGCAGCAGCGCCAGCCTTTTTAGCATGACCTAGTTCTGCTTTTGTAGAACGCTTTTCTTTTTTATCATTATAACCTAGTTGTAGAGCAGTGTACCCATCTTTTTCTTGGGTCTTTACTTGAAGTACAGTACATGGGCCGACTTCAATAACTGTTACTGGAATACAGTCTCCGCGTTTGAAGATCTGTGTCATTCCGACTTTCTTGCCTAAGATGGCTGAAATCATGACTTTGTCCTTCTTTCTAATAAGAAACAAATTTAGTTCTGAAGTATGTCGTAATTTCCGAAAATTTCAAGAACTCAACTAATAGACTAACAAGCCTATCATTTAATACAAACTCTTAACAAAGAGTGCACGGCAATTCTAGTTTTTATATCTGCTTTGTCAAGAAAAAACATAAATCTATTTTGCACTTAACGAATTACACACAAGGATTACACTAAAACTAATTCATATTGTGGTAGATTACTTTAATTCTCTACAATTTTATCTGTAAGAATCACAAAATTGGAGAATTATTTTAAAATCAAGATGTTCATGGTTGAAATTATTCATCGTTACCGATAAATTTTTGTTAACAAATGCTAACAAATGCAAGCTACAAAGAATGCAGCCAGGGGTTATCTCCCAATGCACGTAGAAAGATTCCACGCGCTCCATTAAAATCGCGATCAATACGTTTCTTACAAGAAGAGCAATTAAAAAACTTGTGTCCACCGATATTTTCTTTAACATAGCCACAAGAGCTACAAGTTTTGGAGGTATATGCTTCGTTTTGTTCGATAACAATAGAAGACAAGAGCTCAGCTTTAGACTTCAAAGTATTTTTGAACTTGAAGTGCGACCAGTTGAGCATTGCTCTGACTGTTTTTGAGCGTATTTTTCGCTTTGAACGTAGCACCATTTGGCTGGTTTCAAAAGGTGGTATAATAATAATTTCAAAATGTTTGCACAAGAAATTGGCAGTTTTGTGATGGATTTCGCTGATGAGATCTTTGATTTTCCATCGCATGCAATCAGCGGCTTTTTTCATACGCTTTTTACGTCGTGATTTTGCTTTCGATATGCGACTGGTAAGTTGATCGAGATGATGACATAGTCGCACAATACGACCAAAATCACCACAGCCGACTTTGCCACAACTGTGTTTGGTGTAAAAAGTTTGAAAAGATCGAACTCCTGGATCTAAGGCAACGATGTCACTCCTTTGATTTTCAGGTTTCATGACAGGTTTGCCTTCAGGCTTAACAAGAAAAAAACGTCCTTGTTGGAAAACAACGCGGCAATCAAAATAAGCTTTACCAACAACTTCGCGAAGTAACAATTTTCCCATTTTGCGTTTATAAAAGGAATCTTGCTTTACAGCACTTTTTGGAATGTAGATGCACTCATCGCGTTTTTTGCGACTTTTGAATTTCACTTCCTGCACTTTACCAGTTTTTGCGAACTTCTTTTTGGCATTTTGTACAGCTTTGCACGCATCTTTAATAGCAATTGATTTGATTTGAAAAGGAGTTTCTTTTGACCACTCAGGTAGATCATCAAGTATTTGTTTCTTGATTTTCATCCAGCTTGCAGTTGTATTTGGCTGTTTTAGATAGTGAATCGTTTTGTTGTAAACAAACCGAGCGCAACCAAACCAGTTACGTAGAAGTTGCCGCTGTTTTTTGTTTGGATAGAATCTTATTTTCCTGCTTCTTTTTACTGCTATACCTTCGCATTCCGTGAAGTTTACACGAGAATACGTATATGATCGACATAAGATCTTCTGTGAGCTTTTGTTGTGCACTACTTTTATCTTCTTCGAGAACCACGACTCGCCCACCACCGATTTCCATAATCCACTGGATAAGTCGATATCCAAATCTACTAAGTCTGTCTCTGTGGGTACAAAGTACTTCTTCGATTTCTCCTCTAAGTCCTTGTTCCAGTACTTTGAGCAGCCCTTTTCGTTTGAAGTTGAGCCCTCATCCAATGTCGGTGATGATTTCATGATTTGGATACTTTTCCTTCATAAACTTCTTTTGTCTTTCCAAGTCGTCTTTTTGCTTACTGCTCGATACGCGACAATAACATACTTTTTTCTTTGGCTTTTTATTACCTAATATACTTTCCAAATTGTATCTTCGTTGGTTTGATTTTGTGCGTATTGTTTTGATAAGTCCTTTTTTGTCCCAGTTTCTTAAAGTATTTGCGTGCACTCCTAATATTTCGCAAGCTACTCGACTTGGTACCCACTGCATTTTTTACCCCTTTTTTACCCCTTTTTCACTCCTATTTTAACCTTTTTAATATTTGTTAGCAAATGTTAAAATAATAATTACTAGTAAACAACCTCTTTTAGAAGATGGAAATGGGCTCAAAGCATTTCCATCTGAATGATGGTATCCCCTAACCTAGTTACAGATTATCTTTTTTCCACTTTCTCACTACACAAGTGACTTGCTCAATAAATTCATTTGGGCGTTCTTTAATGCTCTCGATAATAGGATTTGTAGGAACAGTTACTAAATATTTTTCTGCCCACAAAATTACATCAACCATTATATTAACCATTCCCAAACCTGTTTCTGTCAAATAATACAACTTTTTGGTTTTGTTATCAGGATGTTCTATACAATTGATAACATCCAAAAATGTTAGTTTTTTTAAGCGATCTGTTAGTATATTTGTTGATATTTTTTCTGGCACATTTAAGAGTTCTCCGAATTCATGTTTCTCAAAAAACATCAACTCTCTTATGATGATAAGTGTCCATCGATCACCGATAATATCGAGAGCATGGGCTATTGGGCATTCAGATTTTTTTATGTGTGATTTTTTAGTATCCATAGTATTTATATTTTTTTCAAATTTTCACTTGCGTTTTACAAGTAATATGATTATAGTGTATTCACTTGCGTTTTGCAAGTAGATCTAGGTGTATATTCTATATTATTTTAAGAATGTCACTTGTGTTTTGCAAGTGATTTTTCGAAATCAATTTGAGTATATTTTTGATAGGTAACTTACTTTTAAGGAAGTTCTTAATGGGAAAATTGACACTTCATGGCGTAACTCTTTCACCATTTGTTCGCAAAATTAAAGTACTTTTGATTGAAAAAGGCGTTGAGCACGATCATGTACCTGTTCCACCTTCACAAGAAGCAGAGTTTTTAAAAATAAGTCCTCTTGGCAAAATACCTGTGTTGGTAGATGAAGATGGTCGTGCAATTAATGATAGTTCGGTAATGGTAAGTTATTTAGAAGAACGTTTTCCAAATAATTCGGCTTTACCCGAAGATCCATACGATCGTGCACGCGCAAGATGGTTTGAGGCATACGCAAGTAGTTCTTTTGCACCAGCTTTGGTTTTTGGCATTTTTGGTCAAAGAGTGGTTATGCCTTATTTGTTTGGTACACCTACAGATGAAAAAGTAGTAGAAGAAGCGCTTGCAGCTGCTCCAAAATATCTCGGTTATTTGGAAAGTGAATTAGGGGACAGTGATTATTTTGTCAATAATACTTATAGCTTGGCAGATATAGCACTCGCTAGTAATTTTTGTAATCTTCTTCACGGAGATTATCACATTGATGCAGAAAAATATCCGAAGTTAGCAAAGTGGTTTGCTAGAGTAATTGAGCGTGAGCATTACCAAGAGATACTTAAGCAAGAAAAAGCTTTCGTTGCTGATTTAAAATCAAAAGCCAAGTAAATTGTTGTTAGGGCGTCAATTACGCCCTAACAACAATAAGGCTTTTATCGAGCGTCTGATTGCAAAAAAATAACTAAGTCAAATTAGAAAGTCTATGTTATATTCGACAATGATAACACACCTGAAATCCCAAAAGAGCTTGTTCAATTCTCTTCTTTACAAAAATTAGATCTAAGTGACAATCAAATTTCTGAGATTCCTAAAGAACTTGCCCAACTCTCTTCTTTGCGAAATCTATGTTTACAAGACAATCAAATTTCTGAGATCTCAAAAGAATTAAATCAGCTTAATATCTATTATTTAGAAAACAGCTAACTACTCATAATTCAAGTTGTGAGTAGTTAGCTGTTTTCACAAGTGATGTAGCTTGATATTCGTATTTGTTGTTGATAGTCTTTACTTTAAATCACTCGTTTTCTGCAAAGAATAGTAGCCAAAGCGTGGTGTTCGATCAGTATGTCCAAAAGTTAATTCAGTAATAAAGCGATCACTTTCATAATAAACAATGCTAAAACGAAAATTAGCTTCATGTCTTAAGAAAACAAAATTTTCTGTTTGTGGAATTGTTGCAGGATAAGAATAGAACTGCGTACCGTTTGCCAAAATAGAAATTTTACTTTTTTCGCTCACCATAATACTCGAATCTTTTGCCATTGGCATTCCACCAATGTACTCTATGTTTGCTTGGTCAAATAGCAGAGCGCCATCGAAGCGCCACACAGGGTGGCTTTCTTTTATAAGATCGTTTCCTGGAGTTATTCTTGTATAGTTTTTACTTTTGAAGTCAAAAACAAAAATATCGTTGCGTCCATCGTAAGCAGCAATACTACGATTTCCACAAAATGCAATTTTTTGTTGCTTATGGTGCCAACTAGGTTGCCCTGCAGTGGCAAAAGAGTTAGTAATTGAATGTTCTTTTTGTGTAAGAATATCATACACGAATATTTCAGTTTTTTGGTTACGTGTACTTACATAAGCAATCTTTGTACTATCTGCAGACCAAGTAGGATGACTATTATTTGCCAACGAAGTGATGTATTTCCACTCATTTTTTTTATCAAAAGCGTAGTAGACTAGATCGTAACGTCCGCGTTTGTTGGTCGTGAATGCTAAATATTTGCCATCTGGAGAAGGTGAAGGTGTGCCATAGTCGTGATTGGTACCGCTAAGTACAGATGTAATATCTTTGTCTTCAAGGCAGCAAAAATATATCGACCAAAATCCATCGTCACCTTTACGCGAAAAATAAATACCTTCTTGCAGTTCACTGCAAACAAAACCACATAAAACAAAAATAATTACAAAAAATTTATAAATATAACCGGGCATTTGATTCTCCATTTTTTCAGAACAGCAACTTTTAATACACTTGAACATTATATAATAAAGATAAACAGACTAGCAACCAAAAGATCTGTTCATTGTGAAAATCAAATCGCGTTTTGTAAATTTTTAGTTGTTCTCGCGTAAAGCTGCTTTTAATTCTTGGATTTTTTTCATTAGCTGTTGTGATTCGCTATGAGAAAGTTCGACTGCTTTATTCCAATCGGCGAGCGCTTTGTGATACTTTCCTAATTGTAGAAACAGGTTTCCACGTAGATAATACCCTTCTTTTTGTTGTGGTTCATCGCGTAAGGCTCTTTGGTAATCATCAAGAGCTTTTTCTAGTTTTCCAGCTAATTGTAATAAAATTCCGCGTGATAAACGCGTTCCTGCATCACGCGGATTTAATTCTAGCGCACGATTAAAAAACTTAAATGCTTTTTTCTTGCTTCCTTGCATTTGATATGTCATTCCTGCATAACTGTACGCCATAAAATTTTTTGGTTCAATATTTCTAGCCTGTTCATAGTCGCGATGAGCAAGTGCATAATTTTTTTGTAAGCGGTGTAAATAGGCACGATTGATATAGTACGAATAAATATTAGGTTTTATACCTATTGCTGTAGAATAACTATTTACGGCTTCTTGGAGCTTACCTTGTCTTTCTAGTAAATCTCCTCTTGTTGCGTAAGCGCGGTGGTAATTCGAATTGTACTCAATAGCTCTTTTAAAGTCTTGTGTAGAAGATAAATACTTTTCCTCAAGCATGAATAATCTTCCGCGATTATGATAAGCCTGATAAAATTGAGGATTAATCGCAATTGCTTTAGTATAGTCATTGACCGCTTTTTGGTAGTTCTTAGTTTCTTCACGCATTCTGGCACGATTGTAGTAGGCACGAGCATAATTGGAATTGAGCGCAATAGAGGTATCGTAATCGCGAAGGGCTTGTGTATAATCTTTTCTTTTTTCGTATAATAATGCACGATTGTAATAACTCAAAGCCGATTTGGGATTATTTTTTATTACATTATTATAGTCAGAAATGGCTTGCAATACTTCTTTGTCATTTCCCGTTTGTCCGAGTACTAAACCGCGCAAGAAACCATAATCTTCTGCTGTTTTTAAATTCATAGATTGCTTAAAAATTTCTTTAAGCGGTTTCAAAAAAGAGGCATCAAAAAATAAACTATGATGATCTTCACTGTGTCTTGCATAGTCAAGAGCTTCGACCATTGCGCGATTGAGTTTTCTCAATTCGTTATTGCTTTTGTGCAACTCTATTTCTTTGGTTTGTAACTTTTCGTAAGCCATCGCCAAAAACGCACTAAACCCAATGACCGTTGTAAAAAAGACAATGATAAAGCTAAAAAGTAGTTTATGTTGTTTTATGAGCGTATGTATAGAATCCATTTTTGTGTATTGCCGTGCAATAATCGGGCGTTTATGCTGGTAATTTTTGAGTTCGATGTCTAATTGTCGAAAACTTTCGTAGCGTCTTCTCGGGCTACGAGAAATCGCTTTAAGGCATATAGCTTCCAAATACGGGCATACTTCCGGATTTAGTTGATGTGGAGGAATAGGAGGCTTTTCTAAAATTTGGACAATAATGTTTATATTTGTCGTTCCTTGATAAACAGTACGCCAAGTAAGCGCCTCGTATAGTGTAGCTCCAAATGAGTAAATATCGCTTTTTTTATTGGGATTTCCTTCAAGTTGTTCTGGAGCCATGTAGTAAGTAGTTCCAAGTGCTTCACCGGTATTGGTAAGATCTTGTTGCCCATGTATTGATTTTGCTAATCCAAAATCTAAAAGCTTTGTTTGGCCTTCTTTATCAACAATGATATTTGCAGGTTTTATGTCCCGATGTAGGATATTATTATTGTGAGCATGTGAGCATGCTTGACAAACTTGGCGCAAAATTCCTACTAAAAACGATGTTTTCATGCATCGTTCTTTGATCAAACTTGTGAGGGATACACCTTCAATGTATTCCATGGTAAAATGTAGTTGTGGAAATTCAGCAAACTCATAAAACCTCACAATATTAGGATGATTAAGTTGCGCCATAGTTTGCGATTCTTTAAAAAAGCGCTGGCGATTACCTGCATTTTTATTCATGATCACTTTAAGTGCGATTATGCGCTTCATTTGTGGATCATATGCTTGATAAACAATTCCCATTCCACCACGCCCAAGCTCTTTGTTGACAAGGTAACGGCCAAAGTAACTTCCCTGTGCCAAGGGAGCATAAGCGTCTTGTTCGCGAGTATAAAAATTTTTCTGAACATTAAATCTAACGGTTTTGTCTGGATCTTGGGAGACACTCACATTATTTCCCATCAAGTAATTTAATTGATTTGCGTAAAAATTTTTGTTGGTTTAAACCGAGTGATTCTAGAATAGTAGCTAATTCATCATAGCGCTTTGTTATATTAAAAGGTAAAAACCAGTTTACTTTATTCAAACACATCGGACAAAGCCATAATGGGTGCTTGTCTGACTCGCTGCGATTATTTGAGCCGTTCATACAACAATCAAAAGCAATACAGTGGCGAATACCCAACATGTGGCCAATTTCATGAGTAGCTGTTTTGGCCGTTCTTGAAAAACATAAACGAAACATTTCCTTGGACTCCGCAGGGTCACCATTTCGATACATCGAGAAAACACCTACACGGTTTACCAACGATGCTTGTCCGTAAACAAAGTTCCAACTAGCGCGAGGATAGAGGTCATAACTAGTAAGTGCAATATAAGCAATTGCATCCTTAGGGCGACGCGGCCTCAAAATTTTTCGCAAAATATACTTAGTGTGAATTTGCTTATCTCCCCAAGACGGATGGACACGTCGAGCTTTGGGCGAAATTTTTTCCAAAGGAATTGGTTTAGTAAACTTAACCGGAACCTGAAAAAATGCACCAATATAACGAGTAACAAGCGTAACGATTTTTTCCTGTTCAGGTGAAAATTGTCCTATCTTCTGTATATAAATCGTAGTCCATGCCTCGTTTTTCTTACGTTGTTTATATTCATAGAAGGTTTGCCCAGGCTCCTGTTTATTCGCATACCAATCGCCAGGTCCCCCTGGATGAAAAGTTTGATGTATCTTAACTAAGTCGATAAACGGTTTATGCAGTTCATTTACAATGTCAAAATGGTGTTTTTGTAATTTTTTATCCAAATGAGAAACATTCAGAGAATGCTCATTTTGACCACAGGTAATAATTATGCAAGAAAAAAGTAAAATCACTACAACATATCTATTCATGTAAATCCCCTTCATATGAATTTTCGTAAAAAATATTTGCAAAGCAATTATTCTAAGATAACCAGCGCTAAAAGGTTGTTACTTCATGTTTTTCTAAACTGTAAAAGCTTTTTCAATAAAATTTTGCAGAACTTGTACTTTTTTACTAACGTTTTTATGAGTAACAAAGAAAAAAGTAATGGGAATCTCTTCTTTCCCAATTAAAACGCGTTTCAATTTTCCACTTCTTAGCTCTTCTGTTATTAAGTATTTTGGCATAAAAGTAACACCTAAATTTTCTAACACACATTGTTTTAGAGTATCAAAACTTGTGGTTTCTATTGGACAAAAAGCTTTTTCTAAGTATTTACCATACTTTTTTTCCACTGTTTTGTAGCAGTAATCGAATCTGAGTGGATATGATAAGAAACGTACTTCTTGAAGGTATTTCGCTTCTATATGTTGTGGAATTTCTTTGTTTTTTGTAGAAGCAACGAAGAGTAGTTCATCTTGAAAAAAAGGCTTTATTACCAGTCTATTATCATTGGGAATATCACTAAGCACAGCGCAGTCTATTTGGTATTTTGCTACTTTTTCAAGAATAGTATTTGTGCTTTCGTAAGAATAAGTGATTCTTATATCAGGATAACCATCCAAAAAATCGGCGAGAACTTTTGGTAGTAGGTATGAAGAAATAGTTGTGTAAGTACCTAGATGTAGTGGTCCCTTTACACTATTTTGTAAATTTTGTACAGCTTCAATAGTATTTTCTAAAATGAAATGCATTTCTTGCACTTTTTGTAATAGTAACTCTCCTGTCGGTGTTAGTAGCAATCCTCGATTATGTCGATCAAACAAACGTTCCTCTAAGTAGATCTCTAATTTTTTTATTTGAGAACTTATAGCAGGCTGGGTTATGAATAAAATTTCTGAAGCTTTAGAAATCGAAAGTTGTTCTGCAACAACTTTAAAGCACATTAACAAATTCAAATTTAAATTAGAGAGTTCCATTGCGCACCTTGGTATAACCAAAAATTATATCTAATATAAAATCATATGTTTTGAATAATATTAAAAAGTGTGTTTATCTACAATAAGTTGATTAAAACAGCTCGAATAAAATTTTGAAAGGAAATTAAATGAAAAGATTATATTTTGTACTATTGGCTCTGTTTATTTCGTGTTGTGCTTATACAGAAGAGCCAGCGAAAAAAATACTGATGTTGGTATCAGATGGATTTCATCCTAAAGAATACTACACTCCTAGAGATTTATTTGAAAAATCCAAATACAAAATAGAGGTCGCATCAAAATATCTCTATCCAGTGTTACCTGATAGAAGAAAAATAGCCGAGTATCCTGCGATTATCGCGAACATTACCTTTAAAAAAGTAGATGTTTCTAAATACGACGCGATTGTGTTTGTTGGTGGAAACGGAGCATGGGAAGATTTTTTCCCCAATGAAGATATACACAAAATTCTCACAGATGCGATGAAGCAAAATAAAATCGTAGCTTTGATCTGCTCAGCTACCGGATTACTAGGTGTCGCAAATAATCTCGATGGCAAAGGTAATCCTGTTGCAAAAGGTAAAAAAGTAACAGGATACAAAAGAGTTGTAGGACTGTTAGTTGTTATGGGGAAAGTAAAGTTTAGCCCGGGAAAAAAAGGCAAACCTCATGTGGTTATCGATGGAAATTTAATTACAGCGAGAGATCCTATCTCAGCTAAGCTATTTGCAGAAACTATTGTCAAGCATTTAGAGGTTCGAAATTAGGATTACTATAATAGCAGAACGCTTGATCAAGCGTTCTAATTTTAAATTTGGATTTGATGGCACAATTAACTTGTTGATTTGAATGTATAACATACTATGAGTGAATTGTTTGAAAAACCCTAACTACTTTTTTTATAATAACTAAGGGTCTGTTATAAAATTATTTTAAGGCGCAAAATTATTTTTTTAAACTTTTGATTTTGTTATTTTTTTATTAAAAAATGCTTTATTAGAAGCTAAAATACTCGAATTTTCATCCTCAACGAATTTTGTAACAGGCTCTAAAAGATTTTGAGGGGTTTATTTAAGAATCGCGTTGTAACAAAGATTCAGAAAAAAGAAAAAAAACGCAAAAAAAGAAAAAATTACCAGGACATGTCGATACTCTAGTCTATAAAACGTCGAAACTTGTAACTCCTAATTAAAAGAACAATCAATAGTTTGATTTCTCTATGATTCGGAATACAAGGCTTTTACCGGTAGTGTTTTGATCAATTGGCAGTATTAAGTTTCTTTAGCCATTCTTTTGCAATTATAATTTCATCGTCGCTGAGTTTTATGAGCCATTGTTTTATCATTCTTTTCTTGTTTAAAAATTGCAATATCTTAACGAAATATTTTTGCTTATCTTGTTGCTTTATATCTATACCTAGAGAATACAAGGTAAAATCAACCGTGTTTTTTGAAACCCACCCCTTCGTTAAATCAGCGGCTAAACTGGCTATTTTCTGTTGGCTAAAATTTTCATCTCCGACCTCTAACCATCCGTTTCTTTTGACAAATACAATTCCTTGAGAGTCAAGACTTTCTAAGAAATTATGGAGCTGTCCGCGAGATTTGGTATATTTAATTATTTGCAAGTAGTGGTTTATCAATGAAGTTGTATTTTGTGTTTCTTGTGGCGGTTCTATATTAAGATGCATGATTGTGAATTTTACATTACTTTTTGTTAAACCATTATTTACAAAATCAATAGCCATTTCTTTTATTGTTTTTTCATCAATTAGGTTTTTTGCTTCTTCTGGTGTAGAAAAATTAACCATAAACCACACTAATATGATAATTAAAAAAAGCACACCGAAACAAATAATGTCATTTTTTTTATTCACTGATTGTCCTTTTCAATTGGTTTAGGTTACTATTTTTGAATTAGGGCCTATCATCACTAAAAATGTTTTTCGAGCCTGAGCAGCGCCAGTAAACGGTACTTAGATATAGAGAAACAGGAAATCAGTAACTAGTCGACCTAAGAGATAGTAACTAGAAACATTCAACGCTAATTCAATGGTAAGTCATTGACAAAATAAAGACTTTGTAAAGATTATATTGTTAATCGCTCAATAAAATAAGAAAGAACTCTTATTTTGTTATTTTTAAGTCTAAACTAAGTATAAAAAACGAAAATATTGGCAGAAAAAATCTAAATCGATTATTTATTGAATGGCATGTAATTTAAATAAAGTAAATAGATGTAGTTACTTTTGCAAAGCCTTTATTCACAGTCTTCATAAAGACTACTTGCTTGCAATTGCTTTAAATTAAGCCTTACAGTACCGTTTACTGACATCGATATTAAAAATATCAAGTTATCAATTTTTTTACATCAAAATTGCCTTTTACCCCCATTTTGCAATGGTTTAGGAAGAACGAGTCGCACCAGATAACTACAGCTTTGCTGGACGCTCTCTGGTACCAGAATTATTAGAAGCGATTTCTTTTGTACGTTTTACGCAAACCATCCTTTTGGCCCAATTTTATTTAAAAAACTAGAAAAACTTGGAGCCCACGTTACCCATTTATTCCCTACTAAAGCTCTTACAGATGGACTAGATTTATTTTTTTGATAGTCGAGAATAATTGGAATATCTGAACCAATATCGCATTCTCCAATCCACAATGCCTGATCTAAGTCAATGCTTTCAAACATATTATTAAATGCATATCGAAATTTATAATACTTTTTCACATCTCTAAGAATATAAATTGCTGGCAATGTAAAAATATAAACTTCATCTGCGTAAGAAACTAGTCTTTTAATAAAAAAACGCGATACAAAATCTTTAAATATGGCTCCATCATTTTTACTAGTAAAAACCAATCTTTTAGGTAGCTTTAAATCTAAAATTTCTGTTGTTTTTTCAATTTTGCAATTTTTGTATTTTTCATCTAAATCTTTTAGATCTTCTTCTTGTATAAAATTACCAAATAGTTTTAAAAAACAAAGATTTTTTGGTAATTTTGTTTTTAATGCACTCAGTCTATTATTACGAAGATTTAATATTTCAAGTTTTTGCATTTTTACTATTTCTTCGGGAATATTGGTAATTCGATTACCTCCCAAATCAAGAAAATTTAAGTTTTTGAAGCTAAAGACCTGTTGAGGGATTTGATTAAGTTGTAAAGACAATTTTAATTTTTGTACATTGGTATTAGTAATAAAATTTATTTCATTATCATCTGTTGCTCCTTGAATATTAAGATACTTAACATTACTATTTTTTATAGATATATTCTTGCAATCGAAGAGATTTAATTCGTAAAATTCACATTTTTCAAATACAAGTTCATTAGTTCGTACAAAAGTTAATTGTTCATTTTCAAAAGTACATTCGTGAAACTCACATTTAGAAACATCATTTACAATTTTTTGCAAATTAAACACACATGACTTATAGATAAAATTATTTTTCAATTCTGCTAAATGCAAATTTTCATTTACTTTTGACATGCTTTCTCCATAGCGCGGAATGTGCCTCAAAAAGTGAAACACTTTTTAATTTACAATTAAGCTCACAGTATAATCGGGACCTCTTCCTTCAAGTTCAAGATATAGACCTTCTCAATCCCCTCTGCTATCAACTTCAACCCTTATGAGTAGAGTGAGGGCTGAAATTAATAGCGACGGGGATAGAGGAGAAGAAGGTCAATTTAAATTATAGTTCACTCTCTACATGTAAAAATTGTAGAGAGTTATATTGAGTCTGTTTAAGCACTAAATAGTTAGTGCTCATTTTGTGTCACAGAGGGCCCGTTGTAGTTTTTATATGCGAACGTACTGTTGAATACTATTCATGCGCTACAAGTCTGGTTAATAAAACTTATCTCTCCATTAACGCTATCAGATTTATATATAATATCAAATTTACTTCCCTTGTATTTTTTATTCATTTTTAAGGTAAAAGCTAATACTCTGTTACTTTTGTTTAATCCCATGTGATCATAAATGTAAGCGTGACCTGCAGTATTTGCGACGAACCCATCAGGTGGCACATCTGCTTTTTTTAAACTAGCACCAATGCGAACATGTCCATCATCCAAATGAACAACACCCGACTCGCGCCAGTTTTCCATTGCTGAGTCTGTCTGGCACCAAAACTAGAACTTTTTTAAAAGGCCATGTTTTTGTTGCATCCATTACCAAGTCTGAATATTTAAAGTAAAAATCAGGATTAAAATCTATATTTCCATTTGTCAGTCTGACCCACCATTTTAATTTTGATCCTCAATAAAATCTTTGTATATTTTATTGAGCCATTTTTGATTATCATCTAGGACAATTTGAGGAAATAGATTTTTTATACGATTCTTTCCTTTACACCAAGAAGCAAAATCTGAATTTGTAATCTCTTTGTATGGAAATTGTTTAAGAAATATATTTTCAAAATTTATCTTTTTGCTTTTATATAAAGTAAATAATTTTTTTGTATTTTCTTTTCCGAAAAATTGATAAAAGTTATCAAATTTTTTTATCTTTTTTTCATCGAACTTCATTAACGGATGGTGTTTAGAATAAGAAAAATGTTCTCTATGTATAAAAATATTAGTTAGAGAAGTTTCGTAGCAATGCCAACGATGTTTATGAGATGGAACTATCTGTATGTCAGTCATAAACTTATAAATATCATTTTTTTGCGGTTCTACTTCGGAGAAAAAAGCAATACCAAAACTACCTACTCTATCTATAAAAGCAGTCTCATAACAAATCGAGCAAGCGTAAAATCCAGAAGATTTGTATAACCCAATTAGTATGAATAAAAATAATATTATTATTGTTTTTTTCCTTTGAACAGTCATTTCTCTACCCCTGTTCTATTTAGTACTTGTTGTATCGTAACATTGCGATTAACCAAGCTAAGGTTAATCACAATATAGTTTACGAAAATAAAATAAAACCAAACTATTTCAATAGAATGGTCTTTATGTAGGTTGCGAATATAAACAGTACGCTTCAAGAAATACTACTTCAAATAACAGTATGAACATAACAATTTACGAATTATTTTTCATCCAACATCTCTTTTTGTAAAACTCTTATCTGCTCCTTACTGGATGGTAAATTAATATTGAAAATTTTACCTAGTACTCCGTAAAGTTAGTTTTGAATCTGCCTTGTAAATCTTTTATAATCTAGCTTTTATTACTTTAAGGAGCTAGGAATGCGAAGAAGACAATATAAGATTAAGCTTAGAAAAGCAGAAAAAAAACAATTAGAAAATTATGTAAAGAGTGGAAAGAGATCAGCAAGAGCAATAACAAGAGCGCGTATTTTACTATTGGCCAATGAAGGAAAAACAGTTAACGAAATAGTGAAAGCTCTAAAAAGCAGTAAGCCAACAGTTTATAGAATTCGTAAGCGCTACATTGATGAAGGTTTAGAGTTTATTCTAGGAGAAAAACCTCGTAGCGGTAAACCGAGTAAAATAGATAGTTGTTTAGAAACTCAGTTAGCAACAATAGCGTGCTCAGAACCTCCTGAAGGCTTTAGTAAATGGAGCCTAAAATTATTAGCTAACAAATTAGTAGAGCTAAAGTTGATCGAATCTATTTCACATACGCATGTGGGAACGCTGCTAAAAAAAATGAACTTAAGCCTTGGTTAAAAAAGCAATGGTGTATTGGCCAGATTAATGCAGAATATTTATGGCGCATGGAGAATATTCTAGATTTATATTCACAGCCATACGACCCTAAAAGACCTGTGGTTTGTATAGATGAACGTCCTTGCCAACTTTTAGAAGAGGTTACAAGACCAGTCAAGAGCAAACGAGGTCGACCAAAGCGCGAAGATTCAGAATATCAACGTAATGGTACCTGCTGTGCATTTGTAGCTTTCGAGCGATTATCTGGTTGGCGATATATCGAAATAAAAGAGCGCAGAACAAAAGTTGATTATGCCCATTTTTTGAAAGAACTTACTGATAAGTATTATCCAGATGCTGATAGTATAAGGATAGTTCAAGATAATTTAAATACTCATACAAATGGCTCTTTTTATGAAGCTTTTCCTGCAGAAGAAGCCTTTAGATTAGCAAAAAGATTTGACTATCATTATACGCCTAAGAAGGCTAGCTGGCTTAATATGGTTGCAATTGAGCTTTCTGCTCTTTCTAAACAATGCTTAAATCGCCGTATTCCTACTATTGAAAAGCTAAAAAAAGAAGTACTCTTTTGGGAACGATACCGAAATAAACAACATTGCACTATAAATTGGAAATTTACAAAGAATGATGCTCGTATCAAATTGAATAAATTCTATCCTGACAACATATAGTTTTTATAAACCCTCTCTAATCACAGTTCTTGAAAAACAAAGAAACATGGGAGTTAGAGAGATGGCTCACAATTAACTTTATGGAGTACTAGATTATCAAGGTTTCAATCCTTGTTTTGATGGAAGATGATCATTGAGTTTAGAAAGGTTTCACCATGCAAACCGTGACGAAGTTTCAATCCTTGTTTTGATGGAAGATGATCATTGAGCATTGATATAGAGGATCTTGACGGTATAGGTAATCTGTTTCAATCCTTGTTTTGATGGAAGAGATCATTGAGACTAGTGTCAGGGAATCCGAAAAGCCGCAGCTTTGTTTCAATCCTTGTTTTGATGGAAGATGATCATTGAGTACGAGTACGAAAAGTGGAGAGACAAGAAGCCAACCAGTTTCAATCCTTGTTTTGATGGAAGATGATCATTGAGAATGTCTACGCCATTTATAAGCTCCAGGTATGTTAAGTTTCAATCCTTGTTTTGATGGAAGATGATCATTGAGGATTCTGCAATACCCGCTGAAATTCCTAAGCACACCAGTTTCAATCCTTGTTTTGATGGAAGATGATCATTGAGTTTTAGACGAATAAGCGAAGAGCGGCGGTGAGAGTGTTTCAATCCTTGTTTTGATGGAAGATGATCATTGAGCGGTGCTTCTGTAGCGTCTCGAAGTGTTGCCGGAAAAAGTTTCAATCCTTGTTTTGATGGAAGATGATCATTGAGCGTTACAAAGATAATAACCCTGTGTGCGCAACGCTTAGTTTCAATCCTTGTTTTGATGGAAGATGATCATTGAGAACAAAACATAGAGCGCGACATGTTCTTGTAAGTGAGTTTCAATCCTTGTTTTGATGGAAGATGATCATTGAGTTGGTTTTGTGTATATCTTCTGTCTCTACGCAAATGAGTTTCAATCCTTGTTTTGATGGAAGATGATCATTGAGCCGCGGCGCAGTTCTGGAAAACTAGAGGCTACGGAAGTTTCAATCCTTGTTTTGATGGAAGATGATCATTGAGGTTACAGGGCAAATCGAAAAAATAATAGAAAAAAAAGTTTCAATCCTTGTTTTGATGGAAGATGATCATTGAGAATGCGAAGCGATCGGTTTGGTTTTTGCTTCAATTGCTGTTTCAATCCTTGTTTTGATGGAAGATGATCATTGAGACAACATACCAAGATTACATTGTTATGACTACACTTGTTTCAATCCTTGTTTTGATGGAAGATGATCATTGAGAATTACTACTAAACAAGTCACGGAACCTAGTCTTCAAGTTTCAATCCTTGTTTTGATGGAAGATGATCATTGAGAAAGAAGAGTGTTTGCCAATTACGCTTTAGATAATGTTTCAATCCTTGTTTTGATGGAAGATGATCATTGAGGACAAAGAAATTGTCAGATCTACTTCAAAAGGCAGGTTTCAATCCTTGTTTTGATGGAAGATGATCATTGAGCAGCTATACAACCTATATCTCCAAAAAGCTTCCCAGTTTCAATCCTTGTTTTGATGGAAGATGATCATTGAGTCATGAAATAGTATCCGGCACGATGTAAAGCCTCGCGTTTCAATCCTTGTTTTGATGGAAGATGATCATTGAGTTGATATTCTCTATAGATTCAGCAGAAGCAGTTTTGTTTCAATCCTTGTTTTGATGGAAGATGATCATTGAGTGTACTTCTGCTTTCGCAAGGCAGTAAAGGAAATGTGGTTTCAATCCTTGTTTTGATGGAAGATGATCATTGAGTTTTCGCTCACTTCATCAAGATGTTTCACTCGAGTTTCAATCCTTGTTTTGATGGAAGATGATCATTGAGTGTACTTCTGCTTTCGCAAGGCAGTAAAGGAAATGTGGTTTCAATCCTTGTTTTGATGGAAGATGATCATTGAGTTTTCGCTCACTTCATCAAGATGTTTCACTCGAGTTTCAATCCTTGTTTTGATGGAAGATGATCATTGAGTTTCTGATCTTTTAGATGCGCATGTTGGAATTCTTAGGAACGGTTTCAATCCTTGTTTTGATGGAAGATGATCATTGAGAATATAGTCCTGAGCTGTACAAAAGCCGAATCAAGAGTTTCAATCCTTGTTTTGATGGAAGATGATCATTGAGCTTTTCCGCTAAAGAAATCAACCACAAACCGTAAACCAGTTTCAATCCTTGTTTTGATGGAAGATGATCATTGAGTAAAAGATATACCTATTTTATTTTCTCTGGCAGGAGGTTTCAATCCTTGTTTTGATGGAAGATGATCATTGAGCCTGGGTATTTTTCTTGCGGCACTTTTATTGTTCCCAGGGTTTCAATCCTTGTTTTGATGGAAGATGATCATTGAGCAGGTGTATCGAGATATCAATGCAGGGATTTTGACGTTTCAATCCTTGTTTTGATGGAAGATGATCATTGAGCTTAAGGAGTTGGTGTTGCTAATAGTGTGAGCCAAGAGTTTCAATCCTTGTTTTGATGGAAGATGATCATTGAGAGAAACGTTCGAATATTTTTGCATTGCTGACGATGGAAGTTTCAATCCTTGTTTTGATGGAAGATGATCATTGAGAACGAAATATCCCACGCAAGGCTTATTTGCCTCGTGTTTCAATCCTTGTTTTGATGGAAGATGATCATTGAGAATTGGAAGAAGAGTGTTTGCCAATTACGCTTCAGATAATGTTTCAATCCTTGTTTTGATGGAAGATGATCATTGAGTTTTCAGTCAAACAAATACCCATATCTGGGATTGTGAGTTTCAATCCTTGTTTTGATGGAAGATGATCATTGAGTAGACGCAAGCTCTCCGAAAGCAGTAAAGGGAGAAGTTTCAATCCTTGTTTTGATGGAAGATGATCATTGAGAACGGAGAGACCTTTACTATAGAGAAGATATTCATTGGTTTCAATCCTTGTTTTGATGGAAGATGATCATTGAGAATTTGGATTTGTGGGCCACAATATGAGCTCGCGGAGTTTCAATCCTTGTTTTGATGGAAGATGATCATTGAGGTTTTCGTTTTTCGACGGCTATATCTACTGTAGGGAGTTTCAATCCTTGTTTTGATGGAAGATGATCATTGAGTACCTTGAAGCACTCGTTTTGGTCTCTCGTTTTCTCGGTTTCAATCCTTGTTTTGATGGAAGATGATCATTGAGACCACATGCTTCCCGTTTTTTGCTTCACTAGAAACGTTTCAATCCTTGTTTTGATGGAAGATGATCATTGAGAATATACTTTTTTCTCCCGCAGCAAGATATACTTTCCCTCGTTTCAATCCTTGTTTTGATGGAAGATGATCATTGAGAAGAAAGGCCAATATATTGGGCTGAGTGTATAGGTAGTTTCAATCCTTGTTTTGATGGAAGATGATCATTGAGCGGTTGCACTTTTTATCTTAACCAGAGAGAAATTATCGGTTTCAATCCTTGTTTTGATGGAAGATGATCATTGAGTTAATCAGCTAAACGATTTAGAACATTTCCCCACTTTTGTTTCAATCCTTGTTTTGATGGAAGATGATCATTGAGAAAATCATGTTCATGGCTAGAATATAGCCACCTCCTAGTTTCAATCCTTGTTTTGATGGAAGATGATCATTGAGACATAGTCCGCGCTTGCGGCGTAGCCGCGCTACGTTCTCTAGCCAAGTTTCAATCCTTGTTTTGATGGAAGATGATCATTGAGGCTACAGAGATAATGGATTGTGCGGTGGACAAGAGGGGTTTCAATCCTTGTTTTGATGGAAGATGATCATTGAGTCTACAACAAATTACAGAGAGACGCCTAGAAAAATGTTTCAATCCTTGTTTTGATGGAAGATGATCATTGAGGCTGCTTGGTCTCTAAACGCCTTAGCGCCTTGAGGTCGTTTCAATCCTTGTTTTGATGGAAGATGATCATTGAGCTCTCTGTCCCTAGAGCAACATGAAAAAATAAATATAGTTTCAATCCTTGTTTTGATGGAAGATGATCATTGAGTTTAATGTTGACACCAGCAATTGTACTCATTTTTTGTTTCAATCCTTGTTTTGATGGAAGATGATCATTGAGCTCACGCAACGCGGGAGGGAGGGGAGGCAGAAGTCAGTTTCAATCCTTGTTTTGATGGAAGATGATCATTGAGTCTTTCTTAGTATTAACAATAAAAGTACGTTCTAACATGTTTCAATCCTTGTTTTGATGGAAGATGATCATTGAGATGGTTGTGTTGATTGTTCTGAGGATTCTTTTTGTTGTTTCAATCCTTGTTTTGATGGAAGATGATCATTGAGTAGAAGAGCACGTTAAAAACAATAAATGATTACAAAGGTTTCAATCCTTGTTTTGATGGAAGATGATCATTGAGTCCCAAAACTAAAAACCGGCAAAACTTCCATGTGTACGTTTCAATCCTTGTTTTGATGGAAGATGATCATTGAGATTGACCGAGATCTGTCTGGAAAAGCAATAGCAAGCAGTTTCAATCCTTGTTTTGATGGAAGATGATCATTGAGCATAACACCTACTCCGACAGAATAGCGTTGTCGTAAGTTTCAATCCTTGTTTTGATGGAAGATGATCATTGAGGATGACATTTCGCAGAGAGTCGCCAGATAAGTTTAAGTTTCAATCCTTGTTTTGATGGAAGATGATCATTGAGATATTTGACACAAGAAAATACATTATGGCACTGAGGAGTTTCAATCCTTGTTTTGATGGAAGATGATCATTGAGTACAGCCTTGACAAACAAAACCAAATCGTCGTCGCGCTGTTTCAATCCTTGTTTTGATGGAAGATGATCATTGAGTTTCCTTTGACCAGGTCGTTAGTTTAGATGATGTTCTGTTTCAATCCTTGTTTTGATGGAAGATGATCATTGAGCACAGCCAAGGGTTAGGCATTATGGCGCAGAAAATAGTTTCAATCCTTGTTTTGATGGAAGATGATCATTGAGTAGAAGAGGCATTTGGAAAACTTTCTGATCAAGCGTTTCAATCCTTGTTTTGATGGAAGATGATCATTGAGCGTCTGCTTTTCTGATTTTTATAGTTCCACCATCATGTTTCAATCCTTGTTTTGATGGAAGATGATCATTGAGTCTATCTTCGTACATCTAATGATTCTCTTATCAATGAGAAGCGTGCATTGGAAGAGTTTCAATCCTTGTTTTGATGGAAGATGATCATTGAGATTTTTTTCCTAATGCATCGAGTTGTCCTGCTATGTTTCAATCCTTGTTTTGATGGAAGATGATCATTGAGTTTCATATATGCCACCCATTTCTTCGCGAACATTTTCGTTTCAATCCTTGTTTTGATGGAAGATGATCATTGAGAACAACGTTCCCCCTCCGAAGAAGGGAGAATTAAGTTTCAATCCTTGTTTTGATGGAAGATGATCATTGAGAAAAAAATTTAGAAATTCCCGCACACCCGCACTTTGTTTCAATCCTTGTTTTGATGGAAGATGATCATTGAGTATCAACCAGCGCTGCCAAATAGGCTTCTGCGGGTTTCAATCCTTGTTTTGATGGAAGATGATCATTGAGTTTGAAACGAGACAAAAAGAAGAGTTAGAAGAGTTGTTTCAATCCTTGTTTTGATGGAAGATGATCATTGAGCCGTTTTTTCTAAAGAATGATTGAGTTGTCGCATATGTAGAACGTTTTTCAGCACACATAATCGCATTTTATACATCCGTATAACCTCAAATTTCGACTCAAATTACAAACTAAGATAGTAAGTAAACCTTTTTATTTCAAGCTAAGCAAGTAATTTTTATCATAAATAGAAATAATTTCCGCCTAGGCAATTTATAATTGTCAAAGAACGCAACCACTTACTGTGTGCAGATATTTTTATATGTACAGTCAAAACATCGACTTTTTACTTTTGTTCTTTTAGGATAGTAGTTTTTATCTATTATCTCAAATAGTTTTTCTACAATATTTCTGGCTTCCTTTTTAATTTGAGAAGTTATGGCAATTTTTTCTATATGACTTTTACTTCTAATATAAACTAAATAGGCATTTGGGGCAGAAATACCATAGTGTTCTTCTATAAGCATAGCATACAACGTTTGCTGCATTTTCAGAGTTAGGTATACCTTATTTTCCCAAAAAGTATATTTGTAATCTAACGGAGCTGCTTGCTCATGGAAGAACAATATTTCGTCGACTTTGCCTACCAGTCTTAGTTTTACAGAACTTAGATACACATCTGTTTCTTTTGAAATACATCCTATTTTTTTTCTCAAATATTCTTTATTAGTTGCTAATTTATGCAAATGAATATCGCGCCCTTTGTTTACTAATGTTCTTTTTTCTTCGTGTTGTTTGATTTTTAATACATTCATAAAAAAAGTAAATCGCGGACAATATAGATATTCTATTACTTCGGAAGGCGTAACAAACTCTTTCATTAAAGAAACAATCCTTTTATTTCTGCGCTAATTAGCTTTTTGTCAAATGCTTGGCCCAGAAGAGAGCAGTTATTGAAGTGTTCTTTACACATAGAAAAAATATAAACCGAATCCGTTTCTTTCGAAATTTGATCTTCAATGAAGGTTTGTAAATTTCTTTTTTGCGCTTTGTTTAATTTTCCGACAAAAACAGACTTTTGTACGCGGTATATACCGGCTTCTTCACAAGCTTTAGCAACTTTACTTCGTGCTTTATCTAAAGTGATATCATAAAATACCCATGCTAGCATAATAGTTCCTTAAAACGAGTTGTCAGCGATTAATTCATTTGCAAATGCATGTGCGTCTAGCTGGATTTGATTTATTTGCTGAATATTGCGACTTTTATGTCGCGTTGTTTTGCTGAAATGTTCTAAAAGTTCTGCTACAAAAAATTTCTTTCCTTCCTCGTTTAATTGAAAACCATTCTTTACTTGTTTATAGTGTTGTTTTTTGACTTTGCACCTCGAAAACAAGTAAAAAACAGGTTGTTCTACAAATATTCGATATGATTCTATGAAATCAAAAACTAGAGATTTTTTATTGTAGTTATCGCTGTGAAGCAAGCCTATGTAAGGATCTAATCCCGCAATAATGAGAGCTCTTTCCACCTTGCTGTATAGAATACCATAACCATAGTTTAAAAATGCATTAAAGGTATCCTTAGCTGGCCGACTACTGCGGCCTTTAAAGGCATATCTTTCTGGAAGTAAGTCAGACATGGCTCCAAAGTAATAACGAGAAATATTTCCTTCATATGCCATAATCAGCGCTGAATTTTCAGATAACTTACCTGTTAATGATAATAACTTGGATTTTAACTTTTCCATCGCTACTATCCTTTTATCAAAAGACTGCTTTTTTTGTGGACGTTTTGAAAGAAGCAGTTTGATAAAATCTATTTGGTTATTTACTTTTTGTAGCACCCATTCGAGAACAAATTCCAATCCACAATCATCATTATATATTTCAAGTAAGCGCCTTCTGATATAAGTAGTGCTACCTATTTTGGGAAACCAAATTCGTCCATAAGGATTACCATACTTATCTATGAATATTATATCGATGTTATGTTCCATTGCTAACTGGATAGCATCTGTCGATATTGTTGCTGCACTTGAAATAATAATAGAAGATAATCTCTTGGGAGACATCTTTTTTGTTTTGTCGGAAATTTTTATGAGAAATAATTCTCCTGATTTGTATAAATAACTACCAAATGAATTTAAATATAACTCCATACGCACTCCTACCAAATATAATTACTATCATCTCTTTTCCATCCCGTAGCCTCATCATAGGATTCTTCTATTCCTTCATTTGGAATATATACAACCCAGCTATTTGGATACTCTTCTTCGGGAACATACTTTTTAGGAACCGAAATCACATAATCAAAAAACTCTTTTTTGAACTTCAAAAACTTGATTCTGCGCTCAAATCGATTTTCTTCTTCTTGTAAAGATACAAATTTTTCCCATATTTTCTGCGCATTACTGTCAAGTTCAATAAATATGTCTTTTTTTTCATATCCTTGAGCATCAATCAAACGAAAAGATGAATTTACATCTTCGAACTGTAAATTTTGCATACACTCGATAATATTTAAAGATGTATCTTTGGCCATTTTTTGTTCTAGTTTTTGATAGTAACTGTCCATATTTTTAAGGAATTCTTTTTCTGTAATCTTGTCATTTCCTCCAAGCACATTTTTTGTTTCTATTAAACTTAATGGCGTTCTTCCATATACATAATGTGCATAAGGTTTATTATTGCGCGCTTCATCTACGATTTCGAATATACGTACATTGCCTTTTTTTTCGGAAGAATTGCGATTACATCTTCCACACACTTGATTGATAGATTCAAGAGGACCAAAATCACGCCACACATTTTCAATATCAAAGTCAACGCCCGCTTCAACCATTTGTGTTGAAACGATTATTTTTCGAGATTTACATGTCTTTATTTGGTGGATTCTTTGTAAGCGATGTTTTGGTATTATGTTGGTTGCTAAATAAAAATACTCAGCATCAAACTCGCAACTTTGTAAATGTTTAAATAACTCCAGAGAGCTATTGATAGTATTCATAATAAACAAAAAAGATTCGCTGCTATTTTCTACTGCTTGTTGACAAAGTTCGGTAAATTCGTCGAGAGTCACTTTTTGGGAGTGAAATTGCAGGTTAATTCGATCTAGTTTGTCAAAATAAACTTTTTTGTTCGCTACAAGTTCTGTGATTTCATGATCTGCAAATATTTTTGGTTGTGTTGCAGTGATTAAGACAAAATGTACGTGAAATAATTGTGAGAATTTAAGTATTATCTCACGTAGCAATTCCCAATATTTATATGGGACAGCTTGAATTTCGTCTAACAGAATAATAGAGTTGGCTAAGTTGTGAAACTTCTGAATCATTCGATTGCGATTGGTGAAAAGCGTGTGAAAAATTTGGTAAAACGTGGTAACGACTATTTCCGATTGCCAACTCTCCATCATAAATTTAGACTCGCCTGTTTCAAATTCAGCTTCTAAGTCTGTTATCTTGTAAGAAACCTCTGCTAAGTGATGGTGCTTTAGAAGCACATCAGACGAGGGATTTCCAAGTAGATCGTTAAACACTTGATAATTTTGGTCGATAATGCTCGTAAACGGTAAACCATAAATAATTTTGGGCGATAGACCTTGAGCATGTAGCTTTTCTCTTAATTGCAACGCAACGGCTAATGAAGTAAGCGTTTTACCTGTTCCCGTCGGAACATTAAGAGAAAAAATTTTGTGTGTACTGTTTACCGCCGTTTGTAATGCTTCTTTATAGATTTCTTCGCGCATTGTGTCCATGCTGCTAGAAGAGGATGCAAATTTACCACGCTTATATTCGTCGACTATATCTACAGGCAGCGCAATAGGAGAAGAATATATGGAACGACCAAACACCACATCTTCTTTGTCCGAATGCAGTAGTAAAGAATACAAGTACAGAAACATTAGATAGTAATCCGTTGTTTTGATTGCTTTTTTAAAACGCTTCTTTGCCTGACGTAAAAGATTTTTGTTAAAATACAATACTAAAGATTCTGGTAATAATTGCGCCTTGAAATCACAACTGTGTTTGTCATTGATCATATCAAATAATAGCTGCAACTCTTTTAATTCGAATGATTGCAACTGTTTATCTAAATGTTCAATAGGAATGTTGAGTTCATCGGAATCATTGTGTCTAGTTGGCATTGCATTATTAATATTCCCATGATGCTTTTTTATCGCTAGATATATAAATAAGGGCAATATTTCACTTAAATCGTTTTCCAAATGTGCAACTAGCTGCTTTACCATCCAGTGCGCTAAAACAGCAGAAATAAGCGCATGGCTGGTGAGAGGTCCCTTAAGTTGTTTCCTTTCCTTAGCATTAGTCGAGAGTAAGTATGTTTGGAAATAATTCGTTCCCTTGCCTAAGTCATGGGAAAAACCCATAATCCAAATGAGTTTTTCCCATATTTCCTGTGAAGCGTATTTATCTAAACAATGTTGCGTTTTTTGAAATTTATTTAGACAAGCATCCGCCACTTTCTCTAAGTGAACGCAAAGTAATTTTCCTGGGTGAGAATAAATATTAGAAGAAGACAATCTTCTCTCCTCCACCAGTGACCCAGCACTCTTTTACCTTGCAGCGCATACTTTGCCCGTTTCTTTCAAAAACAATATCTTCTCTTTTGCTAACAACGCGATCAGGTTCCATCCATATAGGATAATTGGTTTTGAAGACTTCCTTATTTGGTTCGAAATCAATTACATTGCTATCGTTTTGCAATTTAGAAAAAGGTACCACCGTTCGAATTTGTTGCCATGTAGCGCTTGTTTCTAATTGCAGTGTCTCCTTACCCAAGTAACTAAAATTAGCAAGCAATTCACTTAAGCCTAAACTAACGGTATATACACAAGTATGTTGCTCTAAATGCTGTTGTAATTTTTTGTGAATATTCTGGTTTTTATGGCGAAAATAGATAACAAATGCTGGGTTTTTTAAAAACTCTATGCGAATTTGTGTTCTGTTATCAATAAGCCAAAAATGCTGCTTTGTATCAATTAAATTTTGCGACCAGCGAACTTTTTTAACTGGGTTTACAATGGCCACAGCAATAGAAAACTCCTCATGGTTTTGAAAAGAATGAAGATACTCTTTTTTATCAAGACCTATTATTGCTGAGATAATGCCAATGATAGTTGCTGGTGGCGGAAATTCAAATGTAAGAGGAGAAGTTGTCGTATAGAATTTTTTAAAATGACCAAAATCTCCCCATAGTTTAAAAGACAAAACCTCCATCTCACACCACATCAATATTTTTAAACTTGTCTATTTGGGCAAGCTCAAGATCTTTTTCAGCATCGCAAAAACTCATTTGATCGCAGTGCGCAAATTCTACCGCTTCGATGTGCTCCTTATTTTTTTCGATTTTGTTTAGCAGCAATGATAGATCGATTTTATACTGAACTGGAGATCTAAGTTCTTCGTCACGCAGTTCACTCTTAAGCTTGATCAAATGGTCTAAATCTCCCATGAAGAAATTTGCTTTTTTGTATTTGATCAACAGTAAAAGACGCGGCATTTGTCCGAACTTGGATCTTGATATCAGCTCTTTTGTGCCGCTCCACAAAGCTTTTTTCAAACTCAAAACATCGTTATCTGACAATAATGTATGTTTTGCGGCATTTTCGTTGATAATACCATGAAAGGCTATCAAGGAATAGGGAAGCATGTATTCTTCGCGAAAGGTTTTCTGAGTACTATTTTGTTTAGAAGCAAATGCACCTGTTCCTTTTATAAAATTTATTTTCACTTTATGCAAAGACCTTCCCATTTTGAACTGCACAGGGCCTGTATAGGTAATAGAACCTTTTTGCGATTTTGATTTCAGCTTGATTTCAAGAGGAATTGTCGCCCCGAATAAACGAACATCTATACAACTTGAAAGAATATTTTTTGCAATAGCACCTTGAGCTTCTCCTATGGATACCTTGCTTAAGTCTAGGTCTTGTGCATAATCATTTGCTCTGAGTTTTGCGTCTTGAATATGGCCCTCTGTGCCATGCGTTTTCTCTTGAACAAAAATATCATTGCCCTGCTGATGTAGGTAATCGCGAATCGTTCTTTTTAACCTAACGTCTGTCACTAAGTTTTGCGATGTTTCTTCATCTATACGCGGTTTGTTTTCGTCGTTAGGATCTCCATTAGGGTTGCCATCTTTGATATCGTATAAAAATAAAATTTCATAGCGGTTTTTAATAGTGTTACTCATTTTTGTTCTCCTTTATTTCTGATTGGATTTTAAAGTGTTTACTTAAATTCATGCCTAGTGCAAAAATATAGTTCATTTCGTCAACCGCAATATTCCACTGGCGATAATCTCCTGCTGATAGTAAATGTTTTGAAATAAGTTCTTCTAAAGATGTATAGTAGTTAGCTCTGTACTGCTCCAATTTTTCTATTAATTGCGGAAGCAAGGTCGCAATATCTCTACTGTCCATTTTTAATCCCTTTAGGCGACTGCGAAAAGGCGTTGCTTGGCGTTCTCTTTTTTGTACATTTAATAAAAATTGAGTAAGGACACCTAATAGGAAGATCGCCTTATGAGAATCTTGAGAAAAAAAGGAGTCAAAGCTGCGAAAAAATAGTTGTACTTTTTCTTCAAATTCATTTTTCGATGTTATGGAAAAAGTAGTAAAAAACTGAATATCCATATTTTCCTTTCTGGTTGAAGAGTCTAGTAAATGTAATTTTCTTAAGAAATTTAGTAAAATAAACCCCTTAATTGTATCGTGCCAAAAAAATTGATCGTGAACAAATGAGTACCGAAGATGTTTCATATAATGTTTTAATAAATATGAGTAACTAATATAGCTACTAGAAAATATCTTTTGCACCATCTCTAAAAAAGCTTTGTTAAAATTCCCTTCTACTTTGTTGTTGGGAAAAAAAGTACGTAAAAAACCGAAATTAAAATTGAAAAGAGGTTGATTGTCTTTTTTCATAAATGCAAATGCATTATCAACATAGTCTTTTGCATTAAAGAGTTTACTGAGTGTTGATGGCAGTAGTTCCTCAATGGAGGCCAAAATACGAAACACAACTTTTTGCGGCTTATCATAGAACAGCAGAGTAAAAGCAATTTGGTTATTATAATTTGTTGCATATTCCAATATTTCACCTTCATCATTTGTTATTCTTTTTTTTAATTTGGCATTTACTTTTTGCTCTTTGCGCATTTCAAGATTCAAGATATCATTTATGATATCTTCTTTGTTTTGGCGCAAAAGTAATTTGGGTATAAAGTAATACTTCAAACCGTAAAACTGAAAATCTAATTTTGCTTCGATTACCTGAATGCCTTTCTCAATGTTTAAGGCGCAGTTTAAACACACAGGGTAATTTTTCCAACTTTTGTCTTGCTGAAATCCGCCGCTGACCATACCAGGTTTATCAACGGTATAAAACTTTAGAGATGTAAAATAACCATACACTTCTTCTTGGTTTTTCTGACAAATAGAACAAACTTTATTTTTAGCACAGGAATATTTATTAAACGTTTTGGAATACATGTAGTCTGCTTTTGATTCTTCAATAATAAATTTACTAAAAAAAGTTTTTTCGCCTACAAAAAAATCGTTACCTCCTTGATTAAACGTGCATGAAAGAACTACTCCGCCTTTAGATAACGTGTTTTGTTTTTCTACCAGCAACTCTTTGATAACTAAAGATTTTTCCGTTATGACATTTGAAATCTCTTGAATAAACAATCTTTCTTTGTCATTTAAAAAATCTTTCGACGATGCACCAGAAAACCAATTTACTATTTTCTGTTGAAATGAACTTTCAATTCCTTTTGCAACCTTACAGGTAGGCGTTTTGTCAGAGCCTCTAGAAGAACCTCGTTTGTATAAAAGTTTTCCTTTTAGTTGGGCGCTATGTTCTCTGTAACTAACGCCTGAAAATTGCCATTTTCCCTTTTCATTTTTTATAAACTCAATGAGTAGTAGATGCGGATAGTTTTTTTGGTGATATGAATCTTCCAACCAAATATCTAACTTACTATTCGAATCCTGTCCTTGATTAAACTGTCCTAACTCTGCAATGGCATTTATCATGCTAACTCCTTCTAATAACTCCAAAACCTCTTGCTGATTGTTTCCCCAAACCAAATAAGTCTGGAATACAAAAATTCGTCATAAAGCTGCCTGTAAAACCTTGCATTTTCACATTCTTAAAATTTACCTTTTTAGGAATAAAAATACCTTCAATACTCACCTTGTCTATATCGTCTATCGTATAATCGAAACCTTTAGCAAGAGTCATAAGATTCCCTTTGAGAATTTTTTTTAGCAATACTTGCTGTTCTAGCAAATCTGTTTTGCGGTATATTTGATAATTCTCTTTGTTGAGAGCTAGCCAAGGTGCAGTAAACGAATACTTATGAACTTCACTAGATTGCCCAAAAAAGCATTCCTTTACTTGAATCATCTTTTGATTTGTGTCAATAGTTTTTTTACTGCCAATAACAAGTTGCTGCGTTTGAAAAAAGACCTCTTCGATTACCTTGACCCCTTCTTCTATTGCAAGAAGAGCTGGATTATTTTCAATAATTCGATATTGAATACGCGGGAATTTATAATCAAATTTATTTCCTGGTAAATGATTGTGTAGCAATGTGTGATGCTTTAAGGTCGAAGCAAAATATCCTCTTAATTTGGGGATTTCGTAAGCTTTTAAAGTAACGTCTTTAAATATTAAAAATAAAATCTTTACCATTTTCATTTGTACAACTCGCTCATTTTTTTGATGTTTTCAATAACCAATGTTTGTAGCTCTAACGGTTCTAGAACCTTTACTTCAGGTCCATGATAAAGAACCCATCGTTTCAACTCGTTTAGGCCTCTAACTTTCATTGAAAGAATAAGAGATCCATCGTCTTGTTCTAATATTTTTTGAGTTCTATGCCATTTTCGTTCGCGAATCCAGTTTGCTTGATAAGCTGAAAAATGCAATTTTACGTTATAAACTTTCACCCCTCTTTCAAAATCAAAACTTTCTTTAATATACTTGTCTAAACAAAAGTTCTCATTTTTTTTGAAATTCTGACATGTTATTTTATATTTTTTTACGCGTGCAAGTGCAAAAGTCCGCATTTCTTGCCTTTTATTGCAAAAAGCAATAACATACCAATTGTCATTGCGTGTGATTAAATTATATGGATCAATCACTCTACTTGTTATCTCTCCATCTTTGTGGAAAGACTGATAAACCATATCTACCTGTCGTTTTTTTGCAGTGGCATCTTCAAAAATTTTTACTTTTTTCTTGCCTACTTTAACAAAAGGTCTTTCTTTAAAAGAAACGATATCCTGCTGCTGAAAAGCCTCTTCTGGCAAATGGTGTAAAACTTTATCGAGTATTTCTTTCGTCTCTTTAAAATAAGGTGAATTTTTGTACTGCGTAAGAATTTTATCTACAACAGACAACGAAAAAATATCTTTGTCGTTCACATATAAAGCAGGAAGAATATAATTAGTTTTGGTGTAATAAAAACCTTTTTTGATGCGATCAAAATCAATTGGTGCTCTTAGCCTATCTCGCATATAATCAAGATCTCTTTGTATCGTGCGAGTGTGAACACCAAAAATTTCAGCTATTTTGGAACGATCAGGATAAAGATTTTGACGAATTTGACTATCAATGTACTTTAATCTTTCAAAAGAGACATACGACATTTGCACCTCCAAATTTTTTATTAGATTGTAGCATCTTGTAGTGACATATAGTGTCACTGCAAGATTTTTGTAAATTTTATGGCTTTTACAAGTATTCAACGCTCTCTAACAAGTATTACTGATATTTTTTTAAAAGCGGCAAATCTAATCAATTTGAAGCAGTCATGGGGTTGTTTTTAGTAATAATTCTATAGATTTAGCTTTAGCTGAAGTAGGAGGTGTTCGGACAGCATTTGGAAGTGTTACAGGTGATGATGTACTTTTGCAGGACAGGCAGATATCGGTTCGTTTCTCCTGTAGAAGGAGGAAATACATTCCTATGGTACTATATCTTTTACTTCACTTTTGAAGCATTGGACAACGATTTAAATGTACTCAAGTCTTGAAATGGGAAAAATCTGCATATCCTACCTTTTATTACAAAAGAATAATCACATGCAATGATAATTGGCATGTAGCTAATATTTTTGCGAACCTATTTTTGTCGTGGCAAGTTCTCTAAAAATATATATTAGCTTTGCGAGCGACGACCTCTACGGTTATAGATTAGCGGCAATCCAATTTTCAATAAAGGGAAATACTTTTGTTGGAGCCGCTAGTCCCATACATAAGTCATTATGCCCGAATTTTTCAAAACATTTGTATTTTTTGTTGTCACTTCCCATTTTTAAAAAACCTTCGCGGTATATGACTGATGGTTTGGCTATTTTATCTTCGGCACCGACTACAATTAAAAGAGGACTGTCTATTTTGGAAAAATGTTCTGCGTATATGTGTGGCTTTTCGTTTCCATTTGGAAAAGAACGAAAGGTGCGGTTTTCAGCCCAATCAGCAAATTGTTCTAGTACTTTAGAGCATACGTCGTTTAGGGATTCTTTCATTAGGGTTTGGATTAAGTGACGGTTCATATTTGGTGGGTGCCAAAAAAGTGAAAATGCTTTTGTTGTGCCTATCTGTGCGAGAGGAAGATGTATGCATTTTCTGATCCATTTTCCGAATGATTTTTCTACAATATCTAGAGCAGAGGAGACGGGAAGGTAGGGAACTTTATTTAGTGTATTTCGCAAAAGTTTACGATTGCTTAGAAAAGACAGTATATGTAAATCTTGGCGTATAGGGTGGTTCATCATTTTTGTTAAAAAAGGGTCGTAAGACCAGGTCATTGCTACGGGAGAACCTACAGTAATAAGACCTCTGAGTTCAGCGTTTCTTTGGTGTGCTTTTTGCTCACAAGCGCTAACACTTATGCTGTGAACATTTTTCCATTCAACGTGGTTACCTAACTTGATAAACTCTTTTGCGACAATACGTTTTACATAGTGCGCGCCCTGTAAATACATGTATGCGAGAGTTCCTCCCATACTATGACCGACCCAAAAAGGATGTTGTTCGGTGGCTTGATACACTTTTTCGATAATAGCTGGAACATCGTAAATCGCTAGATCATCGATGTTCCAACTCCAGTCGGATTTGTTGTCGCTGTGTAAAGCGCCACGTCCATGCCCACGTAAACAAGGTAACCATACATCATAACCTTTTGTGAATAGATATTTTGCAAAACTATGATATTCAACAGGGAAATCCCAAAAATAACTATTTTGGGCAAGCCCATGTGCTAAAATCACTGGAATACCGTGGGAATTTTTGTAACGACCTAATGCTAAGCGTACATTATCTTGTGTGTGTGTGTGTTCTATTTTAGGTTGCATTCAAAAGTGACCATTATTTCGTTTTTTTACGTTTATCTTTGGCGCGAAAATCAAAAATTTGTACATCAATAAAATCAGCTCTACTAGTAGCACGCCGACGGTTATTTAGAACAAAAGCTTTGAAAAATTCACCAGTAGAAGTTACTTTATTGGTATACGATTTAAAAGTATCTTTACGTATTTTAATCTCTTTTCCGCTCGCAAAAAATGAACGAAAACGTCGCGGGCGTTTGAAAACAATGTCTTTGCCATTTACTTTATCTAGTAAAACAAAGTCCATCCCCTTAATATTCATTCCAACATTGCGTTTGCGTGCGTGTAGTAGCACAAACTCAAAATTGCCGTTGCAAAAAAGAATTAGCGCTTTGTTTTCTGTTTCGACAACAACAGCAACATCTTTTGTCTCTTCAGCAATTTGTTTTGCTCTAGAAATTTGTCTGTCTATAAAAAATTGGCGATCAGCAGCGCTGTTTTGCGCATATAGACCAATAGATAAAACAATCAGTAGAGAAATTCTCAGCAACATAACAAGTCCTATTCTTCGCCAAATTCAATGCGAGTAACTTTATATCCCTTTGCTTCTAGTAACTTTATAACACCACTCTCACCAACAAAGTGTCCTGCTCCTACAGCAATAAAAACATTACCTTCTTTAATGTGTTTCTCTATTTTTGGAATCCATTTTTTATTGCGGTTTACTATAACATGCTCTATTAGCTCTGGCGCTTCTTTCACATCTTCAGACTCTATGGTTACTTTTCTTAGTTTCTCTAAGTCTCCACTGCGATATGCTGCTAGCAGTTCTAGTGCTTGTTCTCGTGTACCAGGCAAATCATCAAGCATACGTTTAATTCCATCGATATGCTTTTCTTCCGGTATTGCATCAAGAGCGTTAAATTGATCGTCTACTGTTTCAAGAGCATCAATTTTCATCTTTTTTTCAGATGCTTTTGCTAATAACGTCATTTCTACTGCTGGAGTCATTGGCATGAATTTTTGTGCAGCAATTGTTTGTATAATCCAAGGTTTGAAGCGTTTGTACAGCATCGCTGGTGAAGGCTTTATAAACTCTTCAAATTTTGCCCAATAATCAGCACCAAGCATTTGATCTAGTGACTTGCCCGGTGGCAACTGCATTTTCATCATCATACTAAGTTGATTGACTTTGCTCATATCAATTTCTAAAACTAAAGTCTGGCATTTGTTCAGTTCTTCCCATACTTTTTTAGGAAATTCTTTACCAGCATCAACACCAAGATGTATTGTGCCTAGTAAGTAAACAGGCTTTTCTGCTTCTATTTTCCAAAAGACAGGTGTTGTTTTTTGGCTTTCTTGGGCAACAGTAATCGCAATAAACAGTAGTAGTAAAATTATTTTTTTCATAAAAGAACCTTTTCTAAATTTATATAACTAGATCACGAATTAAAACGCGTAGCTATTTTACATAAAAGTCAATTAAGATGCAAATATGCCAAATATTTAATATATTTGCGACAGAGCTTTAGCATCGCAAACTTCTTGATAAATAATAATAAATGGAATATTATAAGAAGGGATGTGGTCGAAATGAAATGTCCCAGTCTAAAATAGATTATACTAGAAAGGAAGCGCGAGACCAAATTACTTTCTTATATACTACAAATATGTAAAAGAATTATGAGCCGTCTGTTGGTTGCTTAAAAAATACTGAGACGCCCTAAATACAAGATAGGTATACTCGCCATAAAATAATGAAACCCGATTTTACAAAAGTTGAATATAGTACAGAGAATATAAACAGGTATTTAGAAAAATCTGATGATGTAGATGTTGGTGGGGCATGGCAAACTCCAGAGAAAATAGAAGTAAAAAAAATCTATTCTGCTGATGATGTTACTGACGTAGAGCATTTAGATTTTGCCGCAGGTCTTCCACCATTCTTACGTGGTCCATATGCTTCGATGTACACTGTTCGTCCATGGACAATTCGTCAATATGCAGGCTTTTCAACGGCAGAAGAGTCCAATGCGTTTTATCGTAGAAACCTCAAGGCGGGTCAAAAAGGTCTTTCTGTCGCATTTGATTTACCAACGCATCGTGGCTACGATTCAGATCATGCACGGGTAGAAGGAGATATTGGAAAAGCAGGCGTTGCAGTGGACTCTATTGTCGATATGGAAATATTGTTTTCGGAAATACCACTTGATAAAATTTCGGTGTCAATGACGATGAATGGAGCTGTACTACCAATATTAGCTTTTTATATTGCTGCCGCTGAAGAACAAGGTGTTGATCAAAAATTATTACGAGGAACAATACAAAACGACATTCTCAAAGAATTTATGGTTCGCAATACCTACATATATCCTCCAGATCCGTCAATGCGTATAATAGGTGATATTTTTTCTTACATGGCAGAAAACATGCCTAAGTTTAACTCTATTAGTGTAAGTGGATATCACATGCATGAAGCGGGAGCTACTGCTGATATAGAAGTGGCATATACACTCGCCAATGCTCTTGAATACTTGAGACTTGGCCTTAAATCAGGAATTGATATTGATTTATTTGCGCCGCGTATTTCCTTTTTTTGGGCGATTGGTATGAATCACTTTACTGAAATTGCCAAGATGCGTGCGGCGCGTATGTTGTGGGCAAAACTCGTTAAGCAATTTAACCCTAAAAACCAAAAATCAATGGCTTTGCGTGTACACTGTCAAACTTCAGGTTGGAGCCTTACTGAACAAGATCCTTTTAATAATGTCGCTCGTACTTGTATAGAAGCAATGGCAGCGGTGTGTGGTCATACACAGTCACTTCACACCAATGCTCTTGACGAAGCGCTTGCATTACCTACTGATTTTTCAGCACGTATTGCGCGCAATACGCAACTTGTTTTGCAAGAAGAAACAAATATTACTAAAAACATTGATCCCTGGGGTGGATCGTTTTATGTCGAAAAGTTAACCCACGATTTAGCGCATCGTGCTTGGAAGCTAATACAAGAAGTAGAAGACATGGGCGGGATGGCAAAAGCAATTGCCGCTGGACTTCCTAAAAAGCGAATTGAAGAAGCTGCTGCACGTAAACAAGCACGTATAGATAGTAAGCAGGATACGATTGTTGGGGTCAATAAATATAAAGTCGATGAAAAAAGCGACTTACAAATTCTAGAAGTAGATAATTCTTCTGTGCGCCAAAATCAAATTACGCGTTTACAGCAATTAAAAGAAAATCGCAATAGCGAAGAAGTCGAGAAAGCTCTCAGTGATATTACTGAAAGCGCTAAATCGGGAAAAAGAAATCTTCTCGCTTTAGCTGTCGAGGCTGCAAAGAAAAGAGCAACGCTTGGAGAGATTTCTTTGGCGTGTGAAAAAGTATTTGGACGCTACGAGGCACATACGCAAACGATCAGTGGTGTTTATGCTAGAGAAATTGCCGATGACAAGGATTTTATAAAAGCGCAAGAATTGGCAGATGAATTTGCAAAAGTAGAAGGGCGTCGTCCGCGCATTATGGTAGCAAAAATTGGACAAGATGGACATGACCGCGGTTCGAAAGTTGTGGCAACGAGTTTTGCTGATATAGGGTTTGATGTTGATATCGGCCCTTTATTCCAGACCCCGCAAGAAGCAGTAAAACAAGCGGCGGAAAACGACGTACACATACTCGGTATTTCGACACTTGCTGGTGGTCATAAGACTTTGGTACCACAAATTGTTAGCGAACTACAAAAAATTGATCGCGAAGATATTCTCGTCGTTGCAGGTGGAACAATTCCTCCACAAGATTACGATTATTTATATGAAAAAGGGGTTGTTGGGATTTTTGGCCCAGGTACTGTTATTGCTAGTGCTGCGCAAGAAATACTCACTTTGCTTATTGAAGCAACGAAAGAGGATATTGGTGGATGATAAGCGGTTTCATAACTGGCAAAAATCTTTAAAGGCGCGGCGTAAGAAACGCAGTGCTAAAGAATACATAGATAAAATCGTACAAGGTGATCGCTATACACTTAGCCAAGCGATTACCTTGGTGGAAAGCGATAGTTCGCGACATAAAACTCTTGCCGACGAAATTGTAAGTGGTTGTTTGCGTACACAATCCAAGAATACAATTCGCATAGGCATCACTGGAACACCTGGAGTAGGTAAAAGTACATTTATTGACAGCTTTGGCTTATATTTAATCAACCAAGGTTACAAAATCGCTGTTTTAGCTGTTGACCCAACTAGTGATCGCACTAAAGGGAGTATTCTAGGTGACAAAACGCGCATGGAAAAACTTTCCCGGAATGACAATGCTTATATTCGTCCATCTCCTGCAGGAGATTCTCTCGGAGGTGTAACGCGTAAAACCAAAGAATCGATCATTCTGTGTGAAACATGCGGATTTGATATAATTATTGTTGAAACAGTTGGGGTCGGGCAGTCGGAAACGACTGTTCATGGTATGGTTGATTTTTTTCTACTTTTGCTTTTGGCGAATTCAGGCGATGAATTGCAAGGAATTAAGAGAGGAATCATGGAAATTGCTGATGCTGTGGCGATAAATAAAGCAGATGGTGAGAATAAATCAGCGTCGGAGCTCGCAGCAAATAGATTTCAAAGTAGTCTTGATTTGTTTCCTCGTAAATATTCATGGCGGCCACAAGTAACAACCTGTTCTGCACTAAGAAATGAAGGTATTGAAAATATTTGGAGTATTATTTCAAACCATAAAACCTTAATGCAGGAAAACCATTTTTTTCATCATAAAAGGCAGCAACAAGAGAAAAAATGGTTGCACAATTTAATTTTGCAAAAATTAAAAGATGATTTCTATAATCACAAGCTCATCGAACGCGAGTTATCAACTGCAGAAGAAAATGTTTGCAACGGTTCTGCTCTTACAACAACCGCGGTAAAGCAACTAATGGATTTGTATCGTAGTGCAAGTCACGAATCTTAGGTATTATTGCGAAAAACAGGATTGCTTTCTTGATGCCACGGAGTGTACTTCGTCATAACAGATTGAAACAACTCACTTTGCTCATGGTATTCTAGCCATTTTTTCATTTTTTCTAGAGGCAAATTCTCAAAAGCTTGCTTATCTACTTTTGAAAACTGGCGAACAAAAGGAAAAATCGCAACATCAGCGAGAGATAAACTATCTGCAAATAAAAAGCGATGGTACGCTAACTTTTTTTGTAAAACATCTAGAAATTTACAACATTCTGAAAAGTGTATACTTGTATCATTTACTCCATATCTCTGGGGATATTTGTAACGATCAAGATGATGTTTAAAATCTTGGTCATTTGTCGATATAAGCTCATATATTTCTTTTTGAATATTTTCGGCAAAATTTAACCAATTCACAGGTGAGTTTTCAAGAGCCCACTGCATAATTTCAAGGCTTTCTTCGATAACATCGTTGTCATGAACAAGAATTGGTACAGTACCCTTAGGAGATACTTCTAACATTTGCGGTGGTTTATTTTTCAAAACTACTTCGCGAATTTCGAAATTTAACTCACCAGCAAACAAAGCCATTCTTGCTCTTATTGCGTAAGGACAACGGCGAAAAGTATATAAAATTGTAGACATATAACACTTTCTAGATTGTAAGTGAACAATTAAGTGAGTCGCAAAAATTTTTTGAGCACGTTTCAAGTCAGCGTAGAATTTGAGTGTCAGAGCAAGGAGAGCCTTCGGTTACATAACTGTAGCTATGTAACCGAAGGCTCAACGCCGCTATGACACTCAAAGGCAAGCTGCGTGTTCTTAAAAACTTTTTGCGACTTGCTTAAGGGATATTCTTTGTCGTATTCCTAATATTATGCTGAGTTTTACTCATATCGTACAAAAACGTTTTTTTAATTGCGATAAAAAAACGTTTTGGTGTGGTGGCACTTTGGAAGTGTTGTTATTTAAAAAAGTCAATTTTGCAAGGTAATCTATGAATTGTACTGTGTGTGCGAGTGGTGAACACGAATTTATGTTCAGTGGCAAGGATCAAATGCTAAACATCGAAGGCGAATATTCACTATATCGTTGTTGTAAATGCAAATCACTTTTAATAAAGCCTGTGCCTAAAAATCTGGATAAACATTATCCTAGAGAACGTTATTATGCTCTAAAAGGCGAAGATGGAATTCCTGGTTCTGGCGATGCTCTATTCCGCGTATTCTACGCCAAAAATTCTTCGCATATATTAAAACTACTTAGCTGGCCATTACGCAAGGCGTTTCGTTCGACAAAAATAGTTACCAATGGAAATTTTTTAGATGTTGGTTGTGGATCAGGGCATTTTTTAGTGTATATGCAAACACATGGAATGAATTGTTATGGTGTCGATTCGGGAAGGTTTTCTCAGGAATTTGCCGCAAAACACAATCTCAATATATTTCACGGAGAGGTAGCAAAAGCAAAATATCCAAGTGATTTTTTTGATGTCATAACTATGAATCATACACTTGAACACGTAGTAAATCCAAGTGAGACACTTCGCGAACTATGTCGGATTTTAAAGCCAAAAGGCCGACTTATTATAGGTGTTCCACAACTACATTCAATTGCCTACAAAATTTTTCAGCGCCACTGGGCAGAGTTAGATATCCCTAGACATATGTTTGTATGTTCAACTAAGAATTTGAAGAAACTTGTAACGCAAGCGGGGTTTACCACCACTAAAACTCGCTACAATTCAAATCCTGTTTCTTTTATCATGTCGATTATTTATTGGAAAAATTCACGCTCAAAGAACAAAATATTTTTCGAAAATATCGATTGGGGTAAACCATTATACGGTTTACTATTTTTTATATTTTTACCGATGTGTTTTATTTGTGATGTACTGCACCTTGGCGACCAAGTAGAATTATTTGTAACAAAAAGAGACGAGTAACTATGTCAAAATTAGAATTTTCCCCGCAAGAAATGAAAAAAATGGGCTATCAAGTCATTGATATGATCGTTGACCATTGGACTAATTTTCCGCAAAAAAGAGCGGCAACAACAGCTTCCCGTGGTGAAATGCGTAAAAAATTATCTCAATCATTTAGTGAAACTCCTATTCCCTTCGAAGAAATGCTCTCTATACTACAAAGAGATGTATTTTCTAATACTTTAAATTTAATGCATCCAAAGTTTTTTGCTTACATTCCAGGTCCCAATAATTTTATTGGCGTGCTTGCAGAAGCTATGGCCGCAGGATTTAATACATTTTCAGGAACATGGCTCGCTTCGGCAGGTCCTAGCCAAATAGAATGGGATACACTACATTTTTTGTGCAAGCAGTTAGATCTACCGGCTTGTGCAGGGGGGATTTTTGTAAGTGGTGGTTCTGCGGCAAACTTAACAGCTCTTGCCGTTGCGCGTAAACAAAAGTTAAATAATCATATCAACAATGCTACAATATACTACAGCGACCAAACCCACTCCGCAACAGATCGCGCCCTGACAATTCTCGGATTTCACGATAAAAATATTCGCCGCATTACTAGTAACAATAGCCACGTTTTATGTCTAGACACATTAGAACAACAAATAAGTGAAGATAAGCAAAACGGCGACAAACCTTTTTGCATTATAGCGAACTCTGGAACTACCAATACCGGAGCCGTCGAACCGTTAAATGCGATCGCTGATTTGTGCAAAAAATACAAGATGTGGTTCCACATAGATGGAGCTTACGGAGCTGCTGCCGTCTTGAGTGATCAAGGAAAAAAGCAACTCAGTGGCATTGAACGCGCCGACTCGATAGCGCTTGATCCTCATAAATGGCTATTTCAACCATTTGAAATAGGCTGCACCATTGTCCGCGATGTAGAGCACCTTAAGAATACTTTTCAAATCCTGCCAGAATACCTACAAGATGCGCACAAACACGACAAAGAAATCAACTTTTGTGACCACGGTATCCAGCTAAGTCGTAGTTTTCGCGCGTTAAAACTATGGCTTTCTTTGAAAGTTTTCGGTCTTAAGGCTTTTCGCGAAGCCATAGATAGAGGATTCTTTCTTGCCAACTTTGCTGAACAGCAAATACAAAAAAATCCACAATTGCAGCTCATAACTAGTGCACAAATGGCGATTTTAACTTTTCGCTACTACAAAGAAGGCCTCTGTGAAGAAACGCTGAATATTACGAATAGTGCTATTGTAAAAAAAACTATAGCAGAAGGAGTAGCTATGGTAAGCTCCACTGTTCTCAAAGGAAAGACAGTATTAAGATTTTGCACTATAAATCCACGTGCAACAGAAGAAGATATCAGCGAAACATTAGGTAAATTAGTAGAATATGGAGATGAATTTTAGTCAGCACTACCGACGACTTCCGTTTTTTTCACACCAATAAAATCAGTTGCGAGATCTTAGCTAATTATGGACAAAGACAAAATAGAAAACATATGGAAAAAAATAGTTCCTGATTTCGAAAATTCAAACCCAAGTGCTACTTATAAAAGTATTGATCTCGAAAAAGGAACAATTACTTCTCAAGAATTGCCTCTAATTACTCTCACAGGAGGACCAGTTGAGATTGAGAACACACTTGATCAAACAGTAGGTCAAAATGTCGTATCAGGTGATCATGAAAATAAAACTAGAGGTACATTGACTTGCGAATATAAATCAAATGAACCTATAAAAAAGGAGACATCAGCATCTACTTTAAAGTATGGTTCGTATGAAATTGATGGCGATTTCGATGTAGATCCCTCAGCAGAAACCTTAAATTACGAATTACTAGATGAAATTGCGCGCGGCGGTATGGGAATAGTTTTTAAGGGAAAACAAGTTAGTCTGCAACGCGAGGTCGCGATAAAAAAAATTAAAGATACAGGAGAAGATTCTATAAAAAAAGATAAGTTTATTTCTGAATCTTTAATAACGGCCTATCTTGATCACCCTAATATCGTACCAGTTTACGATTTAGGAAAAAATAAAAATGAAGAAGTCTTTTTGGCGATGAAGTTGGTTGGTGGCACAGAGTGGAAAAATTTGCTTAATCCAGAAACAAAAGAAGAGGAAGAGTTATCTGACAAGTATGATATAAAAGCTCATCTTAGTATTTTAATTAACGTTTGCAATGCGATTGCTTATGCTCACAGTAAACAAATTATACACAATGACTTAAAACCTTCTAATGTAATGGTGGGAGAATTCGGTGAAGTATTGGTTATGGATTGGGGTATTGCTGTAGATATTCGTACGAAAGAAGAACGTTCTGCAATAGCGCTGCACCGCTCAATGGTTAAGTCACCAATGGGAACTCCACATTATATGCCGTGGGAATTAGCAGAAGGATCTGGAAAAGATATTGGACCGTGGACTGATGTTTATCTGTTAGGAGGAATTCTCTGCCACATTTTAACGAAAAAACCGCCTCACATGGGGGGAATAGTTGAAGCTCTCGTTTCAGCTGTTACTGGAAAGTTACCAACATTTCCTAGTGATATTCCAAAAGAATTACAACAAATATGTCATAAAGCGCTTTCAAAAGAGATCACAGAACGCTATCAAAATGTTGGTGATTTCAAAAGTGCTATAGAGTCTTATCTCCAACACAGTGAAAGTCTTGTTATTTCGGAAAAAGCGCGCAAGATACTTAACAAATGTCTGGAAGTGAAACAGCAATTGTTGACGGAAAGCGAACGAAATGACCTGTATACTAAGTTTGCACAAGCCGTATCAGGGTTTGATCAAGCTCTTGATTTGTGGAAGGAAAATGAAGAGGCTATAAATGGACAAAAAGAAGCAAGGCTTTCTTATGCGAATGTAGCACTTGAAAATGGAGATTTTGGCTTGGCAAATGCACAAATTTCTCCTATTGCCAAAACAAATGAAATTAGAGAAATTAAAACTAAAATAAATAATGCCCAAAAATCAAAAATGCAAGCTGAGCAAGCGGCAAAAAGATTACGCGGTATTGTATATGTAGCTATTGTTCTTATTATTGTTGGATTGACCGTAGGTTTTTTATTGGTTAGTAAAGCGCAGTATGAATTGGCTGCGCAGAAAAAAACGGTTGAGGTTCAAAAAAACGCTATTGAATATCAGAAGGATGCGATTACCAAACAACTCGCAGAAATTAGCCTCAAAAAAGCAGAGGGAGCATACAAAGAGTCTTTACTTGATAAAGAAGAATTAAATATAAATAGTTACATGAAACAAGAACGAGCCTACAGGGCTTGCGGTGCTTATGCAGGAAAAGCTCTTCGTTACATAAACGAACTAGGAGAGTCAAGTTATATTAAACAGAAAAGCACGGCTTTTATAAAGTTAGCTCTGCAAAAAAGAAAAGAAATTTGGAGATCTCCAACATACGGATATGCACAAGCAGTTAAATTTGTGACTTTTGTTCCCAATACACAAATTCTTAGCTCTGTTTTTGAAGATGATCAAGTAAAATTTTGGAATTACAAAACAGGTAAGGAATTTCTGAAGTTCGCAGAGTACACACGTAAAACTTTCGCAATAGCTTTTAGCTCTGATGGCAAAACAGTTGCTTGTGGAGTAGCAAAATACAACGATGAGAAAGAGCAGTACCAAAACTGTACAATAGAACTACGGGACACAAGTTCTGGTAAAAAGTTGAATACTTTTACAGGACATACAAAGCCAATTAAATTAATTGCATTTAGCGCAAATGGTAAGTTTCTAGCTTCAAGTTCAGGAGAAAAAATTCTAAGGTTATGGGATGTCGAAAAAAATATAGAACTTGCCAAAATTAGTGATCATTCTGGTACAGTAAATTCTATGACTTTTTCTCCTGATAGTAAAATTCTAGCGTCTGGTTCGGATGATTCTATTGTTGTATTGTCAAATGTTCGTACTGGAAAAGTGTTAGCGAAATTTACAGGTCACTCGAATGCTATAACCTCAATCAAGTTTAGCCCAAACGGACAACTTCTAGCATCGTCTTCAAAAGATAAAAGTATAAGGTTATGGAATGTTAAAACAGGAGAAAAAATTACTACGTTGTCTGGGCATACAGACGCTATTAACTCTTTAGCATTTAGCCCTGATGGTAAAGTTATTGCCTCTGGTTCTTCAGATTCTACAGTGAGATTGTGGAATATCAAAATCAGTAAGGAGTTTGCAAAAATAAATGACCATATCGCAAGCGTAAATTCGGTGGATTTTAGTTGTGATGGAAAATTTTTGGTTTCTGGCTCAAGTGATGGAACAATAAGATTATGGAATACAAATACCTATAACCACCATTCAAAAATTCGCGGACATATCGATACAGTTCGCACATTAGCATTTAGTCCTGATGGAAAAATTTTGGCTTCTGGTTCTTCAGATAGAACAATAAGGTTGTGGGACACAAAAACTGGTAAGGATCTTGCTCAATACAGTGGGCATGTGGGTAGTGTAAATTCGATTGCATTTAGTCCTGATGGAAAAATTTTGGCTTCTGGTTCTTCAGATAAAACAATAAGGCTATGGGACACAAAAACTGGTAAACATACCGTAAACGCCTACAATGATAAAATCAATTCTGTAGCATTTAGCCCTGATGGAAAAATTTTGGCTTTTGGTTCTTCAGATAAAACAATAAGATTGTGGGATACTGAAAATCATAAAGATTTATCTATAATAGATGGACATACTGATGCTGTAAACTCGATTACATTTAGTCCTGATGGAAAGACTATTGCTTCTGGTTCTTCAGATACGACGATAAGGTTGTGGAATATTAAAACAGGTAGCCAAATTTCAAAATATACCGGGCACGATTATAAGGTATACTCTGTAGTGTTTAGCCCTGATGGTCAAAAAATTGCTTCAAGTTCTGGTGATGAGTACGGAAATTACAGTACCATAAAATTATGGGCATTAGATTCTAAGGAAGAAGTAATGAGTTTTGCTGGGCATTCTTACAGTATTTATTCCATAGGGTTTAATCCTGATGGCGCAACTCTTGTTTCTGGGTCGTACGACACCACAATAAGACTGTGGGACGTTAAAACGGGAAAGCAACGTTCAAAAATTACTGCGCACAATGATAGAGTGTATTCTGTCTTATTTAGTCCTGATGGCCAAAAATTTGCTTCCGCTTCTAAAGATAATACTGTGAGATTATGGGATTATGCTAGCGGAAAAAAATCTACAAAAATAATACAACTCACTGACAAGATTGATTCTGTAGAATTTAGTTCCGATGGTAAAAAGATTGCTTTTGGAACTCACGACTCGATACTTGGGATGCAAGATGTGTACACGGATAAACCGTTTTCAAAATTAATAGGACATTCAGGGGTTGTCTATTCGGTAACATTCAGCGCAGATGGCAAAATGCTTGCTTCTGGTTCAGGTGAATATAACGATGAAGCTGAAGACGAAGATGAAGAGTATCAAGATTGTAGCGTGCGATTATGGAGTTTAAAAACTCAAAAAGAAATTTTTAAATTTACTGGTCATACAGAACCTGTCAAAACAGTAATATTCAGTCCTGACAGTAAGGTAATTGCTTCGAGTTCTTGGGACAATACCATTCGATTGTGGGACATAGAAACAGGCAAAAATCTATTTGTGATAAATGGTTCATCTAAAAATGTTAGGTCGTTAGCTTTTAGCTCTGATAGTAAATTAATTGCTTCTTCTTGGGATAATATAATAAAATTGTGGGATGCAAAAACAGGTAAGGAAATTACAAGTTTTTCAGGACATTCTGATGACATATCTGCTTTGGTGTTTAGTCCTGATGGTAAAATACTTGCTTCTGGGTCAAATGATAAAATCATAAAGTTATGGAATATAGAGACAAATACTCTCTTTTCTAATTTAATTGGGCACACAAGTTATGTTTTGTCATTGGCATTTAGCTCTGATGGTCGAATTTTAGCTTCTGGTTGTTGGGATAAAACTATTCGTTTGTGGGATGTGGGAACAGGAAAAGAGTTTTTTAAATTTATAGGACATTCTGAAAGTATTAGTTCATTGGCATTTAGTCCTAATGGTGAACATTTAGTTTCTGGTTCTTGGGATAAAACTATTTGTTTATGGGATGTTACTAAAACCCTTACTAAAACAAACCTGTTAGAAAGTAGACAAAAAATAACAAGCCTCTCTTTATTTGACGCTTTAAACAAGAAACCCGAACAGTTGGCGCAACAACTATTTCGCTTAAAAGCTAATAAAAATATGGTACTTGAATCTTATACTCCGGCAAAATTCTTATGGGATTCTTCATTGATAAAGAATAAATAGTGCGATTCTTGTGTTAATGACTAAAAGATTCGTCTTGTATTTGCCTGTTAATTGTAGAAAAAATAAGATAACTGAATTAGGACATTGTCCTTTCGCTTCGTTTTAAATTTACAATAAAGGAACGGTAAAAATGAATAAGTTATGCATTCTGATATTGTTAGTTGCTTGTCCTATGTGCTTTTGTGATGGTCTTTATACTGGCAATGGGTATTATCTTCGAGCTGAATATGGTGGTGGAGACAAAGTAAATGCAAAAGCAAAGAAAAAAGGTGAATGGGAAGACTGGAAATTAGTCTCTTTGGGAAACAATTGGTATGCAATAAGAAGCGTTGGAGGTTACTACTTAAGAGCAAAAAATAATGGAGGAGGGAAAGTTGATGCGTTGAGCCGAAAAATTGGCAAGTCAGAAAAATGGAAACGCGAATCTGTAGGAGATGGTTATTTTACATTTAAAACAAGCGATGGTTATTACCTACGAGCAAAGAATAATGGTGGAGGAAGAACTGATGCTCGCACAAAAAAAGTAGGTGATTGGGAGAAATGGAAGGTCATTAAATAACTTGAAAGTGTTAGGCGTGTCGACAGACCTTAGATATAAATTGCGTAATTCTTTCAAAAAGTTTATACTAAGCCGTGTTGTCTATTAGAATATTCTTCATAGAAAGGTGAGTTATGAACCAAGATCCATTTGTCGGAAAAAAAATCCAAGGTTACACAATTGAATCTAGAATAAGAAGTAGCATCTATAAAGCTGTAGAAGATTTCACTAAGAGAGTTGTTCGTTTAAAAATTGTCCAAAAAAGCGATGATCTTGAAACCCAAAAATTACTTGAATTGGCAACTACTCTAGCAGCAGTAACAAGTGAAGCTATTCCCAAACTCTACACTGTAGTAGAAGACGAAACACATTACTACATGGCTCTAGAGCTTATAGAGGGAAAAACATTAGACAAGTGGTTCGAGGAGCAAAGAAAGTTTTCTCTTGATGAAATATTTCAAATACTATTTTCTATCATGGATGGACTAGACAAAGGACATCGTCTTGGTGTTGTTCATCAGAATATACATCCTAAATCAATTGCGTTGTCAGAAAACAATATTGTAAAGCTAATGACTTATGGTCTTAATCTCAAAATAGGAAAAACAGGCTTTGAGCTAGATGAGATTAAAAAGGGTAAATATGAGCAAGGTAGTGAATTAAGTGTTGATGAACAAGCATTCTACTACTGGTCGCCTGAGCTTTACCATAATAAGCCTCTTGACGCTCGTGCTGACATCTATTCATTAGGTGTGTTGTTTTATTATATGACAACAAACAAATACCCACTTGGCGAAGAACAGGGAATGAAATACTTAAATGCTCTAGACACCGAACAACCTACTCCACCAACAAAGCATAATGAAAGAATTCCGCAACAAGTAGAGCAAATCATTATCAAAATGCTACAAACAAATCCAGAGGATCGCTATCAAAGTGTTTCAGAGCTATTAGAAGATTTTGAAAATTACATGAAAGAACGTAGCAATGACATTCGCTTTGAAGAAAAAGAATACATTGCTAAAGCTTTTATCGCTATGCCATTCATGGAAAAATTTGATACTGTCTATGAACAAATAGAAAGTGCTTGTGAAGAAAACAAGGTACAAGCAATTCGCGTTGATAACATTGTTGATGTCGATAATATTTGGTATGCTATTTTGCGTGAAATAAAAGATTGCGAATTTATGATTGCAGACTTTTCCGGTGATAAGTATGAAGATGTTCCAAATAGCAATGTTGTTACCGAAGCTGCTCATGCCCGAGCCATTGGTAAACCAGTTGTACTTATTTCTCAGCAACCGGAACATATGTTTTTTGATTGGCGTACGCAGCACGCGATAAAATATAGTTTCGAAGAAAAAGATTTAGCTTATCTTAAAAGCAGTCTCTCACGTAAAGTTACTGGATGTCTAAAGTTAGTACAAAAACTAGAAAATGAAGGGACATCTAGTTAAAAAATCGGTAGTTTCCTACGATTATTTGTAGAAGACTACCGACTCTATAACTTTATCTGTTTTTAGATATTGCTATTAAGGGAATAACTATTATTTTGACTAGCGTTAAAGCTCCGTAGCCTAACCAAATAGCATGATTTTGCGATCCTTATATATACTCTATAAACGTTAAGAATTCTTCAAACTCTAGGTCTTTAATTTTTTTTCCATAGTTTCAATTACACTAAGTAATTCATTGTCCTCTTGTGGATTATTAAAATCGAAGGCAGAAACTACAATATAACGATCTTTTTGTTGTTGCCAGTCTATATTGAGAGTTTCTGCTAGAGGATCTTCAACCATAATTACTTTAGAAATGTCGTTATGAATCCAGCGCAAGTCTTTATTGGTAGAGAAATTATTTTCTTTGCGTGGAAATGCGTATATGTGCTGAGTAACATATTCGTCGTAAAGTTCGCCGAGTTTTCTTCTGCATTCTGACTCTCTAGAAAGAGTTAACAATGAAATTGTGGCAAAATTGCTAGCGCAAAATTCAAATAAAGTCTTTAGATGGGGCCGTAATACGGAATCTGGACCACCTAAAATCGTATCATCAACATCCAAAGCTACATGATATTCACTCATCGCAGTTTCCTATCTATTCTTCAGTGGTAATGTCATTACTTTCCGTACCTTCTCTTAACCAAATGGTCTTGTTACCTCTCCACCCTTCTTGGTGTGCATAACCTTCGTATCTATTTGCATGAATTCTCTGTAATTTAAAAAGTGCTACGCCATGCTCTCCCCAATCGGAACAAAAGCTCCATAGGTTACCGTCAAAACAAACATCTGTTAATGCTACGGGGTGAAGGAGGTCTAGATCTTCTGAGCCGTGCACCAATTTCATCTCGTATAGCGTTCCATTTTTTGATACTTCAAAAGTCCCATAGTATTCATAACTAAGAGAGTATTGTTTCCAACGACCGCGCATTTTTTTTCCAAGATCATCTTGCTCTTTCTCTTGTAATCGTTCGATAGTTTTTGCTAAATTTTCAATGGCTTTCAAAGCTTGTTTGTCAGCTTGAGTATCGGCTTTTTTATTGTAAACAAGGTTATTTGTTTTTTTGTGTGTTTTTGGAACAAATTCTAATTCTATGTTCATAGTTGCTCCACATTAAAATGTGTTGGAATAAAAATTGGAGTTATTTGTGGTTTTTTTGTACAATAGGCTCTGTTGAAAAAATTAGAAAACCAACGGGTTGCTTAGCATACCTTAATATTTATTGTACAATTTTTAATGAAGATCTTCTAAAAATTTTTTCAACGATGTTAAATACAATCAATTTTATTTAGGGTGCGAACGTGCCCTACAACCTATTTGGCTTAAATATATAAATATGTCTGAACATATAAGTTATAAAAAATCTAGGTTTTTTACGCGCCTTCCAACAAAGTATATATATACTCCTTCGCATTTTTGGATGTATGAACAGGAAGATAAACAGTGGCGTATTGGCTATACCAAGTTTGCGCTTCGTATGCTTGGAGATATCGTTGAATACGATTTTAGCATGCAAGAAAATGCCCAAATAAATATCGGTAAAGTCATTGGTTGGATCGAAGGGTTCAAAGCTGTTTCTGACCTGTTTAGTGTCGTGGATGGCTCTTTTATTAAACGCAACACCGATTTAGATGAAGATCCATCAGTGATCTATTCTGATCCATATAACCGGGGCTGGTTATATCTTGCAAACGGTAAGCCAGACGCCAATCATTTTGATGTGCACCAATATATAGAGTTTCTAGATAAGATCATCAATAAAATGTTAGAGGAAGGATATGAGGATGAGTAAAGCGCGCTATGTGATGATTGGAGGATTCCTCGGAGCAGGTAAATCCACTTCAATTTTACAAATCGCCAAACAGCTTTCTACGCGCTATAAAGTGGGTCTTATTACCAATGACCAAGGAGCTAGCTTAGTTGATACAGCAACATTTACAGCTGGTGGCTTCGCTGTTGAAGAGATTTCTGGTGGATGTTTTTGCTGTCGTTTTACATCGCTTATGGAAGCAGCGCAAAAATTGCAAAAAGAAACAACACCCGACATCTTTATCGCAGAACCTGTTGGAAGCTGCACAGATCTCATTGCAACTGTTAGCTATCCATTACGGCGTATATATGGCAACGAATTTTCTATTGCCCCACTAAGTGTTGTTGTTGATCCTATCCGCGCTATGCGCATTTTAGATTTACAACCAGGGAAAAAGTTCTCGCCAAAAGTGAGTTATATATATTTGAAACAATTAGAAGAAGCGGATATTATTGTTATAAATAAAACAGACTTATTAGAAGAGCAGCAACTAATATCGTTGCAAAAAACACTAGAAGAACGTTTTCCTAACGCAGAGATAATAAGCGTGTCAGCGCGCCATAGTCATGGGGTGGAACAGTGGATTGAAGAGATGATGAAGCGCGAATTGGGAACGGCAACACCGATGGAAATAGACTATAAAATCTATGCAGAAGGTGAAGCGCTTTTAGGATGGCTCAATTGTAGTGTTAAACTCAAAAGTGATTATCATTTTGATGGCAATGACTTTTTGCAAAAAATATCGCAAAATATAAAAGAAAATTTACCACAAACGGAAATAGCGCACCTAAAAATGACATTACTTCCCGATGGTGGAAATGGACAAATTGGTGTAGTGAACTTAGTGCGCAACGATGGAGTTCCCGAAGTTTCGCAAACATTGTTAGACTATCTAAAAAGCGGTGATCTAACTGTAAATTTGCGTGCCGAAGGTGATGCTCAACTGCTGTATGATACGGTGCAAAAAGTTCTTAGTGAGTACCAGCAGCAAGAGAACATCGAGGTTATTTTTGAACATAAAGAATTTTTTCAACCGAGTGAACCTGTACCTACTTACCGCGATAAACAAGCAAATTAGTGAGATTCTTATGTCTGAAAAAAAAATATTGTATTGCCACTGCGCATATTCGCGTGCTGTTCCCAAAGAAACGAAAATGGAAGTTTTACGCAAACTTTCCGATTGCGGAGCTAATTTTGAAGCTGTACCTGATATTTGCAAACTCTCTGCAGAAAAAAGCCCTTTATTAAAGAAATTTGCAGCAGAAGAAAATTTGCAAATAATCGCTTGCTATCCACGTGCAGTAAAATGGTTATTTACTTCGGCAGACGCTTCACTGGGCGAGCAAAAAATTTGCAATATGCGCGCGCAACAAGCACAGGAAATCATTGATCAAGTAATGGAAAACAAATAGGGAAAAATCATGACAATAACTTTTTATCAAGATGAAGCGAATGATTTAGATAAAAAATATGCCGCTTTGTGTGAACTTTTAGAAGGCGGTCACCACGTTAAGTGTACGGAAGAGACAGAACAGTTGCAAGAAAGTAGCAGTGTTGTCGGTGAATTTTCTGGAAATATTCCAGATAACTTGCAACAGTTATCTTGTCAAGTGATTGACTTGAGTGACACACCACAAGTAACATCAAAACTAGAGCAAGATACAGAGAAACCTTGGAAACCGTGGTTTCCACTTATTGATTACGATCGTTGTACAAATTGTATGCAGTGTATGAATTTTTGTTTGTTTGGCGTATATGGACTGTCGCAAGAAAAAAAGCTAGAAGTACAAAAACCTCACAATTGCAAAACCGAGTGCCCAGCATGTTCGCGCGTTTGTCCAGAAGCTGCAATTATGTTTCCAAAATACAAAGCGGGACCAATCAACGGCGACGAAGTGAGCGAAGAAGATTTACAGCAAGAAAAAATGAAAGTAGACATAACAGCTCTACTTGGTGGAAATATCTACGATGCTCTACGACAAAGATCAGAGCAAGCAAATTCGCGCTTTACCAAGGAACGTGACGAAGAAAGAGCTCTTAAAGAACGCAAGCGCTGTCTGAAAAAACTACAAAAAGATTTAGATATACCCGATGAAGTTCTCAATTCATTGCCAATACCAAAAAACTTGGACATGTAAGAGTATTTGCGTGTTTCAATAGAAAATAGCACAGCCAGAAAGGCAATCACATGCAAAGTAAACCACAGATAGTTCTTGTCGCAGATCGCACCTTAAGCGCTGATTACAAGGTACTTTTCGAAGGAATTTTTGCGACAATGCAAACTACTCAAGTACCTGAATGGGCAATGCGTAGCTTTGTTTCTCCTAAAATTTCCACCGATAAAAATGGGCGCGCTGACGTTGCTCCACTTGGACTGCGAAGAGTAGAGTCGGCACTTATTGATCAAACTCCACTAACAAAAGACGACATTGTTTGCACTACTCCTGAGCGCCTTCCCGATTTGCTAGGGCCGTGGGTCAAAGTTGTTGGGGTAAGTTCCAGTGATCCGTTAGGAAAAGGAATGAGCAATACCACTACCACCAATTTTTGGAAGGGTGAACTCTATACTCGTACATGGATGAATCGCATGATGGATTACATCAAAGAACAGAAGTCTAAATACGGTTATAAAGTAATTGGTGGTGGAGCAGGAGCATGGCAATGGGTACAAAATACAGAAGAAACAGAGCGCCACGGTATTGATGTTGTCTTTGAAGGGTATTTTGAAACCAAAGGCCCACAAGTATTTATGGATCTTCTAGACGGCAAAGAAGTTGAGCCTCATATTTATGAAGCGCAGACATGTTGCAGTTGTGTCGCTCCTCTTAAAGGTGCATCAATGCTCGGAGTTGTTGAACTTTCTCGCGGATGTGGTAAGGCATGTCAATTCTGTACACTTGCTTTCAAAAAAATGGAGCACTTACCAAAAGAAAAAATCATTGCTGATTTAGAGACCAATGTTCGCGGTGGAGTGAGTGCTGTGGTTAGTGGGAGTGAAGATTTTTTTCGCTACGGTGGTTACGGCTCTAAAGTTAGATTTGAAAGGCTACATGAACTGCTTATCGAGATGAAAAAAGTGCAGGGACTGTCTTTCATGCAAATAGACCACGCCAATATTTCTTCGGCTTTGCAATTAACAAACGAACAGTTAAGTGAAGTACGCCGTTTGCTGACATGGGAAAAGCGCAGTGACTACTTATGGGTAAATATGGGTATTGAAAGTGCTAATGGACATTTAGTGCAGCGCAACGGCCAAGGCAAGATGGCTCCTTTCCGTGCTGAGGATTGGGAAGAGATGGTACGCGAAGTCGCGGTACGTATGACACAGTCGGGATTTTTTCCGGTGTTTAGTGTTATACTCGGCCTTCCAGGGGAAACGCCTGATGATATAAAGCGCACTATTGAACTCGTAAAATATTTAGGCACAAAACGCGCTGTGGTTTTTCCTATTTTCCATGAACCAGTACTTATTGATGATCCAAAACGCGGAGTACAATTTAATTTAACGCGCATGCGCGAAGATCACTTGAAACTCTATACCATGTGTTATGAAATCAATTTCAAATGGGTACCACGTCTCTACTGGGATAACCAGCGAGCAGGTGGTGTCGCTTGGTTTAAACGCTCTTTAATCCAAATGTTGGGAAGAGCAGAAATCTTATCGTGGCGAAAACATTTTTCGCAAGCACGCAAAAAAATTACTCGTAGACAAAAAGCTTCGTAGACCAGAATGTTCTTATTAAAGATTTGTCGTTATAAATTGATAAGCACATTCCTGTACAAAAGGGAAAAAAATGTCTGACTCCACAAAATCATTACCAAAACCAGTGTTCGTACAACAAATGCGACCTGTGCAAAAAAATATTCCGCAGTTAAAAGGAGAGCGAGAACATATATGGCGTATTTCCCAAGAATACACCAAAGAAAATAAGGTTGTCTTTCCACTTAGTTTTGAAGATCTCAAGGTACACGCAGAAAAGTTACTAGCCGATTATCATGTCAACCCTGTGTATCGCGATTATACAGCTGTTTTACTCAACAATTCTGCATGCCGCGACATACTAGCGGGTATTCCATTTGAAAGGCGTTTATTACTTTTACCAAAATGCCTGCGCAAAGAAGATAGCTGCAAAGCACCATTTGATGAATTTGGTTTACTATGTAAACATTGCGGACAGTGCTCTATACAAGACTTACAAACAGAAGCTGAAAAACTTGGCTACGCAGTACTCGTTGCCGAAGGTTCACCAATAGTGATGTCCATTATTCAAACTGGAAAAGTAGAAGCTATTGTTGGCGTGAGCTGTTTGTGTGTATTAGAAAGAATGTTTCCATATATGGAAGGTGCCGCAATTCCAGGACTTGCGATTCCACTTTTACAAGACGATTGCGCTAACACCACAGTTGACTTAGACTGGTTATGGGACGTTATTCATCTAACCAGTGAAGACAAAACTTACCGTATGGATCTTGACGGTTTACGCGAAGACATAAAAGCGTGGTTCGCCGAAGAATCTCTTGCGCAAATCATGGGAGAAACCCAAAATAAAACCCAAGAAATAGCCTTTGAGTGGTTGCAAAAAAGCGGAAAACGCTGGCGTCCATTTTTAACAGTGTGTTCTGCGCAGGCTATCCAAGGAACCGATGAGATAAGCGATGATCTAAAAAAATTAGCGGTAGCGGTAGAATGTTTTCACAAAGCTTCCCTAATTCACGACGATATTGAAGACAACGACGCAGTGCGCTATGGCGAAAAAACCCTACACGAAGACTACGGTGTACCTGTTGCCCTTAATGTCGGTGACTATTTAATTGCCGAAGGTTATCGGTTGATAGCAGAGTGCGATATCGACGCTAAATGTAAAAGTGAACTTTTACAACTAGCGATTGCCGGTCACCGCGAACTGTGTATTGGTCAAGGAACAGAACTTTCGTGGATGCGCGATCCTCAACCGCTAAAACCAGTAGCCGTTGTCGACGTTTTCCGCAAAAAAACCGCTCCAGCATTTGAAACCGCTCTACGTATAGGAGCGACATACGCCGGTGCCACAGCAGAAATCCACGAAGTCTTAGAAAAATACAGTGAATCACTGGGGATCGCTTACCAAGTACGCGACGACTTAAATGACATTGAAGGGGAAGCTGATGATATCCACTCAATGCGCTTGTCACTTATTCTAGCAATCGCCCATGAAAAAGCGGTCAAAGATGAAAAACGCCTCCTCGCCGAAGTGTGGACCCAAAAAGCACCAGTAATGGAAAACTGGGAAAAAATCCAAAAAATCATCGAAAAAACCAAAGCCGTAAAACGCGCAACTCAGCTGCTAGAATCTTACAAAGAAGAAGCAACAAATTCTATTCGCAGTATAGAAAATCATACATTAAAAGGCTTACTGCGCCGCGTAATTAGCAAAATATTCAACGACCTAGAGATAAAAGGATGGTGCAGTGAGTTTGAGGCTAGAAATGCTGCAAGTCGCGAGACTAGCGCAGAAACCGTTGCAGGAAGTAAAGAGTCTAATACTTCATTTTCTGTATGATCATCTAAACGAGGATGGTGGCTTTAAAGATCGCTCGGGAAATAGCGATCTTTACTACAGCGTATTTGCCTTAGAATGTATTCACGCTTTACAAGGAGACATCCCAAGGCAAAACATGCAGAAATATTTGTTGTCGTTTAGCGAACTACAAAAGCTAGATTTTGTACATCTAAGCTGCCTAGTTCGCGCTGCGGCAGCAGTGGAAATACAAAACGATCTCGATGGTGAGCGTATTCTAGAATTAATGAAAGAATACCAAGCCGTAGATGGTGGGTTTAACGTAACGAAAGAACAACAATACGGCTCAGCGTACGCCAACTTTTTACTAGTAGGTACGTACCAAGACCTCAACGTAGAAATAGCAAGCGAAGTGCAGAGCGCTATCGTCAGCAACCTAGAATCACTAGTGGCTGATGATGGTGGCTATGCAAATATACCAGAAATGAAAGAAGGAAATGTCACCGCAACCGCCGCGGCGATTTTGGTACTGCGTTCGTGGGATATTCCCTTAGGAAATCACTTGGGGATGTGGCTAATGAACCACTGTATTCAAGGAGGTTTTTGTAATAGCCTAGCATTTCCAGTGCCAGACTTGTTATCAACAGCAACAGCTCTTCACGCTTTGGCGTATTTAAAAACAGATACAAAGGCTATTACCGAGCCAGGGCTTGATTTTGTCGATAGCCTATGGACAAATCGCGGAGGGTTTTACGGCAATTGGACGGATGATATTCTTGACTGTGAGTATACCTTTTATGGACTTCTTGCTTTGGGGCATTTGACTTTATAGATTTTAGGTACAAGGTTTACAATAGTCAATTATCCTCCTGCAAAAGCACATAACTGTCAAGCTAAGAAAGCATAAAATTATACCTTCTTAGCTTGACAGTTATGTGTTTTCCTTCTATTAATGCGGGTGGATGTTCGCCGTCAGTTAGAAAGTGATTCGCGAGGTTATATTAGAGTGCATGAGTACTACCAAATTTGTGAACAAAATAATTTTCATAAGCGTGAAGACCAATTGCAGCTAAGTAGTTATTTGCACTTTCAAGATGATCCGGTGCTCAAACACATTGTAATTCTCAATCCAACTTGGGGAACGGATGCGGTATACAAAGTTTTGGACAATTCCTGAAGTAAACAGAGCTTTAGAAAAAATTGTTAGTCTTGGAAAAATTTCCAAAGCAACAGAGAACGTAAATTATTTTATAAACGAGGCGACATATCTTTTACCTTGCAGGAAATTCAAAGATTGGCTAAGGGAATTATCGCAAAAAACTAAGTATTTGTGGATGAATATTTATAGTCTTGCGCCCATAAAAAATGATTGCAAAAAATGCAAAACAATTGTATCTTAGATAAGCAATCCTAAATTAGGGAGCGTCGACATTTACCTTCCTTATAATTTTGATTATTTTAGAGATTAGTTTTGTTGTTTTTTAGTTGCAGAGTACTATTTTTCACCTTCAAAATATTTCAACTTCTAAAATAACTCGCATTATATAAAAACCTAAATGCCGGCACTCTAGGTAATCAGAAGACTTCAAATTGCAATTTCCAATAGGCTAAGGTAATCTATGGACGATCAAATTTTTAATCAAAGCTCTTTAGCAAAAGCTATTTTCGAACCAAATAGCACCACCGAAAAGCTAAAATTTGGGCACTTGGAAATTTTAGAAGAGCTCGGTCGTGGCGCAGTTGGCATTGTGTATAAGGTTTTGCAAACAAATCTCAATCGTATTATTGCGATTAAAACCATGGAGAAGCGTTGTTTGTCAAAACAAGACATTGCGCGTTTTCGTACAGAAGGCAAAATAGTTGCAAAACTCACCCACCCCAATATTATTCATGTTATTGATTTCCAAGAAACAGAAGATGCTTATTTTCTATATATGGATTATATTGATGGCGAAACTTTAGATTTATATTGGAAAGATCACAAAATAGGGTGGTTGGAAATGGCTGATCTCCTCAGGCAAATCTGCGAAGCTATTGGACACGCACATAGCCGTGACATTGTTCATCGTGATTTAAAACCTTCTAATGTTATAATGACTAAAAAAGGTCGCCCGTATATTATGGATTTTGGTTTAGCAAAAGTGATGGGAAACCAAAATCGTTTAACACAAATGGGTGCAATCATGGGAACGCCAGAATACATGCCTCCAGAACAAGCACAAGGTGGAGATATTGATCACCGTGCTGATATATATTCTCTTGGTGCTATTCTCTACGAAGGATTATGTGGACAGGCTTGCTTTTCAGCAGCAACTAGTCTTGCTCTTATTATGAAAATCGTCAGAGAGGAACCTATTCCTCCGAAAGAAATCAATATCGATGTTCCTGATGAATTGCAAGATATATGCTTAAAGGCTTTACAAAAACAAAAAGAAAATCGCTATCAAACAGCGGAAGAGATGGCTAAAGATCTCCAAGCCTATCTTGATGACGCTACAGAATACCATAAACCTCTTGTCGATATTTTTGAAGAAGAGAATAAAAACTCTTTTCGTGCTAGCCAAATACAGAAAAAAAGACGTCGTGTAAAAACAAAACGCTATCCTCGTACGCGGAAAATTTTTCCATCGTCTCAAGTTGATGACCCAGAGGATGACGATAAAGCTATTACCACAAATAATGGCAAAATTCCCGAGTTATCACAATCGCAAATGGGTGACTTAACATCAAAAGATATGCGCAAAATTAAAAATGCAGCAAGCCGAAGATCACGCCAACATCGGAAACGCAATAGCCAAAAATGGTGGCAAATTATATCTGTGGCGGTGATTGTTGTTATTGTGTTGGTGATATTGAATCAGTAGTTTTAATCATTTATTTTTGATCATAGAATTGAAACAATGATACTTTCTTCGAAATTTGGTGTAACAAAACACAATGATGTAACGGTTATCAAAATGCAGCGTTCATTATTTGGGCAAGATCTTTTGCACGCCTACGCATTCATGTATAAAGATACTCTTATTGATACCGGAACTGATTACAGTTCTACTTTGTTAAAGCAACTTGCACAGCAACAACAAATCCAAAAAATATTCCTTACCCATCACCACGAAGACCACAGTGGTTCAGCGCATTCATTTAATATTCCTGTTTTTTCTTCAGCAAAAACTGCGCAAATCATGCGCAAAGGTTTTAAATTAAAATTTTATCAAAAATTACTGTGGGGAAAAATGCGTGTTTGTGAATGCCAAACATTCAGTAACGAAAACACTATTGGTAATAGTATGGTCAAAATAATAGAAACCCCTGGTCATAGTGACGACCATGTTGCCTTTTTTCTTCCACAAAAAAAATGGTTGTTTAGCGGTGATTTGTTTATTCATCAGAAGATAAAATATTTTCGACGCGATGAAGACTTTTCAAAAACTATTGATTCACTACAAAGCGTATTATCTCTAGACTTTACAACTCTTTTTTGTTGTCATTACGGAATTGTTGAGCAGGGAAAAAAAGCATTGCAAAATAAATTAGATCATCTATTACGCATCGAAGACAAAGTCCGAACACTTCACGCCGAAGGACTTTCCATAAAACAAATTTCACGTAAATTAACAAAGTCAACATCTGTAGTCATTACCTTTGGGGATGTCTCTACAAACAATTTGGTATATTCTATTTTACACGGCGCTAGACCACGCAAAGATATCCACCACATCTTAGAAACGACTTCTAAATAAGTAGGATTTTGATATCATGGAAGACCTTTTTACTCCTATTGACAAACCAAATGAACCGTTAGCTGCGCGAATGCGTCCAAAAACATTAGACGATTTTTATGGACAACAACATATTGTCGGTCCTGGAAGATTGTTACGTCGTGCGATACAAGCAGATCAGCTATCTTCGGTGATCTTCTATGGTCCACCAGGAACTGGGAAAACAACTTTAGCGCGTATTATCGCTCATAATACCAATGCATATTTCATTGCGATTAATGCTGTTCTTGCAGGAATTAAAGATTTACGCGAAGCGATAAAAGAAGCGCAAACACAACGTGAAATTTATTATAAACGAACGATCTTGTTTATCGACGAAGTTCATCGTTGGAATAAAGCCCAGCAAGATGCTTTATTACCTTGGGTTGAAAATGGCACAATTATACTAGTAGGTGCTACCACCGAAAATCCCTATTTTGAAGTAATTAAACCTCTTGTTAGTCGTAGTCGTCTATTCCAACTACAATCTCTGACTTCCGAAGATTTAAAACTAGTAATAGAACGCGCTATTTCTGATCCAGAAAACGGTTATGGTAAACTAAGTATTACCATTGATCCCAGTGCTTTATTGCATTTTGTAAAAATCAGTAATGGCGATGCACGTAGTATGCTCAATGCTTTAGAATTAGCGATAGAAACAACATCACAAAACGAAAAAGGTATAATTCATATTAATATGGAAGTTGCCGAAGAGTCGATTCAGAAAAAAGCTGTCCTTTACGATAAGGAAGGTGATGCGCACTACGACACGATTAGTGCGTTTATTAAGAGTTTGCGGGGCTCTGATCCTGATGCTGCTCTGTATTGGATGGCACGTATGGTTTATGCTGGCGAAGATCCAAAGTTTATCTTACGGCGTATGATTATTTTTGCGAGTGAAGATGTAGGAATGGCTGATCCTTCGGCAGTAAATATCATAATGTCGTGCGCCCAAGCTTTTGATTACATCGGTATGCCCGAAGGACGTTTTCCATTATCGCAAGCAGCTATTTATTTGGCGACAGCCAAAAAATGCAATTCTACTTTGGGATTTTTTGATGCCTTGAAGGCAGTAGAAAATGAACAAGAAGGAAAAGTTCCCAATCACTTAAAAGACCCTAGTCGCGATGCGGAAGGTTTTGGACATGGAACCGGATATATGTATCCTCACTCGTATCGCGATCACTGGGTAGCACAACAATACTTGCCAAGTTCATTGCAAGGACGTATATTTTATGAACCTTCTGACCAAGGTTACGAGCAACAAATACATAATGATGTTCTAAGGCGTAGAGAAGCACAGTTAGCAGCAATTACTGAAAGACAGAGTTCGCCAGAAATTCTAACCTTTACAGGAAAAAACATTCTTTCGCAAAAAGAACGCTGGCTACAAAGAACTATCTCGCAAACAGGTCAATTATTCGCTACGATTCGCAATACTATTTTTATGCATCTTAATTTGCAACGTCACTCTTGTGTCTTAGATCTCAATGCTGCCACAGGTCTTCTTACTTGGGAAGCAATGCGCCAAGTACCAGAAGGAGGAGTGTGGTCTTTTGTCTACCAGGAAGAGCATTCAAAATTGTTAGAACAACAATCACAACGGCTTTTAGAAATCGAACGCCCGATTATTTGGAATGGACAGTGGCAGACATTTCACAAATGTTACAAGGAAAATAAGTGCGAGGTAATATTTGATGCGATTATAGGTCGCAACCCATTTACAGCTGGCGAATGCACTCGTAAAACAGTATCAAATCTTTTAAGTACAGTCAGTAGTGAATGTCGTGTTTCTATTTCGCAAACAGTACCATACTATACACCGCGTATATATACTTTGCTTCGCGACAAATTGACTAAAAAACTTTATGACAAGATAAGTAAAATAGAAGAGAAAATATATGACAATAAACAAGATTCTATGGTGAATTGGAACGAAAACGATTTAAAAAGCGCTTGGGAAAAGAATGGTGTTTGTGAGATAGAAATTGAACTAATTGAGCATGCAATGGACTTATTTCTTTCTCCACAAATTATTAACAATTGGTTTGAAGAAAAAAGTACAGAACACAGACCTAGTTATGGGCAGCATTTAAAAAAGCACCTTACTGCAAAAGAATTCCAAAAAGTAAAGCAGTTGATCCAACAAAACTTGACAAATAAAGTAATTCCATGGTCAACTAGCGTTGTATATATATACAGTACATAGTTTTAAATTCAACTAGGGCCTGTCATCATTCAAAGTATTGTCTATTTTTTCGAGCCCGAGCCCGCTTGCGAGCCCGATCTCGTCTAGCAATTTAAGTCTTACGTTTTTACTTGAACTTTGACCAAACGAGTAAGCATTGCTACAACTCGCAAAAGAAGTTCTCGTCCGTTGGCCAGAAGATTTTGTTTTACTAAGTGACCTGCCAAAAGTATTTACCCATTGGCATTTTGTTCTTTAATTTTCTAGCTTTGTTGCTCCTCTGTTACGCAGCTACGGCTGCGCGCCTTCGTCGCGCCGCGCTATAAAAATAAAGCCCTGCATTCAACGGGTAACTACTTTTGTCAAGTCACTTAGTTTTAAACATCGACAGATATCAATAATAGAAGCACATTCAGTAGCAGATCGGCGAGCAATTATATAAAAACGAGCTTTCTCGGCAGAACTAAATTCACCAGCGCCTTCTGCTATATTTAAAGAAATCGACAAAGCAGCACGCTGGAGTTGATTAGAAAGGTGAGAGTGGCCTTTTGGTAAATACTCTACAATTTTATGCGCAAGGATAAGAAATTGGAGAGCTACTTGATAAACATCAAGACGTTCATGATCGAAACGATTCATTATAACCTCATTTATAAGATTTCGGAAGCGGGCTAGGGCTCGGAAACGGGCTCAAAACGTTCGATCGTATAATAACACGAGGCAACGACATCTTTAGCGAAGATCAATTGAAAAAAGTATTGCTATGGATATAATCTCTTAAAAAGGAGATTGTTAATGAGGTATTGTGTCCTGAGAGATGATCAATGGAAAAAATTAAAACCGTTATTATTAGGAAAAAAGACAGATCCAGGTAGGACAGCAAAAAATAACAGATTATTTATAGATGCTATATTATACAGATATAGAGTAGGTATTCCCTGGCGCGACTTACTTGAAAAATTTGGAGATTTTAGAGTAATCTAGACCTACCGGTGGGCAAAAAAGGGAGTATGGGCAAAAATATTCAAAGCATTATCAGAAGATTCGGATAACGAGTATGCGATGATTGTGCGCCTGAGAGCTTACGAAAGACTGTTGAGAAACCATCTGAGACTACCAGATGCACTCAATCCGAGGGTGAAAGAGGTAACTCTTTGATCTGAAAACTAGGATAAAGTAGCCTTCAAGTAATTGGGAGGTCGAAATCGTGAGAAAATAGACCAACTCTGCTAGATCCAAGCAGAGAGGAGCGAGAGTGAGATTGGCATTGGCATGGCGAACAAATGTGAACAGCAAACGCCTCGTTACGTATGACAGGCCAAAGGATCTGGGCCTGAACCAAAATGGTATAGATCAACAAGAACACAGGCGGATCATTTCTGTGTTAGTAGTTCTTAGATCTCGGGGTACAGGCTGCACCTAACCCAAATCGTATGGCGCAATTTTGTAATTGCGCCACTGATATATCACTGTCATTTACTCTTTGTTTTTACCGTGTTTGTAATATAATTTTTCCCCACACATTCTCTTGGTCCAAAATTTTCTGTTCTTTTCCTACGGAAATAACAAGCTTATCACTATCTACTTGCGTTACAAGAGCATACTTATAACGCTTCTCTTCCTTATACACAACGACATCCCCTGGCATGAATGAATACACCCAGCGCCAGACAAAAACGAGCGAGTCTTTTTGAATTATGGGGCTTATTTTAGCTGTTTTTATGCGCATAAAAAGCCCACACGTCCAAATAATAGCGATTATGGTAATTGGTATCACCCAAGACTTCCAACTTAAAAAACTTTTTTTACAATAGGTTAAAAACTTTCCTTTTGCGCTAGCAATCTCTTCGCCTAATTTTTGTGGATCACCAAATTCTTTTTCTACCATTTTCCACATCTCCTTTTCACTCATTTTGTTGACATTTTTCGCGTTTATGATTTCATAAAGATGGTCTTTGAGTTCATTAACAACTCGTTTTTCATCTTTATAAAATAGATTTGCTGCTTTCATTACTTCTTTTAAATAGGAGTCCATTTTATTCATGATTTAAACCTAATACTAAACGCATACCGTGAACAACTTCTAGCCAAGTATCTTTGTTTTCAGCAAGCATTTCTAATCCTGCGTCCGTAATCTTGTAATATAAGCGTTTACGTCCATTCTTTAAGATTTTTTCATGAGAAGCCTCAATGAGTTTTTTCTTTTCCAAAGAATAAAGCATTGGATATAAAGTTCCTTGTCCTAAGACAAATATATTTTCACTTTGTTTTGCTAACTCGGTGGTTATTTCATAGCCGTACATTGGTTTTTTTGACAGCATATGCAAGACGGACGTTCGCATACATCCTTTTAAAAATTGTGATCTTGAATTCATATTTTTTCTCATTTATTAACTATTGTAATGTATAACATAGTATTCAATGCATAGTATAAGGGCCATATAATTTTTTACAAGTAATTTTATAGTTTTTTGGGAATTGAAAATTGGAAAAAAACAGCTATAGCCTAGATAAAATGGATTAGATTCTAATTAAACTCGTGGCCATTTTTGTTTTTTATAAAAGAGATGTCCTCTCCTATAGAGAGGACAGTTTGCGAAGTAAGGGAGTGGATATCGCAAAAAACACTCGGTAAAATGATGATATTGCCTAGGTTGACATATCAATAGTAATTATAAACTTTATCTTTTTTGTTGAACCTTTAAACGCTTATTTTCTTTAATGCTTCTATATGCACTACGCACAGGACTATCAAGTTGAATAAAGTCTTCTATTATCTTTAAGCGATTTAGTAATCCTGTTATTGCAGAGAGAGAATCGATATAGCCTTTTCCGGTAATATTTCTCTTGGCGAAACCGTGAGATGCGCTTTTTGTTAATATCTTGAACACATTCTTCCCTAATGCTTCTCTTTCTAATTTTTTAACATCTGCGGCTGCGATATCATTCAAAATATTAATAAACTCTAAATATTGAGCGCATATACCAGCCACAATAGGAGCTGATTGAGAAGTACCACTAAAAATAGTAGGGTTATTTGTAGGGTCTAGTGCTAAAGAAGAAATATCTACTCCTGGAGCCATAAAATCTGGACCTTTTGGGCCTCGGGAACTAAAAATAGCGGGCAGTCCAGGAAACTGACCTTCTGTATTTGGTACGTCCAAAGTGAGAGCGCCTACAGCAAAAACTTTAGAAACAAGAGCAGGGCTATCAATTGTCTTTTTATCAGGGCCAGAGTTACCGGCAGCGGCAACTAAAGTACGTCCTAGTTTGATGGCATTTTTACATGCTTTTTCTACTAAGAGGCGTTCTTTGCGATTTTCAGAAAGAGCAGGAATACCCAAACTCATATTTAGTATATCTGCTCTTTCCGCTGCAAATTCTACCCCCAGTGTAATATCAACAATAAAGCCATCGCCAAATTGGTCGAGAACTTTTATCGGTAAAATAGTAGCGTCTTTAGCAACTCCAAAAGTTTCGCTTGCAATTAACCCAGCAACATGAGTGCCGTGTCCTTCTAAATCATTGATAAAAGGCTCTTCAATAACAAAAGAAGTTTCATCAGGATGAATGAAAAACTCTGCGCGCTGCGCATCTGCTAAACCGGTATCTAAAACAGCGACTGTAATTTCAAATCCAGTGGCGAAAAAACCATCCTCATCGGCGACTAAATCTGAATTTACAAAACTACGCGGATCTTTTTTCAATTCTCTTGAGGGTTTAGATAATTTTTGTTTTGGAATGCATTTAATTTTTTCATTTAAAACAATCGCAGCAACATCTTTACGACGTGAAAGTTGTTGAATGAACTTGGCGTCCGTATTCAGAGCAATTGCGTTTACCAACCAAAAGTAGCGTGCATTTTGCGCTCTATTTTGAACTTGCATTTGGTCTATTACTTTGCGAATAGAAGCTTGGTGATAATCAGCATTTTTTTTAATGAGAGTAATTGCTTGATTTTTAGATTGTCGATGATTTAGCGAGCTAAAGCGATTTGCAATTTCGCTAATTCTTAAACTTCCTTTGAGATAAACAACTACTGAAATTTTTTGGTTCCGTTCGTTTTTTAGAACTTGTTGCAATTTGGGGCTAATAGGAGATTCACTTGATAAGCTCACCGCCCCCAAGAAACAAGTCAATAAAAATAAACGCAATATAGCTTTCAACATATACTTCCCTTTAGTAACTTACGCACCTACTTGTAAATTACGAGTAGGTGCGCAAAAGTAAACAATTTGCACTTTGGGATGATTACTTACTCAACCCAACAGAGCCCCAAGTAGTCTCATTTGCTTGAACACTACGTGATGCAGAACTTGTTTTATATCCTGATTTTGAGATGGTGTAGTTATAAGTACCTGGCTTAATCTGAAAACGAAAAACACCGTCGCTACCTGTCACTATTTTTTTGCCATTATTCAAAGTGACGGTCGCTCCAGAAAGGCGTACACTACTTCCTTTTGCAGAATCGTAAACAGCTCCAATTAGTGTACCTGTTTCATTACCACTACCACCGTTTAAGATATTGCGCACATCGCGTTTAATCTGAGGAATACGACTGTATAACCCTTGTCCTGGACATGCAGTGTTAGAAAAATCCTTATGTCCGTATATTTCATTTGGGTTTACATTGTAACGATCACACAACCATGCTAGCACATTGATCATTGCCTTGTAACCATTAGGGTTTACTTTTTCTAAATCGTAATCGCCAATTAGATTTACACCAACGTTATTGGTGTTGGCTCCACCAGTATGCGCTCCTAATACATTTTCAGGACGCCCTTGATAAACAACTGTTTTTCCTGAAGAATATGTTCCTATTAGAAAATGATAGCCAATGTCAGACCAACCATTGCTATCCATATGATAGTTTTGGATAGAGCGTATTGTAGAAGCTCCTTTGAAACTAGACGCAAGTGGACGATATGTATGGTGGATTGTCAAGCGGCGTGGACTGTGGTAACTATAGCCTTTTTTGGCAGGACGTGCTCCCCAATCTCTACGGGAAATAACGCTTGGTTTTGTAACACCACGCACACCCATTCTCGATGGTAAAGCATCAACAGTCATATGAGGAAAGACAAAATCGTAGCATACTTGAACTTCGTTTAGTTGCGGAGACTGACCTTCGCTGTTTGCCTCAAAGATTACGCGGTAACGATATGCTTGGTTTGTTTCTTTAAAATGAACATCCGCTTCTGAAGTGTGGATTTGTTTCCACTCACTCCACTCAAAATTGCGATTTAAAGCGCTAATTTCAAATTGGATTGATGCCCCTTGTGGTATATCTGCAAAATAATTAATTGTTGCTGCGTTAAAAAACATTTTGCTTTGAACGGAGTCAGAAGTCAATTTTCCACTACTGGTTTCTGGGTATAGTTGGATACTTCCATCAATTAATGTTACTTTTTCACATTGGCAACGAGTCATTTTTTGCGCTGTAAAACGATCTGTGTACTGTAATTCATCGTGTGCAAAGATATTGGTGCTTAGTACAAAAAGAAGTGATATAATACAAACTCTCATTTAAACCTCCCATGGTAAAATGTAGTGGCTGAAAGACCACTTAACTAGGACGCATTGACAGGTCCTAATTTAAAATGAGTTAAAACGCGAATAATTGTTAACGCTTGTTACTATCATAGCAATTTGTCAGGAAAAATGCAATCTCAACTAAAGCGCTGAGTATTTTAAGTTTGTTTAGCGAGAAAGTCATTGTAAAATATAGGATGCATTAAGACACTCTAACAAGAAATCGAAATTTTCGCATACATTACGCAAAACTAAGGTAACAATGTAGTAGCTATTACTTGTTAAAAAAAACTTGCTTTGTTTTTATAAACAAGTAACAATTATATTTAACTTCGCGTTGATGTCCTAACTTTAACTACTACTTAATTATAAGGATATTTTTATGATAAAGTCATTCGCCCTACTTACATCGATATTTATATTTATTTCTTGCACATCTTCTCCTTCTAGACAAATGATTGATTTCAACAAGCAAAACAACACATCGACTCCTCAACGAGCGCAACAGCATTCTCAAGAGCAGCATGCTCCACAACAGCATTCTCAATCCCAAAATGAATTTACCGAAGCAGAACCTTTGCCTCAAAATGAGAGTAAAAATACCAACGAACAAGAAACAATAGACTTAAGTAATGAAAAAGATGATGATTATGCGGAAGCAAAGCGCTTTTTTCAAAGTATTGAAGATCATGGAGAAATGCCTAGTGATGAACCAAAATCACTTGACGAACGTTTAGAATACACAGCTTTATTAGTGAAAGAAAAAAGCAATGAAGAAGCCCGTGAAGCTATTCACTTAGTAATGTCTGATACCGGTTTTTCACAACTACCAATACACAAGAAACTATTAGCTTACTCATTAAACGGTCAATTGCAAATGCGCGAATTTAATCATGACAGTGCACTTGCTTCTTTTGATAAAGCATTAAAAGAATTCAATAACAGTGGAAATGTATCAGCAAATAGTATTTCAGTAGTGCGTTTAATAGTTTATTATCGATCACGTGTACACAATAAACTCGCAAATTATGCAGAGTCTGCAGCAGATATGCAGGCGTACGTTACTTTAAGTGAACAGGCAAAGCAGCCAATTACATCTGAAGAATATTCTCGACTGGCAATTGCTTATTATTTGGCTGAAGATCATGAAAGTTGTAAAGCAGTACTTCCAAACATTTCTCAAGAAGACCGCGAGCAATTAGCTGAACAGTTAGAAGACGAAATGTTTTTAACGGAAAAATAAGTTTCTTACAGTAATGGTAAAGTGTAAAAGAAATTCGTTTGCGTTCACGTCTAAATGCCATGAGCATAAGATTTGTTTACTTGAAGTAATAACTTATCTTTGTTGTTCTCTGAAGTCCTCTATCTATTTGCATAAGAGTGGCTTCAGAGAACACTTATTTTTTTTAATCTTCGCGTAATTTATTGCATTTCTCTATAGCAAATTGTGTTGCTTGGTCTTGAGGAAATTGTTTGTTTATTCCTTCAAATATCTCGAGAGCCTTGTTCCAATTATTCTGCTGATAATGGCGCATTGCAATTGTATAATTATCCGCCATGCGTTTTTTAGCGACAGAAAGTTCGTCTTTTTCTGCAAGAAGTTCATATATAGCGACTTCTTCCGTTTTTCCTTTAACAATAACAAAATCAAGTAGGCGCGTTTCGAAGATATCTTTTACTAAGTTATAGGTATTTTCACCAATAACAATATCAGTGCCGTATATTTTATTGATTGCTTCTAAACGACTTGCAAGATTTACGCTATCCCCCACTGCAGTGTAATCCATACGATCGTTACATCCCATGTTTCCAACAATTGCTTCTCCTGTGTTGATACCTATGCGCACTTTCCAGGAGAAGTGCCATTTTTTTGTTAGTTTTTCTGTTTGTCTTTGAGTAAGAAGAGCAGCGCGGCAAGCAAGAATAGCATGATCTTTGACATCGTAAGGCGCTCCCCAAAAGGCCATCACCGCGTCACCAATAAATTTATCTACAGTTCCTTGATATCCATGGATAGTGTTACTTGCTATGTCCAAATATTCACTTAAATGTTGAAGTAATTTTTCGGTAGATATAGCTTCAGCAATTGTTGTAAAGCCGGCGACATCAGAAAAAAAAGTGGTGATATTCTTCTTTTCTCCTCCAAGTGTCGCATCAGTAGTGTTAATGAGAGCATTATTTACTACATCGCTAGGCACGAATTTCTTAAAAGAACGCAACCCTGATTTCATTTTTTCAAAAGCTAAAGCCATGCTATCTACTTCAGTAATTCGCGAGCGCGTTATATTACTTTTAGTGAGTTGTAAATTCTTTACTTTCTCCATTTCTCCTTCTAAAATTTTTAACGAAAAGGAAAGACGTTTGGAGAAGAAGAGACTAACAACAAGCGCAATGATAATACACAAGCCCGCAATAACAAAACTAATAACATTTGTCCAGTGGACAACTGACATAAAGTCATCTTCTGGAGAAAGAATAACAATTTTCCAATTCCACCCCATCTCTTTTGCAAAAGGAGCGTACATTGCGATATAGTTTTGATTATCATGATGAAATGAAACGTTCACTATTTCCTCAGAAAACATTTCATTTGCTTTTAAGAAGAGCGATTTATAATTATTTTTTAATTTGTCAGAAGTATTATCTAAGTATTCTTTAAATCGACTCTTGAGTTTCTGATTGTTTTTTACTTTAAGTTCAAGTGACGCGTAAAATTCCTTTAAAGTTGAACTAGGGGCATCTTTAATGTGAGATAATTTATATGTTACAGTCCCTTTTTCGCTATGGCGCTGAGAAATTTTTTGTAAATCTACTTCATTTTTCGCAGGTAGAGCGATAATTTCGTCTTTGTGATTTAAAATAAAGGCTTTACCATTTTTTCCTATACGTAAATTTCCCAGAAAAAAAGAAAAACCACTAATGCTTATATCGATGCCAACAACACCAATTAATTTTTCATTTCTGTCATAAACAGGTGTCGAACAAGTGATACCTGGTGTCTGATCACTATAGAATAAATAAACGTCTGTCCAACTAATTTGTCGTGATTTAGCCGATTCTTGAAACCACGGTCGGTTACGAGGATCATAAGCTATCTGAGGAGATTCCTCTGTATTAGGATATTCTTTTTCCCACTTAGGGTTTTGATGTACCCAAGTACTATATATAATTTTTGGCGTTCGCCTGATAGTTTTTGTACTAAAAGTATCATCAGGCATACGCTTCACCATAAAAAAATCACCGTCTGTTTTGCCAAATGTGACCATCGCAAACTGTTTATTCACAAGTAAAAGTTGCCGAAAATATTGAAGAAGAATTTCTTGGTTTTGAGTTTGCACTACTTGATTCGATGTTAAATTTTTACTCAATCTTGATGCTGTTTCTGCAGTATGAAGATAGTGAATGCACTTATCGGTCATATGTAAAGAAATATTGCGCATCAAATCTTTTAAAATAAATTGCACTGATATTTTGCTATTAAAATAAAAGACTGTGATAAGCATGCTAGAACAAAGAACAATGAGTAATAACAAAACGACGAGAATGCTGGTGCGTATGCTAAAACGCATTTTATGACTCCTTTGATAAATGTTCTCGGTCAAATAAAATAAGTGCTACAGGTAAGATAGTTACAGAAAAAACAAAACACAAACTTACACCAATTCCAACAAGTATTCCAAGGCCAATAAGACCACTATGATTCGTAAATAGCAAAGCCCCAAAACTAACCAGAGTGGTTATTGTTGTTAACAAAATAGCGCGCCCAGTTTCGCTAATTGTTTTGATGATATCACCATTTTCGCGAAAACGATGGACGATGTGAACTCCATCATCAATACCAATACCAAAAATAAGAGGAAAAGCAGACAACATTAGAATACTAATAGTCGCACCACTCATGCAAATAATTCCCATACTGATAATACCGCTAAACATTAGTGGTAAAATGGAAAAAAATAAGTATTTTGGCTTACGAAAATCTAATAGAAGAATGACAATTAAAACCAAAAGCACTGCAGCGAGAATAATAGGAAAATCACGTAGCCCCCCTGTGACAAATTTTTTGGTTATAACGAGCATTCCTGTCGCTTGGCCTGGCGCTATTTCTTGAAGCTTTTCTTCTATTTCTGTTACGTTTTCAGGATCTAAACTGCTATTTTTTGGATAAGCAAATATTAAAAAAGTATCATCATTCTTACTTTGAAAACGCTCGCGAAAAGAGAGAGGAATGCTTTCTATTTTTATTAGCTCTGTGTTTTTAGTTAAGGCTTTTATCTTTTTGACGATGTTAATCGCTTCTTGCGCAATTATGTATTCAAAATGAGCAAGATTTTCTAAAACAATGTGATCTTTTCGCTGAATATATTGACGTGTAGATCGCAGTAAATTCTCTATTTTGTTTAAAAGAGCGATCGAGTTTTTACTTTTGGCCAATTCCTTTAAAAGGACAACATCAAGTTGCATACGCGACAACAACAATGTAATACGAGTAACGTCAAATTGCGAAACTTCATCGCGAGTGGAAATATTAGGTAATTTAAGTTGTTTTATTACATCATAGATACGATGAACTCTTTTCAAACGTTTGCGTTGTTTGTATGTAGGAGGAATTAATTGACTAATAGACAATATTTCCGCAAATAAACCACTCTCAGCCAAGCGTTTACTAAATTGGCGGTCTTGTTCTAAATCATTAGATATAACCATAACATAATCATTGGTGCGATTGAATTTTTCTTGAACTTTTTGTTTTGTTACAAGTGAAGGTATATCACGCTGAATAATTTTTTCGAGATTATACTCCATGCGAAAATGACGTATTTGGTAACCAAAAAATAGTAATGCACCAAGACAGATAATCAAAAAATTGTATGGATGGTGATTAACTTTTGTTGCCCACCAAGTAAGAAATCGATTTTCTTTATGTCCGTAAAATGTTGTTGTTTTTTTATCCTTCAGAAGAACGTATAGTAATGCTGGGAAGAAAACAATCATCACAATTAGACAGGACAACAGTCCCCACCCAGTTGTGAAACCTAAATGATTTGCTGCTTTGTCTTCAGCAACACACATCGCAAAAAAAGCCATGGAAGAAGTTACTCCTCCAGTTATAATGCCACGGCCACTAGTAATAACTGCTTTTTGAATAGCTGTTTGATAATTATTATCTTTTTTATATTCCTCGTTAATCCGAACCATAATATGGATGGCAAAGTCCACCCCTAGTCCAAACAATAAAACAGCAAAAATCATCGAAGTAATACTGACAAAACCAATGCCTATCTTCACCATGCCAAAAGTCCATATCATTGCCATAATCATAGGAATAGCAACAAGTATTGGACCCATTTTTAATTTTGATATATAAAAAAATAAGAGTGTTACAATAATAAGAGATAGAAATGACAACCATTGAAAACGACTTAAGGTAAAGGCTTGGTCTTCATATCCTGTGGCCATCATTCCACTAAACCCAAAAGTGATTCCAGGAAATTTTTCTGCGGTTTCTTGAGTAATGTTTTTAATATCTTCAAAAAATGATATACCAAAAGGAACCTCGATAAGGTCAACATTTAGACGAATAAAAATCAGTAGCATTTTTTTATCTTGCGAAAAAATAAATCCGTCGTCTACAGAGGTTAGCATTTGATTTTCTGGAGAAAGTAGAGATGATATTTGGTCTTTTATATGCGCTGTGTTTATTTCATCTCCGTTGTGAACGTACGATTGCAATATTTCTAAGAGAGTACAAAACTGTTGTAAATTTTTATCGGAAAATTCCAAATTTTGTATTGCATTTAACTGCAATAAAGCATAGCACCTTTCTAAAAAAGGTGCTAGAGATAGATTTTGGTAAATAGCTTGTAAAGGGTATCTATTTTTCTCTAGAAAAGTAGTCCATTTTTCTAGTTGTTTATTTGGAGTTAGGAGTAAACCATATTCTCGATAAAAATCCAGATCCATTTTGTAACGAAAAGAGCGAACCACAGAAATAATGCCTGCGTCGCGCGCGTCGTCAAAAGCTTTTTCTAAGGCTATAGCAAATTTTTTTGCTTGCTGTGGTTTTGTACTTTCTACAGCAACTAAAAGGTCCGATGACGCTCCAAATTTTGAAGTGACTTGCTTAAAGCGATTTAATTCTTCGTCTTCTGGCATAATCGCCAAGAAACTAAGATTAATTTCTAAATTAGCTGCCAGCGTCCCAAAAACAATAGTCAGTAGTCCGCAAACAACAAAAATTCTTTTGTAGTGCTCTGTAGTACTGTAAGCTATTTTTTGCAATATTTTTTGATACATTTTGTGTCCTACCAAGGGTAAAAAGAAAGAGTTACACCCTGTTCAAAATGATCTACTGCGGAATCTAATTCAACATAACCATCTGTACCGATAAGAGAAGCGTAATCTCCTGAACCAGCTGTTGGAGAAGGAACAGCAAGTAATACACCTTTATCATTTTCTATTTTTACTGGCAAAAAGTAGGTCAAAGATTTGCGAAAATTGAAATTGTTTTTCAGCGTAACAAACGAGGAGGATAGCGTCAAGGCAGAAGCTTTATAAAGGTATGGAAGCACATAATGCCGAAAACAAGTAGTTGCTGTCACTGGATTTCCAGGAATAGCAAACACTGGTTTATTACTTGGACAGTGCACCCCAAAAGTGAAAGGCTTACCTGGACGTTGTTGAACGCGGCGAAATAGAAGTTCTACTCCTAAAGAAGTCAGTACCTCTGGAACATAATCATACTTTCCTTTGGATACCCCACCACTGAGAATAACGATATCAGCTTCGTTAATGACTAGTTGTAATTTTTTTTGTAGCTCACTTTTATTGTCTTTTAAGTGAAAAATTTCCGTATCGGTGAATCCATGTTTATGTAAACCACACTCTACGGCATAAGTATTCGAAATTCGTATCTGGTAGTCTGTGATAGGAGAATCAACAGCGACAAGTTCGTCTCCAGTTGCAATAATAGCAATTTTCGGTATTTTATACACAAGAACATTAGCTTTACCAACAGAAGCAATCACTGAGATGTGATGGGCATCTATTTTTTGTCCTTGATCTATTAGTTTAGTTCCTTTTTTATAATCACTAGCTTTCTGATGAATATTAGTCATTGGTTCGAGTGCAATTTCTTTTACAACATGCGCTACACCATCTTCTACTTTTATATATTCAACAGGAATAACACAGTCACAACCTACTGGCAATACTGCCCCCGTCATAATTTCCCAACATTCGTCTTCTTTTTCTAATGAAACGCATGGCGCTCCAGCACTTTGAACTCCACATATCGCGAAACTCTTTTGTCCTGAAAGCCAGGAAGACAAACAAATAGCGATGCCATCCATAGCAACGCGATGAAAAGGAGGTAAATCGCGATCCGCAATAATATCTTCTGCAAGAATTTTTCCATAACTTTCATTGAATTTACAAAGTTCTCTGGAAAAGCCTTCAGCGTGATTTAAAATAATACTAGAAGCTTCTTCTACTGTAATCATAAGTTTTTCTACTTTTTAGTAAACAAGTAATGGTTTACCATCCACTCATGTCCATTGTTATAAGCAAAGAGTTCAGAACATGCCATAAAGAAAGTACGCCAATATACCCACCATTTGCGTGCATTTTCTTTGCCATAAGTGTCTTGTAAAATAGGGTAAATTATTGGCTTTTGTTTTGTCATCTTTTCTAGCCACGCCTCGAGCGTTTTAGAATAGTGCCTTCCATCTACCTGCCAGTGATTTTTTACAACTAAATCATTATTGAAGTAAAAGAATAAATGGTTAGAAGGCATAACTCCACCAGTAAAAAAGTATTTAGCCATCCAGTCGGTTTCATCATTAACTTCAAATAAATAGGTATATTTGTGGTGAGCAAAAATGTGAACGAATAGTTTACCATCATCTGCAAGCCAGTTATTTATTTTACCGAGAAGTTGTTCGTAGTTACGTATGTGTTCAAACATTTCGACAGATACTACGCGTTCAAATTTTTGCTCAGTTTCAAAATGAGTTACATCTGCGGTGATTACATTTACATTAGTTAATCCCTGTTTCTCTAGCCTAGAGTCAATAAACTTTTTTTGCGATGCCGAATTTGAAACAGCGGTGATTTTCGCATTCGGATATTTTTGCGCCATATAAGTAGTTAGAGATCCCCAACCACAACCAAGTTCTAAAATGTTTTGTCCATCCTTGAGATCTGCACGAGAGACCGTTAGTTCTAACATTTCTTTTTCTGAACTCTCTAAGTCGTTAGAATTTTTCCAGGAACCAGAACTATATTTTAAATATGGTCCAAGTACTTTTTCAAAAAATATGGATGGTAGTTCGTAATGTTGCTCATTTGCTTTGTCGGTTTCTACGGCAATGGCATCTTTTTTTAGAAGAGAGACCATTTTCATGAACGATTCTTGCTCATCTTCAAGCCAACTTTTTTTCAATGAATCTAAGCGCATTTTTAGCAAGTTGCGAATACCTTTACGAATAGCAGCATCAGGTAATATATTTTTTTCTAATAATTTTATTGTAAACATTGGTGTACCTATTAATTGTTTTTAGACATTTTCTTTAGAGTAATTTCAACGGTGTAGCCTTTTAGAACATCTTTTTGCTTTAACATTACATTTCTTGGACTAAACCAAAATTCCCAATTGCGATTTTTGGATTTTAAATAAGAAGTACTTATTCTTTTACCTTGTAAATTGAATGATTTTCCTTTTTTCTGTGAAAAATCTAATAAGGAAATTGTACCATCCTCAGGATTAATCACGTTATATTTTTGGCGATGAATAAACGACACTCCTAAATTCCATGCGTTGTTTGTAGCAATTGGAGTGAGAGTTGTCAATGAGTTTCCATCAAGAGCTCCTATCATCTTTTTTCCTTTGCTCTGCAATTTTAACGCTATTTTTGTGCCATTCTTGACAGTATTTGTTGTTAGAGACTGAAGTTGTCCATTTTGCCAAACTTCCTTACAGAAGTGTTCATAAGTGATTGTGAAAAATAATAATGCGCGAAAAGAAAAATTGATAGTGGATTTAACAACCACTGATCCATTTTCTTGTGGAGTTACTACCATTTTTTGCGACCCACTTAAATTTCCTTCCACATAAACCTCATACTCATAAGTTCCAGCTAAGGCAATAAATTTTTCTTGTACTATTTCATCTGTGGTTTTGGCTTTTACAACGATAGGGGCAATTGGCTTTTCTTCTATTTTTTTTACAGGCGGAATAATCTCTTTAGAAAGAGAGATTTGCTGTTTTTGTGTAGTATTTTCTTTGATAGGGATAGTCTGTTGTTGTGAAGTGATTTCTTTCGGTGGATTATCTTTTTTTGCGGTCTTTTGTTGTGCAGTGATTTCTTTCTGTGGATTATCTTTTTTTGCGGTCTTTTGTTGTAGAGTGATTTCTTTCTGTGGATTGTCTTTTCTTATATCAGTATCTTTTTGGTGCGGAGTTATTTTTTTAATAGATATAGTTTTTTGTTGTGAAGTATCTTTTTTTACAACTTTAGTTTCCACAGAAGCAGATTGTTTTTTTAATGATTTTTCTTTTATGTTCGGTGGGAAAGATCTTAGAACTGAAAATCTAATCGCTTGTGATTTTTGTGTTTCAGGTATTTTCTTTTCCTTGCTCTTAACAATATGATTTTCTTGTGGTTTTTTGTGCGCGAGTTTTGCTGAATATTTTGACTCTTGCGCGGTGATTATTTTTTTGGGCTCTTCCGCAACAAGACTATTTTCATTGTTATTTGTTTGATTAGATTTATCTTCTTTGGAAAGTGTTGTACTCTTTTCTTTTTGTTTTTTGGGTTCAGTAATTAAATTTTCATTTTTTTGTGAAAAAAAAGATTTTTCAATTGTAGAAAGATTTTTTTTAATAGGATTTGGATTATTTTTGTTCGTAGCTTGAGATCTTAATATTTCAGTATTTAACTCTTGGACTCGGATAAGTTGCTTTTGAGAGTCTTTAGAAGAATAATTTGTATTTGCTTTTTGGCAGTGGCACCCTAGTAATACAATTGTAAAAAAAATAATTAAATAGTGCATGGTTATCCCTTTTTAAAAAACCTTGCTTTTCTCTTTCTTTCTGGCAAATCCCAGTTATTGTATCACAGAATCTAGAAACCGTTATCTTTGTTTTTCTCTGACAAAACAAATCCTAAGTCAAATAAAACACTAATAAAAAGAAGATAAAGTAATATAGAAAATATTGATAAAGCAGGGTATATATTCAAATCAATAGAAGCGGCGATTCGATACCCAATTTGTGTTGCAATATTTCCTGCTAAAAATAGAATCATTAGCGATTTATTTCTACCGCTAGGCCATTGCAAAGTTGCTAATAATGCTATAGCAGGAAGAACTATCCAGATGATTCTTATTACAGAGTAGAATTGTTCATTCATTTTTATTTCCTTAATTTTGAGACCAATGATTTTTTGTCGCCCACATCTCTGCTCCCATAAATATAATATCCATTACTGGATCTTTAATACTAAGGTAACCGTTTATATCATGAGGGTACATCATCGCGAGGCGCTTTTTGATTTGTAAATATGCTTCTCTTGTTGTTGCGCAATTTCGCAGATAATCGCGAAATAAAAGTGCATATCTTTGATTTAGCGTTTTATCTTTACGAATGTGAATATTTGCACGACGCTCCCCAGTTCTTTCTTTTGAAAAATATTTGTGCATAGGCTCAATCGAATTTACCAATGAATCGCAAACGACACCTTCTTTGACTTGATAACTATTTTTTTGAAGCACACCTAGGATTTCTTCATCAAGTATTTTAACAGTCACTTGAATATCGATAATATCTTTGGCAGCAAGACCTCGTATAGAAGTGGAACCAATGTGGTCTATGCGCATCACATTTGGCAATATTTCTCGCAAATTAGAAGCAATAAACTCATATTGTTGTGGCCAAAGTTCGTTATATGGGACAATTTTAATTAAACTGTTTGATGCATTATTCACTAATCTTCCTGACTATTCTTTTCTATCGTTAAAAGTAATTGCAAGCGATTTTTTTGCTCACGAAGAAGTTGTTTATCATTAGATTTTTTTAGCACGTTAACATAGAGCTTTTGAGCTGGAATGTGCAGTGGAGCTATAGATAAAGCCCTCTCTACCGTTTTTTGCGCTTTTTTGTATTTGTGATTTTTATTGTAAATTTTGGCTAACCAAAACCAGTAAATGCCAATTTTATAACTAGTATTTGTCGCTTGTTGCATACTAGTTATTGCTGCCTTGTATTTTCCACTGTAGTAAGAAACCATCGCATGGCAAAACCAGTACTCATGAATGTAAGGTGCCAATTTTATTGTCTTATTAAGAAGCTTTTTATATGAGTCTAGTTCGTTACTTTTAACTTTAGATAAAGTAATTGCTAGCCTTGTGCCCCATTTTTGATACGCTAAATTGCGATCCCACTTGCCTATTTGACGTATACCTATATGCATTTTTCCCATATCAATAACGGGAAAAGCATAGCCAAAAGCGGCTCCTTTTTTTGTTGATTTTACCTGTTGGGCAAGCCACGGCTCGACTTCAACAAGACGATGTTTTTCTCTACGCACTATAGTTGTAAACAATGCTCCAGCAGCCGTTTCTTGTAAAATTTCGTCATTTGTGTTGTCAATTGTTTTTCGCAAGTCGTTTATTAAGTCAGGTTGCAAAGAAACAAATGCTCCATAACAAGCAGAGATTTGTACGTCTAAAGAATCAGAAGTTAAAAATTGCCGAATATAGCTTCCTCCGATTTTTTTACTTATAAGCTGAGCAATTGTTGGTATAGAATTGACATTTGCATCAGAAGCTAAGTTTGGGAGCATTACCAAGAATTGCAATAGATCAACTTTTTGTAACAAGCGCTTTAAATCGGCATAGACAAAAGCAGAACGCACAATCTGCGACTCTTTGGGATTAGATATGATGTGCAAACACGAAGCCAATTCTTTTTTGCGCAGTAAACCAAGAACTGCATGTGCGCGAACGACATTGTCATCTTTACTTTTAGCAATTTTCATAAGTTGGCTAAACATATTTGTAAATTGGCTTAGGTAGTATATGCAAATTTGCCGCACGTATACATCGGAATCTGTCAAGCCTTTCTCTAACACAGAAAAGTCTTTCAATACATTTTGCTGTATCATATCGATTGAAACAGAAAAGTAGGCTTTATAAGCGTAACGACGAATGTGAAGGTCTTTGGATGCAAAATAATCGTGAATAATTTTTTTCCCTGCTGAGTTTCCTAATTGCCAAATTTTCTCTGCGCATAAAAGACGGACTTTATCGTGCGATTGTGATAAAAATTGATGATAATTTACCGGAGAATATTGAATAACAAGTGCTATTTCTAAGTAATTTGAAGACTCTATATTGTATGTTTTCACTGCTTGCTGTTTTGCTAGCCCATTTTTGTGAAGCAATGACAAAGCTAAAAGTGCAGTAAGTGTATTTGATGAGTTTGCAATATTTTGTACTGTATTATGCATTTCTGGAACACCCAAATTTATAAAGGTTTCAAGTGTCCACAGATGAAAAATGAAGGAATTTTTTTTTAACAAATCGGGAAGAAATGTTTTTAATCTTTTTCGCGATTTAAAAAGAGATTGTAATGCAAGCTTGTCATTAAAAAAGCGATAGCGCACTATCAAATATTGAAAATAAATAATACTATATTTTTTATAGCGCTTTTGTATTTTATGGCGTAATTTTTTCAAACGCGCGGAAGAATTTTTTTTGAGATAATTGTCGATATCAGTGAGAAGCTGAGGCGAACGATACATTGTTTCTATTCCTTGCATAGCTATTTGTTGCAAAGCGTAAGATTTACTATGAATAATCGTCTGTAAAAAGCTTTGAGCATGTGCTTGAGCATAAGACTGGGTTTTTTCTTTCTGTCTTTCTCGGTAGACACGAATTACATCTAAAGCTACTTTGCGTTTTTCCTCGTTTAAAATATCGATGTTAAAGTTTTCAAAAAAATTAACGAGTGTTCCATCTAATATACAATTTGTCTTGTAATGTCTTAAAATAGGATACCTAGTGCTATTATCATATAATTGTATAATTGCGCGATATTCACGCTGATCTATTTCAAGACAGTGCAAAAAATCATTGCGAGCGTCGACAAATTTTTTCAATTGCGAAGAACATACTCCACGCTCATAAAAATATTTTGCTTCCCAAGGAGAAGATACAATCATTTTGTTGTAGATTTTTTTCGCTGCTCCAAAATTGCTTACAGCTCGGTAACTTTGAGCTAAAAGGTTGAGAATTTCAACATCGTTATTCTTTTTTTCTAGACTGCTACGAATGTGCAATATTGCTTTTTGCCATTTTTTATCCGCAAAAAATATTCTGCCTAAGTAGCTATGCACCTTTTTGCTTTCTTTATAAGATAAAGCCTTACTAAAAAATTCTTTTGCCTTTTCATGATTGTCGTTAACAAAGTTCAGAGCGCCTCGATAATAATAAACCTCTGCTTTTAACAAATTTGTAGAAAGAGATTTAAATTGTTCTAAATATCCCTGCATTTGTTTATACATTTGCAATTTAAGTGTTGTTTTGACAAGAAGAAGTAAACTTTCATTACTAGGCACGTTTTTGTGAATTTGTAGTGCCAGCTCATAGCTTACTTGGTGTTTGTTATGTCTGAACAAACTTTCAGCTTGTAACAACTGAAGCTTTGCTTTTTGATGAAGTTGTTTGTATTTTTTTTGTAAGACTTCCGTTAACTCAATCGTGCGAAGATAATCACTCTTTTTTAATAAACATTGCAATTGCAGTATATGCTTTTCAAAAGAAGCTTTTTTTTCTATTGACTTCATAACTAGCTCAAAGGCTTGGTCATAATTTTGTTTCGCAAATGCTATTTGACTTTTCTCAAACAGCACATTTGCATTTTCTTGGAGTTTTTGTGGTACAGTGTTTTTTGTAGGTTGGTAAACTCTTGCAGTTATAAAGGTAAATGCTAAAACCAAAAATAAACAAACCAATAAAGCCGCGGGTTTCACTATTTTTTTTAGTTGTAAAGTGTATGAAACAGCATTACCCAGTGCTGCTTTTTCTAAATCTTTGGCTAATGCCACTGCCGTTTTATAACGATGGCTTGGTTTTTTTTCAAGTGCATTCAAGCATATCTTTTCCCAAGAAATGGGGATTTCAGGGTTTATTTTTCGTGGCGCTAAAACTTTTTCGTGGCAAATTTTATGTGATAAAGCTACGCGATTTTCAGCAGTGAAGGGTTTTTGGTTAGTAAGTGCTTCATACATCACAACACCCAAACTAAAAACATCGCTTGTATAACTTACTTTTGCCGATTTTGTTTGTTCTGGCGACATATAAAATGGTGTGCCGAGAATATCACTAGTTCGTGTGTACTGTGAGATAGATTCTAGTGACTTAGCTAAGCCAAAATCTCCCAAATAACTAAATCCCTCCTCATCGATTAGAATATTTGAAGGCTTGATGTCGCGATGGATAATTCCCTTCTTATGTGCTGCTGCTAAGGCATTTGCGATAGCCTGAATAATCTCTATTCGCTGGGACAAGTCTGTATGAGTTGACATAAACTCTCGAAATGTGCGACCACTAATATATTTCATAACTAAAAATATACGACCTTGGTGTTCTCCCATATCATATACGGGAATAACATTGGGATGTTCAATTGTGGATGCTAGTTTTGCCTCGCGTACAAAACGCCGTGTTTCTTTTGCCGAGCAGGCACCTAAGAGAATTTTAATGGCTACTTTTCTCTTTATTTTCTCTTGAACAGCTTCATAAACAATTCCCATTCCTCCGCGTGCTATTTCGCGAATGATCAAATACTCTCCCCAACGTTTTCCTGCTGTTGTAGAATGATTTTTCAAAGAAGTGTAAACGCTTTGTAGTTGTGCTGTAGACAACATCTTTTTTTGTAAAAGAAACTGTTCGATACTCAACGAATTCTCATTGCAATACAAAACACATTTTTCTATTATTGCCGCATTCAAAAAACCACAAAAAGTAATATGCCTTGTTATATCAGAATTGCGATTTATTATATTTTTTTCCATTATTATGGCACCAAGCGTAGGTAAAATTTGCGAATATATTGGCATTTATTTTAAGTTGTTACTATTGTGAAGTCAAGTGACACATTGTTTTTGGGTTTTCACAACTGTTGGGTTTTGGCAAGATTTAGTTTTGATGAAATACCAATGAGTATGATTAGGGCGTGCCATTAATTAGATATTAATAACTATCGTAATCGTAGCATCGTAGTGGTGAGCGTGAGCGAATATTTTAAGTATTTCTTGAAAAAAAATCGTAGTTGTTTGGTTATGATTACAGCTAGGCTAGGATCATAGACAAACTACAATAAATTGTAGTTTGTCTATCGATTTGATATTACTGAATGCCTACGCGGTCGTTAAATTCATTGATTTTGTCATCAATTTTTTCTTCCATCGCGTGAATTTTTTTCCAGTAACCTGGATCTTCCCATTGTGCATTTAACTCTTCAACATCACGCTGTTGCTGCTCAATCCATGTATAGTACTTCAACGAGTGAATACGTTTCTTCTCGTAATAGGTAAGCTCTAACATGTTATCTATAGCTGTTGCCATAAGTGAGCCATGGTAATCTTTTGCTGCATCTACTTCTTTGTAATCGCCAAACTCTTTACGTAAATCTTGCAAACGCGTTTCGTATAAATCCATACCATCAGTTGCGACAGTAATAAGCACGTCTTTTTCATTCATTTCGTAGTATTTAGCCATTTTTATTGTCGAAAGCAAGTTGCATATAGAAGAAATACCAAGATAAGGCAGTTGCCCTAAAGTTTCGTCGCTAACTCCTTGTTTTTTCAAGTACTTATGACCTTCTTCTTCGTTGAATAATCGTGCAAGATTCATGCAGTGGTTATCGTCAACAGCAACAACTAAGTCGGTATTGCGTGAGTTGTGAATCCATGGTATATGCTTGTCGCCGATACCCTCTATCTTGTGTCCCCCAAAACCGTTATATAGCAACGTTGGGCATTGTAGGGCTTCAGCAACAGCTATTTTGGATTGAGGAAAAACTTCTTTGATAAAGTCGCCGCACGCTGTTGTTCCTGCCGATCCCGAAGAGGTAATAACACCTTGAAAACGATCTCCTTCGCGCATATTGCCTTTGAGAACATCGACCATTGCACTCCCTGTTACTGCGTAGTGCCATAGGTGATTACCTGGTTCTTCGAATTGGTTAAAGATAACTACGTTTTTACGTTGTTCTTTTAATTCCCAGCATTTGTCGAAAATTTCTTTCACATTACTTTCGCATCCTGGAGTAGCAATGATTTCTCCTGCCACTTTTTTAAGCCATTCAAAACGCTCAGCACTCATTTCTTCTGGCAAGATAGCAATAGACTTACACCCAAGTAAAGCACTGTTGTATGCTCCACCACGGCAAAAATTTCCCGTGGATGGCCATGCGGCTTCATGAAGTGTAGGATCAAATTGCCCTGTTACCAGTTGTGGAACTAAACAACCAAATGTCGCACCTACTTTGTGAGCTCGAATAGGGAACCAGTGGCCAAGTACTACAAAAATTCGCGCTTTTACGCCTGATATTTCTGGCGGAATTTCGACATAGTTTACATTTCCGTATAAACCACCATGTTTTTTAGGCTCGTTCTTCCAAGTAATGCGAAATAAATTACGTGGATGAAGGTCTTCAAGGCCTATGTCCTTTAACTCATCTTTAATCTTTTGTGGAATGAGTTCAGGGTTCTTTTGTTGTGCTAGTGTGGGAATAATGATATTTTTTTCTCTGGCACGTTCAACTACATTTGCCAGTTGTTTTTCATTTAGGGTTAAATCAATCATAGCAAAATCTCTTTATAATAACTTGACACGTTTCTCATTTATCGCTATATTAACTACAAATTTAGCCTGCCAGCCAAATTTTAATTACTTTCCTACAATTTTGGTTACATGTATGTTCATAGCAATCTATTAACAACCAGCTTTCACCGTAGTTTGGGAGTTCCCGATGGCGAATGATGATCACATTCAACAAATGATGAATGTTCTAAAGAACAATCCTCGTGATGCAGAGGCTTTTAAAAAACTAGAGGAAAATTATTTGTTGTCACACAATTGGCGACAATTGAGTGAGCTTTATCAGTTGCGTGCAGATACAATAAGAAATGAAAATCCTTCTGAGGCTGCAAAACTTTATTGGAAATGTGGAGAAATATGCGAGCAACAACTCAACGGAAGAGATGACGCTCTTGCACCATATAAAACAGCATTTGATCTACAACCAAGTTCCGAGTATGCAAATAAGATAGCCAATATCTATTTTCTACAACAAAATTGGCATAAAGCACTTGAAATTCTAAGAAGACGCAGCGATTTGTGTCAAGAAAAAAATGAGAAAGTCGATATTCTGTTACAGATAGCATCGACATATATTGAAAAACTCAAAGATCGCAATCAAGCCAAAAAGTACTACGCGGAAATTCTAAAGATGGCTCCTGAACACGGAGCTGCATTTCATGCTTTGATGCGCTTATTTTCTGAAGATGAGCAGTGGCGCGCTCTGTTAGATCTATATAAACAAAAGCTAGCAGTAACAGAAGATAGACAAAATCTTTTTGAGCTTCTCACGCAAGCAGCAAGTGTTGCTGATAATAAGCTTAAAGATTGGCAATCAGCAATTCAGCTCTATGAAAAAATTATCGCCATATCTCCAAATGATTTCAATACACTTAAAATTCTCGAAGGGCTTTACATAAAGCAAAACAATTGGCAAGGTGTTATTGATATCATGGAAAAACAGGTAAATGCCTGTTCTGAAAACGAGCAAAAAGGGGATGCTCTTTTGCGTATAGCTGTGATATACCGCGATAAACTCGATCAACGTGATGCAGCCATTCGTTGTTGTGAACGTGCTATTGCTGTAGACGAATCAGAAGCTGTTCTTTCTATGTTAGAAGAAATGTATCTTCAAAAAGAGGCGTGGAAAGATCTTGCTGAAATATATAAGCGTCAATCAGCACGTATGAAAGATCCCCAAAAACGTTTGCAAATTTATTGCAAAATAGGCGAAATTGCCAATGAAAAACTCCACAATCCTTCAATAGCAGTACAGTGGTATCAAGTGGCCCTAAAAGAAGATCCTAAAAATTTAGACATATTAAAAAAATCGCAAGGGTTATTAGAGCAACTAGGTCAGACAGATACACTTATCAAAAGTTACCGGCATGAGTTAGGCCTAATATCAGATCGAGAACAAAAATTAGCGATCTATGAAAAAATTGCCAACGTGTACAAGAAAAAAGGTGATTTAACAACAGCTGTTGCTGTTTACGAAGAAATGTATCCCGTATTTCCCAAATATTTACCAGTACTTGAAAATCTTAAAACACTGTATACACAATTGCAAAACTACGAAGGACTTGTCAATACTTTAAAAAGGCAAGCATCTCTTGCACCAAAAGCAAAAGAAACCGTGGCTCTTTATCTGCAAATAGCTAAAATTCATATGGAGCAACTAAAAGACGCAGATAAAGCAATGAAATATTATCATCGTGCTTTAGAGATTGATGACACTCAGACTAAGCTATATCATATTCTCAAAAATCACTATTCAAATAAAGGTGATTATCCAAGTCTTATTGGTGTTATTCAAAATCTTATTCGTTTAGAAAAAGATAAGGTCATTCCTGGATACATGGAAATTGCGGAAATATACCGCGATCGTCTAAGTGATATTAATCAGGCTATTGATACCTATGACAAGGTTCTTTCTATTGATAACAAAAATGTTCCTTGTTTAAAAGAAGTTGCTTTTTTGTATCGCCAACAAAAAAATTGGGAAAAATACCAGGAAATACAACAACGTCGTATTACTGTGAGTTCTAATTTAAAAGAGATTATTGAGTTTCGATTTTCACTTTGTGAATTGTATCGCGCAAAGCAAGATGCAAAAAATTTAGAACGCGAGTTACGCGAAATTCTAAAAATAGACATTAACAATTCTGTTGCCATACAGCAGCTTGAAAAATTGTATCACGGACAGGGAGATTTCAAAAGTTATATTGAAATCCGCAATTTACAAACAGAAGCAATGCAGTGGTCAACTTCGGTATTATTCCAACGTTATTATGAAGTCGCTAGTTTGTACTTGTCAAAACTAAAGGATATAGAAAAAGCTATTTTCTATTTTGAAAAAGCACGACATTTAGAACCTAATAACTGGGATGTCTTGTGCCATTTAGAAAAGTTGTATACAGAAACAAAACAATACGAAGAACTTATCGGGATTCTTGAAGATAAAGCACCTCTTTGCGAAGAAGACAGTGAATGCGTAGCACACTCATTTCGCATTGCTATTACTTGGCAGAGACAACTTAATAATATAGAAGAGGCTATCAAAGCCTTTCAGAAAGTAGTGATCCTTGATATATTCAATGTACAAGCACTCTCTAGTTTAGAAAAATTATATGAAGAGCGAGAAGAATACGCTTCTCTTGCTGAAATTTACAACAGAAAAGCCAAAATCGAAGAAGTTGAAAATACTGTTGAGTTGTATGTAAAAGCGGGTAACCTTTGGGAAACAAAACTAAATAACTCTACAAAAGCACGGTTTTTTTATGAAAAAGTTATTAGCATTGTTCCCGAACACAAAAATACCATCAACAGTTTGTTGCGCATTTATCGCAAGGAAGAACGTTGGGATGATTTAGCTGCAACCTACCGCAAGAAGATTTCAATTTCTCCTGGGCAAGAAGAAAAAATACTATTACTTTTCGAACTAGCATCTTTGTATCGCGAACAATTACAAAGCCCAGAAAAAGCTATTGAAATATACAATGAAATTTTACAAATAGACCCTAAACGTCTGGAAGCTGTCTATCCATTAAAAGAGTTGCAATCTAAGTTAAAGCGATTGGTTTCATTATTTAATACTATCAAAATGGAATGTAGTTTAGTTACAGAAGTTGAAAAACAAAAAAGTTTATTATACCAAATGGCGGAAATTGCAGAAGACAGTCTTTCCAATTTTCCGACGGCCATAGAATGTTTTCACCAAATATCAAAAATAGAACCTAAGCGAGAAGTATATATTTCCTTACGTCGATTATACTATAAAATACAAGACCTTGAAAAAGTTGTATGGAGTATCGACGAAGAAGTGAATATACTTGAAGCAAAAGAAAGTAAAATAAAAATACTTTTTGAAAAAGCAAATTTATGCCAAGGTTATTTAAATAAAACAGAAGAAGCTATAGCAACATATGAAGTGATTATTAATCTTGTTCCTAACAGCATCAAGGCTTACGAAGCGATTAATAAAATCTATCGCCAAACGCAAGATTATGAAAATATAGTAAAAATTAGAACTAGACAAATTGAGGTCACTTCGGTTGGCGACAAGAAAATTATTTTGCTAACAGAATGTGCTAACCTTTGGGAATACAAACTAGATAATGATGAAAAAGCTAAAGAGTGTTTACTTGAAATACTAAAGTTGAAAAGTAATTTGTTCACCGCGCGCCGCGATTTAGAAAGTCTGTATCGCAAAGAAGGAGCGTGGGAAGTTCTTATCCAGTTTCTTTCTGAAGAAATTGGTTTAGTAAAAAATAACGAACGAATAGTTGAGCTTCACAATGCAATAGGAAAAATTTACGAAAAAAGCCTGCAAGATCTCAGCGAAGCTTTGAATTCATATCAGCGAGCAATACAACTAAACAGTAACGATTTAGGTGCAATACAAAGCAGACAGCGTATTTTTCAACTACAAAATAATTTTGCTGAACTTCGTAGTTCTTACGAACAAGAACTGGGTATTCCCGATATAGAAAAGCAACGTCGCATCTACATACATTTAACTTGTGCAGAGTTAGAGCGCCACAAGTTAAGTGATATCGAAGCGGCTGCAGAACATTATCGTTTGACTCTGAATTTTGAACTAGATCCAAACAATCTTGTTGCTATTCGTGGGCTAGAAGAAATATATAAAGAACAAGAAAAATACCCACAACTACAGAACATGTTATTCAAAGAATTAGAATTGCAAAAAAACCCTCATCGTTTAATAGAGGTTCACTTACAACTAGCTTATTTAATGGAAGACAAACTAAACAATATAGATGTTGCTGCAGAACACTTTGCAGAAGCTCATTTGTCGCGCCCTAAAAACCTTGTCATCCTTAGAAGACTAAAGAATTTACTGCGTACACAACAACAATGGAAAAAATACGCAGAGGTAGTTGAGAAAGAAATCAACCTATGTTCTCACAGTAGTGAACTAGTACCACTGCACGAAGATTTAGTCGATATATATCATCAAAGTCTTCATGATTTTGAAAATGCGATTAGGCATGGTGAAGCGATAATTGAATTGGACGATAGTTATTTATCAAATATTCAAAGTTTGCAAATATTGTACAAAGAAACACGTAGTATGTTGAATTTGACAGATATGTATTTGCGCGAAACTAAAATTATCCCTGACACTACTGAAAAAGAACGCTTGACGCATTTATATATGGAAACAGGAAAAATATTTCAAAATGAACTCGATGATCTGGGAAAAGCGGTAGAATGCTACCATAAAACATTGCAACTCGTTCCAGCTCACAAAGAATCTCTATCTACCTTAGTTAAGATTTTTATCCAATATAAAAAATGGGAAGATCTTTTAGCTTTATATCAAAAGACAGTGAAGATCACAAAAAACGAAACCGAAGTAGAAACTTTACATTTAAAAATAGCTGAATTATTGGAAAAACAATTTCAACAAGCAGAACAAGCACTACTCCATTACCAAATTGTGCATAGCATGAATAAGGAAAATGTTACGGCAATTGTTGGTATGCGGCGATTGTTCGAACTGCAAGAACGTTGGGCATCAGCTATTGAATTTTTGAGTTTGGAAGTAGAAGTTACCGAAGAAAAAAAGCAACCTTCTCTTCACCTAAAAATGGGAGAATATTGGGAAGAAAAATTGGGTATGCCTCACCAAGCACTTACTTGCTATCAACAAGTTATGAGCCGTGGTTTTCATCGCCCAACTGCGGAACGCATTATGGCTATTCAAGAGCAAGTCGGTGACTATCAAGGCTTACTTGAAATCATAGAAAAAGATTTACGCGTTACCGAAAATCCCGAACAACTAGTCGATAAACTACTTCACCAAGGAAAAATTCAATGGGATAAATTAAATAATATCGACGACGCTATCGTCTCGTATAGTAAAGTGTTAAAACTGCAACCAAATCAGATGGAAGCGATTGATGCTCTTGTCCAATTATTTGAAGATAAGAGCAAATGGAAAGAACTTATTATTATCCTCAATCGTAAACGTGAAAACACTAACCAACCTGATACATTATGCAGAGTATATTGTAAAATAGCAGATATTTACAACCACCATATGCATGCCGGTAATATGGCAATTAAAAACTATGAGCATGCTCTAGAGATTACTCCTAAAAACATCAATATAATCCATACTTTGCAAAAACTATACGATGAATGGGGATATTCGAAAAAGTTGATTTCTCTATATCAACGTGAAACGCAACTAACAGAAGATGAAGATCGCATAATCTTGTTGCATCACAATATTGCAAAAACTTGGGAAAAACGTTTGTTTGATGATACAGAAGCGATTAAATCTTACGAACACCTTATGGGACTTTCCCCAAACCATTTAGACGCAACAAAAGCTTTAGCACGTTTATATAAACGATATCGATTCTGGGATAAACTTATTCCTATATACAAAATGTTGATAGAACACGCTAAAGAAACGCAAAATATCAAAGAAGAGATTAGCATTTTATTTTCTCTTGGCGAAGTATATCGCGATGAAGTAAAAGACCTGGAAGCTGCTATCCAAATTTTTTCAAATATATTAGAACTCGAAGTTGCTAACAATAGCGCACTGCAAGCTCTAGAACAAATGTATAAGAGCCTTGGGCGCTCACGTGATATGGCAGTACTCATTTCCAAAAAAATATCGCTGTGCGCTACAGACGAAGAACGCATCGAATTGTACATTCACCTTGGTTCTCTTTATGAAAAAGAATTGGGAGATCCAGATCACGCAATCCAGTCTTTTGAATATGCACGCAGTATCCAAGGTGATCGCCTGAATGTTCTCAATGCTCTTGACTGGTTATACTATCGCAAACAAAACTGGCAAAAATTTGCTGAAATTTGTCAACAGGAAATTGCACTTACTAAAAATGTGTACGACAAAGCGGATCTGTACTATCGCTTAGGGAAAACCATGCGCGATCACTTTTCGAGTTTGGACCAAGCGAAGAATTGTTTTCTAAAAGCAATTGAATGCAAACCTGATTTTCGCGAAGCACTCAAATCTTTACGTGGTTTAGCACTTCGCGAAGAAGACTGGACTCAAGCAGTCAAATACATTGCCATGGAAATTAATTACATACAAGATCCAGACGAAAAAATTTCAGCTCTTACTGATCTTGGTTCTTTGTATCAGAATAAACTAAAATTAATCCAAAAAGCCAAAGAAGCATATCAATTGGCTCTTGATATTGATCCAAAATCAGCGTTTGCTGTTCAGGCAATGGCGGATATTCACTATACCCAAGGAGAATGGCAAAACGCCGATGCTCTGTTTGGTCGCCTTATTCTTCTTGTTCACAAAGAAGAAAAAGTCAAGCTATCAAGTATTTATTTTAAATGGGGCTTTATCTCTGAAAAACTCAACAAAAAAGATGAAGCAATCATCCGTTATAACAATGCTTTAAAAGAATACGAAGCTAATCTTGAGGCATTACAGGCTGTTGGTAAACTATATTTCGAACGTGCTCAATGGGGTTTTGATAAAAGTCAGTGGCAAGAAGCGATGGATATCTATAGTAAAGTGCTAGAGCATCCGGAGTTAGAAGATAAAATTGTAGTAATACGTCAATTAGCTATTACGCAAAAAAATCTTGATCAGGTTGATGTAGCAATAGAGAATTACCAAAAAGTTCTAGCTGCATCTCCTGAAGATATAGAAGCGGTTAGCTCACTTGCTAAACTATACATCGAAAAGAAAGATGATCAACAAGCTTTGCATTATCTGGACATGGTAGTAAAAAGTAACGCTTCTTTCGTTGAAAGACGTGATGCTTTACTCATTCTTGCTGAAACCTATGATCGTCTTGAAGATTATCATCGTGCAATCGATTCCAGCTTAAAAGCTTTTTCAATGGGACTTGAAGATACAGAGATTCTCAAAAAATTAGGCGAGCTCTACATTAAAGTCCAAGACTGGGAAAAATCACAGGAGTGGTTAGATAAGCACTATCAATGTTTAGAAGAAAGCGAAGACAAAGCAGAGAATCGTTGCCTTGTTGCACGTATCTATGAAGATGGATTAAAAAAAATAGATATGGCAATTTCTGCGTATAAAGAAGCTTTAGAACACGATTCTACATGCGTACCTGCTATCCAAGGAATGGCAACCATTTACAAAAAGAAACAAGACTGGGAAACGCTCGCTGCAAATTACCAAGAATTTCTAAACAATTTACCTCACGACAAAAAATTCATGGGGTTACCTATACATTTAGCTCTTGGAATGGCATATGCTGATCACTTGAATAATCCAAAATCTGCGATTAGCGAATTATCAAAAGTAATTGCGATAGATCCTCATCACCTAGCGGCGCGAGCAGCTCTCGCAAATATAAAATCACAAGATCCAACTCTTCATTCGGAAGCGATTTCTGAACATATGCTCCTTCTCAGCAAGGATCCAACGCGCGTATCGTCTTATCGTGCTTTGTTTCGTATCTACGAGATGCGCGAACAAAACGATCATGCGTTGAGAGCCTGCCGTGCTTTAAATTTCTTAGGAGAGGTACAAGAGCAAGAACAAGATTACCTAACTTCTTCACAGATAAAAAAAGCAGGCCGTTTGTCTTATAATCATATTTTACAGTATTTAATACCTAAAGAAGTTGGTATTTTACACGAAGTAATGGCACAAACAAATGATTACATGAGTAAAGCTTATCCAACAGACTTAGAAAAAGAGTATGGACTAAAGAAAAAAGATAGATTAGGTCCTGAAAACTCGCAATTACCGATTTGTTATTATGGTGACAAAATGAAGCGTTGTTTTGACATCGAATTTGAAACTTACATAACGCCGAAAAAAGGTTATAAAATATATCTAGAAAATACTCAGCCAGCAAGTTTGATTATTACTCAGCAATTTCTAGAAGCGCTCTCTGATTTAGAATTGAAGTTTATTTTAGCAAAGTACTTGTTTTATATAGCTCAAAAACAAACCTTAGCTATTAAACTACCGAAGACGCAACTGAAAAAACATTTTGATGATTTGCATAAAGCATTTACGAATCAAGCTGCGATCTCATCATTTTCATCGTTGACATCTCTATCGGAAGTTGATAGTGCTCTGAAAAGAATTCGCGGTGGAATTCCACGCAAAATAAGAAAAACTCTAGAAGATCGCGTAGATCTGTGGCGTAATTTACCGAAAGCCAATTTCAATGCCTACGCCACATCTTTAGAGTTTGCATCAAATCGCTGCGCTATGGTCCTCACCGATTCGCTAGAGCTAACTATTAATATGGTTCATAAGTTAGACGTATTAAAAAGTACTGGCAATTGGGAAAAAACTTCGAACGTAGTAAAAAATAGTATATTGCAAAGCAATCCTATTATCGATGTACTGTTATACAATATATCAAATAAATACGGAGAACTACGCAAACTCTCTGGCATGGTATAAATTGTCGTTGTATAAAGTTTAAAAAGCCTCCTCTAAAAAGGAGGCTTTTTTATTAGGAAATGTCGACATTTGAAAATTTTGATTTTATTTTAACAAAATAACGCAAGAAGCTAGAAAAATAGCGCCTAAAAAATTGATAGCTTTTTTATTATATCTGGTTGCAATAGCTCGGTACTGTCTTAGTTTCTCAAAAAAATTCTCAACCAAATACGGTTTATAGAGATGTTTGTCATAACTACGAGGACTCTTGATGTTAGATTTCGCAGAGATAACAGGAGTAACCCCCATTTGATCGAGTTTACTTAGTACTCTTTCTTCAGCATAATATGCTTTGTCTGCAAGTAAAGCATCAGATTTTAACCCAGGAATTAAAGCCTTCACTCCTTCTAAATCATGTGCATTTCCTGGAGTTAAGAAAAAGTTAGTTGGGTTGCCAATAGCGTCACACATGCATGGATTTTGGTAGTTAATCCTTCAACTCCATAACCTTTTAAACCGAAGAGGAATTTTGTCAACATTTCTCTTCGGTACTAAAATTACCTTTGTGGGCTAAAGAATTTCCTAAATCATTACCTTTAGAGTCGTATAAATCTAAATTTGATTTGCGCCAAGATGTACCTAGTTGGTTTATTGAAGGAGTTCTTGATGAATCTCCACAGAAATTAACTGAATTTCTGTTTGCAATAAAAGTAACTTCAGATTTAGAGACAAAGAAGTATTTTAGTCCAGCAAGATAGCAAAAATTTTAAAGAAAAAACTGCAGGTAGCTATTGAAATATATCAGTAGTAAAAAATTACGGTGATATCAGCTTTCATGTTTTAGAAATTTGGTTTGGCATAGAAAGAAAAGAGAAATGCATAATAACTGCGTCAAACAAAATTGCTTTTTCTTTAAGAGAGCTTATTGTTTATGCGATACAGGATAAAGTATGTATTCGTGGATGAATTTTTATTAAAACTCGTTAAATCAAAAAAACAAGAAGAAATACGCAATAATTACGCGAAATGTGAGTGTTCTAGATGAATACGCGAAAAATACAAGGCTAAAAATAAAGCATCGTTTAAAAAAAAATTTCGTGTACCACAAAGCAGTATAAATAATAGCACGCTTTTATCAAAGGAGTAAAAAATTTCACCAAAAAGGTAAAACTAACAAAAATTTTGCCACTGTTTTTTTATCTGGTAGCATTGCTATTGTCAACATTCTTTGATGTCTGGCATTCTCATAAAGAATGTACAATTTTTTTGTAATGCCCTGTTTAAAGGGCACCTTGATTTAAAGAATTATTTATCTTTTTTATCAAAATTACTTGGATCTTTTTCTTTTGTATTTGGCTTTATGATCCATTCTGCTCTATCCCATATTTTTGATGTGTCTGCATGTAGAACTTGTAGTTTGTAACAATAGCTGTTCTTTTCAGGAAAGGCATCTATGTCTAAAAATTCGTACTCTCCATCGTTTTCTATAGGAAAAATAACAGGAGTCGCTAATTTGTACTTTTTCGCATTTAAATCATATCGATATAAATAAAAGCCAAGAATATCAGTGCGCTCATTTTCCCACTTGATTTTTACTCCTCTAATTTCAGCACTCAAGAGCATATTTGATAATTTTGGGCGGATATCTTGATTTTTTTTGTTTTGGATTAAATTTCGCGTCGGGATAGGAACATCTGCATCTATTGGAAAACCAAGTAGAGTTGCAGCTCCTGAGATATCTCTCTGTGGAGCAACATCACCATCATCTCCTTCTAAGAAAGTAAGAATTTTATCATTTACCGAAGAAGAAACTATGATTTCACCTTCATTGACAGTAAGCCCTTGAGCACCGTCTATTTGAGTTGCTGCACCTACAATTGTGCGCTTTGGCGTTACATCGCCATCATCACCTACATTGAAAATTAAAATCGAATCATTAACAAACTCTCCTACAAAGATATCTCCGTTTGCTATAGAAAGACCTATTGAGATGTTAATGCCTGTAGCAGCACCAGTAATCGTACGTTGTGGGGCTACATTTCCATCATCTCCTAGATTGTAAACAGTGATAGAATCTCCGTTCTGATTCATAGCAAAGATCTCTCCCTCTGAAACAAAAATTTCTTCAGGGTTGTTAAGACCTGTCGCTGCCCCAGAAATAACACGTTGCGGCGCTACATCACCATCATCGTTGATCAAAAACACCCTAATGCTATTGTTACTATTACTTACAAAAATTTCTCCACCTACTACAAAAAGACCTTGTGGACCATTAAGACCAGTAGCAGCACCAGCGATAACACGCTGAGGAGGAACATCTCCATCGTCATCCTCGAGAAATACTCTAACGGAATTGTTGCCCTGATTTACTGTAAAAATTTCGTTTCCTACAACTATGACAGATTCTGTTGCACTAAGTCCTGTAGTACCGCCTGTGATACTGCGTAGAGGTGCCACATCTCCAGTTGCATCCCTAGAAAATACGTGTACACCAGGAAGGTTTCGATCTGAAACAAAAATATCGTTAAGTACAACTGGATCTTCTCCAGTATTACCATTGTCATCGTCATCATCGTTAATACATCCTGGGATAACTATCAAAATTAAAACACAAATAGTTAGGAATAGAAGATTTTTTCCTATAGATCGAAGCATATACTTTCCTTTGCTTTTAAAAAGATTAACAAACACTCTATATAATTAGAATAATTTTGACCCGTTGTAAAATATTGGATTTTTTAAATAGCAAGAATTACGTGCATTGATTCAACTCTTGTTCTTCTAATATCCATTTTTTGGTAAAAACGTTTTTTGCAACAGGACCAAAAAACTAACAAAACATTAAAAAAGTTTTTGAAACACATCAAAACCGTATCAAAAAATGTGCCATATGCCGAAAAAATTTTCCTAACGTGATCTTGAATATAAGTATTAGTCAGATATATGAAACGATACAAACAAATATCTAGTTTAACAAAGTGACTTTATAAATATTTAGAAAAGAAAAACAGTAAAATACTTTAGCGTAACCAAATAAACTTGCCTCAAAAAGAGAGGAGAGAAATGGAGCACTAATGCTAGAGGCTTATTAGCTATGGTTTCCGTTTTAAGAATAACGTTAAACGTGATTTTTTTTGCATTTTGTGCTCTTCTACTCTTATGGCCTTGCAATTTCTTTGTCGTATTTTGCACATAAAAGTCCTTGATACGCGATTTACGTGTAAACGTAAGTGTCTAGGTACCGAGTTACGATAATTCACATCTCCTAGTTTTTACTTTATTTTTCCTCGAAAAAATCCCTACAGAAAAAACTTGATTATCGCACTTTTTGGGAATATGCGCGAAAACCACGCAGGCAATCTTTTCTCATTTTTTTATTGCTATTATTGATCGCATTGCTAATAATAATAATAGCTTTAACCCATTAGTATTTAGCTTTTATTAAAGGTTTTTCATGAGAGAAAGTATGACGATTAGTTACATTTTGTCGACTCTAAAAATTTATGCACATGCAAAATCGCAAGAAGAAACTTTTCAGTGTTTTTTGGAATTATTTGCTAAAAAATTTGGTTACTCAAAAGTAGGTATTTGGAAATTAGCAAATAAAAATGGTCAAAAATATACAAAAATACATATTACTTGGGATTCTAATGAGCGAAAATCAACTATTCTGAAGTTAGAAACACCAATATCAAAAAGACATGACAGTGAGTTTGCTGATGTATTAAATCGAATACAATCTTCGACAAAAAAAAATACTTTGATAGAGGCCAATAATAATTCTGGGTTCTACAGTGGTTTGTATATTATTACTTGGGAAGATAGTCACGTACAAAATAAAGATTTACTTCAGATGTTTTGCGAAACAATCACAAATGTCCTGCCTGTTTATTTTCAACTAGCACAGTTGAAAAACAGTGTAATATCATTGCATAATGAGAATAATTTATTAACAAATGTTTCTTCTCAGCAAAATGAAATTTTATCTCGTTCTCAACTAAATTATAGTTACCAAAATATTCGAGGACAAAGTAAGCCTTTACTTCAAGTTTTGCAATATCTAGATCGAATTATTGAGCATTCAGATTGTCAAGATTTGGTTTATATTATTGGCGAATCCGGTACAGGAAAATCTCTTATTGCTCGATCAATTCACCAGTATAGTTTACGTTGTAGCGAACCATTTGTTGAAATAAATTGTGGTTCAATAGTTGAAAACTTAACAGAAGCTGAATTTTTTGGCATTGCTCCTAACTCTGGAATTTCTAATGTTGCAAAAGAAGGTAAACCTGGACTTTTTGAACTTGCTGATAAAGGAGTGCTATTTTTAGATGAAGTATCTGAATTGTCTCTGCCACAACAAGCAGCACTTTTAACCGTAACCGAAGGAAAGCCTTTTCGTCGCGTTTGTGGTAGTGAAAATATTTTTGTTGATATACGTATTATCACAGCGAGTATTCGCGATATAAAAAAATTGCCTCCTTCGCAATTTTTACCAGAGTTAGCTGAAAGACTTGATGGTATTCGCATTCAAGTTCCTCCTCTACGCGAACGTATATACGATATTCCGATACTAATAAATTATTTTTGCAAACAAATTCAACATGAAGAGCGCAGAAATAACATTACATCAGCTATTAAAGAGGTCATGCTTCGTTATAGTTGGCCGGGTAATATTCGACAACTACATAATTGTGTACGCCGTAGCTCTTTTGGCATCATTCCTGAATACTTAGACGTACAAAAAAATGAAACTATTTATTTAAAAACATTCGACGAATCTCTAACGGAAAGTAAAGAAAAAATAATAAAAGTAAGAGCGTCTATTTTGCTAACTGAAAATCCTAAATGCTCGTTTGGAGAACTTGCTGAGAGTCTAGGACTTAATAGAGATTCTTTACGCCGTCGGTTACAATCCATTGATAAAACGTGGGAACAACTTCGTTGTGAGTGTATCAATATACAAAAGAAACCTCCTTAATAAAAGTATTTACGTGCCAGCTATCGTTTACAAAAAAAGATTTACGATACAGCTTTATGCTAAAGGCGAAAATTTAGGTTTTAGTTGTGCTTGTCGCTGAATTGTGTTTTTATAAAAAAGATTTATTATTTTTAGAGCCTGTCATAAATGCCATTCAGTTAAGAGAAAGGATGACTCTATAATATATTGATTTACTTACACTTACATTATTTTCTTGTTTCGGATTTAATGTATATTTAGAACGAAGTATAAATTTAAAATATACATGAGAACTTTCATAAGAGTAAGAAATTCCTCTGCTGTATGAGTGTACTGAATTTAGGGTCAAATGGAAAACGACAATAAAGGTGTTTGCTGATTAACACAAGGTATTTATATCAAAAGACTTATCGTTAGCTTGGTGACGTTCAAGCCTGTCATCAATTAAGAAAAAGTATCCAAATATGGAAAGAATTTGAACTTGATGTCATCCTGAACTTGAATGAATATTCCTGATTTAATGTACAAAAATAAATTTTATTTAATTGATGATACACCTTAGAACACGGAATAGTTTTATCTAAGTTTGAGAAGAAATCTGAAGAAATTTAGAGATCTTCTACTAATAAAAGGTTGAATGTAAGAGTAAAAAATATAAAAATGCTATGCTGGTAAAAATAAATAACCAGAGAGTTATTCAAATAAGAGAATAAAGTAAGACTACTTGCACTAAGTTTTTTTATTAAGTATTTATGGCTGAGGTCGCGTGTGTGTTGTGTAAACTATTCAGTGCTTTAGTGGTGTGTTTCTAGGCTTAATGATTTAACGTAGGTATTTTGAACCCAGCTAGACGCTTTGAACAGTAAAGTTTTAGTTCTGTAACTAGAAAAATGACGCTTGAAAAAGAAAACACACAACTAGTCAGCCTAGGCAATTAGTTTTAGACTTTCCGCAAAAAGGGATGTGTAATGCAAGATTTTTTAGAAAAATATGGTGGTAAAGAACTCGATTCTTCAAAACTCTCTGACTATGAAAAATGGTCATTGAATTTTTTTAGTGATAAAAATGAGATACAAGATTCTTCGTTTGAAATTACTATTCAATTAGATATCACAAAAGCGGATCAAATATATCGTAGTACTTACGCACAAACCCCAGGAGCTTCTTTTACAGCTTACCTAATATGGAATATTTTTGGTACACTAAACAAACATCCATATCTCAACTATCGGTTTTTACGAGGCAAGTGGTACTCATTTGAAAATTTACCTCTTTTTTGCCTAGTAGCGGTAGAAGGAGAAAGAAGATTTGGAGAGGCCCTAGTCGAAAATGTTGCTCATGCTAATTGGGAGCGATTTTGTTTTTTGTATCGTAAAGCGATTGAAGAGGCAAGAAACGGACAAAGAAGTACGGTGGATGAAGACGTGTGGAGAATCGCAGTTGTTGTTGGTAACCTGTATCATTTAAATTTTACAAGTTTACGAAGGCACAAGGATAATGAAAGTATGGCAAAATCTTATTTTTATTTTGGAGCGCGTAATAAAGCATCTGATGGTTCGCTAAGTATGGCCTTTTATACTGGTTTTGATCACTGTACTTGTGACCTTTTTCTACTGAGTAAGTTTCATCAAGACTATTTAGAAAAAATTACCATGAAGAGTAATTTTTGATAGGAGCTTTCTGTGATAGTTGAATTTTTTGTTTCTACCGTGGTGTCATGTGTCGGAGCTGAAGTTATAGAGGCTCTTTCTCCTGAAAAGCTAGAAAAAATCAAGAAGTGGTGCGATGATACAAAAAAGTCTGGACACAAAATAAAAAATGATTTGATCGAAACAGTGTCTGTTGAAGTGACAGAGGCTCTTTCTCCTAAAAAGCTAGAAAAGATAAAGAAATGGTGTGATGATACAAAAAAATCTGGGCACAAGATAAAAAATGATTTAATCGAAACAGCATCTGTTGAAAATTGGAAAAAATTAAAAAAATGGTACGAAAAATCTTCGCAAAAGGATACTACAAGTGTACGAAGTCGACAACTCGATAACGTTTTATCTGAATCAGAAAAAGCGATACGGGCACAAGAAGAAAAAGAATTAAATAGCAATATTAAGATTACCGGGTTATCACTAGCGTTGGCAACAGGTGGTGCTCTTTTTTACTCTCCACTTGGCTTACTTAGTGTTCCTCCTTGTCTTTATAGTAGTATTTACATATTTCAAAAGACTTGGGTGTCTCTCAAAAAAGGTAAAATAGGTACCGAATTTTTAATCACTCTTCTAGTTATAGGAGGGATTATATATGGCTATTTCTTTGCTCTTAGTTTAGCCGCTTTCCTATTCAGTTTATCTTTTAAATGGCTAACGAAACTCACTAGAGATGCAAAGCATCAACTTGTCGATATGTTTAACGAACAACCAAGTCACACGTGGATTGTGGTCGATAACATTGAGATATCAGTGGCAACTGAAAATTTAGAAATAGGGCAAATTGTAGTTGTTAGCGGTGGGGAAATTATTCCTGTTGATGGACAAATTAAAAAAGGGGTTGCAACTCTTAATGAACAACACTTAACAGGAGAAGCTTGTTCTCAGGAAAGAGTGCCAGGGGATTATGTTTTTGCATCCACTGTTGTTTTGTCAGGGAAAATTTATATAGAAGTACAAAAAACTGGCAGTAATACTTCTATTGCGAAAATAGGTAATGTACTAAACAATACTATCGATTTTAAAGCTAATGCACAGCTGAGAGCAGAACATTTATCTGATTCAACAGTAATACCAATATTAGCTACCAGCATTGTTGCATTGCCATTTGTCGGCGCACCAGGATCACTTGCCGTAATTAATTCGCACTTTAAAGATCGCATGACCATAATAGCTCCTATCAGTATAATGACGTTTTTAAATATTGCCTCTGAGAACGGTATTCTTATAAAAGATGGCCGTTCTCTAGATTTATTAAATTCGGTAGACACAGTAGTATTTGACAAAACAGGTACCTTAACAGAAGACCAACCACAAGTGAGTAATATCTATGCTTGTGACAAATACGAAACATCAGATGTTTTACAATGGGCAGCTGCCTCAGAGCAAAAGCAGGAGCATCCTATTGCTAAAGCTATTCTCCAAAAAGCACAAGGACTAAAAATTCCTGAAATAGATGAAACTGAATACAAAATAGGCTACGGCTTATCTGTTCGTTGTGGTAATAAATGGATTCGTACAGGAAGTTCGCGTTTTTTAGAGCTTGAAGGTATAGCAATTCCAAGTTTTTTGAAAGAAAAAGCAGAACATAGCCGTAATCAAGGTTGTTCTGTTGTGTTTATTGCTCTTGATGATTTGGTGATTGGAGTTATAGAGTTAACATTACCTATTCGTCTAGAAACTCAAAAAGTTATTCAACAGTTACGAGAAAACGCATCTATTAAGGAAATTTATATCATTTCCGGTGACCACGAAACAACCACAAGGAAATTAGCAGAATATCTACAAGTAGATCATTATTTTGCCGAAACGTTACCAGAACAAAAAGCAGAAATCATTGAACAACTTCAAAAGCAAGGAAAATCAATTTGCTATGTTGGCGATGGCGTAAATGATTCTATTGCATTAAAAAAGTCACAAGTATCAATTTCTCTGAATAATGCATCGACTATTGCCGTAGATACAGCTCAAATAGTGTTAATGGACGAAAGTTTGAATCAACTTCCTAAAATTTTCGAAATAGCGCAAGACTTTCACCATAATACAAGCGCTACTTTTGCGGCCGTATTACTACCATCTTTAGTTGGTATTGGTGGTATTTTTTTCCTACATTTTGGCATACTGCATACGGTAATACTTAACTTAACAGGTCTAGCTGTTGGAATTGCCAATTCTTCATTACCCTTGCTAATGCAGAAAATAAACAGTGATAACGATGATAGTATCAGTAGCGATAACGATAATAGTATCGCTGAAAAGAAAATGACAAAAGAGATTGCTTAACCGAGAGTGAAATAATGAAGGACAAAAAAAATCTAGCCTCTATCTGGAAGTTGGTAGAACCACCTATTCGCCCATCAAATGGCGTAATGGCGATATATAAGAAGTATTTATTGCAGCAAAAGTCAAAAGGAGCAAAAAACTTTTTATTGTTAGGAGCTACGCCCGAAATTCGTTCTCTTGTAAACCATGAAAGTTGTTCTTTGTTATGTGTTGATCGTAACAAGGAAATGTTTTCTGGGTTAGAGGAATTAGTGACTCATAAGGGAAGAAATACCTTTATTTGCAGTGATTGGCTTGATATAAAAACAAATTCTCCTATAGACATAGTATTTGGAGACGGTGTAGTTAACATGCTTCCTCATGACAAACAGGAACAACTGATCCAAGTAATTCACAAAGTCCTTGCGCCGCAGTGTATGACGATGCTGCGAACAACAACAATAAGTAAACCAATGTTTGAAAGTGCTCAAAAACTTTTTGAATGGTATCGTACAAGCCAACAATACCAACCCGTTTTTACAACAACAAATATTCACTTACGAATGCTGTGGTTGCACGAAACCCAAACAAAAACTCTTGATTATGTAGAGTATTACAACTACCTACATCAACTTCATCAGCAAGGTACTATGAGAGATGAAGAATTTTCGTGCTACCAAAAATTGTACCAAACAAAAGACAAATTGAATGTCTACTATCCAAAAAAAGATGATTTTGAACAACTACTATCTAAATATTTCGAAATAGAAAACATATCCTACGGTAATGATTACTCAGGTAACGAATACAATCCAGTTTACGTTTTAACTAAACGAGTTGCAGCGCCTAATTAGTGGAGATGAATTACAACCAATGGAAAACCAACTACCAAACTGGATAGCTTACCATAACGACGAATTGTACCTAGATAAATTTAAAGCTAGAGACTTAGTTGAGGAATTTGAAACTCCACTTATGGTATACTCACAGAATCGGCTCAAACAAAATGCAATCTCAATTCAAAATGCATTCAGCAACTGCGATCCACGATCAATGATTTACTACGCATATAAAGCTTGTTACTACAAAGAGGTTACCAATACATTTGCCGAAAATAATATAGGTGCTGAAGTTATGTCTCCTATGGAATATCAGCTAGCTATCAATAGTGGATTTGTGGGAAACAAAATCATTGTTAATGGACTTGGTAAAACCGAGCCCGAAATAACTCAAGCGCTACAAAACGATGTTTTCCTTATTAATGTAGATTCAATGGACGACCTAATTCTAGTAAATAAGATTGCCTCCAAAATACATAAGAAAGTTAATATTGGCGTTCGCGTTTACCCTTCTATCACAGACTCTCACTTTTCCCGTACACCCGGAAAATTGGGGTTACATATAAAGTCCGGCGATGCAAAAAGAGTTATACTTGCTGCTAAAAAAATGCCTTTTGTTTCACTTGTGGCTCTTCATGTGCATACATATTCGCTGCAAACAAACCCCACTTTACATCAAAAAGTAGCAGAATCCGTTGCGGAATTTGCTTCACAGTTGGCACAACAAGAAGATATATATTTTAAATATATTGATATTGGAGGGGGGTTAAATTCTCGTTATTTGATCGAACGTAGTGGCTGGAATATAAAAGATTTTGCAAAAAATTTAGTACCCATAGTAAGCAGTATAGCGGGAAATCCAACAGCGATTGTTGAACCTGGCACATTTTTAGTGAATGACGCTGCGGTGGTATTAACTAAAGTTATTTGCGAAAAAATAAATAATGGTAAGCGATGGTTAGTTGTGGATGCAGGAGTAAACGTTTTGAATCCCTCTCCCTTTGCATACTATGAAATTCATCCAGCTTTGCGAGAAGAACACGACAACGATCATTTTGGAATTGTCGATGGTTTATGTTCTCCTGTAAGTATTCAAAAAAAAGCGATCCTGCCACGTACCATAACAAAAGGCAGTATTCTTGCTATCTTAAATTGCGGTGGTTACACTCTTTCCTCTGCAAGAAGTTGGGGATATCCTCTTTTTCCTGTTGTTTTCACAACTAAAGATAAAGCGAAATTGTTAGTTACAAAAGAGCGTGTTTTAAAATTACAAAATATGATGCATGGGATTATATAATGTCAAAACCTTCCTCATTTTCTCTTCCAGGATTGCAAGGTAAAGTTGCGCTTGTTACAGGTCATAAAAAAGGAATTGGTCGTGCAACAAAAACCCTTTTGGAAAACTTAGGGGTAACCGTTGTAGGATTTGATCTACCAGAGCAAGATCTACGTAATCTTGACGCAATTGAAAGCTATGTACAACAAGTAGTAGATGATTATACTCGTATTGATATTTTAGTAAATAATGCGGGAATTACTAAGATTGGAAACTCATTAGAACTTTCTTTATCGGATATGGAAGAAGTTCTTACAATTAACTTTAAAGCTGTTTTTATGTTGACCAAAGCTATTATACCAGTGATGATAAAACAAGGAAAAGGTGTGATTGTCAACAATGCAAGTAGTTTGGGACTTTTTGCCAAACCAAGATGTGCAATCTATGGACCAAGTAAAGCAGCGTTAGTTCAGCTCACAAAAAATCTTGCGATTGATTGGGCAGCTTCGGGAATTCGCGCCAATGCCATAGCACCTTCCAATGTAAATACTCCTATGTTACAGCAAGTTTTAGGTGAATTATCGGATAACGATCCGCAAAAACAAAAAGATATGGAAAGTAGTTGGGCATCAAGTATACCTATAGGTAGATTTGCTGAACCAATGGAAATTGCATGGACGATTGCATTTCTAGCGAGTGATGCTTCTTCTTTTGTAACCGGAGCGATTATAAATGTTGATGGTGGGGAAACAGCACAATGAAACAAAAAGTAGTTTTAGTTACAGGTGGTTCTAAAGGTATTGGTAAAGAGATTGTGCAAAGTTTTTTAGACAGTGGTTGGCAGGTGGCAACTTGTGCTAGAACAAGCGCCAGTCTGGCCGATTCAAAAGCACAATTTACATTTACCTGTGATATACAAAATATCGAGCAAGTAAAAACAGGAATCAAGAAAGTTGTAGAAAAATTTGGCAAGATCGACGTACTTATTAACAATGCTGGTATTGCAGGGACTAATCCATTATCTCCAGAATCAAGTGATGAGTTATGGCACAATATTGTAAATACAAACCTAAATGGAACATACTATATGTGCAAATATGTATTGCCTTATTTACCAAATAAGCAAGGAAGAATTATCAATATTTCATCCGTTCTTGGACTCAAAGGTGTTCCTGATCAAGTAGCATACTGCGCCGCTAAACATGGTGTAATTGGTTTAACACGTAGTTTAGCTTTATATGTTGCTGAAAGAGGAATTACCGTAAACGCTATTTGTCCAGGTTGGGTAGATACAGGTATGGCTCATGAAAGATTTGTTGCACTTAATACAACAAAAAAAGATATTCAATCAGCGATACCATTGAGCCAAATTACTTCGCCACAAGAAATCGCACAGATGGCTCTTTACTTGGTAACTTCATATGCCTCAAATATAACAGGACAAACATTTACTATTGACGGTGGACAATGTTTATAGAAAATTTTTATAGTTGGGAAACTTCATGAAGCTATCAAAAGCTAATGCTTGGCGTACAGATTTGCTTGAAAATAAATGCAATCAACTCATGGCACTAGAAGAGGTTCTAGAAGCGAGTAAAAATAGATTTGGCTACGATAACCTTATACGATTGTATGGTATGTCTTCTTGTGAATACTATGCAAAAGGGATTCGAATATTTGGTCGAACGGCAATCGAGGCCAAAGTAGATAGTCAGGCAAATTTTATCGCGAATAGAGTAAAGGAAACTGTTCAAAACAACTATCCAAACTATGAAATCTCTGTGATAGATCTATTTATGGGATCAGGCAATTTACTTTATCAGATTGCTGAAAGCTTACAATCTCAATCCAAAATTGCCTTTGAACGCGATGAAAACATTTACAATCTAACACGCTCTAATCTCGAATTGATAGATTTTTCTGTTCAGTATCACCTTGGAAATTTCCAAGATTTATTTCCCAAAATTCAACTCAATAATAAAAACCTTAACGTCATTATTATCGATCCTCCTTGGGGCAACAAAGGCGCGTTTAATTTCTCAAAAGGACTGGATTTACGTCTAACAGAACCACCCTTAATAGAGATATTGCATTTTTTAAAGAAACAGATAGCAAAAACACCTGTCATTTACGTTGTACCTGTTTACAAGATTGTTGTAGAAGAATCTCTTTTAAGTATAGCGGAAAACTATTCTATTTATGAGAGAGGTTTAACGTTAACACCTGCAACTAAAATTGGTTATGTAATAGGAAAAATATAGGGTGTATGGTTACACGTTGAAATAGGAAGAAAACAAAATGGAATCTTTTAACTATAGTATTGTAAATTACCAAAGTAATGAATGGATCATGCCACCCTACTTTACCCAAGAGGTACTTGAAAATCTTTACAAAAAATTCACTATTCGCAACGAAGATACATTCATTGTCAGCTATCCAAAATCTGGAACACATTGGGTAAAACAAATTTTGTATATTCTTGTTCATGGAAAAAGCTCACAGAAAGAAATTATTGAAAACTCAATACCTTTTTTGGACGTAGAAGCAGCAAATGTTGGATTATTTGGGTTAGAACATCTTGAAAAAATATCATCAAGACGCTATTTTCACAGCCATCTACCACTAGCTCTTATGCCCAGTATTCTTAACGGAAAAGCAAAATACATTTACATTGCTCGAAATCCGAAAGATTGTGCTGTATCGTACTATCATTTTGCTAGACAGTATCAACGTATGAATTTCCAGGGAACATGGGACGAGTTTTTTACGCTGTATATGAATGGAAAAATTCAGTATGGATCGATCTTCGATCATGTAGTTACTTGGTGGAAAAGAAGTCAAACTGGCAATGATATTTTATTTATAAAATATGAAGATATGCACAAAAATCTTTCCACTGTTGTTGAGAAAATAGCTAATTTTTTGAATGTTCCACTAACTCCAAATCTTTTGAAAACAATATGTACGCAAAGTCAATTTCATAATATGAAGGAAAATGACAAAGTAAACGGGCAATGGATTACAGGTTTAGAAAATACTTCGTTATTGCGCAAAGGTAAAATAGGCGACTGGCAAAATCATTTCAACGAAGAGCAAAATAAAATTTTTGACTCGATCTATCAGCAAAAAATGGTTAGTCAAAGTCTAACTTTCGATTTTAATTGATGATCTTCAAAATTGTAAACTATAAGACAGAACAGCACAAATACTATCTAGATTGAAGGACAAAATGAATAGTGCAAAAATCCAAAGTTTAGTAAAAGAAATGTTATCCGCATTTGGTGAAAATCCTGAGAGAGAAGGATTAATAGACACCCCTAAACGCGTAGCTAAATCATACAATAAATTATTAGAAGGTTACAATCGTAATTTTGCAGATGAAATTACTGTATTCGAAAATACTCATTCATACAATCAAATCATTGTCTCTGGCAAGATTGATTTTGTTTCATTATGCGAACATCATCTTCTTCCTTTTTATGGTTATGCCCATGTTGGTTATGTTCCTGATAAAAAAATTGTTGGCCTAAGTAAACTCTCTCGTATAGTTGATATTTATTCACGAAGACTACAAGACCAAGAAAGAATTACCATACAGGTAACGCAGGAAATCATGAACATACTGCAACCAAAGGGTGTTGCTGCAATATTTGTTGGACAACACTTTTGTAATATTGCAAGAGGTGTTCAGAAAAAAGACTCTTATATGACAACTGTCATTTACAAAGGAATTTTTGAAACAGATCAAAGTCTACAACGTCAATTCCTTGAACTTATCAAAATTTCCGAAAATAGCTTATAAAATGATCAAGTTCATTTTAAACGATCAACAAATAGAAAGTTGCCTCCCACCTCAGACTGTTGTGCTAGACTTTTTAAGACAAACGGAGAGAATAAAAAGTTGTAAAGAAAGTTGTCGTACAGGTGGTTGTGGAAGCTGTTTGGTTTTACTGAGCAATAAAAAAGCGAATCAATATCATTCTGTAAATTCTTGTTTACTAACCTTGGGAGAAGCTTCAGGGAAACATCTAGTAACAATCGAAGGTTTCAAACAAGAAAAAATGAACTATATTCAACAAGCAATGGTAGAACAACATGCTGCGCAATGTGGTTACTGTACAGTCGGTTTTATTGTTGCTTTGGCAGCTTTTTTACTAGAGGCGCAAGTGTTTACTGTAGAACAAGCAATTCGTCATTTGGATGGAAATATTTGTCGCTGCACTGGTTATCAATCTATTAAACGAGCAGTTGCGGCTATCTGCGAGGAATTTAGCACCCTAGAAAATAAGACTTTTGCCCATCGATTGGGATGGCTTGTCGAGAAGCAAATTATACCAAAGTACTTTTTTGGTATCAGCAAAAGATTACAAGAAATACAAGATCAGAGAATAGAAGTTGTTCCGGAGTCGAATTTTGTTTTTATTGCTGGGGGGACAGATTTATTACTCCAAGACAAACTTCCTGAAAACTTAGTTTATCTTTCTAATCGAGATGACTTAAAACAAATCACTAATCAACAACAAACGGTTTATATAGGAAGTGCTGTAACAATTACAAATTTGCAAAATTCGGCGGTTATTCATAAAAACCTCCCAGCGATGAGCACCTATCTTGACCAAATAGCCTCCAAACCCATTCGCAATAGCGCTACCATTGGTGGTAATATCGTAAGTGCAGCCCCAACAGCTGATATTTGCGTTATTTTTTTGGCTTTGCAAACAACTCTACTTTTAAACAATAAACAGAAAACAAGAGAAGTTTTGCTGGAAGATTTTTTTCTTGGAAAACGTAAAGTAGACAAACATCCTCATGAATTATTAGAGCAAATTATTTTTTCTCTACCACAACAAAATACATTTTTTAATTTTGAAAAGATTGCGAAACGATCTTGTTTTGACACTGCGACAGTTAACTCCGCAATCAACATCAAGATGGAGAAAGAGACAATCCGTGAAATAGACATTTCCTTTGGTGGTGTAGCTTCAAAACCTATTCTTCTTCAAAAAACTATGGATTTTTTAAAAAATAAGATGCTTACGGTAAAGTCTATTCAGGAAGCAAATAATATAGCCCAATTAGAAATTTCTCCCACAGATGATATAAGGGGAAGTTCTCAGTACAAGCGGCTACTTGTTCGGCAACTTATTTATGCACATTTCTTAAAGTTATTTCCCAAAAAAATTCAAGGAGTTGATCTATTTTGAAAAATATTGACACGATATTACATGTTAAAGGAGAATCAAAATATATTGACGACTTTCAAGAGGAAGGTTTACTACATGCCGCTGTTTTTTGTTCTCCTATAGCGCATGGCAAAATTGATTATCTAAATTTCGCGCAAGCAAAAAATGTAGAAGGGGTTTTTGCAATACTCTGTGCTAGCGATATTCCTGGTGAAAACCAGATGGGAGAGATTGTAAAAGATGAGCCCTTGTTTGCTGACCAACAAGTCTCTTATGTTGGTCAACCAATAGCTCTCGTTGTCGCCAAAGATTCCAAAACGGCACAACTTGCCATGCAAAAAATAGATATACAATTCCAAGAATTGCCAGCAGTTTTTACTCCCAGAGAAGCACATCAGCAAAATTTATTAATTATGCCTCCACGCACTATACAGTCAGGAAATATAAATAATGCGTGGGAGAAATGCGATATTGTTGTAAGTGGACAAGTAGAAACAGGAGCACAAGAACACCTTTACCTTGAAACTCAGAGAGCTATTGGATACCCCCAAGAAGGTAAAAACCTTAAGGTAATTTCAGCAACTCAATCACCGATGACAGTACAAAAAGCTATTGCAAACGTTTTAAATCTACCAATGAACCAAATAGAGGTAGATGTACCAAGACTGGGAGGAGGCTTTGGGGGAAAAATCAATCAATCAAAAGCCTGGGCCGTTATGGTTGCGTTAGCCGCTTTAAAACTAAAAAAACCTGTGAAACTAATCTTGCAACGCGGCGAAGACATGTGCATGACAGGTAAACGCCACCCATATTCTACAGATTTCAAGATTGGTTTGACAAAAGAAGGAAAAATTCTCGCATATGAAGTGATCTACTACCAAAATGCAGGTGCGATAGCCGATTCATCGCCAGTTGTTTCTGCTGTTACATTGTTTGGTTTGGCAGGCAGTTACTTAATACCTAATGTTAAAGCAACAACCATTATCTGTAAAACCAACTTGATACCAAATACTGCTTGCCGTGGATTTGGAAAACCAGAAGCAATGTTTGTAATGGAAGCAGCCATTTTTAAAGCTGCACAGGAAATGTCGGTCTCTCCTTCGTTTATCCAAAAGCAAAATTTATTACAGGACAACGATATTCTACACTACGGTGCCAAAATTCAGACTTCGCAAGCCCTAAAATGCTGGAAAGAAGCAGTACAAAGATTTTGTTTACCAGACATCGTTCGTGAAATTACTCATTTTAATAGCGAAAACTTTTTGCAAAAAAAAGGGTATGCTCTTACCCCAATTTGCTATGGCATTTCTTTCGATAAAGCATTCTTAAATCAAAGCTATGCGCTGTTACATATTTTTATGGACGGTAGTGTAAACGTAACAACCGGAGCTGTTGAAATGGGACAAGGCGTTAATATGAAAATACGCCAGATAGTATCAAGAATTTTCTCTATCAATTTAGATAAAATTAATGCCAAAACTCCTAATACTTCTCGAATTGCCAATACTTCTCCAACAGCAGCAAGCTTTAGTACTGATTTAAACGGACATGCTGTTCAGAAAGCTTGCGTTGCCATTCTAAAACGATTAACAAAAATGATTGCAGAGGAGTTTGACGTTGATGAATTTCATGTCGAAATTAAAAACGAAAGAGTTTACATAGAAGGAAAAGAAACAAGCAAAGATTGGACGAGTATTATACACCAAGCATACATGAAACGTATATGTCTTGCAGAACAAGCTCATTACAAAGTTCCTAATATTCACTGGGACAATGATACCTACAAAGGAAATCCTTTTAGCTACTATGTTTTTGGTACTGCAATAACTGAAGTAACCATAGATTGTCTTCGTGGCACTTATGTTATCGATTCTGTGAAAGTTGTCCAGGATGCAGGCGAAAGTTTAAACAAAATCATCGACCTAGGACAAGTAGAAGGTGCTATTGTCCAAGGAATTGGGTGGATCACAACAGAAGAGATTATTTATAACGAAATAGGTGAACTACAAACAGATAATTTTACAACTTATAAAGTTCCAACAATTCTAACAGCCCCAAAAGACATACAAGTCCACTTTCTCGAAAATGTTAATAATCCTGCTGGTATTTTCCAAAGTAAAGGTGTAGGAGAAGCCCCTTTGGTATATGGACTCGGAGCCTATTTTGCTCTTTTAAATGCAATAATGGCTTTTCGTCCGCACACAGTAGAACAATTTTCAGCTCCGATGACCCCAGAAAAACTATCCGCTTTTTTATCTTCATTACAAAACTATGGAATTTGCGAAAGTGACTTGCCATTATGATTAAAACTATCATCATTGACAATAGTTTTAAATATTCGTTTTTAGACAGTAAAAAAAGTAGTGTAAAAGATTTTTTAAATAACTTACAGGAAAAGAAGTATTGCAAAAATGCTATGCTTTGAGGTATATAAGTGAATCTGTATAAATTTTTAATGCAAAATAGTGTATGGCGCGACACACACCAAACGATTTTGCTAATAATTCTGTCGGGTATAGCGAACACTGCAACGATTGTAATGATTACAATCGCTGTTGATTCAAAGTCTCGAATAGACCTAGTATTGTTAATCATAGCTATTGGCTTTTACTACATCTCTTCACAAGAGATGTTCCACCACATATCTTGTATTTTTGAGCAGGCTATTTTATCTACAAGAAACGCTATTACGCGTTATATTCATAGCATTGATCTAGAAAAATTTCAACGCATGAGTAAAGAGGAACTCTACGAGATTTATGTACGCGACTTAGAAATTATTTCACAGTTTAGACCTTTAGCCTCTCTTGTTATAACATCATGTGTTTCCCTAGTCGCTATAATAGTATATATTTCTTTAATTTCGCTTAAGGCTGCCGTTGCAGCTGTGCTAATGATATTAATATCTGCCGTTTTTTTTACCTTGATGAATAAAAAAATAAAATACATCGCGAAACAAACGACTCAGGCTGACCATAAAATTATATCTATTATTTTGGACTTGCTTGGTGGATTTAAAGAAATAAAAATGTCTGTTGCAAAAAAAACATCTATTTTGCATGATTTAGAACAAAACACATTGACTTTAAAACAATACAAAGAGCAGTTGTCTAAACTAAATGTTGCGAAAGATACATTTTATAAAATTTTAACACCTTTATTTATTGGTATACTAGTACTTTTTCCTACCTTAATGCCTAGTATAGAAAAAAGAAATTTAATTGTCGTTGTTCTGTGTTTACAGTTTTTACGAGATTTTTTTACACCTATTGTCTTTTACTATTCTTCGATATTAAATGCTGAAGCGACATGTTTACGTCTAAATAATTTTCGAGCATTAGCAGACTTACAAGTACAAGAAAAACAACAAGATATATCTGATATTCCCCTTTTTGCTGATATGAATAGCGATATTATTCTTGAAAATGTTTGCTATTTCTACCCTAAGGCGAACTCTAGCAGAGAAGTGTTTTCTATTGGTCCTATAAACTATACATTTCCACACAACAAAATAACATTTATTGTGGGAAATAACGGCTGTGGAAAATCTACTTTACTAAAAACGCTTACAGGTTTGTATCTACCTAGCGATGGTAAAATAAAAATAGAAAATATCATCATTGACAAAGAAAATATAGAACAATATCGCCAAAATTTTTCTATTGTATTTAACGATTTTCATTTGTTTGATAAAGCATATGGTTTAGAAGTAGATCAACAGCAATGGAATAGTTATTTTCAAACAATGGAACTTCAAGGCAAAGTTGCGATCAAGGACAAATACTTTACAAATTTATCATTATCTACCGGACAAAAGAAACGGTTGGCTCTTGTTGTATCTTTGCTCGAAAATCGCAATATTCTTATATTTGATGAATTGATTGCCGACCAAGATCCTCGATTTAAAAAATTCTTCTACATGAGATTATTTCCATATTTAAAAGCGCAAGGGAAAACGATCATTGCTGTAACCCACGACCAAAGTTATTTTCATACCGCCGATTTCATTTTGAGGCTTGATGATGCTTAAGTTAAATTTCTTAAAAAACACTGATGTTCAATTTGATTACAGATATTTTGTTACTCTAGTTTTTGCCTCAGTAATACGACTGACAACAAGCATTGTAATCGTTTTTATAATCCTGTATGTCAACACCCAAAAACAGTGGTGGTTTTCTTTGTCGCTGCTTTTTTCGTCTATAGCATTCTATGCTTTTTTTTATTATCGGATACACACTAAGACTAACAAAGTAATTGATCAAATGATCTTCTCTCTACGTATGCGCGTTGCACGCAAGATAACAAATATTAACTTTGTTCACTGGAGCACGTTTGAAAAATCTTCGTTTATCGATGCTTTTATCAAAAATTTAACGGTCATTTCTCAAAATAGAAATTTTATTAAAAAATTAATTATCACGACTTCATATGGATTAGCTGGTATATTTTTCTTGGCGTGGTTTTCCTTCTTAACTTTTGTTGTTTTTGTCTCAACAACATTGATTTTCGTATACTTCTACATATTTTCGCTAGAAAAAATGCAGATACAGTCTACACATCAACAAAAATTGGAAGAAAAGCAATTGTCTTATTTTGAAAGTACTCTCAGTGGTTTCAAGCAAATCAAGATGCATAAAAAACGTAGTCAAGAACTACTTGGGGAAACTATACATTGTGCAGAAGAATTAGCACAAAAAAAAATAGAACTAAACACAATTCAGGATACGCAAACAACAGCTTTACGCACATTCATATACCTAATACTAGCTGTAATCGCTTTTCCACCTTTTGAAGTAACACAACAAGATCGAATTGCTTTACTAATTATTACCATATCTTTCGTTGGCCCTTTTATCTGGGCTGTATTTGGATTTATTCCCAATATCACCAAGTTTTTTGTCGCCTTAAACAATATTTATATCATGGAAGAAAAAATCGATTTCTTAGCAGAAAATTCTCCCGACGAGAGTCAAGAGTCACTATTATTTTCAGAAATACAATTACGTGATATTGTTTTTAGCTACCCAGACAAAAATTTTACATTAGGCCCACTGAGCTTAAGTTTTCAAAAGGGAACGATTGTTTTCATTGTTGGTGACAATGGTTGTGGAAAATCGACTCTTGGTAAAATCATACTTGGTTTATTAAGCAGCAATGAAGGTGATATTTTATTGAACAAAGACATTACCATTTGCAAAGAAAATATAACAGCTTACCGTAGTATTTTCTCACCTGTCTTTGTTGACTTTCATCTTTTCTCAAAATTATATGGGGTAAAAAATGAAGATTTCTATAAGTATTTACAAGAAATGGAGCTTGAGCAAAAAATATCTCTAGACGAAGATCAACTCTGTGGGTTGGACTTGTCGACAGGCCAGAAGAAAAGACTAGCATTTATCATCTCTTTATTAGAAAATAACCAGATTTATTTGTTTGATGAGCCTGCGTCAGATCAAGATCCACGCTTTAAGGAATATTTCTACAAAGAGTTCGTTTCTCAACTAATTAGTAATGGTAAAACAGTGATTGTCATCAGCCACGATGAAGAATATTTTGAGGTTGCTGATCAGGTAATTCATATAAACGATGGTAAGATAGTTCTAGAGAAGTAAAAGATTTAATAAAAAAAAAGAAGAATTGTTGGTTAATCAATTAATTTTTGTAAGGAATAATATGTCGGTAATAAGATCACATAATGAATGGGACCCTATTGAAGAAATGATTGTGGGAATTGCAACTGGTGCACATTTTCCAACAAACGATATTAGTTTTTGTTTATCAGTCGATTCTAAAAGCTCTATTCCTGATTATAAAATGGAGGAAATAAAACTTGGTCCTATTCCAGATAAGGTAATAGACGAGACAAATGAAGACTTAGAAGTTTTAGTTGAAACTCTAAAAAAGCTAGATATTGTAGTAAAAAGGCCTAAGCCAATTTCTTCAAAGCAGCAAATACAAACTCCTTACTGGAAAAGTGAACTTTATTTTGCATACTGCCCAAGAGACATATTTTTAGTTGTTGGTGAAACAATCATCGAGACACCTGGTATGCAACGCTCTAGATACTTTGAGAGTTTTTGCTACTCTGATATATATCGCGAGTACCTACAACAAGGAGCAAAATGGATTTCCGCGCCAAAACCTAAACTACAAGATGAAGATTTTCATTTGTGTGGTACGAAGTACTCGGTATTGAAGAACCAAGAGCCGATATTTGATGCCGCAAATGTTATCAGGGCTGGATATGATTTATTCTATTTGGTCTCGGGTGGTGGTAACGAAATGGGTGCTATGTGGCTACAAAATTTTCTAGGTGGAGAATATCGTGTTCATTTATGTAAAAATATGTATTCTGGTTTACACATAGACAGTACGATTAGTTTACTAAAACCTGGTCTTTTATTAGCAAATCCTTCACGTGTTACAAAAGAAAATCTACCACAGCCGTTGAAAAAATGGGAAGTTATATACGCGCCACCTATGCAAAATCACTGTTCTTCTGAAGTGGGTTATATTTCAACCGACTGGATAGGCATGAACTTATTGATGCTACGGCCAGACTTAGCTCTCGTAGATGCTCATCAAACAGATCTCATACACTTATTAAAAAAATATAAGATAGATGTTATTCCTTTAGTTTTACGACATGGAAAAACACTTGGTGGAGGTTTTCATTGTGTCACCTTGGACGTTCGACGCTCTGGACAAAAACAAGACTATTTTAACTAAGTAATCTCGTTTTGAACTACTTGACGGTAAAAATCTGTTGTGTAAAAAGTGATAATTTTCTTATAATTGATGGAAAATAATATAAGTGTAATCTAGTGTAAAAAAGAGTATTTTTTGCTGAAAAAAATAAAGACACACCCGCTCTGCAATGCCTTTATCCTCTTAATTTTGCAAGTTCAAAAAAAATTTATATCTAAATTCACTGTATCGAAAATAAACGAATCTCCAAAAGCATTTACCTTCTTTCTACTACAAAATAATACAATCTAAGGAGATAAATATGCAAAGCTCTGTTTTGGTAACGGGAGCGTCCTCAGGAATTGGTTGCGCAATATGTAAAAGGTTGACTGAAAAAGGCATTTTTGTTTTTGCAGGTATCAAAACACTGAGCAAATCTGAGGATTTCAAAGGTGTAATTACGCAAACTAAAAACTTTGCAACAATACATCTAGATGTGACTGAAGAAGACTCAATTATAAAAGCTGTAGAAAAAATCAACGAGACACTTCGCGAAAAAAATCTAATTTTTTCAGGTGTGGTAAATAATGCTGCCGACGAAAATCTTGGACCAGTAGAAATTTTGCCTGTGGAAGTATTTCGTCATGAAATGGAAGTTGGTTATTTGGGTACTGTAGCTGTAAGTAAAGCTTTTATTCCACTATTACGAAAGTATAGAGGGCGTATTATTAATATAAGTTCAATGAATGGGCGTTTTTCGTTTAAAAATCATTCGACGAGTTGTGCGACTAAATATGCGGTAGAGGCTTTTTCTGATTCTTTACGCATGGAACTAAAGAGGTGGGGAGTACACGTTGTTATTGTAGAACCAGGACTTGTCGATACAGATTTGATGAAAGGCAAAACCATCAATGAGTTCAAAGTTAAAATACCACGTTATAAGGGTAATAAGGCTTTTGATCTATACTTTCCTAATCATGAAAAAACCGTCCAAAATGTAGAAGAGTATGTTCGAGATGCTGAAAATCATCCAAAAAATGCTTGGCAAAAATTATCATTGTTAATGAGAGGACAGTGGTGGCTACTAGCCCCTGATGATATTGCAAAAATAGTAGAGAAAGGTCTATGCAAGAAACGGCCTAAAACTCGATATTTAGTTGGGATACAAGCCAACTGGTGGTATTTTTTAAGATGCATTTTAGCGGATCGTTGGTTTGATTACTTCGTTGCCGAACACGAATTTGACTTTTGATTTTAGTAATAATTGAGATCTTGTTTTACCTGAAATTCTTAGGAGTTTTACTGTTGTGATTGATAATTTTCCTCCAATTCCACATACGACGCTTCATGAAATTTTTTCTGAGCAAGTCAAAAAAAATCCCGACAAAGTAGCGCTTGTCGATAAAGAAATCCAGTTGACTTACAATGAACTAAACCAAATGACAAACTCTTTAGCTCATTATTTGAGTAATTACAAAATTGAAGAAGGTGATCCTGTTGGAATTTTAATGAATAAATCTTACGAGTATATAGTCGCTTGTATTGCTATTCTTAAGGCAGGAGGAGCGTATTTGCATCTAGAGTTAGCGTACCCAGATCAATTTTTACAACAAATATTCGAAGATGCTAGACCTAAAGTAGTTATTACAAAGTTGCTTTACCAAAAAAAAATCATTTCCCATAATATCGAAGCACTGTGCATTGACAATGATTGCTGGCTTGAAGCTGTAAACACAGAAGTAAAAAGGCCCACTTCGAATTCTAGTGTGGCTATCATAGGTTATTCCTCTGGAACAACAGGTAAACCAAAGGGCGTTTGTGTTTCGCATCGCGCCACTATTTATGCCCACTATAAATTCTGGGAAGAAGTTTGGGCCAAAGAAGAAAAGGGCAGATTTGCATATACAACTTTTTTGACCTGGGATGCTGTCAGCCCTATGATTATGGGACAAACAGGATATATTGTTAGAGATCAAACTACTCTCGATCCAAAGCAGCTACTAGAATTTATAGCGGATTATAGAATTAATCATACTATTTTTACTCCTTCTCTGCTTTCATGCATTTTGCAAAATATAGACCCCTCAACCATTCAGAATAAACTAAAAAGTCTCAATATTCTCTGGGTAGGGGGGGAAGTGATGACACAAGACTTAGCTAATCAGATACTAGAAATGCTTCCTGATTTATGGTTAATTAATAATTATGGTCCAGCAGAGTGTTTTGTCATCACACAAGGAAGGCTGTTTGCTAATGACAGTGCTACACCCTCTATTTGTTCTGTTGGACGAGTTTTAGACGATATGAAAGTTGTAATTTGTGACAATGAAATGAATGATTGTCCCAATGGTAGTGTAGGTGAATTGTATGCTACTGGACCATGTCTTGCAGATGGCTATTTAAATAATTCTGAACTAACGAAACGAAAGTTTATTCAACACAACAACAGTATATTTTATAAAACAGGTGACCTAGCAAAATTTTTAGAGGATAATCGATTAGTTATTATTGGAAGATGTGATGAAACAGTAAAAATCCGAAGTTACAATATCAATATGAAAGCTATCGAGAAAATATTAAGAAAAAATTTGCAAATATCTGATTGCGTCGTAACCATAGAGGAAGACAGAGGCGACAAGTACCTGATTGCATATGTGATTCGCAATGCTAGTTCAACATGGGAAATTGACAATAACCATAGCTGCCTATATTTAATAACATATCTACAGAAACATTTACCTTTTTATTCTATTCCTAAAGTTTATATTGAATTAGAAAGTTTCCCAGTTCATCCCATTAGTCAAAAATTAGATAAATCAAGCTTACCAATCCCTCACTATAAAATACAAAAAATAAATCAAAAGTTTGTATTTCACGAAATCCCAGACATAAAACAAAAACAAATATTAGTAATGCTCATAAAGGAAATACTTACGAATTGCTCTGTTATAGATGAGGAAAATGACTTTTTTGAAATAGGCTTACATTCCATACTTGCAGTACGTTTAGCCACAAGAATACGCGAAGTGTTTGACATTGAAATTCCTGTAGCAAAGATATACGAAAATTCTACTGTAAGAAATTTACTCTCGTATTTAAATGATCAAAATGTAAACACTGCAATTCTTTGGGATAAAGAAATAAGTGCTGAATATGATATTTCTAGATGCAAACAAACAAAAGTCTTCTCGCTTGAGAGCGAAGCTGTTTTGTTAACGGGAGCAACAGGCTTTTTAGGAGTATTTTTACTCAAATATCTACTAACAATTCTTCCTAAAGTCAAGGTTTATTGTTTGGTTAGATCAAAAACCTTGGATACAATTATTGACAAGCTACAGCATTACCAACTTTGGGAAGAAGAATTTCATAAGAGAATTTTGGTTGTGGAAGGTGATCTTGAAAAACCTCTTTTTGGTTGGTCGAAACGAGCTTTCGAACAGCGTGCTAAAATCGTGGATGCCGTGTTCCATGCAGGAGCTTGGGTTAATATGGTCTATCCTTATAAAAATTTAAAAAAGACAAATGTAGATGGCACCAAAGAAGTTGTTCGTTTTGCATCTTGTGTCATAAGTAAACCTTTGCACTACATATCCACTTTAGGAGTTTTTCCTTCAGGAGACCCGTCTGTTTATAAAGAGAATAGAAAAATCGAAAAATCGATAGATAAATTGGATATCGGATATTTCCAATCGAAGTGGGTGGCTGAAAGAATCGTTTGGGAAGCCGTAGATCGAAATATACCAGTTCAAATTTATCGTATGAGTAATTTAGGGCCTGATCGTCAGACTTTTCAAGCAAACTCCAATGACTTTATTACTAATTTTATAAGTGCATGTAAAGATTTAAAAATAGCACCTAAAACCGAGAACTGGAAATTTGAATGTACTCCTGTAGATTTTGTTGCAGAGTCTATTGTTAGAATATCTTTATGCAAAGAATATGTAAGCAATGTTTATCACATAGCGGCTCAGAATTTAGTATCAGCGAAAGACGTTTTTAGCAAAATGAAGGAGCAAGGCCATATTAACAACCTTGTTTCTTTTGACTTTTGGATAGACTCACTAAGAGGATTTAATCATAACGCCAAGTATAATGTCCTTGAGCAGATTCTCTTACTAGAGAAGCAATTTTTACTTGAACAAAAAACATTCTCAAATCCATTTTTTTTAAAACAAATTCACTTGTTGGGCCTATCATTTCCAAAAATAGACGAGCAATACTTAATTAATTCGGTGGTACAATGATTTTTGAACAAAGCCATTGTTCAAAAATTTTAGATGTAGCTGAAACTATGCAGTTATAACTAGTTACCAGTCCATAAAGATTATTTTAAGTAAATCTTATTCTTAGGGAATTGGCTTATAGAAAAGGAAATAGCAATGAATCCTTTCAATGAAAAGGTTGCACATCAATATAGCTGTTATGGCCGGTTTCACCAAGATAAAATTTCTTTTGTTGAGAAAGGTGAGAACGCTTCTCCACAAGCAGAAAAAGCTCATGACTTATTCCGTTCTAAAGTACTAAATACCGAGACACTATACAGTTGTTTAGGTGCTACTTCTACGTTTCGAAAAGGTGACTATCGCTTTAGCATGTATCCGAAGATGGCATCATTAGAATCTACAAAAGCTTTTAGCCGCAATTTATACCAGTTCATACAAGATCAAAATAATATGAGTAGTCGGTTATCAACGTATGTCGTGTGTTTTGAACAGCCAATTCCTGAAAGAGAACTTCACTTTGAAACTCTTCTTTGGGAGCAGCTACAAATGTTGCATAATGAAGACCATGGTTACCACACTTGGACACAAAATTTTAGCAGTGACCCAAGTAATCCTAATTTTGCTTTTAGTTTTTCCGAACGAGGTTTTTTTATCGTAGGCCTTCATTCTAAAAGCTCTAGAAACTCACGCCAGTTTGAATTTCCAACTATTGTTTTTAATGCGGAATACCAATTCCAACATCTCTTTGATACTAAACAGTTTGACAACTTTGTACGAATAATTCGCCAACGTGAGATAAAACTTCAAGGTAACATCAACCCTAATTTACCAGATACTTTTTGCTCAGAATCTTCGAGGGCAAAAGAGTATTCTGGCCGAGCTGTACCTCTTGATTGGAAGTGTCCATTTTCTGCAAAGACTTTGGCAAATACGGAATTAAGAACAGATGAGGAAGAAACGAACGACAGCTAAAAATAGTTTACCTTTATCCTATTTTCATTTTTGAGACAAGTAAAAATTCATCACCAATAATGAGTTATTTACATCAACTATCTTTACTCTGGTAGAGTTTTAAACTTTTACACAGATGTTTTTTTCAGCAGCGATAACAAAAAACTATGTTATCACAAACTTGCTCTAACTGAACAAAAATAACGATTAGGAAAACTTTATGTTAAAATTATCTAAATTTTTAGACTCTTTAGACCACATAGCTCAAGAATATGTTGAAAAAACAAGTCAAAAAAAACTTCTAAAACAAACAGGTTTGAGCAAAAAAAATTCGTTTGACTTGGTATTAACTAAGTTAGATAACAAATTACACATTGTTGTGTCTAGTCATAAATATTTACAAGATTGGCTGAAGGCCGATAGTAAAGAAGAGCAAAACAGTAATGAGCGCGTAACTATTGGGGCCACATCTGTGGCATTTATGGTTGCAGGAGGATTATATTACCCACCACTCTTAGTCGTAGGGCTAGGTCCTGCTCTTTACAATTTTATACCTCTCATTCAAACTATCAAGCAACAATCTAAAGAAAAACGCTATTTTACAACTCATACGACTTTCTTTGCTTTTATTCTTGCTAGCCTTGTAACACAGCAGTACTGGAGCTTGTGCTTAGTTTCTTTATTGTTGCCTTTGTCAGAAAAATTGATAATAAGAAGTGAACATCGCGCCGAAACGAACCTAACCTCTTTGTTTTCTCATAGTATCCAAGATGTTTGGATTTTGATTGATAGTCAAGAAGTTAAAATACCGATAGATCAACTAAATCTAGGAGATACCGTCGTTATTCAATCTGGTGAAACAATTCCTATAGATGGCAAGGTTGTATGCGGACAAGCGGTTGTAGATCAACATATCTTAACTGGGGAATCTCAACCTGTGGAAAAGGAAATCAATGATAGTGTGTTTTCTTCTACTTTTGTTTTTTCTGGAAAAATTTACGTTGAAGTTGAGACTATGGGTAAAGATACTATTGTTGAAAAAATTGGTGAAATGTTACACCAAACAAAGAGCTATAAAAATGAAATTATCTCACGCGGGGAAAGAGAGTGTAATCGCGCAGCTTTACCAATTTTAGTGGGAACAGCAGCCTCAATACCTTTTGTTGGTTTGAGCAATGCCTTAGCAATTCTCTGTGCTCCTTTTGGTTTTGCTATGTTTTTTATTGCCCCAGTAAGTATGCTCAATTTTTTAAACATTGCTTCGCAAAGTGGTATTTTTGTGAAAGATGGACGTTCTTTTGAAATACTTTCTGAAGTTGATACGATTGTTTTTGATAAAACAGGTACATTGACAGTCGAAACTCCCACGGTGTATAAGATTCATTTGTATAATGAGTATCAGGAAAATGAGATTTTAGCATATTCTGCGACAGCTGAATTCAAACAAACTCATCCTATAGCAAAAGCAATTATCTCGGAAGCTCATAACAGAGGCTTAACTTTGTTAGATTTAGATGACGTTTATTGCGAACTTGGATTTGGTATTCGTGCTATTGTATCTGACCAAGAAGTTATTGTTGGCAGTTTAAAGTTCTTAGAACAACAAAGTATTAAACTACCAGAAAAAATTTACAACAATATAGATGAATCTTATTCGGTAGTGTTTGTTGCTATTAATGAAGTATTAGCTGGAGCTATTGAGCTCAAAACTCATATAAGGAAAGACGTTAAGGAAACGATTGACTATTTAAAGAGAAATAATTATGATCTCTACATCATCTCTGGGGATCGTGATAAGCCTACCCAAAAAATCGCTAAAGAGTTAGGTATAGAAAACTATTTTGCCGACGTTTTGCCTCAAGAAAAGGCATCAATAGTTACGAATCTACAGCAACAAGGTAAAAAGGTGTGTTTTATGGGAGACGGGATAAACGATGCTATCGTTCTAAAAAAAGCAAACGTTTCTATATCTCTTCGAGATGCTTCAGGGATTGCTGTTGATAATGCTCAAATTATAATCCAAGGAGAAAATTTCAATCAAGTTCGGAAGGTAATAGAATTTTCCAATGAATACAATTCTAACGTTGATCGAACGAGTAGTATTGTAAATACCTTTGGTTGCTTTTCTATCGCAAGTGTATTTTTATTTTCACATGCCCTGATTCCTTCGTTAGTTCTTGCCGAAACAGGTTTTTTTATTGGTGTTGGTAATGCATTAATACCATGGTATAGATTCAACAAAAAAAATCGAAGTAAGTAATTATAAAAAAGGGTAGGTTTTATTATATAAGTAACACTTTAACGTATTTCATTCTAAAGTTTTTTTAACAAAAAACACCATTTCAAGCCATAAAGAACAATTTTTTCGAATACTCTATCTACGATTTATACATATAAGCTTCACCTTTGTGCAGTATGTTACACCAACAGCTATTTGTACCTTTACTAATAAAAATTTTAACTTCTTGCTATAGAACATTAGATAAAATAAAAGAACGACTTTACTCTGTTTTACAGAAAGACAAATAGTTCCATTATAAATTACGTTCTGATTTTTTCGGTTTACTATTTGAATTTACTATTGGGGGTATCAGGCCCATTCGTGTCAAAATTTACGGTTTAAGAAAAAAGTAACCATAAATCACTAACATTCTTCAACGAAGAACGTCTCCCCAAATAACTCCCACCAAAAAAAGTGTTAAACTGAAGTCTACCTCAAAATGATGTCAGGGTGTTCTATAAAATTGTGTCAGATTAGAGTGTTTATTTATCGGAAAATTTTCCTCAAGAGTGTTCATATGTAATTTTAGAAGTCTATCGCAGCATTTACGAATTTGATGCCAAAGCCAGAAAAAATGGTATGTCTGCAAAGAAAAGACTTGAATATCATCAGGAGAAAAGTGCGCCGATAATGGAAGAATTTCGTCTGTGGTTAAAACGACAGTTTGATGAAAAACTTGTTGAGGAAAATTCTGGTTTGGGTAAGGCCTATAAGCCGCCGACTTATTGTAGGGGAAAAAGCTAATATATCGCCATAGAAAAAGAGGAAAAAGTTATTGAGTTCCCTAAAATAAGCAGACAAATCTATGAAGTAAATTGATATCAAGAAACCAACCTCATTACCCCGCTATTTTAAAATAAAAAAAACCCCGCCTTTTTCAAAAATAAAAGACAAAATAAGTTACAATATTTACAGGTAAATGATAATACGGAAACTTGTAAATAAAGAGAAAAAGTGATAATAGTAAAACAAAAAATAAGTGTGAAAGAATATTTAGCACTTGGTTTATATGTATGGTTGGAAAAGCCAAAAAAATGTCCAACATGTAAAACAGAAAACAGCCTAAAAAGAATAGGCTATTACACGCGTTGGATATGCGGAAAATCAGAAGAAATATTAGCGCGGATAGGTCGAGTTCAATGTAAAAATTGTAAAATAAGTCACGGGCTGTTACCATGGTTTTTAATACCGAGAAAGCAAGAGACAACGGAGATAATAGCAAGATTTTTGCAATTTCGGATATTAGAAAATATGACGCTAAAAAAAGCAATGGAAGAGTCGGGATCAAAAAAAGCGTTACGGCAAAAGGGAGCAAAATGGATAACGAAACTTTGGGAAAAGCGCAAGAAATTAAAAAATTATATGGCAAGTATATTTAATAGATTTTCAACAGTGATGAACAAAATATTAGATGAGAAAAGAAAAATATTATACCCGCTGATACATTTGATATTCGAAAAATCTCCAGATATTTCGGTAACGTTATCATATCACAATGAAAGATTTCACAAAGAATTAAACCAGCCTTTAATATAAAGGCTTCCTCAAAAAAAACCAAACCTTTTAGACAATTCAAAATTTAACTCAAAATAGTAAAAAAATAGTGCGTAATTTTTTCCATAGCAGAAAATGAGACAATTTTTTTGCGAAATATTTAAGGAAAAATGGAAGTAAATTTATGTAAAAAGTCGAGAGAAAAAGAAACACACTGCTGTTGCCTTTCAGATTTTGGGAGAAAAGGTTATCTTCTAGCAAAACATTAAATTTGATTTGCAGAAAGGTAAAAATGAAAGAAAACCAACGGCAAAAAATATCGTTTTTTCGTTATCAAGTAATTGCGCCAATTTTGAATTTGCCAGCAGAATGTTCATTACAAGAGGCGATAAAAGAGTTAGCAGAAAAAGAATACAGTGTGCCAGAAAGCCTTTATCCAAAGAAATTTTCAGCTAAAACGATAGAGAAATGGTTTTATGGTTATAAAAAACGTGGTTTAGATTTTTTGAAACCAGCAAAAAGAAATGATAGAGGGGAAAGTAAGACAATTGTGGGTGAAGTAGCAACGGAAATTGAAAAAATGTTACTGGAAAGACCGAGTTTAACAGGAGCAATAGTTCTCAAAGAGTTAGAAGCAAGGGGCTTGGTGAAAGAAGGAGAAATATCACTATCAGCCTTTTATCGTTTTCGTCGAGGAAGAAAACTGAACAAAGAAGATGTTGCGAGACTGAGTAATTTTAAGGCATACGAATTTGAATTCCCTCAAGATTGTTTTCAAACGGACGTAATGTTTGGTCCAAGTTTAGCAACGAAAAAAGGAACAAGAAAAAAGACATATCTAATAGCAGTAATCGATGATTGTACAAGGGTTGTGACTCATGGACAATTTTACTTTGAGCAAAACTTGGCAACATTTGTAGATACATTAAAGTGAATTAGTTATGATTTAATCTGACACTTTTGGAAATATCCTTACAAAGTTAATAGATCTATTACTTTTAATAATATTAAAGCTTATGTTATTGAGTTACTACTCAGTGATCGAGACTCTGATCTCGTTATTGATGAACTTACTCAACTCTTTCTTTCTACTCCTACATGTGTTCGAAAAAATCGTTCTCGACCAAGAGAAACAACTATTCGAAGGCAAGCAAATTACTATAAGAGAAAGCGAAAAAACATTTATTAATACTTCTTATTTCAATGGGCTTGGGCCGTAGTATGGATAAGTATCTACATCTAAATGTTATCAAAAAATTTGATAACCTTGAGCAACTAGCTAATCACTATCGGCTTCCCCATATCTCTATAGACGAAACTGTAAAAGAATATAATCATTTTGTTGATTGTGGTAAAGATAAGCAATTTGGCAAAAATATACCACAATCAGCACAATCAATAACTCCACCATTTTATACAATTCGTTTATGGCCGAAAGTTCACTATGCAATGGGAGGATTGAAAATCAATGATTGTGGACAAGTTTTAGATAAAGATAATCAGCCTATTCCAAAGCTTTATGCTGCAGGGGAAGCCACTGGTGGAGTTCATGGTGCCTCACGTCTCAGTACTTGCTCAATCATTGAATGTTTAGTTTTTGGTAGAATTGTTGGTGCAAATGTTAAAAAGCGTAATTAATTGATATTTGACATTGAAAATTAGAGTATCCACATTTGAATGTGGATACTAATGCGATTTAGAAGATTTTAGACCAAATGTGGGTCAGGCTGTTTTGCTTTCCAGCGTTTATGTAAATCTGGTTTTCCAAGAAACAAATCTCTACATAAAGCATTTTTCATGGCCCATTCATGTCCACATACTTGTTCAGGAAGAGTCATTTGAAAATCATAATTGGCTATTCTCTGAAATAATTGTGTCGAAGCTTCTGTTGCACTTATTTTGTTATTTTTAAAATCGATTATAAAAGTTTCGCAATCCTCGAATAGAGATCTAAATCCAGGATCTTCAAAACGAGAGGTAATTGGGTCATGAACTGGCTGCCATTTAGAACGTTTTCCCATAAACAGATAGCTTCCTAAGTTTGACTCCGTAGTTCCCACACCAATCGCCCAAACTCTCATCCATGCATTCCACAAATCAAAATTAGCCCAAGAAATAAAAGCGCAATGTACAATTCGATCAGTAAAATCTAATATCTTATGTTGTAGAGCATCAATGTGCTCAAATCTTTGCATGCTAAAATCATCTTCTGCCAAAGATTCTAACAGTGTCTCTGCAATTACATCAATGGTCTCTAAAGTACTAGAAAAGCCTCTAGAAAAAAGGGCATCTACAAATCCAGCAGCATGAGGAAGTAAACAGTAACGATGACCAACTGTTGCGTGAGAAGAATATTGCAATCGTCCAGTTTTTATCCATGGTCTAACCGCTGTAGCTTTGGCAAATTGTCTTGCTACAATAGGTATTTTTTGGAGAATTGATTGAAATTCTTCCTCACCGCTTAGATTTAAGTCAGGAAATTTTTTGGAATCTAAAGTAAGTCCAACACTAGTTAGATTGTTGGTTGCTTGGGGATGATTGCCAAATGGAATGACCCAAATCCATCCACTCTCAAATAAGTGATGCAGAGTTCCTTGACACCAAGGAATAGACAAATTTTCATTTTTCTCAAAAGGCAAAACTCCTTGCATATGTGTAAATATACATCGCGAGTGATGCTTAGGTTTTGGAGTCGCATCGCGAAGGGTAAATTTTTCAGCTAATAAGCTCCTATAACCACTACCATCAACAATATACTTGGCGCAAATTTCTTCGCCATTATTAGCGGTGATTTTGACCTGTTCATTAATTTCTACGGATATTACAGGCGTATCTTCTTTCAAAACAGCGCCATAGTTAACCGCTATTTTCGCCAAATGAGTATCTACTTCTTGGCGAAACAAGTGATTTTCGTCGCGCCACACATTGCCAAACTGAATGTCATTATTGGAATTGTAATTTTTATCAAATTGATGATAAGTAAAGCCAAAAATTCTTTTAATGCCACAACAATTACCAACTATCTTTTGAATACCGGCTGGAGAATTGAGTCCGAAGTTGGCTAATTCTGGAATTTCGTACTTACGAGAGAGCAGTGAAAAAAATTGAGATGTTAAAGGAACTGTAGACTCTCCGATTGCAAATCGCGGATGAGATTTGGCATCAATAATCACGACTTTCGCACCTTGTTTAGCAAGAATCATCGCCAAAACAGAACCACCAAACCCACTACCCAAGATCGCAACATCAAATTGAATTTGTTTATGTTCCATTTTTCGCCCGCTCTACTAATAATATAATTTTGTTCACATTTTCAAAATTTTCAACATAGAATTCATTTAGTGGAATTTCAATTGCAAATTCTTTTTCCAAAAAATCAATCAACTTTAAAAAAGCCATAGAATCTAATATTTTCGATAAATCAGTATCTGACGAAAATCCTCGCGAATCGTTATCGAGAAATTTTTCTAAGATGAAATTTTTGATAACTTCTTGCATATTTCTTTATCCTTGCTTTCAACAGGTACGGTTGAATGAAGTAAACCTATCAGTAGTGAAGATTGATTTATAACTGCCGCACCAAGTAAATTTATATTAAAAAACATTAAAGCAGGCAATGTAATAAATCCCGGGGTTATTGATATTTTAAATGATTGCGCCATGCGCTTTTCAAAATCTTTCGATATTTCTAAAAGCAAACGTAGTTTTCCAATATCAGGATCATTAAAAATAATTTGCGCTGTATCTTGAGCAATGCTCGACGCCCCACATAACGAAATAGAAATATTTGCTTGTTTTAGAGCAATGGTATCGTTGATACCATCACCAATAAAGCATACATTTTTACCTTGTTGTTGTAATTCTTTAACGATTTCAGCTTTATTTTGTGGTAAAGTTTCAGCAAAATAATTGTGAATGCCTAAACCATTAGCTAACTTGCGGGTCGTATTTTCTTGATCACCAGATATAATATAGGTGGTTATGTTACTTTGATGTAAATACTCAATCGTTTTTTTAACTCCAGAACGAATATTTGTACATAATTCAATGCCCCCAACAAATTTCTGATTAATGGCAACCATGAGCAAAGAACGATCATCAACTAAATCTCTGATATTTTGTGGAACATCAATTTTCTCTAGATCCATGAAACGCAAACTACCAACTAAAATGGATTTATTACTAACCTGGGCTTTTATACCATAACCTATTTCATAACTCGCATCATCGATAGCGGGAATAATAATTTTACGTAAGCGCGCTTCGTGTAAAATGGCTTTAGCAATGGGGTGGCATTGTTTATGCTCTGCCGCCGCTGTATACATAATCAATGCATCCTCGTCATAATCACTATTTAAGTAAATATCTCCAATGGAAGGTTGTTCAAGAGTTAGGGTTCCTGTTTTATCAAAAATGACAGTATCAATACGATATAAATCTTCTAAGGTACAACCATCTTTGATGAGAATTCCGCAATCTGAAATACTTTGAAGATAAGTAAGAACATTTAAAGGACCAAATATTCGCATATAGTACCCAAAAGATAAAGTTAAAACTACTAATGCTGCGTGAAGGCCAAAAAGAGGAGCGATAATAGCTCCTAAAACTAAAGTTGGAGTAACTGCTTGATCGCTTATTCTTTCGCCTCGAGATTGTTGATTACTGGTATAACTCACTGTTTTTAACAACACTTCGCGAATTTGGGCAGCAGCAACCTCTATTCCAGCTTTTTGCGTTTTGATATAAATTTTACCTGAGAGCACTGTCGAGGACGCATAGACAGTATCTCCAACTTCTTTTTCTAATGGCTGCGATTCTCCTGTAAGTTTATGCTGGTCAACTAAAGACATGCCACGTATAACAACTCCATCTACTGCTATTGTCTCGCCAGACTCTACAATTAAAATGTCGTTCTTTTTTATATCCTCAAAAGGAACACACACCTCAACCTCATCTACGAAAATCCAAACATTGTTAGGCTTTTCGCCAAAAATTTCAAAGAGTTTGCTTTCGCTTTGATCTTTTGTTTTTAGTATTAATTTTTTACTAACAGCACTAAAACACAAAACTATAGAACCTACAATATAAAACTGAAGATACAGTGCTCCTATCCATAAAGTAGTATCCAAAATAGCAGCATTAGAAAAGGAACCATCCTTTATTTTTAAGATAGATTGTTTAAAAAGCGGCATAACTAAATATAACATTGGGATAACAGATACAACAGCTAGTGGTGGAAATACCAAAGTTCCAGTAACTGCCACTGATAATGCCGTAAGCGATATCATTAGGTCTCGATGTGCGATTTTTTCATGTTGACGATAAACTTTATTTTGGATAGGTTTATTATCAATGATGGCGCCAGCGACTTTTATTATTTGTCGTGACCATATATTCGCCTTTTTTTTTATAACACCAATGTTGCTCTTAACAGAAGAATTTGTGTATCTATGCTTTTCCATATAACCAGCAACAGAATTATCTAGTTTTTGTAATGCTGTATCTAACTTGTTTGCCATTAAGGACAACATTGTTTATACCTATCTATATTTTAGAAATTAAATATTCAGCTGTTTTCAAACACCCTTTGTCTGTTAAATGTCCCGGATCTGAAAAAAGCCATTCTGATGAAGTAAAAACTTCAGGTAAATCCAAAAATTCTATTTTCAAATCTTCACATATTTCTCTTAATCCGCCAACATAGCCTTCTTTAACATCACCAAGTATATGCCCAAGATAGTAATTGGGAACTTTAGCGTAGATACTAAAAAGTTTTTTTTCTTCCTGTGATAGTTCCTTGTCTACCCACGCAGCAAAAGGTTGCAAAGCCAAAATTATTTTGAAACCGTAAGTATTTTGTAAAGCCTTCCAAATACTTAAATCTCTTCTGTAAATATTTAATGCCTTTTGGTAGTCAGCTTTTGTATTTATTGTATTAGAACTGTTATTAAGGCCAAGAACATCAAGTTTATCCGATATACCTTGTTCTTTGTCACGAAATACTCTTTGGAAAATGTATTGCCCGTAAAACCACCCCCATGCAGGGTCATATTCTTCAGCGAGAAACAAACCGAAAAGGTTTGATATTCCACCAACAAATACTACATAATCTAAATTTTTTAGTGTTTCGAGATACAACTGCGAAAGAAATAACTCCTGAGTTGAATTGTAACCTCTGCCAGCAAAATTAAACCATGTAACATCACCAATACTATTTAAATAACTTGTAATACTATAGCGATCGTGGGTTGCACCTACACCAAAAGCAGTTGAATTGCCAAGAATAATTCCCTTTGGTTTAGGATGGGCAACAAATTGATCATAAGAAATTCTGTTGTCATTTTTATCATAGGTCCAACGAAAACCACGTTCGTCGGTATTGCATACTTTGGTGCGTAAATTAATTTGGTTAAAATACATCACGTGTGGTTGCCAATAGTACAAAACTTTGTCATAGTGACGCATTTGTGGCGTAATCCGGTAACGAGCAATTTGGTCTAACATATTATTTTCCTAGCAAAAATTTAAGGCCGAATGTTATGGCAACTTGCTATCAACATTATAGCGAGACATATGACAGCCATTTAGATAGCGTGTTCCAGATTCGAGACTGTATGCTGTTCTTCCGTGTACCATACGATGGTTATCTAAAACCATGATCATGCCAGATTCCAAACGAAAACGAATTTCAAAATCAGGTGAGGTAAGAAGCTCAAAAAATTGTTTACGCGCTTGGTAAAAAATGCTTAATATACTGGGATCTAATAACGGTACATAATCAACGCGATCATGAAATGTAATACGTTGATATTTACCGTGTTCTATCTGTATAATAGGTGCCCAATTTTCTAGTTTATAAGAAGAGTCAGAAAAATAGAAACGTACTTTTGTAGTTGTTAAAACCTTAAAACCTTCAGGATTGATTTTTTTCAATTCTTCTGCTACACGAAAGCCATCAACTAGTGTCGAATTTCCACCTTTAACACTATTTTCTACGCTATGCAAAAACTCAATACCAGGTGCTGGTCTTCGATATGGGCTGTCTGTGTGTGGGGCAAGAATTTGTGGTTTGTAAGATAAATCATTACCATCTATTTTAAATTGAATATCAAATACCTTACCGAAGTTAGTATCATCAATAGGACCAAATTTTTGAGCAAAGCGTTCTAGTTCATCCTTATCGCAAGGAGCACCTTTGATCAAAACAAATCCAAAAATAGCTATTTTTTGGGTTAGACGCGATATATCTTCTGGAACATTTATATCGTTATAGTCTTCTTGCGGAAGTTTTTCTATTTTCGCATCCCACAAAAAACTCTTAATAGGTTTGCGCCAGCGATTGCACACTTGATTTTCTTGTATCAATGCATCTGGTTCTAACAAACCTTGGTGACCATCACTAAAGCTAAGCTCAATTTTGTGAGAAGTGTTGAAACAGGCACTTGCAATATTGACATCTAAATCACCACTACTGGGACTATACAATCGTTGTTTTGTTGCCGGATCCAGACATTTTTGACAATTGCAACGTTCACGTAACCATAGAGGATGAATGGCAAAAGATTCATTGCCATTGGAAAAGCTAATTGTATTCTCTTGTATTTCAATACAACAACTGCCATTGCTGTACTTGTTTTCGGATTTTTGTAGTTGGACTCTGTCAGCTTTACCATTACTATTTTTGGGGATTTCATTCATAATTTTAAATGAGCAAGGAACCATATAGTTAGGTATATATTTGGCACAATGCAATTTTAAATATATAGTATTTAAATTTCCCATGTTACCAGATACATATGCTACAAGCCTTGCTTTTCTTTCTTCAAAAAGAACAACACACTCTTTAACATATTCACTTTGTAGTATAGCAGTTTCTACTTCACTTAACTCAATACGATATCCGCGTAGCTTGATTTGGTGGTCTTTACGACCGCAAAAAACATATTCATCTCCTTTTAAAGTTACTAAGTCTCCTGTTGCATGAATTTGTTGGCGATGATTTTGAAAATTTACTTTATCATAGTGTTCCCAGTAACCAGGGGTAACACATTCGCCAGTAACGTATAATTCTCCTTGTTCTCCGGGTTGAATAAGTTGATTGTTTTTACCAAGAGCATATACTTTAATCCCTTCAATAGCTTTGCCTATTGGGATGGTTTGAGCCTTATCTTCGCCAACAGACGAGACTTTGTAGTATGTGCAAACATTGGTTTCTGTTGGTCCATAAAGATTATAAAATTGTGCTGTAGGCAAACACGACTTTAGTTGACGTAGGTACTTTATTGGGAAAACTTCGCCAGCAAATAGTATATAACGTATTGAATTTAAAGGCTTTTCATATATAGCTTTAGAAGAAACAAGCAAAGTCAAAATACTAGGTACACAGTAAAGAATCGAAATACGATGGTCGGATATAACTTGACATATATGATTGGGATTGATAATACTACGAGGAAAGAGAATCAATTTTGCACCTACGGATAAAGTAACGTAGATATCAAATACTGATAAATCAAAATGAAATCCAGCAAGACTAAGTAATGAATCATTATCAGTCACTTGAAACGTTTGTAAACACCAATTGACAAAGAATTGAGCATTTGAATGAGATATTTTAACACCTTTGGGAGTACCTGTTGAACCAGAAGTATAAAGGAGAAATGCTAAATTTTCGTTGTTAGTTTTGGCAGTAACAAATGCACTAGAGTTGCTTATATCAATTTGAAGTTTATTTTCATTAATTTTTATACCTATACAAGCCTCTAGAGAAGGTGGTAAAGATAAGTTTTTCTTACTATCTAAATGAAAAAATAGTATAGAAACACTACAATTTTTTAAGATATAGTTAATCCGGTTATCTGGTTGTTGGTAATCAACAGGGACATAAATAGTCTCACTTTTTAGTGCTGCTAGCATACAAATAACAAATTCTATTGATTTTGGTAAACAAATTGCTACTCGTTGTCCTTTTTTTATCCCTAAATGTTTAATTGTATCAGCAACCAGTGAAGATTTTTTGTCGAGCTCGCCGTAAGTAATGGTTTTATCACCATGAACTAAAGCGATTCCCTGGGGATTATTTTTTGCATAATCTTGAAATTTAGTATAGAGTTTCACTATTTAAGTTCCTTCTTTGAATGTATATTTAGCAGTAGAATTTTATCTTAAATCGAAGAAAATACAAGAACTTTATAGTTCTGTAAGATAGTAATCATCAGTGGGCTGTAGTGTATAATTTAGTTGACAACTTTAATAATAATTAGAGAATAGATCAATAAATTTTATATTTTAACTTCTAGGCTCTGTTGACATTTGATACGAAATATTGTAAAACGCTGTCAGTTAAAGCCTGAAAGGCTAATATAATATAACCCAGGGTAAGCGAAGCGCCACCCTGGGTTGTAAGAATAAAAGAAGCTCTGAAAGAGCGAAATAATCGTTTTATGTAAGCCTTTCAGGCTATTCATTTGGACGATTTTGACTCCCTGGGCGCTACGGTTGACTTAAGGACGTAGTTTTCGAGCGCAAAACATTTTAAATCAGTAACTTATGCCGTTTTAAAAAAGAGTATTTCATGCACGTTGGCAAAATCTCAAGTAACAACATTTTCACTTCAATCTTACTCTTGGCGGACAGCCAAGTATTGCAAAGATCTGAAGCCGAAATCTCTTATTTAGACTTAGCTAAGGTACCTATATAATAAGCGTTTCAGCTCGAAAGCCATGCTCTTAAGTCAACAGTAGTCGGGCGCTACGCTTGCCCTAGGCTGAGATATTTCGCTCCTTCGGAGCTTTAAGACAGCTATGTCATTCAAGACTACAATGAGTCACCTTGTAAGTGCTTAAAACTTTGTTTTTTCTGACTTTCAATTTTATTTGTAACTCTGAAATCTCAGCAGTTTGTCAGATAGCAATTTTCAAAAAAACTTTCTATTCTCTGTTCATAAATTATTTCATCATCACTTTATAACGTTTATGTTATTGACAAGTCAATAACATAAACGTTTAGTCGTGACCTTCTGGATCATTTTTAAAATAAAGGATTCAGATACGTTGATTATTTTTGACTTTTTTGTAAGCATTGATTTTACTGATTATTGAAATTTGCTATCTGGGAGCTTGTAACCATTATGGAAAGTATATTATGAATTTTGAATGGACAGAAGAACAGCAACAATCTTATAGAAATGCAGTATTGTTTGCTCAAAAAAAACTCAATAAAAAGATAAAAAATGATCCAGAAAATTTTATGCGATGTTGGAAGTTGTGTGCTGAGTACGGCATCCAAAGCTTGTTGTTACCAGAGTCAGAGATCGATTCTTTAACAGTAGTTACTATTCTTGAAGCATTGAGTTATGGCTGCGAGGATACAGGCTTTTTATTTTCGATTTGTGCTCACATGTTTGCGTGTATGAAGCCTATTTTGCTACATGGTAGTGAGCAACAACAAAAAAAATACATACCGATGCTAGTAAATGGTTCGTCAATATGTGCCAACTGTATGACTGAACCTGGAGCAGGATCTGATGCGTTTAGCCTTTCAACAATAGCTATTCAAGAAGGAGATTACTACGTCTTAAATGGTAGTAAATCTTACAGTTCCAACGCACCCATTGCTGATTTGTTTGTACTTTATGCTACAACAAATAAAAAAAAGGGTATTCTTGGTATCACAGCTTTCATCGTTGATAAAAATGATAGCAACGTTAGTTGTAGTAAACCCTATAAAAAAATGGGTTTAGAGAGTTCGTTTATGGGTGATGTTTTTTTAGATGATTGTAAAGTACCAGTTGCTAATCGAATTGGTAGAGAAGGAAAAGGCGCACAAATTTTCACAGAATCTATGGAGTGGGAAAGATCCTGTCTTTTCGCCATTTATTTAGGGTCCATGCAGCGTCAGCTAGAAGAGTGTATTAGCTATAGTAAGAATCGCAAGCAGTTTGGAGAAAGTATTTCTAAATTCGATTCTGTGGCACATAAAATTGCTGATATGAAAATACGACTGGAAGCTTCAAGATTACTTTTATACAAAGCTGTTAGTCGTCTTGGTTCAGAAGGTGCGTTACTAGATGCTGCTATTGCAAAACTATTTGTAAGTGAAGCAGCAATCCAATCAAGTTTAGATGCCATTCAAATTCATGGTGCCTATGGCATTATGGACGAATCTGGGATTACACAATATCTAAAAGATTCAATTCCAGCTAAGATTTTTTCTGGTACTTCTGAAATACAGAGAAAAATTATCGCACAAGAGCTTAAATTATAGGTTATTTTCTGAAAGATTTTATTTCAATATTAAATTCTTTTTTTGCTAAATGCTGTGCGGATTGAGAGCCTGTTACAAAATTAAAATAGTAGTGAAATCAATAGATCCATCAATTACTCTATAAAAAAATTAGTCAAAGGAGTAAAGACGATGGATCGCAAACAGTATAAATCAGATTTAAACGGACTACAATGGGAAACCTTATCAAAATATTTTGATAAAGTAGAAGGAGCGGGTAGGAAACCCAAGTATGAACTACGAGAAATAATAAATGCAGTAATGTATATGACAAAAACAGGTTGTCAATGGCGAATGTTACCAAATGATTTTCCACCGTACTACAGGGAAGCATAACTTTCGGGGGCAACATATGTTTTATGAAACAGAGCTATATTTTTTAAAAGTAACTCTGGTATTTTCTACTCTTTCCTGCGGAAATTTTTCAGTAATATCTTGCCGCAGTTTCACGAGATCAATATCGTCTGAAGCTTCGAAATCAATAAAGAATTGGATGAGATCTGAGTGAAAGTCAAGAGCTTCGCGGAATTCATCACAATCCATAGGATCTTCAAATTCCTCCTCGACTTCACGTAAAGACCAATATTCCAATCCGCCCTTTTCTTGATATTCAAAAGTATAGATTTCTTTTACTATATCGTTATTCTTTGGCTCTGATTGATTAACTGCTATGGTTTGCTCGGCCTTTATCTATTATAAGATCGGGATACCAATCTTTAAAGTATCTATCAATTCACCATTTAGGGTTTTTGACCTTATCTGTATTAACAGGTGTACACCTTCTTCTGACCATTGCATTTGTTGTTTTTTAGAAAATCTCTTTGCTAAAAATGAATTTACAGTAGATTCAACAAAAGTAGTAGAAATAGGATACCCAGCCCTCCATATTTTTCCATAGTTCGGAATCATCGGACTATTCCGTTTGATATACGTTAAAAATTCATCAATGAACTTTTCAAGTTTTTTAAACTTTGGATATGTCTCTTCAAAGTTGTATATCGTGTCACCTACGGGCGCATGTAACAAAAGGTGGGGACGGTAAAGTTACGAATACCTAATGGTAAAACGTTGGCAAAAAAGAAGATGGGAAATAATATGAACACGGCACAAAAATGATATCCTAGTTTTACCACAAACAAAGGAGTCAAAAATGCCGTGTCTAAAAAAAATAATAAGCGAAAACGAAGTAGAGATCCAGAACAAATTAGAAAAGATAAAAGTAAGCGTAAAACTTTGCACAGCAGTTTTGGTGGCATTAGAACTGGGACGTTTTTTAGCATGTAAATTATTAGAGATGGAATTGTTAGAACGTAGCAAAGTAAAGTGTGCTTATCAGAATCTTCAATATCGATCAAAAAATTGGCTAATTCAGAGCAAACATTCAGAGCTTCTAAGACGTCGTCAGTAACTTCATTTATCGAATCATCAACCAGAATTTTATTCGAAGATATTAATCCTATCTTCCTCAGTAATAGGTTTTGTAATTGTATTAGATGAAAACGATGCTTTTAATACTGCATTACCACTTTGTATTGCTTCCAAAAGTACGGAAAATACAACTGTATCTTGCGCATCCAATTTTAGATAGTTATTGTAACGAACCGTTTTACCTACAATTTTTACAGAGGTGTTGTCAGGATCACTTACTGGACGTAATTTATCAACACAATCCAAACGTACTTTTATATTGCGATCTGCGGCTGTTCCTTTATTAACGAGAATGATATCATAACGAAACCTTTCTCCTTTTTGTACAACATACCCAGAACTTTTTCCTTCCAACTGAACTGCAGGGAATCCGCGCCACTCGCTGCAACATTGAGCTGTTTTTATTGAAGTTTGCTTACTCACTACTTCGGCGATTATGCATTCTTTATGTTCCTCATTGGATTGAACAATAATTTGCAGTTGTTGTGTTCCTTTTACTGCCAACCGCGGAAAAGACCATATTATACTTTTTCCAACGAGTGCAGCGTTGCCTGCAGAGACAACATCGATCTCCTGAGGAATTTTAACACGCACGCGAATATCATCTAAAGGTAAACCACCGCTGTTTTTTACCTCTATCATTATGGGAACTTTTCGTTTAATATAAGATATATCTCGACACTTTACACTTGCAGAAACTTTGTACTCCGCCACTTTTGTTTTTAACACGCTTTTTGTTGTTTCTGCCCCTTGTGATTGAATATCAACTTTTACTTTGGCAATTCCTACACGAACGGCTTTCATTGGAAGTGGTAGAATATATGACTCCTGGCTTTCCAAATCTCCCACAGGAACGGTAAAAATATTCAAGCCGCTCTCATGTTCAAAATTTGAGGGCAATTTCACAATCGCTACTGTATTTTTAGCAACGATATCCCCAACATTTTGCACTTTTAATTTGTATGAAAAATTGCTGTTAACACTGACAATTTTGGGATGTCGTTGTAATGAAATTTTGGATATTCCCTTTATTTTAGGATATATAGGAATACGCGCTCCGATAAAAATTTGTTGTTGAATATTTTGCGATGGAATAGAGGCAACAAGCACACTTGTATCATTTTCTAATTCAATATTAATCGAACGTTGTGAGTAACGCCCCAATTGTGAACGCCATAGAATTTCTAAGGAGATTTTGTTATTACTCTTTATAAGAGGTGTAACTTCGAGAATTACTTCGCGGGTACTATCTGAAAGTTTTGCACCACTACTCAAAAATAATTTTTCCTCATTTCGTCCTTGCATTACACTCAGTGAATGTGGTTGAATTTCTTTATCGCGTACAAGAAAAGCCCATACAGTCACCGGCTGTAAATTTTTCTGGTACAAATCCTGAATAAAGCGAATTTTTTGAGCTATCATCTTTTGATTCTCAGGCTTTTGTCGCACAATTAAATTACCTTGCCATACTCCTATCCCAAAACGATTATCTTGCCAACTTTCCTTAGGCACCGAATGTTCGACTACATCCATTAATTTACGACTCTGATTTACAATGCTTTCTTTTTGAGCAAAAATAATATCGGTAATGTTGTAAAATTTTAATTGAGGTAGAAGAGGATAGCGACTTGCTGTTGTAATCACCAACACATTTTCACGGCGAATTATACGTAATTTGGTCATACTCACAAGCAAATTTAAAATATTTTCAACTGTAGAAGACTTTACGTGAAATGTTACCCGTAAAGTCTCCTCATCTCCAATAATTTGCGTAAAAATTTGGGGATCAACAACAATATTTGCTCCCGATTTTTCACGTATTTCAGCAATCACTTTTGTTAAAGGATAATCACTATAGCTAAGAGTTAATTTTTTTTGGAAGTTTTCAGGTAAGGGCTTTATTGTATCGCGAACATCTTCTTTTTTTGAACGACCAATATCACTTAGACGCATCACAAACATCAAAGAGGTTGTTTCGCCAAACGGCGAAATACCGACACAAACCTTTATGTTGAGAGGCACGATAAAGGAAGTCGCTTGATTTTGATACACAGTTGCCTGAGATTTTTGGAAATCAGTCTCTTGTTCGACAACAGAGCAAAATTCAACAAGCACCATATCAGATGATAATAGAGTTGGTCGAATGATACACGAGGTTTGCGGATTTTTTTTATTTGCTTCATTACGATCGGTTAAAAATACAAATTGTTGTGTATACTCGACTGCTGAACTTTGCGATAGAATTTTAATTCCTTGGTTTTTTTTTTTGATCAAAGACCGGATCACTTTTGCCGTTAGTTGCGGCGAGTAAAAATTTCTTATCTCTTTTTGTAAAATTTTGTTTTGTACTTCAATAACTTGTAAATCTATCGCAATTAAAGAACGTTTTTGCGACACTGTATTTAGTATATTTTTAATTTCTTGGTGAACTACGCCTTGCTGTGAAATAAACATGTTGTTATTCAAAACAGAAATAGAGTTTTGCTCATTTTTCCACGTTTCTCGTGCAACAACTCCTTTGATTAAATTTTGTAGCTCATCACTGTTTGTACTTCGGTAAGAATTTCGGAGTTTCTCTACGTATGATTTCATTTCTGCTTTTTCACGCAGATCAGGGAATGCTGCTTGTATTTTGGGGATTAATTCGTGAATATTGTAAGACTCAATCAACGGAGCTTTTTTAGTGTAATCAGAATTCGGATATGTGATAAAAACTGCATCATTACGATAAACATAAACAAGATTAAACATATCTAAGAAAATGTTTAGTGCATTGCGTAGTGAAACATTTTGTAATGTAAGATCCACAGTCAAATTGGATTTAACGCGAAAAAGAGTATTTGTTACTTTTGCATCGACAGCTATATTAATACCATTTTCTTTTTGAATATCTTTTACTACTTCTAAAAAAGAAGCTTTTTCATAACTCCAATTTACAACGATCTTATCTAGTAGTTTGTTTAGGCCATCTAGATCTGCTTTAACAAAAGCAGCTGTTATAAATAACAATATAGCAATACAAGCTTTTTTATTCCATTGATTTACTAACATGAAGTACTTGCCTAAAAATGTTTTGATAATAATCTATGTGTACTCACTGTATAAAGAAATTCAAATCATAATGTGAAGAAAACGCACCCTAAATAAAGATGACGAGAACAGCAAAAACTGCGGCAGCTAAATCTGCAACTAAAAGTAGTAACGAAGAATTTTGCAATACAGCAATCGCTAAAGATATAAGAGAAAAGAATAAAGCCCACACTTCGATAATGAGTTTTGTATTTACTTGCTGATCTTTGACAAAGTATCGCTGGAATAATTCCTCCAGTTTATTATCAAATTTCGCAATGATCGACTTTTTCTCCGTTTGTTGTTTTGACTTTGCAACATCGAATATTACTTCGTCAATACAAAACATTAATTTGTTGACTTTAGCAGAAAAAGACATTGTTTTCCTCTTTCATTACCAATTTTTTTGGAAAGATAAAGTTAAAATAACTATGCTGGTTATGCAAATTCTAAAACTCTTCATTTTCGATCTTATCTATCTTCGCGGGCTGTTCCTTGTAAGTTTCCAGATTCAGTATTTAAAATAATAGGTAAATCTTTTGATGTTGTTCCAATAATAACAATTTTGGTGTTAGGAGACTTCGCGATTTCTTTTGTAGCTTCGATTCCTGCCCATTTCAAGATAGGTATTTTACAAATTTCTTCAAACTTCTTTATCCCCTCTGCTTCAAGGATTTTTCGCTCTTTTTCTTGTAAAGCTTTATCTTTACTGTATTGATACTTTAAAAAATCTTGCTCTTCTACTAGTTTTGCAGTAATCGCTTTTTGCATATCAAGAGGCAACTCTAAACGCATAATTACTGCTGTTACAAACTCTACATACTTTTCACTCTGGGGAAATGCTAAATCAATATTTTCTTTTATTGTTTTTAACAGCTCTTGGAGAAGTCCCTTTTCATCTTTTGAATATATTTCCTCTAGTAAATACTTTCCCATAACACGACGCACAGATGTGATTACTTCAGGACGAATTACTTTTTCGACATAGTCTGGGCCAATGTTGTGATGCAACTTTGGTAAATACTCTTCTATTATGCGAAAACGAGTTGAAACGTCCAATCTAAGCATTAAACCGTTTTTAGTTAATACCTCTATTTTTTCGTGTAATTCTTGCACCCTAATATCATAAATATGCATGATATCTAAAGGAGAAACAATTGTTAAGCCATCGCTATATGATTTACTCATTTGGGTTCCTGTGAATCTTCGCCACAGAACTCCACGGTGACCAGAATCTATCGATATAAAAATATAACGCCATAAGTAGACGCTCATGATTGCTACAATAAGCAAACCAAGATATATTTTAAACTTCCATCTTCTGCGCTTATTTTTTTTTTCGCGTTTATCAACATGATTTTTGTTTATTTTACGGTTTGTCAATTCCATAATTTTTCCGCTACCGAATACAAATATTTATAAGTGAACTAATCAGAAGGCGCTACATATTCCGTAAGTGCGAGGATTAAGAGTCCAACCACAGGGGTAAGAATTAAGGATACCAAAAGGAATCCCCAAAATCCTATAAGACGTCTACGTCCTAGTAGACCTATACATACTGATGCAACGCCATACAGAATTTGTGGAGACAAATACACATACAATATTAAAGACATGATTTTACCTTTAAAACAAACCTATCTTATTTTTTAATAATACCCTTGAAGATCAAAACATAATGCTCTACAAATAGAATGTAAATACGCGCGCTCTATCAAACCGCTGTCAACTTAACAAGGGTATATACTATATCCATCAAACAAACCAATAAACAAAAATATCCACTGGTTATAGTCGTTCAGTAGGTTGAATGTATAGCTATGAAAAGTATTAATACAACTTAGGCTATAATCAAACGAAATATCTTGTTTTGTAATATGTAAGCAGTTGTGTATCGATTAGCTAGAAAAAAGACCTTTTTTGGTACTTCGTGCATTGTTGCGATCTTGCACGTGTTTTTCGGCTGTGTTGTGTACTTCTTTCTTTGCTTTTTCAACATCTAGGTCTTCCAAATTACCACCGTCAGCAAAATGCTTAATGAAGACCTTGCCAACGCCATACGTGATTCCAGTCGAAAAAACCGACATAGTTGCAGCTCCAAAAACTGTTCCAACCACAGGAACAACTTTCATAAGAGATCCAGTTGCTATTGCGCCAACCTTGCCATAAGCAAGAGCACTTGATCCGGCCCCTCCTAGTATCGAAGCGATAAGCGAACGTCCCAGTTTCTTAGAAAAAGGTATCTCATATAAATTTGAGAGTTCTTTGATCATTTTTAGCTGGACAGACGTAACAGCAGCTATATCCAAAAAAGGAACGACTATAAGCCCTCCTCCTGCCGCCCACGCCATATTGCGATGTACAATTTCCATCGCCTGTTCTAAACGTTCATCTTTTTCTTCTACTTCTGGCTGAGCTGTTTTTTCCTCGTTTGTAGCTGTTGTCATCTCAACTCCTTAGAATTATAAATATAAAGTATTTCATAGAAACTGGTAGCTTGGTTTACAAGCTACCAGTTTCTATAGTATGTTGTTTTAGATTTTTATACTATCAAAACACGTGATAACAAGCAAAGCTTATCCAAAATTTACTTATATACCATGGTAAGCATTAACTCTATTTTTACAAACTTGATAATCGTGTTATTCAGATGTAAATTGCAATGCCTAGTGATTAAATTTCAGTCAGTACAAATTTTACATATTTTGAATAGATAGCTGAAGAATAGGTGGATTTTGGCTGGGTGCTTGGGTGTGCCAACTTGTTTTAGTTTTATGAGAAACTCGTTTTTATAGAATTGCTCGTCGATCTGCTACTGAAAGTACTTCTATTATTAATATCTGTCGATGTTTAAAACTCATAGAAAAAATTTCCTGACCTATGGACGACAATTTCTTTTGCGCGGGCTCGTAAGTGGGTTCGAAAAAACAAGTAATATTTTGAATAATAACAGGCTCTAACATTAGTAAAAAACGATAATAGATTTACTATATAAAAATATAAAATCATTTTCTTTCTAAAGAGTCATAGAGCCTTTGACTTACAGTTGTTAGAGTGCACTGCGAAAGGTCATCTAATTTGTCATAACTTATCTTAACAACAGTAAAGTTTTCTCCTAAGGGAGTAGCCATTTCTAACTTTTCAATTGCATTTTTATAAGCATTTTGTTCTGTTTTACCAAGTTCCTGTATCATAAGGACATTCTCATTAACTTCACTGGCTGTAGCGTAGACTCCGTAGTGCCATACTCCTTTAGATTCTGATGCCCAGCTGCCACGCACCGCGATTTTGCTTCCCCATAATCGTTTTGCTAAATTAGTCGTTTTCTCCTGTACTAAACTATAATTTTCACCGGAAGTTATTAGCCAATTTTCTCCCTGGGAAAGATCGACAACACTCATTGCTTTAGAACGTTCAACTAGTAAACTACAGATAAAAAAGACCTTCGCATCTCGATATTTTTCTTTGATGATTTTGATATTTTTTCCCAAAAGAGTAATCGCTTTAGAAAAAGCTTTTTTCCGCGCAACATTTCTCACACGATCTACTCCGCGAAATAGCCATGCGCGGTTTTGCGACATTTCAGCATTTCTTGTGAGATTTATTGTTAAGCGGCAAATTACTTTTAGCCTTCCCTGATAGCGCTCGCGAACAACAGTAAAGTTATCTCCATGAAAACGCTGAGCTTTCATAACAGCGTGGCTTCTTGCTTCTTGTTTTGTTGATCCTCTACCAGTAAAAACACGTATTCCTGCGCTATGAGTTTCAGAGCGTAAAATAATATTCACTTGCCAATTTTTTAGCAGTGGTGGAGCGATATACATCTTCTTAACAATAGTATAATCTTTAGAAAAAGCACTGACCTTGCGCATTGCCTCTTCTTGTGCTTGCTCTAGAGTTTGTCCTGTTGTTGACACTACAATTTCTTCGGAAAATATAGGAATCAAAATAGTTAGAGTGATAATAAAAACAGATATCTTAAACATTTTTGACCTCGAAAGTGGAAAGTTATTTTCAATGAGTATATAAACCATTATAAAAAAACTTTCTGTAAAACGCGAAAAAAATGTGTAAGGAGTGTCGTTCATTTAACTAAACGACAAACGTGGGCGAATTTTTTACCTTACCAATGCTTGTAGCATACTATAGTAATTTGGGTTATAATGATAAAAAACAACCACAGATTCACTAACATAAAGAAAATTTAATTTCATTAAGAAATTAATTCTCTTCGCGAGATTCGCGCCACACATCGAGTTTGTAAGAGTAAGCTTTAGCTACCTTCTATTAGTTCAACAGATCTCCCATCTGGGTCTTTCACAACCATCCTCATTCCTCACTCAGTTTTTTTGGGTTTCTTTACGATTTGATAGCCTGCTTTGTTTATCTTCTCCGTTAGAGAATCAATAGATGAGGCTGAAAATCCTAATCTTGTGGTGTGACATCCTGTCTTATTTGTAGGATATATTTCAAAAATACACTGTTGAATTGCGCATGAAAAATGAATTGGGCCGCTACCGTGTTTTTCTTGTTCAAAACTCAATCCTAGTAACTCATAAAAAGCCTTTGTTTTTTTTATGTCTGGTGTTTTTATCACAATTAAATTTATAGATTTTATCATAAATATTCTTTCTAAGTAAACTGACAAGGGATATAAATTCCACTAGTCGATTTTTTTTTGTAATTTATATAACAGAAAATTTACATGGTTGTCGATATTTATTTGATATATTGTACAGAAGTATAGTGATTTGTCACAAACATCTAAAGATGTAACGTAGAGGCATTGAAATTAATTCGCACTTCACTTCTATTAAATTAATAAAAGGAAATTAGATGAATAATTCAGTACTTTGCATATGGATTATTATATCCATCTCGATACTCTATGCAGATGAAAAATGGCATGCATATGGAAAAGATGGTCGAGGAGTTCGCTACTCTTCTCTTGAGCAAATTAACACAAAAAATGTTTCGCAACTAAAGATTGCGTGGAAATATCGGACTGGCGATTTGAAAAACACTGCTAGTTTTAAAAAGAAAGCCGCTTTTGAGTGCACTCCAATTGTTGTTGCAAATACCATGTATATTGCAACTCCTACTTGCAAAGTTATCGCTTTACAAGCAGATAGTGGAAAATTATTATGGTCATATGACCCCAAAGTAAACCCACGAATTTCTTATTCAGAGTATACAAATAGAGGTGTTTCTACATGGCAAGATCCACAGAAAGAAGTTTCTCAGTTTGGATACCGTAGGATATATCTAGGGACACTTGATGCAAGACTAATCTGTTTAGATGCACAAACAGGAGAGTTATGCAAAGATTTCGCACTAAATGGTATTGTAGACTTAAAAGATGGTATTAACCTGAGTAACAAAAATTCGAGAAACTATCAACTTACTTCTCCGCCAGCAATTATTGGCAATTCAATTATTGTTGGTTCTGCTATTGCAGATAATCACAAAGTAAAAACTGAACGCGGTGTCGTACGTAGTTATCATGCAAAAACGGGAAAACTACAGTGGAGTTGGGATCCAATTCCTCGTTCGAAAAGTGCTCTATTTGCCGATACTTGGAGAGGAAAACAGGCTCTATCTACTGGAGGCGCAAATGTCTGGTCTATTATATCTGTAGATCACAAGCGTGATTTGATTTTTTTACCAACATCGTCCGCAAGCCCTGATTTCTATGGAGGCGAACGTCTTGGTGATAATGTTTATGCTAACTGTGTCGTCGCAATAAAAGCTTCTACGGGTAAAGTAAAGTGGCACTTTCAAGTAGTGCATCATGACTTATGGGATTACGACGTTCCTTGTCAGCCTATGCTAACTACTATAGAAAAAAATCAAAAAAAAATAGATGTTGTCATCCAAGGAACAAAAATGGGACATATTTTTGTTTTGGATAGAGATACAGGAGAGCCTATTTTTCCTGTAGAGGAACTAGCTGTTGCAAAAAGTGATATCAAAGGAGAAATCACTTCACCTCTACAACCTTTTCCAACAATTCCACCACCGTTACTCAAAAATCTTACAGAAAAACAAAAATTGTGGGGAGTAAATGAGCAAGACCGCAAATACGCCAAGCAAAGTTTTAATACATTTCGCTATGAAGGTATATTTACTCCTCCTAGTTTGGAAGGTACAATTGTCTATCCAAGTACTGTTGGAGGAATGAATTGGGGAGGAGCTACTTATGATAAACATAAAGATTTACTCGTGGTACCTCTAAATAGTATTGCTCATATTATCAAATTAATCCCGCGCAATAATTATCAAGAACACAATGAAAATAAATTTTTTCGCGCAGAAGTTTCTCCACAACATGGGACGCCCTATGGAATGGAACGTCAGATTTTTTTTCTTCCGAGTGGTTTACCTGCAACCGCGCCACCATGGGGCACGCTTGCGGCAGTACAACTTACTACTGGTAAAATAAAATGGCGCATTCCTCTAGGTTGGATGGTGGACCCAAAAAAAGTGCCTGATTCTCCCAAATGGGGATCTGTTATACTTGGTGGACCAATCTCTACAGCAGGAGGGCTTATATTTATTGCTGGAACATATGATTATCATCTACGCGCTATCGCAAGTGATACAGGACAAGAATTGTGGCGTACTCAACTACCAGCTGGTGGACAAGCGACACCCATGACTTATCAAGTGAACAAAAAACAATATGTAGCAATATGTGCAGGAGGACACGGCAAAATGCAAACAAAACAAGGGGATTATGTGATGGTATATGCTTTGGATGATAAGTAGCCTGTCATCAACCAGAAGATAGTAGGTACAATAAGCTGGAAACGGAAGATTGGAAGGTGTCCCAGCAGTTGTGAGATAGAAAAATATGTACCTTTGGATAGAAGACTAGGTCTAAAATCAAATCAACGTGCGAGTAATGAACTGCGAAAAGTGGGATGTTTATTATCAGTATTTATCCCATACAGTATATCATCATTGATTCTAAAACATTGACAAGAATAAAAATTTGCCCAAAAACAATTTGGAATTGGAGCCAAATATTCGAAAATAAGGCCTCAGAAATAATGGAATATGAAACGCTTCTTTTAGATTCTAAGCTAGGTTTGTCTGTAGAGAAATTGGACCCACAAATTTCCAATTTACCTTTAGCTATAGGAGGTGACGGTGTATTTGTGTCCTTTAGACCTAATGAATGTAGTCCTGATGGCCTGATTTGGACGGAATATTTTTACATCAGATTATCAAGCCACGAGTACGATGTGGTAGTATACCAGTTGTTGCTCGTTAGAAGACCATAATGTCTCTATTCGTCTCTTGTCAAATTAGGATTGAGGTTATTGGGGGAGCAACCAGAGGAATATTCTTGTTATACTTTTTTTAAACATAAAACAAATAAAAAAGTTTTTTTTGAGTTACCAGACCTAGTAAAAAATAGGGATAACTCGATAAAATCTATTTGTCTCGAAATGAATTCTTGAAGAGTTCTTGAGATCTTAGGTTCTCCTGATCATATAGAATCGTTTTCAATAAAAGACCAACGGCATTATGAATAGGGAGAAATTTGGGATTACTACTATGGTGCGTCCCTTGTTAAGGACCATCAAAAAAATAAAAAAGAAGAACTATGCAACTTTAGCAAATCGCTTAGAAAAATAAACTTCAGTAGCATAATCAAGAGATTGGTGTAATCTCTCGTTATTATAAAACTCTATATATTTATAAATAACCTCCTTTGCTTTATTGATAAGTAACCTGACAAAAATAGTTATCTATTAAAAAATTAGGCCACAGAGACGCATGTCCACTGATTCCAAACGTTAATCGTTTTTTGTATATCAAAGTTATATTCAATGTTACCGCTATTGTAATGCCAAAAGAATTTTCGAAGAGTAAAACACAGCTCGTCTAAAGATTCAAAGACCGAATTCTTTACAGTAACATGTTTCACAAAAAGCCAAAACCTCTCAATAGGATTTAGTTTTGCTCCTCTAGGAGGTAAAAAATGTAGAGAAAACCCATCATGGTTTTGCAAAAAATATTCTATTTCAACAGAAGTATGAAAACGAGCATTATCAAGAACTATGTGAATGATTTTATTGCGAAATCTTTGTCGTATCTGGCGAAGAAAAAGAACCATTTCTTCGCTATTACATTTTTTACACATTCGATAATAAAATTTTTTATCGTGGGGATTAAAGCCTCCGAACAACCAGCGCTTTTGTCTAGATCCAGATGCCTGAATCTGATGTTGTTCATCACAAGGAAACCAATATCCACCAGGTAAACCATCAAGATAAAAAGCTGATTGATCAACAAATAAAAGCACTTCTTGATGTTCGTTTAAGTTACGAAGCAATCTCAAAACATCTCGTTGCTCTTTATCCAGTAATGGTTGAATGGGAAACAGCTCTTTCTTACTTCGATGATAACTCCATCCATTAGAATGCAGCCATCTCGAAATCGTTCTTTGGCTTATGAAAATCGAAAAAGATTTTGCCAGATAGTCTCTAATAATTTTCAGTGTCCAGTTACTATGAAAGTAGTGTTTTCCTAGCTTACTGGGTTTACTTGTTTGTATTGTTGTTTGAATCTCTTGGGAGCAATTAGCACTTATCAAGCAAGGTCTTCCTGGCCTTTGTAAATCGAATATTCCCCAGATACCGTTTTCTTTGTATTTACAAACGGTGTTGTACACCGTCTTGCGACAACAGAAACATTGTGCTGCTATTTGATTTCGCGTATAGCTTACTGTTGCACTTGTTGATAACAATATTATTTGGGCTCTATAAGATACTCGACCGATACCTTTTTTATAGATTTTTTTTAGTAATTTACGTTCTTTTCCTGTAAGATTTAGGATACTTATTTTCGCATTCATTGTTTTTCCTTTTTGATAAATAAACAATGAATGCATTATCCTCTTCTTACCTCTAAATTCATCAAAAATTGTCAAAAATCTTTTACAACCCTTTAAAATCAATGGGTAATTATTTTTGTCGCATTACTTATGGCTCAATATAAGCAGAAAATGGTTTACATTAAAAATCGAAAACTTTTCATAAATAACGAAAATGCTGTACGCACAGGTTTTAAACGTAAATCTTTTTCGTTGATTACAATTATAATACGCCAACATTTGTTACGAGATGAACGAGTAATTATCTGTATGAATTTGCCGTCCTTTGTTCTATTCGAACTAGAGTAGCACTTTTTTTTGCCAAACTGTGTGCGACCTTTTTTGAATTTATCTTTTATTTTAAAAACTTCTTGGTAGTGTTTGGCTACTTCAGTAAAAAAAGTAGCTCCTTGAAGTAATCTAGAGCCAGTATCACTAAAAACAAAAACTTGAATTTCTTTTGAGATTAAACTAGTAAGAACCGCGTTATTTTTATCTCTTCCTGCGCGTGCTGTCCAAACGGTATTAAATGAAAATTCTACTTTTTTTCGATCTTTACTATTAAGTTCTTGGTACTCTTTTTCGCTTAGAAGCTTTTCGCCAAAAAAGTAGTATGGTGTACCGTTTTTATCGGCAAACGCAAAAAATGGTAAAAAAAATATGATAAAATATAATGTGTATTTCATGTCTAAATCCTATTCTTCTTCTGATAAAACTTCTTCAGGTATTTCCGATTGTACATATACTACATCCCAAGGTTGTAATTCAAATCCACCGCTTACATCGTAATCTAGATTTACAATGCTGCGACGTCCATTTTGTAGTACTCTATACACTTGGATATTTTTTGTATTTGATGTTTTCAAAAATCCACCAGCTTGGTTTAGTGAGTCTTTTAGTGTCGGTTTATTTTGTCCGTCAAAACTAAAACATACACCACCAGCTTCCGCCTTTACAGCACCAAAAACGTAAATGGGTTGTGATATTCCCGGAAAAATAACTCGGTCGTGTGCGTATAGAAGTAGATTGTCTCCTCCTATTCCTTCCTCAACAGGTAAAGATAGACCGCGTATAAATAAAAATTTTCCTGGGTAGCCCCATGCTTTACGGACGAGTAGATATTCTCTCTGGCCTAAACTTGTAAAACCATCCGTTTTTAAAATTAAATTCATAATATTCCAGTCTTCTCCTGGAGGATATTCGTAGGTGCCAGGAGATTGTACTGCACCACGTACATCAATAGATCTTCTGCCAAAACTAACGATCTTGTACTGATTAAAATCAACGCCATGGTTATAGTTCAATAGTTTGATTACTTCGCGAACTCTCTTACCTACAGCAAAGAATCGTATGTCGCGAATTCCAACGAAATAGCCATCACCATTTACATAACCTACGTCTCCGGTATTTAACGCAATGCGATCTCCGGGGACTAAATAAATTAATTCTGTACCAGCTTCTCCTGTAGAGCGAACATTTAGATCTGTCATATTGCATGCACACAATAATAAACATCCAATGAAAATGCTGTATTTTTTCATCATAAAATTCCTGCTATATAGTTTTGGCAATGACAAACTGCTATTGCTAAAGCATCTGATTCATCATCACCCATCTCTTTATCAATATTTAGTATTCTTTGCACCATAAATTTAATTTGAGATTTATGTGCCCTTCCGCCACCAACAATTGCTTTTTTTACCTTTGTAGCATCGTATTCGAATATTTCTAAATCTTTTTGTGCTGCTGCAAGAAGAACAACCCCGCGTCCTTCTCCTAGTTTTATTGCACTTTGGATATTTTTACCGAAAAATACTTTTTCGACTGCAGCGTGTTGCGGTTCGTATTCTTCTATTACCTGCGAGATCTCGCGATGAATGACTCGTAAACGTTTGGGAATAGGTTCTTTTGTGTTTGTACGAACAGCACCTGAAGTTATGCATGTCAAGCGGTTGCCATTTTTTTCAACAACAGAATAGCCTACGATTCTCGTTCCTGGATCTATGCCCATTACTCTCATTTCTTGCCTTTGCTTTTTTGAACTGTAAGTAAACGTTTTTTAAATTCTAACAAACTGTTTTTAGGAATCTCTTTTTGCAATAAAAAAACAGCATATTCCGCTAAATAAACATCCGTGTGAATGGCCAATTCAAAAAATGTTTTTAATGCTTGTACATAGTTTTTTGAAATTTCGTTACTGTTCGGGTTGCTACTAAGAAGTACCTTGTATTCATTCAGTATGCGATGTAATTTTCTAACAGTTTGATGATTATTCTTTGTTGCTAAAGCCGACTTTATAGACTTTGACAGCTTTTTTTGTATCCGTAAAGTATTATTTACAGATAAATGATTTTCGTATTTGTTATATCCTACAAATATTAATGCCACTAACGCAAAAGTTGTAAGATACAGAATATGATGACGTATCGAGGTAATTAAGGAGTAATACCAAGGGAATGCTCCGCTTGCTAAAGGTTGTTTATTTAAATAACAACGTATGTCCATAGCCATTTTAAAGCCATCAATATAGCGATATTTTTTATTTTTTGCTGTTGCTCGTTTGCAAATCATTTTTACTGATGAAGGTACATCTCGACCATGCCAAGGTAGATCAAAAAATAAAATTTGTATTTTATGCCAAAATTTATTTGGAGTAGAGAAAGGATGTCTGTTCATGAGCATTTCATACAATACAATTCCTAGGGAATATACATCGCTTTGGGCGTCAACATTACTGCTAAACACTTGTTGAGGAGAATGATAAACTGTTGTATTGCTAGGTTTGCCAAAAACTTTAGTGAGTAAAGTGACTTGCCCAAAACCTTTTATATAAGGGTTTCCTGAATCATCGATGATGATGTTTTCTGGAGTAAGTTGCTGATGAATTAAGCGATGACGGTGAGTAATTCCAATTGTTTCCGCTAAGCGAAGCACAATAGCCAGTGCTTGGTGAATTGTAAATTTTTTAGCCGAATCCAGTTCATGTGCTAGAGTATTACCACTAATATACGGCATTGCAATATAATGTTGTTCATCAACAACCCCAATATCGTGAACAGGTATTATGTTTTTATGACGTAGTTTTTTTATCACTTTCATTTCTTTGGAAAACCAGCGAATAGCCATTACTGATTCACTAGATATCGAAAAATTAAACAATTTGATAGTAAAACTTTTTCCAAGTTTTTCGTGCCAAGCCTTATATTCTTTGTATTTTTCGCCTTCGTAGATAGCTTTTTCAATAGTGTAATCACCTATACGCAATAAAGAAGAGTCATATTCTTCGGCAGCGACAAAGCCATTTTTTACTGCTAGGAGATTTTCATCGACTAAACCAGGTACGTCACCACCTTTTTTGCTAAATCCTTTAAAAAAACAGTGTTCCATATCAGCAGTAATAATACCTTGAGAAAGTATAATCGGTTCCCATATTTTTTTGTTGCGTTGAGCATTCTTCATTTCTACAGCCATTATTTTTTCGTATTCTTCTGCTGATAGATAGTTATAACGTACTAGCATTTGCGCAATAACTTTTTCTAAGTATATTAGGCGCACTTTATTCCAAGCCTCTGGCTCTATAACATTTTGTAGATGTTGAGAACACGAAGTTTTTTGACAGAGAGATACCGTTTCATGTAACTGTATTTCAGAGATATAGCCTAATTTATGTGCAATTTTAGCAAATAAACGATGACTTTTGTGAAGTTTCATCCCATTATGGTGAGGTTTAGACTGGTATAGACCTCACGCTTCCTTTCTAGGTTGAAATATCTTGGCAACAAACTGTTGTTTTTTAAGGTCGACGCATTCTAGCTTAGAACGCGGTTTTTCTTATTAAATGATAGGAGAATTACCAATAATAGTCAAAGATAATTATGTTCTCTTGTAGGCGTTATTTAGATTTTTTAATCAATAGATCGATAAACGATTTGTAATTGTCATAATAATCCATGATAAGTGGACGTCCTTGGTGTCCTGCCTTAGATTCCAAATCAGTAAAGATATGATAGAGTTCATTCCAAGAAGAGCGGATATTTTTTAAATCGCGGTTAGTGATGAAAGAACGAAATCTTTGAACGTGCTCGTTATCAATGCCAATGAAATCAAAGTATTCATCGTGAAAGTAAAAAACGATTTCTTCTAACTCTTCTTTACTTTTTTTGTTAAATGAACGTAGGTAATTGTAGTCTAAAAATTTTACAAATAACCAAAGTACAAAAATGACAAAAAATAACGCTTTCAAAAATATGAAAAAAGTTTCCATCTTGATATTCCTCGCTTAACCTTTAATCGTAAAAATAGGTTCTAGTTCTGCAACGGTACCTACAATATTTCCTTGTACTTGGCTGTCAATAACCGCTGAAATATCTTTGTACGCATACGGTGCTTCTTTTTTGATTTCTTCTTCCCATTTTTTGATAATATCAGGGCGTGATTTTAAATCAAGCCTTTGTGGGTCTATAGGAGTAATGATCTTAAATTTTTCCATAAATGCACGAAATTTTTGTTTATCATGACGAATAGCTTGCCCACGTGAAAGACTACGCCCTGCGCCGTGGCTTGCGCTAGATAAAAAAAGCTCACGACCTTTACCGCACATTAAGAAACTTGAAGAGCCCATCGAGCCTGGTATCATCACTGGTTCTCCGTAGTACTCAAACGGCGTGTTATTCATTTCTGCGGCACTTCGTGCAGGATTAGCTCCCTTACGATGAATATAACTGCCGTTTTCTTCATGAACAATATTGTGTCCTGTATCGTACACTAGGTCAAAGTTTACATCACCAATTACTTCGTGGATACATTTTTCTAACATCAACCCTAAGAATAAACGGTTGGCAAATGCAAAATTCGCCGCGTTATACAAAGATGCCCAAAAACAGTTCCAATACTTTTGATATTTTTCTGACTGAGGAAGAACAAATATTTTATTTTGCGGCTGTGCTAAGCTACTAGGATAAATTTCTTGAGCAATTTGACCAAAAAAATTCCCAGTGGGATAACCAATACTAACGCAGCCAGTATGGATCATCACGACCACTTGATCTTTTTTTATTCCCCACTGATAAGCGGTTTTATTATCACATATTTTTTTTACTTTTTGTACTTCGACAAAATGATTACCTCCACCAATAGAACCAATTTGGTCATCATAATTGAGTTCTTTGCGACCTAAAAAGTCTTGTAGCGCAAAAATATCATCGGTAATAAAAGAACCGTTGTCATTTACGCGATTGAGTTCTATTTCCTGTTTATTAGCACAGTAGTATTTCCAAATTCCCTTGTCATTTGCCATTGTGTGAGTATTTAATACTCCGAGTAATCCTTCTTTAAATAGACTCTCACGTTGGACGCGTGTCATTGGTATTTGCCGCCCGCCTTCAAAGAAAACATGGCGTATTTTTTGAGATAACTGTGTGAAGCAATCTGCAATTTTTTGCGGAGAAAGGTCTGTAGTATAAAAACGTATGCCGCAATTTACGTCTTTACCTATCGCTTGTGGTGAAACGAACCCAGTGGTCTTCATTACTGTACCAATGGGAACTCCACGCCCTTTATGGAAATCTGGGGTAATCGCTACTTGCTCTATTTGTGGAGTTATGTCAAAAAAATTATTATCTTCTTTATCGATATTGCGAATATTCTCTGCAAGTTCGAGAAGTTGTAAAAGCTCCTGCACCGCATTTTTTTCAATTTTTACCTGCGAATTTGCACAAATGTTTACAGGAATGTTGTATTTGTTTTTTAAAGTTAATAAACAGTCATTGATTCTCTCCATTACTTCACTCTCTATTATGTAAAGATATTGTACTAGTTACAAAATCGATTGTATAAATATAGTATATTTTTTCTTAATTGATGACTCTTAGTCTAGGGAGTTCTCTTATATTCCATCATTCTGGTAATTGCTTTGCTTGGTCATTAATTTTGCGTATGGTTTCAATAGCAGCTTGCGAAAAATTTTAGTAAACTTAAAAATAAACTTTGCATTCTGCTAATCTAGATTTAATAAGTTTTTTTTGTTCATCGGTACATTTAGCTGCGTATAAATTTAATTCTTGTAAATTTTGTAGCTGACAAATTTCAATGGGAACATTTTTGAGGTTATTATCATAAAGATTTAAACGTTTTAGATTTTGTAATTGAGAGATTTGTGGTGGTAATGTATTTATTTTATTAAAACCCAAGAACATAACTTCTACATTCATCAAATCGCATAGTTCAAGGGGAAAAGATTCTACCATATTGTTGTATAAATTTAATTTGGTAAGAGATTGTAGTTTTCCCAGTTCAGGTACTAGTTTAGTGATTGTATTTGTAGATAAGTCTAGCTTTTCTAAATTGTGTAATTTCCCCAATTCAGTTATTAATTCAACAATTCTATTTTGGGACAAATCCAATATTTTCAAAGAACATAATAGTCCCAATTCAGGTATCAATTTTGTGATTCCGTTATTTGATAGTCCCAGTATATTCAATGATTTCAATGTGCCTAATTCAATAGGTAATCGATTGATTTCATTATAATGTAGTCTTAGTATTTTTAGGCTTTGCATTTTTTTGAACGAGGGCGGTAAACTACTGATATTGTTTTGACATAGTTCTAATATTTCCAAGTCAGGCAAATTTGTCAATTCGCGTAAATTCGTTATACGACAGTTGTTCAAAAATAGCTGCTTTAGACTTTTAAAATTTTCTAATTCGCAGGGCAAGTCTATAATTTCGTTATTGGACAAATCTAGAATCTCAAGTTTGGGTAAAACAAGTAATTCCTCTGGAAAAAAACTAATTTTATTATAACATAATCGCAATTCTTTTAAGTGTTTTAGTTTTGAAAGGTGTTGTGGTAGATCGCTAATGTTATTAAAAGCTAAATCAAGACAAGTTAGATATTCTATATCAAGAACATAGTTTGGGATTTTTTCAAGATCTCTTTCGGAAAGATTTAACCTAAACTCTCCTGAAAACCCACAATTAACAAATGTACAATTTTCAAGACCAGAAAATGCTATATTACCTCTAAAAGAGCAATTTTTGAAATGCGAATTTTCAATACTTGGAAGCTCGTCTTCATAGCCATAGGGAGAGTCGTAGCTTGTGTCATAATCATCATCTGATTCGTACGAATAAGAGTCATAACTGTAATAATCTCCATCTTCTTGGCAATAGGAATACTCATAATCCTTGGACTCACAATAAAATGTACAACCTTCATAGAAGGTGTCTTTTTGGATATTTTTTAATATTTTTTTATTTATTTTTTCCACAGGAGACTCAACTTAACAACGAATGGTATTTTGAAAATTAGCCAAAATAAATTGATTTTGAAAAGTGTATAAAGAAAAATGAATTCCGTAGCAATAAAAGATAAAAGCAAAAAAAAGATATAAAATAACATTACTAAAAATACCAAACGCACTACAACATTTTTTTAGATAATTTTTGTAAATTTCAGAGAAACAGAGCTCCAATCGAAATAATAAAAAGGTACCTTTCTAAGCACTTAATTCTTATCAGGTTGAAAGCCAAGAGTGCTTTCTTTATATTCATTGATTTGAAATAAATCTATAACAACAGTCTCAAATTGTTATAATTACATAAGGTATATTAGTTATTATGCTGTGTTAAAAAAAGCAATCGCCGCCCGTTCGCAAGCAACTTTGCAAAATACTGTAATTTTTTTGTCGGAAATTTATTAGAAGATCCTTGGACAGTTAAACGATGATATTAGAATACAAACTATATAAACCACAAATCAATAAAAGTATACGACGGGAACGCGCTATACAAAAAATAGACTTGAATAAAAAACTTAATGTTGTTTGTGCGCCGGCTGGTTATGGTAAAACAACCGCTGTGATTCAAAAACTTGCGAAGTACAAAAACTATAGTTGGTTTACCATTGATAAAAGCGACAATGCCTTAAAAAGTTTTTTTTCCTACGTAGAAGAAATGTTCGTTCGGGTATTGCGTCTTAATAGAAGTATGATGATTTTGCAATCAGCGAATGCATATTCTCCTGAATTTATTGCTGATACATTACTGCGCAAATTTCGCAAAACGTCGCAACATATATATCTTATTTTCGAAGACTACCACTATATTGATAATAATGATATTCATCGAGCGATGAATTTTTTATTGGAACATCTTTCACCGAAAATACACATAATTATCATTACGCGACACGAATTACCATTTGCTGTTTCCCGTATGCGTGTGCAGGGAGAAGTCGCTGAAATAGACATTAAAGACTTACAGTTTAGTTACGATGAAGTAAAGCATTTTTTCTGCGATCTATATAAAATGAAATGCTCAGACAATGAAATTGCAAATATTTTTAATCTGACAGAAGGTTGGCCTGTTGCCTTAAAGTTAATTACTAGCATTACAAAAAATGGGCAAATACCCAAGTTAGAAAATTCAAAAGAACAGATTATTACTTACCTTTTAGATGAAGTTTTGCATACATGCCCAAAACCCATTTATGATTTTTTGATGTACACTTCAATATTCGAACATTTGCAAGAGGAAGTGTGTTTGGCCGTCGTTTTACATTTAGACTTTTCTTTAGCTGATAAATTACCTTTGCCTATTCTTGAGTATCTTGAAAAACAAAACGTATTTATTGTTGCCGTCGATCGACAAAAAAATATCTATCGCTATCATCATTTGTTTCGCGAGCTTTTAAATGAGCGACTGAAAAAATGGCATTTATCAAAATATACTTCTCTACACACCTATGCTAGCAAGTGCTATGTAGAGCAACAATATTTTTCTCAGGCTATTCATCATGCAATCTGCGCTAAAAAATTTGATCTTGCCGCCGGTTACATAGATAGTATTTATTTAAAGTTACTTTACCAGGAAGATTTCTATACATTAGTTCGCTGGGTAAAACTGCTACCTCACGATACTCTATGTAAATACTCGCGTTTATGCTGTACTTATGTACTTTTGTTGTATGGAAAAGAACAGTTTCTAGAGTTAAAAGTTCTTAGTGAGTTGGCAAAAAACGTAGAGTATACGCTTATACTAAAGGCTTTATACTCTTCATATTCTGGAGACCAAAAAAATTGTATTTCTTTAGCAACGTCTGTCTCTCAAAATGATTGTAACTACATATTTTTAAAAGAATTGGTATTGTTTTTACTTGCGCATGCACATCATGATTTAAAAGAATGGGCTGTTGCTGATGATTACTACCAAGAAGTTTTTAATCTTAATTCACTGACAAAAAATAACATTCTTCGTTGTGCAATTGTTGGTTACTGGAGCGAGTTACAAATAGATATTGGGCATTACCGTAGTGCCTACGAAATATTGGAATTAGAAGCGAAGAAACTTCAAGTATGGAATGGAGAAAGCTGTATTATAAATGAAAAGCTCGGCACACTTCCGGCTCATATTTTGACGAAAATGGCAAATATTTTATACTTACAGAATGATCTAGCGAAAGCACAAGCAATCACCGAGCACATTTGGTTGATTTTTGATTTAGAAGAACAGCAAGGCGATATTTACATTGCTTATCTTTTAAAAATGCAATTAGCATACGCAAGTGGAGAGGTTGAAAAAATTTGTCATTGGATACAAAAAATAGAAAAACTAGATCTATGTATTGAACCAACAGCAACTTGGGCTTATTATACAGTTCTATATTACAAGCTACAGCTAGCACAAAAATTTCCTCACATGAGTTTCTTGTCTGAAAAAATGCAAAAAGTAACTTGTTATATTGATTCAAAACGCGCAAACGATTTTGCGATATTTCTTAACGTAAAACTGTATATAATACGCGGCAAACTAGATGACGCATTGTTACTTGTTAATAAGTTAATCTCGCAATCAGAGAAATATTTGCTACTTTGGAGTTTAATCGTTAAATCTTCTATTCTATATTCGCAAAAAAATATACATCAAGCGACAAAAGTAATGGAGCAAGCAATTGAAATGGCTGCTCCTCAAGGAATTGTACGCCCATTTTTAGAAGAAGGAAATCGTTTTTTAATCGAAAAAGTGCAGAAACATTCGCAATTTGTAAAACTTCTCGTACCAACACCAAATATTTCCAAAAAAACACCAGGGCTATTACAACCACTAAATACAAGAGAACGCGAAATTCTCTTTTTATTATGTAAATCATATACCTATAAACGCATAGCTGAAGAACTTTATTTGTCAATCAATACTGTAAAATGGTATCTGAAAATAATATATGAAAAGTTAATGGTCTCAAATCGCAAACAAGCAGTAAAAAAAGCCTATGAACTAAATCTATTCTAAGTAGCTTTTGTAGGAAATTCTATTTATTTTGCCAACAACCGAAATCTTATGCAAGGTCAAATATTACTAATTGTTTCAAAATTTTCAATATTGCACAAGGCTATTAAAAATTTTCAAAATTTAGTGATTCATTTCTGAAGGGGCTCCATAAAACAAAATCTCCTAACTCTGTTTTATAAATAAAGCAAAAATAAACGGTACCAGAAAATTGTGCTCTAAATTTAAACTCAAACTCTAAAAAAACTAACTGCTCTTCTTGAAAAAGCCCATCATAACTTTTACCATAAGCTAAAATACTACCATTTTTAATTCTGTGCTTTCCATATGAAATTCCGCACATATAAGTGGCTGTTAACAATGAAACAACTGTTCCTAAAACAATGAGATATTTAACTAATTTATTCATAATGCTAAATCCTATCATTCAAAATATTACTTGTTTTTTCGAGTCCGCTAGCGTTGCATGTTTTCCTCATGTGTTACCATTCTTATTCTTTATGTTCCATTTTATAATTTTTGCGCAATTCCTTTACTTTAGCAATGATTATTTTCCAATCTTTTTTGGTCATAAACGTACAAAGACGGTCACTAAATAAATGCAGGATCCGCAGCCACCAATGTTTTTTGTAACGATATAGTCGTTTTACAATAACAACTTCTAACCATTCATTGTCAATTCCAGCCCACACACCAGCAACAGAAAATAAATTAACATAACAAATAGGGGCAACTTCGCGCTTATAAATATGATTTAACTCTTTGATCGTGTATGATGAACTTGCTAGTTCTTTGGCAATACTGTTGTAGTAAAGCGATACATCTGTATCGAGAAATAAATCAGCAATTGAGGACCATACATGTGTGCGTGTTTCCACATTAATTGTTTGTGCAAATTGCTTTTGCTCTTCGTTTAACTTTTCACTATCTGGGTGATGTAACCCCATTGTCATTTCACTTTGCGTTTGAGTTAGGTGAGTCGCTAATGTTTTTTGGATATTGTCGCTATTAATTTGATAATTTGTCGGATAAAGCGCGATTTCATAAATGAAATCAAAGTTTGATAAACGCAGAATATCGCGCCAAAAAAGATTTTTGCGTAGAGGTAAACGCTTGACAACAGTGGGGAATTTTTTAATGTGCAGTTGAATACGGACTCCTATTTCGGAATGGCTAAAGAAATGAAATTTTTCTATTTCATCCCATAGAACTACGCGAAAAATGCCATCTTTGTAAAAAACTCCTTCATTATCGATTTTGATTACTGGACGTTTTGCAATTATATAGAAAGTTTTACGTGTAAATGTTGCGAAGGATGACAAAGAGATAACAATACATAAAAAAGCAACAACAGCAGTAGCGCAAACTTGTAGAGTTTCTAGCCATACTTCCGTGTACACAACTTGTTTGCTTGGTAACTCATAGGCAATCACTACACCTATAGATGTGATTATGCCACAAATAATAGTACTGACGAGAAAAGATTTCCACTTCGATAAAATCCATAAAAATAAAATAATTATCACGGTAGATAATGGCCACGTTTGCAATAAATTGAATTTTGAACTATCTATATTGAGTAGTTCTATACACAAAACAATGCCAAGAATACCAGAAAACATTGCGCCAATAAACCACCACAGAGTTTCTTTGATAACTTTCCAGTGGATTTTTTGTTTTATTTCAATCATATTGTTTCCCTTTGAATTTTTCCTGCAGTACAAAATTATAGCGCTAAAAAAATAACTTTTCCCCTATTCTTTTGTTTTTTGGCGTATCCGCGAGATGCTAACTCTTCTAAGATTACTCGCAGGTAAGTTTCGCCTACTTTTGCTTGTTTTGCAAAAATTTTATCGGAAGGGGAACATGACTTTTTTCGCGACAATAATTTTAGAACTCGTTTCTGAGAATCATTGAGCTTTGTTTTTTGTGTTGAGTCTGTGGGTTTTTTTGTTTTGCTAGAAAGCTGTCTTTTTCCAGGATTACTACTTTTCTTAGATGCTTTTTTGTTTTGCGGTTTTAGTGGCTTTTTATTTGTTTTTTCTTTATGCTTTTCGTGAGTGTCAATCGAAGTAATTTTGCCAATATCAATTCCAAAAAGAAACGATAGATCTGAATCAGCAATAACTCGGGAGCTTTTTTGTTTTGCTTTTTGGAGAAAACTTAATTTCTTATCTTGAACAGCTTTCTTAACTAAGCTATCAATTTCAACATTGCGTAATGTAAAAAATAGAGCCGGTGAAGAATCAAGTCTAACCCCAACTCCATAAAGAACAGCCGTTATGTGTTTACACATATCAGCCCAATCAAGGCAGTTACATCTAAAGGAAATTTCTGATAGAGATGGAAATAATCCTGTTTTTTGTTTGGTAAAAATTTCACCTAAGGATTTTGGAAACTTACCATCTAAAAGATTTTGGAGCGAATCAAATTCTCCTGCACATTCACTTTGAATCTTAAGCCACTTCTCTTGTTGTATAGGTTGTATTTCTATATTAATTTTGTATGTTTCTGAGCCTTGTACTAGAGCATCGATATTGCCAGATCTTATTTTTAAATCCAATACACTGCCTTGGCGAACATAACTCCGGCCTCTACTTATACGATTATCATAATCAGCGTAGTATTCTAAATTGCTATTCCACGCTTTTCCCCACCAAGTGGAAACGAGTTTTTTTCCTTTGACAACAATAGGTTGTATATTGGGATTTTCTTTTCGTAGTTTAGCTAATTTTTTTTGGGCAATTTTTTTCTTTTCAGCAGCTGTTACATAAGGTTTATAATCTCCCCAATAATCCATTTTTATTTCTCCTATAACTGTAACTTAAATAAATCGAGCATCTCTTGGTCATTCATTTTTGTGATCCAATTTTCACCAGAAGTTCCAATGATTTTACGCGACAAAGATAATTTATCTTCAAGCATCGCATCAATTTTTTCTTCGATGGTTCCCTTAGTAATAAACTTGTGCACAATAACTTTTTTTTTCTGACCAATGCGAAACACTCTATCTGTAGCTTGATTTTCAACAGCAGGATTCCACCATCTATCAAAATGAATAACGTGGTTAGCTGCTGTTAAGTTTAGACCCACTCCTCCGGCTTTTACAGATAAAATAAAGTAAGGAGTATATTCGCTACTTTGAAAACGTTCAACAAGACTTTTTCTTTTTTTAACAGAAATGCTACCGTGTAAAACAAGTCCCTCTCTACCAAATACAGAACTCAAAAAGCTGTTTAACCCAGAGGTTATTTCTTTGAATTGAGTAAAAATTAAAACCTTTTCTCTTTTAGATAGGATGGTTTGACAAATTTCGTTTAATTGTGAAAATTTACCACTATCTTTTTCTAAAAATTCGCCATTATCAAGATATTGCCCTGGATGATTGCAAATTTGTTTAAATTTTATTAATGACCCAAGTACCAGGCCTTTACGTTGAATTCCGTCTGTATTTTTTATAGTTTGTTCAAGGTTATCAACCAATTGTTGGTAAAGTAGTATTTGCTTTTTACTTAGCGAAGCATAAACTTTCATTTCTATTTTATCTGGCAAGTCGTCAATGACTGTTTTATCTGTCTTAAGTCTTCTCAAAAGGTAAGGACTAATGATGTTTTTCAGTCGTGTGTAGCCCTCGTTTTTCAAAGTATTGGTAAATTGATTGAATTCACTAATACTTCCCAACAACCCAGGGTTGATAAAATCGTAGAGAGACCATAAATCGCCAAGTTTATTTTCGATGGGAGTACCAGTTAAAGCTATTCGGTTAAAACACTTCAGTTTTTTGATGGCTCTAGTTTGCTTGGTTCCTGGATTTTTAATTGCTTGGGCTTCATCTAGAATTATATATTTCCACTTATGCGACTGTAACCATTCATACCGTTGTACTAATGCATACGTTGTTATTACAAGATCGTAGCCGTTTAAGAAACAACTATCTTTGTTTATTTTTTTTATATTGGGATTAGAACTGGAGTGGGCAATAAAATATTTTAGTGATGGCGCAAAACGATCTATTTCGTTTTGCCAATTGGAAATGAGGGACGCTGGAACAACAAGTAAATGGGCCGTTTTGTTTCCTTTGCTTTTTAAGCTGTTAATAAATGCAATAATTTGAATGGTTTTTCCCAGACCCATATCATCAGCTAAACAAGCTCCAAATTGCAATATATGTAAGAAGTTTAGCCAATTTAACCCATCTTGCTGATAACTGCGTAGTTTGGCTTTGAAATTTCTACCAGGCTTGACTCCTTTGATCAATTTAGGTTTTTGCAATTTAGCAATGGTCGATTGTAACCATTTTCCATTGCTAATAGTTAGTAGATCGTCCTCAGAAGAAACTCCCATGAATTTCTTGGTCCCTAATTGTATTTGCATAACATCTTTGATGCTTAAATTATCGTCTTTTATTGATTGTTGTGCTTGCTCAAATGCTAAAAGAATTTGTTGCAATTTCTCAGGATTAACCTCAACCCACTTTCCTTTGAGATAAGCTAAACCTTGCGCTTCTTCTAATATTTTCCTCGCCTCTTCTTCGGTAATTTCTTCACCATTCAAAAGTAGCTGGGCGTTAAATTTAAGCAGAGATTCCATTCCTACGCACCGAGGTGGAGGATCTCCCACGCTAATATTTACTTTGATGCCAGCCGCTTTTCCTTTCCACCAATTCGGAATACGGCACAAAATACCTGATTCTTCGTAGATGGTAATTTCTTTTAGAAATGTCAATGCTTCATTAGCTTTCCATGCTAATGGATGAAATATTTCCCCTGATTCTAGCAAGTCCATTATTAACTTGCTTTTTTGGGTGGCAGACTCAATGGTTGTTAATAGTTCAAGCATATCACTGTCGCTCTTAGCATATTCTTCTAAGGCAAATTTTAAAGGTAGGTGTTTGGATTCCTCTTTAGTCGCAAAATTTGTAGAATAAGTAGCTAAAAATGCAAACGGATATTCTTGAGAATTCTTGTTTTCAACAAGATGAAAATAAACTCTACCAAGTAAGTTAATATTTGGTTTATAGCTTTTTATTAGCTCTTCAACGCTTCCTTTGTGCTCTTTGATTTCTTTATTAATTTGTTTATTGAGTCTCGACCATAAAAAACGCAAAAGATCTTCGTCTAAATATTCCAAACCAGTCATGAAAGGTGATTTTGCTAAAAGATTCTGTATTTCTTGTTGCGAAATCTCAATTTTAAGGTTTTCTCTTATTTCCTCTAGATTTGGTGTTTGAACTAGTTTTTTTGTAAAAGAAAGACTAAAAGATCTCCAAAATTCCAAAGAAGGAGATAAATAAATATTTTTTTCAGAAAACCCTAACAAAATTAACGCTAAAGCTACATTTTTCTGGAAATTTTTGAATATCTGCTGTTGCAATTTTTTTTTATTTTTATCTATTTTATTATCTACTGATACCCACTCTAATTCGATCGAGCCACCTGAGATAATAACAGCTACAAGCTCTGAATACATTATGGTCTCTTTATTTTATTTGATGGAAATTTATACAAGTCTAACAATGAAATTCGATATTTATGTAGTGATCAATTGTTTTAATTTAACCGAAGTTGCGACCTATAAAAGTTATCGTACAGTCTGGTATAATTACTCTTACAAATTCGATGTGCGCGGTTCGAATCTCGTGAGACGCAGTCGTGGCACATGGCACGAAGTAAGGGTAATGCAATGAATTTTAATCATGAAAAATTAGATGTATATCAAGTATCACTAGAATATACAAAAGAAACATTTAATGTGATGGAGAAAATGCCATCAGGTTACAGTTAATATAGCAGAAGGCAATGCCAAATTTAGCAAAAAAGAGAAAGCAAGGTTTTCTCTATAGCAAGAGCATCAGTAAATGAATGTAGTGCAGTATTCGATGTTGCTAAGATAGCCCAAATAATAGACTCAAAAGAAAAAGAGAAAATCAAAAAACTACTCTATAGAATAATTTGTATGCTTTCAAAGTTAATAGTCTAATTTTCGCACATGGAATATCGATCCACGACCACGAACCTCAAAAATCGAATTGCACACATCGTTTTTTTATACTGTTATAACGACTCTTCTCTTAAAGTAGGAAAAACAAGAAGGAGAAAGTCATGGAAAAAGAAATTATAATTGTTTTCTGTATATGTGATGAGATAACACAAGCACTCAAGATTGTAGAAGATCCTCAAGTTAAAATGATTAATTCAGAAATTATGACAACAGCATTAGTTTCTATGCTCTACTTTTCTGGCAACTTTGAAAAAGGACGAAACTTTTTAGCTACTGAGTTTATTCAAAAGGTTACCCGTAAAAGGATTGAAACTACTTTTAGTCAGATCACTTCTTTTTTTCCAAAGAAAATTCATGCTGTTACCTCTTATGGATTTGAGTTAAAAGTTGTCCTTTTTGTTCTCGCTTTCACTTTTTCTTGTTATTTTTAGGTCGCAACTTAAGTTAATTTACTTAACGGAAGTTTCTGAATAACAAAATGTCTTCTTCAAGAATATCTTCTTCAAAATAACAAAAACGAGAAATAGCTTTTTATTGCGTTGCCCAATTAAAGTCGCCTAATGATAACACTCTGTTGTTAGACGTGTGTTATCATTCACAGGAATAACAGATGTCTTGAAATATTATCTTATATTATGATACTGCGAATAGTATCGAGCCCGAGCCCGCTTCCGAAAAATAGAGCTTTTTGTGAGTTGTAACAAATACTTTTTTATTTAATCAAAAGCCTTGAAATCGGGATCGGGCTCGGAAACGGACTTGGAAAAATATTTTGAATGATAACAAGCTCTAGTAATATTTACAAAATCAAAGTGTCACTTCAATTGAAGAGCGCAATAAAAGAAATAGGCAAATGTACTAGCTGGATCGTCATAATCTGCAATAAAACACCATTTCATCTCGATTTAATCTACTCTCGAACTACCCAAACAAAATTTGGCTACGATTTTATTAAGGAGCGCTTAACATTGATTCTTCACTGTATTTTTTTAAGTAGCGACCAAAGTTTTTCATTACCCATAAATGTATAATTGCTTGGCTAAAATTATATATGTACCAAGGTAGAGTTGGTCGAAAATCGTGAATTGCAGCAAGTATATATTTTCCAGCCATAACTTCCCTAAACTCTAAACGCCCGCGGTCTGTTTTTTCGGCAAGAATACCTCCTGTAATATAAAACAGATAGCGATCCGAACTACTTCTTTCAGGAGATAATGTTATAACAAGAAGAGGCCAACGTTTAAAAAAACGTAATCGGAAGAAACTATTTCCCTTGTCGTCGTTATCAACAACAAGAATTCCCTTCATATAACGACCTAACCACTTAGAATATTCTTGGGCGACAAAACGTGCACTTTTGCCTTTTGGTAAACAAAGGCGTTGTACAGATCGAACATCGCTAACTTGCGGAATAAATTTTTTCCGCGTATATGATTTCGTTGGTTTTGTGTTAATGGCATTTTTAACACAAACTTCAAAAGGAATTTGTGGCAGTTGCAATTGTTTTTTTAAAGGGTGTTCTTTGGCGACCATGCGATGACGAAGACTTTGAATAAGTGGAGCAACAAGTTTGCGACTAGTCCCAGTGACTAAACTTACCCACAAAGTAGAAAGTCTTGCTGTGAAAATAGGAACTGTAATTAGTAAACGTTTTTTACCAAAAGCTTTTGCCATTAGCTCTATTAATCGTTGGTAGTCAAAAACATCGGGCCCACCTAATTCTATTGTTTGATGGAAAAATCGATCGTTACCAAGCATTTGTTCTATCGCAGCAATAACATCTTCCAAAGAAATCGGTTGTGTTTCTGAACGCGTCCACTTTGGACAGATCATAACCGGTAAACGGCGCACTAGTTTTTCGATCATGTGAAATGACGATCCTCCAGGCCCAACAACAATAGAAGTACGTATTGTTGTAAGTGGTACTTTATAGCTAGAGAGTGTTACTTCTACTTCAAGTCGACTTTTGAGATGAAGAGAAAGGTCTTCTTCTTTGTTAGGAACAATACCACCAAGGTAAATAATTTGTTGTACGTTTTGTTTTTTAGCAGCACGTACAAAGTTATCTGCGAGTATGAGGTCTGTATCACTAAAATTACCTTGTGTTAAACGCGCTGAAGGCATCATTGAGTGCACTAGATAAATCGCATAATCGACACCTTCTAAGCCTATTTCAGCATCGCGCATTGAATATAAGTCGCAGCTGCGCCATTCAATATTTTTTTGCTTTTCTTTTGAACTAACATTACGACTAAGAGCAATAATATGATAGTCTTGTGATAGCTTTTCTAAAAGCGCTTGTCCAACAAAACCGTTCGCTCCCGCAATAGCTATTGTTTTCATGTATACTCCTGCATTTTTCAATAAAGTAACTTCTGTGGGCCAAAATGTTGATATTCTTGACTTTGGTCTAGTTTCAGTTTAATAATGAAATTCGATATTTGTGTGGTGATTAATTGTTTTTATTATAGTAATGATTCTACGTTTAGAACATTATTGAATATGACTGTATGTAAAATTTCGCTGCTTTTTAGGTTAGTTTAAAAGAACTAATGTTGTCAATTGTACTACAACTGTTAAAAATGATTGATAAAAGAATAGTTAGCTTCTTCACTTTTTATTTCTAGAAAATATGCTATTACAAAGTAAACCATGCAACGACTTGTTGATCCCATGGAGATGGATTTTTAAATTTTGTTTGTTCGTCATAGTACTGTTTTGCACTTTGCTTTGTCGCATTAGTATTCTTTGGTAAAGGCTGACCATTTTCATCAAAGGAATTATGAGTGCCTACCATGTTTTCAAATTTTACCTTATCTTCTAGTTCTCTATTCAATTCACTTAACGTAAGCTTCTGAATAACATAAACGTGTTGTTCAGGAATATCTTCTTCAAAACAACAAAAACGATAAATAGCTTTTTCAAAGTGGAGAAGGCCGCTAATTGGACCATCATAGTAATTTGCGATAAAACACCACTTTATCTCAGTTTGATCTACTTTCAAACTGTCCAACAAAATTTGATTACGATCTTTATTCATAGTGTTAATCTCATTTCCTAGTCCATCTGTACAACTCAGTTAATAACTATTTGTACGGTTCTTAAATCATTATTCTTAACAATACATTTTCATATGAACTACCGTGGTCTTAGTAAAATTAAATCCAGCCGTAAGCAAAAAATATTGGAAATAGAAAAAAACCTGCCAACATTGCTAAAATGCCATATAAATACATTCGGTCTTTACCGCGAAACAAAAAAGCAAGCAAACGAAATAAAAAACTTTTGTGTATGTGAGTACTGGCAAAAAGTAAAACACCTCCCCAAAACTTTAAGGCTAAAAAACAAATAATCAAACGAACTATACTCGATCGATTAGGAAAAATATAGTATGCTAAAATAAAAAAACACGCCATTACGCAAATGACAAAAAGAGCTAGGCCTAGGCCAGTTTTATTTTCTTCCATTTTCTTGAGCTCCAGTAGCTATTTTGATTTAAGTAATTTAGTACCAATAAAACAGATAATTTGATTATTAACTAATTGTAGAAATTTGCGCAAAACAAAAAATAACTATTCATTAACTTTTACCACTACTCCTGTCACTGTAATATTAATACGAGTAGCATCCCAATCCCAGCCTTGTTCGTGTAATAAACATGTAACATAAAACGATAAAGAACAATTACCAGGTTTTGTCCAAAAATTATGGCTACTAGAACGAAAACCAGACGTCATGGAAAAGTGAATGCGATGTTTTTGACCTGGTTTCAGAGTTAGTCCTGTTCCGCGAAGTAGTTGATCAACGTATGTTGTAGTTGTTGTAATAGATAGAAACCCTGCACCTTTTCCAATAACACTGATATCACCTTTATCCCCACCAAGTTCAAGTTTTATGTCTTTATCTGAGGTATTTGTCAATTCTAACCAAATACGTAGCTTTGTAGGCTTAGTAAGAGGTGTGCCACCACTTATGAAAGCTTTTCTTGAAATAGCCCGCATTTCTTTGGCAAATTGTTGTACAGATCTACCGGCTAAATCGATTTTATATTTACTTTTTTTTATGATAATCTTAGCCATAAGTTTATTGAATGTATCTTGTTCTACTTTCGTTACTGCCCTGTTATTAGGTGCAACGAGTGTTTTGCCAACAATAATGAGAGTTCCCATTTGCGGTTCTTGGTTGGGTGTAATCGATAACTCCGCTCGCACTATTCGTTCAGGTTTATTCACTGAATCTTTTACTTGGCAGTGCAAAATTATGTTTTGTTGGTGTTTGTCGATTGTTAAAGTTTGCGATTTGTTAAAACGTTTATTTTTTTTAGGGGTGCCTATTTTAAATATATGTTTATGTTTTTTTTCTCCTGCAGTTTCAACGTATGCGTTAACAATTAAAGTTCTACTAGCAAATTTCAAATCTAAAGTCGTGCTCGTTTTAGTAAAACTAACCTTTAAAGTAATACCGCTTGTTGTATATTCTCCCTTAAGTGTATTATACGATGAAGCGAATAACACATGAGAATATAAAACTAAAAAAGTAAAAACGATATATTTTTGAACCTTCATGGCTTCTCCATTTTTTTAGAATTAATTAAGGTGCATTGGTATCCTGGATGAGTTGCTAAAACAATGATAGCATTTTTTTAGAAAATCAAGAAGAAATCACGTTGGTTTGTACAAAACACAGAGATCCTGTTACAAAACCAAGAGAAAGAAGAAAGCAAAGATTTATAAAAAATTATTGTCTTACAAGAAATAAGAGAATTGTTGGGGGGATAGGTATCAAGAAGAGTAAATGTATTTTGAAAACAATGAATCAAAAAAAGCTAATTTTCAAAATGAGAGCCTGAAAATTCTTCAATCCACTTGCGTTGTTCTAAAGTATCAGGCACTTCGCAACGTCTGGATTTAGAAATACGCTCCAAAGCCGCTTGAGCTGTTACATCAAATAAAATAAGCACTGACGCTACCACTAGAGTTGCGCGACCAACGCTGCTGCGGCAGTGGACACCAACAGAATGTCCGTTTACGATTAATTTCGCTAGTTTTGCGATAAAATCTGCGGTTGTTTTATCTTGATCTGGGCACTGGCGGTCATAAATAGGAAAAGATATATAATCTATTTTGTTCTGCGAACATATTTCAGCTTGCTGCGTAAGTCCTAACTCTTCTACTTCATAATCTACTAATAAACTAACGACCACGTCGATTTTGCTTTCGCGCCATGATTTTATTTCATCTTCAAGCCAATCACCTGCACGAGGACGGCCTAAAACTGCTAATCGTCCTTTTTTCGTTGTTTCTATCCAGTAAATACTTGCTTTCATAAGAATTTCCATTTGCTTGAGTTTGTTGTTTTTTGTGTTAAACGAAACTGTTAGTAACACATTTTACTCATGATAAAGTATGGTATGTACATTGTCAAGAACTTGGCAATGTACATATTACTAATTAACAGTAAAAGATTTTCTTACTCGCTATTATTTAAAGCAACATTGTAAAATTTTGCCCCTAGAAAACAGAGATCTACCAATCCGTTTCCTCGTCCTCTTCTAATTTCAAATCTAAATTCTTTAAATCTTCGGCGGAAATAATATCTTTTGAGTAGTCGTTACCTGTTATTTTCCACAGCGTAGTAACTAGCTCTCTTTGGTCATACAATGAAGATGGTTTTAGCTTTAACAAAGTAGGTACAACAGAAGCGTCTTTTTTATCTATTAATGCTCGGTAAATTTCTGTTTTGATTTGAGAATATCCCCACGAATCCCAACGGTCGTTGCCTTCTGAAAAAACCTGTTGCAATTTTTGCACTAGTATTTGGATAACCTCGGCGTTAAGTAAATTCATTTTACTCAAAACTCTAACAACATTGTCGTGCATATCTGATTTTTCATAAATGAGTATATCAACTAATAAACCTTGCAAAGAAGGATAACTTCCTTTTGTGTTTTCTGCTAGTTCCAAAGCTTCTTTTTTCATATTTGAATTTTTTTGTAAAGCAATTTCTAGTACGCGTAAAACCATATCATTTTCAACGCCAATACCATTTAGTGTTTGTAAAATACGACGTTGAAGACTTTCTTGAGCCGTTAGAAACATTTGAAGCAGCGCAGGGACAACTTCTTTAGATTCTGCGCGCTCAAATATAGCAATTAAAGTATCTAAATTTTCTGGAGATAAGTTTTTATCAATTAATTTAGGAAGAATGGCAACTAACTTAGAGTAGTCCTTGTAGTAAATCAGCATAAAATACAAAGATTGCTTAATTGTTTCTTCATCAGTGTTCTCTATGTCAGCGAAACAATCAGATACAACTTTGGGTAAAATTTTACGAACTCGAAATTTTGAAGAATGATCTCGACGAGACTGCAATTTTGGTAGACGTAGGTGTTTGACATCTTCTACTGCTGAGTAGTACTCATCAGATTTGTCAGTTTGCACTTTTGCAATTGTAGTAAAATACCCAGGAGCTGTTTTATATCTTATTTTGTATTCTTTTTTTTCTTTAAAAGCTATTTCAGTCGCAGCAAACGCAATCTTATTATTTTTGTAAGTATAATGATTGGGTTCTGCACTGAGAAAGATAAACTCTTTGGGAAGAATATAGGTAACGCGTAAATTTTTTGTTCCGCTGTAATCTCCCAAAATTAGTACTGAGCTTTCCGCTTCCTCTTGGGTAGCTAGATCGCTTTTTATTCTATGCCGAGGGATTGGCAGACCAGAACATTGTAGACACATCAAGTACATTTGCACGTGACGCACAGTGATCATTTTTTCCTGAGAAAAGACTTCAACTCTAAAAGTCTTATTTGTATTGAAATACCGAAAAACGCGACGCGGATAACAAAGTGGAATTTCAAGTTTTTCTTTTGCTTTGATTTGAGTAAAATACCAAGTACTCGTTCGTTCGCTCTCATCCCATTCTCCTAACAAAGATGTTTCGTACTTCATAGAGAATGGTATATGTAACACAACTTTCACATCGTCAATAGGATATTCATTGGGATTCTCGATCACCATTAACCTGTAATTATAGTTATAACGGTGATAACCACTAAAATATACATTTATATTGCCATCAACATTATTTATTGAGTTTTCTTCGTATAAGGCAATCTTGGACTTTACATTATTGACTAACATCTTGATTTTTTCATCTTCATGTTTGTCTAAAGAACTTAAGAAATGTAAAACAACTTCAGGAAGATCTTTTTGGGCAATTTTTACCAACATATTTGCAGCACAAGATCCTGTTTCTTTATTCGACTTTTCGATTAGGCGAACAAAAATAGACAAAATTTCTTCGCAAAGGCTTTGATTTTCCACTTGGAAAAAATATTTATATAATAACCGAGCATTTTCTTTGCTATTTTCCCCTTTAGATAAGCTTTGAGATACTTGCTCAATTTGCTTTTTCCACGCGTCAAAATCTTGCGCTGATAAAGTTACTAAAAGGCAAGTAATCATAAAAACTCTGAACATTTTTTCTCCTTTGATCTAACAAAAATAATAGTATTTTACTCGTACACAGAAGTGCCTTCTTCGTCAATAATTTCTTTGTCAAATTGATCGTATCTGACTCTAGCAGTATTTTTAGCTGATCCGGCCTTTATTGCTTCGCACACTATTTTGTATGTGATTTTATCTCCTGGTTGAAGAATAGGTACGGCTTCGCACTCTAATACACTCTTCTCTTTATCAAAAACAAAATTTGTTGGCCCCTCAGCCTTAATAAATTTCATTTCTTTTGGAATATCATTACGAAATTTTACATTAGTCATAGCAGAAGTGCCTTCGTTGCGAGTTGTTACAACATATATTGTTTGTTGACCCAGTTCCACTGGATCATCCGTATCATATGCGGATACGCGTACAGAGCCTCCCACTCATTCAACTCTTATCCTGGCGGAATTCTGAAACTCTTGGTCTTTAACAGCGGCCACAACAGAGTATTTAGCATAAGCACCATGATAATGACCTGATTCATCGGTGCTACCACCTATTCCACGCGCGACAACTTTTATGCTAACCTCTTCTCCCGGCGCAATCTCAGCAAATTTCCATTTTAATCTAGCCAATCGTTTACCTTTAGGTGGAGAATACGCTGCTTGAGGTTCGGAGCTTATATACTCAAGTCCGCTAGGCAGTATTCCTTTTGTAGGTACGTCGTAAGCAGCTCCGTTACCGCTGTTTTTGATTGTTGTTTTAAACGTAACACTTTTATTTAAAAATATAAATCTGGAGCTCGCTCGAACTTTAAGTTCAATGTTAGACGATACAATTTTGACATTGCCAATTGCTTTGTATGAACTGTTTTTCGTTTTTACTTTGGTAACGAAGTTAAATTCTCCGAGACTAGTTGGTTTTAGTGAACAATGGTAGTTTTTAACCGCTCCAGGTTTTAGTTCGGGAGTTGACCATTTCAGGGAGAATTTACCTGTCTTGCGTCCGCGGTATGTAAATCCAGAAGGCAAGTAGTAGCGCGCCGTTATATCTCTCACAGTTTGATTTCCGACATTTTTAACGCTGACAGAACAATTTAGCGAGTATTCGATGTCTAAAGATTTAGGGCATTGAATCGTTACAATTAGTTCGCCTATTACTAGGCCACTAAATGCAAACATTAAAACTAATAATATGTTGTTTTTCATAAGTGATCTCCTTGTGGTTTTACCTTATGGCAGCGTAGTGTAAGAATGCCGATCGTGTTACGAATATAAAAATAATGTTTGTGATTTTTTGTATCTGTAGTGCCTTAAAATAAGTTTTTACAATGGTTTGAGAAAGCCGGGCGGCACAAGACCGCCCCTACACCGCACTTAATTTAAGTGCATCTTCTAGTACACATGGGTGCTCTCTTCTTCAGTGACAGGTTTTTGTAATGCTCCAGAAGACATATATACTTTTAAACGAGAATCTCCTGGTTGTATGGCTTTTGCGCGGATCTCCCACTTAATTTTTTGTTTTACATTTAGAATGGGGTACGGTTCAACAGTTACGCGTTTGCCGTTTACTGTGCATGGTGTGTCTCCTTTTGCACTAATAGGAGAAATTTCAGCGGGAAATACCGCTTCTATTTTTACATAGTAGTCCGTTCTAAGACCTTGATTTGTTACTTCAATAACGTAGGTTGTTTCTTGATTAACAGTAAGTGGATCAATAGTATCTATAACTTCTAACAATAACCAAGGATAACACTTCCATGATGTACAGCTAACAGATTTAGCCGTTGCGCCTTCATTGCTGCTAACAATTGCTGTAAAACACTGCTTACCGCAATCTCTAGAAGTCATCGTTAGAGAATAGCTTTTTGTCTCTCCTACAGCTAAATAGCCAATATTCCAAATCGCCGATACGCCGGTAATTGCGGGATTACCTTCTCCTGAAAGAATTCGATAGTAAGAACTAAAATTGACTCCTTGTACAACCACGCCACTTAAATTGATGCTTCCGTTATTTTTAACCGTAATTGTTGCTTTAATATGTTTTCCTGGCCAAGCAATCTTTGGGCACACTAAATCAACAGTAATTTTGGGTTTTACCACAGTTGTGGTGAAATCAACTTCGTATTTTTTTTTACCACCAATGTAAAAATATGCCTTGCTGGTAAACCTTCCTTCTTGCTTTGTTTGTAAGGTGTACTTAAAAGAACGTTGTTCGTTAACTTGCAAAGTCTTTATATTCCATCTTAAGACAAATTTTCCAGTATGGCGTTCACCGTATTTGAATCCTGGAGGAATCTTGTCTTTTATTACTATGTTGGATATTGAGGTATTACTGTTATTTTTTATGGTAATGTTGTAAGTCACCAAATTACCTAACTTCACGGATTTTTCACCTGTTTTAGCGATGCTTATATTTGAAGAGCTATATAAGAAACCGAGCATAAATGTTACTAATAGAATAAATCGCATACGAACCTCCGTTTTTTTAAAAAATAAGTATAAAAACCGTAACTCTAGAAAGAAATATGATTTTTATGCGGTACCCTCACCTCGCTTCACAAACTTCCTCTCCCATGGGAGAGGATCCATGCGTCTCTTTTATAAAAAACAAAATGGTTGTGAGTTACGAATCTAGTTGCATCACTTTTTGATGAAATGCTTATTGATTCAAAAACTCACATCAAGTGAATATTTTTTACTCACACGCTCAGAAATATACCACTACAAATCTACTACGCAAAAATTTCGGTCCCATCTGGTGCGGGTTTATTCAACTTAGCAGAACATTTTTGGCAACACTCATTTTGTAAATTGTGTTTTTTATTACAGGAATGACAATGAACAACTGAAAATTTACATATTGATAAAAATGTGAGTAGTCCTGGAATTCCCGAAACAGAACAAATAATCAACCAACATATAGTTTCACGTGTTGACACTGCATAAAATTGCGTGATCAATAAACACATTAATGAAGGAATGATTATCAACCAAAGTAACGAAATTTTATAGTCAGGTAATGATAAATCTGGGATAAAATATCGACACGCAAAATCACTCAAAACTGTCGATTTCAAGAAGTACATTGGCCAGTTGTAATTCTCCATATATTCTAGATTTTTTGGAACAGTATATTCCTTTATAATGTATCCATTTTTTGAATATTCGACTACTTTGTCTTTTTGATTGGTCGCCTTTATGTAGCGAAAAATATATTGTTTTTTATTGGTGACCAAAATTTTGATTTTGTCATACTCTTGCAAAGGAATATGTTCTATTTTCGAAATTGTTTTACCACTTGTGTCGAGAACATACAAATGTCTTTCTGTTACGACGATGATTTCAATAGGAATATTTTTTTCTGATATAACAACACTAAACTTATGTATGATTTCTGGAGAAGAGAAAAGCACATCGATTTTCTTATTGGCACGGTCGAATAAATGCAATTCGCGTTTAGACTGCATGAGTATTTTTTTGTTTAGGTCTTCATAACCAAAATAATCCTCTTTGTGTAAGTTCTTCACTTGTTTGTTATAAAACCCATCTATCCCTATAGAGCCTTGACGTGTTCCATCGCGGTCATAAGCAATGATGCGTTTTTGTAACTTAGAATAGTAAGAACCGGACATCAATCTAACATGGTATCTCTTGAGAAGATATTTAGTGTTAGCGATCGGCTTTTGAGAAAGATACATGCCTAACAACTCTTCATCGAAAATTTTATCCACGTATTTGTCTAAAAGAATGTTGTTGTTTTCATCCTTATAAACCCATTTTGCTTTTTTGCTTTCTAAGCTAATAAGGCCTTGTGATGTGACGCGATAATATATATTCGAATCGTTTTTACTCTTCTTTGTAGAAAGTCGTTTTGCTGCCATCTCTATATTATCAATAATAAAGAGTATTACTGTGGTGTACGAAATTAGCAAAATTATGCTGAGGCTAGTTTTTACAACTACATTAGATAGTTTATCGGAAAATGCTCCCCACGCAGAACTAATAGCAACGAATCCAACGCAGGCCATTAGAAAAATAAGATGTCCTTTTGTGGGAATTTGATAAACCGCATAGTAGCAAATAATGCCAAAAAGAATACCGACTGCGCGACTACCATAAAATCGCGCTTCGCGTAATACGATTGTTATCGTTAAAAAATAAGCCACTAAACCAAACAACATATTGATAACTATTTGTATATTTAGATGATAAATCAACATGCTTATTTCGTCACTTACGATCATAGTAGTAACAAAATACGGAACAATTACTGCAATGCTAAACAAAATAACAGCAGCGATTATTTTTGCCACAAAAATGGATAAGAGTGTTACTGGTCGATGAGTCAAAAATGGCAATAACCTAAGGTGTTTTTCAGGAAGAGTTTGTAATAAACCTAAAATAATCCCTGTAACTACAGATATATGTAAAATGACTTTCGGCATTTGAGTATGACCTCTTATAATATCTGTATACAAATAGAACATAGCTGCAAAAGCTCCGAGCACGAGCCATTTTCCGTGCTCTTTCAATTCTTTGCAAATCATTGTCCATATCATAATGTGGTCGCTCCCAGTTCACTTATATCGAAATTTCTCATACCTTTTCTCCCAAGATAGTCAATAAAAGCATCTTCTAAGGGCATATCGCTACAACGAATATCAACTCCACCTAAGTCTTCGATTATTTTTTTTATTTCAGCGTTATAATTAGCAACGGTTAACAAAATATGTTGCTGCTCTCGTACGCCACGCAAAACACCTGGAATTTGCTCTAACTTTTCCATTTGCGGTGGTAATTGTGAGAAACGAGCTGTCACTTGTTTTATTTGGTTGCGAAATGTATCTAAAGGGCAATTCACGCGTAAAACACCTTTATCAACAACGGCAACGCGATCGGCGATGCGTTCAACGCCTGAAAGCATATGAGAAGAAAACAATACTGAACATTTATGATTTTCAGCTATATAAACGATCATTTCGAGGAAAGAATGACTTGCAACAGGATCAAGTCCGAGCATAGGGTCATCAAAAATAAAGAGATCTGGTTTAGCAGCAAGTGTAAGTGCTAAGTATAGGCCAGCTCGTTCTCCACGTGATAATTTTCCAACTTTTGTTTTGGGTTGCAAATCGAAAAAATCACAGATTTCCTCACATAACTTACGATTCCATTTTGGATAAAATTTAGACTGAAAATAGCAAATTTCTTTTACGGACATCCAAGAATAAAGGGGATGACCTTCCGCTAAATAACCAATACGACTACGAATTTCATTTGTCAACTGTGAAGAACAACAACCATAAATAGAGGCAGAGCCATATGTAGGTTTTATTATTCCGAGGAGCATTTTAATGATGGTGCTCTTTCCTGATCCATTACGACCAAGAAGTGCAAATATACTTCCTTGAGGAACAGAAAAACTGACATGGTCAACGACACAATTGTTGCCAAAATACTTCGTGAAGTTATTGATTTCAATTACGCTATTATCATTCATCTTGTCCCTTTCTTTGTGAAATTTCTTTAATCTTTACACGTAGTTTATTCCATATATCTTTTGCATCAAAATCAAGCAATGCAATTTTATTCACAAATTCGTCAATCGCTGTCTCTAGACGTTTTAATCGCTCTTCTTCGGAGTAAAATTGGACGCGCTCAATGATAAAAAGCCCACGCCCACTACGCGATTCAGCGACTGCCTCTCTTATTAATTCACTATAAGCTTTGGTCACAGTATTTGGGTTTATCGTTAATTTTTTAGATAAGGCTCGAATAGAAGGTAATTGATCTCCTGGAGACAATTCACCTGTAGCAACAGCCCGTTTTACTTGATCAATGATCTGCTGATATATGGGAACAGCACTACCTGTTCTAACTTTAATATCAAGTAACAATATCAACTCCTTAACAATGGTGCACTAGTGTACTAGTTTGAATAGTACACTAGTGCACTTGAAAATGCAAATAATTTTTTATATTTTTATAATAATCACTGTTGGTGGTATAGTGTGGGGTCTAACGTTTTTATGTTTCTGTAGAATTTTTACTTGGTATGAAAATTTTTTATTTATTGGTTATAATAATGAAATAGATGAAACGATAAAATAGAAAGAAACGTTGCAAGCATATGTAGAGAAATATCCAAAAATATCGGCCCAAATTGGAATTGACGAGCAATAATTATGGATAAACAAAAAAAGAAACTTACATATATATTACTGATACTATCAACGCTGTTTTTGATACCAGCAATCGTTTTTTCAGGAATATACTTAAAAGCTAAAATAGACCTAGTAGAAAACTATGATGAGAGTGTTGAAATCAACATATTTTCGTTTTCATATAACGACTTGATTACGTTCTATGGAACCTATTACGAAGTAGAACAAGGATTTGTCCCAATAGTGTGGAGATTAAAAAATAGTGATTTCTTTGACCCTTTTACTAATCATGAGATCAAATATATAGCAACTTTAACCAAAACTAACTTTTTAAATCTGGAGGATCGCGAATTAACAAAATTACCTCTAGAAATAGTTCAACTTTCAAATCTTACTTATTTAGATTTGTCATCTAATAAACTGAAAAAGCTGTCTCCAGAAATAAATCAACTCTCCAACCTAATAACTTTATCTCTGTATGGTAACCAACTAACAAAACTACCTCAAGAAATAGCTCAACTTTCAAATCTTAGCTCCTTGTATTTAAGTAATAATCAACTGAGAAAATTGCCAAAAGAAATAACTCAACTCGCAAATCTTACTCAGCTAGAGTTGTCTGATAACAAGTTAAAAGAACTAGCTGTCGAAGTAGGTCAGCTTACAAAACTTAGTGAGTTAGATTTAAGTAATAATCAATTAAGAGAGCTACCAAAAGAAATAGTTCAAATTTCAAATCTCACTCATTTAGGTTTGGGAAATAACAAATTATCAAAACTACCAAAAGAAATAATTCGGCTTGCAAATCTTACTCATTTAGATCTTCCACACAATAAACTAAGAGAACTGCCAAAAGAAATAGGTCAACTTTCAAATCTTGTTTATTTAGAGTTGAGAGATAATAAGTTAACAAAGTTACCAAAAGAAATAGGCCAACTTTCAAAGCTTGCTTTTTTATATTTAAGAGGAAATGTAATAAGTGAAAAAGAGCAGAAGAAAATAAGGTTATGGTTACCAAAATGTAGTATAGAGTTTGAGTGAGTGAAAAGATACAATACACCCGAAACCGAGATCATTTCCAACTTCCAGAGTGGCTCCGATCCATCTATAGAGGGGCGTAAAACATGGTGGACGGTGAAGAAACAACGTATCAAAATGCTGATTGACCCAAGCAACACTGGGGGTGGTGGGAATCCACTTAGTGCCGAGTCTCTATATTTCCAATAATAGGCTCCCAATTCCTACAAGTAAAAATAATTCGCTGGTGAGTCTTGTTCATTTTGTTATTTAGTCGAGAACATCAGTTTTTTATACATGGGATGCTTTTTTATTGCTTGAAAGAATCTGTCTTGCTGAATAATTCGTTTATAATTTTTGTTGAGCTGCATACACCGCTGTAAATAATTACAGGCTTGTTCCGGTTTATTTGTCATAGAGTAGATACGAGCTAACATATAATGAGCTTTTAAGTGATTTTTTTCCATTTCTATTACTTTAAGATAGTCAGTAGTTGCACTTGAAATTTGATTTAACGCAACATATACCTGGGCACGTTGATAAAAGAAATGGTAGATTAACTTACCATTTTTGATTGCTTTGTTATAATAAATCAGTGCTACCGAAAAATTACGTTGTTTATGTTGTAAAACAGCATAATTGTAACAAGATTTTACATGTTCGCTATCTAGTTTAAGCGCTTTTTCGTAATTGAGAATCGCTTCATTATCCTTTCCCATTTCTTCAAAAAGTACCGCTTTATTGTAGTATATTTTTGCATTGTATGGATCTAACTTCAATGCATATTTATAATCATTTATTGATTTAGAAAACATTTTTTGTTGTTTGTAAAGTATAGCGCGCTCGATATAAGAAAAAAGATATTCCTTATCTAACTCGATTGTTTTACTATGGAAATTAATTGCTAAGTCTATTTGTCCAAGTTTTGCATAGGTTATTGCCAAATTGAAATATGCTTCGATAAATTTTGAGTCTACGGATAAAGACTTTTGATAGTAATCCAGAGCTTGTTGGTACTTATTTTGATCAAAGTAAATATTTCCACAATTACTATAAGATAATGCCTTATATTTTGGATTTAGTTTTGCAGCTTTTTTATAATTGATTATAGCTAATTTCCATTTTTTATCCAATCGATATGCTTGCCCCATTCCATTATATGAACTTGCTAAATGGGGAACAAGCTCTATTGCTTTCTGGAAATCAGAAATTGCTTTCTGGCTGTGTTTTTTATGTATCCAAGTATTGCCTCGGTTATGATAACCCCCAACAAATTTTGGTTCAGATTCTATAACTTTATTGTAATGTTCTTGTGCCTTTGAAAAATTTTGGTAATAGTAATGCAGATTTGCTATATGAAAATGCACCATTGGGTCATTAGGTGCAATTTGACTAGCTTTATATAAATGTGCAAAGCTAAGATCCTTTTCATTCCTCGAAAAAAAAGACATCACAAAATATGGTAATGGATCATGAGGTTTAAGAACAAGACAAGGAGTAATAGCTAACGAGCTCTGTTCCATTTTTCCTTCTTGTGCAAAACGTATACTTTGTAATAGATAACCCCAGTAAAAACCAACATTGTTTTTTGTCGTTTCTTCTACTGCATCCCAGTTTTTGGTAGAAAAATGTAAAATTAATGATAAATGCTCATCTGTTTTTAATTGGTGCTTTGTCAGTATATTTTGAAAAAGAGAGTGTGCGTTTTCTTTTTTTAGTGTGGTTATTTTCTCAATAAGTATTATTTCTGCTTTGCGGTGCTCTAAATACTGAGCGTTAATAAATTGCTTTACTTCTGAGTTACACTTAGAAAGATACTGGTTTATGTACTCTAGTTTTTCCTGTGCTTGTTGACAAATAGTTTTTGGATCTTGCTTTACAGTTAATAAACCATTCTTGATGTTTTCCTCAAGATAATACATATAGAAAAAAGAAAATCGTATTTTGCGCAATTGCTTTTTAAATAATATATATTCTTGTAACACTTTTTCGTTTGCTGTTGTTTTCCATGGGAGAATTGTACTAGCAATGGTATACGCTTGTACAGCTTGATGTGCGTTGTTCATTTTTAAAGCTTTTTGCCCCTGAACCTGTGCTTCAAAATGCCGCGATTGCATAAAATAAGAAGCGGCTAATAGAAATGCCATTAGTAGAACTGAGCAAGCAAAAAAACGCGGATATTTTTTGCACAGAGAGTATATCTTTCTAAATACATTTTGCTTGAATGCAATGCCATCCTCTTGTTTTAAATAGCTTTCTATATCTTGAATTAACTCATTTACGTTTAAATAGCGTTGCTTAGAATTGTAAGCAGTAGCTTTTTTTACGATGCTATACAATTGTTTTGAAATATGAGGAGGCTTTTTTATTGGAATAACATTTTCTGTAGGAGAAAGTACTTTAGATATCGTTTGTTGCGTTGTAAGGCCCATAAGTAGATTTTTTGTTGCAATTGTTTTGTATAGAGTCATTCCCAAACTATAAATATCACAAGCGATACTATACTTTTCAGGATTTCCACTTGCTTGTTCGGGAGACATATACTGTGGTGTACCAACAATTACTCCTAGAGAAAATTTAGTCTTTATATTATCAATATAAGATGATAATCCCCAATCAACAATAACAACTTCTCCATGATGTCCTAGTAAAATGTTCTCACACTTTAAATCGAAATGAATAATTTGTTTTGAATGAGCATAACTAACACCATAGCATACTTGTAGAAATGCTTGTAAAATTTTAATTTGTGATTCATTTCTTAATCCATAAAAATTTGATTTTTCTTCAAATTTTCGCATAACAAAGCACGAACGATCACTACTAGTTCCAATGTCGTAAACAGGAAGAATATTTGGATGCTCTAAAAAACCACCAATACGTGCTTCTTGTAAAAGAATATCATTTCGCATTGATTCGAGAGGGATCTTCACTGCAACTAAACGTGTTAATGTTGTATCTTCAAATTCATAAATTTCGCCGTTGCCACCCGAACCTAACTTTTTCTTAAAAAGATATCTTTTTCCAGAAGTATAATTGTATTTAGGATGAATAATTTTATTTGAGGTAAAATCAGAAATAGTAGCACTGGAAATAGAAGAGCAGTTTGAACATTCGGCCTCTATTTTATAGGCTTGACCACACTTACTACATTTAATTTTCACAAGATTACCCTATGCTATGTTTTTTATATTCATTTAATTTTCGATAAAGAGTTGCTGAAGAAATACCTAAAATAAAAGCTGCTTCCTCTTTGTTTCCACGAGTAATGTCCAAAACTTTTAATATTTGAGCGCGCTCTACCTCTTTTAAACTCATTCCTTTATCTGTATTTTTTGTAATCCATATCGGAAGATGTTTAGGGCAAACCTCATTTTCTCCTAAAGCAAAATACACACACCCTTTAATCGCAAATTTTAATTCGCGTATATTTCCTGGCCAACTGTATCTTTTCAAATAAGCTAAAGTATCCTCACGCATAAGAAGCTCCGATTTTTCTGGAACATAGAGATTCCAAAAGTAGCTAATAAACGTATCTAAATCTTCTAAACGTTCGCGTAATGGAGGGATACGTATGCAAAGAGGCATACGATAAAATAAGTCACTACGAAAGATTTGTGGATTGCGTAGTTCTTCTAAAGATTTGTTAGTCGCACAAATAATACGTACATCTGTTTCAACAACATTATTACTGCCGACGGCATAAAATCTGTTTTGCTCGATTAATCTTAAAAGTTTTACTTGCAAAGATAAAGGAAGTTCAGCAATTTCATCCAAAAATAAAGTTCCACCTTCTGCATGTTTTGCCAAACCAGCATAGTCATTAGTTGCGCCAGTAAATGCTCCTTTTCTATATCCAAACATCTCACTTTCAAAAAGAGACTCAGCAACACCAACGCAAGCTACCTCATAAAATCCTTTTTGCTTTGAAGCGTTATGCATAGCTTGTGCAAGTATATTTTTACCACAACCAGTTTCACCGATAATTAAAATAGGATCTTTCATTGTAGACCATTTTTGAGCAGTATAAAGAGCCTCTTGCATTGCTAAATTTTTTGTATAGTTGCTTAAATCTTCAAATGTAATTTTCCCATCTTTGTATAGACTGGAAATACTCATTTTATTTCTCCAAGATAAGAATAGTTGATCTCGACTCAATTCAATCATTTTTCTCAAATTGAGAAAGTGTTTTCAAATTGAGAAAGTGTTTTCAAAATTGATTTACAAAACAAATTATGTACATATTTTTTTCGCCTGTTAATTATTTAGGGTAACTTGCAAAACAAGTTTTATTGTACTAGTAAATACCAATAATGGCACAAACTTTGCTAATTCTTGAAAATATAAAGAAAATCTATACCTTTTATAATTTTTTTTTAAAAAAAAGCTAATAAAAAAGATAACTGACTATGTCACAAAGTATCTTAATTGTATTTTATTTATAGTAAACATTTTCAAATTTAGGAGATACAGATGAAGGTTGGTTAATATTTACAACAATTATTATAGCCACGATGGCCGGGATGGCTTTGGTAGCCATAGGAAGAAAGGAATTGGGTTTTAGTTTAGAAAGTGGTATTGTAAGAGGTGGAATGATATTTGTTTCTATAACAGGCGTAAGTATTGCAGTAAATATGAAAAATAAAAAAAGAGAACCAAAGCGAATTGATATCTAAGTTTTTATAGTTAGCTATTTTAGGAAACAGTGAAATGTAAACTGTGTACTCTAAAAGAGCTAAATCATAGGAATAAATATTAGTTCTCCTAAGAAAAACATTTTTTTGGATCGGATCGTAATGGATAAAAATTATTTACAAGGCATTATGACTGGAGTTGTCTCTGGAATAGTTCTCTATGTTGTTTTCATATACAGACAATATTTTGTGTTTCTTGATTTTACTACCGGAAATGACTTCAGAGAACCACTTTTATCATTGTTTGCTATAATATGGGGCGGAATAGGAATTCTTTTAGGGGTTCTAAGTATAGTGTATGCAAAATACAATACGCATAAAAAATTTCCCTCTCCGTTGTGGATCTTATCTGCAACAATTATTTTATCGTTAGTAATTATAATACTAGAGTTTTTTGCTAACCCAGAAACAATCATAGCTAGACGCCAAGAAGAAAGTAAAAAAAAATTACAGTTTATATCATTACGCCTTGTGCGAGTTGAAAAATACAAAATAGTAAAGAAAATTTGATTTGTAGTATGCAGTAAGAAAAAAGGTATCCTATATATACCAAATAAAAAAAACAAATTTAAAGGATACCTATATGTCAAAGATACCACAGAGTAAAGAGAAACAAAAGAGTCTATTAGAATTAGTAAAAAATGTTGAAGTTAATATTGATGATGTAAAGGCAACTTTAGGCCAGTTTTCAGAAAAAGAAAAACTAAATGTTGAAGAGTTATTTATAATCGTGTACTTCATAGTAAACAACTTTTTAAATTGCATTGGCGGCCAAAAACAATTACGCAGAAGTAACAACAATAATCCCAAATTCACAGATGATGAAATAATAACACTCAATATAGTCAAAGAGCTATGTCAACAAGATTCACAAAATGCTTGGCACAGATATATTCGTAAAAATTACCTGTATCTTTTTCCAGAATTTATTTGCCGTCCGCAGTATGTAAAAAGAACATTTCGCTTGCACGAAATTATTTGTTTTTTTCAGCAGCATCTTTGTAATTTAGTAGGTGCTAACACAGGAAAGTACTATTTGGTAGATTCTTTTCCAATTTCCTTGTGTAATCTACAAAGACTTAAAAGTTCATCGCAACCATTTGAGTATTATGGGGCTAACTTTGGGCATTGTGCCTCTAAAAAGTCAAACTATTATGGCTACAAATGTCATCTTGTTTCTGATCTCAGAGGCATTCCTATATTTGCTTGTCTTACTGGAGCAAATATGTCTGATGTTAAAGCTTTTGAATTTGTTGTTCAACAGATGCTAGAACATCGTGTTATAAAAACTCATTCTCTCTGTATTAGCGATAAAGGTTACGTTGGTAAAGAGTTTCAGAAATTTATTCAGAAACAATATGGAGTTGAACTTCTTTCCATGCAGCGCGAATATAATAATCGTGGAAGTGCTCTTAATCAACTTCTCCAAAAAGCTCGAAAAATTATTGAAACTACCATTAATCTTCTAGTTAACGAATTTTCTCTTTCCGCAACTAAAAGGCGATCTATAAAAGGATTAGCTAATTCTATTAGTAACAAAATTGCTGCTTTCAATTTAGCTAATTTTCTTAATTATTTATCGGACCTCCCTGTTCTACAGGTTAAAGGTTTTGTATTTTGAACTCGCACAAGGCGTATCATTACTACCTGAAGCAATAAAGAATATTCCTCAAATAGGGCGTGTCATCATTCAATACAGATAAAAATATAACGGATTCATTTAATGATACGCCAGTAGTATTGAGCCCGAGCCCGCGGCCGAAAACTTTTTGAGAGCGACAGAGAGCGACAGAAAGTGATTTATTGGTTCAATACTAGTTTTTTGCGATGGAAAAAGAAACTTTGCTTCTTTGATAAATTGTTAGTGAAAGTTTCGGAAACGGGCTCGGGCTCGAAAAAACACACAATATTTTGAATGATGACACGCCCTAAAGAACAACAAAAAAATTCAATTGCAAACTATACCAAAAATTCAGAATACTGTAGATTCATCAAATTGGCATGGCTTAGGATTTGAATTGTCGGTAAGTAATATAGAACGAGCGGCAAAAGAAGATTTAGAAAAAAATATTTTAATAAGTCTTGGTAAAGTAATAAGCACTCACTTTATAGAAAAATAGATAAATACAGTCACGTATGTGTAATAGAATTTAGAGCGTTTACCAGATAATCTGAAAAGTTACTTAAGAAAGTTAAGAAAAAAAATAGCTTTTGCGGTTGGATTTTTCCCTTTTTTATATGACGCGATTCAAATTTATTCGGAGCTCTAAGAACTGAATCTGTTTTACTTGTTTTGAACATCTTTAAGAAAAGGGAACTTACTTGTGAAAAATTCTTTATTAATATATGGTCTTGCAACTATTTGTCTTCTTCCTAATTTTGCATGCAGCGATTCAAAATCAAATAGAAATTCAAGTTCGCAATTCTCCAATCGCGGCAAAATTGTTCAGCATCATTATCAAGAAAGCTTATCGGAAATTGTAGAACAAAATTTCCAAGGGGAAATTGGGTACTTTATTGTTTCTAGCGATGGTCGTAAGCATGCCTATAAGGCTAGAGATAGAGATAAAAACAAGATCTTTATTGCCCCAGCAGCAAATCCTAAATATTTTAAAGATATGTTATTTTGCGAATTTAGCCCTGATAATCGAAGATTTTCAATTATGGAGAAAGAAGAAACAGAGGTTTTTTTTATTGATGGAAAAAAAATCAAAGAATATGAATGGTCAGGAAAACAGATTGTTTTTAATCAAAACGGAACAAAGTTTGCTTTTAAAATTAGTGCAAACAATAACAGACAAGGAATAGTTATTAATTTTGAAACGCAACAACAAGAATATGCCGCGATTATGGGCTTCAAATTCAGCAATAACGGTGAATTGATATATATAGCCAAAGAAGCCATTGAAGGAAAGAAATATTCAGATCAACCTTGGCAAGCGTTCGTAAATGGCAAAGCAATAAAAGTGAGCAAAAAAAATGAAAATATCTATGATGTAATACTTGATGAAAAAGGTGAAGTCATTAGTTATATAAAAGGTAATGACGAACAACGAATTGTAATTTATAAAGGAAAAGAACTTGGTCGCCATAGATCAGTTAATAAACTCCTTGTAAGCCATGATTACAAAAATATATCTTACATAGCAGAGGATGAGAAGAGAAACCATTTTGTTGTTTGTGATGGCAAAAAAGGTAAGGAATATGAGAGGATTCTTTTTCCCACTTTTTCCCTTGACGGAAAAAAATTGGCATATAAAGTTAGCCAAGGTAGCCCGTTTAGTCAATTGAATCAGTTTATGGTAGTAAATGGCGAAGAAGGCACTAAATACAATTTTGTCGGACCTGCTGTATTTAGTCCAGGCAATAAAATTGCGTATCGCGCGACAAAAAAATGGGGTAATAATCGAACAGAGTGTATCGTCGTTGATGGTAAAGAACAAAAAGAATATAAAGTTGTTAGTGACCCTATTTTTTTTGACAATAAAACTTTACGCTATTTTGCTTTTGATGGCAAAAAAATTTACAAGAATACTCTAGTGATGCAAAACATTGATAATCAGCCAAAATCAGAAATACCTAATTTAGTTATCGAAATGCAGAAAAATACAGAAAAGTTAGAACAGCAACATCAAAGAAATATTCAGGAAATGGCAAAGATAGTCGATCACTTAGAAAAAGTTCACCAAGATTGGTTAAAAGCTTTTAAGCATAACAAGCAAATAATTACCGCTCAAGCTAAACGTGGTACAATTGAAAACGTAATTATTGGCAAAGGAGAACTTGTTAGTCGCGAAATCAAAATTTTTGCTCCAGTTGGAGGACGAGTGATAAAACACATTTCTCTGGGAAAAATGGTGGATAAAGGAGAGATACTCCTGCAAATTGCTGACACAGACCTAAAATTTTTCTTGGATAAAAGCAAAAAAGATATAGATGCTGCAGAAATTAAATTTAAACAAATATTGATGGATAGAAAGCTATTAGAAAAAAAAATTAACCTAGAAAAAAAACAAATTAAGGCGAACTTGGATTTTTTTCGGAAACAAAATTATTTTTTAGAAAAAAAACTTAAACGCGAAAAACGACAAGAAGCAAACAGTTCAACGCAACACGAATATGAAACATCCGAAAATGAATACAATAAAAGTAGATGGAATTACGAAAAAGTGGTCATCGACAAAGAAAGACTTGATTATAAAAAATCAGAGCTAGAGTACAAATTTTATGAGAGTACGTTGGCAAAAATACGGATTAAAGAAGAACAACGGAAGCTAGAGCAAGTTAAAAATCGTCTATCTAATACGACGATTATTTCCTCCTCAAGTGCTCTAATTTTAAAATGCTTTGCGCACAAAGGAGAAATAATCAAAGATAATGCCCAAATATATACATTGCTGGATATTTCTCGAATATTTGTTTCCGCCAAATTTAAAGAAACTGATTTTAAGCAAATGAATTTTAAGTTTGGTCCTTCAGGACAAATAAATTTCAAGCAAAAAGCAATTGTCTCTATTAAAGCTTTTCCGCAAAAAAAATTTCAAAGTAAAGTGATACAAATTATGCCTATAGTGGAAAAAGATTCTAATGGTAATCGTTTGTTTTCTGTAAAATTTGAAATCATAAAAGATACCAACACCGAACTTTTACTACCTGGACTTTCTGCGCAAATACGTATTAGTACGAGTCATCAAAAAAATGCCATTATTATACCTAACACTGCTGTTCATAAAGATGTAACCGGCTATTTTTATGTTTTGATTCCGCAAAAAAATGGATTTTTTCAACAGCGTAAAGTGTTACTTGGTAACAGAAACGAATTGAATTGCTCTATCATTAAAGGTTTGAAAGAAGGAGAAATAGTTATTTTAAGAGAGAAGTAAACATCAAAAAATGATTACAAATTCACTATAGGATTGAAATGTTCTAAGGAACTATAAATATAATGAAATACTTTCTATTATTAATAGGTATTTAAACAATTTTTATTCACTCAGTGCATACCCAAGTAAATATTTTTGCCAATAAACAAAGAAAGAAGATTATTTTTGCCGTAGAAAAACAGCGAAAAATTCAAGGGTTTCCTGTTGATCCAAATGATTATTTAGAATTCAATAGCGATGGAGCACTGCTTTTACTTAGACGTCAAAAACCAACAGCTATTTATAATGTCACCTAGCCAAAAAACACTACTTTCAAGTTCAATGAGAAAGGATATCTTGTACTTTCTACTCAACAGTTATTGTTGAGGGGTTTCCTTGTAAACAAGAAGTCAGTTGGTCTTGTACAGGAAAGCTAGTGAGTTTTATATTGTCAAGGCAACATAAAATTAATGGTTATTTATGTGACACTCATCATGTAGAATTTTTCAACAATGGCCAGATTAAATATTGCAAATTAGCTCAAAATACAAGAATTGATGGCTATACCTGTGCTACAGAATTAGTTAGATTTTCTGAAAATGGTGTAGGAGTAAAGAAAGATGCCAGCTTAGCTATAGAGTATTTCAAAAAAGCAGCTAATTTGGATATTGCAGAGGCGATGTACTATCTTGGAGCTAATTTGGGTATTGCAGAGGCGATGTACTATCTTGGAGAGTGTTATTATAATGGGCAGGGAGTTCTTATAGATCAATACGAAGCTTACTTTTGGTACAAAAAATCGCTAGATTTAGGCTATTTAGATGCTAATTCTAAACTTCCAAAAGAATAGTTATAGTTATTGATGGTTGGGATGTTACGCGAATTATTTTTTATTCCTCTTTTTACTATGTGAGATAGAAACTATAACAGAGTTTCACAGGAAGGTTTAATAAAATGAAAAATATCAAGAAATCACTAATAATATCAGCAATTGCAGCTGTTTTTGGTTTTATTTTTGCCCTTGTTGCTCCAATGATACCAGTGCTCAATACAATTGGATTTATTGATATGGTTGGTCGGTACAACGAATTTTTATATATTTGCCCTCTGGGTTTTGCATTTATTACTTTTTGTACAGTGGGAATAGGACAGGCAGATGAATAAAATTGCTTTTCGCAAAACTAGATGTAAGTTTAACAAACAAAGGAGTTTGTATGAGTAAGATGTTAACATTTCTATTGTTTACATCGGTTTTATTAGTTAGTTGCTCAGATCAAAAATCTAACAATAGCAATTCCGATGAAGTTAAGATAAAAAAAGCAGTAAAAAAAAATATCAAAAAAAAAGAGAACGAGAAGCATTCTTATAACACAACCAAAATAGACAAAAATTTAGTTGAATTGCCAGAAATTCCGTTTGGAAGTTTCTACAAAATAAGCAAACAAGGAAAAATAGAAAAAGAAGAAAAAGTAAGCAGACAAACACTACTACAACCAGGAGAAAAATTACTTTTTAAAGCATCTAAAGCTATAAAGGATGAAAATTTAATTTTACTCAAAAACATGAAACGTCTTAGTTTTTTAGATCTGAGTGGCACAAAAATAACCGGTGAAGGATTCTCTTATTTTCGAAAACTTACTGTTGAAAAGCTATACTTAACCGGAACAGAAATCACTGGTAAACCATTTGAGCATCTAAAATATTTATCTTCTCTTAAGGAATTGAATCTGTCATACAGCGGGGTAGCGAACAGAGATATCAAATACTTATCGAATATTCCAAACCTCGAAGCTTTAAATCTGAGTGGAACAGAAATAGCGGACGAAGGTATCAAACATCTCCAGCACACTCCCACCCTACGAATATTAAACGCCTCTTCCACCAAAATAACAAATGTGGGACTAAAAAATCTCCAGAATCTCTCTCTTGAAGAATTATATTTGGAAGGCACCAAGATAACGGATGATGGACTTAAATACCTTCAAAATTTTTCTAATATTCGAATATTAACTGTATCAAACATAACGAGTAAAGGCCTTAAGCATTTACAAAATTTTTCTACCCTCCAAGAGCTAGACTTGGGAAGTAACGAAATAGAAAGTGGTATCGAACCTTTACGAAATCTTTCTGCACTTCGAAATCTGAATATAGGTAATAATAAAATAACAGATCAAGATCTCAAGCACTTGCAACACCTTTCTGCTCTCCACACTTTGCTTCTACATGAGACTCAAATAACAGATGAAGGCCTTAAATATTTGCGGAATCTTTCCTCTCTTAAAGTACTAATTTTATGGGATACTCAAGTAGATAAAGGATTTGAACATCTACAATATCTTCCTTCTCTCTTAACACTAGGTTTATCGCGAACTCAATTTACTGATGAAGGACTTAAGTACTTACATAACTTTTCGACACTTAGAGAGGTAGATTTAGATGAAACTAGAGTTACAAGCAGTGGGGTAGCAGAACTCAAAAAAGCACTACCAAAGCTAACAATTCACAAGTGAAAGATACATATGAAGTAGAATTGACGCGCCTTGCTATGTTTCGTAGTAGGGTTCGCCAACTTCCTTCTCAAGCCACGGAATGTACGTAGGGTTGGCCGCCAACAATAGTACTTTTCCAACGGCCCCCGAATATTGCCTGAAAATTTCTTTTTCACAATACTCTCCATTTCTCAATCTCTGTGTTTAACATATTTTCTCATTTCAGAAATTTGCATCGAAAGAGTATGTTGATTGTGAGTAGAAACTCGGGAATATAGTACAACTCTCATAAAAATTCTCCCTGGCCAAAAACCCTAAAAAAAGTGCCTTCTGAAAACCTTATTTTCGGAGGGCAGTCCAGAGTAGACAAAAAATCTCAAAAAAATCAATTTAAGTCTTGAAAACAACATACGGCTTTTATACTATATATTATATATAGGATATTAATAACAAAATGTTAAGGAAAAAGTAATGGCAATATGGATAAGTATAGGAAAAGTAGCTGATTTGTACGGCGTAACAGCACAAACAATAAGAAATTGGAAAGATGAAGGCGAATTCAAGGTAACAAGAACAAGAGGAAAGCACAGAGGATACTCAAAAGAAGAGATTGAAAAAAAAATTAGGATTGGAGCTTGAACAAGAAATAACAGTATGTTATTCACGAGTAAGCGCAAATGACCAAAAAAAAGATTTAGAACGCCAAAGACAAGAACTAAAAAATTATTGCGAACAGCAAAAATATACAAATGTATTAGAAATAAAAGAAACAGGGACTTAATTATAAAAAAGAGGTTTTGTGAAGTGTTGCGTTTAATGTTAGCAGGAAATATTGGGCGGGTAATAATCAGTTATGGAGATCGATTGATAAGGTTTGGTAGAGAAATAATAGAAGAAATATGCTTATCAAGAGGAATATCTTTAGTTGTAATTCATGAGAAAAAAGAACAAAATTTTGAAGAGCAGTTATCACAAGACATCATTTCAATATTAACAGTGTTCTGTTCGAAGATCTATGGACGCAGATCTCACGAGCGAAGAAGAAAACAAAAAAATGCAAATAACAATTCAAACCAAATTGAATAAAGAAGCAGCGAAGTATTTAGAAAAGGCAGGGGAATATACTGCAAAACTTCGCGGAGAATTGTTATGCGCATTGCTAAAAGAAAAAAAGCTGAATGAATTAAAGAAAACATTTATCTCAGAGCGTGGTATATTGGCAAGACAATTTAACTCTCTACATTCAGAGGTCAAAGGGATAATAAAGTCAGTTAAAGAGTTGAGAAAAATAAATCTTCAAGATGCAGAGCGCAGAAAAAAAGCGCTAAAATACACCATCAAAAAGCTAGCGAGAAGCTTTAAAAAAGCTAAAGAAAGACAAAACCGAGAAAAGATATTGTTTGCGCTGCATCACAAAAAGAGAAAGTTGCGTAATGTTGAAAATAGAATAGAAAAACTCAAAAACAGAGGAATCTGTCTTGGAGGTAGAAAACTATTCAAAAAGCAGTTTCATCTAGAAGAAAATAGCTACGAAAACCATCAGGAGTGGCGAGAGGCTTTTAGAAAACAACGCAATAATAGAATATTCTTTATCGGATCGAAGGATGAGAAATTCGGCAATCAAAACTGTCAGATGGTTGGAAATAAACTAAAGGTGAGAGTAATTCCTGCTTTAGAAAAAGAGTTTGGAAGCCATGTTGATGTAACAGTAGAGTTTAGCTACAAACAAGATATTATTTTCTACGCATTACAAAAAAAACAAGCAATGAACTACCGTTTTGTGCGCAAGAAAGAAAATTGGTATTTGTTTGTAACCACAAAATACAAAAAAGTCGACATAATCACCAACAAAAATCTTGGAGCTATCGGTGTTGACTTAAATCATTCTCATATAACCGTTGCTGAAACAAACAGGCATGGCAACTTGGTCCATCATCAAAAAATACATACTCTCATTCAAGATCGCACTTGTCATCAAGTGACTGCAACTCTTGCTGAAGCTTGCAAACAAATTATTTCACGTGCTGTGAAAGAACAAAAACCTGTTGCTATTGAAAAACTAGATTTCTCAAAAAAGAAAAGTAACTTGATCTCGTCGTCAAATACAAAATATAAAAGAATGATCTCTTCCTTTGCCTATAGTAAATTTGCTGCACTCATCAAAAGTCAAGCTATGAAAAACGGTGTCAAAATTATCGAAGTAAATCCAGCCTTCACCAGTGTTATTGGTCGTTATAAATTTGCACATTTCTTTGGAATCAGTACACATCTTGCCGCAAGCCTTGTTATTGCTCGCCGCGCACAAAATTTTTCGGAACGCTTTCCCACCAGAACCGCCCGATGTTTACCTGTGGATAGACATTGTCACGTCTGGAAACCCTGGAAAGCTTTTCTCAAACTCGCCGTCTCTGACAGAGAACGACAAGTTGAGCTTCTTTTTTGCTCTCGGCATCTTCCTTTTTAAACGAATTTGTCCTCTTACTTGTCCTCTAGAGTGCAACTCTCTAGCGGTAATCGATCACAACACTGTTCGGTGATCGTCTTAGGTCTTTTTAGATTTTTGCGTTTTAATAGGAACGGTCGACTAACGGCTGTCAATTCTAAAAAATTTACTATCATGAAGGTTGCTTTTATTCAGTTTGTTGAAAACAAAGACGGGACTTTCACTGATTTGATGTTTGAGCAAGGCGAGATGAAGTTTACTTTGAAAAAAATTAAGAATTAAGACATACATTTTGGCAGAGAAAAATTGCCTTGGTTGATCTGAAATAGAGAACTCCCAAACTTACATAGTAAGTTAGTATTTACCAGCTCTAAATCAACTATAAATTCATTTTCTTTCCAGCTGATTTAGAGCTAAAATACATATTTTTGTCTTAAATGGCTCAGTAAACATGTAAGTTTCCAGGTATTTGCCTGAGTGTTTAATCTTAATCTTGCTCTTGATCTTAACCCTTTGTATTTATTGATTAACATTAAGATTAAGAACAAGACGATTACCAAATATTCGAATCCATTTTTTTGCTTTATTTCCCTTTCTCGTGCAGAGCCTTCTTTGAGTAAATTTAAATTGTGCAAATCATTCTTATCTATCTGGTCATCCGCTGTTTTGAGAATTTTTAGATACTAATTGATGATCAACTCATTGTTGAAGTATTTGGTAGTGCGGTAAATCACCGAACTAACAAATACCTCAACAATCTCGTAGAAAAAAGGTTATAGAGCAATTAAACAAAGGTATTATACAATACTTGGATTTGCAAGTTTCCAATCCGCCAACAAAATATGTATTTGCTTGATGAAATTCACCGAAAGCAAAACACTCATTTTTCCTCACCATTTCAACTGCGACTCTTATCTGCTTTGTTCTTTTTATTTATTGAATAATTGCAGCGCTAGTTACTTGCAGTATTTTTTGGATTTGAGGCGAATACAATTACCAGAAACGGTTCCTGAAAAGTCCTTATCAACGTTACCTTTATGCATTTCTCGACGACCTTTCATCACTGCTTGGCTTGTAATATTTAAATATATAGTGCTTCCTGAAGCAGACCAGACACCTTCTCTTATTTCAATGCTACCGTCTTTACGTACTCTTTGCCAGTAAGCATCACCATTATGTCCCAAATCTAGGGTATAAGAGCCAGAACCTCTTGCGCTATAACTTCCTACATAGTCACTGTTGACACTTGCACAAGAAGCTAGTAGTATTGTGCAAATAATCATCGCATAAATTTTTTTCATAATACATATACCTTTCGTAATATTTTCAACAAGTACTACAATTGTATGAAATATGGCGAATCATCAATTGCATTTTGGTTTATAATACCAAATTGTGTAAAGCGGAGTGCAATATAAATTTTATGATATTGTTAGATGTTTCTTTTAGAAAGCTAGTTAGAGGAGAAAATACTGAATAAAATTTTTAGAACAACAATCACAGATGAGTTAAAAAGCAATACTCTTTACAATGGTTGTGCCATTTATACAAAGTATCAAGATAATCTTGAAAATTCCAAATTCAATGACTGCAGTTTTCGCGATCATATTTCGATCAAGCAGCTGTCGGGTTGCGAATTTAATAGCTGTAGCTTTAATAGCTTACAAATCGGAATTATGCAAAGAACTAGGTTTTACGACGGACGCATTGATTTTTTGAGATTAGACAAAGGCAAGGCGGATTATCTACTGGTTAATGCGACTATTGATAGATTTCTTCTCTACCAAACATATGAGTTCTACGAAATAAAAAAAATTTTACAAATAGACATTGTCAATGAAGTAACAGCTAGTAATATACGCGGACTAGTGACTATTCTCTACGATTATTTAGAGTACAAAAACTCAAAAGTAATCATTTGCACCAAGTATCCTTCTCTGTTGACAAACTCGAACATTTTTAATGCTGTATATGACTCTTACATAAAAAAAGGTCGCCATCTTAATTTGGTACAGAAGAGTACTAATATATCTTAAGTTAATTGGTTTTGGTTATTTTTGCATTTTCACATTAAACGAATCAAGGATTCCCAATGCTTTGGAATTGTTTTGCTGTTTATAGTGTTTCTGTAGACGTTCTACTACTTGTTGTTGTTTTTGTATTGCACTTTGCGATTTTTGCATTTGGCTAGCAATTTGCAAAAGCTTTGAAAAATAAAGTTCTAATTGCGAAATAGAAGATGCTAAAAGTGTAAAATCTTTTGCCGTTTTTTCTTCCAAACGAATTGCCTTATAAATTTGGCGATATCCTTGAGAAAGATTATTGTGCTTTTCCTCTAGGAGTCCTATTTTAAAATGAACAATACTATAATAATTTTTTTTATTCAATTCTTTATATAAATCAAGTACTTTCCAATACATCTCACTGGCTTTATAGTAATCCTGCGCTGCTATGCTATCAGCATAAGCTATATACTGTTGCGCGGCTTGCAATTTGCTTGAAATATTGCCTTTTTCATAAAGATTGTTAGCATCTTTTAGTTTATAAAATAAATGCTTCTCAAATAATTTTTGTGATTTGCGTTCATCTTTTTCTATTTCACTTGCTATTTTATAAGTTGTACTACTTTTATCGAAAGTGTCTTTTGATCGTGAGAAAGCTTCTGCGGCTTGAATGACATACTTTATTTTTTGTGTATGTTTGTGTAGTGTTTCGCATATAGAGCCTAGAGCCAACCATTCTTTTCCTTTTTCATAATAATTTGCAGCTTCAATTCCCCATTTTTCATACAACACTTGTTCTTCTCGGTTCCATGAATTTAGTATTTCTCGGTAACAATTCGCGGCTTTAACATATTCACCTACTTGTTTATAACAAAAAGCTGTTCTAATCTGAGCTTTTCTTGTATGTTGGGCAAAACTGGTATAATACTTTGCTGCTAATATCCAGTTTCGTTTGTGTTCCAATTCTTCTCCTATATGCCAAATTTCATGCCAATACTTATCGTGATTTTCATTGTCGCAAGATACAGCTCCTATATAACTTGCTGCTATTTGAATTTTGTCATTAGCTTTGTAATAGCTTTTTGCCGCTTTCAAAAATGCTTGTAATTTAATATCTTTGTCTTGTAACTGTTGTGCAATAGAAAAATATAAATCTCCTGCCTCTTGCCATTTATCTTCTTTTTCTAATTGAGCACCATTTTTCCAAACTTTATCAGCGTTCACGTATATACTAAAAATAAGACATAAAAATATCGAAAGTTTATACATACTACCCCTCCTCTGGTTTTACTACGAGATCTTGAATTAAGCAAGTCGCAAAAAGTTTTTAAGAGCACGCAGCGTAGAATTTGAGTGTCATAGTGGCGTTGAGCCTTCGGTTACATAGCTACAGTTATGTGCCTCTCAGGATCTCCTTCTTTGACACTCAAATTCTATGCTGACTTGAAACGTGCTCAAAAACTTTTTGCGACTCACTTAACTATATTGATTCAAGATGTTAGCACAACAAGCACAATACTGTCAATATTGTACAATCCGACCTTAAGTTTTCTGTATACTACAAAAACATATAATTTTTATAATGAAAATATTTTGAAAATTATATTGCTTTTTTCCTTACAATAGAGTACTCTGTATAACAAAGTACTTTATTATAGGAGGATTTATGAAAAAGCATCAGAAACAGCTAATAGCGGTAATTATATTAACAATGTTCGCTGATTTTTTATTTTATTACCAAGTTATTGGTGGTATGTCTTTGTCTTTGTATAATTTGGCTATTCTTGTTTGTATTGCCTTTTGCGAAGAGAAATTTTATCGCGACAAGAAAGTGATAGCAATCGCACTTATAAATATTACCCTTATTATTGCAAGTATAATTCATGCCAATTTTTGGTCTATATCTCTTAGCGTTTTGTCATTATTCAGTATAATGATCGTAATTCACAGCGGTTGGTTAGCGAGTACTATCAAATGGATTGAGCAGTGGTTTTTCAGCACTCTTTTTTTTCTATTCAGCTGGATTGACGATATGCATTTTTTCGTGAACTGGGTATCCAAACTACCTGAAAAAAATATAATAGGGTGGATAATAGCCATAGTGTTTAGTGGGATTTTTGTATTACTATTTGCTATTGCCAACCCTATTATTGAAGTTTGGGTAAACCACTTGCAAAAAGTTGAATTGTTTGGTACAGATCGTTTTATATTTTGGTGTTTATTTGCTTTGTTTAGTTGGTCTTTTTTAAGATTGACAAAAAAAAGAATGCTACAAGAGTTTATAGACCTCACAGAAGCAAATGACGAAAACGTTGAAGAGAACAACGATCGAATAAACGTCGAAGATAGCAATGATAAAGAAAACGATGAAAACGTTGGAGAGAACAATGATAATAAGGAAGTAGTTCTAGTAACACTACCTATTTTTACACCTAACACTACTGTTCTATGCTTACGTATGTTCAACATTGTTTTTGCCATACAAACAGTTCTTGACATTATCTATTTATGGGGAGGAAGCGCTCTTCCTGAGGGGATGTCTTATGCTGAGTACGCTCATCGCGGTTCGTATCCTCTAATTTTTACCGTGCTACTCGCAGCAGTATTTGTGCTGATAACTTTTCGCAAAAAGCGCGAAGACGATATGGATGCAGCACGTTTTTGGGTGTATATTTGGTTAATACAGAACGTTTTTCTAGTTATTTCGTCTGTGTTGCGTTTAGACCTATATATAGAATTCTACCACCTTACGAGGTGGCGTATTGCGGCCTTAATTTGGATGGGACTTATTGCTGTAGGTTTATTATTTATCCTTATTCGTATTATAAAAGATTATTCTAACCTATGGTTAATTAATATTAATTTTATCGCTGTACTTTGCGTCTTCTATTTATGCGCTTTTGTTAATTTTGATGCTTACATTGCAAATTACAACGTGGCTAATGTGGAAAACACCGATATTGTTGTTGACGTTGAATATTTAGAAAATTTAGGTATTGAAAGTTTACCAGCTTTGTACAATCTCAAGGAAAAAGGGTATAATGTTGAAGAATCGATAAAACGCTTACGAGAAAAACTTATTCTCGAAATGAGCAATTGGCGTAGTTGGTCTTATTACAATGCGTCTGTTTACAATTTACACGTCAAATAAACTAATGGTGTGTCATCATTCAAAATATTGTGTGTTTTTTCGAGCCCGAGCCCGTTTCCGAAACTTTCACTAACAATTTATCAAAGAAGCAAAGTTTTTTTTTCCATCGCAAAAAACTAGTATTGAACCAATAAATCACTTTCTGTCGCTCTCAAAAGTTTTCGGGCGCGGGCTCGCAAACGGGCTCGAGCTCAATACTACTGGCGTATCATTAAATGAATCCGTTATATTTTTATCTGCATTGAATGATGGCACGCCCTAATGGTGTGTTGATATTGTCAAATCGATTGAAAGTAGTTTGATTGATTTGACAATATCTTAACATCAAATAAGGATGTTTTGAATGCAAAGAACAGTGAAATCAAAGATGCTGTGAGAAGCACAACTAAATTTGCGAACTCTCTTTAGAATATATCTAGGCAACAATCCAATTTCTATAAATTCCCAAGGAATTTATCTGACGTGTATTCTAAATTTTCATTTTTTTTTCATAATTCCTTAAGGACTTTTTCATTTTTGCTGTCTACAATAATAAGTGATTCATTGGAAGTTTTATTAGAGAAATCACAATAATTTTGTAGGAGGTAATCATGGTGATATATTTTTTCATAACAGTTTCTGTATTATTTTGCGCATGCCAATCTTACCAACCGCAGCCTATAATTCCAACTCAATCGTTGGAAAAAATTGATTCGTCACGTAAGGCAATGTTGACTGATCGTTTGGAAACGCAGCAACCTGTTCATCAACAATTTACTTTCCTCAAAGCAGTAAAAATTCTTGGAACAAACAGCCCAATCTTAAAAGAAGTGCGTGCAGAGTATAAAAAAATTAAAGACATCGCTGCGATCAATACGCCGCTTCCAAATCCTCGGCTTGAACTTGGAGCTCTTATTGGAACGCAACTTGGAAATGACAGTGGTGGCAGGGTTCAACCCCTTGTTGCATTTGGCTTTACCATACCTTTAAGTAGTCGACTTACTAAACAAGATGAGGTTAATACTGCTGCGGCAAAGTATGCTTACCTACGCTATGTTTTGCAACATCGTAGTGAATACCTCAAATTGCGAAAAATTTATATCGACCTATTATTTTTGGAAGAACATCGCAAACTACATGACCGTATTATAAACACAGTGAATAATAGCTCGTCTATTACTAAAGAACTTGTCGCAGCAGGAGTAACTACCGCCTTCGATGTTGGAATCATTGAGTTAGAAGTTTTACAAAAGAGCGCGCAATTAAAAAAAATTGAACGTCAAATATTGCAGTTAAAAGGAAAGCTTTCTGAAATTTTAGGAATTAATAGCAAATTCTTTCAATTTACACAACCACAAATTTATCCACAATTACCATCAAAAATGCCATCAGTAGAACAATTAAAAAAAATTCTTCTCAGCAACCATCCACAGTTAGCTCTTTTACGCGCCTCTCATGAAATTGTAGAAAAACGATTACACCTTGAAATTACCAAACAAACACCTGATCTTATAGTATCTCCTTCTTTTGAAGGGGATCCTGGAGAAGATCGCAATGTTTGGGGAGTTTCTGTTCGTTTTCCAGTGCCTATTTTTGATAAAAATCAAGTAGCCATAAAATCACAAGAAGGACAACGACGTGTTATTAAAACCAAATACGATAGTACTCTAAACAGGGCTCTTGCAAGAATGGAAGCTTCCCATGCAGATTATGTACTGCAAAAAAATAGGCATAATCAAGCTAAAGTTATTAGCAAGAAAGCGCAAGAAAATGTGGAATTGGCTCTAGAAATATTAAAGCGTGGTGAATTAAATTTTATTCGCTATATTGACACGGAACGTTCTCTTGCTAATTCGTTACTTGAAATGCATTCAGCCAAAAAAGCCATGTACTACGCGTGGATGGAAGTAGAGAAAATTATTGGAATGCCCCTATCGCTTCTTCCCCAAGAACAAGAACAAGAACAAGAACAAGGAGCAACTACAATTAAAGATTTATTCTCTCCAGCGAAAGGAGTTCAAGAATGAAAAAAATACTATCAACTACTCTTTTGAGTTTGCTCTGTGCTAGCATAGGATTAGCAGGAGGCTGGTTTGTAGGAATGGGAAAATCTCAAAGTTTTGAAAGTGAAAAGCACAATGACCATACTGACCACAATGTAGTACCATCCCTTTCAGAAAAAGCTCTTAAAAATATGGGAATCGTCGTTCGCGAAGTTAATTTAACTAGCTTTAGTAAATATGAGAGTATTCCTGCTATAGTCGAAGAACTTCCAAGCACTGAACAACCTATTTTTGCACCAATAAGTGGGCGTATTTCGCGAATATTTATACGCGAACAACAAATGGTTTCGCAAAAACAAACATTATTCTCTTTAGTACGAAGTAAACTTCCGCGTGCAGAACTCAACCTAACACAAGATATTCTTCAGTCAGCAACGAAAGAATTTCATGAATCTTTTATTGAATTTCGCCGGATAATCAAAAGTATAGAAATACTGGAAAAGGAGCGCTCTCGTCTTCAACAATACAGTAACAGTAAAAACAACAAATATCCCCTGATTCCGAAAAAGAAACTCATTGAAATACAATATGAAATTGATCGCGCTAAGAACGAAGAAAATATTATAATCGAAAATTTATTACGGCACGGAATATCACGTCAGCAAATTGAATCAGGCAAATCAGGGGAATTTCCGCATTTTAATGTTAAAGTATGGAAGCAAGCGTTAGAGCACCACGGTTTATGGAATTCTTTGGCAGAAAATTTATATAGTATGCTCCCTAAAAAATTGCAATCCATTCATTGGACAATGGCGACAACTGGTGAATTAGTCGCATCGGGTTTTATTCACAAAAATCTAATTCGATGGTTTGATAAAAATCCCGCTGCCACTAAACATTTTTTAGAAATAGGTGGCTTACTGCAACATGGTTATACATTAGATAAAATTGATTATCTATATAAACACAACATTTTTGTCAATCAAGTTAAAATCATTACTCCTAAGTTTGCAAAGGATTGGGATGTTTATAAAGTTTTAGTTAAAAAACAACAGCTAGTTTCCGAAGGAGAGCGTTTAGCCATTCTCAAAAATAATAGGCAAATGTATTTAGTGATAAAACCACAAGGTAGTGAACGCATTACCATTCTAGACGCTGTAGAAAAAAAACTTACCCTTGTGGGACATCCTCTTTTAGAAGGTGAAGGTCCTAAACTTGACAATTTGATTATTGATAACGCAACAAGTGATCCACAAACAGGGCTTATGAGTGCGTACATTCGTTTACAAAATAAAGAACATGCCATTCGTCGTATAAATAAGAATACAAGTACAAGAACGTGGAAAATACGTGCAAAACAGAAGTATGTAATACGTGTACCAACAAAAGTTTTTGAAAAAGTATATGTTTTCCCCAAAGATGCTCTTGCTGAAAATGGAAATAAAAAAGTGGTTTTTTTACAAAATGGTGATGTCTTTAAGCCCCTAGAAGTAGAAGTTCTTTATCAAGATCATGAAGTTGTTGTGGTGAGTAATAACGCCGATATTTTTCCTGGTGATCCAATTGTTCACTATGGTGCTTTTGCGTTGGAGTTAGCTATTAAATCAGCTGAAGGAACCGATGAAAATGCAGGGCATGGACACGCACATTAGGAGAGTAATATGTTAAATAGAATTATCGCTTTTTCATTAAAAAATCGCATACTCGTTATCTTCGCTTCACTTTTTATCGCGGTTTACGGTACATTTATTGCTTTTACGATGCCTGTTGACGTTTTACCTGATCTCAATCGACCAACAGTTACGGTTGTGACCGAAGTTCACTCCTTAGTTCCTGAGGATGTCGAACGCCTCATCACTATTCCTCTAGAACAGGTTTTTAATGGTGCAACTGGTGTCGAAAGAGTAAGATCATCCTCAGGGCTGGGAATTTCGATTATTATCGTTGAATTTGAGTGGGATACCGATATTTATCGCAATCGCCAAATTGTGCAGGAAAAAATTCAATTAGCAAAGAGCAAGCTTCCTAAAGAGGCAAATCCACAAATGGCTCCTATATCAAGTATTATGGGACAAATTCAACTTGTTGGTATACAAAGCAAGACAATAAAAACTACCGAATTACGCGCTTTAGTCGATTATAAAATCAAATATCGTTTACTTGCCATTCCAGGTATTTCGCAAATCATTTCCATTGGTGGTGCTCCAAGACAATTGCAAGTTATTGTTAACTCTGATCGCATGCGTGCTTTTGACGTAACCCTTGCCGAGGTAGCCAAGGCCGTTGAAAAAGCAAATATAAATTCCGCGGGTGGATTTATAAATATCGGTGCTAAAGGTCCTTCAATTACTGTAACGGGACGTATTATTGATAAAAAGCAACTGCAAAAAGCGGTAGTTCGTTTTGATAAAATACGACCTATTACCATAAACGATGTAGCGATGGTTGAATTTGGGCCTGCAGCTATTCGTGTTGGAGACGCCGGTATCAACGCTTATGAAGGTGTCATTATGGGGATTTTTAAGCAACCTGGAACCGACACTGTCGCTGTTACCGAAAAAATAAACAAGGAGCTACTTTCACTACAAAAAGGTTTATCAAAAGACATTACCATTGTTCCCGATATTTTTCAACAGTCTATTTTTATTGAACGAGCAATACACAATGTTGTCGAAGCGGTACGCGACGGAGGTGCTTTAGTATTTTTAGTATTGTTTTTGTTTTTAATGAGTATAAGAACGACATTTATTACCCTGACTGCGATCCCATTGTCGGTTGCAATAACCACGATTATTTTCGATCTATTTGGACTTTCAATTAATACAATGACCTTAGGAGGTTTAGCTGTCGCGATTGGTGCTCTTGTCGATGATGCTATTGTCGATGTTGAAAATGTTTATCGACGTTTGCGCGAGAATGCAGTTCTTACGCAACCAAAACATCCTTTATGGGTTATATTTCGCGCCTCTAGTGAAGTTAGAAAACCTATTCTTTTCGGAACACTTCTCGTTATTGTCGTTTATTTGCCCCTTTTCTTTCTTGCCGGTTTAGAAGGACGCTTGTTTGTACCAATAGGAATTGCTTATATTCTAAGTGTTGCTTCCTCACTTATTGTAGCACTAACTATAACCCCTATACTTTGTTATTATTTACTATCGACCAAAAATGAAAAAGCAAAAGGCGACACTTGGGTTGTCCGCAAGTTGAAAAATCTAACAGGTACAGTAATATCTTTTAGTATTCGCAACCATAGCAGTGTGTTAGCGGTATTTTTAGTTACAGTGCTTGTTGGCCTCTTTTTACTGATAAATAGTGGTTCGCAATTTTTACCACCATTCAACGAAGGTGTTGCACAAGTAAATATGTATTTACCACCAGAAGTGGCACTTAAAACTTCTAACGATTTTGGAAAACGCTTAGAGAAAATATTAGTATCTGTTCCTGGAGTACACAACATTGGCAGAAGAACAGGTCGTTCAGAGAATGATGAGATTGCTCACGGAGTCAATATCACCGAAATTTTTGTAACATTTGATCCGAAAGCCAATTTATCGCGTAATGAAGTTGTTGCTGATATACGTCAAAAGCTAAAAAAAGAGTTTCCTGGAATTCCTTCAGAAGTTGACCAACCTCTTTCACATATGCTTTCTCACATGCTTTCAGGTGTAAAAGCACAAGTGGCTATTAAAACTTATGGACAAGATTTGGAAACACTACGTTCTATTGCCAAAAAAATTGAAAGTGCTATAAAACCAATACCTGGAGTTGTTGATTTGTACGTCGAGCAGCAAGTTCTTGTTGATCACATAGTAATTGAACCTCGCCGCGAACAATTAACAAAGCTTGGTGTTAGTGTAGAAGAAATCGCAGAATTTGTTGAATTGGCGATGGAAGGCGAAGAAGTATCGCGTATGCAAATAGGCTCATTCACTTATCCTATTATTGTAAGACTCAAATACCAAAAAAGGCAAAATCTAGATGATATTCGCAAGTTAAAGGTGCGCACCGAAAATGGAGCACTGTTACGTCTTTCTGATTTGGCAAATGTTTACCTAGGTAAAACGCCCAATAATATTAACCGCGAAAATGTATCGCGATTAATTGTAGTACAACACAATGTTGCAGGTCGCTCTCTTGGTGAAGTTATTGCTGATATACAACAAGCACTTAAGCCACTTAGAGAAGAGTTAGCTAAAACAACAGGGTACTCTATTCGAATTGGTGGTCAGTACGCAGCGCAAATCAGTGCAACTAAGCGCATTTTTATTCTTAGTTTTGTGTCACTAATTATTATGTTTTTAGTGCTATATGCTCACTTTAAATCGGCAAGTTTTGCCGTTCTTGTGCTTACCAGTATTCCCATGGCTTTTGTAGGTGCAATGCTTTATATTGTTCTTAGTAATCAAGATATTTCTGTAGCAACAATGGTCGGACTCATTTCTCTGGGTGGAATTGCTGCTCGAAACTCAATTCTGTTGTTAGATCGCTATGTGCATCTTATGCGTGATGATAAGATGGCATTTAGCCCACAGATGATTATTCAAGCTGGTAAGGAAAGAATGGTGCCAGTTATCATGACTGCTTTAACAAGTGGAATTGCATTAGTCCCTATAGCTTTGGCTCCAGGAGAACCAGGACGCGAAATATTATACCCTGTTGCCACAGTAATCATTGGTGGGTTAATATCGGCTACTATACTTGATTTTATTGTCGTTCCTGCTCTTTTTTGGATGTTTGGCAAACCAGCAGCGGAAAAAATGGCAATTGTTCCTGAAGTATATGATGCTGCCACCGAAGAGATGTCACTTGCTTTTCAAAATCCACAACAGTAAACTCAATTTTATGACCCAAAATGCGAAAAAAGAATCTCTAGTACAAAAAATCATCAAATCAAAAATATTGCGAGAAATACAACCAAGTACAGTTCATCTTGGTTGTTTCTATCTTGAAGAGATAGGATCATTCTTGACTATTTTTCGAGCTTGTCTACGCTGTAAACTTAGCTTCTTGTATTATTTGGATTGAGTAGTTTGAGTGATGATATGATCGTTTCTATTAAATTCGTAACGAACTTCTATCTATAATTTATTCTCTTAAATTAAAATTGACAAATAGTTTCATTCTGATATAGTTGTGCCATGCAACTGTTTCTTTTTGCAATTATTTAATTGACTATTTTGTTGGAGAAATAAAATGATCGATATGTTAGAAGTTGTTTCCTCTGTGCGCCAATCTTCACGTGGGATGATTAGAGAACTAGGTTTGCTAGCAGGTAAACACCAACAATTAGAAATGACCTATTCCGAAGGGCATGCTCTTTTAGAAGTAGAAAAACACAAAATGCTTACAATTGGCGACTTGGCAAAAATTTTACAACTAGATAAGTCAACGATGAGTCGTGTTGCATATGAGTTGATTCAAAGAAAATGTTTAGAGTATAGTCAAAACCCTAATGATCGACGTCAAAAATTAGTTATTTTAACAGAAGAAGGACAAAATCAAGTTGATGCGATCAATGAAGTGGCCAATAATCATGTACAAAAAGCACTGAATATACTGACAGTACATGAGCAAAAAACCGTGGAACAAGGCTTATCACTTTACGCAAAAGCCCTTGCAAATTGCCGCCAAGAAGAGGAATTTATCGTTCGTTCTCTTACCAAAGAAGATAATGGAGCGATGTCTTCTATCGTTCGTCGCGTTTTAGCTGAATTTGAATTTTCAGGACCAGGAACGGCGGCTGATGACGATGAACTTAACGATATGTTCACAACATATAATAAATCTAGTGCACAATATTTTGTTGCTGAAAAAGAAGGGCGAGTGATTGGCGGAGGGGGTTTTGCAACACTTAAAGGTGAAACAAATATTTGCGAACTACAAAAAATGTACCTGCTTCCCGAAGCACGTGGACTGGGTTTGGGCGAAAAGCTACTGAAGATGTGTTTAGAAAAAGCCAAAGAATCTGGATTTGAAAAATGCTATCTTGAAACGGCTTTTGCAATGGATAAGGCGAGAAATCTATACAAAAAACTTGGCTTTACACCTTTAAAAAAGCCAATAGGAAATACGGGACACTTCCGCTGTGAGTGTTGGTATATAAAGGAACTGTAAAATATGCACTGGATACACTATGCTGTTATTGCTATGGTGAGTCATTCGGTATTGATGGTTATTTTAAAAAAAATAACCATTTCTGGATTACAGACTGAGATTATTAATTTTTATTTTTTGCTATCTACGACAATGATGATGTTTTGTTTTGCAGTCACCAGGAATTCGCGTTTTAAAATACCCACAAATTTAGTAATTTGGTTTGTGGTGTTGGGATTCGTTGCATTTTTTTACAACTATTTTACGATAAAAGCCATTAGCATAGCGCCAAATCCAGGATATGTTGTTGGAATTCTTTCTTGTAATATCGTCATTGTTACAATTGTTGGTTCTGTACTATTTGGTAGTCCTCTAACCGCAACTAAGATCGCTGGTATTACAATGATGTTTTGCGGTTCACTGCTGATTACTGTAGTTTGAGAGTGTTATAAATAGCTCTTTTCTCTTAAAACTCTAAAGTTAAGTTTAGATCTATCTTACAATAATATTTCAGTGATTCCTAGGGGACTTGAGCAACTCTCTTCTTTACGAAGTTTAGATCTATCTTACAATAATATTTCAGTAATCTCAAAAGAACTTGTACAGATCCCATTTTTGGAATATCTATACCTAAATAATAACCAAATTTTCGCAAATTCCGAAAGAACTTGCGCGATTTCCTCCTCTAGGACAACTAAACTTAAATAATAATCAAATTTCCAAGATTCCAGAAGACATTGCTCAGTTGCTTTCTGTACAAAAACTCTTAATAAGAGATCTTCTAGACCCAGAAAACAACTAAATTAAAAAGTAACGAGAACTTTTTGAGCTCTCTTCTTTACAAAATCTTGACCTGAGTCATAATGAAATTCTATTGTTCAAAAGAATTTAGCTCTTTTCTTTATGCTCTAAATTTAAATAACAATCGGATTTCTGTTACTCTAAAGGAACTTGGACTAGAAGTCTTAAACCTAAGTGACAATCAGATTTCTATCATTTCAAAAGGATTTGCGTCGTTCTCTTCTTTAGAAGGGTATCATAAATCAGTTAATTTTCACTGGAAAATTAACTAATCCGCGAAAACCTAAGTCTTTTCGCCACTGCAATTCCGAACAATCTAGCTCTATGTTCTCTATTTTTTGTAGCAGTGTGTTAACAGCATACTTTCCTTCTAAGCGCGCAAGAGCTGCTCCTATACAAAAGTGGCTAGAATAACCAAAAGCCAAGTGTTTGTGCTTCTTTCGAGTAATATCAAATTTCTGAGGGTTTGAAAATTTTTGAGAATCGCGGTTTCCTGAACCGATAACAAGCATAACCGCTTGCCCTTTTTTGATATGGTGACCTGCAAATTCAATATTTTCCTTTGCTATTCGGTTGTTCCACTGCACAGGACTATCAAAGCGTAACATTTCTTCTACTGCAGGTGCGATAAGTGTCGGATCATTGCGCAGTTTTTGCATTTCGCTGTCGTGATTTAATAATGCCAACATACCATTGCCAATCAGATTTGTCGTTGTTTCGTGACCTCCAAACAATAGTAAACTACAAGTAGCTAATATTTCCTCTTCGCCTAAAATTTCGTTTTGCTCTTCGGCATGTATAAGAAGACTGATCAGATCATCTTGAGGATTTTTGCGACGCTCTTTAACAATTTTTCGAAAATATTCATTTTGTTCAGATATATACTTGTTGGCATTTATAGCTATTTGTGAAGTAAAACTTGGTGCGCCGAGAATAGCAGCAATTCCATCCGACCAAACTTTTAATAAATCGCGATCTTCTTCTGGTATTCCAAGTAACCGCGCAATGACAATTACAGGTAGTGGATAAGCAAAATCACCTATGATATCAAATTGACCTTTTTCAACAAATGAATCGACTAATTCTTCAGTAATGATTTTGATATCTGATTTTAATGTATCTATGTACTTAGGGGTAAAAACTTTGCTTATAAGAGATCTTATTCTCGTGTGAGCAGGCGCATCCAAAAACAACATCCATAAAGATAAAGAACTAGATAAAGGATTCATTTTTCCGCGAATTTCTTCAGGAATACGTTTCATTATTAAAGGTACTCGCTGCGATGAAAGACGCTTGTCTTTGTAAAAAGTTATAATATCATCATAACCCATAATCATCCACAGTTTGAACATTTCATTCCAGTGCACTGGCTCGTTGTTTAAAATTCCCTCGTAGCAAGGGTACGGATTAGCGAAAATTTCTGAATCTAGTGGATTGTATTGTATAAATTTAGTCATAGCAAAATCCTAAAAATTATCTTACTTAGGTTGTTTTTTTCGGCCCACAGCAATATCATAAAAAGTTGCAAGTGGTAGAATGTGATTTTTATAAAAACTATTGGCCATTTCAAGTCGAAATAGCCACGCTTCGTCGATAGTGTTCTCTGCCAACAAATATTTTATACGAAGTACTTGCGTTTTTTGTCCAGGCCGGTCCAAGCGACCCTTCATCTGCGGAAGTTTATCAGGTTCAGGAGGTCTTGTTACGATTGTGCTGTAAGAGATTAAGTCGTTAAGTCCGTAAGTACCTTCTGCATATGAGACAACAACATGTTTTTTTGACTTGTCGGGGTAACGAGAAACGTTTGGAATTTTTTCAGCTATATCATTAGCTTCTTCTTTACTTTTAGCATAAATTAGCGCTTTTTCCGTTTTTTCTAGCTGCGATATAATTGAAGAAAAACAATTTATATAATCAAAATGTTTGTGCAAATATTTGCTTAACGCAATATAAACTTGCTGAGAAGAGAGACTTTCAGAGGCAATTTCAGAGTATTCCTGGCGCATTTTTGACGGCAGTGGAAATTTGCGAGTTGCTGTTATCCATTTTTTAGATTCTTTTGGTATATGACAAATAATCGACTCGCTCAGTATTGTATCTAAGTATACTTTTTGTTCTGGAAGTCCGCTACGTAACATTTTTAACATATAAAAAAGTTTATCAAATCGCGAGCGAAAAAAAGTTGCGCTCATCATAATAACACCGTATTGCGACGAAATAACTTGTCTCCAAGCTTCTTCTGTTTGCAAAGCATTCTTATTTTGCACTGATAGACATTCATCGATCACAACTAACTGCCATAAATTTTGTAGTGGGTGATTGCGCATTCGTCCAAGAGTCGTGATCACAATTGAATTTGCTTGAATTTGAGCGCTTAATTTACCATTTGCATCTTGCGCAATATAGTGGAAGTTTTTGGTATGTTTGTAAATCTCATCTTTCCACGTTTTATATAATTTTTCGGTAGGTAGTAGTACTAAAAACCCGCGATAATTGTTTTCCTCAATGTTGTGGTGTAATATTTTACTCAAAACAGCTAAAGCAGTTAAAGTTTTTCCTGCTCCAACGTTTGATGCATCACCGTAACCTTTTTTTCCTGCGTTTATTAATCCATGTGCAATTTCATTACTCGCACTTTTCTGGTGATCCCACAACGTTGTTGTTATTTCAGAAGTTATAGTTGATGTTGTTGATGTTTGTTGTTCTGCAAACGCTAAAGTGTTTAAGCAGCTTTTTAGGTGTAGATAGGCTGAGGTATTTTTATTGATAACAAACTTATATTTTCCTCTAAGAGTGATGCACTCAGGATATAAAAAACTTAGAAAATTGAAAATTCTCAGTAATGTTCCTTCATATAGATAACTGATCGATTCGTGTAGTCTTTTTCCGTTGCGATCAATCGGTCCAATCAGTACTTCATTGTTAAAATTATTATGCATTTTTACAATGACATTTCGCCACACAACAGGAGGAAGTGGGGAACTCAGAGCCAATTGTTTCCAATCATAGACATTAAAATTTTGTGTTTTCTTGCGCGCACGATGGATAGAGCGCAATTTATGATTAATTTTAGAGTTGCTTTCAATAATATATAAACTCTGTTTTACGATTTTTTCAAAGTGATCTGGAAGTTGGTCATGGTTTACACTGTTGAGAGAAACTAAAATCGGTGCTGCATTAAATGCGTTTAATGAGATTCCTTCGACAAAAAACAAAATTTCATTTTCAAAATTTTTGTTATCGCTGTGCTGCAATTCGACCCGAATATTTACTTTGTTTTTATTTTGCCATATCCACTTAAAACCTGGAGGAGCTGCAGGAATTGTAATTTGCCGATCAACTGCCATGTGTTTAACATAGTGTAATTCGGCTTCGAATCTTTGCTTTCCACTAAGAAATATGTTTTTTCTTTTAACCTTACAAGGCTTTTTTGCGCTTCCTGCAACTACAATTTCTGCGGACTTAAATTTGCCTACTGTTGGAAGAGTAACTTTTTGTCCAAATATCATTTGAAAAGCAATACGATTTTCTCTCGCATTTGGCTTCTCACCAGAGCTTTCTTTACTTTTTGATTTTACAAAATCAAATTCGTATTTTGTGGCACAAATTAGATGCTCCTGAGTATCTTGAAGAGTCTTAAGAATTTGAATTTGTTCTTTGTCCACAGGAGAAATCGTTTTATTTCTAACATTTTTAGAAGAAGAATAATCCCAAATAAAATTTACTAACCCCTTTGTTGTATGATTTTTCAAGTGGTGCGGCACAAAAGGAAGATTTGCTTGGACTTGTAAAACAAGACCTGGCAAGCAGTGCATATCATAGGAAGCTCGTTTTGTTTCAAATGCAATTTTTGGACAACTTTGTGTTTGTAATTCTTGCTTATTTAAAAGCATTTTACTTGGCCACTTAGATAAATAGTCTATACTTTTAAGTAAAAGTTTGCGATCTCCTTCCATCATTGGCATTGTTTTGAGGGCAACAATCATACTATTTTCATTGCGATTTAATTCAAAGGTTTTTTGTTCAATATCGACATTCTTTTCCTTGCCATTTTTCCATGGCCAATTTTGCCCTTTGTTATCTTTGTTTTGCACAAGAAGAACTGTATCGGTAATTTTTTCAATAATCGCAGGGATTAATTGTATGCTCGCGTCAAAATGTGTAAGTACAGATAAACAAGCTAAATCTAATAGGCCGAGATAACCATCTCTCTCTTCATAAGGTTCAACATCTTCCAAAATGGTGATGAAAAGTCGCCATACCAGTTGCCGCGAACCACTTACTCGTGCAAATTGATATTCTGGTAGGCTATAGGACGGCGAATATGCGAGTTTATTGGCAACCTCTACGGCTAAATTTGCTGCTCCGCGACCGCGGCGAATAGCTTTTTGTAAAGTAGAAACTAAAAGACCAACATTCTCACTACGTTCGTAAACAGGAGAGCAACAAACTTGTTCTATATCACAAGCAATAATTATTTTTAGAGAGTGATGAGTAATGGCAGGTAAATACTGTGCGCTTCGCGATTTTTGCAACCATAGTTGATATTGTTTTTGCTCTACAAAGTCATGAACTTGTGTTTTTAACTTGTTGTTAACATATGTTATTTCAATAGCTATTTGTGGTGCAAAGTCATATAGAAAATTATTGAGAGTTTGCCAACAGTAGTCTTCGCGAACTCTCATGCTATAACTACAACAAAAGGTAACAGGTGCTTTGCCTTTGCGCCAATCAAGAGTATCCATTTCGCGATGCAAATGTTGTGCATTTACAAAGACACGTTCTAGCCATTCTTCAGGAACAACACTATGTCCAGCTTTTGATTTACCAATAGACTTGACTTTTAAAGGCACATCTATTGGTTGATGCCTCGAACGTAAAACCCATTTTTTTAACTCAGAACACTCTATCCTACAAGATTTTTTTATATACTCTTGCGGAACCACAAATTCGTTTTTTTGTAACCAGATTTTTAGTACTTCGTAGAGGATACCCAAGTGATTTTGTTCTTTTTGCACTTCCTGTTTTAAATTAAGAACAAGTAAAGCGCTGTCAATATCATTGTCAGACAAAAAAAGTATTGCTTTTGCTACACGTATATTGGTAAGAAGAGGTTTTATATCTTCAAGGACTTCTACTGCCACACCATGGAATTCTCCATTTCGCTTGCGAATGGCAACTTGACCTTTTTTCAAACCTTTATTCGCCACGTCATTAACAGTCTTACCATCCTCAGTTGCAGCTTTATAAGTAGGCTTTGTTTCTCTTCTAACAGCTAAAGCGAGTTCTTTTTCTGTCATAAAACTACCTTTCGTATAGTTATTTACTCTGTTTCGTCATCAACATTCGCATTATTTGCGAGAAGTTTTTCACGAAGAACTTCTAGTCCTTGCTCTAGATTTTCATACAGAGGAATGTTGTATCTCGCAGCAACTATTTCTACATTACCACGTCGCCAGAAATTTTTTGAGCAAACCAAAACTATATTGTCGCGGACTGCGTGTAAACCTAACTCTAACAAAGTAATTGGAGATTTGCCATCTGGAGCAAAGTACATTAAGATGTGTGTGGCGCTGTCGAGTTGGTCTAGCTCCCACTCGACTTGTTCTTTAAACTGAGGATCTTCAATAGATTGTTTCCATGAAGAATCCCAATCGTCGCGGCGTGGGTTGAATACAAGTATGTCTAAATCTTTAAGGGCATTTTCTGCGGTAATTTGCCAGTTAACACTTGCACCACCATCAATGCTTCCAGCAAGAAAAACTGATTTTTTATTACTCCACTCAACTTTCTGAGGTGCTTTTATGATTTGTGCCATCGTATATCCTTTTTATAAGTTACTTATAAGTTACGGCAATTGTGTGATCAACGTTATTATTTATTTAGAATAACATTTTTATAGATATAGCGCACATAAAAAAAAACAACCCCTTAAACTCTTGTTTTACAAGGAATAAGGGGTTTATGAATGGTTAATTCAAAGCATGTTTTTCATACCTAATTTTCTCCATAAAATCAGGAAGTCCCTAATCCCTTTTTTTTAAAGAGTTAATTCAATTTGTTGTTGTTTTGTTTACACTATCAAATATCATTTTCCTGTGAAAAAAAAGACATAAATTGTATAATGTGGCTCACATATGGCGCACAAATTTTCACAAATTTCATAGGCAATAGGGGATAGTAAAATGGCGCATAGATTTCGTAGTAAATGGCGTGGCTCAGTACGACACAATGGACAAAAATTCCAAAAGACTTTTTCAACAAAAAAACTAGCTCAAATATGGGAAGGTCAGAAAAAATATGATCTAGAAAAAAAAGAAATTGGAATTGATATTGAAGACTCTCTAAGTATAGATAATTTATCAAATCAGTATTTAAAGTTTTGCCGCGAGTTTAAGAAGTTGCGATCCGCGATAAGAGAAGAGCAGTCTATCAAAAAATTCTTGGAGTTCTGCGGGAAAAAATTGATATTTACTTGTAGTGATATAGAACGAAAAACTTGGAAGAAATACGCAGATTATAGAAAAGACGTTTCTAACACTACTATAAATTTTGACCTCAAAACAATAAACAGAATGTTCAAATGGGCAATGGAAGAAGAATTAGTAACCAAAAATCCATTTGCATCATTTAAAAGTTTGCCTGTAGCACAAGCAAACAAACCACAATATTTAACTCCCAAAGAAATAATCAAGCTTCGCGAATTCATGCAAAATCACAACCATTACAAAACTTTAGATGGTATTTTTTATGTTTTGATAGCAACCGGAATACGTTGCGATGAACTTTGTAACATTAAAGAAAAAGATGTTGATGTTGAAAATAGAAAATTATACATACCTTCAGAAAACACAAAAGCAAACTATGCACGGGTTATTCCTCTTAACGATGAGTGCATCAAGATACTCAATAAAGAAATAGAAAAGAAGAATGATTTTTTGTTTTCTACAAATACAGGCAAGAAAAATGTTAGAACTGGAGTTGGATCGCGTTTTCGCGCTATGATAAAAGCCGTGAAAAAAATTGGATTATTGAGCAAAGATAAAAATTACAAACTGCATAACTGTAGAAGTACTTATATTAGTAATCTATTGATGGCAGGTGTGGAGCCTCAAAAAATTATGAATATCGTTGGCCACAAAAAATGGTCAACGATGCAAAAATATTTGCATCTTGCACCAGAATATGGAATTGATATTATTGAGAAATTGCCCTATTAGAATAAGATAAACTTAATCACAAAAATGGTGAAACAGATTAGAAATCTGTTCTAATTTTGAAACACTGAAAGCCACAAGTAACTCGCGAATAATTACTTGTGGCTTTTTTGTTTTGTCCCATTATATCACTGGTTCCATTGTGGGTCAGTATTTTTATTACTTGGAAATTTTTTGATGCCGAGAATAGCTTCATGTGAGTATAATTTAATGTAAAGATGCATAACGAGGGTGTGTCTCTTTCACTTTATTAACTTCTAGACCTAAAATACAATGAAAGGTTTTTAATGAAACCGATAACGAAAGGAAGCGGAGACGAGATATTTACACTCTACGTTCCTCTTCATGTTAATGATGATGTTGTTTTGGATATTCATATTTTGATAAAGCATTTAAATGAATTAATAAATAACGCTTGTGTAGAAAGTGTTGAAGGTAGAGGAATGAGTATCCTAAAATTCTCAGGTATAACATCTTATGATAGAGCAGATAAATTGTTTCAACAGGTAAAGAGAACATTTTCCTACTTAATAATAGAATGTGATACTTCTATACAGATAGAAGACTCTCTGAGCAATGCTAGTCAAAAATCTATGAGTTTTCATGCCTCTTGGCAGGAAGCAATAGATGCAGGATGGAGTGGTGATAAAGAAACCGCTTCTATAAAAACAGATGGAATTGCCGACATCACGTCTCCAGTGATTGTTTCTGAGCAAAAAAAAATCGTCGACTGGGGAGGATGCGTTGGTCGTATTCAAAAGCCTATCAAATATGAACTTTTACCAAAAGCTATAGAATATTCCAAAGATGAAACTCCAGCGAATGATCAACAAGGTGAGCTTGCGCTACAAGCATATATTAATGCTATTTCAACTGGTAATATACTTTTGAGAATCCTTAGTTTGGTAACATGCTTAGAAATACTTGCAGAATGTAAGGAAAAAAGTGAAAAGCATAAGGAAATGGTAAAGAAAGCTATCAAGGCGATAAAGAATATAGAGTGTTTGAATGAAGAAGACATCAAGATCCGCGAGTCTATCATATCAAGAGTAGGGGTACTAAAAAAACAATCAATTAAAGAAAGCCTTGATAGTATCATTGATACGAACAAAACCTGTATATCTACATCGTTGCCGATTGATCACCCATACAAAAACAATCTTTGTGATGCAGTACGGAATATGTACAAGCTCCGCAGTGAAATTGCTCACAAAGCTAGTTTAGGGAAATACGACCAAAAAGAAGTTAGTAGGCTGTATCAATTTACCCGCTGCGCAGCTAAAGTATTACTGAAGAAAAAATTAAATTTTGTATAGTTCTCAACTGAAAGATACTTTTCCCTATTGTGTATCTTTCGCGAATTCAGTTATAACGATTCAAAAATAAAGCTTTTATTCAAAATTTGAATATTGGGAATTTGAGAGTTATTTATAGAAAGATACCTCAAGTACCCAAACAGGGACTTCTGTATCTTTCAATGGTCTATCGATAAAAATTATTTAAGCGATTTGATACAAAAGAAAATTGACCGTTTTTCTGAACTACAGTTATGGTGTCTTAGGAGATAGCTTGATTACGATATCAAGAGATTAGAGAAACATGTTTCTCTAATTCATAATTTAATTCGAGCTAAAATAACAGTGTAACTACTCTTATACAATTAGTTTAAACCAGGTTAGCGATTCTCTAAAAAACAATAAAAAAGCCCCTTACGGGGCAACAAGTGCTAGGCTATGATTTATTCGTTAACCAAGCTATAAGAAATCCAAATAGAGCAGAGATACCAGCGACTATCATTTTTACAATTTTGTCCACGAGAGTATCTTTAAATTTCTGTTTGAACAGCTCATAGAAAGTCTTTTTTCGTTTGAATTCTCCGAATTCTTTTTCGACTTCTTTTAAGCGAATTAACAATCCTGGCCCAAATTTTTTATCTATTTGATCCATTCTTTCTTCTAGCTTTACTATTTCATTTCCAATATTTTCTTTCGTTTGATGGTCCGCAGATTTTATTTTATAGATGTTAGTCATTTTTTTCTCCACAACTAACAACACAGGGAGACAGGGTACAATGAGCTGTACATGTTGTAAACGGTTTAAAATTTTTAGCATGTCTCCGCCCCCTTTTATGCTAAATAAACGTGCTTTTAAGCATTTGATAAATATGCTATTTGACGTTTAGGGAACATAGCCTCCTGCGGTAAAACGATAAGACATAGGATTGTGTTATTGAGTTATACTCGCTTTTCAGTTTTAGTTTGCATAGATAGAACTTTTGTAATATGCCTGTTCTTTCACTTGCAATCTCTTGCCTAATGTTTCTAAATATTTTTTTCACAAGGGTTTTAATTAGCGACAAAAAGCATTTTAGTAATTGTCGAAGTAGTATTCCAAAACTAAAGAGTACAATGGGTGAATGGAAAAAAAACCAAACTCCTTCAAGGAATATAAAAAAAACTATAGTTGAGATTACAAGCAAAGTACAAGTTATTTTAATTTCTCTTTCGAGCTTTCTATTTTCTCTTTCGAGCTTTCTAATTTCAACTTCAGGTTTCATAGTTTTCTCCTACATATTCAAAAAAAAAGTTACAGGTTGTTTATTACCATTTTCATCAATAATAGTAAGTGTACCATTGTAAGTGTATTTTTTAAGATTGTGCACCAAAGTTAAACAAGCTTTTATCGTGCCAGCAAGACTATCACGCTCAAGAACTTCTTTTAGCTCTTCAAGTCTTTGATTCGATTTTTCATCTAATGTCAAAGTTAAATTTTTCTTTTTCATACTTATCCTTACTAAACGAATTCGTTGACTAAAGAATTATAATGTATAAAAGATGACATTTCAAGTAAAAATCAAGCAAAGATCACGTAAAAAACGTGACTAATCCAACTAAAAAACCAAAGTTCTTATCATAGAAATTTGAGCGAAATTAAGCATTTAGGGCAAAACAGCAACGCTTCGCAGCCGTGCTATTTACAATAAAATAGAATCGTCTGCTGAAAGTTATATCGCAAAGAAAGAAGCAAAAGAGCTACTCAAAGGAGCGGATAGAAGAAAAAAAGTAAAATTAAAATCTACCATTAAGGATAACGATTAAGATTGGTTTGAATACAGGTTTACATGCATCTGAGATAGCCAGAACCTATTGATCTTAAATTACCAATGCACTGCCCATAATATTATTTCACCTTGAAAATGCCGCCACTTGAAATCATTCATTATTCGCTCCATTCTTTTGCTTATTTTTTCTTATTAATTATACAAAATTTAGCTCTAGTATAGAGCTAATATTTTTTCCAACAGGTTTAAATTTCTAGGTTATTCAAGAGATTTTCAGGCTTTGTAATCTATCTTGTCTGTTGGTTGGTCTTTGTACTATTTTAATTTCTCCTTTTGCTGTATATTGAGAGCCGCATAGAGTATTCCTGCAAGTTTTATCCTGTCTCCAAGTCCAATCATCATGCTTTTGTGTTTATTGTAGCAACTTCCAAAATTGTATATAAAAACGCTCATTTTATTAAACAATTGATTTGATACATTTATGATGCAGTACTACCAACCTTTACTCCTCGATATTTCAAATATTTGTAGAGTGTAGCTCTGGAAATGTTTAGTTTCTCTGTAATTTTGCTAATACTAAGTGTTTTCTCTTCATACAATGCCTGTGCTGCACAAGCAGTCGCTTCTGCTTCTTTAGAGAGTCCTTTTGGTCGGCCACCTTTTCGACCTCTCGCGCGAGCTGACTCTAACCCTGCAATTGTTCTTTCTCGAATAAGCTCTCTTTCAAATTCAGCCAAAGATGCAAATATATTAAAAATTAATCTGCCTTGAGCTGTTGTAGTATCTACTGGATCGTTAAGACTCTTTAGCCCTACATCGTTTTTAGTGAGCAACTCTACCAACTCAACAAGATGCTTCAAAGATCTCCCTAGTCTGTCAAGCTTCCAAATAACCAAAGTATCTCCTTTACGAAGATTATCAAGCATTTCTTGAAGTACTTTCCGTTCTGCTTTTGCACCGCTAACAACTTCTTTATATATTCTTTCACAACCAATTTTTTTCAGTGCGTCAACTTGTAACCGAAAACTTTGGTCTTTCGTGCTTACCCTTGCATATCCAATTTTCAATTTTCTCACTCCTACTTGGAAAATTCATTTTAGCTAAGAAAAAAAAATATTTTGAACTTTGTTTTTATGAACCAGTTTATTGTACTTTATGGGCAAGAGTTTTCAAGAATTGTTTTGTTTTTGAGGTAGTTTAATTAAACGAGGGTTTTTGTAAACGTAGAGTTTGTATCGTTTCGTCTCGGTTTATTGTCCAAATGGCTTAAAAGGGTTGTGCGCCCAACGCCTCTAAGCCTAATTAACGACAGCCGTTCTTTACTACATTTAATCGACTGACACTAAATCAATCCAGTGCTATGCTTTTCATGAACTCCTAACAAGAAATCTTAAGTTGTAATTTAGGTGTAAAGTCAATAAGTAGGTTCAGAAGAAAAAATCCTAATGAATGCAATATCTCTTAAAAAATCATCTTGGGTAAGGAGTAAAACATGACACTGCAACAACTTCTTGATACAGCGTTTGCAATTTTACTTTATGTTGTACGCTCATACTTCAAACACAAAGAAATTAAAGTAAAAAAACCATGCGTACCATTACTTGGTGTACTGTGCGATAGGACATATCAAGATGTACTCTTCGTAAAGAGTGGGACTTGTTCTCAATTACACTGTGGATTAAAAACTAAATGGTATTTTTTTGCTGAAGACGGAGAAATCTACGAAATTGAATTATCAAAAAAGACCAACATAAGAAAGACGAATAGTAAAACTAAAGAAACTAAAATCTTTGTCAGAATATAATTGAAAATATTTATTTCTAGTGCTTTGCATTGAACTACGTTGTGCTATGACTTAATATTAAGTCATCTATATGTATAGAAAATAAGTGATCCAGAAGTCAATTGAAGATTTTTGGATCACTTGGAAATAAGCATCATTGATTTATGCACTCTTGAATCTTTTTGTGTTCATTATATTCGCTGGATCAAGGATCTTATTCAAAAAAAATAAAAATTCTTCATAAGAACCTTGCTTTAATTAGCCTACCAGATTTTTTTTAGGCGTAAGGATATCTTATAGAATATTCTACGGAATATTTTTCGAAGAGTACTAGTCTGGAGGTTTACATGAAAAAAAAGAAATGTATAAGAAAAAGATTTAAAGTAGGTGCCAATGAAAAAAAATTGTTGCTTGCCTTAAGCGAAAACAAAAGTGGCGTAACTAGATCAGAAATAACTAAATTACAGTTAACAAACGATAGTTTTAATGTGATATCTCCTTCACAGATTACACAATCTTTACACAGTTTGAAAGAGAAAGGATTTGCACGTTTAAAAAAAGGGAGATATTTCTTCGTCGAGTTTCCTCGTCATAAAGGGAAAGTTCTTACATTCAGTGACTTCGATCAACTTGGATGTTATCTTCACAACTTCGATACTGACTATCTCGATTTCGGCGATGAAATGGTTAAAATAAATTCAATGTGGTATGAAATTCAACAAAATTTTTCTCAACAGCATGAATACCAAGTGGCATTTTGGGTATATCTTTGGAGCAGAAGAAACGATCAAATAGAGGAAACATGTCGCTGTTTAAAAATTAAAAAAAGAGAATTAATTAATAAAGCCAAATTTTGGTGGGAACTATTTAAGAAGAATTTTGCAGAGGAAATTACTACATATGAAAAACGGACATTGTATCCTGCTAACGATTTTATTAATATATTGAATCCTGCAACATTTTCTTCTCCAGAATGTTTACTAAATATTTCTCTCATGAAACCAAATAAAGCATTTTCTATAGTTTTCAAATTCTTTCCTGACGAAATGATAAAATTTAGGGAAATTCTAAAATTTGAAGATGCAATGCTACAGTATGAAAAAATAAAAAACTTAATAAAAAAATCAGAGAAGATTCAACAAGAAGAAAAAGATAGTTACCTTATTGTTCACGATGTCATCGTTAATGCAATGTTAAAATCACGGAGAGAAGAAAAACACAACAAGGATATTTTTATATGAGAAAAAAGCACCATAAAACTGGGACTAACTATGGAGATAATGGGGTTAAAAAATATAGCAAATCTAAACATGGGCCTGATGGTAAAATTTTTCTAGATAAATACTTGACTTCATTACTCAACAAATATAAGAAATCTACAATTCTAGATGTCGGTTGCGGAGTTGGCATTTGGTCTGCGTATATGGCAAATCTAGACAATGTAGTTGTTGGTCTCGACATCCAGAAAAAAATGATTGATATAGCTAAAGGTAAATATTTAAACTTACAAAATTTGAATTTCATAGTTGGTGATACTGAAAAACTACCTTTCCGAGAAAAATATTTTGATTTAATTCTAAGTTTAAACGTTGGGTGCAATTTACCTAGCACTACTTTCCGAAAACATTTTAACGAAATAAGTCGGGTTTTAAAAGATCGTGGTATTGCAATTGTTACATTACCTGACTCTCTGGATCTATTTTTTACAGATAGAAACCACGACAGCGACACACTAAAAAAATTGGTATGTAAAGATATTGAATCTACGAAAATCCAAGATTTGGAAGATGTACTGTCTAAAAAAAGTTATTTTTCAAATATTATGCGTTCAACTTTTATCGTAAGAAATAACAAAGTAATTATTCCTAACAGTTCGAATTCTCCAGTTAACGGAGAAAAAATCTGGAGAAAAATACCTGGTTTGCTAATACCAAATTTTTCTCATTCTTACAATGAATATGTTAAAGTCGCACAAGAGACAAATTTAAAAATAAAGAAAGTATACAGAGAATCTTTTAAAAATCATTTAGAATTAGAAAAACATAACCAAAATAGCCTAGAGAAACTAGGATGTGAATATATTGGAAATCCTGTATTTTCTATTATTGTATTAGAAAGAATAGGAACATAATAAATTTCCGTTGAGAAAAAAATAAGTCAGAGTCTGTTCACATTAGATTTAAAGGCTCTAAACGGTACTTTTTGACTCAGCTTTTCAGCAAACGCCGCAAAAGTAACTTAACAACTCTTCTACAACCCTTGGTAATTGTACCAATTATCAACTTTTAGGTTGAAAGCAAAGAAAATACTATAAGAGAGAGTATCTATTCTACATCATTTATAATTTGTTACTGCTTTTATCCTAGTAAGTGCCTGATCATATATTTTCGAACATTTCAAATTGACTATGTAAAAGAAATTTTATAGTGTGTTCCGGCTTTTTTTAGAATATCTTCAACAGCATCTACCAAGTGTGAAAATGAGAGATAGGCATTAAAAGGTAACCAATAATATGTTATAAAACGCCAAAGGATTTCTATCAAATTAAGTTCTGGAAAATAAGTAGGTAAATACTTGACGAGTAATTTAATAACGACCTTGTTATATCTGAGAATTGGTATTTCCAGCAATAGTAGAGGGGTTTTCTTATAAGAATTAGTTAATATGGTACCTCAAGCTACTTTTGCAGCGGTTGCTTTCAGTTTAGAAAAACGGTCGTTTTTTCATATCAAATCGCTTAAACAATTTTTGTCGATAGAAAGATACATAAGTGTCTGTTTGTCTACTTGAGGTATCTTTCTATAAATAGCTCTCGAATTTTCCAATACTCAAATTTTGAATAAAAGCTTTATTTTTCAATCGTTGCAGCTAAATTCGTGAAAGAGGCATATATCTTTTTGTATCTTTTGTAGTAGTAGATTTACTTTTTCATTCTCGGTTTAGGAATTTCTGGAAGCTTTGGTACTCCTTTTTTATTTCTAGGAAAAAGTGACCAAATATTTAGTTTCAAAGTAACTTGCTTGGAGGCATAGACAAGACCTTTCATTACTACGTCATTTTTCCCTTTTACCAAAAATTTACCATATTTTCTCTTTAATTTGTAAGTATGGTCGCCAATATCTAAAATGACTTCTACATCCTCACTACCGTGATAGTCGTATTCTACCAAGTCACCAGCTAAAAAATAAACATGTCTATCGAAGTATCCTTGTATAGAAAATAACGCTATTCCTTTTTTTTCCGGTGCAGCAGAAATGGCTACAAAATCAACTTCTTTCTTTATTTTTGCTAGATTTTCTACATTATCTTCAATTAACTTGTTATTTCTTTTTTGAAAAAATTCCACTGTAGTCAGAAGTCGTTTATTTTCTTTCCCCAATTTGTTGTTATAACCTTGGAGAAATTTTATTTTATCAAGTTGTTTTTGCTTACTACTTTCTATTTTAGAAAAAAATAAGGTAAATCCGACTATAGAAGTAACAAAAACAATTAATCCTGCCGAAAAATAGTAATGCATTTTCGTTTCTAAACTTTTTATTTGTTCGTATTTTTCAATTACAAAGTTGGGCGAGGCAACTTTACTAAGCTCATCTTTTGCGAAGATAAAACCATCTCTTGCAAGTATTGCTAACCATTTTTCAAAAAGACCATGAGAAGAAAGATACTTAATAACGTTTATCAAATAGGAAACTTCATTTTCGCTATTTTCAATTTTCAATGGATTGATACCTACTTTGTTTAAAAAAAAATCATTTTGGCTTCTTGTTAAATTATTGTTTATACACTTTTCTGCCAACTCCGCTACTTTTTGTGGGCTCACAATACTATTACCTCCAGATGCAGAACGTAGTTGTATATCTTTACATTAAGTTATACTCACATGAAGCTATTTCCGGCATCAAAAAATTTCCAAGTAATAAAAATACTGGCCCCACAAGGGAACCAACAATATAATTGAACAACGCAAAAAAGCCGCAAGTGATTATTTATTAATCACTTGCGGCTTTCAATACTTCAAAATAAGAACAGATTTCTAATCTGAATGATTCTAAAGCGAAAATTTCTGGTCTAAAAGCAGAAAATAACAAACTCAAAAATAAAATAGAGAAGCATAAAGTTATCGATAGCTAAAAAAAATAATGGCTACAGACCTGTAGCCATTGACTGTGTCAGGTATTGTTATACAAGAAGTTTTAACAATTCCCGGAAAACGAATTTTGATACAAAGCTTTCTAAGCGTTCTAAAGCATAATTTACAGTTTTATCTGCAGATGCTTGTGTAAGTTGTTTTAGGGAGTCGGTTATCATTGCTGAGGCGGATCGTGCAAGTATTTTGTCAGCTTCTGTGCCCATCAAAGAATAGAATTTAGCTTTTGCTAAATCTTTTAGCGTGTCTGTAGCAATTCCTTGAATTTCACTCCAAACTTTTTCACCTTCTTCATTTACAAAAGATTTCTTAAGATCTTCGTATATGCTTTGGTGTGTTTCTTTTGTTTCTGGCATAGTCTATTCCTTTTCAACTTTTTTTTGATGTCCTCGTAAAATTTCGTATTGCTTTTCTATATCAAAACGCCAGTTTTTGAACTTTCGTATTAATCCCATCTTGTAAATTTCAATTCCATTTTGAGATGCATTTTTCATCGCTTCTCGGTCTTCTTCCCTAATTGAATCCTGCAGAACTTCAGAATTTGATTTTTCGATTAAATTAATTACAACAGGAAATAACTCTTTTGAAATTTCGTGGCTTGTTTCAACAAATCTTTTTGACGGCCCAACACTTGAAGCACATGCTGTTATTAGTACAGATAAGACAATACAAAGTAAAAATATTACATAAATTCTATAAGAAGTATTTTTAAAGTCTTCTTTTAACTTTCCTATCATGATTTCTCCTTTAAGAATGAATACTTCCCCACGTTGTAAATGGTTTTTCGCGGAGAATTATTATTTTGTTGTTTTCTTCGGCGTGATTTACTATTTGGTCGATTCGCGAACTAATAATTTGTTGATTTCCAAAATTTCTAAAAATTTCTACTGTTTTAACTTCTTGAAAGTTTGAGATAACAAATTTTACCTCTTCAAGAAATATTTCCATCGTCGATGAATCAGTAATATATACTGATCCTATTGGCGAATAAATTATGTCGTCACCTACTGTTACTTTTAGAGTGTTGTTATTTTCGATAACAGCGTCTATGAATCCAACTTTTTTGAGATCTTGTATTGTTTTTGATTTTGGTAAATTGATTGTGTTGATAATTTCTTTTTCTGTTGGCAATATTGAATTTCCATCACCACTACCTTTGTCAACACCTTCATCAGAACTGCCACTACCCTTACTTATACCTACTGCTTCTTGGCTTAGAATTAAAATGAGTGAAAGTACACCACCAATCCATACATATTTTTTATTTTCTGGCGAAAGAAAAGAGGCAGCGATTGAAGCCGTTCCAGTAGAAATAATAGCCGCGCCAATTGCGAACCATTTTTTTGCTCCACTTGGCATAACATAGCCAATCCACGAATTTTTTTCTAAATTATTTAGAGTGTCTTTCGCTTTACTGTGAGCAAGATATGAAGCTGCAAAACCTGAACCAGTAAAAGAAACCTTAGTTACTGCTGAGTCTTTCAAGCTCTCGATAAAATCCATTTTTATTCTTCTTTTTTTGTAAATATTGGATATTCTTTTTTGCCTTTTCCGAAACGATTCTTTTTTGTTCTAGCAATACCATCGCTAACTATTATTTGAACTTGTGGATAATGAACCAAATCTGTCGATCCTTTGTAATCACCTTTTTTCGTAACATGCAAAATATATATAAGTGTTCCAACTCTCTCGCGAAATGACTTTAATTCATTAAGTGTTATTCCTAGATCACTAAGAGAATCTACAATGATATTTGCACTTGAATTCTCAACAAATTTAAGGAATTGCTTTTTGTTTCTTACACTTTCAAAATTAAGTTTTTCGCTTGTTTCGCAGTATTCAAGTTTATTTTGAAAGTCGAGGTTTGTTAATTCTTCTTCAGAAGTTACATAATAAGTCTTGCGCTTTGAAATATTTGCGATTGCATCAGCGATTTTAAAAGCAAAATAACTTTTACCAGCTCCTGGCTCACCATGTATCACCATACTGAATTTTTTAGGCAAGTTACCAATAAATTCAAATCCACTCAAAGGTTTACCAACAGCTTTATTTTTTAGTATCTCTTTGGCTGTTTTTGCTTTGCTTGTGACCTGCATCGATGCCGGAATTTTGACAAGAGAAAAAGGTACATTGCATTTAGTACAGTAATGTACTTTTTCGCTGGTTATATGTTGGCAAATACTACAAAGATATTTATGTTCTACCGTAGAGTACATAATTAAACTCCGTTTGATCTGATCCAGAATTATTAGTGAATACAAAACGCGCGTATCGCCCAATTTTTTCAGCCGTAAATCCAGGTGTGGCACTTGCAGTATAACTTGAGCTATCCGAAGCCAAAACAGTGCTTTTATCATCGCTATATTCAATTTTAAACGTTCCGTTTTGATCAGTTTTTACCATTCCTGATAAATCTTGATATTCCGAAACGTCAAACCAAGAAGAAGTATAACTACTACTATTTGTTATCAAGGTTGTGTGTGTATCTATTTTTTCTAGGTCATGCTTTTTAGTATGTAGCAAATCAGTGTTTCGGTAGTGTAAACTTGCAGCTATCGTTGCTTGTGATCCAGAATTATTGATAATAGTTATTTTTGCATACGATCCAAATAAAACATGATCTATATTTTTTACACTATCTTCATTTATGAGTATATCAGTTGTTTTTATGTATATTTCAGATTGTGGATTTATGCCTTCTTCTATTCGTAAAGTGACTTCTTTGTCAGTTTTTACAATACCTTGTAAAATAAAATTACCTAAGAATGTAAATTGCTTTACTTCCGTCTCACTATCATCGATAGTACTAAAAAATTGAAATCCTGTTTTTGTTTCGGTAAATTTACTTGTGATCACTGGAACACCTCCAAATATCTGGGAGAAAACAGCCACCCCTGATAAGAAACTTCAATAGCGTGATCGTGAAATTCACTTTGATTTTCGATTTTCACATAAACGCTTTTATTCTCATCTACTGATATATACACATCCTCAAAAAGAGGTGAACCATTGTCATGAAATCCTTTACCACCTGATTTTGATAATAAACTATGAGGTCTACCGGAACTAGACGTTGTTTTTGTTTCTTCAATCCACCAAGGATATCGAAAAGGTGTATCGGTTACTAAAGCTGCTGTTGCATCCCATTTTCCAGAAAAAACTTGCGTTGTGGAGCCAACAAAAACACCGGTTCTTAAGTCTTGAGCGGCGTATTGATCATAAACTTGTACTAGTAGTTTTTTGAGTACAAATTTGTAATCTTTTTTACCACCAGCTATCGCAATTATTGCAGTTGAATTTTTAGGTATTTCACGGATCTGTGGCGACATACGATATATTTCAGCATTTGCCGGTGGTCTTTCTGTTGCTTGCCATATAGTAATTGCATGTGGTGATTTATGAGTTCTTTTGGTCTTATCCATTTCTTACAATTCCATAAAGTATGCAATACCGCTGAGCGCAAAATATACGTTATTCGCTGCGCCGCTTAGATTTTTCATTTCTATTTGAATTTTAGTTGTTCTTTCAAGTAAAATACTTTGCTCGAAATCTTCGAAATATTCACCATCTCCACCAAAACACGAAGAATGAACCCAACCATTTGTCATGTCTTTTCGACCATCATCAGAAGCAATGCGAACTAAAAAATCACCATCGCTGTGAAATGTGATTCTTTTTAATTCAAAATCATGATTACTATTAATAGTTATAAAAGCTTTTTTTACATCAGAAGCAGAAGATGCAAGTAGAACGTCATCATCTGTTGTATATATAAAAAAAGAACTTTTTTTAAGTAATTCTCTATAACTTGGTGCCATATGTTCGAAAACATTAAAATAGTACTTAAAGCATTCAAAACATGGCCTAATACTATTAGATGAACCACTAAGATCATCAACAATAATAGTTATACTGTTACTCTTATCAATGAATAGTGGCCAAACGCTGAAAGGTCTTTTACCTGTACCAAGAATGGCGCGTGCGTGAATTCCGCCCGAAGTTATCATTTGATCAGTGTTATTGTTGAGTATTTTTATTTTGTAGTCTTTGCTTGTACTACTTTCCATGAACTTTCTTATATCAATAATACCTGAGCGATTATTTGACATATTGGCTGATGCATTAGAATTTCCACTTACCGTCAAAACACTATCAGCGTTTTGCGGATCAATTACCATTTGGTATATTGAAACTTGTTGACGAATGTTATTTGGTAATATTTTCTCACCTTTTTTTAAAAAAGGTGGTCTATTTTTACCTAGTTTTTCAAGTGGCAAAGGTAATAACAATCTACTCATATCCATAAGTTTTCCTTATTAGAGGTCGCATAAAAAACGACCTCTCAAATAAAAGTTTTTCTTAAGACGATTCGCGGCTTCTTTGTCCAACCAAAAAAGCTGTACCATCAAAAACGGCACTAAAAGCAGCACTTGCGAAAGTTTGAATTTCTAACTCAAAAGTTTGTTGTGGAGCTAATAAAATAGGTGTAGGTTTACCATTTTCACCTTTGCGCCATATTGGAAAATATACCATAGGTGAAGGTATTCCGTTTGTTAGCTCAACAAATTCAGTTGTACTAGAAGCACCATCAAGAGCCGCAAGGCCGGTTAAACCACAACCACTTGGTATCTTCATCATAGGTGTTTTCAGGTAAGTTTTGTCGTGAGTGCGAAATGTAAGAACAGCACTATTGTAAAACTTCAATATATCTGTTTTAGCCATTCCATATTTTAAGCGAAAGCAAAAACCTTCTAGCTCGAATTTTTGATTACTTGGCATTGCTCCATTTGAAACTAAATTTGTATACAATGATGAATTGCTTGTATGATCGCGAAAAAAGTTCACAGTTTGCGCAGCATCTACAGCAAAAGATTTTTTACTGTAAAGTGGCTCACGAATGCGCTCTTTCATAATCATTCCTTGGTTTACATCTTCAAAATAACGTGCATCACCAATGTATTTCGGTTGTTGTCTTCTATTCATATTCAATCCTTTAACATTCAACTTTTATTTTTGTTTTTACTTTTGTTTTTACTTTTTATCCGTAGTAAATTGGTCCAGCTACTTGCTGGTATTCTTCGTACTGTATTCCATTTGTTAAATCCGAATCTGAACCCGAATTTGCATTTAAATCTGGATCACCTGTTGCTTCTTCTTGTTGATTTATATATTTGCTTCCATTTGCATATTGATCGCTTGATACAAGTACTGTTTCAATTGCGCTTTTGTATTCAACTCCAAAATATTCAGGGTTATTTACTGCATATTTTTTTGCTTCTTTTTCAATAACTGCCATCACAGGGTAATCTATACATTTTTTTAGATCACTCCATTTTTCGTAAATCTTAAGCCCTGTAGCAATAGCACTACCAACTGCCACACCTGTAGGACTAACATATTTACCAGCGCGCGTTTTTTGAGATACCTTTGCAATACTCCAATTTGCTATAGTTAAAACTGAACCATTGATTAAATTCTTAGTGATTTGTTTGCCATAGTAACCTTCAATAGCTTCTTTAGGCTTTCCGACATAGTTATCGCCAGCAAGATATTCTTTAAAAGCCTTTACTCTTGTTTTATTATCTAAAAAATGTAAAGTTGCATAGGTTGAAGCGCCCGATATACCACCACTCAATAGTGAAGAAACAGGTGAATTGAATTTTGCGCCTGAAATTGCTTGTTTTACAAATTGCTGCCAGCGGGGAACATTTCCAGATTTAGACTGTTTATATAAACGTCCAAGCTCGCGCATTTTATTTTTAAATGCCACTTGCGCAGGACTTTTTTTGCGTGGTGGGTTTAAAACTACTGCATAACTCATTTTTTCTCCTTTAGTGATGAAGCCAACCATCGTTTTTCATTTTTGTCTTGCCTCGATATATCAACACCTCGCCTTTCGAATCTGTAAGTAAATACTGTTCTTTCGTCGGGTGTACGTAATTAAAATCGCCTTTTCTACTCTTTTTGTTTATTGAGTTATAGAAAATGGCTTTTGATTTACCAATACAAACAAGAAAGTTTATTTTCTTATCTAGCCCTGGTACTTTTTGTAGCTCGGCTTTTTCTGGCCACACTCCATGCTGATTTTTATATTGACGGCAAGAATCAAAGAATTCTTTTTTGTGTTTATCGCTTAATTTGAATTTTTTTTTTACAAGTGGCCACATCTTATGCGGTGTCATCTTGACACCATAAGAGCACCACCCACAACAATAACTACAGCTCCAAGCACGCCAAAAACTACATGGCTTGGTTTTATATTGTTTTGCTGTTGCTGCTGTGGAATTTGCGTTTGTGGCGCGTAAACTTGTGGAACAGCACCCGTTTGATTAATCGTTGCTTGTAAGCTTCTGTTTTCGTTAATAAGCTTATTAATCACTTCGTTGTTGGTGTTCTGTGTTATCGTTGCTTTGACATCATTTGCTTTCGTTGCCAAAAATATTTTTTGAAAGGTGTTTCCACCTGACTCTGCTAGGTGTCCTATCCCTTGAAACAAAGCAGCATAATCTTTTCCAGTCCATGAAGATTCTTGTGGCTGTTGTGCCTGTTCTTGTAAATTGAAACCAAGGGAAAAATCCTCTGGTGGTGAAAGGAGATGCGCGAATGGATCAGCGGCTATTGTCATAGCTTTTTCCTTAACAATAATGTTGTTGATACGATCAAAATAATACCCCCAATTAGTAAATAACTATTATTACTTGTGTTAATGTTATTATTTATGTTGTTTGTACTTTTTACGCCAATAGAACTATTGTTACTACTAATGCTTGTAAACTCATTTTTAATCTTTTGTATTTCAAGATCGGCGCGCGCTTGTTTTATTTGGAGGTCTATTTGATTTGATTTTTTCGCATTATCTTGTTGATCTAAAAATATATTTTTCTGTACGTTGAGAATTTGATTCTCAAGACCTGCTTTTTTATTTAGTATTTCGCCTTGTAGTTTTTGTTGTTTTTCTGCAAGTGCTGTACCTTCAATCGTTCCGTATATTGTGCTAAAAGCACTTGCTCCTGACGAAAAAAGAGCACTTGCTCCTGCTGCAAAATCTAAAAAACCTAGGCTCATTGGTTAATCTCCTAAGTATCTTAATACTATCTCAATAAAGTTTAGATCTCTGCTTTCTGAACGTTTTTTTGATTCGATTACTATTTGTTTTTGATTTTGAATAGGTTCTTGTAAGTTTATATTTATTTTTTTTGGCAGCAAAAATTGCTTTTGAGAACCATTGTTTACTCTTGTTGTCGCGAAATATTGATTTTGAGGATCATTATTTATTTTTTTAGGCAGTAAAGATTGCTTTTGCTGTTTCTGAGGATATAACAAAACCATTTCTTCTATCTCTCTTTTGTGTTGTTCATCTAAAATTACAACCGCATCATTAAATTGTTTATCAAGCTGTTGATCTATAACTAAGAGTTGAGAATTTAAATCAGTTTTATAAACTTGTTCTCTATTTTGCGCTTCTTCTTCAAAATCTCTATTGCGCTTTTCAATTTCTACTTGTGCTTGAAATTCTTGTTGTTTTTCTGACTCAACACTTTTTAGTATTTCTTTTTTTTCTTCTTCTGCATCGGCTAGGTATCCTTTGTACTTTTCTAGTTCTTTTTTCAGAACTTTTATTATTACTTTCATTGCCTCAAGATACTCTTGCCTTGCATATCGATGATCGCGCATTCTTGCATTAAAGTGATTCAACCACTTATCGTAATATTTTTGCACATCTTCAGAAATACCACTAAAAACCTCATCTTCTTGGTGTTTGACGCTTTTTAATATCTCAACGATATCTAATAGGTGCTGTGAAAACTCTAAACGAACTTTTTTTTCGCGTTGATACTCTTTTTCGTACTCTTTGCCTGGGCGAAATTGATAATACACCTCACGGTAATGCTCAAAAACGGGCAAACAAACATCGATGTTCATTATTTTTATTCTTTGACCTTGCAAACACTCAGTTTGAACGCGAATACCTATTTCTTTACGTTGTTCTAGTATTTTTTCAAATGGTATTTTTTCTTCGAGTACTTCTATCTCTTCTAAAAGTTCTTTTCTAGAGTCGTAAAAAATTTGTTCTATTGATTCGCTTTTCCATAAAGTGTGTAGGTCATTTACTTTTTTGCTAATTTCAAAAAATAAACTATCATCAAACAGCAACAGTTTATTATCAATTTCATCAAACTGTTTTTTTATATAGCTGATCGTAGAAAACTTTTGTTTTATATCCGCAAATATTTTTCTTAACTTACTGCGTAGTTTTGCTTCTTTTTCTGCGTTTGGATGTCGAAACATGCCATAACGAATTTTATAATAATGGTTATAAAAATTAGTAACATCAAAAGTGATATCTAGATCGAGCTCGTAAACTATCATGGAGCACCTATAATCGATTGGATTTTCTTTTGGTGATTAAGCTTCATAAGTTCTATCCGCTTTTGATAGTCGATCTTTTTTTGTTTAATACGCTCAGCTAAAATTATTTGGCTTTCTAATTGCTTAATCGTTTCACGTTTTGCGCGTATTTCAACATCAGCAACCGCTTTTAGCCGCTTTAGATCTTTAATTATTTCTTTTCTTTCATCAATTGCGCGCGTAACCTGAACAACACTAACTGCTGCATTAGCAAGTTCCATAATGGAGCCGGCCACAAGAGCAGAAGTCGCACCAGCCGAAACAATAGAAAGAACAATACTTGCAATTGTTAAACCTAACTTTGCGAGTATTAAAAATTCATCAGTGCTCATTTTGAAAGCGTCTAAACTTCCAACACTTAGCGCAAATGTTAGTGGGCTACTTAGAGCAAGTCCCTTTATGCCAACTACAAGGAATTTGCCAAACATACCAAGTTCTCTTTCCCACCTTGCAAACTCTTTCTTAATTCGCTCATTTAGTCTTTCTATTTCATCGCGTATATTTCGCGCTACGCGTTTTATTTCATTTCTAACACTTGATTCAAAACGCTTAAGCTCTTCATATATTTTTGATGGTACTGCTTTACGACCAAATCGCTTAAGCTCTCTAAACGTTTTCCGTATAACTTGTTTCTCTAAGTTTCTTGCAAAGCGCTTAATCTCATCAAAAATGCTATCAAAGAAACCACCGACAAATGGGTCATAATTCTTAGGTGAAAATACGACTTTTTTAAGATGATTATAATGCCATCCAGGTGTTGCGAGTCTCAATGAGGCATCATATGCTTTCCAGAATTTACCAGTCCATACTTCTAAGTAAACGTGATTTAAACGACGTTCATCGTTCATTGCAATTGCAACCAGTCTGCATTTGTTACCACAAGCCATGTTTAGTGATGCAAGAATTGCAAGAAAGTCGTCACAGTCTCCAAATCCATCGCGTAAAAAGTGATCTGGTCTTTTTATGTACTCTACGGTGCTAGGGTCAGGAAAGAAGTCAAAGTTGTTTTTCACATAGTTAAAAAGGGCATTCGCTTTTTCTTCTGACCTATAAATACTTGAGTTAGCGCCTAAAATTATTTTTCTAGATAGGCGAACTATATCAGGCATGTAGCTAGCCATAAATGCCAATTTCCATATAGTTGGCAATGTAAAGTCAGTAACTGCCTTACTTCCGCGAGGCATTTTAACTATTTGCATTTTCATCATTCCAATTCTCACATTAAAATATTTTAATGACAAATATCATAAAAATAGTAAAATACGTAATGTATAATAAAAAAATAAATTAGTATATAATATATTAGGATGAGAAAATGAAAAAGTTGTTAAATAACAAGCAGAAAAAGCTTTATTATAAGTGTCCATGTTGTTTGGATACGGAAAAAAATTTTTACGTACAGAAAACGAAGAACCCTGAAAGAATGCATTGCTTTTGCCCAGATTGTAAACTAACTATTTTTTCGCCAACCAAAAAAATGGATGAAACACTAGAATTTATTGAATACTGGCAGAAAAACGGCAATGGAATAGTAATAAAAAGTAGATACGAAAAAGGCAAATTTAAGGCGATAGGTGGAAAAATTGCTTGCCCTTGTTGCAAGAGTAAACAAACAACGATGCTGCAACGAATTGATAAAAAAGGCTTTTTTCAATTAAATTGCCATTGGCGCGCAGAATGCGGTTTTTCTATTTTTGTACAGTTTGGATATCTGTACTTGATTACTAAATACTCGGAGAACAAAAAAAATGACTAATTTTACAACAGAAAAGCAAATGCAAAAAATTTGCCCACTACTTTGCACATCGCGGATAAACGAAAATAACGATGTAGAACTTGCACAGGTTAATTGCCAAGGCGATTCTTGTGCTATGTGGACAGCAATAAATGAAAACTTCGGCATGTGCTCAATCACAGCGAGTAATGAAGCAATAATTCATGAGCAAATGAATAAAATGAAGGCTGAAAAAAATGGGTGAAGTTAAAGCTGCTTTTAAAGCTGCCTTGATGTCAATACCAGAAGGATCTACGTGTTATTGGCTAATAAAGAAAAAAAGCAGCTTTGGAAAAATGAACAAAATAGATGAAATAGCAGCAAGCTATGAAACAGACATCTATGAAGAAATAATCATAAAACATGGCTCAGGCGAATACTTAGTCTGGCTGTTCGATAATAACGACCAAAAATTAATTAAAATGCCTATTCGCTTTGAAATCCCTGAATTTGAAGAAGACGAGCACGAAGAAGAATTGCAAGAAGAAGATCCAGATGAAGAACTAAAAAAACTTAAAATAGATATGATCAAAAAAGCAAAGAATGATCTAAATATGAGTGAATTATTATCGATAAAAAATCAGATATCACCAAATCAACAAACATCATCTAGTAACAATGAATTCATCAGCGCGTTAGAAAAAATAGAGCGTAGAGCAGAAGAACGTGAAAAACGTTTAGAAGAAAAAATTAACTCAATGCAACAACAAAATCAGCAAAATGGTATGTACTCAATGATTGCCGAAATGCAAAAAAGTAGTTCAAGAACTACTGAGCTAATGATGCAACAGCAATCCGAGAGTCAAAAAATGATGATGAACATACAAGGTGAAAACCAAAAAACACTAATGGCTATATTGCAAAACGACAACAAAAAAGACATTTTTGATTCGCCATTTTTCTTAGAGCTGTACAAAAAAGCTACCGATAAACCTAAAGGCTTATTTGATGATAGTATGGGGAAAATGATGGATATGTTTTTCTCTACTCAGCAGCAAACGATGCAAAGAATGGTAGATATGCAATTTGAAGCTGGGCAAAACGATGTTTTTCTTCATCGAATGAAAATGTTCAAAGATATGTTTGTACAGATGGGGCCAGGAATAAAGGATTTTGCAATAAAGATGGCTTCTATCAATGCCGCAAAAGAAACCGAAAAAGAGAAAATAAAAGCGCAGAAAGGCAAAGAACCAAATAAACAACAAAACTTTACTCAACAGCCACAACCGCAACAAAAACAACAGAAGCCCGCACAAAAAACAAATATAATTACAATAAAACGAAATCCGCAACCGCAACGACAAGAAACAGTTGACAAGGAAAAGATAAAAAAATTCCTTTTTAGTATCTACAACAGAATTATTGAAAACGAAGATATTCAACAAATTGAAAAAGACATCATTGCAATGCCTGGTGCTATTCAAGAAATCAAAAATAGTGCTGAATTGCTACAGTTTGTTGATCAAGAAGGTGGAAAGATAAAAGTACTTTTCGATAAATTACGAAATATGGAGTCAGGTAATGAGCGAAATAATAAAGAATGATGAGCTATTAAAAGCTATTAATCAAAACACAAAGGCAACAAATGAAAACACCGATGAACTAAAAAAAATCAATAAACGTTTTAGTCTTGCAGGTGCTTTAAATTTTTTTAATAAAAAGGAGAATAAGACGTGACATATACAACATACGCGGTAAGTAAATTAACGGGGTTATCTTCACAGAAGCTTCGTTACCGAATAAAAAATGGATCTATAAAAGCTAGAAAATACAAAGGTCGTTATAGAGTATCAGAGGAAGAATTGAAAAAACTATTGCGTAAGCCAAAAAGAAAGTCAAGTAAGCGCAAGGCGACGACAAAAAAGAAACGCACAGCTTCAAAACGTACTACGAAAAAACGCACAGCTTCAAAACGTACAACAAGAAAATCGAATAATATACAAGATCAACTTAAAGCTATACGCAAAAAAGCAAGAAGTAAGGCATCAAAACGAACATCTATAAAAAGATCTTCATCTAAAAAATCAAGTGATGTAATGGGAATGTATATCGTTCATTCTAAAGGTGTTACTCATATACCAAACAATGAAGCAAAAATGATTATGAATTCTGCATCTTCATCGCGACGAAAAAAAAAGAAATCAAAAGCCAAAAGATAATTTAAACCCCCAATTTTTGGGGGAAGGAGAAAGAGATGGTTGTGAAATTGTTTTCAACCGACCAACAACAAGGCGTAAATTTTGCCATTAAACAAGCGATTTTTTCAGAAAGGCAAGCCAACAACACTCCTGGTGGTACCTTTACAAACGGCGCTTACAGAACTAGAGTGTTAAACAATGAAGACTACAATGCTCAAAATATTGCCTCTATCAATACGTCAACAGGTGAAATCACTATAACTCAAACAGGAATTTACAAAGTTACAGCTTTTGCAAATGCTCATGCTGTAGCTGAGCATAAATTACGGCTTCAGTCTACATCAGGCGATTCTATTCAAAAAATTGGCGATACAAAAAGAACTACATCAGGAGTAGCAAATAATTCAAGTGTTACTCATATATTCGAAATAACACAAACAACAGTAATTGTTTTACAACATAGGTGTGTATCTACAAATGGTACTGATGGACTAGGACAAGAAGCAAATTTTGGCGATATAGAAACATATGCAGGATTAACTTTAGAACAACTTTCTACAACTTAAGGAAAGTCAAATGGGAGAGCAAGAAATTACAAAAGACGATTCAACAGTGCAAGTAGCAGCTAAAACAGTCAATAACTTGATATTCTCCAAGGAACACACTGTATCAGGAATACTCTTAATTGTATTAGGAATTATGGTATATGTAACTATGTCTTTATTGCGGATGCACTTTGAAAAGTTTGATAGTTTCACGAGAAAAGTTGATATGTCAAATACAATAATGATTCGAAATAATGACTTGATGGAAGAATCAATAAAATTAATGCAGAAGCAAATACATATTACAGAGAGCAACAACAAGTATCTGGATAGGAATAAGTCAATAATTGAAAGAACAACAAATCAGATACTTGATAGAAACAGAATAATACTTGAAAATCTTCAAAAAATGAAGGAGATAATCAAAAAGTGAACTTATTAAGAATTATTTTTTTCAGTTTTATTTTACTATCAATTGTATTTTTTACATACCCTATTGATAACGAAATAACAAGTGATATCAAAGCTTATAAAATAGAATTATTAGAAAATGACACGGTAGGATACAGAAATAGATTCTTTTCTTTCGAGGAACCTAGAGTAGAAAATGGAGTTATTGAATTCAACTGTGCTGAGCGAGGATGTAAAAATATAATACATCATGATGGGCCTTTTAGAATACATGAGGTTCATATTGACAAAGAGTTTAATGTATTAGAATAGATTTTTCGTAGTCAAAAAATCCGCCCTATAAACTTGTACTTTATCGAAAATAAAGTACAAGAACATTCCAAAAAACAAACCGATTTACCACTTCACCTGTAACAAATAACAAACAAAATCTCGTAAAGCTAAATGTATAATGTACTTACTCTATTTTTACGCAAATTACGTAACAAATTACATGCAAATTAAATTCATGAAAATAAAATTACATGCGAATAGAGGTTAAGTTATTAAAAATAAACGACCTATACGAGTCTACTTTATAGAATTTTATTAAAACTGTAACAAATTCCATGCAAATTGATTTAATTCGCATGGAATTTTTTCCAATTCGCATGTTTTTTGTTCTAACTTGCATGTTTTTTTTTCCAATTCGCATATTTTTTGTTCTAACTTGCATGTTTTTTTTTCTAATTCGCATGTTTTTTGTGACATCCTTGGTTTTAAATATCTGAAGAATATAAACTTATGACTGGCGTAAAGTATTATAAAGTATTGTAAATAAAGGTAAAGTATAGTAAAGGGAAATTTGATCGTTTTGGAAGGTTGATTTTTAAAGAAATTTTTGAGGTGACAAGCAGGCTATTTTTGATAATGAATGCCTGCTTGCTTTGCTTGCTTATGCTTTTTATATAAATTGCTTAAAGAAAAAAGATTATGCGATAGATTTATCAATAGATACAGAATAACTATATGTGAAGGAATAAAGATTGTTCCGCCGGAACTTTAAACATGCGAATAGGAATTAAGTTATTTATAATAAATAACTTAGACTTAAACTGTGAATTTGCCAATTTTACCTTTACGATGAAAATTTCTATCGTTGGCTCTTTTTAATACTGTTTTGTAGCAGGATCTAAAATGGTTTTGGAACTTTTCGCCTTTCATTTCATCGTGTATTTCTTTTATACCTATGTTTATTTCTTTATTGCTAAGTGTATAAGAAAGCTTTTCTTTAAATGAGATGTATGTGTGTTTAAAGCGACTAAAAAGGTTTTGTCTTTTGTTTTTTGAATCTGCTGATGATCTACCAAAGTAAACGATGATATTTTTTAAATCAACATTTCGAACTAAATCGCCTTTGAATTTCATCGGTATTTGATGAATTGTGCCAATTGTATTTTCTACAAGTCGCTTAAATTCTTTACCTGTATATTTTGGTGTGCTTTCTACCAACTCAGCAATTACCGCAGGACTCGAATCGTACAGGTCGATACATGGGATTATAATATTGGGATTTCCTTTTAGTTTTGCCATTTAGACTTCTTCTTTACCTTTTATTTCTTCGATAAAAACGTCTTCTACATCGGGAAGATCACCTAAAAACTTGATAAAGTCTTGATGATTTGTCATATAGTGAAAAACCGCTACATTTTTTTTTCACTTCCCGCATTCATTACGATATCTCGGTTGTTACTTATGCTTATATGCTGTTCCATTTTGTTGATTTTTTCTTTTAAGCTACTGATGTCTTGAAGTTGTTTTTCAAGTTTTAATATTTTTTTCTCTATATCTCGGATTTTCCCAAGAGTATTATTATGCTTTGCGCTTGGCATAAATTCATCACATAAAGCATCTAGTTTACTGTTTACGCTATTTGCAAGGTCTTTCAAATCGTTCATTTCTTGCTGTACAATTTCTTCATCTGAGGGGTCGTCCTCTAGTAGCGCATCTATAAAACCAAGCTTTTTAGCTAGGCGTATCAATACATCTCCTGCGGGTATGTTCATCCCCCGTTCCCAGTTGGATACCATTGAGTTGCTTACAGCACAAAGATCTGCAACTTGCTGAAGAGTTAAGCCTTTTTCTTTTCTTGCTTTTCTAATAAGCTTTCCGATTTTATTTTTCAAATGGATTACCTCCTAATTTTGTTAAGAATTCTTAGTATTTAGTATAAATTATTTAACAAAAAATGAAAAAGTTAAATTTTTTTTATTGATTTTCCTATATATTGGAATAAAATAAATTAAGATTAATTCAAGAATATTGGAGAAATTAATGGTTTTGGGAAATAACATAAGGATAGAACGTGCAAGAAATCGAATAACACAAGAACAACTAGCAGAAAAAATAGGGGTGTCAAAGGCTTGTATTTCGCTTTGGGAAAATAACAAATCATCACCATCAATGCGCGACATGGCGAAATTAAAAAAAATACTAAACCTAAATGTAGATAAAATACTTGAAGAAATGGAAAACGAGGTAATAGACATAGAAAAAACTTGAGATCATTGTTTTAGCTAAAGGGAACCCGTCAAATAGACGGGTAATTTCACGGGGGTGTGATGAAAAGCGTTAAGGTTGTTTGTTGTTTGTCAACGATGTTGCTTAGAGTGCCAACAAGAACTAAAAAAATTTTGTATCGCGGCGCGTGCTTGTTTTGCGGTAAACAGTTTACGAGCCTGACAAAACAAAAAATTTGTAGTAGCTGCTCTAAAAATCGTTGTCGTTGTAAATTTTGCGGAAAACTTGATTCGGAGGTTATCAAGGATGTGTGAACAAAAATATATAAGAGAAAAACTGCAAGCGCTGATTGCTGACGGAGTGAAGCAACAGCATATTGCTGATAAGATTGGTTTGCATCAAGCAAACTTGTCGCGGTTTATTTCAGGTAGACAGGAAATGTCAGAAGAAAATGTTAAGAATCTCTACGAAAAAGAGATCATCAACAAGCCAAATCAGTACGAGCTTAAAGGCATAAAGAATTTGCCAATTGAGATTTGGCACGGCGAAGTAAAAAAAATAAAGGATGTGGCGCACGAAAAAGGCTATAGCGCAGCAACCATTCGAAAATGGTGTAAAGAGGGCAAGCTTAATTACGTTCGTCCTGGCCGCGGTTATTTAGTTGCCATTGATGAGAAATATAACGATGTTGTTATGTCAGAAAAAGCCGCGATGCGTAACAAAATAGAAGAGCTAGAGCAACGCAACGCACAGCTTGAAGAGCAAGTAGCAAAAGCACAGTTGAATTTTAGTTTTGATGCAAACAACCAAGTTGCTGAAGTAAAAGAAGAAAATATCAGTCTTTCAGATGAACTTCGAATTAATAAATTTAAACTCAAGTATGAAGTTGAAAATTTGCAAAAAGAAAACAAGCAGCTAAAAGACGCGCTAGAGCAATATCAAAACACAATAACGCGTTTGACGTCGCAAAATGAAAAAAAATCTATTCTACATATACCAATACGCGAAAAAATAACAAGTAATTCTCATATGCTGTGTGGTTGTTCGTAGCTTACTTAAACTAAATTGGGTGGTTCGATGTTTGTAAAAGTTCCGTTATCAGTCTTAAAATTGCCTTTTTTCCAACTAGGTCACTGTAAGGACTTGCAATTTTCGCTATTCGATAGCGAACAGAAGCAAGAGTTTATATGTGAAAATAAACAAAAATTGCCATCGAGCGCAGAGATGGATTTACTTCTATTTCTAACATACAGAGCGCGTAGAGGTGATAATGATTTTACTACTTCAGATGCCCTAGAATTTTTGGGAAAAAAAGATCGAAATGGTGTGAGACAGTCAATTTTGCGATTAGCGAGCACAAAGTATTCTTATAAGTCTAAAAAATTTAACCTAGTGGAAATAGAAGAATTCGGTACAACGCGCGACAAGTACTACCGTGTAAAGTTTAACGAAGACATCTTGAACGAATCGGAATTCCAAGTGATCAATCTTCAAAAATATTTTTCGCTGCCAGCAGGATACACACGAAGATTTTTCTTGTACTTAGAGAAATATCGCAGACTAACATCATCGCGGCTCAAGTTTGACGTGATCAAGTTTTGGTCAGCAATACTAGAATCAAATGACAAAGCACGAAAGAAAATTAATAGAATTTTCAGCACGCTAGTAAAACATGGATTCTTAACAAAAGCGCAAGAGCTAAAGATGAAGAAAATTCATCAAGTGCATTACAACAAAGACTTTTATAAAGACACAGAAAAACCACAATCTGCTCCGGAAAAAATAGAATCTGTTATAGAAGAACCACAATCTGCTCCGGAAAAAATAGAAGCTGTTGCAGAAGAACCACAATCTGCTCCGGAAAAAATAGAAGCTGTTGTAAAAGAATCACAATCTACTCCGGAGAAATGGAATGATATTATTGAAAATGCTTGGAAGAACAACAAAAATGGCTATGACCGTGAAAAGTTCTATAGGTTATACGGAGATAACTTTTGGACACCTGAGGATGAAGCTGAATATCAATCGCAAGTAGAAACAATCGATCAAAAAAGTGGTGATTTCAATTTGGGCAAGTTGTCATCAGCACCGATCCACAAGAGCGAGCCAACATACGCGGAAAAAAAAGAACAATTTGAAAAGCAGTATCCAATTCTATCTCGCCAACAAATAAAAGAATGGATATCTGAAAATCTAAAAGGCTTTTCGATGCCAATTGAAAAAATCATCAGTAAATACTTTTCCGAGAGAGAGAATGAATTTTGCGAATTTTGGAGCCGAAATATAATTTCGTCATACAAAAATAGAGGTGGTTTTAGTCCAAAAATTGCGATGGTTAAGATTAAAAATAAAGAAGAATTTTGTTTTGTTTCGAAAATAACGATTTTATCTGAAATTTAAAAGCAAGATGTTAAATCAGAAATGGAGGTTTGGAAATGCCAGAAATAAAAATGAATTTAAAACAGTTAACTGACCGCTTAGGTATTTTCGATGGTTATTCAATTAGTATAAACGGTGAAAATTTAAAAGATAAAACTGAATCATTGGAAAATTGTATTCAAAATGCTATTTGGTCAATTGAAGAAGAATTTGATGAATATAATCCAGATGAAGAAGAAATTGAAAATTTTACAGCGGAAATATGGTCAGTTGAAGATGTTACAGTTAAAAGCGTTGCACCGTCTAGCGAGTGTATCATTGATCATATGTGGAGTAATTTTGAATTTGAAGATTTCTTGAAAGATGTTGATGACAGCCAAAAAAAATCTCTAGGTAAAATGATTGAAGAAGCAATATCTAATTGGGTAAAGAAAGAAAAAGTCAACTTTGATTACTATAGTGGAATTAAGAGTAAATCTTTGACATACAAAGAACTAAAACAACTTCTTTCGCAAAGTGTTGATGAGGTCAAAGTATGAGAAGTTTTAATCAAAAATTTCACGATCTTATTAGCAATGAAATACAGCGGCTTCAAAAAGAAAGGAAAAGGCTAAATAACCGTATTAATAAAGAGTTTTTCTATATTGATGATTTTGAAAAACTTGCGGAAGTAGAAGAAGACATTATAAATTATCAAAAAAAACTGTACTTATTAAAGCGAGAAATGGAGAAAGAACGTATCTATGCAAGACTTTGAAACAGAAAATAAGGAACAAGTTATTTGTCCTAATTGCGGTACAGAACTTTTACAGAATCGAAATTTTGTTGTCAGTCTTCTTACGCAAAAAGAATATGAACAAGAGCTGAAGTGCGGCAAAATGCCAAGAAAGTTTTATTTGCAATTCTGTAGTATCTTTTAACTTTACTACAAGAAAAAAAACTATTTGGGAGAAAATCGAATGATTTGGAATATTTTGTATATTAGTTTGGCTATATTGATAGCAATCTTCGCGTTCTTGGAGGTTCTCGTTGATTGCTACCTAGCCTTTACACAGGGTATTACAATTATATCACTTAACGGAATACGCGAAGATTAATAATTGCAAAATGAGGTTGTGTTATTTTTATAAGCATAACCCCATTTTGCAAAAAAACAAGTTTTTTTTAGTGTAGTGAGATGGCTTTAATAGGAAAAATAACGATGTCTGACGTGAAAAAACTAAAAGAAGAAATCAAATATTTAAAGACGCAAAATAAGAATATTATTAGTCGTCTAGAGGAACTTGAAGGTGGAATAAACCTTGATAAAGAATTCTATAGCTACAAAGATGTGGCAAATTTGGCAAGAAAGACAGTGCGTACTATACGAATGCATGAAAAAGGTGGACGAATAAAAGCTAAATTTCCAACATCTGTTAAGAAGTTTGATCGAAAAACTGTTATTAAATATTTGAGGGGAAGATAGATCATAAAAAATTACTTTTTTTGTGAAAAAATGGCTCACATATGGCGTACATTCTCAATGCAACAGCTCGTAGTTCAATAAAAAAGCCCTTTGTGTAAAGGGCTTTAGTGAATGGTTAATTCAGAGTATAGAAGTTTGTATGTGGAGAACGTGAATCTTTTTCTCTTGTATAAAGATAGCATCATATTTGTTAAGTTGCAATATTAAATACGGTTTTTTTACGGTTTTTTTTGCTCGGAATTTATAAATCTTTATTTTGTAAGGTTTTAATGGCAAAAAAATATAGTATGGCAAAGGTCGATATTGAGCACGCTGCAGAATGATTTTATTTATAAAAATCTAAAGTAGCCATTCTAGAAGGAAGAGTGTTTTGCAGAAATAATGTGACAGTTGTACCTTTTCCTCTATTACTTTTTATTGCAATAGTTCCTCCATGCAACTCGATAATTTTTTTTACATGACTTAAGCCTAATCCAGTGCCTTTTTCTCGAGTAGTAAAGAATGGTTCAAAAACATCTTGAATATTTTCAAGAGAAATTCCTTCTCCTTGATCAACTATTTCAATAATAACTTTGGACTCATCTTTATTTGGGAAGGACTTGATCGTAATCTGTTGTTTACACTCTGATGCCTGGATGGCATTTAATAGAACATTTGATAAGGCTTGTTTTAAACGTCTGGTATCTACAGAAATAACTGTAGAGGTTACATCTCGACAAATTTTTATCTCTTTTTGAGATACATTTCCTGAAATACTTTGCAAAGATTCATTTATTAAATCATCAATGTTTGTAACAGTGCGCTTTAGTTCTACTGGTCTACTATAATCTAGTAACTCAGATAGAACGTTTTCTAAATGCTGAACTTCTGTTAGAGCAATATCACCATGCTCACTATATTTAGGATCATCTTGTAATTTTCTCGTAAGAATTTGTACATTCATTTTTACTGAAGATAAAGGATTTCTTACTTCATGTACAATACTGGCTGCCATTTTTCCTATTACAGCTAGTGACTCAATTTGATTGAGTTGGCGCTTGGTGGTTTCCAGATCCTCATAAGCTTCCATAAGTTCCTGATGTTTTTGTTCCATTGTTTTGTTGTTTTCTTGTAAATCATGCACCATGGAGTTAAAGTCTAAAGCTAATGTGGTAACTTCGTCGTGATTTTTTGTATATTGAGGCTCTATTCTTTGTGCTAAATCTCCTTCTGCAACTTTGCGAGCAACTGCTGACATCTGAATAAGAGGAGTACTAATTCGCTTAGACATGATACTTGCGATAAAGAACATAAAAACTAGCGATAGTCCTGCTGTCATGAACGAAAATTTTAGAAACGGAAATAATTCAGACATCGCTTCTCCCCAGGACATTTCAGCAACTACTACCATACCTAAAGGATCAATAGAGTTATAGGCTCCTATTTTTTCGTAATGATGAGGATATGTCCCCATCTTTTTCTGTTTTATAAGTTCTAATATGTATGCACTATTCTTTGTTTTTTCTAGCTTTTTAGGTACAATAAATTCTCCATTTTTATTAACGAGAATTATCTTTCCAGATTTTCCAAGCCATGACTTCTCGGAGAGAAATTTGCTGATAGAGTCTTTTAAATTTAAATGAATTCGAATAATTTGATAGGGCTGCTTGTCAGGCGTATGAATTAGGTAAGCTATTTTAATCTGTGGAAAACCATCATTAAAAAATATTGGGCTAAAAACCGGCGATTTACTTTTTAATACGATCTTGTACTCTGATGTTTGTGAAAAGTTTTCGGTGTATTTATTTTTTCCTTCTTCAATAACTTTGTTCCCTTCTATATCGAAGAGGCATATATTTTCGTAACTAGGCATTCTCTCAATTGTGCTACGAAGTATGTTGCAGACATTTTCGCTATAACCATCATTGCAACAACATGATTGCAAACATGGAATTTCAGATAAAAATTGAATTTCTCTTTCTCTTTCTTGAAGCCAATTTTTTATTTGATTTTTTTTGGCTTCTACGCAAGAAAGTAGATGAGCTTCAGCAGCATTATGTACCGCTAAGTGTGCACAATGAAATCCTTGAGCGGTCATGACAATTAAGGGAATAAGAGTTGAAATTGCAAAAAGTAAAAAAAATTTTTTACCTATTTTGCCTCCAGATTTATGTGTTGTTGTCACTTCTGTTCTCCATGCCTTTAAAAAGTGCTAGAAATAATGGAATTTTTGTAATACATTGTTTTAGAGGGCATAACCTCCTATAAAATAAAACAACAGAGGAAATTATGTTAAAGATTTTAATTTTAGATGATGAAGAAAGCATTCGTAAAACGCTCAGATTACATTTCATAGAACACCATCAGGTAGAAACGGTAGCCTCGATCAATGAGTTTAAGGATACCTACTCTAAGTTTAATCCAGATTTACTATTGTTAGATTTAAAACTTCCTGATGGCAATGGCCTGGATTTGTTGCAAAATTTACGCAATGTTGGAGACACAATTCCAGCCATTATGATTACAGGACATTCTGATATGGAAAGTCCTATATGCGCTATGCGCATGGGAGCCGCAGACTATATCAAAAAACCTTTAGATATAGAAGAAATAGAGGTCGCCATTACTCGTGTGCAAAGCCAAATTATTCAGCAAAAATCTCTACGTGATATAGGTAGTCATAGCCTATTTCAAAAAGGAAGAATTGTTGGTCATAGCAAAGCAATTACTAAAGTACTTAAGCAAATTGGTACAGTTAGTCAAGGAAAAGTAAACGTTTTGATTACTGGAGAAAGTGGTACTGGTAAAGAATTAGTTGCTCGAACAATACATCTTTATTCTTCTCCGAAAGAGCCTTTTATTGCTGTTAATTGCTCAGCGCTATCTCCTAACTTAATAGAAAGCGAGCTTTTTGGTCATGAAAAAGGAGCCTTCACACATGCTATAGGAAAACGCATTGGTCGTTTGGAGTTATCTAAAAACGGCACACTATTCCTTGATGAAATAGGAGAACTTCCGACTGATCTACAAGTAAAGTTACTTCGTGTTATACAAGAAAGAGAATTTGAACGCGTTGGTGGAAATGAAAAAATTCCTTTTCAAGCACGAATACTTAGCGCAACTAATAAAAATCTTCAAAATATGATGAAAGAAGGCTCTTTTCGCGAAGATCTCTATTTCCGATTATGTACAGAAGCCATACATCTTCCCCTTTTGTGTGAACGTATAGAAGATATTCCAGAGTTAGTAGAATATTTGATTCTCAAAATAAATCATGAGTTACATAAAAAAATTAAAAAAGTACCAGAAAAAGTAATAGAAGAACTTCAACATTACTCATGGCCAGGAAATATAAGAGAGCTAGAAAATGTCTTAGTTCGCTCTGCTTTACTTTCATCAAATGAGGTACTTATTCTTCCTCATAATTTGTCTTCTCCATCAGAGTCTGAAGCAAAAAAAGAAATCTTTTTTTCACTGGCTCAAGTGGAAAAGGAACATATTACTAAAGTTCTGCAACGCACAAATAGTAACATCAGTCAGGCCAGCATTATATTAGGAATATCAAGACCAACACTAAGAAAAAAAATTACGGAATACAAAATAATTACGGAAACTGGCTCATAACAATATTGTTGCTAGCTTACAAATAAGTGTAGGACAAATTTTAAGTAAATCTCATCCTCAAAATTGAGTATCAAAACTCTACAAATCACTCCATTTTACAAACCCAAATAACAATTGCTCAGAAATAAACTGGGATTGTAATGTCTAACTTAGCAATAAGTATACCAACCTACCCAAATCTTTATATTTTACTGAAAAGAATCCACTCAAAAGAAAACAGGTGGAAAATTTTGTCTGGTTTTAGATATTAAGTGGAAAGTTTCTTTCCATAGTGGAAAATTTCTTTCCACCTAAAACGTAGATGGATTTTTTTCTACAATTTTAAAGACATATTTTTCCCTGTATTTCCTCACTCAGAAGCCCAAGTGTTATCGTGCGTCATTTTATGGAACGGCTTTTGCTTAAGTCTACAGAAACTTATTCAAACAAATTCTATATTAAGGAATGTGGCGATGAAATATTTAACTGTTTTGGTTTTTATATCCTGTATACCTTTTTTTGTTTCTTGCAATGAAACTCAGGATGGCAACTCTGAAGAAACAACAGAAATATCACAAGGTAATGAGAAAAACAACACCGAAAAACCTGAGGTTGTAGAATGGAACAACACTCACTGTCCTGTAATGGAGGGAAAAGTTAAAGAGGATGGTGGTAGTACAATGTATCAGGGAAAGCTAGTTCGTTTTTGTTGTCCGAAATGTATTAAGAAATTTAATGATAATCCTCAGGAATACCACGAAACCCTCGTTTCATACGCTTCAGGAAAAAAGCCAGGTGAAGATGCTGAAGATCATGGTAGTCACGATCATTAAGTTTTAGTAATAAAAGTCTGTTACAAATTAAGTCTATTGATAATTTGTAGCAGACTTCAATGATGATTTTTCTTTACAGAAAAGAAAAGGGTTAATTATGAGTAATAACCTACTTGAGGACATAAAAAAAGAACTGGCAAAAACAATATCTTCATGGGTGGGACTTTCACCACTATCTCCTGATGCCAGCGAACAACATAAAAAGATATATGAGCAAAAACTAATCAAACGCCTCAGCCGCAAGGGAATGTGGACGATGGTCATTTTGATGCCAGTATTCATAACTACTTTGTGGGCAGGCACTTTACTGGGATCTGGAGAGAAGAAAGATCATAGCAAACACACAAAACAAAGTGGTATAGAAAAAAAACAGGCTAATAAAATTAAGTTTTGGTCTTGCTCCATGCATCCACAAATCAAACTACCAAGGAATGATGCTAAATGTCCTATTTGTTTTATGGATTTAGTACCTGTTTATAGTGGTGGTAATGAAGTGGGAGCAAGTGAGATTAGCCTGACAGAAAGTGCTCTAAAGTTAGCTAAAATAAAAGCTGAGCCTGTTCTTTATCGTAAGTTAATTTATACACTAAGAATGGTTGGTAAAGTAGATTACGATGAAACAAAAGTAACAAATATAAATTTATGGACTCCTGGGAAAAGTAAACTTGAAAAAATGTTCGTAGCTTTTACGGGAGCTAATGTGAAAAAAGGAACACCTCTTGTAGAAGTATACAGTCCAGATTTGATTGCTGCACAAGGTGAGTATTTATCCGCTTACAGTAGTTACAAAACTCTTACCGAAGATTCTCACTTACAAGGAATGGGTGACAACTTAGAAGCATCCAAACGTAAATTAATAGATTTGGGTATGACTGAGACTCAAATTACATCATTAAAAAAGAAAGAAAACTTAGAACAAACAACAATTATTTACTCCCCGGTAACGGGTACAGTAGTTGGAAAATTAGTAAACGAAGGTGAATGGCATAGTCGTGGTATGTCGATTTATCGTATAGCAAACCTTTCAGAAGTCTGGGTAAAACTTGACGCTTATGAAACAGATATAAACTGGGTACGTAATGGACAGAAGGTTGAATTTGAAACGGAAGCGTACCCAGGAAAAATATTTAAAGGAAAAGTTGCGTTTATAGACCCTTTTTTAAATACAACTACAAGAACAATCCGATTGAGAGTTAACGTTACCAATCCACATGGAGAGCTCAAACCAGGCATGTTTGTTAGAGCAAGTATTAAGGTGAGAGTAGCTGAAGGCGGTAATATTGTTACAAAAAAATATAACAAAAAGCCTACAAAAATACGTAGCCGTGTGTTAGCAATACCTCATACAGCACCTTTGATAACAGGAAAAAGAGCTGTTGTTTACATCCAAAAGGAAAAAAAGAAGTACGATAGCAAAGGAAATGCAAAAGTAACGCAAAGGCTTTATTCTGCTGTCGAAGTTGAGTTAGGACCACGCGCGGGCGACTACTATGTAGTGTTATCTGGACTAGAAGAAGGTCAAGTGGTAGTTAGTCAAGGAGCTTTCAAAATAGATTCAGCATTACAAATTATGGCTAAACCCAGCATGATGAATCCTCCTGAAGAAAAAACGAATCCAAAAGAGGACTCTACAGACAAAAATATACCGCCATATGCAATAGCTGACTCTTCTTATCATAAAACGATGAAAATGGTTGTTGATAGTTATTTGGAATTTACAGGAAATTTGGCAAAAGATGATGAGAAAGCTTCTTGTCAATCATTGGTGAAATTTACAGAGATAGTACAGGAAATTTCTCCTGATCGTTTCTCTCTACCACAAATTCCGATGAGTAGAATATCCCAGCACATCATAACTCTAAGTAATTTTTTATCACAAGCCAAAAAGGACCAAAATATTAAAGTTCTTCGTAAGCAACTAAAAGAACTCACGAATATTATAACTGCTTACATCGAGGATTTTGGGCACAGGTATTCAGAACCTGTCTATCGCATGTACTGTCCTATGGCTAAAGCATACTGGTGGCAGTTCTCAGAAGAACTAAAAAATCCATACTACGGAAGTAAAATGCTAAAGTGCGGAAAGAAAAAAATTACTTTAGACCCTTTGAAAAAGAAGCAAATAGGTAAAATTGCAGCTATGTCTGGTAGTTATTGGGACAATAAAGGAGCTTATCATAAGCCCATGAGAGAACTAATAAAAGCATACCTGAGTATGGGCAACATTATGGCAAAAGATAAAGTAGAAAGTCTTCACGAATACAAAAAAACGATGATACGATCGTTGGCGAAAATCAATATCAACAAGATGGTTAAAGATACAAAAACACGTGAAAAGATAAGACCACAACTTGTTGCTTTGAGGCAGGTGCTCATGGAAATGCATGGACATGATATTAAGCAATTGCGACGCGATTACTTTGATATTTCCAATGCACTGATAGCCTATATAAAAGAATTTGGACATCTATACTCTACTCCACTGCATGTTGTACATTGCCCAATGTATCGCTATGACATGGGAGGCTCCTGGCTCCAAGATAACAAAAGGGTAAATAATCCATACTTTGGGAGCGAAATGCTACGCTGTGGTGATATAGAAGGCATTATTCCTGCCATCAAAAAACCTGATGAAAAAGGAGAATAAGAATGTCTGAGTTTAAAGATCGAACCTTCATTGATAAGATTATTTATTTCTTTTTAGTAAATAAATTAGTTGTTTTTCTCCTCGTTATGGCAATTGTTGGCATGGGGTTGTATGTTATGCCTTTTGATCACGGTATAAAATGGTATCCTACAGACCCTGTTCCTGTAGATGCAATTCCCGACATTGGGGAAAATCAACAAATAGTGTTTACTGAATGGATGGGACGTAGCCCACAAGACATAGAGGATCAAATAACTTATCCCCTTAGTGTTTCTTTGCAGGGAGTACCAGGTGTAAAAACCATTCGTAGTTATTCAGCCTTTGGGTTTTCGACTATCTATATTATTTTTAAAGATGATATCGATTTCTACTGGTCGCGATCTCGTGTCTTAGAGAGATTGAGTGTGGCGAGTAAAGATTTGCCTTCTGGGGTAGTTCCGAGTTTAGGACCAGATGCAACTGGACTAGGGCAAATATTTTGGTACACCCTAGAAGGAAGAGACAAAGATGGTAATGTTACCTCTGGGTGGGAACTACAAGAATTACGCAGTATCCAGGATTGGCATGTCCGTTATGCACTACAAGCAACAGAAGGTATTAGTGAGGTGTCTTCTGTTGGTGGCTTTGTAAAAGAATACCAGATAGATGTAGATCCTGATGCGATGTGGGCGCACAAAATTAAACTCCAGGATATTTTTCGTGCAGTAAAAAAAGCAAATATTGATGTGGGCGCCAAAACTATAGAAAATAATGGCGTGGAGTATATCATTAGAGGAATTGGTTTTATCAAAAGTCCAAAAGATTTAGAAAATACGGTTATCACCACTAGAAATAACGTACCTATTTATATCAAAAATGTGGCGAAGGTCGTTATGGGACCTGCTTTACGTCGCGGAGCTATTGATAAAAGTGGTGCCGAAGCTGTTGGGGGAGTAGTTGTCGTTCGCTACGGGGAAAATCCCAAAAAAGCGATCCAAAATATTAAGAAAAAAATAGAACAAATTGCCTCGGGGCTCCCTAAAAAAATTCTAAGTGACGGAACTGTCAGTCAGGTTACCATAGTTCCTTTTTATGATCGTACAGTTCTCATTAATGAAACCTTAGGAACATTAAAAATTGCACTTACCGATGAAATCATCATCACTATTGTTGTTATTGTTCTTTTCTTGATGAATCTAAAAATCTCGATGTTGGTTTCTCTAACTTTACCTCTCTCAGTTTTGATCACTTTCATTCTTATGAGCCACTTTAACATCGACTCTAACATAATGTCTCTATCAGGAATTGCTATCGCTATTGGTACCATTGTTGATATGGGAGTTATTATGTCGGAAAATATCGTCCGCCATTATGACAAAACACCACAGGGACAACGAAATCTCAAAATTGCTTTTGAATCAGCATCAGAGGTAGGCAAAGCTATATTTACAGCTATATCTACTACAATTGTTTCATTCATACCTGTTTTTGCAATGGATGGTCCTGAAGGAAAGTTATTCAAACCACTCGCTTATACAAAAACTTTTGCTCTTCTGGGTAGTGTTGTTTGTGCACTTGCTATCATCCCTGCTTGTTGTCATGTGCTACTGGGAGACTGGAAGCTTTCAAAAAAAGCAAAAGTTTTTCTCCTTTATTTTTCACACCTACTATTTGGATCAATTGGAGTTGTTGCTGCGTATGTCCTTACATGGTGGGTAGGTATCATTGTCGGTACAATGACACTTTATTCATTTATAAAATCTCAGATACCAGAAAAAAATAAACGCTATCTTGATATGTTCATAAATTTTGCAATTGTAGCAGTTGCATTTTTTTTCATGACGAAAAGCATTGCCCCTTTAGGAAAAAGTGCTTCATTTATTACCAATTTTATCGTTGTAGCAGGAGGAACATCGTCTTTAATTCTTATGTTTATGGGGTTCATATGGATATACCGTCCATTATTATCGATTATCTTAAATTTTAAATTGCTCTTTCTCGGTTTTGTTACACTTATTGTTCTTACTGGTATCACGATTGGATTAGGGTTTGAAAGAACATTTCGTCCAGTTGTAAAAGCATGTGGTTTAGTTGGTATGCAAGAGAAAACCATACGCTCTAGTGATATGTGGGTGTGGGGAATTCATACTTTCCCAGGCTTGGGGAAAGAGTTTATGCCTCCACTAGATGAAGGTTCGTATTTGTATATGCCTGTAATCATGCCTCATGGCTCTATCGGTGAAGCAATGGATGTTCTTAGTCAACAAGATATTAGGCTAAGCCAAATTCCTGAAATTGAGACCGTTGTAGGAAAAATTGGGCGCGTAGAAAGTTCTCTTGATCCAGCTCCAGTATCTATGATCGAAACGATTATCCAATATAAATCGGAGTATGCAATAATTAATGGTAAAGAAGTAAGACAATGGCGAGATCACATAAAAACACCAGATGATATTTGGAAAGAAATACTCAAATCAACTGAAACTACAGGTGCCACTTCTGCTCCCAAACTACAGCCAATAGCTGCTCGAATTGTGATGTTACAATCAGGAATGAGAGCGCCAATGGGTATTAAAATTCGACGCTCAAGTAGTGATGAGGTTCGGAAAATTCTCCAAGAAATGGAACAATTTGGATTTCAACTCGAAAAGTTTCTAAAAGAGGTTCCTGGTGTAGAACCCGCATCTGTTATTGCTGACCGTGTAGTGGGAAAACCTTATCTTGAGTTTCATATAGATCGTGAAAAAATAGCTCGTTACGGTGTTAATATTCGTGATGTACAAGACATTATCGAAATTGCAATTGGAGGAATTAAAGCAAGTACTAGTATAGAAGGACGCGAACGTTATCCTATTCGAGTACGTTACAAACGTGAACTAAGAGACTCGATTGATGCTATGGAGAAAATATTAATACCAACAAACGCTGGTACACAAATCCCTATCGTGCAAGTAGCTGAAATTCGTTATATACGAGGCCCGCAAGTTATTAAGAGCGAAGATGGATTTCTTGTTAGCTATGTACTATTTGATAAGAAAAAGGGATATGCTGAAGTTAATGTTGTTGAAGAAGCAAAGAAGTACTTAAAAAAGAAAGAGGATAGTAAAGAACTTATCCGACCAGATAGCACGGAATATAATTTTTCAGGAAGTTATGAAAATCAGGTACGTTCGGAAAAAAGGTTAATGGTTCTCATCCCTATATGTCTATTTATTATCTTTATGATTTTATATTTTAATTTTAACAATCTTCCACTGACTATAGTTGTTTTTATGGCTATTCCTGTAGCCCTCTCAGGTGGATTTATTCTGATTTGGCTGTATGGGCAAAGTTGGTTTTTAAATTTTGACCTCTTTGGAACTTCTGTAAGAGAAATTTTCAATATAGGACCTTACAATTTATCTGTTGCTGTTTGGGTAGGTTTTATAGCGGTCTTTGGAATAGCTTCAGATGATGCAGTGGTTACCGCAACTTACCTGGAACAGACATTCAAAAAGAGAAAAATAACATCTATTATAGACATTCGAGTTGCAACAGTGGATGCTGGAGAAAAAAGAATTCGCCCGTGTTTGATGACAACAGCAACAACTATTCTTGCCTTAATGCCGGTATTGATGAGTTCTGGAAGAGGTTCTGATGTAATGATACCAATGTCTCTTCCAAGTGTTGGTGGAATGTTATTTGCACTTGTTACTCTGTTTGTTGTACCTGTCTGCTACTGTGGAATAAAGGAAATCCAGTGGAAATTGAAGCTATATTCTGAAGGAGAAAAAGATGAATAATGTTTATCTTGTTTATCACAATGCCGGAAAGGAATATCCGCTTAAAGAAACAGAAGCCAATATTATTGGGCGTGGTATCGAAGGAGAAAGTGCCCTTGCTTCAATAGTTTTGCCTCATCCATCTATATCGCGAGAGCATGCTAGCATAACTTTTTACAAGGATGTTAAACGTTGGATATTCAAAAATTTAAGTCGCTATCCTTCGACTGTTTCAGGCACATCTGTTACTGACCAAAAAGAATTAAAACATGGAGATGAAATTCGCATAGGTCCGTTTAGTTTTTCTTTTTTTGAGAAGTCTCTTGCTCTTGAAGATACAATGGAATTACCAATGATGAAACCTCCAGAACAAGGATCATTTGTTAACGGATGGGAGGATGAAGAAAAAACCCCTTTGGGGTCAGCAATTGAAACATTTGCAATCATTTTTTTTATACTTCTCTCTGTATTCCTATTTTATTGTTGTTTTGTATGGTAGAGGAACAGCTATGAATAAACACTATATTTTTTTATTTATCCTAATTTTTCTTTGTAGTTGTTCTACTGTAAAAGAGAACGATGAAGATTTGGAAATACTATTCAAAATAAGTGATTCTCTTGCTTCATCAGAAGTAGTAAAGACAAAGAAAGGGAAAAAAATTACGCAGTTAAAAGATCTTGTTGATTTAGCGCTGAAAAACAATCCGCAGATAAAGTCCGCCAGATACAAGTGGAAAGCCACAGCTGAAAAATATCCTCAAGCTACATCACTACCAGATCCTGTTTTGACATATACTTTTTTCCTGAAAGAGCCAGAAACCCGTGTAGGACCTCAAAGGCACAAGGTGAGTATTATGCAATATATACCATTTCCAAGGAAATTATACCTCAAGGGAGAAATGGTAAAAGATAATACAAAAATAGCACACCTAGCTTACGAACGCACGATTAGAGATGTTCTTACCAAGGTACAAAAACATTTCTATGAACTTGTTTATATTGAAAGTGCGATAGAAATTACCAAAAAAAATGAAGATCTCGTTTCACAATTAATCCAGGTTGCTTCTGTAGAAAATAGTAATGGTAAAGCTCCTTTGTCTGACTTGATGAAAGGCCAGTCACAGTTAGCACAATTGGGTTATGACCGCATTCGCTTAGAAGAGCTGCGGCAAGTAGAAATAGGACAATTAAACGCTCTATTGAGCCAGAATCCTCAGGACGCGATCCAATTAGACAACCTTATTTTTGATGAAGCAGAAGAATTGCAATCATTTGAAGCTCTACAACAATATGCTTTAGTAAATAATCAAGAAATTTTAGCATCCAAGGTTGCTATTACCAAGGCTGACCATCAACTTGCTCTTGCTTTTAGTGAATATTTCCCTGATTTCTCTATTGGCGCGTCATGGACTCAGGTAGACCGAACTCTTTCTGGCTTTAATTTTGATTTTGACGATGATGGACAAGATATTTCAGCAATTACTTTTGGCATTAATCTTCCTATCTGGATACCAAAACGCAGCGCACGTGTAAGAGAATCTAAGTACAATATCAATCATACAAAAGAAACAAGAAAAAATATAGAGAATCAGCTCGCTGCTGAATTAAAAAAAGTATATTACAAGGTAAGTAATTCTAAACGTTTGATAAAACTATATAAAGACAGACTATTACCAGAAGCAAACAACTCTATCCAAATATCAGAAAATTGGTATCGAGATGGAGAAAAAAGTTTATTAACTGTTATAGAAAGTCAAAGTGTGTGGCTTAATTTTTCATTGGCTTTGGCTCGCGCACAGTCAGATTACGCTCAAGGAATTGTAACTCTATCCCAGTTGTGTGGTGGGTCACTTCCCCAAGCTCTAGCAGAGGAGAAATAATTATGAATAACTATAATAAAGTTTTTTTGTTGTTACTGTCAGTCCTCACTGGGTGCTGGAGCTATACACCACAAACAAATATAAGCAAACCTCCTCATATTGAGTCTATTTTCAAAAAGAAAACATTGGCACAAGAAAGTACAGAGCAGGAAAATGTGAAAAAACTGAAAACTCGCTGGCAAGAGTCCTTACGAAAAGATGATGTGCAAAAAATAAATCTGTATGACTTTGATTCTCCAACAGCAAAAAAATATAGATCTTTTGCCGATGCTCCGAATAATAAGTTATCTCAAGATCTGTCATTAGAACTGCTGATACAACTAGCATATGAACGCAACTCAAGTATCAAAGATGTCAAAAAAAGATTGAATTCTGTTAAACAGAGGTACTCTCAAACATTTTTTCTTCAAAACTTGCTATCCCAATACTCTTCATTTACCAGAACAATAAATACAAAAGTAGCTATGCAATCACAACGACCCAAAACTGAAATGAATACACCCCAGCCAGGTAGGCTTACTATCATGGGAGAGATTATCAACACCGAAGTTCAAATAGCAGAACTAGATTACATCATAACCCTGAGAAATCTAATTAATAAAATAACAAAAGACTATGCCGACTTGATTTACGCACGAGAAAGTCTCCATATTCAAAAAGAACACAATGGAATTGTATCCGCGTTAGAAAATACAGTCAGAGATAAATTTCGAGCTGGTTTAGCAGGATATGGAGATGTACTAAAAGCACAAATTCTCAAAGCGAATATTGAGGAGGACATGAAGACATATGAGGAAAGGCTAAAAACAATAAAAATTCGCATTCTTACAACTCTAGAATTACCAACAGACTCTAAGCTAGGCATACCTGCTGAAAAAGAGAAAAACAAACTAGAAATAAAACTTAGCAACCTCTATGAAAAAGCTTTGAAACATCGCCAAGAGATAAAGCAAATCGAGTTAAAAAGCAAAAAAATGGAGCAAATAATTTCACTAGCAAAAGATAAACTATACCCAGATTTTACGATAGGGTTAAGTTATTTCGAAAACAGGAATAAAGAGCGTGTGGGATCAGGAAAACAGGACATACCTTTTCCTGATCGCTCACAAAAAATGCCTCGTTTTGATTTTGGGCAAAGAGATAGTTATATAGAGGAAATGATGATAAAAAATGCTGCTATAAAAGAGAAGTTGCAAAACACAAAGCAAAAAACAATTACTCAAATACGTGATTTATACTTCCAAGTAGATACAAGTTGGAGACAGATTATTCTACATCAGAAAAAACTTATTCCCCTTGCAAAAGAAGCGCTAAAAGTCACTCGTGTTTCTTATCAAGTAGGAAAAAAAGTAGATTTTTTAGATGTGCTGGACGCAGAACGAACACTTCTCAATCTTTCTTTGATGTTAGCAAAAAACAAAAAAGAGTATCTATGGAATGTTGCTGATTTACAAAAAACTATTGGTATTTTTGAATTTTCTAGCTAACAAAGTAAGAAGGTTATTTGAGGAATATTTTGTAAATGAGTTATTGGAGATGGATCTGCGTCAAACTTGAATAACTCAAAGATTTGAAAATTGAACTTTGGCAGGATGATATAGATGTAAAAGCCAAGATAAAATCTGGCAAATCAGATTTCTGCGGCAGCGTAAGTTGTCACTTGGTGTTCAACATTCTCCTTTAGATGGTATACTCTTTTGCTGTGCGAGTGTCTTATTTTCTAGGAAAGTTGGCATAAGAGTTTTCCATAACAATATTTTCCAGAATGTATCTTTGGAATCCTTCGTGTATGAGTGTTAGTTTAGACAGGAACGGTAGCACTTAACTATAGTAATCCCAATTTTGTATTTCGAGAATATTTCCTTCTGGGTCTGTAGCATATACAAAAGTAATTTTGCCAACGTTAGGAATCTCTTTTTCGACAATTTCCCCTAGTAATTTTCCTTTGGCAGAGATAACTTCTTCTAGTTTTTGTTTTACATCTTCTACTTCAAAAGCGAGATGCCCAAAACCTTGTCTATTAGCAGCAGGAGGTTTTGCACTTTCAATCATATTACTATAAGAGTATATTTCAAGTGTTGGACCTATTTCTCCATATCCGGGTAAGCGTAAATGTAAACCTTGTAGGTGTGCATTTGCAACTCCTGTTCCTTTAGAAAGCCAATTCCCTTGTTGATTTCTCTCAGGAGGAACAGTTCGACATTTAAAAACTTCTATGTAAAATGACGCTAAATTTTTCCAATCTTTAGCTATTATATTCGTGTGTACGTATTTCACCATAACAAAACCTATCAGTAAGCGTATAATATGGACTACATTGTAAATTTAATTTTAAGCACAAAGGATACTCATGTTAATTGAAGATGTGTCACAAATCAGCAAAGAGTGGTTACGTTTTGTTCTAGATTCTAATGAAGAGATAAAAAAAATAACAACAGTTCCCTTTTCTTCAGCAAACGCAACAAACGCGATTATACATTTAGAATATGAAAAATCGTTACCAAGATCATTATTTTTGAAAATTTGTAAAAATAATGGTGTTTTTGTCAACAGTTCAGAGTGTAACTATTATACAAAAGACTATAAAAATTTAGTGAATACTCCTATTCCTCTTTGCTACAACGCACATTACACCAATAAAGGTTATCATTTACTGCTCGAAGATTTATCAGCAACACATTATGACAATAAAAATGTTGAACCAACAGAATGTCACACTAAAGAGTTGGCAAAAGCACTTGCTTGTCTACATGCTTTTCACTGGCAAGAAAACAAGTTTAAATTGCAAATGGACAACTACTTTAGCAAAGTCCGACAAGGACTTCCTGCAATTCTGGCAACAACTTCCTTAGCACAAAAAGATAAAGATTTTTGCTGTCGTGTCTTGCAAGAAATACCGCAGATGATGCGCTCAAGATTGCAAGATAATAACGGTTTTACTATGATTCATGGAGATGTTAATCCTAGCAATGTACTCTCTCCTAGGCAAAAAGATGGAAAAACTTATATCATTGATCGCCAACCGTTTTTATGGTCTCTTACCTACTCGCTTGGAGTACATGACTTAGCTTACGCAATAATTCTTTATTGGGATTGCGAAAAACGCCGTCAGTTGGAAAAAATTGCGTTAAAAGCATATCACGCGCAATTGCAAAAATCTGGAATATCGAACTACTCTTGGGAAAAGTGCATTCTCGATTATGTTTTATCTATTTCTCTCACGTTGTGTGTAGGAATTTCATGGGGGCTGTATGAAAATTCATTTACAAAAATGCAGTGGCTGTGGGAAAAACAGCTTCGTCGCTCTTTGCAGGCGTTACAGGATTGGCAAAATTATCAATGATCGCTTTATATTTTGTATACAATAACAGAAAAATCATCTTGGAGTTTCCGCGAAGGAAGTTCTACCAAAGAAAGCAATTGTTGGCCAATATTTTCCATATCGTAAGTTAACGTTTCACGTATGTTGTTTATTGTTGTGTAATCAAATAAACCGTCAGAAGCAATAACAACTTTGTTGTCTATGTGAAATGGTCCAAAGGATATAGCTGTAATTTTTCCTGAGCCTAACAGTGGTTTACGATATTGTAAAGATGTGGCGTGAATGACAAACTCTTTATTAAATAAATAACAATGAGAATCGCCAACACTTGCTCCAAATATAGTTTCTGCATTAATAATAGCGATTATGCTTGTTGTTTCACCATGACCGTTGTCGTGTAAATCGCGATCTATTTTTCGCAATATATTTTCGAGAATATCATTATTTAGTTTTTGTAAGTTTGTTATATGATAATAACTTTGTTCGATAAAAAAATCAGCGGCCTTTCCTCCATCCCCAAAACCACCAGCTCCATCAGCAAGCAAAATTACGATATTGTCTTTGTGATAAAAAAATTTGATACGATCATCACCTCTTTGTGCTGCTTGTTGAACATAAGTCACGATGTTACACTGCAATCTACTTACTCCAAACTAATTACGAGAATAGACAATTTATCGGTGAATAGCATTATCACTAAAAACGTTTTGGTATTTACAATGCGTCTATTTATAAGAGTTAATTTTTTTTAATTTTTTCACCAGTTTTTCAAACCGCGGATGCTTGTGTATACCGCGGAGATCACCATCACTCAATAACCAATCCAAATTGTCATAACCATTATCAATAGCTTTTTCAAGCGCATTTATTCCTTTACTAGCTTCATTATTGAGACTGTAAGCGCACGCCAAATTATAATAGGCAAAAACGTAGTGGGGATCACTATCAATTGACTTGTTAAAATACAATATGCTGTTTTTTATATCACCCACGCCCAAATATTGCATAGCTATTTCGTACAACCATTTAGTATTACCTGGGTTATAGTGTAGTCCCCGTAGTAAAAAACGTAGTTTTTTATCAAATTTTTCTGTGTCGCCAATAGCATACAAAATTTTATTAGTAAGATTCTTTCGGTAACTACCTAGAAGATCGTATGATTTTGCGTTTTTCTTATTGAGTGTTTTCTTTATTTGTAAGCGTAGAGTATCCGTGTACACTTCTTGAAGGTCAAATAGGCCTTCTCCAGCAAGAAGGCTCATCTGAAAGGCTATATCTTCGTTATTATTTATGTGGTCGTGTATATAATGATAATCCTTATTACTAAAGATTTCTAAAAGAGGTAAGATAGCTTTTTCTTTCCATTTTTCTTGTAACTTGCGAAACTGTCCCTTAAAGTATCCAGCGCCTTCATTAGGATCTATATATCGAAGTAGTTCTTGCTCAATATCTTTGTATAATGCGCTGTCGATTTTTTTATTATTCGCATTGACATTTATTACACAAACGCAGCATACAAAAAAGAAAATTACATTTATTTTTATCATTAGTTTCCTAGCGTTTTAAATATCCATACAGTTGATTGTCAATCTTAATTTTGAATGTTTCACAATTGCAAATTACTTATTGTAATAAGTAAAAAAACGAAATACATAACACTAAGTAAAATCAAGACTCTTTAGTCAACAATTAATTCTACGATCATTTGTTTGTATTCTTTTCGTAACAAATTCCCACTGGTATCTATCCAAGCATAAATTACCTCACTCCCAAGAAGAATATCTATTTTCCAAGTATTCACTTCTTTGTTGTTGTGAAATATTTTTTCTTCACCAATAATTTTGCATTTCATTGATACAAATTTGCCGATAGTAGCATTAAATACTTTGGTCACAATGATATTGTTTTTCTTTAGAGGAACAGCGCTCATAAACATTGAGAAAATACCAATATTACTTGCTGAAAACAGATAAATCCCCTCTTGTTTTTTTATTTTTTTTGTTTGTTGCTTTAGATTCTTTGCATATGTTTGGATAATTTCAGTGCTTTTAAATTTACAAGTCTGAGCGTAACTAACACCTTCACCACTTCCTTTTAAATCAAAAAATATAGGTTCTAAATTTGGTTTGACTTGCCACATTGTCGTTGTTTGCAAGCTTTTTATATTTAATTTGGCATGAAATGAATAAGTACTCTTATTTCGGCGAAAAGAAAAAGAATCGTTGCCGATGTCTTTGCCATTGTGAAGATATCGATATTTATAAATTTTATTTTCTTGTAGTGTGGTATTTTCTAAAGATTTAAAGTTTACATAACGAACACTTTTTGGAATAGAAATAACTTTATCTATCACTGATTTACTAGCTAAATACACAGTGCTTGACGATGATTTTGATTTTAGAACTTGGCCTGTTGTAATATCAATCCACAATTTTTCTTGCTCTGCTAAATCTTGATTACTACGCGTAAAAACTGTAGCAGAATACTGCTTGCCACCAGCGGTAATCGTTTCAGTACCTACTTTTTCATAAGAAACAGTATGTACTGCTTTTAATAGATCGTTGAATATAGGATAGCTATGTTTTTTTCCTGAAAATGTACGTAAAAAACTATAATAAGGGTAAACTTCGAATTGTACTTGTGAAGGTAGTTTTAAAGTTTTCAAACCTCCTCCTGATTTAGAGATAATTCGTGCTTTACCTTCTGTAATATAGGTGATGGCTCCGCCTTTCATTTGTCCTTGCTCAAAGTTATTTTCATAAAAATAAGGTCTGTAGTTAGCAGAAAATTTAACCTTTTCATTATGCTTATAATTAGCAAACCCACCCACTAGTGTCATACGAGCATAAACCTCTGATTGACAAAGTGGATTTCCTTGAGGATCTTTACTAATATCTATAGTGGCATATCCAACTAATTGATTGTTCATTTCAACAGCATAATATAGTTTATGGGATTTTCCCCAATCGGCTAAAAGCAGGGCATTGCATATAAAAATAAGAATAAGATATTTCATGTTTGAGCCTTTATCAAAAGTTTCACATTTAGAAAATAACCACCAAGGTATGCTAGCATTTATCTTTTTTAAACATTACGTAAAACCTAAATGCTTACATATATATAATATGTTGGTAGATTTGCAGAAAAAAAGCGAGAATAAAATCAAGGTACATTTACATTCGTTTTCAATTAGTACTTTGAATATGCATATTCTACTAAAATATCTAATTGTTTAAGAAAATGCAATCTTGCTTTAATTCAGAAATATGTTTATATGATATAAGTGACTCGTTAAAAGCATTTACTCATTGGCATTTGTTCTTTTAATTTCTAGTTTTGTTAGGTCACTTATAAACACAAAATAAAGGATGGGAACACTACCGAAAATTCCCAAGTAAAGCAAAGGAAAGCATATGTATAAAATAATTTTATTCACTATTTTGGGATGTTTGTTATCGGGATGTGGTAATCGCTCCATAATTCCTGTCCGCGTAGCAGTCGACGTACCAGCTGAAATTAACTTGATCCCTTATAAAAAGATCAAGTTAGTCATGAAAGAAGGTAAGTATACCAGTCACATTAAGGAAGAACTTGAGGCTCGTCTAAAAGACTCTTTCGAAATTACTGAAGATAATGGTGACGTTGATATTTTTATTTTCTGTAGTGAAAAATTTAATGCTGATAAAGTGGAAGAAATATCAACAACAAAAGTGACGCGTATTGAGACAGATCGCAAAGATGAAACTCAGCCGTACAAAAACAAATTTACCCCTGCTGATGTGGAAAAAACCAAACTTTATACAAGACATAATGTTTTAGAGTTAGATGTAAAATTTGAAATCGTTGCTGACGATAAAGTGATAGCAACAAAAACATACAATCCCAAAAATACCATTAAACAAAAAAAATCTGGTACCCCTCCTGAACCAGTAGATTCTGACCAAGAATTTATCCGAACACTTTTTTATGTACTAAGAGAATTTTCTCGTATTATCGTACCTGGAAAATCATATAAAGAAGTAAATTTGAAAAAAGTTAATCATCCAAATTTCGATGGAGGGTTAAGTTTTGCACGGCAAGGAAAATGGAAAGAAGCGATGAATGTTTTTAATAATATTCGCTTAGAAAATAACTCCGATAAGGAAACGCATGCGAGAAATATCTATAACTACGCAGTGTGTTTACAGTATACGGCAAGTAAAGAAGTGGACACTATTCAGCGTTTAGAAGAAGCTGTAAATATGTACGAAAAAGCCTATCAAACTTTTCCAGAAGAACTATACAAAAGCCAAAAACAGTTTTGTTCGACAGAAATTCAACGAATAAAAAGGCTACAAGCTAAATATTAGATGTTTCATTTACATCGTAAGCTGTCACCAAAAAAACTTGCTAATCTCAAAAACCAGTAGCATAATAATACTAATTATTTAAACAGAATTTTGGAGAGAAAGATGTCTTATTTTAAAATAACGATTGCTATCGCTATTAGTATGATTTTTTGTTGTGGAATTCATGCCGATAGAACAGTTTCTTCAGGCAAATGGGCTGAAGCGTGGTTAAAAGCCAAGAAAAAATACGAAAAAACAACAGGTGAAAAAAAACCAGATAAAAAATCTGGAGTTTTTGGCAAACATTCAACCGGTTTGTATAAAGCTGCAAAAGATGCAGATAAACAGTATGGAAAAATCGACAAAAAAAGAGGCTTGAAAGTAATAAAACAACAGAACAAATTCTTGAAGAGTTCTAAAAAATTTCGCAAAGAAATAATACCTTATGTTAAAGATCTAAAAGAACTAAAAAAAGAAGAAGAGAACAGCAAGAAGAAAAAAGGACTTGCTGTTCTTATTTCTTATCTTGAAGCTATTGAAGCGACATTAGAAAAATGTGAAAATGATATCAAAATAAACAGAAAAGAGCTTGAAGAAGACGAAAAGTGGAGACGGGTCGCAAGAGTAGGTATTAAAGCTGCTGTAAAAAAAATGAAATCTTTTATTGCTAATGTAAACAAAGATGATGATATTAGAAAAAAAATCGCTACATACAACAAATATTATCACAACCATTCGCGCGATCTGGGAATGAGTTTACGAACTAGCGCTAAAAAAGATTACTCACTCAACGAGGTCGACCAAGAGATGCTTATCTCCTTAGATGAAAGTATCTTAGAGGGAGGTTGGGGAATTTCAAATGGTGCAACAATTGAAATTGAAGAAGATGCAACAGATGAAGAACTAGAGGAGCTTTTTGACAGTATTTTTAGTCCTTTAGTTGATATTTACAAAGAAACATCTGCTTTTCTTAAAAGAATGTAATATTTTCATTTGAAAGTAGCAATGCGTCTCAAAAAAAAGTGTTTAATTTGTTAGATTGTTAATTTCAAATTTGCCCGAGAATAGAGTTCTCGGGCTTGCATATAGTTTATTTAAGACAGTTAAGTATCTCATAATCTTTGCTAAAATCGTTTGTTACATTCCACCACTTATTCGCAACTGTAGCATACATGCTACGATAATCGACGTGATAGACAAGATCACCTTTTCGTAAGTTGTCAAGAGCAGGTTGCTTGCCGTATATACCACCACGAACTTTTCCACCCATCATAAAGTGCGGAGCTGCTGTCCCGTGATCAGTTCCTTTACTTCCATTTTCATAAGCACGTCTTCCAAACTCTGAATAGGTCATAACTAGTGTATCGTTCCATTTATTTTTCTGAATTAGGGCGTTACGAAACGCATGTAAACCACTACTTAATTGTTGTAATAAGCGATCATGTTTGTTGCGTTGACCACTATGAGTGTCAAACCCACCATGTGAGACTTTAATAACAGCAACAGGAGTATCGCTTGCGATAATATTAGCAGCAATTTGTAATTGTTTTCCTATCTCAGTTGGAGGAAATGATGTTCCTGCCGAAGAGTTACTGAGTACTTTTTTTTCTAAGTCTTGGGCTGCAGAGTGAATGTCTTGTTGTACCTTGAGTAGATGTTTCAAAGCATTGTTGTTTGTCTTTGCTTGTAATTCGCGCAATTTTTTTGCTTCTTGAAAAAACTGCTTTGGATTGCGCATAAAAATATTACGCATATTAAGTCCAGCTAACGGTCCTCCTTCATTATTGCCAAGAATAATACCATCAGCAAGAAGATCAACACCAGCATTGTCTTCAAACAAACGCGCTACCCAACCATCTTGTAAATAATCGTTGCTATCTGAACCGGTTTCCCAAATCTCAATTGAACGAAAATGAGAACGGTTTGGTTCAGGGTAACCAACACCGCAAATCACCGCAAGTTCCTTTTCTTGCCAAATGGGCATAAATTTTTCCATCACTGGATTTAAGCCCAGTTCAGGTGATAATTGCAATACTTGTTCTTTGCGAACGGCAATTTGCGGACGTAAATCATAGTATTTCTCATTGCTATAAGGAACCACTGTATTTAGGCCATCATTACCTCCCTTAAGTTCTAACAAAACAAGAGTACGATGATTGATCGTTGGGTCTGATTTTGCAGCCAGAAGTTGCGGAGCAAGTAGTGATAAACCAGCTATTTTGATAAAATCTCTTCTTCTCATACGAACATTCCTTTACTTTAGTTGATAGCTTAAATCGAAAACCAAATTTTTGATTGCTGGAAGCAGTTTTTTTGGCTTTTCTATATTATTTACTGGAGCGACAGGTAACAAAAGTTGCTGAATTTTTTGCTCTTTTTCTTGTAAACCTAAACCTGTCCACGATGACATTTTCATATTTTTATCAATATAATGCCAGACCCAGAACCTTTGTAAGAACATATCACTGCCGCGAAGTGCTCTTTCTAACATCTGACGACGTGCAAGTAATGTATGACTGGTAATCCATTCATTTCCTCCTGGCCATCCTTTGACATTTGGAGGATCAAATAAATCTTGCCCTAACTGTTTACTATACTGTACAAGCTGGCGATGATTGGTGATATGGACCTTGAACATGCGAACTGTTCCAACAATGAGCTCTACTGGGGATTTAATTTGCTTTCCGTAGTTTGTTGGTGTGCGGAAATGACTCGACAAAAATAATGCGCGCAACAATGGTAACATCTCATAATCGTTGTCAATGAATAATTGCGCTAATCGCGAAACCTCTTCTTTATCTGGAGTAGGAGAGATAAATTCAATCCACAGTTTTGTCACTAAATAGTTAGCTACTTGTGGATTTTGAAAGACAATATCAATAATATCACTGCCATTAAAATTACCACTTTTATCCATAAAGGTCTTTTCGCCATCATCATGTTGGCGTTTATTAAATTGAAATAACCCATTTTTCTTATTTACCATCCATCCAGTGAATGCTCTTGCTCCTTGTTTTATATCTTGCTCTGTATAGTTCCCTTCTCCTAGAGTAAAGAGTTCTAGTAGCTCGCGTGCAAAATTTTCATTAGGTTTGTCCTTGCGATTTGTTTGATTATCTAAATAGAGTATCATTGCAGGGTCTTTAGCAATCATCTGTGTTAATTCGCGAAAATTTCCTGTTATATATTTGCGAAATAACATATTCTGCTTATAGAGTAAATATGGAAACTTTACTTTTTTGAAACTCGAAGTAAAATGATTGTGAAAAAATAGCACCATTCGTTCAGTAAATGGTGAGTCAGTAGTAATCATTTGTTTGAACCACCACATTTTTAAATGGACACTTTTCTGGCGTCGTTTTTGTCGCATTAACTTGCGATATTCTCTTTTTTGGCCTTCTGACATTACTTGTAGCAAGGCTTTGTTCTTACGCGGTTTTATTTGTGGGCGCTCTTCAGTCCATTCAGGAGCAGAAATCACAGATCCATTCCCTAGTTGTTTAAGTAATTTGTCAACGGCTTCCACGTACGTTAGAGGCAAAATCTCGTCAATTTCAGCGGGCGTACCACCAAAACCTGTACGACTTAACAAGTGTCGCGCTTCTTCATATTCAAGAGCGCTTAGAGTAATACTCAAAATAGTGATTATAACAAAGTGTTTTATGTACATTTTTATTCCTTTACTAAGCGATCCACAAAAGTATTTACAGTCTTTTGACCGGTCACTTATTATAGTGTACATTCTACGAACGACACAGTGAAAATTTTTAGGAAGTTTTTTATGAGTCAGAAATCTTATAGGAAAAAGTTTATGTATATTCTAGCGTCTATCGTGCTACTAATTATTTTCTATGTAGCAATTATTTATTTCTTCTTTCCGCAACAAGTTCTTGATTTCAAACAGAGCATAGATCAAAAAAAAGCAGGGCTAACTGCCAAAAAAGCAGTAATTGATAACTATGAGATTACTTATTATGAAGGTGGAAAAGGAGAAACTCTTGTTTTAATACATGGTTTTAGCGATAGCAAGGCTTCTTTTTTACAGATTTCGAAATGGCTGACCAAACACTACAGAGTCATCTTACCAGAAGTTCCTGGTTTTGGAATTAGTGCGAAAGATAAAACCCGCCACTATGGTATTCGCGACCAAGTAGAATTCCTTGGCAAACTTTTCTCCAAATTACAACTCAAAGAATTTCATCTAGGAGGAAATTCGATGGGGGGTCATATTAGTACAGCCTACACTTTACGATATCCACAGCAGGTAAAATCACTGCTACTACTAAATGCTGCGGGGGTTACTGTGACAGATGGAATTCCTTATGAACTTGTTGAAAAGCCTATTGAGAATGCAGAAGAATTTGATATGTACATGAAAATGCTGTTTGTCAATCGTCCACTGATTCCAGGATCTGTGAGAAAAATGATGATTGCAAATGCCCAAAAAAACTTTGAATGGTTAAACTATTTGCGCACGGAAATTCGCGAACGAAAAGATGTTATTCTCAATGATCGCGTTCCACAAATAAAACAACGCACTCTTATTTTATGGGGAGATGGTGATGCGATAGTTGTGCCGCAAGTAGGAGAGCGTTATCATGAATTATTACCCGACTCTCGGTTAATTGTGATTCCAAATTGCGGACATCTTCCTCAATACGAATACCCTAAAAAAACAAGCGCTATTATGCTAGATTTTTTAAAAGAAAAGCGAGAATAGATGATTGGCCTATGTGAAAACTGTAAATTTGTAAAAAAAATTACCAATAGTCGCGGTAGCACTTTCTATTTGTGTTTACTCGCGCAACAAGATAATCGCTTTCGTAAATATCCACAATTACCAGTTGTAGAGTGCGCAGGTTATGAAAAATGAAAAGCAACAACTTATTTTAAGTTGTTGCTTTTCATACAATTTTTCGATGTGTTTACTATAACACGCTAATTATTTTCTTAAAATTATTCAGAACGACGAGTAAGCGCTATTTTTAATCCAGCAATTGAAAAAGCTATGGCGAGAAAAAGTAAAAAATACAACATTTCCATTGAAGTAGGATCAACAGTAATTTCCTCTACTGTTGCCGGATTATAATATAGCGTAACTTTTTTACTCCTTGGATAAAGTTTAGGAGTTTCTTTACTTTCAGCTTCTGACAACCTATGTTCAATTTTAGAGATATAGGTAAGGCCTTTAATCGAATACTTGTAATCAACATCGGCTACATAACCTCTATAAACGTTACGAACTCTTACCTTTACGATTTCTCCCGTAGTAGAAGGCCATTCTTTCTTAACACTAATTTCTACATAGTTTATATATGTTCCCCAAAAACAGCCAAGACCAACAGACAAAAATACAAATGCTCGAATAAATCTACTCATCTTAATTCCTTTCCAAATAATAGCCTAATGGTTGTTTTAGCATATTATTTAGGTGCGTTAGCATTTTACTATACGGCCTAAATATTGATATCTTAGATACCTTTTAAAATTTCACACATGTTTTTCGATTTCGAGTACTGCGTTTTCTAAATTATCATGTATCAATGAATCTTTCACTGGGCAAAATGCAGCAAACAAACTTTTAAAACCTTTGCGACAAAAATCACCAATAACAAAAATAACGTTTAATTCTGGAACATCATTGAGATAGATCAGATCCGCAATACCATTTCCCCAACTGTAATGAAGATCGCTACAATCCACAATAATATTTCTTGGTTGTACGTTTCTTATATCGGGTATTTCGCCAACAACAACGCGATACATATAGGTGGTATCTTCGTTCCCACGCGAACCAATACCACAATGACCCGAAAATTTTAAAACAATAACTTCAGCATTTTTATTTGGAGTACTCAAAATATATCGCTTGTCTTTACAAATATTGATCTCCGTTTCTTTTTTTCGCTTTTTTTCCAAAACATTACGCACCTAGAATTTTGCGAAGAGTTAAACAAAAATGATCGATATCGTTATTTTGTAAATAATAGTGTGGAGACGCTCGAATTATTTCCACAATATTTGAGAGAGGACTAAGGAAAGAAGGCATAACTGAAACATTGATTTTGTTTTGCAGCAATGCATTTTTGATATTTGTGCAATGATAACCGTCAACTGTGAATGTTACGATCCCACACTTTTTTGTTCCTAAATCGCGAACATAAACACCCTTAATTTGCGATAATTGCTTGCGCAAATAACTACTTAAATCACCAATGCGGCGTTCAATGTTTTCGATTCCTAACTGTAAAGCGTAATCAACAGCAACTCCAAGTCCAAGAATGAGAGCGTAATTTTTTTCTGACAACTCTATTTTTTTCGCTCCACTGCGTATCTTTAAATCGCTAAGAATATTTTGCGGTGATTGCAAGGTATACTGCTCTATTTGCGCAGGGCAAATATAGTTCTCTTTTGATTTACCAATATACGCAAATCCTATTCCTCGCGGACCCCTTAACCACTTTCGTGCGGTAGTTACCAAGGCATCGCATTTTATTGATTTTACATCAATGGTTACTTGTCCTATTGACTGGCAGGCATCTACTAAATAAAAACTAGGTGTCTTGGAAACAATTTCTCCAACTAGAGACACTGGATTTACTAGAGCGTTATTACAGGCGATATGTGTTATAGCGACTAATTTAACTTTCGCATCTAGGTTTTCCTGTAAAGATTGTAAACAAATTTGCCCTTGCGCATCATTTTTTATATAAATAAGTTCAGCTTCTGTTGTCGCACAAATATGACGTAATGATGCTATATTACTGCCATATTCGTGTTGAGATACGAGAATTTTGTCGCCTTTTTCAAAATTCAAACCATAGACAATACTGTTCCACGAATAAGAACCACTATTTGTAATCGCTATTTCTTCTTCTGTGCACCCAAGTAATTTTGCAATACTGGTATATACATTTTTAATACGTTCAGAGAAAAAACTTTCTAGCTCGTAACCTCCGCAGAGAGCTTCTTCATGTAAATAATCGCTGATAGACTTAGTAACTGTTTTAGGCGCGAGAGCAGCTCCTGCATTGTTAAAGTGAAATATGCTCTTTGTTCCCGGTGTATCTTCTCGCAATTGATCAATATCAAACATCACTGCTTATCTCCTAGTTTGTATAAACTCGCACCATATCGCAAATTGGTAGTTTTCTAAGTAAAATACTTCATTGTTAGCTGTAGAAGCTTTCTTCTGGTAGATGTATATGGCGGAAAAAACATTCGCGATAAGTTAAAAAGACGCGACTGGTATAAAACAGCTCGTTCATGTGAAAATGCTTTGAAACCAAACAACCCGTGGCTGCTACCAATACCACTGTTATTTACACCCCCAAAAGGTAAATTGGTATGTGAGAAGTGAATCATCGTATTGTTGATTGCGGTTCCTCCAGCAGATGTTTGCGCAATAATTTCCTTGATTTGTCGTTTATCGCTGCTAAAAATATACATCGCAAGTGGTTTGTGATTATTGTTCACATATTTTAGCACTTCTTTAATATCATTGTATTCCATAATAGGTAGAACAGGTCCGAAGATTTCTTGCAGCATAACAGCGTGATTAGAGTTTACTTCTGAAAGAATTGTAGGAGATATAAAATTATCGTCAACGTTTGTTTCTCCTCCCCATTCCAATTTAGCACCTTCAGCAATAGATTCATCGATAAGATGTTTAACGCGTAAAAAATGTTTATTGTTAACTACTCTACAATAATCGTTATTCTTCTCTATACTTTGCTTTCCGTAGAATTTTTCTAGCGCTGATTTTAATGCGCCAATCAATTCATCTTTTTTGTTTTTTTGCACGAAAATATAATCAGGAGCAATACAAGTTTGGCCATTGTTGGTAACCTTTCCCCACATAATGCTTTCAGCAGCGGATTTGGCGTTGCTCGTTTCATCGACAATAACCGGAGACTTTCCGCCTAATTCTAAGGTAACAGAAGTTAGATTTTTTGCCGCAGCAGCCATAACTATTTTTCCTACCATCGGACTTCCTGTAAAGAAAATATGATGGAAAGGCTGTTCTAATAACTCTGTTGAAGCTTCGACACCACCCTCAATCACTGCCACTTGCTTTTCTTCAAAAAGGTCTCCGATAAAGTTTTTCAAGAAGCTTGAAATATTAGGTGTCAGTTCCGAAGGCTTCAGTATAACAGTATTTCCAGCTGCAAGAGCTGAAACTAGTGGACCAAGAGTTAAATTGACAGGATAGTTCCATGGAGAAATAATGAGAACTACTCCTTTGGGCTCGTAGTGAAGACGAGCCTTTGTTCCAAGCATAGTAAGAGATGGAGATACTGCTTTTGGCTTCATCCACTTTTTCAACTTGCGTATAGTGTGCTTAATTTCGGAAACTACCGGCATAATCTCTGCGAGATCAACTTCCATTTCCCCTTTTTTGTAATCTTGGTAACACACTTTGTAAATTTCAGGTGTTTTTTGATATAAGTGGCGTTCTATTTTCTTTAATAGTTCAATTCTTTGTTTCGCTGTTGTTTTCTTCATTGTTTCGCTGTACTCACTTTGTAAGCGAAATATACGTTCAATCTCAGACATAATGTCATCCCTCTAAAATACTTGCTAAATTTGTCGCTATTTGTCAAACTATAATAAATTATTCTCTGAACTTCCAATAAATTATTCAGCTAACGATGTGTAGGATGTGTATGGTTCGTTATCTTTTACCAAATAGTAGTTTTCCCGATCCTGCCGAAGCCGACGAAAACGGCCTCGTCGCTATTGGGGGACGATTAACAACAAGAACGTTAATAGAAGCGTACAAAAAAGGTATTTTTCCTTGGTTTAACTACCCTCCCATTCTTTGGTACTCATTGTGTCCACGAATGGTTCTTTTGCCCCAAGAATTATATGTGGGGCGTACTTTACGTAACTCAATAAGAAAACAAAGATTCACAATAACTCTCGACACCTCTTTTCGTAAAGTAATTTCTTCATGTGCCCGAAAAAAGCGCCCTGACCAGAATGGAACTTGGATCAATAAAGATATGATTAACGCTTATTCACGTTTACATACCAGTGGATACGCACACTCATGTGAAGCTTGGCTCGATGACAAATTAGTTGGAGGACTATACGGCATATCTTTAGGACGTGCATTTTATGGAGAGTCAATGTTTGCTAATGAAAGTGATGCTTCGAAAATAGCCTTTGTTTACCTAGTTAAACAGCTACAAAAATGGAAATTTCACATAATTGATTGTCAAATGGAAACCGACCACCTAACGCGTTTCGGTGCAAAACTGTATAAGCGTGAAATATTTCAAGCGACCTTACAAAAAGCTTTACAATATACCACTAAAAAAGAAAAATGGAAATTTGACGACGATCTACAAATATTTTAGATTAAAACGCATTTTTATTTCTATAACTAGAACTTTTCAACACTCGCTTTTTTACCTTGAAAGCACATGGCAGTATATTCACTTTAAAAGTGTCTTGCTACTCTGCTTAAATAATTTGAGTTTTGCCTATTTTACTATGAATGAGATCACAAAATGAGAAAATATATTTTAATAGTGTTGGTATCTTTAAATATATGGGCGCAAGAAAATCCATTTTTACATGGACAACAGCAACCGCACAATGTCCTAATAATAGCTCATCGTGGAGCCAGTGCTTATGCACCAGAGAACACAATGATTGCTTTTGAAAAAGCGATCGCAATGGGAGCTCATATGTTTGAGCTAGACGTGCACTTATCGAAAGATGATATTGCAGTAGTGTTTCATGACGATGTTTTAACAAAATGCACAAACGCTGCACAAGTATTTCCTGATCGCAAAAGCTATTTTGTTGCAGATTTCACCTACGAAGAGCTGCAGAAACTCGATGCTGGTTCATGGTTTTTAAAGAAAATACCAAATATTTCTTATACACAACAAGAGCAAAAATTTATTACTAAAGAAGACCTAAAGTTGTATGCTAGTGGTAATGTAAAAATCCCTTCCTTAGAAGAAGTGTTGCGTTTTGTAAAAAAGAAAAATTGTTATGTTAATATCGAAATCAAAGCTGTATCGCAATTTTATCCCAACATAGCTGAAAAAATCGTAGAGCTGATAGAAAAAGAAAAAGTAGAAGCACAAGTTCTCATTTCTTCTTTCGATCACTACCAGTTAGTTAAATGTAAAAAATATAACAAAAAAATAGCGACCGCAGCTTTGTGCGTAGAGCGCATTTTTAATCCAGGTAATTATTGTAAGATGATCCAAGCCGACGCTGCAAATCTAAACTTACGCACTTTTGGTTTTGACTCTATCTCTTTTCGTCATAAAAAAGAACTTCCAATAGAACCTCTTACTAATACTCTAAAAGAAGGTATAAAGACAAATGTTTGGACGGTAAATGATCCACAACAAATGCAGATTCTCATTCATTCAGGCGTCGGAGGAATTATATCCGACCATCCCAATCGAGTTGTCCAAGTGATTAATCAATTATCAAAGGAAAAGGAATAAATATGAAAAAATATTGTTTACTCATATGCGCTTGTGTTTTTTTTACTTCTTGTCAATTACCAACCGCGAACTATCTACGCGATCGTACTTTTCCTGAAAGTGATGCAACAAAATTAGCACTGTCACCCGTTTTATTGCCCACATATATCGTTGCTTGCGTTGTAGACATTGTTTTGGTAAATCCTGCACGAGGAACTCTTAACGTTCCTAGAGTAACCAAACAAATATGGGGATGGCAAAATCGTACTCCTTGGTTAGGCTACGGAGCTTTAATGCCAGTCAAAATAATAGGTATTCCCTTAGCAGCAATTGGTACTACTGCTATGTCAGAACAATTTATTTATAGCGATAAGTAAGTTTGTTCGAGATTAAGGCGTGTTATTGCATCAACTCAGAGGCAGATTACAGCTGTCCACAACTTTGTACGATAAACAGCATGGCTCATAGCTAATAAAATATATCTATAAAAAAGATAAACTCACAAAGCTGCACCACGGAAGGAAAAATCTCTTTGTATCGTTTATGCTTTCTAAGATAACCAAGTCGTTGAGCTATTGCAATCAGAGATAAAAGAACTATCAATTTTTTAGACGCTATTTTTCTAGTTTTTTGCGTTATTTTGTTAAAATAAAATGAAGTTCAAATGTCGACACGCCTAATCTTTTAGGCTAAATTTTTTGTCACAAAGAAAAATTTATGTGACAAACTCTAAGGCAGTAAAAGAATAGTAAAACAATAGCTGAGTCCAAGAACGTGACAAACTCACCAATCACACCAAAAAATCTATGCGTTTTTTACTTGCAGCGCATTAACTCTGGATATAGACTAACAATGCTACAAGGTAGAGAGCAGTTGGTTAGATTCATAACCTGTGTAGGCTCAATACCTCAATCCTAAATCCTGCTCTCTTGCATACAATCTAAGGAGGACTTGTCTCTGAAATTCAACAACATATAACAATTAGCCAAGGGGAACTGGATTTTCTTATGGCGCTAAAAGGTAAACTTAACGAGAAAGAATATGCCTTTTTAATGCGTAGAGCAAAATACGACAAAGAGACGATTGCTCACAGCGCTAAAAAATTAGGAATAAGAGAAGATTACGCTCGACAAATAGCATTTCGATTGCGCAAAAGAGTAGAAATAATTCTCGGTATTAGTAGAAAGAGATAAATTAAGGAATATCTATCTTTGGTAATTTGCGCATAGAAAGAAAATACATAAATGAAATATTTACAATATAAAATAAATTTACAAGAAGTAGCTTTTGTATTAGATGAACTATCACTCTGGTCGTCGCGATTTGGGCATATTTTATTTGATAATCTAGATATACGTGCTTATAAACATATTCTAGATATAGGCTGTGCTACGGGATTTCCTCTTTTTGAGTTAGCACATACCTTTGGTCCAGATTGTGATATTACAGGTATAGATATATGGAAAGACGCATTAGAAAAAGCCCGAGAAAAGCAAAAAATATATGACCTACCTAATGTTCGCATAATAGAACAAAATGCCCAAGAAATGTCTTTTGCAAAAGAAGAATTTGATTTAATTGTTTCTAACTTGGGAATAAACAATTTTGATAATCCACAACAAGTTTTATTAGAATGTTATCGTGTTGCTAAAAAAAATGCAACGCTTGTAATTACCACAAACCTAAAAGGACACATGAAACCATTTTATAATATATTTGCAGAGACTTTACGTGACCTAAGGCTACAAGAAAGTTTAGAAAAATTGCAAAAAAATGAAGACCACCGTGGAACCAGTTTTTCTGTGTCCAGTTTATTGGAAAATGTAGGATTTAAAATAGTAAAGAAAATAGAAGATAATTTTTCTTTGAGATTTTTAAACTCAAAAGCTTTTTTTCGCCACTACCTTGTGAAATGCGGTTTTCTTGAAAGTTGGCTATCCATTGTTCCATTAGAGGAGCAGCAAACAGTTTTTTCTATTTTGGAAACTAAACTAGATAGTATTGCCAGGGAACAAGGGGAGATAAAAATGCCTATTCCCATGTTGTATTTACAAGCAGAAAAACTCTAAAAACCTGTTTGAGACACTAAATGCAAAGCTTTTTTAAAGTTCGTTGAGACCTTGCTCTAGTAGTTTTTAATCACTATATACTATTTTATCAACACTAAAAAAAGAGTTGAATAATATTGAGAGATACTAATTTTCTATCATTTTTAAAACGACTAGAGTAAATCAAACTTTACTATTATTAAATTTTCTCTTTAAAACTATAATTAAAGACATGACTAGTGTCATAGATAGAAAAAAGGATAACAGGAAAAAAAACTTCCAAATTCAAACGTAAGCCTTTATGGATATAGAGAAAATAAAAAACTAAATAAGAATTCCCTTTCCAAATAAAAACAAATTCAAAAAATAAAAAGCAAGCAAGAGAAAGTCATTCTTAAGCATACTTTCGGGTAGGGGTTCCTCCCAGAACCCCCGATAAAGTTCCTCAAGCTCTTGCGATTTTTGTAATTAGAGGTTTATATGCCCATTTGCTATTTTACAAAAGAGTTTCTAATTTGTGATTTCTAATAAAGCGATCCACTGTAAGTCTATAAACACCAAGAATTCTTCCAATGGCACTTATAGAAACTTTATTTTGTAGTAATTCCTGAATAGTATCCTCTTTGCCAGATAATTTAGTTTTGAAAGATAAACGACCTTTCGGCCTACCCAATTTTTTTCCTTCTTTTTTCTTTCTTGCAAGAGCTTCTTTTGTACGTTGAGAAATCAGACTTCTTTCTATTTCCGTGGATAAGCTAAAAGCAAAAGTAAGAACTTTCGAATTAATATTACTTCCAAGCTCATACGCCTCTTTAATGGTGAATACTTTATATCGCGCTCCATAAAATCATGAAGAATGCTCATCACCATAAGGTTTCTCCCAAGTCTGGATAATTCAGTAACATAGGAACAGAAAGATATCTTGCAATAAACTTTGATATTGCGACAGGAGATTTTAACGCAATTACTATCCAAAGCGGACAAAGGGTTTCAGAAGAAATATTAGTTCCTGGTGGAAATAATGAGTTTATCGAAAGTTTCACAGTAAACGACCAAAATGAAGGTGTCGCAGTATCAGTGGCGGTTAATAACGGTGTAGAGGTTATCAACGCCAGAAACTTTGAAAACGATGCATTCTTACCAGTAGAAACAATTGCAAATCCACAAGAAGCAATAACAGGTGGAATAGCAATAGATATAAATGACATTGGTAACATTATTGCGATGTTTGGTCAAACAACAACAAACCCAACTTTTAATTGTTATAGAGAAAATCAAAATCAAGGTGGTGGACTTGACCGCGAAGTAAAAGAAAACGATGGCAGTGTTGTGACCACAGAACATCCATACGACAACCCAGCAGTGAATAACCCAAGTTGTGTAACAGTAGCAATGAACAAAACAGGAAATTCAGCAAACTGTGGATGCAGTACTTGTAAATGCTTTACAGCTGGAACATCAGCAACTATAAATCTTGCAGGTACAGATGCCAACGCTGGAGACCCAATTATCCTGAATTCACTTGATTACATTATGGGGATGAGTGTTCTTGACATAGCAGGTAGAGGGCTAGACTTTGAATTTCAATTAACATATCGCTCGCGTGTCCAATTCGAAGGGCGCTTTGGAAACAACTGGTCTGATAATCACTCGCGAAGAATAGTACCACAACAAGATGGCTCGGTTGTACTCTACAGTGGTCGGTTGCGCGGAGATCAGTATGAAGTTGTAAATAGTGAGTTTGTTTCACCTGATTTCCATTTTAAGAGAATGATAGAGGACGACGACAGTTTTGTATTGTTGCGCGAAAGAGATGGTATGATTTATCGTTTCTTCCCAATAGATGGATCAGCGAAAGAGATGGTATGATTTATCGTTTCTTCCCAATAGATGGATCAGCGAAAGAGGGTTTACTCGAGTCAATAACAACACCTTGTGGTAATAAAATTACTCACTCTTACAGTAATGAAGGGTGCTGTTGCAAAAAATAAATTATCCATTCATTTTAAGTTTTTTTGTATAATTCACAATAAAAAATGAATGGAGCAATAATGAGCGACTTTAAATGGCGTCACTTTCAAGGTGAAATAATATTATGGGCAGTGCGATGGTACTGTAAATACGGTATTAGTTACCGCGAACTGGAAGAGATGCTTGAAGAACGAGGAATTAAAGTCGATCATACAACGATCTACAGATGGGTTCAAAATTATGCTCCTGAAATGCATAAACGCTTGAAATGGCACACGAAAAATTCCTTCAATGATAGCTGGCGCGTCGACGAAAGTGCGCCGTTGCAAGCAGCGTAAGAGATGAGGGTAGGTCCCTCGTAATCGATTTGCAGGAATAGGTTACAAACCACCGTAAGCGGCTGTGATTAAGAGTTATGGTCGTGAGCGTTACGGAAAAGGTACAATTCAATGTATCAGGTGAGGATTGAAAAGGCGAACACAAGTGAACCACCGTTCAAGTGTCGAAAGGCGTAAATGACATCAAAACTGAGGAGTTTTCGTTGCTTCAGGATAAATCTAGCGGAAACCTGTTTACTGGCTAGGTGGTGTCCGGCATAGAGGTGGCGCGAGTTTAATCTGGGCTCTTATGTTGAACAACGGGAACCTGTTATAGCAATGTTAAGAGAAAAGTTCAAGCAGAAATGCAAGGCTGATAATATCAATGTGCTGTGCAGGGGCGGACAAGTTCGTAGTAGCGATGAAACTACTGTAATGGTAGTGGAGCAAAGGGACTTGATCATTCAGCCAGAATCAATTAGCCAACTGAAGACAGGAGGAGCTATTGAGTATGGCAAAGTCATTTGAAATATCCAAAAAATTTATATGGCAAGCATACCTAGAAGTAAAGTCGAAAAAAGGAGCACCTGGAGTAGATAGAGAATCGATTGAAGATTTCGAAAACAATTTGAAGAATAATCTATATAAATTATGGAATAGATTATCGTCAGGTAGCTATTTTCCACCACCAGTTAAAGCTGTATCAATTCCAAAGAAAAATGGTGGTACAAGGATTTTAGGAATTCCAACAATAACAGATAGAATTGCGCAAACAGTAGTAAAAATGGTTATAGAGCCTATTCTTGAACCTATTTTCGATAAAGATTCTTATGGATATCGCCCATGCAAATCAGCACATGAAGCTATTGCAGCTACAAGAAAACGGTGTTGGAATTATGACTGGGTTGTGGAATTTGACATAAAAGGTCTTTTTGATAATATTAACCATAAATTACTTATGAAAGCGCTCCGCTATCACTGTAATTGTAAATGGGTATTACTATATATTGAACGTTGGTTAAAAGCACCATTACAAGAAAATAATGGAATATTGACTCTTCGAAAAAAAGGAACACCACAAGGTGGAGTTGTTAGTCCAGTTCTTTCCAATCTCTTTTTACACTATACTTTTGATGCCTGGGTTAGACGATCATTACCATCAATACCTTTCTGTCGTTATGCAGATGATGGTCTTTTACATTGTAATAACAAGCAACAGGCAGAGTTCATTCTCAAACGTATTACGGAAAGATTTCTAGAGTGTGGTCTTGAAATTAATCAACAAAAATCTAGTATCGTTTACTGTAAAGATAGAAATCGAAGAGAAGAATATTGTAATATCAAATTTGACTTCTTAGGATATACATTTCGTCCAAGACGATGTGTAGATAAACAGGGGAATGTTCATCCTAATTTTCTCCCAGCAATCAGTCAAGTATCGATGAAAGCAATAAATCGGCGAATGCGCAGTTGGCATATACAGCTGAAGAATGAGAAATCATTATTCGACTTATCGAAGATATTTAATCCTATTTTGCGTGGATGGTATGGATATTATGGAAAATTCTATCCTTCTATGATGGAAAGATTGTGGAGAAATTTCAATAATTATCTCATTCGATGGGTACGTAGAAAGTTCAAATCGTTTGCTCGACACAAGATACGTGCTAGTAAATATTTGCGTCATATTGCAAAAACAAATTCAATGCTTTTTATTCATTGGAAATGTGGATATTCACCGTAAGACTTGAATGGTAGGAGCCGGATGAATTGCGAGGTTCACGTCCGGTTCTTGGAGGGGTTGAGGTGAAAATCCTCGATCTACTCAACCGTACGTCAAGGTAAAAGGCAAATGGGCTTATTTGTATAGAGCTGTAGATTCAAACGGAAACACCATTGATTTCTACCTCTCCGCAACTCGCAATGCAAATGCAGCGAAACGTTTTTTAGGAAAAATTCTTCGCAAACGTAAAGATTGGGAAATGCCCCGCGTAATTAATACTGATAAAGCTGGATGCTATAGCTGCCATCAGAGAACTCAAAGAGGAAAGTACACTCCCTCATGAAACAGAACATCGGCAAGTTAAATACCTCAATAATATTGTTGAATCTGATCATGGAAAACTCAAAAGACTTATAAAGCCTACGCTTGGATTTAAATCAATGAAAACCGCTTATGCAACTATAAAAGGCTTTGAAATTATGAGATCCTTGAAAAAGGGACAAGCAAGATTTTTCCAGCTACAAAAAAGGATTATCGGCGAAGTAAGACTTATCGAAAGATGCTTTAAACTCGGCGATTCTGCCTTCGCAGAACTGTTCAAAATACTTGAATCAGACCTTGAAATACAAAAAAGCTAAGTCAATTCTCAATAGTCCAACTTCGGATTTTTTTTATAAGGGTGTCAGACCTTTTTTACGCATCTGGTGGTCTCCAAAAACATTATCATTCATTATTTTCCGTTTTACACTAAATGACATGCTATTGTAAAGGAGTATTACCTATTTTTTCTGACGGTATGAGAAAATTTTTACTGGCGAATTTTTTACTATGACCTAGAATTTTTAATCACAAATAAATGACTGCTGTTGTTTCCCATGTTCAAACCAAAAATCACTTCCTGCTGTTACCCAAAATTCGTTGTCGTTACATTCAAGTTTTTTTCTGCGAAAGCAAGCTTTCGCAAAAGGTTTTTTGTCAGCAGAGTATTTTTGTATAGAATTTCTACACATGTATAGATCCCTACCACAATCAATAGCAAACGCAAATTTTCCTGTTTCACCACGCTTTATCGGCCATGCATAACAAATAAAATTTTTATGTATTGCCTTATTACCAAGCCGTTCCTTACCACTAATATAAATATTGCTTTTTCCAGATAAAAGGTAAATACAAAAATGATAACCATGACGTTTTACAATTCCATTTTCAATATTGTCTGTCAATTTTTGCAATAATTCATTTTTTGTAATTTTACGCAATTCTGAAAAGTCAAAAAACTTATTCGATTTTTGCAGATGAACTGACTGTTCATTCCAAATATTACGCAAAATTTCATGCGCACAGAATACATTTTTCCTTATTTGCCACTCCTGATGCCTATTCCATCGCCATACGCTGACGAAAGCAATACAAAAAAGTAAGCAGGACAACAGGGTTATTTTTTTAGCTTTATCATTCATTTTATCGCCTTGAATTTCCAAACAGTATTACTTTTGAAGATTAATAGAGTTTTTGTTAGCGAGGTTTTTTGAGTGTATGAGCAGCCATATTTTTACTTTGCTTGTTTTACGTATGAATGTCTTGGTTATTAACCTTGTCGAAAGCAAGATTGCGAATAAATTTTTAAACACCTAACACATTTGTAGAAGGTGCTATAACACAATTTATTTTTATTTCACTACCACATGCCAATAGTTGTATTTTAGTGCTCTCCACGAATTCCAATTGAATGCCATCAAAGTACCCAAAGTTGTTAAACATGGTCCAAGACCAGAGTAACGGTTTTCCTAAATATGCCTTCCAAAATTCTAAATTGGCAAGATCAAATTGGTATATATTTTTTTCACAATCAAATTGATTTTCTGAGTGGATTGAAATTGAATCATCATCCTCTGCTTTAATCTGCAATAAAGTATTTTCAAATTTAAAAGAAATAGCAATAAGCATTTGTCTTTCTTTATCAAATTTTTCGAAGTATGCGAAAACGTCTGTCAAAGAAATATCGCGGTCTACAATGTTTTCAATTATGGATTGAAATTTTTTCACCATTTAATATTTTGCTCCTTTTTTAGCAGCTTGTTTTATTATTTTCAATGCGCTTTCAGCAGCCTTATCACCCTCTGAAGCCATTTGTGCAATTTCACCAACAGTTTTTTCTCTTAGATGATTTCCTAATGCTTTATTTACGTTACTAGCATTTCCTCCTCTATCTAAAATAGCTTGGGCAGCGTCTTTGTCTTTAATATTAATTAAGTTACCAAGTTTTCTTTTTGCAGATTTTGTTAATTTTAATCTTGGTTTTCCATCGGTATAATCTCCAACGTCGTTTTCACTAGCATGCATGACTATTTTATAGTGATTTGGTCCTGTAGGTTTAGCCGAAAACTTTTTAATCCATGTAAAGCGTTTTTTTAAAGTATTGAGCGAAGCAAGTAACAGAGGTACAGGGCTATCTTTAGCATCATGTGCTGCTTCTATCGTTTTCGCCATTCCAAGTGCGATAGGTAACTCCGTTGCTTTATCTCCACCACCTATTTTAGTTTTTTTTGTTGGTACCTCAGGATCGGCTTTTTTTATCTTGGATGCAAATTTGTTTTTGAAGAAACTACTCACTTTATTCCACATTTTCTTGACAAAACCGCTTGCTTTTCCAGTTGCATAACGTAATATCTTGGTGATTTTTGTCTTTCCCAAAATCCATTGGACAATTCCCTTTGCCATACGAAGAACTTTTCCCGAAACAAAAGGAATAGGAATGGCCCCAGCTATAGATAGTAAGCGGTCTAAAGCATCGAGCTTTTGGCCTGTTATTGGCGAATAACCAATAATACCGATCATAGCGTCGTAAACATCTCCAATAATTGGAATCAAGCCAATAGCTAGCTCTCCCATATCAGCGGCATATGTTTTAAAAAAGCTCACCGCTTTGTTGACAAAACCTTGGTCTATTGGCGGAGCTTTTTCGAGAAGCTGTTCTTCTTTTTCTACATCTTTAGTCGGCGATTGCTGTTGTTTCTTTTCTTCTACAGCTTTTTTTTGTATAGGTGTTTTTATCGTTTGGCTTTGCAATTTTTGAACTTGAATTTTTGGCAATGTTCGCGAAATATTTGATTGCATCATTTTAGCAAAAGCTCTGTTTCCCATTTTCTTTTGCAAAGATGTAACTCTCGTTTGTTTAGTGTAAGAAGACTTCACTGTTGTATTTAATGCTCTATTTTGTTTTTTGTTAATCTTTTTATACATTTGACCACCGTAAAATATAAAACTTACCTTTTGTTTGTCTTTGCTAAACAACCTTCACCACACTTGTAAGAAAAGAAACAACAAATTCACTATGGGCAAAAAGATACTGAAAAACGTTTTGTTAAAAAACTCTGGCACTTTAGTTAACTTGTTTCTTGTTTTTCTTTTTTTTCGTGTTTTTGTCATCAACAGAAATTTTAGGATAAAACGTATCTCCTGCTTTTTGTACAACAATTCCACTTGGTAATACTATTATGCCTCTTCTCTGTTGAGCATTTTCTAACTCATATTTCAACCTATCTAGGCTCCAGTCCAAAGGAAAAAAAGTACTATTTTTCCATACTTCACCATTCAAACGCCACCGTCCTTCAAAAACACCATTTTTATCCGACTTAGAACCTTGAATTTCTACTTCTTGCTTCCATTTTTCTCGCATACTTGAAACTAAGTGACCTCCAACAAGATCTCCATCTTTGTTTCTTTCTCCAGCAAGATGTTCGAAAGAAGACTCAAATTTCTGCAATTTTTCTTTTTTGTGCTTTCCTGCAGGGTCCATTTTTTGAATAACTTGGCTACTTCCTGAGTGATTTGATTGCATCATTTTAGCAAAAGACCTGTTTCCCATTTTCTTTTGCAAAGACGAAATTCTCGTTGATTTAGTGTAAGAAAACTTCACTGTTGTATTTGAGGCTCTATTTTGTTTTTTGTTAACGTTTTTATACATTTGATTACCGTAGTAAAATAGAAGTGTTATTCCTTGTTCGCCATCAATTCATGGTTAATTAAAACTTATTATCAAATAAAAGCGTGTCCTTTTTTTACTTCTATATCAACTCTTGCATCTGGATACTTTTTATCACGTTTACTCTTATCAGTCGGAAAACTGTCAGAGAAAGGTGCCGGTATCCCTCCCACGCTTTTTGCGCGAGTAATAAACTTCGAAGCTTCCACAAAGCCTGCAACGCGGCGTTTCTTCTCTTTTTCAGTTAAAGATGGTAGCAGGCTTGTTAGTCCTATGTTAGCTTCTTTTGCCGTTGGTGAACTTAACCTTGCCCATGGCCAAGAATCAGCAGTATCTGTTTTTAAACGCTCTTGTATATCAGAGCCTTGCACTTGTAGTCTGCCGCGATGTTGCAATTTTTCTTTTTCTGTTTTAGCTATAACTTTTGGTTCTGCTTTGGCCTTGGCTTTGCTTCTGGTCGCTGTTCGTTGATGCAGCGCGATTCCGACTGAAAGTGTACCTATGGCTAGCAAGGCATATGACACCCATCCAGGAGGACCTAGAACTAAAATAGGGGTTGTGAGTGCTAAACCTGTTGCAGCATTTCTTTGAATAACTTCCTTCGAGACATTTTGTTGCTTATTCCACATTTCAAGAATTGGCTCGGTCGCTGCCACAACTTCTTGATCATTTCCTTTGCTTTTCATCAACATTAGTTTTTCTGCAGCGGTTTCTAAGACCTTTGCTTTTTGTTTGTCCTGTGCAATATCCAAGTAGAAATTTATAATTTTGAGACTATCATTTACACTTTTTTTAGTATCCAGTTTTCTTTGAATTATGTTTGTATAGTAACTGCTATGACTCTGTGTCTTCGTGTTCGATTGCCGTTGAACAATTTTATTTGCCATCAAGTCAGCTTCGTTTTCTAAAGAAGATGCATCATTTATAAACATACTTCCTATTTTTTTTGTTGGACGAACGCGACCTTGTTTTTGCTGAACAACGTGTGTTAACTCGTGTGCGAGTAACTTTTTTCCTTTTTGGTTTGTCGGTTCGTACTGTCCTGGAGCAAAGTGAATATTATTTCCTTGGGTAAAAGCTAGAGCGTCGATATCTACAGCGAGTCTTGATGAATGGTGTATTTTCACATCAGAAAAATCTGTTCCAAATGAATTTTCCATTTCGCGTTTGATTTGATCAGGCATACCTGTTTGATTTACATTACCTTGTAGATGTTTTGCCTGCTTTTTTGCGCTTTTTTTGTTTGCAAATTGTCTTTTATACAGTTGCGCTACACCTTGATTTCCAAGTTTCTTTTGTAACAATTTTAAATGTTTTGTTTTCGCTGCTGAATTATTTATTTGGGATTTTTGATTCGTGTTTTTCTTACGGGTAATTTCTTTATGTATCATTTTTAATCCTTCAACGAGATGTTTTCAAACGACTTTCTGTTTTGTTTCAAGTTTACTTTTAGAACCGCTTAGCCTTTATCTGTCACGAATAAATTTGTTGGTTGAAACTGACCTTTACCACTATACATTGGTGTAGCATCGGGAATAGGGCTAGGTACTGCTGGTTGCTGAGCTGGTGTTGTCACTTGGAATTCCGCTTCAAAAAACTGCCCTTTCAGCATTAATTTCTTTCCCATTACTTTGGTTTTTTGCGAAAGTTGATCAGAGGCTAGTTTTTTGATCTTGAGATTTCCCATTCCTGGAATGACAAACGGCGGTGCAATGTAAGTAGTGGGAACCGATATTTTTTTCTCATCACCATCAAGACAAGCTACTTTTTTAGTTACTTTATAACTACTAGCGCTTCCTGATAGAGTACCAGGTAACACTGTAACAATAGCTGCGCCGAACATCGGCATAAAAATGGCTAAGTCTCCGGTAACTAAAACTTGTTCCATGTTTATTTCTCCAAATTGAAACAAGGACGGAAACCAAGATTAGGTGCACGATATGTTTCACTATAAAAAAAACGGTAGTTTGCCGAGCATAGTTCTTTACTACTAAATACACAACCTCCGCGCACTACTCTATGATCGGAAACCCACGGAGCGATAGGATCTACTTGGTCTGTCGTGTATTTAGAAGAATAATAATCAGCACACCATTCTCGAACGTTGCCAGCCATATTTTTTAAACCAAAGGCATTGCTTTTTATGTTATTATCTACTCTTCGAACGCAGCGATCAGAGCTTTGATCATACCATACATAGCCTTTTGCCGAAAGAATTTGCTGTTGATTTTGGTTTTGATTTTGTTGTTGATTTGGGTTTTGATTTTGCTGCTTTTCTTTTGTAGATTCTTGGTTTTTCTCTTGCCAAAAGTAGGGAAAGGAGTTATTGCCACGATAAGCATATTCCCACTGCGCTTCGCTAGGAAGTTGTAAACCTGTCTTCTTACAAAACAACTGAGCTTGTTTCCATGAAACCATCGTTTTTGGCTCCATCGGATCAGGTTTTTTTGGGTCAGACTTCTTTGAGTCTGATTCTGTACTTTTTATTTTTCGAACCACTTTATCCCATAGTTTTTTAGAGACTTCACGCTTAGCTATTAAGAAGGAACTTACATGAACTTTTTTTTGCGGTGTTTGGTCTCCAGAACCAGTTCCCATTGTAAAACTTCCCTTTGGGATGAGTACAAATTCTAATTGCGTTTTTTCATGTATGTATTCATGAACAGAATGTGTATGTCCTGCAACAGAATATGTTTGGAAGCCAGAATATCGAAAACCATCTACTTCTGGATAAAATAAAGAAAAAGGACGAATTTCTGCGTAGCCGACAACAATTTGTAGCTTTTGATCATCTGTAAATTTTTTGTTAGGTCGCCACATGTAACATCCTAAGTCACTAGATAAGGTCGGGTAGTTATGAGGTAATCCGTAAACAATATAGTGCTTCTTTTTGAGAGAGTGCTTCTTTTCCGTGATAATACACTGAATAAAAATAGCCGCATTCTCGGGAAAATTTTCGGTGCGCCAACGAATAGGGATTGCTTGTTCTTTGTGAAAGGTTTGAACTTTTCCCAAAGAAAGTAGCTTTATTTTGCGGTTATTTTTTTCATTTTGTTGAGCGACAACCACACAACTTAGTATCAAAATAAAAAGAATTGTTGTTTTCATTATTTTTCTTTCATTAATACAGTAACCAAGCCATTTTTAAAGCCGCTTGTAGTGGTAGTTGCGCATGGCGGTAAGACAAAGAAAGCGCAGCAGTTAAAAAAGCATGTTCGCGGTCTATTTGGCTAATTCTTTTTAAGTAATCTAACACCTTTCCTATTTTCCCTATCTTTGTTTCATCTATCTTTGTTTCATCTCTCTTTGTTTCATCTCTCTTTGTTTCATCTCTCTTTGTTTTATCTATCATTGTTTCATCTATCTTTGTTTCATCTATCTTGTCAGCGATACTGTCGCTAATGTGATTTAAGTCGCGACTGATTGCTTCTTGAAAGTTCTTAGTCTGAATTAAAGCACTTACCAGCCAGCTACGGCGATTGATGGCAAGTTTATCTATTTTTTTTACAAAGTTTTGCATATTCTCACAAACATTAGATTTTCGTTGCCATGGAATTTGCTGTAAATGTAGATAATTAGATTGGCGAAACACAAATGATGGTTGTTCTTTAGGGAGAACTAACATTTGCAAATAGTAAGCGTTCTTATAAATGTCTTCGTACTGTGCTTGAAAATACGCATCAAAATCTCTCTTTTGCAAATAAAATTTAGCCTTTGATCCCAGCTCTAACGAATATATTTTTTGCAACACTCCTAGTGCACTCGGACATGGGGTTTTATCCCATTTGATTTCATTAGGTAAACAAAAAGAGAAAGAAGTATCAGCTCCTTTTAATTTTTGTAGTTTCTTATCTATATCAACTGTTGAAAAACTATTTTGCATTTTACTGATATGAAATATCGGAAAATTTTTCCATGTGTTTGATATTTGTATTTGTAGATTATTGTCAATAAGCGGTGGTTCCCATAAGTTATCGTTAAAATAATCTATAATCTTTTGTCTTGCTTGTGAAAATTTAACGAGCTCGTTGTATGGTATTTGTAATTCCTTTTGGGTAGTTGTATAGCTATTTGCCTTTTCGATAGCTTCAAAAGCAGAAACTAACAATAACTCTAACTGGTGAATATGAGTTTGAGCTTGGACTAACGCATCTTTTAAATCTGGATTATTTCCAGCTATTACTTCTATTTTTTGAGCAAAAAGCGCTACTAAATTTTGATTACTTTGGCGAATCTCTTTTTCTTTTTTATTTGCTATTTCAGTCATGATGTTGCGTAGGTTTTCAAGATGAACTATTTTAGAAAATTCACTTTGATCGCAATATAAAGAAGAATAAACATTTAACTTTTCCCAGTATATCTCTGCTTGCAAAATATCATCTGAACTTGCTGAAATGGAACGAGCAATTTTCCGTACAGTCATGCGCCATTTGGCAAGCAAATAAAAAAAACGCTGCTCTGTATCAACAAGCATTTCTTCAAGCCTAGCATCTAAAGAGTTAGCATAATCGTTTAGGATATCTTCATATTTGTTGCTATCAGGATCGTTAGAACGCGCCACAAAACCAACTTTTCTCTGCTGTTGCAATAAAGCAACGTTAGAACGCTTTTTGTATAAACTTTCTAATTTTGTAAAAGAATGAACTTCTTTATCGCTTAATTTTGTAAAAGAAATATCAAATTCGTTTTTTAGCTTTTGATCAAGTTCTTTTTTAAATTGTGCACACTCTTCTATTCTTTCTTTGGATTTTGCATGTTCTTTCCTTGCTTTTTCTTGAAGTTGTATATACTTGTTTTTTAGTTCTTGAAGTTTTTTGCGAAGCTTCTCTCTGGATTTTGCGTGTTCTTTCCTTGCTTTTTCTTGAAGTTGCAGATACTTATTTTTTAGTTCTTGGAGCTTTTTACGAAGTTTCTCTTTGGATTTTGTATCTCTTGTTTTAGTTTCTTGGTACAACTCATTGATACGTTTTTTTTCTGCAAATTGTAAATTAACTATTTCTTGGTGCCATTTTTTCATAAAACACTCACTGAAACTTTTTTTACAACCACAAATTTTCGCATAAGATTCAGTAGTGTAGAGTTTTTCGGTAGAAAAACCTTCAGGAAGCATTTTTTTCTGCTCTCCACGTTGTTCGCGTTCCTCTAAAACAGCAGCTTGACGAGCTTTACGTCTAGCCCAAAGAGTATGCAAGCTCTGTGGAAAAATGCCGACAAATTTTTGATAACTTTCAACGGTGTTTTTTTCTTGCGCTAAGTAAAATTTATGACGCGTCAAACAATGAGCAACAGCAACAACATCGCGTAGCATTTCTTGGTGCAGTGCCGTCACTAACTTTTGATACTTTTTACCACCACTTTTTTCCAATCGCTCATTTGCTTTTTTATAGTTATCGTCTTTTAATAATTCCGTTTGCGCTGGGCTAAAAGCGTAGACCTTATCGATCACAATAGCTAGTCGTTGCGCGCGACAAATTTCGATAAGTGAATCTTTTTGCAAAGAAGTCGTTATTTTCTGCTGCCATAGACGAAGTAAATTTAGACTGCGTCGTTGTTGCCAAGCATCCGAGTCATCAAAACTAGTTGCATTAGCAACTTGCGCTTTTACTAGCTTTTGCTCTTCTTGTATGGATAAATGATAAAGTAGCTTGATGGCTTCATTTATTTGCGGCGCGTCGGGAAATAGTTCGATAAACTTTTCGCAATCATCCACGCTGTTCAAACTGCGAACAAATGAAAATACCGCATTGTAAATATGCTGTTTGGCAAAAAAACAATGAGCTGTGTTTGGATAACGTCTAATAAAGTCTAAATAGCCCGACACGCGATTTTGCTCTTTATAAAGAGCAAATACTTTATCAATTTTGTCGAGTGAAGCGATGTTGTCATAGTAACGCTCTATAAACTTGTTGTACTTATCAATAGAATGACTTAAATCCAAAAAATACTCGCGTATTTCTAAAGCAGCGATAGATGATGAGCTATATGGATGTTGTGCAATGTGATCATCCAAATCTTTTTCGGATTGCCATATAGTATTGATTTCTGTCGATTGATTTTCAGTGAAGCTAAAAAATTCAGAAATCGCTTCTTGTCCGTTTATAAAAGGCACAATCAACCAAAATATCCACCATTTCATTGCTTACCCCTACTTTAGAAAAATTTGAATTGGTTTCGTTGATTCATTATTAATAGTTTGTAGCGCGAACCCAATTATGCGGCTATTTGGAAAAAAAAGACCATTGACAAGTTGCCTACTCGTTTCGTTAAAAGCAATAGGATCGCCGACGTCTATTTTTCCTTTAACTTTAGCAAAACAAGCGCCTGCAAATTGAATGTAAAAACTCTTCGAGACTTGATCGTTATCAAGAGTTTTTCCTTCTTCTTTTGTAATCAGAATACCTGCTATTTTTTTTTCTGATACTGCATGACGAATATAAACTTGTTTTTGTCCATTTTCGTTTGTTTTTTCAAAAAATTCGACAGGGACGCCGTTTTGAGAATTACCATCCAAAGGATAACGAGACTGGTAGATTTTATTTTGCACATAGAGTAAAAGGTTGTCAGCTTTTCTGTTCAGTGTATCATTTATAATTTTACCTATTTTTCCCTCTGGTTTGGCACTGTTTTCTACTTCGGTAGCAATTGTATCTTGTATCTTGTCTACCTGCTCTTTAAATTGAGTTACTTTTGTTTTAAGTTCGCCTGCTGTTTTCTTCGTATCATCCGCTATTTTCTTTGCTTCTGTCACAGAACTGGTCATAGTTTTAATGTTATCACCTGTTTTTTTTACCAATTCCTTCATAGCTTGGCTGGTATTATTGAATTGTTCAACAGCTTCGAATGCTTTGTTTATTTTAGGTTTAACCTCATCTATCTCATCTTTAATGTTGGCAATGCTATTATTGACTTTCATTATTTTTTGTAAGTTTTTATTTATTTCCGCAATACTGCCCTTATTAGTTTCTATATTCCCCGTATTGGTTGTGATATCTCTTTTAATTTCATTTACAAATTCATGAAGGTTTTTATCAAAAATACTTTTGTGTTCAATTCTTCTGCTGCTGCTATTCGCATCTTTTACAATAGTTGCAATCAGAAGGCTTTCTCCATGTTTTTTCGTCGCCGCTTTTATTAGTTTACCTACATGAAAATAAACTATATACCCGCATCGTGTTTCTTCTTGATGATTTCCTATTTTAATTGGAGTCTCACTTCTCCAAGCAATGCTTATTTTTGTATTATTCACGCAGCTATTCAGTTCATCCGCTTCCAGAATCTCTTGATTCTTAGTGTAAATTTCATTTCCTTTTGCATCAAAAGCAAAGCCTTCTGATATAAAAAGTTTACGTTGGTGAATCCTAAAACGAATATTGGTGTAACTCGCATGCGTGTATTGCAAGTATCTCTTGAAGCGATTTAGATAAAAATCTTGTCTTTTTCTATAATCTTGGATATAAAGAAGTTTTCCTGTAGTATAGTCAATTCTGTTAAATGTTTTTTCAAAAGAAACATTCTTGGATAATTCTTGCGATGAGGTCCAACAGACAACTAGCAATAAAAAAAATAAAACTTTCATTTTCTTTACCTCAATTGATATAGTTCATAGCCATTTGCTTTTTTCACAATATAATATGTTTTTTTTGCCTTTACTCCCTTTTCTATTTCCTCTATTATCACTTTTAATCGAAAATTTTTATCATCTAATGATCTTAAAATTTTTCCTTTTTCCTGTAGAGAACCAAGAATTTTATGATAGTCATCCTCAGCCCCAAGGAAAACAGGTATATTAGTGCATACAAGAAGTTGTTCTATGTGTAGAGGTGTTTCTGAATCAACAATACTGGCAACTTTGTTTTCTACACCTTCAGTACGCGATTCAAAAATCATTGGTTTATCCACTACAAAATAATATGAGTGAGAAGTCGCTTCTCTACTACCAAGAATTGTACCTTCTCCAATTTTCGGTGCCAACGCAGATTTATCTTTATCTTTATTATCATATAAAGTAAAAGTGTTTATTTTTTTAAATAAAACTTTACCCTCGGTATAAATCTCTAAATATTTTTTCAATCCTTTTAGAGTGCCTCGCGTACGAAAAATGGGCATAATGGTTGCAATCACTTTTCTTTTTTGATTAATGTTCCAATCCTCTTTTAGAGATAATGCGAGCCATTTTGCCATCCATTGTAAGAAATTTTCAAACCATTCACTTGATTGTAAAAAAATTTGAAAAAGGTCAAGTTTATTGATCGGAAAATCGGGCATATATTCATGAGGACGATCTCCAAAAAGAAAAGAAAGGCGGGGATGAAATAAATCAGTGCTGATATCTAGTAGTTCATGAACGCCCGATATTTGTTTTTGCAAATAAATGCTCACTTTGCCAGAAAGTTCACTGTACAAAATTTCATATTCACCATAATCATTTTTGCGTCGTTGTTTTCTACTTATAATTAATAAGTCTTTAGATAATGAGTAATTATTTTTTTCGTTGCTTCTAGATAAATTTTGCAAGAATTTTCCATCTATTTCTTTTAATGAGAACAAGTATCTTAGTTGTATTTCACCATTCTCAGTTAAACCAACAGCTTCCACATCATACATTGAATTTTTTGATATTTTATATAGAGAACTATTGTTATTGTCTCTAACAAAAATTTCATCAGACATAACTTGCGACTGATCCCACAAAACGTTATTTTCTTTAAAAATTTTTTTCAATGCCTTTTCTGTGATATACCACGATAGTTGCGACGTTGAAAATAAGAATTGAAATGAATCAGGATAACGATAAACACTGTATTGAATGCTCGTTTGCTTTTGTTTTTTTATCGCATAAACTTTTCCACTATTTTTGTCAATAATACGCCACAAAACTTGTTCATCCACCGCCTCTGTAGTTAAATTTTTTCCTAGCTTATGACCGTTTAATTTGAGTTTGTCTAATAATAAATCTAAAGCCAACAAACTAGTAGTTGATTGTTGTAAAAGGGAGATAATATTTTCGTCTCTTTTAGGGTGAAGATAAAAAAGTAATTCTTTGCTATGAGTACGACTTTCTCCACTGAGCAACTGTTCAAAAATCTGTAGGTAATCTTTAAAAAAAGAGTCCTTGGTATTGCGAAATGCTACGGGCAACTTGTTTATGTAACTAGACATCTGTTTAGCCTTCCTCAGTTTCTATTTTTATATCGACCAAACGAATCACTCCATTTACATTTACAGATTTTTTTTGCTGTTTATACTCTTTTATATTCAAATTTAAAAATAACGAATGTTCTTTTATTTTCATCACTATTTCGCTGAGAATTTTGATATTAAATTGCTTAATTTTTATGGTACTAAATTCCAGTTTTGTATTCTTTATGGGTAATAACAGAAAGTCATCATAATCTTCTAGAATACTATTTAAAAATTCTACAGAGGTGCTATGTATTTTTATTACAATCACAGGAAGAATCAACGTAACTTCAGTTTTGATTACTCCATTTATTTGTTGGATGCGATTTTGTATTTCGTAAGTATAAAGCTTTTTATTGTACTCTCTTCCTCTATTGTTGGTTCCTCCATTATGTGGATCTAGATAGCGGTAAAGATTTTTTTCGATTTGTTCTTGTACTTTATTTGTATCAACAAACGTTTCGTATTGAACTTTCAAATAGATAAACAAAAATGTTTCAGAACAAGGTTTTACAGAAATCTCTGTCCCTAAAAGCATACGTGGTTTAAAAAAATCATGAGCATAAGTACATAAATAATTGAGAATAAAAACAGTTGCTAGGTATTTCCTAGCAAATCTTTCTCTTTGTTCTGTCTCATGAGCTATTTTTAACGAATCTATTTTAAATGTTATTGCGCCTAAAAAGTTAAGAAGGTGCGGTGCTAGTTCATTTTGTATATATGGCTCTCCGCTTAGCCATTTTTTTTGATATAACATTTCTTCTTTGAGATTTTTAGTTAAAGGAGTTCTCTTTGTTGCAAAACCATAATTATCCCCCAATTTGGTTACAATAACCAAAGCAATTTCCCATTGAGAGTTACCTTGCTCTACTTCTACTCGCTCTAAGTTGATTGTTTTAATACCACCTTGTTCATTGTAATAAGATATTTTTTGGGCTAGTAGTTGGATGTCTTGTTTGGTAATTGTTCGGTATGGCGTTTGCCAAAAGTCAACAACTTGTTTCTTTATTTGTTCTAAGTTTTTTTTCTCAAGTGGACGAATTTGTTGTGGATACTTTTGTTCCAGAATCGAACGATTCAAAAACATGATATCTTTTAAAGACTTTTCGCGCTTAGCAATGAGAGAATACAATTGGTCGTTGCTGTTTGAGAAAAACGCCTCATTGTGTAAAGAGCCGCTTTGGATAATATTATTCAGTTCTTGAACAAAACTGTAGCGGTAATCCATACTTGCAAGAAAATTACCATTTTTATAATACGCTTGGCTAAATTCTTCGCGAAAAATTTCTTGTGGATCTCCGCACTCTAACCATAGACTAAACCTATCTAACCATTTATGAATTTGATCAGAAGCGCTATTGATGTCTGATTTTTTCTTTGTCCAATCGCAAATGCGTAGAAAGCATTCCTCTTTACCACTATTTTGAGATTGCTTTTCAATAAAAATAGAACGTATTTCGTTGTAACCTTTAAACCTAAGTCTTTGTACTTTACCGTTGTCATCAAACTTAAATTCGATTTTACGAATTATAAAATTTACAGTAGGTAAACAGCTTTTAATTTCATTTACAAACCTAGAAAAACTATCGACGTCATTTATTAATGTTTCTGCTAACAACATAAGGTCTTTTTGGAATTCTTTTGATAACTTTTGTGGTTTGTTATTTTGAGTAAATTCAAAAAGATCTTTCTGTAATTCTTGCCATAGTTTTTTAAGCTTGTTTGCTAAATCACTATTTTGGGCTAATTCAGAAAGATCTTTTTGTAATTCTTGCGATAGCTTTTTGAGCTTGTTTGTTAAATCATCATTTTGAGTAAATTCAAAAAGATCTTTTTGTAATTCTTGCCATAGCTTTTTAAGATTGTTTGCTAAATCATCATTTTGAGTAAATTCAAAAAGATCTTTTTGTAATTCTTGCCATAGCTTTTTAAGATTGCTTGCTAAGTCTTTAAAGACAAAAACCTCTTTTTTATCTGTTACTTGTAAAGTAAAAGACGTTTCTTTATAGAGCACCACTATTTTTTGCGTTTTTTCTGGTATCCTAGTTTGCTGTTTTTCTTGAAGTGAGCGAAAATTTTTACCAATGTTAATAATGTCTATATTTTTTATTATTATTTCGGGTGCCTTGATCACAACCCTATTGTCTATGATTGCGATTTCAAATTTATGTTTGGTCTCAGAGAAAAGGGTTTGGAAATTTCCTCGAACTTGCATTGTCTGTTTCTGTGACATCCATATCAATGTTGCCATTTGAATAAGACCATTAGGATAAAAACTACCTAGATGAAAGTAATGTTCAACATCACCTAAAAATTGTAGAATTTTATAATGCGCTTCATCGATATCCTTTTGACTCAAAATTTTGGCGAACTCTTCTTTTGAGCTTTTCTCCGCAATTAATTTGTTATAAGTATCCGCAAGATCTCTTTGGCCTAAGATTTTATTGATTTCTTCACCGGTTGCGCCCGCAACTAATCGTAAAAAATTAACGTGCAAAGCATGTGGGATGGCATCAATTCGATACAACGTTGATTCTGCCAAATAAGCTAAGAGCTCTAAAATAACAATCCCCGGATCAGAAGGATTAAAGTTTGTCCACTGAGAAGTATGCTTAGGAATCGACGACAACAAATACTCTCTAAAGTTATCATAACGCTTATCAAAAATTTTTGGCAGTTTATTTGACATTACTTAAACTCCAAAGTTATAGTTCGTAAAAATGGTAGAGCTTTTAAACTGTCTTGCCCATCTATATTTATTATGGTTATTTCGCAATCTTTTACATTACTTATTTGCATTACAATTGCAATGATACTTGTGTTAAGCAATAAACTAATGCTTTTATTTTCTATTAATAGCTTATTCCCTTGCGATGTGTATTTTCCAAATTCCCATCCTTTACCATCTCTACCAAAAACTGGATGCATAAATGACCGAATCAAATTCTCTATCTTTTTGCGAATTTGCATGTTTGTCGCATCCTTTAGCGTAATTTTAACTTTAAAATCAATATTTACATAATCAGGATTTACTACGCGGATAGCACTTTGCAATGAGAGTAAAGCTCGCTTGCGTAAATATGACTCTATAATGCGCTTGAGCTCAGCATTTGGTTTGGGTTGTTGTTCTTGATATTTTGGTAAAACAACGATGTTTATGTTGTTCAAGACATTATCTGTAATAGGTTCGACAATACATTTTACACGTGCAACATCTTGCGATGCATTGTAAGTCAACTGTTCAAAATCATCGACAGTAACAGCTCGATCTCTATTTTTAATACGATAGGGTACTCTTTCAATAAAAGAGTTGACGTTTTCTTCATCGTTACCACCATAAGCACGTACAGTATTTGTTACCTGAGTAATATGAGGGATAGTTGTCTTTAAATCAGTTATTTGATGAGGCAAAACATTTCCGTTCGCTCCTCCACCACTGCGATAATTACGCATCACAATATTGTTCTTTCCTTTGGGGACAACCATGCCTTGGCTTCCGTTGCCAAAAGTAATCACTCCTGTTGGATAATGCAAGGTGTAGTGTCGACTCATTTGCGTTGATTGCGCGAAAGTTTCTACTCGAAACCATTTTATCCAAATTTTATCTTCGTCTTCCTCTTGTTGTTTTCGAATGATTTTTTTTCCGCTTATCGTCAGCATATCAAGTAACTGTTGTTGGGAAAGACTTTCTATTTCTAATCCTTGTAAAAAGTATTCTTTGCGTTCCCACTTTATCAATTCGATTAGTTCTTCTTGAGATGGAATGTTCGATTCTTGTATCTCCAGCCACTCATTTTGTAGAACAGGGCTTTGCGAAAGAGATACCACTGCATTAGTTTCTCCTGTTCCCGATCCAATAATTTCATCTTGTATTGTAATGGCGTTTTGCGCTAAGGTCGTATTAGGATGAATTCCTTGTAGACGTAATAGCTTCTTAAAAAATTCGGGCGCGTTCTCTTTCAAATTTGTGTCAAGCTGCTTTAGTTGTTCTGGCGACCAGTGTAATTCTCCACGTAGCCAGTACATAGAAGACTTGTTAAATAGAGAGCATTTTTTTATGTCTTTTAGAATAGGAATTTTTGAGATACTACCACTTGTAAATAGCTCTATTTCATCCTGCTTTACCGATGGTATTTCTTGCCACTCAAACAAATTATCTTGTTTTTTTTGGGGATAAAACCACCGTAAATTTGGTATTGCATCAACTTTTATCTCTTGCTTTTGCAAATGATGATTAAAAAACAAGGATATAGTTTCATCTTCTGAAGCTCCTGTAAAACCAAGATACAAAGAACGTTCTTGTTTAACTGGTTTATAAGGAGTAATTTTTTTTGCCCAAGGTGTTGTGTCAAAAAAGTTATGCGTTTGAAGCCAAACAGAAGCCTTGTGTACACAGTTAATAGTTATTTTTTTGACATAGGGTGATAGATTTTCACCAGGATCATAACTATACTTTTCAGTCTTGTTTTTTTCCACTGTTGGTTGAGTAAAATATTTACCTTGAGTTACTTCAAATTTAATCCAATAGTTTTTTTGACCATCTATTTCCGTAGGATTCATATTGGAAGGACGTTTAATCGCAACTGTTACATTATCTTTTTGCAAGAAGTTAATAGTACCTTCTACATTGATATTATTTTCTCTGAGCTCTTCCCAATTATTTTCTTCCCAATAGTAACAAGAGACTTTTGGTAGAGAGAATTTTTCTGGTAATTGTTGTTCTCGTTGTTCTCTAAGTTCGAAATTAATGGATATTTGGTCTTGGGAGAAAGCTTGCGAACCGATATACAAGGTATTCCCTTTTTTAGCAAATTCACCAAAAGCATAAAATCCTTTAGTCTCGCTAACACTAAAATCATTGACAATAATATTTTTATCAGTAATATTTTGCATTGCTATATTTGCAAAGACGCTTTCGACTTTAACATTTTGTTGATCAAACTCTTTATTAATTATTCCTTGCTCTGGAATAAGTGTTAGTTGGTTGCTATCGCGAGCTATTTTTTCAAAGCTACTACGAGTAGACTGCGATAAATTTATTATCAAAGGGTGTTTGAGCCACTTGCTCCATGTCCCATTTTGTTGTCTATACGAGTGGAGAGAATTTTGTTGTAATACATGAATAAAATCTTCAAATAGCGATAGCTTTTGTGCTCCATCGTGAAAAATTTTAACAATGTTTTCACCATCAATAACCATAGAGAGTTTATCTCCTGTCGCAATTCTTATTGTTCGTAAATCTCGAATGTTACCTTCTTCTAATTTATTTTGACTGAAAAGAGTTTTTATTTTTTCTTCGCTAACTACAGATATAGTTCCTTCTTTAGTTATGACTGCACTTGAAAAATCAATTTTTCCTTCTAGATCACGAATCTTACTGTTAGATATTATTTTTAATTCATTACTCTCTGTTTCTAAAAGAATATAGCTCCCGTTACTGCTCATCATCATGTTCTTTACACTTACAGAAAACTTTTCGCGTTGTTCCCAAGTTGTGTTTTTTGTGTAGGTATATAAATGATCGTGAGTTGCAATAGCTACAGCGCTTGTATCTTCACTTATAGCAATTATTCTTGACTCTTTTTCTACTTTTGATGGAGCATTGTGTAATGCAACAGGTGAAGCACTCCAACTGTTTTGTTCTTTTGAAATGCGAAAAACGAGATGTTCATAATGGCTTGTTTCCCGCTTTATCGTATAAAAAATATTACCATTTTCATCAATGGCAAAATCGTGAATATGTGCATCTATACCTGTTGAAATTGTTTTTACTTTATTTTCCTTATCATTTTCTTCTCTAAGCTCTGGTAGAAATGCACATAAGCCTCTAGAGTCTGTTTTAATTGCTATATTCCATCCATTTTTAACCGCGACAGAATGTCCATCTTTTTTTAATATATTGCTTTTTTCAACGACAACACTTGTATCTTCTATACGGTCAATAAATTTTAGTTTTTCGTTTTCTTTTTTTACTGATAACGAAAATTTAATGTTGTGTTTTTTCCATAAGCCCCCCTCATCCTTAGAATAAATGTAACTTACATCTTGGTCTTGATTATTTTTACCCCAAACCACAATTCTGTTGTTCTTAATCAACACATCTTTCGGAGTACTTATATGCTTGTACCGCGCTATTTTTCCCCAATGTTTTTCATTTTTACTATAAACATGAGTGGCAACATCAGAAACAATCACAAGAATATCGTCATCGATAGAGATGTTTTTGCCAAAATTTTCTTCATTTACGGTTATTTCAATTACCGGAAATTTAAATATGGTGTTGTCGGCTACTTGATGAATATAAACTTTTTTTTGCTCAGGAACTCCGACAACTACAATGTTTTGAGAAATAGCGATTGATGGCTTTAATTCTTGAGCATTAGGCTTTTCTAGTGGCAGATTTTGAGTTTGTGGACTTTGGTTTTTGTCAAAAATGATAATCTCTTCTTCAGTATCTATAACAGCCACATCTCTATTTGAAACCATTGATTTTACTTTTGTTTGGGGAGAAAAAACGGCTTGTTTTTTCCATTTTCGATCTGAAAAATGATATAGGTAAAGATAATTCGTTCTTTCGGTAATTAGAAATTTTTTATCAAAATGGATAACATTTTTAAATGAAGTATAACATTCGCTCTTGACATGCTGCGGCGTATTAAAATACTTTTCTTCTAAACCTCTCCCCTGTATAGTAATTTCAAATTCTGATATCTTCCCTGCGTTCACCGGAAGAAATTCTCTAAAATCTAGGGTTAAAGAATGAGGGATTTGTTGCGGTGTTGCAAATACATGACCATAGTCTTCTTCACTAACTTCATCTTGATTGTCATCAAAAAAATAAGAAAAGTCACCGTATTTTCCGGTATGCGAATCGACAAAATATCCTGCTGATAACTTCATATCACTTGCTACGAGTTCTTCCATTGTTTCAAAAACCACTGCTGGATTGTTTTTTGCTGCAACTTGCGTGAATTTTGGTACGGTTATTGTCAATGATTTTTGGTTATTTTTCACTACCGAAAACGTTAAAGGAACTGTCGCAGGCTTTGCGGGAAGTATGTCAATTGCCAAAAAATCGTAAAAAGCTAGCTGATATTTATAGGGCATTTGATTGAGACGATGACGAACGACGTCTAATAAATTCGCGTATAGCTTTAAGATAACAAGCCCTGGGTCATCTTCATCAAAGTGGTCTTTGTCCCAATCACTGTCAGCCCACTGAGGACAATATTTCTTTGCTAGAGCCACAGCTTGACGATATATAAGTACAGAGTTTCTATTATCTAAAAGAGGTGGCTTCATGAGTTATTTTCCAAATAAAATGGATACACAATATTGGCTTTGGTGTTATCAGAAATAATAGTGTATTCGATTAAGATGCTCAGTGTGTTGCTTTGCGTTGCTGTAGCAACCACATTGTCAATTACAATACGTGGTTCCCATTTTTCTAATGCTTGCTTAACATAATAACTTGCGATGGCCGCCGTTTCTGTATTGTTAGGGGCAAACACCAGTTGTTCGAGTTCGCACCCAAAATCAGGACGCATTACTCGTTCTCCTGGAGAAGTTTGCAAAATCATTACTATTGATTCTTTAATAGAATCATTGCTTTCCGTCCACTCTAATTTTTTTGTAGATGGATTTAACTGCAATGGGAATTTTATTCCTTTTCCTAAAAAATCGACCATTGTTTCCCCTATTAATTCATCTCGATTTTTGTGCCCTTGATAACAACATTACCAGAGGCTTCCATTTTAGTATCTGCAGTGCTTGTCATTATTATTTCTTTTGCTTCTAGGGATATTTTTCCCTGCGGAGCTTTGTATTCTATATCTTTGTCTGAAATGATCGAAATTTTTTTATCTTTAATACTCATCTCAATTTTAAATTTCTTTTCCTTATCGCAAATAAGAATTTTCTCTTCACCTTGTTTATCATCCATATCGATAGTTAAACCGCTACGCGACTGTATGCGTTTGATATTATTTTCACCATTGCTATTGTCTTCTGGAGGAAGGTCTTTTCCGTTCCATAAACTTCCCATAATGTAGGGACGAGCAATATCTCCGTGTTCGAAAGCGACCAACACTTCATCCTCTACTTCTGGAAGGATAAAAGCTCCTTTTGCAGGGCCCGCCATCCACGAAGCGACGCGCGCCCAATTCGATTCGTCTTTAGCGCTCAACCATGGAAATTTTACTTTGACTCGCCCCAATTTATCAGGGTCTTGATTGTTAGTAACTATCGCTGTAACAACACCATAAATTTTGCTGGTATCGTTATTTGAAAACATATCTGTAAAACTCATATCCCTGTTCTCCGCACACCAAAAGAGGTAGTATATCCGCTATCATCAATACGATGCGTAGTCGAAAAAACGTAGTATACACCGCTCAAACGTCCTATTCCTAATAACTCAATTGTCTTTCCTATACGAATAACGGGATTCCCCATACAGTGACCTTCTCCTTCTACTGTCTCAATTAAAGACGCGTTGTACTGAGCTCCGGCAATGGTTTTTGCCTCGGTAGCGTCAATGATGTTTTCACCGACAATTGTTGTGGATGATTTTTTGAACGCTTTTTTGGTTAAACTATCTCCAGCCGACTTAGCTCCCATCTGTGAAACTTTTTGTCCACTAGACGATTGTCCTGAAATAACCGCTTTGTTTTTTACATCCCATCCTTGAACCTTTACCTTAGAGCCTCTATATACGGTACTAAGAGTTGGAGAAAAGTTACTAAAATGCACTTTATATTCTAGACTTGCTACAGAGCCACTGTTTTCCTTACTTTTACGAAAGAAAAGTTTTTTATCATCGACTCCCAATTCATAGCGAATGCGTTTTGCTCTTTGCAAAAGAAATTCAAGATCATGTTGGTTGTTCTGGCATAAATAAGGATAGACTGTTTGCGTGCTCTCTACTTGGTTACTTAATCCCCAATCTCCCGCGATTTTCTGAGCAAGATCACTGTCCTTTATTTCTGTAAATGTTCGCGTTTTGTCTTCTAATTGCAATCGATGTAAGCGATCGTAACCACGAATACTAATTGTCGAAAGATTTTCAGAAAATTCAAAGTCTATCGCAACTATTTCTCCGGAGAATACCGGTTGTATAGCGTCAATTCCCATAGAAATTGTGATTTCATCTCCTAAGTTCAAAATCTTTGACTCCATATACTTCCAATTTCCTTTTTCGGTATCGATATTGGAAATTTTAATAACACACATCGCAGGAGTGTTAATTTCTTCGTCAATTTGCGCGCTTTCGATTTCGGAAAAAGGCAGCAATGTATTATTGATTTTAACTTCTGCATTAGGAACAGGTGTGTTGTTACTCATAATATTTTTTCATTTACGTCAGGAATAATAATTGTGCGACCAATATCGTTCTCCTCTGGAAAAAAAAAAGGATTTTCAATATTGTTTACCTTTGCAATCATAGGCCATAAATTCGCATCTTTCATTTCCTGCGCAGCAATAAGATCTAAACGGTCGCCCTCTTTTATAACTCTCGCTTTTCGACAAGCTTCTACCCCAAGCGAACGTCTAATTTCGCGCTGATCAGGAAAATGCTTGAACGTTAAACTCAACTTTGCGCGCACGGGAATACCGTCTTCGGTAAACATCGTAAAGTTTTGCTTAATTTCTTGCACGTGACCAGTAAAACTAAAATTTCCCCATGTAAAAATACAAGGAGGTGGTTGCTTGGTCAGTTGCCCAGAAACCGAAGGATAAACAAGACTCGCAAAGCGCTTCGTTCCAAATATTTTTTTTGATGTTGAATCTGTATAATCTTCGCGAACATCATGCCCTGCTTGATAACTATCAAAAAACAAATCCACAGAGAAATTATCACGAGTTGTTTCTATAAATTGATCGTTTTGCCAATTACTGCGAAAAGAATCGGTATATTCAGTGGGATTAAACTGAACTTCAAAAACATCGCGACTGTCGTTTAGTACGCGAATTTTGGCGCGTTTCATTTCAAACCTCTACGTTGTTTTTCAATGCGAATTTTTTGGGAAATTTTCTTGTATATCTTATCGACAAAAACATCGAGTTCGTTTTGTTGTAGTTGATGTTTTACTGTCTTGCGAATTTGATCGACAACAAAAACTTCAATCTCTTCCATATTTGATTCGTGCACAACTTTCGGAATTTTATTGTGAATGCGGTGTACTATTTTTTCCACACTCTCTTCAGTGGTAAATTGCGATTTGGGTAGTATAAAAGAATAATTTTGCGTTGCTGATGCAAAAGTTATTTGTTTTATTGAATCTTCTCCGACCATCTCATCTACAATATTTTGAACATAGCTGGTTTTTGATTTTCTATTTATTATTTTGCGTTTTAGCATTGACTGCAAACTGTCGGTTTGCATAGACAAAAACTGCTTACGGTTATTTTTTTGGGTAAAATATTGCTGCTCCATTGTTACAAAAGTTTTATCCATAGACTCCAATGTAATAAAGTCTTGTTGTTTGTTGCGAAGATAAAGCTTTGTTTGCTGTATTTTACTTAGAAAAAAAGTCTTAGATTCCGTGGAAACACTATTGCGAAAAATAAACGCTGATTTATTGTTTTGTTGTAGATAAAAACTTTTATCTATCGGTTGCAAATAAAGCATTGTGCTTTTCTCTGTTTGTAGTACAGACGTATCTAATTTCATCGTTGGTAGTGTTGTTTTCTGAAAAAATAACTTGCGTAAATTTTTCTGGTTAAAACTTTGAGTAGACGTTCGTAAAACTTCAAAATGTACTTCTTTTTGATGCTGTATATTGCGTTGAATTTGTTCCTTATATGACTTCGTATTTTCAACACTAACAACTTTGCGACGCTCCTCTTTTTCAATAGAAGAAACAACCGCTTTTGAGATTTTCTGCTGTTGCTGAGAAACGATTTTTTCTACTTGTTCTATCGTTTTCTGCACCAACGGTAATTGCTGAAACGAGCTATTTGGTTCTTCGCTTTTTGGTGGCAGCAATAAGTTCAAAGGAGAGTAAACTAGTGTTTTATTGTCAACAGTAATGTGATTCGATTCTTCATGATCTATTTGCGTAAAATTTTTATTACTATCCTTGTTTACCTCAACATTTTTAATGTGCGCAGTTTGTTGATAATTTTTTAGCTCGACGGATACAGATTTATCTACCTGTTTTTGCTGTTGTAACTTAGTTATCTTCTCTACTGTTTTTTGTAGTATTGGTAGCAAACGTATGTTGCTATCGTTGTTTTGTTGTTTTCTTGATGGTAACAATAAATTCAGCGAAGGAGATGTTGTTCTTTGGTTATTAAAAGTCGTATGATGAGCATCGTTATTAATAAAGTGATTGGTCAAGTTTTGGACTACAGTTTCTTCATTTAACGCAGGTAAAACGTTAACCATCTCGTTAAGAATTTTAGTAAGCGTTATAAACTGCCGCTGATAATTGAAAACTTGACTCAACTGAATGTTGAGAGGCTGTTTAAAATACTGGCTATTTGTCATTTGCGAAGTTACATGTTTATGGTAGTGCGAAGTATTTGCCTCTTTTTTGCTGCCAGATATTAACGGCAAAATCATATTAACCGGCATATAGCGTAAGCGTAGCGGCAAATTATACACTTCGTCAAACGTAGCAAATAGAGGCTTATGCATCCGTTTATTTGGCCATAAAGTTTGTATATTTTGTGTTTTTATTTTTGCAGCAATCAATTTTTATCCTAGATATTAATACCGTGATGTACCAAAGTCAATGATTCTGTAGCAACAGCGCTACTTGATGCATTGAATTGCGGGCCTTCCCATTTTACAGGGTAGGCATCAATGATATTCCACTCCATCGCTCTTTCACCGCTGCTATTTAGTAGACAAATACAACCATTTTGCTTTTGAATTTTACCAGTAACAACTTTGTCGTACCAAGTCCATATCTCGGTGTCAATAACACCGCGTTTAAGAACTAAATCTGAGTACTTTGTTCCTTTGGGAAGTTTATACTCAAATAAATTGTTTCCGCCTTCGCGAATAGTTTCAACTTCTGTTTCGCGACTCAAACCACTTACCTCAGAAAATCCCCCAAGAATAATCTCATCGAATTCAACCACAAAGCGAAAAGCCATAAACGGATTTTGTATCATTCTACATCTCCAATATCGACTTTTCTTTTTTTCCTTGCGATTGGTTCATTCGTGCGTGAAGATCACTCACTTCTCCCACCCATTTCTGCCTTTCGCGATGGTCCATATGAATGAGAGTTTGGTAGTCCCAATGCAAGAAGTAAGCGAGATAAGTGATCTCTTTATAGATATGATCCCACCCTGGCGATTCTTCTTGGTTTTCCATCGGACTACCTGGTTGATTTATCTCCACCGCTTTTGCTTTTAGAAAATGAAAGTCTTCTAAAAAAAGCTTGGAGATGATATCAGTATTTACTCGTGGTAAACTCCCTAATTTTGTTACAACGCGAGCAATAAAAATGACATCAAAAAAGTGTTCGTTATTTCTCACACGAGGGTCTTTTTTGGGGCGAATTTCATCTTCTGCTGTTGCTAGACGCATAAGTACTTTTCTGTGAAGATTTCCTTCTGCATCGACATAACCTCTTGGTAGTGTAAACTCGTACTCTGTTTGTAAAATCCCCATATTTTCCCTAACTTACGCGGTCCATTCTCTCGTGAGTAATTTCTAAAGTTTCAATAAGAACTTCATTTCCTTTGGCACTTAACCCGGAGTATTCTATTTTAGAACACCATGCTTCGATGATCTCCCAACGCGACTTCTCTGCCCCTTCCTCATCGATTAAAATAAGCGAAATGTTTTTGCGCAGGTCTTTTGCTCCTGTATCTTCTATTTGTTCGCGCCATTTATAAAGCTCTAGAGAATCGGTAATTCCTTTTTTTAGAGTTAAAACACCATATTTGTTAAGACCCGAAAGTTTGCGTACATAAGGAGGTTCCGTTCCCTCGCGATACTCAACGACATCACTGCTAGAATCGGGAATGGTAACATCAGAAAAACCACCTATTTCAATATCCTCTATTTCTACGCGGAAACGAAAATTGCGGTATGGATCAACTAATCTTTCACCTGTAGCCACTGAACTTCTCCTTTATTATGACTCTAATACTTTTTGACTAATTCTAATAATAACAAATTCCGCTGGTTTTACCGGAGCAATAGCAATGTCGACAATTAATTCTCCTGCATCTCTTCTTGGTTGAGGGTTGTTTTCCTTATCAACTTTGATAAAGAACGCCTCATCTTCTGTTTTGCCAAACAACGCACCGTCTTGCCATACACGCCATAAAAAAGCACGTATGTTGCGCTTTATGCTTCCCCACACTCTCGGTGAATTTGGCTCAAAAACAGCCCACTGCATACCGCGCTTCAAAGATTCTTCAACATAAATAAACAAGCGGCGAACGTTGATGTACTTCCATTCAGCATCTGTTGTAGTTGCAAGTGTTCTTGCTCCCCAAACCACAATTCCCTTTCCTGGAAATGAACGTATCGCATTAATACCGTTCGCGTTGAGGTTTTCTTGTTCGCCATGGGTCATTGTATATGCTAAACCTCTGGCGGTTCTAACATTCGATTTTAAGCCTGCGGGAGCTTTATGTACCCCTACAGTGCTATCGGCCCTTGCATAGATGCCAGCGATTGCACCTGAAGGAGGTAGCATTACTTTAATTTTATTTTTTACCTCTTGGGGAGTAATGAGTGAGTGAATCCATGGATAGTAAAGAGCACCATAACTAGAGGTGCTAAATGCTTCTGCATATTCTTGTTGTACACTTTGCGCATCTAACAATTCAGGGTTAGAATCAGCAATGAAAACGCAATTTTTGCGTTTAGCACAATAGCTAATCCCTTCCATCATCAGAGACTTTTCGCCTTTGGCATCTGGTGTAGCAATCATGTTCACATCTTCGATAGGATCTAGGGCTTTCAATCCTTTTTTGGGTTCTGCTTGCGTTGCTTCACTTGCATCACTTATACCAACGATGTAGCACTTGCTTCCACCTTCTGCGAAAAACTGATACACGGCATATGGTAATAGTTTTTCGGGAACATAGGGGTTGTCCATTTCCTCGGGCTTATTTGGCAGTTCTTTAGGTAGACCACCAAATTTTTCCGAAAATTGCGACCAGCTCGTTACGAGTGTCGGCGTATGTAAAACAGCTCCTTCTTTGGTAGGAACTCCTAAAAATGCGGCTGTGGAAGTACCAACGGATTCAATTGGTTTTGATCCCGAAGAAACTTCTTGTATATACACACCAGGGGTTAACGGCATAATATTTATCCTTACAGAAGTTAATTACTTTAAAAATTGCAATTGAAGTTGATTTTCTGGTTTTTCCATAACTTCAATAATTTCATTTCCATTTTGATCTTGTACTTTGAGAACATAGTATTTATGTTTTTTCAAATCTTCTTTTAATGGTTCAATTAAATCTTCTCGGTATTTCTCGATTGTTTCTCGATAAACCTCTAAAACATTCTCTCGCTTACTTTCATCTTGATAGTACTTGCCTTCAGTATCTTGATAGTAGATGCCAGGAAATATGTAGTAGTGTATTTGCACTTTTTGTTTTTCGATAGTTTCTACAATCTCAATTATTTGCCAGTAGCGCTCTTGTTCATTATGTATAACGCGCCATTCGCTAAAAGCACTATGACCATTGTCCTTAAATTCTTTTACTAAATCGGATGATAAATTGATGTTATGTTGAAGATCTTGCTCAAGTTTTTTGTCAAACCGAAATAAAAAATCTAGTGGAGCAAGCCGTTTACTCCTTAGAGAGATCTTTTTGATCGGCGTTGTATATTCTGAGACCACTTGGCTTTCTATACTAACAGGAGAAACCAAATACGATGCACAAAGTTTAATGTTGTCGTTGTTTAAACGCCAAATATGAGTCCACTCTTCAAGATTTAAATCTTGATAAATAACTTTGATTTTCTCATTGCCAATAGTAAATGACGGCTGATCATGGAAAAGACGAGCAATACGTCCAAGTATTTCTAATTCAAGCTCTATAGTTCCTGCATTAGGGGCAATCAAATAATGTAGATCGAAAAACAATGGTGATAACACTCTATCCACTGCGGGTAAAGTATTACTAAGGTGCTCGTTTTTTACCATTTTATATGGAACAATAGCTACAGAACCTTCTCTTGATCTTTCAGGTGGAAACTTAAACTTAACATCTATTTTTAGGCGTTGCTCAATAACATCCTTGAGCTTTTGATTTACTTTTCGCAGAGCGCTGTCGTTCATATTATATTGCCTTCTAGGTACGGCAAGACTTCTTCTTCACTAAAAACTTTGCCGAGTTTTTGATATTCTCGTTTTAAAGCTGTACATATATGATGCATCTGAATTGCTGATTTTTCACTAGCGGCAAGAAAAGCAGCTCCAATGACAACGTTTTTGATATTACCACCGCACAAATCAAACTCACGCGCCAAAAAAGAATAATCGATTTTATTTACAGGAACTTGTGGCGGAAACATTTTTCTCCATAACGCAATGCGCTGCTGTTCATTTGGAAAAGGGAACTCAATGACAAATGCCATGCGTCTTAAAAAAGCGTCGTCGATGTTAGTACTAAAATTAGTGGCAAGTATAACGACACCATGATGTTCTTCTAATTTTTGTAGCAGATAGTTCGTTGAGATATTTGCATAGCGGTCGTGAGCATCTTTTACTGTCGTTCGTTTACCAAAAATGGCGTCAGCTTCATCGAAAAACAAAATAGCATTTGTCTGTGCTGCAAGATCAAAAACATAACGCAAGTTTTTTTCTGTCTCACCAATGTACTTTGAGACCAAACGCGAAACATCTATTTTATAAATATTCTGACCGATTTCACGTGCCAACACTTCAGCAGCCATTGTTTTTCCTGTTCCGGAAGCACCAATAAACATGATATTGCTTCCAGGCTGCACAGAGAATTTCTCACTAAATTGCCATTGTTCATATACCTGATGTCGATATTTTATGTGGTGGCTAATTTCATTCAAATGAGCCTTTTTTTCTTTAGGTAAAACTAAATCGTCCCATGAATAAATACATTTTAACTTACGCGCATATTCTACAGGCATTACTCCGTAGTAAGATTTTAAAACAAAACGAATAGCTTTTTCATCTAAGACATCGCCTAGTTTTTTTGCATGTTCTATCACTTCGCAAATTTGTTGCTTACTGAGAGATGGGTAATCTTTTGCAATATTTTGCGTTTGTTGATTTGCATCTAATTTGTCCATCCAAGTATCCATATTGTCGTAAGCATCATTGAATTCAAAATAGAAAATCGCTACACTTTGCCAATATGAGTTTTTATGAAAAGGCTTTTCATCGCAAATAAAAACGGGTGTATGTATTTTCGAAGCCCATTTTTTGTAAGCACGCACAAAAAAAACACTTCGATTTTCTAATTCTAATGCTTGAGGGTGATAAAAAACAATACTCACTTTTTGCAGCAATGCCTCGCGAAAAATGTCTTCAAAAAGATGCTCCGTTGTTTTTTCGATTGACATGTGAGCTAAGTTTATCACAAGTAAGCGACAACTTAATTCGTTGCATACTTGAGAAATACAATACTTTTTAGCTGTATCATTGCCTCCGTATAACGAATATATCTTTTGAGGTACACAGCAAATTTGCGCTGCTTGCTTTGTTAATGACACTTGTTGGGAAACATCACAATCTTCTATACTACTAAAAGAGGCTATACTAAAAGCAACATCATTATTCTTTAATAAAAAACGTTTAATTCTCTCTGCTACGACAATAGGAGAATCAAATTGTCCAGCATCAAACTGTAGTAATCTATTTACAATCAAAGGAGAGCATGGAGCAAGTAAGTTCCAAATCTGCCCTTTAAAAGCAAATAGATCACTTAACAAATCAACGGCCAAAGAAACGGTCGCGGTCTTTTGTCCCATATCATCATGTAAATAACCGTATATGCGCATATAGCGTCTATCTAAATCAGGTGCTAACGCGACCAGCAAAATATTCATTTCTGGAGAAGAAAGCCCAAACATCTGTTGCAGTTGCAAAAGCGGTAAGTCCTCTTTGCATGATTTCAACTTGTTTACTATTTGCTGGTGTAGACTTTGTATTTCATCCTCCATGGATTCGATTTCTACCGACTCAACGCAGGCTCCGTTAAATAGCTGTTCAAAAATAGAAACAATCTCATTTGGATTTGCAAAGAAAGGACTATTCTCTTCTTCTGCTTCACTAGCTTGGCGCACATAGAACTCACGTTGCAAACGCTTAGTTAGCAAATGCAATTCGTCTTGTAAATGTTGTTGATGTGTGTAGGACAATTTTTTTACCTATACCTAAACAGTGGTTACTTTGAAAGACCCAATTGTGTTTTTAGTTTAGTAACATAAGCTTTGGCTGCTTTCCCTCCATCAGCATCAATTTTAGCAAAACTTGCTTTAAGGTCTGTTTTCTGGCCTGTACTTAAGTCATCATTAGCAAGAGAGGTTTTAGTGACAATAGCATCTAATGAGTGTAAAAGAGCTGCGGACTTTAATAAGGTATCAGGTGCAGGACTTTTACTTACTAGTAAGAACTTATCTAACACTTTTTTTGCCGTCACTTTTGTTTCCAAAATACCTAGTTGAGTTCTTAGTTTGCGAACATAAAATTTTGCTCTTGCTTCACCATCAGTACCGATGTTATCAAAACTTATTTCGAGATCTGTTTTCTGATCTACACTTAAGTCACTATTAGCAAGAGAGGTTTTAGTGACAATAGCATCTAACGAGTGCAAAAGAGCCACGGCCTTTAACAAGTCATCAGGTGCAGGACTTTTACTTACTAGTAAGAACTTATCTAACACTTTTTTTGCCGTCACTTTGGTCTCTAAAATACCTAGTTGAGTTCTTAGTTTGCGAACATAAAATTTTGCTCTTGCTTCACCATCAGTACCGATGTTATCAAAACTTATTTCGAGATCTGTTTTCTGATCTACACTTAAGTCACTATTAGCAAGAGAGGTTTTAGTGACAATAGCATCTAACGAGTGCAAAAGAGCCACGGACTTTAACAAGTCATCAGGTGCAGGACTTTTACTTACTAGTAAGAACTTATCTAACACTTTTTTTGCCGTCACTTTGGTCTCTAAATTGAGAAGTCTTTTTAATTCGCTAACGCGGTAAAGAGCTGCTTGGTCTAAGTTACCAGCACCTTCGATATCTCCGAAAGCTTTTGTTAGATCATTCCCTTGGTTATCGCTAAGATCAGCATTGACAAAAGAAGTCTTTTTCACTAGTTCAAGTAAAGAATGCAAAACGTCGGGATGAGGTGCACTTGCGTTGTTTTGATCAATAAACCAATGCAAAACAACTTTCGTAGATTCTTTAATTGGGTTTTGCAAAAGATATTTTGTGATAAATGAAAAATTCGAACCATTGTTGAATTTTGTCAAATGAGCGATATGGCTTACACTACTTGTAAAAGCGCGTATTACCAAAAGCTGTTCGCATTTTTTTAGATTATCAGGGGCCGCTTTGTGGCGATTTTTGAGAACATCTTCAACCGCGATATCCAAACCATCTTGGTCTAGCTGCATCGAGTAGTATTGAATTAATTCATGCAATGAATCCATTTTGCCTAGAGCGATTGCTGCTATCGGAGAACTCACTTTATCAGCGTAATCTTCTGGATATTTGCGCGCGGCTTGGATAAAGCTTTCGATACTGGTTTTGTCATCAGGAGAAATGAAGTCTATTCCTTCTAAAGCAACGCGCGCAACATGTCGATCTTCGAAATGACTGTATATATGAGTGAGAACTCTACATAAATTTGCTTTATCGGTGCCTAGAGTAGCACTTTTCGCTGTATTAAGAAGAATTTGCACCGCTACATAAGAACGGTTTTCAAACTTACTATCGTCTTTGTCTTTTTGCCATTCTTGTAAATAACGAAATGTTTCCCAAATAACTTTATTTGCATCTAATTGTCCAATTGTGGTTAAGGCTTCGGCAGCAGAATCTTGCAAATCAGCAAATTGCAAGTTGTTTATAAGAGCGTTGATCGTTGCAGTTACAGGAACTCTCCTTCTTGCAGCTAGAGTATTTAAATATTGCATTACTTCTACTTTTACAATCACAAGTTCTTTTTCATTTTTTAAAATAGTCAATAAAGAATTGGCGTCTTCAAGTTCACCCAGAGTTTGCACTATTTTTAGTTTGACCGCTTCAGGATGCCCAGCTTTATCATTTTTCCAAGATAAAATTAAAGCGCGTGCTATATCTTTTTTTAGACTCTGACTCCCTGTAGTAGCTTTTCTACTTAGCTCTTCTACGGCATAAATTCGGTTGTTAGAATTAGCACTGTTATTCAAAGTATCTACCCGAACTTGGATAAACTGGCGCTCATCAGCATTTGTTGCAAACAAGGAGCCGACCATTAACATAGATAAAAAAAGTAAACGTTTCATTTTTTTCCTCAATCGATCAAAAATAAATTCAAAAGTAAGAATCAAAGACGTTTAAATCTGTGTATAGCGAACAGGAAAATGTCTTCATTCTATTTGCCAAAAAAATCTTTACTAGGTTTTACATGTTTCGGATTCCAAGGTGGCATAGTTCCTATTTTGAGAATGTGCTCATGTCGATAGTATTCTTGGTTGTTGTAAATAAGAGAGGGTGTGACGTCTGCTTCATTATTACGAGTGTAAATAAGAAATGCTCCAATTGCGTTGTTGTTTTTCCACTCACCGACAAGAATAATATATTCACCATAGTATGATTTTAAACTATGTGGTTTTTTCCATATATATGTAGCTGGTGACTTACCAATAGACTTTACCCACGACTCCTTCCAATCAAAGATTTTTTCGGTATCATCAAACCACTGTCCGTGTTTTGTTTCATCGCAATATGGCCCAAAATAGCTTAGGTTTTTCTGTTTATTGTTTCCTGCCAAAACAACAGCAATAAAACAAATAAATACTATAATCACCTTACTTTTTTTGAACAATCGGGCGAAATCCAATAGCATCTTCTTCTCCCCTAAATTCTGGTGCATAGTCGCTAGTACAGTTTTCGATTTGATCGCGATAAGAACCTCCACAGTGTTTTTTTTCTAAACACCATTCAGAAACATTTCCATGCATGTTGTGTAATCCAAAAGCATTCGCTTTTCTTTTTTTTACATCTGAGCCCACAAACTTATCAAACCACACATAGTCGATCTTTTTATCGATTTCAAAAGAATATTTGCCAACAGCACCTGCACGACAAGCATATTCCCACTGTACTTGAGAAGGTAGTTGCATACTCAATCCTTTGGGAAGTAATTGGATACTCCATGTTTGGCAAAGTTGGTTGACTTTGGAAAAAGAAATATTAGTTTGTGGTTTACTGTTGTCTTTCCTCGCTATCTCGTATTTCGCTATTCTAAAATGTTGCCAACAACCTTTGGTTGGTGCAAATCGTCCTGGAGGAATCAATACCATTGGAATCTTTCCTCGATCAGTATCGTATTCTTCGATTACTTTTAATTTCTGAGATTGAGCGTAAGCTTTCTGATACATCGCTGCGATTTGCCGCTGTTTTTTTATCGAGTAATCTTTCCAGGTTTGCTTCGTCATATCTAAAATTTTTCGACCGTTTTTTTCAGTAGATATAAGGTGCCAGTATTCTTCAGAGAGATTTGTTTTTTCTAGAGCAGGATATTTAGAGAAAGTGCTTTTAGCAATAAACTTATCTTGATGAACAATAACTTGAATAACACCTGATGTTTTGTAATTTATTGGATAGTAGCTGAGCTTATAGTTGTAACTATCTATTTGTTGAACAGCATCAACCTTCTTAAGCTTATCTTGCTCCCATATGTAAACATGATCGCGATTTAGCGGTTGTTTTGGTGGTGTTGTTATTTTGACTTGTAGGTCTAATTTATAGCGTTCCATCTTTTCATTGAAGCGCGGTAGATCAATAGGACTGACATCTATTTTACTAGTACATCCAGGAAGATAATCTATAGCCATTGGTTCGTTTTTAACCAAAGAACTTTTTCCTCTTCGTCCGTTGTTATCTGTTACGTGTAGTTGTAAGTTATTGCCAATACCAACGGAAACATAGTTGAAAAAATAGGTGTCTGTTTTAGGGCAATACGTTGTATTTTTAGGTATGGTTAGTTCCGTTGTTCGCTCCTTGTTGTTTTCAAAAATGCGAAAATTTTTCTTTTTGAGGTTATCAACAGTGTTATCATCCCATACTTGAAAAGCAATTGTTATTTGTTTGCTTCCTGACATAGTTGAATATAATTGAATATTCTTAAATGTTAATGAACAGCCAGGAGAATAAACATTGTCTATAGTCGGATAAAACACCGAGCTTAGTCCACTGTATGCTCGCCACTTGACTTTCAATTGAAGTTTGGAATCTTGCATAACTGACTTATAAGCAAAAAAGTAGGTATTGGGGAGAGAACAAAACTTATTCTCTTTGAGAGGAAAAGGTTTTAGCGGATATTCTTTATTATTTTCAATTATTGCAAATTGAGTAGAATTTAATCCTTTCAAAGGAGCATTCTCTTTCCACAGCTCAAAACTAACAATAGAGCCCGTAGAATTTTGATTTTTATATACGACCACTTGCTTAAATTTTAAACTACAAGCACTGCAAAATATAAAAAAAGCGATTATTACAATGTGAATATTTGTTTTCATACAAAAACCCGGCGAAAAAGTATTTTTTCTTGCTTTATTGCAATTACAGCATCTATTAATACTGAAATAACTTATTTTTTTTATTATAATTATTTTACTGTTAATTGTATATTTAATTTTTAGAAAAAATCAATGTTTATTATTTTTAAACTACCGAAAACTAAAAATATATGTTGAAATCAAAGGAAAACGTATGAAAAAAGTTATGATGATATTTCTTTATACTAGTTTATTGTTCGCAGACAATGTAGGCATTCCTAGCTATAAATTAGAACTTACATATTCGGAACAAAAAGCAAGCCAGTGGTGTTGGGCAGCGTCTATTCAAATGGTAATGGATTATTATGGTGTTTCTATAGAACAGGAAGAAATAGTTCAAAGGTCTTATGGGAGAGATCCATGGGGGAGATTGCCCAATTGGGCCGGAAGTTTTCAGGTCATCACTCAGAATCTAAATGGTTGGGGAGTTGGTCGTTATGGCAAGCGATATACGGTAGGCGCAGTTTTTCGAAGTGGTGCACCCAACCCAAGAGTTTTAATTCAAGAGTTGCGAAAAGGTCACCCTATTATTCTCGGTTATAAAACGGGTCCTTCTAGTGGACATGCTGTTGTGTGCACAGCAGCAAATTATAATGATTATGGGTATGGACCAAGAATCAATTATATTACAGTTAGAGATCCCTTTCCTAGCTGGGAAAACAAAAAAACAAACGGGAAACGTACATACCAAGGTGCTCAGTTGGCTAGTGTAATACAAGGCTATTGGATTATCAGAGTTGAAACTCAAAAAAATAACCATATAAAACAACGAGTCAAAATAAATTGCCAACATAAGGTAGCTTGCTCTCACAAAGCACATCCTTTTGATACAGCACATCCTTTTGATGTAGACGCCTATGGTAGAAGATATAATTGCATTCACCGCGTTCCATGCAGACATACACTACACCCATACGATACATTACACCCCTATGACTATATAACTAAATAACTTTAGTGCGCGGCTTATAAAGCTACATTTCAACACCAAGCCGCGCAATTTTTTATCTTTAGACATTATTTTCATTCTTATATTCCTGCAACTGCAACTTCAACTTCAGTCAAGAGTGTACAGCATTACTCATTTTACATTTTCGTCAAATATACAGAGTTTCTTGTATTTATAGGTCGCCACTTAGTTAGCTAATTATTAATAATCTTTTCAATAATACCACTTAGTTTTTTCGTCAATTCATCCATTCCTTCTTGTGTATTTTTATAAGCACTCACACGTTGTCATTTAAAATCAAAAGGAAGTTTTTCGATATCCTGAGTTAACCGAGATTTGGTAAATCGTTTTTAATGGAGAAAATAAAAAGGAAAGAGTATAAAAGTATTTGGAAGGAAAAAGTTATAATAGTTCCCTAACCCAAGAATAAAAAGCCTTCGGCAAGGAAGGCAACTTTGAAGGGAACTATCAATGTCTAATATAACAATATGTCTACCAATAATGCTATATATTTCTAATTTATTGCTGGAGAGCGAAGAGGAAGTAAATAAATATTTAGAAGGTCCATGTAAATATCTAAAGATTAGAAGAAGAATAGATTTTTTGATGACGTTTTTAGTGATGCATATAACTGGATATCGATGTATTTACGAGTATGAAAAAAGTTATCAAAATGTGAAAAGTATTGGCTTCTCAATATTCGGATCAGGAAAAGCAAGATCCATTTTGAAATCAATAAGTAATTCAATGCTAAGTTGGAAATTATTACTTTTGCAAAGAGCAATAGTTGAAAAAGTTTGCCCAGAACTCACAAAAGATAAGAAAATAAAAGTAAAAGGCGAAAAAGCAATAGAAGAAACACTTGGTGTCGATGGGTTTTCAGTTGTCTCATTTTCAGACAAAAGAGAAGGATCTCTGTTGGGTCATCACAGAAGATATCGAGGAAAACCAACTTTGCAATCATCTGTGGCATTTATTGGAAAAATTTTTGTGGATATCAAGTTGTTTGCTGGCAATGTGAATGTTTGCGTTTATTTCCAAAAAGCGGTAAAGAGAGTACGATCTCTAGGTTACGCATTTTCTGCTGTTAGAGCAGATACTGCTTATGGCAAAGTAGAGAACCTGCTGTTTCTTGAAAAGCTTTCTCTTTCTTATGTCTTAGGCATTCGTACCTCTCTTATCTCTTTGAAGAAAGCTAAAGTAAAATTCAAAAAGTTAGCGGCAAAACGATCTGCAAAAATTGTTCATATTGACAAAGGTAGTGCAATTCTTGACTTGGGATTTATTAATGCTTCTGCTAGAAATGAACCTGTTTATCGACGTGTTGTTTTGTGCAGAAGAATACATCGCAAGAAAAAGAAAGGCAAGTGGAAGATTAAAACCTATTTTTATGCACTTGTTACTGATCTAGAGTGGTCTCCGCGCAAAATTTTCTCTTTTTACCATCAGCGCCAAAACATTGAAAATGCACTTAAAGAAGCTCAACACCATTATTTCTTTGCTAAGCTTTGTTCTCATACTTCTATCAAAGCTAATGAGTTTTGGATGACTACTAAGGTTTTTGCTATGACTATGGCTAAAATTTTTGCTTATTGCATTTTGTCAGTTCGTTTTCAAACTATGTATTTGAGAAGTATTATTCGTAAATTTTTTGCAAATTCTATTCACTATGTTCTAAATTTTCAAGTTCATCTGACCCCAAAATGCAAGTATTTATGGCATATACGGCGAATTTTTGCAAAAATTTCTCAAAATGATATTAACTCTCAAGCTTTTATTATTGCGGCTTAGAAGCCGCACACTAAATCTCGGTTAAGTAAGTCGCAAAAAGTTTCTATGCAGTAAGCAACTACTTAAATAATAATGACTCTGTTGAAACACTGGTGATATCTAACCAATAACTGGATGATTTTTCCAAATTCCAATAAGACTAGTAAGACCAAAATTGTAACGGATTTTCTTCTCGCGATATTGCTAAATGAACTTTTGAAAAGAAGACTTTATGGCATCAAGATTTGGATAAAGATAGTTACTAAAAATTCTTTTTTTCAGAAATAGCCAAAAGCGTTCAATAGGATTAAGAATAGTAGCCCTTTTAGGAAGAAAGTGAATGAATATGTGTTCACTAAACTTATCTCTAAATTTTTTAAAAAGTTTAGTTTTTTTTACTGTGTATAGAAGCATTATCGACAACAATATGAATTTTTTTCTTCTTAAATTGAGCGCGAATCTGATGGAGTGAAGCAATAAAATTTTTAGCCATTTTTTGCTTTCGACCATTAACAAATTTATGAAAAAATTCTCTTGTGTGAGGATTAAAAAAGCCAAACATGCAGAGTACTTGATTACAGCCTGGTGTGGAAATTTTCTTTAGTAATAAATTAGAAATATATAGCATTATTGGTAGGCATATTGTTATATTAGACATTGATAGTTCCCTTCAAAGTTGCCTTCCTTGCCGAAGGCTTTTTATTCTTGGGTTAGGGAACTATTATAACTTTTTCCTTCCAAATACTTTTATACTCTTTCCTTTTTATTTTCTCCATTAAAAACGATTTACCAAATCTCGGTTAAGCATGCTTTCAAGTAGAGTCTTATTTATAAAAACCAGAATGGAAAAACTAACAAAAGCAATTAACAATAAATAAAACCACCAACTAACTCCTTTGAACCAACTAATAAAAACAAATCCCGACATCAATCCAAAAATCCCACCTGCATATCTAGGACCTGACTTTATAATAATATCTATTAGAAGTGACATCATTTATTAAATCTCCAGTCTAGTACAACAAAACCTCAAACTGATAATTAAATATCAAATAATGATTATTGAGAGAAAACCATTTACTAAATCAAAAACAGAGTTAAAAATGAACTATACACCAAAAAATATTTGTGCACTTTAATTTATCTAGTTTTTTGCTTGTTCACTTTTTTAGATCGCTTGGCTGCTTTTATGAATTGAGAATATAATGTATTATTTCTTGAGGATTTTCTTTATCGAGAACTTCTTCTAAAACACCAAATTGGTTGCTATATAACAAAAGCCCCCATTCATTTCTATCTTTGCCTTTATTTCGCTTTAGATTTGCAAGTTGTGTCATTTCTATTGGTAATTCTTTTAATTCATTGTTCCATAGGTTGAGTTTTCTAAGCTTTGTCAGGTGTCCAATCTCTGCTGGTAATTCTCTTAAATAGTTTGCTCTCAAATTAAGCTCTCTAAGGCTTATAAGTTTCCCAATCTCTGCTGGTAATTTTTTTAAGCGGATGCCTCTCAGATTAAGTTTAGTGAGATTTGTAAGCATTCCAATTTCTGTTGGTAATTTTCCTAAATTGTTGTATCTCAGGTTAAGTGATGTAAGATTTGTAAGTTGCCCAATTTCTGCTGGTAATTCTGTTAATTGGTTTTCTGATAACCAAAGCTCTCTAAGATTTGTAAGTCGCCCAATTTCTACTGGTAATTCTCTTAATTGATTTACTTCCAAATAGAGCTCTCTAAGGTTTGTAAGTTGCCCAATTTCTGCTGGTAATTCTTTTAATTGATTGCCGTACAAATCAAGTTTTGTAAGCTGAGTAAGCTGCCCGATTTCTGCTGGAAGTTTCTTTAATTCGTAATTTGAGAGATCAAGTGATTTGATATTTTTTTTTAGAGCCTCGTCAAGAACTTTAAATAATTCTTTCTTATCTAGAGCCTTATCAAGAAGTTTAAACAATTCTTCCTCGTCCATATTCTTTAGTCTCTCCATAATTTAACTAGTAAACTATTCGTTTACATCTTTGAAAATAAGCGTGAGAGTACAACATTGTTAATGGTTAATCTTTATAATTTTGAATAAAAAATGGCAGAGAACTAATTTGTATTCGAAGTTTCAATTAACCAGTCCTACTTTTTGGGATTTAAATCCTGGAAATATTTGCGCTATTTTAGGACTGTGTAGTGCTCCTGTTAGAATTTCACTTAATACTGAGCGGTAGTCGTATTGTACTTTCAGTCCTCCTGGCCCTTGTTGCTCTTCGTCATAATCAAGTCCTGGCCATTTGCCAATAACTTTGCCACCATTGATTTTATCTCCTAGAGCAAAAAAAGTAAATGCGCGCCCATGATCTGTACCCATTGAGCTATTTTCATAGACTCTTCGTCCAAATTCGGTCATGACAATTGTGGTTACTGAGCTTCTGTAACTTTGCAAGTCAGCGTCAAATGCTGCTAAGCCTTTTGCGAGTACATCAATGTTGTTTGCTTGAAGTCCGCTCTCTTGGCCTTGAAAAAAATGTGTGTCCCAACCATCTAAGTCTACACAGGCCACTTGCAATCCTAGTTGTGCTTTGACAATGCGCGCAACTTCACGTAATTCATTTCCGAATTTAGTTTGCGGATATTCAGCATTATTTTCGGGAGTATAATTATTTTTTTGTAGGTTTTCTATTTTTTCAAGTAGGCGCAGAGTATCTTTTCCTTGTTGATTTAAAACATTAGCTTGATTACCATACATTTTTGCAATAGCGTCGATAGCTGACTTACTGTTACCACTAGCAGTTTGAATTTTTAGGTCACCTAGGTTTTGGATTACGTTAATATTGGGGGCACCACGTAAACATTCAGGGATTGTTGTTCCCATGGCCACCGCAGAAATAGCTTTTTTGTGTTCGTCATTGTGTAGACGCAGGTGCCTACCTAGCCAACCACTTCCCAAATCCTTCTCTTCGCTGCTACCGTGCTCCATTTGATCTTGCGCTTCGAAATGCGAACCGCTGGTATTGTCAGAACCGACGGCTTGTACCATCCCTAGTCTTCCTTCGCGAAATAGCGGATACAAAGGAGATAACTTAGGATGTAAAGCGTAAAAATCGTTTAAACGTACAGAGCTTTCAAGTTTATTTTTTACGGGCGCGGCGATGTGGATAGTTGGACGCAATCGATAGTAGTCATCATCGCCAAAAGGAACGACAAAATTGAGCGTATCTGCTCCACCGCGCAAAAATATGCACACAAGAGTTGTGTTGTCTTGTTTATTTTTAGCAAATAATAATTTGCGTAAAAAATTGCGACGTACTAAATTCATGTTTTAATACCTCTGAAAAGCTGGTGAACACAAAATAAGACCAACAAACTCTTGTTGGTTTGCCATTTTTTTCATGTCTTTTTGTTGCATGTAATCTGTAAATATTTGTTGTTCTTCTTTAGAGGGTAAACGACCAATAAAATGAGCAACGAGCTTATGAGTATCTTTTTTATCGTCTATACTTAGACTAGACAAAAGTTTTTTGAGTCGTATACGCGTACCACGTATCTTATTTGCAGTAGCTGCGTGCGCAAAATTCCAACGCCACAGCAGAGTTCCAAGCCACGGTTGCATTTCATCGGGGTAACCATCAGGAGTTGGGTATTGAAATGGAACTTGCCCCATGCGTTCTAAATAATTAATTTGCGGTTTGTCCGCATAAGTATCCGCTCCTAAGAATCGCAAACAACTGACAATAAAGTGGAATGGTCTTTTAAATTTCTGAGCGACAGTTTCTGGTTGATAGAATTCTTCACTTAAGAAAAGACAACGCAGGACAGACTTAATATCACCTTTGGTATCTATAAAAACTTGGCTCATCTTTTCGACAATTGATTTTGGAGGCGTTGGTGAAATAAAACGTTTGGCTAGTTTCAGGCATATATACGCTGCTGTTGAAGGATGATTACATACAATGTCAAGAACTAGCTGTAGATCTTCCTTACCACCATTTGCTGGTAATACTTGCCCTAGTATTTTTTTTGAACCTTGGTCATGTAAGTTTTTGTTAAAAAATACCTTGCGTCTATTATAACGCCACCCGGTTAATGCGCGTGCTACTTCAAAAACATCTTTTTGGCTATAACCCCCGTGAACACCTAATGTATGGAGTTCTAGAAGTTCTCGCGCATAGTTTTCGTTGGGTATGTCTTGTGCTTTTTCTTTTTTGTTCGATTTGCCGTCTAGATACACGAGCATTGCAGGTGAAATTGCAGAAGCGTGCACTAAATCCCGAAAATTTCCCAAAGCATGTTTGCGGATTACTTCGCGATCGTCAGTTGCTTTTAAATAGATACAGTCGGATTTTTCGATGTGTATATTAAAATGATCCGTCCAAAATCCAACCATTACCTCAAATAATTGTCTACGGCTATAAATAGCGCGTAATAAAGTATGTTTAACCATTTCCGAGCGCAGGACTTTTTTTCTATATTCATAGCACATCGAAAAATGATGGTGGATCGTTTCAAAACGACGTGCTCGTAAATCACACAAGGTATCGTTAATGGCCATAGGCTTAAATTGCCATTCTAACCAAGCTTCGCGACCTATTGTTTTTAATTTTTCTAATTCTCCAGGCCACAAACCATACGTTGTGCGCGACAAAAAGTGAAAATCTTTATCTATATCTTCGTCTTGTGCAGGGGTCAAATTTTTGGGAATATCTTGGCCAAATTTTTTCGATACAGCACTAATGACGTCATTGCAACCACAAAGAGATAGTGTTCCTGCCACTACTTTAGTAAAATCACGCCTATTCATTACTTGTCTCGTTATCGCGTTGTACATTTTCTAATTCTTTAGATTTTTGTTTACGATAACCGCGAAGGCGCATTTTTGCCCCGCAACCAACGATAAGTCCATAAGGAAATAAGATAAACCATCCTAAAACTGGAAAAAGACAAGCAAGAAAAAAACAAGCACCACCGGCAGCAGTTGTTTTCCATGGAGATTGAGAATCACTAATTAGTTTGCGACCAATCATAGTAACAAAACCGCTAAGTCCAATACATGAATAAAGAAAAAACAAACTCAATATAGTCGGCCCTAAGATTTTTCCTACTTTTTTAGCATTTTCACCAATTGTTAAACTTAAAAAAACGATTATCACACTCGGAAGAATTCCATAAAAAAAATTCTTCTTTAGTCCTTGCGAGCATAATTCACATACACCATTGGTATCTTCTAACCATATTCCTCGACAAAAGAGAAGCAACGCATTTAAACTCAAAAGTAAACCAATAATAAACATTGTTATTGCTAAAACTTCAGACATTATCATTAAAAAATCTCCTATTAATAAAATTTATCTTTACTGGTAATACTTGTAATAAACATAAAAAGTTCACGAAAATTTTTATTAACAATTATATTAATTTACGAAATAAAAGTTAGTCGCCAATAACAAAAAGTTGGTGACTTCTAACTTTTTTGTTTGACTTATCGTAATTAATGTGCTTATAATTAAAATAGAACTATTTCTCAAAATAAGGCGTGGACATTTAGACTTTATTCGCCGCATAGAATTTACAACGACTTACACACTAAACAAATTTTAAATGTCCACACGCACTAGTAATCAAATAAAAAATGTCATCATAAGTCATCGTGATTCTAAATGACCCACCAAAAGTATTTATCCCTTTTAATTTCTAGTTTTGTTACTTTTTTGTTGCATACTACAATTGTGCTGACTAGAAAATAAAAGTTCTGTATTCAAACTACTTTTTCTGAGTCACTTAGTACTCTAGAGCATTAATTCTCAATGAAATTGTGTTTTTCTAATTGATGACATACCTAGTCAAAGAGAGGGTAGAAATGAAAAAATATATTATTAGCTTGTTATTAATGTTTATCGCTATACCTAGTTACTCAGAAGATAATAAACTTTATGTTGTAGCTACTACGGGAATGATCGCTGATGCTTTGGAGAATGTGGGCGGAGATCTTATTAGAATTGACAGTTTAATGGGGTCAGGTGTTGATCCACATCTTTATAAAGCAACTGCCAATGATACAAAGAAACTAGCAATGGCAGATGTTATTTTTTACAATGGTTTACATCTCGAAGGAAAAATGGGCAAAATTTTTCAAGCAATGCGCCGCCAAAAACCAGTTTGTGCTGTTGCCAACGGATTGCCAAAAAATAGACTTTTAAAACCAGAAGGATTTGAAGAACTTTACGACCCACATGTATGGTTTGATGTTTCCCTATGGCAAGAGGTTGTCAAAAAAATAACACGCGTACTTTGCGGTATTGATAGCCAAAATGCACAGCATTATCAAAAAAATAGCAATGCATATTTGCTGAAATTACAAAAATTACATGTTTGGGCACAACAGCAAATTAATAAAATTCCCAAAAAGAGTCGAGTACTAATTACAGCGCATGACGCTTTTGGTTATATGGGAAATGCTTATGATTTTGAGGTAATGGGACTTCAAGGGATTAGTACAGTAACAGAATCTGGCATACAAGACATCGAACGAATCGTTGAGGTTATTGTTTCGCAAAATATTAAAGCTATTTTTGAAGAAACATCGGTGATGAAAAAAGGGGTTGAAGTTGTAATAGAGCACTGTCTGCATCGTGGGCAAACAGTAAAAATGGGAGGTTCACTGTTTTCTGATGCGATGGGCGAATCTGGTACTTTAGAAGGAACATACATAGGCATGGTCGAGCACAATATAAAAACTATTGTAAGTGCCCTTAGCGAAAAATAATGGTGAAAATATGAGCAGAGAATCGTTGAAGCAAAAAAACGAAATAACGAGTGATGCTGTTGCTGATGTTCACGACCTTACGGTATCTTATCATATTCATCCAGTACTGTGGAATGTAGATTTTCAAGTTCCTTGTGGAAAACTAATGGCAATTATTGGTCCTAATGGAGCTGGAAAGTCTACTCTAATTAAGGCTATGCTCGGTATTATTCCTGTGACCAGTGGCTGGGTAAAAATTTTTGGCGATTCGTATAAAAAAGTACGTAGTCGCATAGGTTATGTACCACAGCGTGGTTCAGTTGACTGGGATTTTCCTACCACAGCAATCGATGTTGTTATGATGGGAAGATATGGTCATCTAGGATGGTTTCGTCGACCAAAAAAGAAAGATCGCGAAATTTCTTATGCATATTTAGAAAAAGTTGGTATGCAAGATTTTGCGAATCGTCAAATAAGTCAATTATCCGGAGGACAGCAACAGCGAATTTTTTTAGCGCGCGCTCTGGCACAAGAAGCAGACATTTATTTTATGGATGAGCCATTTGCAGGTGTTGATGTTGTTACCGAAAAAGCTATTGTCAATCTACTATTTGAACTACGATCGCAATCAAAAACTGTGGTTGTTGTACATCATGATTTACAAACAGTAAAAGAGTATTTCGACTGGATTTTATTGCTAAATATGCGAAAAGTGGCTATTGGTGCTGTTGATGAAGTATTCACAGAAGAAAATTTACGAAAAACTTATGGTGGAAAACTGGCTATTTTAAGTAAAGCAGCAAACGCAATGACGAAAGGCCGAGTCGATGGAACTTTTGACTAGCTCGTGGTGGATTTTTGATGAAATAGGAAAGTACTTTCTTGTAGAGGGAAGTACAAGGCGTTGGGTAATGTTCGCCGCTATTTTATTAGGGATCTCTAGTGGTGTTGTGGGGACTTTTGCTTTTTTACGAAAGCAGAGTTTGTTGAGCGATGCAATGGCCCATGCTGCCTTACCTGGTATTTGTCTAGCCTACATGTTTACAGGTGTAAAAGATCCACTACTCTTTTTGTTAGGTGCTTCCGTTACTGGGCTCATTGGTGCTATTATTGCAACAGAAATTCCAAGACATAGTCGCATTAAGATAGATACTGCCATAGGGCTCGTATTGTCCAATTTTTTTGCATTTGGTATTGTACTCTTGACAATTATTCAGAAAAATTTTAGTGGAAATAAAGCCGGCTTGGATTCTTTTCTTTTTGGAAAGGCTGCTTTATTAGCACGTTACGATATATATGTTATGGGTTCTATGTGTTTGCTTTTATTGGGCATTACTTTCATATTTTATAAAGAGTTTAAATTACTTACATTTGACCGAAGTTTTGCAATTACTCTTGGTTTGCCAGTACGTTATCTAGAACTCCTCATTACTCTTCTTATTGTACTTGCCGTTATGGTTGGTTTGCAAGCCGTTGGAGTTGTCTTAATGGTAGCAATGCTCATTTTTCCAGCAGCTGCAGCAAGACAGTGGACGGATCGATTAGGGCTCATGATTCTTATTTCGGCATTTATTGGTGCGTTTGCAGGAGCGGTGGGTTCTTTTTGTTCTGCGATTGTCGCGAAAGTTCCCACTGGCCCTGTTATGGTTGTGGTCTGTTCTTTTTTACTCATAGTAAGTATGTTTTTTGCACCTAATCGCGGCTTAGTACCAAAATGGTTGCGCTTGCGTAAAAGTCGTCAACGAATTCGCAGAGAAAATATATTAAAATCTTGCTATAAAACTTGCGAAGAACACAACAATTGGAAAATGAATTTTACTATTGAAAATTTCTTTGCGTATTTTAAGTTACCACGTTATCTACTTCGCCATTATTTACGTTCGCTTATAAAGCGAGAATTTATGTCTCACGAAAATGGCAATTGGCAGTTAACAGAAAAAGGATTGAAAAAAGCATTACAAATTATACGCAAGCATCGTTTGTGGGAAGTTTATCTCACTAAAAAAATGGATATTGCAAGCGACCATGTTCATCGCGATGCCGAAGATATAGAACATGCTATTAACAACGAAGTTCTACATCAATTAGATAACGAGCTCAAATCTCCACAGCAAGATCCTCATGGAAAAGCAATACCACAAAATGTATGTTTTTCGGAACAAGAAAGGAAAACAAGGTGACGTTTATAGCACTTGCAAGTTTTGAAATATGGATAATGGTAATAGGTGCTTTGGTTTGTAGTGCTTGTGGTATCTTGGGATGTTTTTTAATTTTAAAAAAACTTGCGCTCATGGGCGATGCTATTAGCCATGCTGTTTTACCCGGAATTGTTATTGCCGTTATTTTAAGCGGTGGTTTAAACTCTGTAGCCATTTTTATTGGGGCAGGGCTTATAGGAGTTTTAACCCCTATTTTAGTGGATACATTAAAAAGTTCGCGACTTATCGATGAAGATGCGGCTATAGGCTCTGTTTTTACTTTATTGTTTGCCATAGGTGTTATCATCGTAGCAAATGCGGGAAACATAGATCTTGATACTGAATGTGTTTTGTACGGAGAAATAGCAACAACGCCTTTTGATACATGGATAATAGGTGGAAATTCTTATGAATTTGATGGACATGTATACACAAAAGGTGGTGTTGACGTAGGTCCAAAATCAGCATGGGTTCTTGGGATAGTTCTACTTATAAATATTGCTTTTATTTTCTTTTTTTATAAAGAACTCAAGATTTCAACTTTTGACCCAATGTTAGCTCTGTCGATGGGGCTTAAGCCAAAGTTAATTCATTACCTACTTATGTTTCTGGTAGCGATTACTACTATTGCTAGTTTTGAAGCGGTAGGGGCAATCATTGTTGTTGCAATGTTTATTGCTCCAGGAGCCAGCGCATACCTGTTAACAGATCGTCTATCGTTAATGATTTTTCTTTCAGCGATCTTGGGAGCAGCGAGCTCTGTCCTTGGATATTTTTTGGCATTATCACTAGGAGGAGATGTTTCTATTGCTGGTTGTATGGCCGTTTGTGCGGGGAGTATTTTTACAGTGTCATTCTTTTTTTCGCCGAAATACGGAGTTGTTGTTCGTTTAGTACGTAGATATAATTTGAAAAAGCGTTTTGATGCTGAAAACATACTCATGCAAGTATATCGATTAAATGAGTCAGGAAAAAAATGTATAACTGAGGACTATAAAAAAAATACTGTTAATATGTTTGTACAACAAGGGCTTCTTGCAAAAAGCGATAGCGAATTAAGGCTTACCGAAAAAGGCATTAATAAAGCGATAGATTTAATGCGTGCTCACCGTCTCTGGGAAACATACATCCACAAACTTGGATTACCAGAAGACCACGTTCATCAACCCGCTGACGAAATGGAGCACTACCTAACAAATGATTTATGCAAGGAAATAGAAAAAGAATTGCAACATCCCGATTCTGATCCACATGGAAAACCTATTCCGATAAAGCCTGAAAAATAAAATGCTATTATTTTTCCAAAGGTTCTATTACTTTAAATTTATTGTCATACAATTTGTATAGAACCGCTTCTCCTGATTTTGCCAATTTAATAAAGCCATAACGAGCCCGCTCATAATATTTGGCATGCCCTTCTTGAAAAAAGTAAGCATCTGTTTTTCCTGCGCTAATTTGGACTCTGTTATTTCGATAGTGGTATTTTAGTAGATATTCGTTTTTGGTTAATACTTCGCCATCATATAGACGAACAGGAACAAGTCCCTTAATTCTACCGCTTGCCAATTGCAAATAAGCTGCCGGGCCTTGTCTTGGCTCTACATTGCTGCTATCTAAATCTTTTTCAAGCTCATTGAGTACAACATAGCCGCTATTTTTAGGTTTTAGCATTGCTATTTCTTGGGATAAACGATATCTCAGTATCATATAGTCTCCTTGTATCAAAGAGCGCGGATCAGTAGGAGCAAGATCTAAGAAAACAGTCTTACCTTCTTTTAATGTCATTTCTTTTTTGTATATCAGAACATTGAGAGTAACAAAAATGATGACAGTGGTGATAATAAATATGATTTTACGCATTTTTGACCTCTAACTCAAAACGATCTACTACAATACTCAGAATAGCGAGCAAAGCACCACTACCCATTAATACAAGAGACTTATTTAGTAAAGTTGTCTCTAAACTGTAATAGAAAAAGAATAAAAAACCAGCAAAATACAAACACGAAACTAGCATTAATAACTTATCACCACGATAGAATCCAAGCACTAAAACAAATATCCCCGCAATCAATGCAGGAGAATTGATCATTAAAACACAAAACAATAAGCTCACAATCACAATAAAAATACCAATTGCTGTAGAAGCTAAGTTTTCAAGCAATGTAATTTCCAATAATAACAGTGCTAGTGTAAGAACTACTCCTGAGACCCACCACATATTAACATCGTATAATTCTGGAAATGCTGAAACGCTAACCATTCCAAGAAGTGACAAAGCCATGCCGTATAAAGAGTAATGAAAAAAACGGTATTTACCAAAAGAAGATTGTTTATACCATGAATAACCTGTTGCTACAGTCAACATCGCTATGACTATTTGCATTGCTTCTGGGCTTTGATTCCAGAACCTAGAATTTGAACCTGATAATAGGAAAAATGTGGCACATGATATAAATATCGGCATCATAAAATACTGCACTGCATGCCTATAGAAATAGCACATAGTAATTTGCAACACAATGATAGAAGTACCAATAGCAATTTCTGGATTTATATCGCGAAACATAATACCAACACCCACCATTACTAAAAATTGCCCGGTCATATTGAGCACTAACGACACTTGATTAAAAAACATAGAATCTTTTTTTTGTTTGTTCAAAATAACCGCAATCGTACATGTTAGAATACCTAGTATCAGTACTGTATCTTCAACGTTTTGAAATAATGTTAGAAATAAAAAAATAATCAGTAATACAGTCGAGAACCACGCAGCAACTGCGATAAGAGCGTGAATGTACCACGGAGTTACACTTTGGGGCTTCATCGACGATAAGATTTCCTGCTGTTGTTCAGCACTAATAAATCCTTCAGCTAATAGCTGTTCGGATATTTTTTCCAATGTCAATTGTTCCATGCTTTTCCTACCTTATTTAACCAATAACCTGCAGTAGCGGTAATTCCCATAATAAACAAACTCATAGGAATCATGGTTCCAGGTCCATCGACCACTTCATTGCCAAACATACAACTAAATACAACAATGAGACTCAAGCAATTAATAGTCAACATAAATAAATCGCGTATTTGTTTTTGGTAAAACCAAAACACTCCAGCAACATAGAAAATGTATATAACAGGTACTAGTGACAGACCTTTAGAATCAAAAATTACAACAATAATGGGAGGTAATAAAATAGAGTAGATTAATATATTTATTGCTCTTGGAAAAAAACGATTTTGCAACCATTCTATTTTTTTATGGTAAAAATACTCCCATAGAGCAACAGCGGTAAAATTGATGGTAAAGAACACGAGATAAAAGTCTTCTTTAAGAAGAAATGTACGACCATAAACTTGTTCGCAATAAAGAAATACAGAAATGTTGATGAGCACAAACCACGTAAACCATAAACCTGCAAATTTGCTAATAGCAACCCAACCAGCCATTAACACAGACCATCCCAGAAATAATTCATAAGTGTCAGCCCCTGTTTGATAAATTGTTCCGTATACTCCTAACGTTGGTCCTATCATAACGCATGCGCCGAGTAGAGAGCTTTTGCCAACAATATGGTCAAACCCTTTGATCATTGCAACTGCGGCAAAAGTAAAAAGGATAGTTTGTGTTATTGCTAATTTTGCAAACTTATGAAGACTTGCCCAGTTGTAAGCAAAGAAAAATATAATTCCACAAAGTAGCAAGGTAATTCCCAATAACAAAAACGTTTTGCTAATAAAATCTTGCCAACCTTTGCGATCAGGAATTACTTTTGATATGCGTAAAGACTCTTCCAAAGCTTCAGTAGATAACAATTCTCGTTGCGCTAAATGGTAGAGAAATGCAGTTTTTACCGGACGTACAGTTCGTAAAATTCTTTGTAATTCCTCCCATTTTTGAGGCTTATTCTCTTTTGTTGGGTCAAACATTAAATTCTCCCAATAATGGTTATGTTGCTTTTGTGACTATTTTCTTTTTCTTCCGATAATAGCCGAATACAATATTTTCTCACTATCTATTCGTAAAGCTTGTCTATGAAAAAAAATAGTCAAGATTAGTCCAAATGTTACGCATGTAAATAAAAAGTATGCAAATACACTAGTGCGAGGTAAAAAATATCCCAAAATTAAGGGAAGTGCTGTTCCTATTGAAAGTGACAAATAAGCTTGGAAATATTTATCTCTAGCTCGAAAAAAAAGTGATTGTGGCAGTTGTGGAAAATTTAGAATTTTCAAAGAACGTACGCGTGCAAGCGCTAAAATACTAATCGCGAAAATTAAAAGTAGATGTTGGCCTTCCAAATTTATACCCTTTCTTTCTCGGAAATCTAGTTCAGGTTAAAGCTTTTCCATGGATTTAAGCCCTTGAGATACAGAAACAATAGGAGTGTAGCCTAAATCCTGTTGTGCGCGATCAATTTTTAGAGTACAATCACTCGACATTACGTAAACAGCGTGTCTTGTAAGAGGAGGTTGCTTTTTTATAGCGAGTGTTCTCCATATAAATTCTGTCATCTGCGCAGCTAATCTTGCTAACCAGCGGGGCACCGATTTCGCTGGTAAAACTACTCCTTGGGTTTTCAACATTTTACTTAAAAAATCGCGCATATCCTGGTTTTCATTGTCAGTAATAAAGTAGGCCTTTCCACCTTGTCCGCCTGTTAAAGCTAATGTTATTGCGTGAACGAGATTATCAATGTAAACAGTTGATGTCTGGTAATACCCTCCTCCAACCCATACAAATTTGCCTTGCTCTACCATCTCTTTTATCTTAGGAACAATGGTTTTATCTTCTGGCCCCCAAATAAAACGCGGGCGCAAAACTATTGTTGTAAAAAAATCGTTGTTTTCTTCCATAACTCTTTTTTCGGCAGCAGCTTTTGTACGAGAGTATAAAATGGGGGTTGTTTTAGGGTAAGGATAGCTTTCATCGACATCACGCATATGCTGTCCATAAAACAAAACAGCTTCAGTACTAATATGAATGAATCTCTTTACACCAGCTTCTTTTGCTATATCTATTAATTGCTGTGTTCCAATAACATTTGTTTCCCAAAATTGCTCCTCACTTCCCCATTCTTCCACAAAAGCAGCACAATGAATAACGACATCACAACTTTGTAAATTTTCGCAAGTAACATTCCCAAGTTGACACTCGATAGCCTTTGCTCCTATGGATTCCACAATGTCTTTGCTCTGCTGAGAACGAGCCATTGCCCAAATTTCGTGATTTTTCACCAACGTTTTGCTTACCGCTTTACCAACAAAGCCAGAAGCACCTGTAACAAAAATACGCATTTGATTCTCCTGTTAATATTCTTTTAATTTTTTTAATGTTATTTTCGTTTGCAATAAAACTCTGGGGTCTACACTCTCGACGTGTAATTTTTCAAGAGTAGGGATCGATACTTGGGCAATAACACCCATGTTACGGATATGAGAAATAATATGACATTTAAGAATTGGTCGTACGCGAATTTCATTTAAATATTGCATAAATTTTTCGATAACACGCCGGTTTTCATTTTTATATTTACTCAACGCCAACAATGTTTCTTTACATGGATAATACTTATTTTCAATAAAAATTAATTTGTCCGCTATCTCTATAAATATTAGCAGTGCGCGTTTATTTTGTTTTTTTGATAGAAATTTGATAATTCGCAGTGGCACTTTTTCTTTTGCGATTTTTAACCAATTTACACAGGCATCTTCTATGCGATTGTCTTCAGTATTTTGGTCCAACAATAAATTCATGTAAATATTATTTTCGCGTATTTTTTCAATAAGATATTTTATCGCAAATGAGCGATGTTTTTCGATTTGTAAAAGAGTTAACAGCGCGTTTTTTATAATTTGTAGGTTGTGTATTTCTTTATCATTTACTAAATTTCTTAGTAAAAACGCCGCATTGTGAGCTTTATTCCCCAAAATAGCACAACATTGAACTGTACTAGCAAGCAGTGTTTTATTGCGAAGATTTCTTTTGACAATAGTCAATAACTGTGGAAGCGCATCATCATTAATTATGTGGCCGAATATTTCAAGAATCGCTTTATTTTTGCCCAAATCTTTTTTCTGTAGAGATTCTAAAAAAATTGCACATACTTGTTTTTTTTGTAGCGTTGTTGCACAGTACTTCAAAAATAGATGCTCAAGGTAGATTTGTTTTTTGTCGAGAAATAATTGTGAGATATTTACTTTTTGTTGTGTTGTGTTCCACCGATCTCTAACTAGTGTAATCATCGAGTCCTTATTGTTTTGCAACAAATTTACTGCTAATTTAAAAGAAATGATTTTTTTGTAGTAGGCACTGAGAATACTTTGTTGTGTTGTTTTTATCATTATCGGATACAAAATTTGTTTTACGATTGTGGTAAATTTATCGTTACTTGTACACATCAGAAGAGGTTCGACCAGTTCTTTGCTCTTGCCTTCTACTAATTTGTATTTCTGCAATAGTTTTAAAAACACCAAGCGTCCTAAACTGTCTTTTTTTTGCGCTTCTTGTAAAAGAATAGTTGCAAATTCTTTTTTCTCTGTGGTAGAAAGAAAATTGAGTTTTTCTTGTGCTACTATCGAAGCAATGCGATCCATTCCAACTAATTCTTCGAACAATAGTTGCATTGGACTTTCTTCTTTATATAGTATAGCAATAGAAGTAAAAATAATAAAAACAGTGATGCTTAACTTTGATTTTAACCCAAGAATCATGTTTTGCTTTCTAGTTTAAAGTTAGACAATAGTGACCTGAAGTTAATAAGACGGAATGCGCTGTAATACAAATTCTACTCTAGAAACAATTGATATTCTAGGGAGAAAAGTGATTCTATAGTTATATTTTTTATAGATATCAACTAAATGATCAAATTCGCTAATCGCTTCTTCGAGAGAATGTTTGCGCTCAGCGTCATTTTTATATATTTCTGGCCACGGTGGCGCAAAAAACACATTTGAATTGTAACGAAACTTGTGAGCTGCGTTATAGAACTTATTATGAGAACCACTTGCTGGTATTGAATCAATAATACTTCGATCAAAAAAAGTCAATTGGTTTGAAGCATTGCGAAAATTTTCGATAGATTTTGCTAAGGCAAGATTACGAAATTGTTGTATATTAATCCACGGAAGTGCTGTAGAGTTTTTTTTCATCTGTTCTTTGACTATTAAACGTCCTGGCTCAGGCATCACTGAAAAATTGCGCTGTGCTAGTGCTGCAATCAGTGAAGATTTTCCTCCGCCAGAACAACCAGAAATAACAATGTAATTTGAGCGCTGTACTGTAGAACTTTGTTGCATAATTTTCCCCTCATAGGTGCATAAAATGAATTATACACAAATACTTGATTATTGGTTTGGTAATCTAAAAAACAATGATTTTTTTCCTGCTCGCAAAGCAAAAATTTGGTACCGCAAAGATGTAGAAGTTGATAAATATATTAGTGAAAATTTTCGTGAAATTTGGGAACTTGCGCAGAAGAGGCAGTTAGGTAGTTGGCAAGAAGATGTACGTGGTATGTTAGCGATAATTATTGTTCTCGATCAATTTTCGCGTCACATGTTTCGCCAAAAACCAGAAGCTTATGCTGAAGACACTTACTGTGTTGAATTGTGCTTACAAACTTTACCAAAAAAGCAACAGCTTTTGACAGTGGAAAAGGCTTTTTTATATATGCCTTTGCAGCACAGCGAAAATTTAGATTTGCAGGAAAAAAGTGTTGTTTACTATCGTAAACTTGTTGAAGAGTCTCATAGTAAAATACGCGAACAGATATATGCTTTTTATGATTATGCTGCGGCACATTGCGATATTATTAAGCGCTTTGGGCGTTTTCCACATCGCAATGTAATTTTAGGACGTACATCAACAAAAGAAGAACAACTGTTTTTACAAAAACGCGGACTATCGTATTTTTCTTAACTAGGACATATTATCATTTAGTGCACGAGAATGACAGTACCGCTAAAAATATTGTGATGCGTTCTCGGGCTTGCAAGTAGACCGAACCTTAAACGTTAAGTCTAATTCTCGACCAGCGACAATATTCAATTGTCCACTACGCTGATTTGACGCTAAGTGCCAAATAATTTGTTATTTTAAAAACAGTTTTCTTGCATGCGCTCGTACCAACCAACTATCATTTTTTATAGATATTTGTTGTAAAACTTTCTTGTCTTCTTGCGTTAGTTTCCACAGTGTATTTTGCAATATATAAAGTATATGCAGCTTACTACTTTCTGTTTTTTGCAGCTCTTCTAGCAAAACATTCTCTATTTTCATTTGCCTCATAAATGATATAGATTTTATCATTTGGTGTGGATAGTGCATTTTCATACACGAGAGAATAAGGGGAGTAAATTTACGATCTTTTTTATTTAACATTGACATAATCTTGTGGCGATCTCGCCGAAAATAATCAGTGAATATTTGTTGGAGTTCTTTACTTTGAAGAACAGCAGCTTTATCTTTAAACATAATAGCTTCGAAAATTTGAGAACGAAAGTGCTGGTGATTTGGTTTTAGTTTTTTCAATAACAGATTTAGATATTTCGCATCAGAAGATACTTGACTAATTGTCGTTACAATCTGCCTATTGAGAGAATAGTCATTTGAAGGGTAAAGTTTAATGATATCAGGTAGCGCTGTAGTAGAATAAGTCCCCCACTTACCGAAAGCCAGTAAGGCTTGATTTTTACTTCTGTTACTTTGTTTTAATATCTTTATAAAAAATTGTATATTTTCGTGACAAGGTAAATAGCTAAGCCCTATGGCAATATAGCGCTTTATACTATTCAATCGCGATTCTAGATATTTTTCATGTATTTGTGGTATAAGTGAAGAATTGTGTTTGGCAAGAAATATCCATGCAACAGTTTTCAATTTTTTATTAAAACTGAAAGTAAATTTGCGCACTAATTCAACAAAATTTTGCGTTTTATCGCTCTCAAATGAGAGCAACAGTTCAATTAGAATTCGTTTTTCAATTGCATTTTGCGATTTTTTTAAACTAGAGGCGATTTGTTCTACATCTCCAATAGCTAAAATGCAAAAACGAATTGCATCGTTTTTTCCAGGAGACACGATTAATTTCTTTATCAGTGCAGGCACAATACTTTTCGCTTGTGTGCCCAATTTACTTATGACTTTCAAAATATTACTATCGTAATTTCTGCGTTGCGTCACTTCTAATAATTGCTTTTTCACTTTGCTTAAATCAAAATTACCCGCACCTAAAAGTTCGGTAGTATATTTACCTAAATTTTTATTATCTAAACAGTTTATCAAAAAATGTAAAGCTCTATCGTTGTACTGTGCAATCTTACTTAACACGCAAACAGCAAATTTTTTACGAGAGTGGTAGTTATCTTCAATAATCAAATTATGAACCGAATTAACGAAAATTTCGCTTGCGTTTATCCAATCTAAATCAGAAAGAGCAAGACTCTGGATCAGAACATGTGCACGAGAGTTTTTTTGATTTAAGATATCTACAGCTTTTAAAAATACTTGACCTTTATATTTGTTCAAAAAATAACTAAGGAGTTGTGGATTAGAAGAATACAACCGCGTTAATAGGGATAAATCACAAGAAGAGCTAGCATCTACAATTTCCAATATTCGCAGCCAATTTTCAAGTGCTTGAGGCTGAGTAGTTTTGCGCAAGTATTCTTGTATATGTGTGCCTACATCATGAGCTACATGAGTAATAAGTTCAAACATTTCTTCAAGCTGATCGTGATCAGTAACCTCTATCAATTGTGCAATATTTTTGGGAACACCTCTAAAAGAACTCTTTAGAAGTCTTTTACATATATTTCTTTTGATATTACTATCTACTTTAGAACTAAGTAGCTGTTCTATTAACATTTGTTTTTCGGCAAGTGTAAAATTTTTAGTATACGATAACAAATATTGCGATGCTTTAATGGCAATATACCCAGCTAATTTATTTTGTTTATTTAATAATTGCAGAAATTCTGGTGACTCGCTATCAGCAAGGATTTTTAAAGCCAAATCGTGAAATGGTCTTTGCGTAAATAGATATTTTTGCAATATTTGGATAATATACGTGCTTTGTATATTTTTTTCGTGGATAAGATGTATTGCAATCCACTGTTTTCTGGAATCAGAAGACAGTAACAGCTCACCAATAATTTTTTCATCAACAATAAAAGTGTTTGCTAGTTGTTTTATCTGTTGGCGCCATTTGGCATCGTCCTCAAAACTAATGAGCATTGTACTTATTTTATCTGCAAATTTTTCACGTTGTTTTTGGTCTATTTTTGCTGCATACACTTGGTTGAGTCCCAGCCAAAAAGCTAGTAGAACAACAATGAGTATTGTCGCAACGATACTCAATTTTTTACTCTTTTTTTTGTAATAAAAACTACTAATACCTAACAAATTAGCCATTGTAGGTAATTCGTTACTTTTGACACCAATGATAGCAGGAGATAATCTATTTTCTTTAATAGCTACAGATAAATACTTGAGTGGTTGATATTCAATATTTAATGCTGAAGATATAATTTTGGCATCGCGCTGTGGCAATACCAACGCATGAGCTTTTGCCATTTTTGCTGCCCGATATTTTGCGACAAGCCCTTGTTCTGCAATTTTACTAGAACAATAGGTGCGTATTTGTGCATCAACAAATGGTGGAGCTCCTGTAGGAAGTTCAATAGCACCACTAAAAAGAATAATTGGTCCATCGCATATTTTTTTAGTGAAAACACTTAAAGCAATTGCTAATTGCATTGAAGTGCCTTGTCCAATAATTTGTCCATGTTGCGCTATACTTCGGCGCTCGTCTGGCGACTCGATTAGAGTACCAACAACTCCTCGGTCAACAACGCGATTTAGAATCTTAGGGCCAGCATCAGTTACTGACAACTTATGCTCAACTCCGTTTACGACAACACTATGAAAGCCACAATATTTAGTTGGCTGTAAAATCACAACAGAATCTTTTGTCGTTTCAAAATTGCTTGCAGCATATGGGTAACCTATTTGGATATTCATACAGAATCCTAATGTCTCAACACTTCAAAATGAGTCCAGCTATCAATTTGTTCAAATGGAATTAGATCTTGAAGAAATTGTTCGCTAACATTGATATTAACCAATTCTTCAGAATCGCGATAGAAAACCATCGTTAATCTAACAGGTATCGCACTTTCGACGTGAATTTCGTACCCTTGCGCTAAACGTTGGCAAATAATATACGTGTCATCAGGTAAACCCATAATGCTACCAGGAATGTTACCTAACTCGCCAGGACTACCAGCTGCAACAGGTAAATCTTCGCGCAATACGATGTTATTTGCTTTTGTTAAAAGTTCGATAGATTTTGCCGTGGAAGTTTCGACATTCCACAACTGTTTTTGTTTTACGAATGGCGATAAAATTTGTTTTTCGACATGTAAAAAAATTTGTTCATTGAATTGTGTGAATATACTAGCGATTTGTTTATTATCGAACATTTGGCTAATATTATCTTCAAATAACTCACGACAATGCAAGCATAAACGAATATGGTCACGCCAATCTTGTTGAAATGTTTTCTCCACAAGATCAACATTTCGTTGCTGAAATATTTCTAGCAACTGATCGCATTTTTTCATTCGATTGTAACTCCATTCTTTTCTAAACAATGTTGCAAAAACTCCATTGCTCGGTATCTTCTCGTTTTTAGCGTATTGTTTACGATGTTTTCTCCTGTCATAGCAAGAATGTCTTGTTGTAACTCTAATAGTGGCTTACGAATACGTTCGGCAAGCTCTAGTAAAGTTGTCTCTTCTAGTATTTTTGCTACTGCCTGTAAAGATTCCCTGCGATGAGCAACTAACACTGTAAGAAGCGTTCTATACTTTTCAGGAAATTTATCAATGCAAAGCTCTATTACTTTTTTTACATCGCTTTCGCAAACAAAGTTTTGTGTGGTAGGTATTTGTAAATTGTTAAATGCAACAATATTTTTTCGACGGCGCATATAATCAATCAATTTATTTTTTAATACACCATATAGCCAACGACGAAACGAACTATTTTCTGGAGAAAAATGGGATTGCAATGTTTTAATAACACCTAGCCAGGTATTTTGAACAACTTCCTCTGCTTCTTCTACACTTTGTAAATATCGAAAAGATCGAGCAAAAAGTAAGCTCTGATAACGCTTTACCAACTCTGAAAAAGCGAATTGTTTCTGGTTTAGTCCACTACAGTAGATTTCAACTAACTTTTCATCAGTAGCATTTACATAATCTAAACTTGTGTCACTCATTATTCGATCCTTGAAGACAAAAATATTCAAATTTTTTTGCAAAATCTCATTTTTTTTGAAACTTCTGCCTATGTAGCGCGAAGTATAAGGCAAATCATTTACAACAATTCAAACCAACATCAAAGGACAAAAAAATGAGAAAGCACATACTGCTTATACTTCTTTGTATTATTTTTCTAGGTGCACAAGAGTTTAACATAATTGAGCCCAAGGTAAAAGTATTGGTAAATCAGTTTTATTCAAGTAATCAAAAAATTCGCAACGCTGCTTTGGCTAAGATTTTGGGTATTGGTTCTTCAGCCAGCCCCTCGTTAATTGCGGCATTGAAAATCAATAACAAAAATGTTTATTCTTATTGTGTTACAGCTCTCTTACAAGTAGGAAAAAAATCGGACTTGGAATTGGCGCTTAAATCACCGCACCCACGTGTTCAATCGGGAGCGAAATATGTATTAAACGAAAAAGCAAAACAACAAAAAATACATAGTGAAATTTCGCAACAAATTTCTCCACAAGTAAATCAATTTATCGAAAAGTTTTATTCTCCGGACAAAAAAGTGCGAGACAAAGCCCTAATGCAACTTGTCAAAATGAAAGAAAAGGCAGTGCCATCGTTAATTGCAGCACTACAAATACCCAACCAACAAGTATATTTATACGTTGTCTATTCCCTAATCAACATTGGACAGTCAGCAACGCCATCTTTGAGGCAAGCTTTAAACCATTCGAATGTGACAATTCGCAATGGCGCTAAATTTGCGCTAAGTAAAATACCACAGCCGCGAAATGTACCGCGAAAAAAAGTTAAAGTTGCAGCAAACAAACAAACCCTAAAAACACAAAAACAAAAAACAACGCAAAGTGCAGACAAGAAAGAGGAGAGTTTGGAGTCTAATTTGAAGATTCAAAGCCTTTCAAAAAATCTGCAACCAATCGCCAAACGTTTGCTTAGTTCTAATTATAGTGACAGAGTGTACGGCGCGAGGGATGCACAAAGAATGGGCAAAGCTGGTTTACCGCTTTTACCATTCTTAGTGCAAGCTCTAGATCATCCTAAACCATATGTCACAAAAAAAGTAACTAGTGCCTTATTGACTTTTGGAGCAGATGCCATTCCTGCATTAACTACAGGATTACAAAACTCTCACTCACAGGTTCGTTGGTATTCTTGCCAGCTACTAGGTATCTTGGTTGCGGTGCAAAGTAAATCAAAAGTAGAAAACCTGCTTTCGGATTCAAATGCTCAAGTGCAGAAAGTCGCACAAGAAACTCTAAACATTTTCCAAAAAGAACAAATGTATTCCGATTCTTCTCCGCAAAACATTCGCAAATTAATCGAAAATTTGGATAGCGTTGATTACAAAACGCGTACCAAATCGCGACAGGCATTAATAAATATGAAAGAGAAAGCCTTTGGTTCACTGTTGGCGGCCGTTGCTGATCAAAATAATTCTCTACGTCGTAGCGCCACAAAATTGATAAACGAGATTGAAATTTCGCCAGCGAGTATTTCTGAGATTATGTCGGTAGTTCATCATCCAAATCAAAATTTACAAAAAATTGCGCACACAATATTGTACCGTAAAATGGGAGACGGAGCTATTGCACCACTCGTGAATTATGCAAATAGCAGTGATATTAGCAAACGCACCCAAGCTGTTTTTTGCTTGTCTATACTAGGTCCTAAACATCGCTATGCTGGAGAACTAGCCAAAAGTAAAAGTAAGTGGCAACAATTACGAAGTCAAACTATTCTACCAGCGATCATGAAAAGTCTTACTCACCACAACTCCCAACTACAACAATCGGCGATTAATGCAGTAGTTACTCTCGTACAAAAAAACGAATACTTGTTGGAAATTATTGTATCACACCTACGCAATGATTCTTCGCAAGCGCAAGCAGGCTGTGCACTTGTGATAGGAAAAATGAAAGCTTTCAAATTGAAGAAAGAATTACTTGAAAAGACTGCTCACGATGACGAAACTGTTCGCGATGCGTGTTGTTGGGCTTTAGCGAATATGTATGCCAATGAAACACCATCTTCCAAAGCAGTATCTTCAGTAACGCGCTTGCTTCAAGACGAAGACAATAATATAAAAACTTGGGCAACAAATAAAATGCAGGAATATGGTCCCTTGGCCACTTCTGTATCAAGCTTAATACCTCTTTTAAAAAGTGATGATCAGCATGTCAGACGTACCACAACATACACCCTCGCCCAAATGGGTACAAAAGCAACAGAGGCTATTCCACATCTCATGACATTGTTAAATCATGACAAAGAAGATACGGTTCGTGCAGGAGCTGCCAAAGCAATTTTCCATATAAAAATTACTGACACAAAATACTTGCAAGATCTCATAGCTTCTTTAAACGATTCTTATCAAGATGTAAGGAGGCATGTAGCGAAAAGCATTGCGGGTATGGGAACAGAAGCCATTCAGCCGCTGATTATAGCAGCCGCAACTGATGAAGAAAATACTCGATTTTATTGTGGAAAAGCGGCGGGACATATTGGGCAGGATGCTATAGCAGACATGATCAATTTACTTACCCATAACGACTGGCGCTTACGCGAAATGGCAGCAATAGCGTTTGGAGTTATGGGGGAAATTGCCGAACCTGCAGTTCCTACACTAGTGCAATCGATGCAAAGAGAAACCAACTATAGTACTCGCTTTGAAATGGCACTAGCTTTAGGTGAAATTGGTAAGAACACCAGTGACATTGAAAATACATTAGTGGCGGAAGCTAAGAAAAAACAAGGTGCTCGTGGAGCATGTTTGCAAGCTCTTGCAAAAATAGGATGCCAAAATTATCAAACGGTTTCTTTATATTTAAATGCACTTGCAGATACACAGTGGAAAAGCAGAATTTGGGCAATCAAAGGTTTAGGAAAAGCTAAAGCAAAGCGCGGAGTAACACCACTAGTCATTATTGCTAATGATTATAAAGAGAGTTACCAGATGCGTCAAGCAGCTAAAAAAGCGCTCTTATTAATTACCGGTCAGTAGATTTACAAAAGAATAGCCATTTAAAGTGGCTATTCTTTTTACACTATGTAGCATTTTTAGATTGAGGTACTGTCAATAAGCTCTGAAAAGAATTGCGATTTTCGCCGACAATGGTAAGGTTTTTCCAGTCAACTAGGTATAAGTTATTTTCTATTAAAAAGCGATCCATTTTTTCACAAACGCAGTCTTTGGTGTTTTTTTGGCGAACTAAGTTTAAAAAAGCAATGTTATCTTGAACTATTTCACCCCACAAAATGAGGCTATCAATAGTTAAAAATGCAAAACTATTTGCAATAACTCTCTTACTCTCATTGTATCCGACACTATCATAGCGTTTTTGCACTTGAAAGATTTCTTGGATATTATCAACGGATAAACGAGATGTTTCCAAAGGAGATTCGATTAACTTACGCGAGTGAATATTTTCAAACTTCCCTTCTTTATCTTGTTTATCATAGATATTACCTATAGCTAAAAGTTCTGTATTAATTTCACGCGCGAACGACATAGAAACGAACTCAACTTGCCTTACATCACTTTCAGCAATAAAAAATACATCTCCTGGGTTCTGTACTTTTTCACCAGGAGTTACTTTGTTGTTAATGGTAGGCAAGGAATAATTTTTCTTCTTAAGCGCTACTTTAGTTTCTTCATCCTCTAGAAAAATTTCCAACTTACCGCTCTTTAAAAAATCACTCTTTTCCTTTGGTTTGGCATCAATTACTTTAAAACTCTGACCTCCCACGTGCATTTGCGTATCAACAGCAAATGTATCAGGCAACTCACCTGTTGGTATTTCGCAAGCAGCCAGTAATTTGTCACCTGACTCTTGATAAAAAGATACAAAAATCTTATCTCTGTTCATTTGTTATTCCTACAATTAGGGATTCTACCCGCAATATATTCATATTTTGCAAAATAATTTTCGTCATTCTTCAAGATACACAGCACTAAACTGGTCAATTTACTGCTATGTCAAATAAGATATCCATTAGTTTTAATGAAATTCAATTTATAGGATATCACAATGGAATTCAATCACTAAAAACTTGACATACACAAAGTTGCCTAGAATTTATTACTTTGACTCGATAATTTTTACAGAAAATTTATCTTGACCATGGTTTTTTCACTCATAAACTAAAATGCTATTCTTAGCCTTCTCTTGTTAGTATTGCGGAAGATTTTGGAGGTTTATTTAGATTTTGAATATAGTTTTGAAAATTTAAATCTTTATAGAGCATTGAGAAATCGAAATCGACATTGGAATATAACTATGTTTTGGTGTTGAGTAAATTTTCTATGTGCTACGAAACAAATTTATTGGAGGAGTAGATTTACGTTTGTAGATCAAGCCGATGATAACAAGCCTAGATAGGAGAAAGAAGACAAATAGTACATAAGAAATCTCCAGGTTTTGTGGTGTGTATAAGAGAGATAAAAATAAAGTCTTTTACTCAAGACTATTATAATTATAATATCTATGTGAAATAGTTGTTTACATAAAAACACATTGGATACAGACAATCTTTTTATATTAAAGCTCTTAGACGGTTGCTAAATTCGTTGTAACGCAAACGTCATTAACCAAAAGAACAGAAGTTTTATATATGAGCTCTCCTTCAAATAAGGTTTATGAAATGAAACAACAAAAGCCTCTTATCTCGCTATCTGCAAATGAAACCCTAAATACACAAAATCCCCAAAAACAAATTCTAGCCTATAATCTAAACCAAATACTACCAACAGAGGATCTATGGAAGCATTGGGGTAACTCAAATCAAAAATGGGATGAGCCAGAGAGCAATTGGGATGAGCCAGAGAGCAATTGGGATGGGAGCAATTGGGATGAATTACCGATACAAATGCAAAAATGGATTAACAAAGGTAACATCACCAATAATCAACGTGTTGTAATCAATCGTTGGATTTTGGAAAACGCATTTCCAGAGGCATTTGAGTCGACAAGTCATTTGTACGCTGATAAAGTTGATACCAACAACACAAAAAACAATTGGATTGAAGCCCTTCAACCTACAGCGAAGCCTGCATTGGAAGGTAAATCCCAATCATATGTAAGCAATTACAACACAAAACATCTACGTAAATGGTGGGTTATCGTATTGCTCCATTTTGTCTTACTTCTATCAGTCGCTGCAATGTGGAGTTTGCGTAGTTATATACCCGATGTTCGTGAGTTATTGTGAGTCTGGCATTGAATTATTTACGAGTCTGGCATTGAATTATAGAATCATAAAAACGCTGTTTTTTATGTAAGCATTTTGTTTGCTATTATTATTTTTAGTTTACATCTCTATGGACAAAATACATATAGCTCATTAAATGAAGAGCAATCTACTACATCTCTTATATTTTTGTTTTCGGGAATTCTGATTAATATAATATGGTTTGCAATGTCTTCGTTATTTGGCTTTAACAGGTCTTCAACGATAATAAGAGTTAGAATTACTGATAATAGTTTCTTGACTAGTATCTATATTCATTTTTCTTAAGGTATATATTTCTGAATATCTAATTTTACCCATTTTATTTTTTCTACTTAGAGGTATATATGTCTAATTCTGAGCGAACAAAACTCTTTCTATCTTTTTTGGTACTGGGGTTTTTATCCCTTATTCTGTTCTATATAAATCCACATGTTATGAAACCTCAAAGAAGTAAAATTCTAGTGTTTTTCTCTGTGTATCTTCATTTATCAATAACTATACTGTGTCTATCTATTTTATTTTTCGTTACTTCTATTTTTGATAGAAAGGAATGTCAAAAAAAATGCAATATACCTCAACGCAATTCTGTACAATATGATCGCAAACCAGTTATTCACTATAAGCAACATATAAAAAGAGAGTTACCAAAATATATTGCAAATGATACCTGTTACAGCGACTGTACTTTCTATTTAAACGAAGATAAGAAGTATACGTTTGATTGCGTGAGATTTTATAACTGTAGTTTTGAAACCGATGTTACCTTTGGAATGTTAACAAATTGTGATTTTCATAATTGTGTTTTTTGGGGAAAATTAATTATTGATTTGGAAGATATGCAACTAGATGAAATACCTAGCTGGGTATTCAAACTAAAAGCCCTTACTCACCTAGTTTTTAGCAGAAATAAACTAATAGAACTACCAATAGAGATCACTGAGCTAAAAGCTCTCATTCACCTAGATCTTAGCAAAAATAAAGTAATAGAACTGCCAACAGAGATCGCTCAACTAAATTCTCTTACTTGTTTAGTTATCAATGACAATAGGATAAAAGAGCTCCCAGAAGAGATCTCTCAACTAAAAGCTCTTACTCGTCTGTTTATGTATCACAATTACATGAAACAGCAAGACAGAAAACAGATCAAAAAATGGCTCCCTAACTGTCAAATATGCCATTGGTGATGTCTTATCGTACTTGTCAAACTTATTAATGAATTTCGTTTAAAGAGTGACAGACCAATAGAATAATTCAATGCCAGACGTGTGCGATGAACTTTATCATATTGAAATATGATAAAAGTGCTGTATAAAAGATGAGGGAAGGCCCTCTGAATCAGCTTGCAGGAGAAGATCCCGGAATTATAAGAGGAGCAAAACTTTAGTTGGTATCTAAGTTATGAAATCTTTAGAAAAGTTAGAAATGCAGTTCTCCACTATTGTTAATTCGGACAACGGTTCTACCACTTAGCTACCGGAAGATTTTGTCCAATTGTGTTCACTTCTTTGTTTTTTTGAGTAAATTACACAAATATTGTATTGTTTTTTCTTTGTTTAGAGCACGGTTCCAGTAATCACAAAAAACCGTGTCGAAGTGACGTAACATTTGCGGATCCATTTCTCCACAAACAACTTCTCCATAATACATATATCCTAACCATAAGTAGTTGTTAGCGTACAATCGAAAATTAGTTGCTGGATGTGGGCAAGTTGGTCCGGGTTGTAATATGCGAATTTCAATAAAATTATGATTTTTCATGAACTCTATAATGTGTTCTATTTGCTTAGTTAATATACTTGATGGAATCATCACACTCTTTTCAAGGATTGTGTCTAAAATAATAAATTGCGATGTAATTCTTGCATCGAGATAGGTTTGTTTTCTTTGTTTTCGCGCTTCTATGAATTTTTCTATTTCATTGGTGGAAAATCTATGTTGCTCATTTTGCCATTTAGAACAAAGATATTTAGTGTACTCTGGTATTTCAATTTCTGGGTCTAACCACGAAATTACCAAACTTTTCATAATACCAATATTCTTCCGTTGATAAAACATCTCATACATCACTTTTTGTGTGCTAGCGAGACTATGATGCGCATTTCCTAACAAAGAGATGTTGCGATTGGAGTAGCCACCATGTGCCAAAAGAATTTTGGCTGTAATAGGATCTAAATCTAAGCTAGATATAATTTGATTGATCTTGTCTTGGCTTAGTATATAGCCTTGTTTTTCTGCGCGAAACCAATGAGTTTGGGAAAACCCTACTTTTTTTGCCATTTCTGTGGTCGTGATTTTGCTTTTTTTCTCTTTTTTTGCAATATTTTCTCTAATCTTTCCCAAAAAATAACCAAATGCAGCACTTTTCTTTTTTGTCATTTTTACTCCATAAAATAAAATTAAAAAAATATCACTGTTGCAACTATCGATATAAAAGAGAATCGTTTTTTTCATAAAATGAATAATTTGCTACGAGTTTAAAATAGCATTTTTTAGGGTAGTATAAATTCAATTCTAATTCAATTGTTAGGGAGAATTTATGGATTATACTACAGATAATTTAATTGTCATGATAAATGATGCATATAAAAGAAATAAAACATTCTACATTTGCAACAACAAGTTAGAATTTAAAGTTGCTTCATCCTGGTTAAAGATTTTATGCTTATACGCTTTTCTTTTTTTTACTATAGCTGTCGCCATACACAATATTTATAGTGGCACTGAGATAACCTTTTCCTCGTTATGGTTAGCGATTGTCTCGTATTTTTGCGTACTAGCCCTAATGGATTGCAATTAAAACCTACAACTAAAAATAACTGGCAAAAGGTATGTGTTAGTGATTTTGATTTCCAAATAAACAAAGAAAAAGAATTTACTTTAGAAAAAAACTATGATAAAGACGGTGAAATAAAATTACGTACTTTTCTTTATTACGCTCGAACAACTTAGATGTTAAAAGCTACTTGAAGTCTGTTTTCAAGTAGCACAAATCGTTGTTTTTATGCTATTATGTTAGAGAGCGTTCAGATTTATCTTCCTTATAATTTAGCTTTTAGAGATTAGTTTCGTTATTTTTTCAATTACAGAGCATAATTTTAACCTCAAAACTAGGGCGTGTCATCATTCAAAATATTGTGTGTTTTTTCGAGCCCGAGCCCGTTTGCGAGCCCGTTTCCGAAACTTTCACTAACAATTTATCAAAGAAGCAAAGTTTCTTTTTCCATCGCAAAAAACTAGTATTGAACCAATAAATCACTTTCTGTCGCTCTCAAAAAGTTTTCGGGCGCGGGCTCGCAAACGGGCTCGGGCTCAATACTACCGGCGTATCATTAAATGAATCCGTTATATTTTTATCTGTATTGAATGATGACACGCCCTACTATTTCCTAAAACAATTCACATTATGCAAAACCTAAATGTCGGCGCATCCTAAACTCCAAAAGAAAGTTCAGCAAACACCTTCTCTTTAGTGTGGGTAAATATAAGCTTTTAAAAACACGTAAGTGTTTTTAAATTCACTGTTAGAAAGCAATAAATGAAATCGCGTAAATTTTTATTTCTATTTTTGGCTGTTTTTTTAGTTTTATCAATAAGCTTTGCAACAATAGTAGGTAGTGTACATATCCCATTACAAAAACAAATGTTTGCCATGACTAACTTGCTTCAAATTACCAATGTTCCATTAGAAGCGAGTGATGTTTTCATATTACTACACATACGTTTACCACGAGCAATACTAGCAGCATTAGTTGGATTTTCTTTGGCTTTTTGTGGAACGATTATGCAAGGAATTTTTCGCAATCCACTTGCCGATCCTTATTTACTTGGCATTGCTAGTGGAGCAACGGCAGGCGCAACAATGATGATTGTTCTTGGTTTTTCATTGTCGCTAATGATGCCAATAGGTGCTTTTTTGGGAGCGATTTTTTCTGTGGCAATTACCTACTTGATTGCTCAATCACAATGGGGAAGTTTTTCCAATGTAACACTCATTTTATCTGGTGTTGCTATGGGGGCAATGTTTTCTTCTATCACTACTTTTTTCATTTTTATCTCAGAAGACGAGCAGTTACGCCATATTATGTTTTGGATTATGGGAAGTTTGGCAAATAGCCGGTGGCTATGGATTTTCTATTTATCAATACTTTTGGCGATCGTTGTTATAATTGCAAATTTTTTAAGTAAACAGCTTGATGCTTTATCCTTAGGAGATGATATGGCTTTTCACCTAGGAGTGAATCCCGCGTTTATTAAAAAACTGCTTCTTTTATTAGCAACAATACTAACTGCCGCTGTTGTTTGCGTTTCTGGAACAATTGGCTTTGTGGGGATTATTATTCCCCATACTTCGCGCCTACTGTTTGGATCAAGCCACAAGAAATTACTTATTGCTTCAGGTTTTATGGGAGCGATTTTTTTGGTATTTTGCGATATCTTGTCGCGAACAATTGCTGCTCCTGTCGAAATCCCTATTGGCATTATTACCGCTATTTTCGGGGCACCTTTCTTTTTGTATTTACTCATTCACCATAAAAAAACAGTGGGTAGTATTTTATGATGAATATTCGCATAGAAAATTTAAGCTTCAGTTATCAAAACAAGCCTATTCTCAAAGATATTTCACTCAAAATAGAGCGTCGAGAAATGTTTGTAATTGTCGGGGCAAATGGCTCGGGAAAAACAACACTACTTCGTTGTATCTCAGGATTAAAAAAGATCGAGAAACAAAAAGTCTATCTAGGATTAAAAGATTTAGTCAGTATGTCTGCGCGCGAAGTAGCGCAATATCTTAGTGCACTAGAGCCGCAAATTAATATTGGCTTCAATTACACGGTTCAGCAAGTTGTGTCAATGGGAAGAATAGCTTTCACAACAACCCCACAACAAGATGCAAAAATTGTGAACACTAGCATGAAAAAAGCACACGTAGAGCACTTTGCACAGACCTCTATTTTTAATTTGAGTAGTGGCGAAAGGCAAAGAGTTTGGTTAGCAATGGCATTAGCACAAGAGCCGCAAGTTCTGATTCTTGATGAACCAACATCCTACTTAGATATAAAATACCAATTACAAATTCTAAATGTAATGCGTTCTCTTACTGATCAAGGCATAACTATTATTGCTACTATCCACGATTTATGCCTTGCAGCACAATATGCAACTAAAATAGCAATGTTAAAAAATGGCCAGATTGTAGGTATTGGCACACCTGAAGATATTATTACTACCGAAAAAATTAAAGACGTTTTTGATGTCGAAGTTCAGATATACCAAGAAAATAACCAAATTATCGGCGTAGTTCCGAAGAAAAGTCAATCTACCTAGTTAGTAGATATATCTCTTACCAATGAAAGAAAGACCAATGAATCCGAAAATGTTTTCTCATTATCAGATCTTATCCAAAATAGGGCAAGGAGGAATGGGAACCGTTTATAAAGTTTATGACACTACACTCCAGCGAACGGTCGCTTTAAAAGTCATCGACAATATTGAAGATAATATTCATTTGAGAAGGTTTGTACGCGAAGTGCAAGCAATGGCAAAACTAAATCATCCTAATATTATTAGGATTTATGAGTATGGAGAACATCCAATACCTTTCTTTACAATGGAACTTGTCGAAGGAATGAACCTCGCGAAATACATAAAAAATTCACCTAGCAATTGGCGCAAAATAGCAGAAATTATGGAAAAATTATCTGAAGCATTGTACCAAGTACACAAAATTAATGTACTACATCGCGATATAAAACCTTCCAATATTATGCTTACAAATGAAATGATTCCTAAATTAATGGATTTTGGGTTAGCAAAAGATAAAAATGCTGAGGAAGAAATTACTCAAGTATCGCAAACAGGTCAAATTTATGGAAGCGTTGCTTATATGTCTCCGGAGCAAGCACGGGGTTCATCAGATACAAGAAGTGATATTTATTCTGTTGGCGCAACATTATACGAATTATTGACAAAGCAACGAGTTTTTCCATTTAGCTCTCCTTATGAAACCATTTATAATATTTTCGAAAAAGAGCCTACTTCTCCCAAAGAAATCAATCGCGATATTCCGTTAGAGTTACAACAAATATGTCTAAAATGTCTTGAAAAGATGCCAGAGAATCGTTACCAAACAGCGCATGATTTAATGCGCGATTTAAGAAATTTTAGAAAAAATCGTCGGGTTGCCGTAAAAAGGCAAATGAAAAAACAAGTGTTAAACTTTTTCCAAAAATATACAATCGGATTGCTATTGATTTTCTTTGTAATAACTACATTTAGTCTAGGATTTCTCTACCAGCAACAGGAAAAAACATTGCAGAAAATTAGCAAGGAAAAAAAAGAATTAGCAAAAACTAACTTAACTTTAACTACAGTTTCTAGTGATTTCAAAACACTTTCTCTGCAATTAGAATCAAGTAAGAACATTGTTGCAAAGCAAAAAGAAATCATAGAACAAAAAAAAGAAGAAATTGATTATCTAAAAAAAGGATTCTCGCATGTGGTGGAAAGAGCAAGTTTCTATTTAAGGATAGGGGAGGAGCATGACAGGCTGACAAGAATGCTAGAAAGAGTACAAAATTATCCAATCGCTCAAATACATAAATCATTGGGATATATAAATTTTATAAACGGTTTTCGCTCTATGCATGATGATCCACAACAAGGGAAAATATATTTTACAAGAGCAAATGAACACTATGATTTTATTATTACTCAAAATCTCATGGATAAAGAGTCTCTTTACTTTCAATCACTAGTATATGCTAATAGAGCTAAGTCTCATGCTTTTTTGAATAATGCAAGTACATGTTTGAAATACATGAATAAAGCGATAGATTTGATGCCTATCTCCAGTAATTATGTTGACAGAGCTATTTTTTATTTTTTATTTTTAGAAAAAAATGTACAACGAGCAATACAAGATCTAGAAAAAGCAGTAGTAGTAAGCGATCAAGGACCACACAAGTTGACGAAAACAGAAATTTTTGCCATTCAAAGTAGAGTAGACAGTCTTAAAAGAAACCCTAATATTACAGTGAATGAGCTAAAATTGTGGTTTACAGCTTTAGTAAGGTAACGAACAACGGTTACTAGCGCGACATTATGCAAATTGTTGAATAATTATTTTTCTTCATCTAAATTCTGTTGGCGATATGGACAAAAATTCGATAAACACAGTAAACGAGAAATTTGATAGCGAACTATTTGTAATTCGTGCAACTAAAAAATCACTGTGCTTATCTTCTTTTAGCAAGGTATTGACAACTTGCTCCATTGTAAATTCCTTATTTTAGTAAATCGCAAAACCACACTTCAAACATGCGAATAAATTATATTTCTTCTTAAAATAAATACGAATGTTTTTCCACTATGTTTACAATATCTAAGATCAGTTACAAATGAAGTGTCATCATAACATCTCCTCTGTCATATACAGGCTTCAAATCAGCGTTCATCTTAAAACCAACTTTACGGTATAAGTTAATTGCAGGAACTAAGCCTGAATTGGTTTCTAAAAAAATACTCGAAGTACCTATTTCTTTTGCCTTGTCAATAACCGCTATCGCTAGTTTTTTTCCAATTTGTTTACCTTTAGCATTTTCGGTAACGGCCATTTTTGCTAACTCATACTTACCATCAGAGTGTTTTATTAAAGCACATGTCCCGACGATTTCGTTTCTATACTTAGCAAAAAATATATGGCCTCCAGGTGCAATTATATATTTTTCAGGATTTTTTAAAATCTCTTTGTCTTTATCCTCTACGTAAAAATACTTCTCTAGCCATTCGTAATTTAGGGTAGCAAATACTTTCTTGTGCTCAGAGCTATATTCAAAAATCTGTACAGTAGATAGCTGCTTTTTCTTGTTTTGTTCGTTGTATCTCTCGTGTAAACTCTTTTGATTCATCTCTTTCTCTAGCTTTTCCAGCACATCAATAATGTCATAACCTGTTGCGTTAGTAATTTCTCTTATAGCAGCGTAAATCTCTTCCCATATTTCTGTCAAATTATCAATGAGCCCTTCACCCTTGCTAGTCAATTCCAGCATATTTTTGCGCTTATCTTTTTTATCTTTTTTTGAACGAAGTACACCTTTCTTTATCATTTCTTTTGATATTTGATTAACAGAAACATGACTAACACCTATTTTTTTTGCAATTTCAGTAACAGAGTAACAACCGGGATAACGATAAAACAGAGAAAACATCGGAAACCATCGAGGTTCAAAATCAATATTGTGATCACTATATATTTTAATACCGTCCTGCATTAAACGATCACTGATTCTCTTAAATCGACTTCCTAAAGCTAATTCACCTAGCTGTTGTAATATATCCATTTTACTACTCCAAAAATAACAAATATTAATTACGTAACTGCTTACGTAATTAATATAAAATACATTGTTTTAGATGTCAATTATTTTCTAAAAAAATAATACAATGTTCTGTTTTTGACTATTTACAAAGAGTTAGATAAAATTTAATAGGAATGTTAACGTTCTATAAAAGCTCAAATATACGGAAAGATGAATAATGAAAATTTTACTGACAGGTTTTAACTCATTTGCAAATGTAGTGACTAATCCTTCCCAGCAAATTGTCGAGAAGATAGATACCCAAAAATTTTTGTCTGAAATTGAAATAATTACTGAGGTTCTACCAACAGAATTTGTAGCTGCAGGAAAAAAAATTGAAGAACTCATTACCACTATTTCGCCGCAGATTATCTTGCTTTTGGGTGTAGCTGCGAAAAGAAAGCATATTAGCTTAGAACGTGTAGCACTTAATCTAAACGACAGTTCTCTACCTGACAACACAGGTTTACGTATAGAAGGAAAGCAAATTGTCGAAAATGAACCGCTAGCCTATTTTTCATCGCTACCATTATTACATCTCAAAGAGCAATTAGAAAAAAACGATATTCCATGTGAAGTATCCAATCACGCGGGAACCTATGTGTGTAATCACACTTTTTATCTTGCATTGCGAAAAATTAAGCAATTAAGAAAAAACACTGCATGTAGCTTTATCCATGTACCTACTATTTCCCAAATAGAAGAACCTAACGCGATCAGTTTGGAAAAGCTTATTCTGGGGATAGAGATTTTAATAAACTCTATTCACAAATATTACGCAGTTTAGAATTAAAGTCGCAAATAAAATCGAAAACTAGGTTCCTAGGTTCTTTCTCAATTTTGATGGGCGCAGTTTTACTTATATTTTGATCAAAAAAATACTAGAAAAAGGGAAGATATAATCACAGGAAACGATAAAATATAGAGAAAAAAGAGCTAAAAATGTTTAGGATCTGTCATCAATTAGATTAATAAAGTAAAATAATGCTAGAAACCAGATATACAGCCGCTAGAAAATTTTGAGCAGTCTTGTCAGATCTAGCTACGGCATGTCGAGATTTAAAAGAATAACTAAAATAATGTAACTTAGCTTCTTGCGTTATTTTATTAAGATAAAATTAGAAGATTTAAATGTCGACACGCCTTAAATATCTCGCTTTGTAAAGGTTGATTGTAGTACAAAATTTATACGTTGAAACAAATAAGACCAGGTATTTTTTTATAATTGTTAGCTTAAATAGAAGTGATTATTATGAACGAACTTTCTAAATCCAATTACCAACTAGCACAAATTATTTTAGAACGCAGTATGGTAGAAAAGACGTTACTAGAAAAAGCACTAAGTATGTGTAACAAACAAAAACTGCATTTGTCACAATTTTTAGTACAAAAAAACATACTTTCTACAACTCAAATTGCAAAACTTTCGGCAAATCGGACTTTACAGTTTGATAAATACATTCTTATTGATGAATTCGCACGTGGAGGGATGGGAGTAGTTTATAGAGCGAAATCGATGGATTTAGATCGTGTAGTTGTGTTAAAAACATTATTAAGCAATTCTGAAAGTAAAACAATTTTACTAAAGCGATTTTTAAAAGAGGCGCAAGCAGTGGCATCGCTTTCGCATCCAAATATCGTACAGCTTTACGACTATGGTGAGCATAAACGGATACCATATTTTACAATGCAGTATGTCCCAGGAAAAAATTTTGAGGATTTTATTTATGAGAATGATGACTTAGAAGTTAGTATTAAAATTTTATTAAAAGTTTCTCATGCTTTACATTATGCTCATGAGCAGGGCATCGTTCATCGCGATATAAAGCCAGCGAATATATTGTTAGATAAAAATAATGAGCCATATCTAGCTGATTTTGGTTTGGCAAAAATAGAAGATAAAACGTCATCTTTAACGCAGACCGGTAAAGTAATTGGTACTCCTTTTTTTCTATCACCAGAACAAGCACAGGGTAATAAAAAACTTGTTACTAAAAGTACAGATATTTATGCTTTGGGTATTATTTTATATCAAGTTCTTACAAAAAAATATCCATTTACAGCAGATAATCTTTCTTTGTTGTTGAGGAAAATTGAGACTGAAACCCCCACTCCTCCACAAAAAATTAATAACCAAATTCCAAAACAACTCAACTATTTATGTCTAAAAGCCATCTCTAAAAAAATAAAAAATCGTCATTCAACAGCCTTGGAATTCGCAGAGGATTTACAACAGTATCTCGAACAACCACAAGCGGTGAGTCATAGATTAGCCGTTTTCTCTGCCAAAATGTGGTGGAAAAATATAAAGACAAAATTTGCTATTGCAATTTGTATAGTTACAATTTTTATTACTGGAGTAACTATATGGCAGCATCGTAGCGAACTGGATATTAATAAAGAGCAGTTACGCGATAAAGCTTACTTTGAAATTAAAAACCTCATCGAACAAAAAAAGTATGGGGTAGCTCTGTCTAAAATTAATTTGTTCTTACAAAAAGATATTGTGCCGCGAATTATCGCACTAAAAGCAAAAATATACTACGAACAAAATGCGACAGCAGTCGCACGTAAACTTTTTACTCAAGCACTGTCTTACAACAAACAAGATAAAGTTTTGTTATTTAATGCAAGTGATTTTTACTGGGTGATAGGTGAAAATAAAAAAGCCTTACAATTGATTACTCAAGTTATTAAAATTTCTAATGACCAAGCAAAATATTATCGATTGCGCGCTCAAATCTACGATAAACTCAACGAAGTACAACTATCTAAACAAGACAATGGCACTGCCAACAAAATAGAACAAGCGGATATCCACAAGTATTTACAGAAACTTAAAAATTTCAAAAAGCAACAACAGTGGGGAAAAGCAATTGCAATAACAGAAGAGATCTTACTCCTATATCCTAGTTATGCAGATGCTTATAAAGAACGTGGCAAAATTTTTTATCATCGCGAAGATATTGTCTCTGCTATTAATGACATCACCCAAGCTATAGAACTACAACCCTCTTTTACTAACTATCATCTCCAAGCTAAGTGGTTACAAAAAGGAGGTTATCATCAAGATGCACTCACTAGTTATTACACACTACTAAATTACAAGAAAAACATGGAGTTCTATGAACAAATTCTGCAACTACATTGTCATTTAGGTGAATATGATAAGGCTGTGACTCTTTATAATGAAATTGCAAAAATAAATACAATTACTCCTTCTGTTATACTAGTTATGGCAAAGATATATTTTTATCGCAATAATTTTTCATTGGCGAAAACATTCATAGAACAACTTGAAGAAATACAAGATAAAGAAACTCTTTATTTACGAGGAATGATTTATTTTCGTCTCAACCTTAACGAAGTTGCCTATCACTCATTACAAAAATTACTTACTTTTGAAAATCATTTATCAAAAAATAGGCAATTCGATCTTTATCGAACACTTGCTGAAATCCTTATGCAAAAGGGAGATAATAATCGAGCCAAAGAGTTTTTAATAAAATCTCTTGATATACACCCTACCCATGCTCCCACGAATTTTCTATTGGGAAAATGTTACGAACGTCTAAATAATTACAAGCAGGCATTATCTCTATATACAAAATCTATTGATCTTGAACCTTGGCAAGAAAAATTTTATCATCGACGTGGAAATGTCAATTTTAAATTAGAAAAATGGCTTTCTGCGCACCACGATTTTCTAAAATGTATAGAACTAGGTAGCCGCTCACCAGAATTAGTTTCACAGCTTTTTAATACTACTTTTAACGAAGGACAGGCTTTCAATCGCATGCTGATGATGAGCATTATATTTGGAAAAATACTGTCACTTTACAGGAATACCGAAATTACCTTATTTGGAGAACAACAACAAAACTTAGCGAAAGATATTTTGAATACACCTTCTAGAAATTATTATATTGTAGATTCCGCAAAAAAACTTGATATTGCAAAACAGTTTCTACAACGTCTGGATAATAATTCTTCCAAAAATGTCAAAACCATTGCTGCAAATGGTCTAAACGCTTTACATTATATTCCTGAAGTGCTTAACTTAGTTCGTCTTGCCGTTAAAAATAATCCTTCATCTCCGGTTTTAAGAACCATTTATGATAAAATGTGCAACAAACAACTAAGTGATGCCAAAATTGTATTAAAAAAGTTACTTATTACTTATTTCACTGCAAAAGACCAAAATTCCTTACTGCAAATCTACAACAATAAACAGGTCTACACTGAAGTACTAAAACATCTCTTATATCAAAAACAAGAAAACCCTGTAATTCGTTTTTATGCAGGAGAAGTACTTGTTCTAATGTGCACGCGAAATGCTTATGAGATTGTACGCAAAGCAACATTGTCTTCAGACACCGAGGTGGCTCTTATTGCTACTGCTGTCTTCGCTAAATATAAAAAACCTTCTCATCGCCAATGGAATGTACGTGAGCTCTATTCGCTTTCGGCTTTTTTAAAGATACAGTATATTGAAAATGTTGCGCAAGAAAATATAGAATTGTGGTTAGAAGATCCGGATATATATGTTCAGTTGTACGCCATAAAAAAAATGTGGTCGATTGGCAATGTGATGCCTCTAAAATCGTTAGTAAGACTTTGTAAAAACGAGAAACCTCTTATCAGAGCTTTTGCGTTAGAGACGATGTGGAAATTACAAGGGCACACTCATAAATTTAGAGAATATGTTGCAAAAAAATATTCATACTTGCTAGTAAAGGCGATGGATGATACAAATGCAAAAGTTCGACAAATAGCGGTATTCAGTGCGCAAAAAATTTCATTACCCGAATGTCGTAAAAAACTTTATGAAAAATTACATGATGTAGAAAAGTTTGTACGCTCGCAAGCCATTATTGGCCTTGCTCTATACGGTGAATTTGAAATAGTAGCGAAAATTACTCTAAACCTGAAAGAAGAATTTGCTATTCGTTTGATGCCATTTGCTTACTTTGAAGGAGCTACTTCGAAAACAAAAATGCCCGTTTTTACCTTTGCCAATACCTTACAACGACTAACAAAAGATCCTGACGAGCGTTTACGTAGTGTAGCTATTGCTTATTTAATGAAGGCTGGCGGAGGTAAGGTTGCCAAATTTTTTATTCCACAAATAGATACAAAAGATGATACAAATCGGCTTGCTGTTGCTACTGGCCTTGGTTCCAGTGGTAATTTACAGATGATTTCATATCTTATGGATATAGCCAAAAACGATAAAAATATAGAGATTCGTAAAGCTGCTTGTTGTTCTGTTGTACGTATTTTATTCCAGAACAACGATAAACGATTGTCAACATTTCATAGTTACTTGCTAACCCAAGAGAAAGAAATTCGTCAAAGCGCTTCTATTGGATACACACATGATATTTATGAAATATTTTACCGCAGCCAGAAAAAAGCATCTTCGGTAACAAACGTTTTTGATAACAGTGAATATAAACATTTCTTGTACAACATCGAAAATAGTACAGAACTACTTCCTTTAGAACTTCGAGAGAGTTTAGAGTTTCGTTTAGCAAAAGCATACGAACTCGCTGAAAAAGATCACCAAGCATTTAACAGCGGTGTTATACAATACTTATGTGGAAAGAAACGACAAGCACAACAAACCCTAATGCAGTGTAATCTTGAAGGGAATGGATTATATTCCTATTGGTTAGCACGCATTTATTTTGATGAACAAAAATATGCCCAAGCACAAAAATATATAACAAAAGCAGCGCAAAAATATCCATGGGATCGAAAAATTATTAAACTATATGCCAACATAGAACAAAAAATGGGTAATCGTTTAGTGCAAAAAGAGTTGAACTATAGGATTGAGATTATGAATGAAACGATTGCTAGGCTAGAAGAAAGAACTATAATACCAATAGCTTTTATTTATAGGAATTTATTACCTAAAAAAAATAAATAACGCATTGTCTTTCATTATAACGATTTTGAATACATCAATCATTACTACAATAAAACACGAAAACCCTAATAGAAATTTGTGCAATTCATTGAGGAGATTTCTACTTAAATACATTCAACAACAGATCTCTGAATGTATTTAAGCGCAGCAGCTTCTGTTCCTTTTTCATCAACATTTACAAATGCTTTATGCACAACTTTGTCGATAAATAATTTTTCGATTGTTGTCATACCTGAAAAATTGGCAATACTTTCTTGAAAAGCGTCCACCATACCTAAATTGTGCAGCACTGTATTGGCATTGAATTTACTTTCCATTTTGAATTTCGGCAGTGTTACAACCATTCTTTCTTTGCGCATTTTTATTTTACTTTTGTTATGCTAAATTAGTTCGCTTACTAAATTTTTTAGTATATCGAGCCTTTGATAAGAAAGATACTGAAAATATCGTTAAGAAAGTATAAAATTAGAAACGAGCATTTTGAAAACTCTCTTTTGCATTGAGATAAAATAATAGCAAGTAAAGGTATATCGATGAAAAAACTCAAATTTTTAAGAAAGACAAAATAGTTAGGAAAGAGCTATGACCGAAAATCAAAATGAGCTTGAAAAAATCAAAAAAGATAATGATTTACAAAAGCTCTGGAAAACGAACAAGGTAGATTTACAATCTGCAAATATTGGTTCGACTTGCAAAGGAAAACGCTCGTTAAAAACCGATTTCTTTTATACACCAGACGAGACGATGCATGACAACACTATTCTTGACGACAATGTTGAGAATCCTGTGTCATCCAATAAAGAAGAACGGTCGCGTTTTTTTTGCCATGAAGAAATTGCACGCGGTGGCATGGGTATGGTTTTACGTGGCTCGCAAAACAGTTTACAACGCGAAGTAGCAATCAAAAAGTTACTAGAAAATGCCAATGACCAAAAACATAAAAGAGATTTATTTATTTCGGAATCCTTAGTTACCGCTTATCTTAATCATCCAAATATTATTTCTGTTTACGATTTAGATGATCAAGACCAAGAAATATGTCTTGCTATGAAACTTATTAGAGGTGTTTCTTGGGCAGATATACTTGATGATGAACAAAACAATCTCGAACAAAATTTACAAATTTTTTTACAAGTATGTAATGCTGTGGCATTTGCTCATAGCAAAGGAGTGATTCACTGCGATTTGAAACCTGAAAATGTAATGATAGGCGAATTTGGTGAAGTAACTCTCATGGACTGGGGAATTGCTGTTTGTGTTTCAGAATTATCTATAATTCCAAGTGCAAAAGACATTCAATCTCCAATGGGAACACCTGCATATTTTTCTCCGGAACTTGCTAAAGGAGAAGGAGACCAAATCAATTTCTGCACAGATGTTTATTTATTAGGTGCTATTCTTTGTGAGCTTCTAACAGGTAAAGCCCCCCATCATGCAAAGAGTATTCTTATGTCTATTTATTCTGCAGCGCACGGAATAATCCCTCAATTTCCGTCGAATGCTCCTCAAGAGCTCGTTGAAATTTGTAGTAAAGCTCTTTCTAAAGAGCCGCAACAACGTCATCAAGATATAGCGCAATTACAAACAGAAATCCAAAATTTTTTACAACACTCCAAAAGTATTCTACTCGCTGAAGAAGCGCAAAATTTACTTGATACTTGTGAAATCGAAGATTCTTCAGTATATGAGAAACTTGTCGAATCTTATTTTGGTTTTCAACAAGCTCTAAAACTGTGGCCTGGAAATACTAAGGCAGAAGATGGGCAAAAGCAATCTTGTTTGCAACATGCTAAAATAGCTATAAAAAAAGAAGATTTTAACTTAGCGCAAACGCTCTTAGAAAAACTAGATACATCTGAAGAAAAATCTCAGTTAAAGACAGAAATAAACTATGCAAAAAATATAAAACAAGGGTCGGAAATAGCCCAAAAACTGTTTAAATTCAACTTGTTTTTTTTAGTATCAGTTCTACTTTGGCAAATATCAGGGCCTTTTATGCCTGAAGGCACACAAGATGTCATTCTGTCACAACTACCTCTTTTGTTACGTATAAGTATCGTTGTATTTTTTGCAACATTTTATTTTGTTTTTTACAATAATAAGTGGGGTTTAAAAACAAATATTCAATTAAGCATTATTTATGAAGTACTAGGAAAATTTCTTCTATGTATAGGAGTATTTTTTGCTACTTTCCCAAGCAATTTTTCAGTAATAGGAATATTTCCCTCCGCCTTATGGATTCTATTTGTCAATATTTTAGTTCCATACAACTGGAAACAGGCATTAATCGCAAAAGTAGCTATTTTAGTTTCTTTGTGTGCTATAGTTATTATTTTTGCTTCTAGTTCTATTCTTCCTCCTAAAAATATATTACATACACTGATCGCACAAACTATTGTTGTTTGTATTGCGTCCGTTGTACTACATTTTCGTAAGAATCTTGCGTTGTAGTATTTTAGTGCAAAAAATCCAAATCGAAAATCGCTGGACTTGAAATACATTTTCGATCTCAAGCGATAACAGATCACTATCCTTTTGTTATCCAATCTTGGTTGAGTGAAAGGATTCTGTACGTGACAAACTTATGAGCAAATCCCGTAAGTGCTTTATTTGTTTACAGTAGATAAAAGCAGTGGAGATAGTGCGTTTTGTCAAAAGAGTGTCAGAGCAAAAAAGAGTGAAAATCCAGAAGCTGTGTTTACAACTTCTGGATTTTTGACTACTTCTTTAGCTGCTGTAACAAGTAACAATAAATTAATGTACTACTAAAAGCACGTTGTTCGTTATTGTTGCGGCGTGATCGCCTTCGGTGTTTTCGAAGTAAATACTTTGTGTCCCATCATGTCTTTCATTTTTGCCACCATCTTACGAGCATGTGCTGGATGTACGCGATCATCTCGCGTTGAAGTATTGAATAACACATAGGGTAATACACATTAGAAAAAACGCTTAATTTTTTATATTCGCCAAAATGTCAGGCTATCTTAGTTCGGTACATCATGCTTTGTAAACTAGATGTTCTACTACTTTTTATTTCTTTACTTCTATCATAATAGGCCAATCATTGACATCGACCAAATGTTCTTGCCACGGAACAACAACAACGGATTTGTTGTTAATGAATTTTTCTATTTGGACCGCAATTTTCTCTCCCGATTTAGAAGGATAAAACCAAACTTGGCTATTTGTTCCATAGTCATTGTAGGCATTTCCTGTTTTGTTGATAGAAACTGTATACTGATTTGTTAATTCCCCTATAGTACCGTCCTTATTCAAGTAAGTTTTAAACAATAAACCAGGAGTTCTATCAATAATAAATTTTAAATTTTTCAGTCCCATAGCAGAGACGCGCAATTCGGTTTTGTGAAGGTAAGCACTTCGGTTTGGTGCTCCAGATGTTAGCATTTCTAATTTTAGACGTCCTGCCGGAACTTGCATAACAAAATTCCCATTTGCTTTTGTCGAATATTGAGCTCGACCGCCTCCCCATGAAAATGTCATGGACTGTTGCCATTCTTTTTCAACTTTATTTGTTGCAGTAATGAAAAAATGAATTGGCACTAAAGGTGCTTCAAAGCTATGTCCGTCTATTATTTTCCCTGATATTTTGGTATAAGAAGGTATACTAATCACAAATTTTAGCTTCGATGCATTTGTCGCGGTTTTTGTTCTCGATAAGCGAAGACGTTTTCCTTGTAACATACTATGTTGCACTTCACCAGAATTACAAGTATTGGGTATAAGAGGAAAAGTGAAGGTCCCATCTTTGTTTGAAGATCTGTGTAAATGTTTATGATGAGGTCCAGGAACCAAAGTTATTGTGGCTCCAGATATAGGATTTTTCGTCAATGCATTAACGACTTTACCATCAATAGAATTCCCAGGTTCTAAGGTAATTTTTTGTTCGAGAGCCGTTTTTGTGATTACTTGATATCCACAGTAGGCACGATTAGAAATTTTAGAACTTCCCCACATGCAGAATTTCTTAAAAGACTTAGAGTTGTTGAAAGAAAATCCTCGTAGAGTAAATTGACCTTTTTCATTACTTTTGCAAGAAAGAACAGGAACTTTTACCTCTTCTAGACCATTTATCCACAAAGGTCTAAATGTGTTCAAACCTACTTTTGTAACAACTAATAAAGTGTTGACTACAGGCTCATCACCTTCTCTTACTACTTTGCCACGAATGTGGTAAACTTGAGATAAATGAAGTTTTTTATCAATTAATGACATGGAACTCCATATGCCAACGGCGTATTGTGGCATGTCGATAATAATAGCCTCGATTTGCGGCGGTGTAACTTCTACAGTAAATTTTCCGTGATCATCAGCCGTTTGGGTTGCGTGATTTCCACTTGCGTATAGTACGGTAACTTTTGCCCCTACTGCCGGTTTACCTGAAGGAGTAAAGACTTCGTAGATATTTTCCGTTGCTATATTTTGAATAGCTAGAAATATGAATAGTGTATAAATTATAATTTTCATGATTATTCCTTTTCTGATCATATGGACTACCAATAAAATTTAATAAACTTGTCATTTATGTTTTTTACGCGTTTTGATTTCCGTCGGTAAATTTAACTAACAAAATGAAATAGTATATTCTTGAGTTGAGTAAAGTTCCACGCGATTCGTTGAACTTTATTGTCCTGAATTTAAATAACGGCTTTTATGTTAAAGAAAATTGTGTCAGAGGCGAAAACCCCAAAACTCCTATCGATGTGTTTCTTGCATTAGCAAGCAACAGTTTACAACAAAATCTAAGTATTATTAGCAGCAAAAACTAAAGTGTTTTTCTGACTTGTCTTGTGTATCACAAAGTGAACAATTTCATGCAGAAAGTAAAAAATGAAACAAATTAAATCGATTAAAAGGCAATTTAAAAGGCTGCGTAATTAACCTCTATTTATGAAATGTTCCTCAGTCTGGCAGTTGTTTTCGCCGTAATCAGATTTCGAAAATTAGTAATATTTGCTCTTCACCGCACCAAAACTCCTAGATATTCTTATTTGACAAGACACCTCATCGAAGTTGTGGTAATCGTGTATTTCTCAAAAAACACAAACATACAAACAAAAACGCGATAGATAAACAGCAAGAATTGCAAAATTTATAGAATGTAGTACCGGTGTTTGTAAAGCGGTGTAGTGTTTTTTTGCAATAAAAACAAAAATACTACTTAGTAAAAGAACAATAATCACAGCTCCCAAAACCAAAAAAATCAGCATCGCGGGAATAACAGCATCTCCTGCACTCTCATCAGGAATTGATATCGCCAACATAATTCCAACAATAGCAAACAAAATGCTATATATAGGAATAAAAGCACAGCTACTTTTAATAGCGGTTTTCCATAAAGATTTTTCTTTGTCTTTGTAAAAGTGTTTTATTTTCATTTGTAGATAGCCAGCATTTACTAAAGACAATCCTACTAAAATAAGATGAACAACTAAAATATTTGTCATTTGCAATTAGATACAAAAGGTAACGGACATAATCCTTTCACCCACTCTACAAATTCGCTCAGCTTTTTGATTTTTCCTTCCATAATACGCAGCTCCTATTATAATAGGACCATTAGAAAGAAATAAAATGAAAAAAATTACATCTAAAAAATTACAGGTCATCGAAAATGAAACGACCTATCACAAATGCATATTTAATCTTGATGAACGCAAATCAGTGCGGCTTGAGAATGTGAATTTCTATGAATGTAGTTTTCAAAATACTATTACATTTACAAAATTAATTGGTTGTAATTTTGACGCTTGCCAATTTTTAGGCGAAGTGATTTTTTTTTCTCAGTTCGAAGATTTGAGTGAAATACCAGGCTGGGTTTTTGAGCACAATTTTTGTACTGAATTGAGATTACATGGCAATAAATTAATTGAAATTCCGTTGGCAATTTGCAACATGCAATCTCTAAAATTACTTGATGTTAGTAACAATCTTCTACAAAAATTGCCTAAAGAGATTGGCTGTCTAAAATTTCTTACTTACTTAGATTTGTATAACAATCAGCTTACTGAGTTGCCAACAGATATCAAAGATCTTAGTTCTCTTGTTTACTTAGATGTTCATGGCAATCGTCTAACTAAAATACCTAAAGAAATAGGTCAACTAAAATTATTATCAAGACTAGATTTACATGGAAACAAATTAACAAAACTGCCACAAGAAATATTTCACTTACAATCTCTTGAAGAATTTTGTCTAAACAATAACAATTTTACTTCTTTGGAAATAGAGTTTCATCAATTACATAAGCTAAATTTTCTTGATCTTAGCGATAATGAGCTGACTTGTATTAGTGACACAGTCTTTAAATTAACTACTCTGTCTAAATTATATTTAGGGTATAATCTTTTAACGAGTATTCCAAAAGAGATTAACCAGCTGCAAGCACTGACACACCTATATCTTTATAATAATCAATTGGATAAAATCCCAAAAGAAATTGGCCAACTTAAAAAGCTAACTAATCTACGTGTACAAAATAATAAATTGAAAACATTACCACAAGAAATTGGTTTGTTGCAAAATTTAATTGAATTAGATTTACATGGAAATCAACTCGCGTGTATACACGTATTGATGCCGCTTAGGGCTCTTGTTAACCTTAATTTAAATGATAATATAGTAGCTGAAATTCCAAAAGAAATTGGTAACTTAACACTTTTAGAAGAATTGTTTTTATATAAAAATAAACTTGTCGAATTGCCAAATCAAATTAGTTTATTGTGCTGCTTAATACGACTAAATGTTAGCTATAATCAATTGACAAAATTTCCAGCACTGAATCAAATGAAGAATTTAAGAGATTTGGAACTTTCTCAAAATAAGCTTACAGAGTTACCTTCTTTACGATCACAGAAATTGAACTATTTGCATCTAAGCGATAATCAAATTAAAGTATTACCTCCTGAAATTGGTAGCTTAAAAAATCTCAGCATATTTCATTTTGATAATAACGGAATAACAGAGCTTCCCAAGGAGATAAAAGAGTTAAAGAATTTAGAACACTTGCGATTGAGCGGTAACAAACTAAAGACTTTACCACAAGAAATTGGCGAAGTAAAAACTCTGAAGTATTTGTGGTTGAATGATAATCAATTGAGTGAACTACCAGAAGAAATATTTGAGTTGTTCAAGCTCAATTTACTTTATATTAACAATAATAGATTGACAAGCATATCCCTCAAAATAAATAAGCTACCAGATCTTACATTGCTAAATTTTTCTAACAATATGCTTTCAGAACAGAATATCAAACAAATTAAAAACTAGAACCAATAATACTCAACGCCGCTATGGCACTCAAAGGCAGACTGCGTGCTCTTAAAAACTTTTGCGACTTGCTTAAGATATTTATCTTCCGTTCTTTCTTATTTTGATTCATGAAAGGAGTATTTTATGAATATGTATATTTTTATAACTCTGTCGGTGATTTTTTGTTTTAGTGGGCAAGAGATGTTTGCAAATAACCTTATATCTGCTACAAAAGAACAGTACTCTATCGCTAGTAGTTTACAGGCGGAAGAAAGTTTACTTCGCGCTTTTAATGATATGGAGTTTGATGTGGGACAAGATCGTCTGCTTCTATTTATCCACGGCCGCGGAAAGCATCCCCAGAAATTGTTTACCAACAAATTACTAAGTAGCTTACAAAACTCATACAAAGTCAAAGTTTTGGCTTTCCACTGGTCACCTTCGTGGGATGGTCCTTTGGGTTGGGAAAAACCTAAAAGAGGGGCGGTTGCTTCAGCTGAAAAATTACTTTTTGTATTACAAGCTTTGCAGAAATATCAGAGTAAACATCAACAGTTAAATGTATCTCTTCTTACTCATAGCATGGGGAGTTTGGTGTTACAATCCTTTATTGAAAAATACCCGCGTACCATTTCTTCTTTGTTCAAGAATGTTGTTATAAGTGCTTCGGCTTCTCCTTTGAAAAAACATGCTGATTGGGTAAATGACCTTCAGATGCAACAGCAACTTTATATTACAATAAACAACAACGATTCCATTTTGGCGGTAGCAGGAAGTTCCCTGTTTTCGGCACGTTTAGGAAAAAAGCTTCGTAAGTTTTTTGGTGGTTACGAAACGCTGTCTGATAATAGTATATATATTGATGTTAGCGATCTAGGAGTTAATCATCGCTATTACATTGGTAGCAAGAATCATTTACATAATTTTTACAGCTTGGTTCTTAGTGGAAAATCCGTAGATTTAAATCCTCATAATGGTTTTGAAAAACAAATGGACAAGCCTATATACAAAGTCAAAAATTAAAACTCAAATTACTGCGAAATATCGAAATGTGTTGAATATTTACAAAAATTCGGAACGCGGAGAATGATAGTTATCTATAGTCTCTTTGTTCTAAATCTAAACAGTAAAATTATCAACTGGTGGAGCACTATGATGAAACTTGTTATTTCTCTTTTGATATTCATTTTTATAAACACAGGTTATGCGGATGTGCTATATATAAAATCTAAAAATGCTAAGTTGCGAGAACATCCGCAAAAGAAACACAACAGCATAAAAGTAAAGCATAGTACAAAGTTAACGAAAATAAAAAAAGTACACAGGTGGCTTTTTGTAAAATACAAAGAGAAAAAGTTATGGGTATATCAAGGTAAAGTATCCAAAAAAATTCCTCAGAAAGATAGAAGTCTTCGCGTCATTCGTCATGATGATATTGCAGTACATGCCCCAGGAGATCATCTAACTCGGAAATTTAGTTCCTTTAACGGTATAGAAAAAAAGCATATGCGTTTTATGAACTACCATAAATCCTGTATTACAACTGACAAAAAAGGTCTTTTTCCAGAATTAATAAGTGAAGATGGAATAGAAACAATCGTTATCACTTCTGAGTTACTAGAAAAATTCCAAGAAGAGGGTGAAATAGGTGAGTACGCTGATATAAAAAATGGTTTTGAATAATAGGTTTATTGTATTCTTCAGGCGTTTTATTTTTTCTCATATTGTTTTGTAATCCTTGTATATTACCGTACCGGTTTATTTTTGTGATATTATCCACAGCCATTTGCATGCGTATGCGATTTCTTTGTCCAGTAAGCCTCCAAGATTCAATGTAATTAATTAGCTGCCCCCTTTCATCAACATGAAGTCGCTTTATCATTTTTCGCGTTCGCAAACTTTTCAATAGTTTTTCTATTAGTCTACCATCAACATGAACTTCGCAATCGTATTTCATTCCATCTATTGTTTCTTGAGTTTTACGCGCTGTAAATTCTAGCGTTTTTTGCGAACTCAAGAACACTTGATACTTTGCAAGCGATGCAAAAAAATCACAAAAAGTCTAGCCATGCAATTCTACCTTTCAAAAGTAACGAAACTAATCTCTAAAACAACAAAATAAAGCTCAATATAACCGATGTAAACATACAAATTTGTCTAACATACAGTAAAAGGCCAACTCTATTCATAGATTTGTTAGCACTTTAAGAAAATCCCAAAAAAAAGTAACAGTTCTGTTTTAGAAACTCTACCTAGGCGTTCAAAACAAGACTTTATTGAACTCCCCTCGTTAAAATTTATATAATGAATTTCATTACCAACAGATGTAGCCCTTAATTTAAAAGCAATATAGTAATTAGTACCGTCAAGTGAAATAACTAGCTGACTAATAGAATACCAAAGTACAATATAATGCTGTGTTTCAAAGGTAACCAGCGTATTAACATTCACAGGCAGCATAAATTTTTGCTAAAATTTCTTATTTGTGATTAAAGCAATATCTACTATTACGTAACTAATTCCAAGCTATTTTGGGTAATTTATAGGACCTTAGAAAGGCATTAACGATTGTATTTATTAGGCATGATATTATAGGAAAATCACTTTGCCTAGTTGAGATGAACGAAAAATCGAATTATAAGGAAAATATTATGAAAAAAGGCCATGTATATGCCTCAATCATTATCGTATTTTATTTGTCAATTCTTGTTTGGATGTCTTTCTTTAAATTCAAAATACCACAATTTTTACCTGAACTATTTGGTATTACGATTACTTCCCGTATTATACATTTTGTTCTTCATTTTACTCTATCAGGTATACTTGCAACAATAACATCGAAGATCGCTTCGCACAAAGAAGGAGACGCTCTTTTATGGTGGAGCTTTGGGCTTTGGGGGAATATTATTTCTTTACTTATGGCTATATTTTCCAGCCGAGAAACGATAAAAAAAGGTCCTTTTATCTCAATTTATACCACTGCTCTTTATCGCGATGTAAGATGGCGTTTTTATTTAACAGTGGATGGATTTTCTGTAGAAGAGAAAGCTAATTAAAATTTTGTATTTGATCTTTTGAAGAGGATTAAAATTAAGTGCCCTTAATGCCAGACCAATGACTACAAATCTCTTGGTTTTGCTTTTATTTAAAGACTCACAACCCAATTTTTTAAATTCGTTAAGTTGCAAAAGGAAAATTTTCTCTCTATTTACTAAGGTAGGGTCGAAGGCTAGCGCATTATCTTTAGGTAAAAGGTTTTTCCACTACTGCTCTTTCGATTGCAAAAAGAGTTCACATATTCTACCATTGATATGTTTCCAAGAGCCGCCCGATCAAACGCGGATGGATTTCCCATACTACGCTTTCCTAATAGATTTCGTATCAAGGTTTATGGAGCTTATCAGTTCTATGACTTTCAGGATACAAACTTTGTAGTTGGAAAATAATCCAAGTTTTTGTATGAAGTCCTTACTCCACCTTTTCCAACCAATTCCTCTTCTTTTACTAGCGCCTTTTCTCATGTCTGTTATTTTGGTTTTATCTTCGTTCTCCTACTGAGTCTGGCACCGAATTAGTAGACAAATTATGAGATCGTTGAAAAAGGACTCTCAAAATCTCTAGAGAAGTGGTTTCTCCTGCGAGTAGTTTTTCTATACCACTTCCTAGCAACGTACTCATACCATCTTCACTTGCTGCTTCGCGTAATTGCGTAGTGCTGGCTTTGTCACAAATGAGTTCGCGTATAGCTGGCGATATTTCTAAAACTTCATGGATACGCGTTCGTCCCATATATCCATTATTGCACTCTTTGCAGCCTGTCGCTCGGAAAAAGTTTCCTGTCGAACTTGGGGATTGTCCGAGAGCGAGTAATTCTCCGGTTTTTGGAGTATAAGAAGTTTTACATCTTTGGCAAAGTTGTAAAACGAGGCGCTGAGAGGTGATATAACGTATCGTAGTAGAAATGAGGGAGGAATCAATACCCATTTCTACGAATCGCGATAAACAAGAACAGGTGTCGTTATTATCAGGTATGGTTGCTAGTACTAGGCATTTCTTGGCAGCGCGCATAGCGATTTCTGCTGTTTCTCTATCAAGAATTTCACCTACAAAAATTACATCAGGCATATGATCGAGAACTGCGCGTAGTCTGTTAGGATAGTTACCGCCTGTACTGGGGTCTGTTGTAATCTGAATTAAGCCGGGGTAATTCATTGTAATAAAGTTTTCTATGGTAATTACTTTGATTTCACGGCGACTTAGCTCTGGTAATATCGAAAACATAGTAGCTGTTTTACCACATTGAGCAGGACCTGTTGCTAAAAATAATCCACAACGAGAATTTTCGATAGCCTTGTGCAGTCGGGGAATGCCTACTACATCCCTCCAAATGTAAAAAGAAATTGTCGTGCAAACGATGTGCATGACCATACTTTCGCCGTACTGGCAGGGCAAAGTCGAAACAAATAGGCGCACGGGATATGTAGTATGCCCTCCGTAAATAATTTTGCAATAACCGCTTTGGGGAATACTTGTTTCGGCGATATTCATTCTCGCTATTTTTTTTACGTACTTTAGAATAGGAAAGCTTTTCGGTAAATGAGTGTGTTTGTGAAACGCACCTGTCAAACCGCAGCGGTAGCGTACTCTGAGTGTTTGCGCCATGGGCTCTATGTGAATGTGACTCAATCTTGTGTAAAAGCATTTTTTAAGCGCCGAATACAGAAAACGATGGACATTTTGATTGTGTTCGTCGTTCTTGCGTTGCCGTGATTTTTCTAAGAGTTGGTCATAAATTTCAGTTTCCATACAAATTCCTCTATAAACTACGTGTTATTTGGATATTTTCTCTGTGAAAGTAGGTACTGTTTCCTAAAACTTCCGCTCTATTATCACTGTTCTTTTTCAGGGCACTGTAGTAACGATTTAACTTGTAAAAATCTAAAGTAGCAACCCTAAAAACTATTAACTTACGGAAAACATACTTCTTTATTTGAGCTTTGTTTTATTATACGTTATAATAAAACAAAACAAGTAAAATTGCTATGTCAGGAAGAAATAAAATGACATGGATAAGTATTGAGAAAATGGCAGAGTTTTTTGGTGTAACAACACAGTCAATGCGCGATTGGACAAAACAGTGGAGATTAGAAACAATATGGAGCCGTGTCGAGAACGATTATCAGTTTTTTAATGGTACAAGCTGTAGTTTTTATATGAACATAGCGGCTAATTGTTTTTGCAAGTGGTATCTTCCTATCAAACAATTGTTTCTCGCGTTTACACCATTCAGTTTGATCGGATTTGATATGCATTTCAACATAACGATTTATCCTTTTTTCCCATTCAAGGTGAAAGCGAATCGTTAAATGGTCGCCATTTTTTCGACATTCAAACCATAAATCTTCCAGAGGTAAGCAAGATACCTCTACTATTTTGTGGGCATTTGTCAGCATTTGAATAATACGCTGAATTTGTAAGCGACATTCTTCTATGTGCGCTTCAATATCTTGTTTGCGATGTTTTTTATTCACTTGCTTTATCATCATTTTTTCATATTCGTTTATTGTCAGCTTTTCGTTCACGTCCAAGTTAAAAGTTATAAATTGATAGTTTACTAAAACTTCTGAGTACATAATATACAAATCGCTGCGAGAGTATCTCATGAAGAATACAAAAATAATAAAATCTTTCCACGGAGTTATTAACTCTGTTGGGTTTGGAATAAAACTTTTTATGAAATCCCATAGTGATTTTTTAACGGTGTTTTTCATCCCTTTTTGGGTCAAAATAGACAAGTCGGAAACGAGGGAAACGAGTGTCAGACTGATTTTTGATTAAACGACAATACCAACTCCAATAAACTATTAGAAATAAAATCGCAAGTTAACTAAAAGCTGCGTGACTGATTTGTCTTAAATGTTTAATTTTTTCCATCCTTTTCCTTTTTCTCGCAGGATTTTCAATCCATCATTACTTACCTGTACCTTTCAAATCAAGAAAATTAAGGTTTGTGAGTGACTTTATATGCTCTAATCTACCATCACTTATTTCTGAATGACTCAAATTAAGAGAAGTGAGATTTGGGAGTGACCTTATTCTCAGTGTTGGTTTATTTTTTTTAGGACTTTATGCTTTTGAATAGAAGTGGTAGCATATTGAGTGAGGCTATTGTCATATTTTTTTATAAAACTACGGATAATATAGCACCTAATTTTTCTTTTGTTATTTTTTCTATATTTAAATATTTTAAAGTTTTATGACATGAAGGTTACCATCATTTGTACATATAATTGTAGTATTTGTATGCTAACAACTGCATAAAATTTTTTTATCATTTTTTAGAGATTGGTGATAAGTTAATTGGTGGCGCCCTATACTAGAGTAGTACAAATTTCATATATATGGAGGAATCAAAAATGAAGCAAGCTATTTTTTTATGGTGCTTTTTGTTGTGTCTGACAAGTAGCATTTGGGGATTAGAAGAAAAAGATGTTTATGGTGACTGGGTATACGGAGTAGCAAATTTTGATATTGTTGTAAGTTTTTACAATGACGGTAGTTTTTCTTTGTTTGAAGAAGATGATGAAACATCTCAAGAACTCGGTTCTGGGAACTGGAATATAGAAGAGGGACTAGTAACAGCAGAGTTTCATTTCGACGATGATGAAGGTGTGGTTGTTGCCTTTGAAATGCTTGATGGTGAAATGATGCTAATTGAGTTAGATGGAGAAAATGTCGAAGATGAAGAATTGTATTTTGAAAAAGTGAAAGAGTTACCGCTGGCACCGATTCCAAATGAAGATGAAATCTACAATGAAGAGGTTGTAGAAGATGAAAATTACGATGAAGAAGCCTATGACGGAGAAGCTACAGAAGACGAAAACTACGATGAAGAAACCCATGACGGAGAAGCTACAGAAGACGAAAATTACGATGAAGAAACCTATGACGGAGAAGCTACAGAAGACGAAAACGACGATGAAGAAACCTATGACGGAGAAGCTACAGAAGACGAAAACTACGATAACTATGACAATGAAAATCAGGAGTAAATTCAATGAATAAATTTATTTGTATGGTAGTGTTTTTTGCTGCAAGCATTCTTTTTGCTGAAGAATCGCATGAACGTATAAAAGCAGCACAAGGTTATGTAAAAGCAGCACAAAATTTAGGTTTTCATAAAGTTACGATAATAGATCGTTCAACATACAAAACTCTTGCCTGTACTTATAGTCGAAAAATAGCAGATTGTGCTAGAACTTATAAAGATGTAAATAACAAGTCTATTAATGAGAACCAAGAACTATTAGACATCCATTACATTGTTTCTCCTAAAAAAAATCAGGAGTCAAAAAAACACTTTTGGTTTTATGGGAAACAACACAAGGTTATTTATACAGGGAATAATCCCTATTTTGTTGGAATGAAAGGCGCAAAAGAAGTTATATGTGTATGTCAATTCAATAGTTTATGGTTTATTGCTTCTGCAAGATTGGTAAATAAAAAGGGCTCTCTTGGAAAACTTGGAGTATCTAATGCTAAATTTAATAGTGCGGAAAGTGCTTTGACAAAGATCGATCAAGAGATTTGGTCTTCTCTCTTAGAACAAGAAATGTAGTCCTTTATAAGGTCGAGTATGCTTGTTAAGAAAAGTGAATTGACCTCTACATTTATTTTAACTCTGATATCTCTAAAAGAGATTTGAAAAAAGTGTAAAAATTGAAAATCTTTTTCGCGTAAAACATACAAATGAATCTTTATATCGAAGGCCTGCTTTTACTATCAAAATTAAGCATTTTGTATCTTTTTTGGAACAGTTCAACGTGAGTTTTTTGATGGGCGTAGTTTTGGAGAGGACTTAGACTACATCTTCATTCCTCCTATTTTTGCAGGCTTTATTGGTTTGATTTTGTCTATTTTTATTGCGGTTGCAGTGTGAAATATTTGATTAGAGTTATGATTGTTGTTTTTATTTTGGATATTTTTAGTGTTGGTCTATTTTTTTTAGAGCTTTATGCTTTTGAATGGAAGTGGTAACAATGTCGAGCAATATTATTGGCCTATTTTCTTATAAAACTATGGATAATAGCGACCAAAATATTTCTCTAAAGCTAGAGGTAGAGATTTACCTCTAGTTTATATATGGTACGATTTTTTATTTTTGCTTGTTTCCTATCTGTGAGCAGACAGGAAACAAAATCAATGTCTGAGGTGAGATAATTATTACCAAGGATTTTGAAACGAGTGTCAGACTGAAGAGTAAACAAAACCTTTTATAAAAAACAACCTCATCTTAATGGAGAGACACTTGTTTCGTTTTCTCGAGATAAAACATTACGATTGTGGGATATAGAAAAAGGAAACTGTTTATTCAACTTTAAAGGTCATGAGAAACAGATAAATTGCATTAGTTACAACCCTGACCGAAAAACAATCGCCTCTGGATCTAGTGACAAAATAGTGCGAGTATGGGACATGTCTAGTGGAGAATGCATACTGACTCTAAAAGGCCATAAAAGTTCCGTGAATAGTATAAGTTATAGTCCTGATGGAAAACACTTGCTTCTAGTTCTGAGGATAAAACAGCACGAATATGGGACGCGATAAGTGGGAAATGTCTACTTGTCCTCGAAGGTTCTGAAGGATGGGTACATAGTTTAATATATAGCGCTGACGGGAAACAGCTTGTTTGCGCATATGGTAAAGTCGTACGAATATGGGATATAAAGAATGGGAACTGTTTACTTCTCCTAAAAGGTCATAAGAAATGGGTACGTAGTTTGTGCTATAGCCTCGATAGAAAACAGATTGCTTCTGGTTCTGAGGATAAAACAGTACAAATATAAGACGCGATAAGTGGTGAATGTTTTAAAATCGTTAATGGAGCAAATGACGCTGTTCTTTTTTTGACAAAGAAAAACAGCTTCATGGAGTGGTAAAGACAGTAAAAACAGAACTGAAAGACTGTAAAGGAACACCTATAGTTTATTTCCCTGGAATAATAACAAAAATGAAAAAATTTTTACAGCATTGGGTAAATAGATCTTCATTCAGATGAGCTTATCTTTTTATATAAGTTAACGAGAAAAAGAACGTTTGGATCTATATTTTTCTTATTTTTTTTTACAATAAAGAAAAGCGTAACTGCATTTTTGCACCATAGTTTTACTTGCCTTTTTTCAGATGGAAAAAACATAATGAGAGACTCATTATTATTTTTGCGTTTTAAAATAACACTTAATAAAATTTTTGTATGCTCTTCTCCAAAAAAAATACTAAAATTACGAACGTATCTTGCCATTGCTTCATTTTTTTCCAAAGCATAATGCTTATGAATTATTATATCTTGAAAAGATTTTGGTTCAAAAAAATATACAGCCCAAGAGTGTTTGTGCTTACTAAAACTATTATTAACAAATTTACTTAAGTTTGTATGTTTAATACTTATATCCATTGAAAATATAGTGTGTCCTAGCACACGTACACATTTTTTTTCTATAATTGCAGAACATTGAGAACAATAGTAAAATCCAGTTTGAGTAAATAAATATAAAGTCCCCAAAAACGCTACAAAAAATATCATTATTTTGGTGAATTTTTTAATATTTGTTCCTGTAAATTTCATCAAATGTCCTTGCTATCTACCATGAAGAATTTGCCGTTGTAACTTGATTTTTAAAAGTGCCAGAGAGCGCCCAGCAAAGTCGCAATTATCTCAAAGGTGAAAGTCCTTTCATAGTAAAAACTAGAGCTATGTAGCTAAATAGCGGATATGCGAGAGATCAAGTATTCGAAGCCTATTGATAAAGTCATTGTAAGACCTCTTCCTGTATCGTAGAAATTGATTCTCTATTTTTCTAAATAATCGTATAACAATATAATAGCATGTTCACTACCTAACTCTATAGCTTCATTGTATAACTTTATAATTTCTTTATCTTTTAAAGTTCCATATTCTGAAGAGTATATATCTGCAAGATTCCACAGTGCGTGAGGTATCCAATTTTTTCTTTGCTCTTTTAACAACTTAATCGTAGCAATGTTAAAACTATTAGTTTTTCCTCTTAGGAAATTGTCCTGAGGCATATAAATACCATTAAGTAAAAAGATTCTATTATAAGCTTCTTGTTTTAAGTGCAAAAACATATCCTCGTCTTTTTTTACTCCTTTACCAATTTTGTACATATATGCTAAACTGTACAAGCAATAGCCATTACCTTGTTCTCTTGCCTTTAAAAACCATTCTAGTGCTTTTTTTGTATTTTCAGAAACTCCTTGGCCACAATAATACATGGTTCCAACTCTGTAAGTTGCACTACTATTTCCTTCCTTAGATGCCTCTTTATATAAAGAGATTGCCTGTTTATATAATTTTTGTTTGTAAAATATATTTGCTTTTACTATCTTTTCGAAGCTTCTAGGCTTGTCAAAATGAGGTTCTTTATAAAACACTGCTATGGATATTTTTTTTAAACACCAATTTAGTTGGTCATACTTATTCAGTCCAGGTAATGAGTCGTACATATATAATAAATCGTACATTGCATTACTACATCCTTTTTCTGCAGCTTTAAGATAATATAACTCGGCTTGGTATAAATCTTTTTGTACTACTTTACTATAGCGATAAACATTACCAAGCATAATCATTGCTGTTAAACTACCTTGTGCAATCGCTTTTTTATAGTAAAAAATAGCTTTGTTAGTGTTTTGAGCAACAATATTTCCATGACTATAAATTTCAGCTAGTTTTATTGAAGCGTCATACTCTCCTAGTTCAGAAGCTTTTTTGTAGTAGATTAAACTTTTTTCTCTATTAGAAATAGTTTCTTCTTTTCTGTACATGTCTCCTAAAGCTGTCATTGCTAATCCGCAACCCTGTTTTGCTGCTTTCTCGTAGAAAGAAAAAGCCTGTTTTTTATTTTCTAGATCATTTTCGTATATTTTTCCTAGCTTGTAGATAGCAAGTGGTTGCTCTGCACACTTTTCATATAACTCAATAATAGTGTTTAGATCTGATTTATTGTACTCGTACTCCAAAATACCTAATAAAAAACATTGTAAGCCAGATTGTTTATAATAATAGAGTGATTTATCAAAACTTCGTTCAACACCTATACCATAACCATAAACAAAGCCTAAAATATAGTATGATAGTGGATCTTTATTTTTTATCAACTTTGGTGTAATAGTGGTTAAAAATGATGTTGCCTTTTTTATATCTTTTTCTACAGCGTGACCTTCATATAACATAATAGCTATCAAAGCTTCTTCATACATATTAGGATATTTAATTTTAGAGATACATTCCCATGACTTTAGATGATTTGAACGTTCTCTGTGCCAAATTGCTTTAGAAAACCAAGATGAAGATTCTTGAGTAAGTAATGGTAAGAATAAAATGACTATAAATAGTTTTTTCATTCAAAACTCCCTTTATCACATATACAATATTTTGCAAGATTATGATGTTACCTCTTATCAACATTTACTTGAGTTTGGTCTCCTGTCTGACATGTGTCAGACTCAAGCAAAAATAACACAAGTTGTTTTATAGCAAATTCTTACAATCTAATAAATGGCATAGATTAAGATGTTTTGTCGAACGAATTGGTAAAATGATAGGATCAAAAGTCATTTTACAAAGGAGAACAAATGCGTCCGATTCGTATATCTATGGTCAACGGTTTATTTCATATAACAACAAGGTGTAATAATAAGAACTTTTATTTTCAACAAGATGAGGATTTTATAGAATACTTAAAAGTCATAGAAAAAGCGCGCGAAAAATACTCTTTTAAGCTACACGCTTACTGTATTACCAGCAATCACGTCCATCTACTAATATCGACACCTACAGATGATAATTTATCCAGATTGATGCAGTTTATCAATGGTGAATACGCAAAAAACTATAACCGTAGACACAAGCGTACAGGGCATTTTTGGGGCGGAAGGTTTTATTCAACAATTATTGACTCGGAGACTCAGCTACTTAATTGCATATTTTACATTGAACTTAACATGACAAGGAACAACGTTACCAAACATCCAAAAGAGTGGAAATGGAGTAGCTACAATCGGCACACAACAGGTGAAGGGCTTATCGATGTTGACTATCATGAAATTTATATGAACCTTGGTAAAACCATGAAGCAAAGGCAAAAAAAGTACATTGAAATAATGGAGGAAAGAATGAAAGAGAGAGGGTTACTTACCAAAAAACCTCAAATGACATATGGTTTAATTTTTGGCTCAGAGTCTTTTATAAAAGATGTTATTAGTAAATATACCTCTCATAAATACTACCAAAAACGTAAATGCTGCACTTTAGATCAGAGTACATCTTGTTTGAGAAGATTTAAAACCTAAATCCAGTTTAAATTCAATACTTGATATTTAGATTTTTATAACGATAGGAATCGACTACAACCAAAGTCTGCCTTCATTTCTCAAGTGAGAAAAACACTTCACACTTACTTGCTTTAATTGCAATTTTTTCCGTACAACAGTCTTTTATTTCAAATACTTTTTTTATCACAATTCCAAAATTTCACCTATAAGTTCGAAAATTTAATATTAATACATATTTTTTTCAGAAATAATCGTATTAAGCCTATCGCAATATTTCTTGTAAATAATTGTAGAATAAGACCCTTAACGTTGTCGGGTATTGAGTCTGGCACTAGAATTGATTGATGCAGTTTATCAATGGTGAATACGCAAAAAACTATAACCGTAGACACAAGCGTACAGGGCATTTTTGGGGCGGAAGGTTTTATTCAACAATTATTGACTCGGAGACTCAGCTACTTAATTGCATATTTTACATTGAACTTAACATGACAAGGAACAACGTTACCAAACATCCAAAAGAGTGGAAATGGAGTAGCTACAATCGGCACACAACAGGTGAAGGGCTTATCGATGTTGACTATCATGAAATTTATATGAACCTTGGTAAAACCATGAAGCAAAGGCAAAAAAAGTACATTGAAATGATGGAGGAAAGAATGAAAGAGAGAGGGTTACTTACCAAAAAACCTCAAATGACATATGGTTTAATTTTTGGCTCAGAGTCTTTTATAAAAGATGTTATTAGTAAATATACCTCTCATAAATACTACCAAAAACGTAAATGCTGCACTTTAGATCAGAGTACATCTTGTTTGAGAAGATTTAAAACCTAAATCCAGTTTAAATTCAATACCCGATATTTAGATTTTTATAACGATAGGAATCGACTACAACCAAAGTCTGCCTTCATTTCTCAAGTGAGAAAAACACTTCACACTTACTTGCCTTAATTGCAATTTTTTCCGTACAACAGTCTTTTATTTCAAATACTTTTTTTATCACAATTCCAAAATTTCACCTATAAGTTCGAAAATTTAATATTAATACATATTTTTTTCAGAAATAATCGTATTAAGCCTAACGCAATATTTCTTGTAAATAATTGTAGAATAAGACCCTTAACGTTGTCGGGTATTGAGTCTGGCACTAGAATTTAACTCTTTGAAATAGAAAGACTTGCATGATGTTTCTTATTCGTCATTATTAACTTTAAAATAAATGAGTACATTTTACTTTCAGTGGTCTGGCACTAGAATTAAAACAAAACCTTCATTTCTTTGTATAAGTTTGTCTCTGCGATAAGGTCTGTCCCCCTTTTTTTTAACATTTCTTTGTATAAGTTTGTCTCTGCGATAAGGTCTGTCCCCCTTTTTTTTAAATTTTTTCTATGCGATTTTTGTTGTTTGATAGAATGGGGATGTTTGTTTTTGGGATTGGTTTTGTTGTTATTTTTGGCGTTAGCTTGGTAACTTTTTCTTTTGCTAGGCTTTCAATGTAAGCAATTGCTTTCCAATCAGAAATACCTAACGCAAGTTTTACCAGTTTTATTGTGTGGCCTTTTTGTTTGCAAGATTTGCATTTGAACTCGCGTTTTTTTATCTCAAGAGTTTGCACTTCTTTACATTTTGGACAAAGAGTTTTGTTGTTCTGTTGTAATTTCAAATGTTGCAGAAGCTCTTGTATTCTAAAAGCACTTAATGCTGCTTTTCTACGGTTCTCTCTTTTCGTAACTAAACTTTTTGTTGATTTTTTATCTTTTTTGCTGTATAATTTCTTTATCTCTGACATATCTCTATCTCCCTAATTTTCTTTGTCTACGGGATTCGAATATTATGTCACGAAGGAAATTGAGCTTCGCTCGTAATTCTATTACATTTGCTAACGCTTCCTGCTTGTAATATGACTTTGCTAACTCATTTAGATCTTCTCCTTTTATACTAAAAAGGATACTTTCTCTTCCTTCAAATGATACTTGTACGTCCTTTAGCTCGGCGTCTGATTCACTCAGAATGTAGCCTCCTAGCCAAAGGTCGCAAGTGGTTAATGTCTCTGACATTTCCTTTGCTCCTTGTTTAAGAACCTTTTCTTTCTGTGATCCGCCAAGATACTTCAGATTGAAAAGGTTTATTTTTTGCCTGTGTGACAATTTAAAATTGAATTATGTAAACAAATTATTGTTTTATGGTAACATATGATTTACTGTAGTCAACAATAAATTGATAAATATAAATTATTTGTTTGGTGCTGCTATGGAAAAAATAAATATCGGAAAGATAATAAGAGAAGGTAGGATAAATCAAAATATCTCTCAACGACAACTTGCTAATGAATACAATGTTACTCCTGCTGCTATATCTGCTTGGGAGAGAAATAAGACCTCTCCTCCTGCGCATGTTTTAATTTTATTGGCTAAAAAGCTCGATATTGTTGAAGAGTTGTTTGGTTATCCAAAGCCAAAAAAAGAAGATGAAAATCAAAAAATTTGGAATGCTATTAATGAGATTAGGGAAAAAATAGGATTGGTTTGAATAACGAAAAAAGCGTGCAAAAACTGCACGCTTTTTATTTTGGCTAACTCTGGTACTAAAAGATCTAAATTTGTAATATGAATGTCTGTATGTACATTTTCTACCCAATTTTAATTACATTATCCAAAGTATATATTGCAATTTGGTAAAAGACGACGTATATATCTTTGTTGTCTTCTAGTTATTGGGTTTCCTTCTAGGTCTAGCTCTCTTAAATTTTGAAGTTTACCAATTTCTTTTGGAAGTTTGTTTATTTTATTCCACCTTAGATATAGATCGGTTAAATTCTTAAGGTTGCTAATGTTTTTTGGAATAGTTTCTATTTCATTTCCACATAAGTTTAAATGAGAAAGTGAGCTCAATTTTGTTATTGTTTCAGGAAAGTTAGATATTCTATTCCTAAGCAATACCAATTTATTAAGTCTTTCTATTTTTTTTAGAGATGGAGATATAGATTCAAGTTGATTTTCGTACAAATGTAAGTCATCTATAAAAGTTAGATCAAAAACATAATTGGGTACTTTGTACAATGACTGGTTACTCAAATCCATGATAACTTTTGAAAATCCACAATTGGAAAAAGAACATCCTTCTAAGTTAATAAAATGTGCTTCTCCTCTAAAACTGCAATTAGTAAAGTGTGAATTTTCAATAGAATATCGACTGTCTTTATCAAGATAAAACGTACATGCTTTATAAGATATATTGCTACAAACGTCTTTTAAAACTTTATTGAAAAAAAGATTCAAATTGTATTCCTATACAAGTAACCCAATATTTATTTGTTAATTTATTTTCTTCGACTACGTTTGTAGTCCAAAAATTTTAAATAACTTTTTTCATCGGAATAAACATATCTTCCTCCGTGGAGAGGTGCTGTGAAATCAACAATAATTTTTTTCCCACTGCGATGTTTAATTTCTGCTGCAACATGCCCTCCTTGGTCGGTATATCGCGGTTTAAAACTGTAGCCCATTTTAGCAATATTTTGAAAAATTATATTTTCTTTATTTTTGAAGAACTTTCTGTTTTTAGGTGGAACTGAATTTTTATTTGGAAATAAATTTACAAACTCAGATGCAGCTCCGCACTCTCGATTATTACCTGCTTTCTTAAAAGTATCTAATTTAGCTTGCATCATAGCATCAATTATCACCTTAGCAGTAGTGGGATCACCAAAAAAATCAACGACTGCTTTTGCATTGTCATAAAAACCAGTCAAAGAATCAGTTAAACCAGATAGTTTAGAGTATAAATTTATGTATCTTTGAGCTTTCTTTCTTGTTTTGTAAATTTTTAATGCTGAACCTGCAGGAGTACGTTCTGCCAAATAATCCATGACTTTCATGAAAGAACTTCTTTTCTCCTCACTCCTTAGTTTTCGTTCTTCTTTTTTTATAACATTAAAGATACTCTCTTTTAGAGAGGTTGATTCTATGAGTATGTTGATCTTGTTCTCTAAAAGTTGCTTTGCTTTTTCTTGAGCTTTTTCTAAACCCCACTTCTTTAAGAAATCTTTGCCAAAAAGTTTTATAATTTCTTTATTTTTTCCAAAAGCATCACTATAAGAATAAGGGTTTCCACCAAAAGCCTCATAAAGCCCCATGGAGTCGACATATCCAAGACTATCTCGTTGCAAAAAACGACCAAACTCAGAGCTGTAATAACGATTTCGGAAGTACATTAATCCATTGGTTTCTTCATCTACTCTACGTCCGTGAAAACCATAAACCAGCAAATCAAAATCACTAAACTCCTCCAGCTCGCTATTTTCGTTTATCTCAAAGATCTTGCCATAAGAAGTATACTCAAAAAGATGAAGCACATCGCCATTTTCGTCAGAAAGTGCAACTGTATCCCCACGATGGTTTTCATGAAAATACCTCTCATCTTCGACAGCGGTTCCATCTTCGTTAAACACCAGCATTTGTAAATGCTCATCAATGCCCAAACCGTCAACAAACTGCCGCGAAACGACTTCTTGTCCGAACGCTTGTCCAACTTCGGCTCGTTGTTCGTGTTCTTCGATTACGCGCCAGTCGCTGTATAGAAACTTGCGCCGAATCTGAGTTAATTCCGTTTCAGGTTCACCTCCGCTGTTTGGATCGCAGTTGAATTCACTGCGTGCTACTTTAGAGATGCGTGTTTCTTCTAGCTGTCCAAAAAAGCCAAGTCCACCTAAGAACAGCGGCGTAGAACACGGATGTACATTTCCGGTTATTTGCTTTTCTTGGCTTTGCTTTTCACAATTGATATAGAGCGTCATATTCTCACCGTCGTAAACGGCGGCGATGTGTACCCACTCGTTTAGTGGAAGCGCGTTGTCACTACAGATATTGCCAAAGGCTTTTTTGAAGCCTCTATGTTTATTATGACCTCTGCGGCGATAACGACGGTGTTTATTTTTTTTCTGTTGTTGCTTCGTCACTAGAGAAAAGCATGCTTTTTTGGTTTTGCGATCTACGGATAGACGGTAGCCTCCTAAGCGGTGTATTAGCGAACCAGTTTTACAAAAGCGCCATTTATTTTCGTCTATATAGACGAAGGTTTCTAGGGTTAGTTTGTCTTTAATAGTGTTTAGGCTAGTTGACGGCTTTACGTGAATTGGTGCGCCTTTTAGTTTCACGGCTTTGGTACCAAAGAGGCCATCTACGCTGCGTTTTCTCTTGAATCTTGGTGCGCGTGCGTGGTTATTATTACCTGAGCTGTCTAGGACCTTGCCAGAGGTTTCATTGTAGTGATATAGAGCTACGGTGTCGGCATCTGCTGTGTATTGTTGTCCGCCGCCACTACCTTCTGTTTCGGTGGTGCGGGTGAATTCTTTTTGGATGCGTCTGTTGGCAAAGTCGTATTTGTAGGTGGCGATTAGTTCATTGTCAGCTTTATTTGTGATTTGAGTTATACGGTTTAGGGCGTCGTAGGTGAATAGTTTTTCACTGTCGTCGGTTAGATTCCCGTTGTCGTCAAAAACTTGTAAGTTACCCGCAATTAAGCCGTATTCATTCATTTCATTAATGGTTTGCGTTTGAACCTCACCATCAATTGTGGTGTTTGCCCAGTTTCCAACTCCGTCTAGTTGCCAACTTTGACTTTGAGTTGATGTTGTAATATCGTTGTTGGTAATTTCTCCGCGCTTAAAGTCTACTACGCGGTACAAGGAATCTAGTTGATATTTTTCACTTAGATTTGCAAAACGTAGGTTTTGTTTTTGCGTTTTGAAATTTACGCGATTGTAATTATATTTATAACCTTGAATTAACTCATTATTTGCACCTATGTGACGTAACTGAGTTAAGCGCGGGAGATTATCATAGCCAACGTTTTCATTGCCTGAGTCGTTTAACATGGTCAGCTTTGTACCATTTTTATAAACACGCTCAATTACGCGGCTTCCAATATAATCATACGCTGCGATAGGTGTTGTATCATTCGCGTCAGAAATATTTTTTACGCGATCTATTTTGTCATAACTGTAAGTGATTTTACGATTGTTTGGATAAATGCACTCCGCTAGATCACCTTCTTCGCGCCAGTTCATTGAAACTACGTGTCCGTTTTGCTTTTCTTCCAGCATGCGACTTAACGAATCATAACGTCTTTCAACAATACTATCATCTTCAGCATTGTTAGGATCATTGTTATCTATTGCCTTGATTAAGCGCGACAAACCGTCGTATTCAAAAGTTTGCTGAGTTGTTCCTGCTATATTATTTGTTGTAGATCTCGCAATATTTTTTTGAATTATGCGATTACTACCGTCATAAATATAGGTACAAACAGATCCATTGTTGTCTATGTATTCGAGAACGTTGTGATCTTTTGCATATTTAGTTTGGGTAAATTTGCCATCGGCAAAGATTGTTCTTATTAAACGATTTAGGGAATCGTACTCGTAAGTAGTGGTATTTCCATTGTCGTCTTGTACAGAAGTTAAACGCGAGTTATCATCCCAAATATTTGTTTCGGTAATTTTACCGTCATTGTTACTTGGATTTGACAAGTCTAGAGGACTACCACCATCGCCGTCAACAGTGATTTCTTGGGTGGTTTGAATTACTCGCCCTAAACCATCATGGATAATCTCACTTATATTACCAAGATCATTTGTTCCACTATTTTCAGGACCTTGAGCGTCCGCAGTTCTTATAGTTAAATTACGGCTATCATAAAAAATATAACTTGTTTGTCCGATATTATCAGTGGCTAGTATTGGGCGATCAAGGGCATCGTAAACAGTTGTACTGGTAAACGATTCTTCATCTATGCGACCAGAGGAATTCCTCTCTATTGAAGTAATTGATATTACATTGCTGTTGTTATCATAAACGCTCGAAACTTCGTTATTTTCTGCGTCTACAGCGCGGATAACTCGGCTGGCACCATCATATTCTACACTACTAATCTCTTCGCCATTTGGGCTTGCTGAAATAGTAAAAGTGGTGCGCGAGTTACGGTCATATTCTACGAAGCTTGTTACGCGACCGTCACCAGGGGAGAGATCATCGTCATTTAATACTACAGGTCTTACGGTTGTGATTCCTGTCGAGACAAACAATTCCGCTTCCTGTTTAAATACACGCGAAAGCTCGTCGTAAAATGCGTGTGTACGACTTAAAAGAGTGTTACCAGTTGTAGAATTAGCTGTGCGGCTAAGACCACTAACAGTTCCAAATATAGATGATTCAATTACATTAGATGCTGGATCATATTTTTGTTGAACAACTTCTCCTGTAGATGTTGTTGTTTCTACTAAACGATCAAATCCATCGTATTTGAAAAGTGTTTTTTCGCGTTCACCATCTCCATCTGTATCTTCAGCATCAGCAACTTGTAGTACATTGCCATTTGCGTCAATTTCTGTTGTTGATTTGCTCTCTATCGCTGCTCCAGGCGATGATATGGTAGCAATGACTAAATCGCGTTCATCGTAGAGCGTACGAGTAATATTATTTGCATCTGCTCCTGATACTGCTAGAGGACTTTTTACTTCTATTAAATTTTCGTTTTCATCGTAACGCATTTCCGTGGTGAGAATCTTGTTGTTGTCAACACGCTGTGTTACTTTGATCGGATTATTGAGTATATCGTACTCAACTGTTGATTCAATAAAATCGGGTAAATCGGGGTTATTACCATCGCGATATTCTACTTCGCTACGCACAACATTGTTATTATTGTCATAAAACAAGCGTGTTTTGTAAGCAAAAGCTGTTAAATTATCTTCCGCTGCTTGACTAACATTAGCTGCTGATTTTGTTTCTACTATTTGATTGAGCGAGTTATAAGTAAATTCTGAGCGTATACCTCTTGGATTTACTACGAATATGGTATTTCCAACACGATCATACCCAAATGTCGATGAAAGCTTCGTTGGTGCTGCATTACCGCGGTATCTTGTGGTATGAACATTATCCACAATCACTTGTTTTAGATAACCTGCTTGTGGATCAAATTCTTCTCCTAAATGGTTTTGACCGTCTAGTACGTTTAGGCCATCACCATCAGGATCATTTTCAGGATAGTAAAAATACTCGGTGACTTCACCTTCTGCTGTTTCTGCTTTTAGTATTTGTCCGTAACGAGAATAAGAAACTCTTGTTTCTATTTTTTGAACAGTACTTCCTTCAACTGCAGCTTGAGGGCTTGCATTTCGTAAATTTACTAGTGGAGCTTTAACTAAAATCATATTCCCACAAATACTGAACGTCGAGTCTTCGTTTAAATCACCTTGTTCTAGTTTGTTTTCAACCGAAGATATATCTATGTTGTATTTTTCAATTAATTCTCTTAGTGTAAAACCACAACTGCATCCTACGGTATCAAGGTTTCCTTCAAAATAGTCAGGAATATACTCCGATGTATATCTTCCTTCTGTTATAGGGCCACCGTTTTGCGGTTCAAAATTTTCTGTTAATTCGCGTTGTTCTGTGTAGCTAATCAGCTGGTTGAATACAGGTTCATACTCCATTTCAACTTTTAGAAAATCTTGGTCTGCTCCGCGTACTGCATCAGGAAAAACAGTGGCGCGAATTGGATTGCCGCGCTGAAATACATTGTTGTTATTTTCATCGTACTCAGTAACTACTCTGTTTTGTAATGGTGCGATGACTTCTGTTTGTAAGCCTGCTTCGTTATACTTCATTGTTGTTATGAAAGAGACCGGATCGTTTTCGCGTAGCCCTCTTGTTTTGACTTCTTTTTTTATTAGATTTTTATTTATGTTGTAACTAAGAATAGTAACATTTCCACGCCTATCGGTAACTGTTACAACTTCTCTTGGTAAATCAAGGTCATCAGGGGCTTCCTCAATGTTTATTTCTTCTCTAGAGAAAAAAACCGTTCCTCCTGCTTCAACGCCTGAGATATTTGTTCCTGACCAATCTTGTTTAAAAAGTCTATCGTCTGCATCATAAAAATTTGTGACACTTGCCTCATTGTTTGTGGCAGTTTCGTTAGGTTCGATGATTTCCAATAAATTATGGTTTAAGGCCTCGTTATCAAAACCTGATGAATAGACATATTTGTAAAGTTTTCCATCTGGAAAATCGTTGCCATTCGACGTGTTTTCTACTACAGGAGAACGTACTGAAATAAGCTGCCCTAGATTATTGTATGAATAAACAACTTCGCGCGATATAAAATCTGTGATTTTGACAAGCCTGTTATTCTCATCATATTCGTGTTTGATAGGTCTTGATAAAGAATCGAAAACCGTATCTAAGAGACCTTTGTCGTTATAAGTCATGGTCAAAGCGTTGCCACAGCGAGTTGTGATCGATGCTAGTTTTCCAGCGCGCTTTTGTGGATCATCAAATGGAAAAAATTTATAAATGGTTCCATTTGGTTCTCGCAAAAAGAAAAAGCCAGCGTCGTCCTTTACTATTTTATTAAAATGTGTTTCTGGTGAAAGAATACTACCGTCAGAAAGAACTGTATAAATGTCACCACGCATACGATGGTAGAGAATAACTTCTGTTGCTATTCCTGGATTTTGAATAAGACGCATATTGTAATTGTGATCCCAATTTTGTCCGATTGGGCCGTTAAAATTTACGCGTGATTTATAGTATCTTTCAAAACGATAATCAATACCACGTCCAGCTATTTGTAAATCGATATTTGAACATATCATCTCTAAATTGTTGAGTGCTACAGGGTCACCAAGTTGTGCTCCTGCTGGTGAAGGACATTTAGAAATACCTGGAGAGTTAGAGCAACCTGAATCGCATGAGGTGTTTCCTGGTGAACCAGCTGTGCTGTTTATTAAATTTTGTATTTTGTTTGCACTTATAGATAGAAAGTTATACGCCAATTCTCTGTTGACGAGAGAACAATCGTTTTCTTCTATTGTTGCATCGCTACCGCCTTGGATTTGAACTTCTGCTTCGAAGAATACTGGAGCAAAAGGAAGAAAACCAAAAAGTTCTCCTCTAACAATAACTTTACCATCTTCTACAAAGAAAGTAATATCCAAATCATCGCCAAAAAAAACAGATCCCCATATTGGATTGTCGAAACTTCCTACAAATTTCAAAGGGAGCGATTCTTCGGGTATAGGGCTAGCAGCGCTTTTAGAAATATGAAAACGACTTGTTCCTTGTGATTTGTTTAAGTTATCGCGCTTAGCAAATTTTTCCGTTTTATAATTTCGAAATTTTTTGATATTGGATTTTTTAATACCAGGATTTAGGGCAGAACTTTCAAAGCTACTTCCACCTCCTCCTCCATCTGTTAAGCCTAATGTAGTAAAGCCAAATAATGATGTTTCTTTTCCAGCACCAAAAACTATAAAGTCTTCTAACTCACTTTGTTCAAAAGTCAGACTGGAAGGGGTTTCATCTGTCACTGTGAATTTTTCAGAGCATGTTTTATTTCTAAAACCACCATCTTCATTGAAAAAAAATCTAACTTTCCAATCACCGGATAAATTTTTTCGATTGTATACAAAAGAATGACATTCGTGTCAGACTCCCATCTGTTCCATTTAATACTACAGGTCTTACGGTTGTGATTCCTGTCGAGACAAACAATTCCGCTTCCTGTTTAAATACACGCGAAAGCTCGTCGTAAAATGCGTGTGTACGACTTAAAAGAGTGTTACCAGTTGTAGAATTAGCTGTGCGGCTAAGACCACTAACAGTTCCAAATATAGATGATTCAATTACATTAGATGCTGGATCATATTTTTGTTGAACAACTTCTCCTGTAGATGTTGTTGTTTCTACTAAACGATCAAATCTATCGTATTTGAAAAGCGTTTTTTCGCGTTCACCATCTCCATCTGTATCTTCAGCATCAGCAACTTGCAGTACATTACCATTTGCGTCAATTTCTGTTGTTGATTTGCTCTCTATCGCTGCTCCAGGCGATGATATGGTAGCAATGACTAAATCGCGTTCATCGTAGAGCGTACGAGTAATATTATTTGCATCTGCTCCTGATACTGCTAGAGGACTTTTTACTTCTACCAAATTTTCGTTTTCATCGTAACGCATTTCCGTGGTGAGAATCTTGTTGTTGTCAACACGCTGTGTTACTTTGATCGGATTATTAAGTATATCATACTCAACTGTTGATTCAATAAAATCGGGTAAATCGGGGTTATTACATAAGTGTATAAAGCCATCATGATATTTCCAGCGACTATCGATAAACTTAGATCCAGTTTCAGACTATAGTCAGTAGTCAATCACTCTGTACATTATTATCAGTCAGTCACTCTGCACATTATCTGCACATTATTATGAGAATCACTTATTTTCCAGTTCCTTTAAAATATCTAATGCCCTGTTTTTCCATGCTTCCATTTGAGCAAAATCATTTCCATGTTGTTTTGCTAAACTAACAACTGTGTGGTACCTTTTTCTTGCATTTTCTAATTCTCCCATTGCTCGAAAAGTTTCAGCAAGATATAAATTTGCGCTAACTTTACCTGTGATAAACATTGCTTTTGCATATGACAAATCATGTTTTGTTGCTTCTGTTGATTCCTCTATATCTTTTATTAGCTCAGGAAGTAGATTTATTGCATGTTTCAAAGTTTTAACAGCTTCTTTGTTTTTTCCAAGAACATGTAAAGTATGACCCATTCGTGTAAAAAGCATTGGGTTTTTAGGCATCAATTTAGACAGTTTAGTGTAACCCTCTAATGCTTTATCATAGTTACCAAAATTAAACAGCAAATCAGACGAATTCATCAATACAGATTTATTGTTTTCATTTATCTTCAGTACCTCCATATAGCCTTTTAGTGCTAAATTTGCATACCTTTCACATTTCTCAGGATCTTGTCTATTAGTATCAGCAAGGGCTTTATAACAAAAAGCAATATTTGCTAATACTTCGTCATGCTTATTGTAACCTAACTCATAACTTTTCTTAAAAGCATCTATCGCTTTTTCCAAAGAACCTATTCGTTTAAAGAGTTGTCCTATCTCAAAATAAGCCAATGCATTTTTAGGGTCTATTTGGAGAACTCTTCGGTAGTAGCTTATGGCTTTATCTTCTTGTTCCATTTCTCCATGTATATCACCAATAAAAAAACAAAGTTTTATTTTTTTTAAATTATCACTTTCTTTTTTCAGTTGATTTTTCAAAATAATAATAGCCTGGGAATATTTTCCTTGCTTAGTTAGGGTAAAGGCCTCATTTATTACTTCTGATGATTGTTTCATTTGCATACCTTTTTTATTAGTATCTTTGTCACATGAAGTTGCAGACAAAAGGGAACAAATACAAATTAAAAGTATAATAGAAATAGATTCCATGCCATATCCCTTTTTAACATAAATACTTAAGTTTAAGTTTAAATTTTTAATATCATAATCAACACTTTAATTGATATTTCGCCAAACTTTCTGCATCAATTGTATAGAGACTGCTAGAGTCACAGTATACCACATTAAGGAACTGGTGTCAGACTCCCATCTGTTCCTTGTTGCCCAAAAATAATGGCTTTTCCATCTTGCGATAAACGGTATGTTAATACAGATCCTACACCTACATCAACAGGTCCACCAATCCAAGTGACTCCTCCGTCAAAAGACACTTGCCCTTGTAAGCGATCATTGCCACCGGAGTCTTTTTGTTTAAATACAGCGGCAATAGATCCATCGCCATTTGTTTCTAAATTAACATTGAAAGAGGAAAGCAGGTCAAGGCTCGCATCTCCGATAGGAGACGATTCTTGCCAATTTGCAGAATCATCAATTGGGCCAGATGCGGCAAATAGCTGATCTTTCCCTGAGTTTGTATCGAATTTTTTGTATATAACAACACCGTTACCAGTGCTTGTTATTTCAATATTCTTTACTTCTATGTCTCCACTCATTACTGGAATATTACCTTGGGAAACAAAGTTACCATTTTCAAATTGAAATAGTGAGGTTATGTTACCACCTTGCACTATTGCGGTTATTTCTCCTGAGCTACTTTTTTTGGAGAATACTTTAGCGTCTGTTATCGGTGACAAAAAGTTAAAGTTACCGAAATTTGTTCCATCGAAGATTACGAAACCAGCACTACCACTTTGTTCTACTGTGGCTACTGTAGTGTTGTCTCCGGTAAAGAACACTTGCTTTTTCTGGATATCTGGGGTGGCAAAGTCTTGGGTTTCACCTTTCCACTCTTTTTGTGCAAATGTTGGTACTATAAAAAGCAACATTGCTCAAAATAATGCTAAATATTTATTCACTATTGTTCCTCTAATTGCGTTTTTATTATTTCTATCTGCTTTTTCTTTAAACCTACAGAATAATGTTGAGGATTTTCTTTTATAAACTTGGTTAGGTTTTGTAAATTTTTCGCGAGCTGCGATTGATTTTTTTTGTTACGCTTTTTCAAAGTAATGAGCCACTGCTCGATGTTTTTTTATTCTTGTTGTCTGGATCAGCTTGCAATACTTTTTTAAAGTGTTTAATCGCTTCTTTCTCACTGCCCACTTTGCCCATAAAATCTACACCTAGTTTTAAATGCCCTACAACATCGCTATTTTTGATATTTTTTTGCAAATGCTGTTGTTTTTTCTGTGAGGATATATTTTTCTGTTTTCTAGGTGCTATATTTTTTGAAGAATTATCTACGTTTTCTATTTGCTTTCTCAACTGCACAATTCTCTTATGATTGATGAATATTAACGTTGTTAAACAAATATAAAAAATCAAACCTATGCTGATAGTAACATCATAGAATAGTTTTTTCTTTTTGGTTTCCAAAACCTCCTCCCTCATTTTGATTGTTGTATTTTTTGTTTTTCGAGTGACTGTAGGGTTGCTTGTTGTTGATACAAATATAATGCTTCAGCACAAATCAACAACATCAGTACCGCAAATATAATTTTTCGTAGTAGCATTTTGTCCTTTCAGTTTTGTCTAAATAAGGGAGTAAATAAGACATGTTTTTTATATTTATATAAAGTCTTTTATTTATGAGGTTTTTTAAAGCATCAAAGATGCTTTTACTTTGTAAAACGCTTCAAAATAAAAAAGCGGCAAAGAAAAATGACTTTTGTCCAATTAATTCCACAGATTTAGTGACATTTTAATACGTACGGATTTTCACTGGGCATAATAACAACGCGTTTAGTTGCAACTTGATAACCAGATTGAAAAACCTCAAATAGATAACTCTCTAGCTTTATTTTTTGACCATCAACTACTTTTATACCAGAAGATGTCTCGTTTTTTACGCGGCATATATATGATTGTTTTTTGTTTTCTGGTTCTATATCGTAAGTAATTTCGAGTTTAAATTTCACATCTTTTGGATTTAATATGTGAGAAATTATATATGGTTGGTTTGAAGGCAATATTTCAATAGTTGTTGTTATTGAAATATTGCCTGCGTGCTTAATTCTTAGTTTATATTCACCAGGCTTAATGTTTTTTCGGTTTTTGATATCAATACCATTTAAAGTACATATTTGTGGTGATATTTCCATCTTAGGAAAAGATGCGAATATTTTCGCTTCTACGCGACGCGATAAATTATTTTTTTCATCTGCTTGAAGTTCAAAACTAAAGAGGCTTATCAGTAGTAAAGGTATTAGAAAATATTTGTACATTGAATTATTACCTTTCGAAATTTTTTTTTACCGCTCACTTGTTGTGAATAAGTAGTAAACTAAAGCATTAGAATGCTATCTTTGAGTTGTATACCAATTTCGCTTATTTGAAGTATATACTGCTCAGACAATGAAAGCCTACTTTGTATTCATTTCTTCGGATATAGATGCAAATATGTTTGCTAGATTGTTAACGAGACGCTACGCATTAAAATAACATTTTTATAACTTGTTGATATATCTCCCTAGGAAGAACGATTGGTGTAATGGATGAAGAACTTCATACAACTGTATTTTCTATATTTCATAGTTAGTTGTAAATCAAGACTAAAACGGTGATGTTCTTGTTTGAAAAGAAGTATATAAAACCAACGTTTTGCTAATTTTCTCTTGATTTTTTTCTACTTTTCCTTAGGCTTGGTAGGCGTTTCGAAATATTTTTTATATTTTCTTATTAAGCGTGTTATCGACTAGAAAAAAACACACTTTCATTTAAATTCTTTATTTTATAAGCAGTATAAACTGTTATAGCCGTCATTGTTATAAATATTCGGCTAAAGATTTGGCCTCTAGTGGACTGTAACATCTATTTTAGCATAGGTAACGCAGTGTATTTTGCGTTTTTAACAAGGCGCGACGAAACACAAAGCCGTAGTTCTGTACCTGAGGTGCAACGAAGTTTAAAACCAAAAGACCAAGTTATTTAGCTTAAAATCGGTGTTACAGCGTACTAGTTTAAAAATATTACTCTTACAGTGTTGAAGGTATAGGTATGTATAAATATATTTTTGTAATTCTTGCAATATTATTGTTTTCAAATAATGCATTTTGTGAACATTATGTTTACATCTCCGATATAACAGTGGAGAAAAAAAATAGCAAAGGAAAGCATTGGGATAGCTTTTACGGAAAACCAGACATTATTTTGTCTATCTATATCTGGCAAAACAGCAAATGGCTTAAGTTGTACAATAGCCCAAAGTTTCAAAATATGTATCAAGTAAGAGAAACAGTGGTCACTGAAATTTCGATTTCACATGGTCAGAAGATTAAATTTGAAGTTACTGACAAGGATTTGAAAAAAAGTGATATTATTGGCGATGTTGAAATTACGATAAATCATTCTAGTTTGTTAGAGAAACAAAATCTTTCTTTTGGCAGAGTTAAAAATTTATCTTTCCTCACTTTGCCATATAAAAATGAAGCGCAAAAAGATTCTTATAATCAAAACCGCGGGAAAATACTCGAGAAGCAAAAGGAAACGATAGCGACGCAAAAGAAGATAATTATCGATTACGAAAAACAACTAAGTGAGTTGAGAAAAATAGTTAAAGAGTATGATGATTCAAAAAAAGCTACTGTTTCTAAGCATCGTTTGTCTCTTAAAATAAGCGATCCTTTGTTTACTGAAAAGACAATAGAGGCCGATGATATTGTTGTTGTAGATACCAACAAATCTATTAAAAATAGATTGATTGCTAGTGGTAGCTATATTGTGAGTATCAGTAAAAAAGGATATGAAACTCTCGAAACTAAAATAGACGTAAATGACAATGGAATAGTGGCAAAAGGAATCACTTTACAACATAAATTTAGAGTGGTACAGTTCCTTGCTACGGATGCTTCAGAGGGAGGAGAAAACGTTTTGTTAAAAGGGCAAGATATTGTTCTTTTACAAAATAATGAACGAATTGACTATCAAAATGTTCTTCTTCCAGGTCACTACACTTTAAAAATTAACCGCAGTGGCTATGAAAAAATTCAAAAAAATATTACCGTGGTTCCTGGAGAAGCTGAAGACAGGCACTATATAGAAATGGTTGCTATTCCTCGTAAGGTTCTCTTGCAAATAGACTATGATGTTATGCCTCCAGGCGATTTAAACCCTGATAAGAAATATTTACTTCCCTTGGAGAATGCGGAAAAAATCGATATTACGGAAGAAACAGCTGTTATAGGTCACTTTAATATAGTTGTGGAAAAAGCAGGTTATCAAAAATTTACCAAGGAAATATTTATAAAGCCAAGTAGCGAGCCTTATGTATTACATGTTCATATGTCATCAAGGAATAGATATACTTTGTGGAAAATATCTTCTGATTTTGATGTTTCCCCTATTCCTAGTCCTGATGAAATGGATGTTCATGTTAATATTCGCAAAAAAGGCTACAAGCCAATTGAAAATTTAGAGAAATCACTGTCGACGCGAAAATTAGAAACAGAAGTACGTTGTTTTTTGGAAGCTCTTCCACGGCAAGTTATTGCAAATATATCAGCCGATAATACTTTGCGGACTATTACTCCAGATGTGATTTCTTTGTCGCGTATCCTTGATGGAACAGAGCAAGAAAGCGTTGATATAGCAACAAAAGCGCCTTTTAAAGAATACAAGCCCGGGCGTTATTTTCTACGAATTTATAAGGTTGGATATAAACCTATAGAGCAAGAGTTAATTATCTTTCCAGACGATAAGCACTATGTTATCAAAAAAGAAATGGTTTCTATGCGCCGCACATCAATTATTGATGTAACAAGTGATTATGAAGATAACAAGATAAAGCCAGATTCAATGCTCATTGATCGTCAAAATGCAGAAGAGGGCTATAAAATAAAGCCAGGGGAATATACGTTGGTTTTAAATAAGGCTGGGTATTATCCGATCGAGAAAATTATTAATGTTACCCCCAGCAACAAAGTATTTACGATCAAAGGGCAATTTAATGCAAAACCTCGTGAGGTTCAATTTAAGATTTTTGGCGTTACCGGAGAAGCGAAAGATGTAAAAGTCACCATCGGTGACATTGAAGTTCGTAATGGTAGTTCCGTTGTTCCTCGAAAACTATATGATTTTCGCGTAGAGTGTAAAGGTTTTGTGACACATACATTCAAAAGTGCAATACCTCCAGCTAATGAGCCTTATGTTTTCAATGCGACTTTAAAACCCAAAAAACGCCGCGTTATTCTTAGTGTAACAGCTGAATTTCCAAAAGGTATCGATTTAGAACCACTGGATATCAAGACTCTTAGTACCGAGACATTACAAGAAGCGACAGAAGTTAAACTTGGAAAGCATGAGTTAGTTATAGCAAAAACAGGATATGAAAGTATTCGCGAAACAGTGGATGTAAAAGTTTCAGAAAAACCTTTTTACATTACAAGAACAATGAAAGCAAAAAAGCGCGCTTTGATGTTTGATTTGGAATACGATGTTATCTCTGAAACCTCGAATTTTTTGCAAAAAATAAGATTAAAAGGTAAAACAATTGCATTTGATAGCATAGTCAAAAGTAATGATTTGATTGCTCCTGAAAACTACCAGTTAGAAATCTATGCTGATGGTTATAAACCATTATCAGAAACAATTACAATCCATCCAGCTGAAACCCCTTTTCTGATAAGCCAAAAACTCATTGCTTTGCCGAGACAAGTGGTCTTTCGCATTACCTCAGATTATGACGCCGCGACAAATTTACAAGAGTGCGAAATTCTCGTTGATGGGGTTCCGGTTAAAAATATTACAAAAATAAAACCAGGTGTACATTCTTTGACGATTCATAAGCCTGGTTTCCATTCTATTAGCGACGAAATTAAGATTTTAGCAGGTACCACTAGTTTTATTGTTGAAAAACAGTTAGTTTCCATACCACGTGTTGTAAAAGTAACACTGGTGGATAATGAAAATGGAAAGGTCATTATCCCTGATCTCGTCACATTAGATGATTCGAAGGTAACAGGAACAGCTATTTTTAAACCAAAAAATTATCATTTGATTATAGAAGCAGAAGGTTATGGAACACTAAGTGAAGACATCAATATTGAGCCTGGTGTCAACGATTATGTCATTAAGAGATTTCCAAATTCATCTAAACGTTTAATATTAACGGAGATAAAGGGAGATTATAATGACAAACTACTCTCTCCACAGCAGTTAACATTAAATGGGGTCGATATCATACCAGGTACTAGTAAAGTACGTCCAGGTGGTCATAATTTAGTGATCTATGTCCCAGGCTATGAACAGTCAACTTCTCGTGTATCAATAACTCCAAGTCAGTATGGCTACACAATTAAACATAATCTCGTTTCTAAAAAACGAAAATTAGCTTTTAACATTAGCAATTCCCTAAATCCAGAGATTAAGATAGCTCCAGATAAAGTGCTTTTTAATGTCGTAGAAATACGAGAAGGTGAAGAAGTAAAGCCAGGCGAATACTATGTTCAAATCGAAAAGAAAGGTTATGATGGTATCACGAAAATGGTGAAAATTGAACCATCAGAGGACATTTATACGTTAGATGTGTCTATGTCTCCACGTGCTCGTCATTTAAGCTTACAGATAGATGGTGAATATCGCCCGGGTGTTCTTGTTGATTTAGATGAAGTTATTGTAAATGGAGAAGTCTTTGATTTAACAAATGTTCTTGAGGCAGGAGATCATTCGGTTATTTTAAGAAAAAGAGGCTATGAACCCCTTTCTTTCGATATTACGATAAAAGCAGGTGTTTCCGCTTTTGTAGTAAAAAAGACAATGACAACAAAACCTCGCCAAATAAATGTAAAGGTAACAAGCGATTTTGTTCCGCAAGATGAAATATTTGAGCCAGAATTGTTAACACTTGCTGAACGAGATATCGTGCCTGAAGAAAGTTTCAAACCAGGATTCTATGAAATGGTAATTTTTCATCCAGGCTACGCTGAAATACGCGAAAAAATAGAAGTAGAACCTGGTGAAGGTGTCTTTCAACTGGAACGTCATTTAAATCCTAATCGCCGCCGCCTCTCTGTTGATTTAGCTTACGATGTGAAACCAACAGAAAAATTAGGTCCACATAGAATTAGCTTGCGTAGCCTTGATGATCCAGAGTTTCACCAAGTAAAAGAAGGTGATATGATTTCTCCTGGAGAATATAAAGTTCAAGTTGAAAAGGAAGCTTATCTTCTACATGAAGGGCGTATAGTTGTTCAACCAGAGGTCGGACCTTATGTACTTTCCATGGAATTATTAGCTAAACATGTGCAAATCCTCGTAGATCTAAAATACGATGTTGCTCCAAGTGATGAACAAAAATCCATTGGCGATTATAAAGTTACATTCGTTGACAGCACAAAAATTGGGCGTAGTGTTGAACATGGCAATCGAATCAAACCGAATTCTCAAATTTTAGAGATTGATCAGCCTGGCTATGAGTTTAGAGAGAATAAAAAAACGATTCACATTAGTCCAAGCGAAGAACCGTACTGGATACGTGAAACTTTATATGCAAAACCAAGGCCACTATCATTTAGTATACTTGATCCAAGAACAAAACAATTGGTGACAGCAGAAGAAGTTATCATCAATGGTGAAACAGCGACGCCTCAAGCAAAATTCAGTCCAGGAATTAAATATGGATTAATTGCAAAATTTGAGAAATTTCAAACTATTAATCGCACCATTTTAATTCAACCTGGAGAAGGGCCATTTGTTATCAACGTTAGTTTAGTAGCGTATAAAAAATACCAAATGAGAATTGGTAAAGCATATACCAATATGATACGGGACAATATTAAATTCCCGTTAGAAGTTTTTATTGATGGAAAACAATTAGAGAAACATCATATTGGTGAAGGAGAAGGGTTCAATTTGATTAACTATGATTTTTTTGCCCCGCAAAATTTACAATCTATGCGTGTTGTATGCGGATACTACTATAGTGATTTGACCGCAAGAAAAGCATTTGATTTTCGCGACTTAGCAAAAATTGATATTGGTCGTTTAGAAGAACATTTGTTGCAGCTAGCAAGAAATAGTCCAAGAAATGCTTTACGCCGCATTGTACGTCTATTAAAAGATAGCCAAGATAAATACAAAATAATGGCTCTTTCTAGAGAAAATCGTCAAAGAATCGCAAATTTATTGCGCGATTTAACGTTAAATGTAGAAGAATCAAAAATGAGAAAAAAAGTCATTCGGAAGCTGCATAAATAAAGGTTAAATTTTGAGAAAATTTTTTTGAGATTGGCTAGATGGCGGCATACTTCGTTTGCTACGCTTGTATCCTCAACTCTCCAAGAGCTGAGAGTACAAGCGTTTACTCAGGAGGACATCATACAAAAAAATTCTTAACTTTAGAATTTCAAACTTTGACAGAATATAAGAATTTTTCTTAATTGATGACACATCCTAATTAAATAATGTGTAATAAAAAAATAGAAGGTAAGTACCTTTAAATTTTTTAGTTATCGTTTGAACAGAAAGGTACAAAATATGAACAAAGTTATTTTTTTAATTGTATGTTTTCTTATTACTCTCCCTACTAATGCGGAAATATTGACATTTACATATGTAGATGGGATAGTAGAGTCAGGAATAATTAACGGGGTTGATCAAACAGGTTTAAGTATCGATCAGGTTGAAATTGAGATAAGTGATGGATTAACATTTTCGGGTGGACAAATTCTAACCGGAGGAAATAGCGGAGACTTTATTAGCTTATCCGTGACAATAGGAGGCACAGTATTCTTAGCCGATGCAGGAAGTTTTCAAGATGGATTTCGCGTGGATACGGCAGGATTATTCAACGCTTTAAATGATCCTGCCGTCTTTCGATTTTTAGGACTGGACAATAATGAGATAATCAACGCACAAGATGGAGATACACTAAGGGAGCATTTCGCTCGCAATGGAAATAGTTATACCGTAGACCAGGATGGACTGATATTGACAGCAGGAACAATGACATTCAATGGAGGCTTAACCATTGATGCAACTATAAACGGAACCGTCGGAGCGTTAGTTACTTTAGACGCAGCAGTACCTGAACCATCAGCTTACATTTTGTTGTGTTTCTTAGGACTAGGAATATTTATCAGACAAAAAAATGCCAGTAAAAAAGTGTATGGCCAAGAAGAATAATTATTTTAGGACATCTTAGGGCGTGTCATCATTCAAAATATTGTGTGTTTTTTCGAGCCCGTTTCCGAAACTTTCACTAACAATTTATCAGAAGCAAAGTTTCTTTTTCCATCGCAAAAAACTAGTATTGAACCAATAAATCACTTTCTGTCGCTCTCAAAAAGTTTTCGGGCGCGGGCTCGCAAACGAGCTCGGGCTCGCAAACGGGCTCGGGCTCAATACTACTGGCGTATCATTAAATGAATCCGTTATATTTTTATCTGTATTGAATGATGACACGCCCTGGTATCATCAATCTTGACAAAATTAATCTACTTTGAGAAGATAAAATTCGCACACGCCCTAAGGCAAAACTTGATATTTAGACAGAATCAATAATCTTCTCTTGAGTAGACCGGACAAATAAACGCCAAAGGTTTCTCAAAACCGTTGTTAGACAGGTCAAAAATCTCTGGGAAAGCGTAGAGAAATCAGAGCTCCGAGCTCGTATACCAGGTAGCAAAGGGTCCCCAGAGAACAACACTCAGTGAGAAAGGTATTTCATTCATAAGATAAGGAATAAAAAATGTCAGTTCTCACAGTAGGAATAGATGTAAGCCAAGACAAATTGGATGTCGCAATAATAAATAAAAGTCAGGATAAGCCAACAGATCTTGGAACATTCTCCAACGAAAACAAAGGTCATAAAAAGTTATTAAAACAGTTAAAGAACATAATAAAAAAACATGAGTTAGAAAAAATACGAGTAGTAATAGAGCCAAGCGGTGGATATGAGCAACCAATAGCAAGATTTGCTCTCGACCACGAATGGACTGTAAACATGGTCAACCCATTTAAAGTAAGAAAGTGGGCTGAATCAGAAGGCATAAGAGCCAAAACAGATCGCATGGATGCAAGATTACTTGCTAATTTTGCTATTGCAAAAGGCACTTTACCACAGTGGCAACCTCAAGAAGAACACATTGCTCAACTTGACGAAATGCTCAAACGTAAAGAAGAGTTACAGCAATCGCTTTTACGTGAAAAAAATCGCCTTAATGCTTTACTTCTCAAACTAAAGTTCGAAGGTTCTGCCCTTGCTAGTATCAAAAGATCTATTGAATGGATTCAAGATGAAATCAGACGCCTTGAGAATGACATCAACAACCACATTGGGAAGCATACTGACTTAAAAGAACAAGTCAAAAAGCTCAAAAAAACTCCTGGCGTTGGTGATAAAAATTCTCTTTACTTTCTTGTTCTGTTTCATCGTTGGACTTCTCTTACTCAAGGTCTTGGTTCTGCAAAGCAACTTACTTCTTATGTTGGTCTTGATCCAGTTCCTCGATCTAGTGGTTCTAGCATTAAATGCCACGAAGCTATTTCTCGTAAAGGTAATCCTTCTTTACGTAAAATGCTGTATCTTGGAGCTCTCGGAGCTGTTTACGGAACTACAAAAGGTCCTCTTCGCACCTTTTTTAATCGTCTTGTTTCTCGTGGCAAGCACAAGAAGCTTGCTCTTATTGCTTGCGCTCGTAAAATTCTTATTTGGGCTTGGACTACTTTTCATAAAAATACGTCTTTTGATCCTTTAAAATTTACTTCTTAACCTTATTTTTTATAGCTTCTTTACTGTTCTTTGAAAATTTTAATTTTACTGAGTTTTTGACTTGTCTCGATGAGAGAAATCTAGTATTAAAAAAATAACAAGGGTATACTAGAAGTCAGATATACAGCAGTTAGAGAATTTCGAACAGTTTTGCCATAGCTAAGCGATTAAAACGAGTATGTATTACCTTATTAAGAATATAATTCTTATGCGATGTTCTCCTAAGTAAATAATTATTTACTTTTGGTACGCATCAATTTGATGCTTTATTTTACTAAGTAAACGCTTGTCTCTTCTTCCTAGAGGAAGAAGAGACAAGCGTAGCAAGCCAGGGGTTTTTCTTAATTAATGACCATCCTAAACTAAGTTTGGATTATTATAATTCTAGGTTTGTTATCCTACTCAATAATCTTCAATAATTTACACAAAACCTACCGCTGTTTTGGGATATTTCTGCGATTTTTTTTCCTTCTTTCCCAAATTCTTTTTGCTTCACGACTATTTTGTTTATACTGTTCATCATTCCATGGAACAGACATTGTATTTAATTCTTCACTCTTTATAATTACTTTATTATTAATCCTGATGTAACCATAGACTCTTCCACAAATTTGCGAATTGAGTCGGTAAGTACCAACAAAGACTTCTTGCTTTGCAGGTAGTTTCAAGGCACGGCTTTTTTTTCCATTTTTTATGATTTTTTTTTCTACTTTGATTGCTGTTTTGTATTTTACTGTTTGACCTGTTGTGTTGTCGTTTTGTAACCATAACTTAAATGTTTGATAATCACTTGTTTCTATATTTAAATAGACTTTATCCCATGAAAATGGATCTTCTTTAACAACAGACTCATCTGCGATACAAAAAACAATTAATGTAAAAAATATAATTACTTTCATAGTACTTCTCCTCATAATTTGCGATTTATATAACTTAGGGAAGTGGCGGAAAATAATTTACCATTTCACATGCTCTTTTATCCATCTACGTCGTTATTCTTCACTTACAGAACTACAGCTATGCGCGCTCAAAATACCTAGTTAATGAATAAGATTTCTATATAAAATCTGGTATATTATTTTTAACCACTCCTTACTTATTAATAGAGATGCGCATAATCCCAAAAGGTTAAAAAGTATTGTAAAACTTTTTTATCTAAGAGTGGATTTGGGAAAACAACAAACGCGCTAATAAATTCAACTGTAGGTTGATAGCTATCTCCTAAAAGAGAAGTTATACTTATAAAAAATAAACGTAAACAACTTCAAAACGGAGAAAAAAATGTTGATACCAACACCAATGTCCACAACAGAAGATTATTTCGTAAAAGATATATCTCTAGCAGATTTTGGACGTAAAGAAATTCAAATTGCAGAATACGAAATGCCTGGTTTAATGGCTTGCCGTGAAAAATACGGAGAAGAAAAACCTCTTGCTGGTGCTCGCATTATGGGTAGTTTACACATGACTATTCAAACAGCTGTTCTTATTGAAACTTTAACAGCTCTTGGCGCAGATGTTCGCTGGGTAAGTTGTAATATTTTTTCAACCCAAGATCATGCTGCAGCAGCAATTGCAAAAAGTGGTGTACCTGTTTTCGCTTATAAGGGTGAAACATTAGAAGAGTACTGGCAGTTTACACTTAGAGCTTTGGTATGGCCTGACAGCAAAGGTCCAAATCTGATTGTTGATGATGGTGGCGATGCGACACTAATGATGCACCGTGGTTACCAAGCAGAAAACGATATGAGTATTCTTGATGTTCCTACAGACAATAAAGAACTACAAATCGTAAATAGCCTACTTAAAGAGTTTATTCCAAAGAATCCAAACTTTTTCCATAAACTGATAGAAGACTGCAAAGGTGTTTCAGAAGAAACAACAACAGGTGTTCACCGTTTATACCAAATGCTAGAAAACAAAGAGTTGTTACTGCCGGCTATCAACGTAAACGATTCAGTTACTAAGTCGAAATTTGATAACGTTTATGGATGTCGTGAGTCTTTAGTTGATGCGATCAAAAGAGCAACAGATGTAATGATTGCAGGTAAAACAGCATTAGTATGTGGTTATGGTGATGTTGGAAAAGGTTGTGCAGAAGCTTTGTCAGCACACCGCGCACAAGTATGGGTAACCGAGATTGATCCTATATGTGCTTTGCAAGCTATGATGGCTGGATACAAAGTTGTTACTGTTGAAGATGCTCTTCCTCACGTTGATATTTATGTGACTACAACAGGTAATAAAGATATTATTACTATAGATCATATGAAAAGCATGAAAGACCAAGCTATTGTGTGTAATATTGGTCACTTTGATAATGAAATTCAAGTAGAAGCGCTAGCTGAATTTCCTGGAGTTAAACACACAAATGTAAAACCACAAGTTGACATGTACACTTTTCCATCTGGAAATTCGATGTTTCTTCTTGCTGAAGGACGTCTTGTAAACCTAGGATGTGCAACAGGACACCCAAGTTTTGTAATGTCAAATAGTTTTACAAACCAAGTGCTTGCGCAAATAGACCTATGGAAAGAAGATAAAGAAATAGGTGTATATCGTTTGTCAAAAGAACTTGACGAAGAAGTGGCACGTTTACACGTTGAAAAGCTAGGTGGTAAATTAACAAAACTTAGCAAGGAACAAGCGGATTACATAAATGTTCCAAGTGAAGGACCTTACAAGCCAGAACATTACCGTTACTAAAAAATGGTTTTAAATTCTAACTTGTAGTATAATCTTCAAAGTGTGTTTGCTTGAATTTGCAAACACACTTTTGTATTTTAAAATATAAAATTTCAAAACATCTCTTCCTCCTATTTATCTTCCTACTTCAAAAAACACTCCCAAAATTATTCACCAAAACATGCTCAAAAAATTACAGAAGAATGACTAAGCCATGAAATTTTAATGACAATGTTTTTGTACAATAAAACCCTGTTTTTCGCTTTAACACAATTTTGGATTACAAAAAATCATCTATATGAAAAAGGGGATAATATGAACAACATTATAATGATTTTAACAGCTATTGTTTATTCTGTAATTTGCAACGCTTCAGTTGAATCTAAGGGTTCGTACGAAACTGAAAATATGGTTATCGATATAGTTTTAGCTGATGTAGATACAACGCACTACGATCAAAAAAAGCAAAAAAAAATGACAATTTCTACAAAACAAACCTTAATATCGCTAAAAGCCAAACACAATTATGTTGTAGTAGGTAAACTCACAACAAATGGAAAAACATATACAATTCCTCAAAACAACTATATGCAAAAATTACCGGCATTAAAAATCAATGGACATGTTAAAGATATGCTTTTGCAATACGCAGTGAGAACACACAAAGAAACAAAAACTATTCGCAGCAAGTTGACTATTACAAAGCAATATCAAAATTTACTAGTAACAGCTTTTTATATCAGAAGTCTGTCTGGCAGTGGAGGTGTCATCGCTACGGAAAAAGAGCTTGAGATACTCAATGCTATTGATATCGTACTTGCTGTAAAGCAAGATACATATAAACTTGATTTAGATGGAATGACATCAGCCGAATTTTCAACTAAATTGAAGCAATGGAAGAAAAAATCGCCAAGAGTGAGAGGTGAACTCAAATCTCCACCTATTATTATTATAGATCTATTTCTTTTGAACAATTCCAAACATCAAGTTGTATTTGAGATTGGAAAAGATAGTGGTTACAACAGTATAAAAGGTAAAGGTGCAGGTTTTTTATCTATAAACACAGTAGAAATGCATACTACGCAGTATATATACGGAGAGCATGTCAGACTTCAACCGGAAGGTTACTATCATATTCCACTTAGTATGAAATCAGGAAGTCGTTCTAGTGTTTATAATTTCTGGACAACAACAGGGAAATGTCAGTTAGATTTCCAGGTAAATGGCATGGTCAGAGAACTAAACGGAGTAGAAATTTTTAGCACAGCGTTCACTATTGATACAAGCGGGATCGAAATATACGTTATAAAGTAGTATTACAAAGCTTTACTGGAAATAGCGACAAAAATGTTCAAATGTTGTCTTTTGTTTAGCTAAAAACATAACAGAAAATTATCTTAGACATAAGAAAGCAAAAATGGAACTTATTTTACTTTGTTGTGTCTAAGTATATAAAGAGTGTGCCCAAACCTTTATAGTAGGATTTACCGTTGCATTAAAGCGTAATAAAAGCTATTTTACAATCATTGGAACTTTGCCACTTGGAAAAAAAGTCACTCCACGACGTACAGCAATAACAGTTTTGTCATTAGCTAGTTGTAACTGAAAATTTGATATTATTTGGGCTATTACAATTTTCATTTCGTACAAAGCAAAATGCATTCCCAAACAACGTCGCGCACCACCACCAAAAGGAACAAATTCGTAAGAATTGTATTGTTTTTCGATAAAACGCTGAGGGAAAAACAATTGTGGATCTGAATACAAATCGGGATTACGATGTGTAAGGTAAATACTTAAAATCGCAGCGGTTTTTTCTGGAAGTGTGTGTCCCATAATTGTTAGTGGTTGTTGTAATAAGCGGCCAATAGCTGGAACAATTGGATATAGGCGTAAAGTTTCGCGGCATACAGCATCTAGAAAAGGTAATTTGACAATGTTATCAATATTGAAATCATTTTTAAATGGCTGTAATTCATCGCATAGATTACGCAGAACTTGAGGGGTTTTGTGAATCCAGTACAAACTCCATGACAAAGATGCTGCAGTTGTTTCGTGACCAGCTAATAGTAAAGTCAAAAGTTGATCGCGCAATTCCAGGTCAGAAATTCCATTGCCATCATCATCGCAGATAGCAAGAAGGCGCGAAAATATGTCATGTTGCTGAGGATTTTTTCTCCGCGACTTTATATCTTCATAAATCAACTCATTCACTTCTTTTACCACACCCAAATATTTTGCCCACGGTCTAAAAAATTTCTTACGTAATTTGGGAATATACAAGAAAAGTGCATTTTTACCGTTAAAAATAGAGAGATAGCTCACTAAAAGTTGTTTGTATTTTTCAAAACGCTTTCCTTCTTTTAATCCAAAAATCGCATGAAGAATAACCTCTAAAGATATTGTCTGCATTGTGTCTTGTATTACCACTCGCGAATTTTTTTTCCAACTACCAGTGTTTACAACTGTAATATCTCGAATAATTTCTCCGTAATCACGCACTACATTACCAGTAAAAGGAGGTGTCATAAAACGCCGCATTCGTAGATGCTCATCGTGATCAATAAGAAGTAATGATTTGGAACCTAGGAGTGGCTCTAATGGCTTGCTAATTGGTCCAGCAAAAACATCTTTGTAATTTGCGGTAAAAATATCACGTGCTGCTTCAGGTGAATCGAAAAAAACAAATTGCGTTTGCGGATTTATTTTCATACTAAAAGGTGTTCCGTATTTATTTATACATTTATCTAAAAGACCATAAGAGTTTCTTATAAGAGCAGTTGTTTGCCACCACCAAGGACTTGAAGGGCCTGGAAAAATTTTTTGGTCTGACATTAACATCTCCTTTATTTTGGCGGGTTGTTTTGTTCCAAAGTTGAAGGTTGTAAACTGTATCAATTGTTAGCTTCACTTAGAATTCTTGATTTAATCGGCAGCTTATTCCCTTCGAAGCAACCCAAATTATCTCTTTAACTACAATTTGTCTGTAAATGATAAATGTGAACGAGTTTTTACCTACTCATAGAGAACTGTCATTACCAATGAGTAATCTAACAGATTTCTCAGAACACTTCTGAGAAATCTGTTAGGGCGTGTCATCATTCAATACAGATAAAAATATAACGGATTCATTTAATGATACGCCTGTAGTATTGAGCCCGAGCCCGTTTGCGAGCCCGCGCCCGAAAACTTTTTGAGAGCGACAGAAAGTGATTTATTGGTTCAATACTAGTTTTTTGCGATGGAAAAAGAAACTTTGCTTCTTTGATAAATTGTTAGTGAAAGTTTCGCAAACGGGCTCGGGCTCGAAAAAACACACAATATTTTAAATGATGACACGCCCTAAATAGTGTTAAACTAAGTCCTAAAACAAAGTAGCGACTTCGTCTTAATATTTATTGCTGTACAGAAAAAGAACAAACCTCGACAAACTCACTCTTTTTAGACAACAAGCGATAATAATCTATTCTCGACTCTTTTGAAGTCCCTTCAAACAGCACAACGGTAATCTTAACACGCGTTTGTCCATCGCTACCACCGTAGTATTTTGATTTTACAATATATTTTCCATTAATTGCGTTGGAAAGCATAAAGGTCTCAGGACCAAAACCGTTGGTGTCGTCGTGGTCTAATTGACCACCTATTTTTGATTCTTTAGAAGAGTAGTATGTTTCTTCTCCTGAAGGATCTATCACGTGTAAATCAATGTCTGTTGCAGTATCCCATGTCATTAGAATTTTAACATCGCGTTTAGGCACTTGGGAATGAATAACAATAGTATCGCGTCCTAGACCACCTTCGTTTTCCGCTAGAATTTGGATAACATTTTCTCCTGGAGCTAAAACAACAGAGTACTTAAATTGTCCTCCAGAAACGTCAAACAAATTAGCAGAAGAATTGATAACAATGTAAGCGCGAGAGATGTTTGTGTCACTAATCGTTCCGCTAACTTCAACCATGCGCTTGCTAGATTGTCCTCCATTAGGAGTTTTAATCGTTACAGTAGGAGCTGCTTGTTGTTCTGAGGCATATAGCACACACGATAGTGCTAATACCGTGATGATTATCATTCTAATCATTGAATTTTCCCTTCTCTACATATTCCTTTGCCATTTGGAAAGCTTTCTCTTTAAATTTTTCTAAGACAGCCCACTCATCGCTCGAACCAAAATTTAAATGACTACCATCAGCAAAGGCACACAAAAAATGTGAACCTCCACCAAAAGCATCGGCCATAGAATTTACTTCTGAAGTAATGAATGTACATGGAGCTGTTTCTCCAGCACGATAAACAGCCAGCACATACAAGTATTGTATTCCTCCTAATGCTTGTATTTTTCCAAATAACCGTGCATTGTATATATCGTTTGCTGTACTTTCTAATACGTCAGCAGATTCAATTGCTGGACCGTACATAACATTCTCCTCTATTTAATTGTGAATATTTTTTCCGTCGAGTTACCACGTATTTCAGGATAATACATTAATGAAGCAATCGCTGGAAGTGCATGAAAAGTACCAGCAATCGATGGACGAAAGAAATAATAAACTTTATGTTTACCTTGTTTTAAGTTAGTAAAAAAGAAAATAGTTTTCGCATCGTGGAATTCGCGATGGGTATATTGAGATTCTACACTCGAATTCATTTGTAACAGGCGATCCTTTGTGATGACAATAGCACTCGCAGGCACATGATCTTCTAGCATGACAAATTCTCTTGATTGAGAACAGTCAATTTCTAATTCAACCATGATCATATCGTCTGGCGATATATCTTTTCCCAGTGGTTTACGAGTGTAATTTTGTTGTGTCTCGTCTTTATGTAAGGTGAAATAGGAGCGCTTAACTGCCATGCCACTTGTTGTTTCGGAAATATTTTTTTCTGCTGTAAAGTATTCTATATGAGCAGTATAATACAAATAAGCGCTGTTGTTATCACTGTGAATGTCCAGAGTTGTTGTTGGTTGTAAACTAGAAAAAACTTGAGTAACTCCAGAGCTGCTCACATCCACCACATGCGACTTTCCGTTTGCACTTATCGTAACTTTTGTTGAAGTGCCTTTTTGGACACCATGCGCATTTAGATAACTACACAAAGTTAGTACTACCTCAGAGGTATCTTTTGTTGAATTCCAGCCACGATCCTTGCGTTTTGACATTAGCCACTCAAGAGCAGGAACAATTAATTTGTTTTTCGAATCACTAGCAACAAGAGCGCGAATAGCCATTGCTGTAACTTCAATAGCATTTTTATTCCACGAAACAGCATTAGTGTCGCCCCAGTAAGGAAAACTATCACCAGAGAATTGGCTTTTTTCTGCAACTTCCTTCGCTAAAATTTTTGCTTCTGCGCTACGATTTTGCTGAACGAAAGATAAAGTAAGTAGTGATAGAGTGTAACTATCTGCTTTTAAACGTTCTTCTTGGTCAAAAATTGCGTCTAAAGCTCCTTGTGGTAAGTTTTTCGCACAAGACAAGGCGTATGCTGTATATGCCTTGGTTGCATAGTTGACTGCGCTATTTTTAAGACTAGATTTTAGAAAAACTAATGCGCGCTCTAAAACCTGAACGTTTATTTCATAATCTAAATTTTTAGCATGAATAAGCCCTAAAGCAACATACGCTGACAGCATTGGATGCGAAGCTTCATTGCTATTCCACCATCCCCAGCCACCGTCTTTGTTTTGTAGCTGTATCAATCTATTTACCCCAGCGTTCACATTCTTTTGTAATGTAGCTGTATCTATTTCCATTTGCATTTTCTGCATAATTTCACTAGCCACAATATTTGGCATAAATCTCGACATGGTTTGTTCAGCGCACCCGTATGGATATTCAAGTAGCATATGTGTTGATTCTTGTATTGCCGCTAAAAATCCCGGTAAAATTCGCACTGTAACTTTACTTTGGGTAGTGTTCTCTGGAAGAGTAAATTTATGTTGAGATTTTTGTAGTAAACGACCACTATAACCATAACTTTTAAGAATACCATGTGGTAAAATGCGAATCTCTTCGTTTTTTGAATCGCTATACTGTTTTGCTGTGACCGAAGAATTTATTTTAGCTATTCCACTATTTTTAGCAACAAAAGAAATATTTTGATTTAACCATTTACCGACCTTTACTACTTTTTTCTCTGAAGAAATTTTTGAAAACTCAATGTGCTTAGAACTTTGTAAGCCTAGTAATAATTCTTGTTTTGTTTTTGTGGCATTACGTGCTCTTATGCTTGTAGTGCCTTTATCACCTTCTACTAAAAAGCGCGGGCGAGTAAGTGATACCATGAGTGGTTTACGGGTCGAAACTTCTTGTTCTAAGTACCCTACACGCGTACTACCATCAACTGCTCTTACTACAACGCGCCAATCAGTAAGATTATCAGGGAAATCAAAAGAAATTTGTGCGTGGCCATTTTGATCGGTAGTTGTGGAGGCAACCCATGTAGCTGTTGTCTTAAAAAGTTTACGTGCATTTTGTTTTTCTGCGTTTTGTTGTTTTTTTGGACTTTCTTTTTTCTCTGCAGATCGACCTCGCGGCGCTGATGCCTGTGGCACGGGTTCTGACGCTGGCGCTGGTGCTTCCGATTCATCCGAGTCCTCAAACAATGCGCCTTCGCTTTCATCGCTAACCGCATCAGCCATATCATCAGCTTCTTCATCCATAGTGTTTTCAGAAGGTCGCCGTTGAGAATCACTCCTCACTGCACTCATTTTTTTCTTTAAATTACTAAAAAGTTTTTTTATAACTGGTGCTGGGAGACGCGATGACAGCTTGGCATAGTCATATGATAACAAACGAATAGACGAACCACTGTTTACATTTTCGCGACGCAAGGGGTAAAAAAATTGATGTAACAAAGCGTTGCGATCGCTTGCTAAAGAATAAATTGACTGATCAACAACACCAATAGAGAAATCTGTTGTTACTGGTTTTCCTTTATGGTCAATGGTAGTAATATCGAAAGTAGCTTTTTCTCCAGGTCGATAGTTACTCTTATCTATTTTTACTTTTACATCAAGGATTTTGTGTTGCGGTGGAACGACAATCATATGTTTGCTTTCCATAAATCCGTTGCGATATATTGCCGCTGCTTTAAAATAGATGTTTGGTGACATTTGTTCGGTAATCACAAGTTTAAAAACGTAGCTATTTTTACTAATATTTACAACTGTGTATTCAAGAAGATCAACTCCTTCAACAGTTAAAAGAGGCGAGATCTTTTTCGTTGGTAAAACAACAAGAATATGAGCGGTCTCATTCACTCGATATGTTTTCTTGTCAGCGACAAGGAGAATAGAATCACCACTATAAGAAAGAGGCGCATCTCCTTCACTCACCCATACTGTTTTACTTATTTGGCCTTCGCTACCTATAGCTTCAATTTCAATATCAATAGCACCGTTAAGTGCTGCCGGAATCTCAATTATAGCTTTACCATCTTTGTCAGTCTTACCTTCAGAGGTGAAAAATATTTTTTCCTGCAATTTTTCAACCGTTTCTGTGTTGCCACCTTGCAATGACAAGCGCTCTCTTCTTATAGCCTTGATGCGAAAAGGAGTGATAATAGGCTTAGAGTTAATGTCAACTGCTTTTACAGTAACAATAATTTGCTCTTCAAGAGCGTAAAGTTGCTTACTTGTTTTCATGTCCAGTTTTGTAGGATAACGTTCTACTTTTATGGAACCCGAACCCGAGGCAGAATTTCTTGCTTCATCGCGTACCGATACTTGTAAACGATAGTTGTAGCTAAATTGATCTTTATCTGTGGGAAATGATAGTGATAGTCCACCGTCTTTTAAATCAACACTTCCTGTTTTAACTAATTGAGGCTTAAATGATCTGAATTCATTTTTACTATAAAATTGATCTAAACCTACTTCTTCAAATAGTGGTTGATGAAATGCGCTTTTATAAAGTTCATAATTTACACGACCTTTTGTTATCTCACCACCAGAGTAGTAATTGCAATTTACTTTAAAGTTGGCTTTTTGCCCCATGAGAATTGCTTTTTCGTCGCCAACAATTCTTACTTTGAATTTAGGTTTTTGGAATTTTTCAACTTGGAATTCAGTTTGAAAAACTTTATTGAGTCCTTTACACTCCAAAAAACATGTGCCTAGAGACATTTCTTTAGGAAGATCAATTTCACCAGAAAAAATGCCAGAGATAGCGGTAGTTTTACCACTGGCGACTTTATTATCTTGGGCATCTTTTATCGTGTAGTTTACAGTGAAATTTGTTTTTGATAGAAAGTATTCACCGCCACGCTGTGAGCGCATAATACCTTTAAAATAAACTTTTTCTCCTGGAAGATAAAGTGGACGCTCTGTAAAAATATAGCATTTCTGCACATCGACGATCGATGGAAAAAACATTGCATCGTCAATGGTGAAATTGTTTTGAACTTTAGCTGTTACTAATAATTGTGGGGAATAGTGGATATTGAAATGAGCGATACCTTTGTGATTACTCGTTCGTGTTTCAACTAGCTTGTTATTGCGATATACAGAAACATTACTGTTTGCAAAAAGTTGTCCTGTACTGCGATTGACACTATAAACAATAAGTTGTTGTTGGTCGCGACGCGTTATGATTGCTAAGTTAGTAATTGCCGCCAGAGAATAAGCAATGTAATTATCTCGACGACATTCTACCAAATACAAACCTGCATTTTTAATAGAGGGGAAAAATAATTTTTTATAACCGTCACCACGTGTTTCTTGTAATTTTGGGTTTTGCACATATGCCACCAATGAAAACTGGCTGTTCTCTATGCTTTTCCCATGAATTTTAGGCTTTGTGGTAAGTGAAGAAGTGCTTATCGCATGATTTAATTTTGGGCGAATGTTACTGTCTTCGATTTGTAACTTATGAAAGTTGTTTTGGCTAGCTAAAAAATTATTTTCATTGGCGATTTTGTATACACTAAGTTTGAGATTGTTGGTATTACCTTCGAATCCGATTTCAAGATGATTGCCAACAGTATTGACCTTCTCTTGTTTTATCCTAAAAGGTATATCTGCAAAACATGAGCATATCATTAACAAAACAAAAACGTAGATTTTCATAAAAGTCCTTTATGTCACAAGAGTTTAATTTTTAATGTGGTCAGTTAACTTTGTAAAAAAGTCCTTCTATTAGAGCATTTTTACGATAAAAAGTTTCCAAAATTTTTGCGCAAATAGTACAATATTTTTTAGTTGCTAGAATGTAAGACGTATAGAAAGAAAGATTTGCTCACAATATTAGGGTGTAGTGGTAAATTATTTTCACCATATCCTACAACAAAGAGGATGATTTGATGATCAAAAAAGAAGATGCACTTCATTACCATAAAAAAGGACGAAAAGGAAAAATAGAAGTAACAGCAACCAAGGAATGCCTAACTCAGCGCGACCTTTCGCTTGCATACTCACCTGGTGTGGCACACCCGTGTTTAGAAATTGAAAAGAACCCCCAAGATGCTTACGATTACACAGCAAAAGGAAATTTAGTTGGCGTTATTTCAAATGGTACAGCTGTTTTGGGATTAGGGAATATTGGTCCACTTGCTTCAAAACCGGTGATGGAAGGTAAGGGAGTACTGTTTAAGAAATTCGCAGACATTGATGTTTTTGACATAGAGTTAAACACACAAAATGCTGATGAATTTATTCGCACAGTGCAATTACTTGAACCAACCTTTGGTGGTATCAATCTTGAAGATATCAAAGCTCCTGAGTGTTTTTATATTGAAGAACAGCTACAAAAAACCATGAACATTCCTGTTTTCCACGATGACCAACATGGAACAGCAATTATTTCAGGTGCAGCGCTAATCAATGCTCTTGATATTATTGGTAAAGATATTGCTAAAATTAAAATAGTTATCAATGGTGCTGGTGCTGCGGCGATAGCAGGTATTCGTCATTATCTTGATCTCGGAGTAACGCAAGAAAATATCATCATGTGCGATCGTAAGGGAGTTATTCATAAAAACAGAGAAGATGAACTTAATCCTTACAAGGCTATGTTCGCGGCTGATACCGAATGCCGCACTTTAGAGGATGCGATGAAAGGCGCAGATGTTTTTCTTGGTTATTCTGTTGGTGGCGTTGTTTCAAAAGAAATGCTATGTTCGATGAGTAACGATCCTATTGTTTTTGCCCTTGCCAACCCTGACCCTGAAATATCTTATGAAGATGCCAAAAGTGCAAGAGATGATGTTATTATGGCGACAGGACGTTCGGATTATCCTAATCAAGTAAACAATGTTTTGGGATTTCCTTTTATATTTCGCGGAGCGTTAGATGTTCAAGCAAAATGCATCAATAAAGAAATGAAAATTGCTGCTACTCACGCTCTTGTAAAGCTTGCGCGTCAGCCAGTTCCAGAATCAGTTGCGCAAGCTTATGGAGAAGAAGAATTTAGTTTTGGTCGCGATTATATTATTGCAAAGCCATTTGATCCACGTGTAATTGTATGGGAGGCATCAGCTGTAGCGAAAGCAGCAATGGACACAGGTGTTGCACGTGTTAATATTGATATTGAAGAGTACAAGAATCAACTAGAATTCCGTATGGGTAAATCGCGGGAAATTGTGCGAGTAATGATCAATAAAGCTAAGAATTCAGCGAAACGCATTGCATACCCTGAAGGCGAAAATGAAAAAATTCTACGCGCAAGTAATATTGTTGTTGAAGAAGGTATTGCACAACCAATTCTTATTGGAAATAAAGAAAAAATACTCAATAAAATTAAAGAGCTAAACCTTTCAACAGAGGGAATTGAAATCGTCGATCCACATAATTTCCCGCGTTTTGAGGAATACACTAATGAATATTGTCGTTTGCGCCAAAGAAAAGGAATGACTTTATTACAGGCGAAAGAGCTTCTTACATCACCAATGAGATTGGCGGCAATGATGGTTGAACTAGATGAAGCTGATGGAATGGTTGCTGGTATTAATCATTCGTATATTGAAACAATACGTCCAACCGTACAAATTTTGCGTACCTCTCCTGTAGCTAAGACCTTAGCAGGAATGTATATGATGATTGTCAACAACAACATCAAATTATTTGCTGATGTTATTGTCAATGTCGATACCGATCCCGAAATTTTGGCAAATATCGCCATTCTTTGCGCTGAGCAAGCAAAACAGTTTGATATTGAACCGCGTATTGCAATGTTATCATTTTCTAACTTCGGAAACTCAAAGCACCCAGAAGCCTTGAAAATGAAAGAGGCAACGAGAATAGTGAAGCAAAGAGCACCGCATTTAGAAGTCGACGGAGAGATGAGTGCAGATGTTGCGATCAACGATCAAATTCGCCAGCAAAATTACCCTTTTTCAACATTGAAAAAGTCGGCGAATATTCTAATTTTCCCAGAACTTGCTGCAGGAAATATTGCATATAAATTATTGCAAGCCTATGGTGGAGCTGAGTCGTTAGGACCTATTTTACTTGGTATGAATAAGCCATTACAGCTACTACAAATGGGTTTAAGTTCTGTTTCTGACATTGTAAACATGACAGCAATCGCGGTTGTTGAAGCTAAACTAAAGGCTGAAGCTAAAGAAAATAACTAAAGTTAGGGCGTGTCGACACTCTCTATAGAATTACGATTGTTTAGATAGGCGGACGATAATAATATCGTCCGCCTATTATTTTGTATTACCAAACTTAATTTTAATCGATCACACTTATCAAAGAGAAATGAAAGGCGAAAAAATTGAATCCAAATTGGGACAATATAGACTCGCAAGTTACCATACAGCAAGAAAGTATAGCGAGTTTTTTTGTACATTATCTAAAATTCTTTAGCGGTAAAGATCGCCATAGCGCTAGCGAGTTAGATATATATAATGCTCTTGCATACACTATTCGTGACCACATCATTGAAAAATGGTTAGAAACGAAAAAACTTTATAATAATAATGAGCCTAAACGGGTTTATTATTTGTCAATGGAGTACTTACTTGGCCGATTATTCACAAATAATATTATCAACTTAGGCGCTGACGAACAGTTCAAAAAAGGTTTAAAGAAACTAGGCGTCAATTGGGAAGACTTTAGCACTTGGGAGCGCGAATCTGCTTTAGGTAATGGCGGATTAGGACGTTTAGCCGCGTGCTTTCTAGACTCTATGGCTACTTTGAATCTTCCTGCGGTTGGATATGGGCTTCGCTACGAGTACGGTATTTTTCGCCAAGACATTTGTCAAGGTTACCAAGTCGAAGAACCAGACGAGTGGTTGAAATTTGACAATATTTGGGAAATGAAACGCGTTGAGCATACTGTCCCAGTACACTTTGGTGGCGAAGTTGAAGTTTATCACATAGATGGTGTTGAAAAGCACAATTGGTGTCCTTCTTATACTGTGTTGGGAATCCCTTACGATATGCCAGTTGTTGGTTATGGCAACAACATAATCAATACTCTGCGTTTGTGGTCGGCAAAAGTAAGCGAGGAATTTAATCTCCAAGATTTTAATCAAGGAAATTATATTGATGCTGTAAGTGAGAAAGTAGAGGGCGAAACTCTCACGAAAGTATTGTATCCCGATGATCGTACTGAAAGTGGGCGAGAATTGCGTTTTCGACAGCAATACTTTTTTGTGTGTTGCAGCATCCAAGATATTATACGCAAGTTTAAAAAAGAAAGTAATGATTTTAGAGACTTTCCTAAAAAAGCAGTTATTCAACTCAACGACACTCACCCTTCTATTTCAGTGTCAGAATTAATGCGTATTCTAGTCGATGAAGAAGATATCAATTGGGATTTAGCTTGGGAAATTACCAGTAAGTCTTTTGGTTACACAAATCACACTATCTTACCAGAAGCGCTTGAAAAATGGCCTGTTGAATTTTTTCAACGTCATTTACCTCGCCATTTACAAATTATTTATGAGCTCAACCAACGTTTTTTACAAAAAATCTCAGTCATGCACCCAGGAGATAACGATATACTTCGTCGTATGAGTCTTGTCGAAGAATATCCACAAAAGAAAATACGCATGGCTCACTTAGCAATTATTGGTTCAACTTCGGTGAATGGTGTGTCTGAAATACACAGCGAAATTCTGAAATCGCAAGTGATGCCCGATTTTTATAAGAGTTTTCCCAACAGGTTCAATAATAAAACAAATGGAATTACTCCGCGAAGATGGCTACTCCAAGCAAACCCTGATTTAGCAGATTTAATAACTCAAAAAATAGGAAAAGATTGGGTTTGTGACTTAAGTAAGTTAAAACAACTAGAAAAATATGTCGACGACAAAGCTTTCTCAAAGCAGTTCCGCAAGATTAAGGCTACTAACAAAGAGAAGTTAGCACAGCTTATAAAAGAAAAAACTGGTGTTGTCGTTAAAAACGATGCGATTTTTGATGTACAAATAAAAAGAATACACGAGTATAAAAGACAGCTCATGAATATTCTTCACGTAATACATTTATATTGCGAACTACGAGAGAATAAAGATCATAAAGGCCCACAGCGTGTTTTCCTTTTTGCAGGCAAAGCTGCTCCTGGGTATTATATGGCAAAAATGATCATCAAATTGATTCTAAATGTCGCAAAGGTTATCAATAACGATGAGCTAATAAATGACAAGATTAAGGTTGTTTTTATTCCAAATTATAAAGTATCTATGGCAGAAGTTATCATCCCAGCTACTGATATTAGCGAGCAAATATCTACTGCTGGTAAAGAGGCTTCTGGTACAGGAAATATGAAATTTGCACTTAATGGCGCTTTGACTATCGGTACTTTAGATGGAGCCAATATCGAAATCATGAATGAAGTTGGAAAGGATAATATCTTCACTTTTGGATTAGATATTGATGAAATTAAAACCAAAAGACAAAGTAATTATCAACCGAATGAACTTTACGAACAAAATCCCAAAATTAAGAAAGTGGTTGATTTAATTCAATCCAACTTTTTTTCTTTCAATGAATCTGGAATTTTTGATCCTATTTGTAATTCTTTGTTGTCTGAAGACCAATATTTTATTTTTGCTGACTTCGATTCTTATCTTGATTGTCACGAAAAAATATTGCAAGAGTATCGAAATGAAAAAACGTGGACAAAAAAAGCGATTCTTAATGTGGCGAGAATGGGGAAATTTAGTTCAGATCGCACAATTAAAGAATATGCCGAGGATATTTGGAAAGTATCACCTGTTTTTCCTAAAAAAGCAAAGAAGTCTTAAAAATATTACGAGCTTGTGATTACAACTTCAGATCTCAAGCTCGTATTTCAAAAGTCTAAATAAATATCAGGAAACAATTCTGAAAGTTCTTCCTGCCTTTTCTCATCTATTTTATTGCCTCTTAGAGATATTGATTCTATTTCTAATTTATTAAACTCTAGTGGAATATCTTGGATCTTGTTGTTTCTAAAATCCAGTTCGACCAAATGTCAACGCACTCTACTAAACCGCTACTACACTACTCCACATCGTTTTTATATCTTCGGGAAGTTGTGCTAGATCAAAAGGCTTGCTCAAAACGCCAATGGCCCCCATTTTTATAAACTCTTCTATTTCATGAGGTTCAGATCTTGCTGTAAGAAAAATACAGGGAGTTTTATTTCCTAGCTCTCTGAGTTTGAATAGGGTTGTTGGACCGTCAATTCCTTCCATCATAACATCAAGCAAAATTAAATGTGGCTGAAAGCTATCTATTTTTTCAAGGAGCTCATAACCAGAGCTACACGTTTCAACATCAAAGCCTGCTATTTGTTGTAAACATAGTTGTAAAATTTTTTGAATATCTTCTTCATCTTCAACAACAATAATTTTTTGTAATAACATAATTATCTCTCTTATAGAGTCACTTAGAATTGAATTCACTCATTTCGTTTTGTAACATCGTGCATAGGAAAATTTGACATTTAGTCCTTTATGGTCCTTGAGGAAGTAGCAATATACTTTGAGAACTAAGAGCTCTGTTCTACAAAAAAAAGTAATGAAGCTAATCTCTAAAGAACTGTATTCTAAAAAAGATAAATGTCAGCGCGTTTAATTCTCCATGCTTTTCAGCATATTTTCTAGATCTATTAGTAGTTTTGTAGCAGAACTATAGCGCTTGTTTACATCAATTTTCATCATTTTTTCAATAATTTTGGTAATATCATTGGGAAGAGCACTGTTAAATTCTTGAGGATTTGGCGAGTAAACTAATCGCTTGTGCATCACCTCTAAAGTAGTTCTCCCGTTAAAAGGTAGTTGTCCTGTTACCATATGAAAATACGTAGCTCCTAAACTAAAAATATCACTACGAATGTCCACTTCTCTACTACACAGCTGCTCAGGAGATAAATAATACGGTGTTCCGAGAACAATATCAGTGGTGGTCATTGACATTTTTTTACCCGTCTCTGTTTTTGCAATTCCAAAGTCTACTAGTTTTGTAATGTCATTATCACCAATAATAATATTTTGAGGTTTAATATCACGATGAATAATTTTACATGTCTCTAAATATACCAGTGCCTGTGCTACATGGCAAATTATTTTAGTGGCGTTTTTCACTTCAAAAAGACCTTGTTCCGTTATTATATTGTCAACTGTTTTTCCTTGAACATATTCCATTACAACAAAGCATAGCGACTGCCCATGATAGTAATCGTAACCGCGAACAAGATTAAGGTGATCTATTTCCATTAAGCATTGAGATTCATTATAAAAACGTAGCGCTTCTTTTTGGTTTTTTTGATACTCAGCAGATAGAGTTTTTATGACTACTTTTTGTAAATTGCTTTTACGCGTTGCAAGGTATGTTATGCCCATTCCACCACTTGCCATTACCTTTAAAATAGTATAGCTTTCTCCACTGTTTCCGTTTAAAATTGTTCCAGCCATCATCTTTTTTTCGGAATGCATTTTGTACAAAGCATCCATTTCTCGTTGTAAAGTACCTACTGCTTCTTCCAATCTCTTACGTTTTATACGTTCTTGACGCAATTCGTGTAAAAGTTGCGTTTCATTTGCTTTTTCATCATATTTGCGTAAAGTTTGTTTGATTGCTTGAGTACGAAGTGATTGCTGCCCCCATTTTTGAGCCGCTGCAACCAGTTGCTCTGGTTGTATAGGTTTTTGTAAAAAAGCCTCACCTTGTTCCATTGCCGCTAGTTGTTTGTCAAAGTTTTTTTCTGTAGATAGAAAAATAATTGGGATATCTCGAAAGTATTCATATTGCTTTATCACACTTGCTAATTCAATTCCTGAACAAAAAGGCATATTCACATCAAATAACATTACATCTGGAATAAAGGACTCAAGTGCTTGTAATACGGTAGCCGGATCATTAATTACTTTTGAATCCATCCCTGCTTTTCGCAATATAAGAGCGTAATTTTCTGCCAATGCAAGATCATCGTCAACTATTAAAACGCCAAAGGGTTCATATATTCTTTCTTGAGAAAACTTACTAATTTTTTCTATAAATCGTTCTTGCAACACAGGGCGAATTAAAAAATCGTTAATTCCAGAGCGTATAGCTGAGAGATAGAAAGGAAATTCATGCTCATTTATTACAAAAACAATAGGAATATTCATCCTTATTAAGGCCAAGTTGTCAAGTACATCACTGTTTTGAGAATAGCTTTGATCAACGAGTATTACAAATGGTATTTGCTTGTTTAAAGCACTGTCTAATTCGTGATAAGTTGCAAAATTATTAACTGTATAATCTGTAAAATTTTGTAGACCTTCTATTTCCTCAGAATTTTTTAACATTGTAAATATTAAACAAAAATTAGTGTTAATTTCCTTTTTAGCAGTTTTTGAAGTAGTGGAAAATGCGTCCAATGCTTCTGTGCTACATTTCTTTAGGTTTAGCAGTAGTGTTTGTATTTCCAAGGAGATCTTGTCATTGAGAGAACTGTTTTTGTCTAAACGTTCATATATTTCGCTAGCACATTCACTCACAGAAGGGAAATCAAAAGAGCCGGCAGAACCAGCCAAATTATTTATCATAAAAAACAAGTCGTGAATTTTGCTTTTTTTTCCTTGTTTTGCCTCCTCCCAAATATTAAAAATATCTTCAATTTTCTTAAGTAAATTTTCAGCATAGGCTTCTTTTATTATTTTTAATTGTTTATTTAACAAAGAAACTGGAATATATATTTCATTACAACGCCTAGAACTAAAAGACTTGTGTAATTTTGGTAAGAAGCTATTCAATAAATTCGAGGCAAAAAAAGCGGACAAATTGGTTGCATCTTTTTTGGGTTGTAATTTCCTATCTAACTCAAGACATATCTTACTCGCTTCGTGAAATCCGAAAGTTCCTGCACTACCTGCAATTTTATGAACAGCCATTTTAAATTCAATAAAATTTTCGACACTTGGATCTTTGGCAGTTCTACTCAATATTTCTTCCATATTTTGTAGCTTTTCGTCAACGGAATTTTCATATTCGCGTTTTAGTTCAGCTAAAAGGTCATTTGGATCGTTTTTGTCTGTCTTCTTTTCTTTAATTAAATCGTGGAATAATTTTTTAAGTTCGCGATCGTTAACAGGTTTGCGCACAAGATAATCAACAGCAACATTTTTTTTGAATCGATTTGCATCTTCGTTGCTTTTAAAATTCGATAATAGAGCTATTTTAACAGCGTGAAATTTATTGCGAATAAACTCAACAAGCTCCACACCGTTACCATCGGGTAAATTGATATCTATAATGTAACTAGCAAAAGGCGTTAAAGAAATTTTTTCCATAGCTTCTTTATATGTGTACGCTACGCTAATATGGACTTCTATCAACTTGCCTACGAGTTTAAGATAATTCACAACGTCGTGGTCGTCATCTACTAATAATATTGTTTCTTTTGCTGGCATATTTTAACCCTAATTGCTAGTCCTAGGTAGTTTTAATATTTCGCAGATTGTTGTTTCTCAGGAATAGAGTTTTCAATGAATTCGCGCAAATGAGCATTCGAAGATTTAAGATCTTCGTACCGTAAATACATCATATGACCACTGCGGTAACCTTCAAAACGAAATCGATTTTGTAATTTGCCACTCGGATCTATTTGCCACATCGTATATTTTGCATTAAAATACGTTGTTGCACCATCGTAGTAACCTGATTGAATCATGACGCGCAGATTAGGGTTTTGAGCCATTGCTTGACGTAAATTGTCTCGTGTATTGTCATTTGACCGATCCCAAGGATGCACAGAACCAAACATATTGTAACTCAAATCAGTTTTGTAATTTAACTGCTCGCGTAAGTAATAATTAATTGCAGGAGTAAATGAATGTAACCATGAGGTTAATTCTGCATTGTAATCAGGTCTATTACCTGCATCTTCGCGATCAAGCCCACGATACCTAGAGTCTAATCTACCAACAGTAAAACCCTTTTCTCGCAATAGATCTTTCCAAAAAAAAGAAGTAGGTATTCGCAAATTATATTGTAGAGCTGTTTGTACTGATAGGCCAGAGTATAATGCTATTTTTTCAGCGATTTGTTTCTTTTTATTTTTGTCAAGAAATCCACCTTGAGCTAAAGCAGGTATAAGCTCTTCGAGAGTAAATTTTTCTACCACTGGTAGAATTTCCAACAAATCTTTTTCTTGTAATTTTTTGTCTAAAACTTTGTGATGCCAAGCAGCTGCTGTAAAATAAGGTAGGTTTAAGGCAACAGAAATAGGATTGCCTTGACGCAAAACTTTATAATCTGCAGGCGAAACTAAAATAACGCCGTTAAGGTACATCCAATGCGAATTTTGTAGCGCAAGTGCTAGTCCAGACACACGAGTTGCTCCATAACTTTCACCAATAATATATTTAGGAGAAAGCCATCTGTTATTCCGCGTAACAAAAGTATTGATCCATTCAGCTAAGTAACGTATGTCAGCATTAACACCGAAATATTTTTTTTTATCAATTTTTACATCAGAAGTTTTAATAAACCTAGAATAACCTGTATTGATAGGGTTTACATAAACAATATCCGCAACGTCGAGAACAGAATAAGGATTTTCTTTTATTCCATATGGTTGTACAGGAAATCCTTCTTCATCTACTTTTAGTATACGTGGTCCAGTATAAGCAATATGCATCCACACCGAAGCAGAACCTGGGCCACCATTAAAAGAAATAAGAAGAGGTCTATTCGTACGGTTTTTTATATCGCTTCTTTGGTAGTAAGTATAAAATAAAGAAGCAACTACTTTATCACTACTATTCCAAACAGGTTGCGTACCAGCCGTTGCTGTGTAAGGAATGATTTTTCCATTGATTGTTACTTGGTGCTCTGTGGTAACTGCAGATTCTTGTTGGAGAGATCTGTTTTGCCCATAAAGCGAGCAAATGCAACATAATATAACAAGGTAACGCATATTTTTCTCCCATTGTAAAAATTTTTGCTTGTAGTGCTACATCTGACAGCACGGTACTAATTATAGCGGCTATTTTTTGTTTTTAAATTTCTTTTTACTCGCGATTCAAATTTTCCAAAAATTGAGATGGGTTTCTTTTCCAATAGACTCATCCACAGGACCTACAATTTCAATTGCCTCTTCTGGAAGTAAATCGCGGCATGAAGTTAAAAACATATCCCCTGTAATTTCTTGTAACGCGCTAGCTGAACATCCAAAAACAACCCTGCAAACACCACTCCAATAAATAGCCCCACTACACATCATACATGGTTCGGTACTTGTATAAAGCGTAAATGAACTTAGTTGTGCAGCAGAATATTTTTGCGCTGCTTTGTGTAATAAATTCATTTCAGCATGCCTTGTAAAATCGCGATCACTATTTACAGTATTCTGGGCTGTTAAAATAACTTTATCGTTATCAACAAGTAAAGCAGCAAAAGGATGATTTCCGTTATTAACCGCCTCTTTTGCAAGATTGAAACATTGTTGCATAAATTTGCTATGCATTTTTTATTCCTCAAAGATAATTTTAAATGTAGAGATACGCCTTAGACCTTACCGATATTCAATTATTTTATAAAATATTCGCCATTTTATTTGTAAAAACTTAAATTCAAAGTAAAAATTTTGTAACAAACTTCAGACGATGGTGACTGTTTTACCAATATATCTAATAGAATACAAAACTATTTTAGTGAGATATATAAATGAAAAATTCTACTGCAATGCGAAAATTACTAAACCTTGCTTTGCCAACAAGCTTTGATTTAGAAGAAGAAAGTAGTACTCAAATTAAAGAGCAAAACATTGATCACAACAAAATTAAATTGCGTTGTGGGGAAGTTCTCAATCAATATAAAATCGGAGAAGAGTTGGGGCGAGGAGGCATGGGAATTGTTTATAAAGCTATTGATACCAGACTTAACCGTGAAGTTGCTATTAAAACAATTATCCAAGAATGTAACGATCGCCATACTAAGAAATTTATTCAAGAAGCGAGAGCTATAGCGCAACTGAATCACTCAAATATAGTGCAAATTTATGAAGTATGTGAACATCCTGTTTGTTTTTTTGCTATGGAATTGATCGAAGGATTGTCACTTGATAGTTTTATTCAACAGCATAGCAAGAAATTAAAGAACAATGAGTATTTTGAAAAAGTAGTGCGTATTTTTATTGCTATTGCCAGTGGTCTTCAGTTTGCTCACAGTAAAAATATTATTCATCGCGATATAAAGCCAGAAAATATAATGCTCGATAAAAATTTACACCCAAAAATAATGGATTTCGGACTGGCTAAACTGGAAGAAAGTGGAGTAACGGCTACCAAAGACTTTGCAGGAACTCCAATGTATATGTCTCCTGAACAGGCAAAAAGTTTGCAAGTAAATAAATTCAGTGATATTTATTCTTTAGGGGCTACACTATACGAATCTTTAAGTGCAAGAACGGTTTTTCAAGGAGATACGGTATTTAATGTTGTATTCCAAATCATTCACAATGAACCTGTACGATTACGAGTCTTAAACTCAAAGATACCTCAGGAGTTAGAAGCTATTTGCTTTAAGTGCTTAGAAAAAAAATCTCACCGCCGATATTCTTCGATGAAAATATTATCACATGACCTAGAAAATTATTTAGCAGGAAAACCTGTTATCGCAAAGCCAATAGGTCGATCGCGAATGTTATGGAAATGGGTACGTCGTAATAAAATATTGTCCTTGTTAATTGTCATGTTTATTTTTTACGCTTGGGGAGTTGTACAACAAGGTATTGCGCTTCGCGAAAAAGATAAGGCACTTCGCGAAAAAGATAAAGCACTTCGCGAAAAGAATGATGCTATCAATAAAGAAAAAGAAGCACTTCGTGAAAAAGATAAAGCACTTCGTGAAAAGAACGATGCTATCGATAAAGAAAAAGAAGCGATACACAAAGAAGATATCGCAATAAGAAAAAAAAATGCGGCTTACCTAAAAACAAATTTGCACTTTGCTAACATATATGCAAAACAAAAAGAAATTAGTTCTGCAAGAAAGTATCTCAATGATGCGCGTAGTAGTTACCAAAAAATTGGCTTTCAAAATGCTGAGCGAAATTTAGAATTTCGTTGGTTAAAGAAAAAAATAAAATCATATGATCTTAAAAACAAAATAATCGATAGTCGAAATATAATTAAATTTAAAGATAAATTTCTTCTTATCACAAATATTGGTAAGATCCTAACATACAAATGGGATAAACAGTTACGAAGAAAACATGCCTTATCTACCCAGTTACCGATTTCTTGCGTTTCGTTAAGTCCAAACTACAAAAAATTAGCGGTGCTGTCCATGAATCTAGGAACAACACGACGTTATATTTCTATTTATAATACCAGCACAATGAAACAAATTGCGGTTTGGGAAATAGACAAAGGGAAAAAAAATCGTAATAGAGATGGAATATGTTGTTTTTATTCTAACGAGATACTGTTAATCGGAGGAGAAAAGGGTTTTCGTATATGGAAAATAAAAAATCTACAAATAGAAAAAACGATGGAAAACAGTTTTGCGAAATTTTATGCAAATAGCACTATAAACAAGGTTTCTTCGTTTTCAATAAACAGTAAGACAAGTAAAGTATTTTTCACTTACGGCGGAAGATTTTATATTTATGATTTTCCAAATAAGAAAATAGAGCATTTCATAACCATTCCAGATGAAGAAATAATAATATGCAAATATAACAAATTTACTAAAGATATAATTATCGGAACAAGAAAAGGTAAACTGTATTTAATTGATAGCAATTACAAGGTAACCTATCTTTTTAGGCACAAATCTTTTGTCACTAAAATTTCATACAATCAAAAATATATTTTTACTTCTAGTATAAGTGGAGAAATTTTTGTATGGACTCATAATGGCAAATTAAAACATAAAATTTATAGTGAAGAAAGTAGTTTACGAGATTTTATTTTGTACAAGAAAAAACTTATTGCCATCAACAAAGAAGTTATTTATTCGTACAAATGGGATATAAAACAGAATCCTTTTGTTATAGAAGAAAATACACAATCAGAATATGTAACAGTTCAAAGAAAAACTCTTTCTACCCCAACATCATATGGTCAGCTTTTATTGTATAATCTGGATAATAAAAAACGAAAAGAAGTCGTAGGATTTAAGAAATTTATCTATTCCTTTGTTGCCCCAAACAGCAACAAATTAATGTACATAAATAAAGTGCGCAGTGTTTTTTGGGATGGTAAATTATTAGCGAAAAACTCTAAAAAATACCCTTTTTTTAAAAGCCATCCAATTGGCGGAGTCTATCATAAACAACAAAACTTGTTGTATTTATATAGTGAAGGTGGACATATCTTAGTTTGGGATTTGGAAAAGGAAAAAATTGTCAAACAATTACGTTTCGAACTGCGAGAATTAAAAAATATATGCGTTTTAAAAGCGGCACTAAGTCCAGATTTTCGCTATCTTTGTTTTGTTTTTCGCGGTAGTTTTGGAAACAAAAAATATATTTATTTGGTAGACTTAATTACAGGAATACATCAAAAAGTTGAGATGCGCTATAGTAGTGAAAACATACATGTGCAATTCGCAGTGATAAACGCTACTCTATCTTTAATTCTTTCCTTCGAGAACGAAATTCAAATTTGGGATTTTAATAAATTGCGACAAAAAGAGTACTCATATATAACACTTGAGTATCATAGTGATTACATTAATTGTTTTGCTCTTGCTCAAAACAACAAAAGATTAATCGCCATTGATAAAAAAGGGCGGATGATGATATGGTATTTGGGAACTAAACTCCCTGATGACCTAGAGGAAAGTAATAGACTTGGACCAAATCGTTTGCTGTTAGAAATAGAAACAAAGCTTAATATAAAAGATTGTGTCTATTTGCCAACTTCAAAAAAATTAATCACTGTTGGATCAAAGATATTAATGTGGGATTTCCGTTGAACAAAAATAACTGTCGAATCTTATCGAGCTAAGTGACCCGCCAAAAGTAATTACCCATCGGCATTTTGCTCTTTTATTTCCTAGCTTTGTTGCTCCTTAGTTACGCAGCTATAGCTGCCGTCTCGCCGCGCTAGAAAATAAAAGGCCTGCATTCAATGAGTAGCTACTTTTGTCAGGCCACTTACATCAGAGTAGCTCGATGGAATCGTAACCTAACTGTTTTTGGTAATTTCGCGGATTGTTGCTTGGAGGTTAATACAAAGCCTTTGATACCCCTCAACTGAATTTTCATAAATAATATGTCGGTAACGATTTAAGTCAAAAGGGATATCAGCGACATTCTGCGTCAAAAGAATGACTTGTTTACCAACAGTATGTGCTATTCCTAATTCGTAAAAGACATTGGAATTCCGACCAGTGATTTCAGCAATAACAAAACGTGAAGAACAGATACCTTTCCAGATATCTTCCATTATATCATGTCCATATAAATCGTCAGCGCGCACAGCTTTTAGCTCGCATTTTTCTATTGTAGGACGAATGTAATCTTGCCATACAGTTGTTGACCATGACTCAGTGAACGGCATTAATGTAAAAACCTTATTGGGCTCTACAATGTATTCTCTTGAATGAAAAATAGGTTTTACAATCATTTTTGAGGTCCTTTTTGCATAAACATTTTGTAAAGCATTTTGTGGATATGTCAGTGCTCCTTCCAGGAGTTGATCATATAGAGGACGAAAGATAGGAAAGTCAGATTGAAAAGCAAAAATCCATATTCCTAAAGGCGCACCATCATACTTTGATACACCAACAAGACAATCCCAGTGTTGTTTGTTTTCCGGAAGGTATTCTTTCATTATTTGAGCAACACTGCTATCCTCTTCTCGTGCTCGCCACAGAAAAACACTCTCATCGCGGCAAAATTGTAACAGTTCGCTATCAAGGTTTTTAGCCTCTGCATCTTTTTGGTACACAGGACTTCCGCGCATGGGTAGTTTATAATATGGAATAATATAGCGATTTTCGTCTACAAGTAGTAGGAAAGATGCGTATGCTGAAAGAGACTTGTGCAGCTTAGCAAAATAGCGCCAGATCGTAGTTCCTGGTTCTTTCTCCACTTTTGAACAAATATTTTCTAACTGAGAAAGAGTGTTTGTTACATTGTATTCATTGGTAGATAGAATACGTTCGTAAACATAATCACCTAAAAAGCGTACTATAACATCAAGTCCTTTTTTCTCGTGGTCAGTAAATGGCGTTTTGCGTAAAAAATCTAATTTGAAAAAAGGTAATTTGTTATGCCACTGTGATTTAGGAAATTTTATGTCGAATTTTATACTGTTTTTAGAGTCTTCTACGAGTTTGTTTTTCTTGTTTTTACGTAAAATAGAGTTAACAACATAATCACCTTCTTTAGTTAATTGTTCGATAACACACTCATCGATGTTTAGTGCATCAATTAACCATTTTAATGGAGCTTTAGGAATTAATTTGTTATAACGTACATAACCTGTAGCTCTAGACTGTTCTCGTATTTGAGTTATTGTTTCTAGTGTGATTTCCGTTATATCCATGAGTGACCGCCTAAAAATATAAAAGTTACTCAGTGACTTAATTTTGGTTACAATACTAGTTTACATTACAACCTAAAAATAACAAGAAAAAGTGTCGCGTAGCAAAAAGTTTTTAAGTAAGAAAAGCTTTGAGTACCCTTTCAAGTCAGCATAAAATTTGAGTATCAGAGCAAGGACAGCCTGAGAAGCACATAGCTGTAGTTATGTAATCGAAGGCTCAACGCCGCTATGATACTCAAAGGCAAGCTGCGTGCTCTTAAAAACTTTTTGCGACTTGCTTAAAAGCTCTTGCAACCTGTTTAACATAAGTAACCCGCCAAAAGTAGTTAAGTGACCCGCCAACGGGTAACTACTTTTGTCAGACCACTTACTTGGTCACTTACAACAATTGAACCCATAAACGAGATAATGTATACAAGACCTGAAATGAAAACAGTAAAAAACAAATCCTTACAAGATATTGAAGAAAATACTACTTACGTATGTTGCGCCTTCTACTTAAACGAAGAAAAGTATTACTCTGTGGAGAATTGTCATTTTATTGACTGTAGTTTTCGGTCTAGCGCTCAAGTTAAGAAAGTGAAAAGCTGTAAATTTCAAAATTGTGGATTCTCTAGTAAATTAGCGCTCGATTTAACTTGCAATCAACTGACAGAGATACCAAAAGAGATAACGCAATTACAAAATCTCACTTACCTCGGTTTGCTAAATAATCAAATAACAGAGATACCAAAAGAGATAGGACAACTTCAAAATCTTACTTATCTAGATTTAAGGTACAATCAATTAACAGAAATACCGAAAGACATAGGACAACTACTAAATCTTACTATACTCTATTTAGATGGTAATGAGCTAACAGAAATACCAAAAGAAATAGAACAACTTCAAAATCTCACTACACTCAATTTAGCGCAAAATCAACTAACAGAGATATCAAAAGAGATAGGACAACTTCAAAATCTCACTTATCTAGAGTTGAGTATCAACAAGTTAACAGAAATACCAAAAGAAATAGGCCAGCTTCGAAATCTTACTGAACTCGGTTTAGTGCAAAATCGACTAACAGAGATACCAAAAGAGATAGGACAATTACGAAATCTTACTGAACTCGGTTTAGAATACAACGAACTAACAGAAATACCAAAAGAAATAGTACGACTTCAAAATCTCACTTGTCTAGATTTGAGTAGCAACAAATTAACAGAGATACCAAAAGAGATAGGACAATTACGAAATCTTACTGAACTCGGTTTAGGAGAAAACGAACTAACAGAGATACCAAAAGAGATAGGACAACTTCAAAATATTACTTATCTAGATTTAAGCTACAATTACTTAGCAGAAATACCGAAAGACACAGGACAACTACGAAATCTTACTGAACTCTATTTAGATAGTAATCAGCTAACAGAAATACCAAAAGAAATAGCGCAACTTCAAAATCTCACTACACTCGGTTTGAAAGAAAATCATTTTTCGGATTACGAAAAATCGAAATTGAAAAAGTTGCTACCGGATTGTAAAATTGACTTCTAGGGAGTTATCACTATAGAAGAATATGTAGGGACGAAAAGTCTATACACAACAATCCTAAGTCCCATAAGAAAAATAGAACACATAATTACTATATTTTTACAAATACAAGGGCAGCCTGAGAGGCACATAGTTGTAATTATGTAACCGAAGACTCGACACCGTTATGATACTCAAAGACAAACTGTGTTTTAAAAGTTTTTGCAACTTGTTTAATATAAGTAACCCGCCAAAAGTAGTTACTTGGTCACTTACAACAATTGAATTTATCAAAGAAATGCATAACTATGGATAAAAATAATAAACCTCTCTCTCGTTTTCTTCGTTATTCTCACAAACAAAAACGCCAAATATACTTGGCAAGTTTATTTTCGGTGCTCAATAAAATCTTTGATATCGCTCCACCTTTTCTCATCGGTGCTGCAGTTGATATTGTTGTAAAAAAAGAAAACTCAATGATCTCTCATTTAGGATTTGTGGCACAAGAAACACAATTAGTTTTTCTAGCTGTAATCACGGTAATTGTTTGGGCTTTAGAATCTATTACTGAGTATATGGAAAAAATTTATTGGCGTAATATTGCTCAAGATATTCAACATTCAATGCGTATCGATGCTTGGCAGCACTTACAAAGCTTAGATATGTCTTTCTTTGAAAAGTACAGTAGCGGTCGTATTATGTCAATAATTAATGATGATGTAAATCAATTGGAACGTTTTCTCGATGTAGGGGCAAATTCTTTAATTCAAATTGCTACTACTGTGGTTATTGTTGGAGGAACATACTTTTATATTTCTCCAAGTATTGCTTTTTTCACAATGCTCCCAACTCCGTTTATTCTAATAGGAGCTTTCTATTTTCAAACTAAACTAGCGCCGCGTTATGCTGATATTCGCGAAAAAGTTACGCAAATGAACGAACGCCTAACAAATTGCCTTGGCGGCATCACGACTATTAAGAGTTACACTACCGAAAAATGGGAAGTCGAACAATTTCGCAGTGATTCTGCCTCTTACCAAGAATCGAATAGACAAGCTATTCGCTTTAGTTCTGCTTTTGTTCCTGTGATTCGCGTTTTCATCTTGATGGGTTTTACTTCTGTTCTTCTTTTAGGAGGATGGAAAGCAATAGAAGGAACAATGGAAGTAGGTATTTATAGTATACTTATTTTTTTAACCCAAAGATTATTATGGCCTTTAACTGGTTTAGCGCAAATTGTAGATTTATATGAAAGAGCTATGGCATCAACAACTCGAATTCTCAATCTCCTAGATGAAAAATCGCAAGTGATTACATCAGACAACGCGCGGAAAATAGATATTAATCACGGAGATGGCAAGGTTGCGTTTGATAATTTGAGTTTTGCTTATGATGAAAAAAAGGTTTTAGACAATATAAATATTTGCGTTGAAGCGGGAAAAAGCATCGGCATCATTGGCCCTAAGGGATCAGGGAAAACTACTTTGATGAAACTGTTGTTAAGATTTTACGACTTTCAAACAGGTGATATTTTGATTGATGGAATATCTATTAAAGATTTTGATTTGCAAAGTCTACGTAAAAATATAGGTCTTGTAAGTCAAGATGTTTTCTTATTCCAAGGAACTATTGGCGAGAATATCGCTTACGGTTCACCTGATGTAAATAAAGATAGCATAACAAAAGCAGCAGAAATTTCTGGTATTTCCTCGTTTGTATCTTCTCTTCCTCAAGGATATGATACAATTGTTGGGGAGAGAGGTCAAAAGTTATCAGGAGGGCAGCGCCAATGTATTTCAATTGCACGCGCTATTGTCAAGAATCCCCCTATTTTAATACTTGACGAGGCCACTTCTGCTGTAGATAATGAAACCGAAGCTGTTATTCAAAAATCATTAGAAGAAATTTCACGCAACAGAACAATGATTATGATTGCTCACCGTTTATCGACCGTTCGCAATGCAGACTGCATCTTTGTTATGGATAACGGAAAAGTAGCGGAGCATGGAACACACGAGCAGTTATTAAAAAATGGACAATTTTACTCTCGTGCATGGAAAGTACAAACAGGCGAACGTTAGAACATAAAAGTAAAGGACACAAATGAATCCAGATGATTATGTGATATTGCAAAAAAAAGTAGAGGAAAACTCACAAGAAATTTCTTTTTTAAAAGAAAAAATAGCTTTTTTAGAACAGAACAAGACTTTGACTTTGACAAAGCCAAGTGCCGAAAAAAGATTCGGTTTTTTCCTTTTAGATATTATCCTTGTTCTTGTTTTTCTAGCTGTAGCGCTCGCAACAACTGCGTTTTTTATAGAAGAGGCTCACGCTGATCTTCTTACAGGAATATTTATGTTTGTTGTTATTTTTCCTATTGCAAGTGTTGTAGCTGGAATTCTCGGAATGAAGACTTCTAAGTCTATTAAAAATTTTTTTCAAAGGGATAATGCATGATTCGCGTTGGAGTTGTACAAATAAATACGAGTTGCTCAAAACAAGAGAATTTACAAAAAATCGACAAATATGTAGAACAAGCAGCACAAGAAAATTGCGATCTCGTGGCCTTTCCTGAATTGTTCAATTGCATGGTCGAAAAAAAATTGATGAAAGAAAATGCCGAAGATGAAAATGGCTTTACTTGTTCGCATTTAAAAGAGCTAGCAAAAAAACACTCCTTGTATATTCTTGGTGGGAGTATACTTTATACAAACGACTCATTAGAATTACCACAAAACCGTTCATTTTTTTATAGTCCAAAAGGCGAACTTCTCGCTGACTATGCAAAAATACATTTATTTGATATAGATATTCCCAACCAAGTAACGCACTTTGAGTCTCAAAGAATTACTCCAGGCAACAGTATTGTAAATGTAAAAACTGACATAGGAAATATCGGACTATCTATTTGTTATGACTTGAGATTTCCAGAATTATTTGCGAAATTGCGCAGCAAAGGAGCTGAGATTATCACATTGCCCGCTGCATTTACTTATCAAACAGGGAAAAGTCACTGGGAAGTTCTTATTCGAGCCCGAGCGATTGAAACCCAAACATTTATTATTGCTCCCAACCAATGCGGAAAATTACCAATTGGAATCGAAGCATATGGGCACAGTATGGTTTGCGATCCGTGGGGAAAAGTCTTGGCGCAAGCGGAAGAAAATGAAGGGATTATTTTTGCAGATTTAGATGTGGATTATTTGCAAAAAATACGTAGAGAAATGCCAGTTTGGAATCACAAAGTGCTAAACTAAATAGTTCTAAACACATCATTAAAAATACGAATAACTTCACCTTCTGAATATACCCCTAACAGTTGATCCAAGGCATCTGTCTCAAGAAAACCTTTAGCCAATTGTTTATAAACTTTTAAATAAAGTTTATCATCGTAAGGAGGAGCAACCATCGGAATAAATATTCTTATCGGTTCTTCTTCCTTATCCATCTCAATACCTTCAGAAACGCGCAAAAAACCCATAACAAAATTCTTTGTTTGTAACGTTCTCACGTGTGGAATAGCAATACCACTACCAATGATACTTGTTGAACGTCGTTCGCGATTGACAAGTTCCACTGTTAATTTACTCAAGTTTTGAACTTTTTTAGAGTTGTAAAGAAGTTGTGCATTTTCCTTGATAATTTCTTCGCGGTAAGTTTGCATATCTCTTTTCGAAACTTCATCTTCATCTTCAGGAATTTCAGGTCGCGACGAAATAGGCTCTAACCGTATACTTTTTGGTGACAAAAAACGTGCTAAATTCATAGTGCTTCTTTCTCATTGTTGTAGCAGTAAGTAGTTTCTGATCTACTATAAGTAGATCAGTATCTACCTATTTTTTCTTAGAAAACTTTCCTAATTTTTTAGGTTGCGTAGACGAGGATTGAAACATCTTATCCACTGTTTTAAGCACCAGTGCAGCAATGGATTTTAATGTTGGAAATACTCCCTCTCCTGTAATGGCTACTGCTTCAAAACTTTTGAGTTTTCGGTCAGGATTCAGGGTGTTGTCTAACTCTTCCACAGTAAATATATTATCTAAATCTCTTTTGTTGTACTGTAAAACAAGGGGTGTTTCGTCTATATTAATATTATGTGCTGCAAGATTTTCTTTTAAGTTATTAAGAGAATCGATGTTTTCAGGCATTTTATCACGTTGGCTATCAGCAACAAACACTAAGCCGTCAACTCTTTTGAGAACAAGTTTACGCGTAGCATTGTAAAATGGCTGACCAGGTACTGTAAATAAACGCAATTTGGTCTTTAATCCACCAATACGACCTAGATCTAGAGGCATAAAATCAAAAAATAAAGTTCGGTCTTGTTGAGTTGCAACAGAAGTTAACTGTCCTTTGTGGGTTTCGGGAGCTTTTTGATGTATCACTTCTAAGTTTGTTGTTTTTCCAGATAAGCCTGGTCCATAAAAGACTATTTTTAAACTAATTTCACCACTAGCATAGTTAATTTCCACTATTCTTTCTCTTTCTATAAAATCACTCTAGGTATTTAGGGCACGTCCTATTTCCCATAATTTAGTACTTTTAGATGCTAGACTATTACTGCGAAAGTACATAATAATACCGTACTCACTCAAAATGCCTAGATTCTGTGTTTCGCAAAAATCTAAATAGGGATGATACTCCCTACACTAATTATCTTGTAGCTTCCAAGTTTCAGGAAAACGATATGAATTGGTAGGGTGTAGTTTTATATTCAGACCTTTATTATATGCAACATAGCTATCCAATTGCCATAAAAAAATAAATGGCATCTCTTTATGAATAAAAGAATGAATATTACGACCAATATCTTGGACTGCCCATGGATTTAAAGTGCTGTGTAGTTCGTATAATAATTCTGCTAACTCAGAATTTTGGTAAATATTATTATTTTTTCCCATATCATACAAAGAAAATAGCCGTATGATATCAGTTGTATTACTGAATGTGTAAGTTTGGTAATAGATGTCGTAATTTTTGTTTGGCTTATTATCAATATTGGTTTTCAAACCAATTTTCTCAAAAGAATTAGCTATTAATTTAATTGCTATTGTTGGAAAGCTTTTAATATTTAACTCTAAAATGCGTCCTTCTTTTTGCCAATATTTTTGCTTCACATAACCATTAGCAATAAGTATTTTGTTTAATGCTCGTCGTGCACTGCCAAGATCAAAAAATGACTCGCTTATTTTGTTGTTGTAAAACCAAGATTTACGAGGAAAAGGACCACTGATTCCACATTTTTTATTCGAAGAAAAAGCTTGTTTAGCGATTTTTTCGCGATCAATACTATTTAATAGCGCTATGCGAAATTTTGTTTCAGAAAAGAGATTTTTATAGTGATGATCACGAGTATAATTAAATTTTAGATAATGTATATTAAACTCAGAGTTTGGTTTATAAAGAATATTTTGGCTAGAGATTTTCCGGTTTAGTTGGGGAATGACATGAAGCTTGTTTCCACTTAAATCCTTAATTGCACTTTCAACAGAATTATACTTTCGAAAGATAACCTTATTAAAAAATGGCTTTTTTCGGTAAGTAAAATGCTCGTTAGCTACTAAAACAACTTCGTCACTACCAATACCTTTTTTATACTTGAAAGGTCCACATCCAACAGGGTTTTTTGCAAAAGCAGAGTTTTTTTGTAAAAGGTTCTGTTGAAGAATGTGTTGCGGTAAAATTTTAAATGTAAAAAGCGCAAGTGGTTCATAAAAAGGTTGGGAAAGTGTGATAGTGATTGTTTTAGGATTGACAAATGTTACATCATCAATAAATGCTTTTAAGACGGGATTGTAGTTGACACTTAAAGGGTTGAGTAATACTTCTAAAGTAAACTGTATATCACGTGCTGTTAGTGGAGAACCATCTTGCCATTTGATATTTCGATTTAGTAAAAATGTAAATGATAAACTGTCTGGTGATACATCTACTTCTTGTGCTAATGATAAAGTAAATTTGTTATCTTGTTCTTGGACAACAAGACTATCAAAAATAAATTGACAGATACGATTTTCAACAGATTGAGTTGCAGTTATAGGAATCAAGTTTTGTGGTCGACTAAAATCAGCGCAATACAAAGTACGGTTTTCCGTTGCAGAAGTAAAAATAGTGCACCCACAGTAGAGCACAAAAACAATAAGTATTGTTTTGACATTTTTTATATTTAAAAGCATTCTAGTTCCATTCCCAGGATGTTAATCAAGGTGTTATCTTAACTAATCCACATTTTCCTTCAGCGCCATCAACTTCAATTTTTGCATTGCTAAAAGCTTGAATAACTTGCGCATTTGTTAGTAGATGTTGCGTTATTTTTGAGACTGTGTATTGTGAGGTAGATTTCGCAAATGATAAGGGCAAGAGTAATTGATCAGCAAGATGTTCGTCAACAACAGCTTTACTTCTCCAATATTCTACGAATATTTGGCCCAGTCTTTCAGCAACCACTTCTGACGAACGTCCGCGTTTTCCCATTTCTGAAAAACTGACTGTCCAACCATTTTTGAAATGGCAGTGAATTAACAAGCAGTTACCAGAATCCATAGAGTTGTGATTACGGACAATACTACCTATCTTACCAGGAATACTGTTTTTCTTGAGATAATGTTTTAATGCCTCAATTTCTCGATCGCTAACATGTTCAGGTAATTTGGAAGCGACAACATCAATCGTTATTTTTTTTATTGCTGGACGTTTAATCAGCTCAATAGAATCAATTGCATTACATTGAGTAATTTTGCTTTGGAAATGCCCGCCGCCTTTAGGAAAAAAACCTGCTTGATTAATTGTTAGGTCAATTTCAGGCATAATTTGTTTTATTGCTTCTGCCCAAGAATGCTGAATGAATTCAAAAACAGGGGAAAAAGGAACGTGAGTTCCTCCTTTAATATCAATAATGGAATTTCCAGCAAAAGATAGTGGTAGGTGAATTGTTTGTAATACAAGAGAAGTAGCACCAGCTGTTTTTACATCAAAAAAATAATTTCCCGGAACGCATTTTTTTGGACTAAAACTCAATTGTGTTGAATGAAGTTCATCACCAGTAACATCTGCTTGTGAAATAAGGGTAGCTGCTTGTATAGCTGTTAGATGTTGAGCTTTTAGACCTGGTTTACTTCGATTTGCGCGAATGTTTTTTATCGTAAATGGTCTTTGACATAAAATAGAGAGAGTGAGAGAACTTCGTAAAACTTGTCCCCCTCCTTCGCCTAACGAGCCATCAATTTCTAGTGGTTCAGACATAAAATACCTCTAAATATCTTCATCAGTACTTACCGCATTACGGCCTTTTCGTTTTGATTCGTATAGAGCATCGTCAGCGCTTTTCATTATTTCTTCAAACTTACTTTTAACTCCGCTCTTACCATGACTACTTCCCACACCAACACTAATAGATAGTTTTTTGCCAATGTTCAAATGTGAACAATCGCAATTTTCGACACTAATTCTTAATCTTTCCGCTATTTCGCGTGCGTTTCTTCTATCAGTATTCGGTAAGCCAATTACAATTTCATCGCCACCGTAACGCATACCTAGATCTTCTTTGCGTATTGATTTTTTAACTATTTCAGAAAGAGCTTTAAGTATTTCATCGCCAACATCGTGTCCAAAGTTATCATTGATCCCTTTGAAATGATCAAGGTCAAGAATAATAAGAGAAAAACATCTCCCTGTTGCAACCATTTCTTCATACATTTTGGGCAAAGCTTCTATAAAAAAGCGTTTAGATAGCAATTTTGTTAATGCATCAACTTCAGACTCTTCGGCCTTATTGATAATCTCTTCGTAGAATTTGGCAACAATACCATCTTGTATTTCAAACAGTAATAGTGATTCGCCAATAAAAATTTTATCTCCGGGACCTAATTCCTCAATATCTACTTCTTTGCCGTTGAGCATTGTTTTATTCGTACTTCCTAAATCTTTGAGTTTAACTACTCGTTCATTTTCATTCCATTCTGTCCATACAATAGCATGAGCTCTAGACACAGAAAAATCATCAATCATGATATCACAGTCGTTGTTACGACCAATAACATATTGATGGTTTTCACATATTTGGATACGACTTCCTGCATTTTTACCCTTGATAACAGTTAATGTTGGTACACATGCTCTTTGGGCTTCTCTTAAAGAATCCAAATCTATTTTTATGGGCATTGTTTTTCGATAACGTTCGTTATCCATTTTACGACCTCATGGTAGAGAGTAACCATACTGGGTTTTGCGAAACAGTAAATAACACTTTATTATACACTACACTTAACTCACATAAAAACTTATTTATATCGTTTTTTTTGTGAGTATAACCCCACATTTTTATTTGCGAAGAATTTTTTGATGATATTACTTTATGAAACAATTGACTTTCTTGCATCTTTAAAACTACATCCTCGTGTTTTTCTGCACAGTACATATCTATTTGTATCATTGGAAGGTAACCATAGTCTTCAGTAGGTGTTTTTTGAGTAACAACGTTATCGATAATTGCACCATCTTCTCGAAGCCACTGTAATTGTTTACTATCTATGCCTACAGAGCCTGTTAAATCTAATCCTTTTACACGGGCATTGTATTTTTTTTTGTTGCTGTCAGGATAAAAGCGTACATTGAGTAAAAAAGCCTTTTTCATTGATACGTTTTCTAAATGCGCTCTTATAAAACTCGCTCCTTCGCAATCGCATTCATCAAGCGTTGCCGAATGTTTTCCTTTATCTGAAAATAATGCTTCGCGAAACAAACTAAGCGAAAAATTCGCTCTAGACATGTTTGCATTCAAAAAAGATGCTTTGGCAAAATTAATTCCTCGTAGTTGTGCACGGTATTTGTCTTTGCTAAACAGGCAATCATTAAAATCTTTATGTGGCCACTTGATTTTTGCAGCGACAATTTGCGATAGATCTTTCTTTTGATGAGCATTTTTAATAAAAACATCATGTTCATTTTCTGGTAGCTCGCGTAAAGATTCTATATTACCTCTATCGTCAAGATGTGTGATTTCTCGTAAAAAAGGCGAAAATCTTTCTTTTTCGATTATACGTGCATAGTTGTGATAGCCAGCATATTTTTCCCAAGTTCCTAAACACTCATCTATATTTTTTGTGGAAAATTCAATTTCGCTTAACCATTTTAGCGATTTATAAAAGTAACGTTCGCAACCAGCGATAAGTCGAAGTGGTCCACCATTTTTATAGGGCAAAGGCTGATTATTTAGACAACCTGACACAATTACATCCGATGTTTTATAGCAATATTCGTAATCTAGTGCTGTATAGTGTTTTTGTGTACTTGGACCGCAACTTCCAGAAGCTTCACTTGTAAAAATGATTGTCTTGATATTTTGTTGTGGGCAAACTAAGTCTATTAGCGTACGTAAAGTTACTCCTGCGAAAATAGCTGGTTTATTGCCATAAATTTTTCCAGCAGAAACGCATTCTATTTTAACAGAAACTTCCTGTGTTGGTAATGACCACAATTGTGATAAATTCATTATTTGTGGATAATGAATTTCTCCATGAATTCTAATTTGCCAATTCAATGTTGCATTTAACAAGTCACAATTATGACTTGCTCCAGAATCACCAACAACTTTTAAATCTTCATTTTTCATGTTACATCACTACCTTGCAATTGCTAAATGAAGTTTATTTTCTTTGTTATGTAAGATTTCTTTTGCTTCTTCGTAAGAAGCATTACATTTCGCCATTACTACCGCTACTTTTACTTCCCATTGTGCTTTTTCGAGTGTTGTTGTCGCATAATTTTCATCAGCGTTTTTAACTATCTGACAAAAAATGCGTTTTGCACGGCCACGTAATTTAATATTACTTGCGTTGAGGTCAACCATCAAGTTTTCATACACCTTGCCTATTTGCACCATTGCCACTGTCGTAATCATATTCAAAATAAGTTTGGTAACAGTACCTGCTTTTAATCGAGTAGAGCCACTAAGAACTTCAGGGCCAGTGATTGCACAAATTAAATGCGCAATGTAATCAAATTCTTGAAGACGAACACAAGTAATAAGAGCTGTTTTTGCTTTGCGCTTATGAGCTTCTTTGAGAGCTCCGTGGACAAAAGGAGTACGTCCACTTGCTGCAATTCCAACGACAATATCATCGTTTGTGATTTCACGCTCGACAATAGCAATACTTCCCTGTTCCTGTGAATCCTCAGCACCTTCTACCGCGTTTCGTAAAGCGGTATCTCCTCCTGCGATAATACCTTGTACCATACTATCGGGTGCCCGAAACGTAGGAGGACATTCACTTGCATCGAGGACCCCTAAGCGACCACTTGTTCCTGCACCAACGTAAAACAAACGACCTTGGTTTAAAAAACTTGCGACCACTTCCTTAACTAGAGCATCAATCTTTGCCTGGCTACTTTTTAGAGCATTTATCACATTATACTCTTCATCAATCATTAGCGTTGTGATTTGAGATATTGACATTTGATGAAGATCTGTTGAAGACGTCAGTCTTTGTTCTGTTTCAGGTAAATCATCGTTATTTACAGGCATAGTAAACAGCTCCTAGTATCAGTTTTTTATTTGCTCCTGTTGTAGACGGAATATGATTGTGACATTTGAGTAATGTCTGATGTCCCAGTACAGCAAAAGCAAATGCTTCCTTCGCATCTTCGCTAATTCCATATGTGCCAATAGGAACAAATTGCCACGACGATAATTTTTTTTGTAATGAATTCATCAAAGTTGCGTTGTGTTTACCTCCGCCACTAATCACTATCTTACCAGTAGAAGTACAAAATTGATTTATCGCGTTAGCAATGCTTGTAGCGGTGAGTTCTGTTACCACTGCTATTTTGTCTTCCGTATTTAGTTGTGACGTTTCTTTGATAAAATAATCCATATAATTTTTGCCAAAATCATTGCGTCCTGTTGACTTGGGAATTGTAAGGCTAAAATAGTTATGTAATAAAAGTTTTTTTAATATATTTTTATCAACTCTGCCTTGCGCAGCAATTTGCCCTTTTGCATCGTAATCTTGTTTATAGTAATGCTTAACAAGAGCATCAATAACCATATTTCCTGGTCCAGTATCAAAGGCAATTATTTCTCGATCTTTACCAATGTAAGTTATATTAGCAATACCACCAATATTAAGAAGTACAATCGGTGCTTCTTCGGCAAATAAAAGATTATCAACAAATGGTACGAGAGGTGCCCCTTGTCCTCCTGCTCCGATATCTTGAGAACGAAAGTCGCTTACTACTGTCATATCAAGAATAGATGATAACATACCTCCTGAACCGAGTTGTAGTGTTGCACTATCCTCAGGTAAGTGTCTTATCGTTTGTCCTGAAAAAGACACTAAATCAATTTTTGAGGTAGCGAAATTACGAATTGCTTGTGCTGCAAACTTGGTAAAAGCGGTATTTGTTTTCATTAAGAAATTGATAGTTGTTGTAGGTTCATTTGCTAAACTTCGTAAAGAATTTTGTAATTCTTTCGGAAAATCTATCGTTGTGAATTCGGTGAGTTGGTATTTTTGTTTTTCGTAACAAACAATAGCTATATCAAGGCCATCAAGTGAGGTTCCCGACATTGTACCAACAATGAAAAAAGGTTCACTTTTTGTTACCATATTATAATTCCAAACTATTTTTTTAGTAGGGCGTGTCATCATTCAAAATATTGTGTGTTTTTTCGAGCCCGAGCCCGTTTCCGAAACTTTCACTAACAATTTATCAAAGAAGCAAAGTTTCTTTTTCCATCGCAAAAAACTAGTATTGAACCAATAAATCACTTTCTGCCGCTCTCAAAAAGTTTTCGGGCGCGGGCTCGCAAACGGGCTCGGGCTCAATACTACTGGCGTATCATTAAATGAATCCGTTATATTTTTATCTGTATTGAATGATGACACGTCCTAGTTAAAGAGAAGGCAATCTTACAATTATAAAATTACCCTCTCTTTGATTTTAATTCTTAATTCGTAAGAAAAAATACCAAATAATAATAACCAATTGGAGCTGTTAATAAAAGGCTGTCCACCAAATCGAGAATACCACCAAATTCTGGTATAAGTTGATTAGAATCTTTTACATCACAGCGTCTTTTTATTAAAGATTCACAAAAATCACCTAACAAAGATAGTATAGCCATTAAGCAAGCAAATATTATGGTATGGGTTAGAGTTAAACTAGAACGAATAACTTCAATATTTTCTCGAAATAAATAGGCAACCCCTATAGCTAAAATTATACCGCCAATAGCTCCCTCGTAAGACTTATTTGGGCTAATTCCTGGAACAATTTTGTGTTTACCAAAAGCTTTTCCGACTAAATAACCTCCAATATCCATACTTTTCGCTACAAAAAGTAAGAATACTAAGTAATAAAGTCCATCCAAATTATGCTGTAACTCGCCGCCGATAGCTCGTATTTTAAGCACAAAACTAAATAGAAAATAAACATACACTAGACCAAGAACAGTGATAGCGCAATTTTCTAGGGCATTTTCTTTATTTACATCGAATAAGAATCGAATAAAAACGCCTGATAGTACAATAGCAAAAAGGTCTATTGGCAACATATGCGAAATCATAGCAGCAACCATTACTAAACTACTTAACAGTCCATATACAGTGTAGGGCTGATAGTTTCTATTTTTAGTCATGGCGTAAAACTCTGACAAGGCAACTACCAAAGCAAGTCCCATAATAGAACTGGTAGCGTATGCTGTATTTGTTTTATAATCTGTGTACCCTAACAAAGCGACAATAGCGATTAAAAGAATTCCTATTGGAATACGCACTCTATACATAATTATTCCTCTTTGACTTGTATGGTATAAGGGCGGCTAAAAAGTCCTTCTCTGTATGAAAAAAGTACATCGTTCTTTTGCGACTTAGATAACCACTCAATTCGACCTTGGTTGCTAAATACTTCATGTTGTTCATAGTTTTTATAATCGACAAGTACTATTTTGTCTTTTCCGCCTTTTTTGATATAAGCAAAATGCTGATCTAGCCAGGTAACCTTGCAATTCTCTGTAGAGCGTGTATTTGTAACCCACTTTTCAATTGGATCTTGTAAATTTTGCCAATTCCAAGCGCAAATATCGACATTTCCTTTGCCTGTCGCATTATTTTGTAGAAAAACCAGTTGATCACCTCTTGGTGATATTGAAAAATAACGTCCGTAGATGTCTGCTTCGGTTTTCTTCACGCGTTTGCTTCTTGGAAATTCCCATGAAACAATACCGCGAAGATCATTAGCCACAAAAAGTAAATGGCGACTATCTTTACTCCACACTGGTACCCGTAAAGTATCACCTCCTCCAGAAGTTGAATACAACATTTTACCTGTTAACATATCATTTATACGTATCTGCGTAGTATTATTTCTGTTGTAGACGTAAGCGAAAAAATGTTGGTTAGGAGAGATAGACGGAGGGCCAAGAGTAATAGGATACTGAGTTTTTACCATCTCTCTCATTTTTGCAGAGGCTTGCATACTGTTTTCGTCAACTTTAAGTTGCAGGCGGTGAATGCGATTAACTCCTTTTACTCTGGTGAGAAGTACAATACGCTTGTCTCCATTCCAATCATAAATAAAGGGTACTTCCCGATCTTTTAATTTTACAACAGGAGTTTGAAATAGAGTTACTTCTTTGCCAATACCACGCGAAGTGAGAAAAGCTAGTTTTAGATAACGACGTACGCGTTTTCGGCCAGCGTCTTGATCTCGGTAGAAGATCATGTACTTGCCATTATTCGATAACAAAGGAAAGTGGAAATCGCTTTCTTCAGAGGAAAGGGTTGCTACTTGTGTTTTTGGGGCTTTCGTTTTTACAGGAACACTACTGGTCTTTTTTTTTTGCTTCTTTAAGGTTATAACTTGTTTTTGCAATTCATAATTAGCATCGCGAATTTGTTGCATATCTTTTTGCAACTCACTGTTTTTCTTTTGCATTTCCCTATAAGTAACAAGCAAAGCTCTGTAAGATTTCTCTTTTTCACTAATAGTTGACTTCTCTTTTTTTAGGTTGCGTACAGCATTGCGATATTCTTTGTAAATTTTCTGGTACTCATTTTGCCATTTTTTTTGTTCATCATTTTTCACTGGTATTTGAATCTGAGGAAATTCCGGAAATTCTGGCATTTCAATATTAGCAATTTCGCCTTTAATAGAAAAGAGGGCTTGTGTAATATCTTTACTTTGCTTATCAAAGAAATGATATGCTAACATTGCAAAAGAAGAAAGAACGAGAAGCCACAGAAAATTCAATATCAAAATAGCGGCATAATTTTGCTGTAATTTGATACGGTTGTGTTGAGCTGGTAGATGTTCTTTTATTTTTTTCACATCTTCTTGAAGACCAAGTTCTTTTATTGAAAACTCAATTGTATCTTCTACCGAATCTTTTACTTCGTTAGGAGATGATTGCATCCCAGCACTGGTAATTGCTTGCGGTTGTTTTTCTTTATTAGCCAAAATATCACTTTTCTGAATTTTGACTGTCTCTTTATGTTTATCAGGAGTTTTATTTTCTTGCTTTTGCCTCGTAGAGCGAATTTTTCTTTCGGTAATTGGACTTTGTACTTCTACTTCTAATGCCTCTTCCTCAATTTCCTCTTTTTGTTCTAACATACTTCGGTTCATAACCGGCATTTTTACAGTTTGTTGCCGCGTTTTTTTCTGCGGAGAGGGGGCTTCTTCGAAAACTTCTTCAAGAGGATTTTGTTCTTCTTTCTCCAACATACTTCGATTCATAACCGGCATTTTTACAGTTTGTTCCCGAATCTTTTTCTGCGGCGGTGGAGTTTCTTCAAAAACTTTCTCAAGAGGGTTTTGCTCTTCTTGCTCTAACATACTGCGGTTCATAACCGGCATTTTGATTGTAGCAGGTCGTTTTTTCGATTGTATTTTTTCCGTAGGATTGTCATTTACTTTTTTAATCGGTTCTTGAGAAACACATTCTTGTATCGGAGGCCACTGTATGGGTTTTTGCTCAGATGGCTGATGTTGTTGAAAGTCTTTTACTATCTGTTGAGGAGAAGATTGTACTTCAAAATTAAAAACAGAATGCACTGCATTTACGTCTTTTGTTGTATATATCCACAGTAGAAAATTTCCTTGTGAATTGTGTTGAAACAATTGAGGAAAAAATGGTTGCGACTTCCAATCACAATGTTGACAATTTACAACCCACTGCTCTTTTTGTAAAGAATCCTGTTTGTCAGGGTTTTTAAATATGTAGTTCTCATGCCCATTTTCGCATTTGAAGTACAAGTATTCATTGTGTGAATTTTTATCCATAACTAGGGAGTGTCCTTATTCATTTCCCATAATTCGGTACTTTCAAGTACATAACAATACTATACACTTTTAAAGCACTTTCCTACTCGAATTTTACAAAAATCTAAATAGGGACACGCCCTATCAACTAACTTAAATTTGGTATTTTTTCTCTACACTACGACAAACAATTTCGAAAAAGCTAATACACAAAACAATAACATAAAAAAACAAAATTAAGTAGTGCCAATTATCGTATTGTAAAGCCTGTACTGCCGAACGTAGGAGAGCATTGTATGAAAAAGTGTACTCAATTACAATACTCTCTACAATTATATGAGGAAGTAATTCGCGTAATGTCACAAAAATATGAGGTATAAGACCAGGAAATACATAGTAATAAAAAATATGTTTTTTTGGTAAACCTAACGACTTTGCGTACATAACATATGGTTCTTGCAATTGTTTTTTTAGGCATACTTCTAGTTTATTATACAAGTAGCCGACATTAAATAACGAAAGACACAATATTCCATAAAAAAAATTATAGGAGTGAATAGTGTCTAAATGTAGATAGCGGATTAAAACAATAGCCGTTATAAACAAAGGAATCGAAGAGAAAATAGTTGGTAAACTGTTTATACTAAGCAATAAAAATTGCCGCGTTTTCGAAGCGTAATTTGCAAAATAACTAGCCCCAAATATAAGCACTACGATTAAACTCGTCACAAAAATAGAAGGAATTATTAGTAGTAAACTATTTTTAGTATCTTTAAATAGTTTAGGAGCATAATCCCATAAATAGATTTTTTCACCTTCGTAGGTAAATGTTCCCAAATAAAGAGTAAGTCCAAAACCACAGCACCCTAGAAACCACCAAATCCACGGATGTAATTTTTTATCGATCATGTATTTATTCCGCTACTTAATTTCTACGCGAACGCGATATTCGCCATTCTCTTCTGATTCCTGTAAAGAAGTAACATTCCCCATTGAGTTTGCTTTTTGTTTTACCGCTTCTTTATATACTTCCTTCAGAACTTTATTTACAAGTTGTCTTGCTCCTAAACTCTCTTCAACAATTACTTGCAAAATATTTTTTTCTGCTTCTTGTAGTTGCCCACCTATGCGGCTAGATAGTTCTTCCATCATATCAGATTCCCCATCTATTTCAATACAGCCACCTACCGCTAGATTTTTAATTTTTCGCGATAGAGATTCTTCTTCGACAAGAATATCAATATCCTTTTTTAAACCCCTAACATCAATTTCTAGCTTTTGTTGCTTAGGATCTATTGTATAAATTATATTTTTCTTTGGTTCTATTTGTATCTTTCCATCTACTTCACTTCCTCCTGCTTTTTTTAGCTCTTCTGCTAAAATTTCCTGCATAGTTTCTGTGTCGAGAATGGGAAGTAAATCTATATCTAATATTACATTTTGATCTTCGTGGAGATTCATATGCATACCTGCAATTTTGATACGATAAGCTCTACTCATTTTTTTCTCCTATGAAATTTTGATAGACCCCAAAGACTTTTTTATCTCTTTTAAACTGGATATGTTTTTTAACAACTGCCATTCTCGTTCGTGTTTGTGTAAAAAATCGCTATCATCATAGCCAATAGATCCTTCATTACACCAATATTTATAAGCGTTAGTTACAGCCTCGATTTCTAAATGTGATTCCATATTTTCTAGCCATTCCCAAAATCTTTTATCGCGCAAATCTAAACTATAACGATAACCACTATTCCAGTAACCTTCAGAACTAGATGCGATAACATCTTCGAAGATCTCTATTACTTTACTATAGTAAGTTGCTGTTAATTCAATTAATATAAATCGTAGAGGATATACAATTTTTTTGTAATTTTGGAAATAGAACGCGTGAGGAAATTTATTGTATGCAAATTTTTTATTTTGAAAAAACATAAAATAGGCCATAACTAACCAGTGCGCGTCGTTTTGCAAAAGCCACTGTTCCGAATAAAACTTATGTTTTGGGGCAAGAATCTGAATAAGCATTGCATCCCACGGGTTTATAGATTCAACAGAGGTTTGTTTCTTTATGTAGCTACACCATAAAACATTTGCACCTTTTTGGGTAAAACAAAACTCAATATTTTTCCAAAAGGAAGAGTCTGAAATGTTGCAACGATAAGTTGTTTCATTTTTACTAAAAAAGAAATCTCGCCATTTAAAAATATCTACTAATTTTTGTAATACAATTCTTTGCACAATTTCTAGATAACAATCGCGAAATTCGTTGGTTAATTTCAATTGATTTGGCAAAGTAATACCATCAAAAATCGGAATTTTTTGTGGAGAAAGACTATTTATACTTACCAAATATTTAAGTAACAAACGCTCGAGAATATATTTTTGCCTCACTGGGTATTTTCCTCGTTTATTTTCTCAACTTCACTACTACCACTATTATCAACTTGACTTACCTGTGGTTCATCATCTAAGCAAATCATATCAAGTTTACCACTCTTTACTTCATCTGCAATTTTGTCGCCAAAAAAATCTTTTACGACCTCTAACAATTCATCGCGCAAAGAACCATCGCGAATTCCGGTATTTATTTCTAAAGGCGTCATACTTTGGTCATGAAAATCGACAACGATATTTGTGGCGCCGGTTCTTTCGTTAAAAACAAAATCTAGTATATATTTTCTCATTATAATATTCCTGTGTCAAAAGGAGTGCCATTTACGATAATTTCCCCATCTTTTATATGAAACTCTACTTCATTGCGGTGATATTCCCAATCACCTTGTAAATGTTGATAACGTTCTGTAACAAAGTGAATTGTTTGGTTTTCTGATCCTATCCAGCGTCGTGAGGTAGGAGTGTATTTTTGAATGTAAGGCCCAGCAACCACCAAGTCGCACAATGAAATTATATCCATTAAGGTTGGTTGTGTTTTTATGTATTTCCATGTATACCCAGTAAATAACATTACACTGAGATCACACATTTTGCGCAAGTATTGTAAAAATTTCTTTACTTCCTCTGGCTGCTGTAAAGGTTCTCCACCCAAGAGAGTGATTCCATCAACGTTTAACTTAGCACAGTACTCACTTAATTTTTGTGCGCACCACTCTTTGCCTCCTGTACGTGGAAGATACTCCTGATTACAACAACCAGGACAATTTAAAGTACAGCCTTGAACCCATATTGCTGTTCTAAGTCCTGGACCTTCAACTTGTGTTTTATCAATAATTTGTGCTATGCGCATATTTCTACCTTGAAAAATACCCTGAATTGACAGCTCCCATTTCCATAATAGCAAAACGATTTTTAATTTTTTTAGCGATGAAAAAACGTTGATCATACCCAGATTTTTTTAGTTTTTCATCTGAATTTGTGCGTCTATACTTATAACGTACATGAACTTTTATCATGTTTTTTTTACGCCACTCCACCTGAATTTTTTGTAATGAATCAAAAATATAAATGCCAGCCCAGTCACCTTCTTCGTTGTAAAACTGAGCAATAGCAAGCTGTAAAGTTTTATATGTTTTTTGCTGATAAGTTCCTTTTTGCTTTTCACGACATCGCAGCAAACTTTTGCGAATTCTTTTACTAAATATCGATTCTAAGGCCAAGCACAATTTCCAATTTTTAATTGCTAACTTATATTTTCCGTGTATTTCATAAAGTCGCGCTAAACGATCATAAGAATTAGAATATCTTGGGTCTAAAGCAATACATTTTTTGTAATCGGCGGCAGCTAAAGAGTGTTTGCCTTGGTGTTCATAAGTAATACCGCGATTGTAGTAGCTCATGGCTTCTTTTGGATCTAGTGAAATAGCTATATTTTGATCTGCTAACGCTTGTTCGTTTTTTCCTATATATTTGTACGACAATGCTCTCGCATTGTATGCTTCTTTATAAACTTTATTTTTATCAATCGCTTTATTAAAACTCGCTATTGCTAAATCATACTTCTGAAGTTGATGGTACACTAAACCACAATTGTAATATCCATATAAAAAATCAGGGTTAATCTCAAGTGTTTTCTTGTACTGAGTAATTGCTTTTTCATACTCTTTTAAAGCTTGGTGTATAGTACCCTTGCGATTAAAATAGTATACATCCTTTTTTAGAGAAATAGCAGAATCAATATCTCGTAATGCCAATTGATACTCTTCTAACTCATCGTATAGCATAGCTCGATAGTAAAGATATGTAGAGTCCTGAGGATTAAGATTGATTGCGACATTGTAATCTCTTAAAGCTAGCTTAATTTCTTTTGTTTTTTCGTAAATCCTAGCGCGAGCGTAGTAAGAATATGAATTTTTAGAATCTAGTTTAATTGCTTTTTCTATATCAATTAACGCTTTTTGATATTCTTGTTGTTTACTATAACTAAATGCCCGCGACTGATACAAAAAAGTAGTTGGTGATATAAGAATAGCTTGAGAAAAATCGTTAACTGCCTGTTGATAGTTTTTTTTAAAATCATAAACAATACCGCGAGACTCCAGAGCACTTAAATCATTTGGAGATATACGTAAAATAAGATTATAGTCACTAATAGCTAAATCGTATTTTTGTAGCACTTTATATGATTCAGCTCTTGCCATATAAGCTTGTTTATAGTCTGGACGTATTAAAAGCACTTGATTGAAATCTGCAATAGCGCGGCTATACTGTTTTTGACCATGATAGGCAATACCTCGACTATATAGCGCCATTGGGTGGTATGGAACAATTTGTAATATTTTTTCAAAATCAGAAATAGCTTTTTTGTACTGTTGTATTTTACCATACAAAGTTCCACGACTTATATAGCCAAAAATCTCTCTTGGGCTTTTCTTTATTACTTCACTATAATCCTTTATTGCCAGTTCATATTTTCCACTTTTTTCATACACATAACCACGATCCATATAGGTAAGGACCTGGTTGTTATCGCGCTTAAGTATTATTGAAAAATCAGCAATAGCGAGAGAATATTTTTTTTGTTTACCATATGCAATACCTCGATTCGAATAAGCCGATAAGTTTTCAGAGTTAATTTCTATTGCCTTACTGTAGCTTTTGACTGCGAGATCGTACTCTTTTTGCTTTTCATACTGCAATCCTTCAGCAATATAATTTGTTACTTGTTCTTTTGTTTCGCGAGGATTTTCCTGGTACTTTACCTTATCTTTAGCTTTGGCAATTTCTAAAGACAAAAGTTGTTTGTTTTTGGGGTTTTTTGCAATTGCCAAAGCTAAATCGCTAATGGCATGCACGTATTCTTCTTGTAAAAGGTAAAGAAGACCTCGTTCCTTGTAAACTCTTGCATTGTGTGGTTGAAATTCTAAGATAGTTGTGTATTCATCCATTGCACGGTTATATTTTTGTTGCTTCTCGTAAATAGTTGCTCGCAACCAATAAGCCGGGAAAAATTTATAATTATAACGTGTTGCTAAATTGAGATCTTGAATAGCAAGATTATATTTTTTTTGATCTTTCAGAAGCTGTGCACGATGAAAATAAACCTCGTACATTTCTTTATTTTTAACTAAGGCCTTGTTGTAGTCATCGAAAGCTTTTGTATATTGTTTTTGTAAGTAGTAAGTCTTTCCTCGTAAAAAATAAAGTTGCGCTTCTGGAAAAAGTTTTAAAGCTTTACTATAATAATCACTTGCTAAACCATATTCATGTCGTTTTGTATGCTCATAAGCTTTTTCTTTATAATTGGCAAAAAGTTCTTTTTCATTAGGAGAAAAAGTAATCAATATCGTAATGCTGAAAAAAATCATACAAAAACATGCAATTTTTATTTTTGATGATATTGTTTTTGAAAATGATTTTTTTTTCTGTTCGTACGAGCGACATTTCTCTAACAGAGAAGAAAATTCTTCCATTGATGAAATACGCTGTAGGTGATTTTTAAACAAACTTTTAACTAAAACACTAGAAATTTTATGATACAAAGGATCACTATAAGGATATGCTTCGCTAAGCGGCAGTAAGTCCTTATTCACAATTTTATCAATAGTGGCGATCATGCTCCCTGCAAAAAATGGAGAGTGCTCTTGCCAAGAAAAAAATTGGTATAGAATTGTTCCCACACAAAAAACATCACTACTTGGATATACTTCTCCACTAACAGACTCTGGGCTCAAGTATTCTGGTGTTCCCACAATATCACCTGTTTTGGTGAGAGAAGACAAGTCTTCATTTACTGCTTTTGCAATGCCTAAATCAATGATATGAGGTTCATAAGAATCGTCATGCAAAATAATATTTGCAGGTTTCATATCGCGGTGAAGTATACCTTTTTTGTTTAGTTCTGATGCAGCATTGCAAATTTTAATAGCAATATCTAATTGTTGTTCTGTAGAAAGACTGTGGGGGTGGGTTTGGAGAAGATCCTCAAGAGTAATACCTGAAATATATTCCATTACAATAAAATAACGATCATATTCGTAAAACAACTCAAATGCTTTTACAATATGAGGATGGTCTATTTGGTTTAAGAAATAAAACTCTCTTTTAATACGTTTTATATACATATCAGCGTTAGAGCCTTGTTTGACAAAATGTTCTTTGATAGCAACTTTTGACTCACGTTGTATGTCTATAGCAAGAAAAACACGGCCCATAGCACCTTGGCCAATCATTTTTTCTAAACGATATCGCTGGTTTAATAGCTTCACTTTTTTATCCCACAAAATTACCCAGATTGTTCGAACGTGTCGACATTTATCTTTCCAACAAATTCGATACTTCGGAACTTAACCTTGTTGTTTTTCGGTTGCGTAGCGAAACTATGCACTTTAAAGTGCCTCGCTATTGTCCCAAATTATTCAAATTTCAAAAAAACCTAAATATCGATGCGCCCAGTTAAAGTAAAATAAACCACAGAGAAAGGTTCAATTTTTGAAGAGATAGGCCTAGTAATTAAGGTAAAATTCTAATTTGTTTTAAAACTCTACATGCGACGATTTTCCAAAAACCATTGACGTTATTTATGGTATAAACTGCTTCGTATTCGTTTGTACGTAGATGTTTGTGCCCCATATGTACAGCCCAACCACTGACTTGCCATCTTACTTTTACCTGGAAAGAGTCACTTTTTAATTCTATAACATAATCATCGTGAATAACAACATTATCTATGAGAAAAGTATTTTTTGCGTCGACAAATAGACTGCGGTGCGCTTCGAGATATATTTCTTCTAGCATATTACCACTCGTACTAAAGCTCAGCATATCATACACTTCTTCTTTAGTGTCATAGGAAAAAGAATTATAAACGTTGTGAAGTAAAGTACGAATGATCTGCTTTTTTGCATCCTTGGATATTGGTTTTTCTACAGTATGGTTCACGATTCTCAAATGCTGAAAAGAAAATGGTAAAACGTAAAATGCCAAAGCCAAGAAAGTGATCAAGATGATGTTTTTTTTGCGAAAGTATATTGCGAATAAACACAAAGTCAAAAATAAAAACCACGAGGCAACACGAGCGCGTTTTTCAGTAGAAACTTTAATTTTTTGCGGTGCTTTAGTGTATTTAGGAGACCACAATACATCTTTTTTTTGTTTGTTGAGTTTTGTTTCCATAGGGGATGCGTGTATTATTTTCGCAATCAAGTATACATCATTTTTACTATTTGACTTCTGCGACCAATTTTTTAACATATCAGAAGACAATTCAATCTGAGAAAGTTGCCACGATTTTTTAGCGACAGGTAGAATATCTTTGGGAAATATGTGCCAGGAAACTTTGATTTTTTGTGGCGGTGTTACGTAAGTATATCGTAAAGTAGTTTGTACATAGAGAGTCTTTACTTCACACTCTATACTGGAAATTGTCAACATAGTATCGTTGATAAAAATACTATTGAGATTTGCACAAAACTGTGAAAACTGTGTATAATTGGTGTAGTTTTTTCTTTTACCGTACAAAACGTTATTGTACACTTCTTTTGAAAAGTAAACATTTTGGACAATAGAATCTTTTGTTATGTTAACAACAGAACGAATATGAAAGTTCGTAGTATCTGCCTTGGTAAAACAAAGACAAAAACAAAAAACAATGGTTAAGTAGCGTATCATGCAATTATTCCCCATAACTTGCCTACACGAGATGATTGTTACTTATTGTAGCAGAAAGTAAAGGTATGTTACATATAAAAATAGATGATTTACCTGAGAATGTATCGATGTATCAAGCAGTAGAATACTGTTATAGCAATGAAATTCGTTTCATCTGGTCGCGGCTCAAAGATGGAATGTCTGTACTTATTCGCTGTGAAAAACAAATCATTCCCTATTTGCAGTTGATTATAAAGAAAAAATTAACTAAAGAAGGGAAGCAAATTGCAATTATTGATGGTAGAAGTGACTCTAGCGAAGCAATGCAGACAAGCCGCATCAATAAAATTGTCAACCATTTTCGCGACATAGTCTATTCATCAGAAACAGACAAAATATTCTTACTCCCTTATCTTGATATTATTACTTCTATTGCCCATGGAGCATTATCTATGGAAGGCAAGGAAGTCATGACCATTATTCACGAAAACCCATTTTTGGTACTTGCAGCTTTTGAAGATCCAGACTTTCCTATTCCTGATCTCATTGCGCAAGCATTTCCAGCAAAGGCAGAACTCGTCGGTATTCCGCGTAGTAAACTTCATAAACTTATTGCTAAAAGCGAAGCGCGAAAATTTGCAGAACAAGAACTAAATGTTATGGAGTTGTACAAATATATCTCAGGATTAAATCCTGTCAAACTCAGACAAATTATGCAAATTTTTGATAGTAAAGCCGACTATAACCCTGAAATCCCAAATATGAGTCAGGAATATTTTCGCGAATTACGAGAATACACAGCAACAGGAACGGCAAACCTTTCAGGTATTTGTTTAGATCGTGACATAGCAGGCTATAAAGATGTAAAAGATAAAATTCGCGAAAATATATTGGGTTTGTTAGAAAGAGCTTTTAAAAGCGGCAATGTTAAAGAAATTGAAAAAATAGAGGGTATAATACCTAAAGGGATCATTTTTCAAGGACCTCCAGGAACAGGAAAAACATTATTTGCTAAAGGAATTGCCGAAGCCATTAACGCTACTGTTCATATTGTTAGTGGGCCGGAATTAAAATCAAAATGGGTAGGACAAGGAGAAGCAAATATCCGCCGTCTTTTTGCAAGAGCACGTTCTACTGCGCCATCTGTTATTGTTTTTGACGAAATTGATTCCATCGCATCACATCGATCTGGAGAATCCGATGGTGGAGCCCAAGCTCATCATTCGATGGTAAACCAGCTACTCACAGAGTTAGATGGATTCCGTAAAGAAGAGCTAATTTTTGTTGTTGGTACTACCAACTTTGTCACAAGTTTAGATGAAGCCTTTTTGAGACCTGGACGCTTTGAGTATCAAATCGAAATTAGTTACCCTAAATGGGAAGATCGCAAAGAAATTTTAGAATTGTACAACAAAAAACTTCAAACAAATTTAAATGAAAAAGATATTGATAATCTCGCAGACTGGAGTGAGCGCCCTACCGAAACTTTCACTCCGCATACTGGTGACCACCTCAATGCAATTATGCGCAATCTAAAAAGACACCTTATCAACAAAGATTTAGACTGTGTAACAGGAAAAGATCTTATTTCTTGGTTAAATAAGAAATCTAAATTACACAAGCTTAGTTCACAAGAAGAAAAAGTTGTTGCTATTCATGAAATAGGCCACGCTTTAATGTATCACAAATACGATAGAGTAGATGAAATTAAGCGCATTACAATTGAAAGTGGACTCACCAATGCTCTTGGCATGGTTGAAGCCAAGCGAAAAGATTTAAACATGTATACTCAATCGACATTACGTCAAGAAATATCTATTTGCCTAGGTGGGTATAGCGCAGAAAAAATTATGTTTGGCGAGTATTCTACTGGGGCTTCGCAAGATTTAGTTCACGCCACTTTTATTGCTGAAGACATGGTTAAACGGTATGGCATGGGAAATTTAGGTGTACCAAGAAGTTATATTGACGAACGTGGTAGCACAAATCCGTATTTTTATAGTATTATTTCTCCGCAGATAGATGCTATTTTAATTGAAATCCTCAAAGACGTAAGTGATTACTTGACGAACAATAAAAAACTACTAGAAACGCTTTGTCAAAGTTTACTAAAACAGAGGACTCTTGACAAAGATCAGTTTCAAAAAGTATTGCAAGAATCATAGAGCAAAAGGCAGAAACATGTTAAAAAAACAAGTGTATTTACGAATTCCAAATTTCAACGATGCGCTGGCTGCGAAACTACTTAGTAATCAATATTCACAACTCCAAGGGGATTTTGTTGAAGAAGTAAAATACCCCTGGAGTTTGTGGTTATCATTGCCAGAGAAAATACAAAGTGACGAATCTTTTCTAAAAGCTATTCCGTGGAAATTTGGTATCCCTGAGATAAAAACGCGTAAAATAAAATGGAGCGATCTCCTAAAAAAAATAATATTAGAGGAAGATCGTAGCCAAAAAATTACGCAACGGATTATCATAAAGACCTCTAACTTAAAAGTGTTTATGCATTTAATTTTTAAACACTTTCAACTACAACAAGGACAAATTTTTTTTACTTCTCCTTCAGAGAAAGCAAATTTTTACTTATTAAAAATAACCCAGCCATCTTTATGGTGTATTCATTTGGCAGAAAATATAGGACAACTAGACATTTTTAACGAAAGCGACGATGTCGAACAACTATTTATTAAGCGAGGCTGGAAACAACGAGGCAAAATTACTTCAACAACTCTAAACATTCAGGGAAACGCAACTATACTTTTAGAAGAAAATACTTCTCCACAAGCATATACAGTGTACTGGAAGTCAGCAAATGAAATTATTGACATAAAGGAAACAAAACTACAGCAACTCGTGGCTGACGACGCCCAGCGAATTACAGTACCTTTATGTTTAATTGAAAATGAACGAGGAATTCCATCTTTATGGAAGATAAAAGATCATAAAAAATTAATTAAGGTAATTTCTCAGGTTCACTATAACCAGTTAGCTGGTTTTCGCGCGTGGTTCGACAATAATGGTCATATTTTCATTATGTCAGAAGGACGTTTAGCTGATAGTGCACTTCGAAGTCAGCTAACTGCTGTATTTGAAAGTTATTGTAAATATGAATCGCGTATTTTTTTTCCGCGAGGAAAAAGTCTTATGCCAGGTCTTCCAGAAAGAATGCTTGTCCAAGTGTATAATTCTCGAGGAGATTTCCTGTGCTTTGATGAAGATACAAATAAAAAATTATACGTTTGGCGCTTAAAAAGTAGTGAATTAAAAGACTTAACTTTCTTTTTACAGTACTCTGCTCAAACAGCTATTCGCGAAATTGATAGCTTTCAAAATCAGTGGGATTTAAATTTTCCTGACATTATTCCCAATCCGATAGTTGTTATTAAGGATTCTGGGGGAAAAAAAGGCATAGAGATAAGAGAAGATAAGTCTGCTCCTTCTAAACAAAAACTGAAAAAAGCCGCTAAAAAGAAAATGGTAATTAAAGATACACGTCTAAATTACATAGAAAAATTAAAAGAAGTAGATAGTCTTTTAGTTGAAGATATTGCTAACGCAAATTTGTGGCAACAACGAGCACAGTTAAGTTACGACTTAGGAAATGTAATGTGTGGGGTTGTGGCTCACTTGACGTCGTGTATCATTTCTAATAACCATAGTGCGCTTCTATCGTTTCTCCAAAAAAACTCCAATGCAAGAGAACTAGATATTCCCGAACTATTCATAGATGATCATCCAAAAGGAAAGATTCTTGCTAAAATACGTGATTGTAAAATGTATAAAGCCGAACTGAGTTATGTTTTACAACTGTGTTTTGCCCATCGATTTAATGATGAAGATGTTCGCAATAATGCTCTTGCAGCTATGCGCATTGGTTATGCCCGTACCGAATATAAGTTTCATATTTTTGAAGATTTTGATAAATCAGTAGAAAAAGTCGTGCAATCATCGAAAATAGAAGAAGAAGAACTCGTTGCCATTAAGAAAAAGTCTCTTGAGTTTTTATCTGGGTTGTCGGACGCGAAATTGGAACAACGCGTTGTTATTGAAAGACAATTTGCACTAGTCTTACAAAATAATTTCGGCAAAGAAGTCCTGCCTTTGGAAGACGCAGACCCTTCTTCGTGGATGGAGGAATGGCAAGAAATACTACAGTATTTACAAAATTACCATAGTATTGAAACTGATAAAGTAGATGACACCTATAAAATATGGCTAGAAAAATTATCTTTAAAAGACTTAAAGAATACTAGTTTTGAAAATATATTCACAGGAGATGTCTATCGTCCGGTATTTAATTTCGATTTCAAAGAAAAAACAACGAAGGAAGTAGAGGTTATTTACAACGATTATGCCAATGGCGGAACAGGATGGAGAGATCAATTTTCTCACAAATATACCGCTTTTGACAACGCTAAAAACCAACGCAAACTTCTTTATTTAATTACTCAATATGGTCCTCTACCTGATTTTGAAGACTGTATTTATGATTTTGTATTTGGCGATATTCATTTTAATACAATTATAATGAACTGCGATATTTACCGCTTACACCTTATGTACAACAAAAAAATAAATGAAAGAGAATTTTTTGATGAAATGTTAGCTATTTTTCCTCGCCCTAACTCAGGTTACAGCCTTATCGATTTTTGCGATGGTATGGAAAATGTAATACTGTGCTTATTTTTGTCTTCTTATCAAAAACGCGATGATATATTTATGCAAATTTTCGATAAAATACTAGAATGGATAGACTTTTATCCATCCTATTTGACAGAGTTACTTACTCTTGTCGCATTTTTACAAATAGGCATTGTTTATCATAAACTCCCTGATAGTGTTTGTGCATATAATTTCTATGCGCGCAAAAAAAGTTTGTGGATGAATCACGCTAACTATATTTCTCAGAATGGATGGACTACATAAATGACCAAAACAAATATTTCTGACATCAACGAATGCCGCGAGAGAGTAGTTAGTTACTACAATGACTTATGTTCATTTTTTATTGATCGCGATGAAATACTTAAAATGATGATCACCGCTACTGTAGCTCAAGAACCTATATTATTCGTCGGAAGACCAGGAACAGCAAAATCATTACTTGTTTCTGTTTTTTGCGAAGGAATTGGCCTACAACAAAGTGAATATTTTGAATATATGCTGACTAAATTTACCGAACCAGGCGAAGTAATGGGACCAGTGGACATAAATGCCTTAAAAAAAGGAAAATATATACGCAAAACTCAAGGACTCCTTCCTGAAGCTAAAATTGCATTTCTCGACGAAATTTTTAAAGCCAATTCGGCAATACTTAATATGCTACTAACTATTATTAATGAGAGAAAATACTATGAAGAAGGCGCCCCTGTTAAAGTTCCTCTTGTTATGCTTTTTGCTGCAAGTAATGAAATACCCGATTTTAGCGAATTCGACGCTCTAAAAGATCGCTTTATATTAAAAATGGAAACCGTTTCTGTCAAGGACTCACATTTCCATGAATTGATCAAATATGGCATCGAGTTTGAATGCCGCAAACGAAGTAATAGCAAACCATGGAAATCTGACTGTTCACTAGAAGACTTTAAACACCTCAATGATTATGTACTGCGTTATGTTCTTCCGCAAATGGTAAAGAATGAACAATCAATGGGCAGTGAAAAAATGACCAAAGCATTCAAAACAATTATTGATATTTTAGAGAATGAATTGGCAATTGAAATTACAGACCGCAAGTTAATCAAGCTGTATAAGCTAATCGTCACTCAAGCTTTTTTGTTTAACGGTGGAAAAGTAACAATGAACGATATGCGTTTACTATGTTATTGCGGAAATAACTTTAAGGATATTCGCAAAATCAAAAAACGTCTCACAGTATTACTGGAAAATATGTAATGGAATTTTTAAATCCTCAACAAGTAAACAATTGGTTTCAAACATCCTTACAATATTCAGGATACCAAAAGCTAGATAAATGGAGCTTTGTTGTTTGGAGAGATTTAGTAGAATTAGGCTATTGCTGTTTTCCTCCTGGATTAGTCGCTAAAATATTGAGAAAATTAACTCACCGAAGCGTTGGTACTAATTTTCCCAAAGAAGCTAATCTCGAAGACAAATTAGTTAATATTATAGTGAGCGGAAAAGGTTTTTCATTGTTAGAAGGTGAATTTCTAATTGCCAAAGAAGAAAACAACGAAAAATGTTTAGCCGTAACAAAGCGCATTGCTGAAAAATCGGGTAGTTTTTACCATCCACAAATTTTATTTTCAGTAAACGATGTAGACCAAGCTCTGGCTACTACAAAAAGTGATGATAATTTCTCTAATACTCTTGAAGATATATACCAAAAAGCTATTTCTCATTTAGTCAAAAACAATGAGTCTATAGACGAAAATGATATTTTTGAAATTACTCATCCACAACTTTTTGTTTCACCAACAGCTCGTAGTCTATTTCAAAAAATGGTATTCTCTCAAAAACACTTACGCGAAAATATCGCAGGCGAAATCACACCTGTGAAAGAAAACGACGAAGTAGCAGCTGTTTTTGGAGAACCGCAGTCTCTACCTCTAGGAGGATACGACTCAATCACTCGCAAAGGAGATATAGCCTCTCTTGTACCTTCAGAATTAGCTTATATCGAAGAAAATGAGGTAATAGATTACTTTGACTACAAGTACATGCAAAACGAATTAATGTACTTTAAACGCGAAGAAGGAATTGTATTTCGTATTCGTCGGCAAATGCATCTATTTTTATTGCTAGACCACGAAATGGAACACGAACGCAATTTAGCTGACTTATTTGCCTTTGTTTTGGTATTTTGCGAAAAAATATTTAATGTATTTGTTAAAGACATTATAGCCATCAATATTTATTTTCAAGGCGACCTTCCCTCAGAAATAAAATCAGCAATTTCTTTTTTACAACACTATTTAGAAGAAGGTAACTACCAAAATCAAGTACAAATCTATATAAATAGTGGCCTACAAATACAACAGCAAGAAAAAAAATCACAACATTGGTATTTAGGACCCGATTTACCAGAGATTCAGGTTAATAAAAAAATAGATTTTCTATTTCCCGGATTAGAAAACCTAACCAAAAAAAACCGCGTTTTTTTTCTCGCAGATCTTATTGATGATTTAGTTGAAAAAATAACGAGTATGTCTTACTACTAAGAGCGTTTCATATTCGAGGTTTTATGAAACATTTTCTCCAAAAATTAAAGTAATATCGGACAATTACTTCTGTTATTTTGCTTCATTGATTTAATTAATAACACACCTAACAGAAAAAATATAGTCTTGCCAAGATAAAACAATTGTAATTACAGTTGTTTTATCTCAAACATATATTTATCCAACCCAGTTGCCTTCTCATAGCGACATCTAAACTTATACTTTGGTTAAACGGCAACCATATTTTTATGAACTAAGCTCATTCGGTTAACAACTGAACATCATATACAACTCTCATCTTTTTCAATACTTCTTTTAACCAGAGACGCCCGTTTAAAAAAGAATCTGGCTTTGCTAGAACCAAAAAAACACTCCTGCTGGGATCTATATGCACAGATCGCGGCACCTTTGTATCTAGAAACCGTTCAATCTCTTCTTGTGAATTGCATTTTTCAGTGTATGTATAGTTTACGTGAGTTATTTGAAAAGTATTATTTTTTTTGATCACTATTTCAAAAATATTATAATTTCTTTGTAAAACAGATGCTTTTTGATAAATCTTGATAAGATTATGATTATCAAAATTGCTTTTAAGTTCTTTCCACATTTTGTCATATTGTTTTTGTAGTGCAGAGTTAAATATTTTATGCTCTTGAATAAGTATTTTTTGCTCTCGAATCTTTTTTTGCGCAGACTCTAGTTCTTTTTTATTACTTCGCTTTTGTTGCGTTAACTTATGGTCTTGTATTTGCAGTTTTTGTTTAAGTTCTTTTATTGTATTTAGTAAAGCATATTTTTTTTCTACTAATTCTTCGCGTTGTGCAAGCATTATTTCAAGCATTATTTTGACATTTTCATCTTTTACCGCTTTGATAAGTAAATCATCTTTGTTGTCCTGATCTGATTGCTGCGCGTACAGAGATAAACCAAATAGTAGTATCAGTATTATTTTTTCCATATAGCTTTCCCTTCGTAGATATATTCATTTTCAAATACAATAACAATAATAGCTTTTATTTTCTATGGTACAACTTATTTTAAAGAGACTACCTTTCATAATAACAAAGAAAAAGTAAATGGACAAAAGTGTCAGAAGGAAAAGTAAGATGAAAAGTAAGATGAAAAATATTTGCAAGTACTGTTGTGAAAAAATTATAGAGCCTTATAATATTATACTTTGCAGATCTTGCCGCGAGATAGGATATAGTAAGCGAGAAAACAAATACGAAGGTAGATTACAAGATCCGTGGTGGGAAGAGTGGTTACTTTCAAAGGAACTTTTTCTTACTATTCATTCGACAATAGCTGGAGTTAGTAAACCTGCGTCGTCTATGTGTGATGGAACAGTATTTTTTTTCAATAGTGAACAATATTGCAGAGTAGATGTTTGGATGTCTGATTCAGAGGTTATTGTTGCTTATCCCTTTTTATGTGGATATGCCACCTCTCAACAAGAAATAGCAGCAATTTCAGAATTTGAAATTTGGATTATAGACTTACGCCAAGGAGAGACTTTAAATTTAGGACAATGTAGAGATCGATCTCGATTCGAAAGGAAAACTCATCGTGAAATGGGCACAACCTGGTGATTGGGCTGCACTATTTAGCAATTGGTTGATTGATGAGTTAGATATTTAACCTTCTACATCTCATCAAAATATTTTTTAATTTTCAATGCTTGGGTTGTCGAACCTGCTTTTTTCTTTTTCATCATTCGTGTTACTACTTTTTGCAAATTAGTGGTTTTTCTGTCTTTAAGATTAGTTAAAGCTGCTGATACTTCGGTAATATTTTGATAGCGTTTTTCAGGTTTCTTATTCATCATTCGACAAATCACCTCAGAAAACATTACTGGTAAATCGCCTCTTTTTTCGTGTGGAGGAACAACATCTTTATGAATGTGTGCCATGAGGGTTGCCATACTTGTCGGGGTTTCAAATGGAGGGAATCCAGTTGTTAAGTGATATAATGTTGCACCAAGACTATATATATCAGAAGTTTGGTTTATTGGTTCTCCCATACACTGTTCTGGAGACATGTAAAGAGGTGTACCTATAATGGAACCTTTTTTAGTTTCTTCTTGATCGGGATTGATATGATGAACGCTCCCAAAATCTACCAAAATAGGTATAGCAGTATCTTTTTCAATGATAATATTCGATGGTTTTATATCGCGGTGTACAACTTTAAGGTTGTGTACTTGTTGTAATCCTGAACAAATATCAATAGCTACTGATAAAGCAACGCTGTAAGGTATAACTTCTTCTCGTTTTAGAATACTCTCTAAATTTTCACCTTCTATATAACGCATAATTAAAAAATCGTAGCCTGATTCGTGACCAAGATTAATAATTTTGGCTATGTTATTGTGTTCTATTTGAGCTAAAATACGTCCCTCTTGGACAAAACGTTGGATAGCATCACCGTCGTCTTCATTCGGAGTGAGAACTTTTATGGCAACTTTCATTCCCATATTAATGTGGATTCCTTTGTAAACCTTACCAGCCCCACCTTTGCCGATAAGAGCTCCTACTAAACAGCCACCAATTGTTTTATGGTTAATAGAACTAACATGTTCTGTTTTTGTTACTGATGTTATTGAGTGATTTGTTTGTGCTTGTTCGCAAAAAACATGTCTTTCAATTTTGTTGAGAATAGGTTTGCAAGCAATCCCAAAAAGTTTGCTATTAAAAAAACTATCAACGACAACAATTAAATATCCACTGGCAAATTTTTGCGCAATAATACTTTGATTTTTATAAGTAAAGTTAACACAGTCAGCTCCGTATGAGCTATTTATAACATCGCAGCAATTTACAACACATTCTACCGTCGCTTTAAGGTTTTCATCTACTGCAATATCGCTAAACGAGTATACAAGCTCGCTTTCGCGGTACAAAAAAACGTCTTGTATACCTTGTAACTTTTTTATAGGAGATAAAATCTGTTCCAAGGAGGCCATGTTAAATTTCCTTATGTTTTAAAATGTAATCAAATACTAAAGACAAAGTTTTAGAGAACAAGACTGTCTTAAAAAACACATATATTTCAATTCTACAATAGTTATACATCAAAAAGCAACACCGATTTCAGTAATTTAACTAACAGTTTGAAATAATTCATATTTATAAATAGTTTTAAGTCACCCGCCAAAAGTATTTACACATTGATATTTGTTCTTTTGGTTTTTAGTTTTGAGTCCACAGTTACGCGACTGTGCGTTTTCGTCGTGCCACGTTAGAAAATAAAAGATTGCACTGAGCAGGTCTTTTTGCTTTGTCGCTTAGCTTAAAGTTTTTTCAAGATAGGAAATATACTTACTATCCGAAATATCTTTGTCTATCATTACTAGAATTAAAATATTTCTTTGCTCGGTGATAATGCATTTATAAGTTTTGTACTCAAAAGAAATCTTATGAAAAGACGACAAACCAAATTCTTCACCCACTTGGAGTGCACTTTGGTGTAAAAATGAAGACATTGCTGCTTCTTCCTCTGTACTTCCGGTACTCTTTACAATTGTATTTCCTTGTAAATCAGCAATAATCATATGATGCACATATGGTAGTCGCAAATTTTTTTGTATAAATCTATAATAATCGTCCATATTATGTACTCTATGTAAATAAATTAGAAATAAACTTGGCCTCATCTTCCACAAACGGATCTATATATTTATAACGCTGGGTTCGCCACATGTCAACTTCAGAAGTATAATATCTCGAAAATCTTCTATCACTTGGCCCTCCTAGTATATGACTCATTATTCCGGTAGTGTTCATATCGACAATGACTCTCAAAGATGGTACAAAACTTGTCTTACGTCCTCCACTTTGATAAATTTGACCTTGTTGGGCTGTTGCGCGTCCGCCAGGTATATCAACAGGTCCATAGTCAAATAACCATTTAAATTTACCAGAAAAAAAGATATTGGTTAGTTCGATTTTTTGGTTGCTCCCCCAAGTTTTTATTTCCGAGGAAGAAAGCCTCGCTATACTTTTTTGATAAGCATCGTTAAAAACTTGTTCTTGGGTTTTACCTGCAAACCAACAATTAGTTTTTTGCAAGAGTATACAATCAAAATTTTTAAAAAAGTCTACAAAAATCCCTGTTTCCTTTTGCAAAAAACGAAATACAGTTTCCCCGCCAATAGTAGCAAAAACATCGTAAAGCAGTTGGCCGTAAAACTGTTCAAATAACCAAGCTCCTTTTGAAAGCAAGTCATATTGGTAATTCCATTCTCGGAGTTCTTGCGCTGCATCACTATTATCAAGTATTGGCTTTAACACCTTCATAAAGTCCTTAGCTTGTAAAGAGAAAAGGTTATGCTGCATTTTAATACAGTCAGCGCTGGAAATATCTTCTGCTTTTTCCAAAATTTGTGAAAGAATATTTGCACGATAGCTACCCATACACAAATTAATAGGGGAAACTTTTCCGAGATGATTAAGATCATTGTTGGCAGTAACGATATATTTTTGTTCAGGGTTAAGCACTCGTGGCAGATCTTTATAAGAGTGGAATCCTTGCCAATCATTTTCAGAAAAGCGCCCATCTGCCGGATACAAACCTGACCAATTTCGTATAGGACTTAAACCAGACATTTGGTAGGCGATGTTTTGATGGTCGGCGATTACCCAGTTAAATGGAACTTCTAGTTGTCCTAAAACATCCATCATTTCTTCTGTCGAAACGGTAAACGCAGCACAAAACAATGAATCAAGAGAAAGAGCTCCTGTGTTTTCAGAACAAGCCCATTTAGTAGCTAGATAACAGCCACTATTGTAAGGATCACCACTTAGAATTCCATGTTCGTTTTCGTAAAAGTACACCTTGTGAGCTTTCTTTTTTCGATAAATCGTTTCTTCTCTTTTTGTAAAAGGGTGCCACTGATCGTCTTTAAAGTATCTTCCATCTTGACACGTCTCTACCCATGAATCTAAACTATCCATAAAGGAATATGTCGCTCCCCACGACACATTGTTATTACGCCCTATTAAAACTCCTGGTATTCCGGGCATTCCAGCACCAACAACATAATTTTCTTGGCATTTAAGTAACACTTCTTGCCACACGTTGGGAAGGCGATTTCCTTCTAAATGAGGATCATTCGCTAAAATGGGATTTCCAGACAGAGTTTTACTACCATCAATGACCCAGTTATTTGAGGCAATAGAAGCGGAAATACCTGGCATCCATGGCAAATTTTTTGGTACAATTGTTTCTTGTAATTGTACTTTTTTTATCAAATCAATATCAATACCTTCTAACTGGCCAGGAAATAATTCATTGAGATGAGAAAGTGGTATAGAATTTTGAACGAGTTGCATAATCAAGTTTTCCATCTCTGCCTGCGACTGTTGCAAATTTAAATAACTAATCATACGCATAAATAACACACTATCTTTTATTTCCCAAGGTTCAACTCGTATTCCTAGTAAACGAAATTCCCAAGGAATACTTTCGCGAAGCGCATGATTAACTCCTTTACACCACGCTGTAAGTTTGGCAATATTCTCAGCAGACATTTTCTCTAATTCTCTTTCTGCATTTTTTTGCCAATTCATCCGTCGAAAGAACACATCCACTTCCCAAGTTGCGTCGCTATTTTTCAAAAGTTCACAAATGCGGCCTTGACCAATAATCCTCGTAAGAATCATTTGCATAGCGCGATCTACAGCCTGTGCATAACCATTACCAAAATACATATCTTCTTGATTATTTGCTTCTACACACAAAACGCCATTTTTTAATCTTTTAAACAAGATCTTTTCTTTATAAAATAGATTCTTCATCGATTTACCTCATAATAACTTAAGTTTTTACAGAAGATGTCTTGATAATAGTGATATAATCTAAAGAGCCTGTCATAAAATTGTACTAAAATTTATAACCAATGTTAAGTAACAGGCTCTTGGGGAGCGGCAAATAAGAATATCTCAGTATTTTACGCCACATTCCTTACTATGTTGAATCAAATTACGATCTATTCTCTTATAATTCGCATATGGACAAAACAATGAATAGAATATTATATATAGCCTTTTTAATATTGTTAAATGCGTGTAGCCCTTACAAAGTACGAGATCACAGTACTCCACAATCAATACCAACATCATACCACAATCATTATCTAGGTGAAAAAGAAATAGGGTATTGGTGGGAAGAATTTGCCGATAAAGAACTCAATAGTGTGATGCAAAAAGGGCTAGAAAAAAATCTTGAAGTAAAACAAGCATGGAACCGTTTACAACAAGCTCTTGCTATTAATGGTATAGATCGTTCGGAATTATATCCAAAACTAGATTTAAGTGTTGGAGCAACATATAACCGCTTTAAAGACAATGAAGATAACGGAAACAATATTTTCCAAGGTGGCGGTGGTGGATTTGGAGGAGCGCAAGCTTTTAATCAACAACGTTATTTTGTCAATATTGGGTTGTCTTACGAGGTTGATTTATGGAAACGTATCTCATCACAAAATGAAGCCTCTCGTTTACGATACCAAGCCAGTAAAGAAGATGTCAAACAGACGATGTTATTACTAAGTGGTTCTATTGTCGATGTTTGGTTTACGGCACAAGAACAACAAGCAGCTCTTAATCTCTTGCAAGAGCAAATTGAAGTAGCAACGACGCTCTTAGAATTAACAGAACTACGTTTTAGTTTAGGGCGTAGTTCGGCAGTTGATGTTCTACAACAACGACAACAGCTCGCGGCTCTCGAAGGACAAATTCCCACAGCGCGTTCTCTACTTGAGACATCATTACAACAACTCGCGGTGTTGACAGCTGTACCACCTGGAAATTTAAACATAAAGCCATCAGGAGAATTAGCAACTTTACCACCTTTTCCCAAAATTGTCGCTCCGAAAATGTTAATTAAAAGCCGTCCAGACTTACAATCTATTCTATTACAATTACAAGCTGCAGAGTACGATATTGCTGTAGCTGTAGCTGATCGACTTCCACGCTTAGTTATCACGCCTTCTTATGAATGGGCTACCACAAAAGTCTCTACTTTTTTTCATCAAGAAATTCTAAATATTATAGGAAATCTAACTGCACCTCTTTTTGATGGAGGTCGTAGAGTTCAGGAAATTGAAAGACGCAAGGCCATTGTTGATGAAATAGCTCATAGATTTGCCGATACTTATCTCAAAGTTCTCCTTGAAATAGAGAATGCTTTAGTTCAAGAAAGAGAGCAAGTAAAATTGATGGCGAATATTTCCGAGCAAATTGCTTTAGCACAAAAAACTTTGCAAGAATCGCAATCTCGATATATCAGTGGTCTTAATGACTACTTGACGGTAATTGTCACTTTACAAAATTTACAAAATCTCCAAAGGCAGCAAATCGCACAACAAAAAAATTTGCTGTTATTTCGAGCACAACTTTATAGAGCTATGGGCGGATCTTGGCTACAAAACTCATTCACAAAAGTACAAAGGGACATGAAATGAAAAAAATTATGAGATACGCTCTTAAAGCTAGCTATATTATTATTATACAAATAGCTTTACCGCTCGCTATTATCTTCTCGAGTTTATACTTTGGCAAAAAAATTATTACTTCAAAACCCAAACCGTCTCGCAAAGATACAGTAAAAAGCAAAGTGATTGTAAAAACTATCTCCGTTAAAAAACAAAAAAAGCGCGATATTATTATTGGCTACGGAACTGTGCAGGCCTACCGTAGGTTAAGTGTTCGTCCGCAGGTAAGTGGTAGTGTTGTTTGGCAAAACCCGAAATTACTTGTCGGCCAAATTATTGACAAAGGTGAAGATATACTGCATATAGATCGTCAAGAGTTTGAAATTCGCCATAAACAACAACAAGCAAGTCTCGTGAGAGCTCAGTTTGAGCTTAAATTAGAAGAAGGGAATCAAGTAGTTGCTGCTCGCGAATGGGAACTTTTAAATAAAACAATGCCTAATAAACCTAACTCTGATTTAGCGCTTCGTAAACCGCATCTCAAGGAAAAACAAGCAGCGGTTATGGCTGCTGAAAATAGCGTAAAACGTGCTGAACTAGACTTACAAAGAACAATAATAAAATCTCCATTCTCGGCTCTTGTTATAGAAGAATCTATTGAGGTAGGACAACTTATTAACGCCCAAAATTCGGTGGCGATAGTCGCTGACTCTAACGCGTTTTGGGTGCGAGTTAATATTTCTGTTAATCAATTGTCGCAACTAGTTATACCAAACAGTTATGATACAAAAGGTTCAAAAGCGCGCATAAAACAAAATTTGGGAAAAGGCCAATTCAATATAAGAAGTGGCTATGTCATTGGAATTTTAGGAGATCTTGACCCTCAAGGACGTATGGCGCGTATTTTAGTGAAGGTAAATGATGCTCTTGGAAAAGAAACAAATAAAAAACCAATGTTAATTGGGTCATACGTAAAAGTTGAAATCCAAGGAAAGTCAACAGCCAATGTTTATAAAATTCCGCGATACGCAATACACCAGAACAACGAAGTTTGGATAAAAAATGCTAAAAACCAACTTGACATTCGTTCTGTCAAAATTGCATTTGGCAACAATGAGTTTTTATTTGTTGAAGGTTTAAAAGATGGTGAAAAAATTATAACAAGTAACTTATCAATTGCTATACCAGGAATGCTCCTTGAAGAAACAAGGGAGAAATAATGAATAACAAGCTAGGTGGGCCCGTTGCTTGGATGACTAGAAATCATGTTGCCGCTAATTTACTTATGGGTATATTTATTCTTGGTGGCTTAATTGTTGCTGTTGGTGTAAAACAAGAAGTATTTCCTGAATTTGTGAGTGAGCGCGTTAGCATTGAAATTTCCTATCCAGGCGCAAGTCCCGAAGAAGTAGAACAAGGAATTATACTTTCAATAGAAGATTCTATCCAAGGGCTTGATGGAGTAAAATCGACTCTATCAAATGCATTTGAAGGTAGAGCACAAGTTACCGCTTCTTTGTTAAATGGCGCTGATTCCAGTAAAGCACTACAAGATATTAAAAATGCTGTAGACAGAATACAAACATTTCCTGAAGACGCAGAGAGACCGATTGTTAGTTTAATTGAAGCGCGTAATCAAGTTCTCTCTGTTATGGTATATGGTAATCAACAAGAATATCGCTTACGCGAAATAGCCGAACAAATTCGCGATGGTTTATTACAAAAAAAAGGCATTACTTTGGTAACTCTTGGTGCGAAAAGACCTTTTGAAATAGCCATTGAAATCCCTCAAGAACAACTACGCCGTTACAACTTGACATTAACAGATGTTTCAAATAAAGTACGTGCCTTTGCTTTGGAGTTGCCAGGAGGAGGAATCAAGACTAAAGGCGGAGAAATACTGCTACGTACCCAAGAACGAAAAGACTATGCACAAGAATACATGGATATACCTATTGTTGTTGATTCTAGTGGTAGTGTTATTTACTTAAAAGATATTGCCACCATTCGCGATCAATTTTCAGAAACCGATGAGGAAGCATCCTACGACAGTAAACCTGCCATTGAAGTTCAAGTATTTCGCGTAGGCAATGAAACTCCGCAAAGTATCTCAAAAATAACAAACAGCTATGTAAAAGAAATACGCACTCACCTCCCTGAAAGCGTTAAACTTGCTATTTGGAATGATCGCTCGGAAGTATACCAAGATCGTATGTTCTTGTTATTAAAAAACGCAGGTATAGGGCTTATTCTCGTTCTCATGCTTTTAGGACTTTTCCTCGATCCGCGCCTAGCTTTCTGGGTCACTCTTGGCATACCAATTTCTGTTCTCGGTTCGTTTTTGTTTATACCTTTTACCGGCGCATCAATTAATATGATTTCCTTATTTGCCTTTATCGTAACTTTAGGAATTATTGTCGATGATGCGGTTATTGTTGGCGAGAATGTTTACGAAAAACGTCAGCAAGGGCTTCCATTTATGGAAGCCGCTATTCTAGGTGCAAAAGGAATGACTTTACCAGTAATATTTGCCGTTTTAACAAACATTGCGGCATTTTTACCATTGTTTTTCGTTCCAGGGGACAGTGGTAATTTGTTTAAACAAATACCAGCTATTGTCGTATCAGTATTCATTGTTTCGTTGATTGAATCACTATTTGTTCTTCCCGCGCACTTATCGCACAAAGACAAACCAAATGTATTTTGGTTTGTACTGGGAATACCGAGTAAAATTTTTAGCAAAGTAATGACGTTTTTTGCCGATAAAGTTCATGCTCGTGTTGTTAGAGTTTGTGTTAATCAACGTTACACCACTTTATCAATAGCCATTGCCATTTTTGTTCTTTCTGTTAGTTTAGTGATAGGAGGTAGAATACCATTTACCTTCATGCCAAAAATCAGTTCCGACCGTGTAACAGCGCAAGTACTGATGCCCTTTGGTATTGCTGTTGAAGATTCGAGAAAAATAAAAGAAATACTCATCGAAAAAGCACACCAAGTCATCGCCGAAAATGGCGGAGAAAAAATAAAGCGCGGCATTTACGCAAAAATAGGCTCCTCTATTGGCGGATTTTCCCCTGGCGTACAAAAAGGAGGTGCCACTGGCAGTCATATAGTTGGTGTACAAATATATTTAGTTACCGCATCGAAGCGTGAAATTAGCAGTCAAGATTTTGCGCGTAAATGGCGTGAACTCACTCTCAATCTACCTAATGTACAATCGATAAACTTTGATTCGAGTATAGGTAACGGTTCTGGAGCAGCCATTCAAATAGAACTTAGTCATCGTTCGCGAGAAATACTAGAAACCGCAGCACAAGAATTGGCAAATATAGTTAGTACTTATAATGGTGCTAAAGACATTGACGATGGTGTCTCGCAAGGAAAACCACAAATTGATTTTAAAATTCGCAAAGAAGCTTCCAGTTTAAACCTAACTGCTAATGATATAGCGACTCAAATACGTGGAGCTTTCTTCGGCTTAGAATCTTTGCGGCAACAACGCGGACGCAATGAAGTAAAGGTGATGGTACGTTTACCTTTAGAAGAAAGAAGTACCTATCATACACTAGAACAAATGATCCTCCGCACTCCAAGCCGCTTAGAAGTTCCGCTAATGGAAGTAGCAAAGCTAAACTACAGTTACGCCTACACCGAAATCAATCGTCGCGACGGTCGTAGAATCATCTCCATAACAGGAGATGTAGATAATAAACAAGGTAACAGCAATAATATTATGAGTGAGATCATCGCCAATGATATACCAAGACTACAAAGCAAATACCAAGGACTAACTTACTCCCTTGAAGGCGAACAAGCCTCGCAAAGAGAATCACTAGAGTTTCTACAAATAGGTTTCATTTTCGCATTAATGGTAATCTACGCACTACTAGCCATTTCTTTTGCCAGCTACTTCCAACCATTCTTAGTAATGTTCTGTATTCCTTTTGGAATTATTGGAGCTATTTGGGGGCATGTAATACTAGGCTTCGGCTTAAGTTTAATAAGTATGTTCGGCTTAATAGCCCTTACTGGAGTAGTGGTAAACGATTCTTTAGTACTAATAGTTGCCGCAAATGAATTTCGCTACCAACAAAAACTAAGTGCTAAAGACTCCATAATTCAAGCCTCTGTCAGAAGACTACGCCCAATACTCCTAACCTCACTCACCACATTTTTTGGCCTAGCACCAATGATTCTCGAAACATCAGTCCAAGCAAGATTTCTAATCCCAATGGCAATTTCTCTAGGCTTCGGTATATTGTTCGCAACATTTATTGTTCTTCTAGTATTGCCAGCACTATACATTATTCTCGAAGATCTAGTTTTTATTTTTAGTAGCATTCTTCGATTTTGGCGCTACGAAAACGCTCCACAACCAAAAGAAAAACTGGAGGGTTTAGCAGCTGTACAAAAGTCAGAATCAGAATTATTTCAGTAGTTTACCAAGGTACATAAGATTATATCTTCAAAGTAGTAACATAATATTCAAAAGTACAACATTAGGGCGCTTTTAGAAAATTTTGGGAAACGCGCTTGGGCTCAATGTTACTCGCGTATTGTAAAATAAAGCAGCGATATTTTATGTTGTACTGAATGATGACACGCTCTAGTTTTGTATAATTAATAGCTATGGACTTGAAAACGATGAACTTAAATCTAAAAACTCAACAGCAGATTAATTTTTCAGATATTGTTGCGAACAACGCGATGAATAGAGAACGCGGTTTTTCAGGCATTAATAGTTATGAAAAAGAATTGCGATTTTCGCTGGGAGATTTTTTCGAAAGGGAACTTCAGACACAATCTTGTGTTACGTGGCTGGATCTTTGCTGTGGCAAGGGATATGCTTTACAGGAAGCCGCAAGTAAATTTGCAGATCTTGCAGTTTGTGGCATTGATCTTGTGGGAGATTTTGTTCATGTGGCTGGTGGAAAGTTTATTGTTGGTTCTCTTCCTGAGGCCTTGCCTGAAAGTACTTTTGATTTGATTACTTGTGTTCATGGTTTACATTATGTTGTCGATAAGCTAGGTTTTATTCATGATGCAGCAAAACTTTTGACACCAAATGGTATCTTTTTAGGCAATTTAGATCATCGCAACATAAAATCTTCTTCGGGAAAAACGCTACGCGGAATTGTCAAATTACTATCGACTTCCCCTTCCAAATATTCTGGTAATGTACTACGCATCTCACAGCCAATTGAAAAATTTCCTTATGAACTTATTGGTGGAGATGATCAAGCTGGTCCAAATTATACACACCAGCCTGTCATCGATTCTTACTACGCGCCTTTAGAAAAAATTAATAAGACGCGTCAACATTTAGAAAAATAACCAAAATAATAGAGTTTAGCCTTTTAAAATATAAACTTTCGATTCCAATCCTGATTTTTTAACATTTTGCTAACACTCTACAATAGAGACTATTGCAAACAATGATCAAGTAAATTGGAAAAACTGTAAAGACAACTTAAGTGAGTCGCAAAAAGTTTTTGAGCACGTTTCAAGTCAGCGTAGAATTTGAGTATCAAAGAAGGGCAGCCTGAGAGGCGCATAACTGTAGCTATGTAACCGAAGGCTCAACGCCGCTATGACACTCAAAGGCAAGCTGCCTGTTCTTAAAAACTTTTTGCGACTTGCTTAACAGGCACAACCAGAACTTGATATTAAAACTAATAATAGTTAAAATAAGAACTTATAAAAGAAGAACCAATCGAAATCACTATCACTCTTTACTTAGGAAATAATAATGAAATATTTAGTAATTCTTTTTATCGCAATGACTTTTGTTTTCGCTGACGACAAGGCTGATAAAACAGGGAAAATAAAAGATGGGGAGTGGGTGGATTATTGGAAAGACCTCAATGATGAACATAGTAAACTGAAGAAGATAGTCGACTATAAAAAAATCCACGACGAACTGGGTTTGAGATCTTATCCAAGAATATTTCTTCAAATTCAAGTAGCTTTTTTAAACTATGACAATGTAGAGAATGAAAAAAACTTTTTTAAATTTGAAAAAAAATGGGCAACTTTTAAAAAGGTGAAAAAAACATTTGATAAAACAGTAAAAAATATGAAGAAAAGTGACCGGTTTAACGAGGAACAATCAGATTTTATAGAAATAATTCAAAAAGGAATAAATGAGCTTTATGATGACATGAAGCTATCAATTAAAGCTCACAAGAGCGAGTTATCTAAAAATCAAAAAGCAGCAAAAAAACTGGGTGCCCAAGTAAAAAAAGTAAACAAATCTAGTAGTAAAATAAAATCTTCATATACTTCTAAACAAGCAAAAAAGCTTAAAAAATTACTTCCAGAAGTGGCAAAAATAAGAAGGAAATTCTTAAGCCTCGAATCATTAAACAAACTAGAAGAAACAGCTGTATCTGTACGAGAGAACCGCATATCACAAAAGTATTCAAAGATAAATGAAACGAATTTTTCTGCATGCCAAGATGATATAAAAAAACTCCTAGAAGAAATATACGAGTGGTGCGGAGAAAACAGTTAGGGCGTGTCATCATTCAATACAGATAAAAATATAACGGATTCATTTAATGATACGTCAGTAGTATTGAGCCCGAGCCCGTTTGCGAGCCCGCGCCCGAAAACTTTTTGAGAGCGACAGAAAGTGATTTATTGGTTCAATACTAGTTTTTTGCGATGGAAAAAGAAACTTTGCTTCTTTGATAAATTGTTAGTGAAAGTTTCGGAAACGGGCTCGCAAACGGGCTCGGGCTCGAAAAAACACACAATATTTTGAATGATGACACGCCCTAGTATAGAAATAAATAAAGTAGATACAACGTACCGATAAATTTTTAAATTACAAACCCTACCAAAACAAGCGCACCCTAAATATTGTGAAAATAAATAGTATAGTAAAGTTTAACATAAATCAATATCAAATATTATCAAAAAATATCAAATTGTTCTTGTCGAAAAGAAAAACTAAAGTATAATAAAGTAATGAAACTATCAGAATATGCAAAAAGAATTCAATAACTTATTTAACAGCTTATCGTCATTGGCAAAAAGGCTATATAAAAGGAAAACAACTCCCGTCAGGAACAATAGTTGTTTTCGACGAAAAGGAAAAAAAGCTAAGGAAGAAAAGCCAAGCGTGATCATTTATGCACGAGTATCATCATCAGAAAATAAAAAAAATCTAGAGTCTCAGTGCAACCGCCTAAGAGATTATGCAAGTGCTAGAGGCTATCAAATAGCAAAAGAAGTCAAAGAAATAGGATCTGGATTAATGATAAGAGAGCAAAATTAAAGAAAATTTTAGAATCAGATGATTGGGAAATTTTAATAGTAGAGCACAAAGATCGTTTGGCAAGATTTGGATTAAATTGCATTGAAATATTATTAGCAAAAGAAAATAAAAAAATAGAAGTAATAAACAAAACAAGTGGTGATAAAGAGGACTTGATGCAAGATTTCGTAAGTATAATTACTTCTTTTTGTGCTAGATTATATGGGTTGAGAAGAAACAAGAGGCGAACAGAGAAAATTATAAAAGAGTTAGAAGAAGAAATGAGTAAAACTGAAAAATAAGTGAGTTTAAGCAAAATTATGAAGCTCGTAGAAAAACATAATATAACAAAAAATAATAAAAAATACTCTGAACTGGACGACTTAAGTTTCCGTTCAAAAAATCTATATAATGCTGGATTGTATGTAGTGCGTCAAAATTTTTTCGCAGGAAAAGGTTTTATAGGTTACGAAAATCTTCAAAAAGAGCTACAACAAAGTAAGCAGCCAGACTATTACGCACTACCAACAAAAGTAAGTCAGCAGATATTAAGAGTATTGTGCAAAAACTTCGAATCATTTTTTAGAGGGTTAGAAGGATACAAGATCAATCCAAATAAATTCAAGGCAAAACCAAAATTGCCAAAGTATAAACATAAGAGTAACGGGCGGAATATAGTTTTATACCCAATAGATGCAATAAACAAAAAAGAATTAACAAAGAACAAAATCAAGCTATCAATGTGTAACATAACATTGTCATGTCAACAAAAACACATCAAACAGGTAAGAATAGTTCCTCGATATGGAATGTACAAAATAGAGATTGTTTATGAGAAATCAGTGTATCTACTCAAAGAAAAAGATATCACGTCGGAATTTCTCTTAGAACTACAAAAAGATACACCAATATCATTGTATTTGAGAAAAAAGTGTTCAAAAATATTGCAAGAAAAAATAGAAAACTACAAATGCGATAAACCAGCAAAGTTATTAAAAAAAGCAATAGCAGATAAATTGAATTCTTTGATTAAAACAAAAATTTATAACAAAGATATTTTTGATTCTGTAACACTATCAAAAGTAACAAAACAAATATTAAGTCAAAAGCCAAAAGAAGAAAAGTTACTTGAGTTCAATAGATTATTATTAGAAGATTGTTACAAACAATTAGGAAAACATAAAGTTCTTAATCCTAACCTTGATAAAAACAAAATCGCTGGAATAGACATTGGGTTAAACAACTTAGCGGCTATAACTTCAAATCAAAAAGACTTCACTCCTGTCTTGATTAACGGTAGACCTCTAAAATCGATTAACCAATTTTTTAACAAAAAGCGTTCTTGTTTAATGTCTTATATCGGTAACAAAGGAACTAGTAGAAGAATTGAAAAACTTACATACAAAAGAAATTGCGTTGTTAGCAACTACCTTCATCAATCTAGTCGCTATATCATTAAATTGCTAGTTGAGAAAAGTATTGGAACATTAGTTATTGGCAAAAACGATGATTGGAAGCAACAGATTAACATTGGCAAAAGGAATAATCAAAATTTTGTTTCTATTCCCCATTCTCAGTTTGTTAACCAACTTACCTACAAAGCCCAACTTGCTGGTATTGAAGTTCTTATTCAAGAAGAAAGTTACACTTCTAAATGTTCTTTCTTAGACAGTGAACCGATCAAGAAACATCAAAATTATTTGGGACGCCGTGTTAAACGAGGTCTATTTAGGTCTAAGCAAAATATTTTGCTTAATGCTGATATCAACGGGGCAGCAAACATTATTCGAAAAGCAATCCCGAATGCTTTTGCTAACGGGATAGAGGGCATAGTAGTATTCCCTAAAAGGATCACTCCTTTTTAAATGAAAATTCATTAAATGTAATATTTGATAATGTTTTCGTGAACTATTCGCAGGTTAAAACTGCGCAACTTTCGCATTTTGGAGTTTGGCTAGATACTATTTATTTTCTTCATTTTCCAAAAAGAAAAGCTTTATTTGATTTACAAGTAATCGCATTACCGTTTCCTTGCGCGTCAGAATATCTGCTTTTACTGTAAGCTCTGGGAATATTTTATGTCTGTTTATTTGTGTTATGAATTCATCTTTTTCTATATCAATATGAACAATAAATTCATCTTGCTTTTCCATATTTGGTAGTATTTCAACTACTCTTCCGGGCAGCGTACCAAACTGAACAAACGGATATGCATCAACCTTAATCTTGGAAATCATACGCTTTTCGACAAAACCGATATCTTCATTGGGAACAGATACTTTTACGATTAATTTTGCACCATCTGGAGTTACAGAAGCGATCGAGAACCCTTTGGTAATTACTTGATTAGGTTTTATATTCAGTTGTACGATAGTACCATTAGTAGGCATAATGATGTTGGTAAAAGCTAGTTGTTTTTTCTTAATAACAATTTTACCTTGAGCATTTTTTATATCTGTTTGTAAACTGTTTATTTTTTCAGTATTTTTCTTTAATTGCTCAAGAATATTATCCAAACTCTGTAGATAAAAATCTTGAGCGTATTGATACTGTTGCTGTAGATTATTTTGTTCTGTTTCCATTTGAATTTCAAGATCTAGAATTTTCATTTTAGTATTGGTTATTTCTACGCTTTTTTCTCTTAATATTCGTCTTTCTTCCGCAATATTTAACTCTTCTCGTTCATATTCGTATTGTTTTTCTTCTAATTCTTCCTTTGAAATAACTCCAGAACTAGCCAAGGAATAATTCCTTTTTAGTTGTATACTCTTTCGCTTTAACAAACCTTTTTTTCTACGCAAATCTTTACTTGTTTCTTGGATATTCTCTTTTAGCAAAACAATTCGCTCGTTCATTATTTTTAACTGCTTTTGTATTCTTGGTTTCTTTTTTTCAAGGAAGTAACGTTGCCTTTTTTGTTTGTGTTTTAAATCTACTTTTTTGAGCTTAATATCTGAAATAAACTTTGTCAGATTTCCTCTTGAGGAATTATAATTTTTTTTGAAGAATATCCCTGGGTTTTTAAGCAAACTTTTTATGATTTTAGTTTCACTCTTATAATTTTTTAATTCGCGTTGTTGCAAATATAATTGGCGCTGCAATGCTTGTAGATCGATTCTTACTTTTTCTAAATCAATGGTTGCAATTACTTTATTTTTTTCTAAAAACTGGCCTTCTACAACATAGATATCTTTAATAATACCTTCCGATTTTGTTTGTATAGATAAATTTCCTTGTTGGCAAACAATTTTACCAACACCTTCTGCAACAACATATATTTGTCCAAAATACAGCAGAGTAAAACACGACAAAATAACTCCACATACAAAGTACACGAGCCATCTTTGAAGGAAAACCGGTATTCGAGAAACCACCTCGGATAATTCTTCGACATTCAACATTTTTGTTGCTGTTTCTTCTAAGTCATCCAAGTTTTTTTGCGTAATATTTTGTGACATAGCATTCATTATCCACTAAAGAGGTTTGATTTTACACTGGTTATCGTAGGGCTACTATCAATACAAGCTGCCAATTGTGAAATAGTTGGATACCGAAAAAAAACATCTGCGGCAATCGTAATATTGTAATAGTCACTCAGTTGCGACATTATTTTCATTGCATGATAAGATTTCCCTCCCAAATCACTAAAATGATCGTTAACACTAATATCATTAGTCGCTAACTCTAAACTCCACAACTTCCATAGGATTTTTTCTGTTGCTGTTTGCGGTGATCTTTTTTGTTCGCGAGTATTTAGAAATTTTTCCCACTCCTCTATTTCCGAAGCGAATGCTCCTGAGTGATATAATTCGACTAGCTTATAACGCTGTAATTTGCCGCTAGAGGTTCTCGGAAAAGGATGCTTTGTTAGAATCATTTTTGCAATAAGTAAACCAGCTTGGTTTTTGAGATAGTTACCCATCTCAAAAAAAAGCTGCGTTGTAGCAAATTTGTTAACCTTCATAAATAGAATAATGTGATCTCCCTCAGCACATTTATCTCCGCAAACAGCGATTTCGCAATCTTCGAATTTTTTATTTTGAAGAATAATATTTTCTAAATCATGAGCGTAATAATTGCGACCGCCAACAAAAAGTAAATCCTTCGTACGTCCTGTCACAAATAAACAATGGTTACGTATAAATCCCAAATCACCTGTACGTAACCACGAATCGCAAAACATTTTATCTGTTGCAGCAGGGTTATCACAGTATCCACGAGAAACACTCTCGCCATAAACTTGAATATGACCGATAAATCCATCGGCCAAAATTTTATCTTCACTATCAACTATTCTTACTTGGTACTCTGATATTGCAGATCCTTCCGACACAACCTCAATAGCTGTTGCATCCCAATCTTTTGCTGACACAGCGCGATGCTTTATAAAATCTTCGCGATTCAAACGCTCTATAACCAACTCACTTTTCAAATTAGGCATTGTAACCGCAAGAGTTGCCTCTGCTAATCCGTATACTGGCAGCACTGCTGTTCTTGGTAACTGGTAAGCCGCCATTTTCTCAATGAAAATTCGAAGAAGTTTAACATTAATCGGTTCTGAACCATTTAACACGACGCGCACGCAAGATAAATCCCAATTTTCACTGCGATCGCCAATTTTTTTGGATATAAGCGTTGTTGCAAAATTGGTCATACAAGTGATCGTGGCTTTATACTCGCTAACCATTTTTAACCATGAAAGAGGACTTTGCGCAAACATCAAGGTTGGCATCAACAGATGATCGCACTTGCTATATATCGGGGTTAAATGAAATCCAATGAGTCCCATATCATGAAACAAAGGCATCCACGATAAGCATTTATCATGCGGTGAAATTTCTAAACTTTCCTTACAAGCCTGAATATTAGATAATACGTTCTTGTGGCTAAGTACTACTCCTTTCGGGAGAGTTGTGCTTCCCGATGAAAATTGAATCACCGCCACATCATCTTGCTTACTCTCATAATAATCATTGCAAGCTTCCTCTTTACAAAGAGTATCATATTGCAAAAGAGTATCTATCGGCAATTTTCGTTGTTGAAGTTGTTCTGAAAGTTGCTTGCTCGAAATAATAACCACTGGTTTTTCAAGTATTTCCCACACATGGTGTAATTTTTGAAAAGCGGCATCATGCGTCAAAAAAATAGGTGCTTGCACAAGAGTTGGTACAATACCACCAACAACACATCCCCAAAAAGAGATAACAAATTCAAGATTATTATCCACCGCTAAAATCACTTTATCTCCAGGATTCAAACCTGAAGATTGCAAACCGGCAAGAAAAGAACTCGCGGACTCTAGTAGCTCTTTATAAGAAAAGAATATGGTCTGTTTTTTTTCATCAATATAACTCATACCTTTTGAAGTGACAGCTGCTTGCTGAAGAACACTTATTAACATATTTTTTCCTTTAAATATCTAGTTTCTGCGTACTTAAATAGTAATATAGACCTTCTTTTTCAAATAACTCATCGTGCGTTCCTTGTTCAATGACATGTCCCTTGTCCATTACAATGATCTTATCGAAGTCACGTACTAACGGTAAACGATGAGTGATCATGAATATCGTCTTATCATTACAATATTCATCGATATTTTGTAATATAGATTGAGATGTTTCGACATCGAGAGCAGAAAAAGCTTCATCTAAAGTTAGAATAGCGTTATTTTGTAATAAGGCCCTAGCAATACATATTCTTTGTCGTTGCCCTCCACTCAAATTTTTACCTTGTGAGTACAACTCGTAGTTATAACCCTGATCAAGGTTCGTAATAAAATCATCTATACACGCAAGTTTTGCCACAGAAACAATATCTTTTAACAATGCTCCTGGTGTTGCCAAAGCAATGTTTTGTTTGATTGTTCCTGCAAAAAGATAATTTTCTTGGTCAATAATGCTGATATGTTCTCGCACTAGAGAAGGAGATAATTCACCTGCGTTAAATCCATCAATGCAAATTTTTCCAGATGTTGGCTGGTAAAATTGCAATAGTAATTTAAGCAAGGTTGATTTTCCTGAACCACTTCTTCCAATAATTGCCGTACGCTCTCCAGGCTCTATTTGCAAGGAGACATTTTGTAAAATATTTTCATCAGCGTCGTGGGCATAACGAAAAGAAACATCCGTAAATTCAATATGACCACTAAATTTCTTTATTTTTACTTTGCTTGAATATGTAATTTCTTCTTCTGCCCCAATAACATCATTGATTTTTTCTACAGAATTGACAGCTTCTTGAAAAGAATCCCAGGCGCCTACTATTTTTTGAATAGGTCCTGCAACACCTTTTGTTAAGAGAAGGAAAGCTGCTAAACTTCCTATGCTAAGTTGGTTGTTCATTGCCATAAATGCACCAACGAACATGACGAGGGCATTACCAGCGCCGTTTATAAAAAGGCTGATTTGGTTGGATAAAGCATCGTACTTGGCCGCTTTCATATAAGCGTTGAGATATTTATCGAATAAATTGTGCCATTCCCAACATCTAAGATGTTCACCGCCACTAATCTTGATAGTATTCCAGCCATGTAAGGATTCAATTAAATGGCTCGAAAAATTAACATTTTTTTGAAATACGTCGCGATAAGAAGAACGTAGTTTTGGCGTTATATAATAAATCATAAATGCGTTTAAAAAAATAGTTGTGCTAGCAATGATTGCAAGAGTTCTATGTAGATAGAACATCAGGCTTAAGTAGAGAATCGTGGTAAATATTTCTAAGAAAGTGTAGACCCATGTTTCGGTGATAAAACGATCGATATTTTCATTTTCTTTGAAACGGCTAGTAATATCGCCAGCTTTGCGCTTTTCGAAAAATGTTAATGGTAGTGTAAATAATTTGTGATAAAAGTCGCGGAGAATGTAATAACTAATTTTTGAGCTAATTTTTAAAAGTAAGTTTTGGCGCAAGTATATTAAAAATGTGTTGATAATTATGAGTGAACCAACACCTAAAATACTGAACTTTAGCCACGTCCAGTTTGATTTAACAATGATATCGTCAATGATAAACTTGTTGAATAAAGGTATAAAAACACTAACTATTTGGATAAATAACGATGCCAGTATAATTTCGAAGATGATTTTTCGGTGAGGTTTTAGGTACGGAAGCAGTTGTTTTAGACTAGGTTTTGATTGTTGTACTGTTTTGAGTGCTTCTGTTGGCTCCATAAACAGAGTGTAGCGCGTCCAATTTTTTAAAAATTCTTCTTTGCTTATTTTCCTTATTCCATCTGCAGGGTCAGCGATGACGACGGTTGTGGCTGTAACTTTGTAAATAACGATCCAATGAATACCATTCCAGTTGGCTATGGCTGGAAGATGAGACCGTTGTAGATGCTCGTATGTAGAAAGCATTGCACTTGTTTCAAAGCCAAAATATTGTGCTGTTACTAAGAGGCTTTTAAGAGAAGAGCCCGATGGACCAACATTTGCTAATTCGCGAATACGGTTAATGGTAACGCGTTTGCCGTAGTAGCGCAAAATAGTAGCTAAACAGGCGGCTCCGCAGTCCATCATACTTTGTTGTAATACAACAGGACGTCGTAAACGAAATCTTTTTTTTATTGGTTTGCGTTGTGGTGTACTCATTTTTATTGGTTCCACTTACTATACATTTTTCCATTATTCATTAATTCTCTATGTGTACCCACTTCGGTAATTTTTCCGTTATCTATAACAACAATGCGATCGGCATTATGTATTGTATGTAAGCGGTGCGCAATAATAATTGTCGTACAGTTTGTCGCAATAATATTTTTGTACACGATATTCTCGGTTTCACTATCAAGTGATGAAGTTGCTTCATCTAAAATAAGAAGCTTAGGAGTATGAAAAAGAGCGCGAGCAATAGCTAGCCTTTGTCTCTCACCGCCACTTAACGATAGACCTCTTTCACCAATAGGTGTTTCATAACCCAAAGGTAGTTTATCAATAAAATTGTGGCTTCCTGATTTAACTGCGCAGGCAATGACTTTATCTATATGTGCGTTGGGATCGGTATGTGCAATGTTTTCGCGAATAGTACCACTAAAAAAATACGGATTTTGTTCTATTACTCCCAGTTGTTGTCTTAGTTCTACAGGGCTTATATTACTAAGGTCATGGTTATCTAAATAAATGCTACCACTACTGGGTTGGAGGAGCTTGATTACAAGATTAATCAAAGTTGTCTTTCCAGATCCACTTCGACCAACAATCGCTATTTTTTCTCCAGCATAAATTTCCAAATTTATATTTGATAAAATATTATTGCTATTTTGAGAATAACGAAAACAAACGTTTTCAAAACGAATGTCTCCTTTTATATCAAACATCAAAGTAGAGTGGCTACTATCTCGTTCGGGAGACATCTGTAAGACATCCATCGTTTTATCTAAGGCTATTTTAATTTCACTCATCTCATCGATAACAGTAGTTAGACTGTTTAAAGAAGACATTAACAATCCCAGCGTAGCAGTGAAGGAGAGCAAAGTACCAACGGAGATAGCATCATCACCAGCTTGTATCACCAAAGACGCACCATAGCCTAAAATAGTAATAACACTTAACTTTTGTACTAAATCACTGCACAGAGCTATATTCAGAATTAATTGTTTTCTTTGTATAACTTCTTTTTTATGATCAAAAATCTTTTGCAAACCATTGTTGAGAAAATAATTTTTAGCGGAAAGCCCTTTAATCGTCATCATTCCTGAAAAAACTTCTACCAAAGAATCTTGGAGTTCTGTACGCTGCTCAAATAATACGCGGTTGTATTTTTTTAGTTTCGGTAGTGTCGTAAAAAAAATAATAGAAAACATTAACACTGAAATACAAGTAATAGCTGCTAAATGTAAACTGAGATAACACATAACTGCAAAATATAGAACAACTGTAATACTATCAATGATAATACGGTAACCGCTATTTGATATTAAGTGGAGAAGTCTACCATTTTCGTTAAAACGTTGCAGGTAATCGCCAACTGTCCATTTCAAAAAGTCAGTATACTTTGCTGCAAGTAAACGTTGAAATAAACGAATCATAAACATTGAATTGAAGCGAAAAAAGGCATGAAGAATTACAAAGCTGCGTATTAATCCTCCTAAAAGCTCAAATATAACAACCGTTGCCATAGAGCATACCATCAAAGTAAAAAGAGAACGATCGTTGTAGACAAGAACTTTATCTATGATAAGTTGCAAGAATAGAGGAGAAACAAGAGCGAGTATTTGTAAAAATACAGAAATCGTGGTGACAGAATAGATAATCTCTCGATAAAGGTATTTAAAAAACTGGGTATACTTTCCATTTTTGATTTCAGGTACGCGAAATACACTTAATATTTCTCCACTTGCAACATCGCAAAATTCGTCAATAGAAAGATAACGTAAACCATCGCAAGGTTCGGCAACAAGTACCTTATTATTTACTACCTTAAAAATTATTCCTTGGACATTGTTATCTAACTCATAAATAGCTGGTAAAGGAATTGTAGACAAAGAACTGCCATCTGTTGTTAGCATTCGCGTTAGATAACCACAGGATTCTAGTTTGTGATTGAGACTAAGTAATGAGTCTGGCTGCTGATACAACACTTGCTTTTCAAGTAACAATGATAAGTCGTGAGGTTCCTTATAAAAGGAGTCGAGCATCGCTATGCAAGCTATTCCCGCTGTAATTTCTGATTTAATAGAAACAAAAGGAAATGCTTTTTTACTAGATTTTAATTTTATATTCTGAACATGCAGTTCTTCAATAACCAGTTTATCATCTTGGTCCTCATTGAGAATCGATTTATTTTGCAAAATCTTAATCTTACTTGTTTCGAAAAGTAGATCTCTACTTTTTTTCTCGGTAGCAATAAAATATTGATACACTTCTTGCGAAAATAACATTACAGTTGCAAAAGAGGTGGCTTTTATTCCTGCACTACGAGGCTGGTTTTCAAGCATTGCTATTTCACCAAGAATATCTCCTTTTTTTAGAGAAGCCAATAACGTATTAGCAGCACTTTCTTTTATGACATCAAGTTCTCCTTCATAAAGAATATAAAAAGCATTGCTTTCATCTCCTTCATGAAATAGATATTCATTTTTCTCCAGTTTCTGCATATGCACTTGGCGAAGTAATTTTTTCATTTGCTGTTGCGGTAAATGAGAAAAGAATTTTAGACTTTTTAAAAAGTGGAGTTGAGTAACGGAGCGTACTTTAGCTTCTAGCTTTTTACGAAAAGCCTGTGATTTCTCGAACAATAATTTTGAATTTTTGTTCGAAATTTTTATTAATACTGTTTTGGAAGAAGTCCGAATTGAATTCTCTACTGTTTTTGATTCCAAAAAGGAATTTTCACCGAAAGAGTCACCTTTTACTAACCTATCTATAGTGGTAGGCTTTTCATTTGCACCGTGTTTAATAACTCTCGCTTTTCCAGAAAAAATCACATATAGATTCTCTTCTTCGTCTCCTTTTTCAACGATATTCTCGCCTATTTTGAAATTTACTATTTCTACTTTTTTAGCAATTTTGCTAAGAAAATCAGTTGAAAAACAAGAAAATAAATCGATGGTTGATAAGAAGTTTTTGATATCTATATTATTCATTTATTTTGCACGTAAGATATCATATTCAATTTTTGCTTGTTCGCGTAACTTATTCATTCTTTTATTGAATAGAAGTAAACGAATATTCTCTTGTTCTTTTTCAAGGGAAGCAGGATATATTTTGTGAATCATAAACAGATTGTAACCTTTTTCTGTTTTTATAGGTGGGATGATCCTTCCATCATCGCTTTTGAAAATGGCGGATTCAATTTCAGCAGTCATTTGATTGCGTTTTAGCTTTCCAATATAACCAGCGGCTAACTTTGATACCTCATCTTGCGAATACTCCATGGCCAATAAATGAAAATTTTCATCTTCTTCACTAACCTGCATATATAGCTCTTCAGCAAGCTCTTTTGTATCTACGCGGATACTATAAATTTCAGCTTCGTCGTACTGGCGTTCGTGCTCAATAAAATGCAATTTAATTTGTTCCGAAGTAATCGAGTCTTTCACCTTTTTTCTTAGAAGCACAGTGTTAATATAATTACGCAAAGTATTGACGCTTATATTGCGATCATTTAACCATTTTGTCGCTTTTTCCGCCGACTCCAGGCCTCGATCGTAGCGTACTTCGTCTATTGCCCATTGTAATTCTTCATGTGAATTAGATAACCCTATTTTTTCGGCATACTGTTGTAACAGCATTGCTCCGACGGTCATCTCTGCAAATTGCGCGTCATTTTGCAAAACTGAAAGCCCTAAAGCTTCTTCGATATTAATAGAATTATTATTTACAGTTATAAAGTCAGTCATATATTTCGCTTTCCCAAACATTAACAGCAATTTTATGTTTATAATGTTTCTATCTTGTTTTCACTATCATTAACAATAAGTTCCGCCGTCGCCCGTGCACGATATCTTTATTTATGCAAAAAATATACCATTTGTTATTAGAGCGTGTCATCATTCAATGGATTGCCTATTTTTTCGACCCCGCCTGCAATTCTAACTTTAAATTTAAATAGTTATAAAGCCAGTCATGTATTTATTTCCAATTTAAGTTTAATCAATTTGTATGATTTGTAATAGTAAGCTGTGTTGCTCAGGTAATGTAAAATCAGTTTTCAAAAGTAAAATGGATAGAGCAAAATAAATAATCTTATCTTGCTCTATTTACTATTTACTATTTCTCTTTTTGAAATTTATTAGAAAATCAAGTATTATAACAAAGAGAAGGACATCCACCATAAATTTTGTCTAGTTGCTCGGGAGCTACAGGTTCTGCTCTTAGGGGCAAATCTTTGATTTCTATATTTTTTTCCATAATTATTCACCTTTCGGAAAAATTACTAATAAATTTAAATAGCAACAAATATGCTTTTGCTACTACTAACAAAGTAGCTTTGTTATAACTACCAATGCTATAGCAATTTTTAGTTATGCAAAAAAGATGCCAGTATTTATTAGGCCTTTTCGACCATATGTAACAAATATTGGACCTTACATGGAGGAATATACAATTACAACGCAAAAAATGCGTGAATCATAAAGTACTGTAAAATTTATCATTACAAGGATTGTTTTATTTCACGCGAAATTCACGTGAAATATTATTCAGCCAAAAACACTAAAAATACTACCTTAAAAAGATGATCAAACTGTCACTCGATTTCCGCGTGAATTTATGAAAAATTAGCACATAATTGAGGAAAAAATTCTTAGAAAAAAAATACTTATTCAAAGCTAAGATCATTCTTAACTTTTCTTTTGAACAATATTTCCGTTAGTAACTGAGGGGATTCTTTTAGGGCAGACTCAATAAACCAACCTGGAACATCAGGTCGTAAATTAAAATTAGAATTGTTCGAAAATGATTTTGACGCGAGAGGAAAAAATTTGTGCCATTTAGGAAGCTTGTCTACTGTATAGTTTGGGAAAGCCGGAAGCTGTAGAACTTTGATTCCGCCAGACATGCACACTGCAAAAATTCCTTGTTTGCTAGAAGCCATTGCCCACGATCGAACCCAACCATAATAAAAATTTTGTATTGTATAGCCATAATTTTCTTCCACTAGACGGTAGCGAAAGTCTGCATAAATAAACCGATTATAATAAGGAGAAAATATACAACTGTTCCCATTGCCAAAATCGAGAGAGAGATAAGTTTTTCGTTGTTGAATATCCCAAAAATCTACTTGGTGAAAATTGCAAACCATAAGTAAGTTATTGTTAGCGGAAAATCCTAGTCTTATTTTATATTCATAATTCAATGTGCAAGGTAGCGTGTCGAAAAGCTGGTTTGTCTCCAAATCCCATAACATGACTTTTTCTCCGACAGAAGCAAGCATTTTGCCATTGTGCGAAAACGATAAATTTACAATGGATGTTTTGTGTCCGCGGAGAGTGATTGTTTTTTTGGTTAGACGGTTATGTATCAAGATTGTTGTTCCTGCTGCAGAAACAATGATATGATCGTTATTGGGATGAAATTTTGCGACACTAGCGGGCTCTAAATGTAGATCATGGATAACTTGTAGCTTTCTATTTTTCCATAAACGAATTTTTCCATCTTTACACGCAGTGACAGCAATATTCTTCTTTCTGCTAAAGTATAGAGAAGTAACGATATCAGGATGCTCAACATCTAACATTTTTTCTCTAGTGTTTAGATTCCATAAAGTGAATACTTTTTCCATCGGGGATACATACGACAAAACAGAGGAATCATGATTTATATCTATTTGCGCAAGTGGATGAATTTGCGGTATATCAAAAAGACGCTTGCTATAAAAAATACGCCAACAGCTGATATCGTCATTAGTACAACATAGTAATTGTTGGTCTTTATTTACGAATTTTAATTGCGAGTGATGTAGTTCTTCATTTATCTTAAAAGAATGAAGCAAACGTCCTAAATCTAAATCCCAAACAAAGATATTTCCGCGAAATATCGAAGCGAAGATTTCTTTAGACTCACTAAGTGCTACTTGTGTGCCTTTATTACGTTCCGCAAAGGTAGCTTTTCCATCGCGAATGCGCCATACATTGACCGTTCCATGGATAGTTGCGGAAATAAGTTTTTCATTATTCACAAAACATAATGAGAGAACATCGCTATTGGTTGTAGCAAGTTTTTTTCTGTTCTTGGTTTGAAGATTTTCTACAAAGATATCATGATCATCACTATAAGCAAACATTGTTTCGTCGTCACTAAAACGTACATGCCTGTTATTACGATCACCGGTACACTTATACTCTCTTATTTGTTTTTTCTTCTCAAGGCTCCAAATATAAGCTTTTTTAAAGTTCTTTGAATACAAAGCAACATATGTATTTTTTGGGCTAAAACAAATACGATGTCTATAGATGCTAGGAAATGGTATTATCTGTATTATTTTTTTTGCTGCTACATTCCAAATTTGTACTTGTTTGTTTTTAGTAGCAAATGCAAATAAACTCCCATCATCGCTAAAGTAAGGCATATTTTCACTTGTGATATCCAGTTTTGTCGTTGTAAAAACGCAATCATCACTTTCAATATACCGAATATAAAATGTATTTCCTTTGTAATAGCCAAAGCGGTCGTTACCAACGAGAGTAATCCCCTTTTTTTTCCATAGTAAAGAGTGTTGTAGTAGGTTTAAGCGTATAAGCTCCTCGCCATGGTTACGCATTTTTTCTACTTGCTCTCCTTTAAGTGAAAGCAACGACTGTAAAGAAACACCTGCCAAGGCCCCTGAGTTTCGCCATTTTTTTTCTTGGTAGGCTATTCTAGATCTTGATAGAGCAATTTGCGCAACGCGTAAATTTGCCTTATTCGCTGAAGCAGTGCTTGCTTTTGAAAAAGCCTGTACAGATCGAATGTAAAATGTAAAAAGAGAAACAATTATAAGAATAGATAAAAGTAGAATAGTAGTTGTTAATTTATTGCGTAGTATCCATTTATTCAATTTAGACAATCGACTCATTGGTTTTGCCAGAATAACTCTATTATTCTTGAAACGTTCGATATCATCTGCTATTTCAAGTGCACTGTGATAACGTTGCCCTTTTTCTTTTCGCAAGCATTTTAAACAAATCGTTTCTAAATCGTTCTTTAAACGAGGTGAAATTACTTTGGGAGAAGTAGGCTCTTGCGATAGAATGTTGGTAAAAATTTCATAGTCATTTTCGCCAACAAAAGGAAGTCGTTTTGTCAGAAGCTCATAAAAAATAATACCTAGAGAAAATACATCGCTGCTTGAGTCAAGGGCCTTACCTTTTGTTTGCTCAGGAGACATATAATTTGGAGTACCAAGAATATTCAAAGTAGAGAATTTAATTTCGCGACTTTTAGCCACTCCAAAATCCATAATGATTGGTTGATTTAAATTGTTTATCATTATATTTTGTGGTTTTAAATCGCGATGTACTATATCTAATCGATGAATTTCGTGGACAGCAAAACAAATAGTCTGGAACACATCGACGAGTATTTTTTGATTAATATTTTTTTGTAAAACCCACTTATCAAGCGTTACACCATCGACATAATCCATTGTTAAATAAAACTTGTCTTGGTGTTGATTTATTTCGTAAAACTTAACAATATTTTTATGATGTAGCCTCGCTAGAATTTGGCCTTCTGCAATAAAGCGATTTTTTATTTTATCAGAAGACTGGACAATCAACATTTTTAAAGCAATATTCTTATTTAGATGCGGATCAAATGCAAGATATACCTTACCCATTCCTCCTTGCCCTAACTCCGACAACAAAGTAAAACGCTCGAATGTTTTACAAGCGTCCAAAGAATCTAACTCTACATCACTCGATAGTTCGCAAATATCTTCCATTGTATATTCAGAAACATAACCACGCGCAACCAACTCATTCTTAAACCAGGAAACAGCATCACAATTATGAGGACAATCTTCCCAAGTTTTCAGCATTAGTCTTTGAGAAATTCCTTGTTCTTTTAAAAGTTTCATAATGCGTAAATGGTCATCATTCATATTCTACCTGTCTAAACATTCCTTCTTTATTTTTTCCCAAGTATAGCCAACTTCTTGTAATCTTCTTCGCAAAGCATCGCGCTTCAAACCAAAACTCTCTGCCATATCATCTAAATTGCAACGAGGATTTTCTTTTAACATAGAATATATTCTACTTTTAATAATTGCGGTTTTTTCAATGTGTAATAGTTCTTCATAGGTACTCATTTGATTGTAATACCTATAAGTGCTTGTATTAGTCTTTACTAAATGCTGTGGTATTTTGCCATCAATTGAGCATCGGCGTATATAATTAGCTAACTCTCTTATATTGCCAGGCCAATCATAAGAAACAAACGCTTTGCGCATTTCCGGAGTGATATTCTTCTGCCTACTTGGACTCAATTGTTTGCAAAAATAGTCGATCAATTTATCAATGTCCTGTTTTCGCTCACGTAGTGGCGGAATCTCAAGGCGAATACCGTCCAATCTTTGTGCTAACTCAGGTAAAAAATCGGGCATTGTTTTTATATCGTGTATACTAGCACTAATAATACGCACATCTACTTTTATATCTTTACTACCGCATACGCGGCGAAACGGTTTACCTTCGATTACTGTAAGCAAAGAAGCTTGCATCGTTAATGACAGCTCTGAGATTTCATCCAAAAAAAGAGTACCTCCGTCGGCCAACTCGAATAAACCTGGCTTTCCATCCTGATTTACATTTGCAACACCCGAATTTGCAGCAACGCCCAAAAACTCAGCTTCACACAGATTTTCAACAATAGCTCCGCAATTTATCTCAACAAACCTTTTTGAACTACGACTACTATAACGGTGTATAGCTTTGGCAAGCATTGACTTTCCTGTGCCTGATTCTCCATGGAGATACAGTAAATCGTTTTTATCGGAATGCTCAATAACTTTATCTAGATACTGTAACAATTCCAAGAAAGGCTTACTCTCACCGGTAATTTCAGAATAGGAATATTTTAATTCTGAACGCGCATCATTTTGATGAGACATTGTTTCTTTTAGTAAGTCGTTTTCATTTTCGTAGGAAATAATATTTTTTGTAAGTTGTGTTATTTGAAAAAAAGTTGGCAACACTACACTAAAAAACTCTATAAATTGTGATAGCAAATATTGTTCCATAATCGACATTTTTTTCGGCATTTTGAAAACAAAATAATAAAGAGTAGAGCGAAAACTAGCTTCGTATTTATCTTTGCTGACAACTAATTTTTGTTTAGGCTGCTTATCTAAGCTTGATGCGTATTTTGAGAAATTGCTCTGTTTTATTTCTGCAATAGATATAAAATTGTCGATTATTGTTGAGGACTGTTTCTCTGCATCCCAATTAACAAACAGCTTACTGTATATTGTTTTGTTTTGTTGTTTTGTAATACATAAAGTTATTTGTGCACAGTCAAATTTTATGGCAATTAGTTTGAGCATATGTAAGTAAGAGTCTTCTTGGCTTGAGTTACTAACTATTGACTTTAGTTTTACCAAAATATCAGTAACAGAAGGTAGGTCTTCCACAGTTCCTCCTCGAGTGATCTTTATCTATAGAATAAATGATGTTACTTAGCAAATAATAATGGACTATATTATAGAAAAAGCTAAATTAATAAAAGGAAAAACTACATTGTATGATTTACAAGGAATTAATTATGAATAACTTCAATTTATTACCACAAACAAAAACCTATGAACAGCTATCTTTTGCATTTATTGCGCCTTATTTTTGCTATGTGTTATTAAATTTGTTAAATGACTTTCTAGCGTTGTGGTTTGTGTACGCCATCAAAATAGTAATTGTAGGAATTTTACTCATTTCTAATCGTTATTTTTTTAAGAAACTGTATTTTCATGATGTTGTCTACAGCATTGCTTTTACTCCTTTTCTACTAAGTGACCTGCCAAAAGTATTTACCCATTGGCATTTTGTTTTTTAATTTTCTAGCTTTGTTGCTCCTCTGTTACGCAGCTACAGCTGCGCGCCTTCGTCGCGCCGCGCTATAAAAATAAAGCCCTGCATTCAACGGGTAACTACTTTTGTCAAGTTACTTATTACTATGGATCGCGCCATATTACATTTTTTTAACTATCACCGACTCATTTTCTTCTCAAAAATTAGAAATGATAGCAAATCCAGAAGTTTATTGGATATTGCGCACTCATTTATAGATGCCTACGTTCTCTGTGGGTGTGTATTATGATACATGCACTGACTAATTTGGGGATTGCAGTACTTGTAAAGTATTGGGAATGAATTTCTTGTGGTTTTAGTTCGCGCCGATTTAAAAAAGGATGTTTAGATTAGAGATCACATTCCTCTCTCGTATTTTATAAGCGAAAAAGTAGCTATTCAAATATTATGACCAAAATCACCAAAGTAAATGTGCGTAGTACTGAAAATGAGTTTCTTGTGGTTTTAGTTATAAAAAATTAACACCACAAAATATAGTAATATTGCGCCTCAGCCTAGTTAGCTAATTAGAACAGCCTAATTTTTTAAACATTCTTATTTGCTTAGGTAGTAATTCAGACGCGAGAAACACGCTATCAGTACCTCCTTTTATACATCCTATTCTTTCATATAGTTTTATAGCTCTTTTATTATCTTCATAAACATCAAAACAAAGAAATTCTTGTTGCTGTTCTTGTGCAAATATTATTACAGAGTTTATCAGCTGAGTACCATAGCCTTTTTCGCGATACTGTTTTTTTATCGCTAAATTTCCAACGTATAAAGACAATGGTTTTAAATTCGGAGTAATTTTTTTGAGGTATATTATTCTTTTAAACACTTGGATAAACTCACCAAAAGAATAAAATTTAAAAGCATTTATCAATGTCTCAATCATAAGATTTTTTAATTTGTATTCGAAATAAGTTCCTATATTTGCAACAATTTCTGTATCAACTACTCCAGTGAACATATTTTTATGACTAAAAAAACCTTTATTTGAATTAAATTCAAATTTAATAAAGTCTAAAGTATCTTTTCTTTTTGTCTTAAACATAAAGTCACATATCTTTGAGCCAGACTCATAGATTAATTTGCTGGACTCTTTAGAATCACAAGGCTGTGCTTTTCTTATTAACATTATTATCTTTCTTTATAAAAGTAATCTACAAATCTAATTCATTATCGATATAATACTGCAGTTTCCTTGCTATCTCTTTGGCTGACGGATTCAAGAAAAAATTAAAGTGGTCACCTGGTATTTCATAAAGCGTAAGTCCTTTTCTAGCCAGACTTTTCCATTTTTCGTAATCTACACAAGTAAAATTTTGCGTTTTCTGTGTTGGCTTAAAAAACAAAATCTTTCCTAGATACTTGCGTGGAAAATAACAAAAAGTTGATAAATAATTTATAGCAGACAATTGCGAAATTTTTTGAAATTGCTGTAATGTAACATAGGGAGGAAACTTTCTCGCATTCTTCAACTGCGATAATATTTGTTGACGTTGTTCCTCTTCTGTTTCGCAAACATAGCAATCTTCTTCATTTATTTCTGCTTGCCATGCGAGTTTTATAAAAGATGCTGTTTTTTTAATTCGCTTGCGACTCATTTTAGTAGGACGAAAAACAGAAATAAACATACGTTCCCACATAAATTTAAATATGTCTATTAGACTACGCATTGAATCCTTATTAAATCCAAGCCCACTATCAGCATCAAAAAGAACGAGAATAGGAACTTTTTCTTGTTGCGCTGTTAATTTCTGAGCCATTTCATAAGCAACGGAACCAGCCATTGATAGACCTCCAATAATATATGGTCCGTGTGGCTGAATTTTCTTCATAAGTTCAATATAAAAATCAGCCATTCCAGAGATGGTTTTTATCGGGTTTTGATCATCTTTTTGCCCGGCAGGGCGAAAACTGTAAATAGTTTGTTCAGAATCTAGATGTTCTACTATATGTCTGTAAGAAGCAGTATCTCCTCCTAAATCCGGAACCAAAAAAAGAGGGCGACGACTACCGGATTTCAATAGCACAATATTAGAATCTAAACCACTACATTCAATACCACGAACTAGATTGCAAAACTTGCCAAACGTTTGATTCTTATATATATCATCTAGGGAAATTTCACCTCGAAACTCTCTTTGAACTTCAAAAAGTAATTGCGTTGCAAGTAGTGAATTACCACCTAATTGGAAAAAATCATCTTCCATTTTTATAGTAAATATACCCAATAAATTTTGCCAAATTTTTAAAACATCATTTTCTACTTCATTAGTATATACAACAAAATTACTTTCCGATTTTTGCGGAGTTATTTGAGGCAACGTTTTACGATCAATCTTACCATTGTGATTCAATGTAAATTTAACTTCCACAATATGAGGGGGAATCATATAATCTGGAAGACTCGTTTGCAATAATTCACTAATATCTTTAGAAGATATGTCTTCTAAATCATACTTCTCTATATAAGCAACTAATACCTTATCACCGTTGTATTCTACTGCTGTGACAATTGCTTTAGCAATTTGCGGAATAGTAAGTAGCTTATTTTCTATTTCACCTAACTCTATACGAAAACCGCGAATTTTCACTTGGAAATCGATACGTCCTAAATACTCAATATTGCCATCTGGTAACCAACGCGCTAAATCACCTGTTTGATACATTATTTCGCCTAGTTCGCGGCCAAAAGGATTGGGAATAAATTTTTGGGCTGTTAATGCCGCTTTATTCCAGTAACCCCTCGCAACTCCCACGCCTGAAATATATAATTGACCTGCTACTCCTACAGATACTAAATCAAGATTATTATCAAGAATATACAGGCGAATGTTAGCAATTGGTTGGCCTATGGGAACGTTAGAACAACCTACTTGGCATTGCCAATAACTAACATCAATAGCAGCTTCCGTTGGACCATACAAATTGTACAATTTTCCTGGTATTTTATTTAAAAAAGCATTTTGCAAACTTACAGATAGAACTTCTCCACTGCAAATAGTATTTTTCAAACTTTTCAGCTTACTCGAATCTACTTGATTTACAAAAATCTGCAACATAGAAGGCACAAAATGAATAGTGGTAATCCGCTTATCGCAAATAATTCTTGCTAAATAACTAGGATCTTTGTGCCCTTCTGGCTTAGCCATCACTAACCTAGCCCCTGTTAGTAGGGGCCAAAACAATTCCCACACTGAAACGTCAAAACTAATAGGCGTTTTTTGTAACACTGCATCTTGCTCTGTTAATTGGTAATGTTCTTGCATCCACAAGAGGCGGTTAACAACTCCCAAGTGGCTATTAATTACACCTTTTGGTTGTCCCGTACTACCAGACGTGTAAATCATATAAGCTGCCGTATTTTTTAGTTCAAAGGAGCTTTCTATAATAAGATTACAACATGATTGTTCATTTATGCTAGATACTGCTTTTATTAAAAAATTATGATCAATAGTGAAGGTAACTTGAGAATCCCGAAGTATATAATCAAGTCGTTCTTGAGGAAAGTTTGAATCCATTGGTACATAAGCAGCTCCTACTTTTAAAACGGCAAGCAAAGCAACAACTAATTCACTAGATCGAGGCAAAGAAATTCCAATCATAGTTTCAACTGTCGCTCCTTGCTTTTGCAAATAATGGGCTAACTGATTAGCGCGATTGTTGAGTTTGTCATAACTCCACTGCTCCTCTTCAAATATCAAAGCTGTAGAGTTAGGAGTTTTTGTGACTTGCAGTTGAAACAAACTTGGAATAGTTTGTTCACAATTGGGATAAATTTTATCCGTGGCATTAAATACATTAACTAATTTCTGATATTCCGATGTAGAGAGTAAATCTATTTTTGAAATTTTTCGCTCGGGATCTGAAACCAATGGAGATTGTTTGCTTTTTGTTGTTGATTCTGTTTCTTGTTCAACTGCATCATTAGCTAATGCTAAATTGATATTTTTTAGTTGATCACTTTTTTTGATTATATTCATTCGAATTCCTCTATAAGTAAAAGCTATCTACTATTTTCTAAGTCATTAGCTCATCTAAACCCAATATTAAATATTATTATCAATTCTTACAACTTATTAACACTAGGTTGTTTCGAAATTTGAATAATTTCGGGCAATAGTGAAGTGTTTTGAAAATACATAATGTTGCTCTGTAACTGAAAATAATAAAACTAAGTGACTTGGCAAAAGTAAGTGACCTGACAAAAATAGTTACCTAATACTCAAAAGCACCAAATCCGCTAGAAAAAAAATGTCAATACGCCCTAATTGTCTTCTAAATTTCGGGTAAAAATTTTACTTTCTGCAAATATGAAGTATTCATGCGTAATAAATTGTCATCTACTGGACTACAAGACACACAATGCGAAACATTCGATACTGTATTCTGACAATCATAATTTAGTTCGCGTTTTGCAAAAAATTCAAGTATGGTTTTCTTGTTTGTTGGATGCTTTTCTGTAATAAAGGGAAGTACAGGAAACAATGCATTGTCTTCCATATTATCCTTTAGTAATTTTAGCCAAGATTCAAAATCTATTAACTCTACTGAAAAACCATATTCTTGAAGCCAGGAAACATAAGATTTTAATTTTATTGGCTGCGGATTTGCTAAGTGATAAACTTGATTTGGTTTATCTAGCAGATGAACAATTGCTTCGCTAACATAGTTAACAGGGGTCATATCTATTTCGATATCTATATCTGGAAACCTTTGCTTTTGAATCCCACCCTTGATAAAACGGCATAAAAAATCATCACTATTGCAATACCCTGTGTTCATATCTCCGGTGATAAGACCTGGGCGATATATCGAAACTGGTAGTAATTGATTTTGAGCTTCTTGAAAAAGTTTTTCCGCTACCCATTTTGATTGAGCATACCCAGAGTATAGAGTATTCACATCATCGATATACGAATTTTCAGTTACTCGTTCTGGACGTTGTGGCGAATTAAATACTGCTAATGTCGAAACAAAGTGTACTGGCTTTAGTCGAAACTTTGTAGCAAGACGTATAATTTCCAAGCAACTATGTACATTAGTTTTTTTCAAATATTCGTAAGGAGCTACGAAGTTTACATTCGCGGCATTGTGAATCACGCAATCTATTTCTTTAGCGAGTTCTAAGAAAACCCCTTCCGATAACCCCATATACTCCTCGTCAACCGTTCCTGTAACAATGACAAGCTTATCAGCAAATTCTTCGCGCCATTCATATACAGAACCCTTGATACGTTCAAAAGCACTATTTTTATCATGCGCTCGAACTAAACAATATATCTTTTCATAACTCGATTTAGTTAGCAAATCATATAAGAGATAACTGCCCAAAAAGCCAGTTACTCCCGTAACAAATACATTTTTTTGTTTTAAAGAAATATCTGGAAGATTGCCGCATAAAGACTGAACTTGTTGTAACTCTTCATCAAAAGTTATTAGTGAGTCATTACAAACACTACGCTTATAAAACAAATCAAGAATAAGAACTGCTAATTGATTTACAGAAGTTTCGCTAAAAAAAATAGAGTTAGGTATTTGTACATTAAAATGATCGTTAAGTTCCGTTAAAATTTTAACCATGGTAATCGAATCGATACCAAGATTGTAAATTGGTTGTTTGGTGTTAATATTATCTAAATCAATATTTAGGGAAGAGCCCAAATATTCTACTAGATTTTGAACGAGTTTATCGGAACTTTCAGAAGAAGATGGCAAGGAAATAAGGCCTGAGAATTTTTGAATGTGAATGCTCTTTGTTGCGCAAAGTTTAAAACGATTTGACAAGTAATAACTACGGCAAACGCTACGCTTAATTTTGCGCGTACTTGCACGAGGAATATCATTATCATCAACTACAATAAATCCATACACGCGAATACCATGCTTTTGACTATATACTTTATGTAGGTTATCCATTATTTTTTGAATATCAGTAACTTGCTTTTCATAACCAAGTAACACAATTAGAGATTCTTTATCTTCTATATCAACGGAAAAAGCTGCGGCTGACACAATAGACTCTGGAGTATTTTCTAACGCCGATATTTCTATATCTTCAGGATAATAATTTTTTCCATTTAAGATAATAAGTTCTTTTAATCGGCCAGTTATATATAGCTCATTATTCTTTAAAAACCCCAAATCTCCAGTGCGATAAAAAGGACCTTCTTCTCCTAAATATGCATGGCAAATTTCTGTGCTATATTCCTCTTTTTGCCAATACCCTTGAGTATTACTTGCACTACAAGCCCATACTTCGCCAATTGAATTTTCAGCGCATATCTTTTGTGTTTGCGGATCAACGATTTTTATTGTTGCATCCTCAAAAATACTACCGTTACTAACAAAAATTAAACTTCGCTCATCATTTTTATCAACAAAATCTACTTTTTGCTCTATAAGCTGCTCTCTATTTATACTAATTGTCTTTAATTTGTGGTTTGGGCGCGGCAAAGTAATACATAAACCTTCTGTTGATCCATAATAAGGAAAGAAATTTTCTACTGTGAAGCCATATTTACCAAACGTATCAATAAAGCGATTAAGAGTGCGAATACGAATAATTTCTCCACCAGAAATCGCCATTTTCCAAGAATCTAAATTTAAATGTTCTAGTGATTTTGTTTGCACTGTTTGCGAGCAAAGATCGTAAGCAAAATTTGGCGCAGCGCTAAAAGTAGCATTGTACTTCGATATAAGTTCTAACCATAACAGCGGTTGTTGTAAAAAATGTAAAGTAGGAAAAATAACGGTGTGTCCTCCAAGGACAATGCCAAGTAGTCGTGTATAAAGTCCAGCGACAGGGCTATTAGGTAGCCAAGTAAGAACAACATCACTCTCTTCCAAATTATTATGATGCTGTAACCACAACATGTTGTGCATAATATTGTGGTGTGTCAGCATCACACCCTTTGGATCTCCTGTTGATCCTGAAGTATATAGTAAAAGAGCGATATCATGGTGCTTTACCGTTTGTAGCGACGATGACTGCGCATAAAATTCGTTAATATCTAAACAATTTATTTCTTCTAGCGAATTTTTAATCTGTGGTTGTAATTCACTATTAGTTAGCACTGTTTTAATACCCGCATCTTTAACAATTTTAGCAAGAAGTTCTGTCGAAAATTGATTGTTCACAGGAATATAAAACGGAACTGCTATTGCTCCCAAATGAAAACAAGAAAACAACGCTTTGGGAAAATCTAGGCTAGGTGAAAGAGCGAGTAAAACTCGGTCACCATGGTTAATATATGAAGATAAATTGTTTGCTAAAATTTGTACGCTTGCATTTAACTGTGCGAAAGTAATCGTTTTTTCTTGTGTACCATCAACAAATGTATATGCGACCTTTTCAGGTATTTTTTGTGCATGTTTCGCCAATATATCTATAAAATTGGACTCTTCTGCTAAAAGGCTACTAATATTGCGCGACATAGCGTATCCTAACTTACTTTTTGGGTTTTTGTGTAGAGTGGATTTCTTACAATATTGAAGGAAGATTTTTGTTTGCGATATATTTCCTTGCAAGCATTACGTTGAATTTTTCCGCTTGTCGTTTTTGGTAATATCCCTTTAGGTAGAAATACAATTTCAAAAATATTTACTTCACGACTACGAGCGACGCGATTAAAAATTACACGCGCAATCAAATCTGTTGATGCATTTTCCTCCGTTAACTGGCTAAAAACAATTAAACGTTCTTCGTCATCAATTTCTAACGAAAACGCTGCGACGAAATTATTCTTTACACCACTAACACTTTCTACTGTGAATTCTATATCTTGAGGTGCGTGATTCTTACCATGAATAATAATCACATCTTTGCTACGCCCGGTGATATATATCCGCCCTTCATATACAAAACCAAGATCTCCTGTTCTTAAATACGGACCTTCACCATTTTCTAGATAAGCACTAAAGATTTCTTTTGTTGCCTGTGCATTATCCCAATAACCACTAGCTGTTATTTTTCCTCGAACCCACAATTCGCCAATTTCATCTTCATTGCACAATTCACCATCTAAGTTTACTATAACAACTTCTGTATCTAGATGAACTTTACCGCACGCCACTACTTCTGTCTTTTTTACCTCACTATCTTCTGTCACAAACTCTAATTGATTCTTTTGAAACTTATTTAAGTCTAAATATTTAAAAATAGGTGCTTTTTCTACTTCCCCACACGAAATATCTAGAGTAGCTTCAGCCATTCCGTAAGAAGGATTAAAATACTCTAAACGAAAACCACAATGAGCAAAACACTTACTAAAATTCTCAATAGTAGATTTTCGTACTGGCTCTGCAGCATTGACAATTCCTTTCCAGTTACTTAAATCAACAGATTGGTAATCCGATGCGCAATATGTTTCAACGCACAAATCAAAAGCAAAATTAGGTGCTGCGCTCCAAGTTCCTCCATATTTGCTAACTGTTTGCAGCCATATCGCTGGTTTGCGAATAAAGCTAATAGGCTCCATAAGGTATGTCGTAAAACCTAGATAACAAGATTGTAATACTCCAATAATAAGTCCCATATCATGAAATAACGGTAACCATGAAACACTTATATCTTCTTTAGAAAGATTAAAGCCTATTCTTAAATACTCTCCTTGGGTCATTAAATTATCATGCGTTACCATCACACCCTTTGGAGATGATGTTGATCCAGAAGTATACTGTAATAGAGCTAAATCATTTCCATTTATTTGCGGTTTTTTCCATGCTGGAATGCTCGTACTATCAGTTTCATCTACCGCAATAAAATGTAAATGCTGCAACTCTTCTAGTGAAGATACATCCCATTTACATTTTTGCACAACGCTAGAACTTGTTATCGCGCAAACTGCACCGCAATCGGAACTAATACCTATCATTCGTTCTAATTGAGCTTGATTACGCGGAGCATACATCGTAACAGCAACAGTATTTGTATAAATGCACGCAAAAAAAGCGACAATATAATCAATATTGTTCTCAAGAATAATAAGTACTCGATCTTGAACCTTACTATTTACTTGTAACTGTGCTGCCAATACTTGAATACGTTGATCTAATTGCTCATAAGTTACTCGATCAGCTTCTTCGCCTCGTTTATCTAAAAAAACATAAGCAATATCATGTGGCTGCGTAGATGCTCTGTAAGAAATAATTTGTTGATAGTTGTATTTTTCGCGCATAATTTTTCTTTCTATAGATATTTTGAGGACATACCACCGTCTAAAATAATACTCGCTCCTGTGATATAAGAAGCTTCGCCGGAACATAAAAACAATACCGTATTAGCGACCTCTTGTGGAGTTGCCATACGTCCAAGAGGAATTGATTTGTTAATTTCAGCATCCAACTGCTCTTTTGTGATTCCATAAAATTGCGCAAGTTCTTCAAAATATGTATGAATCATCTCGGTATCAAAAAATCCTCCACCTAACGAATTAACACGAATGCCATTTTGCGCATATTCTTGGGCCGCCGATTTACTCATCGAATCAACACCACTTTTAGCAATAGAATAAACAGAAATAAACGGCCAACCACCTCCTACTCCAGAAATGGAAGAGCTATTGAGTATTGCATAATCGCCTTTTCCTTGTTTTAGCATCGTTTTGATTTGATATTTCATGCACAACCACACCGATTTCATACTAATATTCATATGAGCATCAAAGTGCTCTTCTTTTACATCGGCAATAAGAGCAACTCCATCATCGTGCTTACCAAAATTATTGAATGCCACATCTACACGTCCATAAATTTCAACGGTTTTATCCATTAAGTTTTTAATATCTTCATGAGAACTAACGTCTGCCCTAACAAAAGTAGCCTCTCCCGAGAACGTCTTGATCTCGTCTACAACTTTTTGACCATGCTCTTCGCGGCGACCGGAAACAATAACTCTTCCACCTTCTTTAGCAAAAGCAATTGCCGAAGCTTTACCAACACCAGATGTAGAACCTGGAATTACAATTACTTTATCGAGAAATCTTTTTCTAGACATTAGTAAACCTTTCTTGTCCTTGATAGTAACCCTGCTTAATAAAATAGTCAGTGTATCTTTCCATAAGTACCAATTGATCTGGACATTCAATGCCACTCCCAGCAATACCATCTAAAAATTGAGTTTTATCCGTTGGCGGAAAATAAACTTGTTTTTCGGAAAGAGCGCGAATAAAGTCTACAAATGGAAACAAAGCATTTTGACGTAATGCTTCACCTTTCTGACTAAGAAGTTCTTTTTTCCAAACATCCCAAGGGAGACCGCGAATATTAAAGCCTGCATCTTGGTGCCACTTAACAAAATCAACAACTGGGCGCGGGTTTGGATGTAATGAAAAATACGCTTTACCTAAACTATTAGGGTTTAAGGCGATGTGTATAATTGCTTTCGCTAAATAATCAATAGGGACAATTTCCCAAGTAGTATCAAGTAGTGGCCAACTTCCCATTTGAATACATCCTTTCAAAAAGCAAGGAAGAAATTCATCTAACTTATGATATGTACCACTTTCACTTAATCCTGAAACCATTCCTGGACGATACATGCTTGCTGGTATTTGCCGTTCTTTCATAGCTAACCATACCATTTTGTCGCCTACAAATTTCGACTGTTCATACCCATTAAGTAAATCTTCACTATGTGCCAGTTCCTCGGTTTCATAAACTAAATTTCCTCGTGGATAACCTGTAGACATTATAACGCCAAGCGTCGATATAAAATGAAGTTGGATAGGGTGAGATTGGCTAGTTGTAAGACGAAGTATTGTTTCAACAGAAAAAACATTTGCTTTTTCTAAATATTGATATGGATAAACAAAATTCACCCAAGCTCCCGAATGAAAAATAGTATCTATGCGACGTCCAATATCTGAAAATTCTTCCAGAGAAAGACCAAATAATGGCTCTGTCAAATCTCCTAATACAACGTCAAGTCTGCTGCTATATTTTTCTTTCCACAAACTATAACGCTCAAGATTACTGCGCACACGGTCTATGCCATCTTCTTTTGTTGCTGCTCTAACAAGACAAATAACATTAACTGTCGATTGTATAAATAATTCAGAAATTAAAAATGCACCGATGTATCCCGTTGCACCTGTAATAAAGACATTTTTCATCGTAAGATTTTTAAAATTGCAGGGTTGTCCCATTATGTCTTCAGGAACTTTAGCTTCATCTTCTAATGAGAAAGTATCCATGAGTAGGCTTGGTTTTTTGCCATTTTTCACATCATCTATAGCTTGTGCTAATCCTGCGATAGTAGGTTTTGGAATAGTTTGTAGAGAAATAGAATCAGAAACACCTAGATCCCACATTTTTGCAAAGACCTCAGCTGCGCGCAACGAATCACCACCTAATTCGTAAAAATTATCATATATTCCAACTTTATCCATGCGCAGTACATCACACCAGATAGTCGCTAATTTCTTTTGCCAGCTTGTACGTGGAGTAACGAAAGGTGTAGAAATGGAAGGGCGTTTTATTTTCGAAACAGAAGTAACAGAACCTAGTATTTTTGTTATATCTCCTCGGAAATTTGCGATTTCTTGTAGCCCTTCCGAGAAACCTTGAGCGGCTACAGTTGAATTTTGCAATTTTCGCTTATTATCTACACTTCTTTGCATTTTTGCTTTTTGAATTATCTCGTTAATTTTATTTATGTCGATAACGATTTGCTGTTTTTCACCTTGTAAAGAGAGTGATGAATCAAGACTAGAGTAAAAATTGTATAGCGGTTCATTGCGCTCGGATGGTACAAAATCTAAACACAGATGTGTACATTCATTTTTACGTGCAAATTTTGCGAGTTCTTGTAACATGGTAGTTTCTACTTTACGCCCCAAAACACGGCAGCTCATTAAGAACGTTTCGCAAATAACATCCTTTTCTTGTATTTCGCACACCATCAGTCCCACAAAGCCGTAATCTCCAAATTTATCTTTTACATCTACAGAGAAAACTTCAAAGCGAGAGTTTTGTAGTAAATTGTAAATATCTGACTCAGACCTGCGGATGGTTGTTGCATTAAATTGGTTTGTTCGTTGTGTGAGTTGCGCAGCTCTAGGAAGTTTTTTTTCTACTAGTGGTTCGATATTAATCTCTACCTGCAACTGCTCTAAAAAATCATCAAAACGAACAACATTTTCTTCTAAGTCTTTACGTTGTTTATTTTCAATATACATTTGAGTGCGTTTTTTATCTTCAGTTGTTGCTGCTGTTGCTAATTCTAAAGGCCAAAAATGGCGTACCGTCGACATTATTTTGCTAGAATTTTTTGGTATATGGAGTACGCACACTTGTGGAAGTGTACTTTTAACCTCCGCGCATTCTGCTGGGTTGTCATCGATAAAAATAAAACTATTAAGCCCTAGTTGCAATTCTTCAGACATTTGCTTTATGTTTTGCGATTTAGGTTGCCAGTTAACGCGTGAGGTAACAATGTGTTTTTCTTGCAAAATCATGTTGGAGTTTTTTTCAAAAACTTCTTGCACATCTTGTTCTCTATTTTTACTAGCAATGCACAATATTTTTCCGCTCTGCATTTGTTCGATCATAAATTCTTGTAATTCTTGAAACGGTTTTGAAATCTCCACTCCGTCATAACCATCCTCTCCGCAAACACCACTCCACAGCGTATTATCACAATCAAGAACAATCACTTTATGAGGTTGTTGTAGGGAAAGAAATATTTTTTTACTTAATTCAATCGCCATCGCAGCGAAATAGTTCTGAGTAAAAGGAATGTGACCGAGTTGATCGCGCGCTTCGTCATAAACTCTACCAATCTCATAACTTTTGTCCAACTTGCGAAAATCTAAAATCTGAATATTTTTGCATTTATCAGCAATGCCAAGAATTTTTTGATCCAAATGTTCTAATATATTTGATATACCAAGTTTTCTTATATGTGAAGATGAATGAGGACAAAGACCTAAGATTAATTTAAAACCTAAGTGTTGAGCAGCATTTTCTAAAGCAGCAGTAAATTCATCTACTGTTTCTATTACTTTCTTACTAGTAACACTTTTACTAAAACGAAACCAGTCTTCAATACGCACGAGCATAATATTTGTATCATTACTTCTGAACAAAGAGCTTTGAGAGTTTAAAAGTTCTTGAAAGGTTTGATTGTAGCCTGCAAAACTAAGTAAAGGTCTATACATCAATTTTTCAAAACAATAAGTGAGAATTTCTTCCACTGGCTCTGCTGTAAAACTAGCTGTAATATGAATAGTAATCTCTGTTTTCGATTCTTGACTTTTTTTAATGTTGTTTTTTTTATGTAATACTTCGAATTGTTTTGCCATTTTTTGCAGATTCTCATATTCATACATGAGAGTCGGTTCGATATCAACGTTAAGATTTTCTTCTAAAGTTGCAGCTAAACGTACCACATTGATAGAATCAAGGGCATATTCTTCTAAAGATTTTTCTAAAGTAATTTTCTCCGCACCAATACCAGATCGAAGTGCTATTTCATTTTTAATAATGTCACAGATTTCTTCATAATTATATGTTTTCATATTTAGCTTTCCGCTTTATAGATACTTTTATTAAGTTACCCAGTTTGATTAAAAGCGAAATCTGTGCCAAATAAAAACTACGGACAAAGTTTGTCAATCTAGACAAGAGAAAAAGTGCTCTAATCTATTAACTTTATTTAAGTTAAGAAAAAAAAGCGCAAATTTTTATTCTTAAAAATTAAAAATCTTTTTATATTTTGAAATAAAATAAGCGCGAATTCTGCGCTTCAAAAAAACAAGAACCAAAGCCCCTCGATCTCTCTTTCATAACACATACATTTAAACCCGCGTAAGAAAGTAACTAAAACTTCTGACTTGCTATTTCGATTTATAGCTTCACTCCATCTCTTTTGCAGAATTAATGTTATGTAAGAGAAACAAAACTAAGTGACTTGACAAAAGTAGTTACCCGTTGAATGCAGGTCTTTATTTTTATAGCGAGGCGCGACGATGGCGCACAGCCGTAGCTGCGTAACTGAGGAGCAACAAAGCTAGAAAAGAACAATGCCAATGGGTAAATACTTTTGGCAGGTTACTTAATACTCAAAAACACCGAACTTACTAGAAAAATAAATATCGACGCGCCCTAATAAAAAAATTTAACGCGAAAAATGAGCATCTTAATAAAAAAATAACTTCGCACACCTAAAAAGCTATAAAATATCAAGCTAGCAAAGCTGCTCATTTGTCGCGCACAAAACCAAAACGGCCCTAAATCATTCCAGATTTAATGAAGTATAAAAAATAAACTTCTAATAATTCCTTTACAGAAAGACATTCAATAGAATCATTAGCCATCCCTTGATTAACATTACTACAATCAAACTTACATGAGAATATATCAATTTCTTTCCAGTTCTTTACCTTATCACGCATTCCTTTTTCAGTCATAAATAGAGGTGCCACTAAGTTTTTTGAATTTATATTTGTTGCTATAAATGCCCACCAATCCTCAACAGGTATCATTTCAACATCATAGCCCTGAGCATTTATCCACTTAAATAAATCACTCCATAAAATTGGGTTTTCATTTACTAGATGAAAGTAACGATTAATGTTATTTGGATTAATTGATAACTTAACCATAGCTTTACTACAATAATCAACAGGAGTAAAATGAACATAGGTACTCGTAATAGGAGCTTTTTGCAGTAATACGCAAGTCAGCAAAACACGAACAATAAAATCATAGTGATTCATAACGCCAGATTTTTGGCTTCCAGAAATAATTCCTGGTCTGTAAATAGAAATAGGTAATCCGCGTAAGCGTGCTTGTTCACAAATGCTTTCCGCCACCCACTTACTTTGAATATAGCCCAGTTTAATTCCCATCCCTTTGCCATAAATAGGCTCTTCATAAATCACACTTTTCTGTCGATAATAAGCCGACCTTGCAATAGAAAAAGAAGAAACATAGTGCACTGGTTTTGTTTTATTACGACATGCAAAAAGTAAAATTTCGATTGTTCCATCAACATTTACAGACTTCATTGTTGTGTATGATCTAAAATAAACAACAGATGCCCCAGAATGGTAAATCACATCAATACAATTGCTCAAATCCTCATACAAATTCGTTTTCCAGCCAAAATTCTTTTGACTAAGATCTCCAAGAACAAAATGTATACGCTTAAAATCAACCCGCGCAAAAAGTCCATACTTTTTCAAATTATCTTCTAATCTAACTCGCGCTTGTTCTTCACTACTCGAACGAATCAAACAATATATATTTGCTGTTGTTTCTTCCAAAAGATCCACCAAAAGATAAGCGCCAAAGAATCCCGTTGCACCCGTTAGCAAAATATTACGAAAAAGTGCATGTTCATAATCAAATTCTAAGTTGATCTTTTCAGGAAGCTTCACTTCTTGACTAAAATCGCGTTGATAAAATTCAAATTGTTCAAAGTTACAATTGGAATTATCTATTGTATTGCTCATTGGTTCCTCGTATTTTTTATTATTTTAATGATATTCTTAAACAATAATATGCAATAAAGTACTATCTACAAATAAAACTAGAAAATATTCTAGCTCTAGTGTTAAAATATAGGTTCTTTGTTTTATAAAAATAGCTATGGGAGCAAAAATGAAAAAATATATACTTGCTATAGACCTTGGTAGTACATTTGCGAGAAGCATTATTTTCGACAAACAATTTTTTCCTATATTTAAAGAAGAGCAGAGCATAAACCCCCATTTTTTAAGTAATGGTCATATTAACTATAATCTTGAAAAAGTGTGGGATGCACAGTTGAAAACCATTTTAAAAGTAATGTCTAAAGTTAATCCAAAAGAAATTGCCGCAATTGGAATAGCAAATCAGCGACAAACAACAGCAATGTGGGACAAAAATGGAAACTCTGTGTGTGAAGCTATTAGCTGGCAGTGCCAAAGAACAATAGACATATGTAAAGATCTAACAGAGCAAGGATTAGAATCTGAAATTACTGCAAAAACAGGAACAATACTCAGTACAGTATTTGCAGGTCCTAAAATTAAATGGCTACTAGAAAATATCGATGGTTTAGCAGAAAAAGCTATCAATAAAGAAATTCTTTTTGGAACACTAGACTCTTGGCTTATATACAAGTTAACAAGCGGACGACTGCATATCACTGACTACAGCAATGTTTCATCTACTATGATTTTCGATATTCACAACAGACAATGGGATTCTTTTCTTCTCGATTTATTTTCTATTCCACCGGAAATTCTTCCGCAAGTTGTTCCTTCTAGCCAAATTTATGGAACAACATCCAGCGAAATAATTGGTGCCGAAATACCCATTGCTGGTATTGCTGGTGATCAACAAGCTTCTTTGTTCGGACACGCATGTTTTGAAAAGAGTACACTGAAAAATACATACGGAACGGGCGGTTTTACTTTAGTAAATACAGGTAGCAAAGCCATTCCTGCTGCTAATGGATTAATATCGGAAATTGCTTGGGTAATCGAAGACCAAGTAACTTACGCGTTAGAAGGAGTTCTTCCCGTTTCCGGTGCCGTAATTAAATGGTTAAAAGAACAAGTGAAGATAATTAAAAATATTAGCGATAGCGAAAAATTAGCTTTCGAAGTAAACACTACAGAAGGTGTATATTTTGTACCTGCTTTAGCAGGAATAGGAACACCATATTGGGATATGAACGCCAAAGGAACTATTTGTGGTCTGACTTTTGGAACTAATACCAACCATATCATTCGCGCAGCTCTAGAGGGGATGTGTTATCAAACCCGCGATTTAATAGAAGCCATAACCAAACTTACTGCATTTTCTCCCAAAAAACTTCGAATTGATGGGGGAGCAAGCAACAATAAATTCATATGCCAATTTCAGGCCGATATATTAGGCATTCCTGTTGAAAAATCAACTGTAGCTGACTCTACAGCTCTTGGTGTAGCTTATCTTGCTGGTTTAGCTGTGGGGTTTTGCAAAAGCACCAAAGACATACAAGAAAATTGGCGTTGCGAACAAATTTTTTCACCGCAAATAAACGAGCAAGATAGAGAGTTACAATACCAAGGTTGGAAAAATGCTGTTGCAAAAACTAGATTACATTAATATCCATAGATTTTATTATTCTCGTTTCATTGTAAACACTGACTTTATACTATTATCAGGTTCTGAAGCAATCGTGAGAACAATTATTTCTTCTATTAACGTAAGGCAAACTAAAATAGAATATACTAAAAACACAGTAAAATAATTATCAGACCACAACATATACGTAAGAACTGGATAATTAATAAAATTAACAATTTTGCCCGAAATTAGATGTAAGGCCATTTTATCTTTAAATTTGATTAATCGTATCAATCTTACCCATAACAAAAATATTACAATTATTATAAACAACACTGCACACTCTATAATTTTTTCTGGTATCATGATATACAACAGAGGTATTGTCAAAAAGTGAACCATATCATCAGCAACTCGGTCTAAATAATTTCCTAGTTCAGAGCACATATTTAATTTTCTTGCAACATAGCCATCTGCCAAATCACTAATAATCATGTATATAAATAGTACTGAAAAAAGCATTTTATTATTTAAAAAAGCGGCATATGCCAAAAATGGAAACACAAAAAAGCGGCTAAGTGTTATTAAATTTGGAGGTTTAGATAATTCTTTCCATGTAGACATTTGTTTTATCCTCAAATGAAATATGTTTTAAATATGTACAAAAATGGCCCTGTAAAAAAAATATTATCACATCGATCTAGCATTCCACCATGTCCTGGTAAAAAACTACCGAAGTCTTTTACTTCTAATTTTCTTTTTAAAGCGGAGACCACTAGGTCTCCAACATTTGCTGTCAAATATAACATTGCTGTCAGAACTAAAACTTGCATTTGCGAATATTTACTTAAAATAGGTATGTAAAAATACAACGCCGCAGCAGCTACAGAGACACCTACAACTCCAGAAATATATCCAGAAATAGTTTTGTTTGGGCTAATTTCAGGAAAAGGCTTTTTCCCACCAATAGCTTTACCCAATGTATGGGCAAATATATCATTAAAAGATACCACTAAATACAAAACAATTATCATCTCAATACCTTGGTGCTTAGTGATAAAAAACAAAGACATCGCTCCATAAACAATGAAAAAAATAGCAAAACTATAAGAATAGATTTTTGATGTTGCTTCCATAAAAAAAGCAATAAAAACCACACAAATAAACGGAAGTAGAAATAATACAGCAAAAATTTCATAACGCAGTAATAGCAAAACGGTCATTGCCGCACACAAGAGTGTCCACTTAAAATTGATATTCATGAGTTTTGCTTGTTCATACAAAGAAGGCACTGCTAAAAACAATAACCAAGCAACAAATGAGTGAAAGTTCCATAACAACGAAAGACACAGTAAATGAACTAGTACAACCATGGTAAACCATTTATTTATACTCTTTTTTTGGGAGAAAAAATAAAAAGGCGACCAAATCAATAAAAAACAATGGAAAAAAAGATAAAATTTTAAAACCATAGTACAAGCTACCTTTTCGTAAAGTTCATATATACAGGTTTTCGCGGATGAAGTGTAAATACTGTAGATAAGCTAGGTGGTTCTGAAACTAAGTTTATATTAAAATTCTCAGTAATCATTGATAAAATTATTGCAATTTCATACATAGCGAATAATCCGCCACTACAAAATCGTTGCCCTAAGCCAAAAGGTAAATATCCCTTAGTTTTATAAATATTTTTATTATTATGAAAACGTTCAGGAACAAATTGCTTTGGGTTTTTCCACACTTGCGGATGACGATGAATTATATAAGGGCTTGTTAGTAGAAAAGATTTTTCGGGTATTTCATAACCTTTTATATGTGTATCAATTGTCGCCTGACGTCCAACATACCATACAGGAGGGTATAATCTTAAAGATTCACATATGACTGAATTTAGATAAGGATTTCGTTCTAAAATTTTATCATTTTGTTGTGTATCAATAGAATTTTGCAATTTCGCATACTCATTAGGATTCTCGGAAAGTAAATATAAACTCCAAAACAAAGCGCTTGCTGTTGTTGCAAAACCTGTAGATATTAATGTTACGGCCACATTTCGTAGATGTTTTCTCTGTTCTTGTTTACTCTTGTTTTTGAGATAATCAGATTGTAAGTACACAGCAAATATATTGGAAGAATCTGTCGTCTCTATATCTCCATCAATTATACTGTAAATCAACTGATCTATTGTTGCAATGAACCTCTCATAGCTTTTTTCTCCTAAAATTTTATTACTTTCTAAAGGATTTAGCAAAAAATGGACAGGAACATCCCAAAAATATTCCATTTGATCAAAAGCATCAAGAAGTTTTTTTAAAGTTTTTTTATCCTCTAAACCAAATAATTTCTTTGATATCACTTTTAAGGTAATCTCTTTCATATCAAAGAGTAGATCTACAGATTGAACAGCTGACCATTTATCAATGTAAGGAGCAGTGATTTTAGAGATTTCAGGAACGAATTTTTTTATTTGTATTTTTGAGAAAAATGGCTGCGTTAAACGACGTTCTTGTTTCCACTGAGTGCCTTCGCTATTAACCAAATTACGCTCACCCATTAGGTATTTAAAAGGTCCCCAGACATCACCGCGAATAAAGTCATTTTTTCTTTTTACAAAGATATCTTCAATATCTTCAGGATTAGAAATCAAATGAAAAAGTTGATCCCCCCAGTAAAAACGAACAATATCTCCGTAATCACTTCTTAGATTTTCAAGATATGAAAAAAAATCTCCTGTTGATTTTTTCAAAATATAACTTTTACTTTTTTTGCTAGGGCCGGGGGCTTTATTGTTTTTAGGAGCCTCTATCTCTATTTCTTGCGCTATTTCGTTCATAGTTTTGCAGATTTTATTAGCTAAAGATTCTAATTTTGGCAACTCAATAAAAGTATCTAAATCAAATTCACAACCAACTAGCTCATCAATTTTTAATTTAAACTCAACTAGCTTCATAGAATCAATATTCATATCTTTCAAAGGAACAGAAAAATTAATGTCATTAGCTTTTCTTTGTAAAATGTGAGCTAAAACAAGAGATAAGTACTTTTCTATATATTTCAACCTTTTGCGATATGGCATTGCTTTAACAAGTTTACTATCTAAACCAAGAATATCATAATTTTGATGATACTGTTTAGTTGCTATTATTTGCAATTTTTTGCCAATATAGCGAGATCTACATTCTTGTCTTTGTATTTTTCCACTTGTAGTCTTAGAAATAGACCGAGGCAATACCAATACAATTTCATATGGAGAAACACCATGATGATCATAAATATTATTATAGATACTATCAAAAATAGTATCTAACACCTCAGTTGTTTCTTTTACTTCCTGAACAACAACAAGTCGTTCCTCTCTTTCAATATTAATAGCAAAAGCTGCTCCACATCCCTTACGAATAGCAAGATGACTATTTTCAATAGTAAATTCAATATCTTGAGGATAAAAATTTTGCCCTAAAATAATAATAAGGTCTTTAATTCTACCTGTTATGAATAATTCATTTTCGCATAAAAATCCTAAGTCGCCTGTCCGCAGATAAGGACCATCATTATTTGCTAAGTAGGCCGAAAAAGTTCGCTCAGTAGCAACCTCGTTATTCCAATAACCATTTGCAACACTCTGACCTTTAAGCCATATTTCTCCTTCAGTCATGGTCTCGCATATTTGACCATCTTTAACAATAATTACTTGGCTACCAACAATTGCTTTTCCGCAACTAACAAGTGGCTTATTACCATTAAAAATAGGTGATACTTTTTTAATAGTACCTCGCTCGGATTTAGTATATAAAACGCTTGGACGATTGTTCTTGCTAGGAATTGTCGCAGCAACTGTTGACTCGGCTAAGCCATAACACGGACAAAAAGAATTTTTCGCAAATTTATAGGGTGCAAAGGTTTCGCAAAAACGTTCAATAGTCTCATGCCGAATAGGCTCAGCGCTATTAATTGCGGCTTGCCATGAACTAAGGTCAACATCGTTAGACATTTTATCAAAGTGTTTAATACATAACTCATAGGCAAAATTAGGCGCAGCTGAATGAGTTGCCCTTTTTTCAGAAATAATCTCTAACCATTTATATGGTTTTTGCAAAAAATCTAAAGGAGAGAATAAAGTGGATGAAAATCCGGCGCACAGAGGTAAAAAAGTACATCCCATAAGCCCCATATCATGATAAATAGGTAACCAACTGACTATCACAGAACTGCTCTTTAGGAATAACATATTTTTTATTGCCATTACATTATCTATGATATTTTCGTGTGTTAAAATAACTCCCTTGGGATCACTAGTAGAACCAGATGTATATTGCAGTATAGCAATATCTGAGTCTTTGGTTTCTAGTGATTGCCAGCTACTAAAAAAACTATTGTCTATCTTACAAGTATCAATCCATATTACTTTTCCCCAATCAGGCAATTTAATAATGTTGTACTTTTCTAGCAATTTTTGCGAAAATTTATTGATACCTGGTAGCTCTGCAATCTTATGAACAGTTTGGCTTTTTTTTACTGATGATAAAACAATACTATCCGTAAGAATACAAGAAGCAGAACAATTTTCTAATATAGTTTTTAACCTTGCAATTGCCCTTTCAGACACGGGAGGATGTACAGGAACAGCAATTAACTTCGCATACATACAAGCAAGTATAGCGCATACATATTCAATACCTGTCGGGTACATAAGAATTACTCTTGCCTGTTTTTCTTTAATATTTTGTTGTAACACGGCAGCAATCGCTTTTGCCCGCAAAATAATGTTAGAAAAACTAATAGTCGAAGTCTGCGTAAAGTTTTTTTCGATAAATTCAAACGCAATTTTATCCGAAAATTTTTGCGCATTTCCCTCTAGAATGTCTACTAAACTGATGCTTGTGCTCCTTTCAAGAAAATTCAATTAATCGCATTATCAATATTTTTATAGATACTTTGAAGACATACCACCATCAATAATAATGCTCGCACCTGTAATGTAAGAAGCTTCCGAAGAGCACAAAAATAACACAGTATTTGCAACTTCCTGAGGTGTAGCTAACCGACCCAGAGGAATAGACTTATTAATTTGATCATCTAATTCTTTTTTTGTAATTCCATGAAATTTTGCAAGTTCTTCAAAATAAGTATGGATCATCTCTGTATCAAAGAAACCACCTCCCAAAGAATTTACCCTAACACCATCTTGTGCGTATTCTTGGGCTGCCGATTTGCTCATTGAATCAACCCCGCTTTTAGCAATAGAGTACACCGAAATGAAAGGCCAACCACCGCCAACACCGGAAATAGAAGAGCTGTTAAGGATAGCATAATTTCCTTTTTCTTGTTTGAGCATCGCTTTGATTTGATATTTCATACACAGCCACATTGACTTCATACTAATATTCATATGCGCATCAAAACATTCTTCTTCATAGTCCGCTATTAACGCAATGGCTTCTGTATGCTTACCAAAATTATTGAAGGCTACGTCTATACGTCCATAGATGCGAATTGTTTCATTTATTAAATTTGCAATATCATCGCGAGAAGCCATATCAGCTCTTACAAAAGTTGCTTCGCCCGAAAATGACTTTATTTCTTCAATAACCTGTTCACCACAATCTTCGCGTCGTCCAGAAACGACAACTTTTCCACCCTCTTTGGCAAATGCAACAGCCGATGCTTTGCCTACACCTGATGTTGAACCAGGTATAACAATAACTTTATTTTCAAATCTTTTTCTAGACATAAGTACTTTTTCTTTATATGTGTTTTTTTATTTCCAAATAGATCAAAGCAAACTTCATGCCTTTAAAAAAATAATGACAAAAAATGCTTTTAAAAGCATATAAAATCTACCGATCAATTAAAGCCGAGATAACGGAAGCCATGTAACACTGACATCTTGATTAGATAAATCAAAACCTTCTTTTAGGCACTCTCCTTGTACCATTAAATGACTATGAGCAACCATAACTCCTTTTGGCGTTGAAGTTGAACCAGATGTATATTGTAGCAAAGCCAAATCACTATGTTTTATTTCTGGTGTTTGATATTTTTCTTTGCGACCATCAATTTGATCAACCAGTATTAAATTTAGTTGCTGCGATTCTACTAAAGAAGATATATTAGAATTATGCTTTTTAAGAGCTTGAGAATTCGTAAGTAGACATACAGCATTGCAATCATCACTAATGTTTTTCATACGAACTAACTGTATTGTATTGCGCGGTGTATGCATTGTTACAGCTACCATATTTGTATAAATACATGCGTAAAAAGCAATTAGGTAATCAATGCTATTTTCGAGGACAATAAGTATTCTATCTTGCGCTTTACTGTACAATTGCAATTTTGCAGCTACTATTCTGATGCGTTCATCTAACTCTTTAAACGTTACTTGGTCTTCTTCTTCACCTCGCTTATTTAAAAATACATAAGCAAGGTTATTGGGCTGTTTTACAGCCCGTTGCGAAATAATTTGTTGATAATTGTATTTTTTCATTACGAACCTTATAAATACTTTGAAGACATTCCACCATCAATAACAATGCTAGCACCTGTAATGTATGAAGCTTCAGAAGAACAAAGAAACAATACAGTATTTGCTACCTCTTGAGGTGTTGCTAACCGTCCAAGTGGGATAGAGCTATTAATTTGCTCATCTAATTGTTTTTTCGTAATTCCGTAAAATTGCGCAAGTTCTTCAAAATAAATATGAATCATCTCTGTATCGAAAAAACCACCACCTAAAGAGTTCACTCGAATTCCTTTTTGAGCATATTCTTGGGCAGCAGATTTACTCATCGAATCAACTCCACTTTTGGCAATCGAGTATACAGAGATAAAGGGCCAACCACCACCAACACCAGAAATAGAAGAACTATTGAGAATCGCATAGTCTCCTTTTTCTTGCTTAAGCATTGCTTTTATTTGGTGTTTCATACATAGCCACATGGATTTCATACTTATATCCATATGTGCATCAAAGCATTCTTCATCGTAATCGGCTATAAGTGCGATCGCTTCATCGTGTTTACCAAAGTTATTAAAGGCTACATCTATACGCCCATAAATACGTATTGTTTCATCTGTTAATTTCTTAATATCATCACGAGAAGCCATGTCTGCTTTTATAAAAGTCGCTTCACCAGAAAACGATTTAATTTTGTCAATAACTTGTTGCCCGCGATCTTCGCGACGTCCAGAAACAACAACTTTTCCTCCCTCTTTAGCAAATGCAATAGCAGATGCTTTACCAACTCCCGAAGTTGAGCCAGGAATTAGAATTACTTTATCCTGAAATCTTTTTCTAGACATAAATGTTTCCTTCTCGATTTAGAGTTTTGTTTGAGTAATACTTACTTTATTAAGCAAAGTTTATGCCACAAAAATAAAACCATTTTTTATATACGCATGTAGTGACCTTAGCGCTTCTATAAGTTGTTTTTTAGCAATAGAATAAGGGAGTTGACCTTACGTTGATTAAATTTGTTTTGTATGAATTGAGAGGGGGGATGCCAGAAGAAATGCGATAAAAAGGGCGAAACCTGAGCATTACAGTTATTGTAAATACCGCCTGTAATGTACAGTTTTAAGCAAGTGTGTATCTAAAAAAAGGGACGCGCGCAAAACGAGCGGATTGATGGTGTCTATATATAAATATCTATTTGAGATAGAAAATACAATGATTGTAGAGTAGCGCGTTCGGCGAGCGTAATTATTTGATGGTTGTTTTAGTCCGATGTATAAAAAGTCAGATCTTCTTTTATACGCAATTCAAATAACAATTCTGTTAGCCGCTGAGGTGATTCATCGAGTACGGACTCTATAAACCATCCTGGAACACGTGAATTTAGGTCGAAAAACGATTTTTTGGCAATCTTTTTAGAAGAAAGGGGAAACTCTTTGTGCCAGCTAGGAAGCTTTTTTATGGTGTAATTAGGAAGAGGAGGTAGTTTTAGAACTACAATATGGTCAGTGAGGCATGCTGCAAAAAAACCTTGAGAGGAAGATACCATCGCACGCGTACGTACCCAACCATAGTAAAAGTCTTTGATGGTATATCCATAGTTTGCGTTTACTAAACGATACCGAAAATCAGCGTATATAAAGTTTTTGTAATAAGGAGAAAAAATACAGCTATTTCCATTAGGAAAACCGATTTGATACTCCTGTTTTTGTTCGCGAATATTCCAAAAATGTATATTGTGAAAGTTGCAAACCATAAGTAGCTCGTTATTAGCAGAAAAGTCTAAACGAGGTGGATGTTCTACATCAGGGGCATAGGATAATCGTTGCAATAATTTATTTTCGACGATATCACCAACGATTGTTTCAATGGTATTTGTTAAGGCAAACATTGTGCCATCATGAGATAACACAAATCCCTTGATTGGAGTTTTACTTTCAAATATTTTGCGCGATTTTTGAGTATTTATATTAAATAAAAATAGTTTGTTTCTACTGGCATAAGCAATAATATTTTCATCCAAAGGATGAGGTTGCATAAAACGAGCAATAGATTCAAGTTTGTATGACGCAAGAACTTGATTATTTTGCCATAGGCGTAGTTTATTATCCAAACAAGTTGTAAATAAAACGTTTTGGTATTTGCTAAAAGCAATATCAGTAACAATATCTGGGTGCAAAATCTCAAAATGTTTCTTGTAAGTGTCTAGGCCCCATAAATCAACTTTTTTTTCGCGACTTTCTAGGCATGCAAGAATAGAAGAGTCAAAATTAATATCCAGAAGTGAAAAAGCATCTACATCTTTTATTTTAAACAAACGTTTACTATAAAAAATTTTGAAACAAGTAGTGTCATTTTCACTGATCACTAATATTTGTTTGTCATCTTTTGTAAATTTTAGATCCATCCAAACGCCGGCAGGGGCTTCAAATCTCTGAATAATACGTCCTAAATCCATGTCCCAAATAAAAATATTACCGTAAAAACAAGATGCAAACATTTCCTTCGATTTTGAAACAGCAACGGTGTGTCCTACCTCTGGTACTGAAAAAATTTGCTTTTGATTGTTTATTTGCCAAATTTTTACAACTCCTTGCACTGTTGCGGAAATAATCTGATTGTTATTGACAAATTTTAGAGAACTTATCATATTATTATGCTCTCCAATTATTGTTGTTTTACCAGAGTGAAAATCAGCAATAACGATTGTTTTATGATTACTATAAGCAAGTAATGAATTGGTGTTAGAAAAGCAAATTGCATTAATGTCTTTTTTCTCGTTGTATGTTTTGAGTAATCTATTTTTAACAATATCCCACACACATATATCACTTTGTCTATGGTTATAAAAAACTAGATATTGGTTATTATAACTAAATTTAATTTTGTAAGCGTTTTCTTTTATGGGAATCACGCGAATCTGTTTTTGTAATGAAATGTCAAAAACGCGTATTTTCTTGTTATCGCAAAATGCTAAAAGAGTGTTATCTTTACTGAAGTAAGGTGTCAAGTGACCTTTTGTAGAGTCGTTAATCGAGAATAATTTTCGGCCAGTTTTTCGTTCATAAAGACTAAAGTTCTTACTTCTTTTTATTCTATACTTCTCGTTAAAAATTTCTTTCTTTATATTTTTATGCCAAAGTATGGAGTACTGTAGTAAATTTAATTGGACTAATTCTTTGCTATGTTTACGTAGCTGTTCTACTTTTTTTCCATCGAGATTTAGAATAGATTGTAAAGAGCTTCCCGCGTAAACACCTGATTTTTGCCACTGCTGATTTTTATAAGCTCGCTTTGCCTTTGAAAAAGCAATCTTGGCTATACGAATATTTGCTTGTCGCGCAGTGCGCTCACTTTGCTTTGAAAAGCGTTGAATGGATATAATATAAAAGTTGAGGATAAAAAAAATAAGAGCCATAAATATAAACGAGACGATAGTTGTTAACTTATTACGTTTCGCCCATTTTTTGGCTTTTTGCCATTTACTTGTGGGTTTAGCAACGATAACTTCGTGGTTTTTAAAGCGTTCAATGTCTTCATATATCTCTAAAGCACTTTGGTAGCGTTGCCCAGGATCTTTCTGTAAACATTTTAAGCAAATGGTTTCGAGTTCTCTTTCTATTTGAGGATTAAGTAACCTGAGAGAAATTGGCTCTTTGAATAAAATGGACTTAAAAATTTCAAAGTCATTTTTGCCAACAAAGGGAAGTCTTGATGTCAGCATTTCATAAAACAAGATTCCAAGAGAAAAAATATCGCTGCGGCAGTCTATTTTAGAGCCTTGTGTTTGTTCAGGAGACATGTAGTTGGGTGTCCCAAGAACATTAATTGTAGAAAAATGTATATGGCGTTTTTTAGCAATACCAAAATCCAGAAGAATAGGTTCCTGTTGCTTTGAAATCATTATATTTTCTGGCTTTATATCTCGATGAATGATGTTATTGTTATGTGCTTCGTGTACAGCAGTACAAATTTTTTGAAAAGCATTGACTTGTGCACTAAGCTTTTGTGTAGTAAACCACTCACGAAGATTTGGGCCATCGATGAAATCCATTGTCAGGTAGTATTGATTTTCACATTTACCAATTTCGTAAAATTTAACAATATTACGATGATGTAAATTGGCAAGTATTTGTCCTTCTGTTAAAAATCGTTTAGCAATTTTTTCTGATGAACCGAGCGATAGAATTTTAAGAGCTATTTCTTTATTTAAGTTAGGATCAAAAGCACTATATATTTTTCCCATTCCTCCTCTACCAATTTCGTTGTGCAAAGTAAACCGTCCAAATAAAGTGGTATTGTTTATCTCGATAGTAACATCAGACTCCTCATGTATATTGACAATAATATCTTCAGCAACATATCCGCGAATAATGAGTTCTTGTTTTAACCATTTTATCGCTTGCTTTTCATCTAAATTTGGTGAGCGTTTAGCCCACGTTTTGTGAACTAAATTTAGAGGTACACCACATAACTTTAGCTCGTGGACTAAATGTTGATAGTGATTACTTTGCTTCATTTCTTATCCAAACATTCTTGTTTTATTTTGTCCCAAGTATATCCCACATCATAAAGCCTTCGGCGAAAAGCATCTCTTTTCAAATCAAAACTTTTTGCAACATCAATCAAAGTAGCTTTTGGGTTTTTAGAAAAGATGTATTGCATTCGATTTTTGATTATTTTTATTCTTTCTATATTAAGTAAATCTTCGAAAGAACCATCTTGCTTTTGTAATGGAGCTACGTTTTGCAAATGAGGAGGCAACTCTCCCATAATAGAACAACGACGAACACAATTAGCAAGCTCCCTTATATTGCCAGGCCAGCTATATAGGTTGAAAGCTGCCAGCATATCAGAAGTTATATTTTTTTGGCGCTCTGGACTTAGTTGTTTACAAAAATAGTCAACTAATTGGTTAATATCTTTTTTTCTCTCGCGAAGCGGAGGGATTTCAAGCCGAATGCCATCTAATCTTTGAGCAAGCTCCGGCAAAAACTGCTGTTTTGGCATTTTTTTGATATCGTGAATACTTGCACTAATAATACGAACATCTACCTGGATATTTTCTTTTCCACAAACACGTCGAAAGGGCTTTCCCTCTAAAACGGTAAGCAAAGCCGATTGCATAGGTAATGATAATTCAGAGACTTCATCTAAAAAAATAACTCCGTGGTTTGCAAGTTCAAAAAGACCGACTTTACCTTCTTTACCAACATTTGTAACGCCAGAATTAGGGGCAATTCCGAAAAACTCCGCTTCGCACAAATTATCGACAATAGCTCCACAATTAACTTCAATAAAACTAGCACCACTACGTTCGCTGTAACGATAAATAGAGTGTGCAAGTAAGGACTTTCCGGTACCCGATTCTCCTTGTATATATATAAGGTCGTTTTTATCGGAGTATTCAATTATTTTATCCAAATATTTTAATAACTTTAAAAAAGTATGACTTTCTCCAGTGATATCGGAGTAGGAATATTTTAGTTCTGATCGTTGGTTTGTACTTTGGGGCTTAGCCATTTCTTTCAGAAGATCATTTTCTTCTTCGTATGAAATAACGTTTTTAGTCAATTGTGATATCTGAAAAAAAGTAGGTAAGCTTATAGCTATAGCTTCTAAGAAATGTGAAAGAGAGTTTTGTTCTATCTCCGATAATTTTTGTTCTGTCTTACTAATAAAACAATATAAAGCAGAACGAAATATCATTTCATTATCTGTTACAAATAACTTTTGTTTCTCATATTCTTCTATACTTGAAGAGTACTTTTGCCATAAAACAAGATCTATTTTAGTTAAGGATATTTGTTTCTCAAATTCAGTGAGTAAGTTATCTCGATAATTCCAGCTGATAAAAAATTTGCAGTGAGTTAATTGTGGTGTCATTATGCAAAAAATGATCTCACACAAAGAAAATCTTTCCGCTAACAATTTAACCAATGACAGGTAAATATCTCTGGGGGAAGCTGTACTTGCAGCAACTCTTAGCTTTTGTAATATCTCAGTCAATGTTGGTGATTTTTTCACAGTTGCTCCTCAAATTACTAAATAATCATGAAACGAAGTGTACCAGATTGTTTAGTAATTGTTAAGAGGAAAATGAGTAAATGACAGCTTTACAGGAGAGATAGAGGAAAGTGCAATGAAGAATAGAACAATTTTACAGATATGGCTTAATCGTTGTCTAATGTTTTAGATATTGTCGATAGCGATAGATATAATTATCAAATGTTTTTTTCACAAAAACTTCCTCACCACTACGAATTACTCCGCCCTTGTGTTGTGCCTTGGTACTCTCATTCTTGTCTCTACTTGAATTTCTCCCTTTCCATCACTACTACAGGTTCCCAGGTTCCATATAAAAGCCTAAATCAAGTTCATGTCACCTTTATGCCGGATGCTACCAATACAGTAAACAGGTTTCTTATTGATTTTTCCTGGTCTAGACTCGCTCATCCCAGTTTTGACATCATCTTTTATGCCTTTCGACATGTCTTCGGTGATTCGCTTTCGATCATCTCCTTGATTTTCACTTGGCATATTTTGTTTATACCTTTTCCTTAACGCTCACTACCATAACTCTTTATTACAGCAGCTTAAGGTGGTTTGGAATCTTCTCCTGCAAGTTGATTCCGAGGGCCTTCCCTCATCTTTTATACAGCACTTTTATCATATTTCAATATGATAAAGTTCATGGCCCACCGAGTCTGGCATTGAATTAGTTGGACAGCTCCGCTGCATTATTTCTCTGACCTCAGGCAAAACCGAAAGCCAATAATGTCGAGGCAATAACCGGGCATGAGTCCGGAGCGGTACGCCGACCGCATGAGCCAAGACGAACTGAGCCCCCAACTACCGCCACGGAAGATACGGACAGAACCACTAATGGCTCCAACAGGATCTGTTGTTACCGAAATATCATATTCATCATACCAATCACTACACCATTCCCACACATTCCCGTGCATCTCATACAATCCCCAATTATTGCACTCAAACGATTTTACTTCTACTGTTGATTCTCCCCTATAATTCACTTGGTTCGTTGTAATACTTTTACCAAAACTAAACGCTGTCGTTGTTCCTGCGCGACATGCATATTCCCACTGTGCCTCTGTTGGCAAGCACAATTCCAAGTCTAACACCTCCTCGTTTAGTTTCTCCATAAACACACTGCAATCATTCCAACTTACCATCTCTACAGGATTCTTATCACTTTTAAACTTACTCGGATTACTTTCCATTACCGCTTCCCACAATTCTTGAGTACATGCTGTTTCTGCCAACCAAAATCCTTTGCTAATTGTCACTTGGTGTTGTACTTCTCCTTCTTGCCGATATTCTTCTGTTTCTGGAGATCCCATCATGAACGTTCCTGGTCTTATCCAGCGCATTACTTGGCGCACGTTTTTATAAGTAAACGCCATCCACAACCCGTATTCATCTCGTCCCCAATCGTTAAACCATCCGCGAAATGAACAGTTGTCAAACTCTGTTCCTGTAAAATTTTCACCGTCAACACAGCCTAAATAGAACGTGCATCCCATATATTTGGTGTTTGCCTCTACTTCTTTTAATGAATTCCCTTTTACTATTCTTTTGCTCATTGAAGGCTCCAAAATTCATTTGTAGAACTGTACTTTTATATCGATATTACTTAGTTCTATACTTTCAAGAAATGTCTTCCCGACGGCTCCGCCGTCTCCTATACATTTCTTCTCACAGCTCCGCTGCTTTATTTCTGTGGCCTCAGGCAAAACCGAAAACCAATGTCGTCGTAGCGGTAGCCGGGCATGCTCCTGAAACGGTGCGCAGAGCGTACGTCCCCCCCGGATGAGTAGTCCCAGCTACCACCACGCATGACACGGTAAGAACCACTAATAGCTCCGGTAGGATCTGTTGTTATCGAAATATCATAGTTATCATACCAATCACTACACCACTCGTATACATTCCCGTGCATCTCATACAATCCCCAATTATTGCATGCAAACGATTTTACTTCTACTGTTCTTTCTCCATCATAATTCACTTGGTTTATTGTAATACTTTTACCAAAACTAAACGCTGTCGTTATTCCTGCGCGACATGCATATTCCCACTGTGCCTCTGTTGGCAAGCACAATTCCAATTCTGACACCTCCTCATTTAGCTTTTCAATAAACGCATTGCAGTCATCCCAACTTACTCTCTCCACAGGATTCTTATCGCCTTTAAACTCACTTGGATTATTTTCCATCACCGCTTCCCACAATTCTTGAGTACACACTGTCTCTGCTAACCAAAATCCCTTACTAATTGTGACTTGGTGTTGCATTTCATCTTTATATCGACTTTCTTCTGTTTCTGGAGATCCCATCATGAACGTTCCTGGTCTTATCCAGCGCATTACTTGGCGCACGTTTTTATAAGTAAACGCCATCCACAACCCGTATTCATCTCGTCCCCAATCGTTAAACCATCCGCGAAATGAACAGTTGTCAAACTCTGTTCCTATAAAATCTTCACCGTCAACACAGCCTAAATAGAACGTGCACCCCATATATTTGGTGTTTGCCTCTACTTCTTTTAATGACTTCCCTTTTACTATTCTTTTGCTCATTGAAGGCTCCAAAATTCATTTGTAGAACTGTACTTTTATATCGATATTACTTAGTTCTATACATTTCTTCTCACAGCTCCGCTGCTTTATTTCTGTGACCTCAGGCAAAACCGAAAACCAATGTAGTCGTAGCGGTAGTCGGGCTCGTCCCCGTCGCGGCACGCGGAGCGCACGAGCCCAGACGAATTGAACCTCCAGCCACCGCCGCGCATGACACGGTCAGAACCACTAATGGCTCCGGTAGGATCTGTTGTTATCGAAGTATCATAGTCATCATACCAATCACTACACCATTCCCACACATCCCCGTGCATCTCATACAATCCCCAATTATTGCACTCAAACGATTTTACTTCTACTGTTGATTCTCCCCTATAATTCACTTGGTTCGTTGTAATACTTTTACCAAAACTAAACGCTGTCGTTGTTCCTGCGCGACATGCATATTCCCACTGTGCCTCTGTTGGCAAGCACAATTCCAATTCTGACACCTCCTCGTTTAGTTTCTCCATAAACACACTGCAATTATTCCAACTTACCATCTCTACAGGATTCTTATCACTTTTAAACTTGCTCGGATTACTTTCCATTACCGCTTCCCATAATTCTTGAGTACATGCTGTTTCTGCCAACCAAAATCCTTTGCTAATTGTCACTTGGTGTTGCACTTCTTCTTCTTGCCGATATTCTTCTGTTTCTGGAGATCCCATCATGAACGTTCCTGGTCTTATCCAGCGCATTACTTGGCGCACGTTTTTATAAGTAAACGCCATCCACAACCCGTATTCATCTCGTCCCCAATCGTTAAACCATCCGCGAAATGAACAGTTGTCAAACTCTGTTCCTGTAAAATCTTCGCCATCAACACAGCCTAAATAGAACGTGCATCCCATATATTTGGTGTTTGCCTCTACTTCTTTTAATGACTTTCCTTTTACTATTCTTTTGCTCATCTCAAACTCCACTTGAATTATTTTCCATCACTGTTTCCCCACAATTCTTTTTTTGCCAACTAAAACCCACTATAATACGCCCACAAAACCAGGGGGTGTCATGATTCAGTACGACATACTTTATTTTACAATACGCGAGTAGTATTGAGTCCGAGCCCGTTTCCGAAAATTTTCTAAAGCGGTAGAAAGTAATTTACTGGTTAAAAACTAATTTTTTGCGGTTGAAAAAGAACTTATTTCTTTGATCAAATTCTTAATAAAAGCTTTAGAAACGGGCTCGCAAACAGGTCGACCTTGAAAAAACAGACTGTATTTTGAATGATGACACGCCCTAGCTAGACCAAAAATATTAAGAAATAAGAATAAATCATAATATAGCCAAAGATAAATCTAACAAGAATGAATTGAAATGGTAATAACACCTAAAACTTATAAAGAATAAGCAAGTAGCCGAAAAATTACGCGAACATTGGTTTATATACAAGAAAAAGCCAATGAGTACTTGGAGTTTGCGCACAAAAACAAGTTCTATAGTCTGTTATTCATTGATTGATAGACTATACAGAGAACTGGAAAAGTACAATCAGAATACGGATAGCTAAAAGCTTGGAGAGTTTTAATTACCAGGATAGGTTAATAGTTCACGAAAACATGATCAAATAGTACATTTAATGAATTTTCATTTAAAAAGGAGTGATTCTTTTGGGGAATACTACTATGCCCTCTATCCCGTTAGCAAAAGCATTCGGGATTGCTTTTCGAATAATGTTTGCTGCCCCGTTGATATCAGCATTAAGCAAAATATTTTGTTTAGACCTAAATAGACCTCGTTTAACACGGCGTCCCAAATAATTTTGATGTTTCTTGATCGGTTCACTATCTAAAAAAGAACATTTAGAAATGTAACTTTCTTCTTGAATAAGAACTTCAATACCAGCAAATTGGGCCTTGTAGGTAAGTTGGTTAACAAACTGAGAATGGGGAATAGAAACAAAATTTTGATTATCTTTTGCCAATGTTGATCTGTTACTTCCAATCATCGTTTTTGCCAATAACTAATGTTCCAATACTTTTCTCAACTAGCAATTTAATGATATAGCGACTAGATTGATGAAGGTAAGTGACTTGACAAAAGTAGTTACCCGTTGAATGCAGGGCTTTATTTTTATAGCGCGGCGCGACGAAGGCGCGCAGCCGTAGCTGCGTAACAGAGGAGCAACAAAGCTAGAAAATTAAAGAACAAAATGCCAATGGGTAAATACTTTTGGCAGGTCACTTAGTTGTTAACAACGCAATTTTTTTGTGTGTAAGTTTTTCAATTCTTCTACTAGTTCCTTTGTTACCGATATAAGACATTAAACAAGAACGCTTTTTGTTTAAAAATTGGTTAATCGATTTTAGAGGTCTACTGAGACTCTAGATTTTTTTATTTTCTAATGATGATACTCGTACATAAATGATCACGCTTGGCTTTTCTTCCTTAGCTTTTTTTTCTTTTTCCTCGAATACAATTATTGTTCCCGATGGGAGTTGTTTTCCTTTTATCTTTTTGCCAATGACGATAAGCTGTTAAATAAGTTATTGAATTCTTTGTCGACACGTCTTAATTTACAAGTCATTTTAAATAATTTGTGTTCAACTCTATTAGGGCGTTTTTTCGAGCCCGAGCCCGTTTCCGAGCCCGTTTCCGAAACTTTCACTGACAATTTATCAAAGAAGCAAAGTTTCTTTTTCCATCGCAAAAAACTAGTATTGAACCAATAAATCACTTTCTGTCGCTCTCAAAGAGTTTTCGGGCGCGGGCTCGCAAACGGACTCGGGCTCAATACTACTGGCGTATCATTAAATGAATCCGTTATATTTTTATCTGTATTGAATGATGACACGCCCTAACTACAGCTGATAATTTATTCCAAACTGCTACCAATTCTTATTACATACCTTTAGGAAAAAGTTTGTAAAAAGGTTTAATATTTTGCCCATTTCGCGAACGATCGATTACTGCAAAGATAACTTTGGCAAATATCCCTGAGAACGAGCTTAGCTCCTGATGAAACAATTCTGCTATCATATTGCTATCGTTGCGAAAAACTCCACACCCCCAGGCCCCTAACACTATTGCCTCATTTTGATGAAATGCTGCAATTGTTAAAACCTTGCGAATGCGATTTTGCATTTCTTCGCGAATGTTTTCATTCGATTTTCTCTTGCGCATTGCACCTGCATTTACAGCGGGTGCGGTAATAAATGAGCACAAGTATGGTTTCTTTAACAAAGTGCCATCGTCGCGTTTAAAAACGGGAACTTTTGGTGAGTATAGAGCGTAATTACTATAAAACGGATTGTTACGCTGACGGTGAAATGTATACATACTATTATTTACAATACACGGATGCAGTGCCGATGAGCGCGCTAAAGATTCCTCTTGAGCACGCGCTCCACTTCGAAAACCACCACCGGGGTTTTTGGCCGAAGCGAAGTTAAGAGCCGCGACGCTAAAGTTTTCTTCTGCAAGTCTCTCAGTTGCGCTCAATGTCGTTTCATTCATTACCGTAACTTCCGTTTGTTGTTTTTTGATATCACCTACTTCTAGTGGATCTTTATCTGGTGGATAAGAACAAGTGTTTATAATCGCTTCTTGCATTTGTGAACCAATAAAAATATTTTCGCCATCAATAATGTAATAGCCACGTTCTATTATTTTCATTGTTTCTTCAGCGATTTCTGCTGCTGCTTTTCTATTTATATTCATTTCTATTACCATTTTCATCAAAACAGTGAACATTGGTGTTTGTATAGTCCAAATGTATACTTTCTCCGCGTTTAGCAGTGAAATCTGCTGTGGCTTTTACCATACAACGCTTATTCGCTATTTCCACATCTAAATAACGGCATTCTCCCATGAGTTGATTGGTAACAACTTTAGCTTTAAGACTATTTTCTTTTGCTTTTGTTATTATTTCAAATTGATGAGGGCGTATACCAATTGTCATGGTTTTTTGGGTATAGTTTTCGAGAGTTTGTTGAGGAAGCATAAAGTTTGTACCTTCTACATTAATACTTCCACCATTAATTTCTCCTTGCCATAGGTTCATTGGTGGGCTACCAATAAAAGTGGCAACAAATAAATTGGCTGGTTTTTGATATACTTCATCAGGACTAGCAAATTGTTGCAATTTGCCGCCATTAAAAATCGCAATGCGGTCCGACAAAGACATGGCTTCTTCTTGATCGTGAGTAACGTAAATCATTGTACTTTGTAAGTCTTGATGTAGGGTTTTTATTTCACTGCGCATATGGACTTTTAAGGCGACATCCAAATTGGAAAGTGGTTCGTCAAATAGAAAGACTTTTGGTGTGCGCACAATAGCGCGCCCTAGCGCTACGCGTTGGCGCTGTCCCCCTGAAAGTTCTCGTGGAAAACGATGTAATAATTGTGAGAGTTCCAAACGTTTGGCGGCTTTTTCTACTTGCTGTTTTATTTGTTCTTTCTCTATTTTACGTGCTGCTAATGGAAAGGCAATGTTATCAAAAACATTTAGGTGTGGATAGAGAGCATAACTTTGGAAAACCATTGCTATATCGCGCTCGCTGGGAGAAGCGCGCGTAACATCTTCGCTGTTGAACAAAATTTTTCCCGATGTGCACGTTTCAAGACCCGCAATCATATTAAGCGTCGTTGATTTTCCACAACCTGAAGGGCCGAGAAAAGTAACAAATTCACCATCATTTATAGTAAGATTGATTTCTTCAATGACAACAGTTTTTCCAAATTTTTTATGAATGTTTTGTAGTGTTACACTTGCCACTATAAGTCTCCTTATTGTTTGACTGCTCCCGCAGTTAATCCAGATAAAATACGTCGTTGAAAAAAGAACATCAAACACACAAGAGGTATTGAAACGAGCACACTTGCTGCTGAGACCTCGCCCCACGGTTGATGATATTGACCTTCATACAAAGTAATACCAACAGGTACAGTACGCGCTAATTCACTAGAAGTGAAGCAAAGCGCAAATAAAAATTCATTCCAGCAAGCAATAAACACCATAATTCCTGTTGTCGCTAGCGCTGGACCTGCTAGAGGGATATAGATTTTGCGTAAAATTTCAAAACGAGAAAGACCATCAATAAGTGCTGCTCGTTCTAACTCCTGAGGAATTTTCTGGAAAAAACTGGTCAAAATCCACAGCGTTAAAGGTAAAGCAAATGTAGCATAAGGAATAATCAGCGCCCAATAAGTATTAAAAATACCTGATTTGCGAATCATGACAAATAACGGAGTTACTGTTGCAATTTGTGGAAACATCGAGATAGAAAGAACTGACATAAGAGCCAGGGATTTCCACCAAAAATTCAATCGCGCTAGCGCATAAGCTCCCAAAGCGCCAATTACCAAGCAAAGAGTTGTTGTTACTGTTGCAACAATAGCACTATTCAATAAAAATTGCCCAAATGGCAACAACTCAAAAACCGAACGGTAGTTGTCGAGAGTTGGATTTACAGGTAAAAGAGGTGGTACACTTAGTAATTCTTGTTGTGGTTTAAATGAAGAGATAACCAACCACAAAAAAGGCGCAATTGTATATATAATTAATACCGAAATCAAAGCATAAAAGCTCATTTTAGATAGAATTTTTTTCATTGCGAACTCTCCATTTTCTTACCTAATAGTGACAAATACACCAAAGAAATAGCAAAAATAATTGCAAAAGTAACAAGAGATAAAGCCGAAGCATAACTAAGATCTCCTGCGCCTATTTTTTCATGTATATATATCGAAAGAGTTTTTGTTGATTCTGCATAAGCGGTCATTGCATATACCACATCAAAAATACGCAACGAGTCCATAGTGCGAAACAATAATGCTAATAAAATTGCTGGACGAAGTAGTGGCAAAGTAATGTGCACAAAAGTATACCAACTTGAAGCTCCATCTACCTTTGCTGACTTATAAAGATCTTTTGATATATTTGTAAGACCAGCTAACAATAGAATTGCCATAAATGGTGTCGTTTTCCATACCTCAGCAATAATAATAGAAACAAACGCAGGGCCTGGATCAATCCAGTTGATTTTATCCCAACCAAGACTCATCAGAAAATAATTGGCAATTCCTCCTTCGGTGGCAAAAATCCATAACCACATCTTTCCAGCAACAATCGTTGGTAAGATCCATGGTAATAAGATAAGTGCGCGTATCGGGCCACGACCTAAAAACGAGCGCGATAGGGTAACAGCTATTATTATACCCAAGATGAGCTGTAAAGTAACCGCAACAATGGTTATTGCCAGAGTATTAATCAGTGCATGCGTAAAATGAGGGTCAGAAAATATACGCGCAAAGTTATCTAGGCCACTTGCCATCCAACGTTGAGGATGCATGATGTTGGCAATTTCTACTTGATAGAAAGATAAAAACAGTGCGTAGAGTAGTGGTAATATCGCAACAAAGAAAATAATAATCATCGCTGGTGCTAAGTAGGTAAGAGCTGTTATATTTTCTTTGAATGAACCCTTAAAGACCATTAGTAAAAGAATAAAACTAAAAAGACCTGCCATCGTATAAAAAACAGGTATAGCAAAATCTTGAGTACTTTTTGCTTTGGGGTGAAAAATGGCATCTATTTCTTGTGCCGCGTCATTGGCAACTTGCTGTGGAGTTTTTTGATTAGTAATAAGTAGAGAAATTTCCCGTTGTAGCACATGCGAAATTTGTGGATATAAGTGCGTTACAGGTCTTGGTTCTGCTTGCAAAAATACTGGTTTTAAGCTGCGAAAAAAAGGATTTTTTTGGAGAACATCTTTGTCGTTATATAAACCTAGGAGAGTTGGATTGCGCGATAAGTATAGAGCTAACTGTTTCTGTGCTCTAGCACTAGCTAAAAAGCGCGCCAATTTTGCTGCTTCTTTAGGATACCTAGAATAAGAGCTCACCGCAAGTTGCCAGCCACCAAGAGTGGCAGACGGTTTTTCATTTACTAAATGTGGAGAAGGAGAAACACCTATTTTACCTTTTAAATTGAAATTTGGATTTTCAACAAAAGACCAAACATAAGGCCAGTTGCGTAAAAAAAGCGATTTGCCATTTAAAAAACGCATGCGGCTTTCTTCTTCATCAAAATTGTTTATTACTGTAGGAATAATTTTTTGCTTATGAATGAGATCGTGAATTTTTTGCAACGCCGCAAGGCCTTTTTCATCATTAATAACAACCTTGCCATCGCGAACTACTTCTCCGCCACAACCTCGTAAAATTTCAAGAAATGCGCACACTAAACCTTCATAATGTCTACCTTGGCAGATAAATCCGTATTCTAACGGACTATTAGGATTGGCTTTTTTTTCTTCAGGAACAATTTTTTCATAAGCTTGCTGCATTTGCTGCCAAGTCCAAGTTTTAGGAATCGGGATATCATATTTTTTTAAAAGATCGGCGCGATAATACATAAGTCCAGCATCAATGTACCACGGAAGAGCAACCATTTTATCTTTATAAGTGCAACTTTTAATTGTTGCTGGTAAAAACTTTGATTTCTCTTCTTTTGTTAAATGAAATGGAGCAAGCCAGTTAGCATGAGCAAATTCACTAACCCATATAACATCAATAACCATCAAATCAATATCCCGCGCACCACCACCGAGACTAGTTAGATAATATTGATGCTGTTTATCGGTAGCATTGGGTAATTCGCGTACACTTACGCGAATGTTGGGGTTTTCTTTTTCGAAATCTTTAAACAATTGAAAAAGTGCTTCGCGTTGTGCGCCAAGAGTTTTTCCTTGGCTAAAGATAATTTCAACAGGTTCTTGCGCATGCACACTTGCCACAAGGCATAATGCAAAGCACAAAATTTGTATTAATTTATACACGATTAACTCCAATCGCTGTACTACAAGTATTTTGTATTTTAAAGAGATATGTTCCAGAACGTACACACCTTGCTTATTTTTTTATGTTTACCAATTGTTTTTTTGCATCTTCCATCAAATCTCGAAGATTTTCGTGATAATCTTTATCCATCGAGATAGCTTTTTGCCAATTATCTAGCGCTTGTTGGTATTTTTTTAACTTATAATAAGCGTTTCCACGATTTACATAAGCATTGGTAAAACTGGGGTCTAGTAGAATTAATTTTGAGAGATTTTCAATAACATCATTGTATTCCTCTGCAGCAAAGTGTGCACTGCTTTTACTATAAAGAACATCTATATTATTGGGAGCTATTTTGAGAACTTGACTAAAATCATCTATCGATTTTTCGTATTTTTTAATATCAGAATAAAGCAAAGCTCTATTTGTGTATGCCTCCAGGTTTTGCGGTTCAATTTCAATGGCCTTTGTATAGTCATCAATCGCTTCCTTGTAACGCTCTAAAGCATAATAACAATTTCCGCGATTGTAATACCCAGGTTCGTTATCATCTTCTAATTCGATTATTTTTGTAAAATCAACAATAGCTTGTTCATACTGTTCAGAATCGAAATAACTAATACCTCGGGAATTGTAAGCATCAAAATTTTGTGTATCGATTTTTATAATTCTCGAAAAAATAACAATAGCTTTGTTATATCTTTGTAATTGGTGGTAACTTTCACCACGCGTAAATAGGGCATCAATATAGTGTTTATTCAATCTTAAAGCTTTACCAGTATCGCGAATAGCTTTTTTGTATTTTCCACGTGCGAGGTGATTTTTAGCGCGATTTGCATAGGCATATGCTGCACTAGGGTCTAGTTTTATAGTTTGAGTAAAGTCTGCTATTGCTTCCAAATAACGCTCTAATTCATAATAAAGAGAACCTCTATTGTTGTATACTGAAGGATCTTCGGGAATTATAACCAGTAGCCTTGTCAATTCTTCAATAGCCTTTTCTATTTCATTTATTTGCCGGTAGATATACGCACGATTCCTATATACCAAAGGATCTTGTGCATCTATCTTTTCTACAGCAGTAAAATCGCGGATTGCATCATCATATTTTAATAAATTCATATGGCTAATAGCTCGTTGAAAGTACACTTCTTTAGAATTTATACCCATTGCGATAACTCTGTTACAGCAATCTATTGATTTTTGATACTCTTCTCTTCCTAAGTATTCTAGAGCCTTTACCATAAGATCTGTTGTTTTGTGTTGCTGTTGTTTATTTTGTGTTGTTCGCGAAATTGTAAAAACAAAAACAAGTACAACAGTCGTTAGTAAAAGTATGCTCTTTTTTGATTTTTCTATTGAAAAAAGATTTTTGAAATATGAAAATCGATTCGATTTTTCTACTTTATACAAACTATTCAACATTTTCTCTGTAGAAGAAAAACGACGTGAACTTTCTTTTCTGAGAGCGACTTTCAAAATATTTGCTAGAGCGTATGTATTTGGATTATTATTGCTACATGGTAAAAGAGGTAATTTTCGATGAATAATTTTATCCATCGTCGCGATAGCACTACCAGCATAAAACGGAGAATCCTTCATCCAAGCAAAGAATTGATAAAAAACAATCGCTAAGCAAAATACATCTGTATTTTTTTTTATTTTACCGTGGATCTGTTCTGGACTCATATAGCTAGTTGTGCCGATAATGCCGTTTGTTTTGGTCAGAGTAGTGAGCTCGGCATTGATAGATTTTGCAATACCGAGATCTAAAATTTTAGGTGTGTAGTCATGAGTAATAATTATATTAGATGGTTTTAAATCGCGATGAACTATTCCTTTTTTATTGAGAGCAACAACTCCTTCGCATATTTTTACTGCAATTTCAAGTTGCTTAGAGAAATCAATACTTTTGGTGTTATTGCGAATTAGTTCTTCTAAAGTAATGCCTTTAACATACTCCATTACGATAAAATAACGATTATTCGCATCAAAAAAATCAATGGCTTTTACTATACTTGGATGATTCATTTCGCTGAGAAAGTTATATTCGCGTTTTATTCTTCGTATCATTTTACCTGAAGATTGAGGAAGAAAGCACTCTTTGATTGCAACTTCCTCATTTGTTTGACAATCCATGCATAAAAAAACTCTTCCCATACCACCTTGCCCAAGTATTTTTTTTATAGAATAACGACTATTTAACATTGAAATTCTTTCTTAGGCAACGGTAAATGGAGGTACTATATATTCAGATATTTTTGGACTATTTCACTTGTCTGTTTTGCAAAAAGTGGACGGCTTACATCACTGTGAATTGTCCCTTCGAGACGATGACTTTGGACTTCTTTTGCCAATTCTCTTAAGCGTTTTTCAGAATAATCGCCGCGCTTTTTTTCTGAACGTATGTAAATAATTTGTCCATCATAATATTGAGGTCGATATTTATCTCCAATAATACGGAGTTGATCACGCATTTTTTTCTTTAGTTTCGCGCGCGGGTCTGAAACTTTATTTATTTTACGCTCTATTTTTCTTTTCACTCGTTTTATTTTTTTAGAAATGAATTGAACATCACCCTTGGCAAGATGCTTTAAAAATTCACCTGCTTTTTGCATATTTATTATTTTGCGTTTACCTTTACCTGCCTCGTGTATTTCTTGGGTTTTGTAATCTTCCATCCCTGGGATATTTATTGCATCCATAATAAAAGCTAGGTTTATCTTATCTCCACGCTTGTGGAGTTGGTAGGCTACTTCAAAAGTAACAAGTCCTCCCATACACATTCCACCAAAAATATATGGCCCTGATGGTTGAATTTCTTTTATTTTTTCAATATGGTAGCTTGCTGTTTCTTCAATAGAAGCGTCAACTGCTAACTCATCAGTACGAATAGTGTAAACTGTTTTTTTGCCATCGAGGTGATCAGACAAATGACGGTAACAAATAGGGTCCACATGAGGAGCATGAACTAAAAACACAGGAGTTCCGTCTATTTTGCTATTCATTTGGATAGTTTGTTCCTGAGGAACGTCATCTTTATTGTCAATTGCTGAAGCCAAACGTTTAATCGTTGGATAACTTAAAAGTAGAGAAATAGGAAGTCCTTGATGATCGTCACTTTCCATTCCAACTACTTGACGTATTTTATCCATAAGAACTATTGTTAGTAGAGAATGCCCACCTATATCAAAAAAATTGTCGTTGATCGAAATTTTATCTAGTTTCAAGACATCACACCAAATACTAACCAATTTTTTTTCTAGCTCTGTTGTTGCTTCAATAAATTTGCTTTCACTTAAAATTTCGTTTATTGTATAGCCAGTTATTTCTGATCTACTTGAGATAATCACTTGTTGATAAGAACTTGTTGCCATTTTTAGCAAGGCTTTAAATCCTTCGTTATTGGAAATACCGTTTTGAGCATCGCTGCGAATGAGTTCATTTATGTCACAAGGAATACTCGCTGAAGTCGGTAGAGGAAGTTCTTTCCACACATCCCAATCAGCAGAAATAATTTTTAGATTGGACTGCGAATTCTTATGAGCAAAAGCATCGAGATAAGCGCTTGCGGCGCAATAACCAGCTTGCCCATATCGTCCAAGTAGCGAGCTCAACGACGAAAACAAGATAATATATTGCGCATTTCGTTCTGCAAAAATATCCAGTAATATTTGAGCACTATCTATTTTAAATTTGTATTTCTCGTCTATAATATTAGGTGTTGTTGTCAGTGCAAAGTGTTCTCTAGCTCCTGCACAATGTATTACTCCGTGAACGCTTCCTAGCTTTTTATGTATTTCATCTGCAATTTCTTTAACTTGTTCGTTGTTATCTAAACTACTTTCAAAAATAGCAACTTCTGCACCAAGTTCGTCTATTTGATTTAAGGATTGTTGGACTTTTTCGCTGATGTTGCTGCGATTTCTTGTAGTAATCGCAATTTTGGCTTTTGCTTTTTTTGCTAAAGATAAAGCGATATTCAAACCAATATTACCCAAACCCCCAGTGATTAGATATACTTCACCATCCTCAATCATTTTTTCACTTGCAATAACTGGTTCATAATCCATGGTATAGCGATTTTTATTCGCGTAAACAACATTTTGTGCTGGTAAACCATGTTCTAATTCATGAAGTATTTCATTGCTTAGTGGCTGTTGTCCTATATCAATACATGCGTAACGAAGTCCAGGATATTCGAGAGGCAATACTCGAGAGATTCCAGTAATGGCTGCATTTTCAGGACAAATGTTTTGGGCATTTCCAATAGGAAAGACATTTCTACAAATAATAGCTACTCGCATTTGCGATAGATATTCTGCAAAAGACTTTAGAGTAGTCGTAAAAAATCTAATATCTGGGTGTGCATAGAGAATATTTGTAAAATCAAAATCTAAACTCTGTAAATGTTTGATAAGTTGCGCGTGGTGGCTTTCACTTTGAAAATCGATAGTAATATTTTTATCACTGACACTAAAATTGCTACCCGGGCTAACCGAAATGATGTTGTCATTGTCTTGAAACTGCGGCTCTTCGGCAAAAAGTAAGTATAATTTTTTATCCGTTTCTATCTGCAGTAGTTTTTCGCTTAACTCCCACTTAGGGGTAAATAAAAAGCGCTGTTTTTTATCAAGCTGCTTAAGAGTTAAATAATCAGTTTTTCCAGTACTTGTTGTTGCCAAAGTAGAAATTTTGTACATTTGATGAGGAATCATATACTCAGGTAAAGATAATTGTAAATATTCGCGAATATCTTTTTGCACGAGTTTTTTATCACTGACAATGTAAGCTTTTAGAATATCATCACTAAAAATAACGGCCGCATCACTAACTCCTGGTAATTTGCGGAGAGCAATTTCTATTTCTAAAGTATTTACTCTAAATCCTCGTATTTTAACCTGGAAATCGGAACGACCTATTATTTCGACCTCATCATTGTCATTTATTCGTGCCAAATCTCCTGATTTATACAAAATTGGTTCTGTAGAAAAGGGGTTTGGTATAAAACGCGAAGCGGTTGTTTTGGGATCATTGTAGTAATTCCTGGCGATTTCTTCACTCGCTACGTACATTTCGCCAATAGTTCCCTTGGGAAGTTGCTGTAAATTTTCATCAAGTATGTAAATTTTATTTGTTCCTGTTGGTTTACCAACAGGAACATTTGCAGGATAATTTTCTAAATTTTTTGGCAATAAGTTTAGCATTATTCCAGAAGTTGTTTCTGTTTGGCCGTAACCGTTGTAAAAAAGTAAATTGGGCATTAACTGTTGCCAGTCTTCGACAATGTCAACGGATAGCTTTTCACCTGAGGCAACCATTTTATTTAATTCGCAAGAATTAAGAAGATCCTCATATTGAGGCTTTGCCAAAACTTGTGCACATGTTTTGCAGTAGGAAGTTACTAAATTTAATATCGTAACATTTTGCTCTTTTATAACTTGAAATAACTGTTGTGGATCTTTTATTTTTTGCGATTCAACAATGACTAAACTCGCACCAAGGCACAAAGGAGAAAAGATTTGCCGCAATGAAGCAACAAATGAAATAGAAGCAGTTAGACAACAAACATCTTTTTCGTCTATTGGATAAGCAGCGACCGCCATATTTGCCAAGTTACGATGATTCATAACAACACCATTGGGCTTACCAGTTGAGCCAGAGGTGTAAATAATAAAGGCCCCTTGCTCTGGGTCTATAGTAGGAAAATCTACATTTTCTTGTTTTTCTGTTTCGCCCATAATTTGATTGATATTAAGTATTTTAGAGGACAACTCTTCTGGTAAATTTGCAACCAAATCATTCGTTGTTAGTATAGCTTTTGCCTTGTCTGTTACCTCTTCTAATCTACTAATCGGAAAATCTGGATTTGCAGGGACACATACCCCACCTGATTTCAAAATAGCAAAAATAGCTACTAAACTTTCGATAGTAGGTTTAGCAAATAAGATTACCGGTGTTTCTTTGCCTACACCAGCTGTTATCAAATAAGAGCTCATTGCATTCGATAGTTGGTCCAATTCTTTATAAGAATATGATTTATTTTTGTAAAACACCGCTTTTTTTTCTGGTATTTCTGCAACGTGTTTTTTGAATAAATCTATACTATTTGATGTTATAGCTACTGTCATGTTTGCCTCTATTTATTATAAATGATTTCTCAAAAATGCTTATTTACTACCATCTACTTTGTGTAGGTGTTGACTTGTTTTTCTAAGTCATCAAAAGATGTTTGTATATTTTGTTTTTTTTGCTGGCGCCAAGAGCAAAATAGTCGAGTTTCCTGCTCTATCTCTTCTGTCATGTTCTTGATATCGCTCGCACCTCCAGGTGTTTTTCTTTCTTTAATCAGCAGAGTAGGGTCTAAAAGTTTTTGTAAGTCATCACTACTTATCTTGGGTTCAATCTCTTGCTCTTTAAGAACTTCATGTATAGTTGCTAACTTGAAACTCGTTTCATTACGCTCAATTGCACGCCTTACAATTACTCCTACAGCTCGATGTGCTTTGGTGTAGCTAATATTTTCTTCTAACATTAAAAATTCAGCTAAATCAGTGGCAAAGCTAAAACTATTTTCTACTCTTTTTGCAAGTAAATCAGTATTGACAGTGAAAGAGTCAATGATTTTTGCTAAAAGCCTCAACGCTTTTATACCCGAATCATAACTTTCAGGTGTTTTACCGTAGGCAAAAATCCGATTATCTGGTTGTCCAGAAGTCCCTTTTAATGCAGCTCCAAGACTCGATGTCTCTCCAACAAGCCATCCAGTAAGGCCCCTGATATAAGCAAGACCATATGGATTTTTTTTCTGAGGCATAATCACACTTGTTCGACAATGCTCATCCGCTAATTCTACCATTGAAAATTCTTTTGAATTCCAAATTTGCAATTCTTCAACAAAGCGATTTAAATTCAAAAAAGAAGTCACAAGCAAGCTATGCAACTCATATGCAATATCAGGTCTCCACATCGCATCTCGGGTGTGGCGCGTTAAACCATCAAATCCTAACAACTCTGAAAGCCTATGTCTATCTAAAGGGATCTTTGTTCCATTTACTGATCCTGAGCCAGCAGGACTTTGATTTAAACGACCAAAATGTTCCTTGATACGGCTAAAATCTCTAACAACAGGATAGAGAAATGTCAGTAAATAATGACTCAGATTTGTTGGTTGAGCATGTTGCAAATAAGTAAAGTCTGGCATGATAGTATCATGATGACATTTCACTTGTTTTAAAAAAGCTTTCGCTACATTTGCAATTTCTTCGGCAAATATGAGCAATTTCTCGCGCATATTTAAAATATATCCAATAGTTGAACATTCGCGACGCGCACGTCCAACATGAAGCCAACCTGCATTTTCGCCAATAATTTTCTTTAAAACTACTTCTCTGTTAGTGTAAGTATCGCCAAAGCGAGGAGAAAAATCTTCCGGCATATTATTATGTAATTTTTGCAAGCCACCTAGTAGTATTTTACCAACATCCGCATCTATTATCTTTTCTTCTATAAGAACAACAACATGTGCTAAGTCAGCATATGACATTCCATCGTACAAATAATTCGCGTCTTTTAATTCAAAAGCGTAAGCAGAATCTATGAGTTCCTCTGAAGGTGGAACCTTTATACGGTCACCCTCTCCACGTATATCAGTCATTTTATTTTTCTTTTTGTACAAAGTCCACTACGGTATCACCACGTAGCCCTAAACGAATAGTTTCTAACGAAATCACTTCATCGTAAGCAATATTTCCTAAATTAACATTACTACCAAACTCTTTGATAAACCAAACTTGTTGTGCTTTCTGTGGTGCTTCAAATACAATATTTGAAATATCGGTACTGGCTAAAATTTCTTCTATTAGTCCTTTGCGAATTTCACCAGAATTACGGAAAACCCCCACTGTTCCACTTTCTCGTCCTTCTGTCACAATTTTATAGGCACCGGCTTTTAAAGTATTTTTTATTTCTTCTACCCATTTGAAAGGAGCAACAACTACTTCTGCGTCCTTACTACCAATTTCAGAGAGGACTTTGAAATCTTTCGCAAAAAGTTCTACATACTTTAGTTTTTCTTTCATTGGAATACTTACTGATCCATCAGAAACTTCAACAAATGTAAGTCCAAGATCCTTCATCCACGATTTCAAATCTTCTACTTTGTTTTGAACATAAGCACACTCAAAAATCGTTCCCCCCAAACACACATCTATATCAGCATCTCTATAACGTTGTATTTTTTCAGAAAGATTTTGGGTAATATAACTAGTTCCCCAACCTAACTTGAGAATATCAATATACTGCGCTGCGGAAGAAATTAGGTCATCTACGGCATTAAGACCTAAACCTTTGTCAAGAACATGAGTGATTCCTTCATTACGCACCTTAGTCGTTCGTTTTGGTAAATCTAATTGAAACATTTTTTACTCTTTCTTGTATAAAAATCGCTAGGGATATGTCCTATTCAAAACAGAAACCGCGCTCTAAAAGTATTCGACTCAACTCCGTTCGGCTTTTTTCAGGGTTTTGTGTAGCAACTCTACGCGCACAGTGTTCTAACCAACCATATTCTTTAGAAGAGGCTTGTTTTTCTTTTATGGTATGTTCTTTTGGAAAATGCCTATTCTCATAGATCCCAGACTTAGCCATAACATCATTATATTCGTGCATTGCCTTTTTCACAGCTTCTCCGTCATAACGATTTTCAAATAGAACGCCTGATAAAGGTAAGCGCGCTTTAGGGGGGTTTTTCTTGCGAGGAACTCCAACACAAAGTCCAAAAATGGCAAATACTTTTGGTGGTAACTCTAATATTTCGGATATCTTATCTACATGATTGCGAATACCACCTATCATACAAATTCCGTACCCTAAACTTTCTGCAGCAATAGAAGCGGTTTGTCCTGCGAGAGTAGCATCGACACATGCCATGAGAAAAGATTCTAAAAATTTTGCTTGGTAGTACTGATAACCCTGCTCCTGTGTTGCTATTTCCATTTTGTTTAGATCAACACAAACCGCAAAAAAAAGACTTGCATCACAAATAAATGATTGCCGAGAACATAACTCTGCAATCCTTTTTCTTTTTTCAGGATCTTTTATTGATATAAACGAATATGTTTGTAAATTGAAAGAAGTAGAACTTCGCTGCGCAGCCTTTACAATTTGATGTTCTTCTTCAATAGAGATTTTTTTTGTGTTATCATACGATCTTACTGAACTGCGATTTTCTAAACAGTGAAATACATTTTCTATCTGATTCATAACTTTGTCCAATGATTATCTATTTTACAATTGTTTTGACTAGGGCAAGCTAACACGCTAATTCTTACGCAAATTTTAAGCTGCACGGTTTGTGTTAGGTGAATTGACAAAAGGCGTGTTTTACTATTTTTTGTAAAACACATCCAAGCTACATTTATACCAAGATTTTTTTTTCTTGCAAGAATTTCTTTGGGGTTTTGTAATTGTACATAACCTACCAAAAGTTTTTTCAAATTGACGTGTCAAAAGAACAAATATCAATTGAGTAACTAATAAACATAACAAATATGCTAAAATATAATAACAGAAAATCGTTTATTTCAAATTAAATACAAATAGGAATGTTTATGTTAAATAATCAGATTTTGATGGGTTGTTTTCAGCCATGGAAAACGCCGAACCAAGAATTACAAGTATCATCAAATCTTGTCACAGTAAAACTCATCACTTTTAGAAACAGTATCTATTGTTTCGACAAAGACAGACTCTTCGATCCTAAAATCCTTGGGTTAGATTACATATGGAAATGCTCTCAATATGTTTGATGATAAAAAATTACCCATATTTGACGGTCATAATGATAGTTTACTGCGCTTTTTTTACAAACATCGCGAACGTAAATCTTTTTTTAATCGTCACAACTTTGGGCATATCGATTTTCCTCGTATTAAAGAAGCTAACTTCATTGGCGGTTTCTTTGCTCTATTTGTTCCACCTATAGAATCACCAAATACGCAAAAAAATAAAAGCAAAAGGCCTCAGTTATCACCACCTATAGAGATGAACTACGCATACAAAAATATATGCGCACAGCTAGATTATCTAGACACTATTGCAGAACACCAGCAAGTTTTCTTAGTAAAGAAATCTCAAGATTTACAAAAGTGTTACACAACGTCTTCACTAGGAGTTGTACTACATCTAGAAGGTGCAAGTGCTATAAAAGATTTTTTAACCCTAGAGTACTTTTATCAGCGTGGCTTACGCTCCTTGGGATTAGTATGGAGTCGTGCCAATAAATATGGAGTAGGAGCGCCTTTTGCTTTTCCTCATACACCTGATATTGGTCCTGGACTAACACCCCTAGGAAAAGAGCTTGTTCACAAATGTAATGAAATGGGAATTGTTGTTGATTTAGCTCATCTGAATGAGCAAGGATTTTGGGACGCAGCTAAAATATCATCAAAGCCACTTATCGTTACTCATAGTGCTGTCCATGCAATATGCCCATCATCGCGCAATCTAACCGACAGTCAAATAAAAGCGGTTGCTGACTCTGGTGGTGTCATAGGAATAAATCTTGGAGTAATGTTTATACGCCGCGATGGCAAAATCAAAGCCGACACATCTATAGAAGATATTGTGGCGCACTTTGAATACATCATCAACCTTGTAGGCGCACAACATGTCGCATTTGGGTCTGACCTAGATGGCATTTATATTTCTCCACAAATACAAGATGTCGTGGGCCTACATAAAGTTTTATATGCGCTAAGGGAAAAAGGCTACAGCGCAGATAGCCTACAAAAAATAGCTTACCAAAATTGGTTTCGAGTTCTCAAAGACACTCTTGTCAATTAGCTAACTAATAAGAAGATAAGTCTATTTCTTTTTTAATCCTTCGCGAGCTTGTTCTATGTAAGGTTTTACTTTGTCCACTTGTCTATGATTAAGAGAAATCGTCTTTTTAAAATCTGCAAGCGCAAGTGCATACGACTCTTTATTAAGATATAAAAAACCGCGTAAAAAATACGCAGAGTCTAGTTTTTCATCAAAAGTCACTGCCTGATCACAATCAGCTATCGCTTTTTCTGTTTCACCCATAAGAAGAAACATTCGGCCTCTGTTGAAATAGGCTTTAGCATAATCTTTCTTTTTTTCAATGGCCAAAGTATAATAATCACTAGCTTTTTGATATTCTTTTAAACCACCATAACAAAGCCCTATATTATAATAAGGATTTGCTGACTGCTCCCCCGCTGTTATTGATTTTTGATATTGTTCAATAGCTTCATTGTATTTCTTTTGCGCGTATAGTCTATTTCCTTCGTCAAAAATTTTCTCATAACGATATTTCACATAACTGCCGTGAGTAAAATTTTGCAAAAAAGCATCTATAACGCAGTAAGTAATAAGCCCTACAATCATTGCAATAACAACCTTTTCAATATAATCTGTTTTTGGTTTCCCAGTAACAAGGCTCTCTACAACTCTTATTCTGAACTGAGGAAAAAGACATAAGTTTTTATAAGCCTCATCTTGAGTGATTTTTTCTGTAGAGATAACATAATCTATCGCTTTATCAACACCTCTCTCTTCTAGTAAAGATAGAGCTTCAATGTAGTTTTTATTTTTCTTCATCTTTCGAAGTAGCATTCTTTCCTGTGAAGAGCTACTTGAATTTCTGGACCCTTTTGTTACAAACGAATAAATTGCGATGAGTAGCAATAGCCAAAATCCATGTGGGATAGTATAAAAAATAGGAGGAGAAGCATTTGACATGTGTTTTCTTATAAAAAGAATTTGATCATTACTAAGAGATCTGTATACGTGAGATTTTGTATTGTAAAAACAAAAAAAGCCATTTGTTGTCCAAAAATTGATATAAAAAAGTCCGTAGTAATCATAAGCATACGCGAGCACATCGTTATCGTGAACATCAAGCATATTTTTTACTTCTTCAGGTAACTCTGAGATACTAGTTATGTTTCCACCAGAAGTAAACAAAAATGGGATTATTTTTGCCTCTAAGTACAAAGGGCAAACAAATACTAATAGTATTATTACTGATAGCGTCTTCATGAAAACATCCTTAAAAGTAAGCTGGCAAGAGTCGTACTTGTTAAATAGAACGCTTAAATTTTAAGCGTAACGCGATGAGGGCGTAAAGACTTAGCAGTTTACTTAGTTATAATTTAGTTGTAATGCATTTTATTTTTACAAAAAAATGACAATTTTACTAGAGAAAGTTTCTATGCTAATGATATTCAATTAACGACTAACTTTTATGATCTACTTTTGTCTTAGAAGGAAAGCTCCCCCTTCAATTGAAGAGCGTAATAAATAATTTATGGAGAATATTATGAAGAGCAACATGGCACATTCAATTTCTATACAATCTCGTTTTCGCGGGTGTTTACTTGGATTAGCTGTTGGTGATGGACTAGGTGGTCGTTTCGAAGGTATGGACAGGCACTGGATTGCAAAAAGATACCGCACTCCACAACAACTTATTGAAAATCCTCCAACAACAACGCTTTCTTATACTGATGATACGCAAATGATGATCGGAGTTGCCGAAGCTCTTTACGAGGATAAAGAAATTATAGAAAAAACACTATGCCAAAAATTTGTAGTAAACTACGTTCCTTCACGCGGATATGGACGCGGTGCACGAAGAGTTATTGAAGCAATGGAAGATAACAAAGATTATCACGCAGTAGCTTGCAGCTATTTTCCCGGTGGCTCGTATGGAAATGGAGCTGCAATGAGAGTTGCTCCTGTAGGGTTATTTTTTTTAAATAACCTAGAGAGTGTATCTTCTCAGGCATATTTATCTGCCTTACCAACACACACTCATCAACAAGGAATTGAAGGTGCACAAATTCTTGCAGTAGCAATCGCGATTGCTTGTTCTATGAATGAGTGGAATAAATCTTTATTTTATGACAAACTCATACCTCACTGTCAATCTCCTGAATTTAACAAACAAATAGAGAAAGCACGGAGAATAACGTGCGTTGAAGACCTTATTATGTTAGGAAATGCTATTACTGCTATTGAATCTGTTCCAACTGCAATTGCTAGTTTTTCACTGAATCCTCATTCTTTTACCAAAGCAGTAGGGCATGTCATTCTTATTGGGGGAGATACTGATACAATTGCAGCCATGACAGGAGCACTTTCAGGAGCATTTTTAGGTATAGATGCCATTCCCCAAAACCTACTAAAATCTATAGAAAACGAAGGCAAAGGTCGCGATTATATCGATGGGCTTGCTAAAAATTTAGCCGATATGTATCAGTCTACTTGAGTCGTTGTCGAACCATGACTATTACTATTTTTTGCTTAAAAAGTATCACTCACGGCCTAACAATAGGACGCTTCACTTACTTGTTTTTGGCATATAGCCGCGCGAAGCTTTTGCTAATTTTCTTTCGATATAATCCGGCATCAAACGAGATAAAAGTCTTAATTTGCTAGCTTGCCCAGGGCAAATTTCTTTTTTACCAGATTTTAGGCCACTGATTGTCGCTTTTACTAGTTCATCCGTAGACAAAATATCAAAAAATCCATCTTCTGGTAAACGAGCCGTCATATTAGTTTTTACTGCTGGAGGAGCGAGTTCCACAACTTCAACTCCCTGGCTTTCAAGTTGATATCTAAGACTCGTCGTAAATGAGTGAATAAAGGCTTTTGTGGCACAATAAATGGGAGCTGACATCATAGGAACGAAAGCTAAACCCGACGAAACATTAATAATCGTTCCTTTATTTTTTTCAATTTGATTTAAAAACAAACTCGTTGTGAGAACAGTTCCCTTGACATTGATATCGACTTCTTTTGTAAATTCGACTAGACTTTCAGGCTTATTTAACAAGTTTCGACTTACAAGAACACCTGCATTGTTAATGAGAACATTCATGTCCGGGTGAATATTCTGAATACTTTGAGATAGTTCGGTGATTTGTTGTGGATCACTTCCGTCGCACTGAAAACACATAAGTTCGTTACATTCTGACTTGGCAGCGTCTAGTTTTTCTTTCGTTCTCCCAGTTATAAGAACTTCGTTGTCAAGTTCAACAAATTTTTTTGCAAGTGCTAGCCCAATTCCCGCACTCCCACCAGTTATTAGAATTTTGTTTCCTTGTAATTTCATGTACGCTCTCACTAAAAATTTTTAAATTAGGATCTGCTGATAATTAAGTTTGATTCCATTTCTCGAATTTTTTTATAATCTTCAAATACAGCCTTACGGTCTCCAGATAAAGCGACAATGCCAATACTTGTTAGGTAATCGATAGTCTGAGGAACAGAGTCACCATTCTTAAACCAAATGTGGCTCTGAAATAGAGTAGAAAGTTTTGTTACATCATTAAAAACTTCAGCATTTGTCACAATTCCGCCAGTAGAAGATCGAAGAAAAACTGGAACCACGGTCTTCTTTAATTTGTAATTCTTGTTGGTAATATCACCATCAATATAGGCTTCTACAAGCTTATCTGCTTGGCTACTTCCTGTAGCTTCTCTTGCAAATCCAACTACTGGTCCTCCTGTCATTCTAGGGACAGACTCAATCAAGCGCGGTCCATTTTTGGTGAGCATAACTTCATTATGAGATGCACCCCAAAAAACACCCAAAGCATCTAACACTGTTTTTGTGTAATCAAATAGTTCACCGTAAACTTCTTCATCAAAAGGCACAAATTCTACGTGGTCGTAAATTGTTTCTCGTCCGTTAAACTCTATCTTATTGTATTTGATTAAGTGAGCTAAATAGTGTTTACCATTAGCACTTACCGTTCCAATGGAAAATTCAGGACCTATTGCAAGTTCTTGGATAATAACGGATTCGTTTAATTGACCAGTAATATTTGAGGGTTCACTTAAAATTTCGTTAAATACTCCTTTCCAATTTCCATTTTCTGAAATATGATAAACTTTTTCACTTCCAGCTGAAATTGGTGGTTTAATGATCAGCGGTGAATTTTCTAATTCGTTGTTTTTTAACCAAGAATCTACCTCTTTTTCGGAAGAAGTATCAAGAGTTTTTAAACTTGAAATCCCAGCATTGTGTAGGGCTTCTTGCATATGTGCCTTATGAAGACGGTTTAATAATTTTTTGGAGTCATTTGCAAAATTTGGGGTGAGTTTATCAGCAAGTTCATTGGCAAGAGGAACTCCCTTTTCTGCCCCAGGAATAAACCCAAGAGGATTGTACTTACTTAAAATTTCAGCAATATTGTCTTGCACAGAAATAACTTCTGAAAAATCACTGGTGTCGACTTCGGTTCCAAATCCAATTCGTTCCTTTATTGGCTTAAAAGTTAAGGCAATTGTGGGTATGCCGCGGGCTTTAAATGCAGGAGCAAGCTCTATACCTGAAGAACGTGGATCGACAATTACTATAGGATTATTCATTATGAACACTTTCTTTTTTAAAACGTTTCATTAGTAAAATTTGGCCCACTAAAACAATGAATAACACAGCTGCTCCCCAAAGAGGAAGGGTCTTTTCATTGAAACCAGTTGCAATCATTATTCCCCACAAAGCCGTCCCCATAGACCCACCTAGCCCTATCGCAGAAGAATTAAGAGCAGAAAGAACAGCCTTTTGTTTTTCGTAAAGCCCAAAAAGCACATATTGCTGAGGAGTAACTGTCGCCCAGCCCATAAGACCCCATAAAAAAAATGGAATTAATCCTAAATAAGGAATTTGAACTAAATAAGGCATACTTATAAATATAGGCACTAAACAAATAAGCAGGAAAGCCATGACGCCTTGGGGGTTTTGAGTTCTATCGACAACAGATCCGATGAATAAGCTTCCTATAAAACCACCAAAACCCCATAGAAGTAAAATTGTGGGAAGAGAATGCGATGACTGCGAATGAATTACTGAAATATATGAATATAACCCCGTTGTCGATAAACATGTAAAACAAGTTACTCCAATAACAGCAAGCACATTTCTATCCAATAAAAGTCGAAATCTTTCAGCAGTAGAGGATGGTGCTGAAGACTTGATCTGCGCTTTTTGCATCGAAAAACCAATGAGAACGATCAAAGCAAAAGCGGCAACACATCCAATAGAGTATTGCCACGCAAATTGTTGAGAAATATAAACTCCTATCGGCACACCAAAAACGACACCTGCACTATTAGCTCCCCAAATTAAGCTCAAAGTTTTTCCTCTTTTTGCAGGGTCTCCTAGTTCGATCGCGATACTTACTGCTAGAGGATTAAACAAGCCTGCCCCTAAGCCCGTAATAATTCGGCCAACTATGAACAAAATAATATTTTCGGCGCACAACGTAAGAATATTTCCGAGAATAAAAACAAGTAATGCTATTTTAAGAGTCTGTTTTGCCGATCGATTAGAAAAGATCATGGAAAAAACAGGTGCCGAGATAAGGTAAGTTAAACTAAAGGCTGTAATTCCTTGACCTGTAACAGAAATGGATTGGCCAATAGTTTTTCCAATGCCAGGAAGAAGCCCTGCAATCATGAAGGCACTACTACCCATGGTAAACATACCTAATACGAGAAAAACCAGCTTTTTCAAAATTAAATATCCTTTCTAATCATAAATAACCTCACTTATAACCATAGTGAAACTTACGTTATAAATGAAGCGTAAGTAGAAATAGAGAGCAAGATAAAACAAAATAATCTATATAAGGACCGTATTATAGACGATGCTACTTGGAAAATACAAGTTTACTCTTTAAAGTTAACATGGCAATTCAAAAGATTTTTCAGCGTGATATATTTGTTGCAAGTGACAATGAATTTAAACCACGCTATACCGAATTAAAAATATTTCTCAACATTATGTGCTCATTGATTTACTTGCGATTGATCACTGGTCATTCTATCCTTGTGTAGGTATAAGTTTTTTAAATTTTGGATTTTTTTGCCACGCTTTAGTAAAGTTCTCTTTGGCTTTTCCCCACTGTTGATGCTCATAATAAATTTTGCCTTGAGTAAAGTAAAATTGTCCTTGTGGAGATAACTGAATCGCGATATTTATTAGGTCGATTGCTTGATCTAATCCACCTGTATTTGTAGCTCTTTCATAAAAAATTTGCGCAAGTTCTTGTTGCATCTCCGGTGCGTTTTTACGAATCCATTTTAACGACTTCACCGGATTTAGTGTAATAGCCATTTGTAAATGATCTAACGCTAAACGTGGATTCTTTTGATAATACATCTTTCCGGTTTTGAGACAATTCTGTGTCGTTTTAGGATCGAAAGCTCGTACATTTGTATTTCGCAAATGAGTTTTTGTTGTGATAGCAAAATTTTTACTATTGACATGAACACCAAAAAGTTGGTGACATAATGCGCTAGGGGATTCATTTAATAAACGAAAGATTGTTCCACCATTTATGTCGCGACGAAAATTGAATTGCAAATTTGGTTTCTCAAACGTCACTCTATTTTTTATCCAACGAGGGTTGTTGGGGTAGCTCCAATTTGTTTCAAAACTCCATAGGTTTATCGTTGGGTCAGTAGAACTAGAAACAAGCACTTTGTCTTGAGGATGGAATGCTAGCGCGAAAATATTTTCGATTTGCGGAAAATGTAATGTGTGGAGATGGATACCACTTGTGGCATCAATAATGCGAATTTTACCGTCACTGCAGGAACACGCGATGATGTTACTGTCGTGTAAAAATGTTAAACGCCACACCCAGGCGTTATAACGCAGTGTATGAATAAGAGTCCCGGTTTCAGCATTCCATATTCTTACTGTACTATCTCCTGAGGAAGAAGCAATGAGCTTTCCATCAGGACTAAAAAAAGCCCTCGCAAACCAATTACGATGTCCAGAAAGACGATGTATCTCACGGTAATTTTGTGTATTAAGAACAAGAATATCTTCGCTGATGAGAACTATTTTTTTACCATCATGACTGTATGCAGCGTTGAAAAAAGGTAATTTTCCGGTTATCTCTTTTATTACTTTTTTGGCTTTTATATCCCAAACCTTTGCCGTCGCATCAGATGCTGCAGAAAGAAGATACTTATCATCAGGAGAAAACTGCACTGTAGAAATAATGCTATTGTGAATAGCAATTTCCTCTATAAGTTCCAAACTACTAGTATTCCAAATCTTAATTTTCAGATCATAGCCACATGTTACAAGTAAACTCCCGTCAGAATTGTAGTTGGCGGTCGTCACCTTAGCTTGATGATTTAGTTTTCCTTGTAAAGAGAGAGATTTGTAGTCCCATAGTAATATTTCTCCGTTTTTATTTGCTGAAACGAATTGTTTGCCATCGGGTGCAAAAGCTATGGACGTGACTACTTTGTTGTTGTGATGTAGTTTCGTAAGCAATTTTTGACTACTTAGATGCCATAGCCTTAGTATACCGTGCTGAGAAATGGAAACGATTTGTCTACCATCTGGATGTAATGCAATTCCCTGAACAGCTTTATCATCAGCAATAAATTTGCGTATAGGTTTACGGTGACTGACATCCCAAAAAATAATTTCACCATCCGCAGCTCCAGAAACTAACAAATCACCATTAAATTCTAAAGAAGATACGCTAGAAGAATGGCCACTGACCTCGGTTAGTAACTTGCGATTTTTACAGTCGTATAACATAATAGTATTTTTGCGAGAACCAATAGCTAGCAGTGAACCGTCGTGATTGTAACTAACAGCTGTTTGGGGGATATAGAGAGTATCAAATATATAGTTTTTATCTTGTTGTTTTGATGCTGATAAAAAATAAAACAATATTTCCGTACCTGATATACACGCTAAGTGATTTTTACCGTCAAAATCCATAGATGATATACTTTTGGAGTGTTGAAAAGACACGCGATTGTTTTTTTTATCTAAATCATAGACTTTCAGAGTTTTATCAAGAGAAGTTGTCGCCAGTAATTTTCCCTGATTGTCAAATTTTATTGCTGAAACAATATTACGATGTTGTTTTATAGTACGTATGATTTTTCCACTATATATATTCCACAGTGATATCTCTCCTTCACAATTCCCAACAGCAAGTGTACTTTTATTCGGATGAAACGCTAACGCTGTTACAGAAGTATAATTGCTATCTGTATTTTGATACAACGTACGAATGAATGCTCCATCATTAATGTTATAGAGGTTAACAGCTCCCGATTTACAACCAACAGCAACAATTTTGCCTCCAGGATGAATGTCAATCAAATCTACTGTTGTCATGTATTGCGCTATTTCTTCGGGCAAGTCAATCCTTTTTAAAGAATGATTGTCTTTTACGGCTGTTTCCCACACTAAACCCATTCCATGGAGCGCACTGCGCGTAATTGTCAGAGCATTTTGTTTTAGAGATTGCATATGTTGCGGATGTTCTTGAGTGATTTCAAGTGCTTCACCTGCTAACGCTCCTGCTTCTCGCCAGTAGCTTTTTGTTAATTGTTCCTTGGCTCGCGACAATAATATATTGACAGATTTGTCAGCAATTGTATAGTTCGCTTGCAGTGTTTTGTTCCATTGAAATAAGCAAAATGCTGCCGCAGCAGAAATAAACACAACCAAAAGTAGGGTGGTGATAGATGCTACCTTGTGGCGTTTAATCCACTTCCAAGTTTTCTTTACACTTGTTGCTGGCTTCGCTTTTATAGGGCGATGGTGCAGCATGTTGTCGAGATCGTCGCGTAAGTCTTTTACTGTTGCGTAACGATGAGCAGAAGATTTTTCCAAACACTTGAGACAGATTGCTTCTAGTTCAACAGATATATCAGGGTTCATCAAACGCAGCGCAACTGGATCTTTATAGTGTAGTTGGTATATGATATTAAAATGATTTTCACCCTGAAATGGTGGACGTTTTGTTAGTGCTTCGTATAACGTTGCTCCCAAAGAGTATACATCAGTACGTATATCGATAGCGGCCCCATCAGCTTGTTCCGGTGACATATATGCAGGAGTTCCCATTTGTTGGCCAGTTCGCGAAATTTGATCGTCAGCGTGGAGTATTTTCGCAAGCCCAAAATCCATAACCTTTGCCGAAATATCATTTTTAATCATGATGTTACTAGGCTTTATATCACGATGAATAACATTCTGCTCGTGCGCATAGTGAATGGCATCGCACACTTGCATAAAGAGATGTAGAATATTTTTTATCGTTACTTTTTCACGAGTATAATACTCTTTGAAAGAATAACCCTCTATGTAATCCATAGTAAAAAAATTGCGATCGTTATGTTCTCCAATATCATGAACACAAATAATATGTGGGTGATTTAGCTTTGCAGTTGCACGCGCCTCGCGCATAAAACGATTACGCCCCTCTTCTGTATTTAAACTCAGATTTAGAATCTTGAGTGCTAAGGTGCGGTCGAGAACAGGATCATATATTTTGTACACATGCCCCATACCACCAGAGCCTATTTTTTCTTGTAGTTCGTAGCGCCCAAAGTAGTCATTCTCTTCATTACCATTCTCAATTATTATAGAAGGAGAAGCGACAAGTGTTTCATTAGAAAGATTTGTTTGTGGATCTTGCCGCGTGTCAACAACAGTTTCTTGCGTTTCTGTGGAGAAAGTAATTCGCGATACGACTTGTTTAGGTTTAGATGAAATGTCATTGATAGTTTTTTCTTCGGTATCAGTGTTGTTCACTTGTTGTAATACATCCCCAACAATAGACAAAAGTTCATCATCCTGGGTATATGATACATTCTTTTTTTCGAGTTTTTTCAAGAATGTTATCGCATTTTTATTATCCGAGTCAAGCTCTATCGCTTTACGAAAACTATCGCCGCTTTTCTGGTATAACTTACACCTAAAAAGCAAAGCCCCTTGTTTACAGTAAAATTTTGCCTGTGGTTCTATCGCGATCATTTGCTCGATAATTTTAAGTGCTTGTTGCCAGTTGTGTTCGACAAGACATTCGTTATATTTTAATTTTAAATTTTGAATTTTTTGACTCATCACTTCTCCACAATAACAAAGTTATAAATGCTTTTATTGTTAGCTTGTAAGATAGGGAATGTTGATACCTTTGAAAAATAAAAGCATATTTCTTTCTAAACAATTGAACAGCAGAAATTTCCAGGATTAAAAAACGTAGATTTGGTCACCATTTAAATTTTTTGCCTTTTGTATTAATTTTGCTAGTCTTACAATCATCATAACGAGAACGAGTAACAAAACAAAGGCGATAATGCCGAGAGTTATATATATTTCAAAATGTGCACCCGAACTACGAAAATTCGTTATAAAACGACGAGGATAATGTTTTTTTAAATCTTCTGCCTCACAGTAAAGTTGATAACTATCAAAAGTTATAATAGATTTACGCGGATCAGGATTGTTTCCTTGAAATTTTTCGTTCGTCGTTCTGAAGCAAGCTCGTTGTATTTTATTGTAGAGCCAAAACGCGTTATAATAATAGGCATTCCGGTTTCATTTACCTCAATATTTTATTCATTAATGTGAAGGTAGTTGTCTAAAGGACGTATACTAACATATTCGTAATCACGAACTCTTGTGTCGTTACTTGTATCTCCATCGAGATGACGAAGCAAATTATCATCGTGATATTCACTAACTGTATTATCAAATATTCCTTCTATTGGTGCAGCATTGCTTGGCGTACATTCCCCAGCGCTAACCGGTTTATGATCAACATTTGATGGTCTATCTGGCGGAAACATCCCAAGATCAGCGCGATACATTACCAGAGACCGCTCAATATCTACAATAAGTTGTTTTATGTCAGTTCGATGATTAGTGAATGAACTAGCACTTATATTTACTACTGCTAAAGCACTGAACAAAATAAATGTTATCGTAGCTAACACCATAATTTCACATAGAGTTATACCATATATTTTGTGGTTGTTGTGAATCATTCGCATCTCTCTCATACCTATCATTTAAACCAATTAACATTTTTCGCCCTAAATAAAAGGTTGGAAGTTGAGTATGAAGGACTGTTAATATTATACTTTGATATCCTACAGGCGGCAAATAAAAGTAAATTCAATTGTAAGATAAAAACACTTTGTAGCAATCATTCTCAGATTTTAGTATATTCTACCTCTATTTGTTTACATTATTGTGCCTTTCGATTTTAATCGTTATCTTTATCTACAGATTTATGGCACTTCTTTTCTAAAAAAACTACCAAATCTTGCTATTGCTTACTCCGACAGGAATCCGTTTTTCGTTTTACCTTTCGAATAACTCTGTAGTTTTTAGGTTACTCCAATCGAGTAGCACAATAATTGTCATCAAATTCTAGGGAAATATTTTTTTACTTTTTAGGACTAGTACTCTAAGAGCCTATTACAAAATTAATTGCGGGTAAAAAATTTTATATCAGGTTCTAAAAGGGCTAGAAAAATTTCAATGAAAAAACATATATGTATTTTGGTGTATTGTTTGTGTTTAATCGGTTGCGATAAGGCAGCGTCTCAAACAAAAAAAGAAACGACAGTAATAAGACCTGTCAAAGTCATATCCTTACACAAAAAAAATCCGGCAGCGGCGCTTCGTTTAACAGGCACTGTTGCTACGTGGAAACAAGAAGAGATAAGCTTTGAAGTGGGAGGAAAAATAGATTATGTAATTGATAGTGGAAAGGACGTTGAAGGTGCTTTAAAAAACATTAACAATCGCATTATTAAACAAGGAACAATACTCGCTAAATTAGAAACAAGAATTTACGAGTTGCGCGTGGAAAGTGCAAAGGCTGATATCCGTGCTTTGCAAGCCCAGTACAAAACTACACAAACGGAAATTGAGTATGTCATTCCTGCGCAAATTGCCGAGGCAAAGTCCAATTTGAAATTGGCGGAAAGAAACTACAAACGTTTTTCTGCTTTGATGATAACCGACACAGCAAGCCAATCAGATCTTGACCAAGCGCGTTCAACCTTAGACAGCACCAAAGCACAAATGAGACAAATACAGGCACAAAAAAGAGTAAAAGAAGTGTCTTTACTGAATTTAAATGCGCAGATGAAGAAACTGCAAGAGTCACTAAAAAGTGCTAAGCTTGATGTGGAAAACTGCATTGTACGCGCTCCTTTTGATGGCCGCGTTTCTCAGATTCATGTAATTCGCGGCGGTTATGTCCAGCCAGGAAAAGCAGTTTTGACTCTGGTTCTAATGGACCCAATACAAATTACAGTCGCTGTGTCAGCAGAGACAGATCGCTTGTTGAGCGTGGGTGATTTTGCCACATTGTATCACCCAAATTGGAAAGTACCAGCAACAGGCTGGATCTATGCAAAAGATACGGTTGCCGACAACAATACACGTACGTTTAATTTACAAATACTTGTGCGTAATTTTAAGATAGATCAGCGCATGGAAGAAAATCCCGAACGAAAAAAATTGCCAAAAATCACAGATTTAATGCCTATTGTTTCGCGCCATTACTACCAACCAGACAAAAGATATATCAATGTAAACTGTCTTAAGAAAGATAAAAAAGGTTACTATGTTTGGAAAACAAATCATTACATCAATGCGAAGTTCGATGGTGTCACAACTATCGAAAAAATGTATGTCGAAGTGGGTGAAACAATGCTTGATTTCCTTGGTTTATTCACTTTTCGCAGCGTTACTGTCAAAGGAAATAAAGCTTTGCAGCGCGCTATACGAGACAGGGCTTTTTTGGCTGTAAATGTTCCAAATGGCGTAAAAAATGGAGACCAAGTAGTTCTCGTTCGCAAAAATTGGCTATTTCGTCCGGGAGAATTGGTAAAAATAGATCTAAACATTCATAATTCCGTTTCTGGACTTTATGCACCAATGAAATCTATTCTACAAGAAAATGGTAAACATCATGTCTACAAATTAATCTCTAAAGAAAATGGACTTTTTGTAGAAAAAATAAGCGTTAGTTTATTCGAATCTTTTGGCGATACAAGAAGAATAACAGCAGATTCACTAAATGACGGAGACCAAATAGTTGTTCAAGGTGCTCACTATTTAATACCAGGGGAAAGAGTTCAAATAAGTGAATAGGAAAAAGATATGAATTTAACTCGGTTTGCACTAGAAAAAAGAACAATTGTCATTGCTTTTGTTATTACGTTTATGATGTGGGGTATTTATGTTTTTCAAAATATTTCGCGGCGCGAAGATCCCGAATTTACAATACGGTCAGCACTTATTTCTACCTCTTGGCCAGGCGCAACTGCTGAAGATATTGAAAACCTAATTACCGATGTCATTGAAGAAGAAATTGAAACTGTTGATGAAATTGAGGAAATTGAGAGCACATCTTATGTCGGTTTGTCTATTATAAAAATAGATTTGTACGAAGAAGATTTACCTTACCAAGAAATAAATAACGTTTGGGACAAAGTACAAAAAAAGATTAATGATATTAAAGGTAACTTGCCTTCAAATGCTCAAGATCCGTATCTAAATAGAGATTTTGGGGACACTTCAGCGATGCTTCTCGCTATTTATGAAAAGCCTAAAGTAAAGCCTGTGTACTCTCCTCGCGATCTTGAGAAAATCACTGATAGACTAAAAAATCGTCTACGTCAATTATCTTCTGTAGGCAAAATTAGCAAACATGGTGTTGAGAATGAAGCGATTTATATCGAAACAGATATTGGGCAGTGGAGTCAACTAAAAATTACCTTAGAGGAATTGCGTAATATTTTACAGAGTTATAATATCGTAGCTTCGGGAGGAAATATTGATACATCACTAAATCGCTTTAGTATTAAACCTTCTGGCGAAATTACCGATATCAAAGAATTTGAACACATCGTTGTTAGTCAGGAAGAAACTGGTAACTCAGTACTACTGAAAGACTTAAACCTAAAGGTCTCGCGTCGTTACTCTGAACCATATCAAGTAAAAGTGAGGTACAGCGATTCTGAGACCTCAGCACCTTCTATTGTTCTTTCTCTAGTGATGAAAAAAGGCAAAAACATTGTCGCTCTAGGAAATGAAGTAAGAAAAACAATCGAAGAAGCGAAACTCAATTTGTTACCTAGCGATATAGAAATTGCCGTTTTATCAGACATACCAAAACAAGTAAAACAATCTATCGATGATTTTGTCGTTAGTCTAATCCAAGCTATTGTTCTTGTTATTGCTGTTGCTTTATTACTAATAGGCTTACGTGTCGCAATTGTTATGGCCACAGCCATACCAATTGTGATGATTAGTTCCATAGGATTAATGTATTTGTTTGATGTCGATTTAAACATTATGTCTATAGCAGCTCTTATTATTGCACTTGGTATGTTGGTCGATAATGCCATCGAGGTTTGCGATAATGTTCATCACTTTATTAACAAAGGTTATGAAAAGCGCCGCGCAGTTATAGAAGGGGTTGGTCAGATAGCATTTCCTATATTTATCGCAACTCTAACAACCGTTTGCGCATTTTTGCCGATGTTGACCCTTCCAGGAGGTTCTGGGCAATACGTTCGTAGTATACCTATTGTCGTTTGTATATCACTCTTATTTAGCTACACTCTTGCTGTTACCTTTACTTCGATAATGGCATATTGTTTTATGAAGGCAGGAACAACAACTTCTCCTGTCGGTTATCTTTGGAAATGTATATCATATGTTCCGAAAAAATTGAGAAAAAAGACATCATCCAAACCTTCAAAATCTATTTTTGAACTACTTTGTGGAGCAGCCATCCGTTTTAAGTTTTTAACGATTATGCTGGCTCTAGTATTTATGATCTACAGCTTTTCCCTACTTGCTACAGGAAAAATAGCCAATCAATTTTTTCCCGAAGCTCTGCGTAATCAATTTACAATAGTCATTGATCTACCAAATGGAAGCCCCATAAAAGAAACTAATGATATTACCGCGCAGTTAGAAAAAATAATTCAACTTCAATCTAAACAGCGCTTGCAAAACATGGTTTCCTTTGTTGGAAAAGGAGGACCGCGATTTTTTCTTAGCATTAATCCAGAGAATCCAAGAGAAAACACTGCGACCATTATTATTAATACCGTTTCTCCTTTTGTTGTAGATTCATATATAAAAGATATTGAGTCTGCTATTTATAACGGGATACCGCAGCAAAATATTTCTTCTATTGCTGGCGCAAGAATTAAACTTGTCAAATTGCTTAAAGGTCCACCAGTTCCTTATCCTGTTGAAGTAAAAATTAATGGTAGTAATATACATAAATTGCATTTGTATGCATCTAAGGTAGAGCAAATCTTACGAGATACACCTGGAACAAAATTAGTTCACAATTCATTGGGGAATATGTCATATCAGTTAGGAGTAGATGTTGACGAAGACAGAGCAAACCTCGCAGGTGTTAGTAATGCCTCAATTGCACAAACATTGAATGCTTTTTTTAGCGGCTATTACTTAACTACGTATCGTGAAGATGATCATAAGGTTCCTGTATACCTAAGACTACCAACAGAACAAAGAGGAAATTTAGAGCTTATTAATCAAGTGTATGTCGAAGGTAATTTTGGGAAAGTACCTCTTGATGAGCTAGCGAATATACAGCCTAAATGGCAGCGGGCAAAAATTGTTAGACGTAATCAAACCCGTGAAATTGGCATTCGTTGCCAAGTACAACAAGGAGTATTACCTGATCACATTGTTCGCAAGATACTTCCTAAATTAAAACAACTACAAGAAGAGTTGCCAAAAGAGTATAAACTCGAAATTGCTGGAGAATACAAGGAAAGTAAAAAAAGCGGCGGTAATATGTCGCGCGCATTTACTATTTCTCTGGTACTGATTATCCTGTGCCTTATTATTCAGTACAACTCTTTTATAAAAACCTGGATTGTACTAGCAACGATTCCACTTGCTTTTGCTGGTAGTTTCTTTGGTCTGTATTTGTCTAACAATCCTCTTGGATTTATGACAATGTTAGGTTTGCTTTCTTTGGCAGGTATTGTTATAAATGTTGCCATTGTACTAATCGAATTCATAGAACATCGAATTCAATTTGCTCTTGAGAGTAAAGAAGGATTAGCAACAAAAGATGATAATTATGTTGGTCTTACCAAGGAAAGTTTTCGCCGATGCGTTATTGAAGGAACAAAGCAAAGAATTGTGCCAATTATGCTAACGACACTTACAACTGTTGGAGGTTTAATTCCTTTGGTTTTAAGCGGAGATCCACTCTTTGCTCCAATGGCAGTAACAATAATGAGCGGTCTTATATTTTCGACTGTTCTGGCTTTATTCATTACACCAGCTATTTACTGTTTTTTTGTTGAAAACCTACGCGTCAAGACAGTGAAACAATAAACATTATCTTAGCAAAAAATTCATTCAAAAATAAAGACTGTAGAGACACTCATTACGAGTGTCCTCTACACCTTTATAAAGCACATTCTTTGTAGTTATTTTTTATTTCATGGCTTTACAATTTCAACTTCGCGCTGCTCAACGACGATCTGATTTCCTTTTTTTAACAAACGTTCACGAGCAGGAAGTTGCTTACTCGAAAAAGACTCTTTACTATTCGGACCAATACTCGGCCAAGAAAGAGAATTTCCCCAAAATTTAGGCGTTCTTTTTAGGTATAAGGACTTGCTAATTACCGTTGAATTTTTAGGTAAACTATTATAGTTTCCCCATATGTTCGCTTTGCGATTTCCCTTTGACTGATGCTCTTTTCCCAAAAGTATAAAAAGCCCGCGCCCAGCATCGGTGATATCGTTAGCTAAAATATTCTGCTGGTTTGTATTCGAAGTCATAATAAACCCGTAGTGACCAATACTATTACGAAATAATGTATTTAAATGTCCAGAAATGCCATGAGAATTATCCATTTGTGCATTGTACACGATATTGCCTTCAAATAGATTGGCGAATGGATAGTTTCCATGCAAACACAAATCAGACGCGTAATCATGGGGCCATTCACTACGATGTGGATCAAAGGAGTAATTATAAGAAAAAACATTGCCATTTGCTCCTGCTTGAACTAACATCGAATGGCGCAAGTGCTCAAAAATATTGTTAGTTATTAAAGACTCTCCAGTGTGAAAGGAAGCTTCACAACCATAAGCATGCCCACCACCACCATAATCAAAAGCATCTTTAAAGTAACAACCAGAAATTTGTAAATTCGTACTGTGGTGCATGTCCACAAAGCGTTGTACGCAATTTAGAAATTTTACTCCACTTACCCAACAACGCGCGGCATATTTAAATGATATATGGTTTCCATAAACAGGTGTTTTTTTATCAATGCGCTTGATGGTAAAATTTTCAATTCCCACATGCTTTTTCGGAGAAATTTTACGAATACGCGGTTCGTATTTGGATTGATAATTCGCACGCAATACATTTTTAAAATACAACCGACTCTCTGCTATTTTTTCTATTTGTACTATTTGACCAATTGCGTGAGAACTCCACTGATCGTTGTTGTCCCAACTAGAATCATTTTTCTGCTCTATTTCGGCATAGTCACCCACAGAAAATTGACTTACATCACTCACCTCAATAGTATTTTGGTGAATGAATCCATCGCCAACTACTGGTTGAAACGAAAATCCTTTACCTATAACATTAATGCAACTTCCATTTTTACCTGAAAAATCAAAAATGAGCTCACTGTTTGCAGATACACCTCTTAAAATGATATTATCAGGTAAGACAATAGTTTGGGTAATCAGATATTTTCCTACAGGAAAATATACAACAGTAACACCTTCATTTTTCGTCACCCAAGAAATCGCTTTTTTTATAGATACACTATCATCAACTTTGCCGTCTCCCACAACTCCAAAATCAAGTACATTTATACCTTTTTTGGCTCTTGAGTCCACATAACCTGCGTCGCTCCAAGCCTTCGTAAAAACTCTTGATGAATCTAAATCTTGTGCCATAACAGTACACAAAAATAAACTCAATGATAAAAACAATTTTTGCATTTGTAACCTCGCCAAAGAATGTAAAATAATATAACTATTATTCTAAAGAAAACAAATATTTTATGCTACTTTAAAATTAGACATCAATATCCCCTAGATTGTTCCTCTTTAACGATCTCAATTTTTACAACCAGATACATTTTTCAGAAAAATTTACTTTTATTCTGGTGGAAACGCTGCCTAATAGTAGTCCATCTGAAAACGTTTACTTTGTTGAAAGAAAAAAAATAATAACTTTTATCTACTCAGATCTAAATTCGAACTAGTTACAACTAAATGAGAGGATAAACAAATTGAAAATTATCAAAGGAAAGATATTGAAAGAGATAGAAGAAGAAGCTCAATACGAAGGGTGTACATTTTACCTAGAAAAAATGCACAAAAAAATTAGGAACACATTTACTAATTGTTCTTTTCACGGTGAAATTATACCAATCTATGTTTACAACACTTTGTTTAGTAATTGTAGCTTTAACGGACACTATTTCGTATAAAATCATATTTGAATAAGCGTGTTAATATATTTAGACCAAGATATAAATATTTTTGGGAGTGGGATAATAATGTGGAAGATCAATTCTCTTTTCTCTTGTGCTATAGAAGTAAAAGATCCAGAGAAGCAAATTGCATTTTATAAAACCTTAGGAATGAACTTAGTATATACGTATGAAAATCATGACCAAAAAAAAATATATTTATTGCGTTATTTGGAGGAAGAAGCATATCTTACTCTTGTGCATAATTATAGTAAAACAGGTAATTATTCTCCAAAACCCAACGATAATTATTGGAAAATAACTATATTTTCATCTGACGTAGACAGTCTGCGTAATAGTTTATGTCAACAAGGTATAAAAGTAGGAAATCCAAAACAATTTTTGGACATTGGTTATTTATGCCATTTACACGACTCAGAGAATTACACTATTGAACTCTTACAGAGAGATTTTCAATGCAATTTTACACCATCTAGTAGTACTAAAAAACCTTCTTTCGGGCTTATTACTCTAAGAACAAAAAATATCGATAAAAGTCTACATTTTTATCAAGAAATACTCGGCATGAAAATTCTAGCAAAAATGCCGGTGAGTTCTTATAAATTTACTCTTTATTTTTTAGCTTTTACAGAAGATACTCCGCCATCTTCTGATTTAGAATCTATAAATAATAGAGAATGGCTATATAAAAGAAATTATACTGTACTTGAGCTACAGCATTACTGGGACGACCGAGAAATAAACTCTAACTATGATTTAGGTTTTTTGCAAATATCAATGGCTTGTCAAAATATTAATAACTTACAAACTCACTTCCAATCTTACGGTATTAAAACGCTAGAAAAAAAACAAAGTATTTTAAATAAGCCAAGCTTTTCAGTAAAAGACCCTAGCGAAATTTGCGTAGAATTTATTGAGACAAGATAAAAGGTTCCATAGAGAAATATCCTCAGTAGTTTTAGAACAGATGTTGCACATTTACCAATTGTAATTTCTTCAATTCAGAGAATTAGCGAGATTCTCATTTTATAAAAACATACAGCATCGGCTAGAAAGATATTGATTGCAATAGTGTTGAAGCTATAATGAATCATAAGACTCCTTTTTTTAGAATTAGATACTTCGGTTAACTAATCTCAAAAAAGTCAAAGAGACTTCCTAAAAAAGATTTATGAGCAAGTCAAGTTCAAGCTGATACACAGGTAAAAAAGTTATAACTTTTAGATAGCTAATAATGGATAACTCACAACAAGATACTTTAAAACAAATTGATCATTATGTTAGGCAGCATATTCCAACTATTCATTCTCGATTACAATATGAAAAAAATGAGTGCTACCTACAACTATATCTACAGAATCAACTATGTAAAATTTTTTTTTACAATCGAGAGAAAGAGCCATATGCAGGATTTTATGTGGATGACAATTTATTATTCGATGTACAACTAAGTGATAAAGAATTACTTGTAAAAGTGCTAAAACGCTGGATTTGCGACTGTGCATCGCCGTCACAAATGCAAGCAGATTTTCCCTGGTTACATACCGCAACTCTTACAGATTACTACGAACGCAACCAATCTGTTGAAAGTTTGTTTATGGAAAGTTGGAATAGTCTCGGACAATTTTGTCATGAAAAATATGTTCGCTCTAAATGCAATACTGATTTATTGCAAGCTATGATCAATAACATGCGTGAAGCTGGTTTTGATCGTTTACTACGTGCGGGAACAACATTATTGTCTATGGGGCTTTCGCGTTCTCGACGTCATGGTTTACGAGAGGGGCAAGCATGTATTTGGTTTGAGTTTTGTAATTCAACGATGAATGTACACGCTCATTTTGCCAAAACTATTTTAAAACAACATCCTATAATTTTTACCCCAAATATCGAACAATTATTGGTAAAACTCACCGAATATAATGTAGATTAAGTCGTTTGTTTTTGAGATTTTTTGACACATAAAACAACTAAAGGCAAATCTCTCAACCGCAAACCCAAAATAAAGCAAATCAAATTCGATACGCAACTCAAGCCTATTTTGTTTTTTACGAAGCATCGCATGGACCCTCTCATGGGAGAGGAAAGCTTGCAAAGCAAGCGAGGTGAGAGCATCGCATAAAGTCGACTCCCTAACCAAACGCGTATTGACTTAACGCTCAAAAGTGTTACGAAAATGTAGTCTCATAAATCGAAAAGCTTTATTTTATAAACACTTAAAGAGCTATTTGTCTCAAAAATGATTTATTATACATTGTTATTAGGGTTTTAAACTTTTTTTACAACTAGCATTACGATTATATCGAAGTTATTCTTGCATGGTGTCTGATTTAATACTAAGTAAAACTTCATCTAATTCTTGTTTTTTTAACTTTATACTAATGATTATATTTTCTAATTTCATTCCTTTTTCAAGCATTTCCTTAGCGATTTCTTTCATAGTATTTAATTTTTTTATATGATAAACACTTACTTCACAAAAAACGGCAAATAAAATTACTAACCACCACAATGAACCTCTGAGATTTAAAATTAGCCCGTAAAAATTTGCTATGACAATGAAAGATAGAAACAAACACAAAACGCGAACAGATATATGTCTTATTTTTCTGTATGGAGAGAGACCTTTTTCAATTTTTACGTCGTACAAAAATCCACCAACAGATAAACTTATAATGCAAAACAAGATAGTGATTGACATAGCAATAATTGTTTCTCCTAGAAATAAAAACGCAAGAGAAAAAGTAGATACGTTTGTCGAAAAGTCTGTTAACTATCTGGCTGCGGGAATTCACTATTTAATTATTGACGTTTTGCCAGCGACGAGATTAATCGACAACTTTGTAAATAAAATCCTTATGCAAATTGATGGTGGTGAAATACCCCAAGCAAAAGAACTATACACAGTAAGCTTTCAATGTCTTGATCCCAAATTGCAACTTTACGTTGAAGAGTTCAATGTAGGAGATGTTTTACCAAAAGTACCCGTTTTTCTACAAAAAGAGTATGTTATAGTGGATCTAGAAACTACATATTTAGCGACATTAGAAGATTTGTCAGATTCCGTTATTCCTAATGGGAATTAGCATAATTTTGTATGGTAAAATACCAGGCATAAACTGTTAAGGCAGATGAAATTTAGATATCTTGTAATGACTTCGTTATTTTTTCTATTTATCCTAGTGCAGTTTTTCATCGCCAAACTATAGATAAATACCAAAAACCTGATCATTGTGTTGAGGAAAATTTATGTTAGAAATGTTTGTTCATGGTAGAGAAGTACAGCTATCTTGTAACGACTTATACTTTCCGAATATCTGTTTTAAATGTGGTAACGAAGCAACTACTCACACAGAAATACAATTAAGAAAATCGAATCTTCTTGGACATGGAGAAAAAGTTTTTGATGTTGCCATACCAATTTGTGAAGGTTGTAAAAAATGGCTTGGTATAAAACGCTTTTTTTGGAAATATACAAATCTAGTTATCGCTTTTTCGATGTCTGCGATTCTATGGTTATGGGGGTTTTCTTTTGGTGAAGATGCGTGGCAATTTTGGGTTTTGAGTTTTTGTGGCTGTATACCTTTTCTCTATCTCAGAACAAGTCAAGACCATATTTTTAACTGGTTTACTCTTGGTGTTTGGGGCTACGGTTTAAAAAAAGATTTCTCTTATTTTACCTTGAAATTCAAAAACGATGAATTAGGGCGACAAATCCAGTCTAGTTGCTCAGATAAAATGGACTATTCTGCCTTTAAAATAGAAAGTGCAAACAAATGACATATGAAAAAGCTCCCATAAATGAAACTATTTGGCGTTGGGGAATTCACTGTGAAAAACGGGAAGTTTTGCAAGAAAGTAGCCAAGAGGCTTTTGAAGTAATAGGACTTCACGGTGTTACAGCTTTTGCAGGAATAGCACCTCGTGAAGTGACAGCATCCAGTGCTCGTGTGGCAGATCTAGTTGCCCTTGGATTTTTAGTTTATATCACACCTCTAGATGCAACTCCAGAGCATCGGACGGTAGAATTACCCAAAAGTATTACCGATGGAACAGTTAGAGCATGGAATGATGTTTGGAAGCGAACTCTGACTCAAGATTAGAGTATTAAGATGGTTCGATAAATATATTTTGTACGCGGCATATCTAAATCTCTTCCTTTAACCAAAAACCAGGTCCTTCTGTACAGTGGCGACAACACAAGTTAAGCTCTTCCAATAGAGGAAACATGGACTTAACATGTGCAAAATCCTTATTTTTGACATTACTGCACCCACGTAAGGATAAATACTTTATCTTTTTCAAACAAGACAATTTCTGTAAGCCGTCATCAGAAATTTTGGTAAAGGCTAAATTTAAATGTTCTAAGTTTTTGAGATTACATAAAGTATCTATAGTTGCATCTGTAACATACACCAATGCAAAAAGAGATAGCTTTGTCAAAGTGGTTAGTCCACCCAAACGTCCTACTCCTTCATCGGTAATATCTATAGCACTATCCAATATCAATTCTTGTAAATTTGAGAAATCTTTTAATTTTGCCAGCGCATCGTCTGTTGTATCGCGTGTATTAAGATACAGTGTTTCTACATGAGAAAAGTTTGGTAAATACTTTAATAGTTCTTCGTATCCGAAAAGATTGATGGATTTTAAATTAGGTAATCGATGCAAATGCCTAATGGCTCCTTTTCCCCATACAACGACTTCTTCTAATGTTGACATATTGCTAAGTATTTCAGCAGATTTTTCATCCACGTATGCTTGTCTCAATATCAAACTTTTCAATGGCAAATCTTTAATGTAGTGCATTGCTTTTTCTGAAAGGTTATTATTGCCTTCTAAATTGAGATATTCTAAGTTGGATAGTGAGGACAGTGGCTGTAAGTCTTCATTCGTCAGAGAACAATCCTCTAGCGATAAATACTTGAGAGACATGGAGTGTAAATGTTGTAATCCTTTTTTGTCTACATCACAATAGTGCAAACTCAAGTATTGCAGGCTATCAATTTCCTTGATGTATTCTAGCGCATTGTTGCTAATGCTTGTACAATCGAGAAATAGACTTTGCAGCGCAATACGACAAATATGTTTTATCCCCTCATCGGATATATCGTAACAACGATTTAGGCTAAGGTAACGAAGATGAGGTAACTTGGATAAAAACCTCAAACTCTTGTCTGTAATATACTGACAACGAACAAGGCTAACTCTGTTTAGTTTGTGCATATAAGAAAGCAAGGCCAACGAGCATGCTGATTCTCTTTTATAAAAGGACTTTTCGCAACTACCTTTATATGCGAGCTGTTCGTTTGCATCAACATGCAAATTGAAACGTAACGGTTTGATAACACCTAGTCTTGTCGATGTAGGTTGCATGATGAAATGAGGTAGCTTGTAAAATTTACCCGGTAACAAATTGTGAATGACCATGATTGTGTTTCCCAAATAGGTGATCACTTACGGTGACTTCGCGATCTCTTCTAGTATCATATCTTGCGTTGTCTTTAACGACTCGGCGATAAACAATACAAAAGAAGACAAATCGCCGCGATCCGCTTCGCGTAGTGCCGTCAAGTTGTAAAACATCAACGATCCACCATTTCTTGTCGAAAGCGTATGTACAATAAATGTTTCTCCAAACGTTTTAGCTATAAGGAAAGAACATGTCTCGTAAGTTAAAAAAACATAGCTACACTACATCGGAAGATATTCTTTGGCAAAAACTTCGCAACAAGCAATTGTGTAATGTCAGGTTTAGAAGACAACACTCTGTTGGGGTTTACACTGTCGATTTTTTTTCTTTTTCTAAAAAACTAGCTGTGGAAATTGATGGCCTAATACATAAAAGCTGTCGTATTCAAGATAAAAAACGTGAGCAATATCTTTTACAAAGAGGTATTTCTACACTACGATTTCCTAATTGGATGATTCATAACGATATAGATAAAGTAACGAAGCAAATACAAAGTGCTTTGCGTCAAAAGTAAGTTTTTGGTTTTGTATAGAGGAGATAGTCGTCTTTTTGCGATGCCCTCACTATCGAACTAAAATTCCCGAGGCGAAAACGTGACAAAAACCCAAAAAAATACCCCAAAAATACTCATATTTAGCCATGTTAAATTCGCAACTAAAGCGGAAAACAAAAAATAAAAAACACCATATCAACCTTGTAATTACTCATCCGTAAATACTTACGCCACAACCCGTACTATTTAGAGTCAATCAATTTTGCGAATTGATACACCCAACTGGGTATTTTTATATCGTAATGTTTTGCTGTTGTTGTGTTGATGTAGAGTTCGCCTTTACCAATCCCTTTTATGGGCAAAGTACCTGCTGTTATGGATTCCGTTAGTATTTTTATGGCATATGTTGTTGCGGTTTTGCCTTGTTTGGCGCCGGTGTCCACTACTCCTAACAGTGCTCCATCTTCTATGTTGAAACCTAGAGCGCCTATGGGTGGCTTTTTTATATTGTCTAGTATCCAATTCATTACTGATTTAGGAGGAACTGGATTGCCTTTTTCATCTTTTAGGTTTAGGTAAATAGGGACTAAAAAGAAGTCTATTTGCGATTCTTGTTGCTTTAGGAATTTTTTCCATTCTTTGAAACTGGAGGATTTTAGGGTGGCTTTTTTGTTGTAGGTAGAAAAGTTTTTGTTAATGTTTTTGAAAACTATATTGGCTGATACACTGTCTTCTAATATCAACGCGTAGCTTTTGGCTTTTGGAAGGAAATAGGGTAACATTTTAAATGTTTGTTCTAGTAGTAATTGTTCGGTAATTCCAGTTACGTTTTTTTGTGGAAAGTTGTATTTTTTTGGATTGTTATTTACTCCACAGAAAACGAATTGTATATCAGAATTGAAGAAATGTGGTATTACTTTGCTTGAGGCGTTGTCATCGGCAGCAATTATTAAATGTGGTTTATATTCGTTTATTTTTATTATAGCTTTTTGAGCTTGTTGTTCGATTTGTTGCGGTGAACTTAGCTTTTTGGTATTCATATAGAATTCTTCTATTTGTAAGTGTTTTTTTACATTTACAAAGTGCGCTTCAAAACTTTTCATAATTGCTTGCTTGATTTGTTTGTCCCATATTAAATCAGATTCATAACTAAATAGTAATAAAACACGTTTCGTCGATGAGTGTGGAAAAAATAGAAATACACTCATCATACTTGTTAGAATTAGAACTACTGTTGTTAGAGTGTAAATAATGGCTAAATTTTTATTACGACGTATCCATTTTATTAGTTTCGCAGGTACTAATCGTTGCCTTGCGTTAACCGGATCACCTTTCAAGTAATTCTTTAAATCGTCTGCTAGTTCTCCTGCATTTGTATAGCGTTGTTGAGGGTCTTTGGCTATTGCTTTTAGGCAGATGGCTTCTAAATCTTTAGAAATTTTACGATTCCATTCACGAGGACGTTTGGGTTCCTCTTGGAGAATCTTGTATATCATAGTGACAGAGTTCTCTGATTCGAAAGGAACTTTACCGGTTAAAATTTTGTATAATACTGCACCTAAGGCATAAATATCACTGGTTGTTTGTACTTTACCTTCTACTTGCTCCGGAGGCATGTAGCCAACAGTACCCATAATAATTCCTGTTTGCGAAAATTTTGTGGCGTCACCTTCTAATTCTTTTGCTAATCCGAAATCCATTAAACGCGGTTCGCCGTTGCGATCTATCATTATGTTACCAGGTTTTATATCGCGGTGTATTATTCCTTTTAAATGAGCATAGTATACTGCGCGGGTTACCTTTTCTACGATCTTTACTCCATCGTTGAAATTGAGCTTTTTAGTTTTTAATACTTGGCTAAATGATTCTCCTTCAATGAAGTCCATTGTGTAAAATACTTGGCCATTTTCTTGCTTTTCTATTTCGTGTAACTTAATAATATTTTTGTGATCTAGTTTGGCTGTACTTTGTGCTTCACGTAAAAACCTAGATACACTTAAATTTGAGTTTGATTTTAGTAGTAACTTGAGAGCAACCTTGCGCCGAAGTACAGGGTCGTAAACTTCATATACCTTCCCCATACCTCCACAACCTATTTCGCGAATTAAACGGTAGCGACCAATATGCTCTGTTGTCATGTCCTAGCTCCAAAGTTAAAACTTAGTAAACAATCAAAATAAATTCTTTGATTGTTTACTTTTGTGAAATTACGAGTGCAAATAAAATGAATAACTCGTTTTCTAACAAGGCGTTTATTTTTCCTTGTTTTCTAATTCTTGTATTTTTTGTTTGAGAGTTTCATTTTCATTTTGTGCGTTTGTGAGCTGTTGTTCCATTTGACTTATTTTTTCACTTGCTCTTGCTATGTCATTTTCCATAGGAACTATTTTTTGTTGTGCTTCTTCATACTGTTTTTTTACTTGCGTAAAATTACTCTCTAAATCCACTGTTTTTTGCTCTGCTGTAGCGTGGTTCATTTTTAATTGAACAAGATCTTTTTCTAGGATTGTGATTTTTTGATCAGCGTTGTTTTTTTCTATTTTGACTCTGGTTATTTGTTCTTGAAGTTTCTTTAAATTTTCATTTAACTCTTTGGTGTTTTGAGCTCCTAGTTTGAGGGTTAAATTCTCTCTAGTAAGAGTGTTAATTTTTTGCTGAAAATCGTCTTTTTCTTTCTTTAAGGACACTATTTGTGATTCTATTCCCTTGATTTTTCCATTGAGATCATCTGAGTTTTGTTGATTCAATTTTAAAGCTTGATTTTCAATGCTTAGATTACTGAATTTTTTTTGTAAACTTTCTTTTTCTTTGAGCAATTGATCATGTGTTTCGCTTTGTTGCTTTAAATTGGAATTAGCAGTCGTTAGTTGTCCAATTTTGACTTGTAATTGTTGTTTTGTCGTTTCCAATTCGCGTAATTTTGCCGTTTGCTCTTCTGGAAGATTATTAGTAAGTTGTTTATTTTTCGCTTTTAGTTCTGCTACTTGTGTTTGTAGTGTTTGTTGTGATCGTTGCAGTTGCGAATTTCTTTCTTCCAGTGTTTTTATTGTCTGATCAGCATTGTCTTGTGAGTCAGCTAAAAGCTTAAGGGCATTGTTCTCTTTTTCTACAATAGAAATCTTTTTTTGTAAACTTTCTGTTAAACTTTTATGTGGTTTTAGGTCTTTATTTTCTCGTTGTAAAGTATTTATGCGTACTTGTTGCGCTTTCTCCATCAACTTTAGAGCTTTTATTTCTTGTTGTAATTCGCTCAATTCCTGCATTACATTTTGGCTATTTTGTATTTTTTGCTCTAATGTTTGGTATTGTTTTTTTAGTGCACTTATTTCTTTGTCACTAGCAACTAGCTGTTCTGATAGTTGTTGGTTTTTAGTCGAAGCATATTCATATTTTTTTTGTATTTCATCAACGTCTTTATTGCTGTTCAAAGACAAAGAAGATAACTTATCATCGATAGCAACAAGTCTTTTTAGAATATTCTTTTCAAAACTACTTGTGATAGTGCTATTTTCAGAGTTGTTCTTTTCAGAGTTGTTCTTTTCAGAGTTGTTCTTTTCAGAGTTGTTCTTTTCAGAGTTGTTCTTTTCAGAGTTGTTCTTTTCAGAGTTGTTCTTTTCAATGTTGTTCTTTTCAGAGTTGTTCTTTTCAATGTTGTTCTTTTCAGAGTTGTTCTTTTCGGTGTTATTCTTTTCGGTGTTATCTACAATTTGATTATTATTGGTATCTACTATTTCACCTTTTATTATAGGAAGCGATAGAGTCAAACAAATAATACCTGCAATGCAAGAAATGCATAAAGCAATATAATCTTTATCGTATTTTACAGCGCTTGGCCATTTACTTAACGGCAATAACATTTTTAATGGCATAAGTAAAACAAGGGCAATCGCTATTGCAAAAAAAGGATTGCCATAAGCAGGAACAATAAAACCAAGTAAAAAAAACGGTAGGGCTAAAAAAAGAATTCTCTTCGATTTGGCCGCAAAATGAAAAAAACTTAGTAGTTGTTGTTGATCCCATTTAGGAAGGGTCACAATTTTTGGATCTTCAGCTGTAAGTGTTGCTGTAATATTCCATAAAACTACTAATCCAACACAAAGAAAAAACGCTTGCCAATTGTGAAAAACAATGACAGCAGTTCCTGCAACAAGAAGAACAACAAGTGAAATCCACTGAGCGGGGAGCACTTTATGTTTGGCTGCTGATAGGCCTTCGTCTAAAGCATTAAACTTTTCCATAATGTTTGTTAATGCAGACTTTTCATTGTTAGATGATTGATTATTTTGTGTCATAATAACACCTTTGACTAAAAAAACGTTGCGATGATCCACGGAAAAGCAATAAGTGATCCTATTGCACTACCGATATTGGAAAATACGACCACAAGTAAAATGCGCGAGACTGAATTTTTCCAAAAACCTTTTGCTGTACTAATTGCTTGAGGTAAATTCTCTAAATCGGCAACCGTAGGGCGTTTAATCCAAGCTTGAACTAACCCTGATACCCAGCCTGCAGCAATAAGAGGATTTAAACTTGTGAGAGGAGCGGCAAAAAACGCAGCGACAATAGTGATCGGGTGACCTAATGCAATTGCGGCTCCAAGAGCTGCTAATACACCATTGACTATAACCCATATATAAATGGCACTTTTAAATTTACTTGTATCAGAGTATGTGAAAAAATAGACAAAAATTCCAACAATCGCTACAGGAATAAACCACTTAGCAAAAGTCGTTGTCCATGATGATTTTGGTATTTCTCGATAAGGCTCTAATGCTGTTTCTTCATGAATTTGTTTCGATATTCCTGGAACATGGCCAGCCCCTACCACAGCAACAACTTTTTTTCCTGTGCTATTTCGAACTTTTTGCGATAGGTATATATCGCGCTCGTCGATAAGCACTCTTTTTATTGTAGGAAATTCTTTGGAAAACGCGTCAAGAACGTTTTCGATATTTCCTTTTTCTTTCATTTCATTAATGGTTTCTTCATCTATTTTTTCACTAACAAAGACACTTGAGCCTAACTGCATCATTATTTTAAGTTTATCTCTAAACCGCAAATGACCCCATACTCTTTTCATGGTAATTTGTATATCGCGATCAGCAAGAACTAAAGTAATTTTGTGTTCTTCGGATAAATCAACCCCTGCCATCATTTCTGCACCGGGTTTTACACCTAATTCTTCACCTATCTGCTTGTAAAACGAAGTCATTACCAGTTGCGCTAAAAGGAGGAGCGCTTTTTTTTCCTTTATGACTTGGAAAATATCCATGTTTTTCCAATTTTCAGGATTACGTAATGTTTTAAAGCGCGCATCGCACAACTCAACGCAAATTGTATCAGGAGAAAGCTTATCTACTGTTTCATGAACATCAGCAACGCTTTCTTTTGAAACATGTGCTGTCCCTAGTAGATAAATGTCTCTGTCATCTAGTTTGACATGTGTAACAGAGTCTGGAAGTTGTATATCATTTGTCATATTTTTATTCCACGCAAATTAAATTAAAAATTGTCCTTGAGACCTCTTATTTTTCCGAAAACCTCGGCATCTGTAGCACTTTCCATTTTAAGATTACGACGTATTGTTTCATCGTTGCATCTCATAAATGGATTTATTTGTTTCTCTTGACCAACTGTTGATGGAATAGTTGGTTCATTATTATTTCGCTTAACAGTAACATGTTTATCAAAATTGATAAGGGCTTCATTTTTTCCGTCAATGCTTAAAGCAAAACGAACGTTACTTGCTGTGTACTCATGTCCACAGTAAATCTCAACATCGTTAGGTAATGCTGCAATTTTATTGAAAGACTCTAACATTTGCTGTGGAGATCCTTCAAAGAGTCGTCCACATCCCGCAACAAAAACTGTATCACCGCAAAACAACTTTTTATCTTGTGGAAAGTAATAACTAATGTGATGAAGTGTGTGCCCTGGTGTTTCTATCACTGTTGCTCGTGAATTTCCTACAGTAACATGATCACCTTCACTCAAAAAATGATCCGCTTCTGGAATTCGATGTTTATCGCTAAGTGCTGCATATATTTTACAACCGCTTTTATTCTTTAAGTCTAAATTTCCAGCAATATGATCACTGTGGTGGTGAGTGCAAAGTATACTTGTAAGTTGCCATTTATTTTGTTGTAGGTAATCCCATACAGGTTGCCCAGCACCAGGATCAATAACCACTGCGTCATCACCACTTACTAAAAAATAAGTGTAGTTGTCGCCTAGTATCGGAAGCATGTGAAGTTGCAATACCATAATATTTCCTCTATTGTTTTGGAACGAAGGAGTGCAAAGTACTTATCCATGTCGGCCAATTAGCTCTATATTGCGATTCTGTACCAAAAACGACCATCGCATAACTGCGTTTTTCTTTTAAAACAGTGAGCATCAAGATATATTTTTTTTGCCTTTCCCCTTGGCACTTAACAAGTGTTTCTGTGAAATTGCTTTTACCCATAAAAATCTTGCGTTTTTCGCGAAAATCAATTTCAGAAAACTTACAGACACTTTTTTGTAGTTTGTTCAATATAGAGCTTACAAAAAAATCATCGTTTGCAAACTGTTTACTCGATGTCCAAACACCTGTTGTTCCACTTTCTCCATTGTAAGCAGTAGAAAAAGGGCTTAAATCTACACGTTGCCAGTCCCGTGGATATGCATGTGAATAATACATCTCTCGACATGAAACGCTTGCAATAGGGGCAATCGAATTAATTTTGCCATTGTCAGAATTTTGCTGTTTATTTTTTTCTATTTTTTCTAGTACTATTTTGGGTTTACTAATACGCTTACGCACATACTCTTTTTCCGATTTGTTCACTGAGTATACAACATAGCCATTTTGATCGTAGTAATATGTTCTTTTGTTTAATGTTGTACCTATTTCACTACTTCGCGCAACAAAATATTTTTTGTTATTTTTTGACTTAGGAATTCTAGCTTTTGGCAAAACTTCTATATGTAATTTTAATATTGTTACTTCGCGAACAGGGACAGGAAGTATTTTTATAAAAAACTTTTTTCCTGGTGTAAAAATATCAGGATGATTAAAAATACGTCCCGACAAAGGAAAATACAACTGCTTTGGACGTTTCATTGAGTTGGAATTTTCATTTTTTCCTGATATAACCTGTATATTTACTTTATCTTTTTCTAAAAAAATTGTGATTTTTTGCTTTTGATTGTGATTGTATAAAACTTGTTTTTGAAATTTATTATTTTTTAACCAAATTCTTTGCTCATAAAGAAGAACACACTCACTTTTGGATTTATCAACTAGCAAATAATAACTCTCTGTTATATACTCGGCGAGGTTCTTTTTTTTGAATACGCATTTTTTATATATAGGGCTTCCAATATCTTCTTGAAACCAAATCGTTTTTTCTGCTTTTAAAACCACTGCAAAAAATAGCAAGACAATAATTTGCCACTTCATTCTTACTGCCCTTCCTTGTCGTAAGAGTTTTCAATTTCCCTAATTTTTAATTCGAGCCTATCAATAGTTTTGCGTAAGCGTTTTACTTCACTTTTTTCTGGTATGTTTAGTTTATTTAAAACATTAGAGTATAGTAATTCAAGATGTTTTTCCAATTTCTCTATCGGAGAAAGTTCGTGCTGAGTTAGATCTTGTTGTAGCGCGTCGCCTTCTTCTTGAGTAATTTCTCCCGAAGAGATTAATTGTTTAATTTTCCCGCGAACTTCTTCTTCGATAAAGTAAGTTGTTTCACCTAAAGTTTGCACTATTTTGCTAGCATAGGCATACATATTTCCTTTACCTTTGCGAATAATTTGTGTAAACAACGATGGAGAAAACTGATTTTCTTTTTTGGCTTGTTCAGCAATAATTTGAGACAAGACACCTGTCGTGATATCTTGATTACTGTCATTGTCTAGAATACTAACTGTTTCACCTTTTTTGATTAAAATCTCGATATTTTCTAATGTTACATATTTTTTGTCCGTTGTATCATACAGTTTACGATTAGCGTAGCGCTTAATTAACCTCATTATATTTTCCCTCGGATGGTAAATAAAACAAAATAATGTACCTAAAATATGTTTCTCTTTGCCATTAATAGAAACATCTCTAGCATAAAATTACGGTCTTGGAGGAATATTTATTTTTAAACGTCCCGTTTTATTTTCTGGGAATAGAAGCTCTAAATATTTAGCAAGTTTACTATTCGAAACTTGGCAACGATGGTCGTGTAAAAATTTGTCAAGGCTATCCCCCATTTCTTTTGCCGATTGAAAACGCTCCAGAGGATTTAATGAAATAGCCTTCATGATAATATTACTGAGTTCAGGAGGAATATTAGAGTTAGTTTCATGTAGTGGTGTCACAGGTACTCTCATTGCTTCAATGAGTTCAATGTCATCTCTTACATTAAAAACCATTTTTCCTGTAAATAATTCGTACGCAACAATTCCTAAAGAATAAATATCGCTTCGCGCATCTGTTCCTTCAAATTGGGCTTGTTCCGGTGACATATAAGGATATTTTCCCATAATAACAAGTCTTTCATCGGGCACCTTCATCGTCATAGCTTTGGCAATTCCGAAATCAGTAAGCTTGGCAATCCCCCCTGTTGTTAAAATAATATTAGAAGGAGAAATATCGCGATGCACTACTTTTAAGCGTTTACCGTAGTGATCTCGTTTACGATGTGCATAATCAAGACCACGACACACTTGACTAATAATATATGTTGTAATATCAACAGGTATCGCATTTTTCATAAAATTATGCCTTTTGAGCAAATTTTCTAAATTTACCCCTTCGGCATACTCCATGATTAAGTAGTAAAAATTATCTACTTTTTCAAAATGATATACCTGAACGATATTGGCATGAATTAGATTAGCGACAAGTTTAGCCTCCCCAATAAACATATCAAGAGTTTCCATATCACTTAATAATGATGAGCGTATGGTTTTTACAGCCACTGTTTTCGCAAATCCGCGAGCGCCTAGCTGCTCGGCTAGATAAACGTTTCCCATTCCACCACTGGCTATTTTTTTGATGATTTTATAATGAGATAGATATTTTAAATCTTCCATGACGTTAACCTTAGTAGGCAAAAATTTTATGAGGAATTTAGGGAGATCCCTAAATGTTAAGAGATCAAACTAATACTACAAAAAGTTGATTATGGATCTTTAGCTTGATCTTTCGTTTTTGAATGTTGTCGCTTCTCAGTTGCATAATTACAACTATGCGCCCTTGTTGCATCTAGTTCAAAAACGAAATACACGGCGTTAAACAAATCAAAACTAGCTTTACAGAGTACTAGCCAAAGAAAGAATTGATATTTTGTTGTTTATGTTTATTAGGCTGGGCGTGTTCCTCGTTTCCTATTAAATATCAAAGCCTTTTTGACTCACAATCACGACACATTCTACCAAATTTCTCATGCTGCTGAAACATGTTTTGTTAAACAACGAGCATTAGCAAATGCGGTTAGGCTTATGGAAATGAGCAAAATCAATATTTTGACAAAAGATGTGTTTGGTATTTGTATGAGCAGTATTTTGATTTACAAAGCTCCGCTAGGGAGCTTTTGTTGTGTAAAATATATTACTTTAGAATAAAGCGCTTATATTTATTTATACTTTTTGAGCATCTTCTTCGGTAACAACCCACTGAGAAATAACAGCATTGTAAGAAAAGAAATCTTCGTCTTTGAAGAATATTTTAAGCTCGCGTTCAGCAGCACTTTTATCTTCAGAACTGTGTATTAAGTTGTAACTAGTAGAAACTCCGTAATCTCCGCGAATAGTACCCGGATCAGCTTTCATTCCAAATGTTGCTCCGGTCATTTTGCGACAAATACTAACAGCACCAACTCCTTCAATTGCAATCGCAATAATTGGGTGAGATGTCATGAACTCACTTAGTGAAGGAAAGAAAGGTTTATCTACTAAGTCTTTGTAATGATCTTTCGCCATATCTTCGCTCATTTGCATCATTTTTAGACCAGCGATTTTCATCCCTTTGTTTTCAAAACGCTGTAATATAGTCCCAACTAGTTGTCTTTGAATAGCATCTGGTTTTATTAAAACTAAAGTTCTTTCCATGTTTAACCTTTCTAAAATTTTATTAAAATCTGCTGCGCGGTAGTAAAACTTACATAGACCGCGCTACTTCTAAATTTACATAGATTTAATTAGAGTGTGTCAACTCGTCCTAATCTTGTAAAGTGTTGTTTTGCTAATAATAGTACATTTTGTAGTAAAACCGCTGTTGTCACTAAGCCAACTCCTCCCGGAACAGGTGTTAGCCACGACGCTACTTCCATTGCCGAAGAATAATGGACATCACCAACAATGGATCGTACTTTTCTACCATCTTGTATATTTTCTACAAGATTAATACCAACATCAATAACAACAGCCCCTTCTTTTAACATATGGCCGTGAATCAGGTTGGCTTTTCCTGCAGCAACGATAACGACATCAGCTCGTTTTGTATGAAATTCTAAATTTTTTGTTGCTATATGGCAACAGACTGGTGTTGGGGATGCATTCGCTGATTCGAGAAGCATAAGTAGTAGAGGTTGTCCAATAATAGGACTACGCGAAATAACCACAACCTCCTTACCAACAAGATTATATCCTATACTTTTTATAAGTAGCATCACTGCTTTTGGTGTACAAGGGACTATAGACGTGCTACCATAAAATAATTTCCCCATGTTTGTAGGTGAAATACCTTCCACATCTTTTAAATGTGAAATGCTGGCGATTAAATGATTCTTATTTATATGTTTAGGTACAGGAACGAATATTAAAATTCCTGTAACACAGGGGTCGTTATTTAGTTTTTCAATATACTCAATTGCTTCTTCTTCAGAGGTCGAAGCTGGTAACTGAATTAGTTCAAATGAAATCCCCACTGTTTTACAAGCCGATTCTTGGATTTTGGCGTACGATCGTGCTCCACTATCTGAACCTATTAGAAGTGATACGAGTCTAGGAGCAGAAGGAAAGCAGGAAATATCTTTTTTGACTTGATGCATAATATTAGCGGACAAAAATTTACCTTCCAACTGTTTTGCTACCATTCCTTTGTTTCCTTCCATCTACACTCTGAAAAATTTTTAATTGACCTAAGGGAAATTCGTTTTCTGTAGTTTTAAATCGGGTTGTTGACTATTAAAACACTAGGGCGTACCGACATTTATCTTCCTTATAATTTGGGTTATTTTAGAGATAACTTTGTTATTTTTCGGTTAGAGAATAACTTTGCATTTTGAAAGTGTTTTGCTACTTTCTAAAATAACTCATCTATAAAACCTAAATGTCGACACGCCCTAATCGTAATAAGCATCCACCTAAATTTTATAACGAACTCTAATAGTTCAATACCATTAGGAAGTTTCGCGCAGGATACGTTATTGTGCTCCTGCTCTGCGTTTTAGACGCCCTTAGTTTCGATACTACGATCTCGAACAAGTAAACCTCAAAGTATAACTTGAGTTTCCCACATTGCAAGTGAATTTGACAAGTTTTTGTCGTGACAAACTAAACAAAATAAGTTAATATCCTTCACCTTATCTAGGGCGTATCTCTATTTAGATTTTTGCAAAATTCGGGTTATTCTAAACAATAACTTGACACTTTGGAGATGCGTAATATTGTTACATGCTTGAAAAATAACCATGCTAGTATAATAACGAGGGCGTGTCATCATTCAATACAGATAAAAATATAACGGATTCATTTAATGATACGCCAGTAGTATTGAGCCCGAGCCCGTTTGCGAGCCCGCGCCCGAAAACTTTTTGAGAGCGACAGAAAGTGATTTATTGGTTCAATACTAGTTTTTTGCGATGGAAAAAGAAACTTTGCTTCTTTGATAAATTGTTAGTGAAAGTTTCGGAAACAGGCTCGGGCTCGAAAAAACACACAATATTTTGAATGATAACACGCCCTAGTTTCTTAATAGTTTTTTTACTTACAGTTATAGAGTGTATCGACATTTATATAAATGTCAACGCGCCTTAAAAGTGAACTAGCGAATCCACGAGGAGTACAATATGTATTTTTTAGACATTGTTTGGGATGTTCACCCAATTATTTTTCAATTCGGGGCATTGCAAATACGCTACTATGGTCTTTTGTTTGCAGCAGGTATTTTTATTGGTTATTTACACTGGCGGCAACAAATGATGACGCGTTTAGGTTATGAAGAAGATACCGCAGAAGATTTTGTAATGTGGGGTTTTTTTGCTATTTTAATCGGTGCGCGTTTAGGTCATTGCCTGTTCTACGATCCTGAATATTTTTTATCAAACCCCATTGAGATTTTAAAAATTTATAAAGGTGGTCTTGCAAGCCATGGAGCAACCATTGCGCTTATCCTGGTCTTATTCCGTCACCATATTCGTTATAAAATTCCCTTTCGCGATGTTTTAGATTCGTTAACCCTCTCTGCTGGAGCATGCGCAATTACAATTCGCTTAGGTAACTTTATGAATAGTGAACTTGTTGGACGAGTAACAGATTTTTCTTGGGGTATAAAATTTCCAATACACGCAAAAATGATGGGCGTTGAGTTACAAACGCGCCATCCTTCACAGTTATACGAAGTATTTTTGGGTATTATTGTTTATGTTACTCTTTTACTTATAGATCGTCACTATAAAGAAAAGCGTCCTCGTGGTTTATTAATCAGTGTTTTTTTTCTTGTCTATTTTTCAGGACGTTTTATTGTTGAGTATTTTAAAGAATATCAAGTTCTTACATCAGGATTGACAATGGGACAATGGTTGAGTGTGCCTTTTGTTCTCACTGGATTGTACTTATTACTCAATGTAGTTATTCGTCCAGAATATACGGAAAAAAAACTTCTTAAAAATACAACTAACGCCAATGATAATATTAAAAAACAACCAAAGAAAAAATCAAAAAACAAAAAGAAAAAAAGTTAGAACTAAAGTTGATTAGGAATTTTGAAAACGCGGAATCATTCTACAATTGAAAATAGGGGCTAAAACTACTGTATCAAAAAGACGTATAGAGTTTTTTATTTTCTTTGTAAGGAATTGCTTGTTACCGCGACACTTAGTGTGTGTAGGTATTTAAATTTCATATGATATCAACACACTCTACTAAATTTATAGAAAGTTAGGCCATGTCTACGACTTTAGACTTGTATAAAATGTATGAAACTCTCTCAGCAGAAGAACGACAAATTTGGCAATCAGCTCAGAATTTTGTTGAAAAAGAGTTTATGCCCTCTATTAAAGAACACCATCGCAATGCTACTTTTCCAGCAGAAATAATACCAACTTTAGGAAAGTTAGGTTTTCTAGGATCACAGTTGCCTGAAGAATATGGTTGTGCGGGGGTAAATAACCGTTCTTATGGATTAATAATGCAAGAGCTCGAACGTGGTGACAGCAGTTTGCGCAGTGTGGCGAGCGTACAAGGTGCACTTGTGATGTATCCTATCTGGCGTTATGGTTCAGAAGAGCAAAAAAAGCATTGGTTACCGCAATTAGCTTCTGGCCAAAAAATAGGATGTTTCGGCTTAACAGAACCAGATTTCGGCTCTAATCCTTCTGGAATGCTTACCACTGCAAAGCCTCATAAAGATGGTTATTTAATCAATGGTAGTAAAATGTGGATTACAAATGGTAGTATTGCCGATGTTGCGGTAGTGTGGGCTAAACTAGATGGAAAAATACACGGCTTCCTAGTTCCAAAAGAAACACCTGGTTTTACAAGTACAGAAGTAAAAGGTAAATTTTCACTTCGCGCATCCGTGACATCAGAACTGAGTTTTGACGATTGTTTTATCCCCAAAAACAACATATTACCAGAAGGACGAGGGTTAAAAGCACCTTTGTCTTGTTTATCACAAGCAAGATATGGCATTGCTTGGGGGGCAATTGGTTCGGCCTTAGCAACATACCATTGTGCTTTAGAGTATTCACAAACGCGCATACAATTTGGTAAACCAATTGCTAGTTTTCAATTAATACAACAGCAGTTGGTTACTATGGCATCTGATATTACTCATGCACAGTTATTAGCTTTTCGCTTAGCAGAGTTAAAGGACAATGGTGAGTTTCACCCGGTAATGATTTCTTTGGCCAAACGCAATAACGTTAGTATGGCCTTAAACACAGCTCGTAGTGCACGTAACATTCTTGCAGCAAATGGAATTGTTGATGAGTACCCTATTATGCGCCATTTAATGAATCTTGAAACAGTAATCACCTACGAGGGGACTCACGAAATTCACACCTTGATTTTAGGTCAACACCTTACAGGAGTTAGCGCTTTTGAATAAAAGTATCTCCAAACATACATTGGAAAAACTACTTCAATGGTTTTTGCAAGTTCGCGAAGATTATTTTTTTCGCAAACAACGTAATCCTTATCGTGTTTGGGTATCGGAAGTTGTTTTACAACAAACGCGAATACAAGCTGCTTTAGAGCCTCTTGAGCGTTTCTTTTCTCATTTTCCCGATGTAAAATCATTAGCGGATGCAACAGAAGAAAAAGTTGTGTATGAATTTCGCGGTCTTGGTTATTATTCTCGCGCGCGTAACTTACGTAAGGGTGCTATATATATTACGCAGTTTTTTGATGGAAAACTTCCTGAATCATATGACAAACTCCTTCAAATACCATCAATTGGTCCTTATACTGCGGCGGCGATTGCTTCTATTTGCTTTGAATTACCTTATCCTGTTTGCGACGGAAACGTAAAACGAATACTACTTCGCGCAAATAAATGGTCACTCACAACTCGCGATCCAAACGTAGATAGTAAATGCATCAGTCAACTCAAGAAGTTATATAAAGGTCTTCCTGCTGGTAATGTAAACGAAGCGATCATGGAATTGGGGCAAAAAATTTGCACGCGGACAAAACCAAAATGCACTATTTGTCCAATCCAAGATTCATGTAAAGCTTTTGCACAAGGAGTTGTTAACAAATACCCCTTAATTCCTAAAAAAAAGCCCAAGGTAGATGTAAACTGGCACTTGTTTATTGTTGTCCATAATAATAAAGTATTGTTACAAAAATGGAATAATTTTTATTTTCTAAAAAAACAAAAGTCTTTTCCTTCTATTCTCGATTTTCCAACTACCAAAAAACAAGAGTGTTCATGGGAAACTAAAAAGAGGCAAATAAACAAATTTATAAAAAAATATAGCGCGAAACCTTTACCATCATTAAAACACAGTATCACTAAACATCGTATCGTTATATTCCCTTATATTATTTTTAGCTCTTGTTGGGAAGAAGTAAAGAATAGCAATTCTTTAGTATGGGTTTCTGAGCAACAAGCTGAAAAACAGCTTGTTTCATCAGCATTAAGCAAAATTTGGAAGTTATACCAACAATCTGAAATTTTGGAGAGCTCGCATGACAAAAATACTTGATCGCTATGTCATTTTCTCTATGCTCTTATCCTTTTTTATCTGTATGTCTACTATTATGTGTTTTTTCATTGTTGTAGATCTCTTTGACAATTTTGGGCGATTTACAACTTATATTGAGAAGGTCAATGGTGCTGCAAAAGAAATGGGCAACCCACAACAGAGTTTGTTTTGGGTAATGTTAACCCACTACCTCTACTTGTCGCCAATGATTTTATATAATTTTACTCCGATTATCACAGTCATAGCTACAGTATTTACTTTGTTGCGAATGGTACGTAGTAAAGAACTTATAATTTTACAAACAACAAGCATCTCTAATTATCGCATTGCACGACCTTTTGTTATTTTTTCTATACTCATCGCAACATTTTTAGCATGTACTCAAGAGTATATCTTACCATCTATCGCAGATGAAATTATTTCGACAAATAAAATCCGCAAAGGACGACGAATACGTGCTTCTTTTCAATATAAAGATTTGGAAGGAAAAGTATTTTACATAGGAATTGTAAATCCGATGACTCAAAGTATTCATGATATTCGTGTCACTTTATTTCAACAAGAAAAATATGTTGCTAGTAAAGTCATTGAAGCAAAATTGGGTAAGTGGGTAGATAATATTCTTATTTTAAAACATGGAAAAGTTATTAACTACAAAGATAATAGTGAATCGACTATTGGTCAACAAGGATATAAAATAAATACAAATCTTACTTTGTATAAATTACTAACTCCAGATCGAAATTTAGATGTTTTGCATTATGCACAACTTAAAGATTTATACACGTCGCATAAAAACCCCGGAGCGCTGGTTACAATGTACAGCCGCTGGACAACTCCAATTAGTATAATTTTTTTAGTGCTTTTAACAGTTTCACTTATTTTACATAGCGGAATTGAAAATTTTCTAAAAAAAATAATGATATGTATGCTATTTACACTCATTTTTTACTGTATCAATTTGCTATGTTTAAGTTTAGGAAAAAAAGAGCTTCTTACGCCGTTATTTTCAGCTTGTTTTCCCCTTGCCTTACTGGGTTCAGCTGCTATATCAACAATTATAACCGCAAATTGATAGCCTTGTTATGAAATCGTTTGGCAATGGCTACTCTATACTAGAACAATGTATTGTAATCGTGCTTTTTTCTATCCTAGTAAAAAAATAGCAAAATCCCAAATAGATAGTTTTTTGTCATTTATAGACGGATAACCAACACATATACTGTACAACGGTTAAATTCAACGAAAAATCGTCAAGAAAAATTATCAAAACAACCATTTTGTATATTTTTTTTATTTAAAAAATAGTTTCCTTGATTTACCATGCACCTTTATATTATAATTATTATTTGTATTAAAAAGGTGCTACTGCTGCATTTGGTTTTTCCAAGTGAATAAAATAATAAAAACATGTTTCATTCATAAGTAGGATGATAATGATTAATGCGCGCTGGATAGTCCAAAATAACTTAATATCGAAAAGTGATTTGCAATCAATAAAAAACGCTTGCCAAAAATTAAAAGTTTCTTGCGAAGAGGTTTATGTAGTGCCATTTTCAGAAAAGCTACCCCAATTTCCTCAAGATGAAAAAACGAACATTTACTACGGAGCTACTGCATTTATACAAGAAGTTCACAGCCAATTCTCTAATTCACCTGGTATTTTTTTTGATGAAAATCTTTTTTCTGTTGAAACTTGTATGTACCATTGGCAAAAACATATGCTCAATGCAGAAGGCAAGATAACTACTCTTGAAGGGTTTTCTCAAGAAGATCACCAACCTGAGACTCGGTGGTTTATTCGGCCTAATGCAGATGATAAAAGTTTTGCAGGAGAAATTATTTGTTTTTCTGAATTTAAAGAATGGTACAAAAGGCTAATTGAACAAGATCTAGATCCTAACACTAAAATACTTGTAGCCCCTCCTTATTCTATAAAAAAAGAATGGAGAAATTACATTGTTGATGGCACAGTTGTTGCGAGCACACTCTACAGAAAAAACTTTAAGCTCAATATTTCCAACGAGGAATCTCCGCGACAAGTAATAGATTTTATTGAAAAACGTTGCGAAGAATACATGCCGCACAAGCTTTTTGCTTTGGACATTGCACTGTGTGGTGATGAATATTTTATCATAGAATGCAATTGCCTAAACTCAATTGGCTTTTATGGAGCAGATATCTTTACTATCGTGAAATCCATTACTAAGTTTGTAGAATCCTCATCCTTTATAGTGGAGTATCAATGATATCTCATCTGTCTAGTGAATTAAAACAGCAAATGTTAACAGATATGGAAAATTTGTACCACGATTTATCCGAAGAGTTGTCTTTACTTCCTGCTCCATGTACTTCTTGTGGTTTTTGCTGTCATTTCGATGCAGCGAAGCACTTTTTATATGTTTCGACTTTAGAGATGGTATATCTTTTTGATAAATATGAATTAAATTTGCATGTTAAAAATCGAGAAGTTTGTCCTTTCCTAAGTAAAAATATGTGTAGTGTTCGCGATAGAAGAATGCTTGGATGTCGTACTTATTTTCGTTTGCATAACAAACAGCAAACTATCGCATCGGAAGAGATCTATGAACAATATTTAACAAAAATTAAGGAATTGCATAAAAAGTATAGTGTCCAGTGGGAATATCAAGACTGCATGAATATATTCCAAGAACGTTCTAAAGATTTAAATTAATTATGGATGATTATACGCATAGCACAATCAAAAGAAAGTTTGAAGCAATCGTACCTTTTTTAAATGAAAAAGCTATACGTTTGTGGTGTGCTACAGAAGCACAAGCTTACGGTTATGGGGGTATAACTTTAGTTTCGAGAGCAACAAACGTTTCACAAACAACTATTCGTCGTGGTATCAAAGAACTCAAACAAAAAAAAGCCAAGCAAGAAAAAAAAATACGCGAACCTGGCGGTGGGCGCAAAAAAATCACCTCTATAAATCAAATATTAATCAATGATTTGAAGTCTATAATAGATAATGGAAGTAAAGTTATAAATTGGACAGAAAAAAGTGTACAACAAATTACAAATAGCTTGAATTTTAAAGGACACGAGGTTAGCTCTCGAACTATAAATCGGATTTTAAAAAACATTGGCTACCTTGTTCAAAGAAAAGAACAAAATTTTTGTGCACAGTGCAAACATGTTGAGAAAAAAGTTCTTGAGGCGCAAGAAATGCTAATACCTGTTCTTTACCTAGAAGTTACGCAGAAAAATGTTAAAAATGTAACACCGCGTTCTCAAGTGACGGCCAACACTAAACGACTTTTACAAAATATACAATCAAAAAAGGGATATACAGAACTTATTGTCAATGGTTTATATTTGTGGGGAGAACACTACCAGCAACTAGTTCAGAATAGATCACATCTTATGCTCATTACACATGCTAGTTATATCAAACAACAAACTTATTGGTTAGACGCTCTACAAAATTTTGCCAAAAAACAAAATATTTGTTTAAACGTTCATTTGTTAGGTACAGGTATAAAAAAATGGCTTTTGCCCATGCAAAAAATGACTGTACTGTACCCTGAAGTTTGCTACAATAACAAAATGATTCAAGAATCTGTTAGAGTTAACTTTACGCACGAAACAAAGATTGACTCAGCGTTAACTATTATCCACAATAAAAATCGTATTTCATTTACAAAATTATCAAAAAATATTGAGTATAACAGATTTCTTAGTGACTGGAATTACGATGTTATTCACGAGGATGTGAATCTAATTTAAAAATTAGAAAAACCCTAATACTATACAATTTGCAGGAAAAATATAATGGCTAAAAGACGAATTACCGCAAAACCTAAACCAAAACAATCGCAAATAAGGCTCAACTTGTCTTCTGCTTCGGTGGACTATATCAGTGAATTTAGCATTCAGTCCACTTCAGAAGAACTATTTTTTAATTTTGCCGCGTCATTGTTTCCGGGTAATGCACCAAACGAAATTGTACTACCAGTGCATACGAGATTGGCTGTCAATTATAAAAATGCCAAACGTTTTCATGACGTACTTAGCAAAGTACTCAAAAAATACGAGAGACAATATGGAGAAATCGACATTAGTAACATACAACAGGAGCTTCCTATAGAAGAAAAGGAAAAAAACGTTACAACAGCAACGTTGCCTAAAGTTAAACTATGAAAAACAAAAGACGCAAAATAGATATACTCGATACAAGCACTCATAAAATATATAAAAACTTTGAAAGTAGTGTAAATCAAAAATCTTCTGGATCAACGCGAATATCAGAACTAGATGTATTGAAGATACAGCGTAATATCTATAAGGTAATAAAGAGGTACGACGAGCCTCAAGAGTTTTACAATGCATTGTTTTTATTTATTATAAAATTGACGAATGCTCGAGGAGTTGCGCATTTTGTTGCTAAAGACAAAGAGATCGATCTTTCCCACCAAGTAATACTGACTTCTAGCTCTGAAAAATCAAAGCTCATTATCGAAACAATCCAAAATTTAGCAAAAAAAGCTTTGGTATCGGAAGAGGTCGCTATCGAAAAAGTAGATAATTGGGTGGTTTTGGCCGTTCCTATTTTAAGCGAAAAATCCACTAATTCTGGACTTGCTTGTCTTCTAGAAATCGTCGATGCAGATCAGTTGAGTCCATATATTCTTATTTTGCAGTTTATAGCTAGTCATATACCTCTTATAGCTGACCGTAACCAAAAAGATATTCTCCAAACACAAGCAATGCGTTCGTCGAGTTTTGTTGATTTATTAAGAGAAATATCAGCAGATAAGTCTTTCGACAAGGGTATCGATCAACTGTTATCCACTATGAAAAGAGAGTTGGGTTGTGATCGTATTGCTATTGGAACTGTTAGAGGAAAGCGCGCGCGCCTTTTAGCGCTGTCAAACATCGTAAAGTTTGACCGGCGTGCGCGACTTGTTCAGCTTATTGAAAATGCGATGAAGGAAGCTTTACAGCAAGAGAAAACAATCGAACATCCACTTATTAATGACAAAAAGCGAGAAATACAATTAGATATATCACATCAAGCCCTACAACAAGAAACAAAATCAAAAAGCATTGTGACTTCTCTGGTTAAGGATGAGAACAGTTCCTTCGGCGTGTGGTGTTTTTTTTGGGATGAAACCAAACCAAAAAAAGAAGATATATTCTTTGTTGAAGCAGTTGCTCTATATATTACACCTATACTTATTCTTCTAAAGAAAAAGAGTTTTATTGTACGTAGACGCGAAAACTCTCCATGGTTTAAAAAAATAGCATTTGCTACTATTTTTGCGCTTGTTTCGTATTTTGTGCTCATGATGCCTTATCCTCACTACGTGTCGGCATCATGCTCTTTAGAACCTGTCGAAACAAGAACAATTTCAATTCCATTCGATAGTGTAATTCAGAGAGTTAATTATCAAATAGGAGATACTGTAAAAAAAGGCCAAAAATTAATTTTTTTAGATGGTCGCGAAATTCGATTAGAATATTTTGCTGTTAAGGAGCAATTGCAAAGTACACGTAAAACAATGCTACAGCTTTTAGCAGAGAAAAAAATTGCCGAATACCAAGCTGAGATGCTCAAAGCGCAAAAAATAGAAAAACAACTTGAGCTTCTAGAATATCGTTTGGAAAAAATTAATATCTATGCTCCGCAAGATGGAATCATTACTCAGGGTGACCTTGAAAAAGCTACTGGAGTTACAGTGCGTAAAGGTGAACCTATTATGGAAATCGCTCCACTAGACGAATTTTTTGTTAAATTAGAAATCGACGAGTTAGACATGGCATTTGTTCAAAAAAATATGAAAATCGAAATTCAACTATATTCATTTTTTGATAAAAAATGGCAAGCGCAACTTTCTTATATTTCACCAAAAGTAGAAACCTCTGAGCAAAAAAATATTTTTGTGTGTAAAGCAAAAATTTCAAATCCTCAGCAAAAATTACTTCCAGGAATGAGTGGACAAGCAAGAATATATATAAGTGAGAAGCGTGTGTGGTGGGTGTGGTTACATAAACCGATTGCCTGGGCTAAGGCAAAATTGTGGTGGTAAATTGATGGACGAGAATAAAAAAGACGCCGATTTTGCTATTCAAGAGTGGATGAATCTTTATCCAAAGTTGCGAACAGACTTAAAAATCACTTTCCAAAAACAAAAAGGCGAAGTTTACTACGTAATCGAAGATCCTATCAATTCTCGTTATTTTAGAATAGGGCTTTTAGAGTACAAATTCGTTTCATTGTTAAACAGTAAGAACATGCTCTCCGATATTATCATTACTATGGTTCAAGATATGGGAGAGCAATCGTTTGACAATCACGAAGTTTTACAGATTCTTAATTGGCTCAACGATACAGGACTGCTCGAAGAAGGAACTGTCGGTAGTGTAAAAAAAGATGTGTTTGCTGCTGTGAATGAAAAGGCTTCTTTTGTTGTTTTTCCGAAATTTCCACTAGGTAAACCCGACAAAATCATAAACGCTCTTTTTCCTTTTTTTCGTCCTTTGTTAGGAAACGCATTTTTTTTACTGTGGATAATGACAATAATTTGCGGTTGTTACTATATCTTTAGCAGCTGGAAAGAATTTCTATACGGAAGTAATAATATTCTTTCTGTGTATAGTGTTATTTCTTTTGCTGTTATATGGGTTTTCTTAAAACTTATTCACGAACTATGGCACGGTCTTGTTTGCAAGTTATACAACGGGGAAGTACGTGAAGCCGGTATTATGTTGCTTCTTTTTATTCCTCTTGGTTATGTAGATACATCAAGCTCATGGAATTTTTCTTCTAAGTGGAAAAAAATACACGTTTCTATTGCTGGGATGTATATCGAAATTTTTATTGCCGCTATTGCTGCTATTGTTTGGGGAGAAACAAACTCCAAAACGGTACAACAAATATGCTATAACATCATCATCTTGGGTAGCATTACTACATTATTTTTTAACATGAACCCATTGATGCGTTTTGATGGTTACTACGTGTTTATGGATTTAGTGGAAGAGCCTAATTTATACTCGCGTGCGCGCAACTATGTTAGTTATTTGTGTAAACGCTATATATTAGGCGTAAAAGTGACGACGACAAGTGTTGGAATAAAACAGAAACTTTTATTTCTCATCTATGGTTTACTGTGCTTTGTGTGGCGAATACTCATTTATTTCGGTATTTTTCTGGCATCCAGTATTTTGTTAATGGGTGTTGGAATGATTATGGCCTTAGCAGTACTTGCGATGTGGATTCTAATTCCAACAATAAAGATTATACTCTATATGTTTGTTGGTACAAAGACTGAACGTCCAAACCCTTTACGATCTTTAGCTGTGCTAACTGTTCTCTTTATTGGTATTTGGAGTTTGTACAATCAATTTACATGGCAAGAGAAAATTCAATCTCCGGGTGTTGTCGTCTACAAAAACTATGAAATTGTAAGAAATTATTGCCCTGGTTTTATTGAGGAAGTTTATGTCAAAACAAATGATTATGTAAAACAAGGCGACATACTCGTTCGTCTTGAAAATAAAGATAAACGCTTAGCTTTTCAAGAAATAAAATACGATATTGCCATCACTGAAAATTTTATACGCCAAAACCAAAACGACGACACCAAGCGCATTCAAGTACAAGTAGCAAAAGAGAAATTAAAGTTTTTCCACCAAACGTTATCAGAGCAACAAGTACTTGTAAATTCCTTAACAATAAAATCGCCTATTGATGGTTATATTTTGAGTGATAATTTGGTTTCTTTAGCTGGAAAGTTTATGCAAACAGGCGAGGATATTCTCGAAATATTCGATCGCGATAATACTGTTTTTCGAGCTGCTATTCTCGAAGACGATATTGAGCAATATGCAATAAAAAAAGGAATAGATGTTACTGTTTATATAACAGCGTTACAAATTTCTTTTGACGGTAAAGTAACTTATATCAGTCCTCGCGCTGACTACGAAGTTAAGCATCCAGCGATTACTGCACTTGGAGGAGGCGACTTAGTTGTAGAACAGTCTTCTTTGCCTGCGCAAAAGCGAAAACCATATGCAAATTATCGCTTAGCATATCCACATTTTTATTTAGAAGTTACTATTCCACAAAAATATAAACATTTACTGCATAGTGAGCAAACAGGTTATGTGCGTATTTACCGCGAAGAAAAAACTATAGCCGAATTAATATATTACAAAATATACAATAAAATACAAAAATTTTATGCTGAAAATCTTTAAGACAAATAAATTGCATGATAAGGGAATACTAATGATTAAAATTGTTATAAGTTTGTGTTTACTAATAACATCCTGCACTCCTTACTGGGGCAAAGCAGAAAAAATAGATACAATTGTAAATGATCGCAAAGAAATGTTAACAGACTATAGCGCACAAATAGAAAATTTAGAATCCAAACCAAAAGAACAAAAAAAAGAAGTTGAAAAACCACAAATAGACGTTCGAACCATGGAGTGGTTTCAAAATTTGGTGGAGGAATCGAAAGGAAGCAAGAATCCCGTTTCTTTAGAAGACCTTTACCTTACCTCACTGGTAAATTCTAAACAAATTCAAGTATTTGCTGATATCCCTATTATTCGTAAAACAGGTATTCAGGAAGCGGAAGGACGTTTTAATTTAACAGGCTTTGCTGATGGTGGTTATAATCGTGTAAACGAAGCGGTTGGAAACGACCTTAAAATAGGAGACGACAACGTAGATCGTTTCATAGAAGATGAAACCTTTATTGAGTTTGGTTTACGCAAAATATTTATTACTGGAGGAGAGGCGGTTTTAACGCAAAAGCTGTCGCGTTTGCAAAACAATTCGGAATTTTTTGATCCAAGCCCTCAGTCCCTAGCGACTTTGACATTTCGCTTTACTCAACCTCTTTTAAAAGGTGGTGGTGTTACTTACAACGAAAGTGCAATTGTTCTTGCGCAATTAGATACAGAGATAGCGCAAAACGAATTCAAACGCCAACTAGAAGCTCATTTTTTAGAAATTTCCGCCGCATATTGGGATTTATATTTATCAAAAATCAATTTCTTTATGCGCAAAAAAATGATCAATAATATTCAAGCTATTAATACTGAAATGACACAGCGGAGTAATATAGATGCTTTACGCAGTCAAATTTATCACACTGAAGCCGCTATCGCTTTTCACCGTACACAGCTTATCCGTGCAGAAGTAGCAGTACGCAATGCTCAAGATCGTCTTATGTCTTTAGTTAGTTCCCCTAAATTCCGCGAATATGGGATAGAGGAGTTAGCACCTCTTGATCATCCTCTAACAGAGTGGGTAGATGTCGATGTAAAAGAATCTGCCAAATTAGCTCTTAAAAATCGTCCAGAACTAGAACAGGCTTTCTTACAACTTCGCAGCGCGAAAGTACGCCTTAACATGACGAAAAATGAGCTATTACCTATTTTTGATGTTTTTGCCGAAATTGGTCTTAGTGGTATTGCTGATGATGTCGATATTCCCGGAGCATGGGAAGACGAATTTACAGGAGGAGAGCCTGGGTTTCGCGTTGGCTTTCATTTAGAGTTTCCTTTTGCAAATGATACCGCAAGAGCCCGAAAATTGCGTCGTGAGATCGAAAAACGCCAGTTACGTCATCAATTTGAAAGCTCTGTAGAAAGTATTTTACTTGAAATAAAAGTTTCGGTACGAGAAGTAAAATCTGCTTACCAAGAATTCCTTTCTAGCCAAAAAGCTTTTATTGCCGCAAAGAATGAAGTCGAATCTTTACAAAGTCGATTTAAATTTGATACGCTACTTGGAGAAAACCCTGGTGGAGTAAGTGCGTTTTTGCAAATTATGTTACAAGCGCAAAATGTTTATGCTGATTCACAACTAGCACTAGTTAAGAATCTTGTAAACTACAACTTGGCTATTACACGCCTCAAGAAAGCAGAAGGAACCTTCCTATCTTACAAGAACGTTGAAATTAACGAAATAAAAGATGCTGACAACTTACCGATGTTAAGAGCCAGAGTTAAGGCTATCGATGAAGCAACACCTGAGAATTGGAAAAAGTAACTATATGCAGAATCTGGCCTTAACCAATTTACTGTATTCTATTTCTCCCAAGGTAAAAAACTTAACTTCGTTTGAATATAGATTAGTAGAAGAAATTAAACAACAAGAAAAAATTACCGCAAAGCTTGATGACAATGCTTTGCGGCATAGTGTTTTTTATCTCAAGGAATGTATACAAAAAGATAAAATAAGTGACTTGTATCTTCTGGTAAAAGCTTTTTCTTTGACAAGAGAAGCGTCGTGGCGCGCTTTACAAAAAAAACATTACGATGTACAACTTTTGTCTGGTATTGTTCTGGCAAATGGTGGAGTTGCTGAAATGGCAACAGGTGAAGGAAAAACCTTGACTGCAACTCTACCAATTGTACTATGGGCACTACACAATAAAGGTGTGCACGTTGCCACATCAAATCAATATCTTGCCGAGCGCGATTTGGAGTTAATGAAACCAGTCTATGATTTGCTGGGGCTTTCTTCGGCAGTGCTTGGAGAAAAAGATACTCCTCAACAAAAAACAGAACGTTACGCTGCCGATATTACTTATGGCTGCGGTTATACATTTGGTTTTGACTATCTTCGAGATCAGCTAGCGATTATACATCACAAATCCCCTCCTTTAGGAAGTCGTTTTTTCCAGTACCTAAATGGTAATAAAGACTTTGATCATATTCCTCAAATGCAACGTGGTCATCACTTCGCACTCGTTGATGAATTAGATAGTGTTTTGATCGATGAAGCTAGAACCCCTCTTGTTTTAAGTAAAAAAGGTGAAAATAAAAACGCAGAAGTATATTCTTATGCTGATGAAGTTGCTAAGAATTTGGAAGATGAGGTTGATTTTACTGTTGACGACAAAACCAAAAGTCTTGAGCTAACCGAAAGTGGTGTTAACAAAATCACTCAACGTATAAATAGCGAACGCATTAAAGGAATTAAATATCCATGGTCTTTTTACATTCGCCAATCTTTACGTGCACATCATTTATTTCGTAAGGATGTTGACTATGTCATAGAAGACAATAAGGTAATGATTGTCGACTCTTTTAGCGGGCGTAAATTTGCTGATCGTTCGTGGAATCAAGGCTTACATCAAGCTGTGCAAGCAAAAGAGCATGTCGATGTTAGTGAAGAAAACACCACTCTTGGTAAAATAACGCGGCAAAAATATTACCGACGATATACTCATTATTCTGGCATGACAGGGACAGCTACTGGAAGCGAAAAAGAATTATGGGAACTTTACGGTCTAACCGTGACTGCAATTCCAACGCGAAAAACATTGCAACGCAAGATACTTTCTACACGTATTTTCAAAGACAAAAAAGCGAAATTTGCGGCGATTGCTGAACGAATATCTGAAATTATCGAAAGCAAACAACCAGTACTCGTTGGAACAAAAACGATTGAAGATAGTGAGATTGTCGCAAAAATACTAGAGCAAAAAAACATTTCTCATAAAGTTTTAAATGCCAAGCACGATGAAGAAGAAGCAGAAATTGTTGCTGATGCTGGTGTTGCAGGTAGCGTAACAATTGCAACAAATATGGCCGGGCGGGGTACCGATATTCCTTTAGGTGAAGGTGTTGTTGAAAAAGGAGGATTATTTGTTATTGCTGCCGAACGCAATGACTCAACGAGAATTGATCAACAACTTATAGGTCGATGCGCTAGGCAAGGACAACCTGGTACAGCGCAGTTCTTTATTTCTTTTGAAGATGACCTTATATATAATAATTTAGAAAAAGTTCCTATGCCTAATACAAAAGACGGAGAACTAAATTCCAAATACGAGAAAATATTTGATAAAGTTCAACAAAAAGTGGAAACCAAGCACTACTTACAACGTCGCCAAATGCAACGTTACGACAACTGGATTGATGAACTTCTAGTAAAGGTTGGTAAAAAATGAGTTATCGAATCGCTATTGTTTTTTTATTGTGTGCCTGTATTTTCGGTCAAGAAAAAGTAATCGGAACATCGCAACCATTTTTAGAGATAGAGATGGTTCCACTACAACCTGGTATTCTCCAAACCCTTAATGTACAAGAAGGAGATTCCATAAAAAAGGGACAAGTTGTTGCTTTACTTAACAGTAATTTTCTACAACCTTCTCTAGACATTGCAAAAATGAGAGCCCAAAACCAAGGAGAAATTATTGCTGCAAAATCGCAATTAAAATTAGCCAAAAACAAATTGCAAACGATAAAAGAACTACAACGAAGAAATCATGCCAGATCTGCCGAAGTCGAGAAAACACAAGCAGAAGTTTCTCTTGCAGAAGCAAATGTTCGTATCATGACAGAAAAAAACAAAGTGGCAATGCTAGAAGTAAAACAAATTGAATTTCAGATAAAACAACATCAAGTAGAAAGCCCTATAAACGGTGTTGTGCGTAAAATTATAAAGCAAATAGGCGAAAGTATTTCTGGAACACAACCACTTATAGAACTCGTTCAACTTCATAAAATAAAAGTAGAATCTTTTCCGTTTTTTGAACAAATAAAAAATGTTAATCTTGGAGATCAAGTCAAAGTATTGTTTGTTGAGACTAATCAGCGCACTATTGGAAAAGTAATATTCATTGATCCAGTTGTCGATTTTGCAAGTAATACAGTACGCATAGTTATTGAAATTGGCAATAATGAAAAAAAATACCGCAGTGGCTTGAAATGCTGGGTTTATTTACCTGGGAAAATGTAAGTTGCTAAAATAAACATTTTTTCAACTGTACCGATAAACGGAGAAATAGCTTATACTTTGATAATATTTAGTGGTTGTGTACTTAGTTTCTTGGATTATTTGGCTTCATTAGTTTGAATGATAACATGCCCTAATACTTTCGCATTTTTGTTAACTTTTCTTGTGCTTTGGTAGAAAGACCATATTGAACCAACTCTTGTTGTGAAAGTTTGTCTCCATGTTGCCCTAAATATCCATTGAGTCGGGCTGCCACTGTAGAATTCACAAAGTCGGAAAAATTAGGATAATATTCTCGGAGTTCTTTTGTCAGGAATCGTCGTTGTTGTAACCAGTATTTTTGATGATAGTCTTCTGCGAGATAAAATTCTCCTACAGGAAGAATCCCTGTTTGAATTGTCCCGCCTTTGGCAAATCCTTTGCTCGTTGTCTGTGCTTGTTCTTGTTGTTGTTTATTGTGGTAAAAAACAGCTGACATATACTGACGCGACCATGACGGCCTACATGGGTTGTGGCTTTTCCAAAAAATATTTAGTAAATCTTCGTAAGAAATATGTTTAGGATCGTAGTCAACCTGAAATGCTTCTGTATGATCTCCCATTTGATTGTATGTAGGAGACTTTGTTGTTCCACCACAATATCCAACGCGGGTGCGATAAACGCCTTTGATGCTACCAAACTGGGCATCTGGTCCCCAAAATCAGCCTAAGGCAAAAGTTGCAGTGTGTAATGTTGTCGGTATCTTTATATCTAGTGGTGGTTTATTTTGCGAAGTTTTTTTGCTTGTAGAAAACACTCTTTTCCCTTTCTTTGAAACTGTTTGGAAATCTTTGTCTATTGTTTGTACAGTATTTGCTTTCGCGTTATCACAACTTAGTAAAAAAATAATACAAATTGCTAATAGAATACTTTTAAAAGACATATTTTCTCCTTATGTTGATATCAACTATGAAATAATATTACCCATTTAGTCTCAAAAAAAAGCATTTCCTTACAAATTTCTAAAAAAAACCGCAGTACTACGTACAACTTTACCATAATAACTTCACTGTTCTTTTCACATATGCTTATAAACTCTGATTAGGCATTTTTGTCATTGGAATGAATTTATTTTATAAAATTTGTAGTTTTACTTAAAGATTTACAGTTGCAAATTATTATTATTCACTACTGAAAGTGATTCTTTTGCTGCTGTTTGAGCTTGATCTAATAATTCATAATCTCGATCTTTATCTGTAAAGTAATTCATAACAATTGATATACTATCAATAATTGAATTAAGAAATGTACGTAACTTATTATTTGTATTTATTAAAAGTTGATTTTTGACTTTGTAGGCTTCTTCCATTGTACGCAATTTATTATTTATATTTTCAAGAAGTTTACTTTTGGCTTTATGAGCTTCTTCTTCTTTTTCTTTCGAAGATTGCAAGTCTTTTTGGATTTGTTCATTATCGGTGATTTTTTCTTGTAAAGAGCGGTTTATTACTCTTAATTGCTGTGTTCTTTGCTGAACTCTCTGCTCTAAGTCTTTATTTATTTCTGTTAGTTGTTCGACTTGTTTCCAACGATCTATAGCCAAGGCCATATGAACAGTAAAAGTAACAGCCATCTCTAAATCGATTATTTCAAAGTAATCTTGCTTTTTAGCAGTAAAAGCGATTGTTCCAATAGTTTGCCCGCCAACTTGCAAAGGTAAAGATAGAATAGACTGCGATGGTTCATCAGTAACAATAATTTCTTTTTCATCTGGCTGCCAATTTCCCGATAAATACATTTGCTGATTTTCAAGTACCCAACCACAAACACCAACATCTAATAAAATACAATCTTGACGCGCGACAACATCCTTGTCAATACTAAATATTTGTTGCATGCTATAACTAATTGAATCTCTGTTTATAAGAGCTAACCAACAGTAGTCAAATCTAAAGATAGTATAAATTTTTTTGACAGATTCAGTGAGTAGCGTTTCTAAATCTTTAGCACTAGATACTGCTAAAATAATTTCTGACAATCGTGTATAACGATTTATTTCATCTTGCAGAGATTGTTGATTCATGTTAGATAAACCTTAGAAGTTAGAATAATTTCTGATAATCGTATATAACAATTTACTTCATTTTGCAGAGATTGCTGATTTATACTTATTCGTAGCCCTTATACAATTTAGTTAAGCCTTATTTACAGAACTTGGCTATGTTAAGTTCTGATTTTCTCTAGCATAGGAACATCCGAGCCATTTAAGATAAAAGATGCTTAACATATTGGTATACTATTTATCGGTGATTTGGTTCACTTATTTTAGCAAACCTATTTTAATAATAAATCAAATAAATTTTGATTGTTAAATTCAAGTTTGCAATTTGTTATTAATTTTTCACAATTAACTATGAGTACAGATCGCGACTAGGTTTAAACTCTTTTTAAAAGAATATTTACCTTTGTGTAATTACAATATTTATAAAGGAATTTTTTATGAAAATTTTCATGATTTTGATTACAACTATAATTAGTACTTCTTTGTACGCATCTTCCATAAAATCTGCTGGCGGAAGCTACACTCTTGACGGTGTTCACGTAGATGTACGTCTTCATCACGCATCGAATAGAAGGGGAGAGCTCAATACCACTAAAATTTCTCTACGTACAGAAAAAGGTACTTTTTTACGACTGGCATCTGTTACGACAGATACTAAACATCGTTTTGAAGGTGAAGAGTTCATTCAAAAAAATATTTTTACTACGACAAAGCCACTTAGTCTTGATGGCCATCTTAAAAGATTTGAAATTGTTCTCCTTGTTCTTGACAAGCTTGATGGTCAGGTAAAAACAATAAAAAAAATGATCAGCATCAATAATGTCAAAATGGAAGAAGGAAATTTTAAAGGCAGTCTTGAGTTAAAAGAAATAAAACAACTACCTTTTTTCCTAAAAAATAACTTGAGCAGCATGGAATCAGCTTGTGTTCAATTGGAAGAGCAAGCAAAAAACAAGATAGATCAAAGTTTTTTAGTTGATCAAGTAGAAAGTACTTACAATAAAGAGTTAAAGAAATACCCTGGCAACGAAAATAATCCGCGCGTTATTGCTTTAGGTAAAAAAATTGCAGATTTGAAACTGCAAATGGCAACAATTAAGAAAGAAAATGAAGCGAAGAAAAAAGAATCTCAAAGCGAAAAAAAATAATCAGGGGAAGGAAGGCAATAAGTCTTCCTTTTTTGAAAAAAGTGATTCAAATCTCGAAATGATTCTATTCTCTATTTAGCCCTTTCAGCTTTCAGGGCTAAATTTCCAGAGATTTTTATTCTTAGGGCTAGCAATAACAACCACATTTGATACAACAACTTTACATCAAAATAAAGTTTTTTACAATTATCTAAACTATTTGGATTACATCGCGATTTATTTATTGTTTTGTATCTACTTTAAGAAGTAACCCTTTCTAGCTATCTTGTTTTTTTCATATGAATAAGCCGGAGTTGTAAATATTTTTGAAAATTCAAGATTTTGAGCAAAAATCTAAAGCAGAAAATTGAGATGTAGGCGATTTTAAAGTTTTCACAGAAAGTAATTTGACTTTTACAGTATTGGTAAAAATATGAAAAAGGAATTTTATGAAACTCTTTATTGAACTGTGTAACGCAAAACAGTCATGGCTAAAACTTGACGAAGAAAAACGTAAAAAGTTTTTAGCCCCTGTTACTAATGTGATGGAAAATTTGGAAGCTAGCGGAGCAAAAATAGTCGCTTGGGGCTTCAACGAAGTATCAACGCCTCAACGTGCTGAGTATGATTTTTTTGCTGCGATTATCTTTCCAGATGAACCATCAGCTCTTACATACGAGCAATTGTTTCGTAAGGCAGGATGGTATAATTACTTTGAGCAAGTTAATGTTATCGGAGAAATGGAGTCTTATAACCTCGTTCTTGATAGGTTATGTAACCTCTAAAACAAATTCTATAAGATTGGGCACACTGCAGTTACTCCGTACGCACTAGAAATAAAAGAATTATTTACTCTGTTGTCTCTAACAGGGAGCGATAAGTTGAGTTTTTACTCTCGACACCACACTCTTATACTGTAGTGACCTCTCACTTATTTCCTAGAGTGAGATTCTCTAGCAGTAATCGGCCATAGCACTATTCGGTGTCTGTTTTAAATCTAAATCAGCGAGAGAAAATTTAACCTTTACGGTACTCAATTATTTGGTGAAAGGCTCCTAGAGAAAAAACAATAGGATATAACTGTTCGTAATACCATAGACTAGCATAATACAGACCAATAGGAGTCACGGGAAAGTGCTTACCTTCTTTAGTTGCGTTTCTCAGCCATACCTCTCCTTGAGAGATCGCTTGGGTTAATTCTTTATCATTGGTTTGACAGCCTAATTTGGCGAGCGCGTGGAGAGCTAAAGCGGTTTCTTCAATAGAAGGCCGGACTTTGCGGTCTCCTCCCCAACCACCGTTTTCATGCTGCGCTTCTAGTAAATAGCTTCTTGCTTTAGCAATAAAAGACGTAACATCATAAAGTTCAATATCAATTAGAGCAATAAGCACACGTGCTGTTCCGTACACCGGATTCTCCTGGTTTGGAGCATGTTGGTTTCCAAACCACAAAGGAAGCCATCCGCCAGTGGTTTGCCAATTTTTTTGTAAGTAAGTTAAGCACTTCTGTGTGGCTTTTTTAACGCGTTTTTGGGTATAAGCATCTAAGTGTGAATACCATTTGCTCCATGCGCTTAATGTATGTGCTGTTAAATCTGGCGTACTGCGATCAAAAGGTAGCGTTCCCCAACCACGACAAAACGTAGGTATTCCGCCATCGCTATTTTGTAAATCTAATAGCCAAACAACACCTTTGCGTGCAGCCTCTTTTACTCTTTCGTCTTCTGGAGCTAAGTTAGACAAAGCAATCAAGGCTCCTGGAGTATCATCAGCGTCTGGAACACCTCCTGATAAATCAATCCACGCCCACCCTCCCGGAGCAGCGTTGGTAAAAGGATGTACTTCCTTTTGTTGAAGTTGCAATAACCATTCTAAAGTGTTTTGTTTATTTGGAAAGGAGGTAAAGGTATTTGTTGAAATTGCAGCAGAGTTAATTGAGAGTGTTGTGCCCCAAACAGTTAAGTTTATGTCTATAGGCCAACTACCATCTTTACGCATTGCGTTTTTTAGGAAAGAGACACAGTTGTCTACAACTTTGTAACTCGGATGTTGCGGTGTTAGATAGGAAGCAACGCTCATAGCTACAAAACTTGTAAGTGGAATGGCTTCGAGATAACCACCAGTAGTTGGTTGGATATCATTTAGTTTTTTTAGGGTTTTATTAACAGTATACCTACGAATTAGGTAAGTCAATGGATTGCGCGTGGGGCATAAATGATGTCGTACCTGTCCGATAGCTATTAAAGCAGGAAGTGCGTAACTAACAACTGGTAAACGTAAAAAACTAAAAAATTGATGAGGAAATGCTGCTAGTTCAAAAGGAAGTTGAGTGATACAACGCCAAACTCTTTTGTTGTCACCAAAGCGCCCACTTAAAGTACACATAGTTAGAATTGGAATAGCAAATGTTTTATCTTTACCATATTTATCACTAATTGCGCGTATGATATCGTCTATTTTAAGGCCACCAGCGCAGTTACAAATCCATTTTTCACAGTCCGCTATAATTTTTGGATAGCTTGAATCTTGTTTTGCTGCACCAAAAGCTGCCCAAACTAGACAAGTAGTACTAATGTTACTTAGACTTAGAGGAGTATCCCCCCAACCTCCGTCTTCATTTACATTGCGAGCTAACCATTCTGCACCTTGTTCGATATAGGATTTATGTTGGTCAAAATCTACAATTGACAACGCACAAATTGCGGTAGCTGTAGATAAAGCACTTGGAGCAAGTTCTCCAATCCATCTTTGTTCTTCTACTTGTAAACTTTGTAATTTACTTAAAGTATTTTGCGCTGCTTGATTTAGTAGATGTGTGTCCATGTTTTTTCTCTGTTTTGTATGCTGTGTTAAAGCAAAGAACAATGGCCTTCGCGTAATAGTTTGGTAGTATAAAGTAATGCAATAAAAGTAGTTCGACTTTTGTCACATCACTTTATTATCAAACATTGAATTGCAATGCAATAAAAATAATTATTGTATCGTATATTTTTAACTATTATAATTAGGGCGTGTCTCTGGGCTTACAAATGTGATTTGGGGCTTTTTTCGAAAAAGTTCTACCGAAGATGATTATTAGAGCGTGTCCTATTCAGAGTTTATGTGATCTTCGCAAATGGGAGAATAAAGACAATGCAAAAATGGAGTTGTTCGCGTTGCGGACGCATAATGACGCAAATTACGAATTGTAATGACTGTACAGCTAGCGAAGTTCATGATTTGGTATCAGCAGTAAAAGTAGAATTAGCTCATGAAGAAGTTATGCCAAGCCGCGTAACAGAGGTTTTGGATTCTTCGCAATTTGTACGTAGTAAACACCAAGAAGATAATCTAGAAATAGACCAAGAAATTAGTGAATCGGCTATTGAGTGTAAAGAAGAAGAAATGGCTTTTTTTGATTCTCATGCGAGCCAAAAAGGCGATATCTTTGAAGAAACAAGTTTAAACGATGATGTTGAAGCTACAATGTTACTGCACACAGAGAAAACGAAAGAACCTACGACGCCAACAGTTTTTATTCCAACAGACAGTGAAATTCGCAAGGCGTTTGGTGAAAAACCCATTAATGCCACAGATGAAACTTTTGTGCAGCCCGCAACGCATTATAATCAACCCAAAGATGGTTTTTCTTCTCATCTACAAAAAACTCCTTCGTTACCGAATGTCGATGGCAGCGCACTAGCTTCGACTCGCGAACAAGAAGAAGGGCCATCTCGTTTTCAAAGATCGGATGTTATAGGTGGAACATTTGGACGTTGTCGCGTTGTTGAAAAAATTAGTGAAGGAGCGATGGGACGCGTATATAAAGCTTATCATCAAACCTTAGATAAAACGGTTGTTTTAAAAGAATTACCACCAAGTTTAGCTTCCTCTCAAGAACTTCGCGAACGCTTTATTCGCGAGGCGAAAGCTTGTGCGAAAATTCATCATCAAAATGTCGTTCAGGTTTTAGATGCGGGTTACGAAAACGGTATTTATTTCTACATAATGGAGTATGTAGACGGCTTAACAGTTGAAGAACTGCTCAAAGCCAAGAAAAAAATTTCTATCGAAAAAAGTTGTTCTATTATTATCGATGCAGCTAAAGGATTAGGAGTTGCTCACCAACAAGGAGTTGTTCATCGCGATATAAAAGCTTCTAATATTATGGTAACTAAAGATGAGCAGGTAAAGGTCGCTGATTTTGGATTAGCTTGTGATCTCGGTAATAGTAAAATTTCTGTTGCAGGACAAATTATGGGGACTCCACAGTATATGTCTCCTGAACAATGGGATGGTGCAAACAATGTTGATGCTCGCAGTGACTTATATAGTTTAGGTATTACCTTTTATTATATGTTAGCTGAGCGGTTGCCTTTTGATTCTGGAAGCACAGTAACATTATTTAAACAACATGTATCAGAAAAACCGCCTTCTCTCAAAACAGTCAACCCCGATGTTCCTGCTGCACTTGTAAAAATAGTAAACAAATTGATGCATAAAGATCGCGACAAGCGCTATGAAAATGCGGAATCTTTTGTCAAAGACCTTGAAGAATTTTTGCGCGACAAACATAAAAAATCTGCAGCTTATCATAAAGTAGCGATGGTTGGTTTATTTATGATTTTTGCTGCTGGAGCGGCTTACGCTCATTTTCAAGGATATAGCCAGCAAGTTTTCGATTATTTTCAATCACAAGAAAGAAAAGAAAAGATTGCGAACCAAACATCAAACGCACAGACACAAACAAATAAAAATAATACAACGATTAAAATCAAAAATAATAACGAAACTGTAAAGAATAACACTGAAGAAAACAATGGCACTAAGAATAACGCTGAAGAAAATAATGGCACTAAGAATAACGCTGAAGAAAACAATGGCACTAAGAATAACACCGAAGAAAACAATGGCACTAAGAATAATACTGAAGAAAACAATGACACTAAGAATAACACTGAAGAAAACAATGAAACTAAGAATCAAACTAACGAGCAAAACACCAACTCTTCACAGGATATAAAAAATGTAGAAGACCCCATTATTTCAGATGAGAACGAACAAAAAAAAGAAGTGGTTAAGATACCAAAAGAAAAGCCTGTTATTCTTCCACGCGTCCAAATAAAAATGAAAAAACGTATATTAAACAAGCCAACAGTTGTTGTATACGGAAAAATAAGTAGTGCGTTACCAACAAAAACACAGGTAGTTTTGTTGATCCAAAAAGGTAATCGCTTATATAAAAAACATCCAGTTCGCGTCAAACGAAACAAGTTCGTATCAAAAATGAATCTAAAGGACGGTAAATACCAAATTATTCCGCAAGTTGTGCATCACAAACAACAGAAAAAAAGAATAGGCCGCGTCATATCGTTTGTTATTGATAGCAAACCGCCTGTAATAAAATTAATTAGTCCAAATCAACAGCAGATATTTTATGAAGAACAAATTGGCAGTGCTGCGAATATTCGCGTCAAAATAAAAGACTTTCTCAAAATAGCAAAAGCATTTGTTTATCATAAGCAGCGCAAAATACCACTTAACAAACAAGGTGATGATTATGTGTGTACTGTCAATTTGCAGTACGGCAAACAGAGTTTATATGTCGTTGGTTATGATCAAGCAGGAAATATGCAGAAAATGCCGTTAACTTGGGCGCTTGTTCCGCGAAACATGGTGCGTATTCCAGAGGGAAGAATAACTCTTCATGGACAGGTTGTTTCGTTTTCTACTTTTTATGTTGATAAGAAAGAAATTAGCAACGATAAATATGCTCGTTATTTACAATCATCTGGTGCAAAAGCACCACTGCGCTGGAAACCAAAGCAACAAGATTCATGGCGTAATAAACCAGTTGTGTTTGTAAGCTATGAAGAAGCAACTAACTACTCCAATTTTTACAAAAAACGACTTCTTTCTGAAGCTGAATGGGTTGCGGCAGCCCTGTGGAATAAAAAAGTGTTGCGTAAATATCCTTGGGGAGAAAATGGCGATGTGAGTTGGCCAAAAAAGATAAAAGAAGTGGCAAATTGGCCACAAGATGTTAGTTTTTTTGGTATACATGATATGGCAGGAAATGTTTCTGAATGGGTTAAGAATACTGAAAAAGACAAAGCCATGCGTAAAGGTGGTAATTTTATTTTAAATTCGAAGTATTTAAAGAGAATGCTTTGGGATCAAGTTCGTTTTATGGAACCGAAGTCTTCGCGCAAAAACTGGCTGGGCTTTCGTTGCGCGTTTTCAGAGTAGGAAAGGTAGTAATATGCAGTATTTACTTTTAGCAGTCGCAATATGTATTGCAAGTTGTCAATATGCTCCAGTAACAACAACTCCAGTGAAAGTTATTCCAAAACAAACAAGTAAAATGGATAATGCGATTACAGTAGGGTTGTTTATCGACAATCGTTTTTCTTTTTGGCCCAGAAAAGAACAAAATTCACCTTTGGTAACCGAAGGTACGAAGATGATCAAAGATTTTGAACCGATTGCGGGAATGAAAGAGGTGCATATTCCAATGGGAGATGTACGAAGTCGTTTGGCATACACCCTCAAAGAGTCAGGTCAATTCAAAGAAATTATCAATCCACCAACAGAACTTATTGGTGATTCACTAGAAAAAATGCTAGAAAAATCATTAGAAACGAGTGATTACTTAATTGTAGGGGAAGTGAATCGTTTTCACATTCGCGATTTGGGACGCAATACAACATCCGCTCTAACCATACCTTTTGATATGACCTTATTATTTCTACCAAATTTAGTGGTGTTTCCACTTTCACAGGGAAAATCATTTTTGCTCACAGGAAATGCTTTTCGCACGCGAACAGCGGAATGTGTTGTTACAATGTCAGTAACTGTCTACGAAGTAGAATCAGGAAATCCAATCACCACTTTTCGTTTAGAAGAAAAAGCAATGTCTCCTGTTGATGCCCCAGCCGTTTACGGCGACTTTTACAATGACGAAGATGATTGGGTTGATATTGGCCGTAAGTTAGGAGAAGTAGCTCTTTCTAATGCTTGTGTTGTTGCTATTGATAAAGTAAAAGAGGCTATTGCAAAGAAATAAGTGGGCATACTGAAGAATAAATATATTCGCGTATAGTAGAAACAAAGTAAGGATCATGAGGGTATAAACTTTTATCGCGAAAATGACATTCGACAAGTGGACTACGTATGTTTTCGTGGTATAGAAAAATTTCGAACGCTCGTGCAAATATTTCGGTATTTTGACAGTAATAATCGCAATTATATTTATGGCGACTAAACCATCTCTTTCTCAAGGTTGAATTTGCAGGTAGATTTTGTATTTGCGCTGTCACTAAGTCTATATATAAATCAACAACATGACGAAAAGAAGCGGTTTCACTTAGCAAAGATTTTTGTTCGCCGTGAGTATAATCTATTTGATGTGCTAGTTCATGTGCAAATGATTCGGGGTGATCTATTGCGAAAATAGTTGCTTTTTCACTAGGAAAGTACAGTCCATCGGCTTTGTGCTTTCCTAGTTTTTTTACCCGTAAAGAATGATCCACAGCTACAGGAAGTGTGAAGTAGTTATGGAGTTCCATTAGGTGTTTTTCTAATACAGAAAAATATTCGAGATCTGTGCTATTATCCAGTTCGACATATCCATAAAAATTCAAGAAAGCGTTATCCTTCATTACCGCAAGAGTTTTTTTGCGAATATTCTTTTTTGTTTCGAAAACGCGCGCATAGGTTGATCGATCATCTTCCACACGTTTTTTGACTTTCACATACTGCAAATGTCGTATAATTTCTTTTGTTACAAACCACTTATCAAAATTATTTAAAACACGCGCGTAAAAAACATTTTTGTATTTATTGATGTTTCGCGTATAGTTTTGGATTACCTCATTTCCCCAATAACGCGAGATAACTTTTTTTAAATCGTGAGCAAAATCACTATCTACTGGTAGATTGACTTTAATACGGTTTTGGTGAACTATCACACAATTTTTCGCAACTAAGTATGGCATTAAATCGCAATGCTGCTTTGCAAAATAGTTTAAACAATAATCAACATAAATTTCAGCTACAAACGAAGAGTAATCGTAAATTGTGTGATATTTCATTTTTGATTTTGCCAAACGCCAAGGCTTTTTATGACAACTCTTGTCAAAGTTAGCGCGACGTAAACTATAAACGACAATTGACTTATCTATAATTTCTATTTCTATCGGTTCTAAACGTTGAACTTCTTCTAGTGATAAATCGTGTTTTTTGCTACACACTTTTAGCAAAGAAAACAAATAACAGTGGTAATCGCTAATTGGATGTAAGAAACGAACAACAATATTACTGTTATCAATAACTTGAAGAGCCTGTTCCATAAGCGAAAAATTTTTGCGCATGCGTTTACGAACAGCAAATACCAACTTCTGGTATTGTTTCTCTCCACTATCATTTGTATTTACCGTGAATCTGGTATTGTATAATATATCCATTTTTTGTAATAAATTACTTGACTTCAAATTATTTACTCGCAAACTTATGTTAAGACGTGTTGACATTTAGGATTTGCATAAGGTCAGTTGTTTTAAGGAGTAGCGAGATACTTTGAAAGCGCTGTGCAGTAGAAAGTAACGAAGCTAATCTCTAAAAAATTCATATAACAAGAAAGACAAATGTCGACGCACTTTAATTGATTAATGCTACATTAGATGAACCAAATTTAACACAATTTTAACTTTACAATGCAAAAATAAACTGTATACTTCGCTCAATCGAGTTAAACTCGAAAATTAACATCTCTAAAGTATTTTGAAAGGAATACCAATGAAAAAACTTAGTATTTTATTGCTTTGCATCTTTAGTGTTGCACTTTTTGCTGGAGAAATGGCTCCTAACTTCACTTTAACAGATGCAGATGGCAAGAAACATTCACTTGCTGATTTTAAAGGCAAAGTTGTTGTTCTTGAGTGGACAAACTATAGATGTCCTTTCGTTGTAAAACACTACAATGAATCTGTAAAAAATATGCAAAAACTTCAAGAGAAATACACCAAAAAAGGTGTTGTTTGGCTTTCGATTTGTTCTTCTGCTCCAGGTAACCAAGGTCACATGCCTTCTGACAAAATCAAAGAAGCAATGAAAAAACTTGGCGCTGCTCCAACGGCATACTTGATTGATGCTGATGGTGCTGTTGGTAAAGCATACGGAGCAAAAACAACTCCTCATATGTTTGTTGTTTCTGCTAAAGGCGCTTTCTTATACAAAGGTGCTATTGATAGTATTCGTTCTGCAAAATCTGCAGATGTTGCTAAAGCACAAAACTTTGTTGCTGAAACTCTAGATGTTGTTTTGGGTGACAAAAAAGGTGAAGTTCCTGCTAGCACAAAATCTTACGGTTGTGGCGTAAAATACGCTAAAAAAAAATAGTAAGACTTTTTAACTGATTATTTCGCAGATAATTATCTGCGAAATAATCAACCTACCCCCTACATCCACTAGTTTTTATCGCGAGTAATGTCCGCCATTTGCTGTTCTAGTTTTGATAAACGCTCACTTGTTTGATCAACTTGCGTTTGCAATTTTTTTAACAGCGCAATGATTTCATTGTTAGTGCGTTTTTGTTCGTCTTTATAAGTGATTTGTTTACGTACTTGCCGTAGTTTACTCCCTTTGAGTTCTGCGATAATTTCGGCACACGCTTCTTCTAGTTTACCCTGGTCTGCTTCACGACAATCGATATACTGTACAACTTTCATATATGTTGGCAACGCGGTAGTATAAAGATAGATAGGAAAAAGTATATTTTCTTCGGTATCACGATCGCGATACAAGGCAATATTAAACTCTTCTTTACAAACCTTTGAGTTGAGATAGTCATCAGAATAAATCGCGATGATTTTACGACATGAATCTAAAGCATCATAAATTTGCTGCTGCCAAGCACATCCTACATTAAGTTCACGTTTATCAATAAAAATGCTTAAACCGTCATCTAACTTTTTTAAGAAAGAAACTATCTGGTTAGCTTGCTGTGCATTTTCATGACAATAACTAATAAAAATATCATATTCGTGTTCAGAGGTATCAGATGCCGTTTTTGGCTGCGTAAATTGATCATACTTAGCTTTAAGACTAGGGAATATCTTTTCTACTTCTGCTATATCTTGCGGGCTATAAGCGGCTATTTTTAAATGTTTTACCGGTAACCCTAACGATAGCCAATGCGCCGCCGCTTCTATTAAAGAAGGTAACACTGAAGAAACCGGTGCCCGGCGCTTACCAGTGGAAACTAAAGGCATTGCCACATTTCTTTCTTGTGTACTGTCACTCAAGAACGCAATAAGGCTTTGGAAAATATCACCAATTACTTCTGCAATTTGCGTTCGGTTTTTTCGTGGTTCAAAGCACAAAATTCTCTTGAAATTAACCGAACAGCGCTCTTGTGATATTTCTTTTGAAATCCAACAAGAAAAAGATTCGCGAAGATCCACTTCTTTGTCAAGAGCAAGTCTACCAACAGAAACATTTTTTTTATTGAGAGCACCTATTAGGGTTCCTGTAGAAGGTGCGTACATTCCCGGAAATGCTGAAACAACAAGCATATCCGCAGCATCTTCTTCTGAAAGTTCTGTTAAATCACCGTGATATAGTTCTATATATCGCGGTTGGGAATTGTGGTAAACAGTAATGCTATCCATCAGCTTCATGTAAAATCTCCTAGGATTTTTCGGTAGAATTTTGAGATAATGCGTTTAATTTATTTTCCATCTCTTTTAATTTTTTGTTTGCTGTAAGCATTTGCGACTGTAATTCGCGTACCATAGAATACAGATCTTCTTTAGTTTGCCTAGGAATGCTTTCTTGCAGAGAGTTTTCTTTTGAATTATTTGCGAGAATCTCTTTACAAGCATTGTGTAGTTTAGCGTTCTCACCTTCGCGGCAATCTAAATATTGTAGAACTTTCATGTATGTAGGAAGATCTGTGCTATAGAGATAAATAGGAAAAAGTAGGTTTTCCGTTGTATCGCGGTCGCGGTACAAGGCAATGTTAAACTCTTCTTTGCACACCTTTGAATTGAGATAATCATGAGAATATAGCGCAATAACCTTATGACAAGAATCGAGTGCATCATAAATTTGTTGTTGCCATGCACAACCAACATTCAACTCCTTGCGGTCAATAAATATGCGAATTTTGCTGTCTAGTTCTTTGAGAAATGACACTAAAAGGTTCGCTTCTTTGGTGTTTTGATGTGAATAGCTAATAAAAATATCATACTTGTAGTCGTCTTTAACGACTTTTTCATTGGACAATGTTTGCTGGTGATATTTTTGTTTGATTTGCGGGAAAATTTCCATAGCCTGGTTGACACTACCCTGGCTATACGCAGCAATTTTTAAATGTTCCACTGGTAGACCTAAGCTAAGCCAATGCGCTGCAGCTTCTATAAGTGCTGGTAGTACAGAATCTAGATCAGCTTGCTGATTTCCCGTACCGACAAGGGGCATTGCAACATTTTTTAAGGAATCACTATTGCTCAAAAATGCAATAAGACTTTGAAAAATATCACCAACTACTTCGGGAACTTGTTCCCTATCTCCTTTGGGTTCAAAACACATAATACGTTCAAAATTTATTTCAGCATTTTTACGTGTAGAGGTAATTTTTTTGGAAAGCCAACATGAAAACGAATCGCGGAGATCTGCTTCTTTGTCTGCTGCTAAAGCTCCAACCCAAACACCCTTTTCATCTAAGGCTCCAATAAGCGTTCCGGTAACAGGTGCATACGAACCAGGGAAAGCAGAAACCACGAGAATATCAACCGCGTCTTCTTTTGAGATTTTCGTCAAATCTCCTTGGTATAACTGGATAAAACGTGGTTCATCGTTGTGATACACCGTAATTTGATCTATTAATTCCATTATTTCTCCTCTGAAGTAAACAACCAAAATAAGCTTCAAATTGCGAACAAACAATTTAGTTTATCATAGAGTATGTCGCTACGCTATATTCTATACGGATAAAATTGTTGATACGTTGAAAAAATTATCGAAACAAATTTTTTTGTACAAAGAAGTACTGGTTTGCTAATATGAAAATGAATTGTAAGTATATATTTTACTTATAGTTTCTCTTTCTTTACTTGTATTTTATTTTATTAAGCGAGTTGCAAAAGTTTTCAAAAGCACGCAGCTTGCCTTTGAGCATCATAGCGGTGTCGAACCTTCGGTTACATAGCTACAGCTATGTGCCTTTCAGGTTGTCCTTGCTCTAATACTCAAATTCTATGTTGACTTAAAACGTGCTCAAAAACTTTTTGCGACTCACTTAACTGCTTGGATTAATGCATTGCAATACAAAAAAATATTACCACCAAGGATCAAAAAGATATTACGCAATAGTAAGCGTAATTTTGATAAATTTTGGATTAAAAGTAAGTATTTTAGAAAACTTGGGTTTGCTAACGCCTGCTTTGTGATTTTGCGCTTACTCATTTCTAAAAAGAACTTATATGTTTTTGTACCTGCGATTAGTAAAAAAGTAGCTATTCGCCCACGCACTTCTGATATTCCTACTTTCGAAAAAATTTTCATTATTGAGGAGTATAAGTTTGATTTAGCGAACACTCCGCGGTTTATTATCGACGCTGGAGCGAATGTCGGTTATGCAGCTTTGTTTTTCGCGAACTGTTATCCTCAAGCTGAGATTATCTGTATTGAACCTGAGAGTTCGAACATTGCTATTTTACGAGAAAACACTAAAGATTATTCGCAAATTACTATTCTCTCTCAGGCTTTGTGGTATACAAAAACATTTTTACAAATAGACAACCCTCAAGACAGTAAATATGCGTTTCGCGTGTCAGAAACACAAAGTTCTAAAATAGAGAGCATCACTGTACCAGAGATTTTGCAATATCGAAAATGGCCAAGAGTGGATCTCTTTAAAATAGATATTGAAGGTGCAGAGAAGTCGGTTTTTTCTCAAAATACTGCTTGGATTAAGTGCATTAGTACTATTGTTATTGAACTTCATGAACAAATGCTACCAGGATGCGAAAAAAGTTTTTATAGCGCCTTGAATGAGTACGGCGATTATAAAAATTTTACCATTGGTGAAAACACTGTTGTAACGAGGTCTGAGATTAAAAATTGGACTTATTGAATTACTTGCGATTTTTTTATAAAACTGGTAAAATTTCAAAAGAAACTGTGTTTCTACAGCTCTACAAAATTTAATTTACGTCGGAGGTTATTTATGAAGTTTATTTTCACTGTAGTAGTATTTTTATTTTCAGTTACTGCTTTTACACAGCAAACAAACGATTTGACCATTTTAAATTGTAATAACGGCAATGATAGTTTCTTATCTTCTCCTCAAGAAATTCCACTACAGCAACTGCAACAAAATTTCGATGCGAGTGTTGATACTGTTGTTCTTGTTCATGGTTTTAACAATACATTTAGCAGCGCAAAAAGAACCTTTAATTCGGTTTATCCCGTTTTAAAAAGCAAACTTGGGCATGTCAATTATGTTGGTTTTCACTGGCCAGTAAATATTTCCATTGATTTTGGCAAAGGCATGAAACATGCAAATAAAGCGGGTGATTACTTGACTCATGTTCTTGCAACAATGACAAATTGGTATGGTGGAAGTAATAACAAAATCCATATTATTTCTCACAGTTTAGGAGCAAGAGTTGTTCTTAGCTCTCTAAACAACAATAGTGCGCGTTATATTAACTGGGGATATTGTAATTTTTTTGCCCCTGCAGTGCACAATAATGTGTTCCTTACTAGTTTTAAAGGAACGAATATTTTTGCTCCTCATAATTTTGTTTATTACTCTAAAAATGATTACACCTTGAAATACACTTATGCTTTGTGGTATTGGCTTTTTGGGCGCAATGACAATTGGCAGAATATCCCTGGCTCACAAGATTTCATTGCAATGTCTATGGATGAGAAATTGCAATATATGCATAGCCTAGAAACAAAAAATTCAAGATCAAAAAATGAATTTGAGCAACAACTTTTTACTCAAATTCTTCGCGCAGAAAAAGACGCGATGGGGCTTGTTGGCGCATCAACGGAAGATGTTGTTACTAAAGTAAGCAATACAAATGCTGCAGATTTTGTTAGTGGACATTCTTACTGGCAAAGTGAAACTGTTCTACACATGGCTGCTGAAAGAATTATTTCTGGAGAATTCAAAGTTGCGCGTAGCGTTGTTAATAAAAAAGTAGTTCACGGCAGTGCCGCTGGAAAAACAATATGGAAAGTACCTGGTAAAAATGGCTTCTTTTGGGGAAGTGGTATGTCTGTAGATGCAGACGGAGCTCCAAAAGCATATCATCGTCAAAAAGGAAAAGGATTAGATTATCTAGCAAATGCTGGACATCCTGGAAATTGGTGGGGCATTGTCACCAAAAATGGTGTTCCTGTAATTCAAAAATCCACAGACCCTGCTCCAGGCTATTATGTATCGCAAACAGCAATGTTCTCTTCGCAAAAAAGCATATACGATCCAAGAAGATATGTCAATGCGAGCACAATACCATTTTATGTTCTCCCTGCTAGAAAATCTATGGGAGCAAAGATAGGTGACATCGCTGCTGTAATTAATACACGAAGTAATAAAGTTGCCTACGCAATGTACGCAGATGTTGGTCCAAGGAATCACATTGGAGAAGGATCGATTGCTTTGGCAGAAGATTTAGGAATTAATTCTAGTCCTAAAAAAGGCGGAATTAGTAGTGGTATTGTTTTTGTTGTTTTTCCTGGATCGGGAAATGGCAATGGCCGATTGAGAACACGAGATGAAATCCGCGAAGCAGGACAACGTCTATTCTCTCAGTGGGGCGGAATGAAACAACTCGAAGCTGTGTGGAGTAAGTAACACTTATTTCCAATTGAAACCTCAGTATACAAAACAATATCTGTATACTGAGGTTGTAGAATAATTCGTAGCTAGTTCTAGGTATTCTAGTTTTCGTTGAATCTGAAAAAACAATAATATTTGTCAGTAACTTTCCAAAATAAAATAATTTACCTCACTTCGATTTTTACTACCCAAAAAGTATTCCGATACGCTCATTTCTGCAATTACTCATAAAACAATCTTTTAAAGAACGACTATGTAATGTTTTACTCTTGTGTAGGAGAAAAAAAGTGAAATATTTTCAACAAACAGAGTCTGTGATTGGGCTTATTCATAAACTAAATCAACAAAATCGCAACATTACTTTTTTTATATATGTTATGACTTTCAGTCGCAATGTTGAGGAGTTTGATGTGTTTAGTACGGAATTACACGAAAAGCTTAGAACATGTCGTTTTTATATAGAAAGTACAGAAAATGGTGACCATTGTATTTTTGGTGGCAATCATTACTTTGTCAATTCTGTAGAAATACAAAAGTTCGTCAACATCGAAGCTCCCCAAAAAGGGAGTGCACATCTTTCTTTTTTTATAAACACAATAGCACCACAATGTCCTAAATGCCATTCAATGCAGCATTTAAGAAAAAAACTGGTGATGCTTAATCCCGCTCGAGGCGAAAGAGTAGGATCGATATTTGCCAACCTCAGTATTGATAGTGTCGTCGAGTCAGAACTTATTGGCAGTAGCCAACAATTTACCGAAGGTGTATACTGTACAAAGTGCGAAATCGCTTTTGTTCCAGATAATAAATTGAATAGATTTGTAATAAGAGATAGTTGATTAGAAGGATTTAAAATGGATAGCGAACCTCGGAAACAGAAACCTCGTTGGCAATTGCGAATTTTGCTTATTACCTTGAAACTAACAATGCTAACGATTGCTTTAATCGCGATAATGTTTCTTTACGCAAGAAATAATATTATAAAAAGATACAGTCCCTATTATGATATATGCACTTTTTCTTTTGAAAAAGTGTTTAGTGTCTACGCTGTTGTTATAGATCAAGAAGCCTCTTACGAAGGAGTAGTTTGGAGTGTACGAAATTGGGATTTTCGTGAAATTGAAGTAAGTGAAGCCCAGTACTTTAAAAATACGCAAAAAAGATTTAGCCTTTCTTTTTCAACAAAAAACTTAACTTCTATTCCGCAAAAGATTTTTGATTTAAAAAGACTAAGATCGTTAGATTTATCGAATAATGAGATTCGATCCATACCGAAAGAAATAGGGAAATTACAAGAACTAGAGTATCTTAATTTGTCTTACAACCGATTAAGATCTCTGCCAGAAGAAATCTACCAATTGAAAAAACTTCAAACTTTATCTTTAGGAAACAATCCCCTAATTTCTGTTTCAGAAAAAATTGGATCTCTACAAGATTTGATTTTTTTAAACTTAGATAAAACAAATATATCTAATATTCCGCAGCAAATAGCAAAATTAAAAAAACTCATAACCTTATATGTAAGTTCTAGTCAGTTAAAACATTTTTCTCTTGCTATTCTAGAATTGAAATCGCTAGTTAACCTAAGTTTTTCAGATAGCAGTATAGAGAGTATTCCAAAAGAAATAATTCAATTGCAAAATTTAAAAAGTTTATGTTTTGAAAATAATAGCTTAACATTTTTGCCTGAAAATTTAGGAAAATTACCTAACTTAGAAGAGCTTTTCTTAGCAAAGAATCTACTGCACAATTTGCCTAGTAGTTGTACAAAATTCAAGCGTTTATTCCGACTTGATCTATCAAAAAATCAATTTAAGCAATTTCCTTTAGAAATAACAAAAATAACGGAAATTGACATATTAGAGTTAGGAAATAATCAACTAAAATCTATTCCAATTGAATTGAAGAAAGTACAAATAGATTATCTATTTTTAAACAATAACCAATTAAAAGAATTACCCAAAGAATTAGCAGAATCAAATATAATCAGTTTGGATTTTAAAAATAACTTAGCTAGTAGAGAGCAACAAATTAAAATAGAATCACTATTCCCAAAGATTTCTATAGAATTTTAAATCATGGTAAATTCTTTAACCATTTAGCGATAGACTCTAAAGCTAAAATAGACATACTACGCATACCTGTTTTTTGGTATTTACACAAAAGATGATCAGTAGCCTCTAAGTAATCGTAACTAATGAGTGAGTCATTATAGCCGTGAAAATTCTCTTTGATAATCATACCTCCATAATCATCATTTTCACCGACAATAACGTGAACTGGAATTTGACTTTCGAGTATATCATCAGTTAATTTTCCTAACGAAGACAGTAACAAAATACCTTTGGGAGGTTGTATTTCATAAAAGTAGCGAAAATATTTTTTTATTGTTCCAGCTCCATAACTTTGTCCTAGCAAAACAATTTGCTGATTTGGAAATAGATTTACAATTTGCCTATAGATACAGAAAACATCATTTTCTACAGGCGTTGATAAATTCTCATGAGTGCTTTTACCCGTTTTGCGACGATCATAATTGAAAAAGGCAAAATTTGTTTGAGATATAATCTTTTCCTTCAGTGGCACATAAAAATTTTTGAGTGCTGGAAAACCAAGTGGAGAACCGTATCTATCAGTAGCGAAAGCTCCTGGAATGACAAACACAATTCCCTGATATTCAGGTTCCCGATAATCTATTTGTCCTACTAGATCTTCTCCATCTTCTGCAACAAATGTAATCTCCATAAGGAATTTCCTTCCTAACATATACTAAAATTTTAAAACACCACTAAATTTTATTCGGATTTTTCACAAAGAAATTCAACTCTAACATTCAAATTTTACTTCGATATGGCACAAGCTTTGCATTTAACATGATGTATTGATGTTGATATCGCAGATATCATAACTATAAGTGTTCTTAATGCATTTTTAAGCACTATTTTGATAATTTCCATCAAAACGATGATGATTCTTATCAATAATAAACTAATCTAAAACCTGACTTGTGCTAAAGGAAACCTCATGAATGCAAAACTTTACTTCGCAGCACTATTTTTCTTTGTAAATACAATACTATGTGCGCAACAGCAACAACAAGAAATAACAATCCACAATTGTCTAGCAAGAGCTCTTAATCATAACTTAGGTATAAAAATTAAAAGCTTTGAACCACTTATTGCTCAGAAAGATATTGCTATTACTCAGGGAGCATTTGACCCCGTTATTACTTTTGATTTTGCTTATGAAAATAGTACCGATGCCGTTGTACAGCAATTTCAACTCAATGATATTGTTATTCAAGATGTATTCGAAAAAGATACAGAAGCTATTGTTTATAGTGGTGGAGTTATGAAAAGGCATCAGTTTGGCGGTTCTATCGGTATTTTTCAAAATTTCAATTATTTAAAAAATGCTTTCGATAATGAGGAAAATGATTCAGTTTTTAATTACGAAACCGAATTAAGAATCACCCAATCACTGCTCAGAAATTTTGGCATCGATCCAAATACTGCAAACTACCGAGTAGCACAAAATAATTTGAAAATTGCGAAATACCAACACACAAATAAGATTCTCAACATTTTTGCGGAAGTGCAATTGACATATTTAGACTTAGTAAATGCTATCGAAAATGTGCGTTTACAAAAAGAAGCTTTGAAACTTTCGCATCGCTTTTACGATATTACAAAAATGCAGGTAAAAGCAGGAGCTATACCAGCGATAGACTTACTTGATGCAGAACGAGATATTGCCGAAAAACAAGATAACTTAGTTGTCGCGGAGAGAAATGTTATTTATTCTGAAGATAGATTAAAAAGTATTATTCAACCTTCAGATTTAAATTATTATGAAAATATTCGTTTACTTCCTATTGAAATACCTAATCTCCGTAAGAACAATATAAATTTTGAAGAAACAATAAAATATGCCATTAACCATCGTATGGATATAAAACAGGGGCGAATTAACCTAAAGAATGCCGACATTAATATAGCTTTTCGAAAAAATCAATTACTCCCTAAATTGGATTTGACTGTTAACGTTGGACTCCAAGGCCAAGACAATGAGCATGCAGCAGCTCTCGAACAAATATATAATATCGATCAAGTTTCTTGGGGCGTACAACTCTCTCTTGAAGTTCCTATTGGCAATAGAATTGCTAATAATCGCTATCAAAAAAATATTTTGCAAAAGAAACGACTACTCGTGGAATACCAAGATTTAGAAAATCGCGTTATTTTTGAAATACGCAATAATATTCGGTCTCTTGCAACATCTAGACGCCGAATCACTACTGCAGAAAAAACGCGCGAAATAGCAGAAAGGCAGATTACTATTCAAAAAAAGAAATATCGTGCTGGAGTAATCTCATTGTACCGTTTACAAAATACAGAGAAAAGTTTAACAGAAGCAAAAGTCAATGAGATAAATGCTATTGTCGCGCACCAAAAAGCAGTCGTAAATTTAGAGCGATCTCAATGGGCATTACCCCTATGGCTACAAAGATATGATATTCAATTACCATTTGTAGCAGGGAGCTATTAGAATGTCCCTTTTAGAGAGTAATTGTATTAGATTTCTCTCATCGAGACAAGTCAAAAACTCAGTAAAATTAAAATTTTCAAAGAACAGTAAAGAAGCTATAAAAAATAAGGTTAAGAAGTAAATTTTAAAGGATCAAAAGACGTATTTTTATGAAAAGTAGTCCAAGCCCAAATAAGAATTTTACGAGCGCAAGCAATAAGAGCAAGCTTCTTGTGCTTGCCACGAGAAACAAGACGATTAAAAAAGGTGCGAAGAGGACCTTTTGTAGTTCCGTAAACAGCTCCGAGAGCTCCAAGATACAGCATTTTACGTAAAGAAGGATTACCTTTACGAGAAATAGCTTCGTGGCATTTAATGCTAGAACCACTAGATCGAGGAACTGGATCAAGACCAACATAAGAAGTAAGTTGCTTTGCAGAACCAAGACCTTGAGTAAGAGAAGTCCAACGATGAAACAGAACAAGAAAGTAAAGAGAATTTTTATCACCAACGCCAGGAGTTTTTTTGAGCTTTTTGACTTGTTCTTTTAAGTCAGTATGCTTCCCAATGTGGTTGTTGATGTCATTCTCAAGGCGTCTGATTTCATCTTGAATCCATTCAATAGATCTTTTGATACTAGCAAGGGCAGAACCTTCGAACTTTAGTTTGAGAAGTAAAGCATTAAGGCGATTTTTTTCACGTAAAAGGGATTGCTGTAACTCTTCTTTACGTTTGAGCATTTCGTCAAGTTGAGCAATGTGTTCTTCTTGAGGTTGCCACTGTGGTAAAGTGCCTTTTGCAATAGCAAAATTAGCAAGTAATCTTGCATCCATGCGATCTGTTTTGGCTCTTATGCCTTCTGATTCAGCCCACTTTCTTACTTTAAATGGGTTGACCATGTTTACAGTCCATTCGTGGTCGAGAGCAAATCTTGCTATTGGTTGCTCATATCCACCGCTTGGCTCTATTACTACTCGTATTTTTTCTAACTCATGTTTTTTTATTATGTTCTTTAACTGTTTTAATAACTTTTTATGACCTTTGTTTGCGTTGGAGAATGTTCCAAGATCTGTTGGCTTATCCTGACTTTTATTTATTATTGCGACATCCAATTTGTCTTGGCTTACATCTATTCCTACTGTGAGAACTGACATTTTTTATTCCTTATCTTATGAATGAAATACCTTTCTCACTGAGTGTTGTTCTCTGGGGACCCTTTGCTACCTGGTATACGAGCTCGGAGCTCTGATTTCTCTACGCTTTCCCAGAGATTTTTGACCTGTCTAACAACGGTTTTGAGAAACCTTTGGCGTTTATTTGTCCGGTCTACTCAAGAGAAGATTATTGATTCTGTCTAAATATCAAGTTTTGCCTTAGGGCGTGTGCGAATTTTATCTTCTCAAAGTAGATTAATTTTGTCAAGATTGATGATACCAGGGCGTGTCATCATTCAAAATATTGTGTTTTTTCGAGCCCGAGCCCGTTTGCGAAACTTTCACTAACAATTTATCAAAGAAGCAAAGTTTCTTTTTCCATCGCAAAAAACTAGTATTGAACCAATGAATCACTTTCTGTCGCTCTCAAAAAGTTTTCGGGCGCGGGCTCGCAAACGGGCTCGGACTCAATACTGGCGTATCATTAAATGAATCCGTTATATTTTTATCTGTATTGAATGATGACACGCCCTAAATGTTGGTATATTCGCTTTATTTTTGTTTTGCTTGTACCAAAATAAATCTTAGCCATGGAATAAAAACCACGAGAGCCACAATAGACAGAATGGATATTCGAGTAACAGCGCCTTGAAAATCAGAATACACAGAATATTGAGCAAGATAGCATTCATGAACCTCTACAACTATACCCGAAATATACCACAACAATGTTATGAAAAATCTTATCAATCGACTACTTAAAGTGACACTGAATTCGTTGCAATTGGGCCAACGTATTGCAAGGACAGGAAAAAGGAATAATACAACTAAATGCATTGGCAAAAGTAGCCCAAGCCAAAACATATATGGATATGGGTCGACTATTTTTACTAAGAAAGCTTTTTGCGGATTTTGTGTTGAACAGTACGCTGTAGATGTTTTTCCTACAGGAAATGTATTTATCAATTTCTCTACAATTTCTCGTCGCATATCCGTCGTGTCTACATCCGGCAAAATCTGCTTAGATTTATACAGTTTTCCTTCTAGGTTATAACTGTAATGAATCACAGGAGAATAAGAAGGGTTATGAATATTTTTCTCCCCAAACTTATTTAGCGGATAGCTTTCTTTCACTTCTGAACTCAAAACAGTAATAGGAACTGTGTTATTAACACTAAAAGACAAATGCTGTTTATAAAGCATATTTCCAACTTTATATACAAAAAATATCCCTAATACAAAAAAGAAAAGCCATGCAACAAACGTCACACTAAACGTCAATGTATTTGATTGTTTTTTAGAAGATTTTTTTGCTCGTTTTTTATTCGATTTTCCCATTTGATCATCACCTACTTAAATTTTATATTACATTCAGGCAAATATTCTTTAATTAATTTTTGCTGTTTTTCTGATAATGGATTGCCTCTCATACGCATTTTTGTAAGTGAGAGAAGGTTACTTATTTCGGCTGGCATGCTTTCTAGCTTGTTATTGCGTAGACGAAGCTTAGTAAGAGCATGAAGTTTGCCTATTTCGGCAGGTAAACTCTCTATTTTATTATTACTTAAATCGAGCACTATAAGAGATGAAAATTGTTTTACTCTTGTGGATATAGTTGTTAGATTATTTTTGCTCAAATCAAGTACTGTTAGAGATGAGTTTTCGCCTATTTCAGGTAAATCAGTCAATTCATTTTTACTCAAATTCAAAGTAGTGATCGAAGAAGTTCTACCTATTTCAACGGGCACAGTTGTTAATTTGTTACTTCCTAAATTTAGTTCTGCTAAAAACAACAATTTCCCTAATTCAGCAGGTATGCTTGTGAGATTGTTATTGTTTAAATTTAGCTTAGCAAGCGATAATATTTTTCCTATTTCGCTCGGAATATTCTCCAGTTGATTTTTTTCTAAATTTAACTCTGCAAGAGATAATATTTTTCCTATCTCGCTTGGTATAGTTGTTAATTTGTTACTACCCAAACCTAAATAAGTAAGAGATGTAAGGCCACTTATTTCGACTGGTATATTTTCTAATTGATTACTAGCTAAATCTAAATAAGCAAGAAATGAAAACTTACCTATTTCTGCTGGTACATCAGTCAATTTGTTGTTAACTAAATCTAAATAGGTAAGAGATGAAAGCTCGCCTATTTCTACTGGTATAGATTTCAATTGATTGTTTGCTAGATAGAGATGCGTCAGAGACGAAAGCTTTTCTATTGCGGCAGGGAGTTCAGTTAATTTATTCCGACTTAAATTTAAGTGGGTGAGAGACGAAATATCAAATACATCATCAGGTATTTTTTTTAATCTTGTTTTAGATAAATCAAGTTCAAATTTACCAGAAAAACTACAATCTATAAATTTACAATCTTTTATCTTTTCAAAAGATACATCGTTTTCAAAGTTACAGTTGTGAAAGTAAGAATTTTGAATTTTATAACTGTAATCTTTATTTAAAGAAAAAGTACACTCGCAGTATTCGGTGTTGGCCTTAAGTTTTTGTAACGATTGTTTATTAACTTTGCGCATTTATTCTCCGTATTTAAACGTTTGTTTTAGTGTTTTTGTTTCATTTTTTGAATTTTACGTAAGGCTTCTTCAGCAGAAGGTCTATCTTTTGGTTCTTTGCGAATCAATTTCGCAATCAATTTTCCCAAAGAGGGTGATATATCTTTTTCAATATCAACAGGGCTAACACCATCGTAAATGGCTGTATTTAGATAGTATTCTTCTCCACTTGTTCCAGGATAGGGGATAGTTCCTGTTAGGATATAAAATGCTACAGCTCCTAAGGAATATAAATCCGATTTAGATTCCGTATGATCCATGAATCTCTCAGGAGCGATGAAATGAAGGCTTCCAAATGCTTCTTCATTACTTTTGTCAACTGCAACTGTTGCTCCCCAGTCAGAGAGTAAGTAGTGTTTATGAATAAGTGAACCGCGCGACTCCATTATATTTCCAGGACTAATATCTGCATGCACAGCTCCTGTGCTAGAAATATAGTCAACTACACTTACAATATCTTCAACTATGTTGATTGCTAAATTTTCGCGGTATTTTAAAGGTATGTTTTTAGCATGGGATGGGTAGCCTGTTTGCAAATCTAAATTGCTAATATCGTATTCTGCAATTCGTCCTTTATCTGGCAGTGAAATATGGATATTACGTAAATGAGGCATAGCAAACCACTTGTAGTTTTCTTGGTCAAAAGCCAACATTTGTGGTATTCTTGGATGATTTACTTCTTTAAGAAATAAAATTTCATTCTTGATTCTTTCTTGAGCAACAGGATCATCTTTTGTTGTTTTAATAGTAATAGCATCGTGGGGGTAAAAAATTGCTTCTGCTAGCCACACTGTAGCATGTGAACCTTCGCCAATTTGCTTTTTCACTCGATGTTTTCTTTGATCGACAACAAAAGTTTTATTTTTCATCATATACCTTTATTTTTTAGCTGCTATTTTTTGTAGGGTGAGTGAAATAAATCGGGAAATATCTTTACTTTGTGATCCTAATTTTTGAGCAGTTCTAAAGCTTGCAAGTGCCTGTTTATAATTTTGTAAATTGTACAATATCATGCCTTTTACTTCGTGTATTTCTGGGATATTTTTAATTCGCATTTCTAAGCGTTCTATATTATCTAGCGCTAGTTGGTAACGTTTTGCACGATTCAAAATGCGAGATAATTGAATGCGATATTTAGCGTTATTAGGTTTTAAAAGTATACATATTTGTGCATCGCGCATCGCTGATGGCAAATCCTCTTTATCAAGATAAACATTCGAGCGATTGTTATATACATCTACAATAACGGGATTTAATTTTTGCGCCATATTGTAATCAGCTATCGCGCGTTCGTAATTTCTCAACCGTCGAAACAAAGCTCCGCGTTGTATATAAGTACGTGCACTTGCTTTATTATTTGCAACTACTTTGTTGTAGTCGCTAAGCGCTTCCTGATAATTGCCTTGTAAAAGGTATATATCGGCACGCGTTTCACTACTTTCATAGTCTTGCGGATTCAATTTAATAGCAGTGTTAAAATCTTGAAGTGCTTTTAGAAAATTCTTCTGTGAAAAATAAGCATGTCCCCGCAACATATGGAAAAAATAGTTAGGAGAAAATTTTTCAATGGCACTGGTATACTCGCGAACTGCTTGTGGAAATTGTTTTAATTTTGTATACGCTTGGCCCTTGAGAATTAAATATTCGGAAACATTGTTTTGTATAGAACCAGCCCTTTCAAAATTTTCTATTGCTTGAACATAGTCTTTCATTTTTTCGAAAATCTTTCCGCGGCGAATATAAAATTCATATGAGTTAAGATTTTGTTTCATTGCACGATTAATATAAAGAAGAGCTTTGTTATAATCGCCTCCCAAGTAATAAACTCTTGCTGATATATCGTTTATCTGAATACTTTTTTTAGAAAAAGTACTTTGTAGTTCTTCAATCGCTTTTTCTGTCTTACCCATTTGTGCAAGAAGCATTATACTTTTTACTTTGTAATCGTAATTTTTTTTATTCAGTTGGCGATTTTGAAAGAGAATGATTGAAAAAAATGCCGTAAACAAAAATAACACAATAGTAACCGATATACAAAAAACGCGATTGCGCACAAAAAAGTTGCGAAAAGCGTCCCAGCTAGTATACTTTTTCGCAGTAATTGGTCGGCCATTTTCTAAATTTTGCAGGTCGGTAAAAAACTCTTTGCAATTTCGATAACGTTTTTTTGATTCTTTTTCTAAACATTTTAAACAAATAGCTTCTAAATACGGTGAAATTGTTGGATCAATTTCGCGCGGACGTATAGGACGGTGATTGGCAACTTGAAAAAGCACATTGTAATTTGAGTCTCCTTGAAAAGGAGGACGTGATGTCAACATTTCATACATTGTCGCTCCTAAAGAGTAAACTTCGCTCTTCACAGAAGTTTTTCCTGCTATTTGTTCTGGAGCTACATAGTTTGGCGTTCCTTGGAAAATTCCGTGGGTTGTCAAATTACCTGTAGAACGCGAACGTGCTAAACCAAAATCGGTAATTTTAGGCACTAATTCTTCGGTTATAATAATATTCTGAGGCTTAATATCTCGGTGTAAAATATTCTTTTTATGAGCGTAAGACAGTGCTTGGCATAGCAAAATTAGTATATCAATAATATTTTTTTCTTTAAGCGCTTCGCGATTTTGTAACAATTTTGATAAAGCTATGCCTTCAACATACTCCATAACAAAAAAAGGACGAGGTTCGTAATTTATTTCATAGAAACGTACGATATTTGCGTGTTCCAACTGTGCCATACACGAGGCTTCATCAAGGAGTTTTTGTACAGTATTGCTATTTTTATCCAAAAGAATTTTAACGGCAACAACTCTCTTTGTCTCGAGATCTTGCGCTTGATAAATAACACCCATGCCTCCTTGACCAAGCAGTGGCCCTAGTTTATACTTACCTAACTGATGATTATTAGTGATAATAAAATTTTGGATTTCTGCGCTAGGAGAAATAGATCGTGGAACTTGTTTTGGAAATGGCTTCGTTTCGTCCATGCAATACTCTCCTTTTATAAAAATTTAAGTTAGGGCGTGTTAACACGCCCTATAGAGTACAAAGAACAACTAAATATTGTACTTTTAGAACAAAAAGCTAACCCCATTCTTAAGGAAGACCTTTAGTAATTTTATAAACGCCAAATAACACCACTACCATAGCTGCAAAAGCAAAATTCAACATAGTTTTATAACGAACAAGATCGTCTTTTTCACCTTTTTTGGCTTTTACAGAACCAATATGTACAAGTGCTACAGCAAGTAGCATTATTGTAGGATGCTCCCAGCTTCTTTCAGGATCAGCACCTTTCCAACGTTCTCCCACAAACCATAAAGCTAAACCAATGAGAACCTGGATGTCGATCATGATCACAAATAATAACGAACTAACACGTCCTAAAGGACGCCATTTTTTTTGGCTAAAAAGCCCAATAACAAGAGATACAATAGCAATAGCAGCAAACATAAATATCATATAGCGCCAATGCTGGTGTGATTTATATAAAATTGTGTAAACTCGTTCCATGAATTTTCCTTTTAAAAGAGTTGTTGTATCGCAAGAATAAATGATTACATTACACAAATCAAGTATTTTGTAACTGTGGCAAAGAATTTCTTATTGATTCTTTTCCCACTTAATTATGTAACATCCAAAGATTGAAAAATTCTTCTCAAGTAAAAACTTGGGGATTGGGCTCGGAAGCGGCTAACATAAACGCATTTTTCAAGGAACTTTGTTATGAAAAATATAATTATTATAACTTTTTTAATTTTCTCAGTAAAAATATTGGCTCTTCCTGGCCTAGGTCCTATCCCTCAAACAACTCATGATCTATCTTTTTCATTAAAAGGCAGATGTTTTGGCATACAAGTAAAAAAATACAACCATGATACAGGCATGGGAAAAATCCACATTTATTTTGCCACAAATTACCCAATATGTGTAGTAGAACCAATTTGGTTCTTTTCATTCACTTTTATTTTTATAATGGTTCTAATTTTGTTTTTTTTAACGATATGTGATCTATGTAGCAGAAAGATTGAAAAAGATTAAAAAATTAGAATCAAATAATAATACCCCTTCAACTTGCTGGCCTAAAATAGGTCAACACATTTTTATTATTGACAAACACCGTGCGCAATGCATTAATATCGTTGGGGTTGGAGGTGTCAAGTCTTGTGTTATACAAATCAAGTAATTTAGTGGAAATTGATAGGAGAATAACAATGAAACTTTACCAATTTGCTATTTCGCATTATTGTGAAAAAATTAGATGGGCCCTAGACTATAAAAAATTGGATTATGAACTTGTGAATCTTGTACCTGGTTTACATACTTTAACGACGCGTAAGATGGTTTCTCAAACTCATCTTCCTATTCTTGTTGATGAAGGTAAGGTTATTCAAAATTCTAGTAGCATTCTCGATTATTTAGACGAAAAATATCCAAAACATTCTCTTCTTTCTGATAAATTAGATGAAGTACGCAGCTGGGAAAAATATGCTGATGAGCAGATTGGAATCAATTTACGCCGTTATTTTTACGCTCATTTACTTAAACATAAAAATATTGTTGCTCCGATGTTATCGTCAGGAGTCTCACCGATAAAAAAAACAATTTTTTCTGTTATGTTTCCCAAGGTTCGTAAAGTTATGCGTCAGCGTATGAATATTAATGACGAAACAGGTTTGGAATCAAAAAAGCAACTTATCAAAGCTATAGACAAGGTTGGCAGCCATCTTGAAAACCGCGACTTTATGGTGGGAAACAGTTTTAGTCGCGCAGATCTCACCGTCGCTGCATTACTGGCTCCTATTTACCAACCTCAAGGTTATGGACTTAAATGGCCTTTGCAAATTCCCGATGACTTGCAAAGATTTCGCGATGAGCATATGTCTAAAATTTTATGGGTAAACAAAATATATGAAAACTATAGATAATTTTTATATACATTAAAGGTAGAAAAAATTGAAATGTGCATTTTTAACATGTGAAGATCTTCCAAATATGATTGACGAAGAACTCGCTCTTATAAAATTGTTAGCGAAAAAAAATATTGATGTAGACATTGTTATTTGGAGTCAAAAAACAAATTGGAGTTCTTATGAGTGTGTTGTAATACGTACTACATGGGATTACTATTTGCAGAGTGACTTATTTCTTGGTGTTTTACAAGAAATAGCAGATAGCGGATGTCGTTTATTTAACACACTCGACATTGTAAGATGGAATACAAATAAAAATTATTTGATTGATCTACAACAAAAAGGGATTCCTGTAATTCCTACAAAAATAATAGCTTCACAACAAGAAAGACGTACACTGTTTTCGCTATGGAAAACAAATAAAGTAGTGATTAAACCAACAATCAGTGCAGGAGCTTACCATACCTACTTGGTCGAAGAAAATCAAAAGATAGAGATACCAGATTTACCTGTTTTTTATATGGCGCAACCTTTTTGCGAAAGTGTTGTTAGCGAAGGTGAGTGGTCATTTATGTTTTTTGGCGGTCAATTTAGTCATGCTATAATTAAACGCCCTCAAAAAAACGATTTTCGCGTTCAAGAAGAACATGGTGGTAGTGTTTTGTTGGTAAAACCAGAAGCAGCTGACTTAGAGCAGGCTACAAAAGTAATAGAGTCGATTCCTATACAATTGTATGCGCGTGTTGATATGATAAGATATGAGCACAAACTACATCTAGTTGAATTAGAACTCATTGAGCCACAATTGTATTTTCAAAACTCCACTGCTGCGCTTTCGTCATTTGTTGAAGCTTTTTGTAATTTATCTAGGAAATAATAATGATAAAAATACCACACACACGAGGAATTTTTTGTAACAGAACTCTCAATCTTCGTGCAATACCTGTTATTGGGTACGACATGGACTACACTCTCGTCCATTATAAAGTGGATGCTTGGGAAGGTTTAGCATACGAATACATAAAAAAATACCTAGAAAGAGATGGCTGGCCTGTTGAAGATCTGGTTTTTGATCCTAGTATCTTTATTCGTGGTCTTGTCATCGATAGAGAATTAGGTAATATCGTAAAAGTAAATCGCTTTGGTTATGTTAAAGCTGCTTACCATGGGACCCATCGTTTGGATTTCGAAAAAATGCGTGAAGTGTACAGCCGCACGATTATCGATCTGGCAGACACACGCTATGCTTTTCTCAATACATTATTTTCTATTTCTGAAGCGTGTATATTTTCGCAACTTGTTGACCTACTTGATCGTGGGAAAATATCGGGGATCATTGGTTATCATGATCTAGCTCTTCGCATTCGTACAGTTCTAGATCAAGCGCATTTAGAAGGCGAGCTTAAAAATGAAATCATGGCAAATCCTGAGAAATTTGTAGAATTAGATCCAGATTTGCCACTAACGCTTCTTGATCAAAAACATGCCGGAAAGAAATTGTTACTTATCACAAATTCTGGCTGGATATATAGTAAGTTTATGATGTCGTACATCTGCGATCGTTATTTACCAAAAGGGATGGACTGGAGAGATCTATTTGATCTCATTGTTGTTTCGGCGCGAAAACCTAGTTTTTTCGTTGATAAGCCCCCAATGTTTGAAATTGTCGATGAAGACGGCCTTTTACAGCCTGTTATTGGAGAAATTAAAAAGAAAGGTTGTTATCTTGGTGGTAATGCGGCGATGATCGAAAGATATCTAGGCGTGTCTGGAGAACAAATTCTCTACGTTGGTGATCATTTATTTTGCGATGTAAGTATTTCAAAAGACGTGCTTCGTTGGCGAACAGCCCTTATTATTCGTGAACTTGAGCAGGAGCTTGAGGCAATTGAAAACGCGCGAGCAGATCATCGTCAAATACGTAAAATGATGCAAGAAAAAGAAGAACTGGAAGCACAGATAAGGCATTACCAACTTATTTTACAACGTCGCGAGAATAAGTACGCGAGTAAGGTAAAAGAAGATCCTGCAATGATAAAAGCACAACTACGTGGGCTTCGTGACGATTTACACGAGTTAGACGTTCAAATTGGCGAATTAAATGTACGCGATAGCAAGCGCTTTAATAATAACTGGAGCTATTTGATGCGTACAGGAAATGACAAAAGTAAGTTTACACGCCAGGTCGAGCGCTATGCCGATATATATACTTCTCGCGTTTCTAACTTACTGTATTATACACCTTTTATGTATTTTCGTTCACCACGCGGAAGTATACCTCATGATCCAGTATTCTACCCTGAAGATTTGAAAGATTAAGTTCTATGAAAGCGTATACAAAAGAACAAGTAAGAGAACTAGATCGCGTTGCCATAGAGGAGTATCAAATTCCAAGTATTGTTCTAATGGAGAACGCTGGTGTAGGTGCCACGCGCATTATTTTAAAAGAAATCGCGACGCAAAAAAACGTTGCTATTTTTTGCGGAAAAGGCAATAATGGCGGAGATGGTTTTGTAATCGCACGTCACTTACACAATAACAATGTGCAAGTCCATGTGTTTTTTTTAGGCAAAGTAAATGAGATAGCTACTAACAGTGATCCAGGTATTAATTTACGCATATTACACAATATGAAAATCCCCATTACTGAAGTAAGTAGCGCACAAGATTTACATGAGCATAACAACACACTGCAAAATTGCGATTACCTTGTAGACGCCATATTTGGAACCGGTCTTTGTCGTAAAATCACAGGAAATATGCTTGAGATCATAAGTGAAATTAAATCGTGGCGAAAGAAAACAATTGCTATTGATACTCCCTCAGGACTAGATTGCAACAGTGGTGAAATTCTCGGTGAAGTACTGCCAGCGAAAATAACGATTACTTTTGCGCTGCCTAAACGAGGTTTTTTTGATAAAGACGGACCAAGTGTAACAGGAAATATCGAAGTTGTTGATATTTCTATACCAAAAGAGTTAGTTGAAAAACTATAGGAGTAATATATGAAAATATTGATTTGTGATGCCTTTGATTCCTCATTACCTGAAAAATTAGCCAAATACGGCGAAGTTTTTTCTGATAAAGAACGTCTAGCCGAAGCCAATATTGCTCTTATTCGCAGCAAAACAAAAAGCACAAAAGAGTGGATCGATAAAGCCCCAGAGTTGAAAATGATTATTCGCGGAGGTGTAGGGCTTGACAATGTCGATCTTGATTATGCTAAACAAAAAGGCATTCGTGTCGACAATACTCCGGAAGCTTCTAGTATTGCTGTTGCAGAAATGGCGTTTGCAATGATGATTGCCATGCCTTGCCGTTTAACAAAAGCGCATAATGGTATGGTTGCAGGAGAGTGGTTAAAAAAACAGTGTAAGAGAACAGAGTTGTGTAACAAAACTTTGGGACTAGTTGGATACGGACGTATTGCAAAAGAACTAGCGAAAAGAGCAGCGGCTTTTTCGATGAATGTCATTGCTTATAAAAGAACAGCTGCTACTTGCGAATATGCGCAAATGAAGTCACTAGAAGAAGTGCTAACGCAATCTGATTTTATTAGTCTTCATACACCACTAAATGATGAATCGCGTGGTCTCGTGAACAGCGAGTCAATCAAAAAAATGAAAAAGGGTGTCTACGTAATCAATACTGGTCGCGGTGAATGTATTGTCGAAAAAGACGTTTGTGAAGCGCTTAATTCGGGACATATTGCAGGATATGCCGCTGATGTTTGGGAGAAAGAACCTCCTGAAGACAGAACTCTGGTTGAAACAACAGGCTGTTTAGCGACGCCACACATAGCATCATCCACTACCGAAAATTTACTGCGTATAGGTGAAATCATCGAGCAAAAAATAGCAAATTTTGTTAAATAGAGCGCGGAAACGCTTTGTTTTTAATTTTAGTTTTTTGTAAAAAACGGAGGTCTTAATGAGACAATTTATTTTTTTACTGTTGTGTATTGGATTTACATTTGCACACATGGATCTACAATACACAGATCGCTTTACTTCAGAAAAAATGACACGCTGTGAATGTGAAGGTGTAGCTTCGATAAAGAGCTTTATGGCACTTATAGAAGAAAATGAAGGAACTCTTACTTCTGCAGAGATCACAGCACGTACTTATTTCAATGCTATTTCTGTTAACTTTTATGCTGATGTACCAGAAGGTGCCTCTCTACAATTTGAAGTAAGTGCAAGAGATAACAGTTACAATTGGAGTGAATGGCGCGCCGTGCAAAATTCAGAAGGTGATATTCACTTTGATAATTCACATGACACTTATCGTTACCGCGTAGTATTTACTCGTAGTGCTGATGGACACTCTCCTAAATTGCACGAAGTACAAATTAGCTACGACTATGTTGTTCCTATGATGTTACAAGAAGAAACAATTGTACAACAGCAAAGTCGCGGTGTTCGCAAACCAAGTATCATTTCTCGTAGTGATTGGGGAGCGCGTCAACCTAAAAAAGGCTATAGTTACCACAGTCCACGCAAACTTACAATCCACCACACTTATCGTCCCCTAGCTTCTAATTTCAAGGGCTCATCTACTATCCGTGGTATCCAAAACTATCATATGGATAACAACGGTTGGTCTGACATTGGCTACCATTTTCTTATTGGTACTTATAGTTCTGGGTCAACGGTTATTTATCAAGGACGTCCAGAAAATGTTATTGGTGCGCACACAGGTGGTGCCAATACTAATAATGTTGGTGTAAACCTTATCGGTGACTACGATATGGAAAATGTACATCCAAATGGCTACAAGGCAATGATTAGTACTTTGGCATGGTTGTGCGACAAATACGGAATCAGCTCTAACAGTATTTACGGACATAAAGATTTTTCAAGTACACTTTGTCCAGGAAGAGGTCTATACGATATTCTTCCACAAATTCGTCGCGATGTGGCAAATCACATAGCGCGCGGTGGCGAGACAGAGCAACTAGACAGTGCAGCAACAGGTACTTTAATAGGAGCTGTTTACGACAGTAATAAAGGATCTAGTGCGCGTCTTGGCGGTGCAACAGTTACCTTAAGTAGTGGCACAAAACAAACCACAGGCAGCGACGGAATTTTTCGCTTTCAAGTATCTCCTGGTACTTACAGTTATACAGTAAGCAAGTCTGGCTATAAATCAAATAGTTCTTCGCGCGCAGTTGGTTCTGGAGAAACAGTATGGGGATCTTTGGGCCTATCAGGTGGTAGTGGTTCCCCATCAAAAAGTCTAAGTGGATCACACTGGGTTAAATTTTTCCCACCAAGCCGTCAAATCAAAGACCTAAAAGATCCATTTCGCGGTAATATGACTCGTTTCTACAATGCTCTAAGAAGCGCAGGCGCGAATGTTTCTATTTCGAACACTCTACGCCCACCACAAAGAGCATTCCTAATGCACTGGGCTTATCGTATTGCCAAAGAAGGCTACAACCCGCGCAGCGTTCCTGCAAAATCAGGAGTAAATATTGAGTGGTGGCACGGCTCGACAAGTAAGTCTGTCTCAGCAGCAAGAGCAATGGTCAGTTCTTACGGAATTGTTTATCGTCCAGCTCTGTCCTCAAATCACATCCGTGGCGATGCTATTGACATGTCCGTTACTTGGAGTGGCACACTAAAGATAAAAGACGCTAACGGTCGCACAGTTTCGATAGGATCTCCACGTTCGGGAGCTTCTAACAGAACGTTGTGGAGTGTTGGTAAAACTTATGGAGTATTAAAACTAGCAAGCGATGCACCTCACTGGTCGCGAAACGGTCGCTAATATTGATATATGGTCCTGGAGTTTTAACTCCAGGGCTATTAACACACCTAATTTTCTTCTTTTATTACAAATCTATAAACCTCAAAATTTATTTCAAGCAAATTCAGTCAATTTGTTATAAGATTATAAAAATAGAAACTCTCATAATCAATGACGGTCAAAGAATGAATTTCTTATTTTAACGCGATCTATTTTCTGCATTAGTAATTAGCAAACACATCCATTACAATTTTATTCGTCGACAGATTTCCAGAGAAAAATTAAATATACTACTGCAATATTATTTTTGTTCTAATTTTAAATTTGCTAACTCTAAAAACTGTCGACTTTATCATTACGGTAAAGGAGAAAATATGAAAAAAAATAACGGATTTACACTTGTTGAAATTCTTGCGATTATAATCATGTTAAGCGTTTTAGTAGCTATGCTATTACCAGCATTGAACCAAGTAAGCGAAAAAACAGATGCTCGGGGACGCTGTAAACCAAATTTATCACAAATAGGCAAAGGCTTGGCTGTGTATCTCTTAGACTTGGGAAAACAAGTTTACTATCCTCAGCGCAATGGACAAGGTTTTATTGCAGAATTATACAGAGAAAGAATACTTCTTGAACCTACTGTATATTTGTGTCCAAGTACTGCGGATACCAATAGAGAATGTGAAATTCAAGAAGGAAGAAGCGGACGTTTTACTAAGAGTCTAGCTAATGCTCCTGATTCAGGTACTACATCAGGACCTATTAGTTATGCTGGACGTTTAAATAAAGAACAGAGTGTGTACCCTGGTATTTTTCGTCCAGCAGAAGATACAACAACAACGCCTATTGTCGGGGATGATTTAGGGGATTCTCATAATCATGAAAATGGACAAGTAATGCAATTTTTATTTTTAGATCTACATGTTGACCATATACGTAGACCTAACAGTAATTTTTCAGATATGTTTTCTGTACTTGGCAACTAACGTTATATTAACTGTACACGAAATCTTCCAAAAAAGTTTCAGTGCGTTTCCAAAAAAGCTTGACTCCTTTTTTAGATAAAACACGCTAACGGTTACACTACAAACATTGGTAAAACTTACGAAGTATTAAAACTAGTAAGTGATGCACCTCACTGGTCACTAGACGGTAACTAATATTGAAATAATAGCCCTGGATTTAGAAATCCAGGGCTATTGACACTTCTTTTATTACAAAACTATAAACCTAAAAATTTACTTCGAGTGAAATAATTATCCTTTTAAAAAACGTACCTAAAATTTTTGTTTCAAGGCTAGGATATTTTCTTACAAAATTTCTTCTTTTTAAAATCAATACAATCTGATAAGCTAACTTAAGTTGCGACCTAAAAATAACAAGAAAAAGTGAAAGCGAGAACAAAAAGGACAACTTTTAACTCAAATCCATAAGAGGTAACAGCATGAATTTTCTTTGGAAAAAAAGAAGTGATCTGACTAAAAAGTTTCGTCCTTTTTCAAAGTTGCCAGAAAAGTAGAGCATAGAAACTAATGCTGTTGTCATAATTTCTGAATTAGTCATTTTAACTTGAGGATCTTCTACAATCTTGAGTGCTTGTGTTATCTCATTACATATACAGAAAACAATTATAATTTCTTTTTCCATGACTTTCTCCTTCTTATTTTTCCTACTTTAAGAGAAGAGTCGTTATAACAGTATAAAAAAACGATGTGTGCAATTCGATTTTTGAGGTTCGTGGTCGTGGATCGATATTCCATGTGCGAAAATTAGACTATTAACTTTGAAAGCATACAAATTATTCGATAGAGTAGTTTTTTGATTTTCTCTTTTTCTTTTGAGTCTATTATTTGGGCTATCTTGGCAACATCAAATACTGCACTACATTTATTTGCTGATGCTCTTGCTATAGAGAAAAACCTTGCTTTCTCTTCTTTGCTAAATTTGGCATTGCCTTCTGCTATATTAAGAGGGACTCAAGGCGATGCTCTTTTTAGCTGATCCTTTAAATAGCTGTAACCTGATGGCATTTTCTCCATCACATTAAATGTTTCTTTTGTATATTCTAGTGATACTTGATATACATCTAATTTTTCATGATTAAAATTCATTGCATTACCCTTACTTCGTGCCATGTGCCACGATTGCGTCTCACGAGATTCGAACCGCGCACATCGAATTTGTAAGAGTAATTATACCAGACTATACGACAACTTTTATAGGTCGCAACTTGGGTTAAGCTAATTATTATATTTATACATAATCGCAACTTATTACTAAAAAAATACAACCAACTTGACAATCTAGCGTGTGTACAAGACATACAAAGCAGTAAATGTGCCAAACATTGAGTATGTCTTTATAAATTAATATTCTTAGGCATCTCATTTCGGTTTGGCAATTGTTTTTTATTAGACATATGCTAGAAAGCCAGAAATGAAATCACAAATACGAAAAAGAATTGAAGCCGTTAAAAAAAATCGAAGTCAAGAACTGAATTTATGTGACTTCAACCTAACTACATTTCCACTGGAAATTTGTAATCTCCATAATTTATCACACCTACATATTGGCAACAATAAAATCACTCAATTACCACAACAAATCGGTAGACTTAGAAACCTTGTTTATTTGTATTTGGGCAGAAATCAGTTAACGACATTGCCGCGAGAATTTACTAGCCTCTCCAAACTTCGAGAATTATATTTAGGCTGGAATAAATTTGCCACTATTCCAAAAGAAATTCATCAACTTCAAAATCTTGAAGAACTATATATTTACTATAATCAAATCTCGAAATTATCTGGGAATATTGCGCAACTATCTACACTCAAAGATTTACGAGTAGGTGGCAATAAAATTACTTCATTACCAGATGAATTATGGAAAATGACGCATCTTGAAGCGCTGGATTTGGGAAACAATCTTCTTAAAGTGATACCAAGAGAAATTGGGCAATTGCGAAATCTCAATTACTTAGATTTAGCGATGAATCAGATGACCAATCTACCTGAAGAATTAAAACATTTACAAAACCTTAAAGAACTTTATCTGGAAGATAATCCCAATTTACATCTCCCAACCAAAGCACTACATTCTCTTCTTGGCAAATTGAAAAAATTACGTTTTTAATAAAAAAAGAAAATGCCAAGCCTTCGCGGACAGATTAACTTATTAATAAAGTTTGAAATAGAGAATTAGTAAAATAAATTTACCTCATCTATCGATTGTGCAAACAGTGTTTGCACAATTGGAAACAAAGTGAATAGCAACGCATACAAAGTTCACAATAAAACAATTCAAACAACATAAAAAATGGAGATTGCTGTGGTTCTTAATGCATCACAAATCGATATAATCGAAAAAGAAAGTGCTTGTCTCATCGAAGATATGAAGGATGCTGTGTGTTTCTTCGAATGTATTATTCCGCATATTTCGCGTTCTGTGTTCATTGAAAAAATAGAAGAATATACTTCTCAAGTTAAAAATAATGAGTTTAGCGGAGGATATATATTAGGAAAAGAAGATCTTGATTGTTTTCTTGATGGAGACATTCTAACTCTTTCCTCTACTCACAAGGTAGATCACGAGTCTCATCCATTCTTTTTCCAATTTATATTTGACTGGGTAGACGATAAAAAAACGCTCATAGATTTAGATGTTATCTGCTATAGAGAAGGAATATTAATTGAAGGCAAAGAAAAAGAACGCTTTGTAGAGTGTCTGCGCTATATACACAAAATAAAACAACTATTTGCAGGAAAAGCTCTTTATTGGACCTGATAGTTGCGATTCAATTTTATGGCCCGACAAGATACCTGATCATTGGACAAGAATTGAATAATCAGCATTTCTTTAGAACTTATTTCTCCCATATTCGCGAGTCAAAATTCTTCTAGTAGTCAATAAACCTAATGATTATTTAAGAGAATGCGAAACGGCATTACTGGAAAGCTCAAATTTCGTCTGACACTTTTTTTAAAAGTATACCATCATTCCTGTTACAAGTTCTCAATACAGTAATTGTAAAATTTCGTCTGACCTCTTTTTTGAAAAGCTCTGTCCTTTTTTTTGAATTTCCAGCAATTTGCACAATCTTGTTCAATACAGTATACTTAATAATACATTTTTTGAGTTTTTTCATTTATGTAGGAGTCATTTAAATGCGAATTGCTATAGATATAAATCATACAATTACCCATGCTCCCGAATTCTTTTCTCTTTTTACCCGCCTTATGAAAGCAGAAATTATCATTGTTACTTGCAGAGATAGTCTAGAGGAAGCACAACTAGCTCTTCAAGATTGCCAGGTACGTTATGATAGAATTATCATACCCAATGATTCCGAGTTAGGGCGCAAAAAAGACCAAAATTTAAGTGAATGGAAAGCGCACGTAATCGAGCAAATAAAAGCTGATGTATTCTTTGACGATACGCCAGAAATAATAGCTCTCATAAAACCCCCAACTAAAGTTTTTATGGTTATTGACGAAGTAATGCAGGGGTGGATTCAAGACAATCTTTCGCGTTCTTAACAAGCAACTCTATTATTAAATTTTTGCAATTCAGTGAGCCTAAAATTTCGATATTAAATAATATTCAACTCTGACCTTTTTTTCTTTGTATTCACTAAAAAGGATCAATTCGTATAATAACGATGAATAAAAAATTTATGTTGCTTTGAAAACCAAGTAAAAGATACGATATATTTCATCATTCTCATCGTCGTACAAATCCAATGGTAAGTAGATAGGATAGATAAGTAATTATCTGTTCTATCGTGCCGATATGATAAGCTAGCATTTTCAAAATACCACTTGTATTAATTAGAGCTTCGAGATCCAAAAATTAAATCTGACATCAGAATAAGAAGAAGCCTATTTGAGGAAACATTTATGTCAAAGCAAAAATCACAAAAGAGTCTAGACGAAATAGAAAAGTATACAATCGGACATTACGATTACCATGCAAAATCATTTTGGTTGGGGACCAAAGATCACGACGTAAGCCAAAATATAGAAGCTTTTTTACAAGCTATGCCAAAAAATAAAACTTTAGATATTTTGGATTTGGGATGTGGCCCAGGTAGGGATGTTTATACTTTTAAATCCCTAGGACATAATCCTACTGGACTAGATGGGAGCAAAGAGTTTTGTTTAATTGCGCAAAAATACACTAATTGCCCTGTTTTACACCAGAGCTTTTTAAAACTGAATCTTAACAAAAGCTCTTTTGATGGTATTTTTGCCAACGCTTCATTGTTTCATATACCAAGCCAAGAGCTGCACAGAGTTCTGTGTGATTTACACCAAACCTTGCGACCTAATGGAGTACTCTTTTCTTCAAATCCAAGAGGTAATGCAGAAGGATGGCAAGAACAACGATATGGTCACTACATGGAATATGAAACCAGCAAAAATTACCTCAACAAAGCAGGCTTTGAAATCATTCACCATTACTATCGACCCAGTGGACAACCAAGAGAAAGGCAACCATGGTTAGCCGTTGTTAGTCAGCGTAAAAACTAAATACAAATCAATTTACTTTATCCACTTACAGAGATAAACCATTTTAACCGATTGCGAAAATATTCTTTTGGGTATATGAAAAACAAACTTTGCACTCGATGTAAATAGGTAAAATTTGAACGGTAACTTGAATAATTTCATCTTGGTTTACCCATATTGTAAGTTTCTAGCACCACAAAGCAATCATTTCGCTTTTTCTCGTTTTTTTCCTTTTTAATATGATAGAAAAGGTGCCAAACTGACAAATACCAAAAAGAATTGTGGAAAAGGAGTCAAACTTAATAGATTTAGATTTATTGGTTTGGAAAAAGAATTGCGAAAAAGGTGACAAATACCAGAAAGAATTGCTAGTACCTGCTGGATGAATAGATTTTCGTAAAGAGTAACCACATAATCCAGCTTTGTAATCAGTAAGAGCAATAATTTTTTGGCGAACAGTACCAAGAATTAGAAATGTAACGAAATAACTATTTGCGTTTGACGAAGAACGACATTCCAATCTGACACCATTTTTGGTTGGTACTAGTCCGTAAACAACAAAATATGCTTAATATTACCTTTTAAATTCATATGTTTATTGTCATTTGTTTTTAAGAAACAGAAAGTATAGATAGCATTTAGTTTTTCCTTCTTCAGCAAGGTTTCAACTAAAAAAGCCAATTGTTCAACAGAGCACTCTCTTTTTACATAAAAATCTATCTGAGGAGATTTACTAATTTGAATTATGTTAGAGATATCAACATTATTTATCCTACCTGGTTCACCGTGCATGACTCTAATAGCTCTAGCAATATTGGACAAAACGCGATCAATAAGTATCTCATGAATATCTGGTCCTAACTTGGTACATTCGATTCTGTTTACCTTTAATCCCTCTTCGTAAGTGGAATAAAATCGATGAACCGTATAGTACTTAGTTAAGTACAATTTAATTTTTTTACTTTGTTCGCCATTTTGAAATTTAAGTTCTTTGTCAACAGCCCAGCTAACACTTCCTAGGTGAAGAAGTTGGTATTTTTCCTCTAAAGATGGAACGATCTTAAATTCCTTAGGAATTAAGTCTCTCTCTATTTCTTGCGAACAAATAGCTGGACTTGATAACAAAAATAACCAACAAACGATTAAAACAAGATTTCGAATTAACATTTCTTTCTCCAATAAAACTCCATAGTTATTAGATTCATTTTACTAAGTGACCCGCCAAAAGTAATTACCCATCGGCATTTTGCTCTTTTATTTCCTAGCTTTGTTGCTCCTTAGTACGCAGCTATAGCTGCGCGCCTTCGTCTCGCCGCACTAGAAAATAAAAGCCCTGCATTCAATGGGTAACTACTTTTGTCAGGCCATTTACATTTCTTTGGTATTGTAACTTATTCTTTACTATGTTCAAGTTTTAAATGGTTCTGTCAAAACTCAGCTTTAAATAATGACATTCCAGTCTGACACAAATATCCTAACGTGTAGCTATATTCGTGTCAGACTAGTTTTTTTTAAAATTAGGGCGTGTTTGTAAACTCCTTTTCAACCTCTAACAAAATAAAAATTAGTTCGCAAACACACTCTAGTTTCTAGGTTGTTACAAATCAATTATTCGTTACAAAATCTAATATTTCAATAGAATCTTCTTCATCTGCTCTGTCTGTATCCCAATCAATAAAAACAGATTTTGGAAATCCATACTTTGCATCATATTTTACATCAATTTTGTCAGCTTTTTCTTTTATAGCTTTCGCGACTAAAGCAAAAGTCACATCTACAGTATTAATCTGTGGTGTTGGAGCTTTTCCATATTTATCATCAAATTTAGAATCGGTAAAAGTAACTTTGACCACTTTGCCTTTTTTAACACTAACTCTCTTAGGAAGCGCATATTTTTCAAATGGCATTTCCATATAATTTCGATGGAATGTAAACTGGTAATTTTGTATTTTTTGCTGCTTCCAAAGTAACAAATTCTTTGAAAGTACTCCTTCTACGTTTACTTCAGTTACTGTGGTTGGAGTAAAATCTAATATTTCAATAGAATCTTCTTCATCTGCTCTATCTGTCTCCCAATCAATAAAAACAGATTTTGGAAATCCATACTTTGCATCGTATTTTACATCAATTTTGTCAGCTTTTTCTTTTATAGCTTTCGCGACTAAAGCAAAAACTGCATCCAACGTATTTACACTTGGCACCGGAGCTTTCCCATACTTGGCATCGAATTTAGAATCGGTAAAAGTAACTTTGACTACTTTATCTTGCTCAACATTGATTCTTTTAGGAAGAGCGTATTTTTCAAATGGCATTTCCATATAATTTCGATGGAATGTAAACTGATAGTTTTGTACTTTATGTTGCTTCCACTTTAAAAATTGTGTTGTGACCTTATTTACTTGTTCGTTGTTTGATTGAGCACTTACAGAATGGAAAACTAAAACTACTAAAATGCACAAAATAACTAAATTTTTCACGATTCTCTCCTAAATTTTTCCTTTTACATGACTTTTGGTCTAACAGTATGTTAGTAGGTTGATTGTAAATGAAAGTTCCTAAAATTTTTTATTTTTGATTGTTATATGCGGTTCTCAATCAGATTATTTTGATGTACGACACCTTCAGCTGAGTCTAGAGTCCGTTGCATAAGAATATTGAGAAATAAAGGGTGAAAGAAGAAAAAGGTAGAAAAAATGTGCTAAAAAAGGAAAATAGCCATAACTCCAAAACTAAAATAAAGGTTATGGCTATGATAAAATTAGAAAATCAAGATGGCAAATTTAGGTTAGTAACAAAGAATTTTGTACAGAGTGGTTGAAAGATACCAATGAAAACAGAGAAAAAGCCAAAAAACACTTCTAAGTTTGAGAAAGTATTGGGGAGATTTCTTTAGAAAAGAGGAATTACAGGAAGTACTAAGAATTAAAGAAGAAGAGCGAGTTGTTAAAAAAGCTGTTATCAAAAAGGGTCAAGGTCATTTAATTCTTTTTTTGTTGATTTTTCAAGAAATGCATAAGGTACTTATTTTACTTGCTATAGAGCTAATAATAGCAAAAATCTCTTTTTGAAATTTAAGATAAATTGAAGACAAATAAAAAATCTCAATTATAAGCTGCTACCTTCGTAACATCGAAGAAAAAAAATGAATGTAAGTTATCAAGAAAAAAAGAATTAAATGACCGTGAAGAGCAGGAGGTTGTAGAGTTTGAAAATAACAAATTTAGAGTAATAGGAAAAAATTTTCGCAGCAAGTGGGTAACAGATACAAGGTAATGCTAAGGTACATAGAAGATAAGAAAGGGCAAAGTTTATTTTCACTGTATAAACTTTGTAAACTTATCTTTTTCGACCTATAAATTTGTTACAATAACGATAAAAAGTCGATGGTTATTATTTTGTAGGGAGAATTTGATGCAAAAGTATATTTTTCTAACTTTTATCATTATGAGTACAATATGCGCTGAATGGCAAGCTATTCGTGAAGCAGCACCGGCTGGTGAACAAATAAAGGTAAGAGTTCTTACAGCAACTTTGAATGAGATGAAAATAGAAATATCGGTAGGTGGTTATTATCAACAGGAAGTTACCGCGAATCAAGTTTCTTGTGCACAAGTTACCATTCCTGGTAGTTCAGTATTGATGGAAAAAGGCTATCCACTTGTTCCCAAACTAGGTAAACTGATTTGTATTCCTGATAATTGCGAGGTGTCACTAGAAGTATTGTCAAAAATAGAGGTTGAAAAAGATCTTAGTGCTCCTATTCTCCCATCAAAAGGACATCTTACAAGAGATGTAAATCCCAAGGACATTGCATTTCAATTTGCCTCGATTTATCAGCATGACGCCTATTGGCCATCACAACAATTCTCAACTGGCAAAAAATTTATTTTTCGTGATGTTCATGGAGTACGCATGCGTATTCTGCCTGTTCAATTCAATCATGTACAGAAAAAAATGAAAATTTTGCAACGTGCAATTATATTACTAAAGTTTGCTGTAAAAAAAGGTTATAAACTTCAACAACCCAAGATAAATACAGGCAAAGTATACCACAAAATTTATGAAAATTCGTTTTTGGGGTATGACAAAATGGTGCAGAGTTCTATTCGCGAAGGTCGTAAACTGTTAGTCGTAACTCCACAGCAATATCAACAAACTATTGCCGCATGGGTCAATTGGAAACAAAAATCAGGTTACGAAGTAATGATTCACACTACCTCTGATCGCGATAGATCTTTCGAAATAAAGGATGACTTAAAAGACTTGTATGATAATCCATCTACGCGTTTTGATTACGTTGTTTTAATTGGTGATGCTAGCGATAGTGGCTATTACGAAAATTGCCAGCCAATGCCTACATTTGAAGGAGAATACGAAGGCGCTGCTGCTGATCGCATATATGTCCGTTTGAAGGGGTACGACAACTATCCTGAGGCATGCATTTCGAGAATTTCGGGCAATACGGCTGACGAAATTAAAGTGCAACTCGAAAAAATTATCCATTACGAACAAACGCCACCTAATGGTAAATGGCCACAGCAAGGTATTTGCGTTGCTAGCGATGAAGGTCTCTTTAAAGATTGGCAACGAGCTGAATGGTTACAAAATGGTGGAAGCAAGTCCCAAAACGTTCCTATTGAAAAAGGTGGATTGTTGGCAAATGGTTTTACTTCCTTTGCCGATGTTTATGATCCTGGCGCAGCTCCTTTTCAAGTAGCTCAGGCTGTTAATGGTGGCAGCAGCATTATTTGCTATATTGGTCATGGAACTTCTACTAGTTGGGTAAGCTCTGGTTTTAATAATAATGATATCTATCAATTGCTAAATAATAAAACCTATCCGGTCATTTGGAGTGTTGCATGTGTTAATGGTAAATTTGCTAATTTTAACGAATGCTTTGCCGAAGCGTGGTTGCGAAAAAAAAATGGTGGTGCAGTTGCTATTGAAGCTGCTTCCACTAACGAATCATGGGCACCACCGTGCGATAAACAAGCTGCCACTATTAACTCGATTATTAACAATACCGCTACCACATTCGGAGCGCAAGAATTGACAGGGTGTCTCAAAGCGATGGAAATATGGGGCGATGACAACGATTCTGAAGGCAATAAAATGGCAGAGCAATGTAACCTCTTTGGTGATTGCACATTGATGACGCGCTATGGAAAACAAACGCGTTTGCAGACAGAGATTGCCTATGAAGCAGGCAATACTATTTTTCACCTTTCTTCTGCAAAACGCAACATACAAAATGCAACTGTAACCGTATATTCCAACGATTTTAGCTATCATGTTAGCTACGATACAACTGTGGATGGAAGAGTTATCATTCCTAATCATAGTAACCAACCCCTGTTTTACACTGTTGTGGCTCCTAATAGCATACCCATTATAGATCAAAGACTAAAATAAAGAATCTCTATCACAAGAAATTCGCAATATAAAGAATGATTCAATAGAGGATTCCAAGTTAAGTTAGAATCCTCTAAAAAAATATAGAAATAAACTTTAAAAAATAGAGCTACACAGGTCAACAAGTCCGAAAAACCCTCATTATCTCTAAACTAGAGAAGACTCACATGTAAAGGATAAGGTTATGTACGCAACAGAAAAACCTCTTTCTTGGAAAGAAATTCAAGGACAACAGATACTAGTAGTAGGTTTAGGTGGCGGCGCAGATATTATTTCTGCCTATGCTGTTGCAAAAGCAATAGAGTCTCCTGAATGTAAAATTGTATACGGCAACACCAAAAGAGTAGCTGAAAGTGATTTAACCCAGATCACAGAGCATATATTCGAAGTGGGAAAAAGCTTGTCTGTACCTAATGATCTATCTGATGCTTTCGGTACCACAAAAGTAGATCGCATAGTTCCTCGATGCCAAGGATGTCCATTAATTTTTAAACTATTAGAGGATAAAAAACCACTATTAGCCGATGAAATCAAAAAATACAACTTTGATCGTATAATTGGTGTGGATACCGGAGGCGATATTTTACAGACGAAAAAAGAGGGAGAAAAGCGCGGACTTGATCACCACATGTTAGAGGTCCTTTTAGCAACAGAGATACCAGTTTCACTTGTTGTTGTTGGGTTAGGTTCTGATGGCGAAACATCACGAGATGATTTACAAAAAATCATTGAAAACAGCGAGGGAAATGGTTCTTTACAAGGAAAACTAGATTTCGCTCCTATCAAACAATACCTTGAACAATTTCGCGAGCAACTACCGGAATATCGCACAACTAATTTAATTCTCCAAGCCAACGATTGTTCCGAAACAGAAATGTTAGTTCCCCGCGATTTGCGTCCGATGATTCCAACTTCATGGCTGCTATCAGCTCTACTATTTGACCCGAAAAAATTCTAATACACACCGCATCTTATCTCAAAGGGATAGTAACAGTATCCATCTAAATTTATAAATTTGATTGGAGAAGAGGGTTTATAGAATTTTTTTGTTTGGAATATTGTTTTTTTCCTTTGTCGTCTATGCGGATTTCGATTTACAAGAAGCTATCTCTAAAAATAAAATTGAGGCGATTTGCAATCATTTTGCCAATATGGGTAACAGCGAAAAATTAGAGCAAATAGATCCTGATAGCGAATAAAACCGACTCTTTTTTAGAAATAAAATACGACCGACTTGGTTCTTCGCCCTAAGAAAAAATGAGGTGACAGGAATCGAGCCATAACCTAAGGATTTGGGATCCGCCGTTCTGCCTGATTGAGCTACGTCCTTTTAAGTGAGTCGCAAAAAGTTTTTGAGCACGCAGCGTGCTCTTAAAAACTTTTTGCGACTTGCTTAAAAGCACGCGGCAGGATTCGAACCTGCGAATATGTGATTTGAAATCACACCCCTTCAGCCACTTGGGTACACCTGCTTGTGACGGAGAGAACGGGATTTGAACCCGTGAATCCAATATGGAAGTGGTTCCTTAAAAAGGCTGCACCGCTTTTGGCCACTCAGCCACCTCTCCTAGATAATGGTAGGGGAGGCGGGACTTGAACCCACTACCTACGGTTTCGTAGACCGTCGCTCTATCCAAATGAGCTACTCCCCTGTATTTATAGAGCAGGTGGTAGGATTCGAACCTACGATCATGTGGTTTGCAATCACAGCCCTTAAGCCACTTGGGTACACCTGCTTATATGGTAGGGGAGGAGGGACTTGAACCCACAGCCTACGGTTTCGAAGACCGTCGCTCTATCCGGTTGAGCTACTCCCCTGTAATATTGGAGGAGAGGGCGGGATTCGAACCCGCGGTTCCTTTCGGAACAATGGTTTTCAAAACCATTGCCTTAAGCCACTCGGCCACCTCTCCTTTTTTACAGGGGCGGCAGGAATCGAACCCACAACCCACGGATTTGGAATCCGTTGCTCTGCCTGATTGAGCTACACCCCTTTGTTTTTTACTTCGTTTGTCTTACGTATGAATAATACAGGTAGAACTAGGATTTGTCATGTAATAACATAAGATATTGTCCAAAAACACCTTATAGGACCGACATTCTTTGAGACTTTGTTTTTCTTCGATTAGATTATTACGTTGATTAAAATTTAGCGAAAAAAAATTCAAATCAACTGAGATTTCAGATGTTATTCGTAAGTAATCGTCCAAAACGGCCAATTACGTTTCACTTTGTTGAAAAGTGTTTTCTGGATTCTTCGCTCTAATCGCAACATTTATTTGTAATCGTTATTTGAGACATAGTATCTAATAAAGATAGACTGTCCACTTGTATATATCGATCGGACAATTTCTTTTAATTCTTTATTTAAAACCTATTTCAAGAGTAATAAATCAAAAAAAACACAAATAAAAAACATAATGATTTCGTTTTGCTTTTATATTGACGTCACAATAAAAAAGATGATATTCTTATAAATCGATTTAAGACATAACGATATTTAAATTTTATTTTGATCACAAAAGTTGCTTAAAAATTTTCTATTCGAATGTGTTATCAATTAATAACAAACTCTTTAAAGCTTAATTATTAGCCTTAACCGTTAGCGTTATGATTATCTTAATCACGAATTTTCAAACAACTTTTTAATTGATCACGCGCCCTAATTCTTTTTTTAGGAATACATCATGAAAAACGACATAAAAGACTTCTGTTGGGCTGGAATTGTGGGTTTTATTTTGTTTATGCTTGGTAAAAGTATGTCGAAAAATGAACTCGCAAGTATTGCAAAATGGATGTGTATTTTTATTGCAGCAACTTATATTTGTTACTACATACTCAAACACAAAAAAATACTTAACCCCATCGCGAAATTAAACTGTATTTTCTTCCCTCTTCTAGTTCCTATCATGTGGCTACATGCTGTATTTTTCCATGTACCGAATAATTGGGCTGTTATGAAAAAATATGGCTTTTTTGGATTTTGGTTTCGTCCTAATAGAGATTTTGATTTTGATTTGGTGCATCTTAAATTACTCATTCCTATTATTCTAGCAACGATTTTTATTACAATAGCCATTACAAAAAATTATGCTAAAACATTTTCCAACACACGAGCTGGATTTGCTATGGTGTACTGGTTTTTTGCAGCGATTATTTTACGTCATATCGTTCACGTTATAAATGATGGTATGGTATTTCGCTATGCCATGAGGGAAATAGGTCTTTGTATTACTCTTGGAGCGCCATTAACCTGGGCAGCTATGAGTAACACAGTGAGAACATTTACTAAACAACACGCGTCAGGAAGTTTATTACAATTGATAATTCTCAACTGCTTCGTTGTTATCTCTCAACTCATTATACTTATGATATTCGCTTATCCTGAATTCGCAAAACGCGCAGCAATATCTAATTATAGTTATGTCATGATAGTAATAACTATTGTGCTTATATTTTCTGCTACATTAGGATTAGCAAAAAATCAACTTTACGGATTATACCTAGGTTATATCACAATAATCGTGATGTTAGTCAGTGCGGTTATTAGCATTTTCAATGGAGATGTTTCCGTTGGTCAGTCAATTATTTGCTTTGTATACTTACTTTTCTTTTACACAACATTGATTTTTGCAAAAGGGACTTTCAATCAGCAGATTAAAAATAGTAAAGCTTTTTGAACTACCAGTACAAATTCACAAAAATAAGACTGTGTATTGTGATCAAAAAATTAAAAAACTTTACTTATATCTCTCATAAGTTAACTTTTCTTACGGAATTGCAATACTACAAGTTGGATAATTTGCCAAAAGAAATAGGTAATTTAGCATCTCTTACAATACTTCATATTGAAAATTCGGAGTTTGTAGAAATACCTAAAGATTATTATCCATTTCGATGAAGAATTGCATTCTATTCTTGGCGAATTATGCCTATAATAGGCATATTGTTATATACAAATTATCTGCACAAGAAATTATTCATAGTTTAAAACAGCAAATTATTCCAAATGAGCAAAACAACCTAAAAGAATAAGTTACAATAAACTAAGTGACCGCCAAAAGTATTTACCCATTGGCATTTTGTTCTTTAATTTTCTAGCTTTGTTACTCCTCTTTTACGCAGCTACGGCTGCGCGCCTTCGTCGCGCCGCGCTATAAAAATAAAGCCCTGCATTCAACGGGTAACTACTTTTGTCAAGTCACTTAACAAGGACTAGCACTCCATAAAGTTAATTGTGAATCTTTTAGCTTGGATTTTCGTTTTGAACATTGTTGCTCCTATGTTTCGTAACTACTATAATATGCACCTAGTTCAAAAAATGAAATACACGGTACTAAAAGATTTATTAAAAATGGTTTTCGCTTCTTGAAGATTCTATCTTTGGAATCCTTCGGGTATGAGCGTTATTTTTATTTTAGATTTTTTAACTTGAATAGGAACGGTAGTATGTCATGAAATTAGTGCAAATTGTTAGCGCTTTGTTAGAACAACAAAAACACTGTCAATTTTTGCTTGCTATACTACAGTGGGACGCTTTTCACGGTGATAGTAAACGTTGGCGAGAGATAACAAGTAAGTTTTTTTATCACATTGATCATAAGACAATTTATCAAAAACAAGCTGCATTTTATTTACATTACATTTCACAAAATAACCGCATCAGTATCTCCCATATACAACAACAAAAAAACAAAGTCTGCAAAAATCTACTACAAACAGAAAATCCAGTTACCAAAGAGAATATCAAAAGTCATGTTGTGCAAAATATCAAATTCCTCGGTTTTCAAGGATTGAATAATTTGTATAAACAACGAACACTATCGAAACATCTTGATGATTCGTTATTTGCTGTTTCAACTTTGGAAAGTATTCTTAAGTGTTTTTCTGTAAATGAAAATCAGCTTCTCGAATGTGTTTACAAAGGAATTTTACATATCGAATATCGTTACTCAACGGTAATATTTGATTATAATGAAGTTTGCGATTTACTAGAATTTCGTTGTGAAAGTCAACAATTTGTAAAAATGGTTTCTCCTAGCGCAGAGATTTTGGAGCTTGTGAACAGTGGCAAAGTAACTGCGGCCTATCGCAATAAAAATATTTATATGTTGAAACCTGATTTAAATACTTACTATCCTGAAACTATAAATTTTACTTCAAATGTTCTACCTAATAGAGATATATCGATATCTTTTATTCAAAGCATAAAGGTAGCAGCAGTTCAAAAATCATTAGGTCTAAAAATAATACTTTCTTCACAGTATTATTCTTTCGAAAAAGTCTTAAAAGAACTACAGATGGAAGAAGATGAACTGAAAAGACTTGTTTCGGAAGGCGAAATTAGAGCTTTTCGCGATGAAGACAAAATGAAGTTCAAAAAGTCTGACATTGATGGCCTCAAAAAAGGAAGAATGACCGAACCAACAATTATTCTTCCATCTGGAGAGCCCGATGATTCTTCGGAAGACAGCGAAGTACTTTTAGTAGAAGAGGATACTTCTGAAACCTTACTCGATATAGATGATTTAGATGGTGGAGATTCTAGCTCTACTACAGTGCCAACAGTTGACTTTTCTTCTTCTGATTTTGATGATTCTTCATATCCGTCAGAAACAATTACAGAAGAGCTGACGTTTGAAGAAGATAGCGGTTCCTACGTTCTTGAGTCATCAGATGATGTTTTTATTGACTCATCAGGTGAACTTTTAGATGTCAGTAGTGATTCCAGTGGTAAAACTTTTATAGAATCAGACACTGAGCTACAAACAGAACCTTTAGACATGGATTCTGACATCATTGAAAGCGCTGATTTCGAAACAGATTTTGCCGACTCTGCAACTGGTGATGAGACCGTTCCTGTAGATGACGACTCATATGGTCTTATTGATGCTGACCAACCAGGTCCATTTGATACAACAGGTAGTTCACCGTTTGGTACGACGGGTAGTTCACCGTTTGATCCAGAACAATCAGATTCAGTAGAGAGTTCACCGTTTCATTCAGTAGGGAGTTCAGCGTTTGATCCAGGACAATCAGATTCGCCTGATTCAGCAGAGAGTTCACCCTTTGATCTAGCAGGGAGTTCACCGTTTGATCCAGGACAATCAGATCCATCATTTGATCCAGAACAACCAAATCCATTTGATATATTACAACCAAGTTCATTTGACACAGCATCCGAAGAAGGTGAACAAACAATCGATTTGTTTTCTCAAGATTCTCAATCATTAGATGCTTCACCAACAGGCGAAACAAGTGAATGGAGTTGGGAAAGTGATGAAGGCGCACTTGATACTGACGATATTTCTTCTTTTTTTAGTCCACCAGACGTAATGTCTGAGATAGAGCCTCCTAAAGATGTAACATTTGATCAGGAAAAAGCGAGTTTTAAGTCTAAGTCTGATAAAGAACGTTCTTCAAATTTGACTAAATCAAAATCGCAAAAAAAACAATATTTATCTCAAGGTAAAATCCGGTCAATCATTGGTATGCTTACTTTTGTACCAAAGGCAGTAGTTAGTATTTTTACTATCACACTTTTTTCTGTTGTTTCAACAACCATCTCGGCAATGACTCTAATTTTTCTAACACTACAAAAAATAACTACAAGCACTGTTAATATAGTAAAGAAGTTCTTACTATGGCTAAAAAGTAAAAGTATAAAAACGGTCGCAGGTATTGAAGTACCGCTGTTTGAATCTTTATTGAGCGAAGATGCAGGACAGCCAGGAATACTGGAAAGAACAATTGCCCAATCAAAAATTATTATCTCTGTACTCCAAATAACCATAGGTTTACAAATTATTGCTTTTATTAATTTATTTGATAATCTTTTGGAATTTGTAGCTGGGTACATTAATAACATTTATCGTACATGGAAGATTAGTAAAAGCGTAAAAAAACGTTTATCAAGGCGCGATAGCAAGAAACAAATTCAAGGAATTTATGATGAACTACAAATAATACGTTATCAAATTTCGAGACTGCTGTGCTTACCGCGTTTTTGTCCATACCAAGGGCAACAAAATTTGGATGAAGTGATGGCTCTTGAATTAGTTTTAGAAATTCGTTACCGATTAGATGAAATGAAGCGTGATTTATCGATCCTCACTGTAAAAGGTATGAAAAATACTGCAAAAAAAACAGTATGGGATTTTATAAAAAGTTTTATCCCAAATCCTACGGAGCTAGTAACTCCATGGAAAGATTTTTTCATTTTCATATTTTTTATGAAATATTCTAGACGCGATTTGTATGTGATGTACTCTGAAATACTAATGAGCTATGAGTATATCATCATAAACTTAGATCAAGAAGAGCAACTTCCTATGGAAGAGTACGAAAAAAATATGATAGCTCAAGTAGATAAAGTATATAAAAAGCAAGATATAGAAGTGCATATAGAGGAATGTAGTTTACAAATCCAACGTATTATTCAAATGCTAACGAATGCACACAAAATAATCGAAGTGCGCCACTTTGATTTAGAAAGTTTATGGTTAGAATGTAAATCAAATAACAACGGAGATTATCACCTAGCAACGCGTTTTACTCTTGAATGGGAAAAAAGAGTAAACAATTATGTCGAAACCCATATAAAACGCAAAACAAAGTGGCACAAGTACGAAAAAATGTTATTTAATAGAAGATATAATTTACAAAAGAAATTAGCTGCGAAATTTATATAGTTTGACTTTATCCGCTATTGTTTCCAAACCAATCAGGGCATTTTATTAATTGAGTTTTTTGATTTTCCTAACTCATACACCAAAGTATCATATTGAGACGCTCGTCGCTCGGAATACCATCTTAAAATAAAGTTGAGTAAATATCATTGAAAGTATAAGTATGAAAATCAAGAAGTCGCTATAGTAGAAAAGGAAATAAAACATTGCGACACACCTTAAGTTGAAGCGTTTAAAAGACATATAGAGCAATACTGTTTTTCATGACTGTGTTTTTTATTTGAATGAAAATATGGAATATGTACTTGAAAATTTATGATTGTAGTTTTCGAACTAATGTTAAATTTAAAATGACAACAAGTTACAATTTTCAAAATTGTGGATTTAGTAACGATTAGCAAAGGGTTTTGGTTGGCAGAAACAGCGTGTACTCAGGAATTGTGGCAAGCAGTGATCGGAGATAACCCAAGTTATTTTAAGGGGAAGAGGTTTCCAGTAGAAATGGTAAGTTGGGATGATTGCAAGGCGTTTACTGAGAAACTAAACGAGCAAATGAAAGAATGGCAATGTTGCCTGCCGACGGAAGCGCAGTGGGAATATGCATGTCGTGCAGGAACAACAACAGCGTTTAGTTTTGGTGACAGGATTGCTAAAGATCAAGTAAACTATGATGAAATAAGACAGTAGAAATAAAATCGCTACCACGCAACAATTGGGGACTATATGAGATGCATGGCAATATATATGAGTGGTGTAGTGATTGGTATGGCGAATATGATATTTCGATAACAGTAGATCCTGTTGGCCCTAATGATGGTTCTTACCGCGTCATACGTGGTGGTAGCTGGTTCCTCTCATCCAGGGACGTGCGCTCTGCGTGCCGCAATTGGATCGAGCCCGACAATCGCGCCCACATCATTGGTTTTCGGTTTTGCCTGAGGTCACAATAGAGAGCGGAGCTCTGCAAGAGAAATGTATAGGATACGGTGGAACCGTCGACAAGACATTTCGAAGATGAATGAATATAAAAATGCAATTTTGTGAATGAATTTTGGAGTTTGTGATGAAAAAACGTGTAAAAGGCAAATCGTTAAAGGAAATACAGCCCAATACAATGTATATGGGTTGCACGTTTTATTTAGATTGTGTCGATGGCGAAGACTTTGCGGGAACAGAGTTTGACAACTGCTCTTTTCGTGGAAGTTTTTGCGATTGGGGCCGAGATGAATGTGGCTTGTGGATGGGTTTTACTTATAAAGATGTGCATCAAGTAATGAGGTGGATCAGGCCAGGAACGTTTATGATGGGTTCCCCAGAAACAGAAGAAGGTAGATTCGAAGATGAAGTTCAGCACCAAGTAACGATTAGTAAAGGGTTTTGGTTGGCAGAAACAGTGTGTAGTCAAGAATTGTGGGAAGCAGTGATTGGGAATAACCCAAGTTACTTTAAGGGGAAAAAGTTTCCGGTGGAAATGGTAAGTTGGGATGATTGCAAGACGTTTACTGAGAAACTAAATGAGCAAATGAAAGAATGGCAATGTTATTTGCCAACGGAAGCGCAGTGGGAATATGCATGTCGTGCAGGAACAACAACAGCGTTTAGTTTTGGTGACAGGATTACTAAAGATCAAGTAAACTATGATGAAAATAAGACAGTAGAAATAAAATCGCTACCACGCAACAATTGGGGACTATATGAGATGCATGGCAATATAGGTGAGTGGTGTAGTGATTGGTATGGCGAATACGATATTTCCATAACAATAGATTCTATTGGCCTTAATGATGGCACTAACCGTGTCATACGCGGTGGTTGTTGGGTCGACCCGTCCGTGTACGTGCGCTCTGCGTGGCGCCGCAGGTACGAGCCCGTCAGTCACTACCACTCTGTTGGCTTTCGTTTTTGTCTGAGGCCACAGTAGAGAGCGGAGCTATACATTTCGAAGATGAATAGGAACTACTTCTACACCTTCTGGCATCGTATCTTGAAGAGTGCGGAACAGCGATGCTCCTCCTCCGACATATGGGAAGCAAAATACGCGTAATTTCGGTTTTGTTAGAGGTAGGTGATAGTGGATTTTTTTTGTGATTGGTATTTGCAAGAATCCACCTTTGCGTAAATCTTCTACGCATTTTTTTACTGTTGTTATAATTTGCTGGGTATCTTCTTTTGTATGAGCTGTGGATAGAAAACATACACGCCCTTCCCATATATAAACGCCGTGATAGTTCATATGATGGAAGAACAAGTCAACATCAAAAGGAATGAAAAACCCTTTGGCTTCGCGTGGTACAAAGCGAAATATAGATGCACAGCTCACTACTTTAATCGGAACATTGTTCTCTTCTAGATAGGCGTTTAGCTCTGACACTAATTCATTTTTTGCTTTAACCATTTTAGGAAGAAAGATTTTCTTTTTCAATTACCTTTATATACTATATTTCTACTCACTCAGAACCTTAACTGAATGACATTCGAGCCTGACACGGATATTCAACGTGTACTTGTAACAGCGGACAAAGATTTCTTTGAAATTGCCTCCGACTTTCACAATCGCGAAGAATAATTTTGCGGCATTGTTTACTATAGACCTCTTGATATTACCATTAGAAATATGATTGAAGATTTGCAACTCATTGCACAATTATCAGACCCTGAAGAACTATGTAACTTGATTACTTTTCTGCCTATAAGACATTAACGAGTTCTTGGTTATTGCCAAGAGCTATGCTAAATATAAGACTTACACCTGATTTGTAGATTCTAAGCATAAACCGTAAGAGAAAGAGAAAGGAGAAAAAAATATATTACATTAATGAACGAGAAGATGATGTAAAAAGGATTACTTCAAAGCAACCAAGTAACATATGGTTTAATATTTGGTTTTGAGTCTTTCATTAACGAAATCATTACCAAATATACATCTCACAAATACTACAAAAATCGCAAGATTCATCCTCTTGATTCCAAAACTTATTGCTTAGAAAACTCAGGACTTAAATTCAAAATTATACTTTAAACTTAAACGAAGCTAGAATAAATCCAATGACAGACAAAGTCTGCCTACATTCAAAAAATGCGCATTTTTTTGCACAATTTTTCTTTTCAAATATGCATCTTTTTACAAATCAAAAACACTCAATTCTAATTTTCTTAGTTATATATTCAATTGCCATAGATTTTTCTTTTTAGTTTTGGTTTGTTTCTAAGCGAGTCTGGCATTATTAGTCGCGAATAGGTTATATTAGGGAATTACTAGTGCCCCCCACCCGTTGAATTCGACACCTACATCTTCGGCTAGCTTATAGTTTTCTATCGATTCATCAACAATCAATGACAGATCAAGAACAAGCTGCCTGGCGAGCACGATCTGGCCAGATGTGGTATTCATTTTGCCAACCGGTTCATATCCGCGTTGTTGAAGGATATTAGCGATGCGCTTTAATCCGCCACTTGTACCCATAAACACAAATTCAAGAGAGTGTTCTTTGTCTGGATCGCTGCCATTATCGACCAATGAATCAACAACACTGCGATCTGACATAAAAAGCTGATCTTCGGTTCGAGGATAGATGTATTCGTCAAAGAAGCACCAACCTTCGTGCTCAGAAACATCGATATCATAGTTCTCGTTCTGCATGATCCATAGGCCAACAGGTGGGCGGAACAAATTCCAATCATGAAGTTGGAACACGATTTCTCGTAGCCCATCGTATGTTAGACGCCCAACAAGACGGCAACGCACACAATGTTCTTGAAGGAGAGCCACAAGCGCATCTTCCATCTCCCAGAGTAGTTCACTTTCTGGAGAGACCGGACCACCCGTATTATTTGGCTCGCGAATGGAGATTATAATACGAGCACACAATTGCAAATCTTTCGGGGGGTCTTCACGGATAACAGCTTCGTCGAACGAGATAAACATCGCGACGCCGTCCCGTTCGGCAGGATAGGTGTTCCATTCGTCAGAAACGATTTGCAGCTTTTTCTTGCGCTTTTTTTGGCGTTTTTTCATAAATAGATTACTCCATATTATACAGAATTATGTTTGGCGATATTGGTGACAGTCCTAAAGTCGAGCAAGAAACGAAACTCAAGTTCCCCACTTAGGGCATTCATGTCTGGCACGAATGTCCGTGTCAACAGTCTTTGTATAAGTTGATAAATCGGATGTCTGGAGACGAATTAGTACTTCTTTGTCTGGGGCATTCATGTCTGGCACGAATGTCCCAATTAACTAAGTCCTTCTCCTAGTCCAAAAAGCATTGGTTCTGAAAATTTTAATCCCATCTGATTTAAAAGGCTACCTGTTCCTGTTGTTTCACAATGATGCCCGATAAATGGTTCAAAGTTTAAAATGATTATGATCTCTCCATTGTAAGATTTACCTAGACATTGTTACAGTGCAAATATATAGGAGGTATTGAAGTAAACAAGTTAAGTAGGATAAAATTTTGCGATGCTCCCTTATCAGATAACGGCAAAGTATCAGTACCCGATAAGTTTTTTATTTTTAATGTACCAGCTACAAAATTTCAAAGGGATATCTTCATAAAGATCAATAAGTACACAGTACTTTATTGACTCCCATATTATAAATATATCTTTAAAATTTGTAGAGGACAATTATGGAAAAAAAATTAATCTTTATGGTGTTTTTTCTCAGTTTAATTTGTGCTGAGGGTTTTCGCCCTTTAACGTTAGAACAAGCGCAAGTTTTTGCGCGACAAAACAATAAAAACATTGTTGTTTACTTCGATCAAGAGAACTCGAATCCTTGTCGTTTAATGAAGCAATTAACGTTTAAAAACGACCAGGTACAAAAATGGTTAAATAATAATCTCTCTTTGAAATTAGTGAAAAGTAAGGCTGCTCACACCATCGAAAAATTTAACATAATGGTATTTCCCACGATTTTAATTCTCGATAAAAATGAGAAAGTTTTACAACGAATAGAAGGTTACATTCCAGCGAAAAATCTATTAGAAATTGCTAATGCAAAGGTCCCTAGGTTAGATTTAACAATAAAAGGGCACCACATGGCTTATTTGAGTAAGCGTACACAAGCAACGATTACGATAGAAAATGGGCATGTTCCTCTTGAATTTGGTGTATTGAGAATTGAGGCACCTAATAAATTGCAAATACTCTCTGGAGAAGGCAACCCTTATATATCAAAAAACACAGCGTCTATCAACGTAGGTGTTTTAAAACCTAAGGAAAAGAGAGAGTACAAGATAACATTTATTTCTAAGCATCCAGGAAAATATTGTTTGAAAGTACTGTTTAAGAGTCGTCAAATTGAAAAAAGAGCGGAACATTGTACAACTTGGCGTGGTTTTCCGGCACTACTTATTGAAATGATTGATACTGTAGATCCACTTCTCATTGGCGAAGAAACAACACTTATTGTTGAAATTTCAAACTGAGGGACCTATTTAGATAAAAATGTGGTAATTGAGTTAGATTTCTCAGAAGAAATAACTCCACTGGAAATCGTGCGCAGTGATTCGTTAGGAAAAATCGAAGGTAAAAAGGTATTTTTCAACCCAACAGATCTTCATCCTAAAGAAAAAAAGATTTTTCATATTAAAGCGCGCGCTATAAAGCGAGGAGACAGCCGTATAAAAGCATTTATGCGTTCTTATACAATATGGAAAAGACCTGTGGTAGAAGAAGAATCTACCCACGTTTACTAAATTACCACTCAAGTGACCCGGTGGGTCACTTGTAACCAAGATTTATCTCTTTATCTCCAACATAGAATCTTTAGAAGGAGAGAGGATTGTCCTAAAAAGATTTAGCCTGCTATTGCAAGCAGACAGCTTCAAGAATAAGCGATTATGAAAATGGAAATATTATGCCTAGATACGATGTTATTCGCATGATTTGTAACGCATTAGAGGTCGTAGTAGATGAAATATATCCTCAACTACAAGAACTGGATAAACATGTAGATAACATTCGGCAAATAAAATGCACACTTCAATCGAATAAGAAAATCTAGATTGACATCACAGGTTAGAATTTTGGTTTAAGAAGGGAAATGATGTCACATGTTTTCCGCGAAATTTAGATGTAAAACTTAATAAAACCTTGTAGAAATAAGCGCAAAGCGAACATCTATAGTCTTTTCAACAAATCATACCCGAATACATTCAGAACCTAGTCGGTTAACCTATTGATAACATTGCACAAAACGACATTGCCAATAGGCTAAGCTACCTATAGGTTTAAGATTGACGATTAAGAGCTACAGATGTGTCTATGTCATAGAGTTTAATAATTTGTCCAGGAACAATTTTCAAGATAGCATTGAATAATTTAGCAACACTTATTTTGTGGTGAAAACGTATTAAACCATATTGTTCTAAAATTATCTTTTCGCGAGCTTGTTCTTTTTGAGTATCGTAAGATTGATGACAATCATAACCATTTTCTTCTAGACATAACGAAAATACTGGAATAAAGTAGTCAACATAATAGCGATACTGCCCTATAGGATAATTGGTACGCAATTCAAAACCTGAAAAAACGTCACGTAGTATTTCGCGCCATTCTATTTCATTTCGACTATCCATTTTTGCAAAAGTCCCTAACTCACCAAACATTCTTCTTTTCAAAGCAATAGTTACTTCAGTATCCATTCCAAAAACTACTTTTACTACATCTTGAAGTTCATAGCCATTCATGCGTGAAGCCCTGCAACCTATTTGTTGAATAGCTCTACGATCTAGCTTAATCGGTTTAATTTGATAGCTATGCTTGCTGAGAAAGCTGTTAAGTGTGCTTTGTGGTACTCTGAGAAAATTAACTAAGTCTTTTTTGGTCGCAACATTAGGTAGTGAACTTTTAAATCCTGATTCTTGAAGATAATGCAAGGCGTTTTGGTAATTCGAATCTGCACGTTCTACTAAAGCTTTATGAGGTTTGTAACGACACGCATCAAAGATAATTTGCTCTAAAGCAGTATCAGCCATCGCATCCCTGAGAGTTGCACAATGTAAACCAATATGGAGCTGATTTTTACGTAATTTACAATGAAGATATGCTTGAGAGTATGCTCTTGCGATTGTGTTTATAAACTGAGCATTGCAAATATGTATGCTTGAGCCTTTATGTGGACAATTTGCAATGACTTTTGCAAAAGTTTGAGTACACTCAAATCCTTTAGGAATAAAAGGTTTTAACTCTTTAGGCCATGAGTTTGAGTACGCTCGTTGTAAAACAGAAAATGTAGAAAAACCTAATAACTTTGCTGCCCCACGCTCACTAATACATGGTGTTCCATCTGAAAGAACATAACCATCTATTTCCACGCCAAGCATTTTTATTCTACCAAAATAATTAGCTGTGATTATTTTTACCTCCTTTGAAAGGTATCTTTGGTTGTGGTGAGGCAGGTTGGCCAAAGTATCCAACTTTTCAAAAAGGGAGCGACCCTTATTCTAGCCTCATATTCATTATAACTATAGTGCTATTTCAATCAATGTCTTTTTTGGAAGGCATCTAAAAGGTGGCATACTCAACATTCTTGTGAAGATTTACTATTTGCTATTTTCATCGTTGTTATCTAAACATCGTAACGAATATAAGATTCTTATTTTACAGGGCATTCGAACTGAACGACCTTAAGCTTAACTGAATGGCATTCGAGTCTGGCATTGAATTAACTCCATTACAAAAAGCCTTTGTCACAAATCTCGTTTTTCTATTAATGCGGAATATTTTATTTTTTGTTGTAGCTCTTGCCAGCCCTACTCCATGCTTTACGCCGTTTGCTGCCTCCATATTGATAAGGTGTTTTTTCAATTGGTGTATTTAAAAGAGTGGAGAGATATGCTAAAATATTTTCAATAACAATTCTACAAGTCTTTAGCTCCCCAAACTAAAGTTCTAAACCTTAAGGAAGCATCTTCGGAGTTCTAATTAACAGTTGTAATCCAATAAGTTACTTTTACACCTTATGGTTTTCTTACTATTTTAGATGAAAACTTCCTAATTTGTAAAACAAGGACAATATGGTTTAAAATCTAAATATCTACAAGGAGATTTATAATGGAAAGTTGTAATCAGAAAATGCTATTTATTGTTCTTTTTCTCTCTTTTTTAGTTAGTATTTTCGCTGAATCTCCTCGTCAGCTAAAAGAGGATGCTATTACAACCTTATCAAATATTTCAACAACTGACCCAGTTGTTCAAAAGGTAATAGATACAACACGTATCTCTATTCAGAAAAGCTTGACATTTAAAGCGCAATCTCTCTTTATCGATGGTTTTAGAATATCGGCTAAAGATGGTCCAAAAGTTTTTTCAAATAGCAAAAGGGCGGTTACTACGCTAGTAAAATCTATCGCCAAAGATAGTACTCCACAAGAAATCAAAGATACTTTCCAACAAATAGTAGATTCTTTAGTTTTATCGGACAAACAGATAGCAGATCTTTCGCTACAAACAGCACAGGCAATGATAGGAGTATTCGAGGTGAACGCAAACCTGTTTGGTCGTGCGGTAGAAAAATTTACAAGCGGAGAACAGGAAACTAACGTAGCAAAAGCAATAGCTTTTTTTGGCCAATCGTGGAGGTTTTCACAGAAAGCAGTGTTTAGCAAGCTCAAAAATATAGCAATTACTGACTTTAACGACTCTCCAAACCCATTTGATCCAACAAACGAACAAAGTATACTCGATGCAACGGTTCGTATAGAAAAACTTGCTCCCAAACAATTTCTTGATTTTACTCAAGTAATCAAAGACTCTTCGAATAACATTGTTCGTACAATAGTGACAAAAAACCAGGTCGTTAGTCGTTCAGTTGATGTCCAAGTTCGGAGTATTTGGGATGGGCGTAACGATGGAGGAAACTTAGTAGCACTTGGAAACTACTCTTACATAGCATACGCACAATTGTTTACCCTCCGCAATGGATTACCTACAATCAAGGAACTTTCCTTTCCCATTTCAGGGAACATTACCGTTGTTGAATCTGGTCCAAACATTGTGTCAATTAATCCTACGCAAGGAAGTTCATCAGGCGGTACAGTTGTCACTATTAACGGTGATAATTTTGAAAATGGCGCCACTATTTTTTTTGGCGCTAACCAAGCAAGCAATGTTCTTGTAAATTCTAATCAAATCACTTGTACCACACCTCCTGAAACTTTAAAGCGTGGAACTGTCAATGTTTCTGTCACAAACCCCGATAACAAAAGCGATACTTTGAATGATGCCTTTACCTATTTTTCTGACGTTACAATTTTTGTTTGCCCAGGTTTAGGTGGTAATATGCTTACGTTTAATCAAAAAGACACGGGCAATGTTGCTCCAATAAGAGAACTTGATGGAGGTTTGAACGATGCTGATGGTATTTTTTTTAGTAACGGGGAAATTTTTATTGGCGACGGGGCAGAAATATTTGTATTTAATGAAGACGACGAAGGAATTGCAGCACCAAAAAGAACAATATCAGGGAATAACACTGGCTTAGAGAATGCTGGAGGACTCTATGTAGCAAACGGCGAAATATTTATAGCAGACCAAGAAGACGAGGTAATCTTTGTATTCAACGAGGATGACAATGGCAATGTTACTCCGAAAAGAACTATTATTGGCGGAAACACTACTCTGAAAAATCCGGTAAATCTTGTTGTAAGTGAAGGGGAAATATTCGTAGCAAATACAACTATAGGATCAATAGTTGTATTTAACGAAGATGATAACGGAAATGTTGCACCAAAGAGAATCTTACAAGGAAGTAATACACAGTTTACTTTACCAAATGGTATTTTTGTAACTGAAAATGAGATGTTTGTTGTTGAAGATAGCGGAAGTATACATGTTTTTGACAAAGATAATGAAGGAAATGTTACACCAAAAAGGTCTATAATTGGTAGTAAGACAACTCTTAGTAAGCCTTTTGGAATATTCGTTGTTGGTGGAGAAGTTTTCGTTATAGATATAGGAAGTAATGCAATTGTCATATTCAACGAAAATGATAATGGAAATATTACTCCTAAAAGAATTATTAGTGGCGAAAATACCAATCTCAATGTACATGTGGACATAGCATTGAAAGTCACGAAAGAAAAACTATTGTGGACAGATCGAACAAATAAAATCTTTGAGAGAGACCTTATCTCTGGTGAGACTATCGAACTTATTAACAGCGGGTTAAACTTTCCTAGTGATGTGGACTTGGATCTTTCTGCGGGAAAAATGTACTGGGCGAACAGATTGGATCAAAAAATTCAGCGATCCGATTTAAATGGTTCAAACATAGAAGATTTGGTAATTGGTACCGAAGTGAGTGGCTTAGCTCTTGATGTTGCCAATGGAAAAATGTATTGGACGGCTATTCTTTTGAATAAAATTCAAAGATCAAACCTCGATGGAAGTAATCAGGAAGATCTAGTAACGATTTCAGAGTCTAGTGCACCAGAATATATCGCTTTAGATTTAACAGAAAACAAAATGTATTGGAGCGATGATGGCCAAAAAGATATTAAACGTGCTAATCTTGATGGCTCTAATGTTGAAACGGTCATATCAGGATTACCATTCCCCTTAGGAATCGCTATAGATTCTGTTGGGAAAAAGATATATTGGAGTGATGAGAGTACAGACAATATCCAACGAGCCAATCTCGATGGATCTAATATTGAACAAATTGTTACTGCTGGAAACCCTCAAGACATTACTCTTGACTTAAAAAATGGCAAGCTATACTGGGGAGATTCCGGGAGTGGAGGTTTAAACAAAATTCAGCGAGCTAATTTAGATGGTAGTGGTGTTGAAGATTTCATTACTAATGTTCAACCCAGAGGTCTGGTATTGACAACATCGCCTAATATTAATATATCGCAACTAAAAAACAATATGGCAATTAATGTAAATAGAACTTCGTTTGGTGTAGTCATCAAGTGGAAGGATTCAAATAACAGCGATACGATCGGGTTTAACGTTTGGCGTGAAGAAAAGAACGGCTATATTCAGATAAACAAAATGTTAATCCTCTCTAACAAAACTAATCCTAAAGAGAATTATTCTTATATAGACTATAGTCACCAAGGACTAAATTACAAAATAGAAAGAGTAACTTTTTTAGAAAAAAGTTACAAAAGCCAACCTATACCTGTAAAAAAATAAAGCTTGAGGAAACAACATCGTCTTTAGATAGAAGCACAAAAGTGGAGTATCTTTCAACGATACCAAATTTAAAGTTAAAGAAATCTATTCCAAATAGAATAGCCTAGTCTAAAATCTAAATATCTACAAGGAGATTATAATGAAACGTTGTAATCATAAAATGCTATTTCTTGTTCTTTTTTTCTCTTTTTTAATTAGTATTTTTGCTGAATCTCCTCGTCAATTAAAAGAGAATGCTCTTACAACTTTAACAAACATTTTTACCACCGATCCGGTTGTTCAAAAGGTAATAGATACAACACGTATCTCTATTCAGAAAAGCTTGACATGAGTGTCAGGCTCAACAAACAAAGAGAAGCAATAAGGAGTAAGCTATTTCTTATTAGTGACTTACCGCAAACAAGGATGGTGGCTGTAGTGTGTTTTGTCAAACGAACTTATAGAATAATATAGTTAAATAAAGTTATTTTATAAAGGAAAACAAATGCGCCCAGTGAGAATATCAATGATCAATGGTTTATTTCATATAACAACAAGATGTAATAATAAAAACTTCTATTTTAAAGAAGATGAGGACTTCATAGAATATTTAAAGGTAATAGAAAAAGCCCGCGAAAAATACTCTTTTAAGCTACACGCTTACTGCATAACCAGCAACCACACCCATTTGTTAATATCAACTCCAGTAGAAGACAATCTGTCAAAGATAATGCAATATATCAATGGTGAGTACGCAAAGAACTACAACCGTAGACACAAGCGTACAGGGCATTTTTGGGGCGGAAGGTTTTATTCAACAATTATTGACTCGGAGACTCAGCTACTTAATTGTATATTTTACATTGAACTTAACATGACGAGGAACAAAGTTACAAAGCATCCAAAAGAGTGGAAATGGAGCAGCTATAGTCAACATGCAACAGGTAAAGGCCTTATCAATATTGACTATCACGAAATTTATATGAACCTTGGTAAGACTATAAAGCAAAGGCAGGAAAAGTATGTTGCAATGATGAAAGAAAGAATGAGAGAAAGAGGTTTACTGGTCAAACAACCACAAATTACTTATGGTTTGGTTTTTGGCTCAGAGTCTTTTATAAAAGAAATTATCAGTAAGTATACATCTCATAAATACTACCAGAAACGTAAAAGCTACACTTTGGATCACAGTACATCTTGTTTAAGGAAATTTAAAACCTAAATTTTGACTCATTCACTAGCCTCTATTTTTTCTATAGTAATAGTCTACAAGGAAAATCTGTTTCCATTTCTCAAGTGAGAAAAACGCTTCACATTTATCTATCTAAATTGCAATTTTTTTCGCGCTAATAATTTTTTGTTTTGCATCATTTTTTATTACCACTATAACATTTGTCTTATCTTGGATGATTATTACGTTTTAAGTTATTATGAGTCTGGCATTGAATTAGACTACCTACCAATTAAAGAACCCTTATTTTCCTCCATTTATTCTTGATACTCTAGAAAATTTTTTGCAACTAATATTGTTTCTTCTGTAATTTCTGGATGTTGTACTGACAATCGGAGAAAATTAAGCCATTTTTCTCGTTGTTTTTTTTCTAGATTACTATTTAGTATCCTATTAACCATCCAGCAAGTATGTGCTGTTGGCTTTCTTTTTAGAGAATTTTGCAATTCTTCTTGGTAGAATTCTATAGATTCTAAAAAATGCACAAGTGGTCCTGGAGATCCTAAGTCAGCATCTGGATATTTTTCGAAATAGTTAAATATAGGTACAACAACTTTCTCTTTTTGTTTTTCATTCTCAATCTCTTCTATCATATCGTATAAAAAAGATATGTTGGGACTCAAATGTGAAAGATTTTCTATAAAATATTGCAATTTTTTACTCATATTGTTTGTTTCCTTTTAGAACGTCATCATTTAATGCGTGAGATAACAGACGTCTCGAAAATATCATTGTCTTACGTTTAATACTACGAACAGTATCGCGTGCAAAAGAAAAGTTATACTAGACGAGAACTTGTCGACGAAATTGAAAAACAGTTAGAACTTAAAATGAGTTAATGGCATTCGGGTCAGACTCGTGCCAGGCTGTGGCTAGCACTACAGCCACCATCTTTATTTGCAGTAAGTCACTAATGAAAATCGACTTACTGCTTTTTTTTCTCTTTATTTGTTGAGTCTGACACCGATATTTACAAAAGTTACGATATTTACAAAAGTTAGGATGAACCACTTTTTTACTAGCGAAGCTACCCGTCAAGGGTTAACTGACCGCCGTATGTTACTCCATTAGTTTATACTCACCAACAGTTCGAATATAAAGAATAGCTCCAGACTTCGTTCCTATAGCATGCGTAAAATTACCTATTGAACCAAAATAACTACCAGGCATTAAGTCATTATGTGTGTAGCTCTTATGGTTGACTTGTCCCTTTATTACCACGGCTCTAAATGTTGGTGAATTTACCAAGACCTTTCCATTAAAACCCTTTGGTAACCAGAGAAATGTGCCATTTGACTTATCCTTTGATATACCGCCCCACAAATAGGCAATTTTTGGCGAAGTATCAGAAATTTTAAACCCATCAGGTGCGAGCCAAACAATATTTGAAGGATCTACATTTACTGGTCGCTCACCACTATCAAATTTATCTTCTTCGTGGAGAACTAAATATGGACCCATGTCTATTTCTACTAAGGCAATGTTGCTATCTCCTTTTGCAGCGGTTATATGAACTTCACCTTTGGGTTGTGTCCAAAATGAACCTAATGGCATCCACATTTTTTTGGCAGAAGGATCATCGTTATGAATTAAACCTTCGATAACCACTGCGCGATACGTTACATTATGAATATGTGGAGGTGACGAAAACCCATCAGCAAATTTCGCAAGAAAGCCTGTTGGTTCTTCGCCCTTTCGGTTGCCCCAAAGAGTCCCTGCTTGTGGACTTTTATCACCTCTTGCAGAGTTTAATTTCTCCCAGTTAACTTTTTCGATTGGGACGACTGTAAATGAAGAATTCGGTTTTTCCTCCGCCATTGAACTTGTACAACCAATGCTCATTAAGCATAAAACTAAAAGATTTTTAAAAATATTCATGCATCTCTCCAAGTAACTTGGTTTGTTGATGTCTAATTACCACTATGTTGAACCCATCTGTAGATAATTGTGTGATCGACTTTAATTCCTCGTTCTTCAAGCATCTCTCCCGGTTCACGATAACTTATACCATAGTACAGTCCATAATACTATCTCTTCTTGGAAGTGACGCCATTTGAAATTGCTCATTATTTGCTTCATTCATTTTTTTATTATTTACAGATCTTTGAATTATACAAAAAAGCTCAAAATGATTGAGAACTTATTTTTTTCAACAGCGCCCTAAGTTTTCGTAAACGAATTCCACGAAAAAATTAATGTATTCATAAACCAAAGGGTGAATTTTTAGAAGCCCTCAAGCACGTTCTTACCAATGACACGGGTACTCTCTTGTTGTGTATGTGCAATTTTAAGAAGAGTTTCGGCGTTAATTTTTTCAAGGTTGTTAGTCATTGTGGAAATCAGTATGCCATTATCAATGAGCTCCGACACTCGATTCAATCGAGAAATCAAACTGAACTTTTGTGTAAAACTTCAGCAAAAATCCGGTTGCCCTTCAACTGTGCCAGAAGTCATCATTGATAAATTGTTACATCATCTCTTTGTCATAAATAATAGTAATTCCAAATCGAAGTATGCCACTTTCATTCCTGAGACAGAAATGGTGGTTTGTGTCTCAAAAGTTAAAAGTTCAATATATCCACATAAAGTGAAAAGGACCCTTTTCGTTTTATGTTTGTGTAAGTTCATAGTGTTTTTATTTAATAATATGATTCCGATGAAATTTTAAGTATATGGTGTAAACTCTTAATTATGGCGACTTGACAATATTATAAAAAGCATAGTATTCGGTGGTAACAATGAAAAATAAAAAATTGTGTTATTTGTGCGAACAAGAATCTGACCTTGTGAAAAGTCACTTGATCCCGAAGTTTGTTTTTAAAAAAATGATTTCAGAAGGAGGTTTGCTTAGATCTGCTACTACTCCAAATTTTAGAATGCAAGATGGTTTAAAAAAAGAGTTACTCTGTGATAATTGCGAGTTACTTTTTTCACAACGCGAAAGAGTTTTTTCAGAAACAATATTTAAGCAGGTGTTGGATCAAGGTAAAGGATCTTTTGTTTATGATTCAAATTTTTACTATTTTGCTGTATCGATTCTATGGAGGGTTTTGGTTCATCATTTGGATAATCGCTCAAATAAAAAATTTGATGAATTACTCAACGGGGCTAATCAGGAATGGAAAAAGTATCTTTTAAACCCCGAAGATGGACTTGCAGATTTTGGTGAGATACACCTCTTAATATCGGATGTGGTTGAAAGCTCTGAAGATGTACCACAGTTGAATAGATATCTTATCCATGCCTCTGATGGGACTATTGTATCTGGTTCTGAAGATTGCTTAGTTTATGTGAAATTTTTTCAATTTTTATTATTTGCTTGGATTACTCCTAGAGATATTTCTGTGTGGGAGAATACAAAGATTGAGTTAGGTGGTGGTGAATTTTGTGGTGAACAAAAAGTAGAACAGTGTATCAGTGACTTTGTTATTTCGAGAGCTCGACAAGTTAGCGAATCATTTAAAAATTTAAACGAAAAACAACAAAGTAAAATCGATGATTTTATTGAGATGAACTCAAATAGAATTGTGAATAGCAATTTGGGAAAAGCAATATCAGCAGATTTTTCAACAAATAAAAAACGTTAATTGTTACATTACTTTTGCTTGCGACTTATAAAAATTTTTAATGGTTTGAAAGAAGCCAAAAACTATGGTTTGTGTCGTAAATATCGGTCATAAGAAAATTAAATTTTGCAAAAAAACTGCAAGACTTACTTAGGGCGTGTCGACATTTATCTTTCTAGCAAATTCGGTAATTTGGGGCACTAGCTTCGTTGTTTTTTCTTGGAGAGAACTCCCCATTATTCATTATCTGTTCTATGCAAAATAATGGGGATAGCAGATATAAGCGTTATTAACTTTTTTGTATGAGTTAATTAATGAGTCAAACAATTTTCGGAAAAGGATCTTTGTGTTTAATATCATCAATAGAATATTGATAACGATGTACTAAAAAATGTTCTATTGCCTTAAAGTCAGGTATCTTTTGTCTTATTTCTAAATTCCAAGACTGAAGAGTTGTAATCAGATTTTGCGCTTTTTGTATATCAACTCTTTCTTTACTAAATAAAGACAGAGGGGGGAAAAGAGATTCTGCTGTTTCACCCTGGGTAAATTCGTTCATTTTTTCAAATACAAAACAATCAGGTGTACCTGGATATTTTTGTTCCAAGCGCCAATAAAGAATAATGCTACCTAAACAATTTTGAATTTGCCAATCCAGCATCCCTTCTTGTCTCATTTCTTTTACCAATTCAAGAATTTTTTGTTGTTCATTTAACCATTTCAAGCTGTAAGGAAAAATAGACCTGACCCCATCATATCTTGTTTGTTTCCTTTTAGGACGTCATCATTTAATGCGTGAGATAACAGACGTCTCGAAAATATCATTGTCTTACGTTTAATACTACGAACAGTATCGCGTGCAAAAGAAAAGTTATACTAGACGAGAACTTGTGGACGAAATTGAAAAACAGTTAGAACTTAAAATGAGTTAATGGCATTCGGGTCAGACTCGTGCCAGGCTGTGGCTAGCACTACAGCCACCATCTTCAGGCTGTGGCTAGCACTACAGCCACCATCTTTATTTGCAGTAAGTCGCTAATAAAAATCGACTTACTGCTTTTTTTCTCTTTATTTGTTGAGTCTGACACCGATATTTACACTTCGTATTTATCTACTTAAATTGCAATTTTTTTCGCGCTAGTAATTTTTAGTTTCGCATAATCTTATATTATCGTTACAACATTTGTCTTATCTTGGAAGATCATTACGCTTTAAGCTATTATGAGTCTGGCATGAATGTCATGAGGTTTCTATGAATTCCCAAAAGTATTTTATACTTATTATATATTATTTATTTGTTTTTATTCGATCAGAAAACTGTAGAGATTATATTATTAAAAATTTAAAAAAAGACTATCAATCAAGAAATAAAGTTTTGGAAAAGATTCGTTGCAATGAAATCGTTTGCAAAGACGATAATTTTCTTATTTTTCATTTAATTAAAATCTTACAACTTGATGAGCCTCTTAATCACCAAAAAATATATTCTATTTTACAGAAAAAGAAATATCATCGATTGTCTTGGTTTCAAAGTATAATAAAAGTAATTAAAAACTCATCAACCACTTTTGATGTAAAAAAAAATTTAATGACATGTCTTTATACAAGTATTACAAATTTTGAATTTATTTGTTCTAGTTTTTTAGAGTTTCTTGATCATGTGGAATATGAATTGAAACTGCATACATTAGAAATTCTAAGATATATTTTACTAAAGAATAAAGATGTAAATTTAAACCTTTCAAAAAAAATATGTCAACGGATGTATTCCGTTATTGTTAGTAATGTTGCAAAAGAGTTAAAGTACTACTCGCTATCATGCTTAGTTGCAACATCACAATGGGAGAATATATATATCTCTAAGTTAATCAGCATGTCACAACAAGACAAAGACTTTTTACATTACATCCTTATTATAGTTTGTGAAGCTAAAACAGAGATACAAGATAGTCTAATCTATTTTGATAAAGCTTGTTTTGATAGCAATTCAGATTTTGTATTAGAAAGCTTAGATGTTATTTTTTATTTGAAATTAAAAAATAAAAATATTGATTTATTCCCGATCTTGGAAAAACTTCTTCGACATAAAAATAAAAATATCCAAACAAAAGCTCTACAAAACTTAGTAAAACACTATATACACAGTGAAAAGATACTAAAAATTCTTAATAGAACGCAAAATATCAAAACTTTGAGAGAAGAAACAATAAAAATTACCGCTGCATCGCATTTTCCCCTTGATTACAAACAACTTTTTATCGATTTGTTTATTGATGCTTTAGAATCGAGCGAAACAGATGTTCAAAGTTACGGGTTATATGGCCTTGGAAATATTAGATATCCAATAAGAAAAATGGTAACAAAAATTCTTATGTTTACGCATCGTAACCCTGATAAAAAAAGTCTCAAATTAGCGTTAATAGCTCTTTATGGAATTGAAAGAAACGCCAATGACTTAGATATACAAATATATGTAAATCAAGTAATACAAAAAATTGAAGAATAATTGAATATTGGTGATAGATTCAATAGAAGGTATTTAACTATATTACTCTATAAGTTCGTTTGACAAAACGCACTACATCTACCATCTTTATTTGCAGTAAGTCACTAATTAAAATCGACTTACTACTTTTTCTTCTCTTTATTTGTTGAGTCTGACACCGATATTTACACCGATATTTAACAGTAAGTCACTAATGAAAATCGACTTACTGCTTTTTCTTCTCTTTATTTGTTGAGTCTGACACCGATATTTAGAACACCGATATTTAGAGAGGTAGAAAAGGAGGAAGGCCACGTAAAATGACCTCTACAACTTTGCAAATGGCAATGGTGGCAATGTCTGATCCAAAATCTAATGCTTCCGAAGTTGCTAAGCGTTTAGGAATTACAACTACAACTCTTTATGCATATGTGAATGGAGATGGTACATTAAAAGCTCCTGGTGAAAAAATTTTGAAAAAAAATGAAATTGAGGTTACAAAATAAGCATGAATGTTATTGTTCAAATTCAGTTAGACAAAAAGCCTAACAAAAAAGTTTATGAAGATATGTTACGAGCTACAAAGAATTTGACGAATGTGAAAAATAGTGCAAAAGCATATAACAATCCCGATAATTCAAAAATTGTTTTAGTTGAATTTACAATGAAAAAATCTGCTCAGTACAAAGTGGTAGATCAAATTGCCTAAGAATTTGAATTTTGCCTTTGTAATCAACTTTACGATGATCTTACGATCTCATTTCCTCAAGAGGAAAAAAAACATCCATTTCCAAAAGTATGAAAGAAGAAATTACAAAAATTTATAGATAAATTCAATAAAGAGCAGATTCAAAAACAAATCTCTTTTATACCTTACAGTCATAAATACAAAGGAAAATATTTGTTTTTTCTTTTTATCGCTCTAATTTTACCACTTCTGTATCACTTGCAAAATTTCAGCTAATATTTAAAGGAGAAGAAATGTTAAGCGAAGAGAAACTAATAAATTTAATCAAAAAAACTAAGGAAGAAAATAAAACAGAGCTTTTTTTTATGATTAAAGAACTTTACAAGATTCCTCCTGAGCTAGGTATCTTAACCAACTTGTCTCGTTTACTCCTCAGAAGCAACCAAATCATTTCTAAGGGTATTCCTCAGGAAATAGGTAATCTAATTAAATTACAAGAGTTAGATCTATCATTTAATCGGTTGTCTTATATCCCCAAAGAAATATTTAAATTACGTAATCTTTCTTCCCTTAGTCTCGGCAATAATAGTATTGAAAAAGCTTCCAAGGGTATAGGAGAATTACATAAACTCCAAAAATTAGAATTGGGATCTAATAGAATAACAAGCCTTCCAGAGGAAATTGGTCAATTGCGAAATCTTTCTCTGTTAAAAATTGGTGGTAATCAACTCACTTGTTTGCCCAAAGGAATAGGGAATATGGCAATGCTACGGGAGCTATATCTAGCAGAAAACAGGATAACCAAATTACCAGAGGAAATAGGAAACCTAAAAAATTTAGAAAAAATCAGTGCTTTTAAAAATAAAATCAATTTTTTACCTCGCGAAATAGGTTGCTTAAGCAAACTTTCTGAATTGTCTATTGGTGAAAATAATATTTTATCTTTGCCTACGGAAATTGGCAATTTACAGCAACTTGTTGAATTACATTTGTATAGTAACTTTATAGAATTTTTTCCTTTTCAAATAGGAAATTTAAGAAAGCTCCGTAGGCTAAATGCATGGGGTAATAAAATTCAGTTTCTTCCCAAAGAAATAGGCAATCTCGTCAGCTTAAAAGAAATGTATCTAAATAAAAATAAAATAACTTCTATCCCGCCTGAAATAGGAAATCTAAACAATTTACGGGAATTATACCTTCCTGAAAATGAGCTGACTTCTATTCCCCCTGAAATAGGAAACTTAAAAAGCCTACAAACACTATCTTTTACCGACAATAAGTTGACTTCTGTGCCTCTTGAAATAGGAAAATTAAGCAATTTGCAAGGATTATATCTTGTTAATAATAATTTGACTTACTTGCCTTTAGAGATAAAGAATTTACAAAATCTTAGTGTTTTATCGTTACATCAAAATTCTCTTCAAACTCTTCCCAAATTTTTAACATCATTAAAAAATTTAAGAGAGTTGAATATAGATTTTTGTCTTTTGCGTGAGTTTTTAGAAGACTACTTGGATGCTATGCCACAACTAGAGAAAGTGGGAATTTACAAAGGAGATATCCGTTTTGATATTTCCGAAAATCTTAAAGAAGATAAAGAAAGTATAATCGCCATGTTTGATTCTATAAAAGATTTTATGTTTGTGAAATCCCAAAGAAATAAAGATGATAAGAATGTTTATACTGTCCAAAGACAGGACAAAATTTTTACTATAGAAATTTTTCATAGAAACTCAAAAAATGAGAAATTGTGCGACACTTACACACAAATACGTCATCCTAGTGTAGTTCAATGTTTTACGCAATGTAAACTCAATAATTCACTGTATGTTGTTTTCGAACCTCAGAAAATGAGTTTACAAGAGGTAGTAGATAAATCTTCTTTCAGTAAAAAAATGGCTTTGCGAATAATTAAAAATCTCGCATCCGTCTCAGAATATCTCTACACAAAATACAACATCTTACATAGTTTAAATCTGAAAGAAATATTTATCTGCTCAAAAAGAATAAAGTTGAAACTTCTCAATAAGACTTCTCAGACTCAATTAGTTGATATGCTATATTATGTTCCAAATCACTTAGAAAAAGATAATCCCGATCAATATAAAAATAATATATATCTTTTAGGCGTTTTTTTGTATTACTTCTTATGTGGCTCTAAACCTTACTCTGAACACAATATAATCGAAATTTTAGATAAAATCGAAAATTCAACTATACAACCTAGGCCCATACCTGGAATTTCAAAACAAACTCAGTATGTTCTAAATCGTGCAATGGCAAACAACCCCACCGATAGATTTCATTCTTTCGTAGAGATGAAGAAAGCTATAAAATTAGCTTTAGACAAGGAGTTTAGTAATAAGCCAGTATGAGTGTTGAAGACATAAGAACCAAAGATTTTCCGATGTGTATGCTGGAATTGGCACAGTCCCGAAAGGTTCACAGGGAACGAACAGAATATGAATTTAAAACTACATGTACTTGAAAAGAATTATGTAAAACCCATCACAAAATCACAGAAAATTATTATACAGCACTTCCCAGTTCGATAATGAATATTTTTAATGAAAGTGTTGAATGCATAGCAAATCGGCCTATAACACATACATCATAATTCCTATAGAGCAGACGTCGTCACTTACGAGGGGTTGGGCCAACAACCCGAAATAGGTAACTTGTCTGCCGCATCTAAAAAGCTGTGTATGCCTGGCACCGAAAATAATCTAGTTTTTACTATGGAAGGACTTTCACCTTCTAGGTAATTACAGCTTGCTGGACGCTCTCTGTCACCATTTTGAACCGTTTTCTTTTGGATACTGATGCATACTTTTGTATTGTAAGCATTTGGCATAACAGTTAATTATCTATTTTATTCATGAACCGTTTCATCACCGTTTTTGAGTCTGTTACCGTTTTTATTTCGAATACATTCTAAGATGTAGTATTGTTTAATTTCAAAACTCAGAATACGAAAATCATCTATTAAAAACTTATATCGCAATCCGGTAGCCATGATTTTATTAGTATCTTCTCTTCTTTATCTATTCTATTTGTGCGTAGATTTAAATAAGATAAACTTTTTAATTTTCCAATTTCACAGGGTAGAGTTCTTAGTTGATTATAAGACAAGTTTAACCGAAAAAGATTCTTTAATTCGCAAATTTCATAGGGTATTTCAAATATGCGATTTAGTTTTAAATCCAAATTTTGTAAATTTTCAAGTTGAGTAATTTCCAAAGGTAAATATCCCATGCTACAGTTAGATAAGTCTAAATATTCAAGATTCTCTAAATTTTTAATATTCCGTAACTCTTGCACACTGCTGTTAATTCCATCACTACAACAAAGTTTTAATTTTAATGATGTCATTCCGACAATAGAAAATAAACTATCAGGTATTTTCCACAAACTATTGTGAGAAAGATCTACAAAACACTCCTTAGAAAATGTGCAATTAGAAAAGCTGCAGTTTGTAATTCTTTCAAATTGTATATCAGATCGAAAACTACAATTAAAAAACCGTGAGTTTTCTATATCATACCACTTATCTTCTTCTAAATAAAAAGCACAACATTTATATGTGGTATTACTTTCTATCTCTATCAAGGATAGTTGTTCTACGATTTTCATTACTGTAAAATTACTCCTTAAAATTGAGAGAGACCAAAAAATTATACCAGACCAAAAATCGTGTCAGGGTCTGGCGTTTATTTAAATTTATTTCTTTTAAACCATCTGAAACTGATTTTGTAAAATGTACCTGTCTTATCGTTATACCTTCTTTCGTTAGAGTAAAAAATTACGTTATCTAATAACTAGAATGTATATCTTCTTTTCGTTTAATCGAGGTGGGAAAGGTGGCAAGAAAAGTATACCATGATGGCAAAAGATGTACTATAATGATTACTCATTTCACAAGGAAGAATAGTTCGGAGATACTTTCAAAACGGTGTAATCCGAGCATTTATCTAAACTTCAGCAAATCATGCCCGAATACATTCAGGACCTAGTGGAAGTTAACTACCACAGAGATAAAACCTCCCTGTATAAAACTTGTGTCACTCTCGAAAAAAGCAAAAAGCAACACAAGCGTTTACCTCAACGAATATCTTCTTCTATCCAGCTACGCCTCAAACTAGTTTTTTTCAATCTATGTCATAAACAACCGTTGTCATTTGGTCTTGGAGGTTGCGAATAGCGGTGCTTTTTCCTTTGTAGTTATTTATCATAATCGAAAAGGCATACTTGTCGCCGGTTTTGCTATGAATATATCCTGAAAGGGCATTGACTCGGGTTAGAGAACCGCTTTTGGCGAAAATGGAGCCTGCGGCGTTATTTTTTTGCCATCTATTTTTGAGAGTTCCGTCTTTGCCGCTAATGGCTAATGAGTCTAGGAATACTTTTGCATGAGGGCTACTGTGCATGTATTTGAGTACTTGGATGATTTGATGCGGTGCGATCATATTGTGACGTGACAGACCAGATCCGTCGGCGATAAAAATATCTCCGGCAGGTATTCCTCGTTTTTCTAAAAACTCTTTCTCTACCTCAACTACCTTGCTACTTGTACCTGCGATTTCTAAACCTATTGTTTTCCATATGGTTTCAGCATATAAATTACTGCTTTGTTTGTTAATGACTTTAATTATATCACTTAGTGGTGGAGATTTGTGGGTGAGGAGGTGATTTTTATTTGTGTAGTCGATCGATTGCGATATTTTATAACTATCACACCCAATACCATGTTGTTGGAAAACTTGTACGATGTTGGCTAGAAAAAAATCGGCAGGGTTGGATACAGGCGTCGAGGAAAGTCTAGGGACTGTTTGTAGAGGCATTTGTCCGCTAATCTTTAGTCCATTGAAGGTGTAATCTCTTGTGTATTTCAAGGAACGAGAAGAGTTTTTGGCGGTTGTGATTACGTGATTATTAATTTTTAAGTAACCTGGTATAGGTTTTTGGGTAATAATCGCGGGTTGTGCTAATTTTAGTGCGGGAGAGATCGTTAAATCAACGCAATTGTCATTAAACGATAAAGCGCTTGTTCTTGCGCCGTAATAGTAAGTAAGATCATCTTTTTCCCAGCCGTGGCCTATTTCTGCATTGCCTAGAGCTGTTATATCTCCAATAACTTGGCCTTCAATTTTTCGAATTCCCATTTTGGTAAGTTTATTTGCCCACGAATCAAAAACTTGCGTGGTACTATCGTAGTGACGTTCGTTTATTGTCGGGTCACCACAACCAAGAATGAACAGATTTCCTTGTAAAATTCCGTTGTCAATTTTTCCATCAGTGTATAACTTTGTTTTGTATTGGTAATTAGCTCCCAATAATGATAATGCACATGCTGTCGTCACTATTTTTAAATTGCTGGCAGGGAGAAATAGTTTATGTGAATTTTGACTGTAAACAACTTCTCCTGTTTTTATATTTTCGATGTGTACTCCAACGTGCGCGGAAGCAATTTCTGGATCACTTAACAATGTTTGGATTTCATTTTGAGCTGACTTAGAAATTTGGCAATATATAGAAGAAGCGCAAAGAGTTGCGAATAAAGCAGCAACAAACAAGTGATTTCGCATTTTTTTTTATCCTATCAACAAGATTTAAAATTTAATTCAAGATTTACCTGTATTGTAAACAGATTATACATTAAGCATTGTAAAAATTTACAGTCTGGGGATGGAATATAGTATTATTTCACAGGAGAATATCAATGGCCAAAAAAAAATGCACCTTTGAGAATAAGTCCGAAGTAATGACAACTTTACAGAGAACTAAAAAAAAAGAAACGCGCTTGGAATTATTGCGAAAAAAGAGTCTATTTAAAAGAGATTTTACATCTTTGGCTATAATACTGGTTATTATTGTACTATCCTTAACTTTTTATGTTAACAAAGGGAAAGGTGGTGATGGAAAACTCAATTTTTTCTTCGTTTCTATCATGGTTTCTGTGTTTTTATTAATAATTTTTTCTTTGAAAGGAAAAAGTGAACAAAAACGCGAAGCTGTACTTCGAAAATTGTCTAATGGATTAGGTTGCTTTGCCGCTTTAGGCAGTCTAATTATATTGTTCACATGGAGTATATTGTTACATTGATTTTTGCCCTGTTCGTGTCAGTTCTGTCGCTATTTTATACCAGATTGTAAATCATAGATTTGAGAAAGTAAGCGATAAGATTCCAAACGATCTTTAAATTCAGGGGTAATAGTTATAATGGTCAGTTCATTTAGACATAACTTTTTAGTCAGTTCTTCTAACTTAGTTTTTACTTGTTGTGGTGAACCAACACATATAGAAGCTCGTCTATGTTGAAGAAACATTAATTCCTGCGGTTGGAAAACAGCATTTTGCGCTTCTTGGTTTTTGGGAAAAGGGCCACGTTTACCGCGTAAAAATGTTCGAACGCCCCATAATTCAGCACTTTTTGCTAAATCTTTTGCTTTTTCTTCGCTATCAGCGCATAACGCAAAGACAGCAAGATTAACATATGGTGCATCAAGATAACGCGAAGGCGTAAAGTGCTGATGATATATTTGCAATGCTTCCATACAATGGGTATCATTGATAAATGCTGCAAAGGAGTAAGAAAGCCCATGTTTTGCTGCAAACCTAGCACTATCAGGGCTAGTTCCTAGAATCCAAAATTCAGGTTTGGATTCTATAGAGGGCATAGCTTTCACATTATTTTGGCGAGATGATATCATCGATTTTTCTATTAGGGAAATAAGCTCTAGCATTTTGTCAAAAGGATCTCTACGGAATATTCCTGATTCCAGTGCCTCAATAGTAGCTTGATCTGCACCACTTGCTCTTCCTAGTCCTAAATCAATACGCTGTGGAAATAAGTTTTCCAACATATTAAACTGCTCAGCAATTTTAAAAGGACTGTAATGACCGATCATTACTCCACCAGAACCAACTCGTATACGAGATGTTACTGAGGCTAAGGAGGGAATCATAATTTCGGGAACTGGCGAAGCAAAAGAAGAAGTATTATGATGCTCAGATACCCAAAAACGATAGTAGCCTAGCTTGTCAGCTTGCTTTGCGAGTTCTAAGGTGTTGTCTATTGCTTGTTTGCAACTTTCTCCTTCTGTGATAGGAGTCTGATCTAATATGCTTATTTTCAACTTTTTTCCTTTCAAAAAAGAAATTTAAACTAAGGTGTGTTACCGCATTGTGGACTTGGTCGTGTTCTTTTTTCGAAAAGAAGATGCCATAAATCTATAGGTTAAAGTATCATTTCAATTGAAAAGTGTAATATGGAGAAATAATGAGATATCTTTTTTTATTTACATCAGTTATGGTTGTTTTTTTTAACATAAATAAAAAATATACTTGCGATGAATGTGTGCTTTGTCTTTCAACAAAAAGCACAGAACAGTGGTCTATCGACACACTTACAGGTTATGTTGCTATTTCGCCTCTTGTAACTCATTCTTTTTTTTTGCGCGCTTTTAATGACTATTTAAAAGAGAAACATACTCACCAATGGTTTCCCAAAAGCCGTTCGAGCCACTATCTTTTAGGAGCTAGTGGATGCAGTAATTTTCCGATAAAGGCAAACGATGTACTTCGAATGTATGAAAGAACAACAGAATTTCGCGACTTTGTAAAAAAACAATTACAGCAGAAAAAACTGACAAAAACGCAGATATGTAGTGTTTTGGTTATGCGAAATTCTCTTTGTCAACAACAGTTAATTACTGACTTTTGGAATTCCATAGAATAAAGAAACAAGTATGGTAAAGGTCTACTCCTCTTTTTTAAAATTCTTTAACAAAGAAGTAAATACTTCACTGGTAAACTGAGGCCTTGGTAAGTACTAGAAACAAAAGATTTAGAGTTTGCTAAAGCAGCTTCAAATGTTCGAGGACACAAATGAACATCTTGGCAAACAGAGATATCATAAGAAATAATATAGCGACTATGGCAATCGATAATTACCATAAGATAAATCCACCCAGCCTTTGTTTTTGATTTTTGCGTGAGTCAAGTTGACGCACCAAGCCTTGTCAGGAAAATCAATATAATATCATAATATCAGTACCAAGCCAATAGTAGAAAACCGTACTTTTTCTTTTCTAAGAAAAGATGAAGAGTAAATTTTTTAAAAAAAAGGCATATCTTTATGAAAAAGCCATAACTTCAAGGCAAAACAAAAATTTGGGCTTGGAACGCTTTTCGTCATAATTCCAATTTTGACATTAACCGTTTCAATCCCCAAGGAATCTGATCTTTATATTTCAATGCTTTGACCTTGTTCTTTAACAATTTAATATTTGCTGAGTTTTGACTTACTACCATGAGAGAAATATATATAAATTTATAAAAGAAAATTTTTTTTGATAGCTGAACAAGCCGAAAATATTTTGAGCGTTTGTTCTTTCTTCTTATTTTATTCGCGTAATTCTTCTTTGTTAATAGGTAGCTGACGAATACGTTTTCCTGTTGCCGCAAAGATAGCGTTTACAACTGCAGGTGCAAGAGGTGGAACCGAAACTTCGCCAACGCCTCCCATTTTTTCGACACTAGGAACAATATGAGTTGCAATTTTTGGCATTTCATCTATGCGCAATACTTGATAGTCATAAAAATTACTTTGTTTAACCTTCCCATTTTTCAGAGTAATTTTGCCATATAGAACGGCAGTTAAAGCGTATGCAATACCACTTTCCATTTGCGCTTCTACAGTATTAGGATTAATAACAGGACCGCAATCAACAGCACAAACTACATTGTGAACTTTTACATGACCATCTTTAGAAACAGATACTTCGGCTACTTGAGCGACAACACTTCCAAAACTGAAGTGTATGGCTAAACCACGTCCGTATCTTTCTGGTAGTGGTTTATTCCAGTGGGATTTGCTAACAGCTAATTCAAGTACCCTTTTGTATCGCGGGTGACTTGCAAGAAGTTCACGTCTAAATTCATATGGATCTTTTTCTGCTACTTCGGCTAATTCATCGAGGAAACATTCGACTACAAATGCGTTGTGAGATCCACCAACAGAACGCCACCACAACACAGGAACACTATTTTTCGGACTATGTAAATCAACGTAAATATTAGGTATTGCATAAGGGATATTTTCTGCTCCTTCTACAGAGGTGACATCAACACCGTTATGAACCATAAACGGCTCAAGACTAGTTCCTGCTGCAATAGATTGTCCGACAATTGTGTGTTTCCAAGTAATTGGATTTTTCTTTTTATCTAATCCGCCTGCAATTTTATGATAGTACATTGGACGATACCATCCGCCTTTGATATCGTCTTCTCGTGTCCAAACTAACTTGACAGGTGCTTTTATCGCTTTTGATACTTGTATAGTTTCACTTACAAAATGGCTATCAATAGTCGCACGACGGCCGAATCCACCTCCTAATAGAGTTGTATGAATACGAACTTTTTCTGCAGGCAATCCTGTAATTGCGACAGCTGTTGCGTGCTCCGCCGTTTGTTTTTGAGTTCCTGTCCAAATATCACAGCCATCTTTGCGAACATCTGCTACACAATTAAGAGGTTCCATTGGAGCATGGGCAAGGTAAGGTACTTCGTATACCGATTCTAATTTTATAGCAGCTTTATCCATTGCACCAGCAGCATTCCCTTTGTTTTTAGCAATAAATCCTGGAATATCGGCTAAAGCAGCATACTTTTCACGTTGTTTTTGTGTATCTAAATCAGCTCCAACTCCGTCATCCCATGTAACTTCAAGAACTTTTACTCCGCGTTTCGCTGTCCAGAAATTATCTGCAACAACTGCAACACCAGAGGAAACTTGCACGACAAACTTCACTCCTGATATAGCTTTTACTTTATCGGAGAAAAAACTTTTCACCTTGCCTCCGAATACAGGAGAACGCTTTATTACGGCTGTCAGCATTCCAGGAACTTGTACATCAATACCGAAAATAGCTTTTCCATTTGTTTTGTCTGGGGTATCAAGCCGAGGAATAGGTTTACCTATAATTTTGAAATCTTTCGGATTTTTTAGTGTGACTTTTCCTGGGTTTGATATTTTAGACGCTTCTACTGCTAGTTCACCATAAGTTAATTGGCGTTTTGTAGCATCGTGAAATACAACACTCTTTTGTGCACGGCAACTTTCTACAGACACTTTCCAAGTTTTAGCTGCCGCAATAATTAACATTGTTCGTGCTGTAGCTCCAACAAGGCGCAATCTTTCCCATTCCGAACAAACACTAGTGCTACCACCAGTCATTTGTGCACCAAATGATGTATGAGCATACACAAGATCTGCTGGTGCTGATTCAACTTTTACTTTATTCCAATCGCACTCTAGTTCTTCAGCAACCATCATCGGTAGTGAAGTGTAAACGCCTTGTCCCATTTCTGAATGATTGGCAACAATAGTAATTGATTCATCTTCACCTATTTGTAAAAAAGCATTAGTTGTGCGAGTGTTGCTCGACTTGTCGGCTGCTTCAACTTGCTTTCCCCCCTGCAAGTGAAATCCGATAACCAAACCACCTAAAGCTGTAGCGCTAGCTTTGAGAAAAGAACGCCGAGTTAATCCACGTTTTATATATCTCACTAATTTCTCTCCTTTTGATTTTTCACAATTATTGTAGCTTGTATATTGCCCGACAAATGCAATTATAAGTTCTGCATTGGTAAATATTGTTAGCCATTACATTGTTAATATTTTATTGGCTTATTGTTATGCGTCAGTAAAGAGCAGCACTCATAATTTGTCCTGATTGCAGTGACCGCATTGTGAGACATTCTCAGTAATCCAAATCTGTTGTAACGGATAATTAAGATTAGAAGATAATTCTTCAATAGTTTGGATTAATTTATTTTCTTCAACAGAGATTCGTATAGCGTAAGAATGAACAGCTTCACTATCAATATAGACAGTGTACTTTATTTTTTATACTACTCATTATAAGCCCTTTATTACTATGCAGAAATAATCTTGGATTTTCCCTATTTCCTATCGGAAATTTATAATTATTTAAAAAATACAAACTAGTCTGTATTTTTTAAATAATTATAAATGATTTTTCATGATGTCAATATTTCAAATAGGTTTTAATTTATAACTATAATTTATTATACCAACCGGTCTGTTTTTTTCAAGCGGGTAATAAATAAAATAGAGCGATACGCCTTATTATATTTTGAAAGGTAGGTTTTACAGGTATCGAGAATACTATAAATATAAATAATGTAGTATTGTAAGGATGATATAAGTTATCGTAAATTGGTATGGATGCTTGAAAAAAAAATTAATACGATTACTGATGAGCCAATATTACTTTCTTGAAATCCATAAATACGATTACAAGAAAATAAGGATTGATTCGAAAGCAGAAAAACAGGATATTTTTGAACAGTAAGGTTGCGACAAGTTATCTTTTAAAGAATTCGTTGTTAATGTCATCGGAAGCGTAGATTGCCCACAGCTAAATTTCTTTACTGTAGTTTTGACTTGTAACAAACTACTCTTCAATATTAATTGAAGACTTTGTAAAAAGACAATTACAGCAGAAAAAATTGACAAAAACGCAGATACGCAGTGTTTTGGTTATGCGTAATTCTCTTCGTCAACAACAGTTAATGACTGATTTTTGGGATTTTATAGGAACAAAAAAATAAAGTCATCTCCTATATAGAAATGACTTTATCTAAGATCGTAAAGTACTACAGCCACTTGCTCACAGCATTTATAATTTCTTTCTCTAAGGCTTTATTTTCATCGTGGAAGAAAAAGTGGGTACCGTCTATCATTTTATGGCTAAAATCGTTAGAGGCTTGTTTTTGCCATGCACGAATTTGTTCTTCGCTTACATGGTCATCTTTTGTTCCACCGTAAGCAATGATTTCGCAAGGTAAGGATTTTTCTTCACGATAGTGGTATGTTTCACTTACGGTGACATCTGCGCGAATCATCGGTAAAAATACTTTGAGCATTTCTGCGTTGTCCCATAATTTATCGGGAACATCAGTGATTGTTTTGCGCAGTACCGCGATCATTTGTTCGTCTGGCAATCGGTGTATTTGTACAGTATCATCAGGAAGATGTGGTGACTGGTGTGCTGCGACGAGGAGTTGCTTTGGTAGCGTTTGATTTTCGCGACGTAATTTACGTACCATTTCAAAAGCCACTAGTGCTCCAAGACTATATCCAAAAAATACCGCTGGTATGTCTAATAGATTTTTCACGTCGGGATAAATTGCCTCTACCAGCTTATCTATGCTATTTAACAGTGGCTCTTTGATCAAATTTTCTCGTCCAGGATATTGGATAGGAACAACCTCGACACCTTCTGGCATCGCATCCTGGAAAGTACGAAATAGCGATGCTCCTCCTCCAGCGTACGGAAAACAAAATACGCGTAATCTAGGTTTTGTCAATGGTACATGATAGTGAATTTTTTTTGTGACTGGCATTTGTAAAAATCCACCGCTGCGTAAATCTTCTACGCATTTTTTTACTGTTGTTACGATTTGCTTAATGTCTTTCTTGGTATGAGCTGTAGAGAGAAAACATACACGTCCTTCCCATATATAAACACCGTGGTAGTTCATATGATGGAAGAACAAGTCGACATCAAATGGAATAAAAAAGCCTTTGGCTTCGCGCGGCACAAAGCGAAATATAGATGCGCAGCTCACTACTTTAATCGGAACATTGTTCTCTTCTAAATAAGTATTTAGCTCCGACACTAACTCAGCGGTAAGTTGGTTTAAATTATCGTATAATGTTGGTCCTTGTTCTTTCAGGTGATTTACCACTGCGTTTGCTGCAGCCATGGTGAGAGGATTTTTACTAAAAGTTCCGCCAAATACTGTGCTTGGTTTTCCTGGAAAAGAATCATCACCAAATTGCCAATAACCGCCGTCGACGGCATCGAGATATTCCGCCTTACCTGCAACAACTCCAATTGGAATTCCACCACCAATGATTTTACCATAAGTGACAATATCAGCGCGCACATCGAACCATTCTTGTGCTCCACCGCGCTTTAAACGAAAACCAACTAAAACTTCGTCGAAAATTAGCGGTACTTTGTTGTCTTGCGTTATTTTGCGTAATTGTTGAATAAATTCGCGTGGCTCAATATGTGGACTTCTACTACGCACGGGCTCAATCATTACTCCTGCAATGTCTTGGGCATTCGCTTCTATAAAATCTAGAGAAGCTGGATCATTGTAATCTAGAACGACAATATCTTGCACTAAACTACGTGGTATTCCCGTAGTAAATTTGGCAGGGTAAGTTTTTCCCGATGGTGTGCGATATGCCCATAAGCTGTCGTGCATACCGTGGTAGGAATTATTGAAAATAACAATCGCTTTACGATTAGTTACCGACCTAGCTAGGCGCATCGCGTACATTACTGCTTCTGTACCGGTATTACAGAAAGCCACACGCTCATTGCCTGTTAACTCGGCAATTCCTCTTGCAACATCGTTGGCTAGCATCGCTTGCGGTCCAACTTGAATACCTAATTCTAATTGCTTTTGGATTGCTTCTACAAGAAAGCCAGCACCATGCCCGAATAAATGCACACCAAATCCCATACTTACATCAAGGTATTCATTGTCATCTACATCCCAAATTTTTACTTTGTTTGATTTCGCACCAATGATAGGGTAAATAATTTCTTTCGTTTCCATACGAAAAATAAAATAAGTACGACGGTCTGCTAAATGACGACGATTGTCGCCAGTGATTTGTTTTGAGGTTTTTGTTTTTGCTGTAAAGCGCTGTAAAAAATCTTCAAGATATTGCTGTTGTTGTACTGTTAAATCGGCTGCCGTTGGTGTTCCTGAAGATTGCGCAGCAAGCGTAGTTTTTGGACCAACAAGTTCTTTTTCATCACTAGCTGCTAACCCTTGGAGTTGCCTTTTTTGTAAATCAAGAACTTGATCTGCTCCCTCACTACGCAACATATCCAAATGCTGCGCCATCAACTTCATTTGGTTCGCGAGTATTTGTTCCATGTCATTTCCTGCTACAGCAGAAAAGTCATCACTTTTAACAGCAGTAGTTTGTTGTTCTTCTGGCAATTTACTGTTAATTAAATTGGCAAGATCACGAAGATTAGTAACATCTTCAACTAATTCTTGAAAAGAGATAACTACCGCAAATTCTTCGCCTATGAGTTGCGCTATTTGAATCAGTAAAAATGAATCACCACCCATTTCAATAAAAGAAACGTCTTCTTCCATTTCATTTACTTCTATGCCGAATAGATCAGAGGCCATTACTTTTAAGCGCGACATGATTCGATTTAAACGCGTACTTGAAGTCTTAGCAGTATATTGTTGAGTGGCTTTTTGCTTTACATTGTCGCGCGTTTTTGCGATGACGTCTGCAAAAATCTCAGGAGTTGCGTCTTCGCGAAATTGCAGCATAAATTTTTTCCAGGTGATGTCTATGGCAACTACTTGCGAATATTCGCGTTGTGCGACAACATTCTCTAGTACAGAAAAACCCTGTGCGACAGAAAAATCATTTGAACCAAGTGCCTTAAGAACTTGCTGTTGATTGCTCTCTACCGCCATGCCTTGTTTTGCCCATGCGCCCCAGTTGATTGTTATGTGATGATCGAAATGATGCGCTAAAGCATCCTGGAAAGAATTGGCAGCACTATAGCTTGATTGCCCCATAACTCCGTATAAAGAGAGTATCGAAGAAAAATGTAAACAAAAATCGATGTCGGGAAAGCATTGTTGTAAGTTCCAACTTCCGATTGTTTTTGGTGAAAGTACTTTGTTAAATGATTGCCAAGTGGTATTTGCCATCGATAAGCCATCGCCCAAAATGCCGGCAGCGTGAAAAATCCCACTTACTTTTGGCGAATCGACAACTAACTGTTGCACTTGTTTCACTTCACTAATATCGCATACTACGCTTTTATAATTGATTTTCCAAGAATCTATTTGCTGTTGTTGTTCAATAGAAGGCTGTTTACAATCTACTAGTATTAAATTTTTTACACCGCGCTCCACCAATTGTTGTGCAATCGCAAAACCAATTGCTCCCAAAGCTCCAGTGATCATATATGCAGTATCTGATTTCCAAGATATTGTTTTGTTTGCCACTTTAGGATACGGTTGTAAACTAGGCTGATAGCGTTTTTCACCGCGCAGTGCCGTTCGCGAACTGTAGGAATTGTTCTCCATTTCTTGGTACAATAGTGAAATATCGGTGTCACCATCAATATCAATAATTCCTGCACACCACTGTGGATATTCAATGGCAATTGCACGCGCCATCCCCCACAACAGAGATTGTGAAACAGAAACTTCATTGCCAAGCGCACAAACATTTTTTGTTATAAGCCAAATATGTTTGGTGAATTCGATTTGTTCTGTTAAAGCGCGAACAAGCCCAAATACTTGTTTGCTGTTTTCTATTCCTGCATCTAATTCTTGAGCATTATTCTCTATTCCCCAAAAATAAACAATATGATCAACATTTTGCTCTTTGCTAATACTTGTAAATAGTTTGGTGAAATCTTGCTGATTTGCTTCAACAGTGAAGTGTTGGTCAGAAGTTTGTTGAAAGTTTTTTCCTCTTTCGACAACAATCACTTGTTGGTCTCTTTCGCGAAGATATTTACAGAAATTTTGCGCGCTTTGTCCTTCATTAAATATCAGCCAACGTTTTTTAGTGGTTACCTCTGTGGTAAGCGCGGCAACATTTTGCCATTCTATATGATAACAATGTTCACCAAATTCAGTTGTTGTTGGAATTTTTACTTCTGGCGATTTTTTTGGTAATGTCGTAGCAATTTTATGAGGTTGTGGTGACACACTTGTCTCAGATGCTCCTTCATTATCAAGCCAAAAAGACTTACGTTGGAAAGCATATGTCGGTAATGAAACGCGTTTAACATCTTGACCGAGAGTTACCGTAGGCCACTCTACTTTATAGCCTATAGAATAAAGTTTCCCTAAATTTCCAAGTATTTGTTTTACATTACCATTACTACTACGGATACTGAACAACCAACGCACATCTTTATCTTTAATAAATCTACGTGCCATGGCAATCAAAACTGGTGAAGGGCCTATTTCAATAAAATCGCGATAGCCCGCATCATAAACATGCTGGGTGGCACTTTGAAAGCGTACTGTCGCCATAATATGTTGTTGCCAATATTTTGCAGTTGCAATGCTACTATCTGCTTCTTTACCACTTACATTAGAAATCAACTTTATCTTCGGTAAATGATATTGTATTTGCTCTGCAACGGCCATAAAATCATCGAGAATAGGGGTCATCAAAGGCGAATGGAAAGCATGAGAGACAACCAGCTCTTTGCTGTCAATCCCTTCTTTATCAAAAGCTTCACAAATTTTGCTTACTGCTTCACTTTGGCCAGAAATAACATTGTTTTTTGGGCCATTTGCAGTAGCAAGTGATACAACGTCTTTATATTCACTTATTGCAGCCGCTACTTGCTCTTCGCTAGCAAAAATAGCTGCCATACTTCCACTACGTGGTAAACTTTGCATCAAGCGTCCGCGTTCACTGATCAATTTAAGTCCATCTTCAACAGAGAAAACACCAGCAATACACGCAGCGGCAAATTCTCCGACACTATGTCCCATAACCACGGTTGGCTGAATTCCCCAGCTCATCCATAGTTGAGCTAAGGCATATTCAATGCAAAATAACAGTGGTTGGGTAATAGCAGTATCATTAATGTCTATATCACAAGAATCATCGTAGAGAATTTCGGTAAGAGGATGTGGTAAATAAGCTGCGCTGCACTTCGAACACTCATCTATTGCTTTGCGAAAAACACTTTGCGTTTCGTATAGTTGTTTTGCCATTTTAGGATATTGCGAACCTTGTCCTGTAAATAAAAAAACAACACCTTTATTACGCTGTTCTTTACCAATAGCTACAGTTCGTACTTGTTCTCCGTCAGCTATTTTTTGTAAAGAAGTTGCTATCTTATTTACATCACTGTCAGCAATCGCCATGCGATGTTTAAAATGGTTGCGTCCGCTTTGTAAACTGTAGCATACATCAGCGAGTTGATGATTGCTATTTGGAAGATACGCAGCATACTTTGCGGCAAGAGCGCGCAATCCACTCTCAGTCTTTGCTGATAGTATGAATAAATTTTCAGCACAAGAAATTCCACTGCGTTTTGCAACAGGCGCTTGTGATAAAACAACATGTGAATTTGTGCCGCTAAAACCAAAAGAGCTCACACCAACAATTTTTTGTTGTTCCTCCCACGACTCACCTTCTTTTGTTACTTTAATTGCGAATTTATCCCAGCCAATGTGAGGAGTAGGTGTTTCAAAATGCAAATGTGCGGGTAAATATTGGTGTTTCAAACAAAGAATAGATTTAATGAGGCCAGCAATCCCTGCAGCAGCTTCAAGGTGCCCAATATTGGTTTTAATAGAGCCCACCTTTAGAACAGGGCTTTGTGGTTTATCGCGCTCAAGTACTTTGGCTAAAGATTGAATTTCAATAGGGTCACCAAGTGATGTTCCGGTTCCGTGGCACTCAATATAACTAACCTCTTGTGGTGAAATACCGCCGCTGCGTAGTGCATTGCGAATCACTAATTGTTGAGAAACACCATTCGGGACCGTGAGACCACTGCTTTTTCCATCGTGGTTGACAGCTGAACCGCGAATCACCGCTAAAATATTATCGCGGTTTTTCACAGCATCATCTAAACGTTTTAACACAATAAAACCGCAACCTTCACCGCGCACGTAACCATTAGCCTTAGCGTCAAAAGTTTTACAACGTCCATCAGCAGACATCATCCGCGCTTTTGAAAAATAAATAGTTGCCTCTGGGCTGAGAATTAGACTGACCCCACCAGCAAGAGCCATATTGCATTCTTTATTACGTAAACTTTGGCATGCCATATGAACAGTCACTAGAGAAGAAGAGCAAGCGGTATCAATCGCAACATTAGGTCCTTGGAACCCAAGCAAGAACGAAAGACGACCAGAAGCAACGCTAAAGGTATTTCCCGTTCCAGAATAAACATCGACGTCGCGTTTTGCTGCGCGATTGTAAATACGTTCGTAGTCATTATTACTGATACCTAGGAATACACCAACAAGTTCATCTTTCCATAGTTCAGGAGCCTGTGCACCATCTTCAAGAGCTTCCCACGCTGTTTCTAGAATAAGACGTTGTTGCGGGTCCATCATCCGCGCCTCGTTGGGAATAATTCCAAAAAAACTAGCATCAAATTTATCGGCATTATCAACAAAACTTCCCCAACGCGTATAGGTTTTACCAGGAGCGCTTGGGTCAGGATCATAATAGTCATCTATATTCCAGCGCTCTTTAGGAACCTCAGTCACCGCATCCTTTTTATCAAGAAGCATTTGCCATAATTTTTCTGGAGTATCTGCGCCACCAGCAAAACGACAACTCATCCCAACTACAGCAATGGGCGTACTCGGAGCATCTTCCCATTCGCGTACTTTCTGTCGCATTCTTCTTACTTCAATAAGCGCTTCTTTGAGTAATTCCCTTGAGCTTTTTTTAGGCCCTTCCATCATTGTTCCCTTCTCTGATTTCTCTTAGCTCGTTTTCTAACAGATCCATAAGTTCCTCTTCGGAAAGATCATCGAAATTTTGTTGTTCTTCCACAGTTGTCTGTGTTATTTGCGGTGTTTTTTCCTCTACAATTTCTGGTGTTTCTTGTGGCGACGTATCTCCAAAAATATCATCAATAAGATAATTAGTTAAAGATTCAATCGTTGGGTAATCAAAGACTAAAGAGGTCGCAAGAGTGTAACCAAGATTTATCTCAAGTGTATTTTTAAACTCCATCGCGGTAAGCGAATCCATTCCTAAGTCAAAAAATCCCATATCTGGGGCAACGTCTTCACCTGATTCTAACTGTAAAACTTTAGCAATTTCATCGCGAATATGATGAATCAATATTTCTTGACGTTGTTTATTTGAATCCGTGTCACGCAATTTTTCTAAAATCTCTGCCTTAGGAGTTTCGCTTTTCACTGTAAACTGTTTTTTGGCCTCAGTAACAAGTGTATCCATCCATCTTGCCTGTTGATTAATAGCGAGCTGCTCCATAAATTTTTGCTTGTTATTGGCAATCACTCCTACTTGCGGATGTCCTTTGGCAATAAGTAGTTCTAAAATCTTAAGACCTTGTTGCGATTTCAAACTTTCAATACCACGTCTCTCCCAAATAGCTTTACCACTTTTTTGCGCAGCGGCGGCCATGCCTGTTTCTCCCCAAGGCCCCCAATTAATTGATGTTGCGCACAAACCTCGTGAATGACGGTAATGAGCTAAACCGTCAAGAAAAGCATTTCCAGCAGCATAATTCGCTTGTCCAGGAGACCCCATAAAAGACGCAACAGACGAAAATAATACGAAAAAATCTAAATCACAATTTAAGGTTAACTCGTGAAGATACCAAGCACCGCGCATTTTTGGTCGTAAAACTTTGTAAAAACGTTCTTCATCTTGTTGAGCAATAAAACCATCGTCGACAACACCAGCAGCGTGGATAACTCCTTTGATTTCTGACATGGTATTTTTGATTTCATTCATCACTTTGCGTAAACTATCTTGGTCACATACATCAGCAGCAAAACACTTAATCGTTGCAGGAGCACAATTAGCGATGTTTTGTTGCTGCTCAAGTTGCGGTTGGCGACGACTAATAAGAGCAATATTTTGCGCACCATTTTCAACTAACCACTTCATGATAAGTTGTCCAAGACCACCAAGTCCACCAGTAACAACATAAGTTCCTTCGCGATTCAAAGCAAACTCGCGCTGCATTCGTCCACAAACCACAACTTTACCAATGTGCTTTGCGCGCGCCATGTACCTAAAAGCGTGAATTGTTTTTTCTTGTCTAAAAACTTTATGCGGCAAACCGCGAAAGTAACCTTTAGCAAAATCATCTTGTAACCTGTTGTACATTTCGCTCATAATTGCAGAATCATTCTCCGCCATTTCTGCCAAATCAAAATTATGGTATTCGATATCATTATATATTTTGCTTACTTGTTCTTCGTTTAAAATTTCCATCTTGCCAATTTCAATGAATCGTCCTTGCGGTGCGAGCAGTTTTATACTTTCACTAATATAATCTCCTGCAAGAGAGTTGAGAACGACATCTATACCGCGTTCTCCAACATTATCTTGTATTTGCTGTGCAAAATCTAAGGACCGCGAATCCATTACGTGTTTTATACCCAAATCACGTAAAAATTTTCTTTTGCGCTCACTACCAGCTGTCGCAAAAATTTCTGCCCCAACATGTTTAGCAAACTGGATAGCTGCTTGACCAACACCTCCTGCGGCCGAGTGGATTAAAATGCGTTCTCCGCTTTGTAAGTTTGCTAACTTCCATAAACCATAGTATACAGTTAAAAAAGTAATTGGAATTGTTGCGCCTGCAGCAAATGATACGTTTGCTGGCTTTTTCACTGCTAAGTACGCAGCAGTCGTGACATATTTTCCAAAACTAGCTGGTGCAATTGCCATCACTTCATCACCAACCTTATGCTCAGAAACACCTTCTCCAATAGCCACAACTTTACCACTACATTCGCCACCCAAATGCCCCGCATCACCAGGATACAGATCTAGGGCGTTCATCACATCGCGAAAATTAAGTCCGGTGGCCGCCACTTCAATTTCTACTTGGCCTTTTTGAGGAACATGACGATCTGTCGCGACGTAATGTAAATTTTTTATCAAGCCTTTTTTAGTCATATCTAAACGATATGGGCCATCTGGTACATGTAAAAAGTTTTGCTGTTTTAAATATGTTTCGTAAGGAACAACGCGCAACGCAAATCTTTCTTCAAAACGATATGCTACCTGTTCTTCTTGTTGTGCACAACATTCGGCAATGATATCCTTAACGCTACTTTGGTCCTGTGATTCAATATCTATAACCGTACATTTCCACTCGGGTCTTTCTAAAGTTATTACTTTTGCAAAACCATTTAATGCGGTTGAAAAAATAGTATTTGTCTCTTGTTCAACACATACACTATTCTGGGTGACAATGTTAAGTTGATATTTTCCTTTATCTATTGCCATCTTTTGAGTTAATTGTAGTAAAGTAATGCTTTGTGGTTCTGTTTGTTGTTTAGGAGCAATAAAAACAATTTTTTGCAATGTCGTCTCTGAGTTTTTCTTTTCTACAAATTCTTGAGGCAATAGTCTAGTGACCTTAGCTTCAGCATTTTCTAGGCGCGAAACAATTTCTTTGGCAAGTGTTTCTTCTTTTTCGGCTATCACAACCCATGATTGCGTATTTATTTGCTGCTGTTCATTGTCAAGTGGGCGTTTTTGCCAACTATGCATAAACCACCAATCGTAAAACTGTCTCTCCCAAACACCATGAACAACTGCACGACTTACACGACGAACACGAAAACCTTCGATCGTTAACACGCATGAACCGTCTCCGTTGTAAATATTTATATTTGCAGCAAACATCTCTGAAGAAGAGGATGGTTGTGGAACGACATGACTAACTACATTTTGTTGCGCTCGTTCATGAAAACAAATAGCGTCTATACTCAAAGGAATGTATACATTGCGTTCATCCTGTTGCGCAATACCAGCAGCAAAAACTTGAAAACAAGAGTCCAAAAGAGCTGGATGCACAAGATATTCATGGTCTTTCTCTTTAGGTAGTTTTACTTCACCTACAAAACCATCGTCGCACTTAGAAATTTTCTGAACACCGCGAAACATTTCTCCATAATCAAGGCCAAGTTGTGCAAGTTGCTCATAGCTTCCTTCGATATCAATTTCAGTACTATTGTTTATTTGTGGCATACCTTGTATAGCATTGTCGTTTATGCGCTCAACATTTGCGCGCAAGTGCTCTTTCCAATCGCCATCTAAACTGTAAATTTGTGCACTAAAACCTCTCTCATTTGTTTGCAGTACCGTTTGTAAGTTGTAACTTTTACCTTTTTCAAAAACTAGAGGCTCTTGTAAGGATATTCCCGATAAACGCCACGGTTCTCCAGTGAGTACTGTATTCGCTGCAGCCATAATTGTTTCTAAATAAGCACTCGCAGGTAAAATGACCATGTCGTAGACTTTATGATCACTAAAAAATTTATATTCTCCAGAGAGAGCTATTTTACTACTAAACACATGACCACTTAGCAGTGGAGACTCTAAACGCGCTCCAAGCAAAGGGTGCTCACTAGGATCTTGCGTTGTAACCGATCGCTTGCTAGAAATATCCCACCAATAGCGCTTTGGTTGAAATGCATAGCTCGGCGCGTCAACAATATTCCCACCTTGATAAATATTGCGCCACTGCGGATTGTAGTTATTTGTATAAAGTTGGGCAAAACTTATTAGCATTTGTTGCGGTTGATTTTTACGTAGAGATGGCAGCCACAAACCTTTACTGCTTTTTACAGAGCGTCGTCCCATACCTAAAAGCACTGGTGCCGGACCAATTTCTATAAAATTCTGGTACTTTTGTTTTTCTAAAAATAACATACTGTCATAAAAACGTACGGCAGACATAACATGTTCACACCAATAATCAGCTGTAAACTCGCGAATAAATTTGCCACTCGAAACGAAAGCTATTTGCGGTGACTGATAATCTATCTCTGACGCGATTTTGCGAAAGTCTTCAATCATCGGTTGCATTAATGGCGAGTGGAAAGCATGTGAAACGGTCAACATTTCAACGCGTATATCCTGCTCTTTATAATTTTTTGCCATTGAAATAATGGTGCTTTCATCTCCAGAGATCACAGTGAGTTGTGGTCCATTTACTGCAGCAATCGCTACTTTTTCATTAGGTAAATCACTTTCTACCTTTTCACAGTTTGTAAATATTACCGCCATTTTGCCGTCTTTAGGTAATTCGGACATTAATCTTCCACGTGCAGCGACTAATTTAACTGCATCGCTAACGGAAAATACTCCCGCAATGCACGCTGCGGCAAACTCGCCAATACTGTGTCCCATCACTACTTGTGGTGCAATACCACGCGATAACCACAATTTCGCCAATGCATATTCGATTGCAAATAGTGCTGGCTGAGTGTAACGTGTATCGTTTATCAACTGTTCTTTGTTTTTACCGAAGAATACTTCGTGTAGTGGTACAGGGAGTTCTTTGTCAAGAAATGTTGCGCACTCATCAAAACTAGCGGCAAACACGCGTTCATTTTGATATAGTTCATGGCCCATCATATGGTATTGTGATCCTTGGCCAGTAAACAACCATGCGAGTTTATCAATCGTTTTGTTATTATGTCCCGTCCATATATTTTTCGACTTACCTGTAGTTAAGAACTCTTGCAAATTTTGTTTGAGTTGTTCTTTGTCTTGCGCGGCTGTACATAAACGATGGTTTAAATGTTGGCGTCCAACATTTGCCGTATAGCAACTATCAACTAGTTTTTCAGGTCCTTGTAGATAATCTAACCATTGCTGTGTATTTTCTCGTAAAGCATTGTCATTTTTTCCTGAGATTGTTAGAACATTGAAATCCGTTTTGGTTGGTCGTGGCGCAGATAGTGGTGCTTCTTCTAGAACAATATGAGCATTTGTGCCTGTAAAACCAAAAGAACTAAGCCCCGCTATTTTTTTGCGTTTTTGTGGCCAATCCCGTAACTCCGTCGCAATTTCGACGGGAATGTTTTTCCATGGTATGAATGAACTTGGTTTTTTAAAGTGCAAATGCGCTGGAATTTTTTGGTGATGCATCGACAAGGCAGTTTTGATGAGACCAGCAACACCAGCTGCAGCTTCGAGATGCCCAATATTGGTTTTTAGAGATCCAACCACAAATGGTTGCTCGCGATCTTGACTCAGTACTTTTCCCAAAGCTTGCAACTCGATAGGATCACCAAGTGAAGTTCCGGTTCCGTGGGCTTCGACATAACAAACATCTTTTGCCGCTACTTGCGCTTCATGTAGCGCTTCGCGTATTACTTTTTCTTGGGCAGGACCATTGGGAGCGGTAAGTCCTCCACTATGTCCATCTTGGTTTACAGCGCTACCTTTGATAACCGCATAAACCATATTGCCGTCCTCAATCGCTTGTGATAAACGCTTGAGAACAACTACCCCGCAACCTTCACCGCGAACATAACCATTTGCACTATCATCGAATGTTTTACAACGTCCATCAGAAGCCATCATCCGTGCTTTGGAAAAGTTAATCGTCGTTGCTGGTGACAACATAAGGTTCACTCCACCAACAAGCGCTAAATTAGATTCACCACTGCGCAAACTTTGGCACGCTAAATGAGTGGCAACTAATGACGAAGAACAAGCGGTGTCTACTGACATGCTTGGCCCTTGTAAGCCTAATATGTAAGATAAACGTCCCGAAGCAGCGCTAAAAGCATTTCCTGTTCCCAAGTAGGCGTGGATTTTTTCCGGGTCACTGTTTTGAGTAAATAGATCAGCATAATCGCGCGTCGAAATTCCCACATATACACCTGTGCGGCTATCCTGTAAGTCAGTTTCTCCGGCATTTTCCAAAGCTTTCCACGCTGTTTCTAATATTAAGCGCTGTTGTGGGTCCATGCTCATAGCTTCGCGTGGTGCAATCCCAAAAAAGTCTGCATCAAATTGCTCAACATCGCTAATAAATCCACCGTATTTGGTATACATTTTTCCAGGGACATTCGGATCAGGATCATAGTATTCATCCATGTCCCATCTTGTTTCGGGAACTTCAGAAATAGCGTCTTTGCCCTCAACGAGCAACTCCCAAAATTCTTCAATGTTACGCGCACCAGGAAAACGACATCCTAAACCAATAATAGCAATCGGTTCGTTGTCTACTTGTTCGCGCTTTGTGGTAATCTCTTGTTGCTCTTGCCATCCAAAAACATCTGTAATTAAGTAATCAGCCATTGCGTCGATATTCGGGTAATCAAAGAGTAGTGTTGCCGGAAGTTCACTGCCAATGGCTGTTTCTACTGCATTTTTAAGTTCTACAGCCATAAGCGAATCTAAACCCATTTCTTGTAAAGCCTGCTCACGATCTATATCATTCGCATCTTCCAAACCAAGAACTTTAGCGACTTCATTACTTAAGAAATCGATAAGCGCAGAACGTCTCTCACTAAAAGGAACATTCTCTAACGACTTGGCAAACTCCGAAGTTCCTTTATGCTCTTGGCGTTGTAAACCGCGTGTTACTTCTTCTAAGAATAGTGGAATCTGCTGTGGAAATTGCTTGATGTATTTGCGCCAATCGAGATCGACAACCACTGATTGTGTCGTATTTTGGGTCAAAAGAGAATGCATGATGTTCATTGCTGCTGTAGGTGCAACGTCTTTAATACCAAAAGCCTTCCGTTGTCTCGCGTCACTGCGCGTTGCCATTCCTACTTCACTCCATGGCCCCCAATTAATAGTTGTGGCCTTAAGACCCAAAGAAATTCGGTGGTGTGCTAGACTATCTAAAAATGCGTTAGCAGCAGTGTAGTTACTTTGTGCAGGCGAGCCTAGAACTGATGTTATTGACGAATACAACACAAAACACTCTAGATTACTTGTCAATGTAGCATTGTGGAGATTCCATGCGCCCAATACTTTCGGAGCAAAGACACTTTTAAAGCGCTTAGGAGTCAATTGCGTAAAAAGGCTATCATCCAAAACACCAGCTGCGTGAAAAACTCCGGCAATTCTAGTTTTTTGCGCAACATTATTACACACACTTGTCACTTGCTGTGCATCACTCAGATCACAACTTACATGAGTAATATCAATATGTTTCCATTTGTCTAATTGCTTCTGTTGGTTTGAATTTGGTGCACTACGACTTAGTAATACAATATGCTCTGCACCTTCTTCAATCAACCATTGTGCTGTTTTTAAACCTAAACCGCCTAAACCACCACTTATGATATAAGCTCCATCACTTGCAATTCGCCAAGTACTTTGCTGTTGAGTTATTACAATTTTACCGATATGTTTTGCTTGGGCCATATAACGAAAAGCATTTTTTGCGTTTTTCAAAGTAAACGTTTTATGTTGTAGTGGTTGCAATTTCTTAGCAGTGAAAAGTACCATAAGTTCTTGTAACATTTCTTGTACAAGTTGCGGAGTGTCGCTGCACATTTCTGCAAGATCGAAAGCTGTGTAACTAACATCGTCGCGTAAAGCGCGTACTTGATCATTATTCCAAATCTCTACTTTACCAATTTCAACAAAGCGTCCATTTTTACTCAAAAGCGCCATGCTTTTACCAATATAGTCACCAGCAAGCGAATTTAGCACAACATCTATTTTGTGATCTTGGGCTATTTGCTCTGCAAAATCCAAAGTGCGCGAGTTCATAATATGCGGAACATTCCAATTTTTTAGAACATTACGCTTTTCGTCATTTCCAGCTGTAGCAAAAATTTGTGCTCCAATATTTTGCGCTAACTGAATAGCTGCAAGTCCTACACCTCCTGCTGCTGCATGGATAAGAACTTTTTCACCTTTTCGTAATTTTGCTACGCGATCAAAGGCGTAGTGGGCAGTGAGAAAAGTAATAGGAATTGTTGCAGCCCCTGCGAAGTCAATGTGTTCTGGTATTTTGGCGGTCAAAAATTTATGAGCAACAACATATTTACTGAAGGAACTAGACGCGATTGCACATACGCGGTCACCCACTACAAATTCAGTTACCGATTCACCTATAGCAGTGACAATTCCAGAACATTCCCCGCCTAGTTTTCCCGCGTCACCAGGATATAGACCTAGTACATTCATAACATCGCGAAAGTTTAGACCAGCACCTTTAACCTCAATCTCTATATGGTTCTCTTCTACGGATGTTCGCGATTTCTCACGTATTTGTAAGTGGTCAATAACGCCCTTAGCGTCCATTGTTAAATGATAGTTTTCAGCAACAGGTAGAGATAATTCTTGTCCTTGATTACTATGGTACCTAGCTAAACGCGCAACATAAACTTCATTGTTGCGTATAGCCCACTGTACTTCACGTTCATTTTGCCCCAAAACGCTTGCGCAACTTTCCACCACTGTAGTACTATCATAATCAATACAGTAGTACTGACAATTTGGTTGTTCGACTGCAAGAGTCTTAACCATTCCCCACAATAGAGCATCTTGAAAGCCAGCCACTGAATCTTCTTCGGTAACTTTAACACTATTTTGGGTAAGCACACATACTTTTTGTAGTTTACGCTTTTTACTTTGCAGTAATGTTACAAGTGGATCGACAATTCCACTATTGTCTCCAGCATAAAGTATATTCGATATTTGCTCAGGAAGCTGTTGCCACAACCACTCCATGTCCTCCTCGCGTATTTCCCATATTGCATCACCTTGCTTGCGATTCTTTCCCAAATACACAACTTGGGTGCTTTCGATATAATTTGTTATTTCAGGTAATATAGGATTTTCTTTAGTAGAGAACAGTAACCAATGACCCGATACGGGAGTTTCTTCGATGCTCTTATTGCGCCATACTTCTTTGTAAAGCATATGCTGATAACTGTCTCGTTGTAAACTTTCGCGATTTACACGGCGAAATTCGCCGTCACCGATTTTGGCAATCACTCCATCATCATCAAAAAGCACAAATTCAGCCTTTATCATATCGCTAGATTGCGCATGTAAACGAGTGATTACTTTGCATTTTTGTACTTGTTCGCGGTAAAGAATAATATTTTTAAAGCGCACTGGTACATATACATTGTCCTTGTTTTCTCCACTGTATAAACTTGCAGCGATAGTTTGCAAACAACTGTCGAGTAAAGCTGGATGTAATTCGTAAGTATGTGATTTTTCGACATCAATATCGGCAATAACTTGTTGATCAGCGTTTACACGCAAATCCTTTATTCCTCGGAACATGCCACTGTATTGTAAACCTAATTTTTCAAGCCCCGCATAGTAATCATTGCAATTTATTTGGGTATGATCTTGTACCTGTACAATATCATCTGCACTATCTTTGCCAATTGCAATTTTTCCAAAAGCGTGTTGTTGCCAATCTTCTTCTACGCGACTAAAAATTTCAAAATCGTAGTCATTGGCTGTTGCACTTAAAGCAATTTGCACAATATGTTTATCCGCTAGTATCAGTGGTTCTCCAACAACAAGCTCATTTATGTGGTGTTGTTGTTCATTAAATACTATTTTTGCTGCTTTCATCACCAATTCAATAAAGCCTGCTGCTGGAAAAACTTCGCGATCAAAAACTTTGTGCCCGGCAAGATATTTTTGCTTATCTAAATGAATTTCACCTTCAATCAATTGTTGCCCTGATACACTGTAGAGTTGCTGCTGCCAAAACGGATGACCAATGCCAGCCACTCCACTACTAGAACTACTATTTGGTAGTTCTAACCAGTAGCGCTTTCTTTGAAAAGGATATGTAGGCAAAGAACAAATACGATGTTTGCTTTTATAGATTTTTTCCCATGGAAAGTCATAACCCTTGGTAAAAAGATCGCATATACTTTTATGTAGTTGTTGGCGTTCTGATTTACCTTTACGCAAAGAAGGTAATAAATGAACCTTGGCTTTACTTGGAAAACAGCGTCGTGCCATACCAAGAAGTACTGGTGCAGGCCCAATTTCAACAAAGGCATTATATCCTTGTTTGTAAAGCATTTGAATACTATCGTTAAAGCACACTGCATTTAAAATATGCTCACACCAATACGCAGCGCTATACGTATTTTCATCAGCAAAGCGTGCAGTAACATTAGCAACAACTGCTATTTGTGGAGAATGATAAGTCAATTGTTCGGCAATTTTTCGAAATTCAGTGATCATTGGTTGCATCAGTGGTGAATGAAATGCGTGGGAAACAGTAAGTGGCTCAACGCGTACATCTTGTTGTGTAAAATAACTACTGAGTTCGGCGACTTCTTGTTTATCGCCAGAAATTACCGTATTTTGCGGGCCATTTTTGGCGGCAATTGTAACATTGTTGTATTTTGCAAGTTGAATATTAACACTTTGCGCGTCGCTAAAAATAACCACCATTGAGCCATTTTGAGGTAGAGCACTCATTAATTTACCACGAGCAATAACCAGTTTCAGGGTATCTTCTAGAGACATAACTCCAGCGATGCAAATGGCAGCAAATTCTCCAATACTATGTCCCATAACCGCTTGTGGTTGTATTCCTCGCGAAATCCAAACTTTGGCAAGCGCATATTCAATAGTAAAAAGCGCTGGTTGGGTATATTTGGTTTCGTGGATAGCCTCGTTATCCGCAAATATAATTTCGCGCAATGATTCAGAAGTTTGTTCGCGAAAAATTTCATCACAATAGTTTAATACTTCCCGGAAAATAGGCTCTGTATCATATAGCTCTTTTCCCATACCAGAGTACTGTGATCCTTGGCCTGTAAACAACCATGCGGTTTTATCAATATTCTTAGGTGCCTTGTCATAACTAATATTGAGATTTCTTTTTCCCAATACATAGTCATTTAAATATTGTTGAAGCTCAGCTTTGCTTTCTACCCAACAAGCTAAACGATGTATAAAAGGCATACGTCGAGTGTTCGCCGTATAACAAATTTCACTCAAACTACCTTCCGGCAGTTGTGTACTCCATTTTTTAGCGAGCGCTTTTAAACCTAGTTCACTATGAGCTGACATCGTGAAAAGCTCTAGAGATTGTGGTGAATCTACTTGCTGCACATTTGTATCCGCATGTCCGACAATTACATGGGAATTGGTTCCAGTAAATCCAAAAGAACTGATACCAGCGATACGTTTTTGCGGTTGTGGCCATTCACGTAACTCGCGAACAATTTCCGCTGGAATGTCTTTCCACGGAATATATGGACTTGGTTCCTTAAAATGCAAATGCGCTGGAATTTTTTGATGGTGTATAGCTAAAACCGTTTTTATCAACCCAGCAATACCTGCAGCAGCTTCTAAATGTCCAATATTAGTTTTTAATGAACCAACACAAAAAGGTTCTTCGCGTTCAGTAGAAAGTACTTTGCCCAAAGCTTGCATTTCAATAGGATCACCTAAAGATGTTCCGGTACCATGCGCTTCTATATATTGAATATCTTTTGCACGAAGATTTGCCATATGTAAAGCTTCACGTATTACTTTTTCTTGTGCTGGACCGTTTGGAGCTGTTAAGCCACCGCTTGGACCATCTTGATTTACAGCGCTACCATGAATTACAGCTAGAATATTATTTTTGTCTTCAATAGCATCACTAAGGCGTTTTAAGATAACAACTCCGCAACCTTCTCCGCGAACATAACCATTGGCTTTAGCATCAAAAGTTTTGCAGCGTCCATCTGCTGCCATCATTCGCGCTTTACAAAAATTGATTGTTGTGCTTGGTGATAAAATTAAATTTACTCCACCAACTACGGTGAGGTTTGATTCACCGCTGCGCAAGCTCTGACAAGCTAAATGTGTTGCCACAAGAGAAGAAGAGCATGCTGTATCTATCGACATGCTCGGACCTTGTAAACCAAGTAAATAAGATAGGCGGCCTGATATAGCGCTAAATGCGTTTCCTGTTCCTAGATAAGCGTGTATTTTACTTGGATCATTTGAACGCGTGAAAAGATCAGCATAGTCACGTGTAGAAACCCCAACAAATACACCAGTACGACTGTTGCGCAGCTGTGGTTTCATTTCTCCTGCTTTTTCAAGAGCTTCCCAACTCACTTCTAGAAATAAACGTTGCTGGGGGTCCATACTCGCAGCTTCTCGCGGGGCAATACCAAAAAATCCTGCATCAAACAAATCTACATTATCGACGAATCCGCCGTGTTTGGTGTACATTTTTCCTGGTGCATCAGGGTCAGGATCATAGTATTCATCTAAATCCCACCGGCTTTGTGGAACTTCACTTACGGCATCAACACCTTCAACCAGCATATTCCAGAAACTTTCGCTGTCACCTGCTCCTGGAAAACGGCAACTCAAACCGATAACAGCAATTTTTTCGTCATTTGCTGAAATTTTTGTGGTCGAGATTTCTTTAATTACTTGTTCTTCCCAAGCAAAAACATCATTGATTAAATAATCGACAATTGCTTCGACATTTGGATAGTCAAAAAGTAGTGTTGTTGGTAAGTCTTGTTGTAATTCCTGTTCTACAGCATTTTTTAACTCCACCGCCATCAATGAATCTAAACCCAGTTCCTGTAGAGGTTGTTGTAATTGAATTGATTCAGAATCAACTCCCATAATATTACTTACTTGGCTACTCACAAATTGCAATAAGTAATTGCGTCTTTCGGTAAGCGGTATTTTTTCTAAATCGCTAGTTAACTGCGAAGAGCTTGATTTCTTTTTGTGACCAAGACCACGCGTTACGTTTTGCAAGAAAGGAGATATTCGTCCCTGAGATTTGACAATTTGTTGCCAAGATACATTCATTGCTGCTACTTGCGGATGTGGTTGAGAAATGAGATTCTCAAAAATAGCGATTGCTGTGTCAGGCTTTAAATCTTTGATGCCAAACGAACCTTTGCGTTTATCAGCGGTACGCGCCGCCATTCCTATTTCTGCCCACGGCCCCCAATTAATACTCGTCGCTGGTAATCCCAAAGTATAGCGTTTATAAGCTAACGCATCGAGAAAAGCATTGGCGGCGGCATAGTTTGTTTGCCCAGGTGACCCAATCAATGAAGCCACAGAAGAGTACATTGCAAAAAAGTCAATAGGTTCTTTTAATGTTGCTTGGTGTAGATTCCACGCACCTTTTATTTTGACGTCCATTACCTCACGAAAATTCTGTGAAGTTTGCTGTAAAAATAGCGCATCTTTTAGAACGCCGGCAGCATGAATAACTCCTTTGATAGGAAGAGGTAATGTCTTGAGTGCTGCAGACAAATTTTCATAGTGAGTTACATCGACTTGATGTAGTGTAATGTTTGCTTGTGAAGTGAGGTGAGCTACTTTTTTACGCCGTGCATTATCAATTGCACTTGTTCCAAGTAACGCGATATTGGTCGCTCCCTTAGAAATTAACCACTCCGCAGCTTTAATTCCTAGTCCCCCAAAACCTCCACTAATGACATAACTGCCTTCACTGCTTATGTTCCACGTTGGTTTTTGGGTAAGCACTACTTTGCCAATATGCTGCGCTTGCGCCATATAACGAAAAGCAGTTTTTGCTTCGCGTAGATCAAAAGATTTGTGCGGTAAAGTTTTGATATTTTTCTCTACAAATAGTTGTAGAATATCGCGAAACATTTGTTGTACGGTTTGGGGTTGTGCGCTACAAATTTCGGCAAGATCAAAAGCATTATAGATCACATCATCGCGATAAATTTTTACTTGTTCTTCACTCCATACTTCTACTTTACCTATCTCTACAAAATGCCCATCTTTACGCAACAAATTCATGCTTTTTGGAATATATTCACCAGCAAGCGAATTGAGAACAATGTCAATTCCATCTGTTTTTACTATATCGCGAATTTGCGATGCAAACTCTAAAGAGCGCGAATTAAAAACATAGTCAACTCCTTGCGACAATAACAAATTGCGTTTTTTCTCACTTCCTGCGGTGGCAAAGATTTGCAAACCAAAACTTTTTGCGAGTTGCACTGCAGCTTGTCCAACTCCTCCTGCAGCTGAATGAATAAGTATCTTTTGTTTTGTTTTTGCGTTAGCTAAATTTTTTAGACCATAGTAAGCCGTTAGAAAAGTCACAGGAACAGTTGCTGCTTGTGTAAAACTTAGATCTTCCGGTTTACAAGCGATCAACGACCTATTGGCGATTACATAGCGATTAAAGCTACCTGCGGCAATCCCAAAAACGTGGTCACCAATTTTTATGTCTTTTATATTCTCGTGCACACTCACAATTGTTCCTGCAAACTCAGACCCCATTGCTCCAGCATCACCAGGATATAAGCCTAAGGCATTCATGACATCGCGAAAATTGAGCCCAGAAGCAAACACTTCTACTTCGACTTCTCCTTCTTGTACAACTTTTCGTTGTTGTGGCACAAGTTCTAGATTTTCGATAACCCCTTTATTGAGAATATCAAGTTGGTATGCTTCACTTTGTGGAATAGTTAGGTAGTCGCGGTATGTTTTTTCGTATTTATTTAGCCGTGCGACATAGAATTTGTCACCGCGGATAGCAAATTGCCGTTCTTCGCTATTGTCTTGCAGTATAGGAATAATATTTTGTTGCTCATTTGCGATATCAATACAACTCGTACCAAGTTCTGGCAATTCAACAGACAGCGTTTTCATCATTCCCCACAAAGGAGCACCCACAAGATTTAATTGGTCGTTGATTTCTACTTGTTGTGCGTTTGCTGTTATTATTGATAATTTTGCAATCGCTTTGTGTTCTTTAGCTGTTTGTATGATACTTAATATACTAAGAGTTTGGTTTTGTAAATCGTCCATATTTGTGGATGTGGCATCATAAACAATATGGAATGACTTACCATCTTGAACAATTTGTTTCCACAACCATTCGAGATCTTCATTGTTGTTTTCTCGTATATAATATTTTCCGTTTTTACAACAACAATTTTCGCCAAAAATAACGATATCTTTTTGCGCTACTCCTAGGTCAATTTCGCCAAAAACTAGCCAATTGTGATCAACTTGCGATGAAGTGCTTGGTGAATAAACGGCCCAATCACTTGTATAAAGAGAATCAAGTACTTGTAAATCACTACCACGCAGTGCTCCACGTTTACTGCGTTTAAATTGTACTTTTTGTAAAACAGCAATAAGATTATCATTTGTATCCCACAAAGTTACATCGGCACTTACCACTTCGCGTTGCTCTGTTTTATGTAAAAATAAATCGCAGTGAATTTCTTCGCTGATTTTTCCTAATAATGTTAGTTTTTGTACAGCAATAGGAATATAAACATCTTGCCCTTCTTGGAGCAAAGCTGCTAAAGTTTGTAAACAGCCGTCTAGCGCTGCAGGATGCAAATAGTAGTCATCACTTTCACTAACAGCTATTTTAGAGAAAACATGATCGAGACTTGTTTGAATATGGCGAATTGTTTGGAAATTTTTGCCATAACTTAAGCCTATTTTTTTTAACTCTGTGTAATACTGATTACTATCGACAAGAGGGCCTTCTACATCTGTTTTTTCTACCTCTATTGCCGTATCTTCGCTACTGATTTTTCCAGTAGCATGTGTTTTCCAAGCTTTATATATGAACTCATCCGCGGTGGAACTCACAATTTCAAAAGTAGCGTTTTCCTCGTTTTGAGGGGTAACCACTACCTGCAATGTGATTCCATCATTGCCAAGAATAAGTGGTTCGTATATTGAAAAATCGCTAATGCCGATAATAGCATCACCAAAAAGCTGTTTTGCAGCGGCACAGGCAATTTCTAAATAGCCTGTTGCGGGGAAAACGATCATATCAAAAACTTTGTGATCTTTAAGGTACGGAAACTCTTTACTACTAATAAATGATTCAAAAATGATCTGGCCACTTGCTGTATAAATTTGTTGTTGTAGAAATGGATGCCCACCGCTTCGATAATGAATGTGTTTTTTTTGGTATACTGGATTATCTACCCAGTATTTTTGAAGGTGAAAAGGATACGTTGGTAAATCCACTTTAGGATAATTGTCATGCGGATACAAAGTATTCCATTTAAAATCAATACCTAAAGTATATAGTTTCCCAAGAGCCCCTAACCACTCACCAATATCTTCGCGACCTTTGCGCAGAGTTGGTATAAACTCAATATCGCGCTGGCTTATACAACGACGTGCCATCCCACACAACACAGGTGCTGGACCTAGTTCTACGAATAATTTGTGCTTGTTTTCAACAAGATAAGCAATAGACTCCGAAAAACAAACTGCGTTACGAATATGCTGACACCAGTAATCTGCTGATAGTATCTCTTTACCTGCTGGTTTTGCCGTCAAATTGGAAATTAAATTAATATTAGGTAGTTTGAGTTCTATATCTTTAAATGCTGTTGCAAAATCTTCTAGCATCGGTTCCATAAGTGGCGAGTGAAATGCATGCGAGACAGTTAAAGGCTCAACGCGAATATCCTGTAGTGCGAATTGTTTTTTTATTTGTGCAATACTATTCTTTTCACCAGAGATCACTATATTTTTTGGGCCATTGTACGCAGCAATGGCAACGCTATCCTGGTGATGTTTAATAATATCTTCAACGATTCCTTTATCGGTAAAAGCAACGAACATCGCGCCATTTTGTGGTAGGCTGTGCATAAGTTGTGCACGCTTAACTATAAGCTTTAGACCATCTTCAACAGAAAAAACGCCAGCAATACATGCGGCAACATATTCACCAACACTGTGCCCAAGTAGCGCTTTAGGTCTTATTCCTTCTTCAAGTAACGTTTTCGCAAGAGAATACTCTATAGCAAAAAGCGCTGGTTGAGTGTACTTGGTTTCATGAATATCATTGTCATCACTTTCCCACAAAATTTCTTTAAGGGACTTATCAAGAAGACCTTCTAAAATTTGCAGACAAGTATCAAAGTGTTTGCGAAATACATGATTGTTTTCGTAAAGATCTTTTCCCATCGAAAAATATTGTGAACCTTGGCCTGTAAACAACCAAACACTATCTTTGTGCTTCGCTGGTGCTTTGGGTAGTTTTTGTAATGATTTATCTAAGCTATTACATAACTCTTCATTAGTTGTTCCAGTAGCAAAAATGCGATAACCAAGTTGCACACGGCGCGTATTGTTATAGTAACACAAACTTGCGAGATCCGTTTGTTGTGCGCAAACTTCTCGAAATTGTCGGATATTACTTTCTAGAGAGTGTACATTTTTTGCTGAAACACTCAATAATTGTGTACCCTGAGTTTGTTGTTGAAAAGAGGGCTTTTGTCGTGGCGCTTCGCCAATGACAATGTGAGCATTGGTTCCAGTAAAACCAAAAGAGCTCACTCCAGCAATGCGCTCTTGTTCTCCATATTTCCACGGAGTATTTTTTGTGATGACTTTTCCTGGAACTGCGTCCCAAGTGATGTAAGGATTTGGTTCTTTAAAATGTAAACTGGCAGGCAATGTTTCATTGTGCAAAGCCAAAATCACTTTAATAACGCCAGCGATACCCGCTGCAGCCTCTAGGTGACCAATATTTGTCTTTATAGAACCCATTAGAAATGGATTATCTACTTTCCGTCCCTTTTGTAGTACATTTGCCAGTGCGTGTACTTCTATAGGATCTCCCAATGATGTTCCTGTACCATGTGCTTCAACATATTGAACCATATGTGGCTTTACTTTTGCTGTACGTAAAGCTTTTTTGATTACCTGTTCTTGAGAGAGACCATTAGGAGCGGTAAAACCTCCACTACGCCCATCTTGGTTAATAGCAGAACCTTTGATTACCGCCAAAATTTTATCACCGTCATTTACGGCCTGCGAATATTTCTTTAGTATAATAGCCCCACAACCTTCACCACGCACATAACCATTTGCTTTAGCGTCAAAAGTCTTGCATCGACCATCAGCGGCCATCATTCGTGCTTTAGAAAACGTGATTGTTGTAAGCGGAGAAAGCATAACATTCACACCACCAGCAACAGCCATACTACATTCATTATTACGCAAACTTTGGCACGCGAGGTGTAAGGATACTAAAGAGGAGGAGCATGCTGTATCAACAGAGATACTCGGTCCTTGTAAGCCTAATGTATACGAGAGTCTTCCAGCAGCCGCGCTAAGGGCATTTCCTGTACCAAGGTAAGCATTTACTCGCTGTGGTTGTTCTGGATGTAAACATGATTGCGCATATTCATTGCTTGAAATCCCAATAAAGACGCCTGTGTTACTCCCAGAGAGAGTATTCATATCGCAATAAGCTGACTCTAAGGCTTCCCAAGTGACTTGCAACAGTAGGCGTTGTTGCGGGTCCATATGCATTGCTTCTCGTGGAGCAATGCCAAAAAATTCAGCATCAAAACTAGAAATATCTGACATAAAACCACCAAAACGCGTGTACATCTTACCTGGCGCATCGGGATCTTCGTCAAAGTACTCATCGATATCCCATCTGCTTTTAGGAACTTCACTAATAGCATCTTGTTCACTAATAAGCGAATTCCATAATTGTTGTGGAGAGTTATTTCCTCCAGGTAATCGACAGCTAAGCCCAATTACGGCAATAGGTTCGCGCTGTGCATTTTTAACGCGTTTTAATTCTCCCTGCATTTCTTCTAAAGCGATCAACGCTTTTTTGATAGGAGATAGCGGTGCTTCAGCTTTCTTTTCACTCGTCATCGTCATCTTCCTCGTTGTTGAACTCACTGAGTTTTTGAGTTAGTAAATCCATCGCTTCGTCTTCAGACATCTGTTCCACTTGTTCCACATGTTCCGGTTTTTGCGACACTTGTTCAACTTGCTGTCGTTCCTCTGCGAATTCGATATCTAAAATATCATGTGCAATGTACGAAACAATAGCATCAATTGTTGGATAATTAAATAACATAGTAGCCGGAAGAGTTTTTCCAACGCTCATTTCTAAAGTATTTTTGAGCTCTATTGCCATTAGCGAATCTAGACCCATTTCCTGTAGTGGTTGCGTTGTATCCAGAGAACTAAGACCTAAGATGCTCTCAGCTTTATTTATAATGTAGTTACTTAAAATATCATAACGTTGTCCTATTGCTGTTTGTTCGAGTTCCTTTAGTAATTTACTTTCTTGCTTTTCGCGATGTCCAATTTTGGCTTTTGCTAACGAAATAACATTTTCGAAAAAAGGTTCCTCACTAAATGTTTTTGCAAATTTCTGCCAATCAACAGGCATAGCAATTACTTGCGTTTGTTTTAAATGTTGAATTGTTTTGTACATTTGTCGACCTTGTTGTGGAGAAATCGCGTTTATGCCCATTGTCGACCACGCATCTTGCCCTCGTTTACTGAGATCAGCCGCCATACCAATTTCTGACCATGGTCCCCAATTGATAGTCGTTGCCGCTAATCCTTGCTGTTTGCGAAAAAAAGCCAGGCTGTCTAAAAAAGCATTTGCGACAGCGTAATTCCCTTGTCCTACAGAACCCATTGCCGATGCTAAAGATGAGAAGTTAACAAAAAAATCAAGAGGTGTATCTTTGCTAAGTAAGTGTAAATTCCATGCGCCATCAACTTTAGGTTGTAAAACTTTTGCAAAGGTTTCGCTATTTTGCTGAACGAGTAAATTATCGTCGAGAATACCAGCTGCGTGTATAATACCTCGTAGAGGTGGAATTTTTTGTGCTATTTTTTCCCAAGCACTAAAGAGCATTTCTTTGTCAGCAACATCAGCGCGTATCACAGTAACTTCAACACCACTTTGCTCTATTTTATCTAAGTGTACAAGGACATTTGAAATATCTTCGCGTCGCGAAATAAGAACAAGATGTTTGGCCCCGCTTACTGCGAGAAGATTAGCGAACTCAAGCCCTAAAGCTCCAAGCCCCCCACTGATCATATAAGAAGCGTCACTTACCACGTTTTTCTGTGATTTATTACTAACAACAACTTTACCTATATGTTTTGCTTGGGCCATATAACGAAACGCACCAACAACGTGCTCTCGTGCAAACAATTTTAATGGTAGTGGACGTAATTTTTCTTCGCTAAACATCACCATAATTTCTTGTAACATTTGTTGTATTAATTGCGGTTTTTTCTCACAAATTTCTGCAAGGTCAAAAGCGTAGTAATTCAACTCTGGTGACACAGACGTCACTTGTTCGTTATTCCAAATGTCTGTTTTTCCTATTTCTAAGAAATAACCATCCTTTTTTAATAGCCGCATACTTTTTTCTACATATTCTCCTGCAAGAGCGTTTAGTACAATATCCATACTTTGTCCATGCATTTGCTCTGCGAATTTCAAAGAGCGAGAATCCATGACATGTTCAACACCCAGAGACTTTAGAAAAGAGCGCTTTTCTTCATTTCCTGCTGTCGCAAAAATTTCGGCTTTGTAAAGCTGTGCGATTTGTACTGCTGCTAAACCAACACCGCCGGCTGCAGAATGGATCAAGACTTTTTGCCCTTCGCGCAGAGAAGCAAGTTTACATAAGCCGTAGTACGCTGTGAGAAAAGTAATTGGTATAGTTGCGGCTTCGTTGTATGTCATGTTAGTTGGTTTTTTAGCAACAAGATGACGGTAAGTGTAAGTGCGATTAGCAAAACTACCAGCCGCGATTCCAAGTACCTCGTCTCCTACTTCTAGGCCTTCGACTTTGCTACCAACATTTACAACACGTCCACAACATTCGCCCCCTAACTCTCCCGCATCCCCAGGATATAGACCCAAAACATTCATAATATCTCGAAAGTTAAGCCCGGTTGCGCATACCTCAATTTCTATTTCTTGTTCTTCTAAAACTTTATTATTTATAGTCTTATAACTTAAATTATCAATACTTCCTTTTTGCTCAATAGTTAAACGGTAAGATTGACTTTGAGGTATTGCTAACGCCTCCTGTTCACCATCGATAGTTGCAAGACGAGCAACATAAGGAACACCATCTCTTATCGCTACTTGTTTTTCATTTTTCAATGAACTACATGCTATGATTTGCGAAAGGATAATTCGATCAACATCCAACATCTGGCAATTAAAATGTGGATATTCTTGGCTAATAACTTTACCAAGTCCCCAAATGTAAGAAGAGTGTAAACATATATCTTCATTGTCCACTACTTGTTGGCTTTTTTCTGTTATTAAAGTTAACGAGTATTTCTGAGAGGTTTCTTGTCGCGCAAGACTTTGTATTAACTTGAGTAACATTGTACTATTTTCATAAACGTTTTTTTGTTCGTCATGCCACATGTAAATTAAATGTAGTGGTTTTTGTTCCTTGTTTAGATGTGGCCATATCGTATCTATATCTTCTTGCGAACGGCAAGAAATTCGATTACCAACACAAGTGTTTTCTTCTTTGAGAAGCACACTGTAGCAATCATCGGTGGCAAAATTTTCTAATTGTTTTTCATTGTGGGCAAAAATAACGAGCTGCGCCTCATTATTTTTCGTAAGTGTAGCTAAATCACGTTTATGCCACTCAATTCGAAATAAACTTTCAGCAGTGTTCTGATCAAGATGCTTCTCTAACATCTGTTGTGAAACAGCTTTTATGGTAAATCCTTCAATCACGGCAACTAGCGCGCCATTTGTAGCAATCAACTCAATATCGCCAGTGTATGTATCACCGCCAGAACCATCGCGAAGTTTTATATGCGCCCAAAAATCCTTGATATCATCACTAAAAATTCGATAGTTTTCTACTGCTACAGGAATATAAACATTTGTTGGCGACTGATCTTCTGCGAGCAGCGCTAAAGAAAATGCTTGAAAACAAGCATCTAAAGCACAAGGGTTCAAGCAAAATTTCTTATTTATACTTTCGTCAACAACAACATAAGCAATCGCTTCACCTGCGCCATTGTGTGCCAAATTTTTTAAAAGTCGAAAAGATGGCCCGTAATCAAAACCAAGTTTTTCTAAATAAGAATAAAATTCTTCTTCAGATACAGGCTCATGACATCTATCGCGTAGTGTTTGTAGATCGGCTTTAGCAATTTCCTTAGTATCTTCTCCGCATTTTGCTACGGCATGAAGTTGCCACTGTTTTTCATTATCACTACTGTAAATTTCAAACGATTCGTTTTGTAATGATACTACTATTTGTAATAAACGCTCTTCTTCAAGAATAAGAGGCTCTAAAATTTGTAAATCTTTTACAGCTACAACCATCCCTATATTTTTTTGTGCAGCGCAAATCATTTCAATATAAGCCGCACCTGGTAAAACTTTCCAACCGTAAACTTTGTGATCTTCGACTTCTGGCCACAAAGAAGTTCCCATAAATGATTGAAAAATTGTATCTGGTGTTGCAGGAGAAGTAAATTTACTTTGTAGTAGTGGATGAATTGCTCCTTGTAATTGCGTTATTCGTTGCGGTTGTTGTACCCAATATTTTTTATAGCTAAATGGATATGTTGGTAAATTTGTGGTGTAGCGAACATAGTCTTTGTCAAACCCAAACCAATCAATTTCAACTCCGCGAACATATATCTGAGAGACACTATCAGCAATTTGTTGCCAGTCATTTTTATTACGGCGTAGAGAAGGAAGCCATAAATTATTTTTACTACTAACACACGCTCTTCCCATACTCATTAAAATAGGGTTTGGTCCTATTTCAACAAAAACATTGCAGCGCTGTTCCTCTAATGTCTTCATTCCCTCGGCAAAACGTACAGCTTCGCGAATGTGTTTCGTCCAGTAACCAGCATTCGAAATTGTTTCTTCCTCTGCAATTTCTCCTGTTAAATTACAAACAATTGCAATTTCAGGAAGAGAGTAACTAATGTTTGCGGCGATAGTTGCAAATTCATCAAGAATAGGTTCCATAAGACGCGAATGAAAAGCATGAGAAACTTGCAAAACTTGATAACGAATATTATCTTTATCAAGAGCGGCTTGTACAAGCTCTAGCTCTTGTTTATCACCTGAAATGACCGTACTTTTAGGACCATTAATCGTAGCAATATCTACAGCAAACGGTTCGATAAAATTTTTAACCGATTCTTCATTGGCAAAAATAGAAATCATACCACCATTATCTGGTAGAGAGCCCATCAATTTAGCGCGTTTAGCGATAAGCTTTAAACCGCTCTGTAAATCAAAAACATTAGCAATACAAGCGGCTGTGTATTCTCCTACACTATGTCCTAGTACAATTTGCGGTTCGACACCCCAAGAAATCCACATTTGTGCCAGAGAATATTCAACGCAAAATAAACCTGGTTGAGTATACTGGGTTTGATGGATGAGTTTTTGTTTTTCTGGATCCTTAGAGTAAAGAATTTCAATAATCGATTCACCAATTTCTTGCTGTAGAATAGAATCACATTTTTTCATACTATCGCGAAAACTAGGAGATGTTTCGTACAATTCTTTACCCATATCTGGGTACTGTGACCCTTGTCCCGTAAACAAGAAGGCTACTTTGTTTTCCTGAAGAGAAACTTTTCCTGATACCTGTACTGGCTCCTTGTTGATGAACTTTGTCAATTTAGAACAAAGCTCTTCACGTGTATTTCCAGTAACGGCCAAGCGATGAGCAAAATGCCCTTTGCCAGTATTTGCGCTATAACAATAGTCACTTATAGTTGCTGAAGAGTGCTGTAAATCTTCGCATATCTTAGTAACAAAAGTATTGAGATTTTCTTCTGCTTTTGCAGATAAACTAAGTACATGCATACTGCGATCGATATCGTTGTTTTTTGTTTCTATTTGTGGAGCTTCGCCAATAATTATGTGCGCATTTGTTCCAATAAAAGCAAAGGAACTTACACCAGCAAAACGCGGTTTTTCCTGTCTTTTCCATTCTGTAGCTTCTTTGGCCACTTCAACAGAAATATCATTCCACGAAATATACGGAGATGGATTTTTAAAATGCAAATGTTGGGGGATTTTTTCATTCTGCAAACTAAGAACAACCTTGATAACCCCTGCAATTCCTGCGGCAGCTTCTAAATGGCCAATATTCGTTTTTGCCGAACCAATAATCAGTGGCTCACCACCTTGGCTACGTAAGGCATTTGACAATGCTTGCACTTCTATAGGGTCACCTAACGAAGTCCCTGTTCCATGAGCTTCGACATAATCAATATCTTGCGGTTGTAATCCAGCATTGTTTAAAGCCTCAACAATAACTGATTCTTGGGATGGACCGTTTGGAGCAGTAAGACCTCCGCTAGCTCCATCTTGGTTTACAGCTGAGCCTTGAATAACTGCCAAAACACGATCGCGATCTTTGATTGCAGAAGACAAACGCTTAAGCACAATTGCTCCGCAACCTTCACCGCGTACGTAACCATCGGCACTAGCGTCAAATGTCTTACAACGTCCATCAGGAGCCATCATACGCGCTTTGCAAAAATTAATTGTGGTAAAGGGAACCAACGTTAGATTTACTCCACCAACTAGCGCTAACTCACACTCTTTGTTACGTAAACTTTGGCAAGCTAAATGCAGTGCTACTAACGAAGATGAACAAGCGGTGTCAACAGCAAAGCTAGGTCCTTGAAGACCAAGTAGATAAGAAAGTCTTCCGGGAATAGCGCTATGCGAATTTCCTGTACCAAAATAAGCATCTATAGTATCGGAATCATGGCCTCCGAAAAAATAATGAGAATAATCATTGGTACTTGCACCGACAAATACTCCTGTACGACTTTTACGCAATTGCGGAGAGATTTGCCGCGCATCTTCTAAAGCTTCCCAACTTACTTGTAAGAATAAACGGTGTTGTGGATCCATACTCACAGCTTCGCGTGGAGAAATACCAAAAAATTGTGCATCAAAACTGTCTACATTTTCAACAAATCCACCGTATTTTGTATACATTTTCCCCGGAACATCTGGGTCAGAGTCATAATAACTATCAATATCCCAACGCTCTTTCGGAACAACACTAATTGCGTCAACTCCATGTTGTAAGACATCCCAATATTCTTGGCAATTATTACTACCCGGGAAACGACAACTCATACCAATAATGGCAATTGGTTCGTTTTTTTCACCTTCTAATTCTTTTACGCGCTCCTTGAGTTTTTTTAAAGCGAGTAACATTTTTTTCGAAGCGACTAATTGTTGATCTTTGCCATTACTCATCATCTTCATCCTCGATTAAATTATTTATTTCACTCAGTTCTTGCTCAATGAGTTTGTCAAGTTCGTCTTGAGTTATATCTCCTAAATCTTCTTGCTGTTCTTGCTGCTGCTCTTTCTCTGAAGGTTTTTCTTCTTTGATTTGTTGTTTTTCATCCCAAAGAAGAACTTCTTTACCAAGGTAATCCACTATAGCTGATATTGTTGGATAATCAAACAACAGTGTCACAGGCAAATCCTTTCCAATACTTGTAGATAGTGTATTTTTTAATTCAAGTGCCATTAGAGAATCTAAACCAAGTTCTTGTATTGGTTGGTGTATATTTAAAGAAAAAGAGGCATCTAAACCGAGTATTTGAACTGCCTCTTCTTTTATATAAGTGATTAGAACTTCGCGCGCACGTTTTTTAGGCAAACCTTGCAATTGTTGTACAATAGACGACGTTTGTTTTTTCGATGCTTTTTGTTCGGAAGACTTCTTGTTTAATTTCTCTTCGACAGAATGTAGCAAAGACGGTGTCTTGGCAAATAAAGGTAAAAATTTCGACCAATTTACAGGTAAAACCGCAACTTGCGACTCGATAGAACGTAGTAACTCAAGGAAAATTTTGCTACCATGTTCTGGTTTCAACGCCTCAAGTCCCCATAATTCACTATTTTGTTTACTGCTTGCTGCCATACCAATTTCAGCCCACGGGCCCCAGTTAATACTTAAACTCGGTTGATTACGCTGCGAACGATAATAAGCTAAATGATCGAGAAAAGCATTTGCTGCCGCATAACTTACTTGCCCAGGAGAACCAACAAGTGAAGCCAAAGATGAAAACATCACAAAAAAGTCAAGTGGTATATGTTGTGTTGCGTTATGCAAATTCCACGCACCTAGTACTTTTGGAGCCATAACTTTGCTAAATCTTTCGGCTGTTTGTTGACCAATAACACCGTCATCAAGAACACCTGCAGCATGTACTATTCCACAGAGTGGTGGTAACTGTGGTGTTGTTTCTTCAATAGCTTTATTGAGTAAAACTTCATTAGAAACATCGACCTCAACTATAGTAAAACAAACTCCTTGTTCTTCTAGTATTTGTATTTCTTGTGAAATTTCAGGGCGTGGCGCTGATCGTCCTAATAAAATGAAATTTCGCGCGCCTTCATAAACCATTGTTTTAACAATTTCAAATCCTAAAGCACCAAGACCACCAGTCACCAAATAAGTACCATCATGACGAATAGGATTGTAATCTTGCGATAGAACAATTTTACCCATATGTTTAGCTTGTGCCATATAGCGAAAAGCAAGTACAGCTTCTTGGTACGCAAAAATTTTATGATGTAGAGGGCGCAATTCTTCTTTTTCAAAAAGCTCCATCACTTCGTCGAACATATTTTGCAAGAAAAGAGGTTCGTCGCGACAAACATCTCCCAAATCAAAAGCAATATAGTTAATATCAGATCGAAAGTCGGTTACTTGTTGTTGCGACCAAATTTCAACTTTGCCTATTTCAAGAAACGTCGCATCTTTGGCCATCAATTCCATACTACGAGGTATATACTCTCCAGCAAGGGAGTTGAGAACAATGTTAATGCCCTTACCATCTTCATCTATAATTTTGCGTATTTGTTGTGCAAAATCCATAGAGCGCGAATTCATAATGTGGTGAACACCTAAAGAACGTAAATGTTCCCTTTTTTGATCGCTTCCCGCGGTCGCAAAAATTTCAGCTCCTGCACGAAGTGCAATCTGAACGGCAGCTAAACCAACACCCCCTGCAGCAGAGTGAATAAGAACGCGATCTCCCTTTTGAATTTTCGTTAAATGATAAAAACCGTAGTATACCGTCAGAAAAGTAATTGGAATTGTCGCTGCTCCTGCAAAAGTAATATGCTTTGGTTTTTTAGCTATTAACGATTGATGTGCATTGACAAATTTACTAAAACTGCCTGCTGCTATGGCTAAGACCTCATCGCCCTCAACAAAACGCGTTACATTCCTTCCAACGCGAACAACAGTTCCTGAACACTCAGCTCCTAAAAGACCAGGATCGCCAGGATACATACCTAAAACATTCATCACATCTCGAAAATTAAGACCTGTAGAAGACACTTCAATTTCAACAAACTCCTCTTCTGGCTCTATGCGATTAGCTTCAATGAATTCGAGATTTTGTAAAACACCACGTTCTTCAATATTTAATTTGTATGACTCTGAAGGAGGCAATGCTAAACGTTGTTTCTTCACTGTTAGCTTACTATACGGCTGCAAACGCGGAGAGTACACAACTCCATTTCGCAAAGCTACACTACTTTCATCGCGACCACCGCTAATTTCTTTTGCAACGAAGTTTGCTTGCACCGAAATTTGTTCATGGTCCATGTCAATACAGCGGCACCTGAGTTTTGGATATTCTAATGAAATTACTTTAGCCATTCCAATAACAGAAGAATGCGCCAGCGACTCTACATAAGCGTCTTCCATATTGACATTATGCGCTCCTTTGCTTACCAAAGTAAGCTCACAACTATTAATAACCTCTTTACTCTCTAGTAACTGTAGTAATGATAGTAAATTGTTGTAGTTTTTTTCTTCGAGAGCATTTTGTGTATCATAAAAATAAACAAAAGAACGATAACTACTGACAACGTCCCATAATAACTCGTCACTAATACAAATAGAGTTCGTATAGTAACTATCCTCTAGATCTCCTTCGCCTAGAACAATTAACTTATTATTTTGTCCTTCATTAATAAGGTTTTGTCCCCATAAAGCGTTGTTTGTAATGACTAAATTATTTTGAAAAACCTCTTCACTTGGAGATTCACTAACTTTTTGCCAATTCAGTCCATACAAATATTGTTGTATCTTCGCGCGACTTTTTTGTAATATTTCGCGATTGGTACGACGAAATTGAAAATTGATAATCTCACCTACACATTGCCCTTCTTCGTTATAAAACTTAATATCCCCAGAAAATGTATCGGCATTTTCTGTAAAGTTTTTAGGCAAAGCGTGGCACCATAAACTACTCACTCCATATGAATACATAATGAAACGTTCAAGACCAAGAGGCACATAAATATCATTTTCATTGATCTCTTTCCCAATGAGACAAGCAGAAAAACTTTGGAATCCACCATCTAGTAAGGAAGGGTGTATACAGTAGTTTTGCGTTTGCGATAATAAATTATCAGGTAAACTCAATTGTGCAAAAACTTCTTTTTCATTGTAGAATAATTCTTTAATACTTTGAAAGTTAGGTCCATATTGTAGACCTTGCTGGTGCAACTGATCGTAACATTTTTCTCCTGAAATTGAATCTAGGCAGCGCGCTTGTATAGTTGCAATATCAGTAGTATCTACTCTTTGGCTAACCTCAGAAACAATTTTGATTTTTCCTGAAACATGTTGGCGAACAGAGTCTATATCACGACGATCTTCAACACTGCAAAATACAAAGCTCGCTTCTTGGGAACTAAGTTTTGAAATAATAATTTGGGTATAATAAACCTTATCGCTTTCCATAATAAGAGGTTCGTAAATCGCAACATCGTAAAGTTCATGAAGACCATGGCCAAAGACTTTTATTGCCGCCGCCATAACATCTTCTAAATAAGCAGCACCGGGATAAACAATCAATCCATACAGTTGATGATCCTTGATCATTGGTTGCGTGTTCAAGTTAAGCGTTGCTTCAAAAACTACATTTTGCATAACGTGAGAGCTATTTTTTTGATCAATCCAATAACGCTTGCGATCAAAAGAATATGTAGGAAGGGCTAACCTTCGACGACCATAACCACTATCGAAACCTTTCCAGTCAATGTCTACACCGTTTACATACAAATCTTTTATACTAGAAAGAACTTGATGCCAGTCATTTTTTCCCTTGCGAAGTGATGGCAACCACAGACCTTTGTGATTAGGTATACACCCACGTCCCATCGCCAGTAAGGTTGCTGAAGGCCCGACTTCAAGAAAAACTTCTAATCCCAAAGAATCTAACGTTTGTATAGAGTCAAGAAATTGTACAGCACTGCGAATGTGATCACACCAATAATCAGCACTTGTCATCTCGTCAATTTTAGCTTCTTTTCCTGTTAGATTAGAAACAATAGTGATTTCTGGGGATCGGTATTCTATAGCATTTGCGTATTCTCGAAATGCATCTAGCATTGGTTCCATAAGTGGTGAATGAAAAGCATGAGAAACGACGAGATATTGCGACTTAATTTCTTTGGTGTCGAGAACAGCAACAATTTCATTTAAGACTTTTTTATCACCAGATAAAACTAAGTTTTTCGGACCATTGATCGCAGCAATATCAATATAATCTAGTTTTTCTTTCAACTCATCCCAAATCTCATCGCGATCAGCTCGAACAACAACCATTGCTCCAGTTTGAGGTAAATTTTGCATAAGTCGTGCACGATGAACAACTAGATTCAAACCATCCTCCAAAGAAAATACTCCGGCAATACAAGCCGCAACATATTCTCCTATACTATGCCCCATAACCGCATCTGGACGAATTCCCCAAGACTCCCATAGTTTTGCAAGAGAATACTCAATACTAAACAAGGCTGGCTGGGTATATAATGTCTGATCAAGAAGAGTTTGAAAATCTTCTTCAAATAACACGTCGAGAAGATTTTCAGGAAGCAAATCTTTCAGTATATTGCTACAAGTATCTAAAACTTCTCTAAATTTAGGACAAGTCTCATATAACGTTTTAGCCATACTACTGTACTGAGAACCTTGTCCAGTGAAAAGAAAAGCTATTTTCTTTTTTTGTGCGTAAGAATTATCTTCGGATATTTTTTGTGCTTCTATTTCTAGCTTTTGCAAAATTTGCTGCGTAGTATCTCCAACCACAGCAATACGTTTCTCGAAGTGAGAACGACCAGCGTTTGTTGTAAAACATAAATCTTCTATTTTGGCATCGTTATTCTGTAGATAATCGATATATTTTTCTATTAAACTTTGCAGGCTATATGCAGTTTTGCCAGAAACACAAAAAATATGTAAGGGGCGTTCAAAATTATTTATTACTTCTTCTGTTTTTTCAGGATTAGAAAGAATGACATGGGCATTAGTACCACTTAAACCAAAAGAACTTATTGCCGCCACCATATTCTTCTTTGGCCATGGGCTAAGTTGCGTTGGAATATGAATGGGAATTGATTCCCACGGAATGCGCTTGTTCGGTTCAGAAAAATGTAAATGTGCTGGAATCTTTTTGTGCTGCAAAGACAAAACAACTTTAATAAAGCCCGCTATACCAGCAGCGTTTTCCAAATGACCAATATTAGTTTTTACAGAGCCAACAGCAATAAGGTCTTCAGGAGAACGATCTTTACCTAAAACATTTGCCAAAGCCTTGATTTCGATAGGATCTCCTAGAGGAGTTCCCGTTCCATGTGCTTCAACATAGCTAATCTCATTGGCATTGATTTTTCCACTTTCAAGAGCTTGCTTAATTAAATTCTGTTGCGCGATACCATTAGGTACAGTTAAACCGCTACTTGGTCCATCGTGATTCACTGCTGATCCACGTATTACCGCCATAATATTATCTTTATCGCGTTCAGCATCAGAAAGTCTTTTTAAAACGACCATTCCGCAACCTTCACCGCGCATATAACCATTCGCGGCATCATCAAAAGTTTTACAACGTCCATCAGGAGAAAGAGCTTTTACTTTGGATAAATATATACTAGTATACGGAGCAATCATAAGATTAACTCCACCTGCGACCGCCATGTCACTTTCACGTAAACGCAAACTTTGGCAGGCAAGATGTAGTGTTACCAATGAAGACGAGCAAGCAGTATCGATTGCAATACTAGGCCCCTGTAGACCCAAAACATAAGAAATACGGCCTGCTGCAACACAAAATGCCAATCCTGTTCCTACATAAGGATCTATTTCCACAATATTCATAATTTGTTGAAAGTAATCACTATTACCAATTCCGACATAAATTCCCGTAGTTGTATTTGCTAAATCTTTCGGCGAATACCCCGCTTTCTCCAAAGCTTCCCAGGTTACTTCTAACAGTAAACGCTGTTGGGGATCCATAGTAATTGCTTCACGAGGAGCTATTCCAAAAAACTCAGGATCAAACATATCTATTTTGTTTAGGAAACCTCCATGACGCGTATACATTTTATCAGAAGCTTGCGGTGATTCATCATAGTAATCATTTACATTCCAACGATCAGTAGGAACTTCGCGACGCACTTCCTGAGAGCTAGAAAGAATATCCCAAAACTTTTCAGGAGTATCGCTACCAGGAAAACGGCACCCTAATCCAATAACAGCTATAGGTTCATTACTACTGTCATTTTTATGGACCTCTATGACGTTTATTTCTTCTTTAATATCCTCAGTAAAGCATTCGCCAATAATATACCCTGCGATATCCACCACCGTTGAGTAATCAAATGCAAGAGTTGACGAAAAAGATTGTCCAAAAGTAGTTTCTAACTTGTTTTGGAGTTCTACAGCCATTAAGGAATCCATGCCCATCTCGAAAAGGCCCTGGTCTGCGGTAATACTTTCTTTGCTTTTTAGCCCCATTATTTTCGCTATTTCTACACGCATATACTCAACAAGCACATTTTCTCTTTGTTTTCGCGGAGTTTCGCGTATAGTCTTAATTAAATCATTTTCTTTAGCGTGTGACTCAGTAAGATCAAAATCGGGAAGTAGTTTAGCTAAGAAGCGTCCATTTACTTCTCGAAAACGATTACTCAGGTTTTCCCACTCAATTTCAAATGCACTAATACTCCCGCAGACCGATTTTACTGTATCTAAAATTTGAATTCCTGCTTCAGGCAATAAATACTTCAGCTCTGGAGCTGTTTGAGAGTGTTGCTTTTCTAAATCAGCTGCCATACCAATCTCTGACCATGGTCCCCAATGAATACTGAGGGCCGGCAAGGATCTTGCTGTACGATAATCTGCTACCGCATCCAGAAAAGAATTTGCAGCAGCATAGTTTAACTGCCCAAGTGAACCCATAAGAGAAGAAATAGAAGAGAACAAAACAAAAAACTCCATATCTGCATCTTTTGTTTGTTCGTGCAGATTCCAAGTTCCTTCAACTTTTGCTTTAGATACGCGTTCAAAACTTTCCCAAGTTTGATTCGCAATGAAATTATCCTCTAAAACCCCAGCAGCGTGGAAAATGCCTTTTAACGGTAAGTTATTTTTACGTATAATTTCAAAAATTCTGGCACAATCTTCTGTATTTGCTATATCACCTCTGATGTATGAAACACAAGTACTTTCACTTTGTAGTTCTTGTAATGCTTCATCATTGGCAACACTGCGACCTGCTAGAAAAATATGCCCTGCTCCTTTTTTGACCATCCACTTGGCAATTTTCAAGCCCAACCCACCAAGACCACCACTAATTAAATAACTTGCAGATGATTGAATTGTTGTATCATTTTGCTTATCGTTATTAAATTTTGTGAGTCTAGCCACGTAGCGTTCATCATTGCGAATGGCAATATGTTTTTCACCATCACTATTTAAAATTTCTGCACTAAGCAGTTGTGTTTCCTTTTGATCTACGGCTGTGTCCATATCCATCATCGAAATTTGCAATTTGGGGTTTTCTAACGAGGCAACTTGTGCCATCGCCCAAATCGCCGTTTGCCCAGGAAAAACCTCGACATTTTCTTCGACAAACTTTGCTCCTCGCGTTACTAACCAAAGTTTTTGTGGCAAATTTCTAAATTTTTGTAATGCTTGTAACAAACTCAAAAAACTACGGCTATGTTTATAATAAGATGTAGCAGGGTGGTCTTCGCGCAGAAAATCTAGAGGCCAGAGATAAACAACTGTATATTGTCTTTGATGAGCCACATCACGTAATAATAGCTCAATATCCTCTACTGAATTTTCTTGTACACTGTAGACATTGTCTTCTATCTTTTTATAGGATTTACCTTTTACTACGATAGTAATTTCATTTCTCATAGCCTGCGCTACGGCTTTTGCATATTCGATGTCGTGAGCAAATATAACTATATTAGAATCTGTTATTTTTGCATCACTGCGACTATAACTATTTTCGTAATGTTCCCACTGCGTTTCGTATAAAAGCTGAGATAAGTTTACACTGCTGTAGCTAGTGTTTTTTTCGCGTATTTTTTCTTCATCTACCCAAAAGCGCTCGCGCTGAAAAGGATAGAGTGGTAAATCCACCCAACTATATTGTTCTGCTCGATATAGTTTATTCCAGTGAATATCAAAGCCATTGACATAAAGATGAGCAGTAGTAGTAAGAATTTCATGTTCATTTTCTTTACGTAAAGAGCCAAAGAAATATGTATTTGAAGAACTTACGCAACGCTTTGCAAGACTTATCAAAGAAGGCTGCGGTCCTATCTCCATGAAGATTTTATTTTTTTCACCTTCTAACACCTTTATCCCATCAAAAAATCTCACAGGCTCACGTAAGTGTCTCACCCAGTAATCTGATGATGTGACAAGATGCTTTTCTACTTTCCCTGTTAAGTTAGAGATAAAACTTATTTTGGGATTTTCTAAAGTAATATGAGCAAAAAGTTTTTGAAATTCTTCAGCAATTGGCTCCATCAAATAAGAATGAAAAGCATGCGAAACGTTTAGTTTCTTGCAATGTATATTGTTTTGTTCAAATACAGTCATGCATTCATCGATATCAGAAAGTAAGCCCGCCATTACTACTTGTTGTTCTGCATTTATCGCTGCCACATCTAATTTGTAATCTTTTGCTAAATCGACAACCGTTTTTTCGTCGGAAAAAACCGCAAGCATTCCACCTCCCGATGGTAGTGATTGCATTAATCGTCCACGAGCTTCTATCAAACGCAAGGCATCATCGATTTGTAAAACGCCGGCAATACAAGCAGCAACATACTCACCAACGCTATGTCCCATTACATAGTCTGGTTTTATTCCCCAAGATAACCATAATTGAGCAAGAGCATATTCGATGGCAAAAATGGCTGGCTGTGTATATTGTGTTTGGTTGAGTAACTCACTGTCAGCTTCCGAGTAGAGAACATCAAGAAGATTTATTTCCGTTTGTAATTTCTCCGCGCAATATTCAAGATCTTTTTTAAAAGAAGGCTCTGTTTCGTATAAGTGGCGCGCCATATTTTTGTACTGCGAACCTTGTCCAGTAAATAACCACACAATTTTAGGTTTTTTGCGCTTACATTTTTTGGTGATTTGTTCTTCAATTCCCTCTGTCAACTGTTCGCAAATATCGACAAGCGTGTCGCCTACGACAACCAAACGATGTGGAAAATGTCCACGACCAACGTTTGCAGAAAAACATATATTTCCTAATGATTCGTTCGATTGCGAATACAAAGCAACGCAGTAATCTTCCATCATCTGTTCCAGCGCTTCTTGACTATGCGCAGCTAAACGCAGAATGTGATTTTTTCGAGGTGATTTTTCGTCAACGGATATCGGCCTATGATTTTGTAATACTGCGTGAACATTTGTTCCACCAAAAGAAAATGAGCTAATTCCTACAAATTTATCGTTATTTTTCCAAGGCTCTAACTCTGTCTGCACCTTCAAACATATTTTATCCCACTCAATATATTTATTTGGCTCATTGAAATGAAGATTGGGGGTCAATTCTTTGTGGTGTATAGTCAATGCTGTTTTAATAAGTCCTGCTACTCCAGCAGCTGACTCTAAATGTCCAATATTGCTTTTAACAGAACCAATACGACATTTGTCACTGCGCGATTTATTTAATACCTTATTTAAAGCTTGTATTTCTATTGGATCTCCGAGAAGTGTGCCTGTACCATGAGCTTCGATGTATTGAATATCTTGCGGAGAAACACCTGCATTTTTATGTGCAGCAACAATCACTTTCTCTTGTGACAAACCATTTGGAGCCATTATTCCATTGGTTAAGCCATCGTTGTTAATAGCACTTCCTCTAATAACAGCGTATATTTTGTCATTGTCAGCGACCGCTTGTGCTAATGGTTTTAAAATAACAATTCCTGCTCCCTCGGAACGAGTATAACCATCTGCTTTAGCATCAAAAGTTTTACAGCGGCCATCTCTTGCCAATGCTTTTGCTTGGCAAAAATTAATAGTTGGTTCCGGAGAAATAATAAGATTAACTCCGCCAGCTACCGCCATATCACAAGCTTTACTTCTTAAACTTTCACAAGCCATGTGCACAGATACAAGAGAAGAAGAACAAGCTGTATCAATAGCAATACTCGGCCCTTGTAAGTCAAAAGTATACGAAATGCGATTTGCCGCTATACAAAGAGCACTTCCTACTCCCATATAATGGTTAATGTAGTCAAGATTTTGTATTTGTAAACGTCCATAGTCCCAACCTGAAATCCCTACGAATACTCCCGTGTTGCGATATTGCCTACTATGAGCAGCAATACCCGCATCTTCAAAAGCATTCCATGTCACCTCTAACAGTAGCCGCTGTTGTGGATCAATATGAATTGCTTCTCGCGGAGCTATTTTGAAAAATTTAGCATCAAATAAATCTATATCATCAACAAATCCTCCCCAACGCGTATACATTTTACCACTCTTACCTGGTGTAGAATCGTATAGTGCATCAACATCCCAACGCTCCTTGGGAATTTCAGAAATAGCATCTTTTTTATTTTTCAAAAGATGCCAAAACTCTCTTATATTATTTGATTTAGGAAAACGGCAAGCCATCCCAATGATGGCGACGTGGTTTTCTTCGTTATGTGTAGTCACTGCTTTTCCTCAGACAGATATTGCGCCATTTGGTCAATAGTGGGGTAATCAAAAACTAGCGTAGGAGAAAGCCTAATACCTAACCACTCTTCTAGTTCACCAGATAAGTTGACAGCATCCATCGAACTCATTCCATAATCAGCAAAAGGTTCTTCTGCATCTATTTCTTCTTCTGGTGTTTGCGTAAGCTCTGCCACTTTTTTTACCAACCACTCTTCAATGTCATCTCTACTGTATCTCTCTGTATCCATGAATAGTCCTTTTACACTTAAAATACTCTGAACTCCCTATATTTTTTATAGGCGAGGAAGTTTATTTTGTAAATAATTTTGTTTACATGCGTTGCGTTGTATTTTTCCACTGGAAGTTTTACTAATAGTTCTTGGAGGTAAAAGAACTATGTCTTTAACTGCTAATTGGTGGTTCTCGTTTATAGCGCGGCGTATTTTCTTACTCACGTCGTCAATTGGATATTTGTCTTTGTTTTTCGATAAAATATTTTTAATTCTACCTGTATCAGCAAGCACATCTTTTACTTCAAGCACCACTACAAGTTTTTCTTCGTTATCAAATAAACATGAAAAAGCAGCAACACACCCTTTACGTACTGCAGGATGAGAATCTTCTATCGTTCGCTCTATATCTTGGGGATAATAATTACTTCCTGCAATGATTATCAAATCTTTTACACGACCAGTAATATATAAATCTCCATTATGAAGAAAACCTAAATCACCTGTGCGTAGAAATTTCTCCTCACCTTCACAATTTGCAGGGCGAGCACCAAATATTTCTTTACTAATTTCGGGCTTGTTCCAATATCCTTGAGAAACACTTGGTCCTCTAAGCCATACCTCACCTATTACTTTTTCCGAACAAAGTTCGAAAGTGTTGCGGTTAACGATAATAATTTGTTGTTCTTCTTGTGTTGTACCACAACTGACAAGCGCTGTACTTTCTTTATCTTCAGCATTACAAGATGTGACGGTGTTAGAAAGTAAATCGTTTTTATTAAAGTAGGATATTCGAGGATATTCCTTACATTTTATACCACTTGCAATCAAGCTTGCTTCTGCTAAACCATAACATGGCAAGTGTGATTTCTCTTGAAAACCACATTCTTTAAAGCATTCATAAAAATTATCTAAAGAATTTTTTTGAATCACTTCTGCACCATTACCTGCCACAATCCACGAACTAAGATCTAATTCTTTTTTTTGCTCAGGTCTTACTTTACGGACGCATAAATCATATGCAAAGTTTGGAGCACAACTTGTTGTTCCTTTGTATTTGGAAATAGCTTGCAACCAACGTATAGGTTTTTGTAAAAAATGTAGCGGCGACATAAAAACACAGTGTCCACCACAATATATTGGTTGCATTATTTTTCCTATAAGTCCCATGTCATGATATAAAGGAAGCCAACTAATCACAACAGAGCACTCATCAAAATATTCCGCAATAAATTTTTGGTTATGTAAAAGGTTACCGTGAGTAAGAATTACTCCTTTGGGGTCCCCTGTTGAACCAGAAGTATATTGCAAAAATGCTATCGTTTCAGAAGAAATATCAGGATATTGCCAGTCTCTATGCAGTTTTTGGTCTATGTTATCGGTAGGAAGCCATTCAATCGTTTTCATATCAATATTGGGAAAATCAAAACGCGAAGAAATCTTTTTTCCTAATTTTCCTAAAATAGGAATATTACCTATTGATTGTGCAAGAGCTATTTTTTTGAAAAAAGACAGTACTTGTGATGAAGTTAAAATCATCGAGCACTCTGCATCATCTAAAATTGTCTGTAAACGCGGTAATGTTTTGCTGAGGCGCATCGGGTCAGGAGGGTAAGCAGGAATTGCAATAGCGCCAGCATAAAGGCACCCAAAAAAAGCAGATATATATTCAATACATGATGGATAAAGAAGTAATACTCGTTTATTTGCCATTCCTGCTTTTTGTAAGAAAGCAGCTATTGCCTTCGCCTGCTGGTCTAATTCTCCGTATGTAATGTCAACAGTATCATTTTCACCATCACGTAGAAATTTAAATGCCAATTTTTCGGGATGTAATTCACCTCTCTTGCAAAGTAAATCTACTAAATTTGTTACTTGCAATGTACTATTTTCCATTGAGTCACGAACTCCTCAAAAAGGCTCTTGTTGTTGTTTTTTCTAGTCTGTAGAATAATTGTACAGTAAAAGCTAAGTACCTTCAATAAAATTCTTAATGAAAGAAACAAATACAATTTTTTTCCTGTTAATCAGAAAACTCTTATAAATTTACAAAATTATTGTTAAAATATTTTCGATATCAAGCAATTCTAAAGCATAATTTCTATTGCGCAACTTGGATCGATGGTATTGATTCATTTAGCTAACCTTATCACATATTGTAAAAACCAAATACATACAGAAAAACAAGGTTGTTATTATTTAGTTTGTGTGTAAAGTAAAAGCACTGCGAAATGGTCGTGGATTGCAGGAACACGCTTAATTTTAAGAGAGAAAATATTATGAATAAAATAGTTGTCTTATGCCTAGTTACCTCGTTGTCAGTATTGGCTTGCTCGACAAACGTTATGGGTCGCTCAAGTATGGCATTTATGCCTGAGAGTATGTTAAATAAAATGGGCGCAGAAAGCTATGCTGACCAGAAGAAACAATTGCCGATAAGTAAAGATCAGCGCTCTTCTGAAATAGTGCACCGTGTGGCACAACGTCTTATTGAAAAATGTAAAGAAATGTACCCAAGTGAAGTAGAAGGCTTTCAGTGGGAAGTCAGTTTATTTGACGATCCTAAAACACCTAATGCTTACGCTATGCCTGGTGGAAAAATAGGAATTTATACTGGGATTTTACCTATTTGCGAAACAGAGTCAGGATTAGCAGCAGTAATGGGGCACGAAATTGGCCACGCTATTTTACAACATGGTAACGAAAGAGTAACAACTCAATTAGTTACAACGGGTGCGATAACTGCAGTTGGTGCAGTGGCTAGTGTATCAGATATTTTTGGTGATGAAACTACAAAAGGTGCAGTAATGGGAGCCTTGGGAGCTGGAGCACAGTACGGCGTTGTTCTTCCTTTTTCGCGAGGAAACGAAAGTGAAGCGGATGATTTTGGCATAAAATTAATGGCTGCAGCAGGTTATGACCCAAGTGCGGCACCTCAAATATGGCAAAATATGAAAAAACTAGGTGAAAGTGGACCAGAATATATGTCAACTCATCCCTCTCATGACCGTCGTATACAAGATTTAGAAGCACAAATGCCTGCAGCAATGAAGTTTTATGAAAAAGCACCTCAAAAGTACGGTATGGGTGATCGGTTTTAAGGAATGTTCCAAAAATAATTCCTAAGTAATTAGGACGTGTCGACATTTATCCTCCTTATAATTTGCCCATTTTAGAGAGTAGTGAATCTCTAAAATAATTCACATTATAATATTAAACCTAAACGTCGATACATCCTAAAATTCTGATAAAAGGGTACTAAAAAAATATCAACATTGGAAATGCTTATTACATTTAAGATATTGTTAATTGGTCAAACACTACTCCAAATATCTAAAAGTGAGATTTATAAGTTTTGCAGTCATAATAGCTTCGAGTAAGGTAGATATTAACAAATAAAGATGTAGACACAGCAGAAATCTCAGCTATGGCTGAGATTTCGGTCACAGTTTTTTTAAGTAATATTTAAATTGATGACCCCTATACCTTAAAATCACTAAAAAAAATCGTATAGTTTCTAAAAAACTTAAAACATCACTTGATCTGGGTAACAATTTCCAGTAAATTTTTACCAATCAAATTTATTTACTTAACAAAACAGCTACTTAATTGTGTAACTCAAAACAACAAAACAAAAATCAGTAGTGTATTTTGTTAGACTATCTAAATTATTTTTCGAATTTTTATGCATTTTTTATGTCATATATTATTAATAGAGCGTACTCGGTATTTATTTAAATATGAAGCGATGATTTGTTTATGGAAAAGAAAATCAGTAGTTTAAAAAAGCTTATAGAAGCTTTAAACCCGGACTTTAAAGATGTTGAAGTATATACCCAGGCAATGAGATCATTAAAATTAAGTGTTGAAAGTATTCAGAATCACTGTAGTTGGCGAGAAGATTTTTATACACGCAACTTAGTAAAAAAAACAAAAGCATATGAGCTTATGGTTCTGTGTTGGCCTTCTCATCAAACAAGTCCTATTCATAATCACCAGGGGCAAGATTGCTGGATGCATGTTATTTCAGGTGAAATAACAGAAATTCAGTACCACTGTTTGAAAGACGAAGACTCAGGAGCTTGGCGTATAAAAGAAGGCGATCGTTTGACATGTCGGCCTAGCGAAACCGCGTACATAAATGATAAAATTTGTTTGCATCAAATTTGCAATAATAGTGACCAACCTGCTATAACATTGCATTTATACTCGTATCCAATAGAAACGTGCAATATATACTGTTGTAAAACAGGAAAGGTTACTTCGCGGAAATTGAGCTATAGTTCCGTTGATGAAAAAGCAGTAATACCCAACACCCAATAGGACATTTAGTTATGAAAAATAGCCTGTTTGAAATTCGACAAGTCATAATGAAAGCGCGTAAACAAGGATGGATTCCAGAGGAATCTATTGGCAAAATCAATCGAATGCTACGTACGATGGAAAACGCTGGCGTTCCAGAAATTCTTACGCGATTTCAAGAAGAAAAAATTCTGAGTGAAGGCGAAATACAGTTACTAGAAGCACAATTGCGTCAATACCGAGAAGGTGCACAAAAAAAAGGTGTTATTAAAAAGAAATTATTTTCCCTCAGAGATGTTTATAAGCATTACAAAACTCCAGAAGGAACTTTTTATGCATTAAAAGGAATTTCTCTTAACATATACCACGGAGAAATACTTGCTGTTTTAGGGTTTTCTGGTTCAGGAAAATCCACATTTCTAAATATACTAGGGCTATTAGTTACAGCAGATGAAGGCAGCTATATTGACTATAAAGGAACGCGCTACGAAGAACTCAGTAGCAAAGAGCGTGATGAACTTCGCAAAAAAGAATTTGGATTTATTTTTCAAGAGTCACATTTGTTTAACCACTTATCAGCATTAGAAAATGTTGCTCTTCCACTGCGTTTACAAAAAAAACCAAACAAAGAATGTACCGAAAAAGCCGCATCTATTCTTTCGCGCTTTATGACTAAAGATGAGCTGAAAAGTAAAAAAGTTTTTTTTAATAAAAAACCCAATCAATTTTCAGGAGGGCAAAAGCAACGTATAGCTGCAGCGCGTGCTATGGTACACAGTCCTAAAGTTATTTTTGCAGATGAACCAACAGGCAGTTTGGATTATGATACAGGACAAATGGTAATGGATGCTCTTTTTGAAGCAGCAGCAGAAGAAAAAGTAACTGTTATTTTTGTAACCCACAATCACAGCCAAGCTAGACAGTATTGTGAACGCTTTGTATGGATGGAAGGGGGAGAGTTCAAAAATCAAGTTGTTCATTCTCCAGAAAACACAATGGTTCTCGTAAAACAATTGACCGGAAAAGAACTCAGTAAGAAAAAGAGATCCCGTCCTAGCTAAGGAGTTAGAATATGTCTTTCATACATAAGTTGTCATGGTTCTTAATATTCGTATACATTAGTACAGTAGTAATCGCTGATGGCGGCGTCAAGAGAAAACGTACTCCTCGTTGGGGAAGTGAACCGATAATAAACGAATATGGTGATCCAATGGTCGCAACTATTATTCAAGGAAACGTAAAATCTGGTCGCGATCAACTGTTTATGTTTTCAGCATATTATGTTTATGGCGAAACAGCAACAGAATGTTATCTGGGAATTCCTCAGGAAGGTGATCTTCCTCTTGAAAAACGCATTGGTTGGGTAAAAAAAGAGTACTTACTTTTAAACCCTGAAGCGTTAAGAACGCACTTTAAAATCTTTCGTAAAGCAATAGTATTTGATAATAAACACGAAAATCGAATCCCTATTTTTGACTCTCCACATAACGATGCAGAGGAAATGGGGAAAACACCAATGTTTACTTTTTTTTACATTTACAAAGTTATTGGAGATTACTACTTAATTGGTTTATCTCCTAGTGTTGATCTTGAATACTGTAACGATGAAATTTTAGGATGGATTCACAAAAAGACTTGTCGTGAGTGGAACACACGTCAAGCCGTAGGACATGAAAGAACTAATCGTTGGCGACGGTTACAACAAGAAGAAAAAGACAAAAATGGTCTTGTCAAAGTTTTTGCAGATGAAATTGCTGCCAAAAATTATGAGCTTGATGCTGTTGTAAATGAAGAATTAGAAACAACAGTTTGGCGTTATAATATGCCGCGATACCCACTTCTTGAAAGTAAAAGCGTTAAGAGTAAGCGTTTATTTCAAGTAGCGTTTTTAGGTGGTGATAAAGGGTCCGCTCTCCAAGAAGTTATTTCGCGAATCAAAGAAAAAAGAGAACAACTCTCTAAAGTAGATATAGTGTTTCTTGTCGACGCAAGTAGCCGCCAAAATACCCGTAGACAAATTCAAAGAGCCATTAGCAAGGCAATCGCCAAGATGAAACAATTGGAAAATCCTCGCGATAAAGTCGTGGATTTACAAGTTGGCCTCATTTACTACAGTGATTTCAGCGAATTACAGACATACCGTTATAAACGTGGAAAAATTTTTCAGCCACAAGTTGTGCGTTTGCATTCGTTAACAGACAACATTAAGCGTTTTGAAAGACATTTTAAAAGACCGCATTTTTATGGCCAAAAGGAAAAAAGGAAGTCTTTATATTATGCTGTAGATGTTGCGATGAACAAGCGTGTAAGATGGAGAGATAATAGTAGTCGTTATATTATCGCTCTAGGATATTCAGGAAACCATGATCCTAAAGCAGCGGTCAAAAGCGACATATCAAAGTTAGAAGAAAAAGATATTGTCGATGCTTTAAAATTGAATAATGTTCAGCTCCACGGTATTCAACTACCACACAACATTGAAGCCAATCCAAATAGCAACTCTTTTGTTGAGCAAATAGCAGCTATTGGCGGTCAAGTAGGTAGCGGTGGTTCATTTCCTGCTTGGAATTATTCTGAAGGCGACGTACAAAACAACCTTGAAAATGTTCTTAATATCCTGTTTCGTGGTATAAAGGAACAAATTCGCGTACGTCAGCAAGTAATAGGCGATCTTGAGCATGGGCTTGATGCTCAGGAAATAAGTAAACGCCATCATCAGAAATGGGAAAAATTCAATGAGAGAAAACAAAAAGATTTTTTCCGTTTATACATAAAAGCAAAAGCTCCTGGTACACTCCTTAAAGTATCTCCTATCTTGCATCATGATACTGTTGATACGATGAATAAGTCTTTCATTGAAAAAGAACAAATTTCTATAGAAGACTTCAAAAAAGGTGGCGTTTTTTACGACAAAGGTTGGACTTGGGAATATAATCCAAAAACCAATATTAGGCAAATGCAAGTATATCTACTCATGAACAAAATGGAACTAAGTCGTTTGCTTGGTTTCTTATCAGCTTTATTACAAGAGTTAGAACAAGCATCTAAGCCAGAGCAATATCTAGAAATATGGAAAACACTACTAAAAACAACACTTGGTATTGACTCTGTTCCTGCTACAGAACCACTTGACAGTTTAATGAAACAACACACAGGTTTACCATTTATGAATGGTCTGTTGAGTTATACCCTAGATGACTTTGTTGAAAAAGCACGAGATCCTGGCTTTCGTAAGGATTTACTCACAAAACTTAGTGCAAATACCAACTATCTTTTTGATGTTCTTTCTGATAAAGAGAAAGAACGTATACAAGATAAAAATGGCAATGTCATGACTAAAGCAAGAAAAAGGTGGTGGAAAGAGCGCGAAAATGAGTTAGAGTATGCATGGATTGAAATCGAACTTTTTCCGTAAACCACAAAGTTATTTAATATTTATAAAGATGTAGGGACATTCGTAAAGAGTGTCCCTACATCTTTACAAAAGCGCATTTCTAAATTTTTACTGACTGTGAGAACTCATTTCGGACACCCACCCTAACTAAAGCGTGTTCCTATTCAAATTTTATTCACTTATAAACAACTTTGAATAGGAGCACGCTTTATTTATAAATGATTTTAGGGTAGGAAATATGCATTTAGTGTCCACATTCTAAAACAACAAATAGTTGTTGTGGATGGTCATCATTTTAAATAATCTAAGTTGCGATTTGTAAAGTAAAAAATATGAAAAACACCTATATTTTAAGATACACATGGGGAGATATCTGGCACGCAGCCAATCGTCCTTTTACCTTAATAAACATTGTTGCTATCGTTGTATCTGTTACTACACTTGTTTTGCTTTTAGGAGGGCTTCAAGCATTTCGCAATAGTAGTAATGAAAGAATTGGAGATACAGGGTTGCGGATTGAAGTAACTGCCCACGAAGAAAGCAAGATCAGTGATCAGCAAAAAAAGTCTCTCGCGAATTTAAAAAATGTAAAATATAGTTATTGGTGGAAGCCAACATTATTTTTATTTTATAATGCTCAAGGGCATTTATATGACGGAATTGGCGGGCGAACAATTGATTTACAAGATCCATTACTCAAAAACCTAAAAGATGTGCGAAACGAACAAAAAATAACATTTATGAGCAAGTCTCAAATTAAAAACAGTATGTTTGGTGAAATAGGAATTATTGTTCCGTTTGTCATGTTAAAACAACTCTCTTACTTACCGTCGTCGGCTAAAATCGACCAGGAAAAAACCTGGAAACATGTTCCATTTCCAACAACTCTAAGGGTAAGGATTAAGGAACAAGGAACCTCAGGCACAGCAATGGATATTGATTTGCCTATTGTAGGAGTAATTAGCGGCACTACATCAGGTCGCTACTTAGTGACCAAAGAGTCCTATGAAATTTTAGGGCTACAATGGAGTCGTTCTTTCATGCCTCATTTAAAAAAACGTGATGGCAGCCAATTATTTCCCGATGAGAAAAAATCGGAAGTAATCCCTACTCTTGCTCCTTCAAATGATACTCATGCTTCTGCATATGTTAGTGACCGCAAACATCTTCTCTCCGCTTTGCAAAAAATACGAACTCTTAATCTACGTGCCTCTTCAGCGCTTGAATTTCACTTACAAGATTATGAACAGCAAGAAACTTTCTTTATTGCTGCGGCTGGTGGAATTTGCTTTGCGTTATTTTTATTTACGGGAGTTATTTTATTTGCCACTTTTTATGCGCTTACTTTACGTAAAAGAAGAGAGATTGGTATTCTAAAATCTTGTGGAGCATCTTCATGGCTTGTTACTAAAATTTTTGTTTCTCAAGCGCTCAGTATTGGTTTTTTAGCTATTAGTGTAGGGCTCGCGACAGGTGTCACACTTGGAACACAACTGTCCAATTACGTTCAAGAGAAACTACAAATACCCACAGCTTTCTTTTCAATGCCTCAAGAGCACGTAGCTCTTATCTTTGTTTATGGTTTATTGTTTTGTTTAATGGTGACGTTTATACCTGTTCGTATGGCAGTAAAAGTCGATGCTGACACTGTTATTAGAGCAAATTAAAGGATATTAAAATGAAGTGGGGTTACATTGCTCGTTATTGCTGGAACTCGATACTAGGAAAAACCGATCGAATTTTTTCTTTTCTAAGTATTTTTTCTATCATTGTAACGATTACAATTTTTATATCACTCTCTGGTTTGCTGTATTCATTTAAAGAATACACAACCCAAGTGCTAGACAATCTTCCGTTAAACGTAGAAGTTTTTAAAACAAAAAACACATTGCAAAATGACATTTCTAGCCAAGAACAAAAAATTATCAGTATTACTGGTGTTGAAAAAATCTCAAAACGAGTTCCAACCTTTTTATCTTTTTACAATGCAAAAGGAAAAATTGTACTGGCAAAAAATTTACCAAAAGGAACAACTTTGCGTCCCAACATAGACGAAGTAAATCTAAAAGACATAAAAAATGAGTCTGTGTACCTACAAAGCAAAGAACAACTAGAATCTCGTTTCGATGAAGCAGGCATAATTGTCTCGTGGCGCTTTCTCAAAAAGCTTGGTTATATTACCCAAGAAACTACAGCGAAAGATTCGCAGCAAAAAATACCAGAACAAATATTTGTTCATGTTGTTGACAGTAATACCATTCCACCCATTGAAATAAAATTGCCTGTTCCTGTCCGGGGTGTCATCGAAAATTTACCTCGCTCTGCCTACATCATCACAGAAGATTTTTACAATTTATTGGGAAATTGGTATAATGATTTTCAATATCTCATTACTGATTTTACAGGGAAATCCCTAATAAAACCAAAAACACAAATTCGTCAGGCCTATTATGTTCTAAACGAAGACGAACTAATATGGACAGAAGACAATATTGAAGATATCGAAGATTTCGTAGACGAATATGAGATGGAAGTTTATGTTGAAAGTTGGCAAGTCGAAGATAGACTAGAAGAGCGCCTTGTCTTTGGTTCTTATAATGAAGATTTCCTGGACCAAAAAATAATAGCAGAAATAGATGAGAAAATACGCTCTTACCAGGAACTAAACAAAGTAACAAAATTTAAATTTGTCGAAGAAATGCCCGAAGTTAAAAGTTGGGAAGCTTTTGACGACTTAAAATTTACACGACAATATATGCAGGCAACAGTTTATCTAAAAAACAGAAAATACATTCGCGATGTCTTGGGAAGTTTACGCACCATGGGTTTATTTGCTTCTTCTCCTTTGGAATTGGCATTAAATACTTTTGAAAAACAAGAACAGTTTTACTTTGGAGCAACTATTGTTATTTTTTCCTTAATTGTTTTTCTTTCTGGAATTGTTTTGTTTAGTACATTTTATACTAGTGTTCAACGTAAACAAAAACAAATTGGTCTTCTAAAGGCAATAGGCGCTTCTAATATGCTGGTTACATTGTTATTTATAATAGAATCCGCTCTCATCACTATAGTGAGTGCTCCGTTTGGGGTAATTATTGGCAAGTATATTGGTGTATATGCTGGAGGATGGATCAATAGTATCGCGAAATTCGATGGCGGTGGAATTCAATTTGGTCTTCCACAAATATATACAACGATTATTGTTGGTGCCGTTTTTCTTTGTTCGTGGTTAGCTATTTTTGCTCCTATACGAATGGCAGCCAAAATAGAACCAGCACAAGCTGTTCGCTCTTAAGGAAGGATTGAAGCATGGTAATAGTTTGGCGTTTTATTATTCCTATTCTACTGATTCTTGCCGTTATTCGTTGGATCATTACCACAAAAACGCAAAGATCAAAACTCGGAAATTTTTCTTATCCAAAAAACCGCAACTCTCAAGGTTTTAAATGTGCTTATTGTTTGTATTGTAAGAGATTAGATGATGATGGTGTTTTATGTAGCGTAGGAAAAACAAATACTTTTAAAACACCAGTACACATTAATAATTGTATTGACTTTAGCCGAAATTCTTAGAACTTGTTATAACATAATTCTAAGGTGCAAAATTATTCCTTAACTAATTTTGTAACAGATTCTTAAACTTAATTTTTCAGGGAGGTTTCATGAGAATTATTACCATAGCTATTCTCATCATTACTTTAGTTGCTCCTATTTGGGCCCAAGAAGCACCAATTCTTAGCCGCATAGAAATAGAAGCACCATCAACAGAAAAAATGATGCAACTTGCCACTCTCTACGAAGTTCGTGGTGTAAAAGGACAAGTATTAGAGATTATTATTCCCAATGTTTTTATTAGCGAAGCAGAAGAAATCACTGGTACTACTGCAAAAATCATCGAAAAAGATATCCACAAGAAAATAGCCCAACAACGTTTAGACGAATACCCTTCTTATCAGCAAGTTCAACAGCAGATGAAATCTTGGGAAGAAAGCTATCCTCAATTTGTTAAACTTGAGCAGTATGGATCTTCAACTAGCGGTTTACCACTTCTAGCACTTAGAGTTTCTGATAATGTAAATAAAAAAGAAAATGAACCTTCTGTGCTGTTAACAGCTGCTACCCATGGTGACGAACTCATAACTGTAAGAGTAATGCTGGCTATCATGAAAAAAGTGATAGAAGGCAACGGTGCTACCGAAGAAATAACCCAGTTGGTAGCAAATCGCGAAATATGGTTCATTCCTGTGGTTAGTCCAGATGGTTATACAAAACGTCAAAGATACGTAGGCTGGACAGATCCAAATCGCGATTTCCCATGGCCACAAGATCCTCAACACAAATCGATACCGTGTATTCAAGGTTTGCGTAACCTTTTTACACAACATAACTTCTCAGCTAGTGTTGACTATCACGCATCGGGCCGTATGTACATGTATCCTTGGGCTTACACTAAACAAAGTCCATCAAAAGCACAAGACTTTGATGTAATTGCCAAGGGAATGGCAAAATACAATGACTATATATATGGGCAGATATCTAAAGTGATTTATGTCGCCCAAGGATCAAGCTGCGACTACTTTCACTGGAGACATAATACAACATCTCTTGCTGTAGAAGTTGGTACATCAAAAGTTCCGCATGGTGCAGAAATTGATCGCGTGGTTGCCGAAAATATTGATGCGGCAATATTTTTTATTAAAACTGCTCCCAAGTAACTACAAAGTAAAACTCAAAATAACAGTGATTCCTGTTTTGGCACATGGCTGTCAAGCTACGTGTTTTTGCAGGAATCACTTACAATGTAAGTGATCTCTCATCGTTTAAGGAACACGATATGAAAGCGCTTGTTTTTTTATTGCTTTGCATCTCTGTACTAAACAGCCAAGATTTATTTTCCTTCCAACCTATCGAAGAACACACTTTTCAGAAAATATCGACAAAACTCGTAGGACAAAATCTGGTATTAAATGGTAAAATCGAGAAAATAGGTAAACATAATTATTTTACAACCTATTCCTACAATAACAATTTGTTCTCACTACAAAAATACTATGTAACAAATGTTGTTTATAACAAACCACATCCCACATGGGTCAAAATTACAGGAAAATATTCGCAAATTTTGGGCCAACGCATTGAAATTGAAATTCAAGAGTATTCTAACTTGCAAGCAGAATGGCAGGAAGCGTCTAAGAACAGTCAATTATTTATAGAAAAAAATTTAAAAACGTACGACTTAAATGGTTTTAAAACAACCACTCGTTTCAAAGTAGCGATGAGCCATCTCCGTGAGAAAAATCTGAATCTCTCTCCTTATATAAAAATCAATTCTCCGTTGGTTTCTCATGTAGACCACGACAAAGGTATTATTGCAATTTATTGTGGTAAAAATATGTTGCACAAATCGTCCATTCGCGGAGATTTTTTGAGCTACTACGTTGTTTTTAACGTAAACAAAGAAAAAATTATTCGCGTTAGCGTGGTAAATACCGGTTATTTCTTAGAATAAATCAGTACCGTGGTAACTTATTCAGGATATTCTTATGAAGCAAAAATTAAAATACGTTTTGTTCTGCTTCCTATGGCCCTTTCTGTGTAGCTTAATCGTTTTTTCTGCTATATTTATAGACATGAACAATAATTTATTTAATTGGGAGCCTCAGTTTGCATTGCGTGACCTTGCTTGTTTAGTGGCTTGTATGTTTGTAATTGTTTGTATGTATTTTTTAACAAATAGATTGACAAAAACAATTGCTTTATATGCAGCACTTCTTGCCAATATTGCTCTCTTATTGCTTGCCATACACCTACTAGTAAATGAAAATGAAACTTCAAGAAGCACGTTTTTAAACCTTTTAAACAGGACAACACAAAGCCCTTGGTGGTATAAAACCATACGCTCATTTATACTCTCAGTGCCTCTTTTTTTGTGGTTTCGTGCCATTCATAATTATCAGTTAGTTTCTGAAAAAAAATAGACCACAATATTAATTTTATAATTACAAAATCCTATTAAAAATCGAGACCTAAATCATTTAGAAATTTTTGAGTGTTTTGCCTCTTGTATTTATAAGTTGCTCGGTCAGAATCGATAACAAAATTAGTTTGATAATTTTCGATCTTCTCAATATTATTTTCGCTTAGTTTTTGTAATATAAAGTTTATTTTATCGAAATGACATTTTGCACAAATAAAGTTAGCTCCAGCGTTTACTAGCTCTTCGTTACCTTTTTGATGAGATGAAGCAGCAATAATAAAAGAATCATCTTTTTTTTGTCGCACGTAACGAACAAATTCACTTCCTTTGCCATCGTCTAAATCGTAATCAACAATAAAAATAGTAAACTGCTGCTGTTGTGCTAATTTTTTCGCATTATTAATAGTAGGAACAACTGTTACATCATATTCCGATAGGAACGCTTTACATACTGTCTCAACAAAACGACAATTATTCTCCACATATAGAATTTTTATTTTCATCATTTTATTTCCGATTTTTTTGTAAAAAGTATATTAGTATAGTAAATCTTAACATAAATCAATATCAAATATTATCAAAAAATATCAAATTGTTCTTGTCGAAAAGAAAAACTAAAGTATAATAAAGTAATGAAACTATCAGAATATGCAAAAAAGAATTCAATAACTTATTTAACAGCTTATCGTCATTGGCAAAAAGGCTATATAAAAGGAAAACAACTCCCGTCAGGAACAATAGTTGTTTTCGACGAAAAGGAAAAAAAAGCTAAGGAAGAAAAGCCAAGCGTGATCATTTATGCACGAGTATCATCATCAGAAAATAAAAAAAATCTAGAGTCTCAGTGCAACCGCCTAAGAGATTATGCAAGTGCTAGAGGCTATCAAATAGCAAAAGAAGTCAAAGAAATAGGATCTGGATTAAATGATAAGAGAGCAAAATTAAAGAAAATTTTAGAATCAGATGATTGGGAAATTTTAATAGTAGAGCACAAAGATCGTTTGGCAAGATTTGGATTAAATTACATTGAAATATTATTAGCAAAAGAAAATAAAAAAATAGAAGTAATAAACAAAACAAGTGGTGATAAAGAGGACTTGATGCAAGATTTCGTAAGTATAATTACTTCTTTTTGTGCTAGATTATATGGGTTGAGAAGAAACAAGAGGCGAACAGAGAAAATTATAAAAGAGTTAGAAGAAGAAATGAGTAAAACTGAAAAATAAGTGAGTTTAAGCAAAATTATGAAGCTCGTAGAAAAACATCATATAACAAAAAATAATAAAAAATACTCTGAACTGGACGACTTAAGTTTCCGTTCAAAAAATCTATATAATGCTGGATTGTATGTAGTGCGTCAAAATTTTTTCGCAGGAAAAGGTTTTATAGGTTACGAAAATCTTCAAAAAGAGCTACAACAAAGTAAGCAGCCAGACTATTACGCACTACCAACAAAAGTAAGTCAGCAGATATTAAGAGTATTGTGCAAAAACTTCGAATCATTTTTTAGAGGGTTAGAAGGATACAAGATCAATCCAAATAAATTCAAGGCAAAACCAAAATTGCCAAAGTATAAACATAAGAGTAACGGACGGAATATAGTTTTATACCCAATAGATGCAATAAACAAAAAAGAATTAACAAAGAACAAAATCAAGCTATCAATGTGTAACATAACATTGTCATGTCAACAAAAACACATCAAACAGGTAAGAATAGTTCCTCGATATGGAATGTACAAAATAGAGATTGTTTACGAGAAATCAGTGTATTTACTCAAAGAAAAAGATATCACGTCGGAATTTCTCTTAGAACTACAAAAAGATACACCAATATCATTGTATTTGAGAAAAAAGTGTTCAAAAATATTGCAAGAAAAAATAGAAAACTACAAATGCGATAAACCAGCAAAGTTATTAAAAAAAGCAATAGCAGATAAATTGAATTCTTTGATCAAAACAAAAATTTATAACAAAGATATTTTTGATTCTGTAACACTATCAAAAGTAACAAAACAAATATTAAGTCAAAAGCCAAAAGAAGAAAAGTTACTTGAGTTCAATAGATTATTATTAGAAGATTGTTACAAACAATTAGGAAAACATAAAGTTCTTAATCCTAACCTTGATAAAAACAAAATCGCTGGAATAGACATTGGGTTAAACAACTTAGCGGCTATAACTTCAAATCAAAAAGACTTCACTCCTGTCTTGATTAACGGTAGACCTCTAAAATCGATTAACCAATTTTTTAACAAAAAGCGTTCTTGTTTAATGTCTTATATCGGTAACAAAGGAACTAGTAGAAGAATTGAAAAACTTACATACAAAAGAAATTGCGTTGTTAGCAACTACCTTCATCAATCTAGTCGCTATATCATTAAATTGCTAGTTGAGAAAAGTATTGGAACATTAGTTATTGGCAAAAACGATGATTGGAAGCAACAGATTAACATTGGCAAAAGGAATAATCAAAATTTTGTTTCTATTTCCCATTCTCAGTTTGTTAACCAACTTACCTACAAAGCCCAACTTGCTGGTATTGAAGTTCTTATTCAAGAAGAAAGTTACACTTCTAAATGTTCTTTCTTAGACAGTGAACCGATTAAGAAACATCAAAATTATTTGGGACGCCGTGTTAAACGAGGTCTATTTAGGTCTAAACAAAATATTTTGCTTAATGCTGATATCAACGGGGCAGCAAACATTATTCGAAAAGCAATCCCGAATGCTTTTGCTAACGGGATAGAGGGCATAGTAGTATTCCCCAAAAGGATCACTCCTTTTTAAATGAAAATTCATTAAATGTAATATTTGATAATGTTTTCGTGAACTATTTAGAGTAACGACCTGACGTTTATAAGGTGTATTTAGTTTACTAAATCAGTAAGCGTTATGCCATTTAACAAAAGAGTTGCTTTTTTATTTATATGCCGCAAAATAAATAGAAGAATAAGATCGTGTAACCTTAAATAAACGGCGTAATCCTAAATAAAAGTAACCAACCACCAATAAGGAAACTTTTCATGTCCATAAAAATACTACTTTTGGCTATTGTATTCTTACTTTCAGGTTGTCTATATCATAGACATCATAATCATTATAGGTATGATAACCATGATGGTTACAAACGTAAAAAACACTACAAACATAATCGTAATAATAACCGCAATAATGTTTATTATTACGATAACAATGGGCATAAACGTAGATACAAACGTAACCACAACAACCACTACAGAAATAATAATCACAATAACTACAAACGCAACCATTACAATAATCATAATCACAGCAATAACTACAAACGCAATAACTATAAAAATAATAACCGCAATAATTACAAACGCAACCACTATAGAAACCACAACCATAGCAATAACTACAAACGTAATAATTACAAACGCAACCACTACAGAAATAATAATTACAAACATAATAACTATAATCGCGGTTACAATCGACATTATCGAAGAAATAACTATTAAAACTCAATTGTTTTGTTGCAAAGAACTAAGAATAAACTTTATTCGATAATAAAGTTTATTTATACTATGTGTGGCCAGAGATTGCTTATGTATATGATTTCACAAATAGCAAAATTATTTTGAATATTTACCTTAATGTAACGACTGTGGCCTCGCTACTAAGTTATAAATATTTGATCTGCTAATCCGAGAAAAATATGAACCAAGTTTTTATACGTCGAAAAACAGATGGTACTATTAAAGGTCCACTAGAAGTAGACTTCGCTTTTCAGCAACTTAATAATAGCAATACATCATTTGATATGTATTCCATTTCTGTAGACCAAGAACACTGGCAAGAAGCGCAAATTTTTTTTCAGCCATATATGAATAGCGTACTTAAAAAAACTAAACGACTACATCAAAAAACACTAAACAATCAATTCGGAAAATACCAGATTTTATCCGAATTAGGTCGTGGTGGCATGGGAGTCGTTTATCTAGTGTACGATCCGGAGTTTGAACGTAAGTGCGCACTAAAAGTACTACTGTTTAATAAAGATAAGCGAGCTCATCAAAGATTTGCAATAGAAGCACGCGCAATGGCACGTTTTAAGAATAAAAATATAGTAAAAATTTATGATATAAAAGAACAGCCAAAACAATACTTTGTGATGGAGTATATTGAAGGGCGTCCCTTTAACAAAGTATTAGAAAAAAGTCGTTTAACCCTCAATGAGAAATTAAACATCTTTTGTCAGATATGCGATGGTGTTGCTTACGCACATCGCGAAAAAATTATACATCGCGACTTAAAACCTGCCAATATTATTCTTGATCAAGACAGCGTTCCTAAAATTTTGGATTTCGGTATTGCCAAACAAGTGGCAAAAGAAATTGAAATAACCAAAACAGGTGAACTTGTAGGAACTCCAAAATATTTAGCCCCTGAACTCATTCGTGGAGAACGAGCATCTTACAAAAGTGATTTATATGCACTGGCTGTGATTCTCTACGAGATACTCGCAGGTCAACCTCCATTTGAGGCAAGTAGTGTAGTGGAATTAATGTATTCCATTTCCCGCAAAAACCCTATAGTCCCAAGTGAAATAAACCCTAAAGTAAGTTTTGAACTCGATCTTTTATGTATGAAATGTTTAGATAAAGATCCTGTATATCGCCTCGAAAGCGTTGCATTTCTACGCAAAGAGGTACAGCGGTTTTTAAATAATAAACCCATTCTTACAAAAGAATTTTCTTATTTGTACAGAGCCAAAAAATGGTTACAGCGAAATCAATTATTGGCAGGCATTACTCTTTCTGTGATGTGCTTGCTGTTAACTGTTATTATTGTATTGCGGTTCGCCTTGACTACAGCAAATGAAAAGCACCAACAGGCAAAAGAAAAATTACAAAAAGCTTATCTTGAAACAACCCAAAATTTTATAGAGAAGGCTCTTTACCACAAAGCATTAGAAAAAATAAATGAGGTTTATAAAATACAGAAAGTACAACCGCAAAAAAAATATCTACAAAAAGCTAATTTTTTACTCCGCTATTCGATATTACCATCACTACCAAAAGTACAGACATATCAAAATGAATTGGCTTACAAAGCGATGTTTTCACCTAGTGGAACTTATATTTATATCCAAGATGAAAAAGATTTGTATTTTTGGGAGGAAAGAATTGCTTTACAGCAAGGTATAAAAAAAAGTAATCACTACATGAAAATTCCGTTCAAAGATTCTCAGATAACAATACAATTTGCACAAAGTACTGACTCTTTTATTTTATACAACAAAAGTTGTGTAGAATTTTATCATTTACCAACAAAGAAAAAAGATGTTTTGTTTGAATTCAGTGGAACGATTATCACGCAAATTTCAAACGATGCTAAATATCTCGCATTTATGAAATCTCACCAAAAAAAAGGTTCAGAACTTTTCCTACATGATATTCCTTCTAAAAAAACGAAAAAATTATCTAGTATTACAAGCGATTTTAGATCACTCCTTTTTTCGAAAGACAATAAATGGCTTGTGTATACTGGCAATAACAGAAACCAAACATTAAACTATATCAGTCATATATTTCATGTAAAAACAGGTCGAGAATTTAAAGATAGTGCAATTAAAAATCCTTTTATAAAATTCTCAGAGGATAGTAAATTAATTTATATGAATAACAGAGCTTGGCTATCTCTTGATGAAAATGCTTCGCTGAAATTTTCAAGAATAGAAGATGATGCTGCGACACACGAAGAAGCTGAAGGAAATTACATGATATTAGCCAAAAAAAGGATTTACCAAGCAAAAAATAGTGAAATTGTACAATACGATGAAATAAGTAAAACCAAAACAAAGTTTAATTTGAGCATACCACAAGCTTATTTTGATTCTACGCAAAATTTTTTAATTGCAAAAACCGCTTCTTCTTCTGTTTTATGGTCAATGAATAGCAATAAACTATGTTATGTTTATCACATTGAAAAAAACAAATCAAAATTGACTTCTCAAAATCTACATTTTATTTTTCAATCGAGTGTATTTTATACTAACACTTTAAATAATGAAGAGCTTATTGCATTTCATCCATTTCCAAATACAAAGACCATCGATTTTTTGTCAAAAAAAATGATGAAAAGTAACAAGATGTTAAAAATCGAGCGAAATACAGATGGCATTTCAAATGTCGTAATAGATTCTTCTAATAAAATATTAAACATATTGGTAAAACGTGTAAAAAACAAAGAAGGCCTTTTCTCTAACATTAGTATCTATAATGATCACCCAGTTGTATGTAAGAATAACTTTTTTGCCCTTTTAGCAAAAGGTTCTTTGATCATCTACGACCAAAAAACTCAAAAAAGATTCTTTATGTTATTGCCCGCATCTAAATTTATAGCTATCAATATTCAAGGGGATTACCTTTATTATCTTCAAAGTCAATACGCTCAACAAGGAGTTATTGGAAAAATAGCATTGTCAAAATTAAAAAATGTTGATTCAAAAAACGTAGTTGGATATGAAAAAAGATTGCAACACAATGTATCTCAAAAATCACAACTATGTTTTATTGAGGATAAAATTTTTATCAGCGATAAAAACTATATGGTTGTTTTAAATCAACAATTTGAAAATCAAAAAAAGACTGAAGTAGTTGGGCTTGCAATAACAGTTCATAATAAAAAACTTTATGCTGTGGGAAAAAACCATATGGAAGTATTTCAACTTAAAAATTCAGAGTTGCTTTCATTAAAAAAATCAATAGCCAATATAAATGATAAAGCAAATCGCATAGTGATTAGCAGTAGTGGTAAATATATTGCCATAGCCACAAAAAAGCATGTATTTTTAAGTGAGTTAGTTGACGATCAAATACTCAACACTCGTTCTATTCATGCTGGTAATGTCAGCCAATTGCTCTTTCATCCGCAAAAAGATATTCTTTCTTGCAATTTTCGATACTCAGAATATTATTATTCATGACTGTGTAACTACCAATAAAGCTATATACCAATCAGGATTATTTCAAGGACGTATTGCAACATTTGATCCACAGTGGCGTATTTTTATTACAGAAATATCAAATAGTCTCGGTCTTAGTATTTTTAATATGGCTCTCGAAAAAACTGACTATAATTATTTTTACAAAAACAACAGTGCTCTCCCTTCTGAAATTTTTGATCACTAAACAATCAGATTTAGCTCTAGGAAATACATGAAAAACATACGCAAAAAGCTAAAAGAGATACCTCAAACTCCTGGTGTCTATCAATTTGTCAATAAGGATAATAACACTATTTATATTGGAAAATCCGTTTGTCTGCGTTCGCGAGTCAACAGTTATTTACATAAATCAAAAACGATAGACACCGCTTACGAAAAACGCCGGCAATTACTACGTAGAGAAATGCGCGATGTACACATACACCCTACACCAACTGAACTGCTCGCTCTGTTACTTGAAGATAAAATGATCAAAGATTATCTTCCTCGTTACAATGTACGTCAAAAAAAGTTTACTTCTTATAGTTATTTAAAGTTCAGCGAAAATGCTTTTCCTAGGTTTGAAATTGTAGATGAGCCAGCAAAAGACACTATTGGCCCATTCAAAGATAAGTTTATCATCGAACACCTTGAACGTTTTGCATGCGAGTATTTTGCTTTTTGCCGCTGTACTCATACTAAACGTAAATGCTGTTATTACGATATGAAATACTGTCAGGCACCTCACAAAAGCAAAAAAGCAGCAAAGCTTTATCCCAATAGTATTGCAAAAACGCGCAAATTTCTCGCAGGTAAAGACCACGACATCGTTGTCTTTATAGAAAAAAAAATGCATTCATATGCAAGAAGCCTAAAATTTGAGCAAGCTGAAAAAGCAAAGCATGACTATTTATTGAGTAAATACATGATAGAAAGACACAAATTCTGTAGCGATTTTATGTTTCGCCACCTTATTATTTGGGAGGAAAATACATATACTTATGCTTTTTTTCAAGGTGATTTATTGTTTTTTGCCCCGAAATATGTTGCGATAAGAGATATTACACTTCCACCAAATAAAACCGTACAACAGCATAGTTTTCGTTTTGACCGCGCCGCAGTTATTTTTGAATGGATTAAAAGGCAGTCGGAGATAGAATATACTTTTTTTACAACAGGTGAGGTGTCACATGAGTCTTGATCATAGTAAGTCGTATATTTTTACTATACGCGATATCCTTTCATCGCAAGAATGTGTTGAGTTTATCGAAAAAATTGATCGTGAAAACCCTAAAATTGCGCCAATAAACACAGCGCAAGGCTCTCGTTTAAAGACTGATATTCGCAATAATGAACGTATTATCTTTGATGATAAGAGCACTGCACAAAAGTTGCTGCAACGTATACGGGGGAAAGTACCTAACGAAATTCACAATTCAAGGTTGAATGGTGTTAATGAAAGATTTCGAGGATATCGCTATAAACCAGGAATGCGCTTCGCTCCTCATGCCGATGGAGCCTTTATTCGCAATGAGAAAGAGCGAAGCTATTACACATTTCTTATCTATCTAAATGAAGGATTTGAAGGTGGAAATACTACTTTTATAGTTGAACCAGAGATATCGATAAAACCTGAAACAGGTTTAGCTTTATTTTTTCAACACCCTATTGTTCACGAAGGCGAAATTGTAACTCGTGATGTTAAATATGTCCTGCGCAGCGATGTTATGTATTCTTGCGATTAAAATTAATATGCTTTTTATTTCCTCTGTTGTAAACATTTCCAACAAGCACTATACTGATCTTCTACTTGTTCTTTACAATTGTCACAAGTCCACATAGTACTCTCATTGTTATCAAAACTGCTCTCTTTTTTTCTTCCGTTTTTGATGGCCTTTATCATCGCCATAAGTCCACCAATAGTCATCGCCAACATAAAAACAAGGTATGCACTCATGATTAAAAAATCGGCATTCATCGATAGTTTAATCTCTTCTATAATGTTATATGCACTATAAGCTCCAGAGATAAAAAACCCAAAACCACCGATTAAAAAAGTAATGCGAATAATAAATTTTGCGCGATATTTTCCGCTAATAGCGGCTCCATAAGCTTCTCCTTCTGCCTTTGCCGTTTCAAGAGGGTCGTAGAGATTGCGCTTTAAATTATCTGGAAGATGAGGAAACTCTTCTATTTCTTCACTTGGGTTATCAACATTGTCCATAATTAAATCTTCTCCAATAACTCTAAATTATAATAGTTTCAATACTTTTGCTCGTGAGAATTCACTACGTTTAGTTCACAGGTAATATATTTTCTATTGGATTAGCCTCTCGAGGCCGTTTTAGGAAATAAAACACTGCAGAAATAGACAAGAATACTCCTGCCAAAGCAAAACCAAAACCTGTCTTTCCGCCAAAAAATTCAGTAAATTTTGATAATGTCTCAATCGCCGCAGGTAATTTTTCATTGAAATCTACTTGAAAAACATCCAAAGATGTAGAAATAACAGGAGAAATAAGACTCAAATACAATGCAAATTTAGCGATGGTTTGTTTTTCGACATGGTATGTCATATTTTCTATAGTATCAATCAATTCTCCATTATAGTAAATCTCAACATAACCTTTTTGATTTTTACTTTCTGCTAGGGGAGTTGCAGTAAAATTTGCATGAGAAATCTCTGGTGTGACATCAACTTTTTTCTTTGGTGGCACGATCAAACATCCAGGAAAGTGTGGTACAACTTCAATAATAGGTTTATCTTTTGATACAACCACATCTTGCTTTCCTTCAACTTGCTCAATTTTTTTGTGAATAATTTTTTGTAATTTTTGTTGAGAGAAAATAACCTTTAGTGGAAAAATACAAAAAGGATACATTCTGCGATAAAAACGAATAGTAGACTTACGTTTCAATTCGGTGACTACAACTTTCTGCTCTTCGTTTTTCGGTGCAGGAGCTTGTTGTTGCACAGGAGATTCTTGTACTACGCTTTGATCTAGTGGTTTACGGCGCTTTTTCTTCGCTTTGCGCGATAGCTTTTTTGGAGACTCGGTAGCTGATTTTCTTGCCTTATCTGCTACTTGGTTCAATGTTTTGGATGTATCCTCATTTTCTAAAGAAGACTCCATCAACTCTCCAAGTTGTTTCTCACTTTCTGGAGAAGGCTTTATCAACTCGCCAGTGAATCCTCCAAGCTGCCCCTGATTTTGTTTCTCATTTTGTAAAGGCGAATCTACCAACTCTCGAGCAAATTCTTTAAGCTCTTCTTCACTTTGTAAGGTAGAAGACCCTGGTAGCTCTCTAGTTCGCTCTAAAACAGGTTCTACTACTTCTATAGTCAGTTCTTCGTGTTCTTTCTGTTTTTTTTGTTCTGGAGCCTTCTTTTGCAAAGGAGAATCATCCATCGCGATTGTGGCACCAAAAAGATCTTCTTGCTTCTGATTTTTGTTTTGTAAAGGAGAGCTCCCCATCTGAATTGTGGCTCCATAAGGATCTTCAGCACCATCTTGTTTCAGAGATCTGTTTTGCAAAGGAGAACCATTCATCTGAATTGTGGCTCCATAAGGATCTTCAGCTCCTCCTTGTTCCGGAACTTTATTTTGCAAAGGAGAGCTACCCATCTGGATTGTCGCTCCATAAACATTGTTTACCGGTCCCCCCAAAGGAGATTGATTTGCTTGCATTGTTGGTGAAAAAATATCCTCATTTCCCAACGTGTCTTTTCCATATGCCTTAAATTGTTGAACCGCTGTATTAAGGTCATTGCAAAAAACACTATCATCCGAAAACCCCGCGTAGCGAAAAATGCCTTGTAAAGAAGATTGAACATGTAAAAGCTTTAAATCTCCTCCGCGGCTGCGAACCAAGGAAATGTGTTCTAAGAATGTCTTTAGAACTGGTGCGCTAATATGATCAACTTTTTTCATATTACAAATAATCTTATATATACCAAGACTAAATATTCCTGCAAATGTGTCTTGCACCAGCACAATAGAATTTTCGTCTATATGGCCTTCAAAAACAATTAACTTAACATTACCTTCCAAATCTCTGGTATTTATCTTCATTTGTTTCTCCACAAAGTACATTACATAAAAACACATCTCTTACAATAAGACTTAGAATAAACTTATGAAACAATACGTTAACACATCAGTTTATGTTTGATTTTGATATAATCAGTAATAGGTAATATTTATAACTCAAGTTACGACCTAGAAATAACAGAAAAAAGTAAAAGCCAAAACAAAATGGACAACCTTTAACTTGAAATTTTTTTCGCTTCTTCATAGTTTTTTTGTAAGCAATTTATCATCGTTGTCAATACTTTTGAGATGAATTCGACGGTTTCCACAAGCAACTGTTCAGCACTGTTATAGTTTCCTTGAGATTGATAAAATGACGCCAAATCATGCTGTAAAGCTAGAACACTAGAGTGATATTTGATCATCCAACGACAAGGTGACCCGTCGAAAACTCGTGAAAAATGGTGGCGATCAAGTATTGATTAGTAAATTCCATTTGGAATCGTATACTCTCATACTTAGAGATATTTGAGAACCATTACCTTTTAGCTAATTAATCTAATTGATGATAGGTTCTAAGACAGGAGGAATGAGGTTAGAAAAGATATCTTTTGATAATTGATAATTTTTGTTAGTGAAAATTTAAGTGGCTAATTCTGAAAATAACAAAAGAGGGAGTATTTCCCTCTTTTGTTATTTTTCTATTTTACAATTGGTGCGCTAAAACAACTTTTGTCAAAATTCAGGCATTCCAATTTGTAGATATAATGCTTGTCATTAACAACACTTACATCATTATAACTATAACCTATTTCTTCATCTACACCTTGCGTGGATAAAATTTGCATAGGGGTAATTTTTGTAAATTTTTTCTCTCCGACGGCGCGTCTCCATATGTGGAAACCAGTAAAAAATTTACTTTTGCTATTTTCCCACTTGATCGTAGTATAGCCGTCTACCTTCATCGCTTTGAAATCAATCTTCGCATTCACAACCAAAGCTTCAACACCAGATTCAAAAGCACCACTATCATCATTGTTACCATCAGTACGACTTGCTCCGCGCTGGTCTTCTTCGGTGAATGTGTTTTCAGGAACAGCATCAATTGCAGGATTCTCACCTTTAGTAGTCAAGGCATGTGTTTTTGTTTCACCACCATTGTCTTTTAGAGAGCTAATCAAAATATTGCTCGCCTTAAAACCACCGAGAACATCTCCCTGTCCAGAATTAAAACCACCTGAACCAGAAATATCCTCAACAATATTGAAACCACCAGTTGTAATATTTCCCAAAACATTTTTTCCATTTACCTTGGCAATATTACCAACTAATACACTTGCTTCCATCGTGGTATTACCATTATCAACAAAAATAGCTCCTCCTTCTAAGGAAGTCGCTTTATTTTTAAAGAAAGTGCAATGAGTAAATTTCGCTGTTCCACCATTAAAAATCGCTCCACCATTGTTTTTAGCAATGTTGGCAGAAAAAGTACAATTAATAACGTCTGTAACTGTTCTGCCTGTACTATTAAAAATAGCCCCACCATTATTAGCAGAATTGTTCTTCTCGAAATTATTTCGTTGTAATAATGTTATAGTACCATTATTAAAAATGGCAGCTCCGTTGTTCGCCAAAGTTTTATTTATCGAAAAAGTTGTGTCGGAAATTTCATTGATAGTGCCTAGATTAAAAATCGCTCCACCACCGTTACCAATCTTAGGTGTAGAGTTTTTTGCTAAGTTGCTAGTAAGAACAGTAAGATTTCCTTCATTGTGAATTGCTCCACCGCTACCACTTGTTACAGTGTTGCCATCAAATTTACTAGCAAACACGTTGATAGTACCGCCATCAATAAACAACGCACCACCATCATCAAAAGATTTATTTCTCGAGAATGTGCAGTTTGATATATCATTTATTGTGCCGTTATTGTTAAAAATCGCTCCACCTTGGGATTCAGCAACATCTCCTTTAGTAAAATTACTTTTAAAAATACAAGTAGATATTGTATCGATAGTGCCTTCATTGTTGATGGCACCACCATCATCAGAAGCACTATTTTTATCAAAAGAATTTCCAACTAGAGTACCCACATTAGCTGTACTAACAAATATAGCACCGCCATCAGTACTAGCAGTATTTGTCTTGAAAATGCAGTTAGTCAAGTTTCCGATTGCTGAGGCATCAAAAAGATAAATCGCTCCTCCTTTATTGGCCTTACAATTGGTAAAACTACAGCCATCAACATCTAATATTCCTCCAGAGGCAACAAAAATAGCACCACCGTTATTGTTACCAGCATTTCCATCTTTGAATTTGATGTCGAGCAATTTTACTTCAGCATCGGCAGCGATATTAAAAATACGCGATAGTTTTTTACCACTTAAGGTAAGACCTTTGCCATTGATTACAACACTTTTATCAATGGCAATTTCACTGAGTAGCGTTATACTTCTCACTTTGTTGAAAACAATAATATCGCCATCCACAGCCAATTCTTCTATAGCTTCACGTAAACTTCCTTTACCACTGTCTCCCTTGTTATCAATAACAACCGTTTTACCTGTAGACTTTGGATCTGTGGTTGTCGAAGATTGATTAGAAAAGAAAGAATCGCCCCCTGCATTAAAAGCGCGAACACGATAATTAAATGTTGTCGAAGGTGGAAGATTTATATCGCTAAACACCGTTGTATTTGCATTAAGGTTAGCAACCACGGTAAATGCGCGGCTTTCTTGTTCCTCACGTTCAACAACATAGCCATTTTCACCATTAGAATTATCGTTCCATGACAAATCAATGCGATCATCGGAAAATGTTTCAGCACTAAGATTGTTAGGAGTTTGGGGGAGAGTTGTAGTATCCGCAACATTAGATGTTCCGGAATCACCCGTTGCATTGAGAGCTGTTACCCGATAGAACGCTACAGTAGATTCTCCCAATCCACTGTTATTGCTAAAATTAGTAGTATTTGCTCCTACTAAAGCAATTTGCTGGAAACCTCCACCAAGATCACGCTCTATACGATAATTACTTTCACCATTAGAATTATCTGACCATGACAAATCTATCTGTGTTGCGCTAGCAGGAGCAACAGCAAGATTGTTAGGATCAGCTGGTAATGTCAATACATTGTTATTATTTGATGAAACAGAATCACCAAATCTGTTGAACGCTATAATGCGATAAGTTAAGTTTGAACCTTCAGGCGCATTTTCATCACTAAATGATTCTTCATTAGGAGCAACACTTGCTATTGCTTCAAAATTTCCGCCACCAATACGACGCTCGACGCGAAAACCATCTTCAATATTGTCATTATCATTCCAATTTAAATCCACTTCAGTAGAAGAAAGTACCGTTGTATTTAAACTACTAGGGGCAATAGAAACACTAGAATAAAGAGTGCGGATACCCGCTATGTCATCAGGGTCTAGAGGTTGTTTGCCAGCATTATTTTGAATAACAGGAAACATAATAGCAGCATTTAGATCCGAGTGATCCATTCCAAGAGCATGACCTGATTCATGAAGAGTAACATTAAACAAAAAATTGGGGAAGTTGTTATTCCAATTTTCTGCATCATCAAAATGTATGTCGCCATCAATAAGAGCTCCGCCAATAGGAAAAAAAGCATGAGCAACTGTATTACCTTGGCCATCAAAAGGAGCATTGTCTCCGTGATTGCCAACGCCCCAGAAAATATCAAAAGAATTTTGCTGATTAGGAGTATTAATTCGATCGAATGAGATATTAACTACAGATCCCCATTCACGGATTCCTTCTTCCACAGGAGCTTCTTCACCATTACCTCCAATATCCCCAGTACCACCACCTGAAACGAAATGGTAAGTAAGACTTGCTTCTCCTAAACCATTTCCATCCCAACCATTACCTACGACAGCAAAGTTTGGTATTGGTCCGTAAAATGTTTGCCCGCCAGCACAATAATGAATACGTTCTTGATTAAGTACAAATTGAGGTGTAGGAAGTATCCATGCAATTTTTTCACTTTCACTTAATGAATGAACATTGCTCGCATTTCCCGATACTAAGCATGCATAAGAAGGAAAGTCAGGATGAGTACTATATTTAGCTCCTATTTTCTCAACAATGGTTTTCATTTCGGTTTGCGTTACATCTCTATGGCCTTCAACCATATAGGTTGTTGTTTGCCAAGGTTCTTTTTTCAATTTTTCTGCTACAATTTTGCTGATTTTATCGCTAGGTTTCAATTTTCCGACCCAACGCGTAGAAGAAATCGAACTCCAGTCAAATTGAGAAGGAACGGATAAGAGTAAAGTATTTCGAGCCACATAACCAAGTAATCGAATGTCTGTTAACCGAAATTGAAAAATAACATTTCGGTGCAACTTGTTAAATTGTACGAGCACCCAATGTCGCTCCTGCTCTCTATCTAGCGGCTTTATAGTTGAGCTAGTAGGAGTAAACGTTCGATTTTGAAGACGTATTTCATATTCTTGCGCTAAATTCTGATTTTGAGAATACAGGGGAAGGCTAACGAATATAATCGTTAGTATAAAAATAGCATAATTTTGTTTTATCATTTCTTCACCCATTAAAATAGTTTTATGTAAAATTCTAAATAATCGCCTATATCAACAATTTCCTTAAATTTTTGATACAAAAAAATGCGGAATTGTTATAAACTCTGTTTTAATTGTTCTACATATTATAACAAAAAAACTCAAACAACCCAACTACCAACGCATAAAAATTCGTGTTATAGTATAATTACAATCGAAAACAGGAAATAATGCTAATTATATCTGTAGGTCTTAATTTTTGGGTTTGCCAAGTGTATGTAAAAAGCACAAATATCTGTTTGTTTATGGTTTGTAAAAATTCACTGAGCTAATTTTTTTGCGTTCAAGGAACTCTCTATGGACAACGAAATAAAACCACATTTCAAAGCAAAAACCACTGTAACTAGAGGTAGAAAATATGGTCCTGACAAAGGCAAATTTACTTTTGGAGAAGATGGCTGGAGAGTCATTCCTACGCAAATTGATGGTATGCAAGAATTATACGGAGAAATGGCTAGAGGAAGTCTAGGAATATATGTAGGAAAAGAAAGCGTTTTTGAAAAAGGTGAATCGTTTGATGCGGAATGTAGATATGCTGTTTTAGAAGCTTATACAAGCTTAATCAAATTGGGAGCAGAATTTAAACTATGGGATGGTGGATTCTTTGCCGTAGGTGTAATTACAGAAGTATACAAAGAAAACTGGATTGAAATTTAAAGTATAAATACCCGCGAAGCCGTGAATTCAGCAGTAATCTTTATATACTCTTTTTGATAAAGAATAATAAAATTAAGCCACTGTCACCTAGTAAATTTTGTGACATTTTTATCCCTACGTTTTCGAACTACATAAAGAACAAAAGAATAAATACCTGAAAATTTATATTCACTATCTACATATTTTTCTATCACATAAAACATAAAGTAATAACTTCGCGCAGAACTCCAGATCAAACAACCTATAAGTAAAGCTCTTACTGAAATCGTATTCTCAAATAAAAGTAATAACGAGCAAGTCATTACGATCAGTAGAAATAGAAAACCTTTTACGTAAATCCAAAATAAATTGAGATCATCTTGTAATTTCATTAATATAACCTTTGCTATTATTTTTAATGTTGATTCGAACTTAGTGAAATATATTATCGATAAAGATATTTGTAAAGAGTTTTGTTGGTGACATGTTTTGTATCTTTGTAAACGAAAGTGTTAAAATGAAATATATTTTTGGTTTCGTAATTATTGCAATTTTGTGTTGTGGAGGAATATCGATAGAGAGTAAACCTGTAAAAGTATTAGCATTAGGACCTGAGTACGCAATTCATCAATTTCCTGGTTTTGTGGAACAAGGAATGGGTGAGTCTATTATTAATTTAGGAATAGCGGTGTCTCACACTAATCTTAAAACGGGAGAAATGAAATGGCTTGTAGCTACGGGAGTTATCGCTGCACATACCCGTAGAATTTCTTATTCAGTCAGTCGTCTTGTTGGTTTACAAACAGATAGAGAGCACTTAATAACTCTCATATATAGCATTGGTAGACTATTTACACCTCACGATGAACCGCCTTATACTCTTCCTCCAAAAAAAGGGCAATATACCCTTCAGATATTTACTAAAAAAGATGGTGTCAATATTTACACTAAATCTTTTACCGATTCACAGTTGTTTCCCGATATTGTACCTGTTGAAACTATAAAACCTGGTATTATTAGTCAAATTGAAAATGGATATGTTGTTTTTGATAGTCTATTTAAACAGGAAAAAGAAGGGGAGTGGCTTAGCGTAAAATACCAAAACAAAAAGTAATATAGAATTCAAGAGATTTAAAGCGTTTACAATGAACTAAATTGTAAAACAAAGTAGTGATAAGCGTATTATGTTCTAAAGATAGTGGAAAGATTAACTTGTAGTATACTCAAGGTTGAACACTTGACAAATATCATTGGTTTATGAAAATAAAGATAACTACCAACGTCCTCAATTTAGCTATAGTCATTTACAAATCGAGATCAATAATTTAAGCATATTTTACTAGGGCGTGTCATCATTCAAAATATTGTGTGTTTTTTCGAGCCCGAGCCTGTTTGCGAGCCCGTTTCCGAAACTTTCACTAACAATTTATCAAAGAAGCAAAGTTTCTTTTTCCATCGCAAAAAACTAGTATTGAACCAATAAATCACTTTCTGTCGCTCTCAAAAAATTTTCGGGCGCGGGTCGCAAACGGGCTCGGGCTCAATACTACTGGCGTATCATTAAATGAATCCGTTATATTTTTATCTGTATTGAATGATGACACGCCCTAATACTCTTTCAGACAACAACAAATGCTTATTTTTGTCTAAAAAATATGTAGGGCATAAATTGTACGCCTAATTTACAAATTTTTAATGAGAAAGACTTTAATGAAGTATGTTAAAAGTATAGCGCTTAAAACACGAATATTAAAAAAGCAAGGACAATCATGCTAGAAGAAACAGCCCAACCAACAAAAAGCCACGCAAAAACAAAAACACCAATAAAAAGAGAACTAGGTAAACCCAAAAGCAAACTACTTGTTTTTTTTACTCTTTTTACTCTTTTTGTTATAACGATTTTAATTTTTGTATTTCTCAATATTAGTAAGAAAAAAAATTATGTTCAAACAGCCCTAAGAGATGAATATCAAGGCAAATATGACTTGGCGTTAAAAAATTACAACAACGCTATTAAAGAAGATAAAGACAACATGTTTGCCTATTTTAGAAGAGCTATTCTGTACCATGAACAGAAAAAATACGATTTAGCATTGAAAGATTACAACAAGGTAATTGCGATAAACCCTCGTTATTTGTATGCTTATTTCAACAGAGCTATGATGTATTATAATCAAAAAAAATATAGCCTAGCAATAAAAGATTATACCAATGAAATTGCAGTTAACCCAAGACACCAAGACGCTTATTTCAATAGGGGGCTTGCTTATAGTAAGCTAGAAAAATACTACTTGGCAATAGAAGATTATAATCATGTTATAACAAATAATTCAAAGCATAAACGAGCGTATTTTAACAGAGGTTTTGCCTATCATATTTTGAAAAAATACAATTTGGCTATGCAAGATTACACAAAGCATGTTGCAATAAATCCTGAAAATAAATATGCGTATTTTAACATGGGTCTTATACATAACAAACTTAAGGAATTTGGTTTAGCTATATACAATTGGGAAAAATCTATTTCCTTAGGCTACAAAACGTTAGAAACTCAAAATCTTGTAAAAAAAGCAAAAGAGAGTTATAAAAAAAGCGATAACAATATTTATCGATTAAGAGCGAATATTTATCGCTTGCAAAAAGAAATTATCCTTGCAAGAAAAGAGTACGATAAAGCTATTCAATTTGACCCTCACGACAAGGAATCTTATTATTACAGAGGCATTATATTTGAAGATCAACAAAAATATAATCTTGCTATAAAGGATTATAGTAAAGTAATTGAAATCGATTTTAATTACAGAAATTCGTATTATCTAAGAGGGGTTTTGTATCACAAACAAAAAAAATATGACCTAGCTGTAAAAGATTATAATAAAGCGATTGAGCTTGACCCCAACAATACAAATCTTTATTACAAAAAAGGCTTTATATACCGTCTACAAAAAAAATATGACCTTGCTATAAAAAGCTACAGTAAAATAATCGAAATAAATCCCAACGATAAAAAGATCTACCCATTAGTTAGTCGCTTATATTGCAAGCAAAAAAAATATAATCTAGCTATAAAAAACTACGATGAGGCTATTGCAAATATTTCAATAAATAGTTCGTTTTATTACAAGAGAGGTATGCTTTACTATCAGCAAAAAAAATTCAACCTTGCCATAAAAGATCTAAAAAAAGCTTTGTCTCTAGGATATGGTGGTAAACATCTACAGTCATATATCGATAGAATTGAGCAAAAAATGTAAGACAGTAAATCATATATTTTTCAGACTATTTTATTTGTTTGTATATAAAATTTTGTGTACAGGAGAAGATTGTATGGCTGAAGAACCAGAACCAAAAAACAATCACCAGTCTATTCGCGAAAAAACAATTGAACTTTCATCACAACAGACAAGTGAACGAACGATGTTCATTCTTAAAACTAAACAGATTCCTACTGACGATAAAACAGTAATTACAGAACAAAGTAACCAAAAACGAATTTTAGACGAAGAGAGCAGTGCGCAAACTGTTGTTCATTATAATGAACACACAATTGCTAATAGTGTTGAAGAAGATTCTTGCCGTGATCATCAAAGAGAGCAACAAGCATGCCCTACAGAGATAATTCAAAATCAAATAAATTATGCGCAAGAAGCTTCTAATAAGCTAGACTGGAAAAGCATAAAGTCCGGAGATCGAATTGGACGTTATGAAATACAAAAAAAAATAGGTATTGGAGGAATGGGAGCTGTCTTTAAAGCTTTTGATAGTACTTTACAACGCGCTGTAGCGATAAAGTTAGTTCTTGGTATTAGCAATAACGAACGGTTTCTTATCGAAGCCCAAACTACAGCGAAGTTGAATCATGCAAATATTGTTAGCCTTTATGATATTGTAAAATTGGGTGAAGATAGCTTTGCTATGGTAATGGAATATATTGATGGTAAAACGCTTGCTGAAGTTTTGCGAGATGAAAATATTATCGAAGAAAAGCGCGCTTTGCACATTGTTCGCGATGTAGCACAAGCACTACAAAATGCACATAAAATGCACATTGTTCATCGTGATATCAAACCTGGCAATATAATGATTGATAGCCAAAATATAGTTAAGGTTACCGATTTTGGTTTGGCAAAAATGCTTTCCTCCGAACAAGATGTTCAAGTAACACAACCAAATATGATTCTCGGAACCCCCGTTTATATGCCCCCAGAGCAAATTCAAGGAGAGGTTGTTGATGGTAAGAGCGACGTTTATTCTTTAGGTGTTACTTTTTATCAGCTACTTAGTGGAAAATTGCCGATACTTAGTTCTGATTTAATGGAAATTTTAGCCACTCATATTAAAAATGACCTTATTCCACTAGAAGAAATTAAACCAGAAATCGCACATACCATTACTCATATTGTCAATGGTATGCTCATCGGTAATCGTGACAAAAGGTGGGATACTCAAAGTGTAATTTCTGCCATAAATACATACTTAGATAGTGCTTCCCATAGCGTCAATCGTTCAACACAGCGTGAAGTTGTTCTTGAGAACCATTTTTTTACACAACATATGAACAAGGGACAACAATACGAAGAAAAAAATTCATTTTGTGATGCAATATTTGAGTATCAGAAAGCATTTGAAAAGCGCCCTGCTATAAAAGCGCCAGCCGAAAAGATAGAGATACTACAAAGTAAAGTTATTAATGACATTAACCAAAAAATGAAATTGTATTCATGGCGAGAAGCGCTCGATTTGTGTAACAAAATGAAAGAACTTTTTCCTAACGAACGCGAAATTATGTATCTTCACAAAATTTGTGAAGAGAGTCTTAAAAATAAAGCGCTAAAAAAGAAACTTGTATACGCAAGTGTAGCAGTTGCAATTGTATTATTTTTAGTTTTACTAAAGCTCACAGTGGTTAGTGATCACAAAGATAATGATCTAACTGCCAAAGCTAACAAAAATGACAATCTTACTCGAAATAAAAATGCAAATTTGCAAAATTATAAAAAAGCCAATGACTCACAAAAGTTAATGTTAAGCAATTTATCTGCGGACAAAAAATGGAATATTGCCCTACAAAACAAGCAACAACAAAAATGGACGCAGGCTATTTATATTTTCGGCAATATGCTGAAAGAACCTAAATATGAACAAGTTAGGCTAAAAATAAAACAACAAATAGAAGAGTGTCTTGCGCAGCAATGTATTGGTGATGCACAGAAATGTATTGAGCGCAAACAATGGCAAAAAGCAGCCACTTTGTACGCAAATGCTTTTGAGCATTCTCCTTCGACAACAAAGTCATTTTCTCCATTGCAAAAATCAAAGATGTTCAAAGAATTTGCAGGAAAGGCTTCGCGGCTAGAAAATGAAATTGCACAAAAAAATTGGGCCAAACTACGCACCGTTTTTTGGAACATGAATAAAGAACAACAAAAATTATTTATAGTGCACTATCGTGCCCAGTTAAAAGATATACCTGCTCCGCAAATTGACTTTTCTATACCAACACAGATAAGCGTAGAAGAAAAAGTATCTTTTGTGGCGCGTGTCTCTCAGAAAAGTCACCCGAATATTCACTTAACATGGAATTTTGGCAATGGTGAAACAAAGTCTGGAGCAAATGTATACTACACTTATTACAAGCCCGGAAAGTTTATTGTTACATTAAGTATTGATGACGGAATAAACCATTACAAAAAAATTCTGGATCACTATAATATCAAGGCTGCGGTTACAAGTCGTATTGCATGGAAAATGCAAGAATTAGAAAATGGTTTTTACGAATTTAATGTTGAAGAAGATGTTGCAAATACTTTTTACACATGGAAATTTGCCGATGGAAATATTCGCTGTGGAAAGCGTGTGCGTTATAAATTTTCTTATTCTGGAAAGCAGCAAGTACAACTTGTTGTTGTCTCAGGTGAAAGTAGAAACACGACCAAACGAAAAGTAAATATATTATATGCAGATCCTGATTTAGAACATCGTAAAATTGTATATCATTATGTGCAGAAACTAAACAAATCTACAAAAAATAGTGTCGTTGATTTACCAGGAAAAGTTATGGATGCACGGCTTGCTCTTGGTGGAGCATACGTAATACTTCGTTTACAAGATTCGCGGCGTTTAAAATTGTATGATTTAGTTCAACGCAAGTTTTTGGAAAGTTTTGCCATGCCTGATGTTAATTCAATATTTTCTAGTGGAGGACGCTACCTAGTTTGTTATTCAAAAAATAATAATCTATTTACTACATATGATTACGTATCTCAAAAGACTCGTAAGTACAAAGATTTCAAACACAAAATTAGCGATTTGGTTATGGGGCTGGATAATGGTCGCTTCGCATTTGTAACTATTTTAGATAAAAATATAGGTAGAGAAAATCAAAATAAATATGCACTGATGGACCTAACGACATTCAATATTTCCAACTTCGACGTCAAAAATTTGCGTTATGCTGGTCGTAAATATATTCAGTGGCGTTCTGACGCCTATCTCTATAACTTAACATGTCACCAAAGTAATAGTTCTCCATGGGGAGTAAATTGGATCTATTTAAATGGTTCTGACCTCACTTCCAAGGATAAGCACACTACATTGGGTTATTTACCTTTGGGGCTAGAAGGAAACTATATTTTTACTTCACAAGGAACTATTCTTAAAGGTAACCCTGAATCACAATTTCATAGAGAACGTTCTCATATTTTTCCTATTTATGGATCGAGTTATTATATCAATTACAAAAAAGGAAAACATTATCGTGATCCAGGAGTTTTTCAAATTAAAGATGTCTATACCCTTGATGTGTTAAAAGAACTTCGAGAAGGACAAGCAATTACTGATCATCCTTATCATGTAAAAGATTTTCATTACATAGCTTCGGCAATTTCTGATACGATGATTCAGATAAAAAAGAACAAAATGTATGTTTTTTCATTGGGAATTAATCATAACTAAGTGTCAGATCACTTAGAAAACAACTTTGTTAGGAGTTCGCTATGACGCGTTTTTGTGTTGCACTTATTCTGTTTTTTGTGTGTCTTAATGCAGATGAATCCCAACCCCCTAAAGCAAAAAGAATAAAAAAGGAAATGACTATACACGATCATACCCGTACAGATTATTATTATTGGATGCGTGATCGTGAGAGTCAAGAAGTCAAAGATTATTTGCATGCTGAAAATGCCTATGTTGCTAATGTAATGTCCTATACAAAGGATTTTCAAGAACAACTTTTCCAAGAAATTACCGGGCGTATTCCACAAACAGATGAGTCTGTTCCATATTTCTTTAAAGGCTATTACTACTACTCTCGTTTCGCTGAGGGACAAGAATATCCTATTTTTTGTCGTAAAAAAGACTCTTTAGAAAATAAGGAACAAATACTCATTAACGCCAACGAATTAGCAAAAGGACATAGTTATTACCGCGCTGCTGGTTTGAAAATAAGTCCAGATAATAGTATTCTTGCTTTTGCCGAAGATACACTTGGTAGACGTAAATATACTATTCGTTTTAAGAATTTACAAACAGGCAAAATTCGTAAAGAAAGTATTGCTAATACTACCGGTTCTATCGTATGGGCAAATGATAATAAAACATTGTACTACACAGTAAAAGATGCAGCATTACGCGCACATAAGATCATGCAGTATCAATTGGGAAGCGAAGAGCATAAGGAAGTATTTCACGAAAAAGATACGACATTTTCAACGTGGGTATACAAAAGCAAATCACAGCGTTTTATTATTATTGGAAGTTATAGTACTCTTTCTCAAGAATATCGAGTCATGGATGCCGATAAACCAGGTAGCGAATTTCACATTATTCAACCACGAAAACGCAACTTAGAATACTCTATCGCACACTATGAAGACAAGTTTTACATACTTAGTAATGATAAAGCGCAAAATTTTCGTTTGATGTCTACCCCTCTCGATAAAACAACAATGGATAACTGGAGTGAAGTTATTCCTCATCGCCAAAATGTACTACTAGAAAACATAGAAATATTTGCAGATTATCTTGTTGTACAAGAACGAAAAGATGGATTAACACATTTACACATAGTGCCATGGAATGAAAAACAAAAAGACTATTACATTGATTTTGGAGAAGAGACATATAGTGTTGGATTAGATGTTAACTTGGAGTTTAATACTACGACTCTGCGTTACAATTATACTTCTCTTACCACTCCAAACTCCGTTGTTGATTTCGATATGAAAAGTAAAAGCAAAAATTTACTCAAGCAACGCGAAGTTGTTGGTGGCTATGATACTTCTCTTTATAAAGCAGAACGCATGTATGCTACCGCTCGCGATGGTGTAAAAGTACCTATTTCTCTTGTTTACAAAAAAAACTTGCGTAAAAAGCATAATCCATTGTTGCTTTATGCTTATGGATCATATGGTTACAGTATGGATGTTTATTTCAGTTCGACGAGGCTTTCTTTACTTGATCGAGGTGTTATTTTCGCGATAGCACATATTCGCGGTGGCCAAGAAATGGGACGCCACTGGTATGAAGATGGCAAACTTTTAAAGAAAAAGAACACTTTTACCGATTTCATTGACTGTGGGAAGTTTCTCATAAACAAGCAATATACAACAAAAGATTTGTTATTTGCTGAAGGAGGAAGCGCTGGAGGTCTTTTAATGGGCGCTGTAGCAAATATGAGTCCACAAACATTCAAAGGTATTCTTGCATCTGTTCCTTTTGTCGATGTTGTAACAACAATGCTTGATGACAGTATTCCACTAACTACAGGAGAATACGATGAATGGGGAAATCCAAATATAAAAAAATATTACGATTATATGCTATCTTATTCGCCGTATGATCAAGTCAAGGCACAGGACTACCCAGCAATGCTCATTACTACTGGTTTCCATGATTCGCAAGTGCAGTACTGGGAACCTGCCAAATGGGTAGCGAAATTACGTCACCTTAAGACTAATAATAATGTATTGTTATTTGACACAGACATGACATCAGGGCACAGCGGTGCCTCTGGGCGATTCCAGCGCTATCGCTCTGTTGCATTAGAATATGCATTTTTGTTTCATCTTTTAGGCCAAGTACCTCAAAAAAATTAGTACTCGGTTACTAATTTTATAGACGATACTGGATCTTAAAGGTCCAGTGTCGCATCCAATGCCAAAGAAAGGTTTGCCACTTGGATTCATTTTCTGAGAACCGTTTAGTTGTAATGATAGCAATCTCAATTGTTTGCGGACACTTCTGTCACTTTTTAAGCAAAGGTGATTAGCAATGGATTTATAATTTTATATTTGTTAATTTATAATATAAAAATCCGATTAAACAGTCGACCTAAAATTCGCTTGTGTCAGGAGGAATTAATGTTTCATACAGACAACCGCACAAAGAAAAAAATTCCAAAACAAGGTACTACATCAAGGAAAGAAAATATTACACCTTCTCGTACTCTAATTCAACATGCATATGATTCTACACCCTTGAGCGACATATAATGGACATACAAATACGCAAAGCCAAAGAATTAGATATTAATGCAATTGCTTTAGATATGATAGAAACACAAAATCTTCACATCGAAGCTTTTCCTAATATTTATGCACCCGTTGAATTTTCCGCGATATTGGAGCACCTAACTAAACAACTTTCTAAGAATAACATCCATGCCAAAGTTGCGATATCAGAAAATGAAATTTGTGGCCATATATTGTTTGAAATGCGTAAAGTTCCTAAATCCCTTTTTACTTACGAGAGAAAATATATATATTTGATGCAAATAGTCGTTAATAATGCGTATAGAAAAAAAGGAATTGGAACTTTACTTATGGAGAATATGCGCGCGTTTGCCCGTTCGCAAAATATCGCAAAAATTGAGTTGGATGTTTGGAATTTTAATGAGCGCGCGCGAAATTTTTTCACAGAGCAAGGATTTTCCGATTTTGGCTACAGGATGAATTATCAGATTTAATTGGTCTAACAAAAGCATCTATGCAATACCAAAATACCTCTTACCATCCATCAAAATTAGAAACAAAACTCCAACAAATTCAACGTAAGTACGTATTTAGTAGTATGTAGAAGGAATAATTTACGTATAGAAACAGTCATTCTTCTGCACTAAACTCATCTAAGTGGCCTGACAAAAGTAGTTACCCATTGAATGCAGGGATTTTATTTTTTAGCGCGGCGAGACGAAGGCGCGCAGCTATAGCTGCGTAACTAAGGAGCAACAAAGCTAGGAAATAAAAGAGCAAAATGCCAATGGGTAATTACTTTTGACGGGTCACTTATAACACTTTTCTAATAGGAGATCTCGATGTTTGAGGAAATCATTATCGAAATCATTTCAGGAATGTGCTTTGCTGTTTTTACCGCTTTTTTCGTACATTTAATCACAGCGTTTAAAAACAAGAAGAAGCAAGTATTGGTGTGGAGATCATTAGAACGGTCTTTTACTAACACAAGTTCTTTGCTACAAAATTTGTGTGCTCTAAAAGATTTAGCAGAGATGAGCAACAAACTTTGCCAATATGAGCATTTATTCTTTCAGGCAGTCAAGAAAGAACTTAACAAAGAAAAACTAAAAGAACAAGAAATGGAAGTAATTTATCGCAATAAGATATTATTGCCTTATCTGGAGCAAAATAATTTTCCTCTCTACAATACAATTCGTCACCAACTCACCTCAATTAGATTTCAACAAAAAAAGATTTCTGATCTTCTACTCTTAAGTAATTATATGCCAAAGGAACTTTCTATTCTTATCCAAGACTTGAATTATATTTTAAGGGATTTTCATGATGAGTTTAGTGAAGAACTAGAGAAACTTATTTTGTGTTTGGAAAATTCTAAACTACTAGCAGGAATGTTCGATAACGAGCGTAAGTTTTTGACAGAATTCGAACAAGTCGAGCTTCCTGTACAAGGGGCAAACATTTCTAAAAACACACTAGAAATCATAAAGAAAATCTCAAATTTGGTGCCTCAAGAATACCAAAATTCTTCAAACTTAAATTTTGAAGATATTCAACAGAAGAGTGATGAAGAATTGGAGTATCTTAAATTATGGCAAAGGACTCTAAGTAAAATCAACCCAGAGACACTTGCTCGCGCTCAAGTAAAAAGCTTTTCATAATATATTGCTACGCGGTACGACAAAACTGCTCAGAATTTTTTAGCGACTGTATACTTAGTTTCTTGCATTATTTGGCTTCATTAGCTTGAATGATGACAGGCCCTAGTACTACAGTTGTAACTAAGTACAGTTCCTTATTTTTCAGTGTTTCTAGCTGTTTACAAATAACAGTATTTTTTGCTATTTGAGAAGAGCTATCGATAGGATGGGGCCTACAGAGTGTCTAATTTTTGTAGCTACCTATTTGTTATTTTAATTACAACTGTAGTACTAGTTCTAAATGAAAAAACTTTCGAAACGAACATTGTTATGCACTAAATTTTATACTTATTGAGAGCATGAACCATGTTCGTTTATCTGAATATCTAATATAAATATAAACATTCTTTATATATTTATATAGGCTTTTTTTTATCTTTTATTGTAGTCATTACGCGTACTGAAATACAAAAACTACGATCAAACGCGACGTAAGCATTATTTCTTAGAAGCAACCCATTCATCAATATATTTTTCTAAAACAAATAGTGGAATTGCGCCGTTGGCAATCACTACTTCGTGAAATTCGCGAATATCAAATTTGTTTCCTAGAGTTTTCTTGGCTTTTTCGCGCAACTCAATAATTTTGATCATGCCAATTTTATAAGCTGTGGCTTGTCCTGCCATAACAATGTGCCTTTCGACCATTTTTACCGCATCCCCTTTGGGATTAGGAGTGTTCTCCATGTAGAACTTAATGCCTTGTTCCCTAGTCCATTTTTTATAATGAATACCAGTATCTACCACTAAACGACATGCACGCCAGATCTCCATTGCCAGACGCCCAAAATCAGAATATGGATCCTCATAAAACCCCATTTCTTTGGGAATGAACTCTGAATATAGCCCCCAACCTTCTATATAGGCCGTATAACCACCAAACTTACGAAATTTTGGTAGAGTATTCATTTCTTGAGCAATTGCTAACTGCATGTGGTGGCCAGGAACACCTTCGTGATAGGCCAGGGCTTCCATCTGATAAACGGGCATATCATCCATATTATACAAGTTTACATAATAAATTCCTGGACGAGAACCGTTAGCCGCTGGTCGATTATAAAATGCTTTTCCTGCGGATTTTTCCCGAAAACTCTCTACGCGTTTTACAATGAGGTCAGCCTTGGGTTTAGAGATAAAAAGCTCGTCAAGTTTACCTTTCATTGTGTTGATCATCTCTCGTGCTTCCTTCAAATATCTTTCGCGCCCTTCATCAGTATTGGCATAAAAAAACTGTTTATCACTACGCATAAATTCAAAGAACTCTTTCAAAGTACCTTTGAACTTCACTTTTTTCATGATTTGCTCCATCTCACCATGAATCCGTGCAACTTCATTTTTGCCTATTTCAAAAATTTGTTCGGCAGTTAAGTTCGTAGTGGTTGTTTTCTTTAGCGCATGATAGTAAAAATCACTGCCATTAGGAAATTTCCATACACCAGCGCGCGTATCCGCTTTTTTCTCAAGTTCGCGCATGTAATCTACTAACAATTGGTAACCAGGTTTAACTGATTCACTAATAGCTTTTTTAGCTTGAGCAATGAGAACTTCTTTATCTAGACCATCAATTACTTGAACTTTTGAGCTAAAGTCATCGAGAATGGTACTACTATTAATAATATTTTTCGAATCGTCAATTACATAAGCAAATACAAATTTAGGTGGAATTATTCCCATTTTCTCGCGCGTTTTTAAATTGGTAACAAGTTGAGCAAACAATGCTTTTACTTTACGCAAGCGACTGATATAAGCCTCTGCATCAATCTTGTTACCAATAGAATGAAAGTTAATCAGAAACGAAGGAAGCCGTGACTGCAGGCCAAACATTTGGTTTACTGGGTAATTGTGAAAACGATATTTAAAATCGGCGATTTCTTGTTCACAGCTTCCCACAAAAAGATCATAACTAACTTTTGTATCTGAGTTTAAAGCACTATAATTAATCGTTTCTTTTAATTCTTTTAGATTTTTTTTGGTGATTTCAAGCGTTTCTTTAGCAAATGCATCTGAGAGATCACCCCACTTATCTTGATCTTTTTTTATACCGAGATATCCCTGCATCATTGGACTACGATCTACTTGCTCGACAAACTTCTCTTCAAAAAACTGATTGATCTTCTCACTCTCTGACATTTCTTGCGCATAGACAACAGAAACGACAAATATTGTTAAAATAATTTTATTCCACATAATAGATTCCTAATAGAGTTAAATTTTCTACATCATAGATTTTCCACTAGAAATATGCAAAAAAAAACTAGGGCGTCGACGCTCAGGTTTTCATTTATATTTTTATTAAGTGTTTTTTGTTTTCTTGATTTTCCTTTTCAATAGTTCACAACTTTACAACTCCATGATATAATAAAGCCAAGCGTTTCATACAAAAGATTATTGTATTTTTATTGCGGTGCCCAATTAAAGTGGCCTAATGATGACACTCTGTTGTTAGACGTGTGTTATCATTCACAGGAATAACAGATGTCGTTGAAATATTATCTTATATTATGACACTGCGAGTAGTATCGAGCCCGTTTCTTAGCCCGAGCCCGCTTCCGAAACATTCTAAAGGCGGTAGAAAAATAGAGCTTTTTGTGAGTTGTAACAAATACTTTTTTATTTAATCAAAAGCCTTGAAATCGGGATCGGGCTCGAGCTCGGAAACGGACTTGGAAAAATATTTTGAATGATGACAAGCTCTAGTAATATTTACAAAATCAAAGTGCCACTTCAATTGAAGAGCGCAATAACTCCGTTGTTATAGGTAGTTTAGAGCATCCACATTCCCAATTGAGAGAGAAAATGACTACAATTGACCGCTTGCAAAACGAAATAACAATAACAATTACCTATTGTGGTCTTCAATTAGCAGGGAAAAAAACTAATTTACAGAACATTCATGGTCGCACACCTAAAACAGGAGCGTCTCTAAGTAAATTGATATCCACAAATGAAGGAGGCTGCGAAATAAGATATTTCGAACATACTCCGTTAGCGCCAAGAATAGATGGAATGAGAGTGAGACTCCGACTTCTTGCTATTTGTGGTAAAGTAAACAATGCTGCCAAAAATGTATTGCAAAAGACAGATGCAATTATTTTTGTTGCTGATAGCAGTAGAGAAAAACTCAATGAAAATCTTATAGCACTTCACAATTTAGAAAAGTATTTATATGAATGCAATATAGATATTCTTGATGTATTAACAATTCAGTGGAATAAACAAGACGCTACTAATATCTGCGAAAGTAATGTTTTAGATCAGCACATTAATTATCTAGGATTTCCAAGTTCAGAGGCAATAGCACTTAATGGTGAAGGAGTATTTGCTAGTTTAAAAATGTGTTGTGTTCATATTTTTCCACAGATAGAAGATAAAATTAAAAGCAGAAAAACTGACCTTTACAAAGAGTGTTATAAAAAATCTCTAACTACTATAAATTCGAACGTAAGTTACAATGGTTGCGTGTTTTATTTAGAGAAAAATACAACTCATTCTTTTGAACAATGTACTTTTCATAATTGCAGTTTTCGCAGTAATGGAGTTTATATAAATTTAGTTAACGCATGTAAGTTTTCTAACTGTGGGTTTTGGGGAGAGTTCACGATTGATTTATCGGATAAAAAGTTGCGCTCTATTCCTCATTGGGTTTATTCTGCGACTTTTATATCAAAGCTTTTTCTACAAAAGAATCAAATCTCTAGCGTTTTGTGTAGATTAGGTAAATTGAAAAGACTTCATCATTTGTGCTTGGATGATAATGAAATTACTTTTTTACCTGACTCTATCAAATTGTTACAAAATCTTGTTTTTTTGGGATTATCAAGACACAAACTTTGCAAAAACAAACAAGCATCTCTTAAATTATCGCTACCCAAATGCGAAATTAAATTTGAATAGAGCCGTTGCCAAAAATTATCTAATAATCAATAAAGTTTTTCATTTTTTAGAATGCTAGGAGACAATCGTTGAGATTTTATTTCTTAATAAGTGTTTGTATTTTTTTGAGTTGTTCGTCAAAAAAAACTTGCCAATTCCCACAACAAAATTGCGATTCTGTTGTAACAGATAGTCATGAAAATCGAACATTACTAGTAAAAAAAATGCAGTCTTATCTAGAAAACAACGATTATAATCGAGAAGATATTTGTAATATTATTTCTGAAATAGATAACATTGTTGAGGTTATAGATGTAAATGATAATATTAATTCGTGGTGGGTTAAAGACAAACTATCTTTTCTTCGCGATCAGTTTCCTGATAGAACCACGAAGAAAATTTTTAGTACTTATGTAAAAATTCCTTTTGATCGGTGCTTAATTGCCAGCAATTGCAAAATTCCAAGTGAAACACTCAATGCCTTTAAATGCTATTTATGTGCATTAAACCGAGTTTTATGTAAACAATGTAACTTAGAAGAAATACAATGTCTTTGCGATGAGACAATTGAAAAACAAAGCTAAGCAAGTCGAATTTGGCAATTAGGAATTAAATCGCGGCTTTTAAAAGAATTATCTACAAACTAGAATTTTAGGCTACTCGAAATATTACAGACACCAAAAGAAGAAACCTTATTTACTCCTGCGATTTTTTATACAGTAATTCTATACGTGATGTCCAGCATACCGCTTGTAGTACTTTGTCATCTTGTATATGATCCACTAAGTCTTTTTGAATAACGCACTTTTTTAATTGTTCGGGAGTTATTTTTGTTTGCATAATAAATTTTATTGCCGCTGGACGAATCTTAAAGTTATATATTAATTGTCGTGCTGCGAAAAATGAGATAAAAGCAACTGGCAACACAAAAGCAATAGTTTTTGGAAGTATGCTACCTGCTGTTGTTTTAATCACTAAAAATTCGCATATTATCCCAATCATGATAGCAATAGTGAATGCTGGTCGATTAAAATTTTGATGGGGAAAACGCTTTTCTGGCTTTTGTATTTTTTTAGTTAGATTTCTTAGATACATTTTATAGTGAGTATGCAACGAAACGTGTCGCTTGGCAATAACCGCCATTTCCCGCGTAAATCTTCTCGGAGATTTTTGTAATTCGTCATGCATAGACAATAAATTTTTCTTTTGCTCTTCCGTAATTTTTTTGTTTATTTTTAATTCATCTTCAAAAACTTTTTTTGTTTCCATTTGCGAAAAGATACCAAAAAAATACATTTTCAGACCTTTTGGGCGTGCGTTCTCATAAATAAGTGCATCAAATATGGTATTAATATCTAAATTCTTATTTAAAAAGCGAGAACCGAGTAAAGAAAGTTGTTGTAAAACAATTAACGAACTATCTTCTTTACTATCAAATTTAATGTTTATCTTTTCATTGTCATTGATAAACGAAAAATCATAAAAAGTACTTGTTACTAAATTAACGAGATTTGGGCGTAACCATTTTTGGTATCCATGCTTTTCTACTGCATCTATAATTCGAACAATTGCGAATATTGCCGCTGGCATTGCAAAAATCGAAAATAAGTAACTCCAATGAAATGGTTGAATGAAAAGAGTTATAGTGTAGAAAATTAAAGATACTCCTCCTGCAATTATGAAAAAGCCTAAAAACACAGTGAGAACTTCGCTTATTTTGTTATATATACTGTTTTTTGCAAATAAATATGCCACAGTTTTTTTTTCTATACTTTTAGGAACATTAGCTGTTACTTTTTGTTGAGAATGCTGTTCTATTTGACTTAGTATAAATTGTAGTAATAGAGGATTTTGCTGTTTCATGAACAATAAGAGTTGAAAGTACCCTTTTTTATTTTTTATAATCGAAATATATAGTTCCAAAATCACAAGATCGATGTTTTCAATTGATGAACTAGAGAGAGATAAGAATCGTTTTAAATAAACAATCAAACGTGGATTATATTGTTCTGTCTTAAGCCATGCAGGGTATAATGAATACATATCTCTTGCCGCTAATTCGATATTTTTTTCTAAAGGGCCAGAGTATTTTTGAAATATTGTTTTACCTGTTTTTGGAAGATACCACGCTAAAGCACAACTAATTTCTAAAGCAATCTCGACCAAATCTAACGAAGGAAGACTCCATGAATCTTCAAGAAAAGTATCATTTTCAATCAAGAGCGCAACCGTAGAGTATTTTTCGTAATAAAGAAGTAAATGAACATAACGTTGAAGGTCACTTCTTGCTTGCGATTTTGATTTTATCAAGCATAATTTTTCCCATGAAAAAAGCCCATCTACGATTTCGACAAATTCATATTCATAAAAAACCTCTTCTATCCAATAACTAATATTAATGCCTTTATTAATTGCCAATTTTAACCACTTACTACTATGTTCAAGTTTATCTCCGGCAATTTCTGAAATTAAAAACGCAAAAATGTACGTATTTTCATTATAAGGAAATAATTCAATTAGGCGCAGAATAGTAGAATCTTTTTCATCTAGCCATATATTATAAACATCTTGAAAAGTAGGAAAATTTGTGCCTAAAGAAAAAAAACCTGACTCTTTTTGACTATTTATATTTTTGGGATACTCTTGCCAAATTTTGGTACTTTGATTACGATCACTTTGTTTATCATAATTGAAGTATTCATTGTTTTGATCATTGTTATATTCTTCCCACTTAAAAACAATTTCTTCGTGTTCTTCTTCGCCATGAGATTCTTGGTCTTCATTGTTTTGATCATTGTTATATTCTTGCCAGTCAAAAACAATTTCTTCATGTTCTTCTTCGCTATGAGATTCTTGGTCTTCATTGTTTTGATCATTGTTATGTTCTTGCCAGTCAAAAACAATTTCTTCGTGTTCTTCTTCGCTATGAGATTCTTGGTCTTCATTGTTTTGATCATTGTTATATTCTTGCCAACCAAAAACAATTTCTTCGCGCTCCTTGTTATTATTTAGGTTTTCAGTATACTCTTTCCAATTAAAAACATATTCTTCATGCTCATCTTGGTTTGTTTTGTTTTTGACGTCTTGTTGATCTTCAACATCAGGCTCTTCGTTATTATTTATATTTTCGGCATACTCGTGCCAATTGAAAATATATTCTTCATGCTCATGTTCGGTATACGATTCTTCTTTTTTTTCGCTTTCAATTTCTTCTTGATCTTCAACATGAAACTCTTCATTATCATCGTATAGACAATTTTTGTATTCTGATATAATTTGTTCTTCGTTTTTTAGCTGTTCTTCTCCGAAGGGCTCCCAAGGGTTACTTAAAATCACGGCATTATACTTATTTGGATTTTCATCCGTTATGACTTCATCATTCTCTGTTGCTTTTGGATCTTCATTTGTTATAACTTCATTAACATTCCCTGTTGTTTTTGGATCTTCATTTATTTCTTTTTTGTCATTAGAAACAGGATTTTCTGGTTCAATTTTTTCTTCAACAGGCTCATCCTTATCAATATCACCAGAATAATATTTTCTATTCTTCAAAACCTGCTCGTACGCTGCTCTAATCTTTTTAAACTCTTCAGGATATTTTTCCGGTTTATATTGCTTTATAAGCTTAACATATGCGCGCTTGACTTTTTTCTTACTATCAGAATATTTTATATTTAAAATCATATATGGATCATTACTATTGGGAAGCTTATCCATCTTTTTCCTTCGCTAAAAAAAGCAATTTCTTTTGTAAAAAATCCTTACGCAACAGTTTTAAGCTTTTATAATCGTGAACTTTTAAATACTTATCAGCTAAACTCGCGTATTTATTTTTGATTTTTGCTTCATCATCCATAGCAAAAAAAGGCGATTTCTCTACCACTGTAATCTCCGTAAATTGAAGAAATCTACCAACGAAGCCCGCCATCTAATAAATCACATAAATCTTTTAAATCTTTATAAGCTTTTTTAATCTCAGCAGGCGTTCGCGATTTTAAGGCTGACTCGAAAGAATCTAACATATATTCAAGTTGTTTCTTTTGGTCTGAAATAAGTTCCTGGTAAAGAAGTTCCGCTCTCGCGAGTAAATCGCGATATATGGGCTTCTCTGAAGGATTTCTTTTGAGTTCTGCTAAACGTTTCTTCGCTTTTTTGATTTCTTCTTCAGAAATACTTTTGGCATTATGGGTAAAAATTTTGTTAAATTTCTTTTTTGTGGTTTCTATAAGAACTTCAACTTCAAGTAAACCATTTGTATCGTAAGTAAATGTCACCAAAATTGATTCTTGTCCTTCTGGACCTCTGGGAATACCTTCTATATCTAGAGAACCAATTAAACGATTATCTTTAGTGTAACGTGACTCTCCTTCGTATATATCAAATCCCATTCTCGTTTGGTTATTTGAAATTGTGCAGTAAGACTGCGTTCGCGAAGTAGGGATAGTAGTATTGCGATGGATAATTGGCGAAAAATAACCTGCAATGCGTTGCCCACCAATTTTTTTGGATACCTCAACCCCCATGCTATGCGAAGCCACGTCTGTTACGACCCAATCTTGTACTGCTTCATCGTCAGCTGATAAAGCTGCCTGGATTGCTGCTCCTTCTGCTACTGCTAAGTCAGGATCAATATTTGTTAACGGAGCTCTCGTAAATATTTTTTCAACAAATTCGCGTATCATTGGCATCCGAGTTGCTCCACCAACAAGTATAACTTCATCTAATTCTTGCGGTTCTATATCTGCACCGCGAATAGCTGTACGACAAGGACTATACAATCTATCGAGAAGTGGCTTAAATATCTCTTTACTATCCTCTTTAGTTACTTCTATCGTTTGTTCTTCTTTCATCTTTCCCATTTTGGGAATTGTAATTTTTACAACGTCTTTGTCACTTAGTTCGCGTTTAGCAATTTCGCAGCGTTTGCGCAATAGCATTACACTCTCAGGTGTTTTAATTTCAGCATATTCGAAATTAACACTTACTTTTTGTAAAGTAAACCCCATAAGGCGTTGAGTAAAATCTTCTCCTCCAAGCATGCTGATTCCGGCGGTACTCTTAACCTCTAACATTCCTTCGAATAGTTCCATTATACAAACATCAAATGTTCCGCCGCCAAGATCAAACACCAAAAACGTGCTTTCTGATTCACGTTTATTCAAACCATATGCAATTGCTGCTGCTGTTGGTTCGTTAATAATACGTTCCACTTTAAATCCTGCGATTTCTCCTGCTTTGATGGTCGCAAAACGTTGTGCTTCATCGAAATAGGCCGGCACTGTAATTACCGCACGATTTACATCACAACCCAAAGCGGTTTCTGCCTGCATTTTTAAAGATTTTAATATATATGCAGACAGCTCAACCGAACCGTATTTTTTATCACCAATGGTGTACATTTGGTCGTTTCCCATACTTCGCTTAAACGTTGCGGCACCATTATTAGGATTTAAAGCATAAATATCTTTCGCAATACGACCTGTAACTAAGGACTCTGTTTTTTTGTCGTGCACAACAACAGAAGGAGTTAAATATTCATCTAAATCATTTTTCAATACTTGCGCTTTGCCATCGCGAAATATCGCAACAACACTATTAGTAGTTCCCAAATCAATTCCGATGATAATATCTTCTTCAGACATGTCGATTCTCCTTACTTCGAGTTCAAATGTTCTTCTGCCATAAGTAGCAATTTTTTACGTAACACCATTATATCATATAAAGTTAGTACAAAAGAGATAAGTGCAATAAAAACCACCACTGAATAGTAATAAATAAAAAAAGATGGATTTATCGCGCGATGAGTGGTATATTGCCCCAGTCCGAGCATAATAAGCATTACCATAAATAACAGTACATTGATTTTACGAACTTTTTTTTGCCCTTTACTTATCATTTTAAGTCCCTCATGACAAAACCTAAAAAAAAATTATGGTTAAATTTTCTTAAAAGTAGAGACGAGAATCTAACCAGTATTTCCATTAGCAAAGCCTTGTGGTTACTTTGCATGCCTATTTCCCTCAAATTGCTAGGGCATTTCCTTTTTGAAATCATCGATGCGTTCTGGCTTGGTAAACTAGGAACAGAAGTTCTTGCTGCTGTGGGAGGTACTTCTCTTTATATTTGGCTCTATTACTCGCTAGTCATGACTACACAAGTAGGGACAAATACCCTGGTTTCCCAAAGAATAGGCGAAAATGATTCTGAAAAAGCGTGCATAACGGCTAATGTTGGGATTACTATTTCTATTGTGATGTCGATTCTTTTTGCCATTTGCTACTGGTTACTAAGCGAATATATGTTGAGCATTATTGGTCTCCAAGAAATCTCTCTGCACCACGCACTACAATATTTTTTACCATTTATTTTAGCATCCCCTATTTTTTATTTGTGGGTTGTATTCGAAGAGATTATTAATGCACGAGGCCAAACACATATAACACTGATCATAGTAATATTTGCAATATGCGTCAATACTATTTTAGATCCAATACTTATTCATGGTTGGGGATTTGATGGTTTTGGAGTTTTAGGCGCGCAACTAGCTTCTATCATTGCAGCGCTCGTGGGACTTTTCCTAACGGGATTTTATTGTTTTCGTCTGGAATACATTTCAAAACTCACTTATTGTCACAAGACAGCAAAGCGCATATTATCTATTGGTGTACCGCGTTCTATTAGTAGTTCTGTGTTTTGTCTCACATATGTTGGACTTGCAAATCTAATTCAACAGTTTGGCGAAGAGGCTCTTGCGGCATGGATGATTTCACATCGCCTTGAAGGATTTGCATATCACATCTCTGTTGCTTTTTCATTTGCACTTGCCATTATCGTTGGCCAATATTTTGGAGCTAAAAAATTCTTTTTAGCAGGGGAAAGCGTACGTATTAGCTTACGCTATTTAAATATCATCATTCTAATTAATTCTGCATGTTTGGTATTTTTTAGTGAATTTTTTCTGCGGATTTTTACCAACGATCCCCAGGTAATATCATTTGGTAGTTTGTACCTAAAAATCGTAGGCTTTGCGCATATTTTTATGGGGTGGGAATTAGCATGCGGAGGAGCATTAAGCGGTTGGGGAAAAACCTTACCTTTTTTATACATTGTAGCGCCTCTTACAATAATACGTTTACCTGTTTCGTATCTCAATATTTATTATTTTGAAACAGGCATCACTGGTATTTTTTGGGCGATATCAATATCCACTATTCTAAAAGGCAGTGCCATGCATTGGCTTTTCTTTCGCAATTCAAAAAAATATGTAGACTTATCTTCAGAAAAAACGGAGTAATTATGAACCCTAATCAGCGTTTAATCACAGGCCTTTCAGCTACAAAATTGACTAATGAAGAGAAAGCTGTCTTAAAGGATATCCAACCTGGAGGTGTCATTATATTCGGCCGCAATATTGAATCTCAACAACAACTAGCCGATCTTATATCAGAAATCTACGACATCCTTGAAAATCCTATTATTGCCATTGACCAAGAAGGAGGGCGTGTAGCTAGACTCAGACAAATAGGTGTAGAACCACCATCTGCATTGGAATTACGAACTCACGGTAATAGCAATCACATTACCCAACACGGTAGACTAACTGGACAATTACTACGCCAATGGAATATAAATTTAGATCTTTGCCCCGTTGTTGACCTTTCTTACGACGGAGACTTACACAATTCTTTAAAAAATCGTACTTGGGGAGAAGATTCGCAAATAGTCATTCAAAATGCACGAGCCTTTATAACAGGACTACAAGAAAGTCAAATTCTCTCTTGTGCCAAGCACTTTCCAAGCTATTCTCAAGCAAAAATTGACCCTCACCACCAATTACCCGAGTTAAAACTTACCCATAAAGAATTGTACGAAAATCATTGGCAACCATACATTCAACTCAAAGATCAGTACGATTCAATTATGGTTGGCCATGCTCTTTATCCCCATTTGGACAATTCTGGTGACCCAACGTCCTTATCAAAAAAAATTAACAACTATATTCGCGAAGACATTGGATTTTCGGGTTTAGTGATCAGCGATGACTTAGATATGGGGGCGATTATTGAAAACTACGATTACTCTAAAGCCATCGATATGGCTCTAAAAGCAGGAAATGATCTGTTACTACTCTGTCACCAGTTTGATAAACTAGAACTCGCCGCAAATATTGCTCACAAGCAACCAAAATCGGAAAACGAAGCTTCACTACAAAGAATACAAAAAGCTCTTAGCAACGTTCCCCTGTTTAAACCAACAAACTTTTCGACAGTCGACCAAATTAATCAACAAACTCTTGAGTTAAGAGCATCCCTAATTGGCATTGAACAAGCCAAAATGCACAGCCCTGAAAATGCAAATCGTTCACCGGTAGAAGACTTTTAGTTACCTCTAAAAGTTGTATTCCAGACGAGGTTTCAAATTAAAACCTCGTTTATAAGTTCTTACACTAATCATGGAAATATTTACACTATCACAAAAACAACGTTGTGTATCGCGACATAAAACCAAATAACACAAAAAATGTAATGATTCAATGCCTTAAATTGCAACCATTTCAAAACGAAATTCATTCATCCTTATAAGAAAAATATATACACGTATCTAATTCCGTTAGTTCCTATTTTTATACTATGGGATGGAGTTATCTCTGTATTTAGAACATACAAGCCACAAGAAATCGAAGAAATTATTCGACAAATTCCAAATTCTGAGTCATATACTTGGGATATTACATCTACCAAAAGCGGTCCAATAACCGTTGTTTACGCTACTGGAAAACCACAAACGTAGACATCTTGATCGTCCACTGTTGAAATTGATGAACTCTACAAAGAAAATCATAGTCTAAAGCTCTTCAACAATAGTAGAGAAAATACTCGCGATATCATCATTTATCTTCAGCGTTAAAAATTCGAATAGGTCGTGGTCGGTGTCTCCGCGATTTATAATTACGTATGGATTGCCTTTTCGTGCTGTTATTCTCGGAATTTCTGCGGCAGGATATACTGCCAAAGTTGAGCCAAGAGCAATAACTAAATCGGCTTCATTTGCTTTATCTATCGCCAACTGAAGATCTTTTTCACGTAAATTTTGTCCAAAGCTAACTGTTGCGTGTTTCAAATAGCCACCACAGTGACAACATGGTGGTTTATTTGTTTTGTGAAAAAAATCGAAATGTGCTTGAGGATCACTGGTTTCGTTACAAGTTTGGCACTCTACGAAACTATTAGTTCCATGAAGTTCGATAAGCTTTTCTTCTGATGTGCCAGCAAGCCGATGTAAACCATCAATATTTTGAGTGACAACACAACACACCTTCCCTAAAGTTTCTAGTTTGGCGATAGAATAATGAATTCTGTTAGGACGCGCATTTTGGAATTCTTGCCATCCTTCTAGTTTAAATTGCCAATAATCAATACGCGACTGTTCAAAACTCATAAATTCTTGGTAATATATAGGATCTCTATTTTTCCATATTCCTTGCGGACCGCGAAAATCAGGAATACCGCTTTGCGTTGAAATTCCTGCTCCGGTAAAAATAAGAATCTTCTTTGCATTATCAATAAGTTTAGTAAGTTGTTCCATACTATCTCCTAGATAGACGTTATTTTTGGATTAGACAGCGAATTGAGAACATGATCTTGCCATCCATCATTTATAAATAAATAATCGCGCGCATATCCTTCGACGACAAATCCTAGGCGTCTTAATAAATTACGGCTACGATAATTATGGGGAAGATGATTGGATTGAATGCGATGCAACTTCAAATTGTCAAAAACGTAAGTAATAGCAGCTGAAAGAGCTTCGTACATAAATCCCTGACCTTGAGCATTTTCAGCCAATGAAAACCCAAGATTACAACATTGAAAGCATCCGCGCACAAAGCATGAAAAATTACAATGTCCGATAATATTTTTGCGTTCTACATCAAAGATAAAAAATTTTGCGCTGTGACCATTCATAAAATCATTGTGGTTTTGCTGTAAAATTTCATACCAATATTCCTTTGTAAAATAATCGGCAGTGCGTGGCGGGTCCCACTCTTTATGGAACATACGATTATCATTAACATAATGTAAAATATCGCAAGCTTCTTCAGCTTTTGGAATAGTGATTAAAAGTCTTTCTGTTTTTATTTGTGGTATTTTCATCAACAATCCTTATAAAACATTTGCATATTTTATCTATCTGACTATACTATATTTTACCTTTTGGTTAAATATAGTAGCGGTACACACTGCAATAAGGAAATTAATCATGCAAAATAAAATAGTAACAAAAGAAGAGTGGGTAGAAGCAAGAAAACAATTTTTGATTAAAGAAAAAGAATTCAATAAGTTGCGCGACGAATTAACTAAAAAACGCCAACAACTTCCTTGGACAAAAGTTGACAAAGAATATATTTTTGAAACTGATAAAGGTCAACAAAATTTTGCTGATCTATTTGCGGGAAAAACGCAGTTGATTGTTTACCATTTTATGTTTGGTCCCTCGTGGAAACAAGGTTGTAAGAACTGCTCTTTTGTTGCAGACCACTATGAAAAATCTATTATACACTTGCAGCAACAAGACATCTCATTTGTCACTATTTCGCGAGCGCCGTTACAAATATTAGGTGACTTTAAAAAGCGAATGGGTTGGAGTTTTAAATGGGTATCTTCACTTGGCAATGATTTCAATTTTGATTATGATGTATCTTTCACCAAAGAAGATATGAAAAATCAGGTATATTATAACTATCAAAAAACAACTTTTCCAGCAGAAGAAGGACCAGGGGTTAGTGTCTTTTACAAAAACACAGATGGCAATATATATCACACCTACTCATCTTATTCGCGGGGTTTAGATCTTCTCATAGGCGCGTATAACTATTTAGACATAGTACCTAAAGGGCGTAATGAAGAAGGTCCTATGTCTTGGGTGCGTCATCACGATCGTTACAAAGAATAACAGTATCAGAAAGCATTTAGTTTATTTGATCAGCGTATGTCGGCAGACTCTAGATCTACCGGCATTCTACGAAGTTTGCCCTTTACGAGCAAAATAAATACCCAAAAGTACAATGCCACCTCCAAGTATTTGTATTGAACTTAGAGGCTCTGAGAGAAGCAACCATGCCCATATTGCAGCAAGAGTTGGTTGCAGTAGTAAACTTACCGAAGAAAAACTGGCTGCGAGTTTTGCAAGCGCGTAAGCAATTAAACCTTGGCCAATACAATGAGAAACGACTGCTAGCGCAAACAACACACTCCATTCTTGAATTGTATTGGGAATACTATTGTCTTGTAATAAGGTTGGTAGTAAGCATAAAGAGCACGCGCTACTGCTAAAAAACATAATTTGCAGTGCACCGTAATACTCACGAAGTTTCTTAATTGAAAGAATATATGACGCATAAAATAATGCGGTTAAAAGCCCGAGAATATCTCCTTGTAAATATTTAGCGTTGCCAATATTCACTCCCAGAAGAACAATAACACCTATAACAGCACAAACGGCCCCCAACACAAATCTCCAAGTAATGCGTTCGCCAAACCATTTCCAAGATACAATTGTTACAAATATACAAGCAAAATTAGCAAACAAGGTAGCGTTTGCAACACTTGTCATTTTGATAGATGAGTGCCACAGAGCAAGATCACCGGCGAAAAAAACACCAGGCAACAGTAAATAAATCCATGATATTTTTTTAGTAGCTAGTGTTTTTCTTTTGTAGCTAAAAAAAATAACTCCCAATATAATAGCTGAAATTGTTACGCGCCAAAAAGCTATTGCTGAGGGAGAAACTTGGCTATAACGCACAAATATAGGAGCAAATGATATTCCTGTAATACCTAGTAATAATATAGTAATGTGTCGTGCCGGATTTTGTATTTTTGTCATATTGTCGTTCTCTAAAACTGCTGGTTCTCTTTCAATATCTAATGTTTAAATGAAAATTTTCTGCGGTTGCTGTTATGATAATATCTCTATACTTTGCTGCTCTTTTTTGACGACGATTTGGAGATTGTTGTGAAAATATTGTAGGAAAAGTAATCGTGATACTTTGTTGTGAATATAAGTTATCAATTGTATTAGTTGTATAGCGCGGACTTGGCTTACCAAAGACTACCTCGTAGTGAGCAATAATACTAAGATCTTTTATGTCATTTTCAAAGGTATTCTTTAAAGTAACGGTTATTATATTGTCGCTTTTTTCGACCTGCAACCCTTTAAATTCTTCTACCTTACTATATTCGATATAAGAAAATCTTTTTAAACGTTTTTTCGTACTGCGCCCTACACTAAACCCTGTTTCTTCTGTTACCCAGTCACTGCGTATTTGCATCATGCTTTGTTCGCGACCATAATCTTCTGGAGCTTTTTCACCTTTGGTCAGAATTTTATTTAAATCTTTTACTAGTTTTCCGTAAACGATAACCGTTTTACCATATATACTAGAAAGATCTTGCGGATTAGAACTATGGATATTTTTTCCTGCAATGCGATATTTTGCACCTTTATAAATATGCCCATCTTCAAGACAATATTCACTTGGATTCTTTAAACCCAAAGGCTCATTTTTGACTAAGGTTCCAACAAATACTATTTGTTGTTGTTGTTGTTGTTGTTCGTCAGCATAAGTAATAGAAAGAAGTATTATTAATAAAGTTGTTAATTTTTTCATTGTGTTTTTCCAAAAAAAGTATAAATTTTTGACTTGTATGCAGAAGCTCTATATTATAACAGTCAAAAACTATTTTACCTAGTTTTGATATTAAAATCTTGACTGTCTTTTGCTATTTTTATAAAAATTAAGGAGTGCTTCTTATTTAAACTATGTCAACATTGAGAAAATAGCAACTTTTTAAGCGCGACCAAGTAAGTGTGTTACACATTAATATTGCAAAATCACGTTTGGTCAGAGAAAGGAGATGGGCAATTAGTCCACTTAATTATGAAAAAATGGAGAAAGATATTTGACCACATTGTACCACAGTGGATGAACTCTGATTGGGAAGTACGTGTAAAAACAGTAAACAATATTGAACAGCAAAAATTACTACAAAAAATTGCTATACGCGATAAAAATGTAAATGTTCGTTGCGCGGCGATTCAAAAATTGACAGACCAAAGCTTTTTAGTCAATGTTCTTTACGAAGACAAGGACGAGAATGCCAAGGAAGCGGCAATTAAACAAATTTCGGATATAGATATTTTGAAAAAAGAAGTGATAGATAATGAAAATATTGGTGTTCGTTATCTCGCAGTTCAAAAAATCGAAGATCAAAGTACACTAGAAATAGTTGTTCACCAAGACAAAGACGAGGATGTTCGCCGTGAAGCTATTTTACAAATAACCGACGAAGAAATTTTAAAAAATATAGTTATGTATAGTGAAGATACAACTCTACGCAGTGTTGCTTTTAATAAGATAAGTAGCCAAGAAATAATTAAATACCTACTTAAAAAAAGCCAAGATCCAGAAATACGCATGATGGCAATTGTTGCTTTAGGCCAAGAAGAAAATCCGGAATATATTGAGCTTATTGAAATGATGTGTGACCAACACGAAGAAGAAAAACAAAAGAAAAATGCACGGAAAGAAAAGCATGAATGGTTGGAAAATAAAAAGAAACAGTTGCAAGAAAAATGGCAAAAACGTGCAGGCAAGTGACCTATCAAAAGTAGTACTTTGTTTGGCCACTTGACTTTAGAGTTATGCGTTTTAAAAATCGCTAATACGATCGACTAGAGATGCATCATCAATAAAGGGATTGCGATTTTTTTGATAACGTGAAATATCATCGTTTCGCTGAATCTCTTTTTGATCCACTGGATCATTACGGTGCCATTGTTTAAGGATTTTTTCTTCAAAACTCGGTATATTTTTACGATAGCGAATAGCAAAATAAAAAAGAGCTCTTGCTACATCACCTTGATGATTACGCGGAGGTGTAAAAACGGTAAAACCTCCAGCGTCTCTTCCTAACAAACTTTCTCCATCTTGCCAAACAATATTAACTACTTGACCAAAATAATAGCTACTTCTGCGGCTATTTGATCGGGAATCAGTTGGAAATAAGTGATGAAGATCGCTTTTGGCTGGTTCGCTTTTTGCCCCGCGAGATTTGGGCCATGTGTGTTCAGTATTCATAATAGTATGATCAGGAATACTTTTTGTTTGTACGACGAGATCTGTATATACGCACTCTACATAACCATTGCGATTATCTATTTCTGAGAACAGATGTGTACGTGCAGTTCTGTATCCTAAAGATGTATGGTTTTGTACAAGTTCATGAAGTTCGTCTTTGAGCTCTTCATTAAGTAATCCATATACTCTAGCTAAATCTGTACGTGGAGATACATCGAAATAATCAATAGCACGTGTGTACACAAAATCTATATGATAACTAGATTTTGCTTTTGCACTAACACGGATATCTACAAAGTTTCCGAAAATAAAAACTTTTTGGTTTGCAGCATTTTTACCTTCAAAACGTATTATTTCTTCCGTTTTGTCTTTCACCACAATATAGCTATTTTCATTCACAAACGTATCTGCAGAAAATTGTAATTCAATTCCCTTGTTGCATCGCATTGTGAATGTTTGTTTTGAAATAGTTTCTTCTGCTACTAAAAAACTTAGAGCAATAACCAAAACAAACAATTTTCTTGTCAACATGACATTCTTCCTTATAGGGAAACAAAGTGACTCTAGAGGTCACTTATTACAATAATTCAATATTGTAATAGTTTACAAAAAAAGAATGAAATCTTCTAATGTTTTTTACGGCACATATAAAAATCCAAACATCAATATGCTCCAGAAAGTTAATTTTTACTGTACTTAATTTTACAGTAAGGCAAAAACTCTTGTATTTTGCGCATAGTTTCTAAAGTAACTTTTGTTCCTTGTAGTTCTAGCTCCTTAAGATTTGCTAATTTTTCAAGATGTTCAACCACATTATTATCAACATTAGTACTTTTTAAGCCGAGCTTTTCTAGATAACGCATCTTTTTAAGATACCGCAAACCCAGGCTTGTAATATTAGTACGGTTCAAATAAAGTCGTCGCAGTTTCGTTAAATTTTTTATATAACGTAAATCATCATCGTCAATATTTGTTTTTTCTAAAACCAAGCGCTCTAAAGAAGTCATATCTTTCACATATACTAAACTATCAATTTTAGATTCGCTAACATCAAGACTAACAAGTGTTTTTATTGATTTTAGACTTGCCAAGCCCATGTTGTTTAGATTTGTTTCCTCAAGATCAAGGCGATCTAATACGCGTAGTTTTTGTAAGTGTTTAATATAGCTATTTTTTACAGAGCAAGCTTTTAAATCTACGCGAGTTAGTGTGTTACTAAATCGTTCTAAATGAGCCAAACTAGAACCTGAAATTGTTTTAACCTTACTTAAATCTATTGTCGTTAACCGCGGTATACTTTGAAGTATGTAAGTCAAATCATCATCGGTAATTTTTTGTTTACCTAAATCGAGCTCTGAGCCATCATAACAATGTCTAATTAAAGATATCAGAGGTTTTTCGTTTTCGATTGTTATCAGCTTTGCAATTTTGTTTTTGGTAGAGGCCGTTTGTGGTGATGTTTGTTGTTGTTTCTCGCTAGATGTAGAACTTACGATTATGAAAAGAATTATTGTGAGGAGCAAGAAAATACAAACGATAGGTAAACCTGCACGAATTTGTTTTTTTCTTTTTTCATGAGACGCAAGAGTAGTTTTACCATCTAAATATTTTTGTAAATCTTCCGCAAAAAGAGTAGCAGAATGGTAACGCTGTTCTTTTTTTTTCGACAGAGCTTTCATGCAGATTGCGTCGAGTTCTTTTGGTATTCTTTTGTTTATTGTACTAGGACGCTGCGCAGTTTTTTCAATTATTTTTACAAATAGCTCGACTCTACCAACCCCATAAAAAGGTAATTTTCCAGTAATAGCTTCATATAGTATAACTCCTAAAGCATAGATATCTGTGCGATTATCTATACGGCGAAGATTTCCAGAAGCTTGCTCTGGAGCCATGTAATGAGGCGTTCCTAAAATAGTTCCACTTTCCGTTATTTGATTGTTTTGATCTACCATTTTTGCTAGACCAAAATCAACGATAAAAGGTTCCATATCATCATCAACCATAATATTGGAAGGTTTTAGGTCGCGATGAATAATTTTTTGGTTATGGGCATAATCAAGTGCTTGAACTATTTTGATCAGCATCTGTATAGCCTTGCGTTGGCTTATTTTACGATCGTGAATAACTTCCCGAAAAGTCATTCCACATAAGTAGTCCATCGTAAAAAAATGAATACCATTCTCTTCTCCTACATCATATATACGAATAATATTAGGATGATGAAGTTTAATTGTTGCGCGAATTTCTACCAAAAAGCGCTCCACATAGCTGTCATCTCCTTGGCGAATGAGAGTTTTTAAAGCCACTGTACGTTGGAGTTTAGAATCCCAACATTTGTAAACAGTCCCCATTCCCCCTTTGCCAAGCATTTGCAAAATTTGATAACGATCAATAGACTTTTGCTGTAAAACAACAGGTTTATTCCTACTATCAGTAATATTTGTTGAAGTTGAGTTTTGATGGTATTGTTGTAAAAATTGCTCTATTTCTAAAATCTGTTGTTGAGAAAGTAATTGGTTATCATGAAGTTGAGTGCGCAATGAAGCATGAACATCTTTACATTTAGATAAAACAAAAGATGCTTGTTCAGAATTCAAGTAACCTTTTTTTACAGCTGCTTTGAGGAATAAGAGATTTTGTTCGTTGGACATATACCACCATCTTTTATGAGCAGAAAATTGTAATCTAAGTAGGCCTTAAGATCTATGAAATTTATTTTCGCGGATCCTAATCAACCCAGAAATAACATTGTAATTAAGTTATTTTCAATTAGGCTTTGATTTACAACGTTAATGCCGTGATTTAATGAATGATTCTAGGTACTCTAACAATTATATCCTTTTGTTAGTAAAGTACGCAAACCAATATTTAGAGATTTTCTTTTACGAACTATAGTATCTCGGTATTTAGCTTCATGAGTGATGTTATCTGGAGTAAAGTATCCAAAACAAAATTGTTTTTCTATTTTATTGCGGTACCCAATTAAAGTGACCTAGTAATAACTAGGCGTGTTATCATTCAGAACAACAGATGTTAAAATATCATTGTTTTATATTATGATACTGCGAATAGTATCGGGCTTTATAGGTTCTAGTAATATCTATAAAATCAAAGTGTCACTTCAATTGAAGAACGCAATAAATGTCACTGGCCTTAATCAAAGTGCAATTGACATAGTTCGAGGAGAGAAAATAAAAGATGTGTTAAACAAAAGCCTTGGATATACCAAGGCTTTTGTCCTAGCGAAAAATATTCAAAGCTGCTAGCGCTTTATAGCGAAGATAGCGATCACGTGGATTATCGTAGTATGCTAATTGATGTAAATACTGACGTAGATTTACTGTTTTTCCCTTACGTGTTGCAATTGTATGTGTTTTTGACAGTTTTTCTAGTTGAATCCAGTTTAGGTTTCTCACATATTTTTTTCCTTCGCAATTCATATATATAATTGCAAATGGTATTTTTTCCTTCAACCAACTATTGTGACAAGTCAGGTAATCAACAATTGCTTGTTGGCTTTTTTGCGACACTCCTTCACAGTGATTCACCACTGTGTGATGGTAACTACTAATCACTATTTTCCCATTGATTTTCGTTATCCATTTGTGAAATGCCGGAAGATTTCTTTTGTTAGCTAGAACGTAGAATTTGCTATTAATCAAAGCAATACAACGTCCATCACCTAAAGTATCTAGCACCGCATTTTTAAGCCAGTAGTATGCTGTCGATTTTGCTACTTGGAAATATTCTTGTATAAGTTTTATGTCGATAGTTTTGTGTATGATGTCCATGATTATTCCCTTTATAACAATGATTTGTTATAAATAAATTTAAAAAATATAATTGTGTGTTTTTGTTGTTTTTATTATTATAACAATGGTTTGTTATAAAATCAATAACAAAAAAAAATTTTAATAGACTAGGGCGTGTCATCATTCAAAATATTGTGTGCTTTTTCGAGCCCGAGCCCGTTTCCGAAACTCACTAACAATTTATCAAAGAAGCAAAGTTTCTTTTTCCATCGCAAAAAACTAGTATTGAACCAATAAATCACTTTCTGTCGCTCTCAAAAAGTTTTCGGGTGCGGGCTCGGGCTCAATACTACTGGCGTATCATTAAATGAATCCGTTATATTTTTATCTGTATTGAATGATGACACGCCCTAAAAATATAGATTATTCCAAGGTTTTTGGTTATTTAAGGAGAATTAGTGAGAAGGAGAGGATATGAAGAGGATGTTTTTGGTGTTTAGTAGTTATTGCAGCTTATGCTGCAATAACTATTTTAGTCTGTATTACTCTACAACTTGAACTTGTTCAGCTTGAGGGCCTTTTGGACCACGAGATTCAATGAAATCTACTTTTTGACCTTCATGTAAAGTTCTGAATCCATCACCCATAATGCTTGAATAATGAACGAACAAGTCATCGCCTTGTTCTCTTTGAATGAATCCGTAACCTTTACTCTCGTTAAACCACTTTACTGTTCCTGTTTGCTTTTCTGACATAAGAATTGCCTTAAAAAAATTTTTTTTGGAGCTACTTACTAACATAGGTACTTTCAGTAAGTCAATGTAACTTTGGTGAGTATGGGATGAGCGTTTCGATCTTACAAAGGAAATTTCATAAATCTTTAGCAAAGTACAAGACAATTAACAAGAGATAGTTCGGATTTTTTGCGATTGTTGTTCAATAATGTATTATAAACACTATTATGAAACTATGTTTAGATTTTTTGTAACGCTTACTTCTTTGTTTTTAAAAAACAGATATATACTCAATTTTGAAAACTATTGACACTACAGAAAAACTTGTTACGTGTTTATAAATTACAACATGAGATAACAGAATTGCAAGTGCAAAAAAAAAAAAACTTTAGGTTTTTACAAAATTCCAACTATTTTAAGGACCAAGAAATTTTTTAGCGTGCATAGTTTTATTAGGTAGTAACGTTAGTATTTGGAAATATTGAGTTTTGGAGTGGATTGGGGATAGAAAATTAAATAGCTTTGAGGTGGTGTGAGAAATGTAGAGTGTTCTAAGCTATTGCAGTTTAACTGCAATAGCTTATTGCATAGAGAAATTACTCTGTAACTTGTACTTGTTCAGCTTGAGGGCCTTTTGGACCGCGAGATTCGGTAAAATCTACATTTTGGCCTTCATGTAAAGTTCTGAATCCATCACCCATAATGCTTGAATAATGAACAAACAAGTCATCGCCTTGTTCTCTTTGAATGAATCCGTAACCTTTACTCTCGTTAAACCACTTTACTGTTCCTTGTTGCTTTTCTGACATAAGAATTGCCTTAATTTAAAAAATGTTTGAATTTACTTACTAGTTACTTTCAGTAAGTCAATGTAACTTTGGTGAGTATGGAGCGTTTAGATCTTACAGAGGAAATTTCATAAATCTTAAGCAAAGGTTTGCTGTATCAGGCAATATAACAAGAGATAATTCGGATTTTTGCAATTGCTATTCAATAATGCATTGTAATACTATGTATGAAACTAGAACTTCAGATTTTTTGTAACGCTTGCTTCTTTGTTTTTTGACAAACAGATATATACTCAATTTTGAAAACTATTGACACTACGGAAAAATTTATTATATAAATACAACTCGCAATATGCAAATATATTTTTTTTTATTGTATGATTCGGAGAAAAAAATTGAAAAATCGAATACTTCTTAGCTTTTTTGTAATATGTTTAGGTGGTTGTTGTCACATACCAAATTTTGGTAATGCAACGACAAGAATAGATACACCGCAGTGGTTCGCCAACGATTCTTTACAATACACCGTAAAACATATCACTAATATCACTTTTGACAATAACGAGAACAATGAAATTGATCTTATCGGCTACCTGATGGTGAAGAAAAACGATTTTCGATTACTGGGAATGAGTGAAATAGGTATTACATTATTTGACTTATACGACGAGGCAAACAAGCCTCTTGTTACAGTTAAGTCATTTGCCGAATTAGAAAAATATGATGTTTTACAAAACATTGCAGCAGATATACGGCTATTGTTTCTTTCACAACAAATGATAAAAAACGATAGCCAAGTATTTATCGATAAAGATAATAACACCACTTATTTGAGAGCTAGTGATACTTGGATCGCGTGGAAAATTGATGCGCAAAACAAATCGCGAAATATTACAGTTGGAAAATGTTCTACTATTCTCAAAGAGATTAATTATGAGCTAAATGATAAACCTTTTTTCGAAAAAGCATTTATACACTATCCACGTATGGGAATTAAAATTGAAATTGAGGTTTTGGAAGTTGAACCGCGCACTATATCCAATAAAAAATTTATCCCAAGGGAGATATCTCCATGAATCGAGTTGTGATTACTGGTATAGGAACAATAAATGCTATTGCGAAAAATTTTGAGGAGCTATTACCTGCATTACAAACATGCAAACACAATATTACACCGGTTAAAACGTTTTCTACTTGCGCTCGTTACCCTGCAGCGCAAGTGAAAGAGCTAACAAAATCTTCTAACTATCGCACACTTGATTTGGCAGAAATTGCTTGTAACGAAGCACTAGCAGACAGTGGTTTAGAAAAAAAAGAGCGTTCCGGTTTTGTTTTTAGTACTTCTACTATTGGTATGCCTGAGTTAGAAGAGGATTTTGCTTTGCGTTCTCAACAAAAATCGCAAGGAAATTTCAACTATTATGAAGCTTTGTCAGTGGGAGAATTCGCAAACAAGTTAGCGCAAAAATATCAGTTAGAAACAGTAACATCTTTTTCAACAGCTTGTTCTTCTAGCGCAAATGCAATAGGCTATGGTTTTTTGCAAATACAGCTTGGAATCTGCGACTTTGTTCTTGCAGGGGGAGCAGATGCTCTGTGCCGTTTAACTTACTACGGATTTCAAAGTTTAAAAGTAATGTCACCACAACCATGTTCGCCTTTTGATAAAAATCGCCAAGGAATGAATTTGGGTGAAGGAGCAGCATTTCTCACTTTGGAAACACTAGAAAGCGCGCAAAAACGTGGGGCAAAAATTTATGCTGAAATCGTTAGTGTAGGTATGAGTGCTGATGGTCATCACATGAGTACTCCTGATCCAGAAGGAAACGGAGCTTGCTTAGCCATGAACCGCGCTTTGTCGGGAGGCAAAATAACTCCGCAAAAAATAAATTATATCAGCGCTCACGGAACAGGCACGATCATAAACGATCGTACGGAAAGTTTTGCAATCAATAAAGTTTTTCAAGAGCACACTAGGAATATTTACGTGAATAGTTTAAAATCGTATTTTGGACACACTTTAGGAGCTGCGGGAGCAATGGCAGTTGTATGTACACTTTCTAGCATCAAAAGTGGATATTTGCCTCCCACTCTTGGACTAAAACAGTTAGATGAAGAGTGCAGTTTGCGAATGATTTCTTCTGAAGGAGACAATACTACAATTAACTATGCAATGGTAAACTCCTTTGCTTTTGGTGGAAACAATACCTGCTTGATCTTAGGAAGAGTTTAATGGACAAGCCCAAAATATCAATTGTACACAACGAAATCATTGCACCAATGGGAGAAAATTTCGAGCAATTTTATAAACATTTTTTCTCTAATGAAAATCACTGCGAAACACAGCACCGAAATTTAGAATTTTTTCAACAAAAGTACCAACAAGTTGTACGCAGTATCGAAAAATTCGACAACAAAACAATCCCTTCACGACTGCGGCGGCGTATGAGTTTCCTTACACAAATGATTGTTTTGTGTGCCTCTCGATGCTTACAAAACGTTACTTACGATAGTAAAAATCTAGCCATTATTTTGGCCACAGGATGGGGAGAATTAGAAACAACAGAAAAGTTACTACTCTCAATTGTTGAGAACAATGAAGGTCCTGTTTTCTTGTCTCCTACTCAATTTCACAATAGCGTTCATAATACAGCAGCGGGGTATTTAGGGATTGCCCTAAAAGTTCAGGGACCTACTTTAACAATTAGCCAAGAAAATCAATCTTTAGAAACAGCTTTAGAAGCAGCAACTTTACTCATAAGTAGTGGACAAACTGCACTAGCTCTCGTCGGGGGCGGAGATACTTATTTTCGCTTTTCAGTTTTAGATACGCAAAACAATCGTTATCCAAAAATTTTTAGTTGTGGAGTTTCATGTTTTTTACTGAAAGAAAATCATGAGACAGGACCATACATTCAAACGCTAAAAACATGTGGATCTATACGCAGTGAACAGCAAGCAAGTTTATATTTTAAAGAAATCGCAACAGTAATGGGTGGAGATGTCGATATTTTATGGTTAAGTGCACTGCCTTCCTCCGACGCATCACTAGCAAAGTCAGAATTTAACTATGATATATCCATTACTGGTCACGAAGAAAATCCATCATATCCTACGAGTAGTGGTGAAGTATTTACCTCTATTTTAGCAATACTTCAACGAGGAGAATTACCTCGACATATCGATGATCATGTGGTAAAAGGACAAGTCAACAAAGAGATCCGCAAAGTATTATATGTAAAAGTAAGTAATGGTGTTTACAAATCGTTTATGATATGGACATAAAAATGGAAGATAAAAAAAATGCTCTGGTAACAGGGGGAAGTAAAGGAATTGGTCGCGCGATTAGTGTTGATCTTGCACAAGCGGGTTACCATGTAATGATTAATTACCACAGTGATGATAAAGCTGCAAATCTAACGAAAGAATTAATAGAAACTCAAGGTGGAAGTGCCTCTCTTTTAAAGTTTGATGTCGCAAATCCTACAGAAGTGGACAAAAACTTACTACCTCTTTTTGAAGAGAAAAAACAAAGCATTGAAGTACTCGTCAATAACGCTGGTATTATTCGCGACAACTCCATTGTATGGATGAGTAAAGAAAACTGGAGCGATGTGATTAGTACAAATTTAGACGCCTTTTTTTATGTCACAAAAATTATTAGCAAACGCATGGTGAAACAAAGGTATGGTCGTATTATTTCTATTGCTTCTACTTCTGGGCAAGCGGGAATGAGAGGACAAGTGAATTATAGTGCTTCTAAGGGTGGAATTATTGCTGCAACTAAATCTCTAGCAATAGAACTTGCTTCGCGAAAAATTACTGCAAATGTCGTGGCTCCAGGATTTATCGGTACCGAAATGGTCGCGCATGTTGATCAGGAAAAAGTTCTTCCGCATATTCCAATGAAAAGAATCGGATCACCAGAAGAAGTGGCAGCAGTTGTAGGCTTTTTAGCTTCATCGAAAAGCAGCTACATTACAGGGCAAGTGATCGCCGTTAACGGTGGAATGTATATGTAAGGAAGAGTAATGCGCTGGACGTTTTATCAACAACAAAAATTAAACTCCAACTTCGATGTTATTATTGTTGGTTCTGGGATTAGTAGCTTAGTTACAGCCGCAATTCTCGCTAAAGCAGGTCAAAAAGTACTTATGCTAGAAAAGCATTACGAGATAGGCGGATTCACTCATACATTTAAACGCCGAGGATATGAATGGAATACTGGCTTGCATTACATCGGGCAAGTACATAATCCAGAAGCGACATTGCGCCAAATTTTTGATTATGTTAGCGATTACAAACTCAATTGGTCTCATATGGGAGAAATATACGATCGTTTTTTTTTTCCCGATCGTTCGTACTGTTATTATTCTGATCCTCAAAAATTTCAAAGTAGTCTTTGCGTTGATTTCCCAGAAGAACAAGAAGCCATTGATCAGTATATCAAAGACATAACCACTGGGTCTTCTTGTCGTTCAACGTTTTTTTTACAGAAAATTATCCCAGGACCACTAGCTATTTTAACGCGACCCTTTCTAACCAGAAAATTTGGAAAACTATCAAAAAAAACAACCTATGAACATTTACGAAAATTGACAAACAATGAAAAGTTAATTTCAGTTCTCACAGGTCAATGGGGAAACTACGGTTTACCACCTAAGAAAAGTAGTTTTGGAATACATGCACTTGTAGCAAGTCACTACATAGGAGGAGGATCTTATCCTGTTGGTGGTTGTCGTAAAATAGCGGAAAGTATTGTTGCTACAATCGAAAAAAACCAAGGACAAGTTTTTGCAAAAGCTGGGGTCCAAAAAATTATTACAAAAGGCAACCAAGCAATCGGAGTTCGACTTGAAAACGGCGATGAAATTTTTGCTAAAAAGATTATCAGTGGTGCAGGAGCTCTCAATACTTTTCGTATGGTAGACCATTCTTTTGATATTGAGAAAAAATTGAAAGGAGTCACTCCTTCTAATTCCTACATGGACTTATTTATTGGCTTAAAAGGAGATCCACAAGCTCTTGGCTTACCTAAAAGTAACTATTGGATTTTTCCTAGCTATGATCATGCTAAAAACGTTGATAATTACCTGAACGATTACACTCAGGATTTTCCTGTTGTGTATATATCGTTTCCTTCTACAAAAGACCCACAATGGAATGAACGTTATCCAGGAAAATCAACTATTGAAATAATCACTCTAGCTCCTTACGATTGGTTTAAGAAATGGGAAGAAAAACCATGGCGTAAGCGTGGTAAAGAATACGATGATTTTAAGGAGCAATTTTGTGAGCGGTTGTTTACAAAGTTATTCGAACATTTCCCGCAGTTAAAAGATAAAGTAGATTATTACGAACTGTCGTCTCCGTTGTCGATTCGACACTTTACAAACTACCATCAAGGTGAAATGTACGGACTTGACCATACTCCAGAACGTTTTACGTTAAAATGGTTACGCCCGCAAACTCCTGTCAAAAACTTATTTATGACGGGCCAAGATATTGTTAGCGATGGTGTTGCTGGAGCAACATTTTCTGGAATACTAACAACTTGCACTGTGATGCGAAAAAATATGATAAAGCACATTGAACAAGATATTGCGAAAGAGAATAAACATGAGTAACTTAGCTTATATCGATTGGGCCATTCTTGCTGTATACGCGATTATTTTAGTAATAATCGGAGTTATGAGTGGACGCAAAGAAAAAAATACCGAGGATTATTTCCTTGGAGGTCGAAGTATGCCATGGTGGGCTGTCATGGTATCTATTTATGCAACTTCATTGTCAGCATTAACGTTTATTGGTGTACCAGGAGCTGCTTATGGTGGTGACTTTTACTATTTACAACTAGGTATTGGTGATCTGTGTGGAAAATTAGTGATCTGTTTTTTACTGCTTACCGCATATTATCGGTCACAAGTTACAACAGTGTATGAACTACTTGGAGAGCGCTTTGGTCCTAGAACAAGGGATGCTGGAACAGGCTTTTTCTTAGTTGGTCGTATTCTCGGTAGTGGAGTACGTTTGGCAGGATGTGCTATTGCTATCCACGTTGTATTTGACGTTTCTGTACATCAGGCAATATGGGCAATCGCAGCAGTCGCAGTTTTATATACCTTTACTGGTGGTATTAAGGCTGTCATTTGGACAGATATGCTACAATTCTTTTTGTTTATGGCTGCGGCAGCTATTGCTTTGGGAACTATTATTTATACATTGCCCGACGGATTTTCGCAATTTTGGGACATCGCCTCAGAAAATGGAAAGTTTACAGTATTTCACGATAGCTTTCAACAAAGCAGTGCTAATTATTGGTTAAACTTTAATAACCCAAAAGCATTCATGGCTGGCTTTTTATTTGGTTGCTTTACGGGAGTTGCCGCCTTAGGAACAGACCAAGATCTAGTACAGCGAATGTTAACTTGTAAAAATGTTAAAGAAAGTCAACGAGCGTTACTTCTTACTGGTATTCTAAACTTTCCTATCACGCTTTTATTTTTATGTGTAGGGGCTGCAGTGTTTGTTTATTACCAGGTAACACCTGATATGCAAGCACCTTTATATTCTTTACAAAAACGTAATGATTTAATTTTTCCATATTTTATTAAGAGTGTCTTAGCTCCTGGACTTCGTGGAATACTCGTTGCTGGACTTTTTGCTGCAGCAATGTCATCGCTAGACTCCGCTTTGAACGCTTTGGCATCTACAGCATACGTTGATATTTATAAGCGTTATTTCAATCGCAATGATAAAGACGATGAAAATTCGGTTGCTCTTTCTCGCATGTTTGTTGCCATTTTTGCCTTTGTTCTCGCAGGAGTAGCATCGTTATTCAGTGGAGTAGAGTCTATTCTGTGGTTTGGCTTCCGCATATTTGGTTATCTCTATGGAGCATTGTTGGGAATTTTTCTCCTTGCTGTACTGTCGAAAAGAAAATTTTCTGATATGGGTAACTTATGTGCGATGGTCTCTAGTGTTTTTGTTGTTATTTGGTTGACATCATCTGGAGCAGTGCCACAACCTTTTGGCCCGCCTCATTCTTTACAGTGGGCTCTTCCTATTCCGTTTAGTGACATTCAAGGAGCACTGTTGAACAAACCTCTTGCTTGGCAATGGGCTTTACCTATCGGGACTTTTTGGACAATAGGTGTCGCATTGTTATTTTCGAAAAAAGAAGGCGAAAAAGATGAGTAAAGCACCTATGTTGATTGGACTCCCTGGAGCAGTGCTGACAGCGGAAGACAAAGAGCGCTTAACGAGAATTAATCCGTGGGGAGTTATTCTTTTCGCACGTAATTATGAAAACACAGTCCAGATAAAAAAATTGATTCGCGAAATAAAAGAACTTATTGGGCAGGATACAGAAATTGCTCTTGACCATGAAGGTGGGAGAGTAGTGCGTTTTCCCGAAGCGTTGCCTGAATTACCTGCTCCACGACTTTTTGGAGAAGAGAATGACCCCAAAAAAATGTACGAGTATAGCAAACGCGCTGCAGAAGCTTTAAGTGATTGGGGAATCACTATTAATCTCGCACCTGTTGTTGACATTTTTATGGAAACATCGCACAAGCGTATGCTTGATCGTTGCTTTGGTGGAAACCCCGAACTTGTGGCAACAATGGCCAAAGCATTTATCAAAGGTATGCACGATGGTGGTGTGAAAGCAACGGCAAAACACTTTCCTGGAATTGGTCCAGCTGCTCACGATACTCACGAACGCGGTACTGTTATCAACATGACCAAAGAAGAAATGAGCAATCAACTATGGCATCCATTTCGCGAAACTATTGCTGCGGGTGTTGATGCAGTCATGATAACTCATGGAACTTACACGCATCTCGACCCTGATCTTCCAGCAACTCTTTCGCGCAAGATAATTACCGACATATTGCGCAATGAGTTCGGTTTTAAAGGATTAATTCTTTCCGACGACTTGGAAATGGGAGCAATAGAGAAGCATTATAACATCGAGCAAGCTGTTGAAATGTCGATGTCTGGAGGATGTGATATTGCTTGTATATGCTTAGATGTCAAAAGCCAAGATCGCGGTTTTGATACTTTATGTAATTTAAAATAATTACCATCTAAATAATGGTTGATCATCAAATCTATGAAACGCAGCATACAGTACTTTTATAACTAAGTGACCTGACAAAAAAAGTTACTCACTCAGCGCAGATCTTTTATTTTCTAGTGCACCAGGCGAAGTCGCGCAGTTATAACTGTGTAACTAAGGAACAACACACTAGAAATTAAAAGAACCAAATGCCAATGGGTAAATACTTTTGGCAGGTCACTTAATACACTGATTCAAAATTATTTACACATTCTGACTTGTACTTTTGAGCGTCAGCGTCGTTACTTTTCAGTTATAAAACTATGGTTTTGCGCCTTCAAAGTGCCTAGCTAAACACTCAAAATTAACTGCGTTATAGTGCGTAAAAACTTATGAATCAATGTACTTAATTTGACTTGCTCTAGTTAGCATCAAACAAAGGCGTGCCATCCGTTAGAAAAAAACGCGCTTTTTATTTGTTTTACGCTATATAATTCGTAATTGCTATCGTGATTGTACCACCGTTTATTCTCTGAAAAAGAAGCTATTTTTCTTTAAACACAGTAACAACTACAAACGGATAAAGTCACGCTCATGACCTAATTGATGGTACGCTCGCTAAGAGCTACAGTGTTTACAGGTATTTCAATGATGTTCTTTATAGACGCTAAATATCAGGAAGATAATGAAAATAGACAATGAACAATTAGATATATTACGCCGCGAGCGCGATCGTTATATTTTAAAACATAAATGGCGAAAAGCACTTAAGATCATAGAGCAAATGATTGCCATACAATCAAGTGCTTCTTGTTACACTAGGCACGCAATGATTTTAACTAAATTGCGTAAGTATGACGAAGCAAAGGATTCATTGCAAAAAGCATTGAAACTTAATCCTGATTATGAAAAAGCTCAACGCTTGTTAGATAAACTAAACGACAAATCCGTGCGCGTTGAAAAGGTGAAAACGAAACCTCATAGTTGGGATAAAGACGGAGTATACGAAAAATGGCAACAACTCCAAGAAATTTCTCACACAAAAGCAATTGATGTCGACAAATCCTTTACTCTAGGAATAGCTTTAAGTGCTAATCCTAAAATCAACGCAAATTTTGCTTCAGAAAAAACTATTCTCTATTCTGAAAATCAAGAACAGGAACCAAATGCAGAAGCTGAGTTTACAGTAAGTGGAAAAAGTTCTAGTTTAGAAAAGATAATGCGTGACTACCCTTCTATTGAACATTGTGCTATTGAAAAAAAAATAAACAGTGGTGGTATGGGCGTTATATATAAAGGAATACAAAAAAATTTACAACGCGAAATAGCCTTAAAAGCTATACAGCCGCGAATGGCAAAACATGACTATCAAAAAGAAAAATTTATTTCAGAAGCAATGGTAACAGCCTATCTTGACCACCCTAATATTATTCCAGTATACGATATGGGTGTTGGTGATAATGATGAATTATTGCTTACAATGAAGCTAATCAAGGGAGGTTCTTGGCACGAATTATTACATCCTTTTACACGAAGTCAACGCGAAAAAGCCGACGAATACGATCTAATTGCCCATCTTGAAATCTTGCAAAATGTGTGCAACGCTATTGCATTTGCTCATAATAAAGGTATTGTTCACAACGATCTAAAACCGGCAAATATCATGGTCGGAGAATTTGGAGAAGTTTTTGTCATGGATTGGGGAGTTGCTGTTGATATCACGACACCGCGCGCTTCTCAAGTACGAACTTTACACTTTGAAGATGTTGAATTTCCAATGGGAACCCCCAGTTACATGCCTCCTGAATTAGCAAAAGGTAAAGGTAAGAAAATAGGACCATGGACAGACGTTTATCTTCTCGGAGGAATATTGTATGAAATTCTCATGGGAAAGTCACCTCACAAAGCAAAAGATATCAAGGCATCAATATATCTTTCCTGTAATGAAATACCCGAATTTGATGACGATATTCCACAAGAAATTCGCGAAGTATGCGCCAAAGCTCTAGAAAAAAGTATTAAGCGTCGCTATCAAAATGTTAGTGATTTCAAAAAAGCTTTGCAAGATTTTCTACAACACCGCGAAAGTGTTATTATTTCGCAGCAGTCTCTTGAATTATTAGAACATTGCAATGAAAATATACGCGAATCACAGATTGTGAATAAAACAAATATTGAACGCAACCGCATTTACGACGATTTTGCAAAAGCATTAGCTGGTTTTCAACAAGCTATTAAGTTATGGAGCGAGAACAAGGATGCGGTATCTGGGCAATTCGCAGCGCGTTTTTCCTACGCAACAGCAGCTATACAAAATAGAGACTTAGGATTAGCAGAAGCACAAGCACTTGAAATAGAGGATTTTTTAAAAAGACAACAATTAATAAAACAAATCAAGATCGCCAAAGAAAAAACTATTCGTTCTTTGCGAATGGCTAAAGTATGGCGCCATGCTTTAGTAGCAGCAGTGCTTATTATTATTTCTACTTTGGCTTCGGGAATTTGGCTTATAAATAAAAGCCACAATAAAACTATCGATGCACGAGAACGCGCAGAACAATCGAGTAGTATGGCAATCGCACGAGCCAAAGAATTAGAAAAGCAAAAAGACCTTAATACAACTCAACGCGATAATGCTTTGGTCAACTTAGCTAATATTGCATTACGCAAAGCACAAGAAAATTATCATGAAGCGCAAGAAACGAAAGATTCTTCTCTATATGCTTACTGCGGTGTTTACGCAGGCTTAGCTTTTGAATATGTACGAGATGTTCCTCATCAGAAACACATCAAGCAAAAAAGCCAAGAACTTATTCGTTTAGCTTTACTTCATTCTCCGATTATTTGGCAAACACCTCACATCTACAAATGGACACTAAATACCCTTTCTTATAGTAAAAACGGAAAATATATCGCCTCAGGCGCAGAGGACAATACTGTGCGCTTGTGGGATACGCAAACAGGGAAACAAATACGGATTTTCGATGGACACTCTCAAGGTATAACTGCTACTGTTTTCGTTAATGACAACACTATTATTTCTGCGTCTAAAGATAAAAGCCTTCGAGTATGGAATTTAGAACAAAGCGATTCTGTAAGTGTTCTAAATGGACACAAAGAACAAATAACTTGTATCGCTCGTTCGAAGAAGCGACTTGTTTCTGCTTCAGAAAGCGGCGAATTATTTCTTTGGGATCTAGTTGACAATAGTTCTATTTTAAAGAATATTGACGGAAAAATCACCACTATCGCTTTTGTTACTCCTCATATTATTGCTGTTAACCAACAAAACAACATTTATCTCTGGAACTGGAAAGAGAATAATCATCGTCTTTTAAAGGGTCACAACAAACCAGTAACAAAAATAATAGCACTAAAAAACAGTTTACTTGCTTCTGCTTCCGAAGATGGCATTATTCGACTATGGAATTTGAAAAACAATAATATCGATATCCTAGGCAGTCATACCGATGCTATTTACGATTTAGATTACATCGCAAATAACAATCAACTTATATCTATAGCAAAAGATGAGACAATTGCCTTGTGGGATATCGAAGCTAAAAAACTTGTGGGACAATTTTCGATTTCAAGTTCTTCTTATGACAGAATAAAAACAAATCCTAATGGAAAAACATTCATACTCACAGGAAAGAATGCTAGTACAGAATTGTGGAGTATATCAGCGCAAAAGAAGATTACACCCAAGAATTATACGGTGGGAAGTCTTGAACAAGTAGCTTTTTCACCCACAACGGAGATTCTTGCTTCTTGTACAAGAAAAGTCATTTGTATCTGGAATAGTAAATCTGGAGAAAAAATCGTTGACTTACATCATAATGAGAAAATCATTCGTGCTATTGAATTTACAAACGATGGGCAGTATTTATTTTCCGCTATTGGCCAAAAAATTATTGTTTGGAACACTGCTACCTGGCAAAAACAAAATGAAATATTGCTCGATGAAATTGCTTTATCCATTTCTTGTTCTATCGATGGCAAAAATATAGCTGCTGCCCATGTAAGCGGTAAGCTAACAGTTTGGAATGTAAAAACGCTTTCGAAGATATTTACAACTCAGGCACACGATACTGGAATAACTTGCGTTAAGTTTTTCTCTGATAATCGATTGGCATCTGCCTCTTTAGACAAAACTGTAAAAATATGGAAATTAGGGCAAAGAAAACCAAGTAAAATATTACGCGGTCATACCAATATTATCTACAGCTTGGCTTTTAATCGGCAGCGAAATTTATTAGCCACTAGTTCTCTAGATCGCACCATAAGAATTTGGAACGTAAAAACTGGCAAACAAGTCAAAAGTTTATTAGTAAATAATGTCGCATCGAAATTAGATTTTGCTCCACACGGAAAAACTATCGCTTTTGGTTGCTATGATTACAACAATACAATTAAAATATATGATATAAATCTTGGAGAAAGAATTCGTACCCTAAAGGGACACAACAGTCAAGTACATTGTGTACGTTATAACAAAGATGGTAGTATATTGGCTTCATGTTCAAATGATAATAGTGTAAAAATGTGGCGTGTTAGCGATCATAAAAAATTTCGTGTACTCAAAGCACACAAAAATGGCATTGTACATCTTTCTAATTTTGGCAAGACACTCATTTCAACTTCTATAGATAAACAAATTATCAGTTGGGATATAGGTAAAGGTAAAACTTTACGTACTTTCCCTGGGCAGAAAGATTTGATTTTAAAAACAGCACAGAGCTCTAATGGTTCTACAATTGCGACAATTTCAACCTCTGGACGTGTAAACGTTTGGAGCGTACACTCAGGAAGTCTTTTGACATCTTTTGTAAATAAACAATGGAATTTTCGAACCATTACTTTTACTCCAGACAACAAATATATTGTTTTAAGTACTCATAAAAATATTTTACAAATAGTTAATATCAAAAATGGAAAAATAAAGAGATCTCTACGTAGACATAAAGACAAAATATCCACTGTTAGCTTTAATTCTGATGGTTCGATGTTAGCATCAGCAGGACATGATGGAATTATTTGCTTGTGGCGCTATAAAACAGGGGAGCATATAAAAACTTTTTCTGGCCACAGAGATGTTATTAATCAAATTGTTTTTAGTTCTGATAATCAGTCGATGATTTCGGTTTCTGATGACGAAACTATTCGTATTTGGAATTTGCAAAGCGGTCAACAACAATATAGTTTAACAGGTCATACAGAAGCAGTATCTTCTGTTACTTATCTTTCTAAAAATGTAATTGCTACGGCTTCTATAGATAAAACAATACGTTTATGGAATTTAAATACTCAAAAAACTTTGCGCATACTTCGGGGACACAAAAACGCAGTAACTTCCTTAGTTTATATCAAAGAGTTAGATGTTTTAGCCTCGGCTTCTTTTGATACAACCATACGTTTATGGGATATGAAAATTGAAAAACCTAACACCAAAAACTTGACGATACACAACAAGAACACCATTAAATTTTACGATACAGTCATTGGAGAAGAAATATATGTAACACGTGATATACGCATTTTTGAACACTTCTTAGACTGTAGCATACATTTTCGTCAAAAAATACCACAATGGTTATTTGAACTTTATTTAGAGAAAAAAACGCAAAAACTTACAGAGAGTATATTTGGGTATAAAGTAAACAACGAACTAGCCATTGAAAAACTAAAGCCAATACATTTATGGCAATATAAAATAGAGTAAAAGAGGATTTTATGCATCTTGTTGACAAAGTCATTGAATTTACCAAGGAACAAATACCTTTTGCTTGCATTCATGTTTATGAAAAAGGTTCGTTCGATATTCCTTTGGGAATGGTCACCGTTGTGACTCAGACCGAACATTTTTCTATAATTGAAAACGCTAATTTAGATCTGTTTTTTATTAATGCTGCTCGCGAAATTCTAGAAGACAATCATTCCTGTGAATTGCGTATTGCTAATAACAATACAAGAGAAACAAAAGCTTTTGTAGAAGTATTTCCCCAAGCACAAAAGCTAGTCATTCTCGGCGCAGGTCATATTGCATTGCCTCTGCACCAGTTAGCAAAATTAATGGGATTTGATGTTTGTGTCATTGACGATCGACCTGACTATGCAAATAGCGAACGTTTTCCTGAAGCAAACAATGTAATTGCAGAAGATTTTTGCGAAGCATTATCTACCTTACCGACAAATAAACACACGTATTACGTACTCATTACTCGTGGCCACACATTCGATAGCACATGTTTAAAAATACTGCTAAATAAAGCGCACGCTTACATTGGCATGGTAGGAAGCCTACGTCGCCTAGAAGGTGTTTTTAAACTTTTAGAACAACAAGGTTACACACGTGAACAATTAAGTTCTATTCATGCACCTATTGGTTTGCCTATAGGTGGAGATCGGCCACAAGATATTGCTCTTAGTATTATCGCCGAAATCACCAGCGTTCAAAATAGAGGTGGGCAGTGGTCACAATCTCTCAAAACACAATTTCGACATCTGAAAAAAAGTTTAGTGTCGAAGAAAATTTTGCAGTGGGATAGTTAAATGCATACAGAGTTATATAAAAATATTCAAAAATACCGAAATGCTCATCTAGATTGTGTTATAATCACTATAGTTTCCGCCAGAGGTTCTACTCCTAGAAAAACAGGAGCCAAGATGGCTATTTTCCCAAATGGAAAAACAGTGGGAACCATAGGTGGTGGTTGTGTCGAATCGCAAATACGTCAACAAGCTTTAGATGTTCTTCTTGAAACACACGAGAGCTGTGTTGCTACCTGTCATCTCAATGATAAAGTAGGCGTTGAAGATGGCGATATTTGCGGTGGAAGTCTTACAGTGTTTATTGAATATATTCCAGGTGAAAACCTGCACTAACTAATATGAATAAAACAAATAATAATCGTAGAGCTATTGCTCTAGAAGCAGCAAAGATGTTACACGCACAGCAAGAAATTGATTACTATATTGCCAAGAAAAGAGCGGCGCAAAGTTTAGGTATAAGCTTTTTCCACAAGGAAAACGTTCCTTCAAATAAAGAAGTGCGCCATGAATTACAACGCTTAATTTACTTTTACGAGAGTCCAAATTTACGAGAATCTGTAGATAAGTATAATGAATTTAAAATGTTGCTCCTTCCTCTTGAAGATATTAAACATAACTCTTCACATCCTGAAGGAGATATGTTGTACCATTCTTTACAAGTCTTTGAATTAGCGAAAGAATGGCATGGCTATGATGTTGAGTTTTTACAAGCGGCCTTACTTCACGACATTGGTAAAGCCTTTGACCCTCAACATCATGCCGCGGCAGGAGCTCACGCTATCGAAGGTTTAGTATCAAAGCGTGTTTTTTTTCTTATTCGTTATCATAGCGAGGCACAACTTCTCGCTAAAGGGAAACTAGGGCACAAAGCAAAAGTAATACTAAAACAAAGTGAATATTTTTCTGATCTAACAGAATTAGACGAATTAAATAAAGCGGGGCGCATACCTGGCGCTGAAGTATGTAGTTTAGATGAAGCATTGCTGTTTATAAAAAATACCGAACAAGAAATTGATGATTGGTAACAAAAAAATGGAAGAAAAAATAAATAAACTAACAGCGATCTACGAAAAAATAGAAAACCAAGTTGATAACCTCAAAAAGAAAACTTGCGTATCTTGTATTGTAAACTGTGGAGAATGTTGCAAACGTTTTGAGCCATATATTTCGGTTTTAGAGGCGGTACCACTAGCAAAATATCTACGTAATCACCCTGAAAAACACAAATTATACAAACGCAATGTAGAACAAAACAAAGTAAAGTGGAATGCTTGCCCATTTTATGACAATGAAACTCATTGTACTGTTTATGATATTCGTCCTTTAATCTGTAGATTATTCGGTTTTTCTGCTAATCGCAATCGACAACAAAAAATTATCTTTGCTACATGCACAAAAATAGAGCAAGAGATGCCAGAAAAAGTCAAAGTAGCGCGTATCTTAACGGCAAAAGGTTTGGATGTTCCTATATACCAAGATATTGCTCAGGAAATTCAAGATATTGACTTTGTCATGGCTACAGACTACCATCCTTTTTCTAAAAGTGTAAAAATCGCAATGGATAATTATGATAGTATTATGCAAGATAATTTTCAAAAGACAGAAAATTCAGCACACAGCTTTTCTGATCTATTGCGGCGTAAAATTCGCACAGGTGAGTTTTTGTAATGTATTTTGACTTAACGCAATTTTCCTACAGCGCGATTTCCATTCTTTTCAATGTGGCTATCGTTGTTAGTGGTGAACTTCTATATATAAAAGGTAATTGGCAACACGAAAACGCCAGAAAATTTATTCATATAGGCGTGTGTCATTGGTGGATTGTCGCTAGCTGGCTAGTCACAAATCAATTTTACGCATTATTACCAACAATTTTATTTATAATTCTCAACTATGCTTCTTATCGCTGGAAATTGGTAAAAAGCATTGAGCGTAGTAAAGGCAAAGAAGATTTAGGAACAGTATACTACGCTGCAACGTTGCTTGTTCTTGTTTGTTTCAGTTGGGGACAAGAACAACAACAAAACGCTGCTCTTATTGCAGTGCTAATTTTAGGTTATGGCGATGGCTTAGCAGCTGTTTTCGGAAAAAATTGGGGTAAAAAATCGTTTTCTGTGCTTGGCAGCAACAAAACAATTCTTGGTAGTAGCACAATGTTTGTTGTAAGTTTTATCATTGCTTATATCTGTCTACCAACAACAAATATCTCAATTATTCTTAGCCTCAAAATAGCAATAATCGCTACTTTACTTGAAATAAGCACTCCATATGGTTTCGATAATTTAAGTGTTCCTCTTGTGGTTTTTTTCTTCATTTTGTTTTCGCAGTTTTTTGCGATCATTCTCCTATTTTTATTAGCGTGGATAATTGTTATCGTTGCATACCAAAAAAAATCGCTAACAGGGGACGGAGCTATTGCCGCAATGATATTAGGAAGTGTTATTGTATTTTGCGCAGGCGAAATGGGTATTATTGCACTACTGTTATTCTTCATTTCATCGTCTTTACTAAGTCGCCTTTGTAAAAAAGACAAGTATGACGCTGAGGAAAAATTTGAGAAAACAAGTCATCGTGACGCTTTTCAAGTATTGGCAAATGGAGGGGTTGGTACTATTTGTGCATGCGTTTATTTCTTTACCGACAATAACGTTTTTCTATGGGCAACTATCACTAGTTTTGCAGCAGCTAACGCTGACACCTGGGCAACAGAATTAGGCATTCTCAACAAAAAAGATCCCATATCTCTACGTACTTTGTCCCGCGTTCCCAAGGGAACATCAGGTGCTGTCAGTAGTATGGGATTTGTTTACTCTTTATTAGGCTCTGCTTTTGTAGTGTTACCATCCGTCATGATTTACGACTATCGTAATTTTAAATTAATGGCAATCATAACTGTATCCGGTCTTCTCGGCAGTATTGTTGATTCAATACTCGGTGCTTTTTATCAAGTAGTCTATCGTGATGAAAATGGTAATGAAACGGAAAAAAAGCACCAAACGCGTATAAGAGGATTTGTCTGGATAAACAATGATCTCGTTAATATTTTAGGTATTTCATCAGCAGCAATCATTGTGATTATTTTTTTAAATTAGAGCCTAACGTACTATCATTTGGATTCAATTAAGTTTTCAATATCCGCAAGCCATTTCTCTTCGTGTTGTAGTGTATGCGAAGTTACTATCCTAGCTTTAGTTTTTTGCCAGTATATACGAGCCATATTTATATTGCCTGCAAGAGCATAACTTTGCGCTGTTAGAGCAACGGCATAATCACCATAGTTTGAATTTTCATCACTTATTTTTCCAAACATCATAGCACTTGTACTATAATTTTTATTTTGGAAGTGTATATTTGCCAATTGATAAACATTCCTAGTGCCAATTCCATTTGCAATCATATGGCCATACACACCATTTAAACTGCCACTGGTTCTCAAAAAAACGGAGAGTATTTGAGGTGTTACTAGTAACATTACCGCTAAAAAAATGACGAAAATCATTTTGTGGTTTTTAGGCGGAGGTGCTGGACGCGAGAAATCTGGTGTAACTCCAGAATCTAACATACGATCATATAAATGTGGATGAGTGAGGTTTTTTGTCACGACCGCAGGAATAAGATTAACTTCATGTACTTTTTCTAAAGCAGAAGCATACGCTTTGTTATCCATATTTTCGCTAACAAAAGCGTCTATTTCCTGTTCTTCACGAACAAAGATTTTTAGAGCAATATTTTTTATCACAATAATCAAAAGAAAAATCGGGATCATCCAGTAAAGAGACACTTCATAAACAGAGAGTATGTAATAACTACTCACCAAAAGAAAAGGTACTGCACAAAAAAAGCTACGCGCGGTGTTTTGCTTTTTCTCAAAGTGTTGGTATTCGTGTAACATAATACTTTCTAATTGAGCGCGATCTAATAAACGGTAAAGTTTCTCACTTACACAAATAGCTCCGCACATTGTCATTGCAAAAGCATTTGCAGATCTGTGATAGAAAAGATAAGTGGTGATGTTCTTATCACTCGGTAGCATCTCTTGCAATTGCGGTGCTGGAATTATGAGTTTCAACCACTTAGTTATCATCAAAGACCATTTAGTGATCATAAGCCAAGTACACATTGCAAATAGTACAATCCACAACCACAAATAACTCTGTGGTATCAAAAAACACATTGCCATGAAAATAAGTGCAACAAGTAAATGCGGATATAACAACAACCACGAAGAACCTAAAGATTTAATAGTGCTTACCTGAGAAGTAGCAACATATAAACGATATATTTTTGAAGATGTCGTAATACATGCAAACAAAGCAATCGCCGAAAACCACCACAATTTTAAAATTAAAGGTGTTATTTCATATATTTGATATCTGTAAGTAGAGAAAATAGTTATAATTGCAACAGGAAAAACAACGACAAGAGAACCTGCACCTACGCGAGCAGAAAATAGAATCCTTGCCTTCTCAGACCAGTGACTTTCATCAGAAAGTAACTTGCCAACACAGAATTTCCAAGACATTTTAGTTAGTAAAATAGCGCATAGTACATAAAATACCGACAGTATGATTATATGAAAAAATTCCAACCATAAAAAAACAGCCATAAATAATCCTTTTATTGGAAATATAATGAAATTTGTAAGAACTATTATAAAGAATAGACAAAGAATAACAATATACTTGCATTTGTTTTTTGCAGTAGAATTCGTTCTTTGGGTGCACTATGACATTTATAACCAGTACAAATGGTTGATATTGCCTATTTGGTTTTTAACTGTAGTTATTGGTGATTGGTTGCTAGTATTTTCATTTGTGATACTACCTCTCATTTCACTTTTATTCTGTAGTACGCAAAAAACGTTTGGTTATTCCTTTCTTGGACACTTAGTTCTGAGTTTTATTCAGTGCAAAGCGCTTGTAATATTACTTTCATGATTGTTCAATAAAATTGTTATATCAATTCATATTTACAAAGTTAGGTTGTCACTAATTACTGATTTATTTTAGTATACCTTCGCCACTCCAAATTTTAATATAGCCTTGTCTGTCTCCAGAAATAAGTTTTTTGCCATCCGAGCTAATTGCTAAAGTTGTTACAGCAGCGAAATGTTCTCTAAAAGTTAAAATAGAGGTGTTTACTATTTTCGTTTTGTCTCCTTTTTTCGGTATTTTCCACACTTTAATTGTATGATCATCACTGGCAGAAATGATTCTGTTTTTATTTGGAATAAAAATACAGCTGTTAACCTTTTTGGTATGTCCGTAAAAAGTAAAAAGTTTTTTTCTAGATACGAGATTCCACAAATCAATGCTATTTCCTTCACCCGCCACAATTTTTATATTGTTTGGGTCTTTGTTGAAACTAAAACACTGATAATTTCCTTGTAATAAACGTGGTTTTACAGTAACTTTACCTGCGTCATCTATACCCCAAAACCCTATTGGTCCTCTATTCTTTCCAACAACAGCAAAAAATTTATTATTTGGAGAGAAAGCACAAAATCGAAGAGAACGTTTTTCCCAATGGGTTTTGATAAAAGTTTTTCTGTTTAAGTTATATTCATTTTTGTTAAAAGCTGTTTTCCAAAGTGCTATTTCTCCTTCCCATCCTATAGCCATTGCAAGTTTTCCATCAGCGCTTAAATTGCCAGAAGTAGAATTAAAGTCAAGAGAGAGTCTTAGTAATTGTTTGCTACTTTTTAAACTATAAATTCCTGCCCGTTTAAGAGCTGTTGTAAGCAAAAATATTTTATCATCATCTGGGAGAATGCTGCCATGAGATAAACTAAACAAGCGGCTATCAAAACTAGCAAGAAACCTGTTACCATTATTACTATTCCAAAACATGGGTGTAGTTGCTAACTTAGTGACTGTAGATATTATTTTGTTACTAGGACTGAATTTACAGTGAATAATTTCATTAGATTGTCTAGGGAGGGTTATCGGATTTTTTTCGAGTTTTTTTAAATTCCAAATTTTAATAGGTTCTTTTGTATTATTGGTTGCAGAAATAAGATAATCATTGTCTGTAATAAAACAATTTAAAATTTCACCAATATGGCCAAAAAAGGTCTTTAATTTCTTGCCTGTAGCTACTTGCCAAACTTTTAGAGTGCCATCTCTTCCACCGGAGACCAAAAGTTTATCGTTTTTGGTAAACGCTACATTTAGGGCATCACCGAGATCATTAAATATCTTTAGTTTTTTTCCATCGGCAACTCTCCAAATAATAATGTTTTTATTACTAGATGTAGCTAATAATTTACCACTATGACTAAACTTACATTGATTTACTGATGTTGTGTGGCTAGATAATTTTCTTATCAGTTTACCAGTTCTCGTTTCCCATATTTTTACAAACGTATCTTCACCTACACTTGCGAAAATTTTACCTTTAGGAGAAAATTCTACATCTAAAACAGCAGCATTAAAATTTTCTACAGAAGTTATTATCTCTTTTATTTTTTTACCGCTATAAATATCCCAAAGAATTATGTTTCGTATGTCTTTGGTATTTTTTTTACTAGGTAAATATTCTTCTTTTCCTCGATAACTACAAAGAACAATTCTACCTGAAGGGTGAAATGCACAACTAATTCCATCACTATCAGAAGAAAGAACCTTGATTATTTTCCCTGTTTTAACTTCCAGCACTATTAATTTACTGAGGGGATTGTTCTTTGTTTTCTTTGTCAGAATAGCTACAAACTCATTTCTTGGACTAAAAGCAAAACTGCTGACATTATCATGTTTAAAATGTTTTGTCCATAATTTATTGCACTGAAAGCTTTTTGGATCTATTTTATATAAAATAACCTCTCCCCATCTAGCAACAGCCAATATTTTATTGTTATTGCTTAGCACAAACTCAGTTATAGATTGAATATCAATATTGTAAACCTCTTGGAAACATTTTTGAACAAGCCATTTCCACTCCCAACCATAATTTTTGTACCTCGGAACCTTCAATCTAAAGTTTTGTATTGTTCTTCGAGCTTGGTTGTAATAATTCTCTCTTTGAAATTCGTAAGCCAACTTTATATGAGTTTCATATAACGCTTTTGTCTTCTCTTTATTAGCTAATTTAACTTCCCTCAATATTTGCTGCTCTTTTACTTGAGCTAACTCTATTTGTTTTTGAGTTTTTCTTGCAAAATTTAGTGCTTCTTTTATTTCTCTCTCTTTTATTTGCGCAATTATTTTATCTTTCTCTGCTTTTTGCCAGCTAATAACTATCATCGTTATTCCAAAAACCACTGTAATAAAAAGAGAAAAAGCCATAGCACTAACAATTTGATTTCGCATAATCCATTTTTTTACAAGGCTTCTTTTCGTGGCAGCTTTAGCAATAATTGGGCGATTTTCGATAAAGTTTTTAAGATCTTTGCTTAAAGATTTTGCATCTTTGTAACGTTGAGAAATTAACTTTTCCAAGGATTTAAGGCATATAGATTCTAAATCAACAGGGATATTTGGGTTCAAAGAACGCGGTGCTACAGGATCATTTTCTATAATTTGGCAAGCAATATTAACAAAGCTAGAGCCTTGAAAAGGAGGGCGTTGGCACATTACTTGATAAAGAGTTGCTCCCAGTGCATATATATCAACGCTGTGATTTACCGGTTGTCCTAGTGCTTGCTCTGGTGGCATATAAGCCGGTGTTCCTAGAATACCATCACTCTGAGAAAAATCATTATCCATAATCTTCACTAGACCAAAATCCATGAGTACTGGTTTTTTTTCTCGAGTTAGCATAATGTTTGCCGGTTTTATATCTCGATGCACGATACCTGCTTTGTGAACTTGTTCTAGAGCTTGTGAACATTGTTGAAAAATTTCTGCTATTTGTTGATAACTAAACTTCCATATACTATTTTTAAGCACAGAACTTAAAGAATAACCATCGATATACTCCATGGTAAAGTAATTCTGCGGTACAGATCCTACCTCGTAAACCTCAATAATATTTGGATGGCGCAATTTCGCCATAGAACGCGCTTCTAACATAAACCTTTGGATTTGTTTTTCAGAAATATTGTTCTCTCTTAAAATGACTTTAAGTGCAACTGAACGCTGTAATTTATGATCGTAGACTTTGTAAACAGCACCCATTCCACCGCGCCCCAATTCTTCTTGTATTTGGTAGCAACCAAATTTGCTTCCTGGTTTGAAACCCTTTGTATTTACTGAAGCGTCAGTAGATATTTGATTAAACTGTACCCACATACCATTAAGTTCCTCAAAAGAAATCAATCTTTGGGAAATTAAAATGGAAGCAAAAGAAATATTTTTCTCGTTGACTCCAGTTTTTTGAAGGATATTAAAACAGTGCTGCAATTGCTGTTGACTAATTTTTTTATTTTGTAGTAAAAAATTGGCAAAATTTGCATCTTGATAAAATTTCATTTTATAGCCTTTAGGTTAATTTTTTCATTTTCTGTAACAGAAATTACAAAACAAAGAATAGTACAAATATAGTTGCTTAGGTATCAGATAATCTCACTATTGCTTGAGTCTTTAAAGGAATGAGAGAAGGCTAGTACGGATATAGAAAATAACCTCGTACTATTATTTGAGTTTTTAAGTAAAGGAATGAAGTAAGAAACCGCTGCTCTTTCACCCACTTTTCCTAGCGTAGATATAGCAGATAGTTTCACATTATCGTTTCAAATAAATTTAAGATTTTTAAATTTATTCTCACTCTATTGGCATCTAATCAAAAGATACAATTGCCTCTTGCCTTATAGAGATAGAGTTTAGTTTACTTTTACTAAGACAAGGAAGCTTCTTATATATATTCTAAATTAATTGATTTACCAGAGATATTATGAGTCAAAATACACAATTTTAATAGGATTAGTCCAGCTGAAATGTCAAACTTCATGTATCATTTTCTACAATAAGTGAGTTTATTTATGTAAAATAATTTTTGAAGAAGTTTTTATTGGTTATTATACATTATTTTAGCTAAAAGATTACCATCAATATATGTAATACCTTTATTCTACCGTTCTTTCTTGCGTCATTATTTAATAATAAATTATAAATTCAAACAGTTATTTTGTTAAAAAAATTTTCCAAATAGTCAATCTCTATCATCAATAATTACAATATCTTTATCAAGAAAATAAAGGTTGCATTAGCTGGAAGTAGTGGAGAAAACTACATATGAAATTAGAATTTGAATCGACAGTCAACAGCGATTCGGCAACATTGTGGAATTGGATTATTTCAAAGCGTGGAATTAATAGCGAGTTATTTCCACTTGTTTACATGACAAAACTCGACATTTTTTCTACAATAACCGCTGAAAATTTTGAGCCTGGTAAAGTTATTGTTAGTAGTTGGATTTTACTTTTTGGCTTTATTCCCGTTGATCGTTTGCGAATTACACCTGTGGAAATTGTCGAAGGACAGCATTTCATTGAAGAGTCACCTATGTTTACCATGAAAAAGTGGCGTCATGAACGTTATGTTATTCCTACTCAAAATGCTTGCCAAGTAAAAGATATTATTGTGTTTGAGCCATTAGCTTTTAAAACAATAGTTAGTATTTTTGTGAAATTACTATTTCGCAACCGTCATAAAAACTTGCGTAAGAAATTTTCTATTGTCAAATAGATCACAAAACGCAATTTGCTGAATTTATAAAAAGATATTAGGAGAAAACATGGGACGACTACATTTATTTGAATTTAACGACCAGAGCTGGTTTCCAAAATCTATGCGGGTTACGATGATGGAGTTACTTGTTGGTACTTACTCTTTTCTGAAAATATTTCAGCCTGTTTTTCCTAAGGTACACAATTTCATTGAAGACACTAATGAGCGAAATTTACAATTATTATGTGCTGGTGGTGGAGGGCCAGTAACAGAATTAGCAAGTTATCTAGAGAAACAAACTTCTTCTGATATTCAAATCACTCTTTCGGATAAATTTCCAAATACAGAGCGCTATGAACAACTAAAGCGTGAAGGAAAAGTAAATATTGACTTCGATGAAAAAAGCGTTGATATATTTGATTTACCTCCTAAAATTGAAGGAACGCGCGTTGTAATCAACGCAGTACACCATTTTCGAGAACATCAGGTCAAATCTATTCTACAAGACGCTTTTAATGATAAAGCTAACATTGTATTCTTGGAGCCGGTGCAAAGATCACCGCGCTGCTTTCTCAATATAGTGCTCGCTTTTCCTATTTTTATTTATTTGGGAATATTTGGTATACGTCCACTTAATTTTCGGAGGTTTTTGTGGACAGTGTTATTTCCTATTGTAAGCTTAGTTACCGTTTTCGATGGATTGATTTCGACGTTAAGAGCTTATAAACCCAAGGATTGGCAAAAAATGGTGGATGAGATTGATCCACAAAAAGATTATCATTGGCAAATAGGAGAAGCTAGTACTGCTTTTACAAAAGTCACCTATTTGATGGGGCGTTCTATTCTCGATCAAACATAGGTAACTTATAATGAATTATAAAAATTATTCTGCATCTTTAGAGGAAAAACAATGAGAAGTGCTTTAGAAGGTATAGTTGTTTTAGATCATACTTCTGCTCTTGCTGGGCCATATTGCGCACAATTACTTGGCGATTTTGGAGCGAATGTCATTAAAATAGAACAGCCAGGAAAAGGAGATCAATCTCGCGGCTGGGGACCTCCATTTGTTGGTGATGTCAGCGCTTACTACTTGGGAACAAACCGCAACAAACGCGGCTTAACTTTAAATTTAGGTAGCCAAGATGGACGAGACATCATGGCAAAGTTACTTAAAAAAGCTGATGTTCTTATCCACAACGTACCACGCAAATCTTCACGTCAAAAGTTGGGGCTAGATGAAAAATACTGTCACGGCTTAAATGAGAAACTTATTTGGGCAAGTATTTCAGGTTTTGGAAATACCGGACCATATGCTGAAAAACCAGGTTACGATGTTATTGCTCAGGGAATGGGAGGAGCAATGTCATTAACAGGCGAAAAAGATAGCGATCCAATGCGTTTTCCTACCCCAATTGCTGATATTACAACGGGTATTTATACAGCTCTCTCGATTGTTACCGCATTGTACGCCCGAACTCATACTGGTAAAGGACAAAGTATTGATAATGCTCTTTTCGATTGTCAGGTAACATGGCTCGCGAATGTCGCAAGTAGTTATCTCGCGACAAATAATCCACCGCAGAAAATAGGAAATACGCATCCTTCTATTGTACCTTATCAACCATTGCCGACAGCTGATGGATGGGTTATTGTTGGAGTGGGAAGTGAAAAACTGTGGCAGTCTTTTTTGCAAGTGATTAATTTCTCCGAAATCGCTGAAGACAAACGTTTCGAGAACAATACATTGCGTTTACAACATCGCCAAGAATTAACAGAACTGCTAGCAAAATGTTTGCGACAACAAAACAGCGCATATTGGTTAGAGAAACTTCAACAAGCCCGTATTCCAAGTGGGCCAATATACACTCCACAAGAAACTCTAAGTGACGAGCATTTGTTATCAAGAGGAATGGTTGTTGAGTTAGAACATCCGATGATTGGTTTAGTGAAATCATTGGGAAACCCGATGAACTTAACAGATACGCCTGTTAGTTATCGTTTACCACCACCGCTTTTAGGCGAACACTCTACTGATATATTGCGCGAATTAGAATATAATGAACAACAGATCAACGAATTACGCGATCAAAAAGTTATTTGAGTGTAGATTTAATAGAAACTTGAATTATCGATTTCCCAAGGGAAACACAATAGTAGTGGAGGACAGCGCCCTAAAAGTGCCAGATAGATTATCTCTCTGCATCTTTGTCTAGGGCGCTGTTCGATTACTCTAGTGTTTTCAGCTCGCTAAACTACGATAATTATCATTGTAGGCAATGTAAGCTAGTCCCATTGCAACACTCTCAAATAAAAATTTCGTTTCTATAATTTCTGCGCATGTGAAGTAGTTTTTTAGTAGCTCTTGAAAATAGAGCATCTTTGTAGACCCTCCAACCAAGACAATCTTATTCACTTCACTACGCTTGATATTAGATGTTTCTATTAAAATCGAAAAAGCATCAACAACATCGTTTTTATAACAAGTTAAGATTTCGTTAAATTCAACTTGAGTTAATTTTTCCTTTATCTCTAAATCGCCAATATTAAGATTAATATCCACTTCTAATTGATCAGATATTTCTATTTTAGCCAATTCTACCGCGGCAAAAATATAATGATACAATCTCTTATTTATACACTCTTTTAAAATATGTAATTGTGGAATGTCTGTTTCAGATTCCCATAAAATTTTGTCAATTTCAGCAATAATGCCTTTATCTTTTGAACGATTTAAATCATCATCTAACAAAACAAATGGAAGCGAGTTAGGAATCAATAATTTATTATTTTTATTATGCTTTCGGTCCAAGGTTTTACTTTTATATTCAACGCCTAGACCAAAATATTTTAAGATTTTATTCTCTATAATTTTTTTGGTGATATCATGACCACCTAGTTTAATTCCATGTGTTGATAAGGACTTGATATCAAAACGAGAGTTAAATTTAATAAGGTGAAAATCAAGAGTACTTCCTCCAAAATCGAAAACAAGAGCAGTATCTCCCTCTTTAAGCTGCTCCATATTGTTAATCATTGCGGCAACAGGCTCATAAACAAAAGAGACTTTCTTAAATCCAGATCGCCATGCTGCTTTTCTTAAGAAAGTCTTTGCCTGCTCATTTAAGTCATCAACAGAGCAAAAGTTCACAGGTATCCCAATTACAACTTCACTACATTCTTGTCCTGTATGTTTGTCACCTATATTTTTCACAGAAGAAATGTAATCGCAGACTATGTCAACATATGATTTTTTTCTATCGACAACAAAGGTGCTATCACTTCCTTCAATAGCTAGAGCAGATTTTATATTGCGAATAAAACGTCCCTTGTCAGTTGCGGAGTTCAGCATCATGTGTTGAGCATCGTTTCCGATATAACTCTCATATTTTGTATAATACAGTAATGTTGGCAAGCTTAAAGACAGTTCGGAAAGCTTTATAATATCTAACTTGTCATTCCAAAAAACCGATAACACTGTATTAGAAGCTCCAAAGTCTAATCCATACACTACATTTTGTTTGTTTGGCATAATAGCTCCGCTGTTACAAAAAATTTAAACCACAGTAAACAATAAAAAAGTTCTTTAGTTCAAAACCTGAACTAAAGAACTTTTTGAGATATATCCAATTTAATAATAACTATAGGCTAGAGCTTGTCATCAATTATATTAATAACTATCGTAATCGTAACCATAGTCGTGCCTCACTGTGATGACAGTCCTCAGCTAAGAGAAACTAAGAAGTATAACTATCAAAGTTACTCTATGAAAAGCACACTTTTTATTTCAATGACTTGCAAACGCGAAAACCGACATTGAATTTAAAGTGTCGTGCTGGTTTATGCATACGATAGGCTGAGCGACATTCTTTTACATCACTGTACCAACTTCCGCCGCGCATGATACGATCAAAACCTTTTTCTGCTCCTTTAGGATTTACAACATCAGCACTCGTATACTCTTCATAGATATCAGAGCACCATTCCATCACATTTCCACTCATATCGAATAGACCAAAGGCATTAGGTTTTTTTAAACCAACACGATGAGTTGTTCGACTACTGTTGTCCCAAAACCAAGCATATTCATTGGCATCTTGTGTACCCCAGTAGTACGATGAAGTTGTTCCTGCTCGATAAGCATATTCCCACTCAGCCTCTGTAGGCAAACGTAAATTGTTTTTTTCGCAAAATTTTTGAGCATCGCTCCATGAAATTCTCTCTATTGGCTTGTGCTTATCTTTAAAATAAGAAGGATTTCCTTGCATTATTTTTTGCCAAATAAGTTGAGTGATTTCATATTTTGAGATTAAAAAGCTGTCAATGGTCACTTTGTGTATTGGCTTTTCACTTTCTTGACCATAGCTACTTCCCATTTTAAAAGTACCTCCAGGAACAAGAACAAACTCAATTCCGGTATCTTCATGAACGTACTCTTTTACAGTGTTAGTTTTTTCTTCACAGCTATATGTTTTTTTACCTATAAAATTAAATCCTATAATATCTGATTTTCCAGTTTTATTAGGTAATTTAATACTCGGTTGCTCATCCGTTTCATCTTTATTTGCTAAACGGTCTTTTATTTTTTGTATTTCACGTTCAACATCGGATGAAATGCTATTTTCTTTTTTCGGACGTTCTATTTTATCTATTTTTTTTTCAAGCTCGGTGATTTTATTTTCCAAACGCTTTACCGTTTTTTCAAGTATAATGATCTTTTCTAAAGCTGCGTAAATCAATTCTTTATCATCAGCGTGAACGGCTGTTGTCATAAAAGTATAACAGCATATAAAAAAAAGGACCATTGTATATCTCATCATTGTAAATTCCTTACTCTAGTGTTCGGTAAAATTAAGTGTAGATGGGTATATTGAACCCTATTTTTGAATTTTGTATTCCATAAATTTTTTGGCCCAATTTTTTGCTTTGTAATACTCTAAACGCAATCCGTCACTTGAATGAGCAAATAAAAATGCATTGCGATATTGGGTTAAGAGATTTCTCAGAGGATTGATTTCTGTCCTACTTTGAACTAATTTCTGGGCGTATTTTTGTGCTTCATCTGCTAAGAACACTCCTCGTGGAGCATCACGCATTTTTGTAAGAAGCTCTAGTACTTCACCATTGTAAGCAAATAAAAATGCTTCTTGGTATTTTTCTAAAAGGCTTTGTTGTTTAGAAAACTCTGCATGAACTGCAATAAAGTTGCGCGCCCAGTTAACAGATTCTTCATCACTTAGTCTAAGGCCACCACTACTACGAGCAAATAAAAATGCTTCGCGATATTGTTCACCTAGCCCTAAATCAGAATCAACAACTCCGCGAGTTGCAATATAACTTTGTGCCCATTTGATTGCATCTTCAAAATTAAAATGAAGTCCTTCAGAATCGAAAGCAAACTCGAAAGCTACCACGTATTGCTCGATAAGACTCTTAGAACTGTAAAAACGAAAACGGTTTTGAATGAATTTATTTGCAATAACTACTGCACCGCTATGATCAGCTGCGATGAACGAATTACGACGGCAAAAAAAATATATTTCGCGATATAAGTCAATCATATCGAGATTTGTAAATAAAGGCTCAGAAGAAGAAAAAAAACTTTCAAGCCAGTTTTTCCCCTGCTCTTCGTTAAATACTACGCGATCTAAAAACGCATTGACTTGATTGCTAATATTTGCACGCAGAGGTATACTTCCGTACTCTAGAACACGAGTTTTTGCCCAAAGGTCTGCTTCATTTGTTGGCATTTCTAAAAATCTAATCGCAAACTCAAAAGCTTCTTGGTACTGTGTAACTAACGATCTTGAGCGAAAAACACCTTTTGTTTCAACGAAATTTTTTGCCCACAAGAAAGCTTGTCCATGTGTATAATGAAGCCCATTAGGGTTGCGCGCAAAATCATATGCTTCTAGATATTGTCTATCCAAAGAAGCTGACAACGAACATATAATTCCTATAAGGACCACTAACATTTTGTTTTTCATTTGGTACTCCACGCTTTTTCGTAAGCCATATAAGTAACTCTATCAAAAAGACACCATCCTACTCTTTTCAAAAACTTAGAGTTTTCTAGAGCACTGCTCACTGCTATTTTGCTAACTTCAGCAGCTTTTTCTACCGGGTAACCAAATATTCCTGTAGAAATAGATGGAAATATCAAGCCACTTATTTTGTTTTTTTCAGCAACAATAATACTATTTTTGTAACAATTTCCTAGTACAATATCTTCATTACGTACACCATTATGCCATACAGGTCCAACTGTATGAATTACATATTGAGCAGGTAAATTTCCGCCACTTGTTATTTTTGCATGCCCTGGCTTGCAACCTTTTTCTTTTTTAAAAATCTCCCAACATTCTTGCTTAAGTTGTTTTCCAGCTCGGTAATGAATAGCGCCATCGACTCCACCACCACCAAGTAAAGATGAATTTGCGGCATTGGCAATAGCTATTTCTTCTACAAACGTAATATCCCCCTTATACAAAACAATATCAATATTGTTTATCTGAGAAACAATTGTTGCAGAGGAAAGACTATTTCTTTGCATTGAGCTTTTCCAGTTTTTTCACCAGTTTTTCAAATCGCGGATGTTTACGTACATTACGCAAGTCTCCATCTTTGAGCATCCAGTCTAAATCTCGGTAGTTAAAATCTACTGATTTTTCTAAAGCAGCCATAGCCTCATCTATTTTTCCAGCCACAGAATATGCGCACGACAGGTTGTAATATGTAATTCCATTGTATGGACGAACAGCCACAGCTTTGTTTAAATAGATAATCCCATTCTTGGTATCGCCAATTTGTAAATACTTCATTCCTATTTCAAACAAAACATCATAGTCTTGCGGATTGAGAAATAGCTTTCGTTTCAATTGATTTAACTCAGCATCAAAACTCGTAGTATAACCTATATTGTACAGTATCTTATTAACAAGCCCTTTGATATAATTATCTAATTCGCGGTTTTGGCTTAGCGCTCTTCTCCTCATTAAGTCCATGGACCTTTTTACATGTAATCTTAATGTAGGTGTATAAACTTTTTTCAAATCAGCAAGACCTTCTCCGGCAAGAAATCTTAGTTGCAGAGCAACATCGCGATCACTATTTACATAATTATTTACATACTCATATTTATCATTGCTAAACATTTCAAGAAGTGGCAAAATCGCTTTTTCTTTCCATTTTTGTTGTAGCTTCGCAAATTGTCCGGTGAAATAACCAGCACTTCCATCGGGAGAAACATAATAAATCAACTCTTTTTCTACTTCCTTGTATACAATGCTTTTGGTTAAGTCTTTGATACTTTCGCGCACCTGCGGAAATGTCGTTTTAATTTTTTGTAATCGTTCTAATATCGAAAATTTATCAGAAAGATTCAACAACATGTAGGCCGCTTCATTGCGCACTCCTTTATCTTTATCTTGAAGCACATTAAGTAAGTGTTCTAAAGAAGTTTTAGTTCCTATTTGTCCTAAAACATAAGCTTTAACACGCCGCACTAGATAGTTATCTTTCGCAAAATTCTTCATCAATTCTGGAAGAATTTTATCACCTTGTAGTACTAGTTTTTCTGCAGTATGATTTCTTTCTATCGGATTTTCATTGTGCAAATTTTTTATTAAAGATTTTGTATATTCACTATTTGGTTTTTCACCTACAAGTATTGTTGTGGTAAAAAGTATCAAAGTGTATAGCATTATTGTTTTATTCATGAATGCGTACTCCTTACTACAGAAAATTTAAGTTAGTGGTTTTGCGACATATAATATCGACTAACTCAAGCTGCAATCTACAAAGTTGTTGTATTATTACTCCAACTCGATGTCCATAGTCTGAATCTTATCAGACGTAAACGCGACATCTAAAGCTAATGTATATTGAATACCGTGAGTTATCTAGTATTAGTATGTTCTATATTAAGAACTAAGGTAAACGTTTTTCTATTTCTTGCTTTAATTTTTTTGGTATATGGTTGCAATTTAGAACTTCTTGCAATATGTGTTTAACACGAAAAACTCGCTCGCGAAGCCCTTCGAACAGCGAAAAGACAAGACGCTCGCGCAATTGTTCTGATTTTTTTTCGTCTAGATCTAATTTTTTTGCTGTTGCCATTTTGCCAATGCACCGCATAACTACGGCTTTGTCTTCTGGATTTTGAAAATCCTTATTTTTGTTAAATTCTAGTAATTTATCTATAGTAATACGTGCTGAATTTACGACTTTTTCATCGAGAAAATCTTGGGTGAAAATGTCAACGAGTAGCTCAGTAATTGAGAACACTTCTATCTTTTTAAATAAGGCTTCTATAATTTCATTTTTAGTATTTTCATCGGTAGCAAGTGCAATTTGCTGCAAAGCATGGGCTAAATCTAATGTATTCTTTGGTCCCCAAATCATTTTATATGCTAAAACATCTTCCCACTTGCTCAGCAAACGTTGGGTAATTTTTTGTTTTAATGATAACGGAGTATTTTCTGAAACAGCCATACGCTCTAATCCCTTTATTAAAAAAGGAATAAGACCAGTGAATGCTTCAACTTTTGAATCAATCTCGTATAAGGTTTCTTTTTCTGGTAATTCTTTACTTTGAGTAAAATTCCCACTAAGATCTCTGTCGAGAAGACTCATAAATAAATAACCAACATCAAATTTTAATTCGTGTTCTATTTGTTGACTCAAACCAACCCAAGATAAAGCTTCTATTACAGCATACGGACGATATGATTTACAAATATTATCTATTAAATACTCTCCTAGTTTTTTAGCTTGTTCTTCTTTAGCAACAGTTGTAAGTCGTCCAAGAACTTTGTACATTTCCTCTACGTAAGGTGGTTTTTCTTCTATTTGCGCGAAACAAAATTCTTCCACTCTCTGTACTTCGTAATCTACATTCTCAGTTAAATTTAGAACGATATCACCCAAAGCAGAACCCGCAAAAATGGCTTGGGGTGTTGAAATAGGGTTTTCTAGTATCTCTAAAATAGCTGTTATTGCTACACTATTCATGCGAGTTAGACACGAACGAACAGTTTCATGATATTGATCGACGGTGTCTGTATCTAAATTTACCAGCATTTCTTTCGCCATTTGCAAACGCAAATCAATAGAAACATCTTTATCATCAAGTAAACGCATTTCCATTATAGCAATACATAGCGCTTTGTGCGCAGTGGCAAATTGTCTTATAAAAAGTTTTACAATTTCATTTTTACTTTGCGATGGAATATCTTTTGAAAGAATCTCTTGCATAATTTGCAACAATTGAATTTTTTCAGTAACGCGTTGAGAAAATTGAAAACGCTGAATGAGTGCATCAAGTATGTTTTTCCCAAAAGATTTTATAGCATTATTGAGGCGAATGTAAATAGGATCTATTTCATCACCAAATCCAACTTCCAAAACCATCATCTCTTTTGATTCATCGCAATCGCGAACATTAACAATCAATGTAAGAAGAAAAGCACGTAACCGCCGTTCGCTAGACTTTTTAATTTCTTGCCATAGAAAATCACCTACATATTTTCCATCCAACTCTTTTAAAGCATTAAAGATCTGGTACATCTTTTCGTATAAACGGTCAAAGTCGCTAATTAAGTTTTCTAGAGCGTTCAGCATAATACGCTCGATCATTGCTTGGTTTGCCGGTAAATTAGGAATTATATTTGAAAGTATTTCCAAGATATTGAGTACAAGAGAATGATAATCTTTATCTTTAATCGTCGTAAGAAAGATTTGCAGAATAGCTCCTTTTTCAAATTCTGAAGCTTCTACAAACAAATTTCCTAAACTGCTAATGGCATGTATCTTTTGTTTACTGTCTCCCGTACAAAGTGCAATGATCGCATTCCCCATTTGTTCATTAAAACCAGTTTTTTCTAAAGCACTAGCAGCTTCGCTACGTACAGTTACATCGGAGTCTCCTAAAGTATGAAGAAAAAGTAGTGATTTATCTTTTTCATCTACTTGAGAAAGAGAGATTTTACGAATCGCTTCAATTTTTTCAGAAGAAGACACTGTTGTGGCGATAACCATTTTTAAACGTGCAATTTCTTCGTCGCCAAATAAATGCTCTACTCCTTGAATATTCATTTTTGGAGTAAGAGGTGATTTTGTAACAAGAGCTGTTTCTGGTGCGCTTTGATTCCACCCTTGCTCTGCAAGGACTTCATCTTCTAAAGCAATTACTTTTTCATTACCATTATCAAGTAAAATTAATTGAAATAATTCTTGGGTATTATGTTGTTGTTGTAGTGCGTTAAATTGCGATTGATTCTCTAAAGATGCAATAAAAGTACGATCTTTAAACATTTGTTCAAAAAGCCCTTCAGGACGACAAAGTTCGAGTACTGGCTCCGTACAAAAAACATTTCTACTGCGTAGAATACCCATCCATGTCACAATAAGCGGATTAAGTTCGTATTTTCTTTTTAAATCGTCTTGGCTGCCTCTAAAAATTTGCATGCGATAGCTTTCTAGATAATGAAATATAAAACCTAAATGTCAACACGCTCAATCTATATATAACTACTTTTACCTTTTTCCTTTAGGAGAGAAACCAATTCCTTTATTTTAGCTGTTTGATTTTTAGGTACAACAAGAACTGCATCTTCTGTAGTAACAACAACTAAATCTTGTACACCAATAGTCGCCACTAATTGTTTTTCACTATAAACAACACAATCCTTTGTGTCGATAGAAACATGTTCGCCTAAAACAGCATTCTCACCTTCGTAAAGATGCTCTAGTGCCTCCCAAGAACCTACATCATTCCACGAAAAAGAAGTTTTTAACATTACTACGTTTGTTTCTTTTTCCATTATACCATAATCTATTGATATAGATGGTAAACTACTAAATACTTTTTCCACATTTTGTGACCAGTCGTTTTTATTCCAGCTTCTAGATAAAATTTCAATTCCACTATTATGATCAGGCAGATACAAGGCGAATTTTTCAATAATAGTGTTTACCTTCCATGCGAAAATACCACTATTCCAAAAATAGCCTCCCTCTTTTAAATATCCTTCAGCTACTTGAACTGTCGGCTTTTCCACGAATTTTTCGACCCCAGAAATTTTATCATCATTTGGATTAGTTTTTATGTAACCAAATTGTGGAGATGGATGTGTCGGCTCAATCCCTAAAGTGAATAGGCAGTCGTTATTTTCTATATATTCACTTGCGATTAAGATATCATCATAAAATTTTTCCTGGGGTGTTATAATATGATCAGCAGGCATAACAAACATACTTGCGTCCGAAGATTCTGCTTTTATAATACTTGCAGCAAGCATTACCGCCGCAGCAGTATCACGACGTACCGGTTCAACTATTACATTTTGTGCCGGAATATCGTGGGCTTCTTTGGTCACAATGTCTTTATACAAATGATTCGTCAAAATCCATATATTACTTGACGGAACAACAGACAAAACACGTTCAATAGTGTTACGTAACATTGTTTTATTTTCAACGAATTTTAAGAATTGCTTAGGAAAAATATTACGACTTACTGGCCAAAAACGCGTTCCACCACCACCAGCCATAATAACAACGTGAGTATTATTGAATTTATTCACTACGAATACTCCTCTGTTAGAAAAATATTAAACGAATCGAAAAAACAATGCCTAACAAAAATATGAATAATTTTATCCATACTTCATTCACCTTTACGCTAATATAACTCCCCATCCATCCACCAATAATTGCCCCACTTGATAAAAAAAATGCTGGTTGCCACTGAATCTTTTGATTTACAGCAAAAACAACAACAGCAAGTATAGTATAAGAGAACACAATCGTCGCTTTGATTGCATTGATACGAATTAAATCAAAATTAGTAAATGAAGTCAATGTTAGTATAATAATAAACCCAACGCCTACCTGAACAAAACCACCATAAACCCCTACGCAAAAAAAGACAAACAAAAGAAGTGGTTTATTCATGATAACAGTAGTACTTTTTTTTCTTTGGAAAAACATTATTCCCAAAGAAACAGGTATTACAATCGCAAATATCTTTTTAAAAAGTTCATCAGAAACAAACACACCAAGATTTGCTCCCAAAAAAGCTCCCACAAGGCTAGGAACCAAGAACAAACTACTCTCACGTAAAACAACAATTCCTTGCTTTGCAAAAGAAACTATGGCACTTGCATTTTGAAATAGTATTGCAACGCGATTCGTTGCATTTGCTTCTGTAGGAGAAATACCAGCAAAAATAAGAAGTGGTATACTTATTATCGACCCTCCACCTGCCAGGATATTGATTATTGCCATTACAATTCCAGCCACAAACATAGCTAAAGATGAAAAATCAATGTTCATATAATTTTCATTTCTGTTTTTTCTTGGAAGTTATTTTGGTTTTTGCGATAATAACAAAAGTACGTCTTAAGACATGCTTTTACACGCTTTTATGAAAAATAACTAAGCAATATGAATAGGGATATGCCCTAAGTTTTCAAGGACTGCGCACATGACACATAACTTTGACGAACAACCTAACAAAAAGTATGAGAACAGTCAAAAAAATCCTCAGGAATTCCGCGAAAAGAAACCAAAAGATTTTCATCAAGATTTACTAGGTCTAAAACAGTTTACGGCATCTACACCTATAGTAATACCCAGTTATAAAATTATAGACATTTGTGGACGCGGAGGTATGGGAACAGTATATAAAGCGTGGGATGAAAAACTCAAGCGTGAAGTCGCCGTAAAACTTATTTCCAAGACTGCGATTTCCAATCAAAACGCGCAGCGATTTATACGAGAAGTGCAGGTAACATCACAACTTGTCCATCCGAATATTGTGCGTCTCTACCAAACAGGACAAACCGCAGACTATGTTTTTTTTGCCATGCAGTATGTTGATGGCACTGATCTTTCTACTTACGTAAAAAAAAATAATCTTTCTTCGCGACGCATAGCACAACTATTTATACAGATGTTAGACGCTTTGGTCTACGCGCACCAAAACAAGGTAGTGCATCGCGACTTAAAACCTGGTAATATACTTGTCGATAAATCGGGAACCGTTTTTATCATGGATTTTGGTTTGGCAAAAGTAATGGGAGAAGATCACTCATTAACGACTACAGGACAAATTTTGGGAACTCCTCACTATATGTCCCCAGAACAGATTGATCGCCCAAAAGAAATTAATCTTTCTAGTGATATTTTTAGCCTTGGGGTGATTCTTTATCAACTTCTTACCAAAGAGCTTCCCTTTACTGGAAACCGAGAAATACAAGTTTTCCACAACATTATGAATGAGACACCTATACCTCCACGAAAACTCAATTCTAAAATACCGGTAAAACTAGAATTAATATGCTTACAAGCAATGCAAAAAAAACCTGAGAGCCGCTATAATGCTTCGCAAATGCGTAGCGATTTACAATTTTTTTTCACAGGGAAAAACATATCAGTTTCTCGTACAAAACTTATATTAAGCAACAAAAAAGCACAGTCTATTTTTAAAGCTTTTTTGTGTCTTATTATAGTACTTAGTAGTGTTTCTTATTTTTTTTTTCCAAAAACAACAAAATCCCATTTAGACATTTTTGAAGAAAAATCTTACAACAAATTAACTTTGCCTCAAAAAATCAATTATATTGACAATCTTATTTCTTACGGCGCTTATGAAGATGCCTGGCAATATATCAATCAAATATTACTAGTGAAAATTCCTGCGAGCACAAGACAAGAAGTCCTGCAAAAAGCGATTGTTATTTTAGTAAAAATTAAGAAATTTGATTTGGCAATTAATATTTTTTCCAGTATAAAAAACCAAAATAATCCTCAAGTATTACTAGCCATTTCTCAAGCATACTTAGCACAACAAGATCTTCAACAAGCCCAACATTTCATACATAGAACTACAAAAATAACTCCTGAATACTTATCTATAAATGGACATATTGCTTTTCATCAAAAAAAATACCTTAAATCCAAAGAGCATTTCAGGGCTTTACTTGATAAATTTCCGCAATCTCCTTTGGTAAAAGACACACAATTTTTTTACGCGCAAAGTTTATTTTTTTCTGACAGCCAAAAGCACTTCTCACAAATCATCACTTTACTAAAAAAACTTGAAAAAGATTTTTCGCAAAAAATCTTGATTTATGAATTCCTGGGAAGAACATATTTAAAAAATGCTACCCCTAAAAATTTAGTGTATGCTGAGGATTACTTTAAACGTAGTTTAGAATTATCTCCTCACAATAGTCATTACTTTGTCTACTTAGCACAAACACAAATACAATTAAAAAAGTTAGGAAAAGCCTTTGAAAATATCAGAGTGGCCCTAGAAAAAAAAGCAGACAATAAAGATGCTCTCAAGGCAATGTTACAACTAACTTTGCAAGATGCAACACTCATTTCCGATTGTTTTAATTTTTTGAAATTTTACGCAGACAAAGGCTTTGCTTTACAAATAACTACTCCTAATCTATTTACCAAAGAACTCACAAGCATACGTGATAGTTACGCTACTGCTTATAGCGAATGGAAGTTCTATACTACACGTAATAACAATACTAATTTTAATGTTTATTTTTCTGTGTTGAACAATCCAGACTCTCACAAGCGTGTATATAAAGATAGTTTATTGGGATTGCGCAATGCTCGCTACTCTAATAATTGGAAGCAAGCTTTTTCTTCTTTTTTAAAAACAAAACTATCTTCAAAAGTTCGATCTCGCCTACTACAAATAAAACGTTCAATTGAACAACAGAAAAAACGCGAACACTCCCAAGCTCTCTACTATTTAATGGCAAGTCTATCCTTAGAAACAAAATCAGAAGTTTTGCAAGAATTAGAAATCTATAGTCCTCAGATACAAAGCATTCTAAGTAGCAAAGAGCAAAATATTTTTATACGTTATCTCGCAGCGCATACATTGGGAAAATTGCGTGCATTTGAAACACTCGAAGCGATGAAGAACAATAAAATTAGCGTAGTTCGCGATTTAGCTTATATCGTGCTAAGTACAAACAAGTTCTCTTTGAATGAAGATACTATTTTAGAAATCATCACTAGAACAAAAATTCCCATTATCAAGTGTATGGCAATCCATTCTCTTTTCTATCAATCACAAATAAGCAACCAAGTAAAACAACGTTTAAGAAGTTTACTTACCTCTTCTAATCTGCAAATTAGGTTATATGCTGCCGCTGCATTATCAAATGAAGACAAGGCAATTGTTCTTTTAAAAGCAGCAACTTCTTCATCAGAGGACTATAAACGCTATTTTGCTCATTATTATTTATGGAAAAATATATCCAATAGTTTCATGAGTGAAAATACCCAACTATTTGAAAAAATTATTCGCGATAGCAACACACAAATAAGAGCAATAATTCTTCACTATTTGCAAAATTATCAGCCAAAAAAGAATTCTTGGGTTTGGAAATGCTTTAATGAATTTCCAGAAACAATTCTTGTTTGTAAGGCTTTTTCTATTGCAATAGCAAAAAATCCATCATCGGGGATGGTTGTTGGTTTTTTTGCAAAAGGAAAGGGCCAAAAGCAAGTACGAAATTCTATTGTAAAAGCATACACCTATATGGAACTTTTACAGAGTTTGACAAAACAGTATGTAACAAAATCTTCTCAAGAAGGTCTAAAAACAATGTCGGCAACAAGGCGCTTACTAAAAGCAGTTGTCATTGCAGTCCCCTTAATACCAAATCAAAAAGATGTTTATTTTAAAACAATGGCTTACTACTTGTCTGCTATTTTTGATTGCCGTGCTTTACGTAATTTGCCACAAGAAAAAGATAATGATATCAAGGCGCATATTCTTTATGGACTTTGTATGGAAACAATTGGGCAAAAAATGCCTGATAGTGTACCTAAAGAAATGGAAAAAATTTTAAAAGCGGCTTGGGATAATTTGTTGCGTAGAAATGGTTACTATAACCGAGAAGAAGTAGAAGAGATTATTAATTCTTATATCAATAATCCGCATCAGAATTTACGCCAAAGCGCTTATATCTCGAAGATTGTTTTTTGTCACGATAAGAGAGAATCTTTATACAATGAAGGAATAAATTCTAAAGATAATTTTATCAAAAAAATAATTGCCAAAGGCTTTCATTCACTTATCCAAATCAAGGTTCGCAATCACATTCCTCTTCTAGAAAGAGGATCGCGCAAAAGTTTAGAACAGCATTATTGGTACTACCTAGACATACTTAAAGAATTGGCCAGCACAGATTCGATAAAGCTAGAATACATTGATCATTTAAATAAAGCGATCAGTTTGGATAAATCACGCGCTGAATATTATTTTGAACGTGGATACTTGTACAGATTACTAAAAAAATATAAAAAAGCGAGAGAAGACTGGACAAAAGCAATAAAAATATCTCCTAAAAACGTTATATATCGCTATTTTTTAGCGAAGAACTTATACCACCAAAAAAATGATGCGAAAAATAAGAACCTTCAAGCTAGTGATTTATTAAAAGATGTTAGCCCTGAAAGTGACAAAACTATCTTAAATATCGCCTCGCTCAACTTTAAATTAAAACGCTACAAAGCTACTCAAGATATGTTAAAAAAGATAATCCGCAATAGCAATTTACACATGAAATATCATATACTTTTTATATTGACATACTTACGACAAAACAACAAAAGTTACGCACAAATTTATCTACAATATATACGCAAAAAATATCCAAACCACAAACAACTTACGGATAAGAATCTCAGTAAATATAGTGCTTTAAAATCAATTTTGCAGCAACAATAGGTTGTTCCTAATATTAAAGGATAATCATGTCTAAAAACTTCATAGATTCCACAGCTAGTTTTGACCTATTTGAAAGCCCTTTTTTAGAGGGGTCTGTAGTTGGGTCGTTTAGAATTGATCGCAAAATAGGCGAAGGTGGTATGGGAATTGTGTATTTGGCCACTGATATTAAAATTGAACGCCAAGTTGCCATAAAAGCAATTCTAGATCACAGTAACAAAGCAAATATTAAGCGATTTGCGCGCGAAGCAAAAATGATCGCGTCTCTAGATCACCCCAACATCGTTAAGGCATATTCCTTTTTTTCTTTGCAAGATATACCATGTATGATAATGGAATTTATTGAAGGGACAACTTTGGATGAATGCTATAAAGAATTATCTCTTGAAGATAAGGTGCGCATGGTTATAAAAATACTTTACGCTTTGGACTATGCCCACAGCAAAGGAGTTATTCACCGCGATCTTAAACCATCCAATATTTTGGTAAACAAGGATGGTGAACCACTAATAATGGATTTTGGTTTAGCGAAAACAACACAGATCAAAGATAAATCACTTACCAAAAGTGGTATGGTTATGGGAAGCTGCGGCTATATGTCTCCTGAACAAGTAAGAGGTTTAATCCGCGAAGTGGATCATACCAGCGATATTTACTCAATGGGAGCTGTTTTATATCAACTAATTACAGGCTGTCAACACATAGAAGCAGATCATATCATTGGATATATGTATAAAATAAGCCATGAACAAATTACCCCTCCTTCAAAGCATAACAAAGAAATCCATCAAAAGTTAGAAACAATTACCTTAAAAGCTCTTCTCTCGAAAAAACAGTATCGTTATCAAAGAGCTGCAAACTTTGCTAAAGATCTAGAGCAGTTTCTTTTAGGAAAACCAATTAGTGCACAACGTTGGAAGGTATTTCTTCATAAGAATTATACTCTTGTTATGTCATCTATTTTATGTGTGATAGTAGCGATTATTCTCGTTGGAGGAATATTATTCAAATACAATGCAAAAATAGAAGAAGATTTAAAGACTGTACAACACTGGATTGAGCGTGGTTTCTTTGAAAATGCGGACAAAAAACTAAATACACTATATAAAGAACAAAAGATTTCTAACAAAACCTATTTAAAGAACTTGCTTATAGCATATAGTAAACTAAAAAACGACTCGGAATTTTTTAAAACAAAAGACTTACTAAATCCTTCTGATTTGTCAGAACTAGAAGAAATCGAAATTGCCGTTGCTGAAGGTGAACTTTATTTTCGTCAAGAACAATGGAGTAAAGCAAGAGGAAAACTTTTTCCTTTTTCTGCAGAAAAAAAATATCCGCAAATTTATGCTTGTTATTTTGTAGGGGTTATTTGTTTTCAAGATGAAGACTATGGGAATGGCATTAAAAATTTCAAGAAGGTTTTGGAGCTAAAAGATCAGTTTTTTTCGAAAAAAAAGACATCTTTTCTCTATTTACCAGATACTCATTATCACTTAGCTAATCATTTTTTCTCAAAACTGAAAAAAAAACGACAAAAACAAGGTAGTCAGTTTTTTACTTTACAAGAAAAAGGACTCTTACAAAAAATTCTTGCGCATCTCAAAGCAGCACAACTCAGCAAAAGACCTGAATGGAATAAGTTGATAGGTGAATATCATATGAACCTAAAACAATATGATAAAGCTTTAGAATATCTTAATAAATGTATATCCCTAAGAAATGATAATTCGAGCTACTATGTATTACGTGGAACGATATATTTAGAGCAAAAAAAAGTTGCGTTAGCAAATAGTGATTTTGAAAAAGCTTTAGAACTAGATCCTGAAAATATAAATGCAGCACGGTGGTTTGCAAGAATAGCACTTAACGATATAGATTTGATGGAATATCGCTATTCTAAGTTTATTTATCGTAAGAAATTATATTACCCTAAAAATATAACATCGAATTGGTGTCAAAAAATCGCCGATGAAAACGAAGATGGCTACTGGGCATACAAATATTTTTATAAGAAAAGACATTTTTCATCAGAAATTTCTGCAAAAAACTTTGTAAAAAAATTTGTAGAAAAATTAGATGATGAAAAGCCCAAAGTTTCAGATCTCGCTTTGAAAGCTTTAAAAATAAAGCGCTACAATGAAAATATATCTAGTTTATTGAAAGAAAAACCGCAAATAAAAGATTATTTACAAAAAATGTGCGATAAAGAGAAAAGGCAAACTAATCGTTATATAATGGCGATGGCCTGCATGAATACTAACTCTTCCATTCTTGATGAAATTTCTGTTTCAACACTGGTAAAAATATTAAAAGAAGAAACCAATACTTTTTTGCGTTATTTAGCGGCAACATGTTTAATTTTTAAACATGAATTCTTTAAAGTAGAAGAGCTTCGTGTTAACGGAAATCCTAATCTCCAAGTTATTTGTGCACATGTATTATCTAAATTTGGATTAATTACTGAGAATTTTTATAAAACAATACCAAAACTACAAAGAGATAAATACATGGACTACATTGTTACAAGCCTACACCCTTTTTATGATAACAAAGAAGTTTGTTTTGAACTAATGAACAAATCTAGTATTTCTGATGTTGTAAAATTATCTGCTGTGCAAAATTATGCGATACAAAATCCTTTAAATCCGCAAAAATACAAAATATGGGGACCTATTTATAAAAAACTTCTCAATAACAATTCAGATTTAATAGCTAGTAATGCTCATCACGATTATTGGAGCATACGAGGTATAACAGGACCCAGTGATTGGTTACAAAAAAGAGAAAATATTGACAACTTAAAAAGAGATACACTCATTGTAATACTGCAAAAAGCTCGTATTAATAAAGAGGTTCTTAGTTTTAATCTCCAAGAAAAATTACTATCACACCATCTGGTACCTATACAAAGATTGACACTTCAACTAATTCCTAGATATAAAACCGCTAGAATACAACAGTATTTTTTGAATGACAATTTAAACGAATTCGTTCGAATGTCAAGTTTGTATCTTTTATCTATGCATCGAGCCAGAAATTTAACTAGAGGTAAACCAAATCTCGGACCTTTTTTCAGAAGCTCTAAAGCTTTTCTTCGTAGTTACGCTTATGCTACTTGCGCCGCATACGGAGATGAAGTACTCAATTATTTAAAAAGAGAGCGAAAACGAAAAGACCGCTATTTAGTACAAGCTGCTATTCTACGCAGTTCTACGCTTGTTCCTATTCCTATTGTTTCTAAAGACAATAGAAAATCGCCACAAGAGCGCCAAGAAATAGTAAGGAAATATTGGAAAAGCAAAGACAAGAATTTACGTCAGGAAAGTTATCGCGCTTATACATACTATAGCGAAAATGTCGATGAAGTTTTAAAACAATATAGCGAAAAAAAAGATGCCAAAAAAGGCATCGCCTCTGCAATTCGCCACAAGATACGCGATGTTACTGAAACAGGAAATCTCGCGAGAAATATGTTTTATTACCTACAGCACAATAACCAAACAAATAGATTAAGTGTAATTAATGATTTTAAAATTAGCCTAGGAATCAAAGATAAAATTGAAAAGTACAAAAAAATGCTCTCTCAAATAGAGGAACTGGATGATTTAATTGCAGAAGATTATTTTCGTTGGGGTCTTATTTGTAAACATGAAAAAAAGTGGGGTACGGCTATTGAAAAGCTACAATCGGCACTTGATAAAGGAAAATTCAAAGACGAATTAGAAAAATTAATGTGTTTAGTAGAGTTAGCAGAGGCTGAATGGAAAAAAAATAAGTCAATTAATAAAAATATTCTCCAACAAATACTACCGTTGTTACCATTATTAGATACTAAAAAATCTTCGTCTGCTATATTCAAAAATCTCTTAGAAGTAAATTCCAAAGTGATGGAAAAAATTTTACTGGAATGCTATCTCAGTGGATCTAAAGGTTTGTATGGCATCATTGCTCCTTTAAAATGTATTGATTCTTGTACAGCGCTTATAAAATACTACGAATTTAATCAACAATCATCTAAAGCTAAAATGTTCAAAACAATACGCAAAAATATACGAAAATTTTATAGAGAGAGATAATAAATGCCAGAGTTACCAGAAGTAGAGACTGTAGCAAGAAGTTTAGAACAAATGTTTGCAGAAAGAACAATTAAAAAAGTGACATGCAAAAGAAAAAACTTACGCTACAACCTCGAACCTAGAAAATTGACTAATATATGTAGGGGTAGCAGCCTCAATGGAATCACTCGCCGCGGAAAATATATGATTTGGCATATAAACGAGCAAGCTATTTTAGTGCATTTAGGTATGTCAGGTCGATTTTGTATGTTAGATAAAAGTACCCCTCTAGATAAACACGACCACGTTATTTTTGAGCTAGACAACAAACAACAAATACGTTACCGTGACCCACGTCGTTTTGGTTTAATTCTAGCAATACCAGATGGTAACTGGCAACAACATTCACTAATTGTAAACTTAGGTGTAGAACCATTATTAAAACACAAACCACAAATGTTCGTAGAAAAAGCCGCTAAACGCAGTTTACCTATAAAACAGTTTATTATGGACCAAAAAGTAATTGTAGGTGTAGGTAACATATACGCAAATGAAGCTCTTTTCTCCAGTAGTATTCATCCCTATGCCCCCGCGCAAACCCTAAATACCCAAGAATGGAAAACGCTTCTAAAAGAAATACGGCGCATACTAAAAAACGCCATAGCCAGCGGCGGAACTACGCTACAAGACAAAGGTTTTTCTGACGTAGAAGGAAACCACGGTGAATTTGCCATAGACCTAAATGTCTATGGTCGAAAAAATGAACCATGCCACAAATGCGATGAGCAAATCAAAAGCGATGCGTTAAGCGGACGCTCCACATTTTTTTGTCCAAAATGTCAAATACTCTAAAACAACGTATTTTCAAACCATACAGCGCAAACAATAAGTTGAAATTTTAATTTTCTTTTCATTAAAATTTCAACAAACGTAATAATAAAAACCCCAAAAAACAAAGCCTTCACAGCACTGTCTATCATAAATACCTACCTTGAAATAACTTATGTTATTACATGCAAAAGCCAACCACACACTGTATTATTCACTCGTAAGACAAACGAAGCACAAAACAAAGGGGTGTAGCTCAATCTGGTAGAGCGGCGGATTCCAAATCCGTAGGTTGCGGGTTCAATTCCTGCCGCCCCTGTAACAAGGAGAGGTGGCCGAGTGGTTGAAGGCGGTAGATTGCTAATCTACTATAGTTGGCAACAATTATCACGGGTTCGAATCCCGTCCTCTCCTCCAAAAAAGGGAGTAGCTCATCTGGATAGAGCGACGGTCTTCGAAACCGTTGGTAGCAGGTTCAAATCCTGTCTCCCTTATAAAACAATGGAAAGGTGGCCGAGTGGCTTAAGGCAATGGTCTTGAAAACCATAGTTCTGTAAAAGGAACCGCGGGTTCGAATCCCGCCCTTTCCTCCATACAAGCAGGCGTGCCCGAGTGGCTTAAGGGCGGTGACTCCGAAATCACCTGAATCGCAGGTTCGAATCCTGCCGCCTGCTCTATAAATAAAAGGGAGTAGCTCATCTGGATAGAGCGGCGGTCTACGAAACCGCAGGTAGCAGGTTCAAATCCTGTCTCCCTTATAAAACAAGGAGAGGTGGCCGAGTGGTTTAAGGCGGTAGATTGCTAATCTACTATAGTTGGCAACAATTATCACGGGTTCGAATCCCGTCCTCTCCTCTAAAAGGGGAGTAGCTCAACCGGATAGAGCAGCGGTTTTCTAAACCGCAGACTGCAGGTTCAAATCCTGTCTCTCCTATGTAACAAGGAGAGGTGGCTGAGTGGTCGAAAGCGGTACGCCTTTAAGGTCTACTGGTTCTAATACCTACGCGGGTTCGAATCCCGTTCTCTCCTTTAAAAGCAGGTCTACCCAAATGGCTAAGCACTTCCTTAGTCCTAATTTTTCTGATCTACAATTCGGACACGATTTTATTTTCAGGATAATCCCACATCCACTACAAGCAACTTGTATTGCCATGAAATTTCCTAAGTTAAATACCATTTGTTCTGTGAATTTTATTTGTTGTGAGTTCCTGAAAATAATTATTTAGCTAAAATTACAACAATACAGATCTACTTTTCTACTGTATTTTTGTAGACTGTTCCTCCCTTCATCACAAAAACAGCATTTTCCATAAACTCGATATTTTTTAGCGGATTACCTTTCACTGCAATCATATCAGCTAGTAAACCAGGTTTTATTTTTCCCCTATCTTCTACGCCTAGTAATTCAGCAGCATAAATTGTTGCGGCGCGGATAACTTCGACCTCTTCCATCCCTAAATTTACAAGAGCAGAAAATTCTTTAACAGCATCTTCATATGGAAATACTCCAGTATCTGTTCCAAAGGCTATCTTGACTTTATGAGCTATCGCTAACTTATGACTTTTTTTAGCTAACTGGTATATCATTTCTAATTTTTTGCGATAAACCGGTGGCATTTTATCTTTTCTTTGATAAATTACATCAAGAGCATAAGTTGTAGGAACCAAAAAAGTTCCTTTTTCTTTCATCAGAGTAATAAGCTCTTCGTCTAATGTAGAACCATGTTCGATGGAAGCAACACCTGCTAAAATAGCATTTTCAATACCTTGTCGAGTATGTGCATGTGAAGCTGTTTTTATTCCATATTTTTTGGCTTCATCCACAATAATTTTTATCTCTCTTAAGGAAAAATGTGCTCCGAGACTAGTACCTCTTGATAAAATTCCACCTGTGACTGCTATTTTAATAAACCGTGCTCCTCTAGCGTATTGTTCACGAACAGCAGTTGTGAGATCTAAATCATTGCGGATTACTCCTTCTTTAGCACCATTCTTAAGACGCTGTATAAATCTGCTACTAAAATCTAAGTGCCCTCCCCTTACACTAAGTGCGTAACCTGAAGGAATTATTCGAGGAATAGGATAATATTTGGGATTTAGAGCTTCTATTTTTTGAAGATTAATATCAGCTTGGTGTATAGAGGCTAGTTCTCTTATAGTTGTAAAACCTTTCATTAACATTTTTTGTCCATTTTGATTTGCTATCAAAGCGATCATACCAGCATCGTTTTTTACATACGACAAATCCCATTTCCAAGTATTTGCCAAATCTAATCCCAAACTTAGATGTGTGTGACAATCTATCAAACCTGGTAACAAAGTAACATCACCTAAATCAATAATTTTTGGTGATTGCGGTAACTTTTTGGGATTAATTGCTTGAATGTAACCTTTTTCTATTACTAACACTGATGATTCAACTATCTTGCCATTTTCTACATCAAGCATACGGTCAGCTTTTATAATAATCGAATCATTAAATGCAAATATAGGTATGACTAGAATGAAAAATAACGTAATAAAACGAAACATAAAGTACCTTCCTCAAATGTTTTTATTGCAGGGCGCGGTCACGAAATTTTCATAGGCGGCCTTAAAAAACTAAATATAATCGCAGATAGTCTTCCACACCGTCCGCAAACACCTTGGTTCGATAGGTCGCCAGGCTCAACCTTGTCCTATCTTGGCGCACCATTTTCTTCCCTTTTTATTTCTTTTATTAAAAGCGATTTACCAAATCTCGGTTAAAATGCCGAGACCTGGTAAATCAAACTGAAGTTGTGTATTTCCAGTTCTTTCTGATATACATAAACTTCTCTGTCAAGGGGCAATGACGTGACCCATGTATACGTGGGTCACAATTAAATAACAAATGTAAAAAGTTTTTCTCGCGTTTATTATTTATTCTGCTCTGGCTTCATTTCTGCTAATCCTGTATTTGGATTTAAATATAATTTTCCTGATTCTGACTTCAGATTGTTTTGTGGAAATATAACGCGAAATCCTGGTTCTAAAATCGTTCCTAACGGATTCTTTGAAGTCTGTGCATTTTGAATTTCGACACGTCTTTGAGAAGCCAAACGTAACCAACTATTCACTAAAAAAATTGGCGCTGCATTTCGACAAATTTCCAAAAGATTAATTGCTTTTTGACGATGAAAAGCTATATTTCTACTAGAATTTGTTATGTTTTTTAACAGCTCTTGTGCTGTAGAGTCTTGTTGAGCTGCCTGCAAGTTTTTCACCAATTGATTTTTAAATTGCTGCACGCTGTTTGCTTGACCTGGAAAATATTTCAAAAGAGAAAGTCTCTTCTCTGAATACATAGGATTTGTAAAATCAATTGCTAATATATCTATAATTGTTTCTTCGTCTAATATATTTTTTTCCAATAGCTTATCGATAATCTTATTATCAATATAAGATCTTGCCGGTACCAAAAACGGTTGATAAGAATCTATCAAACCAGGCGTTTCATTCTGGGCAAAAGCCGATCTAATTTTTTCTAATCCATTAACATAAAAACGTCTACTGATGTCTATGGTATCTTTTTTTCCTAGTAATCGACTATCGACAATGAATTCACTAGGAACTCCAATATCAGAACCTAGTGATGTTCTACCAGACACAAGATTCATCTCCATAGGCGTTACTAAAGAACGTAATTGGTGCTTAAGTGTGTTAAACTCTGTACTTTTTCTATTATCCAAAAGCTGATCAATACCTTTTTTAACTTGAACACTAAAATTTTTTGCATCAGTAGCTTCGCTGAACATTTTCGCCGCAAAGTGTTCTGGATTTTTTGGATCTGATCCAGAAATCAAACGCAAATCTCTTAGCGATAATTTATCTTTTTTTGTCCACCAATCATTATAGGGAAATTTAATTTCCTTCATAATTGGACCACCTTGAGTGTGACAACCTGAACAACGAAGTTTTTTCCCAAAAGATGGTTTTTTTGCGCCGTTGAGATAAATGGATTTTACATCTTCAAGTATGTCGTTTGAATCTCCTCGGTAGTGCCATTCTGATGAAAAACCATTCCCTACTAGTTCCCAAAAATTATAAACTTTTTTTGTGTAGTCCCACGCAATAATCTCTATCATGAGTCCTGGCCGAAAACTTTGTAAAGTTTTAATAATCCCATTTTTTTGCGTAGTAAAGAAGCCTATAAATAATTCGTGTTCTTGGCATGTTCCATTTTTTATTGGACCACTATAAGTGTGAAATACACTAAAGCTACCAAATGTCGGATTTAAATGACCTCTATTTGCAACTATATGTGGCTTCAATTTTCCACCAAGTTGCTCTAACTTTGTTTGAACTTCAAATATTGTTTTAGGAATTTGATTATTATCGAATATTCCTCTCGTTACAGCGTCGTCTAAATTCTTTGCCGTAAGAGGATGAACAGTTGCTTGTGCATTTATTACAATACAAAATACAACTAAGCAAATGAAACGTTTCATGTTTTCTCCTAAATATTTAGGTAGTGTATTCACTACATTATCCTTTCCAGTTTTTGCTAATTACAGCATTTCAGATAAATGCTTTTCACAAATTTAGTATATAGAGAAAAAGAGATATATACAAGAAAAGGATGACATAACGCATTGTTATTAAATAACATATAAATATTACTATGCTGGAGATCAATGCTTATGTTTCGACACATAAACAAAAAATAACATATATTCATTCTTTATAAAAAAAATTGCTTTATAAAATACTTTTGAAAGAAATTTCCCAATAATTTTATTATTTTTCTATCTCTTGATTTTCTTAGGTTCTTGACTAATAACGGTGATCGTAATGAAAAATAAGTAGCATATAATGTATAATAATTACGACTTGTTCTAGTTGAAATAATAATCTTGCGATGGGTATAAAATCTTGATTTAGAAAATGTTAAAAGTGACCTATGACAAAAGTTGTCGAACTTCAGTGGTAAAATGCTTACAAGATTTTGTATAGTGGAATTGGAAGAAACCATACTCGAAAGTTACACAGTCAAAGATAACCTCGGCGAAGGTAGTATGAGAATCATTTATTTACTAAAACATAAGATAGATAAACAACAATACGCCGTGAAGCGCGCACTGTTCGCCAGTGACAAACATCGTCGCAATTTTATACGTGAATTAAACTGCTGGATTGACTTGCGTCGATATATCGCCTAGTTTACTTTGATAGAGAGGACACCTGTAGTGATTACATATCTTTTGCGAATTCTCTTCCTCTTCTAGATAACTGTCAATCTCAATGGTTTCCTTGCAGTGGCTACAATACACCGTCATACTCTTTCCCCTTTATCCATTTCAGTGTATTTGTTCTTTTATCCGTTTTACCTGCCTTTCGAGAGGCGCACCACCATATCCCGAAGACAATACTTTATCTAAATCTTTTATAGCAAGATCTATTTTTTTTTGTCGGTAATAAAGCATGCCTCTTCTATAGTAAAATAGATTATTCTTTGAAATAGTGTCAATAGCTACACTATAGTTCTTTATTGCAAGCTCATACTTTTCTTGCTTGCAATATAAGGAACTAACTAAAAAATAAATTTTTTTATCGTAGGGATTAATTTCAATTATCTTATTGTAATCCTTGATAGTAAGATCGTATTCTTCTTGCAGGTGGTACATGGATGCTCTTTTGTAATAGAGTTCTGCATTGTTAGGATGAAGTTCAATTGCTTTACTGTAGTCTTTTATAGCAAGATAATGCTCTCCTTGTTTTTGGTGTAAAATTCCTCTTAAATAGCGCAAATCTTTGTAGCTAGAGTCGATATCAATTGCTTTATTATAATTCTGTATTGCCAGACCATATTCTTTTTTCTCTTGATGCACGTATCCCCTGTAATAATATGCCTCTATATCTCTAGGGTCGAATTCAATCGCTTTATCATATTCTTGTTTCGCTAAAGACATTTTTTTGTGTAATCGGTAGATATTAGCTCTTAATCGATACAGGTTATTATGCTTCTTCTGATAACTCTCTTTTGCTTTCTTTATAAGACCTTGGGTCGCTAATTTTCGATAATCGAGTGCAATAGATTTTTCCCAATTGTATATAGCCAAATCAAATTTCTTTAACTTATTATATATAAGTCCTATGTTAAAATACCCGTATTTGTCTTTGGGATTCATTGCGATAGATTTTTTGTAGTCCTCTACAGCTAAATGGTCTTTCTTTAAAATTTGGTACGCAAAACCTCTACAAAAATATACACGTTTATGCTTTGGATTATTCGCGACAACATTTTCATAATCTTGTATTGCTAAATGGTATTTCTCTAATTTAACATAAGCAAGCCCTCTATGAAAATAGGAGTTTTGATATCTAAAGTTAATGGCAATTTCATTGGTGAAATATTGTATCGCCAAACTATATTTTTTTTGGTGGTAGTATATCAAACCTATGCTAAAGTGAGCGTAGAAGTAATTAGGATTTATTGCAAGTGCTTTTTTATAATCTGCCACTGCTAGATCAAGTTTTACTTGCTTTTCGTATATAAAACCTCTCTTAAAGTAAGCAACAGCATTATTGTTATTTTTTTTTATAGCGCGACTATAATGTTTTAATGCGAGTTCATCTTTTCCCTGGCGCTCATATTTAATACCTATTTGTACATCATCTTTGTAAATTCCAAAAGACACAGACAGCATTACTGAAACCACAATAAAAAAGTAGAATAGCGCTGTTTTTTGTTTGCTTGATTTTTTTCCTACCTCTTGATTTTTTACTAACAATGCTTGTTTTTCTAACAAAGTAACTATTTCTTGCTCAGATGATATTTCTTCTTCTGGTTTTTCCATCGTTTCTCACCCCAATCATATAAATAGCAACAGTGTCTTTATCAACGTAAAACAATGATATTTGTCAATTTGTTATTTTGCGACTAATTTAAAAGTAGCATAAAATATCTATTTTCTTTAGAATAATAATTATATTATTTAGTTTTTTAGTGAGGCTATAACTGCAAAAATTGCTTTTATTATTGAGTGTTTTTTTTGCGCATGTTATCGCATGAAGTATATATATAACGAAGACTTGACGCGATGCAGGTTCTGTAAGTCTTGCCTCAAAAAAAGGATAAGGCTTTTTGATTTTGGAGTGTCAGATATAGAATTATGTACAACATAAAACTGGTGGAGTTTGCGTTTTATTTGTTCTCTAGAGTGCAACTCTCTAGCGGTAATCAATCGCAGCACTGTTTGGTGATTGTCTTAGATCTTTTTAGATTTTTGTGTTTTAATAGGAACGGTAAGTAAAGAACTTACACAATTGCATTTTAACTCTAATTGAGTCTAGCGTTGGATAACCAAGGTGCTAATTTCGATTACAAAATACAACAGATAAAAAAATTTAAGTGTCTTTACTGGTGAAAGAAATATAGTTATGTTGCAAAAAAAAGTAAAAAGTAAAATTATTAAGGAACTTACACCATATACAAAATACATGGGATGTACCTTTTTCTTAGAATCTGCTATAACAGAAAAAGCAGAACTTGAGAAAGTTACATTTGATAATTGTTCTTTTCGCGGAAATGGTACGGTTGTTGATTTAGGAAATGCAGAACTTGAAAGAATACCTTCATGCATTTTTGCTATTAGTAATCTGCGGAATTTAGTTCTTAATAACAACGCAATATGCGAAATTCCAGAAGAAATAGGAAAGTTTATGGCTCTTGAAAATCTTGATCTAAGCAATAATCAGATTAAGGAAATTCCGCAAAAAATAGGAAAACTCTCTTTTCTTGACACTCTCAACCTTCGCAAAAATCAGATTGAAGAAATTCCAAAAGAAATAGGCCAACTATCTTCTATTGAAAATCTTGATTTGAGTGATAACAAAATAAAAAAAATCCCAAAAGAGATAGGGCAACTATCCTCTCTTGTATGCTTAGAATTAACTGCTAATAAAATTACAAAGATCCCAAAAGAAATAGGAAATCTTTCTTCCATTGAGTATCTTTATCTTACTAGCAACAAAATAAAAAAAATCCCAAAAGAAATAGGCCAACTATCTTCTCTTCAATATCTATATCTAAATTGTAATAAGATATCAGAGGTTCCACAAGAAATAGGAGAACTTGTTTCTCTTAAATTGCTTAATTTATCTGCAAATAATATAAAATCAATGCCATCTAAATTAAACAAAATAGTCAAGAATGCTATTTCCTTGGGTTATAAAGATCCTACCTATTTTTTAGACATAATTTAAAAAGACACAAAATACAGCTTTTTGGATGTTGAAAGTATCTCTTCTGCTGCTGTCATACTATATGACAAACAATTGGATGAGATCCAAACTTAAGAAATGCACCTTGTCCAAAAGAATAGTTAGAAAATTGACAATCTCAAATATCAATGCAACTATACTCTTCGAGATTTCCCAATAATTTATTACTTAAAAATGAAAGCCTATCTAGAGTCGTTTCCTTGTTTTTGCCCTTGTAATATATCTATAAAAATTTTTATCGCTTGTGAACAATACTCTTTATATTCACACAAACGTAATACTACACATGTTCTTTTTCTAAATTTATATTTGAAAAAACATAAATTGCAAAAAGAATCAATTTTATCTGTTGCAAACTCAATTTAAAAAACTTTCCGCGATACTCTTTCCCTTGAAAAACCACTACAGGGTAGAAACTACTTCAGATCAAATAACTTAGCAAGAGAGCTGCTAACAATAGTAAAACCATTTTGAATATCTAAATCAATAGAAAGTATAAAAATCATGATAAATAACGCGAAAAATATTTTTGTTTTTTTAGGATGTTTGCTAGGAACGATTCTTTGTATCTTTGGCATATACTTCATTAATGATTTTGAACATATTATAAAAATAAAGATAGGAGAAACATATTCGTTTTCATCTTGGAAAAAAATAAAAACTATCAATGAAATGTACCGCGTTCGCGAAGCAACAGCAACGCTATCTATAGCTGAATTGAATTTAACAAAAAATCTCAATATTGAAGGAATTTCGAAACTAAAAGAATGGAATCTCAATGAAGTCAAAGTTGTGGTTGTAAAAGTTAAAGGTATTCCTATTATTAGTGGACGCACAAAAGTGGATATTAAAGTGAATATTGTGGTTCCTAAAAATCACGATTTAGTAGGCAAAAAAGGGACACTCAAAGTAGAAGGAAAGGTTGAATACCCTTATTATAGTATAATAGAAGGCGCTGTTGGGTCTGCAATAAATAATGTCAAATATCGTATAAAGACAACTCAATTTTCGAGAGAACAAGATGTCATATTCATTGACCAAGGGAAGTCTGGAAGAAAAGCAGGAATACTAGAAAAAATATTAGCTGGAATAATGATTGTTTTCGCAGTACTTACAATTAGTGCATTTGGCAATTTAGTTGGGTCCAAAAAATGACTTTCATAAAAATTCACATTCTCAAACCACACTGATTTGCGTTCATCAAGATCAAATATACATTTGTGATAGGTCGTTTCATTTTCTATGAGCTGTAATTTTTTAGTTGTAATTTTTTTCATTTTATTCTTTCGTAAATTTTTATTTCAATGTGTACTTTAAATAAAGTACCAAACCTACTGCGATTTAAAACGAAACGATATTCTAATTGTATAATTACGGTAAATAATTTGCACAAGATATTGATTATAAAATATCTTACACTCAAGTCTTAGGTTAACATGACTTAAAAAGATTCAAAATATAGTTTTTTGGATGTTGAGAGTATCTCTTCTCCTGCTGCGATACCATACGACAAACAATTGGATGAGATCCAAACTTAAGAAGTGCACTTTGTGCAGAAGAATAAGCTAGAAGATTGACAATCTCAAATATCAATTCAACTATATGCTCTTCGAGATTTTCCAATGCTTTATTGCTAAAAAATAAAAGTCTCTCTAGAGCTGTTTCCTTGTTTTCGCCTATATGGCCTTGTAGTATATCTATGAAAACTTTTATCGCTTGTGAGCAGTGCTCTTTATATTCGCATAAACGCAATGCTGCGCGCATTCTAACTATCGCGTTGGGATGTGAAATTAACTTTACAAGATATGTAACACACCTTGGAGAATTTATCTTATATAAAGCATACGTGGCTGCTTGTGCTCTTTCTATTTTCTGGTTTTTAGTTTGTTGGTATAAAGCATCGACAGCTACATCTCCTAATGGTTCTAACAATAAAATCGCTGCATCTATTTCTTCATCAAGTAACAGTAAAAATTTATCTAGTCCATATTCATTGTCACCATTTATTTTTAATAAAATTTTTCGATATACATAGTTGATAAATAAAGATGGTTCATCTGTCATAGCATCTACCAAGAATCTAATAATATCTATTTGACATAGGCCAACTTTTGTCATTGTCTCTGATGTTAAACACTGACTAACTGTTCCTATTGCTTTTGCTGCCTCCATCATTGTAGCATCATCTCTTAAAGCAACAAATAAATGGTATAAAAACACAGTAGCGTTTTTTTCAGTGATAAACCAACAAATGCAAGAAATCGTGGCCAAACGTAAATCATCATCGTGACTTTTTATATGTTGTTGCCAGTTAGATAAAAGAATTTCGTACACACCTAGTTCAGCTTTGTACGGATAACTTGATTCTCGTCCTAAAATTTTTATAAGTTGAACTTGCTGTTTTTGATCGCAAGTTTGCCAAAATTTACTAAGTTGCTGTTTATTTAAAATCCTAAACAACGTGCTAACAACATCTCTAGAAATTTCGGCTTTTGCAATAATACCTTTGAGTAAAGTAGGGACTATTCGATCATCCTTTATTAAACTTAAAAGATAAATGTACTTTGAATTTTTATAATTTATCTTTTCAAGGTATTCGAGCAACATGGGTACGCTTTGTGAGCTTCCGATTGAAAACAATGCATCAATAATCAGTTCTTCGTCTTGTAGCATCAAATGAGAAACGGCATCTTCTGCTCCTATTCCAATATTCTCAAGAGTTCTTATCGTTGTTTTTTGAATATCTTTATCTTCTGAATCAATAAATTCAATAAGTGTACCGACCGCCTGACTGTGTTTTAACTTTCCCAGATTTTCTATTACTTGTAAACGTATATCGCGGTTGTCGTGGTTTATGTTTTGCATACAAACACCAGCTATTTGTTCTTTCTTTATGCTGCTATCTCCAAGAACCTCTATGATATTTACCCAAGTATTTTTGCTTTTCCGCTCCCAAGGCAACAAGCCTACTTCTTCTAATTTAGGAACCGTAAATGGATGTTCTACAAATTTGAGCAGTTGTTTAATAAAGCGTTCGCTTGATCTAATTTCTATTGATTTAAATGACAAATCTTTTATAAGTCGCGATACAAAATTTTCGACATATTTATTTTTATTTTCTAGCAAAATTTGCGGCAGGTATTCATAAAGGTATTTTAGTGGCTCCTTTCCTAAGCGGTAAATTATAATAGAAAGAGGGCAGATCTGTTTTAAGGTGTTTACTGATACTGAGTGATTGAATCGCAAACAAGATACTGCAAAATAAAACAACAAATCTTCTTCATCTTCAAAACGACTAATCTTTAGTAGTTGACTAAGTTTTTCTTCTTCGCCCTTTTCCTCTCTTATAAGCTGCTCAAATTCATCCTTTGCACGAATGGCTATCAGGCGTTTTTCTTCAATCGATGCCTCAAGTATATTCCAATGATACGGTTGTAAGTATGAAATAAATTGTGGTGACTTTTTTACAATTCTTAAAACAGCAAGAATAGTTTTTTGCGAATAGTTACCAAAAAAGTTGAAGAGCTGCGGAACTTCTTTTCCTATTCTTCCAAGACTATCTATCACATTTTCGATATCCTCATTATTTTCTAGTTTTTCTTGTAATTGTAGTACAATATCACCTAGGTCTTGCTGTTGTAAATCACAGAAAATAGGCCTTACCAAGAAATCCATATCTTCTAAAGTACTTTTGGCCTCTATTTGAATATATCTATTTGGATGAATAAGTAGCTCAGCTATATTTTCTGCTAATTCGCGAATAGAAAGCTTCTTAATTGTTTTGAGTGTCTCTTGAAGTAAATCTTCATTATCGTGACGCAGTAACTTTTTTAAGTGCGGCGCTACCAATCTTTTAGTATGAGCTGACGACATCCCTTGCAATAAACTCAGCGCGTAGTGTACAATCATGAGGTCTTCGCATTGTAAAGATTTACATAAATGTTCGGTAACTTTTTGAGATTTTTCTCCCAAAAGAAGAATATTAGTAATTTCATTTGGATCAAGCCGATAATAAACATCTTTGCCTTGGAAAAAAAAATGCTCTTCAATAAGATGTGAATGTAAAGTATTGATCAGGATGCTTTCATTATTTTTTTTACAATAAATCACACCATGATCATTACCTTTTGCAAAACTACAACCCCAAGGACAAGATTGCCAACCACTTGTCATGTACTCGACATGTTGATATTCATAATCAGGATGTAATTGGCCATTGCCATCCATCAAATTGCGTAAAGCTTGAGCAATTTCTTGATGAGAAGTGCCAGAGTCCAAAACAACTTGCCAATCCTGAGCAACAAGAGGTAATAATTTTTCATCTTTTCCAAGAAAACCATGCTGTGAGTGGTCTCTAAAGATATCATCATCTTCTACTTTAAAAGGATACAAACGGTTTTGTAGTCGTTGTAGACCAATCTCTCTAACAACTAACTTATACAATTCTTCGTATTTAGGTACCATAGCGTTACTTTCTATTAACAGACTTAAATGTTGTTTAGTGATTACAAGAAATAGGTACACACCTATAGTAAATTTAGTTGTAATTTTTTTTGAGATTTTTTGTCCACTCTGGGCTGCCCTACCAAATTTAAATAACTCTGAAAATATACTACAATCATTCCTTTGTAATTATCGATATATATATGATATATTAGAGCCTAATAGTATATGTAGCTACATTCGCAATCAAATTGGAGAACAAGAATGACTACATCTGTTTTAGTTGTGGAAGACGATGAAAAAAGCCTACATTATCTTACAAATATCTTGCGGGAAGATCAATATCGAGTTCGCCCAGTAACAAGTGGAAATCAGGCATTAAAATCTATAAAAGCGAAATTGCCAGATATTATTTTATTGGATATTAATATACCTGATATCAGTGGTTACGATGTGTGTCAAAAATTGAAAATTGAGGAAAGTACCAAAGATATACCTGTTATTTTCATCAGTGGTTTGACTGCTATAGAAGAAAAAAACAAAGGCTTTTCATATGGATGTGTTGACTACATTACCAAGCCATTTTTTAAAGAAGAAATACTGGGGAGAGTAAAGGTACACGTACAAAATGGACAGTTAATCAAAGATTTACAGAATACGGTTATTCGTTTAGAGCAAGAAAAAGAAGAGAAAAAACAAGCGCAGATAGCTTTGCAAAAAGTAGATGATAAACTTACTGTTATGTCCTCTCAAAATCATAAAATGTGGGGATTGGATCAATTTATTGGTGAAAGTGCCGCGATCAAACAAGTTATCGAAAAAGTAAAAAAACTACAAGGCAAAAAAACGAATGTTTTACTTCTTGGAGAAAGCGGTACAGGTAAAGAACTACTTGCACGTGCAATCCATTATGGAGAAGATAGCCATGAACCGTTTATTCCTGTAAATTGTTCGCTTTTTACGAAAGATATTGCCCAGGTTCAATTATTTGGACATACTCGCGGAGCATTTACCAGCGCTGTCAAGTCACACAAGGGACTGTTTGAGTGTGCTGAAGGTGGAACACTATTTTTAGATGAGATTGGTGACTTATCGTTAGATGTGCAAACTATGTTGTTACGTACTCTCGAAGATGGAATTATACGACCTGTTGGTAGTGAAATAAGTCGTGAAATCAATGTACGTATTATTGCAGCAACGAATAGTGATTTACAAGAAAAAATAGAGCAAAAACTTTTTCGCCGCGATTTATATTTTCGCTTAGCGCGATTTATTATCGATGTACCGTCTTTGCAAAAAAGGTGTGAAGATATACCGCTGCTGGTCTCCCATTTTCTCAAACTATTTGGCGAAGATATGAGAAAGAATGTATTACTCGTTGATGACAATGTTATATCTTGTTTAAAAAAACACGATTATCGTGGAAATATTCGCGAATTAAAAAACATCATTGAGCATGCTGTAATTATGTGTGATGGTAAAAAAATACAAGCTAGTGATTTACCTTCTCATGCATTTTCTGATGATCTGCTTCAAGAGTTATCAGAAAATACTAGCGAAGAAGAAATGATTATTGCGTATGTTAAAAAAAATTCACAAATCAACAATCGTCAATGTCGCGATATCTTAGATGTAGATATACACCATGCTTCTTATGTTTTGCGTAAATTGCAAAAGGCAGGAGTTATTGTTAAAAAAGGAACGCGACGGTGGAGCTACTACTGCTTATCTTGACAGTTATTCCTATTTAATTACTTTTTCTTTTCGTTTGATTCATTAATAATGTTCACGATTTTTTCATAATTAAGTAGGGCGTGTCATCATTCAAAATATTGTGTGTTTTTTCGAGCCCGAGCCCGTTTCCGAAACTTTCACTAACAATTTATCAAAGAAGCAAAGTTTCTTTTTCCATCGCAAAAAACTAGTATTGAACCAATAAATTACTTTCTGTCGCTCTCAAAAAGTTTTCGGGCGCGGGCTCGCAAACGGGCTCGGGCTCAATACTACTGGCGTATCATTAAATGAATCCGTTATATTTTTATCTGTATTGAATGATGACACGCCCTGACAAAAAAAACTTTTTTGACATAATATTATACCAGTTGTTGAATTGTAATTTGCACTAAAGAATAGTTTGATTATAATTTATGGTCTCAATACTATCCACATTGCCAGTTGAATTAATGATATTTTATTGCACATCTACACTTTACTTAATAGTCGTGACATCTCGCTGTTATTGAAACGCCAGAGTAAATAGCAGTGGGATTTATTCATATCTCCATTTAAACACAAATGAATATCGAAAATCGTCTATAAAATCTATAAATTTCGCCTTTGCCCATGAACTATTCTTTTCTAGAATACCACGTTTTCCATTCTTAATAATCAAGCATTTGCGAATGCCGTTTTTGTTTAAAAATTTATAAATAAATTTATGTTCTTCTATATTGCGGTTGTTAAAATGTATTAAGCCGCCATTGTATTGAGTTAAACGATTCTTAAGATGTTTGTAAAAGACTGGCTCACCTAAAAGATAGAACGCTTTATCGCTTTTTACAATATCTTTAATTTTAATTCTCCAACTACGAAATTTTTCTACTTTGGTTTTTAAACTATCAAAATGTTCATCATTTTTGAAACGATTTAGTACGGCGTTTATTTTTTGTTCTGTATCTTGAATAACAGCTGTTTTCTCCTTATTTTCAGCTATTTTTGTCATATTATTGCGCTTGGTCTTTTTGCTTTTATTTTTTGGTAAGAGTGCTGAAATCATAGCAATAGCTATTACTATATATACTACCCCTAATAATATCTGCGAAGACTTTAAACCCAAGCGCCGTTGCAGCGAATAATTGCGTCGCGCATGAATTGTTTTTCCACGCACAAATCTCTTTAGATCTTCTGCTAAGTCATGTGCGCTCAGGTAGCGATCGCAAGGTTTTTTCTCTAGACATTTAAGGCATATTATTTCTAGCTCTTGTGGAATTTTTTTGTTAAATTTTGTTGGAAGAGGCACAACTTTATCGAGTATTTGCTTCATCATTCTATTTTGGTCACCGCGAAAGGGTAAACGTCTTGTTAGAAGCTGATAGAGGATAATTCCTAAAGCGTATACATCACTTGTCGCCTTTACTTTTTGTCCTTTGACTTGTTCTGGAGACATGTAGGCTATTGTACCTATTGCTGTGCCACTTCTTGAGAGTCTTTGCGAGGCATTATTTACCTTTGCTAGTCCAAAATCCATGACTTTTGGTTCGTGTTCTGCCATCATTATATTTTCGGGTTTTAAATCGCGGTGAATTATTCCTTGCTGATGAGCATAGTGTATTGCGTTGGCAATTTTAATCAGTACACAGGCAATATTTTCCACGGACGCATTATTTTTGCGAACATAATCTTCTAAGTGAGGACCTTTTATGAGCTCCATTGTCAAAAAGGGAGAATCGCCATCATAGCCAAAATTATATAGTTTAACAATATTGAGATGTTTTAACTTTGCCATAGTGTATGCTTCGCGGCGAAAACGATCTACATCACTTTTTTTAAACTGTTCGATCGCAATAATCTTAAGAGCAACATCTCGTCGTAATTGCTTGTCAAAAGCTTTATATACTTTCCCCATCCCGCCTTCGCCAATCATCTCATCTATGCGAAACTGCTCGAAATTTTTATTTTCATCCATTTTTTTTCCCTTGTGAAATTGTGTAAATCATTAACTCTCGTAGAAAATATACTGTACGGCTGCTAGGGTCAAAACGTATATCAATAATGTTCTCTCCCACCTTCAAATAATCAGTGATATTAAAGTAGTCTTGAATTTCTAAATCAACTTCGAATTTTTCGCGAAATTTTTTGTTATTTATTGTTATATCAATGAATGATTCCCTTATTTTTTGCCCATTGGGTTTTATTATTTTTCCAGAATAGTGTTTGACTAAAAGAATATGTGATAGATCTTTTTTAGATATAGAAAAGCCAAAAGATATCGTTAAATTCTGGTGATTCAAAATAAAACGAGTAATGGTACGACCTTTTTTATCTTTGGGCAATTGTTTAGATACAAACATATGTTTTTTTACAAGTTTTGCGTTTTCCACATAGAAACGCGATATCATACTGCGCCTATTAACGCGACCGGCTGTACGATTCTTTCCCCACTCACAGATGATGAGAGGGAATTTTTTTAGCTTGTTTCCCCATGCAGGATGTTCGTCTGATTCCATATTTATAAAAGCTGTATTTTTTATGTACGATCTTGCTTTTTTATGCTTCGCTTTTTTTCCTTTAACATCTCGCCGGTGATGAGGGGCACGTTTAAGAATAGACCAGTTATTATAAGTCGTGGGCTCTCCTGTGATCCACTGAAATGGTTGATCAATAGATTTTCTCTGCATTCCCAACCAATATTTTTTTCCAGGAGTGAATATTTTTTTTATAAAGTTTTCCTCTTGAATATCTGTAATAGTGACTAGATATCCATCTAGTGATTCGCAAATTTCTTGTGCAGTACTCCACGAGCTAGCTTTATTAATAACAATGTAGTGATGACCGGCATAAGAATATATTTGACTATGTTCTAAGTTTTGATTTTTTAGTTTTTGTAAAACTCGCTGTTGCCATTCATCCAAATTTGGTTGTGTTGTCACTTTTGGTTGTGTTATCACTTTTGGTTGTGTTGTTTTTGACTGTTGCGTCACTTGTGTAACTTGCTCTTCTGAGTTGCGATAAATTACAAATAATAGTAGCAAAGCTACCAGTATTATAAAAAAATGTTTATAGCGATTTATTTGTCTTTTTGTACGTATCCATTTGGGAGAGTAGTGAATGCTCGACTTAGGCGTTTTTCCTTTGGTAAATTTGTATAAATCATCGCCAAATGCACTGGCTGTTTGATAACGATCTTCTGGTTTTTTTTCTAGTGCTTTTAAACATATATTTTCTAATACCTTGGGAATTTTTTTCTTAATTTGTGAAGGAGGCACAACTTCTTTCTTTACTAATTGAAAAAAGAGATTCATAGCATTGGAGGATTCGAAAGGTAAACGCCCTGTTAGCATCTCATAAAGAATAACTCCCAAAGCATATACATCCGCTCGATGATCTACTTTTTCCCCGTTTGCTTGTTCTGGAGGCATGTACTGTAAAGTTCCAATGACTTGTCCACTGCGTGACATTTTTGTAGAAACATTATTCGTTTTAGCCAACCCAAAATCCGTTATTTTAGGAGTGTCACCATCCATCAATATATTCCCTGGTTTTAAATCGCGATGAATTACTTTAGCACGATGTGCACAGTGGGTTCCTTCAGCAACTTGCCTCATGATCTGCGCAATTTGAGTCAGAGAAAGTTTATTGTTCTTCATATAGTTTTGTAAATCACCATCTTCTACTATTTCCATAGTTAAAAAAGACATGTTTTGAAATATTCCCCAGTTATATATTTCTGCTATATTCTTATGCTGAATCTTTGCCATTGAGATCGACTCTTGCTGAAAACGTTTTAGGCGCTTTTTTTTTGATTTTTCGCTGTCTCCTGTACTATCAAGTAAAACCTTCAATGCTACTGGACGATTTAATTCAGTATCTATTGTCTTGTATACTTTCCCCATACCACCTTTACCAAGCATTTTAATAATCTTGTACTTATTGGCAAATAGTGAATTAATATCAATGTTATTAGGTTTGTTAGTATTCTTATCCATATTGTATAAACCCTAAATGGTAGACCATTATTTTTATTTATATTCCTTATAACCGCGAAAATAGAGATAAACTTCACTAACAATTTCTATGCCAAATCATATAACTTAGTTAATTTACGAGCGCTCATTTTGATTTAAGTTCTTGATTAAGAAGGTTTTTATACGTTTACAACTAAATAAGTTGATTTGAGAAAGTTAATAAACAATATTTTTTCGTTTTTATAGTAGATGTAACTGCTGTACTAAGAATTTTTACTAAGTGGCAAATAGTCCTTAAAAATACAGGCCTTAGAAGAATAAAAGGTGGGCACGCTTTTGTAAATGTTTATTTTGAATAAACGGTGCGTATTTTGAATAAACGGTGCATATTTTGAATAGACTGTTTTTCCAATTTTCTCTAGTCGCGTCGCGGGTAATGACATTCACGTCAGTGATGAATGGGCTGACATCCGTGCCAGACTCGACGAATTACATTCGTGCCAGTGAATAGAAGATATATATTTTGAATAGAAGGTGTGTATTTTGAATAGACTGTTTTTCTAATTTTCTCTAGTCGGAAAGATAATATAACATGTTGTTAGTCAATGACATATAAATGTTGACATATAAGAGGTCAATGCTTATGTTTCAACACATAAACAAAAAATAACATATATTCATTCTTTATAAAAAAATGGCTTTATAAAATACTTTTGAAAGAAATCTCCCTAGTACGTATTTAGATTTTGCTAGTGACATTGTAAAGTCTGCGGCCGAGCATCTTACACCACATCTGTTTGGATACTAAAGAATTTGTGCACTTTTGCCATTCACAACTATATTCGTCTCTCCCCCAATCGCTAAATGAGCAGTTGTCAAACTCTGTTCTTGCAAAATCTTCGCTGTCAACATAATCTAAATAAAATGTACATCCCATAGATTTAATGTTTACCTCGACTTTTTTAATAACTTACCTTTTACTATTCTTTTACTCATTAAAGGCTCCAAGATTCATTTATAACATCGTACTTTTGTATCAATATTGCTTTCTTTAGTTCTACGCTTTCATTAAACGTCTTCCCAGCGACTCTGCCATCTCCTATGCATTTCTTCTCACAAGCTCCGTTCCTTTATTTCTGTGACTTTAGGCAAAAACGAAAACCAACAACGTGGTCGCGGAAGTTGGGCATAAGCGTGTCACGGTACGCAGAGCGCACGAGCCTGAACGAGTCGAACCAGCAACCACCGCGTATGACTCGATCAGAACCACTAATAGCTCCAACAGGATCTGTCAGAGCAAGGACAGCCTGAGAGGCACATAACTGTAGCTATGTAACCGAAGGCTCAACGCCGCTATGACACTCAAAGGCAAACTGCGTGTTCTTAAAAACTTTTTGCGACTTGCTTAACACACGTAATAATAAAAACCCCAAAAAACAAAGATCTGACAGCATTCCGTATTATAAACATCTATCCCAAAACAACTTATGTTATTACATGTAAAATCATAGCGCGCACTGTATTATTCACTCGTAAGACAAACGAAGTACAAAACAAAGGGGTGTAGCTCAATCTGGTAGAGCGGCGGATTCCAAATCCGTAGGTTGCGGGTTCAATTCCTGCCGCCCCTGTAATAAGGCGAGGTGGCCGAGTGGTTTAAGGCGGTAGATTGCTAATCTACTATAGTTGGCAACAATTATCACGGGTTCGAATCCCGTCCTCTCCTCTAAAACAAGTTGCTTGATAGTTTTATCAGGCCACTTACAAGGGAGTAGCTCATCTGGATAGAACGGCGGTCTACGAAACCGCAGGTAGCAGGTTCAAATCCTGTCTTCCTTATAAAACAAGGAGAGGTGGCCGAGTGGCTTAAGGCGGTAGATTGCTAATCTACTATAGTTGGTAACAATTATCATGGGTTCGAATCCCGTCCTCTCCTCTAAAAGGGAGTAGCTCAACTGGATAGAGCAGCGGTTTTCTAAATCGCAGACTGCAGGTTCAAGTCCTGTCTCCCTTATAAAGTTAAGGAGAGATGGCTGAGTGGCCGAAGGCAGCTTTGTATAATACAGTTACGACCCAACAGGTTGTCACGGGTTCGAATCCCGTTCTTTCCTCTAAACAGGAATAACTCAAACGACAGAGCGACTCCAAACCATAGAATTTCAAGTTCTGTCTCCCTTATTAAATCACGGAAGAGGTGGCTGAGTGGCCGAAGGCTATATGCCTATAGCTAGACTATAGGTCTATTGGGCCGGTAACGGAACCGCGGGTTCGAATCCCGTCCTCTTCCACAAGCAGGCGTACCCAAGTGGCTGAAGGAGTGTGATTGCAAATCACATATTCGCAGGTTCGAATCCTGCCGCTTGCTCTTAAAAGGATGTTCAATCTGGTAATAACTTCAACTTTCATTCAGAATTTTTTTTTAAACGCGAACTACAAAATAACAAAAACAATAAATCTCAACATTTTTTGAAATCCTTAGCATACATTTCTGAGCGGTTGAATTTCAAAAGTAAATTCGACATCTAGGCAACCAAACTCTAATTTACTTACGATTAGATACACGTAACAATCTCTTTTTTAGCAGCCCACATACTAACATCTTTTTTATTAATAGCTGTGGCCATTAAATCTGGAAATAACTCTGGCGTACAACTGAAAGTAGGTATTTGCATATTAGCCAATTTTTTAGCATTGCTACTGTCATAAAAAGGAACTCCTTCATTACTTAATGCTAATAGAGATATTACTTGTACTCCACTGTTTACAATTTCTTGCATTTTTGATAGCCACCCAGCGTCTTCTAAATCGGAAATTAAAACTAAAATCGTTTTGGAGGGTTGTTGTACTAAATTTTGGCAATAACTCAATGCCTTATTAATGTCTGTGCCTCCTCCCAACATTGCTTTAAATAATATATCAACAGGATCATCTAATTCCGATGTGACATCTACAACACTATCGTCAAATAAAACTAAATGCGTTTGAACAGATTTAATAGATCCTAAAACGCAAGCAAATATAGAGGAGTAAATCATCGAGTGAGTCATCGAACAACTTTGATCAACACACAGAATAATATTATGCAAAGAAGATGATGTCCCTCTTGTGTAACCTACAAATTTGTCTGCGATGATTGTTTTTGTTTCTGGCATAAAATTTTTCAAATTACATTCTATTGTTTTTTTCCAGTCGATATCTTTTAATTTAGGTCGGTATGTGCGATTACTACGATTAATAGCTCCTTTGATAGATTGTATCATTTTGGCTTTTAATTTCTTTTGTAGTTCGCCTGTTAACCTTTTGATAATTTCTCTAACACCTTCTTTGGTTTCCTCGGTTATTGCACTATTTAAAGAAATTAAATCTGCCACTAAATTTACATCAACCTCTACGTATTCTAAATTTTCAGGATCTAATAAGAGTAACTCTTTTAGATCAAAACGTTCTAAAACATCTTTTTGAATAACTCTAACGGTCTCCGCCGGAAAAAATTTTCGTATATTTTTTAACCAATTCTTTAAATGTCCTGAGTTTGTAAGAGAAGTATATTTTTTGTTGTAAACATCTTCCAACAATCTATCAATCGTAATTTCATCAGATGTCAATGAATTACATTCAACATTGGATTTACTTCCAAGAATTAGGCGCCATCTTATAAGGCGATCTTGTTTATTACTCACTTTTTAAATCCACTCCTAGTATTGTTGACAAAATAGGTAAAACGAGTTCTCCTCTTTTGTTATGAGATATTACATTTTGTTTTTTCCGATGATATAAGTATGTTATTTTTTGACCTAATTTTGCTTTATTTCTTAGATCAAAATAGGAAAACGCTCTTCTTAGCGCAGGTAAAATGACTAAAAATTCTTCTTTTGCTAAATCAGAAACCCACATATCTAAAGCTTTTAATATAAAATTATGTTTTTCCGAAAATAAAAGATCACCAAACAATAACCCTTCCACCCAAAAGCTAATATTTAATAGGTCTTCCGCAACTATTAATTTAAAAATATCGTCAAATATTTTCTGATCAATAAAATCTAATTTTGTAAGAACAGAACAACTCCAACCTTGAATCAAAAAATGTATATTTTCATTACTTTGTAAAACATTCAAACTAGTCATCCATAAATCTAGCTTAGGTTTATCATCCATAATGACCATCGCTTGATGAAAATTAGCAAGCGATTTAAACATACATCGTGCAAAATTTTCCTCTAGCGATGTACAAGCAGGTGACACGCCAATAAAAATTCTTTCTACCAATGTATTTATAATTCCTTCAATTTGTGCTGTATCTATTTCTCGAACATCACCGTATCGCAAGATAAATACAAGAGAAGGAACAGAATCAATTAAATCTTTAATATCACTGGCGACAGCGCTAATTTTTTGTATCTGCTCAATCAATTTTGCTAACGCTTGTGGTAAGTCTGATAAAATGACTAACTGTAAGGTTTTTATTAACGCTTGAAGATTATTCTGTTCTTTTACTGAATGCGATATAAAAGATTCAGTGGCTTTTTCTACAGTGTTTCCCCAAACACTCATTTCTATAATTTTTAAATGAAAAGAAGGCAACCAAATCAGATTCCAACGCTCTTTAAAAGTACCTTTCTGGTTTTCAATTTCAGTTTTTGTTCCCCATTGGATTCCTAGCAATTGTAAACGATGTAAAAACAAGCTGCATTTTCTATCTTCATTTTTTCGTAAATCTAAATCTAGAGTAATTTCTTCTGTAGATTGTACAAGTTTAAATTTTTGTTGAAAATTTTCAATATTTTGTCGCAAAGGAACTTTGGGAACTTCATTAGGTACATTTCCCATTACTTCATTAATTTCTAGTTTGTCCTGAATTATTTTGAGAGTATTTTCTTCGCCTTCACATAATGTTGTTTGAATTGCTTGTGAAAGTTCCTTAAGACCTGGAGAAACCAGATTTCTTATAGCTGCTAGAGTAGTCGCTAACCTCACCGTTTCAATCACGCAAGCAGAAGAAGCAGATATTCCTTTTTGTCTAAAAAGCTGTGCTGCTTTTATTATCCAATGTATAGAAGCCTCTTTACCATAATTCCAAAGATGTTGATACCATCCAGGAGAATAAATCCCCGCTCCGTAACCACTACGATATGATAACCTAGAGTTTGTCCATGGTATCCAAGTCGCGCAAACATCAATATTTGTTAGTCCTTGTAAAATTTCATCGTCTAACTTAGTATCTAATTTTTTAACAGCCGGTATATGCCAAGCTCCACATATAATTGCTATTTTCTTAGATTTATCAGTGACTTGAACGTTTCTTATCATTTGACGCATATATGCTTCACGGCATTTTTCTTGATGACTAGTCTCTATATCTTTGCGTACTATATGCATTAATTTGTCGATAGCAGGAAACAAATCTTGGCTATCGTAACGACTTTCAATTTCATAGTCCCACCATAATTCATAATCCTCATATCCAGCAGCTTGTGCAAGTAAAATAAAAGGATTTGTGACATACAAATCATCGTCATTCTTCTCAAAATTCTTGCTTAACATAATAGATTGTGGAAGATCTATAAAATGAAAAGGTATTTGATTTCTATTGGCATATAACAAAACTTGCCACTCTGGAGAAAAATTAGTAAAAGGATAGTAATTGGCATTTTTCAAGCTTTCCTTTTCATAAATCATCAGTGCCACAGGAGGAGCCATATGATCAGATACAACATGATGAATTATATCGTTAGCTTCTGGGGGACCTTCCACAAGCACAACATCAGGCTTTAGCTTTTCTAAATTTCGCATAAGTTGCCTTGCACAACCAGGGCCATGATGACGAATACCAAAAAAGTGTAAACTCATTACAATACCTCGCAACACTCTTTATATAAATCTGACCATCCCGCGCGATTTTTTGCTACAGATTTTAAATATTCTTTCCATGCAATTTTATCATGAATAGGATCTTTCACTATTGCACCTGTAATAGCAGAAGCTAAATCTCTTGCTTGTAAAACACCATTGCCAAAATAAGCTGCCATTGCCATACCACTGTTGATTACAGAAATAGCTTCCGCTGTTGATAATGTTCCAGATGTTTTTTTAATTTTATTTTTATTTTTTGTTAAACCAGATCGAAGCTCTTGAAATATTGTAACCACTCTTCTTATTTCTTCTAAAGCTGGTTTTTCTGCGGGCAAATCCAAAACTTTTCCCATATCTGCAACTCTCTTACTTACAATCTTCACTTCTTCTTCTAAAGTATTTGGTAATGGTAAAATAACCGTATTAAAGCGTCGAGATAATGCACTTGATATTTCATTTACACCTTTATCTTTATTATTAGCAGTCGCTATCAAATTAAAACCTTTTTGAGCCTGCACTTCTGTATTTAATTCTGGAATTGGCAAAATTTTCTCAGAAAGAATCGTAATCAATGTATCCTGAACATCACTTCCCACGCGTGTCAGTTCTTCCACACGAGCAACCTGACCTACTTGCATAGCCTTCATTATAGGACTTGCAATCATCGCATCTTCAGAAGGTCCTTCTGCTAATAGTCTTGCATAATTCCAATTGTATCTAAGAGTCGCTTCGTCTATACCTGCCGTTCCCTGAATTAATAATGTCGAATCACCTGAGATAGCTGCTGCTAGGTGTTCACTTAACCATGATTTAGCTGTTCCAGGCAATCCATAGAGCAACAATGCGCGATCCGTTGCCAAAGTCGCGACAGCAATCTCAACTAAATGCTCATTACCAAAATACTTAGTTGAGACTTGAAAACCATTTGTTAATTTACAACCTAGAATATATTGTTTGACAGCCCAAGGGGAAAGTTTCCAATTAGTTGGACACGGCTTCTTATCTTGCTTTTTTATTTCTGCAATTTCTTCTTTAAAAAGCTCTTCGGCATGCCTTCTTAGAACATTTTTTTTAGATCTTTTTCTTTTCGCCATTTTTTGATTCCTCTAGAATAACTTTTCTTAAAGTTAAAATTTCTAAATATTTTTGCCAATCCGTATCCAAAGTATCAATAATAGAATATAATTCATCAACATACTTCGTGGGTAAGTAGTGAATTATTTTATCGCAAATATTTTCAGGCATTGCACTTAGTTTGTTCTCAGACACCAACTCTTTAAAAGAAAATACAAACATTTTTGTAATATTCTCTGCCCATGGCAATTTAGCTTGTACAAAAACATTTTCTAGATCAAATTCTTTTTTGCTCTCTTTAGAAAAAGCCCAACATTCTTTCATGTTTTCGAAAGACAATTTACAAAATATATTTTTCAAATATTTCATTTGGTCATTCTTCTCTAAAAGCTCAGAAACCAATTCATCTGGTAAAGTCAACCAATGCTTCCATAAAATTTTGCCTTCCTCTTCGTTATAAAATATATGTACAGAACCCGATAGACCTTTTAATACAGCTAAATGATGTTTCAAAGTAAATAACAATTCACAAAATTGTGAAAAAGAAATATTCTTCTGTTTTAACCAATGTAATATAGGTGCTATTGAAAATAACTCTACAACCTTTTCATCTTTACTTCCTTTAGGTTTTACAAAACTATCAAATAAGGAATCAACGGGCCAAGAAACTAAATTTCTTATCGATAATCTTTTATTTTCTAAATGAATATAATCTGATAATAGTTCTAAAGATTGCTTAAAAATTTCAGTACTTGGGATATAAGCCAAGACTTGACTAGCAGGTAATAAAAAGTCTGCTTCAGGATCAGAAAAATTCATATTTCGTAATAAAAATCGTGCATCCCATTGATTTGGATTATCTTTCATCAGTTCTAAAATTTTAATTTTAATACGATTGTTAGCTTGTTCCCATAGAACATTCAACATTATTTGAATGCCTTCAGGCTTTAACATTCTCTGTTTTTTTATTTCCTCAATTTTATCTTTAGCGTTCATTATAAAAAAATTGCTACTTCGATCCGATTGATGTTTCCGAAGTAACCAATTCCATTCATTTCTTAAATTTCCAATCTCTATTTTATTTTCTAATATAGGAAGAAGATCATTTTGAACATCAAAATCTCGACTATCTAAAGCTAAAGAAATTAAATACGGAGGTAAAACAGTATTTTTGTCGGCCAAACGTAAAAGATTTTTTTTAAGTGAAATATCATTTTGCTTAAAGATCATATAAAAGTATTTACAGAAAGATTCAGAACAGTATTTTTTAGAATTGTTGTCTAGAGGCGGGAGTTCTTTTAGTTTAGGAAGTTCTTTATTCGCTCTTTTATAAATATTCCAAACACCTGCTTGTAGTAAAATTTTAAATTCTGGAGATGGATGTTTGACATTATTTAGAAATTGATAAGGTGTTGTAATTTCCTCTTCGGAAAAACTAATCGCTTGATCTATTAGAGGATGATTTGACATAAAAAATCTTTCTAAAACATGACATGCTTTAAAATTACTAGAATCCATTTAAAATATAATATATTCTTGGTCTGAAAAAATTCCCATCGGCAGTAAAAACTGTCCATTCCATTCACCAACAACGTTTACTAATTTACCAATTGAAGATGCAAATACTCTATCGGAATTACAACCATAAAGAGGAATATACTGTCGATTTTCATCGCAAATAAAAACTTTCCCATCCTGTCGAAATGCTCGTGTATTTTTTAGAGGACAAAAAAATCTTTTCACCCAAGGATTTTTTCCTAATATTGACGCAGTTGAATATAAAAAGTCTTCTAGAGTAGAAAAAAAAGATAAGTTTTCGATGGAAAATTTATGTTGTGTTTTTTCGGATTTAAACTTACCTAAAATAGGAGAGTTACTAGGATAATATAGAAGTTCCCCTTCAATAATATCACCAACAGAATAATTTTTATTGCTGGACGCCCATTTAATAATATTTGCAAATCGATTTGTCTCTTGTCCCCAAACCCAAAAAAATTCTACCTTGGAGCGATCTACAGTGTTATAGTTCCGTCCCACTACTAACCAAATATCTTTTATAGATTCTCCTTGTTCCCATTTGGCATAACTGTGATCCCACTTGATTGTTTGTTTTACATCCTCTTGTACTAACACTGGTAATTGTTTTAAATTTTGATAAGAATGAATAAGTAGCGCCATTTTCCCTAACTCATCCAGTACTATTTCTGGCCAAGTTTTATATCTTCCTGGCAATGTTCCTAAATAGCGTATGTTTGCTGAAAGGTTAATTGCACCACAATCTACTAAGCGATCAGCTTGTTGCTCCCAAAACTCAATATGTTGTACCTGTTGGCTCATTAAACCTCCACGGATAAGATCTTGTAACCATAATAAGAATTGCTTCATTCCTTCTACCAACCTAACATCTTTTTCATTTTTAATATTTTGATTAGATACTACTGTTATTATTTTAGATTGTAGAGAAGATTCTTCTTTGTCTACCCACGAAGGTTCCACTTTGCGACTAAAACAATTGGCATTACCAATTGCTAGTAATAGCAAGCCAAGTACATGTTTGCATGGTTGTTTATAACTAGGACAACTACATGAATAGTTATTTAAATCATAACTCGACTCTACAAGGTATTTTTTACTACCTTGGCAAACTCCCCATAGTTTTGATTCATTCGTTCCTAAATTTGACCACGATCTCATATGAGATAATGAATATGCTAAACTAAGAGATTTTGTATCGTATGCAATATTTTCAATTTGTTGTTTTGTAAATTTCATAATAATTAAATAAAGTATATAAAGACTGAAATAAGACTGAAATAAAACCGTAACTAATTTACGTAAGTATAACAAAAAAATTTCTGAGCAATAAAGAAAGTCCATCCAAAAAATTACAATATTTTACTTATCTCTTTATTCCTAGCGTTATCAGATATTTTGGTAACTAAATTCTTAACCACTTCAACAGTACAATAGCCGTATGTTTTTTTCAAGTATAAATTAATTTTCTTAAGAACAAATACATGAGGGAACAACACATCGAATCGATGTATTTAGAACATATGAAAACTCTTTTTTTATTGAAAATATTTGCGAACAGTCTATTCCTATACGTTTTATATTACCAGAAAACTTAGGTACTTGTATATCACAAACAGAGGCTAGATCGCTAAGAGAATAAAGTTAATCAATTTCTCTTAGTAACTCTCTTCTTTTTGCGGCGGTTTCATGCCAGTAAGAATTAGGACGATTTTGTCATGCGGTGGTAATGTCTATTCCTAACCAGTCTGTTACATTCTTATTCCAGATTTCTTTTCCTTCTTGCTCTGTAAGAATACCTGTCTCTACAGCGTAGTCAACAACACGTCCAGGATAAGAGGTTCCGACACCTTCCATTTCTCCTAATGGATACGGATCATCTAACCCCATGATAATTTGACTAGTTCCTACTCGTTTCTTGACCAATTCTAAAGTATATGCATCGTGAACTAAAGTGTCGAAGTACAGGTTTTTATGTCCAAGTGTTTTTCTTGGGTCTTCCAGACCTTCAAAGATATCTTGCCTACCGTCAAATCCTTGAATTCTTCGTCCATAATTAGCAATACCCAACATTCCCCCATGTGCAAAACTAGTTCGTAAATATGGATACTTGTTTGGCAAATCGCGTAAAGTAAATAGATGAAGTGTATCCGCACATTGAGCCATCATCCAGATCAAATGGAATCGCCAATATTGATTTTTCAAAGCGATCATCTTTTCTCCATCGTATGGATGAATTTGAATAGCTAATTTGTACTCATTTGCTAATTCGTATATTGGGTCAACTTCAGCTTCTGCAACAGAAAGCCATTCTTTATTTGCATTTAAGAAATGGGTGGGTAAACAAAGCATTTTTAACTTGAGTTCATTCACACATCTATCTATCTCTTTTAGAGCTTGATCCAGATATAATGGCTGAACAACAAAACCGCAAGTAAATTTTTCAGGGTAATCTGCTTGAACGGAAGCATTGTAATCGTTCTGGAAGCGAATTCCATCATAACAATCTTGTTGTTCCCAACCGTTACAATATAATTGAGATAGACAAAGCATTACTCCATGATCGATATCGTAACGCTGCATCCACTCTAGCTTTTCTTTAATAAAAAAACTAGGGTCAGTAATTGGTCTGGACCAATTGCCTTGTCTCATAAATTTCTTGTCGTCATCAATCCAAAAAAGCTTTTTATCTTTCATAAATTGAGGAATCTGAGTAGGCTCTGGTAGTATATGCCCATGTCCGTTTATTCGCATAATCTTTGTTACCTCAAATTTGTTGTAAAATTTTGTAATTTCATACTCATGAGACAAAATAAGGTTCTATTGCAAATTTTATCTAAGAATAAAAATGTGGTATCATTTTAAATTTTCAGGAACCAAAGATGCAAGAATGGAAAAATATATTAGAGTATCTTTAGTCATTTTTTAAACTTAAAAAATTTTCAATAATTTTTTGTTTGCAGTGATAAAATGTTATATTTTCGGTAGTGTCGCAAACAGAAGACCCGTTGTCTTTATAGTATAAATCCAAATAACTCTGAATGCTTGCTAGCTCCTGCTTTAAATCTTCTGTTTTACCACTTCTAAACAGTCGTTCAACATTTTTTTGATATTCATCAACGTAGCGATCAAAATTTTGTGCCATTTCTGACATTGCATCCCGTACGTGTTTTGGTCCAACCATAAAAAGTCCTCTTAAATATTAGGGCCTGCCGTCAAAGAGAAATCTGTAGGGTTCCCTAACGCATCACATATAGCATGTATTTTTGTGCTAAATCCTCCGCTACTTTTTCCTATTGCTTGGCTTTGATCTTTTTTTTTATTTCACCTGCACTATGTTGATTTGCCCTGATTACCCGTTGAATGCAGGGCTTTATTTTTATAGCGCGGCGCGACGAAGGCGCGCAGCCGTAGCTGCGTAACAGAGGAGCAACAAAGCTAGAAAATTAAAGAACAAAATGCCAATGGGTAAATACTTTTGGCAGGTCACTTAGTAAAACAAAATCTTCTGGCCAACGGACGAGAACTTCTTTTACGAGTTGTAGCAATGCTTACTCGTTTGGTCAAAGTTCAAGTAAAAACGTAAGACTTAAATTGCTAGACGAGATCGGGCTCGCAAGCGGGCTCGGGCTCGAAAAAATAGACAATACTTTGAATGATGACAGGCCCTAGTACTACAGTTGTAACTAAGTACAGTTCCTTATTTTTCGGTGTTTCTAGCTGTTTACAAATAACAGTATTTTTTGCTATTTGAGAAGAGCTATCGATAAAATAAGACCTACAGAGTGTCTAATTTTTATAGCTACCTATTTGTTATTTTAATTACAACTGTAGTACTAGATATCAAAAATTATTTTATTATACAAGTCCTCTGCTTCCAAAAATAGTTTTCCATCGCTACGATTCAATTCATCAGCAGTGAGTTGTCTAATTTGTGCAATAGAATGGATAATATCATCTGAGCCAATTCTACGTAGTAAAAAATAAAGAAAAACTCCTGTACGATGCATACCTGCTGAGCAGTGAATAACAATATGTCTCGTTTTGAAATCCTTTAATAAACAGACTATTTCATTAATCCTTTTAAGCTGAATTATGTCATTTTTATCGCAAAGATTTCTACCTGATAATGGAAAATGATGCCAAGTTAATCCGTTACTATTGCAAATACCTGGTAACCATGAATTCATTTCATCTTCTCTTTGTAAAGTAATCACATCGGTAACGCCCTTATTTGACCACTCACGTACAGCATTTTTTCCCGGTGCACCACAAGCACTAATACTACCTTCTAACAAAGGTAGCCAATGACTTTGTGATTTGACATTTTTCTTTTCTATAAAAATTTCTAATTTATTATTCATGTTATTCTGCTATCTATATATTCGTGCCATAGTTTACTTTTCCAGTCCTGTAAGTTACTCAAAACTAGTTGACAGAGTCTGTAAATCAGCATATGTTATATGTTAGTTTACAATACCAAATATTAATTTGCAATGTTAAGAAAGAAGGTAATTATATGTATATTAGACTAATATTTGTAATATTTATTTTTGGATTTTTTCCCACATTTAACTTTGGGCAAAATGAAAATATTTCTTCAAAAGAGAAATTAATTCTGCAAAAATTGAATGAAGCACATCAGTTGATGCTTGGCAAAAAAACAGATGAAGCGATAACAATTTTAAAGAAACTTGCTGATACAGAACAAGAGGCAAAACTTCTTTATGCAATCCACGGTATGCTCGGAGATGCATACAGTTCAAAATTCGATGTAGATCAGGCAAATAAACACTATGATAGGCTTCTTGATATAAAACCAAATGATGGGTATATTTATTTTAAGAAAGGTCAAATATTAAAGTTTTTTCCTAAAAAGATAAAAGAGGCTATCGAATGTTTTGAGGCTAGTAAGAAGTACGGTTTTGAAAACGCTGGGATCCACACTGCCTTAGGATTTTGTTACAAAATGGCTGCCGAACGATCATCCTCAAAAGCAGACGTTGAAAAATTTTATTTTATGGCAATTGAAAGTTATAAAAAGTTATTAGGACTTGAACCAGGTAATCGTATCGCTCTTGGAAATTTAGGGGATATCTGTTTCAATATCGGGAGTTATGATGTGGCCGAAAAAATATACAGCGAACTACATCAAAGATTTCCTAATGATATTGAAACGAACGTGCGTCTTGGTCATACTTTTCTTGTAAAAAAACAATACCAAAAAGCAGAAAAAATACTGAAAAAAACAAATGCGTTATTTGAAGGTTTAGATGTAAAATCGAATCAACAACTATTTAACAAAAAGTTAGAAGCAGATTTATACTATGCCGAAGTACTAATCGCTGTAAAAAAAGCTAGCCAAGCAAAGCAAATATTGAGTAACGTCATTGTGCTAGGGGATTCGATTGAATCTTTAAGTTCGACAACTAAATATCGTTTACAACAAGCTAAAAAATTACTCCAAAATATAAAGTAATCAAAAATTAGGGACAGTAGAAATCAAACCACAACGAGCATATTCATCCTTGACCAGATTGAACTACGTCCCTTTAAGAACAGGCGAATATTTGATGTAAACCACATCTCTTTAATCAAACTTTCGTACGCCTATTTGTAGCAGAGAATATGTTTTGAATAGTGATACTCTCTCAAAAAATTACTTGATAGATTTATCATTTTGTGGCATCGATTTAGGTAATATCTAACAATAAAGTTCTTACTCATAAGATAAAAGAGAACGAAGATATAATAAAGAAAAAAAGATATTCATACTTTCAGAAAAGTGATGGAAAATAAATTGCTAATTGTTAAACAAAAAATTTTGCATAAACTAGATAACAACACTCACTACATGGGATGTACATTTTACATTGAAGAAAATATACAGCTGTTATCAGATAGTTCTTTTGAGCATTGTAGTTTCAGAGGGCAAAAACTATTTATTTATCACCTTTATAGATGCACATTTACTAACTGTAATTTTTCAAATGTAAAGCTTGCCGATTATGAAAATATTCTTTTTGAAGGTGGCTATATACAACGACTTGTTCTTATCAAATATTATGAAGAAACAGGACAATTGAATTTTTTGCAAAATACTATTATTGAACAACTTGATTGTTCTTCTTCATCGACAGAAAATCTAAAAATCCAAGAACTTTCAAGTCATATATGCACTTTCCAAAACTTAAATCAATTAGTAATTCCAAGACATTCACTGTCAAAATTACCTTTAGAAATTGCTGAACTAAATAAGCTAACGTATCTCGATTTGTTTGGAAACTGTTTTTCTGAATTTCCACAACAAATATGTGAACTTACTTCACTTGAATACTTAGATTTATCTGAAAATAAATTATCTTATGTTCCTTCAGAAATAAAAAAACTACAATCACTTGCACGCCTTTTTCTGGCTTATAACAGGCTCTCAAATGTGCCACTAGAAATAGCAGAGCTTATATCACTAACAACTCTATCTTTAGAGGGAAATATGTTATCTTGTTTACCTGATAATATGGCAAACATTAGCTCATTGAAAGGACTTGATTTATCATTTAACCGCTTTTCTTTATTTCCTATCGTTTTTCCTTACTTGCAGTGGCTAAACTTATCGAATAATAAACTGTCTAATGTTTCGCAAGCAATCGTGGAATTTACCTCTCTTTATAGTCTATCCTTAAACAATAATGAGTTCATCAATTTTCCAAATGAAGTAACAAATATAACCTCGCTTACTCAGTTAGCGATCGGAAATAATCCGTTTCAAACGCTGCCCAGCGAAATAGGTAAACTAACCTCACTTACTGTTTTACATCTATATAGGAATGGATTATCAAACTTACCAGCGCAAATCGTAAATTTAACATCTCTTGAACAATTAGAAATATCCTTTAATGACTTTTCTGTTTTACCACTAGAAATTACACAACTTGTTTCTCTTCGCCATTTATACTTAAATGAGTGTGGTTTGGTACAATTAACAGAAGAATTAGAGAACCTTACTTTGCTTACCGATTTATCACTATATCAAAACCGGTTAACTCACATACCAAAAACAATTGGAAAATTAATAAATTTGCGTCAATTAGATTTAGCAAATAACGCTATATCAGAAATTCCACAAGAAATTAGTAATCTGCATTCTCTTGAAATGCTAAATTTATCAAATAATAACGTCAGTAATGAACAACAACAAACAATCCGGGAATATTTACCAAACTGTGAACTTCGCTTTTAAACTATCTTCTAAAAGTAAATGATTGTATCGCTTATACTACCGTTGTTCCTTCTGTCTTATCTTTAATATCCTCACGATCCATGTATATATTTTTTTCAGGATAATCCCCTAGAATAGCTACATGACCGCGATAGTTAAGAACATCTAGAACTGAAAGTGTTTGTACTGTTCGAATAGCTAAGAGCTCTTCTGTCCATGGTGTTGGATTACGAATAATATCTTGGATAATGTCTTCCGCTATCGATACATCGCCACTTTCTGTGAGAAAATAAAGAGCGTCTTTTAAATCAACGCGTCTTGCGAGATACGTTTTCCAGCACCATTTTTTATGTTTAGCGGGAGAATCAGCAAAACGACTTTGTGACCAAAAAATATTGAAATCTTTGTAGTCGCGATCTTTGATGGTGTTTCCGCAAGTTTTAATAGTGCGGTATAGTAAACGAAAACCTTTTTTTACAACGCGGTCGTTTTGAACATAACCAAGATGTTCAATAGCATTGTCAAAAGCCGTTTCCAAAACTTCTCTTGCATTTAACAAAGATGGTAGTTTTTTGTAGTTTATTGAATACGCTGTGGCAAGAGCACGTAAGATTTCATTACTGCGCGATGCCCAGTGTGGATCTATAGACTCTATATATTTACTAAATCGTCCTTCGTCCCATTCGCGTTGTTTCAAAAATTTATTAAATGACTGTAATCGCTCTTTACGCCTAGTATATAGATCGTAAAAATAATCGTATTCACTATCGAGTGCGCTAATGAACTCTAAGTCTTTTTCAAAGAGACCTAGCCAATTTGGATTTTCATCTTTTTGTAAAAAGTCATCGCGAAAATTTTCTTCGTGTGTTGATAAGCCAGGAAAACCTTCAAATTCAAGTCCAAGATACTCAAAGTCAAAACGAGCGCGTAATTTCATACATTCAATATAAACTGGTTTACGCATACGGTTTATTTTGCGTATAGCAACATTAAAATCAGCAATAATTTTTGGTGGTTCTGTTTGCATATCGGGATAAACGATTTCCCGTACTTTTTGATATGACCATTTTATTAAAGTACCAACTAAACCAAAAAGAGAAAATAATAAAAGAAATGGTAAAGCAAATACTTTTCCTCCAGCAAGATAATTTTGGTATAAATTATATGGGTTTACCTTGCGCTGCGTTGCTGGTAGTAGATATAGAGGGTAAGTACCAAATATGTAGCGAATATTTTCTTTGCGATCTTTTGTAAAGGACTTGTACAGATCTTCTCCAAAAGTAAGTCTTATACTTTGGTCTTGCTCGCGAGAAAGAGTTAAAAAATGTAAGGCATTAAATCTTGTCGTTGCATATACTGGATTTTGCTCTATTTTTTTGCGTTTCTTTTTTTTATCGAGTTCAATGCGTTCCGTTTCTTTTTTAGCAACATCTTTTTGAATGGCATGTATATCGCTTTTGCTACCATCCCATTCCTCTTGTAACCGCCACTTTAACCATTTACTATAGTAATCTAGCTTTTTAGATGTTTGCATTGCTAAAAGTGATTCGGGTATAGCATTCTTGTTATATTCAACTAATAAACTTGCGACATTATGTGATACACTGTGAGTGATAAAAGAAAACCATAGATATGGCCCGAGAATCGACTTTGAACTTTCCAAATCTAATTTATCCAGCGCTTTTGATTCCTTGCGCTTGTATTCTAAGCGATGCTTACGAATATTTTCGATGGCAATATTGCCAAGGAGTTGTTCCGTAGTTTTTACATCACTGCGGTGGAGCGGAGCACCATCTAGATAATCGCGATATAACAGGAACACAGGACGTTGCCTGTTCCATAATCGCGCTTGCTTTACAGTGGTGACATTACAATTATCATTTTCAACACAAGCTCCTACCTCCAAACTGCTATTCCACTGATCAAGTAGCCATTTTTCGCCATACGGTCCTGCTTCTGAATTACTTGTGAGTATTTGCAATTCTGGCTTCATTACTCTTTCGTATAGAATACGCATATCTCGTTCAGAGTTTTTTAGTTTGATATCCTCTAAGAGATTGATAAACTGTGCTTCAGCAGTTCGCATAAAAAACTCTGTTGCTTCTCCTGCAATATTACGCAACCAGATTCCAACTATAAGAGGTAGACAACAAAGTCCCCCGATAATGAGAAGTGGTGTACCTAATACAGTGTTGAGAAAATTCACTAAGCCACCTAAAGGCATCCATGGCCATGCAATAAACATCAATTTTAAGATGAGAATAACCCCACCAGCAACGACAAGGCGAATCGCTGGTCTTTTAAATGTCTCAACCATGGCATTTCCCAAGCGATCGAGAACGCGCGGCGGAGAGAGTACACCGTATAAATCGACAAACCAGTATATCGCAGCTAACATAGCTTGTACGAGCCGCCCAATACATCTTCCTAACCATGCAGTGAATTCCATCGCATCACTTTCGCGATTTTTTTGGACAATGCTACGCACAATAGGCATTGAACGAAACAAAGGTATATTAAAAAAGCGAAAGTACATATGCACTTTTAGAGGAAACTCGTAGCCCATAGACTCTTCGACTTGCTCACCGGTAATGTACAGCATATTTTGAATAACTTTTTCAACTAAAATATCAGAAGACGCACCGATTTGTTCTTTTTCTAAAGTACCTGAAATATTTTCTTCCATTTGAATTTCAAGCGTTTTAATGTAAGCAATCATAAATGGTATGCGTTTATTAACTTCATGAACTTTATTAAAAATAGAACGCGAACGATTTAAACATATATTACGTAGAGTATGTAATCGTTCAGGAACAGTAGGCTTTGCTTTTTGTTTTACTTTATTATGACTCTTACCAAAAAATACTATATTGCGATTTAACCAGCGGCCGTAGGCTCTAACAAAACGATCTGTGCCGCGAATTAAGAACGTTACCACTCGAAAAATACGCACCATACGAAGTATACGTACTAAACGAACACCACGCAAGAATTGTACTTTGTTTAGTTGTGGCAGTTGCGAGAGTAATCCAAAGGGAATAGAAGGAAGGAGTTCAGTAAACCAGCGACGACGGAAGTATAGCCATTTTCCCTCTGCCAAAAATAATTTTGTAAAGAATTCAAATAAAAATATAACGCAAATTCCAGTATCGATATACATAAAAGTATTGTGTGCTTGTGGTGAAAAATTACCAAATTCTTCGACAACTAGTAAAACGATTACACCAATAATGAGTAAGATAATAAATCGATCGAAAAAACGTACAAATTTACGACCAAAAATCCGTTCCATACGATATTGAATTTTTTTGTCCTGAATTTCGCTATGGAAAAATTTATTTCGCGAGTGATATTTTTTGCACTGTTTTTTTAAAGACTCCGGCATTTCTTTTGTGAGATATGGTTCTACTGTTTCCGATAACCACTCAATATCTTCTCTGACAATCTCTAAACTTTTCGTGGCAATATGTAGAGATTTTTCTTCAACACTTACCAATATATCATCGATCATATCTTGCGCATCAATGAGAATTTGCTCAATGAAAGCCCAACGCTCTTTTTCTTCTAATTTAGTTATTTCATCTTGAAGCTGTTTTTTTATAAGATCGCGTTGTCCTCTACATTTTTCAAGAATAGTTTCATGACCTGAATAAGTTCGACTGATCTGCGGTTGGATTTCTCCTCCCCAACGCAAACTACCCCACAGAATATTTAGTGTCGATTGTTGCTCTTGGTACGACTTTAAGTTATCGCAAACTTTTTCTGCAAATTTATCAACTTCGACACTAAGTGCTTGTGTGCATAGTTTTAGTAGTTCCTCTTTGACTATTTCGTCTTGAAAGAGAGGATTACCATCATCCGATTGCATAACAAGGTGGTGTACTTCATTTAAAATATCAGGAAGAACATTTTCACCGCCTTCGTATATTCGTCTTCCCAATCTTTTTAGAAAAAAAAGTTCATGGGCAACAGATTGCAATTCTGCGGCTACAGTAATACGACTGTGTACGATATCTCCCATGACATGCCGCGAACGACCTTCTAGTTCACTAACGCGTTTGACCAGCCATTCTCGAACAGTCTTTTTGTTTTCAGAAGTACTTGCGTATTGCAACAAATAATTTTGAAGATGGTGTTGTCCCTTTACTAAGGGATCAACGATGACAGCTATTTTTTCACGATCACTATTTGGCAAAAGTTCATCGAGAGACTGTTGCAAGAACAGTCCTTCCTCGTACATATCCCAAAACTCATCTATGGTAAATGGTTGCTGAGATCGTTTAAAAAAACGTTGAATATCTTGTTCTAGAGTGTTCCAACTGTCCATGGTTTATTGTAGTAAGTCATAAGACTTACTTCCTTTCGTATCATCAGTCACTTAGTAAGTGACCTGACAAAAATAGTTACTCATTGAATGCAGGGCTTTTATTTTCTAGCGCGGCGCGACGAGAGCGCGCAGCTGTAGCTGCGTAAACGAGGAGCAACAAAACTAGTAAATAAAAGAACAAAATGCCAATGGGTAAATACTTTTGGCGGGTCACTTAGATTACTGATTGTCTTCGCCGTCGAGATTTTCAAAAATGTAGCTAGGGATAGAATTGATAAATATATGAGCTACAACCATTCCGCCAAAAATAGAACCTGGTATAACCAAAAATAGAAACGATAAAATATCAAAATATCTTTGACCATAATAAATCAAATAGCCACTTACAACAAAGAGTGCAACAAAACCAATTAGAGTACTTGTCCACACGATTATGTAAAGAAAACCGCTTACCAGCCATCTCATTAGATTTCCTTTAAAAAAACTCAAGTTGCGACTGTTCTTTTACGCCGCAACTCAAGATTAAAATAGATGGTTTCTGTATCTATTTTAGATTTTTATTATTTGGCTAATGCACGTAATGCGTCAGAAGCTTCTGGAATATTTTGAATCTCTGCAAAAATTTCACTGCGCTCCTCTGCGGTTATTTCGGTCTTTTCTTCCACAGACTGCAATAAACTGCAAAGTTTCGCATTGTTTTGTTGCAGTTGCAGCATTTCGACATTTACCATTTCGTGAGAATCATCTCTGGTCTCCCAGCCAAATAACAACGAGAGGTAAGGCATCGAAACCTTGTCTTTTGCGATTTTTTGTGTATCAATTTTTGGTTGTACATCAAGTGCTTTTGATGCTTGTAGTACACCGTTGCCATAATATTTCTTCGAATCTTTTAAGTCTTTTCTTGCGGAACTAAATAGTGCGTGCCTTACTGCATTTACTTTTTGCCACGGCTCATCAAAAGAAAAAGAATTATACTTTTGTAACCATAGAGCTGCTGTAGCGGCTACTTGTGGTGTTGCAGAAGACGTTCCACCACCATTGCCTATTTGATCAGGCTTACCAAGTCTTGCCCAAGGCATATTTGGTGTGTAAGCAGCGATTGCAGAATCCATAAGTTTTTCTGGACCCCAGTTCCCTTGCATACCAAAAAAGAATGGATCTGTTTTAAAGTATGGTTTGTTGTCATAACAAACACCACCAACCGCGATGACTCTTTTGAATTTTGCAGGAAATACAACAAAATGAGTAGGAACTCCACCTGCGACATTATTACCAGCAGCAGTAACGATTACTAAACCACGTTCGTAAGCATTATTAATGGCTTCAGCCCATAATTTTGAAGCTACTCCGCCCATTGACATACTGACCACATCGCAATTAATTGACACGGCATAATCGATTGCTTTTGCAAAAGCATCTAGTTGAAATAGTAAAACAGAATTTGATAAACGTACAGGAACAACTTCAACTTCCGGCGCACCACCAAGATAATCAGAGAATTTTTTCCCCGAAGGCTGTACGAGATTACCAGCTAAAATTCCCAAAGTTCCGGTTCCGTGTCCTGGTTGTTCCATTATTCCTTTTTTACCTGGATCAATAGCCGAAGATTCATTTTCGCCTTTAACATAATTGCGCTCTAAATCTTTGCAGATATTTTTAGGTGTGGTGATATGTTTAGCGTCATAACCGGTGTCAAAATGAGCAACACGTATACGTCTGCCGCTTTTGTAATTACCTTTTTTACGCGCTTCTTTTAGTTGTGAATGAGTTTTTTCTAAATGCCAAGCAAAAACTTCTGGATCATCTGGGTGACCCCACTCATCATCATAAGCTCTTTTTTCTGAAAACTCTTTTTGTAAAGCTTCTGCAAGTTTTCTTTGGTTTTTATTTATAGTAGGGCGATTAGGTTCTCCGTAGACAACCTCTTCGTTTTGTTCGACTAATTTATGAGCTAAATCCCAAGGCGACTCTTCAATGCGCTCATCTGTTGTCGCCATATACCAACTCCCTAACATGGTACCACGTAACTTGGTTAGGGGTTTTACAGTAAATGTAATATTTCCAGCACGTAATGTTTTTTGCGAAAAACTACGGCTGTTTTGTACTTTAATTAATATTTCTTCTGCTGTAGTACTAATGATAATAGCAGTAAGAAAAAACATGAAGAATAGTTTCTTCATCATAAAATAACCTCCGACTAAAATGTTACTAGTGTCAACAGCTCTTTATAAAAACATCAAAAGAGCCGTGTGTCTTTGTTTAGACTTTATTATTAAACATATTTTTTACACAATAATCAATATGTTTTGTGTAAACTATAGATAGAGCTCACCTATATTTAAATTTAAGACTACGAGTTAAGCTATTTTGAATTCGCACCTAGATATTTGAAAAAAAATATTGCATAATATTGATCAAAATCATTAGCTCGTGTATCGATTAATGCAGAGTGTTTAGAAATTTTTTTATTTGGGAGAATTATTTTGTTGAAGCGCATTGGCAAGCTGTTTGTATTTATTATCAACAAACTAGCTCATTTTTCCGACAAATCTTTTGGAGCTGTCGGGCTACAAATCCCCAGTGCTACCGTACGTCATATAACAATGTATTCTTTTTATATATTGTTTTTTCTTGGAATACTACCGTATGCAGGAAAATTGTGGCCATATTTACCGTTGGTGCTGTTATGGTTTTTATTTATTTGGAATTTAGGCATTATTATCTACTTTTTTCGTTTGCGTAGTGAACGTAATGAAACGTATGAAGGGATTGTAACTTTAGGTACTAGAGAAGAAAATAATTTAAAGTTTTATTCAAAAGAACGCGAACAAGTCTACCAACCACTAATAATATTCGTAATCAACCTTGTACAAATATTAGTAATGGCTGGTATATTACGCGAAATTTCTTTGTTATATCCTAAAAGTTTTGAAGTAGAAAAGCTATCACAAGGTATGCCTCAATTGGTATATTGGGGAATATATACCATAGAACAAATTGTACGCACAGTTGATGTCGTTGATTTATTTGATAGCGTTGTTCCCGTACAAAGTTATATTGCAAGTTACACATATGGTGTCAATGTTATTTTAATCTTGTTTCGCTTGGTAGTTTTTTTCATTTTGTGGAAGACTTGTCATTTGTACATACAAACACGTCAGTTAATTCGCAAAACAATATTAACATTTGGAAAAGTAATTGATGGCGTAGAACAAGCGGTATTTATGAATGGTATGGTAATTTCTGAACTTATTGACGCAACACAACACAAATTACCGCGTATTCGCCACGGCGCTGTTTGTGCTTTGGGAAAACTGCAAGAAAAAAGTGCAATACCTGCGATTATAAAATCACTGCATGATGTTCGTAAAGAAGTTCGCTTAGCGGCTCTTCTTGCTATAGAAGATTTGCAAGAGAATTCTGCCGTGCCAAATGTTATTCGCAGTTTAAAAGACGAGGACAAAAGTATACGTCGTACAGCTGCAAGGGTACTTTCCAAATTAGATGACCCCAACTCTTTACCTTTCTTTACTTCGGCATTAAAAGACACTGACAAAGAGGTTCGTTATGCTGTTGCCGAGGCGCTAGAAATTATTGGTCACAAGGAAGCTGTTCCAGCCTTTGTAAACATATTGCAAGATACATCCGCAGATGTTCGCCGTGTTGCAGCGCGTGCATTGGCTGAAATAGGTGATATTTCAACAGTTTCAGCGCTGATTGATGCCATGAATGACGAAGATGAAGAAGTGCGAAAAGTTATCACCAAAACACTTGGCAAATTGGGTGACAAAAAAGCATCTGCTGCTCTTGTTGGAGCTTTACAAGACGATCGTAAGGATGTGCGTGCAGCTGCCGCCGAAGCTTTAAGCTTTGCAGGAGATAGTGACGCAGTTTCGGAACTAATCAAAAAATTAAAAGACCCTTACGTCGATGTACGTGGTTATTCTGCTCGTGCTTTAGGAAAAATAGGGGACTCTTCTGCTATTCAGCCTCTTATTGAAACTCTAAAAGACGATAGTAATTTTGTTTCATCCCAAGGATCAGATGCGATTAGCAAACTCATCAATGAAGATGCGATTCCAGCGATTATAAAAACGCTCAAAGATAAAAATAAAAATGTACGTCGTTGGGCAGCGCGAACTTTAGGTAATCTAAAAGATCGCCGTGCTGTCGAACCATTAGTAGACGCGCTTAGTGACCAAAATGAAGGTGTGCGTCGCCAACTTGTTATTGCACTAGGAAAATTGGAAGACAAAAAAGCCGTTCCAGCCTTACTCGATGCATTAGATGATAAAAAATATAATGTACGTAAGGAAGCTGCTATCGCTCTTGGTGAACTCGGCGACACTGGAGCAGTCAAAAAGCTAATAGAAAGTTTAAAAGACGAAGACGAATATGTTCGTGGGCATGCAGCACATTCCTTGGGTAAACTAGGAGATAGTAGTGCCGTTCCAGGACTCATGAATACGATCAAAGACGAAGATGAATATGTTCGTACATATAGTGCTGGAGCTCTCGGTCGTTTAGGAGATACTAGTGCTGTTCCAGAATTAATCAATGCTCTTCGCGATGAATGTGATGATGTACGAATTATTGCTGCTTGGTCATTGGGAAAACTTCGCGATACTTCCGCGGTAAATTCACTACTTGACTCTCTTGAGGATGCCAATGATAAAGTACGTTTAAATTGCGCTGAAGCGATAGGAAAACTTGGAGATACAAGTGCGCTACCAAAAGTGAAAGATCGCATGACTAAAGAAGAAACAAAAGAAGTACAAAGAATGCTTTTTGTTGTTTACGAAATACTCTGTGAGTTGGAAGAAGCTTAGATTACAATCGAACAAAAAGAGAACTACATGGTTATATATAAGTGGCCAAGAACTTATGTCACTTATATATCCATTTACCATAAACCTTGATAGGTAGAAATTATAAAAAATGAAAGTTTACAACAGTTATTCAAAAAAACTGGAAGAATTCACTGTCGAAAATAATACGGTACGTATGTATAACTGCGGCCCCACAGTTTATGATTATGCGCATTTGGGAAATTTCCGTTCGTTTTTGTTTGCTGATTTGATACGTCGTTATCTTGAATTTAAAGGATACGAAGTAAAACAGGTTATGAACTTTACAGATGTTGGTCACATGAGCCAAGACGACTTAGAACCTTCTCGTGAAGGTGAAAATCTCGATAAAATGGCTTTGGCAGCCAAACGTACTGGAATTACAGATCCACAAGCGCTTGCAGATAAATACATTGATTGTTTCATGGAAGACTCGAAAATACTCAACGCATTAGAGCCTTGGAAAAGACCGCGTGCAAGTGAACATGTAGCCGAAATGGTTGAAATTATCAAAACATTAGTTGCAAATGGCAATGCTTACGAAGTTGATGGTTTTGTTTATTTTGATCAAAGCTCCTTCGAAAGCTATGGAAAGCTTTCGGGGAACTCCGTGGAAGATCTTGTCGAAGGCCAACGTGTTGAAATTGATAAGCGTAAGAAAAGTGCTGCCGATTTTGCACTTTGGAAATGTGACGACAAGCACATTATGAAGTGGCCATCCCCATGGAGCACAGGATTTCCAGGATGGCACATTGAGTGTTCAGCAATGGCAATGAAGTACTTAGGCGAAACTCTTGATATTCACACTGGTGGTGAAGACAATATTTTTCCTCACCACGAAGCTGAAATCGCCCAATCGGAATGTGCGACACACAAAACATTTGCACGTTATTGGCTCCACGCAAGACATTTACTTGTCGATGGCGGAAAAATGTCGAAATCAAAAGGTAACTTTTTTACAGTACGCGAATTAATTGCAAAAGGTTATAGTGGGAGTGAGATACGTTATGCACTTATCTCTACTCATTATCGACAAAATATGAACTTTACTACTGGTGTCAAAGATGGTAATTATCAAAATATCGAAAAAATAGAGGCATTAGAAGAAGCAAAAACAAACATCAGGCGTATGAAAGACTTTATTGCAGCGATGGAACAAATAGAAAGCACGTGCAAACAAGGAATCAATTCACTAATAGAAAAAACGCTTGCTGATTTTTCTGCTGCTATGGATGATGACCTTAATATTTCAGGCGGACTTTCAGCAATGTATCAATTTATTCGCGAAGTAAATAAATTACGCGATAAAGAACAACTTGGACGCGAAGACGCACAACAAGCGATAGACACTATAAAAAAAATAGATTCAGTTTTAGGTGTGTTGTGTGATGAGGAACAACAAGTATCAGAGGACATTTTACAACTTGTAAAAGAACGCGATGAAGCAAGATTAAATAAAAATTTTCCCCGAGCAGACGAAATTCGCGACACCTTAATAGAAATGGGTTATGTTCTTGAGGATTCTTCCAAAGGCACTATTTGTAAAAAAATATAATAAGGAGTTTGGCATGAGAAAATTAATTTGCATAGTATTTATCACCTCATTGATATTTGCTCAAGAAGCGAATTTAGAAATGCAATTACGAGATATATACGTACAACTATTTGATTTAAAAAAACAAGCAGATGAAAACGGTTTCACCCCACAATTGCGCAAGCGCATAATTGCATTAACAGAACAAGCAGAAGAATTAGAGATAGCAATGAGTATCGATGATGACTCTTCTATGGAAGAGCCACAAATGGACGAAGAGCCACAAATGGACGAAGAACCACAAATGAATGAAGAGCCACAAATGGATGAAGATTCGTCTATGGAAAATGAAAAACCTCTACGCGAAGTGAATAATGATAGCCCAGACAATTTAAAACAAAAATTACAAGAAACTAAACAAGAACTAAACGAAGCAAAACGCGATCTCAAAAATAGCACAGGTGAAGAACGAGAGTACATGCAACTTTACGTAAATTCACTAGCCCAAGAAGTAAAAGAACTACAAAAGAAAATGAAAAAAAACAAAGGCAAGAAAAATAAAAACAAAAAAAATAACAAAAACAAAAAGAAACGCAATTTTGATCGCGAAAATGAAAACGATGAAGATGATTTTTTGAGAAAGCCTCGTCGCGGTAAAAACCAAAACGCAAGACAACGCGACTTTGGGGAACGTCGTGACTTTGGAGAACGTGATAATTTTGGAGAACGTCGTCGCAATTTCAGAGAACGTGGTAATTTTGGAGATCGCGGTAATAGACACCGTCGTTTTCAAGATTCAAATAGAGAAAATTTTAGAGAACAAGCAGACGAATTTCGCAATCGCAGACGCGGTGATTTTCAACGTTCACCACAAAACTTTCGCAACAGAAACAACCGCAATGAATTTCAAAACCGCGGTTTCTCACAACATCGAAATGCAAGTAAACGCGAAGAAGTGTTAGAAAGAGAAGCAAAAGAACTGGCGCGTGAAATACGTCATCTTCGCGGAGAAGATAGAGAACAAGCGGTTGACTCCCTTCGTCGTGTACTCAGTGAAACTTTTCAACTACGCGAAGAAAGACGTGAACGCGAATTCTCTGAAATGGAACGTAATATAGAACGCATGCGTAATTTGTTGCGTAAGAGAAATCAAAATCGCGACCGCATTATCGAAATGCGCCTTAAGATGTTAACTGGAGAAGATGAAGAGTGGAAGTGGTAAGTTTTACTTTGATATAAAATGTAAAAATCTATTCTAAGCCAAGAGAAGTTTTACTTTCTCTTGGCTTTTTTTGTTATGAAAGAAAAAAATCCATGAGTTTTGGACGTGTTGGCTTTGTGAAACGTACGTGTGCATTTATTTTAGATGTTATTTTTATTATCACACTTACAACTCTGATATCTGCTCTGATAAATATCCCAAAAGAAACAATCGCAAATACTTATGCGTTTGTGATTTTAGTCTTAGTTTGGGGATTTATTGAAGCGATAACAGGCTGTACACCAGGTAAGAAAATTTTCAGTATTAAAGTGAAAATGTCCAGTGGGTTACAAGCAAATTTTACAACGTTATTACTGCGCTCTTTACTAAAATACAACTTGCCAATAATTATTTTTTTCATTACTCTAGCATTCCCCACAAGAACTTTATTAAAAGAATATTTATTGTTTTACTCTATCGTGTCTATTTTCTTAATTAATCTTATATTTTTGGCAGCGTATATATTAATTTTAACCAAGAATAAGCAAGGATTACACGACAAAATTTGTAATACTGCAGTGTATGCGATAAATGACTACAGTTTTTGTTTTACAAAAGACAATCCAACCGAAAATACTCATTAGCTTTTTCATTAACCATTCATAACTAAATCATTCTTTCGCAAACCTCTTTTTTACTTGCGATATAGCATATCCTTCAAAATAAAATCACTTGAAAACTTGACAAAACAAACTCCGAATGATACACTTTTGTATCAAAAAGTACACAAGAGTTTATTTTGGAGTTATTATGAAAAAAGAATCGAAAAAAAAAGAACTGTTAGATACAGCAGCATCAATATTGGCAAAAGATCCAGCAGTATCAATGGAGCAAATAGCTAACCACATAGGAGTAGGACGTATTACACTCTATCGTTATTTTCCAAAAAGAAACGACCTAATTTATGAACTTGCATTAGAATCGATTGCCCAAACAGATGAAGCAATTCAACCTCTTTATGAAAAAGAAATTTCAAATAGAGAAATACTAGAAAAAGTATTCAATAACCTAATTCCTCTAGGCGCGCGTTTTCATTTTTTAATTTACGAAGTTTCTCTCCATAAAAATTCTGAAATTGAAAAAGCTTATGAGCGTCAAATAACAGAACTTTATAAATTTATGGAAATTCTCAGATCAGAAAATTTAATTTCAATGTCCTCGACATGGGCTCTTTATGTTCTCGATGGACTAATTTGGGCTGCGTGGTTAGCCATTGAAGAAGGAGATCTCGCACGCAATCAAGCGAAAGATATAGTAGTTAACACGTTTTTGACCGGGCTTTCTTCCAAATAAATAAGGAGAAACAATATGTTAAAATTCACTACTTATATTATTGTTATAATGTGTATTTTAGTTCATTTGCAGACAGAAGAGACATTACAAGCTAATATAATAGGAACACGTGCTATTGATCTTAATGGTAAAGTTATCAAATTGGGTATCAGTGAAAATATTTCGCCCATAGCTGTTGTCTTTTTAGACACAAGTTGCCCCATTTCTAATCGCTATGCCCCAAAGTTGAATAAAATTTATCAACAAAGTAACAAACAAAACGTTCCTTTTTATGGAATTATTTCCGATCCAGAAATATCACGATCACAAGCAGTAGAATTCCAAGCGCAATATAAATTACAATTTCCTATTTTATTTGACTCTGCAGGAGATTTAGCTAGTCGCTTACAACCAACAACAGTACCTGAAGCTTTCGTCGTTAATAAAGAAGACGAAGTTGCGTATCGCGGGCGTATTGACAATCGTTTTTCTTCTGTGGGAAAACGCAGAACAGTATCAACAACCAATGATTTACAAGATGCAATTTTGTCTGTCGCTAAAACAGGCAAAAGTGTTATAAAAAATACCAAAGCTATTGGTTGTATTTTTGAAGCATGGGAAGGCAAAATAGAGGAAGTAAACTACAACAGGCATATTGAGCCTATTTTACGTGCTAACTGCACGAGTTGCCACCAACCACAAGGAATAGGACCTTTTTCTCTCACTACATATAAAGATGCAAAACGCCGCGGTGGAATGATTTCATATGTAGCGCATGAAAAAATTATGCCTCCATGGTATGCGAAAAAAGGTTTTGGTAGCTTTCGCGACGAACATAGATTAAGTGACCGTCAAATTTCTCTATTAAAAAAATGGGCAAAAAATGGACGAAAAAAAGGCTTAGAAGAAGACAAAATGCCAGCAGTAAAAATTCGTACTTCGAAATGGGCTTTAGGAAAACCAGATGCTATAGTTACAATGCCTGAACCTTTTGATATTCCAGCAGAAGGTGAAGATATCTACCGTTATTTTGTTGTCCCTTCCGCTTTTTTAGAAGACAAAGTCATTGTTGCCCTTGATTTTCTCCCTGGTAACACTCAAGTCGTTCACCATTCCATTTATTATGCAGATTATTCAGGGAAAGCTCTACAAATGGATAAAAACGATCCTCAACCTGGTTTCTCGGTATTTGGCAAAGGCGGTTTTATGGAGGCAAATAACCAAGCTTTCTCTATCGGCGGTTGGGCACCAGGAGCTGCTCCGTACACACTTCCTTCTGGTTATGGAATTGACCTTCCAAAAGGTCACGATATTGTTATCGAAATTCACTATCATTTAAATGGTAAAAAAGGAACAGACCAAAGCTCCATTGGATTTTATTTTGCTAAAAAACCAGTAACAAAATTCATTGATGGTTTTATCATGGGAACCCAACAAGTCAATATTCCGGCAAATGAAGAAAATTATCAACGCCGAATAGTTATGGATGTCCCTGCTGACATGAAAGTAATAGATATTTCACCACACATGCATTATATTGGCAAAGATATCAAAGCAAATATCATTCTTCCAACAGGAGAAAAACAACCACTGCTTCATATCGAAAAATGGGACTTTCGTTGGCAAAGTAACTATGTATACCGTCAACCTGTTTTTGTTCCAAAAGGAAGTCAAATAGAAGCATTTTTTAGCTTTGATAACTCTGCTAATAATGCAGCTAATCCTAACTCTCCTCCGAAGAATATTAAGTGGGGATGGGACTCTACACAAGAAATGTGTGAGTTATATTTTACAATTATTGCCAAAGATCGGGATAAACAAGCAATTCGCACCGCTTCTTATTCCTCTTGGATTCGCTCGGCAAATCCCAAAGTGAAGACAAAAAACTAGAGACATCGTCAACTAGACACTTATCTGGCTCGACGTTATTATTCTCTTAATCTAAGATATCAGCAAGAACTCGTTCTGTTGCTATTAAGTGAAAAATGTAATGTCTGCGGATTTTTGTTAGGCTCTTAAAGTTTCCTTAATTCCAATAAAAAAGGTATGCATAAAATATGCATACCTTTTTTTGTTAACTATATAAAACTTCACTGTATTAAAGTTTTTTTATGCTGCTTTTTCTTCTGAAAAGCCTGTTTTAAATTGCAAGTAGTAAATACTCGCGATTAAGGCAAATTCGATGGCTACTGCTATACCACTTAGGTCAAGTCTTCCAGAGAAATGTTCATGGTGAGAGTCGAATATTGGGACACCACCAATGATATATACTTTTTCTAGAATAGATCCAGTGACAATTAATAATCCAAGAAATACCATTGTTTTTGGGTTTCCTTTTACGCGTTTGAACATCAAGGACACGAAAGGAATCAAAAATAATAGTATCGCCGCTGAAAAACCAATATATAAGAATTTGCTAAAATATATTGGTGTATTAACACCACCTTCGAATGTTCTTGTACTGAAAAACAGTACTTCTTCAGGGATGTTTCCATACCAAATCGCAATGAATTGCGAAAAGAACATGTATGTCCACAGAATACTAAAACCGTGCATTAGTAGCGAAACATCGTATTGCGACTTTTCGACGTCTGCAGGTACTTTATCATTATGTTGCTTAAACATACCGTAGCATAAACATGCTGAGATAACTAAGCCTAGGTACAAACCTTCAACAAAGAAAGACGCACCAAAAAGTGTACTAAACCATGGGTATTCCAAAGGCATTACTACATCTAATGCGTAGAAAGTTTGGCAAATTACGTAGGAGAAAAGATACAGTACTGCAAATCTTCTACTGACTAGACTGTTACCTGCTAAGGTGTATTTTGAGTAAAGGGCTGCAAAAACAAACGATATCATCATAATCGCGAAATTGCGTCCTACGCAAAATGCTAAGCCTGTAAACCATTTGGATTTTCCATTTGTCACGGCTTCAGGGTATAGAGTGCTCCACTGTGGAATAATAAGTAAATACAGTATTGCACACATCGCTATTAACGGTACAGCTTTTAACAAGTGCTTCTTTAGCGGTACGGCCCATTTGCCTTCGCATAATTCTGCTGCTGCAACAAGTGCAACACAACCTTGAGCAGCTCCTAAGAATATAGCAAGGTTAAAGATAAGCGATGATTGATGAAAATTACCGATACCTTGTTCTACGCCCCATACAACAAGTACAGCAAGTCCAATAAATACTGCTAGCTTTTGGGGTTTCATTCTTGCTTCTCCTTCATGATGATAGCAAAGTCATTTCCATAATCTTTCTCTGGTACGATTTGCGTCGGATTAGGCAACCTACTGAGAAACAAAAAACCAAGTAACGAAAAGATACCCCCAAACAGGATTGTCAATTCAAAGGCAACTACAAAAAATGGTGGTAATGAATGTATTGGCTTACCACTGGTGATTATTGGCCAGTGCCATACCGTATAATTTGTAAGTGCTAAACCTGTTGTTACACCGCTTAAAGCTCCTACAAGTGTAAAAAACTTCAGTTTAGAAGGCTTACCAAGCATCGCATCTAGGCCGTGAACTGGATAAGGAGCAAATACTTCTACGTCATCTTCTGTCGCCCCGCCTTTAACCAATTCCCCCAATTTCTTTATGAAATCAGTTTCATTATCGAATATATACTCTTTGCTCACAATGTGTCTCCTTAAAGACAGCGGGAATTTTTGCTTTCCCGCTATCAAATTTAGTGATGGTCTGGCGCAGAAATGATTTCTTTTACCTCTGTAATTGCAACAATAGGGAGTGTCTTGGCAAATATTAGGAACAATAAAAAGAACCAACCAAAACTTCCAATCGTAATACCTATTTCAATTAAGGAAGGATAATACATCCCCCAAGAGTAAGGCGAAAAATCATGAGATAGAGAGATTACAAAGATATTAAAGCGCTCAAACCACATTCCGATATTTGCAAAGATAGAAATAATAAACAACGCTGTTAGATTGCGACGTATTTTTTTGAAGAACACTAAAAATGGAATCATAGAGTTACAGGTCAACATAATCCAATATGGAATCCAATAATCACCGACTAAACGATATTTAAAGGCATATGCTTCGAATACGTTTCCACTGTAAAATGCAATACAAAATTCGACAATATAAGCGTATGTTACAATAATGGAAGTAACAAGCATCAGCTTTGCAAGACTCTCAAAGTGATCAATAGTAATCACTCTTTCGAGGCGAAAAATTTTGCGCATAGGAACAACTAGGGTAATTACCATCGCACAACCTGAGAAAATCGCTCCTGCAACAAAATATGGAGGAAAAATAGTGGTGTGCCAACCAGGAACAATCCCCATGGCGAAGTCCCAAGATACAACAGAGTGTACGGAAATTACAAGAGGTGTTGCGAAAGCCGCTAAGAACATATACAACTGATTATAGTGCTTCCACTGCTTTTGTGTTCCCTTCCAACCGATAGAAAGAGCTCCATAAATCAACTTGCGTATACCTGTTGCTTTTCTTCTTACAATTGCTAAGTCTGGTAACATACCAACATAGAAGAATATAGCACTAATCGTGAAATAAGTACTTACAGCAAATACGTCCCACACAAGAGGCGAACGGAAATTCACCCATAGTTGTCTTTGGTTAGGATAAGGCATTAACCAATAGAATAACCATACGCGACCTAAGTGGATTAAAGGGAATAATCCGGCCGTCATTACTGCAAAAACTGTCATTGCTTCTGCAGAACGGTTGAAGCTACAACGCCATTTTGCTCTAAAGAGAAAAAGTACCGCTGAAATTAGTGTACCAGAGTGCGCAATACCAACCCAGAATACAAAGTCAGTAATGTAAACTCCCCAACCAACTGGGTTGTTTAGACCTGAAACACCAAGGCCTGTTACCATTTGGTATCCCCAGCAACATACTATACCAAAGAAAAAGCAAGCTGCGGACACGGCAAGTGCAACCCAGTACCAGATTGTAGGCTTTTCCATGGCTCCTAGGATGGCGTCATCGAGTTCATCCTTTGTAAGTTTAGCCGTGTTTTCCTGCGTCATCTTCGCTTCCCTTCTTTCCAAGATAGTATACACTAGGCTCGATACCTGTTATATCAAAGATGCGGTGCGCACTTTGTTTAGTTGCCATTTTGTATACTTTTGATTCTTTGTCGTATATATTACCAAAAGAAATAGCACCGGTGGCGCAAGTTTGTGCGCAAGCTGGAACCACTTCTCCATCGCGAACATTTCTGTTCTCGTCTTTCGCCGCGTCTTTCGCTGTACGAATACGTTGTACACAGAATGTACATTTTTCCATGATACCTTTAGTTCGTACGTATACGTCCGGATTGTGCACAGTATGAAGAGGTAAATGTCTTCCCTTGTAGCCATTATCAAACCAGTTGAAACGACGTACTTTGTAAGGACAGTTATTCGCGCAATATCTCGTACCTACACAACGGTTGTATATTTGTGCATTTAATCCATCAGGATTGTGATAAGCGGCATAAACAGGACATACAGATTCGCAAGGTGCATTTTCACATTGTTGGCATAACATTGGTACTATTTCAATGTTTTCTTCTTTGGTTTTCTGATCTGTATAGACATATGGTTCAAAACGCAACCAAGACATCTCGCGACCTTTTAAATGCTCTTCTACTCCGGTAACAGCAACGTTATTTTCGATATAACAAGCTGCAACACAAGCAGTACAACCAGTACAAGAATCTAAATCAATAGACATCGCCCAACGATATGGAGAGCGTACACCTGTTGTGATTTCGTATTCATCGTGGTTGTCTCTGTATAAAGACTTACGTGCTTCATGCTCGAAATCATCTTTGCTGTGATCGTGCTCGTAACCTTCTTTATGATCATCTTTGTGATCATCTTTGTGATCATCTTTGTGATCGTCTTTATGATCACCATGATCTTCGCCATGACCGTGAGGATCGTAAGCGTAAGGAACTACACCACGGCGGTTAGTACCTTTTTCTCTGCTGTAGATTGAACCATCGTCACGCGATTCCATCGACCCACTGAGTATAGGTGTTGGTATTTGCTTTCCGGTTTTACTGACAAGAACTTCATGAACACAAGACTGTACTTCACCGCTGCGTTTATCAATAGCAAGTTGACCTAACAGATGTGGTTCTTGGATAGTCAAAATACCCTTTGCCATGACCGGCTGAATTTTTGCTGCGCGCTTGACAGAAAAATCTCCAGATTTTATTTCAATTTCGTCGCAGTCTCTAATTTTTAGAGCTTTTGCTGTTTCTGCATCGATAGACACCCAATCACCATAAGTAATGGTAGATAGTGGATCTGGAATTTCTTGTAGAAGTGAAATATCTTTACTACGTCCATCAAAGTTACGTATAGAAGGGATAACTAGTAAAGTACTTCCATCTTTAATTACCGGTGCAAGAGTAGCGTTTTTTACAAAGTTAGCGCTTGCTGCTGCGTCCAAAGAAGGTTTAACATCTTCTAGTTTCACTTCGTAAAAACCTTTTTCGAGAAATTTTTCTTGTACAAAAACTTTCTCTGGTTCTAATTGAGACCAGCGATCATACAAATAATCTTCATAACTAGCAGGCATAGTAGTTGCACTATCAACAACATTTACTAATTCAAGAAGAACATCTCCCTCTTGTTTGGTGTTGTTTGCTTTTGCTACTGGCTGAACTAAGTTAATTAGTCCTTTGTGTGGAGCAGTATCATCTAACGACTCTGTATAGTGTGACATTGGTAAAACAAGGTCGCAATCGTTTAGAGTTTCATCTAATTTTAGCCCCATACCCACTTTAAATTTTGCGTTTTTAAATTGCTCTGCAAACGCTGTACTGTGAAGACTAGGATTACAACGGCTGACAAAAATGGCATCAACTTTTTTATCTTTTAATAGCGTTGTTGTATTTGCTAAATCAAGACGTGTTCCTACACTTGAGTAATCTTGTGCGTGAGTAAAGTCAACTGTTTCTGCACCCATTCCCCACTGAAGTAAAGCTGTTAGTACTGCTACTTCAAGACCTGCTTCGTGAGTAATCGCTGTTCCACCACTTACGATAAGTGGTTTTTTCGCTGATTTTAGAGATTCTAAAATTGGATTCAATTGTTCTATTTTTAAACCTGATTTTAGAACTTCTTCATCGCTAGCAGTAATTTTTGTCACAACATCTTCAGCAAGTTGGTTTTTAAAAGTTTTTGCCAATTTGCCAATCAACCATCTAAGAAGATATACTTCTCCTTCAGGCTTGATATTATAGCGCTTTGTCGCTTTAATACCAGATGCACTGATGTGCGATTCAACGTGTATCCAACTCCAATCGCCGCGAGCTTTTGCTTTACCAAACTGTACAGAATGAGATATTGGACTTACAAATGTATCCAACATATCTGCACCTATAGTGAGCATAACATCACTACCTTCAAGGTCATAAGCTGGTATTTCATCGCGTCCGAAAACAGTTTTGTTCGCCATACGCAAGTTTGCGTAAGCATATGGTTCGAACTCTGGTAATTTTTCAAACTTCATGGTTTTACAAAAAGAATCGATAAGAGTACTTAACGAACCTGTTGTTTGACCAGATAAATAATAATTTTGTTTTGATGTCTTTAACGCTTCTTGTATTGCAGTGTACGCTTTTCCCCAAGATACGTCTTCAAGCTTACCTTCTGCATTTTTCATTTTTGGGGCAACAAGGCGTTGTGGATCATACAAACGTGCAAGAGATGCTTGACCTCTTACACAAAGTGCTCCCTCATTCACTGGATGTTGAGGATTTCCCTCTAGTTTTACGGCGACGTTCTTGTGAACGCGTACTTCAACACCGCAACTTCCAGAGCATTCCATACAAGTACTTGCGTAGTAAGCTTCACCGTTTGCTGCTTGTTCTTCTTTGGCTGTCAAATAGGAGTATCTTCTGCGAGACTTGGTACCCATCCAGTGATATGTCTCAATACAAGAAGTGCTCATTGTCGCCGCACCAGCAACACCTAGAAGCTTTAAAAAATCCCTACGTTTCATAACACTCCTCCGTGTGTACGTTTAAATCTGTGTTATCTATTGATATATCTTTACTTATGACAAGTAACACAGTCTAAAGACGCTCCTTTTTTCGTATGACATTGAACACACCAGCCCATGCGCAACGAAGGTAGTTTACGTGGAATATCCATGTACTCAACCTTACCATGACATTCTGTGCAGTCTAAGCCTACTTTGGAGACCTTAATATGTTTACCTTCTTTAGTGATAGAATATGGTTGATCTTTTGCAGGATCAATAATCCACCACTCATCTTTATCTTGAGCTTCCACTCGTGCATCTTCAGAGATCTGCATTTTGTTTTCTTGGAATGCTGTTTTAAGATCTTCTGAAATAGCTAAGCTTTCTAAGTATTTGGTTTGTTCTACTCCAGAACTATCTGTAGCAGAAGTATTAAATAGAAAGTAACGCGATATCTTGTTGGTGATATGTCTTTTATGTGAAAAATATACATGGTCAGGAAGCCAATAAACGCGTTTCCACGGAATAGCTTTCTTAACACCGCGTATTTCTAACATACCTTCACTTTCGGTTACTTCGTATTCTTTGCCTTCTTGACCAGTGTCCGTAATTTTCCACTTGCTGTCTTTTGTTTGTGTTTGCAGCATAGCATTTACCGGTAATATATGTTTATTTTCAGCAAAAACTTTTTCAAGTTTACTTAGCTTGCCTTCTTTCAACTCTTCGCTGTGATTTTTCGCATCGACTTCAAAAAGTTGTTTACCGTAGTATGCGTGTAGTTTTTGGATTTCTGGACTATCGGTTTTTATTGTAGCATGGCATTCCATACACTTTTCCATTGGCGGAATACCAGCGCGCGTTGTTGTTGCCGCTTTTGTGTGACAGTCTGTACATTGTAAGCCCGCTTTTTTTACGTGCTTGTGGTGACTGAAAGCGATTGGTTGTTCCAGAGACTCAACGTGCTTGTTTACTCCGTAGCCGTAAGCAATACCGAGTATTATGAAAAAGCCGTGGAATCCGACAACAACAGAAGTTAGTATCAATTTTGGCACTTTTCGTCTCCTATTCCTTCAACGTTTTCATAAAAGCAATTACCGATTCCATTTCTTCTTGGCTTAGGTTTGGTGGCGGCATCACTGCTTGAAATCCTTTGACAACATCATCGTTTGGATTCATCATCGAATTGATAATGTATTCATCGTCTGCGGTGATCTCTCGCTCTTCGCCATTTGTCACGACAATTTGCTTGCGTCCGTAGATTCCCAAGAAACTTGGCGCTGCACCTGGAGTACCATCGAGAGTGTGGCAAATATTACACTTTTCTTGGTAGATTTTTTTACCGGCATCTGCTGGATTACCAACATGCACAACCTTTGGAGCTATTTCTGTCAAATATTGAATATGTTCTTTCATCGAGTTGTTGCGCGTATGAAAGTCACTACCAAGTGTAAGCGCTAAACTACCAAATACTAGAGCAACTATCCACTTTTCAGTAATGTGCCCTGGTGTTTGCTTGACAAGGTAGGCAACAATATTACCAATAGAAATTAGTACAACTACCATTACTGTCAATTGATTTGCAACCATAAATGCGCACAACACTGTAATGCAAAAAATCATTAGTGTAGAAACACCTTTTTCTGGTTGTCCACAATAACGAAGAGCAGCAAGTACCGATAAACAGATCACCATGCCCCACACTACGTTTGCAATATACAGGTTGCTTGTTACTGTAGATACAGCTGCTTCTGGTAAGAAGTATAGGTCAACTATACCTACTACTGGTTGCAAAAGTGTACCAACAAGAACACAGTACAAACCTACTTTAGTAGCAAAATTGTAGTAATCCTTATTTTCTTCTTGTTCTTCTTTATTTGCCCACAGGCGAAAATGAAAGATCATTGACGCGCCAGCAAATGCTATACACAACAACATAAAATGCATAAATTGTGTTAAGTTTACTGAAGAAAAAGATTGGAAAATAGGGTATTCAACTATTGCCCAGTTGTGTGGATAGAGGATAAATGTTTTGTTACTCAAAAACACAAAATATGTGAGTGCGAGTATGCCAAAAGCGGTTTTTCCTATACCAAAGTGTACCAAGAAATTTTCGTCTCTTTTGGAGAAAGAATTTTTGTATGCGTATACAAATACAATTCCAACCATGGATAGCCCTAGTACTGCTAACCACTGAAGAGACATCATCGTTCGTGCACCATACATTAGTTGTAGGTACATTACAATAAGTGTAAATAGGGGTAGAACTCCTAGAAGAATTCCCACACCGAGGTTGACACTTGTTTTATCTACTAAATCTTTGGAAAGGCGTAAGTATGTATCATTTTTTTGATCTTTACCAAAGGCACCAAAGCCTAAAGAAAGAAGTACGCTTCCCATCAATGAACAGATAAAAGGCAAATGAATGACAAAAGTAAATATAATCAAATATTTAAATAATGTTAGGCCACCAAGTGAAGGAGGCACAATAATTTCACCCATTATCTTCCCTTTCATGCAATCTATGTACTATTTTTGGATAATGAGTACTTTGTTTTTTCTAGTAATCATTTTTTTACCATTTATTTTTTTTTGAGTGCACAGAAAATTGTAGCGAGAGAAGTGTTTTCTCCCGCACAACTTACGATCTCAACTATTTGAGAGTTTTTAGATATTCGATAATTTTTTGAATGTCTTCATCACTCAGAACTGTTTCATCAAAAGCAGTCATGACAACACCATCGTAACCCTTAGCATAATCTTGTTGTGGGTTGCGAATGGAGTTTAAGATGTACTCTTCATCGGCGACAATTGAGCGTTCTTTCCCGTCAGTAATAACTTTACTCTTGCGTCCCCAGATACCTTTTAAACTCGGACCAATCAATTTTGTTCCGTCAATAGAGTGGCAAGTGGTACAAGCGGCAATTTCGTGGAACAATTGTTTTCCTAATTCTTTCGCCGGTGGTTCTTTACGCACCCAAGTTTCAAAAGCTTCTGCCGAAACTACTTCGACATATGATCTCATATAAGCATGCGAATCTCCGCAGTATTCTGCGCAAAACACATCGTATTTTTGATCAACATCTATAGCTCGAAACCACATATAATAAGGGGTTCCAGGAACGGCATCCTGTTTCATACGGAAAGCAGGTATGTAAAAACTGTGTAGTACATCAAGGGATTCAAGGCGCAATTTTACATTGCGATCGACTGGTACGACAAGCGTAGCACTTCTTTTTACTTTTTCGACGCCTTCGTCTTTGAATTTATATTCATAAGACCAAGACCATTTTTTCCCAATAACTCTAACTTCCATAGCATCGTCAGGTATTGTTTTCATATCAATCCAACCCTGATAGCCATAGTAAAACATCATCATCACAATGATTGTTGGGCCAATTGTCCAAGCGGTTTCTAAGCCAACATGTCCTTCGATTTGGCTAGGATTTGGATTGTTTTTCTTGCTGTATTTTACAACGCAAAATAACATAAACCCAACTATGATGCCTATTAGAATAACAGATGTGTAGACTATAAAATAAAAAGCAAAATCTACCTTGTCTGCATAACTAGAAGCTGCTAGAAACATAGTATTTCCTCATCTAAAAAAAAGCTGAACTTAATGATGGACTTCAGCTTGCACTTCGTGGCTTAAATAGCTAAATCGATTGCCATCAATAAATGTAAATATGACAATCACCACCATAATCATAAATGTAACAAGTATCATATAGTGGAATACTTTGGGTTCGTAACGAAGATGCATAAAATACAAGCCAACTAACGTTGTTTTTACTGTGGCAACTACCATAGCAACTAAAGTGGTGTATTTACCTAGGTCGAATCCAGCGATCGCCACGGTCAATGCCGTGAGTATTAAAAGAGCTAACCAAATACTAATGTATGTCCCATAACCAATCATTGGGTGCTCTTCATGGTGTTCAGCATGATCCATGTATTTCTCCTTGATTTAGCCGATTAAGTACATTAATGGGAACAAGAAAATCCAAATAACATCTACAATGTGCCAGTAAAGGCCACTATTTTCTAAACTTACGTAATCTTCATGCTTGATACGTTTTGGCATAGAGTAGTATTTCATTTTTAGATGTACTTGTTTTACTGATTCGTCAATCTCGCTGCCCCATTTTTCATTACCATCCTTATCGAGGATAGCAACGCGGCAACCATTGAGTTCGTCCTTGCCAAACACATCCCAACGATGTTTTTCGTTTGGTCGTTGATAAGTGACGTAAAACATAACTATCAATACAGTAGCACCTATTATTACGTGCGCTGCGTGTAATCCAGTCATGCAGTAGTAGAGACCGAAGAACATCCGCTGACCTTTGCTATAATGTAGCATTAGGTATTCGGAGCCGGGATATAACCCGTGCGAAATCTTACTTTCCCATTCTATGTATTTTATAACCATAAATGCAAAAGCGCATAGTATAGTTATCCCAAGAAAGGTAAGAGAAAGCGATTTTTTTCCTCTATGTATACAAGCAATGGCAAGCGCCATTGTTAAACTACTAGTAAGTAGAACAGCGGTGTTTAATGCACCCAAAACAACATTTAATTCTTTTGCTGCTTCTGCGAAATCATGAGGATGAGCTGTGCGATAAACGGCATAGATTAGAAAAAGTCCACCAAAGAGAAGAACTTCGGTAAACAAAAACAACCACATGCCAGTCTTTGCACCATTGTAATCCTTATGAATATGAGCAGGAGCTGCAATATTAGCGGTATGACTCATTATTTTTTACCTTTTTTCTTCTTTTTACTATCTTTTTTACTATCCTTTTTACCTTTGTTCATTTCTTCAAAATCATAAGCACCATGTGTAACATGCGGTGGCTCAATGAAGTTTAGAAGTGGCGGCGGAGATGGAGTTGTCCATTCAAGAGTAGAAGCTCCCCATGGGTTGTTTCCTGCTTTTTCACCGTTTATGATTCCGCGAATTAAGTTAATGAACATTGTAAAAATACCAAAAGCTAAAATCCAAGAACCTACAGTAGAAACTACATGCCAGTACTGAAACTCTGGAAGGTAGTCATAATAGCGGCGAGGCATTCCATTCCAACCTAAAATAAACATTGGAAAATAAAGAACATTGAAGCCAACAAAAATAAAAGCCCAAGCGACTATCGCAACAGCTTCATTGTACATTTTACCGAACATTTTTGGAAACCAGTAGTGCAGAGCTCCAAAAAGTGCTATTCCTAATCCACCAAACATTACATAGTGAAAGTGTCCAACCACAAAGTAAGTATCGTGAACGTGCATGTCTACAGCCAAACTACCTAGTACAAGACCGGTAACTCCACCAATAGAAAAAAGGAATATGAACGATAACGTGTAAAGCATTGGTGCACGTAATTCGATAGAACCTTTATACAGTGAGGCAATCCAGTTAAATACTTTAATTCCTGTCGGAATTGCCACTAAAAACGTAAGAAAGGAGAATATTACTTGTGCTGTTCCTGAAATACCACTTGTAAACATGTGGTGTCCCCATACCATATAACCCACTACGGCAATAGAGATTGTTGAAAATGCGATTGCTTTATAACCGAAGATAGTTCTTTTGGTAAAAGCAGGCAATAGGTCAGAAATCACACCCATTCCAGGCAGAATCATAATGTATACTGCTGGGTGCGAGTAAATCCAGAACAAGTGTTGATATAAAACAGGGTCTCCACCAATGGCTGGATCAAAAACTCCTACTCCAAATCCTCTTTCCAATATCACAAGAAGTAGTGTAATTCCAACAACAGGTGTTGCAAGTACTTGAATCCATGCTGTTGCATAAAGTCCCCAAGTGAAGAGTGGCATTCTAAACCATGTCATCCCTGGAGCACGCATACGATGGATTGTTGTGATAAAGTTTAAACCTGTAAGGATAGAAGAGAATCCCAAGACAAATGCGGCAAAAACGGCAAGGGATATATTTCCTTCTGTGGCAGTGCTATAAGGTGCGTAGAACGTCCAACCAGTATCTGGCAGTTTGTCACCTGTAAAAAGTGCCAACATAAGAAGTGCTGCACCAGAGATATATAACCACCAAGAAAGTAAATTCAAACGTGGAAATGCCACGTCTTCAGCACCTATTTGCAGTGGAAGTATAAAGTTTCCAAATATAGCAGGTATACCTGGAATAATGAATAGGAAGATCATGATAACGCCGTGAAGTGTAAAAACAGCGTTGTAAGTAGGAGCTGACATAATAGTAGCCCCTGGAGCAATCAACTCCAAACGAATAAGTAGACCTAAACAGAGCCCGCCGATAAACATAGTCAAGACTGAGATCATGTAGAGAATACCTATACGCTTATGATCTGTAGAGAATATCCAACTAAAAATTCCGGTGAAGGCGCTTTTTTCTCTGTGATATGGTGTGTAAGAGAGTTCTGCTGCTGTTTGCGCCATAAGAAAGACCTTTCTAAGTAAAAGAAAAAAGTCACTGTATGATAATCTTTAACTTGGGAGGGTTAACATTGATTTTCTTTATAAGAAAAGTATTTTAGAATAGTTTCACTACTTCCTAAAATACCTTGTACTAGGAAAAACCTAAATGTCGACACCCCTTGAGAGAAAAACTCTCAATGAATTGTATTATTTTTTGAGAGTACAAATTTTAACCATGTTTGTAAGTATTGTCAATAAACAAACACGTTTTAAGCTTCCTGATTTATTGGTTCAGGAACAATCTTTTTTCTACTTAACAAAATAAAACCTGCGATGATCGAAACGAAAAATATGCTAACGACACCTGATATACGAACAATGTTAAGTACATATTTTTTATTTTTAGGGTCGTAACTAAAGCAAAGTTTCAGTACTTTTGCTATTGTTGGACCAACACGACCTTCTGATGCTTCAACAACTGCCATTTTCAGGTCAAAAGGTAGGTAGCGTAGACCAAACAAATAACGTACAATTTTGCCTTCTGGAGAAAGAATAGTAAGTGCTCCAGCATGACGAAACTCATTACCTTCAGGAACATAACGAAATCCTACAGCGTTGGCCAACTTATTGATATTCTCTTGGTTGCCAACGAGAAAACGCCATGAATCTTTAGGAAAATTTTCTTTGCGTTTCATCAGGTTAATATAATTTGTTCTTTTTTCGTTTGCTGTTTGAGAAGTTTCTTTTGGATCAATACTCACTGTAATGACGCGGAAATCTTTTAACGGGTCTAAATCCACTTTGTCAATAACGGTTTGTAATTCATTGAGTAGAGGAGTACAAATTCCAGGGCAGCGAAAATAAACCAAAGCTAGTACCACTGGTTTATCACAAAGTTCTTTCAATGTGATTTTTTTGCCATTTTCATCTGTAAATTCTAGGTCAAGAGGAACGTTTTTTCCGAGTTGTTCTTCTATACCGATTGTTGTTTCTTTGGCGAAAGTTTGGCAGCAAAAAATAATAAAGATGCCAAAGAAAGATAAAAACAAACTTTTAGTTTTCATGTTTTTTTCCTTGGTAGATGGAATGAAGCAGTTTACTTTGGGGAGATTTAGAGGAGTACTTTGTCAATACAAATTGTATTGTTTGTGAGATATTTGGCATAATATATTTTCGGAAGTATGTTAGACTTAATATGTAATACAATAATAAATTTCATCATGATACTAAAACCAAAAAGTGGTTAGTATTTTTTGAAATTATTATTTGTAGATTGGGTTTTTGTAAAAGATCTAAAGCATTTCTTAAGCTTGTTTGTGCTTTGGTATAACAAATTTGATTATTTTTGTCTAACAAATTTTTTTTTTGCTCAAAAGAACCCAAGAAAAGCTGATGATAATATGTATCATACAGCAAGACACTGTAGCTATTCCGAACAACAAAAGAATGATACTTGCGCTAGTATAGCATAGAAAAATATTTATTGCAAACACTCAACAAAAAACATTAATGTGTAGTAACGTAAGTTACTATTTTGTATTTGCTTAACGTCTCTCTGTTTTTTATAACTAATGCTGTATTAACGATCAAAATAACAAGTTTTATTGTAATAGGGCACGTCATTAATTAGAAATTCGCGAGCGTAATCTTAATTGTATCCGTAACCGTAACCAAAATAATTATAGAATTTTACAAAACATAGAACCATTCATTTGGCTACTTCTATTATTTTGCTTTATTGATCCAGCCAACAACAGCCCCTAGTTGTAAGGTGCCGAATAATTAAGTATGAACGAGTTTAACTTTACAGTTGCTTGCAAGGAACTACGACAGTTTATAGCTTACTCAATATGGATAACTAAAATAGTCAAATCATCGTAAATATGACCATTTTGAGCAAAATTACGTACATCTTGTAGTATTGATAACTCTATTTCTTTAGCGCATGCCCATTTTTTACTGCTAAGAAGTGCGTGTAGTCTGTCTAGCCCGTAGTGTTCTTTTTTCGCATTAGACGCCTCGAGAATACCGTCAGAGTACAGAACTAAAAAATCCTTTGGGTGTAATTGCACTTCGTGACTTGAATATTCATAGTCACCATAGATTCCTAAAGGAAATTCTCCATCTGTTATGAAAGCCCACTCATCGCATTCAGCTTCGTAATGACACGGATAGGGGTGTCCAGCATTGGCAAATGCCATCATGTGGTTCTTGGTATTATAAATTGCAAATAGAAATGTCATCATTAAATTTTTATCTACACTGCCGCAAACCATACGATTCATTGCGCGCATAACATCAGTAATTGAGCTAGAAAAATTAACTTGAGTGTATAAACAACTACGTGCCATAGAAACCATCATTCCTGCTTCTAGGCCATGACCACTAACATCACCAACAGCAAAAGCATGTTTATAGTCATTTATACGAATAAAATCGTAGTAATCTCCTCCTACTTCTGTAGCTGGTTGACAGATAGCACTTATATCTAGATTTTCAATTGGAGGAATGGATTGTGGAAGTGTTGCTTGGTGCATAAGTCGCGCTGATTCAATTTCTTTTTTTATTCTGTGAGTTTCAGATAAACGTGGTATAGCTTTTTGCAATCTTTCGTGAGCATATGCGTTGTCTATAGATAATGCAACAGTACTTGCTATTGCTTTTGCTGACTCGACATCCTGCGTTGAAAAATCTCCATCCATTTTGTTTTTTACACCTAAAAGTCCAATAACTCGTTTTTGAACTTTTAGCGGCGCGTACAAGAGCGAGGACGTTTTTGCCCCTGTATCTTCATCTATTTGATTGTAATGATGAGGATTTCTCTCGACGTCGCGTACAAGTAGAGGTTCCCCAGAAGCAAAAGCTTTACCAGCAATGCCTTTATCACGAGCAAAACGCAAACCACGTAACTTGTCAGCAACATCTTTGTTTTCGTCAAGAACAGTATGAAAAAAAAGTTCTTGGGTGTTACGATCTTCAAGAAGTACACTCACAGACTCGCACTGGATAAGATTTTTTACTTCTGTTACAATAACATTAAGTAAGGTATCAAGATCAAGTATTTGGTGAACGTAGCGTCCTATGTCTAATAGTGTTTGTAAAAGTTGGTGACTGGAGGCAGTCAAACGATTTGTATGTGATTTTTCTTGGAGATGCTTCGTCATAACAAGAGCATTGCGTTCATCTATAGTCGTATATTCGACATAATCCATAATTGTGTATAAAAAATGTACTCCTAAACCTCCTGGTTTAATTTCACTTAAACACCGAGACTTGATACAATTTTTATCAATAATAGCGGCATCATCCTGCAAAATAATTTTAAAGTATCTTCCTTCGTGGATTTTTAGATAAATATCAATTTTTTGAGCAAAATCCATCTTATAACCATGGCGAATGATATTAGTAAATGCTTCGTCTACAGCAAGCACAATCATGTCGATTTGCTCTTCTGCAAATCCTATCATCGCACAACTTTTTTGAACATTATTTCGCAGAAAAGTTGCCATCTTAGGATTACTTGATAACTGAATATAAACACTTTCGTTAAGCGTTTTTGGCATCTTTAATACTCTCGTAAACCTTAAAAACCATATTTAAATTAGCGATTTTAAACACGTTTAATATTTTTTTAGTGCTGATCACAAGACGTAATTGACCTTTGTATTTTTCCATTTTCTTGAGTGTCTCTATGAGTGTTGCGATACCTGAACTATCAATGTGGCCAGCATCTTGGAGAGATACAATTATGACTTCTATCCTGTTTTTGGTAGCAAGTTGTAAAACGTCACGTAACTCTCCAGAACTCCCCATATCAATTTCTCCTTGGGGAATAATCACCGACATTTGTGGAGATACTTCTTCTACTTTGATTTCCATAGGCGTTGTGGCTGTTTTTTGTAGATACTTTTTATGCCACTTCTCCTTTCTTTTAAAATAAGGTTTCATTCGTCTTGCGCTTCTTTATCTCTTTCATAATACCCATGAACTCTATAATGTTCGTAATCTTCATCTTCATCTTCGTCTTCGTCATCTCCATAATCTTCATTGTCTTCGTAACATTTTCCGCATTTTTCGCATATTTCAAAGTTTTTTTCTTGGACAAAACGACAATGTTTGCATATCGAAAAATTTGAGAACGCTCCTAAAAACTCTACGGTGTATGGCTTTTGAGAATTACGCAAATCATCTGGAGTTCCTTGTTCATAAACAACCGTTCCGTCCCAATTGTCATTGTGCTCCGGTACAGCTCTTTTTAGAATAATCATCCGATCTGCAATCGAAAAAGCACTATCTAGTTCATGAGTAATAACTACCGACGCAATTCCAAGCATTTTTACTAGATTCTTGATAAGTTTATCAATCGTTCTGCTCACAATTGGATCTAATCCAGCAGAAGGCTCGTCGTAAAATATAAGTTGCGGATCTAGGGCTAAAGCTCTGGCAAGTCCTACTCTTTTTTTTTCTCCTCCAGATAAAGTAGAAGGCATTTTGTGCTTATACTTCTCAGGATCTAAAGAAACTTGGAGTAGTTTTGTATCTACCATAATCTTTATGATATCTCGATGTAACTGTGGTTGGTGTTCTAGTATAGGAAAAGCAATATTATCTCCTACCGTCATCGAGTTAAAGAGTGCCCCTGACTGAAATAAAATACCGAATTTCTTTTTTACCTCTTGGAGATTTTTTTTATTTTGTGGAAAAACTTCTTTATTTAGTATTTCAACATAGCCTTCGTTAGCTATTTCATCACCAATTAAAATGCGAAATAAGGTACTTTTTCCGCAGCCTGATTGTCCCATTAACACAGTTACTTCACCATCGTGTGCTGTCAGTGATATATCATTAAGTACCAATTCCATTTTTTTTAACTTAGAATTTAAAAAGCTTTTACTGATATTTTTGAGGACTATTGCAGCCATATTTAAGAAACTTTAAGAAAGTTTTTGAGGTCTTTTATTAAAACACGGTATAATTTTACTAAATTTTTCTCCATAGACTTTGCAGCATCGTTCATATTTGTAAGCGACGAAGTTTTGCTTTCAATGATCCCCGATCTCCAAAGAATTTGCAAAGTATTAGCATCTACTAAATAAATCTGTACAGCAATAACAGCTTGCCACTCTTCAGCAGACTGTTCTATTTCAAAACGATGTACTTTTCCTTGGATTAAGTATTTTATCTTTTGCAAAGCAGGATAATGAAGCACGTAGCGAAATATATTTTGAGTTTCTAAATAGTTTTGAAAAGTTTCATCTACCATATTTTTTGGTAAGGCCCACCAAAAATTATCACTAGAGAATGATATTTGATTTGTTTGTTTTGATCGCAATACTACTTCATTGCGTTCTAGTGCTTTTACACTCGAGAACCCTTCAATCCCTATACTATCATCTGTTGACGATTTTACAGATGAAGAAGGCTCTAAAAACTCCAAACTATAGTGCTCTAAAGTAACAGGAGACGAACAACTACCCAAAAGAATAACGATTGTACATGTAAAAAGTATCGTTTTTTTCATGTTAAAAACTTTGCCACGTTTCTAGTGAACATGGCATTCCTTTCTTTATTTTCTGCGAACTTCTGATCCCCACAGTAATGCATTTGGTTTTGCTTTTAAAATTTGCACTAGACTCGCTAATTCACTTAGTAATACGCTCATTCTTGAACTAGCTTGATACAGTTCTTTCTGTAGAAAATGATTGAAAGTTATTACTGTTTTGTTTGCGTTATTTGAAATTTGCAGTAGTTTTTTGTCTGCTGTTGATGACAAACGATTTAAGTTTCCCATGATTTGACTAACATTACGACGATTTTCTCGTAATAATAAATTTACCTCTTTAAGGGTCTGAGTCGCATCCTCTTTCTTTCCTTTTGAATCCACTAAACCATTGAGATTATTAATTAGCTTATCCATAGACCGCGATACTCTTGTGAGCTCTTTTCTCATATCGTGAATAAGTCGGGTGATGCCATTTTTTTTAGGGTCGGTCAATACAGCAACGTTTTTTAGTATTTTATCTACTTCTGAGTCTTCAGAAACAAGTCGGTTAGCGTTTTCTAAAATAGCATTTAAACGATAAGGAATCCCATCTGGTTTTTCTGCAGAGGTAACAGTAGCTATGTTAGCTGAAATGGCATCGGCATTTGCGATGACACCGCTTAAGTGTTCAATGTTTTGTTCTGACAACACATCGTTTAAGCGCATTGTAAATTTTTCAGTTTGTTTCGATATGGCATTGAATTTCCCCTCCAAACGGTCAACAAGATTATCTTTCGTTGTTGGAATGGTTTGCCCTTCGTTTAACTCTTGATCCCCAAAACCTTGTAAATCAATATACTGTAAACCTGTCATTAAGTAAGTGATTAGTTTGGCTTTAGTTCCCTGTTCTTTCTTATCTTTTTTATTCTTATTGACCGCAAAGACGCGAATTTGTGGGTCTGTAATCATTATTTTTATTTTAACGCGATTTTTGTTGAGGTCATTAGTAAGTTTTACTACTTTCCCAACGGGAATACCATTATAACAAACTAAAGAACTCGGAGCCAAACCACGAACAGATTCTTCAAAAAAAACTACATAACTCTTTCCCGTTTCCTTGCTCGACAGTGTAACTTTGAAAAATGCCCAGCAAATAATAGTCAGTATTATAAAGATACCCGCCCCTACTTTTTGCCATAACGTTACAGGACTCATATTAGACTCCCCTTACTTTGCATAGAAGAAAACAATTGTGAATAACGAATTTACTGCAATAATAGACACAATCGCGTGAACTACTGAGTTCGTTGTTTCTCTACCTACACCTTCTGATCCACCCGAAATGCAAAAACCTCTGTAGCAACCGATCATTGTAATAATTATTGCAAAAGCAAAGCACTTGCGTATGCCTACCCATAAATGAGTCAAGGACATAACCTTGATTGTTTGCGCATAATAATCACCAAATGCAATATCTAAAAGACCACAACCAACAAAAAAACCGGCGGCTATGCCGACAAGGTCTCCAATCAAAACAAGAGCTGGAAGACCGATAATCATTGCCACCATTTTTGGCATCACCAGAATTTGTACGGGATCTATTCCCATAGCTTTGAGAGCTGTAAGTTCTTCTGTTACTACCATTGTACCTATTTCAGAAGTAATAGCTGATCCTGTACGTCCAGCAATGATAATAGAGATTAAAATAGGTCCGATTTCTCGCGAAAGTGAAATAGCAACCAGGTTGGCAATATACAAGTTTGCCCCAAATCGTTCGAGTTGTTTTGCAGCTTGCAAAGCAAGTATAGTACCTAGTAAAAAAGCCATTAAAATAACAATGGGAAGTGCGTCAAAAGCTATTTTTTTTAATTGCGCGACAATATATTTAAATTTTGATTTTTTGGTGAAAGGTAGAGCTGAAGGTAAAAATAAACAAGTTTGCCAAAATAATATTCCAAGCCCGCCAACATAATCTAAAAACTGAGTTAGCGGAAAGAAAATAGCTTTTATTACTCCTCGAATGTAGAGTAGTACACTGTGCATTATGTTTGTTCCTTCAAATACAAAGTATTCAACATTTTAAGTACTGCCCTCGGAATAAGTACAGATTTGTAATAATAAATACTTTCGTGCATGTGTAAAGCTGCTTTCTCACTCACGTTCAATTTTTCTGAAACAGCGAGTATAATATTTTTGCCATGCATATTAGTTTGTAATCGTTTTTCCAAAGCTGATTTTCGCCAAAAGCCAAATATCTCAAGGTAAACGCTTATATCTTTTTGTTTATGAGTAAAAACATAGTCAGGAATACAAATTTGTTGCGAATCCATTTCTAAGAAATCAGGGTGCGATGAAATATTCCAATCGCTAGCAAGCGCTGAAAATCGTTTGACAAAAACCTTCATCTCTTCTGGAAAATACATCCCTGTATCAGGGTAATGGGAATGTAGATTTTGTTTGTGGTCTACACGAAAGATCTTTGTTTGCTTTTTCCATTCTACTTCCGCGCGAAGTTGCCAACGATCGCAAAGTAACAAAGCAGGAAAAAACAAGGCCATTTGCAGCCCATATTTTTGCGAAGAACGAAATATGTTTATCGGTCCATCTAAAACTATTTTGAAGCCATTTTTTGCACTACCACTTATTGCGTAAAGTAGTTGCCTAAATTTGATTGCGCGAAATAACTGTCTATATCTAAGACGCTCTTTGTCTTTAATTGTTATTTCTAACTTGCTTGCTTTGAGCAAAATCGCTTGTGCAAGAGCAGTATTATATCTTTTTAATAAATTATGAGATGAAATATCAGAAAAGTCGACCATTACATGATTATCTTTTAAATCAGAAAACAACAACTGTCGGATATTTTCATTAGGTAAATTTGTTGAAGTGACAACTTCGTCGATTACTTCGCTGCGAACAAAGCAGCCTTCTTGATGTTTTTGAGAAGCTAATACAAAAAGTTTTTGGCGCAATTCTACAGGGTTTTCTTTACCATAAAACTCGAATTGGCAACGATCTTCTAATAATTTAAATAATCCTTTAGTGATTAAATTGTTCGAAGACTGACCAAAACTATCATCAAAACAGTTTTGTAGTTCCCCTTTTGTTTTATTTTGATGATAGTTATATATGTTAATAAGAGTTGAAGCCACTCCTAATAAAGATGAGTCAGTCTCTTTTATATAACTAAGTTTCATATATTGTCCGCGTACTTTAGCACGAACTAAATGAGAAGTTAACATAGGATCTCTTATTTTTTTTATAATTTGCTTGAATTTGTTTTATAGTAACAATAAGATTTAACTTTCGCAACGAAGAATTGTTATTATTCATGCGTTTATACAAGTCAATTAGATTTTGCAAAATTCCACTTAGAGGTTTTGAAAAAAACAAGATACCAAGTTTTGTCTAGAAATTTTATTTGTCGATTAAGTATTTTAAATACGCATAGTATTACTCTATAAGTATAAAAAATAGCGATGTTGATGGATAAAGGAACAAGCAAAACGGTAGACAACTTTTTTCAAAGTCCCTTATTCAAAAAAACTACGGGCGTGCCATCAATTAAATAACATCTTGTTATTTATTAATAGGACATGTCAACATTTATCTTCCTTATAGTTTGACTTTTTTAGAGATTTTCGCTATAGAGCATACACTTTGAAATGCTCGCTTCCCTCTAAAATATCTCAATATTATATTAAGTGAAAATTTTTACAATTCACTTAAAGGCTAAATGTCGATATGTTCTAGATAGCACGCCCTAATATAATTAGAGTGATAAAATCTAGTTTTGGAACAAAAAATTATGAATTATCAAAATATTCAATTAACAGAACAAAACTCTGTTGCATATTTAAGATTAAACAGAAGTGATGTATGCAATGCTTTTAATGCCGCCTTAATTTCGGAAGTACGCGAGGCAATTAAAACACTCAAGAACTCTAATCTACGGGCACTAGTCGTATGTGCAGCAGGTAAACACTTTTGCGCAGGAGGAGATATTCAGTGGATGAAGAATGCACAATCTGCTAATTATCAAGAAAACTACAAGGATATGTATGAAATTTCTTGTATGTTTGATGATATCTATAGTTTAGAAATCCCTACTATTGCGAAAGTTCAGGGAGCTGCTATTGGAGGAGGTGTGGGTTTTGTCGCTGCATGTGATATTGCCATTTGTTCTACAAATGCTTTTTTTTCTCTCTCAGAGGCAAAAGCAGGACTTGTTCCAGCATGTATAACTGCATATTTATTACATAAAATACCACCTACTTACTTAAGGCGATATTTTATTACCGGTGAAAAAATAAGTGCTCCTATAGCGGAGAAAATAGGGCTTATAACACAAGTATGTGACCCACAAGACTTAGATAAGCAGGTTACTTTGTTTTGCGAAAACATATTACAGTGCGGCCCAAATGCAACAAAAATGGCTAAAAAATTGTTGCGCGATGTACCCAATATGGAATACGAGAATTTTTTAGCTCATGGAGCTGAAATGGTTGCGAAAATGAGAATGAGTGAAGAAGCACGAGAAGGTTTTCTTGCTTTTCTCGAAAAGAGAAACCCCAATTGGAGAACAGAACAGTAGGTTGTGTCCTAATTGATCTGGTAAAAACTTATGTTTAGAAAAATATTGATCGCAAATCGCGGAGAAGTTGCTTGTCGCATTATACGTTCCTGTCGTGAACTCGGAATAAAATCTGTTGCTGTATACTCTTCAGCAGATAAAGATTCTCCCCATGTACTAGAAGCAGACGAGTCTGTATGTATCGGTCGCGCACAGAGTAACCAGAGTTATCTTCAAATGGAAACTATTTTACAAGCAGCAATTCAAATGGAATGCCAAGCAATACATCCAGGATATGGATTTCTGTCTGAAAATAGTATATTTGCAGAGCTTTGTCGTCAGTATAATATCAACTTTATTGGACCGCTTGCTGGCACTATCAATAAGATGGGTGACAAAAACGCCGCACGTACAACAATGAGTTCAATGAAGATCGATGTTATTCCTGGTTCGCAAAGTGTCGTCAGATTTCCAGAGAAAGAAGCGCAGAAAATAGGTTTTCCCTTATTACTAAAAGCTGTTGCTGGAGGAGGGGGAAAAGGAATGCGTATTTGCCGAACTCCAGAAGATTTATTAGTGCAATATAAAGAAGCGTCTCTTGAGGCAGAAAAAGCTTTTGCTAACCCTAACATTTACTTTGAAAAGTACATAAAAGGTGGCAAGCACATTGAATTTCAAGTATTAGCCGATCATTACGGCAATGTTGTTCACCTGGGTGAACGTGAGTGTTCTGTACAACGTAACCATCAAAAACTTATAGAAGAATCGCCCTCGCCAGTTATCTCTGAACAACAACGAAAAGAACTAGGTAACAAACTCACCTCTGCACTTCAAAAGATTGGTTACCGCAATGCTGGTACTATTGAACTTTTGATGGACGGTGAAAATTTGTATTTTATGGAAATGAATACTCGTTTGCAAGTAGAGCACCCTGTTACTGAAATGGTAACGGGAATTGACATAGTAAAACAGCAACTCAAAATAGCCGCCAATCACGAATTGCAACTAGAACAATCAGATATTAAGCTGACTGGTCACGCAATCGAATGCCGTATTAATGCAGAAAATCCCGACGAAAACTTTAAACCTTGCCCGGGAAAAATAACTAAATTTATACCGCCAAAGCTTTCGGAGAAAGTACGCTTAGATACTCATGTAAAAGAAGGGTACGAAGTACCTGTTTTTTACGATTCAATGATTGCAAAATTGATTGTTCACGGCAAAGATCGCGAAGATGCTATTGCTACAATGAAACAAGCGTTGCAGTCTTTTGTAATTGAAGGCGTAAAAACCACAATACCTCTACTTTTGACAGTAATAGAAAATGAAGAATTTATTTCCGGGAATTATACTACGCAATTTTTAGAAAATTTATTAGGTTAAGGAAAATTAGAAATGAATCCAGAAGATTTGAAATACAGCAAAACCCATGAGTGGGTTCAAGTGAAAGGAAAACAAGCTAGAATTGGCATTACCGCTCATGCAATTGGCGCGTTGGGAGATTTGACATACTTGGAGCTAAGTGCAGAAGAGGGAGAGGTTATCAACCAAGGTGAATCTTTCGGAGAAGTAGAATCAGTAAAAACAACAAGTGAACTCTACTCTCCTATTTCAGGGAAAATTGTCGCTGTCAACGAAAACATAGGCGATATGTTGGATGAACTAACAGATGATCCTTACGAAACAGGTTGGATGATTGAAGTAGAAATCGCTACTCCTGACGAATTAAAAGAGCTTATGCCTGTAGAAGACTACGAAAAAAACTGCGAAGCATAATACCTCTAAATTAAAGATAGAGTTACATCTAGTAGCTCTATTTTCAATTCTCACCTCAGTAATCTTTCCTATTTTTAATAAAAAAGCGTATAATTAAAGCTAGGACGTGTCACCAATCAGACCACAAGTGACGCGCGACCTTGATGACAGCCGTAATGTCATTTTCTAACCAACGACAGGCGCTAACCAGAGTATGTTCCATTATTTTTAAAAAATATATGGTATTCAGTTCTCCTTCTGGCCCCAAATACAAACAAATTATCATTTCACTTCACAGTAGATTTTTTTAAAGGCTAAAAATGAAAAATATAATAATAACATGTTTATTAATGTGCATTGCTATTCCCGCGATACACTGCCAATTAGATAATACACCTCCTGGTGATGGTTACTTTGGTGAATTTGTTCCACGTGGAATGTCGTTATCAACGATTTTTGGAGAATACCGCTATTTTCGAGACGATAGTGTAATGATGTATATTCCTGGTGGAACATTTACAATGGGAGATCGTTTATTTCCTAACTCTCAATCAATACAGAAAATACATATTTCACATTTTTATATTGATAGATATGAAGTTTCTGTAAGCCAATACCGTCAATTTTGCTATGCTTCTGAGAGAGAAATGCCCAAGCAACTTCCTGGGTCAGAAGATAATCACCCTGTCGTCAATGTTTCTTGGGAAGAGGCTAATCTTTACGCGCAGTGGATAGGTAAAAGTTTACCAACAGAAGCCCAGTGGGAAAAAGCAGCGCGCGGAGGCCACCAGATTCCACAATGGGGTGTCGAAGAAAAACCTTTGCCACTGTACAAAAACCCTTTACCTATACGTATATACACTTGGGGAAATACTTTGCCAGACGTGACAGGACGCTATCGTTGTAACTATCGCGCAGGAGACAAATTTTCTTCTAAAGGCAAAGATGGCTATGAATTTACAGCTCCTGGAGGAAAATTTGTCTTGTATGAAGGTTCTCCTTATAGATGTAGTGATTTGTCTGGTAACGTTCAAGAATGGTGCGCTGATTTTTACCAAGGAAAATACCAAAGAAGTGATAAAGATCCCCAAGGTCCCAAGACCGGAAAAAGTCATGTTATTCGTGGTGGAGGATGGAATAGTGATTCAAAAAGAATTCGTGTTGGTTACCGCGCATTTGGATCTTCTGATTATCGAAGCACTTCTCTGGGATTTCGCCTCGTAAAAAATATTGAGTAGTGTTCCTCTCTAGGTTTTACAAAATTCAAGTTATTTGAAGCAGTAACAAGATACTTTGAAAGTGGATAGCATTGCCACGCGTTCGAAAAGTAAAAAAGTCAGTGTTATGAAAAAGAGGACGCACTCTAAATGGTACACTTAGATTTGGTATAATAGGAGACTAGTCATGAGTAAGTATACAGTGTCAGGTAAAAAAGTAGTATGGGCTTTAGTTGTCGGTTTTTTGATTATGGTCCCAATTATCTTTATTAGTATTACTGACAAAGACGAACAACAACAAGCAAATGGTAAAATTCAAAAGTTAATAAGCGAGCAGTATGCACTAGTAAAAGAACAGACAAATGAGTATGTTAAAAATAAAGAGTACAAGTTGGCAATATCCACCTGGAAGAAATTCTTGAAAAAATTCTCTTATCGCAATGACTACAAAGAAAGTATTCAATTAGAAATTATCGAGCTCCGCAAAAAAGTGCAGCCAGAATAATAAGAATTTCTAAATTCGCGACTTGTATTAGACGTAAAATTCATAATTCTTGCTCTCATTTTAGGCATATGCTATAATTTTATTTTTCGATCCGAACATTCCTTGCAAGAAAGGTTTAAGAAATATGCGTTTTCTTTCTATTCTTTTAATTTTACTCGCAACATTATCATTTTCATTTGCTGACGACAATGAAAGTATACACGTACCACTTATGGACCTAGACGAAGACTATTTTTCTAATGAATATGGTTTTCGCGGTGCTAACTGGCGCGGAAAAGATGCTTCAGATTTAGATGCTGATATGTACCCTGGAGCTGGCGAACAAGAGCGCGATGGTTCGGTGGATTATAACTGTAATGGTATCTCGGGATGGTCAAAAACTAAAGGTAAGAGTAATGAAAACTGGCTTTGCGAAAGAGCACAATCGCGCGGCGTCGTTATTTTTGGCGACAGCGCGGCGGCAGCTTTTCACATACCAGAGTCGTTTATACCTAAAAGTCGCAATATCGAAGATTTTGCGAAACTTTTAAACTATGATCACCTGCGTAAAATTGCACAACAACGTCGTTCACAACGTCATGATCGCGATGACGATTTTGATGTACTTGTCCATGAGTTTGATTGGCCACATAAATCGTGGGCAACAGGTTTCTCAGAAGACATAAACGGCGAATCCATCTATATGAAAATGCGTGATCGTAATCGTTGTAACCACCGAGATTTCCAAAACTTAGCGGTAAATGGTGCTAAAGCAAAAAGTTTAATTGAACAAGTGGGAAATTTTTCTCGTGATAAAAGCGATAAACCTAGTTTAGCTTTCGTTGCTTATATTGGTAATGATATTTGCAAAAAGAAATTAGAAGATATGACTACTGTTGACCAGTATCGTAAACAAATCATTGATGGTTTAACAAAACTAGATGCTAAGATAGCTCCTGGAAGCAAAGTTGTTATTACAGGACTTGTCGATGGTCGTATTCTATGGGACACAATGCATGATCGTATGCACCCACTAGGAATGACTTATGCTGAAGTATATGATTTGCTTTGGGATATCAAAGGAAATCCATGTCGCACATGGTTGACTTCTGATGCGTCAATGAGAGACAAAGCAAGTGCTAGAGCTGCTGAACTTTCTGAAGTAGCATTGGACATTGCTAAAACAGCAAAATTCAATAACTTTGAAGTAGCCTACATCGATTTGCCAATGAAAGATGCTATCGAAGATTGGAAAAATCAAGGCAAAGATGTTGCTGAACTTATTGAAGTTGTCGATGGTTTTCACCCAAGCCACACAGCCCACCGCTTATTATCTAAACTTATCTGGGAAAAACTTTCTACAGAGTATCCTGGATTTTTAGGCCCTTTGAATCCAAATAATCAAATGATTAAGAAAAATTTTGGCGAACAAGGCGGTCACTAGTTCTTCATAAAAAGAGTTGCAATCGTTAAGATTGCATCTCTTTACTAGCTCAAACCATAACAACACTCGTAAATTTATCCCTGCAATTTAGCCATGAGCTTATCCATTTTTTCATCTTGGGGTAAACTATCGTTTATATTGTACCATTCTGCTTTAGACCCTACCCAAATATGCATTTCAGGTTGAATTTTTTCTTCAAGATAATTTACTGCGACGCTGTAGAACATTCTATTACGAGGATAATTGACAACATGTGAACCGCAAGATTTACAAAAAACGCGGAAAAAATCAGTAGAGGACTCATATTCAGTGATTTTATCTTCACCTTCTTTTACAGAAAAAGATTCTGCCGGAAAGATTCCCTGGGTTGCAAAGGTAGCTCCGTGAGAATCGCGACAAATAGAGCAATGACAATTAACTACTGCAGCAGGAGCTTTGCTCATTTCGAACTTAATTCCTCCGCAGAGACAACTTCCATGATGTGACATATTTTTCTCCTTTTACAATATTTACTTGTTTCTTTTGATTAGTGGAATAACAACGGAATAACGAGGGAGTGTCATCAATTAGACTCTAACTGTAACCGAATGTTTTAAGTATTTCTTGGAAAAGAAATCGCAGCTATTCAGTTATCATTACGGCTACGATTGCGGTTATTGTTAGGGGTCAGTCACGACTTTTTAGTATAATGTTTTAATTGATGACAGGTCCTACTTAACAATACTTTTACCTTCTTTCAGCAATTTTTCTTTATCTTCAAATTCAATTTTAATAGGTACCTCAATACCTTTCTTGCAGGCAGGTCGTTCAGCAATCGCATTTAGCCATCTTTGTAAATGTGGTAAACCATCAACTGTAATCCCAGCCCACTTATAAACATTTACCCACGGCCATGTCGCAATATCAGCAATAGAATACTCTTCTGCTAGATATTCATAGTTAGCAAGATGCCCATCGAGAACTTCGTATAAACGACGTGTTTCTTTTTGATACCGCTCTATGGCAAATGGGATATTCTGCGATGCATAACGCAAAAATACATTCGCCTGTCCCTGCATTGGTCCAACGCCTCCCATTTGAAACATTAACCACTGAATCGCAAGAGAACGCTTCTTTGCATCCTGAGAAAGCAATTTCCCGGTTTTTTCCGCTAAATAGATTAAGATCGCCCCAGATTCAAAAACAGCAAAATCATTATTATCGCGATCAACAATTGCAGGAATTCGACCATTGGGATTGATTTTCAAAAATTCAGGAGATTTTTGCTCTTTTTCAGAAAAACTAAGATGGTGAACAACATAAGGCAATTGCAATTCTTCTAACACTATGGAAATTTTTTGTCCGTTAGGAGTTGCTGCCGTATAAAAATCAATCATAAAATCCAATCTCTATAAATTGTTAAATTATTTTTAATATAGGTGCATATACACCTATATTAAAGTTTTGTTGTTTTTTGTCAAATATTTTTTACAAAATTTTTGACACATACTAAGATATGTCAACATTTAAAGAGACTAAAATAATAGAACTTAGCGAGTAAAAATATAGTATACGATCCCAATACTGTTACAATCCTAATCCTGAAAATCGACATAATTTTAAATCCCATATTCTCGAAAGAAAAACTTGAAAGTTAAACTATATCATGCTAAAAAACTATAAAAGAAAATGAAATCCAAAATAAATTAAAAATCTAGAGAATCAATACAATTTAATCTGAATAATCGATTGAAAGAGACCGAAAAATTGAAAAATGAAAGATAATTGCGGTGGAACAAAAAATAATTCGCGGAAAATCATTAACGAAGATTGATGCACATACAACATACAGAGGTTGTACTTTTTACCTAAAGAAAATCAACCCTAATGATTTTGTTGAAGTTAAATTTGACAATTGTTCTTTTCGCGGTGAGACAGAACTCTGTCTTGAAGGAGAACATGAAATTTCACAGTGGATTTTTCTTGTATTAAGCCTAGTAACTTTTAAATTTATAGAAAGTGATTTACGAGCAATTCCTATAAATATAGTTCGCTTAACCAATCTAACCGAGTTAGTTTTGTGTAGCAACAGCATAGAATATATTCCTGCTGAAATTGGACAGCTCAAAAATCTGACCCAACTTTATCTTTCGAAAAATAATTTACAAGAAATTCCATACGAAATAGTAGATCTTCCAAACCTGACCCATCTTTATCTCGATGGAAACAAATTGCGAGAAATTCCAATGGGAATGGGTAACCTCAAAAATCTTAAAAAGTTATATCTAAATGAAAACCGCTTGCAGCAACTTCCAAAACAAATTGGTGAACTAACCAAACTCGTAGAACTAGATCTCTATAACAATCAGCTGGAAACTATACCGCCGCAGTTAGCAAAACTTAAAAATTTGCAAAGACTAGATCTTCGAGGAAACTCACTCAAAGAAATACCTGAAGAAGTTGTTGTAAATTTGTGGAATGTTATCTTAGTAGACGATAATGTGACATTCACGATTCCGCTGTTAAGAGAATTGACTGAGTATTGGGGACTAGAAGCGGAAGGTATTTATGGTGCGACAGTAGAAGAATTAATAGAATTTGAAGACAAGCACGAGTTACTGATTCCTCCACAACTCAAACTATATTTGCGCTATGTAGAAGGTCCCAATGAATACACAAATTACTATGAAGATGATAAAGAATTTAGATTTTGGGACTTAAAACGAATCCGACTTTTTCTCGAAGGACAACTTGAACAAATCAGCATTTACGTTCCCGATGAAATGCTATGCTTTGCTGATTATTTAAATTGGGATTGGGGATACGCGATAAGTATTGATCCAGAAAATTATGGAGAGATATTTCTCGTAACTTGTGGCGACCAAATTAAAATAGCAGATTCACTTTTCGAGTTTATAGAATTTTATCTAGAAGATACAGATGAAATCTATGGAGAATAACCGCTGAAAACTATTTTATTCAAACAATCCTATTTTAAACGTTCAAAAAATGTAGTAACAATCATTGTTAACATTGATTTGTCTTGTGAATTTCCTAAGTCTATATTGATTTGTCTATGCGATTTATTTACCAAGTAAACTTTTGCAGAAGAAAGTGCCTTTGCCAACTTATTATTCTGATCAACGCGTCTAGTTTTATTTTTTTGTGTTACCAGCAACATTGGAGCATCGTTGTAACTCGCATGAAAGAATGGCGAAGCTAGTTTCCAATGATTATTCTTCTTATTCTCTTCTTCTGTCCCAAATGCATTAAAATGCATTTCTTTTCCTGAAATTGCTAAATATTCAGGAATATCATATACTGCACCATCTAATGCGCACGTCCCGCGAATAATAGAAAACGGTGCATCGAAATTTGCCAAATACTGAGGGTCTGTCGCTACAAGCGTAACTAAATGTGCACCAGCGGAATGACCTAACAGAAATACGCGGTTCCTGTCACCACCATAACGATTAATATTTTTATATATCCAAGCTACAGCTTCGCCGACATCATACGGATGATCGGGAAATTGAATACGTTTTTTATTTGTTAGTTCAAGGGGATAAGGCGACAAACGATAGTTAATAGACACAAATATATACTGTTCCTTAGTAAAAAGTTTAGCTTTGTGATGAACTCTTGCTTTGTCACCAACACACCATCCCCCTCCATGTACATATACCATAATAGGTAAATCTTTTACTTTTTTCGTTTTTGGTATATAGATATCTAGCGTGTTCAATGGTTCTTTTTGAGGATCTAGATTATAATCAATGTTACTATGCTTTACAAAATCAGCATTCAAAAAAACTGATAGCATAAGAAATATAGTAAGTGTTTTCATATTTTTATCTCGATAAAAAAGACGAATTTTAGAATCTGTTACCGTGTCTCTTGACCTAATCATTTAAAATCAATCAAGGTTAGGGATCAGAGTCACGACCGAGGAATAATTTTAGAAAAGAATTTTCCTTCCTCAAATCCAGCAAGAACAGTTTTTCCTCGAATATATTTAATTGTCTTTTCCGTTATATTCAAATCAAGACGCGCTACAATTTTAGATAAAATACTGCGCATCATGGTATCTGCCATTGCATTTCCTAAACAATTACGTCTATGTTTGGCTTTATCTGCTGCATACGCAAGTGGTACATTTCGATAGGAAGGATTATTCCCAAAATTTTCTCTAAAAGGATTGAATTTCTCAATGCTTTCTCCCCATTTTTCCTTATCTTTGTTATGAGCTGCATGTATGTCAAAATTAATCAGTTGTCCAGGAGTATAATCTTTATCATTAAACACAAATGGACGTACCACAATATTTACACTGCGGTCAATAGGAGTGTATTTTCGCAGCGATTCAGAAATTGCACCGGCAATACTGTTTAGCTTTCGCGCAAATTGATCGTAAAGCTTTGCACCACTTTGAGTGCTACATTTACTCTTTAGTGAATACATTTCTCCATCTATTTCAACTTTTTCATCTCTAACACATTCCAGCATTGATGCATTTTCTAAACCATAAAGATGTGATAAAGCACCAACAACTCCTATACTAGGAGAAGCATGAGCAGCATTAGTTAATCCTACCATGTAGTCAATAATCTCTTGTCTATTTATATCAGAAGCTCTATTTGGCTGGTTGACGTGACTATTCTCTATAACAGCTTGCAACACATCAGTATATTTTTCACTAACCTTTATTGCCAATCTTTCATCTACCATTTTAGCAACAATGTCTTTGTTTTTTTGAGCAAAATCATGGACTTCTTTGGGAATGTATTCTTCAATCTTGCTTAGGTCTCTTGGATTTACATTACCACTGAAGATAGCGGCTTGATATTCTTTAAACGCAGCCAAAGCAATTTTTTGCGATTTATTCAAGTTATAATCATAAGAAGTAATATCTTCATTTGAAAAACTTTTACCAAACATGATCTCAGACGATACAGCAATTGTAATTCTATTTATAGTCTCAGGTATATCAACAGGATCACCTTTTCCCTTTTCGAAATCATTAATCCAGCCATCAATTATCTTATCAGTATGCCGTTCAGAAACAGAAGCAGTTTTTCCAATAATAACAGTTGGCGATAAGCTACGCTTTATGCCTGCATTTTTCGCTAGTGCATTGTCTTCACCGTGACGAACAAGCGGATTTTTTTCGCCTGCAATAATTTGTAAAACTCTCTCAAAGAAGAGAGGACGAACAAGTTTGTCGCTATGTTGCTCTCTGAAAATTGCGATCTCGTCGTGCTTGCCAATAGTGTGCATATCCATATTTAATCCTTCGAAATTTTTTATTCATAGCGATAGAGGCGCTAAACAAAAGTTGATTACTGAGTACAAAAGATAGCTTCTTTGCTTATTGATGTTTTTGTAGTTTTTATGAGGACCTGTCAATATTCGAATCTTGGTATAAAGGCAATCTATCCATAAGTGAAACAATATTAATACGATCATCTAACAAACGTTGGTCGTGCTGGTATTCATCATTTGGTTCTACTTGCCAATTAGTCGCGTGCATTTTTCGAAGTTTACAAACAATGTCAAAAAAGTTTAGTCGACAGTTTTTGTTACTGTCAATATGATAAACGCCAGGCTTATTTTCTATCATTAAGTGAAGTAGAACTCCACAGGTATCTTCCATAAAAGACGTTGCCGGAAACCACTTTCTGCTCGCACGAATTACTCCGTCTTTTTCTACCGTATTGTACAGGAACTCAAGCATGTTATTTCCACCGCGTTTCTTGCCAATTTGCCAGCCAATCCGCGCAATAATTGTTTTGTCGTTCGCGCCTAAAATCGCATCTTCGCAGCGAATTTTATATTTGCCATAGTCATCTTCAGCGGTTCTTTTCGTCGTTGGTTGATATGGTCCATTCTCTTTACTATCAAAAACCATTGCTGTGCTTGTAAACAAGAAGCCAATATCGTTATTTTTGCTATATTTAGCTAGTAATCGTGCCCAATTTTCGCTTCCCATTGCTAGGTGGCAAATCTGCTGCGGTTGCACGCTTTGTAGAAAAGATAGCGAATCTTCTTCATTGTTAGGGCATACTTGTGAACGATCCCAGGAAATTACTTCCATTCCCTGACTCAGTAGCACTGTTTTTAAAATAGGAGCTAATGTTCCATTTAAACCGGTAATTAATATCTTCATAAGAGAGTCTTTATTTTTTGATTTCCATTATTGATAGCAAGTTCTTTTTTTCATTAAACACTTCGATACGCGAAATAGTAAACTCGATAGAGTTCTTTTTAGAATTGTATTTTATGAGTTTGGCATAAATATCTAGTTGGACATTTCTATTCATTGGCTGTTCGAATTTACGGCTGTCATAAAGTTGTTTTGCAGTGTTTAGTGGCACAAAAAAATAGCGAAATTTTTTAGTGTTCAAAAACCGAATACTTGGAAATTCTATACTGGTACTCCTGTATAGTAATATCGGCTTGTATAGTTTCTGTTCCCCTTCGCTTATAATACCTCGCAACTTAAAACGTTGTTTCTTGAAGTTATAATCGCCAAAAATGCCAGTGAGCGTTATTTTGTAATCTGTTTGTGGTATTTTCCATGTAGCGACAGTCTTTTTTAATTTGGTGGTGAACTGTTTTTGTATTTTGTTATATTTTGATGTATGCAGGTAATGATAATGCTTTTGGGGAGACAATAATTGAAAAAGCTCGCTTTTTATGTTGTTGATTTTTATTTTTTTGAGAGATAAAAATGCTATAGTAAACTCTTTTTGAGTAAGACTTTCTTGACTGTGTAACAATAAAAATTGAAACAAAAAAGTGATGCATACTACTTTACTAAAATTAATTGCCATTTACTGTTCCCCAAAAAATACCTTTAGACACGAGCAAAAAACTCAATAAAATCTTTAGAATTCTTAAGCTTTTCTTCTAGCTCAATCACTTGTTGTTCTTGATTCTCTTCTTCTTGATTCAGTAATTCTTCTATACGCTCTAATTCTTTTTCGTAATATTTTAATTCTTGGTGTACCGTTTGTTGTATAGAGTTAACTACTGCATCAAAAAAGACCGCCGTTTCATTTAGCATATCTTCTTTTACGCTATTCTTACTGTCGTTAATCGCTTTACGTAGACCACGTAGTATTCTTTTGCGCGCTGTTGCGCCTGAAATCCAACGAACAATTCCTCCTGCGAGTAACGATCCACCAAGTATTGACCAACCAGCGGGACCAGTGAGTATAAGTGGTGCTACTCCTCCACTTAAAGCAATACTCCAGCCAGAAGCAGAATTAGGATCTTTTTTGTCTTTTTTATCTGAGTAAAGTTCGTCACCAAGAAGAGAGTCTAATGAGGCCATGTTCTGTAAAGTTGTGCTTAAATTATCGACATAATCGCTTGCACATTTTGATAATTGTTCTCGTAAGTCTTTGTAAGTGACTTGAAAAACATTCGCGAATTCTTCGCGCACCATTTGTCTAAAGTCTTCTTCTTTAAAATTTTCGATAGTTGTATCTTCTATTCTGCTAATAACTTTCTTGACACTTTCGTTGAGTTCGTCAGGCAGCCAATTGATTTTTATATCATTGATGCGATCGCGAAACTCTTGGCAGTGCGAGATCACTTTGTTTTCTAGTTCGCTTTTGTGTTCGTTATAACGATATTTTTCTTCATTAAATTTTTCTAATATTTGCTCGTGATCGCTCTGTAAAACTTGTAATCTTTCTTTAATACGTCTGCGTGCTCGCACAATTTGATTAGAAAAAAACGATGCGGTGTTCTGGTGAAGTCGATTGACAAAGTCTCCGCGAATTTGTTGACGTATACTTTTTCGCAGTTGTTTTCCTCCGGCATCTCCCCAAGCATCATCATCATCATCCATAGCCGCACGTAAAGCCATGTTTACATTTACAGGTAGTATGTTTTGTGGCATTTGTGCACCACGATCTTGCGCGATTTCAGCGAGAACACTTTCATTGTGTTTCATTCCTGACTTAATTTCGTCGTCGCTCTCTTCTTTCCACAAATTTTGAACAAATAAACTATCTTGAATCATAGGCCAAGCAATACGAATAAATCCTGCTTCAGATTGAGTAATTGGCGGGACAGTTCTCAATAAGAAAATTCCGACGTTTGTCTCTTTTAAAAACTTCATGGTCGTATCTTCATTTTGTTGAGTTAGACTGCCGACTCCAGGAAGATCGACAAAAACAAAACCTTCTTTTAAAAGAGAACTTTCTACTTTGCACAAAACATAGGAAGCTCCCATAATATTACTAGGGTTGTACTTATTATCCACTATTTTTGCTAAGAACTCTCTCTTAAGTGGTACTTCTTCAACTTTACCATCTAGATAATGTACTTCAGCTCCCGCTTCTTCTCCATCGTATGGACGACGTATCATCGTTGGAATGCATGTTGTTTCTTCAACAGCAACGGGTAAAATTTCGTCTTGAAATAACAAGGCATTGAGTAAAGAAGATTTTCCAGACCCCTGAATACCCAAAATTGCCATACGACATTCTGGAGATCTTACTTTTTGTAAATAATTTTGGCGAATATCCCCTGAAGCCTTTTCTTCTTCACCATCTAAGGACGGTGCTATAAATTCACTATAAAACTCATAAAACTCTTGAGACTCTAAAATCATTTCCAGTATTTTGCCTGAATCCTGCATTATGAACCTCTCTTATCAAAACCCGGTAGGAATATCTATAAAATGATATGGTATTGAAAACTTTTCTTCAATATGCTTTGCTACAGCTTTTACCCCTAAAGTCTCTGTAGCATAATGTCCTGCATACAGAACATTTAGTTTTTCTTCTTTAGCAATATGATACGAAACATGATTGCCTTCGCCTGTTATGAGCATATCTACTTTTTTGGCTATGGCTTCGTAAAGAAAAGAAGAACCAACACCTGAAACGATAGCCACTTTACGAATTTTTTTAGGCCCAAAATCGAGTAACCGATGGTTGGTCGCTCCTACTACACCTAGTATTTTTTTTGTAAGAATTTCGCGATCTACTGCTTTTTTAAACTTGGCCTCACAACCAATGCCTTTCCCAAATGGACCGATAACTTCCATATCTAAAAGCTTTGCAAGCTGTGCATTGTTACCTAACTCAGCGTGAGCATCAAGTGGTAAATGCACAGCGTAAAGAGCGATATTATTTTTTAGTAAAAAAGCAATTTTGTCGCGATGAGTTCCTTTTATGAGAAGACTTTTGTTCCAAAACAACCCATGATGCACGATAAGAATCTGCGCTTGCTTTATTTTTTTAAAAGTTTCCATACAAGCATCAACTGCAATGGCAACTTTTTTGACTTCTGTGTTACCACTATCTACTTGTAAGCCGTTTTGAGATATATCTTCGAATTCTCTGATATTTAGGTACTCATTTAGATGTTTCACCAGTTTGTATAACTTCATATACTCTTTCCCTTACACAAATTGAAATAAAGTAATCGTCCACGATGCATTAATAAGCGGCAGCAAGTAACTGAGTGCTATCAAAGTAAGAGCAGAATAAACTCCTGCAAGCAAATCATCCGCTAAAACTCCAAATCCATGCGGAAAAACCTCTACTTTACGAATAGGATAAGGTTTTCCACCATCGAATATACGAAAAGCAATAAAACCTACTATGGCAACAATAACAGAAGGCTGAAACCACATTACTGTTAAGAAATAACCTGCCACTTCATCAATCACTACTTTTTGCGGGTCTTTGGTTTTATAATAATTTTCGGCCCACTTGCCAATAAGAATATTTAAAATAGATGCGCCAAGCATACATGCAAGGAGTACATAAAAGTTGATAACATTAGTAAAGAGAAGAATAAAGTATAGAACCATCGCTCCTACAGTGCCAGCAGTACCGGGCATTTTAGGGCTGTTACCCAAAAAGAAAAACGTGGCAATTATCTTACAAAGAAAATCCATTTTACTTCCTTTTTTGTATGGATTAGGGCATAAATGCCCTATTCAAAAATAATAACTTCTTTTGTCCAAATTTCCATAAATTTGTGCTTAGACATATATATCTTGCCTTGTAAAGGATCTCCAATTATTACTTGTTCATTCTTTGTCATACCAAAGAGAACCATCACATGATTTACGTAACTACTATACTTTGTGTCGACAATACATGGCTTTTTTATCGTTGCTAGCTCAGACCATGTTGTATAACGAACGCTTGCCGAACATTTTATTTTTTGCATACTGGCAAAGTCAGAGATTCCCTTTAATATCCGTAGTGAAGTTGTTCCCCACAATGTTGTAGTATGTGACAAATCAGTCATTTGTTGTTCGTCTGTATCAAGTCCATTAGAACGTAAAACAGTGACTAAGCAAGCAGGACCACATGTAGAAGGTGTAGATTGCATGCAAACACCATCTACCATCTTAAAAGTACCACATTTAATAACTGGCATAACCATCCAACTTGAATAAATCACTTGATATCCTATTAATAAAAAACACATCGCATGCAAAGCTTTTACCGTAAATTTACTATCAATACTTCGAGTGCAAATGGCAAAAAAGAATACTGCGAATGGCACAAAGGCCCCTTTTTCAAGATATATTGCAATGTCTAGCGGTAAAAGTAGTGGTAACCATACTCTATAAATACGCAATCCTTCGAAAAGAAAACATAGACATAGCGAAATAATAGCTAAAAATAGTACTAATTTCTTATCTTTTTTAGCAAGAAAAACCCCTATAAAATAAAACGCAAAACTGACAACAATAAGCATAAAAAAAACAACTATTTTCATTCGTACTTCCCTTTGTTTATTTCCAAAAAGAAATACACTCCTTGTACTTTTTCAACAAGTAAATTTATTTGCAGTGGGTTTTTGCATTTTTGTTGGTGTACTATCTTTTTGTTTAATACAAACGTCAGTGAGTTATTTTGATAGGTAATTTCATATGAAAAAACTTTAGGACCGTTGTGGGTTTTTGAAGATAAAATTTTTCGCTTTTTTCCTTCTTCATTTATATTCACAACAGAGAGATTTGAGCTTATATTTTGTATGGTAATACCGTATGAAAGTTCAGGACAGTCAATAACTACACCATACTTGCGATCTTTCGGAGAAAGTGATTTTATAGTACCTATAACCATCCATGGCGCTTGCGGAAGAGCACGAAAAATTGATCCACTACCAACACCTATGACTCCTTTATCTTCTTCAGATGGAGCCCATGATGACGCACCATTTCTTTCCCAACCTTGTAGTCGATTTAGGTAGTCTTCCTCAAACAAAACAGTATTAGAACTATCCCACTTTACTTTTTTTATAACAAACTGTTTTGGTGTTATATTTTTGCTGGTGTTTTTATCGGTAGCATTAGAGGTATTTTGCTGCGCGTTATTCTCAACATTTGTTTGAGAAGTATTTTTCAAATTTTCGTTTTTTGTAGAATTAACGTTATTATTTCCTGACTTTAAAAAAAACACAGTGACAATTGCCAAGAAAATAATTCCTGCAACAATAGCAATGTTATTATTTTTTTTATCCGATTTACTTGTATTTACGAGTGCTTTTCCATCGCAAAAATCAATAATCTCAATATATGATTGAGGGCGATTTTCAGCTTTAGAATTTAGTAAATATTCAATAAATTGCGATGTTCTCTCTGAAATATTTTCATTTCTATTCTTAATCGAAGGAAATGGGCCTTGCGTTTTTTCATGAATCAAAGCTAAAAAATTGCGAGTGCTAAACGCACGGCTCGCACTCAACATAAAAAATAGCACACACCCCAAGGCATAAATATCAGCGCGATAATCAACTTCTTCTTCAGCATTAAATTGCTCTGGAGCCATATTCGATGGAGTTCCGATAATACTTCCTTCTTGGGTAATATTTCTATCGTTATTATTTGTTTCGCTGTAACCTTTTGCCAATCCCAAATCAACTAGCTTTACACGATAAGGGAAATTAGCATCAAATGCTGTGCTGGTACTGCTGTCAACATTAATTTTTTCTAATAGAACATTTTCGCATTTAATATCGCGATGCATAATCCCTTTTTCTTGTGCATATTCAAGAGCACCAGCTAATGATTTAACCACATACAATGCTTGTTTTTCACTAAGAAGGCCATTCTTTTTAATGTACTGATGTAAATCCATTCCCTCAATAAATTCCATTACAATATAGCAATATCCATTAGTTACACCTGCATGATAACAGGAAACTATATTAGGATGAGCCAAGTTAGCAAGGATTTGTGCTTCTCTTTTAAAACGCTCTTCAAAAGTGCTATCTTCTACAGGTTTCATTACCTTTACGGCAACGTCGCGCTCAATATATGTTTGTCTACCTTTGTAGACAACTCCCATTCCCCCTTCTCCTAACACATCGATAATATCGACATCGGGAATTACGAAGTTACTGCGATTGAGTTTAGCTGTATCCTTAGATGATCCTCCGTTTACGGGAGTTTGTACCGTTTTTTGTTTTACAAAGGATGCCGTTTTCATTTCTTCATTGCCAGGTTTATCCATTCGAAAGCCTCATTTTTGAGATAAAGTGTCTATTTCTGCGAGTAAAGTAGATACTGTTGGGCGATCAACGATCCCTTTTCCTACATAAGCATACTCTATTTTTCCATCTGTTGTAACAATCATAGAAGTTGGTTTTGCTAAACTACCTTCTATAGTAAGTTTCTTAATAAGTTCAAGTTCTACATCTAGAACAATTGGAAAAGGTGCTTCGTAATCTTCTTCTAACGTTTCTAAAACAGAAGTAAAAACGGGTATAGATTCTGCTCTACCAGGATACACTAATATAATCTGAGCATTTTTTTCATCAAATTTATTCACTGATTTTGATAAAGCTAGAGTTTGAGCTGAACATGCTAAACATATTCCTCCTGCAAACCCTCGTAAAATAACTAAAATAATTTTTTTCCCTTGGTAATCTGCAAGGTCTAGAACATCACCACCACTGCCCAAAAAACGAGTTACAGGCAAATAATTTCCAACAAGAGCATTTGGCGTAGCTATCTGTTTTTTTGATGACGAGAAACGCTTTTGTAAATTCAAAGTAGCGCTTTTTTTCTTGCCTTTTATATCGCCAAGAGAAAGAAAAACATTACGAAGATTAAATTTTTGCTGCGTTATGGGAGCAATATTAAATTTGGGGCCTATAGCGATTGCACTATCGTCCGACATTCCAAGGTCTTTTTTCTCCATAGGAGTTGAGGTTTCAAGGTCTTTTTTCTCCATAGGAATCGACGTTTCAAGGCCTTTTTTCTCCATAGAAGTTTCGTGGATTTCTTTGTCTATGACAGTCTGATTATCCCCGTTTTTATTAGCAGTTTCAGTTATTTTTATTTCTTGTTGTACATTTTCTTTCCATACAGTTTCTTCTGAAGTATTATCCTCACTATTTTCATTGGACGGTTGCGAGTTTTTCTTTTGTAAATTAGTTTCTGTTACCTGTTTATTTTTTTCATTTTTTATTTCACCTTGATCTATATTTGAATTATTTGGTGACACGGACTGGTTTACACTAGGTGTAGAACAAGCTGCGAAAAAAATACAAATAACAATATAATATGTTTTATTGTGCAACATTTGCTTCCCCTTAATGATGCTCGTAAATTTTAAATTCAGCACAGTTAAATAACCAAGCTTAAACATGTTCGAAACAACTCAGTTAGAATAAAACATTGTGTGAATTTTACAAAATCTTAAGCACGTCATCAATTACATTTAAAATGTGGACTTATTTTAGAATACGTTTATAAACTATTTTCTCACTTCAAATTAAGAGACTAAGTGACCCGCCAAAAATATTTATCCATTGGCATTTTGTTCTTTTAACCCCTAGCTTTGTTGCCCCTTAGTTACGCAGCTGTAACTGCGCGTCCTCGCGCCGCACTAGAGAATAAAAGCCCTGCACTAAACGGGCAACTACTTTTGTCAGATTACTTAAGTCTCTTGAGTATTAAGGCACGCCTATATTTATCAAGCTCTCTTTACTCTTAATATTCAAATTTTGTACTAACTTATAGTGTTCATAAAAAACTTTATCATTTACCTAAAAAAAATATTATTTTTTATTATTTTTTCAAACATTTCTTTTTGATCATTTGTTAATAACAGGTCAATTTGTTCTATTAAATTTAGCCATCGCCACTCTTTGCCACTAACGCTACAATGTAAATCGTTTGTGTAGTTTGAGTACAATAATTGTAATTCTTTCTTCTGTTGGTCGGATAAATCCAAATGAACTTGCAAAAAATAAGAATCTAAATGACAAAGTTGTTTAAATTCTGTTGAAAGCTTCACGGTTTTTCGGTTATCAAGTTCTCTTTTGTTTCCTTGAAAATCTAGGGACATTAAAAAAGAACTTACAAAAGTGATACAAAATGCAAAAGTTAATATATTTAAAATAGAATGTTTAAGTCGATACTGTAAAACACAAAATCCCATAATTCTAATCCTAACAATTAAATTACAAATATATGCTTCAATATTTTTATATGAAAACATTGGAGTAACAATCGCAAACGCGAACCAATATAAATTAGCACACACATCGTCAGTAATCATCAGCTTGAGAGAATCAATACTTTTAACTAGCCATTTAGATAATGTTTGCAAAAGAATTATTCTTTGTTAAGATGAGGAATCTCAATGAGATTATTAAAGATTTTGATATCTATCGGAAAGGATTTGTTGTGACTACACGTAGAGATTTTTTAATAAAAAGTGGGCAAGTGGTTGCTCTTGGAGCGGCAGGAGTATTTACCAGTTGCAATGCTGAAAGCACTTCTGGCGTTACTGTAGAACACAAACTACCAAAGCTTACATACAACTATAAAGATTTAGAGCCACATATCGATGCACAAACAATGGAAATACACCACAGTAAACATCACCAAGGCTATGTAAATAAACTAAACAAAGCTTTAAAAGGCCAAAATAATCTTCTGAATAAAAGTGTGGAAGAATTATTGAAAGATTTATCCTCTATTCCAGACAACATTAGAGACGGTATACGCAATAATGGAGGTGGGCACTACAACCATTCATTATTTTGGGAATCTATGCATCCTCAAGCTAAAAACCTAACCGATGGTAAACTTAAAAGCGCTTTACAAAAAGAGTTTTCCTCTATTGACAAATTTAAAGAAACTTTTTTTAAGCAAACAAAAAGCGTTTTTGGAAGTGGTTGGGGGTGGTTAGTTGTCAAAGACGGTAAATTACAAATTATCACAACTCCAAACCAAGATAATCCAATAAGTGAAGGTGCAACACCTATTTTGGGTCTTGATGTTTGGGAACACGCTTACTATTTGAAATATCAAAATTTACGTGGTGATTATATTAAGGCTTGGTGGAATATCGTTAATTGGGAAGTCATAGAAACAAGGTATGCCAAAGCTACCATGTAATACGCTTTTATAAACCTGTCCTAACAAATTTATAATCGGTAAAGCACAGAGGTCTGTTATAAAAAGGGTAGTGTTACACAAGTAAGATTACTAGAAATCCGAACAACGTTCACGCGCGTCGTTTTACGAATATCGTATATCCGATGTCCGTAAACGTTGGCCGCGAGCGTGAATATTAACAATTTCACATAGTAAAAAAACACTATTTTTATACATTTAGTATAGCCGTTACTTGTAGGAAAATACCATAAAAGCAATTATCACAGTTGGCAAAGATGTAGCAATGTGCTTTTGTAAAAAGTAGGAATCTCCATATGAGTACTTACTGCGATATAACGGTCCAAAATGAATGTTTTGATTCTTTTTTCTGGAGATTCATAAAGGGTTGTCCCTACATCCTTTATGGACATTGAATGGTTTTAATACTTAAATTATGGACTTTACATGCTTAGTAATGAATTTTCATATCCTTTGTGGTTTTTTATACGCTTTTTGTTAATTCTATTTATCGATAAAAAACTTTTTAATAGGTGTGAAAAATTATTAATTGCCTTTTTTTTTTCAACCGTTCCTATTAGTTACGCGCTAAGTTTTATTCATAGCCAACAACATTTTTTTCTATATGAAGTAATTATTATTATAACTTTTATACAAAAAAAATACTTTGGCACAAACACCTCTATATTTTTCACCGGTATTTTTGCCATGCATTGTATAGGACCGTTTTGCAAATTTATTTTTTTTACCCTTTACAATATAAAATTTCCAATTATGTACTTCCCTTCTGTATTGAATGTAGTGATAGATCCACAAAATATTTACTACAGCAACTTTTTGTTTTTGTTATATCCAATGCCTTTTATTGGTCAAAGTGATGAAAAATACCAAAATAATAGCTAATCGCTTTTCTCCTGCAAATACCAATCCTGTTTTTTTTTGTGGGCGACACAGAATTACCACAGAAATGTTTTTAGCGCTAAATAATTTCGAGCAAAGCACTTCTCATTTTCAAAAACATTTACACCTTTTAGTTGGCGCAAAAGGTACTGGTAAAACTGCTTTACTTAAACACCTACATAAGCAAATCATTAATTCAAAAGAAATGGTCAAATTTTTACCTATCTACGTTTGTATGAAAATGTGTGAAACAGAGAAGTCGATTTATTTAAGTATAGTGGCAGGTTTAGAACAATCGTGTAGGCAAAATCCATATCGACATCAACAACTAGAACGTGTTCTAAAAAAAAAGCTGTGGTTGAATGAAGCGAGCTTCATTGCACCTCACTTGACCCGTTATTTGCGTAAAGACATGACAGAATTCACTATCTTCGAATTCTTACGTTCCCTAGAGAAAAATCCTTGCTCTTATCCAATGACAGTAGATTTAGTTAAACTACTTCACTTGCTTGTCAACAAATGTTCCTTAAACATATTTATTACTTTTGACCACATGTTCAAAGCACTACAACAAGAAAAATTCCAAGAGCTTTTGACTGATTGTTTTAATGAAATAGAAAAATTCAACAGTCGTATTTTTTCGATAATTGCTATAGAAGAAGAAAATTTTCGCACTGTAAAAAATACTGCACTAGAACAAGAGCAAAGTGGTACTTCGCGATTACTACAACATAGCAATTTATCGCTTTTAAAAAGTGATATACATTTAACGAATAGCATTGATGGCATCATTAATTCTACAAAAGGAGGAGAACGATTTTCTGTTTTTGCAATTGCACCTAATTGCGGCTGGGAAAAAGTTACTTCTGCTTTTAAATCCAGACTTGTTGCTGAATTTGAAACTGTAACTCTCGAATGTAATACAGATAATTTCGAAACATTTCTACGAGAAGCATGCGATGTAATTACTGAAAAATGTGATAGCATAAACAAAGCCTCCTTCACTAGTACAAGTACTGCAAAAATGCTCAAGATAGAGATCCACCGAAAAACAGATCTCGATGAAGTAATAGCTTATTTTGGAAAGCTATTGACCCGTCTTGACAGCATTATTGGAGAGAAATTAGTTATTGTATTAGAGAATTATCAACAGTTTATCCAACAGCAAAGAACTTTTTCTACTATTAAGAAAAATAGTATAAAAGAGCAATTTTTGCTTCCATCACCGACTTTTATCAAATTTTTTAATGCGTTGTTTAACTATGTTTCTAATTGTAAAAATATCCATATCATTCCTGTTATGCAAATGCCCCTCCGTGAATATTCCTTTTATGAAAAGCATCTGGTTTCCAATATGTTATCTAATGCTAACATGTGGCAATTAGGTCCATTTTCTGATGAAAATACATCAATATTTTTAAGTGAGATTTTTTCGCGCTGTGGCCTTGTCTTACAAAACAAAACAATCACTAACATTTACCAAAAAACTAAAGGAAACCCTCTCTTACTTAATCTAGTTGGGTACTATGTTATTTCTTTAATAGAAAAACATTTAGTAAAAAATGATGTGTCTTTATTACACACCAATCTTATGACTAAAAACAAAATTAAAGATGGCCTACTTACTGTTGGTCAGTTAAAACAATACACTGACGAAAGAGTTCGTATCGAAGTCAACCAAATTTTTTGTCACAAAATTCAAGAAAAAACATTACACAGCATATACAGAGAGCTCTGGAATGATTTAACCGAAAAGACAAGTGCAGAAGTTATAAAATATTTATTAGAAGAAGATTTACTAAGCAGAGAAACAAAGAAAAAATACCTTAATGCCGAAAAAATATCTGAAACAACTAAATATCTGAAAAATGAAGGCCTCATCGAAGAAAAAGATAATATCATATTTATTCACGATGTGATTAGAGATACTTTTAAAGTCTACCAAAACAAATTTTCTAGTACTGAAAATGTAATAGCATCTCAACCTCAAAAGAAAATTTCATTTGACGCTTCTCAACAAATCATTCGTTTAAAAAACAAACATAAAATTAGCCCAACGGAAAAAAAACACCGCAGAGATATTGATCCGAGCACAAACAATGACACCAAAATTTTACATCTAGACTCTATGTCAGCAACAAATCACAACGAATTACTTGAGTACGTAACGATCCTAACTAAGGAAGGGCAAATTCCAACGCGCAGTGTCTTGGAAAAAATTTCAGAAAAAATCAACTTAGATGATGAAATAAGTTTGGGTTACTTAGGTATCTTATGTCAAAAAATATGCGAAAACACAGGTATTATAAACAACAACGCTACAATTGCAGTGATCAACAACTTCAAGCAACACAACAACCTCTATATTGCGATCAATAGTGCTTTTTGCAGTGAAAATATACTCAATGCTTGTATTATGGGGAAAAAATATGAACAACTGCATAAATTATACAAATTGAAGTATACTTTAGAACAATCACAAACCTATTTACAAAAAACTATAGAATTCTCTTTTCAGTACATTCAAACCTCTATTGTTCTTCAAGAAACACCAAAACTTATTTGCGAAACCATGTTCCTAGTATCACAAATCAACAATGAAGAATTGCAAAAAAACCTGTACAGTGTTGGAGAATACTATCATCGCTTTATTAATATTATTCACAATAAAAGTGATCACTGTACTGACTTGTTATTGGCAGAACAAATGCCAATACTTTTTCTACCTTATTTGATGAACTGTTGTGTAAATACTATTGAGCAGAACATTGGTGAAGCAACAAACATTGCTTGTTTACAACTATTACTACAATTTCCCCAATGCATAAAAAAACACCCTGCGCTTTTTCACAAAATATTGCCGATATTATCTACTCACACTAATACGAATGTTCGTTACTCTTTCTATGACTTCTTAATATATGCCATTCCAATGTTGGAAGTAGAACTGCGCAAAGAGGTGTTTATATTACTTTTAGATGCTTCGCAACAAGAACAACACAAAGTGCAAAGTAAAGTCATAGAGGTAATTAATAGTTATATTCTTCTAATGCCTGAGGAAGAGACATTTTTTTTACTTCAAAGTATGATAGAAAATGACAATTGCGATTTTGATGTTTGGGTTACCTTAATGCGTTTGTGGAACATTTTACCAGAAAACGCGCAAACAAGCCTTAAAGAATCGTGCGTGATTTTCTATGCACAAAATACAGAAAAATTTCAGCGACAACCATTAAAAGCTGTTCCATTTTTGCATCTAATTCAATCGGAACAAGAGCTATTATATAACTACATTCTAAAACAATTGTGTAGCAACGATAGTTCGATATTACCTCATATAAACAATATACTAATGGATATTGAACTTCAAAAGAATCAACAGCAAGATATTCGTAATTTACTAATCGATATTATAAAGTTGATACCAAAAAAAGAACAACGAGCTTATTTACTGTGTAATAAGTATTTCACTCCACAAGATTTAGATATTTTTGATCACAGCCTGGAACAAGTAGAGTATTTGAACTGCCAAATGCATTTTTTCGGTCAATATTCTTCAGAAGAACAGCAAGAAATAATCAACCAACTAAAACATCATTTAACAAGTAGTGTTCTACTTATACATAACTTGCACAAAATAACAATGTATTGTTCTGTGAATGATTTAGAAGAATTCATGCAAATATGTACTAATTTTATTAAAGAGAATGGCCCAGAAGACAAAATATCCCAAGAAATAATGCGTAATGCCAAATATTTATTCGTAAGGCTACCTCAAGAAACAAATGAGCTATTCAATGTCATCTTTTCTTATTTGCTAGATAGTAAATACTACATAAGCTACCCTGCGATATTAGAAGGTTTAAATTATTTTCCTAGTGATATTTCTTTGCGAGATATTCAACAAGCAATTAGTAATATTTTTAATATTCAACCTGTTTTTTCAGATAAAACAATACGTTATTTTTATGAATTTTTAGATTTAGCTCTTGGTTTTGGTTTGCGTTACAGTTTAGTCGAAAAAATACAGAAAGTTCTTGGTACTGGCATAAGAGATTATAAATACGCAGAAATCGCTATGCCAATTTATCTTAAGCATTTTCACAAATATGAAGAAGTATTCAGCCTCTTAGATATCTACCAGCTCAATGTACAAACGTGGCATATTGCATTTGCCTTTTTTAACATTTTTCCAGAGAAACTGGACAATGTTGCAAAATTAAAATCAAATTATGAACAAGTAAAAAATTTAGAAAACGTTTATCTAGAATACAAAATTATTGATATTTGTTATCGTTTAGGTGAGCAAACTCTTGCAGAAGAAAAGTTGAATTCTTTACTGAAAAATGCCATAATACCGTCTTACAAAAGACATGCACTACAAATACAACAAAAGTGGTCTATAAAACTACACTTAGACAACAATTATGTTACAAGTAGTCTTTCATTAAAAGAATTGATTTAAGGGATGTAGCTAAAGAAAGCGTCTCAACAAAAAAGCAAAGGGTAATTTTTTTGGTCCTTAGCTGTTAGTAAATTAAACGAAAAATACTTTTAGCCATTAAGGCTACTAGGTTTTACAAATTTGTACTATTAGGATTATATAATGTCTACCACTCCTTCGAAAAATATAGAAGTTTTTGAAAACCCACATCCACAAAGAGATTATTGGATTCATATTGACTCTCCAGAATTTACATGTCTGTGCCCAAAAACAGGCCAACCGGACTTTGCAACAATTCATATTAGTTACATACCAGATAAAAATTGCGTTGAATTAAAGTCTTTGAAGCTTTACTTGTGGTCTTTCCGAGAAGAAGGTGCTTTTCACGAAGCAGTAACAAACAAAATATTAGATGACATTGTTGCTGTTTGTAATCCAAGAGAAATCAAAGTTACAGGTTCTTTTTTAGCTCGCGGAGGAATTACAACATCTATTGTTGTAACATGGAAACAAGGTAGCAACTAAAAATTTTTAGGGCTTGAAAAAATAATATAACAAATTGTGCGCAGAAATTTTTCATTAGGCCGTGTTGACATTTTAAATGCACATAGTATTCTGTAAGTAGAAAATAACAGCGTCGGTAAATGAAAGAGTATTATTTTTTCCAAATCCTTAGAGTACGCTGAATATAAATTATTAGAGAGAAACATGAGAAAACGTACAAAAGCAAGGCAAATAGCTTTACAATTTTTATACCAAATAGACTTGAGAAGCGACGAAGTTTTGGATCAGCAAAGTGATTTTATCACAAGTACAGAGTCTTGTACGGAAGTAAAAAAATACGCGCTAGAATTGATAAACGGTTGTCGAAATTATTGGTCAAGTATCAATGATGCTATTACAAAAGTCGCTAAAAATTGGGATTTGTCAAGAATGGCAGTTGTTGATCGCACGATACTGCGTATAGCTGTCTACGAACTGCTTTACCGCAAAGATGTTCCGCAAAAAGTAGTGATTAATGAAGCGATTAATTTGGGAAAGAGATTCTCGACTGAGCACTCCGGAGCATTTATTAACGGTATTTTAGATAATTTAAAGAAAATGTAAATGTGTTTTATAAGGTTAGATTTATCTTCCTTATAACTTGACTATTTTAGAGATTAGCTTCGTTACTTTTTAGTTGCAGAACATGTGCTTTTAAGTGCCTTGCTACTCCCTAAAATAACTTCTCAATTCTAAAAAGCAACGCACTTTAATAAAAAAATGTATTGTTCAAAACTTGAATTAAAGAAGAGATGTTAAGAATTATTCATATCATCTAGCCAAAGCCTATCAAAGCAAGAAATGCACACCTAGAAAAACACGCGCATTACCAGAAAAACAGCTAATATAATTATTAGAAAAATAACTAATGATATGAGAGAGATTAATCCAACTAATTTCCACTTTGCATTTGATAAGACACGTTGTTCTGCGGAAGTAAAAAAATTATCAAACAGTTTGGGTGTTTTGTTTGCATTCTTTATTTTTTTTGATGGACGTATTGAATATTCTTGGACACTTGATTGGCGATATTGATCGTCTTTTTTAATGTGTATTCCTGTGTCAGTTTTTTGAACATTTAATTGTTGTGGAATTTTATCTTGTTGCTTTTTCTCTTGAATAGCGAAAGGCTCTTCTCCCTTTTTTAACAACTCAATATCAATAAGTAGTTCAGAGGGATTTTGATAGCGATCACCTACTGTTTTTGCCATCATTTTTTCAATGATTGCCGACAATCCATGCGACAGATCTCCTCGCTGTTGTTTTGGAGATGTAATCTTGGTACTTGACTTATGCAAATCAAGTACTTCCATGCTATTTTTACCTTTAAACGGTACCTCACCAATAACAAGATGATACAAAGTTGCTCCGAGTGAATAGATATCACTACGACTGTCTAGTTCTTCCACTCCTCTTGCAGCTTCAGGGGAAATATAAAAAGGTGTGCCCATTACAGCCCCTGTTAAAGTCAGGGATAAATCTTGGGCCCAGTTTCGCGCAAGCCCTAAATCACACAATTTTGCATTCTTGTTTTTTGTTAAAATAATGTTATCAGGTTTTATATCGCGGTGAACTAAGTTTAATCGTGTTGCCTGCTCTAATGCTGAAGCCATTTGTTCTATAATTTTAATCGCTAAATCTTCTTGTAAGATACCATTTTTCTTTACGTAACCACTAAGCGTGACTCCATCGACATACTCCATTATATAAAAGTAAAAGTCTTGGTCCGCTTCATAGCCAACATCAAAGCCTTTGACGATGTTAGGATGATTGAGCTTCTTACAAATCTCAGCTTCTTGAAGAAAGCGTTTAGCTGTAGATTTTCTTTTACCCAAGTGAGGAAAGAGCACTTTTATTGCAATTTCTTTGTTTTCCTCTATATCAACGGCCTTATAGACCTCTCCCATTGCACCTTCACCAAGCTTTGAAATAATCCTATACCCAGGAACAAAATCTTCATCTCCTCCTTTAAACTCTTTTATTAAGTCAGAAACAACAGTGCCATCGAGATAACCTTTTTCAGTAATTACTTTATCAATAGGAGACAGTATTCCTAAGTCATTCATGGCTTTTTGAACTTTAAAACATGTTTTTATATCATCTGAAGTTATGACTTTTTTATCAAAAACTAGAAATTTGGCGAAAGCTTCTTGATCTTTCTTATCAATACCCTTCATTCTAAATTCTTTCATAGAGTTGTTTTTGGGGAGGAGAAAAGCGTGTTCAAAAACTGAAATTTATGATTGCGCTAAATGTTTTTGTTAGCTATACAAAATATTGAATATTAACCTTCAGTTTCAAAGGTTATAAACTTTAGAAGTTTAGCAATTTACCTTAAAATACTCAAGGGAAAAATAACGAGGAAATAATCTAGCCTCACTTAACACCAATTTTTACTTGACATTTAACGTTAGTAGAGAATATAATTCAAAAAAATACCAAGGGGCGTACCATTGTATTAAAATAGTACTAAATAAAAAAAACAATGGCACGCCCTAAATACTTGGATGCAAGAAGCACAATTTTTAAAGCTCGAGGATTGTATGATTCTCGAGCTTTCTATTTGATTCTTTAATTTATCTGTGCTGTAAACAATTAGGACTCTAGATTAGAGGCAAAAGGTTATATTACCCACTAAACCGCGATGATTTAAATTCGATTGGGGGGCATAAATATGCAAGGGGACGTACTTAGATTAGTAGAAACAATCCACAAGAATAAAGCCATTGATAAAGAAATTATATTTCAAGGAATAGAATCAGCTCTTCAATCGGCAGCTCGAAAAAAATATCGTTCAGGCTCTGATGTGATTATTCATATTGATAGGCAAAATGGAGATATTATAGCATCTTCCAAAGATGGAGATAAAATAGAGCCACCTGAATTTGGAAGAATTGCAGCGCAAACAGCTAAGCAACTTATTATACAGAAAATTCGCGAAGCAGAAAGAGATGTAATCCATACAGAATTTATTCATAAAAAACGAAGCATTGTTACCGGTTCTGTTCAGCGTTATGAGCATAAAAACCTAATTGTAAATTTAGGGAAAACAGAGGGAGTTCTGCCCCCTAGAGAACAAATACTTGGTGAATATTATCGACCAGGAGATCGTATTCGTGCTTATCTACTTGATGTAAAAAAAATCTCTCATCGTGTAAAATTGATTTTATCGCGTACCCATCCTAATTTTATCAGGAAATTATTTGAACTTGAAGTTCCAGAGATTACTCAAGGGATTATTGAAGTAATCAATGTTGTTCGCGAAGCTGGGTATCGAACAAAAATATCTGTTGTAAGTAAAGATGATAAAGTCGATTGTGTTGGAGCTTGCGTTGGTGTAAGAGGATCACGCATAAAAAACATAATCGATGAACTTGGCGGGGAAAAAATTGATATTATACCTTGGAATAGTAATCCTGAAATGTTCATCGCCAATGCACTAAAACCAGCAGAGATTGAAAATATTTTTCTCGAACCTGAAAAGAAAAAAGCTCGCGTTGTTGTCGAAGATAGTCAACAACCACTTGCTATAGGTAAAGAAGGACAAAATGTTCGTCTTGCTGCTAAACTCTGCAAGTGGGATATTGATATTGTACCTCAAACAGAAGAAAAACAATTTTCAAAGCGAGCAACAAAAGAAAACGAAAGAAACGAAAGAAGCGAAGAAGAATAATATAAGCCAAAGCTATTTAGTTGTATTGTTGCCTTGCTAAAGTTATACTTAATCACTAAAAATATCCCTGTTCTAAAAGGGTTATTCAATATAAACATAGACAACATCCAAATATGCTTAATTGAATTACTTTAACACCAAAATCGTATATTGTAAGCAATTGAAAAATTGTTTACAAATTCCAGTTCAAACAGACCAAAAATAAATTAATATTTAATTTATTTAGGGGACCATATTATGAATGTTTAAACTCAGGAGGTAGAATGAAAACTCGAGTGTGGGAACTCGCTAAAGACTTAAATCTTACAAGTAAAGATTTGATGGCACTAGCGCAAACAAAAAAAATCGTATTAAAAAATCATTTGGCAAGCATTAGTAAAGATGAAGAAAAAATTTTACGTGGACTTGCACAAGCTCCCAAAAAAGAAAAAGATAAACAAGATTCTAAAAAAAGAAATATTCCAAAAAACAATATAAAAAAGAATGAGAATTTTGAGAAAGCAAAACAAAAGCAAGATTCATCGTCAAACAGAAAACAATCCAGACCTAGTGGAAATAGACAAGAAAATACATCTACAAGAACAAATGAGAACAAACACAAAAATCGCCATACAAAACCGGATACAAAAGAATCCAGAACGTTTTCTCAAAATAAAAGTGAAGAGCAAAATAAATCTAATGCAAAACCAACGCACTCAAAGCCTATGAACAATTCAAAATCAGGCGCAAACAACTCTAGATCTAGTGTGAGTAATAGTTCTAAAACACACACAGCCTATAATAATTCAAAAACAGGTAACAATTATAGAACAAACACAAGTAACAATAATTCTAAAACAGGCAATAATAGCTCTAGAACAAACACAAGTAACAATAGCTCTAAAACAGGTAATAATAGTCCTAGAACAAATAACACTAGAACAAACACAAGTAGTAACTCTAGAACAAATACCAGTAACAGCTCTAGAACAGGTAACAATAATTCTAGATCAAATACAGGTAACAACAATTCTAGAACAAATACAAATAACAGAAACCACAGAAACAAGTATGGTAATCAATATTCTTATAGACAAAGAAATCATAGAAAAAAGAGATATAAGGATAAAAACAGAGAACATCCAACAGCTGTTATTGATAAAAACAAAGAACATGAAGTCATTGCACCTATAACAATAAAAGATCTATCGCAAACTTTGGGAATAAGAAGTAATGATATTATAAAAACTCTTTTTACCAACTATGAACTGGCTGCGACTATTAACCAGTCTCTTGATGCTGATGTTATTGAGGCAATTGCTTTAGAGTTTGATAAAAAAATTAAAATTAAACACAGTAAGAATTTAGAGCAGACTGTGATCGAAGAATTGGAAGAAATAGAAGATAGTGAAAGTGATTTAGAAGTTAGAGGTCCAGTGGTCACTTTTCTTGGTCATGTTGACCACGGTAAAACATCTCTTCTAGATAAAATTCGCGATGCAAAAGTTACAGAAGGTGAAGCAGGCGGTATTACTCAGCACATTGGAGCATACAAGATAGCTTACAAAGGAAATCCAATTGTATTTCTTGATACTCCAGGGCACGAAGCTTTTACTTCTATGCGAGCTCGTGGAGCTAATCTGACAGATATCGTAGTACTTGTTGTTGCTGCCGACGATGGAGTTATGCCACAAACAGTAGAAGCGATTAACCACGCGAAAGCTGCTAAAGTTCCTATTATAGTAGCAATGAACAAGATAGATAAAGAAGGTGCAAAACCTGAAGCAACTATGCAGCAACTCACTAAGTACAACCTAATCCCAGATGAATGGGGTGGAGACACTGTTTTTGTAAAAGTTTCTGCCATTTCAGGTGAAGGTATAGATGAACTTCTTGAGTATTTGGTTCTTGTTGCAGAAATGCAAATTTTACAAGCAAATCCGCAACGTAAAGCAAGTGGAGCTGTACTTGAAGGCAAAGTAAAAGATGGAAAAGGTTCTGTGGCAACTTTACTTGTTCAAAATGGAACTTTAAAACGCGGAGATTTTGTACTATGTGGTGGGGCTTATGGTCGCGTACGTGATATTATCGACCACAAAGGGCAAATTATCAAAGAAGCTGGACCTTCTACACCAATAGAAATATCTGGTTTATCAGACTTACCTGAAGCAGGTGATAAGTTCTATGTAGTAAAGAATCTTTCGCAAGCAAAAAGCATTGCTGAAGATCGCAAAAAAGATACTCACGATAAACATCTAGAACAAGGTTCTAAAAAACTGAGTATTCACGAACTTATGAAGCAAATTCAGGAAGGCGAAGCTAAAGAATTAAATATTATTCTCAAAGCAGATGTTCAAGGTTCACTAGAAGCTCTTACCCATAAGTTAGCAGAAATTTCTCACGAAGAAGTAAAAGTTAGGATTCTTCATGCTGCTGCTGGTGGAATCAATGAAACAGACATACAACTAGCAGAAGTGAGTCAGGCTCTAGTAATAGGATTTAACGTAATACCTTCAAAAGCAGCAAGAGATTTAGCTGACGAAAAAGGTGTTGATGTCCATCGCTATAGTATTATATATCACTTGCTTGACAGCATTAAAGATATCATGACCGGTATGTTAGACCCTGAAATCCAAGAAAAAATCACTGGACACATTACTGTGCGCAAAGTAATTCGTATTTCTAGGTTAGGTAACATTGCTGGGTGCTATGTCACCGATGGTACAGTAGGCCGTCATGCAAAAATTCGCGTTAGTCGCAATGGAATTGTTCTTAATAAAGAAAAAGCACTTGATTTATTATCTTTAAAACATCACAAAGAAGACGTTGCAAAAGTCAAACAAGGATTTGAATGCGGAATTCGACTCCATGGTTTTGATGATTTTAAAGAAGGTGATGAGTTAGAAGCTTTTGAAATGATTGAAATTAAGAGAAAGCTAGATTAAGATGACTTTTGATCGCATATTTTTGATTATTTTAGACGGTGTTGGTGCTGGAGCATCTCCAGATGCTGATCAGTACGGAGATGAAAATAGCAATACTCTACTGCACGTTCATCAACATGTAGGATTAAAAGTACCAAACATGAGTCGTTTAGGTATGAGTAATATTATTCCTACAGAGAATAAAGCTGAAATAGGCGCTTGGGGAACTATGCAGGAACGCTCTCAAGGAAAAGATACAACGACAGGGCACTGGGAAATAAGTGGTGTAGTTTTGGATCAAGCATTTCCTACTTATCCCCAGGGTTTCCCGCAAAGTATTGTTGAGTTATTTTGTAAAAAAATAGCAAGAGGTGTACTTGGTAATTACCCAGCATCAGGAACTGCGATTATTGAAGAACTAGGCGATGAGCATGTTCACACTGGAAAACCGATTATCTACACATCCGCAGATTCGGTTTTTCAGATAGCAGCGCACGAAGATGTTATTCCACCTACAGAACTCTATGAAATGTGTAAAATTGCGCGCGAAATTCTTGTTGATGAACATTGTGTTGGCCGTGTTATAGCAAGACCATTCACAGGAAAAAGTGGTAACTATACAAGAACTTCTCGTCGCAAAGATTTCTCCGTAGAACCTCTAGGGATTACAATTCTTGATGCTCTGAAAGATAATAATCTTTCCGCTATAGGCATAGGAAAAATATCTGATATCTTTGCTGCAAGAGGCGTAACAAACAGTTTCCCTGAAAAGGGAAATGCTGCTTGTATGGAAAGCTTGTTTAAGTGTATGCAAGATAAGTTTCGCGGTTTAGTGTTTGTCAATTTAATTGATTTTGACATGTTATATGGACATCGCAATAATCCACAAGGTTTTGCTGAAGCATTAGAAACATTTGATAATCAAGTACCAGAGCTTATTTCAGCAATGACAGATAAAGATCTACTCATCATAACTGCAGATCATGGTAATGACCCGACAACTGCTACTACTGATCATTCTAGAGAGTATGTTCCATTGTTGGTGTTTCAAAAACAAATGTCTCAATCAATTTCTTTAGGTGTTAGAAGTACATTTGCTGATATAGCTAAAACTATAGATGAAAATTTTTCTTTAAATAAAATCAAACACGGCACTAGTTTTTTATCTTCAATCCAATAACTCTTCGATATTATCTAAACGTTATTTGACCACTGTTTTAATAGGTGGTCAAATAATGATCCAGTAAATTAGGCGTCGGGTCGAAAACAGGCGCGTTGGTTTTAGGTAGAGGGTTTCCTTTACCACTCTTTCGATTATAGGAACGGTTCTCATTTCCATCATGAATATGTTTCCAGTAACCGCCTCGTCAAACGCAGCATGCGTAGGGTAGACCGCCAACGAGTTACTCAAAAGAGTACTTTTCCAACGACCCCCTCCGAATATCGCCTGAGAGTTTCCTTCTCACGATACTCTCCAGTAACCTTATTATTTCTTAATCTTATTGCCATCGTATCCTCCATAGTGAATGTCATTGTGGCATTTTTGGCAAACTATAAGGGTTTTGCGTCTACGCTTTGCCATTATTTGAGCCGCTTTTGATTTTCGCATTTGATCATTCTTATCTTTTAAATCTGCAAGTTTGCGAATATGATGTACTTCAACGTTTTGGGTCGAAGCGCATATTGCTGAGTAAAAAATCTTTCAATATTTTGACTGTCATTCCATAAGAGATAAGCGATGCTCACTTACTTTCCATGAACTGTAATTCTGGTGAAACTCGCTCATTGATGAGATTCGGTAATGAACTAAAAGAAACTGTTCTTTGTTCTATGCATTTGCAATTCCTAAAACGTGGGCTTTCTATTGATAATTTACCAAACAATGTTCTAAACTTTATTTCGTTATGTCCTTTTTTCTTCAAAGAAATATTACAAATTTGGCAGCAATTATTATCTTCTACATATGCATTCACTTGGTTTTGAACAATATTTTCTCGCAGGCTTTTAAGGATCTCTTTGGACTCTTTCATACATAGCCCTAGTTGTTCTATATTTTTGTAACCTTTTTTTAGAGTGCTATTTCTTTTGCCGAAATCTTTTCTCCGTTTTCTGCAAAAGCTATTAACTGTATTTTAAATTGCATTTTGAATATCTTCCTTGCTTGCAATGAAAACTTGTTGCCATATCTTTCATTATAGCTCGGATCATGCGCCGTACTATTCAGAATAAAATTTATGCTATGATAATTACTTTTATAGGTCTGTCCTTAGTTTTTTATGTTCCCGGTTTTTTCGGTTTCAATAAGTCTCATTTTGCCAGTTTCTATATTGATAGCGACTTTTGCGAGTAGAGTAAAAACAAAAAGTCCCAAGGCTAAGATGCCCAAAGTGACGAATATTTCTATTTTTGAGGGAAAGTACTCTACCATTTCTCCTAATGGAGAAGGGATAAAGCCCGGTACGACAAGTCCCATGCCTTTTTCTGTCCAAATAGCTAAAAACAAAACCAGGCAAGACATTCGACGTATTAGTTTATTCTTTCTTAGCTTATGAATAGTTAAACTTGTGGTTGCAATAACATTCAAAGAAATACTTGTCCACACCAACAAACATAATGCGTTATATCCTTTATAGCCAAAAAACAAATATTTAGCGCTATGGCTGTGCTCTGTAGGCCAGTAGAATTCTTTGAATAACTCCGAAACAAGCATGACTAAATTTGCTTGGGCAGCTACTGTCGCAATCATCGCTAGCTTATCTAATGAGCTACTTTTAATTTCATACTGTGTGGCTCGCTGTATTGCATCTAAAGCCAAAATAATCAAAGCAGGACCAGCAGCAAATGCTGAGGCTAGAAAACGAGGGCCTAAAAGGGAAGAATTCCAGTACGGACGAGCAGGTATCCCTGCATATAGAAAAGCGGTTACCATGTGTATTCCAACAGCCCAAAATACCGATAAGTAAACAAAAGGCAGGTACAGTTTTGTTATAGGCTTTTTATTTTGGTAATGGCAAAATAGTATGTAGAAAGGTATACATATGTTGAGCATCAAATACCCATTCAAAACAACAACATCCCAGGCTAGCATTGATTCGGGAAAGTTGAAATACCCAATAAACGGAATCATATGCCAAATGTTTTGTGGACTTCCTAAATCTACGGTAACAAATGCAAGACACATCAAAAGAGAAGCCACGGCAATCCCCTCTCCCATCAGTACTGTTTTTTCAAAACTAACATCGTGGAGTACATATGCAGGAATTACGAGCATTACAGCTGCGGCAGCTGTACCTACGAAAAAAGTAAAGTTACTTATGTACAGTCCCCAGCTGACATGATCACTCATACCAGTTACTTGAAGACCTTCACGTAATTGTATTGTCCAACAATAAAAACCAATAAACATAAAAAAAAATAGGGTGCTCATCCAAAAAATGTATTTTTTATCACCGCGAAAAGATGTTTTTATTGCTGCTTTTATAAAAGAAAGTAGTGTCATTTTTTAATCCATAAAATACCAAAATTTAGGTTCTGTTCCTAGTTCTTCCTTTAGACGAAAAACTTGTTTATTTTCTAACACGTAGCGAATTTCACTATTGGGATCTAAGAGATTACCAAAAATTCTTGCACCTGTAGGACAAGCTTCTGCACATGCAGGTAGTAGACCTTTACGCGTTCTTTGTAAACAGTACGTACATTTCTCCATCACACCTTTTGGACGCGGACGATTACTTAAATAGTGTTGATCTGTATTGAACTGCTCGGATGGAATTTCTGGTTCTTGCCAGTTAAAACGTCTTGCCCAATATGGACAAGCTGCTTGGCAATAACGACAACCGATACACCAATCATAATCAATTACAACAATACCATCTTCTTCTTTCCAGGTAGCACCTACGGGGCACACCGCTACGCACGGAGGGTTATCACATTGAAAACATTGCGTTCCTAAATAGAAATGCCCGTCTTTTGGAACCTCATGAAAGTAATCAGCCTTGCCATCTTCAAGGTTTAAATTACCATTTTCCATTTCAAAAATACGTATGTATTGCATATTTTCTTTACGATCTAAGTTATTTTCTTTTACACATGCGCGAATACAATCTTGGTATCCACGGCATTTGGAAATGTTAAATGCATAACCGTATAAAACATTTTTTTGCGGTAATTGTCCGCTAATTGTAGCGTTGTGTTTTTTTAATTCAGAAATGCGTTCTAGACGTTCAATAGTTTTCTTGCGTTCTGAGCCATTCATCAAGCGATAATTACCTTTGAAATACTCTTCCCACTCAAGTTTTTTGTGCTCTTTCTTATCTTTTTCTTGAGAGATACTTGTTGAGCTAGCGGCGGTAGAACAACTGACAGCTACAGCTCCTAACAGCGCACTTAACGCTTGACGACGGTTTACTTTTTTGGACATTAAACTATTTGTTGAGGAACATCCACACTGTTTACTTGAACACGCTTGGTTACTTTCAGATGCAAAACTATTTACTTTGGCAAATTTATCATTAGTTTCGCATCCACATTGGCTTTGTTGTTTCTCTAGAGGTTCACTTGTTTTGAAACACATATCCATAAATTTTTTGAAACTAATTTTTGAGTTAGTCATTTTTGGCTTCCTAATCGATGAGGAATAATATCAGGACGCATTAGAGGGTAGCGTTTATCCCATTTTGGTTTGTGGGGATTATGGCATCCAATACAGCTTTCAATAACGCGGACTTTTTGCCATCCTGTCAGCCTTTTACCGTGTGCTCCTCCACGCCAATCTTTTAGCTCCTTGAAGTGGCATTTTCCACAAAGTTGATATGAATGCGTTATCTCTGTTTTTTCAAAGGAGTATAGAGTTTGAGGAGCATGTTTTATATGGCAGTTGTCACAGGTCATTTTTTCAGCGTGGTTTAGCTCGATATCAAAATGCGCCTGTTGTATGTTATCTTGTAAAATATTTTCTGCTTCTGATAGATTATTTCGATGGCAAACTTCACAGGATTTTTTACTATGTTTTTTTAGCGATATATAGATCTTATCACTATCTTTGATCAATATAGCATCGTGCTTTTGTAACAAAAGATCATTATGTTGTTGCGAAATAGAGTATTTTGTTACTGATTTATTTGTCTTATCTTCGCAGGCACAGAGTAGTAAAATGCTAATAACAATAAATAGTTTATTCATTTTTTCCCTCGTAGTTTTTTCGTCGAAAACGATCATCTTTTTTTTGTGTTACGTGGCATTGCAAACAATGAACTCTTTCGGGATGACTTGTGCGTATTTCTTTGATTGCTGCTGGTCCAGCGTGGCACACAATACATTTTGTACGCATGTGTAAACTGTGAGGAATAACGAGCGGACCTGTCAGTTGTGCTTTTTGCTGTAGTTTTGGAAGATATAGTTGTTGCCATAAATTATTTGTGTGCATTTCTTGTTGTGGTACATGGCATTGCCAACAGGAAATAAAATCACTATGTGGTGTAGGTGGAGCATAGGCGTTATATTGAGGAGTATATCCTCCTTTCTCATGACATGTTAGGCACATTTCTGTTGAATTTTTTTCTATTTTATGTGGAATAACAGGCGGTGCACCAGGGTATGCTCTTCGCGCATAAAATTCTTTTAGAGTTCTTTCTTTTGCCTTAGCATATTTTCTTGCCTGCCAATATTTAGATGGCATAGAGTAATTATCTTTTGTATGAGAAGGAGTTACTAGTACAGGAACGCTCATGTTTCTATTTGCAATCTTTGGTTTTCTTTGCGGGCTAACATCTATAGCAGTTATAAAAAAGAACGCCGTTGCAATTAAAAAAGAGAAGTATAATATTATACGCATATCTAGACTCGTTCTACTTGCACAGCGCACTTTTTATAGTCTGGCTGTTTTGATATAGGGCAAAAAGCATCAATGGTTAACTCATTTATCAATAAATTTTCATCGAAAAACGGTACAAAAACTTGGCCTTCTACTGGCGCACCGCGACCATTAAGTACTACTTTTATTTTTATAGAACCGCGGCGAGATTTTACTTGCACAGTTTCGCCATTACGTATTCCACGAGATTTTGCATCCTGTGGATGCATTTCCATATATGCTTCGGGAACAGCTCTGTGTAAAACAGGAATTCGTCTTGTCATAGAACCGGAATGCCAGTGTTCAATAACTCTTCCGGTACACAGCCACAATGGGTATTCGTTATTAGGGCTTTCTGGGGGTGACTCGTATGGTCGCAACCATATCCAGGCACGATGATCTGGTTTGCCATAGAAATCAAACTTTTTTTGTGGAGAAGCGGCAGGGTCGTACTTGCTATTGTAGCGCCAAGTCGTTTCTTTTCCTTCGACATATGGCCACATAACACCAGGAAATTTTTTCAGTTGTTCATACGAGGCCATTCTATGTTTTGGATCATCGTGAAACTGTGTATATTCTTTCCAAATTTGTTCTATGTATTTTTCTTTTTTGTAGTAGAACTGTTGTTTGTAACCTAATCTTTGGGCAACTTCAATGATTTGCCAACCATCGCTTATTGCTTCTCCTGGAGGAGATAATAATTGGTCCCAGTGTTGAGTTCTTCTTTCGGAGTTACCAAACATTCCCTCTCTTTCAATCCACATTGCTGAAGGAAGAATAACATCGGCAATATCTGTTGTTGGAGTAGGGTAAACATCGGAAACAACAATAAAACGATCTTCTTTTTTGGCTGCATCGCGATAACGTTTGAGATTTGGCATTGTCACCATAGGATTTGTTACTTGGATCCACATAAATTTAATATCTCCGCGATCTAAAGCGCGGAACATCTCTACAGTATGGTAGGTTGGTTTGTCAGGTATGTTTTCAACAGGAACTTGCCAAATTTTTGCTGCTAGCTTACGATCTTTCTTATTGGTTACGACTCCATGTGGTAATTTGTGAGTAAGAGTTCCTACTTCGCGAACTGTTCCGCAAGCACTTGGTTGACCTGTCAACGAAAAAGGCCCATTACCTGGTTGAGAAATTTTCCCCACAAGTAAGTGAATATTATAGATCACGTTATTCATCCATGTGCCTCTAGTATGCTGATTTACTCCCATACACCAAAAAGAAACAACATTTCTTTTTTTACCACTATACAAGGATGCAAGGTAACGAATATCAGCAGCTTTAACACCTGTGATTTTCTCTACTTTTTCTGGTGTATAATCTTCTAAGAACTTTTTATAGTCGTTAAAATTTACCGCTTTCGCTTCATCAGAAAATGAAAAATGATCTTCGAGTCCATAACCAATATTTACTTTACCTTTTTTAAAAGCGATATGATCTTCAATAAAATTTTTATCAAAACTATTGGTGCGAATAATTTCGTAGCAAATGGCGTTTGCTATTGCAATATCGGTATTTGGATAAAACAAGAACGTATGATTTGCCATACTACTTGTTCTTGTCATTCTTGTGGCTAAGTCTATAATCTTTACGTCAGGGTTTTTTTGACGCCTATCTAAAATACGAGAAAATAAAACAGGGTGCATCTCTGCCATATTATTTCCCCACAAAACGAATGTATCTGCATGATCAATATCTTCATAGCACCCCATCGGTTCATCTAAACCAAATGTAGATATAAAACCAGTTACAGCACTTGACATACATAAACGCGCGTTAGCCTCTACGTTGTTTGTACCGATACAGCCCTTGAAAAGTTTACTAGCAACATATCCATCGGGAATCGCCCACTGCCCTGAGCCATAAATGGAAACGGAATTTTTGCCACTCTTTGCAATTGTTTCCCCTAGTTTTGTAGCAACCAGATCCAAAGCCTCATCTATTGGTACCTCCACAAGCGTACCATTTTTACGAACCATAGCTTTTTGTAATCGATCTTCACCGTACAAAGCTTGCACAGAATGATAACCTTTTACGCAACACAATCCTTTATTTACAGGAGATTCAGGATCCCCCTTAACAGCTACTGCTTTTCCCTGTAATGTGCCAATAAGCAAGCCACATCCCACACCGCAAAATCGACAAGGAGATTTTTTCCAAGTAAGTTCATTATCTTGATCATGTTGTTCATCGGCAAATAAAACTCCTGGAAATAGCGAAACTGCCGCTACAGCCGCAGATGTAAACGCCATTTTTTTTAAAAAATCACGACGGTTCATATTCATTCTCCCCAATGCGCAAAACTAAGAGCAAAATTTTCTACACATTCTAAGTTGCACAACTTTTCCTGCAACTCTTTCTCTTGCTTCTTATTGAATGTTTCGGTAGTTAAAATAAGTAACTCTCTATTTTGCGCGGCAACTACCTCACAATGTTGCAATTTTGATAATTGATTTTCAGCAATGTTTTTTTTCCCTGACCGTGGATAGACTATATAACTACAAATAGGCATGTTTTCCCCTCTCTAACATAAATTCCTAAAGTATTTTATTCACGAAAAACCTTTTGCCAAAACAAAACATGTATTTGAAATGCATGTTTTATGAAGGAATACATGTATATAGACCTAGTGCAATAGGAATGTTAAATGCAAGATGACAGCTCTATATCACTTACTTTTAGAAATTCTTTTTTGCTATTTTTATTACGCAAAAGATATCAGCTTTACATTTTCTAAAAACTTAAAAAAAACTGATCGTTTTCCTTTGTAAAATTTAGGTAAGAATCCAAAATAATTATTTCCTGAATATGATATATGCTCATCACATTGTGACATGACAACATCTATATTTTCATAAATAATTTTATCAACATCAACGTAGGGTCTTTCTTTTAATTTTTCCGATTTATATGCAGACAATACATCCCGAAACATAGAGATTAATTTATCTGTGCGTTCTCTATGTTGAAAATGATAATCATCAAGTGCTTTTTTAGCGGAGATATGTACTTTTTTTACTAACTTGATAAACATCAATGTTAAGTCGTCAAGTACTTTAGCCATTTGTTTATCAACTAATACAATAGCCAGTGTATATCTCTTAGAAGGCTCAATATCCTTCATCATAGAAGCGTCATATGCTTTAGCTTCCGTCGCAAACTTTTTTATTTTTGTAGCAGGTAATTCTTTTACAACTTGGCTGAATATACTTTGTTTTTTGAACCATCTTAGCCGAACAAGCCAATCTTTCATGTGGTTTACATTCGGTTTCTCAGCTCCTTTCCTGATCATGTTCCACAAAGTTTTCGTTGACTCTTTCGGCACTTTTAATATTTGATTTATTTTTCTTTGTCTTCCGAGCCTATGGATGAAGATATTACTGTGTAATATTCTTTGTTTACAATCGAACGAGTACTATTAGTTGTTCGTAGTAACGTGCTGAAAGCAGGTAATTCATGCTTTTGTTTTACTAGTTCCTCTACAGCTACATTGATTATGTCAGATATTTCATCCTTTGTTTTTGCAGCGTTTTTCATCGTTAAGAATATTATATTCTTGGTTTCTTCGTTATACGCATGAATGTTCAAAAAATTACGAATCAATGACATATAGCGAGGCCTAGAACCAGTGTTATCGTAGCAGGTTAAGTTTTTAGGTATTTCCAATTCAAAGTGATCAGATATATGTAGAATTATTGATTCAGGGACATCTTTGATGAAGATAAAATAGCCATATTTTTCCGTAATTTGGTATCTTGGAGCTCTTGGAGCTGTTATGGAACTTAAAAAGGCTCTCTTCGCGCCTTTTTTAACTTAGAATAATCCATTATTCTGAGTGGCAACAACTGCCAAGCGCTTCTAAATTAGGACTTATATACGGAATTCCTAAACCACTTCCACGCATAATAAGAATAATTGCTAGAAATAAAGTAACAACAGGAATCAATATATTTATCTTAGACGAAAAACATTTTTTGCCGTGTATAAGACTTGCTAAAAGAGGTACTGTTCCTAATCCAAAAAATATCATAAAGACTACAGCGTCAAAAATAGATGAAGTATTTAAAGCTGCTGCAAGAGCAATATATACAAAACCACAGGGTAGTAGGCCATTTAATAAACCAAACACATACAATAACACCGAGTTCTCTCGACTTTTTTCTATGAGCTTTTTCATTGGAAAATATTTAGTCAGCCACAAAAATGGTTTTGCAAGAGCTAGGGTTAATTTATTTTTTACACTCGAAAAACAAAATATTACAATTAACAAAACACCAGTTGCTATCGATAGCCATTCCTGAAAACCAGATCCGCGTACTGATATTCCAAGGCATCCAATTACAACACCTAAAACAGCGTATGAAGAAATTCGTCCTAAATGATAAAAACTTTGTGCAAAAATACGTGATTTTTGAGATGTTGGTATTGGCAAAGCAAGCGCTAAAGGACCACACATTCCAATGCAATGTAAACTACCAAACAATCCAACAATGAAGCCCGATAGTATTTCCATTTTTACTACTCCTAGGGTCCTTTAAACCCGATTTCTATTTTCTGAATGAGTTTATCCTTTTCAAAAATACCAATATCGAAATAGGTCTGTTCGCTATCAATACTTTCTTTTGGTAATACAATTATCATGGTGAACTTCTCTAGGCTTTCGCCTACTACGTTTATATTTTCATCTCCTAAACGAACTTCACCTTTTATATCTAAAAGTTTAAAATTGTAAGTGTGTGGATCAAGAGTTTTGTTGAATAAAGTACTACGATAGACATTCATGTAAGAGTTCTCGCCTATTTTTGTGCACAGTGATCCAGGCATACGGTTTATAATTGCGTTCACTTGAGGTCTGTTGTAAATAAGAAAAGCATCAACACTAAAAAGAGCAAGAAATATAAATCCATAAAAGATTGTGCGCATTGATATTTTAAATGGATGTTGTTTTTCTATCATATTGTGTGAAGCGTAACGAATAAGTCCCTTTGGCTTATTTATTTTTTCCATTACATCGTCGCACGCATCAATACAAAAAGTACAATTAACACATTCCATTTGTAATCCATTGCGAATATCTATCCCTGTTGGACATACCGCTACACATTTTTTGCAATCTATGCAATCACCTTGATTGCTAATATTTTTTTTAAGCTTGTGACCACGTGGTTCTCCTCGTTTAAAATCGTAGGAAATAGTCACAGTATTTGCATCTTGCATCACTGACTGTAAACGTCCATATGGACAAACCATAATACATGCTTGCTCGCGAAACCAACTAAAAACACCATAAAAGATAAACGAAAAAGCACAAATAGTAAAAAATCCAACTAGATGCTCACTAGGAGGAGCCGTAATAATTTTCCATAACTCATCAATACCAATAATGTAAGATAAAAAGATATTAGCGATGAAAAAAGATATTGCGTAGAATAATATATGCTTAAAAATTTTTCGTAACGTTTTTTGCATAGATGCTTTCTGTTTATTGAACTTTTTTTGCTTAGAAGCATCTCCTTCTAAAAAACGTTCTATTCGTCTAAAAACCATCTCTAGAAATACTGTTTGAGGACATAACCATCCACAAAAAATTCGGCCAAATGTTGCAGTGAACCATGTAATAAAAATCACAGTGGTAATAAAAAGTAAACCAAATAAATATAAATCTTCTGACCAAAATACATTGCCAAAAAAGATAAATTTACGCTCTATAATATTAAGCATTACAACTGGTCTACCATTGTATTTTACAAAAGGTAGACCAATGAGCACTATTAATTGTATATAACTAATTATTTTACGCCATTTGTAATACGGCCCGTTTACCCGTTTAGGGTAAATCCATATTCTCTCACCATCTTGATTTACTGTTGCAATTCGATCTTTGAAATTATCAGCAGCATTCATCTAAATTTCCTTACAATTTTGAGAAATCAACAATCTCTTTGGTAGGTGATTTTTTCACTATAGTGTTTTCCTAAAAGAATAAAAATACTATAGTTTTACTCAGTAGCTTGATGATTATCTCTAGTGATTGCTTAATGTGCACTGTGCATTCAAGGTACTCCGATTTTAAACGAATTGTAAGATGAACAGCACACATTATTGTTTGACATTTCATTCTATCTGTAGAAATTTCTACCAAATAGTGTTTGGCAGAAATTTCTACTAAGTGCGATTTTAATATTCTTTTCCTTCTGGCGCTTTTGCATTTGGAGGATTTGAGCCATTAAGAGACATTATGTAACTCACAACTTGTAAGATCTTTGTATTTCCTAAAGCGGCTGCCCAAGGCTGCATACCTTTTTCAATAACTCCGATCTTAACAGTGTTAATAATATCTTCTATTTTTCCTTCGCCATGAACCCAAAAATTGTCTGTTAAATTAGGCCCTTGCCCAAGCATGCCTTCGGCATTTTTACCATGGCAAATGACACAGTTGTTGCGAAATATTCTTTTACCTTTTGCTAAATTTTTTACATCTGTAAAAGCAACAATTACTTCTTTTTTATCACTCTTTTTGTTTTGCTTTGCAGCTAAAAATTTTGCAATATCATTTTCATCTATTTCGCTTTCTTCTTCCTCATCGTAGTCATCAGGGTAGAGTGCTAGTTCTTTTTCATATTCCTGTTGCGGTTGGTCGAATATCCCAAGAACTTCATAGCCAACGAAATACACAACAGAAAAAACAATAGTGATAAAAAATAACATTTTCCACCATGAAGGAAGATAGTTATCTAATTCATGGATACCATCATATTCGTGATCTAAAAGGATATCTTTTTCATCATTAAGAATATTTACCATTACAATCTACCCTCCGTTGACAAGTCTAAAGGCATTTGTTCCAGCTCTTCCACTTTGGCTTTATCCATTCTCAATGCTTGCCAAGTAATAATGACAAACAATACTAAGAAAGCAACTAATACGCTGTATGAAAGAAGTACAGCAATATCTATTTGCGACATGTATTCTCTTATCATTTTTTAATCCTTACTCTTTTTCCTAATTTCTTCAAATATGCAATTAGCGCTATCATTTCGCGGTCAGGAGCACAATTAATATTTCCTTGTTTTAAGATATTTGAAATCTTTTGTGCTTGTCTTAGTAAATTTTGTTCTGCATTTCTTACATCGTCGTAAGTATACGGAACTCCTAGACTACGCATCACTTCTATTTTTTTGGATATCATCGACAAATCTATTTTTTTTGTTGCTAGCCAAGTATATTTTGGCATGATAGAACCCGGAGACCATTTTTGTGGATTAATCATATGTCCATAGTGCCAAACTTCATTGCGAGGTCTCAATCCAATACGATGCAAATCAGGACCAGTTCTTTTTGATCCCCATAAAAATGGTCGATCATAGACATAGTCTCCTGCTTCAGAATGAGCTCCAAAACGCAAAGTTTCATCGCGAAAAGGTCTGACCATTTGAGAATGACAATTATTACAACCTTCGCGGATATATATATCGCGTCCTTCTAGTTCTAACGGTGTGTATTTCTCCACGAGAGGTGTTGTCGGTTTGACGAATTCGTTGATTGCTCCAGGAACAAGTTCTATGAGGCCACCTGCAATAATAGCTAATGTTGTAAGTATAAAGAAAAAACCTAAATGACCTTCTAGAAAACGATGCTTAGATTCAACTTTAGCTTTCGGTTTTTCGAGAGCTGGTGCTTTTGCCTCTTCATCTGCTATGAGCGTACCTTGTTTTACAGTTTTAAACAAATTATAGACCATTAAAAACACACCAAAAATATATAGTAGGCCACCTATTCCTCGAAGGTAGTACATTGGAATAATAGCCTTTACAGTGCTCACAAAATTGGTGTGCATAAGCCCACCATCAACATCAAGTTCTTTCCACATAAGTCCTTGAGTAATACCTGCAAAGTACATAGAAATAAGATAAAAAATAATCCCTAAGCTTCCTATCCAAAAATGCGCGTTCGCTAACTTTGGCGAGTATAACTTGGTATTATAAATTCGTGGTATGAGCCAGTAAACAATTCCAAAAGTTAAAAAACCATTCCAGCCAAGAGTTCCATTGTGAACATGCCCAATAATCCAGTCGGTAAAATGCGCTAAACTATTTACACTTTTAAAAGACATTAATGGGCCTTCAAGTGTAACCATTCCATAACAAGTAACAGCTACAACCATAAACTTAAGTTCAACATTTTTAGCTACAGTATCCCAAGCCCCACGTAAAGTAAGTAAACCATTTAACATGCCACCCCAAGATGGGGCAATGAGCATAATAGAAAACACAATCCCTAATGTTTGTGCCCAAGGATCAACAGCAGAATATAATAAGTGGTGTGGTCCGGCCCAAATATAAATAAAAACTAAAGACCAAAAGTGGATAATGGATAATCTGTATGAATAGACAGGACGATTAGCTATTTTGGGTAAGTAGTAATACATTAAACCCAGATAAGGTGTTGTTAGAAAAAACGCAACAGCGTTATGTCCATACCACCACTGTACAAGAGCATCTTGTACGCCCGCGTAGATAGGGTAGCTTTTCAAAAAAGAAACGGGGAGAGCTAAAGAATTAAAAATATGTAGTACAGCCACCGCTATAAACGTAGCAATATAAAACCAGATAGCCACATACATATGTCGTTGGCGTCGAACACTAATCGTTCCAAACATATTAATTCCAAAAACAACCCAAATCACGGTAATTGCGATATCTAAAGGCCACTCTAGTTCTGCATATTCTTTACTTGTAGTATAACCAAATAGTAAAGTAATTGCTGCGGCAACGATAATAAGTTGCCATCCCCAAAAATGTACTTTACTCAGGGTATCACTAAACATACGCGTCTTACACAAGCGTTGTAGTGAGTAATACACACCCATGAAAATTGCATTACCAACGAACGCAAATATTACAGCGTTTGTGTGGATAGGGCGTAATCTCCCAAAAGAAAAATACTCACCGAAATTCAGTCCTGGAATAGGAAGTTGGAATGCAATAATAACACCAAAAAGCATACCAATAACACCCCAAAACACAGTTGCAAATGCAAAATTACGCACTATTTTATTATCATAGTGAAATGTCTCTACGTTCATAAAAAGCCTTTCTCAATCAATTAGCACTTTTATTGCTGGAGTTTCACAGTCGTCGAACTGTCCACTCTTTGTTGCCCAGATAAAAGCGAGTAAAAAACAAGTTGCTAATAAGATGCTCACACTAATCAGAATAAACATTACTCCCACTTATCACCCCCTAGTATATTTTTGCAAAAATAGCGAGCACTCAATGTTGTAAACAGCATCACTGTAATAGAGCTAACCGGCATGAGAATAGCTACAAAAACAGGTGTTAGTTTTCCTGATACAGCAAGCGCAATGCCTAATGAATTATAAATACAAGAAATGACAAAACTCGTATATGTAATGTATAGGGTTGCACGCGATACATAGAATAACTTTGGCAACAAGCTTATTTTCTCAGCCGCAAGGATAATATCGCTTGCAGGTGAGAAATGGCTATTTTTTTCTATTATAGCTATACCTACATCGCTTTTTATCAAAGCACCTGAGTCATTCAAACCATCACCAACCATCATTACTCCGCGCTCTGCATTTGTTTGTAGACGTTCAATGCACGTAACTTTATCAAAAGGATTAAGGTTAAAACGTATGTTCTTTTCAGGAAAAACTCGCTTTACAGTGTTAAAATCGCGATTACTATCACCAGAGATTAGATGAACCGAGTGTTTATGTGCCACAGAGCTTACTATATTTTCCCAGCCACAACGAAAACTACTGTTGATAGAAAATATAGAGCAAAGCTTGTTCCCAATAGTAAAACCCACTGCATTTTGTAAGTGTAAATTTAAAAGTATGTCATCTGAAACCTTTGTAAAACTTGATATCCACTTGATACTACCAACATAAAAATCTTGTTTGTTATATGTTGCGTGAATTCCTTTTCCACTAATTTCCCTAAATTGTGTTAAGTTTATAGGTGTTAATACTGGAAATTTTTTAGAAAGAGCTCGGCTAACAGGATGAATAGATTGACTAACAATACTGGCCAATATTTGTTGTTGCTTGTCATTTATTGTTCCAAATAGCAATTGAATATTGGGCTTTAGGCTAGTCAAAGTTCCTGTTTTATCGAAAACAACATGTTTTATTCTTGCAAGTTTTTCGAGTACTTCTCCATTTTTGCAAAAAATACGGTGGCTTTCTAATAAGCGAAGCATTGCTCCATGAGTAAAAGCAGAAGTAAGAGCGAGGGCACAAGGACAGGCCACAATTAGCACAGATGAAAATGTGTACCAAGCCAAAGAAACATTGCGCAAAATTAACCAATAGTACATAAAAGTGGCTATCGCAATAGCAATAACAATCATTGTAAAAAAAGGACTAATCTTATTAGTGATAGAACGAACTTGGCTTTTTTCTTTATTTTGAACATTTCGCCATAAAGAAGTTAAAAAACTCTTTTCTACTTCTTTCTTAACTTTTACAACAACAGCTTTGCCAACGATTCGCCCTCCAGCAAAAACAAATTCTCCTTCAGTTTTGGTAATAAGATCCGATTCTCCAGAAACAAAACTATAATCAATTTGAGCAATACTACTTAATAACTTTCCATCAGTTGGAATTAATTCTTGATGGCGAATGTAAATTTGATCATTTACTTGCAATTCATGGACGGAAACAACATTTTTTCTCTCATGCTTTATACGCACTGTTGATAAAGGAAAATAAGATTTATAATCGCGATCAAAAGACAAATTTTGGAAAGTTCTTTTTTGGAAAAATTTACCTATGAGTAAAAAAAATACAAAACCACACAATGAATCACAGTAACCAGAACCGCGGTAGGTGAATATATCGAAGAGACTAGTTAAGAATAATGCCAAAAGTCCTAAAGCAATGGGAACATCTAGGTTCATTGTCCGTTTTTTACAGGAAATCCATGACGAATACAGCCACTCTTTCGCCGAATAAAAAAAGACTGGCAGTGTTAAAGCAATGTTAAGGTAACCAAAAAAACGTAAAAACTCATTGGGAATTTGTTCCTTGTTCGCTAAGTATTCTGAAAAACTAAAAAGCATTACATTCCCGAAGCAAAACCCAGCGACACCTAAACGAAGTATATCTTCGCGATCTTTTATCGGTAATTTTTTGTTATCTAAAGATAAGCGAGGAGGGTAACCTAATTGTCCAAGAAGAAAAACGATTTCACTCAACATCATCTGCTGGCTATCGTACTTTATGTGCACCTCGCGTGAAGAGAAATGAACATCTACATTTTTGATAGCATTGTGGAGTTGATAGATGTTTTCGAGTAGCCATATGCAAGAAGCACAGTGGATATTTGGTATATGAAATTGTGCAATGGCAGTATTTTTTTCACTAAACTTTAAGAAATGGTTAATAAATTTAACATTGTTAAGGTAAGCATAGTCTTCTTGCGATTTGTTAACAATGGGTTTTCCTGGTGATTTTGTTAGTTCGTAGTATTTATGTAAAGAGCTACCTTGTAAAATATTAAAAACAAAAAGACAGCCATGACAGCAAAAATGGTGCTCATCTGCTTTTATAGTATCATCTAAACAAGGTAGTCCACAATGAAAGCATGGTGTTAGAATTTTACATCTCCTTAATCTAAATCCAAGAACATTAAGGTTAAGAAGCAATTTGTATGCCACAGGTTTGTATTAAATTTTGCGCAAGCGTGAACCTCTTGTAATGTACTTTTCTCTTTTAAGGCTTCCAGTGCTACTTTGGCTTTGAACTCTTTGCTGTAGGTATTGCGTTTTCCGCCATATATCTTATTTACCGTTCCTATTAAAACGCAAAAATCTAAAAAGACCTAAGACGATCACCAAACAGTGCTGTGATCGATTACCGCTAGAGAGTTGCACTCTAGAGGACAAGTAAGAGGACAAATTCGTTTAAAAAGGAAGATGCCGAGAGCAAAAAAGAAGCTCAACTTGTCGTTCTCTGTCAGAGACGGCGAGTTTGAGAAAAGCTTTCCAGGGTTTCCAGACGTGACAATGTCTATCCACAGGTAAACATCGGGCGGTTCTGGTGGGAAAGCGTTCCGAAAAATTTTGTGCGCGGCGAGCAATAACAAGGCTTGCGGCAAGATGTGTACTGATTCCAAAAAAATGTGCAAATTTATAACGACCAATAACACTGGTGAAGGCTGGATTTACTTCGATAATTTCGACACCATTTTTCATAGCTTGATTTTTGATGAGTGCAGCAAATTTGCTATAGGCAAAGGAAGAGATCATTCTTTTATATTTTGTATTTGACGACGAGATCAAGTTACTTTTCTTTTTTGAGAAATCTAGTTTTTCAATAGCAACAGGTTTTTGTTCTTTCACAGCACGTGAAATAATTTGTTTGCAAGCTTCAGCAAGAGTTGCAGTCACTTGATGACAAGTGCGATCTTGAATGAGAGTATGTATTTTTTGATGATGGACCAAGTTACCATGCCTGTTTGTTTCAGCAACGGCTATATGAGAATGATTTAAGTCAACACCGATAGCTCCGAGATTGACAACTATCTCTTGCTATTTTTCTGTTGTATTACGTAAAGTGCTCTATTATCAACACGATGTAACATCATTAATTACCATAATTTGGGTTAAAAAACATGCATATAAATTTTAAATTTAAAAACATATAGGTGCTAAAGTAATTTATTATTATAGTAATGTACCTAACCAGTGAAAAAAGATTATTGTAGGTCCTGTATTTTCCGTAGAATATACCAGAGAGAAGAATTGGAATATCAACAATTGAATACCTAAACTACCATTGTTTGATAAAGCAAAAGAATGAGGAATATCGGCTTGTGGTATATTTATGGAGTTGTAGTATGACTCTTATGAACAAAGAGGAAATAGAGAAACAATACGTTTGGCTACACCATCGGAAAAAACTTAGTTTCATGAGTTATTTCGCGCGGTGCACTTAAGAACTATTAAAACTCTCAAACGTGACCAAGATCCCTATCAAGAGATTGTGGCTGAACTTTCAGCACAAGTTCTCGTACAGTTAGTACCAATTGCCCAACCAGATGACATATTGGAAACCGTTGTTATTTCTTCTTAGCAGTTTCCCATGTACGCGCATCTCTCTTTTTTCTATTTCGAATATTTCACGAGAGTAAAAAGTCATTGTATTCATATTTCATGTGTTATAAAAGCTTTGCTATAGATTTCAAAGCTTTTAAGCCTTTTCTGATACGGCGTCGGTCGAAAACAGGTGCGTTGGTTTTAGGTAGAGGGTTTCCTTTACCACTCTTTCGATTATATGTTCAAATAATTAATAGTTGTGAGGATATGATGTTTGATTTTAGTGAAAATCAGCTTTTATTCAAGAATCAATAGCGATAGTGTCTGATGTCAACATCCTAATAAATAATTTTACAACGAGTTATCGGCCAAAACACAAAAATAGCACGTCCTATAATATAGGATCCAGGTATAAATGGTGCTTCTTGTCGCGAGAGATAGTCTTCTTTAAGAATATCATTAGGAATATTTCGTTCAAAACCATAAATGTCTGTGAACTTACGCGTTTCTCCATGAGGAAAGTTTTTTTGATCTCCTTCAACAGCAATTCCATTTTGATAAAAGAAACGAAATATCTGCCAGTCTTTACTATCTCGGCTGTTGGGAGGATTATCACCTAAGGCAAAATAATGATTATTTGGTACATTAAAACTAGTCAAACCACCAAAAAAATCGCGCTTGGCAATGTAATAGATGTCGCGCCATAATGCTATATTGCTAAATATAAAAGATCCATTAGAAACTCCCCATCGCAAAGAAGTATCATATGTTAATCGCGGTGCTTTTTCCTCTTTTTTAGCGTAATTGAGTTTAGCAACGACTTTGTTGTTTATAGTCAATGTAATAAGATCATCTATATTTTCAAAAGTTATAGACTGATTTTTTTGCAATTTTTCCGCAAAATTTACTTTTTGTAATACTTCGTCATTTTCTGACTGATATCTACTTATTTGTCCTGAATTCTGCGTACTCATTTCACATAAAAAGCGGTATTCTCCTTCGCGCAGTTCTAAAAATAATTTCCCTGAAGAATCTAATAACGAGACATTAAATTTTAATCGAATTTCTCCTACGCGTTCACTACCTCCGACAGGATAAGCATATTGTTTGCGATAAAAAAAACGTTGATTATTAATCGGTTCGTAACGATTAGTGATCGTATTCTTATACTCGCACCACGTAATTTGTTTTGTTTTAACCGAAATTTCTCGTGCATTAACTTGCCACTTATTACTATACTCCCAATTGTACTCGATGTTATCATGAGTCTTAAATAACGGATATAGTAACTCATTTACTACCTTAGGTGGTTTGCGAACAATCATGTTGTCGATATATATTTCACCATTGCGTATATGAACTTTTTCCCCAGGCAAACCAATTAAACGTTTGATAAAAATTTGTCGATTATTCTGCGGATAGAAGAAAACAATAGGATCCCAGCGTTGTGGTTTTTTAAATATGTAGGCGTGTTTTTTTACTAAAATACGGTCTCCGCAATCGACATCACCGATAAGTGTGGGCTCCATAGAGCGTGTCATTACTTTAAAAGACTGTAAAAAGAAGTGGTGAACCATTAGTGAAATAATCAAGCCATATATCGCGATATCAGCGATAAACTCTGCGAATTTCATGAAACAATCGAATCTAGAAAAGAAAATATCTTTTCAAGTAGTGGAAAAAAATACACAATTATCACTGCAAGTAATTGGCTACTAAATATATAACTCCGCGTTTTCCAAAAAAATTCGTCTATTTCTGTAATTTCTAAATAGTGTGCTGCAAAATAAAAAATACCGATAAGTTCTATATTAATAGCAATGACAATCACAAACGTCAAAAATGTTGCTTGTCCGCGCGAATTTTGTTCATTAAGTAATGACCAAACAAGTACCGCAATAGCAATACTTAACAAACCATCCATTGCCAGTGTTGTTTTTGTGTCTTCAAAGTAGTAAGTGATAAATAAAATCAGACAAGTGGTAACAAGTTGAGTAAGTGCTATCACAATAAAAAAAGTTATCTTACCAGAAAATAAGTTTGGTAGACCAATCGTCGCTCCTAAACCTGTTGGCAGAAAACACAATAGCAAAATCCAAGCGTTTATAACAGTAAAAGCCGGTGGTAAAGAAATATCACTTTCCCCCCATCCCAAAAAGTGATCTGCTAGTTTGGGAAGCCCCCACGAAACGACAAGCATCACTATGCCAAAAATCGATGCTAAAAACCAACACACAACAGGAGAAGCACTTTTAGGCACTATAGTAAAATAGTAAATAATACCAAGAAGTATACATGCTGCAAATTCAGCATAATGAGCAACATCTTCATCAACGACCAACTCTTCTATCACAACTTTCACGCTTGTTATTAATATTTGTAAAAAAACAAACAAAAAAGTAATTGTTGTTATACTCATAGATTACAGATATCCATATCAATTGCGTATTTTCGTTAGTAAATACCAACCGCATGCCCAACCAAGTATAATAGCGCTTACTGCAACGAGAATAAACCATTTATGTCGTTTAAAAAATCGTCTAAATTGCCGCCACCATTTTGGCGTTTCGCGAATAACAATAGGCTTACCATCTAAATAATTTTCTAAATAAGTGGCCAAACTCTCTGCATCATTAAAACGGTCTTCGGTATCTTTAGATATACATTTGAGTACAATATAATCAAGTTCACGAGTTAATAAAGGGTTTATTTTACTTGGCGGAATAGGATCAAGGTTGTTGATTTTATGATAGAGCTCAATACTTGAACGCCCAACAAATGGTAATTTTTTAGTAATCATTTCATAGAGTATAACACCTATTCCCCAAACATCTGTGGTGGCGCGAATAGATTGGTTTTCTCCACGTGTTTGTTCAGGAGCCATATAAAAAGGTGTACCAATAATCGTATCACTTTTGGTAAGACGTGAACGCGAATCCATAATTTTGGCCAACCCAAAATCAGTAATTTGCGGATGTCCTTCCATATCGATGATAACATTTGCTGGCTTTAAATCGCGGTGGATAATTCCTTGTTCGTGAGCATAGTGAATAGCACGCGAAAGTTCCGCAGCGATATTAAGCAAATCTTCTAAGTCAACATTTTTACGTTTTTGAATTAAAACACTGAGTGGAACTCCATCGATATAATCCATAGAGAAGAAATGACGTCCTTGAAAATCTCCTGCTTCATATATACTTACAATATTAGGATGACGTAAACGGCTTGCCGCATCTGCTTCACGTAAAAAACGCTTGATGCGTTCAGGAGTTTCATTTTCTTCATTGAGCACTTTCAAAGCCAATATTCTATCTAACTTTTTATGCCGTGCTTGGTAGACAGTTCCCATTCCTCCACTAGCTATTTCACCTAGTATTTCATAAGCTCCAAATTCTTTAGGAAGAGATCCTCCTCTTTTTCTTTTTGGAGCAGGCGACGCTTTCCCTTCTGCCCTTACGTCACTAAGTGCTTTTTGAATTGCTGCAGAACGCAGACGAGAAGAAGTATATTTTCCCTGTTCTTCAAAACGACCAGGAGAAAGAAAAACTTTTGTTTTTTCTTTCCCTCTTGCCAAAGCAACAATGCGGCGATGATAAAAAATTTGCTCCGCCGCTCTCTTTAATTCAATAAAATCTTTTCCTGTAAGTACGTTATCTTGGACAAGTAACTCTGCTGTTGCCAGCCCTTCGCGTTTTTGACCAGATAGTTTTTTGCGATATTCGGTAATAATCTCGGGCGTAGTAAAGTTTCTTTTAATTGCAATTTGACACAATATAAAATCAATTTTGTCTAAATCGTCTTGTCTTTCTACTTTTTCTGTCAGTTTATCAATGCAAACAGTTAATCCCTGTCCTTCTTCGTCTGTAATCAAACTATCATCAATAATTGTTTGTAATAACGATTTGGGAGAATTAACATGCCATTTCAACAAAATATTAGAAAGATTTTGTGGAGAAACGGTTCCATCAGTAAGTAACATTCGACTTAATAAATAATCTTCTCGCCTTGCCATATAATTTAATCCGCATTAAGGTTTACACTCGTACAATAACACTATCAACTAAGAGATGTAATCGGCAAATTATTTTTCAACATACCTTTAAAACCAGAAGGTTAGGAAAAAAATGTGCTTATTTTTTCCCAACCTCTTAGGAATGAGGTTAAAATAAATGTACCGCTAAAATTTTGTATTTTAAATAGGTATTATAAATGAAACATAACTGTAGCCCTGTTAGCTTATGATAACGCTATAATACAAAAGATGGCGATCTCTTAGCTTGATTCCCATCTTGCTGCTTGTTGCTCCATCTGCCGTGATTTGTTACTGTTTCCCATGAGTTTAAAACAAATCGCTGCTCCTTTGTATGCGCGTACCATATCATCTTTTACTCCAGAGTACATTAAAATGACACGCATGTAGCAAAATAAAGATTTCTTAGAATCATTTTCAGCATTACCCTCGCGATAATAATCTCCTAATCCAACGTAAGCAGTGCTAAGAATAAACGGGTCTTTCATGCTCTTATCGTCTATTATTCTTAGTAAATGACGTTTTGCATCGCGATATTGTTTTTCGCCAATTAAACAAGTTCCTACGCGTACGTTTGCTTTATTATACATTTTGTCATCTTTGTCTAAATCTTTAACAACAGACTTATACATAGCTTTTGCTTTACGATAATCATTTTTCTTTTCGTAGCAAAAAGCCGCTTTGTATTTAGCATTGAACTCTTCGTTTTTTTTGCCAATTTCTTGATAAAAACCTGCAGCTTTGCGATAAGATCCTGCCGCTCTACGCCAATCTTTGACAGCAAAATAAACTTCCCCTTTGTAAAAATGAGCTTCAGGAAGGTAGCGTCCTTTAGGAAATTTACGAATAACGTCGTTATAAGAATTAATCGCCTCGCGAGTGTTTTTTTGTAAACGATAACTCTCTGCTATGCGAAATAGACAATGTTGTTGCGTCCAACTGCGTTTTTGTGATTCGCGTTCATAATCTCTGCGCGCTTCTTTGTATGCTTTTTGTAGAAAGTACCCTTCTGCTATTTGAAAATCGTTGGGTACATCTGCACGTTGAATTTCTTTTATGCGATTTTGAGCAGCCTCTTGTTTACTTCCTGGACCAGCTTCTTTAAAATAATATACTACTTTTGAATATGTTTCATCAGTAACAACTACACTCTTACGTAAACCTCCATCGTTGAAATAAATGGTGTCGCTAAAAACAAAACTACTAAGTAAAGCACATAATACAATAGTTATTAATTTTTCCATAGTATTTACTTTCCATTAAAATCGTTATTTTTTTTCATATAGACGTCGATGATGAAAACAATTAGGTAAGCGCAAAGTGTAAAAACAACACTGTTTATGCAAACACTTATTTTTAGGACAGAACATATCAGGAAGTTTTTTCTCTAAGTCAACTTCCGATAAAATAATGTCAGTAATCACAGAAAAAGGTATTTCAGACGGTTCTCTATGTGCTTTAGGGGAGCCGTGTATAAGAAGCTTTTCAGACTGATGTAGAAACCAACTCGCAATTTCACCTATTGCGTTTAGGTTATCATTTTTTAAAGAAGAAAACTCTTTATTTATGTTGATTTCAGCAGCACGTATTTTTGAAGCAAGTCTGCTTAGTTTAAGTTTCCTCAATTTACCAGTTCTATTTACAGAAAGGCTAATGTGTTTTTTGTCTTCATCATGAAAAACAGTCAAATCTGCTTTGTCTAACCATCTTGCTACTTTTGATACTGCTCCAATTTTTGCAGACACTACTACAATTTTTGAATCACCAATAGTGAACAACTGTCGCTTTTCTTGATATTCAGCAATAGCTTTGTACCAATTCTCTTCGTGAGCAACAACACAATCTAGTAATAAAAAAATATCGTCTATACATAGAGACACGTCGTTATTATGTTTAACGTAAAATCCACGTAAAATGTTCACAAAACTTACAGTTTCGTCCATCGCAAATTTAGAACTCAGTAAAAAACGATTTGGTTTTATTTTCTCTACAAAATCAATTACTTTACCTAAAGATGGTTTATCTTCCAAAGCGCAGTGAGCAAGTACCTCTGCAATACTCTTCCACTCATGAGCTTCTTCTTGTGGTTCACCAAAATCATATTGGTACTTTTTGCTATCATAACGTTGCAACAAATAACAAGCAAATAATGTTTTCAAATTGGCTCTTTGCGGAATATATATTCGATCTTCGTGCACACGCAAAACGATTGATTGACAATCAAAGAAATTTTCTTTTTCAGCTGTATGTGCTTGCTCTATGGCTTCGAACACTTTAAAAAAGAAATTAGTAGTTTCGTGGAATGATGCGCCGAAGTGAAAAGATGCGCCGCGAATTAAATTTGGTAAAGCCATTAAATGATCTATAGGATTGCGAGAGCGCAACGACTTTCCTAAACTATCGTGAATTCGCGCAAATTCTAATAAATTAATAAAACGCTCTTCTTTATCAACTCCTAAATCTTGCGCCACAAGATTAGCAGCCGATAAGCGTTTTTTTTCCTCGCTAATACTGTGACCATCAGGATGCGTATCCAAACGCCCTCCACCAATGTCAACCGCCAAAAACCCTTCTTGTTCTAACTCATTAGGGGTTTTTCCTTCTGGTAATCTTCCCGCAGGACAGAATAAAATTTTTGCTTCTTCTAAACCTTGGTAACAATTACTACCATATTTTCGAAGAAGATAGCAGCAAAGCATTGCATCTAAATCAGGATGTTCATGTGTAACAATTGTGTGAAACAGCATGATTACCAGCTTTCTAAGTCAAATTTTTTCGGCAAAATAACTAGGGTGTGTCAATGTTTAAGTTTTACATAATCTTGACTGCCCTACTTGATTGGGGTAACAGCTAAAATTAAAAGTTATCTTCTCTTTTTACACGAATAACATATTTTCCTTTGTTAAAAGGTAAAAATGGTATTTTAGAATTTACATCGCGGTTGATGTCAAAATAAGTAACAAATGCAGCTATACTATAACGGTGCCCATTACCACTTTCTAATTTACCTAAACGCACAATCCCCTCAAACTGCCCTTCGGTATCAATTGTTGCCTTCGACTGTAAAGTCCAGTCATCTTCATATTCACTACGCGTCATAATATACATCCGTAACGAATTACGATCGTCTTCTGGTAGGCTATTGTACTGAGCAATTTTACCTTTAACTCGTGCACGCACCCGATCAATTGTGCTTTCATTTTCCGGTTGATCAATGATAACTCCTACTTTAGGTAGAGATTCGAAATTATTATCCCACCATGAACTACCATTGTATAATTTATAACCAATAAAAACATTATAGCCTATTTGCTCATCTTTACGATGTACAGAAACACCTGTTTTCCCACCAACTTTAAGCATTGGAAAAGGGCGATATTCGGCTCCAAATTGACCCATCACTTTTTCATAAGCTCGTATGGTAAAGCGCGATACTTTTATCATTGAAACTACAAAATCTTTGCGAATTAGTTCTAGGCTGTCTTTTCCCATATATTCAACAAGCGGTTGAATATTGACAAGCTCATATTTGCGAATATCTTCTAGATCTACATTAACGTGATGAATATTTTCTAAACTAGGTCCGACATTGAAACTATCTCCAAGAAATAACTTCAATTTGTCAAAATCGTTTCTGGTATATGTAAGAGTAATTGATTGTCCCGTGTGCGCTTCGGTTTTTTTTCCTCCCCAGATGTTTTTGATAAAAGCTCCCTGGTCATGAACAAAACCCAACCTGTCTTCTTTTTCGTACAGGCTCATTAATTTGTGACCAGTCGCCACTTCAAACCGGTCTCTTTTTTCTTCTTCCAAATCAGGCTTGAAAAGAGTGCTAATTAATGCACACGATGTTAAGGACATAAAAAACACACACGAGATTATGAGTCTACAGCTAATCACTATTTCACCTTCCACTATAAATTACTAAAAAGTTGGTAAGATTCACCGAGTATTCTATACTACAAAGCGTATCAACGCAAGTTTTTTTCAAGGTGCTAGCCTACGCATACTTTTTTTATGAGTAGTCCTATACAAGCAAGCCCCTTGTTATTACAGTAAGTTTTGCGTATGTTTTTTTTTACAAGATTTGTTCGCAGTCTATTTACCTTTTATGAATACCCCTGTTACCAAACGTAAGAATGTATTTCGTAGATCATCAAAAAACACATAAAAGATAGGTACAATAAGAAGCGTAAGCAGTGTTGACATTGTTAATCCACCAATAACAGTACGTCCAAGTGGATAATACGGGGTTCCAGCAAAGTCAGCTGTTCCAATCGCCATAGGAAGTAAACCGAAGAGAGTTGTAAGAGAAGTCATCATAATCGGTCGAAAACGCGCAAAACTTGCTTGTAGTATAGCTTCAGTACGTTCAATGCCTTCTCCGCGCAAACGATTTATATAGTCAACAAGTACAATTCCGTTGTTTACAACAACACCTGCCAAGATAATATTCCCAAGATATACCATCATACTAATCGGAGTACTAGTTAAGTATAAAATCCAAAATACTCCTATAAAAGCAAAAGGTATCGACAAAATAATTGAGAATGGTAAAATAAAAGATTCAAATAAAAACCCCATGAGAAGGAACACTAATACAATAGCTAAACCCATTGTCAGCAAAAAAGTATTTTGATTTTCTTCTAACTCTACAAATCGTCCTTCTTTATTTATGGTATAACCGCGAGGCAATTTCAATGTTTGTAATGCTTTATCAATTTTTACCCCTAGAGCAGTAAGATTGCTTTTATTTGCTGTCGCATTGATGGTAAAAGTAGTTTTACGATTACGACGACGTATTGTTGCAAAACCTTTTTCATAAAGAATCTCTCCTAATGTACCAAGAGTAACTTCTTCTTCATTGCGATTATAAACGGTTATATCATTTAACATATCGGCATTAGCAACAAGTGACTGTTCAAATTGAATTTCTATAGGTATTTCGTGATCATCTACTTGAAATTGAGAAACGGTAAATCCGCGCAATGCATATGAAATAGTAGTTGCTGTACGCTGAGGAGAAATATCATAACGTTGTGTTTGTTCTCTATCTAGATGAACAATAATTTCTTCTGCTTGCTCACTCTCCTCGACACCAACATCCAACAGTTCAGGAATTCCTTGCAACAACTTCTCCACTTCTTTACCTATTTCGCGTAAAGTTTCTGGATTTTCGCCGCGCAAAACAATAGGAACATCTCCTTCTTCTTGATTTCCGCCACCACTTGAGGATTGTTGCCAATTACCGCGAATAGAAACACCAGGTAAACGAGGTATGAGCTTTTGTACGTCTTGGGCAATTTCATCTGTTGAACGCTTAATGTCATCTCCCTCACTAAACCACAAGCGTATTCGTCCAGAATTATCGCGGCAAAAAGAAAGCATGTTAATGATTTCCAATTCTTTTTTTTTCGCGAAAATAGCTTGCTCTACTTTGAGAAGAAGGGCACTATTTTTAGATACATCTTGGCTATCAGTAAAGGAAAACCTCACTTGCATTTGTCTTTGTGATCCGTTTTGTTGGTTTGTTACCCCTATTTTTCCTTTGATTATCCATGTTGAATACGTAAGAGGAATTAATATAAAGCAAATTGTTTCAAAACGGCGTGCCATTACCCATGATAATATTTTGTAGTAAATATCATTGCTTTTTGCGATAATTTTTTCAAAAATCATAAAACGTTTTACTGTTTTTTTACGCTTTTCCATAGCATACACTGCTGGAGGAATAAAAACTAAAGCCACTATAAGAGAAGCCACAAGAGAATAACAAACAGCTCCTCCCATTTCGACCATCATGACCCGTTCTGTTCCTTCAGTCATAACCATAGACGGAATAAACACAACTAAAGTAGTAGACGTTGCAAGCAAAATAGCCAGCCCAACTTCGTTCACCCCTTTTACAGCAGCATCCATTAATGACAAGCCTTTTTCGAGATGGCGATATATGTTTTCAACAACAACAACCGCATTGTCGAGAAGCATACCTACCCCAAGAGTAAAACCCATAAGAGAAATCAAATTGAGTGTTCCACCGTAAGCATGAACAACAACAATCGCCATCATTAAAGACACAGGTATTGAAAATGTAATAACAAAAGTCATTCGAACGCTACGTAAGAAAAAAAACAATACCAAAACAGCAAAAAAAGCTCCCCATAATAACGTTTGTTGTAAATTTAGAAGAGCATCCTCTATGTCGTCCCCCTCACTGTATAAAAAAGTAAACTCGAAATTTTCAAATCGAGAATCTTTTTTGTAGGATTCCATAATTTCTTTTACTTTAGTACAAACTTTAACTGTATTTGCACCTGATTCTTTATAAATTTCACAAAACATTGCAGGAAGAGCATTAATTCTAACTCTAAAACTTTTTAAGCTGCTAGCTAAAAATATCTCAGCAACATCCTGTAATTGAATACCTTCTTTTACAGGAAACTCGCGAATATCTTTTAATGAAGTAAATTTTCCTAGAGAACGCACTAAGAAAGTTCCACGATTATCGACTATTTTACCTTGAGTAAGATTCAGGTTGGCGTTACGCAAGCGTTGCACAAGTTGAAAAACATTTACATGATAAGCCGCTACTTTATCGGGAATCAAATCAATGTATATCTTTTTATTGTATGTTCCGTGAAGCTCGACATTGGCAATTCCATCCTCCTGTTCAAGGCGCATAAGCATAGTACGGTCAAATAAACTAGCGTAATCAACTAATTTCTTGAGAGCATCTTCAGGTTTGACATTTTTGTCTTTTTTTCTCAAAGAAATACCAACGTACTGTATAGGAAAATCCTGAAAATTAAATTTGCGGATACGATAACGTGTTACGTCTTCAGGGAAATCGACCATTAACCTTTCCATACGATCTTGCAACTGGTTGTACATTATATTAAGATCAACTGTTGATTTGAAATGGAGACGAACTCTTGATCCAGTACTAGAAGAGCGTGACCTTATTTCCTTGACTCCCTGTATTGTTCCTGCCATTTCTTCTATAGGTCGCGTAATTTTTTTTTCTACATCAGAGGGATTTGCGTCGGGATAATTTACAATGATAGTTAATACTGGCCAAGTAATTCCATCAGGCATCATCTGTAAAGGTATATTCTTGTAAGCAATAACTCCTGCAACAGAAAAAGCTACAAAAAACATTGTTACCGTAACAGGCCTAAATATACTCCAGGACAAAAAAGAACGTCTCTCACTCATAACTTTTCCTTATTTTTTAAGGCATGCCTAATCTTTGTGTAAGCTGCTGTTGTTGTTCATAAACCCAGCGATAGTATTCCTTCATTTTTAAAAGGCTAGCAGCCTCTTCATCAATGATAAATGTAGTTCTTGGATGCATTTGCAATGCTGATGCTGGACACCAGGCGCTCAAGGGACCTTCTATGGCTTGCTTAATTGCACAAGCTTTCTTTTTTCCTATAGCAAGAAGTACTATGCGCTTTGCTGAAGTAATAGTTCCAATTCCCATAGTAATAGCAAGGGTAGGCTGAAACTCTCCTTCTGTAAAAAAACGACTATTATCCTTCACTGTCTGCGGAGTCAATGTTTTGATCCGTGTTTGTGATCCTAAACTAGATGTAGGCTCATTGAAACCAATATGGCCATTACTACCTAAACCTAGTAATTGAAGATCTATTCCACAACCGCGAATTTTTGCCTCGTACTTTTCGCTTTCATAAATCGGGTTTTCAGCAATACCGTCTGGCAAGTGTGTGTTACGCGAAGAAATATCTATATGCTCAAATAGATGTTTTTGCATGAAGTAAGAATAACTTTGGGAATGTTGAGGGCTTAATCCAACGTATTCATCTAGGTTAAAAGTAATAACATTTCGAAATGAAAGTCTACCCCTCTCATAACGATTTACCAATTCCTTGTAAAGAAGCATAGGGGTACTTCCTGTAGCAAGTCCAAGTACTGCATTATTTTTTTCAATAATAGCTTGCTCAAAAATATCCGCACATTTATTCGCTATTTGATGCGGCTCTTTAAGAATAATAACTTCCATTTATAAATCTCTCTTGTGAAGAAATGCAAGTATCTCTTGTTGTTGTTTTTTTGGCCAAGTAAATTTAGGAAACTCTAATTCGAGTTCTTTGTGATTTCCATAACCACGAATATAACCGTTAATCCTAGCAGTTGCAGTTGCGTGAATAAAATCGGTCATTGTTTCGTATACTTCAAAAAAAATTTTCAACAGAAATGGTGTGTGTTGTAACCAATATTTTTGATGGTAATCTTCAGCAACAAAAAAAGAAAAATTTTCAATAATTTCGACGTAAGACTCTCCATGTTTTTCTTTGTATTTCTCTTCACTTTTGCGAACTAAACTTAGTTGTTCGTTGTTATGCGCAAAAATAGCACTTTTGTATTGGCGCGAATAAGGAACGCGATCATGACGTCCGTTTTTCCAAAAAACTTCAAGTAAACTTTCGTAACAAACGATTTGAGGATCATAATCCATCTCAATTGTTTCTATGTGGTCCCCCATTTTACGGTATGTAGGATTTACAGAAGTTCCCCCAGCATATCCCACACGCGTACGGACAACACCTGGTATACACCCAAACTGGGCATCTGGTCCCCAGAATCAGCCAAGAGCAAAAGTTGCTGTTTGTAAATTACCTTTGACTACAACATCCTTATTCACAGCCATTTTCATTTTTTCTTTCCTTCTTTTTAGCCCAAATTGCACCAACAGCAAAACACTTTGTCACCAAAACAGGACAAAGACGATATAACGACCACAAAACTCTTGTTGAAAAAGGTATGACAATATTTTTTTTCCCCTGTGCTATTTTCCTTAACATTATCATAGCAAAACGATCAGGCTTCATTTTGGGGATTTTTCGCCACATTTGGTGCACAAATTCTTCTGACATCCCATAATATTTGCTATTGTCGACTATTTTGGTGTCCACTGCACTTGGGCAAACCATTGTTACTCTAATACCATACTGTGCTGCTTCAAAACTAAAAGCGCTAGAAAACCCAACAATAGCATGTTTACTCATCGTATAAGCAGTAACATCAGGAAAAGGAACTAACCCAGCCAAACAGGCAATATTCACAATATGTCCACTATTTTGCTTTAGCATTTTGCTATATACAAGGTGCGAACCGTGAATAACACCTTTGATATTAACATCGATGACGCGATACCAATCATCCATCGTTAGATTTTTTATTTCGCCAGCAATACCAATACCTGCATTATTAAACAGAATATCAATACGCGAAAATTGGGTAACCACCTCTTCGATAACGCGTGCAAAATCACTGTAGTCAGCTACATCACATTTAAAAGCGCGACTCTTATCTCGAGCGATACCTTTTATTGTTTCCAAGCAAGCCTCATCATCAACATCAATTGCAATAATTGTCGTTGTACTACTCTGCCCTAATATTTGACAAATGGCTTTACCAATTCCAGAACCTGCTCCTGTTACAATTACCACTTTTTTATGAAAATATTTCATACAGGAAAGTGTCCTAGCGAATCTTATTTAAAGCTTCTTGCGCTTCTTTTTTCATCGTAGCGTCTTTTAACAAAGCTTCTAACTCTGGAATTAGAGGAACTGCAAGTCTTCGCATGCGGCCAGCACAAATAGCTCCCCACCTACGAACTCCAATATCTGAATGCAACAATGCCTTTTCTACAATGGGAATCATTCTAGTACTTTTATAATCTGTTTCGGCCAAACCGCGTAAAATCCATTCTTTTCCTTGCTTATTGACGTATTCAAAAGCTTTCAATAAATGTGATGTTGACTCAGGATAACGCATATCTACTTGCTCAAAAGACTGTTGAGCATATGTATTGACGTAGCGATTTTTTTCCGTAAGTAGTTCAGCTAAATACAATGCATTATCTGGATGTAGAGGAGTTATTTTACCTAAAATATCATATATGTTTTGTCTCATCTCTATAGTAGCTTTACGCAACTTTGGAACAAGAGAACGTATCCATTTATCTTCATTACCGATTTCTTTTTTCAAAAAACCAATAGCTAAACTACGATTGAATGGATTGTAATCATCTAAGAACCCAATAGAAATTTGAATAACTGATTCTCGTTCAATAGAAGAAGAAAAGAGTTTTTTTAGAATTAGTCGCTTCACTAAAGCTGTACGATTATTCAACAATTTAGTAAACGTTCGAAAATTATTTTCTGTTAATTCAATTTCTTCTAAAGTCTGTTTTGCTTGCTCGCGAATGTGGCTAGAAGTATCGTAAGAAGCGATGGATAGCAAACTTTCGATGATCGCATTATCTATATTCTTTAGTTTTTCAATTGCTTGTAAACCTTGGCGACGCTTATCTGAGAAACGATGTTTCAACATAACCAGTATGTTTTTAGCGTTTAATTCTAAGTTACTAGGTTTTTTATTTTGGATTTTCGCAATAGCGTCGTAAGCACTCTCACTAATAACTCTTTCATTGTGCCAAGTTAATTTTTCAAGCAAAGGAATTACACTTGCGGCTGCTTCTCCTAACGTTCCTGCTTTTTTTATAGCAAGAGTACAAGTAACTTTATCACTACTTTGCAAATCTTCCACAATTTCCGCTATAGTTTGTTCTTCTGTCTTTGCATTAGGGTCTAACATCGCTGGAACTTTTAAATTAGAAGGTACTAGCCACAAACTCATAAAAATAGTTATACCAATAAAATATACATTAGCACGATCTCGATGTTTTCCCCACCATGTTTTAGCTCGATATGCATAAAATCCCCATTTGTCGTCGTAGTTTTTATTCGATAACAAAAAGTTTATATCTTCCTTTAACTCATTTAAGTCCTTGTAGCTATAATCCTTGCGTGAGTCGACTGCTTTTAGGCAAATAAATTGTAATTGTCGAGGAATTGTTTTTTGCAAGTTTTTTGGAAAAGACACATCTCTTAAACCGGATCTACGCTGCAATTTATTCATTGTATCTTGTCGCAAAGCGGGCTTTCCAGCAATAAGCTCAAATAGAATATATCCTATTCCTACAATATCATTACGTTTTTCAGTAGGTAGCAATCTAAGACGCATAGGTATTGCGGAATTTATTTCTTCTAACCCTCCAGCTGGTATACAATTAGGGCTGGTCCTCTTTACATTAAAACCAATAATTTGCGGACAACCTTGTTGATCCATAAAAATATTAGATATAGACAAGTTGCCGTGGCGAATTTTACTTTTGTGTGCATATTCTACGGCGCTGATAATCGCCTGTACTAAGTATAACTTTTGGTGTATAGATAAAGAGTTTTCTTTCAAATACATCCGTAAAGGAATGATCTTACCAGCGCGCATAAAAACAACAGTATGCCCTTTATAAAATCCAATATCTTTTATTTGAAGAATATAACGATGTCTTAATTCAGCAAGAGCTTTGATTACAGAAACACTAGAATAAGAATACTGCCTGTGTAAAATAAGAGCTAAGCACTTATTACGCGATGTACGATGTTCGCAAAAATAAAGATTTCCCAAACGATTTTTTGCATAAAGCGCTTCAAATCGATATTGGTAAGCAATACTACCACGCATAGGAGTTCTCGAGGTTTGTTTGAGGTTGTTTAAAGCGTTTTGCTTTTTATTGTGATGAGGTTTCGGTTGCGCAGGATTACTTTTCGTGACTGGTTTACTTACTACAAAATCGTTATTAAATAAGTCTACTTGCTTTTCCTGTGGTTGCCATAGTTGATCCACTTTTTTATTTGGTGGAATAATATGTCTTTCCAGCAAATTTTCATTTGCCACTTTTTGCGGACTTATTATCTGAGTCTTGATAAGATCTTCTTCAACTAACGGTTTTTTCTTTTTTACTTCTTGATCTGGTAGTAAATTTTTTGCATCTTCTATTAATACTGCATTCTTGTATGATAGGTTTTCAACATTCGGCCCAATCCAAATAGCGTTGTTTTTAACAACTTTCTTTAATGCTGTTTTTCTTTTAGGTAAAGGAACTTTAACTTCTAAAGATTTAATTATTGATGATATTTCAGGAGCAAGAACAATAGAATCTGCTGGAAGTATAATTTTTTTATTGGCAACAACAATACTATTTACTGTTTTATATTTGTAAGAAGTACATATTTTATGCTGCGCAATATTTTTTCCTTTCGGAACCCACAATAAAGAATTAATATCTACTACTATAATTTCGCCTGTTGACGACCACTTGGCAACTTCTGATCGTGTATCAAATTTTTTTAGATAGGCAAATAAACGATTATTTACTGGCATTTTTATATCATTTCCTTTTGCTCAAATTATAGTTTCAAGCTTAGAAAACAGAGTTGGGTTATACTTAATTGCTAGTAAAATCCTATATTTAGGCTATCCTTAGTAAGTAAAACAAAAAACGTTTTTTCTAATTTAAGGCGGCTCTACAAAGGCACCATACTAAATTCTAATTTAAGGCATATTCAATATACGCTAACTAGCAATTAGGTTTAAATTATAAATTAGGAGGTAAAAATGTGCAGTGCGGTTCTTGAGGCCTAATTTACATATTGAAATTATAACACCTGAAAGGCAAATAATGAAGTATAAAGTAGAACACTGCATTGACACAATGCATTATCAATCCACCGAATTTGTGCAATTTGTACAACAAGATATACGTCAATATCGCATACAACTCGAAGAAAAGATTTTAGATGAGCTAATCAATTTAAAAGAAATGGTAAGTGAGTCACAACTTTACTATGAAGATCCAGAATTTAAGCTTTCCTTTGACAGTATTGCAAATACTTTGAACTATATCTATGAAACAATTAGTAATTTAATTGAAAGTAGAATGATTCCGCAGTTGCGTACGGAATTTACAACAAGTCTCACTACCTATGGGAAAAAAATATCTGCGCAAGATTTAGAGACCGCTGTTCACAATATTGTAAATTCCTTTGCTGAACAAATGATACAGAAACTAGATCGGTTTCTACAACAAATTGATCATACCAAAAATCAAACTCAAATGCGTCACGACAATTTTGAAAATGAACTAAATATCTACAACAAACTAAATAAAAATATCTTTGAAGGTAAGTTTATTGAAGAAGTTTCTTTACTACACGCTCTTAGTAGTATGTTACAAGAATTAGCTATGGCTCTTGATATTTTTAAGCAAGGAATAGAAAATCTACAAAAAACACTTGGAGATTATACTAAAATTGTTTATGCGCGCTTTATCAAAGAAGTGGATAAGCGCAATGTGAGCTTTATATCTCGTTTAACAAAAAAAACAAAAGAAAACCCACAACAAGACGCCGCATCTACCAATACAAAAAAAGTAAAACGTAGTATTAACGCTGTCAAGAATATAGATACTATGCCCATGCCAGACTTCACCAGTAAAAAGGGTAAAAATTCTCTGCAAATAGCCATCGACTTTCCATATAATAATCACAAAATAATTGATATTATTATGCAATTTAATGTAGGAAAATATGCCGCGCAACAACTAAAGCTCGAAGTGGAAACTATTTTCAAGAAAAAAGCCATTTTCATTTTAAGTGGCCCTGCAGAAATAAATCTTGAAACACATGAAAAAGATGTTGTTCACGATGTCGTAGCAACGATGCAACTTGTTGTTAAACGTCGTAGAATTACAACTAAAGTACAAGAAAATCTGGAAGCGCATTACTTATCTAAAATTATTCCCAAGGTACCTTTTTGCGATGGAAATTTGAATTTCATCAGTTACGAAAAAAATGGTAACTTAGTTTTAGAATATGTCGATTTAGCAGAAGAAACAGAAAAAGTTAACGAAGCAGAGCTACAAAAAGCTCTTAGTAATTGTTTTGCCATTTTTGAATAGGTTTTTTATGAAAAAAATAGAAGATATACCGAAAAAAGCACAAGCGGTTATTTTAAAAAATTATAGTGAACAAAAACCAGACATAACAACCGAAGAGGTTGATGTTCCACTACCTAAGCACGGTGAAGTTCTCGTTCGTATGATTTCTTCTCCTATTAACCCTTCAGATTTAATGTTTACCAAAGGTTTATACGGTTTCAAAAAAGAACTTCCCGTTATTCCTGGATTTGAAGGATGTGGTATTGTTGTCGCCGCCGGCGGTGACTTGACATCAAAATTTTTATTAGGTAAACGCGTAGCATGTGGTGCAACCGAATCAGGATCAGGAACTTGGGCAAATTACATGCTCACTAGCAGCAGTTACTGTATGCCGATAAAAAAATTCGTGAAAGATGAAGAAGCGGCAATGATGATTGTTAATCCAATGACAGCTTGGGGTTTAGTTGACCAAGCAGTCATCGGTAATCATAAAGCAATTGTACAAACAGCTGCTGCAAGCGCCCTAGGAAAAATGATTATTCGTTTAGGAAAAAGACGATCTATACCAACAATAAACATTGTTAGACGCGATGAACAAGTACAACTTCTACAACAACAAGAAAAAGCACAGTATGTTATCAATAGCAATGACGAAGATTTTTGTGAAAAATTGCAAGATTTATGCCATAAATTAAAAGCAACTATCGCTTTTGATGCTGTAACTGGTGAACTTTCAGCGCAAGTAGCTGCAGCAATGCCAATAAAATCGGAATTGTTAGTGTACGGATCATTATCTCAAGAGCCTGTCAATATAAGCTCAAGAGATCTAATTTTTCAACAAAAAATAGTGCGCGGATTCTGGCTTTCGCAATGGTTAAAAGAAAAAAATTTACTCAGTAAAATACGCAATGTTGGTAAAGTCCAAAAACTTCTTAGTAACGATTTAAATACACATATTCAAGAACAAATACCTCTAAGCGACGTAGCTAAAGGTTTAGAACTTTATGAAAACAACATGACCGCTGGTAAAGTATTGCTTAAATGCTCAATGCAATAACCTGGATCGAGAAAAATTTTTACTTGACGTTGGTTGTTCTATGTAGCATAGAATAAGAAACAACAATATAGGGGAATTTTAATGAAAAAAATTTTAATCGCTTTACTGTTTTGTCCGTTATTTTTATTTGCAGATAAAATAGCTGATATCACACCAAAAGTTCTTCATTTAAACACCATAAAAGACACAGATAACGTCAGCGGAACGTTTATACTGAAGAATACGAGTGGTAAAACTTTGCAAATAAACAGAGTAAAAACATTTTGTGGATGCACATACATAGAACCCAAAGTTAAAACTATTGCTCCAGGAAATACGACAAAACTTACCGTAAAGTACAGCCCAAAAGGCAAACAAGGACCTCAAGAAACAGAAGTACATGTATTCACGAACTTGCAAGAAAATCCACTAGTGCTTAGATTCGACGCTACAGTACTACGCAACCACTTTCTTTCCGATGACATACTTTCTTTTGGTGAGTTTCGTCGCGGCAAACAAGTTGAAAAAAAGATTTGGTTATCTCCACTAGAACTTCCAAATTTTCGAGTGAAAACGGTAGAATTAAAAATCAATGAAAAAAATATGACAACTAGCTTTAGTGTTTCTTCAGGTTATGGTTATTATGACAAACTATACCCTGGTAAAAGGCGTGGATTTTGGGTGAAAGTACGTGCATCAAAAGATATTGATTTTGGAAAAGCAACAGGTAATTTAGTGTTCATTACCAATATTCCTCAAAAAGAGGTAATATCTTTACCCTTTTTTGCAAAAGTAGCAGGTGACATTAGTTTAAGCCGCGATCACATTGGAATGGGCATGCTGCGTAAGGGAAAAAAAATATCGCGTAATTTAATGGTCTACCCAACCGAAGAAAGTGAAAGAGTTGTTGTCCAAAAAGTAAAATGCTCTCTACCGTTTATTAGTGCAAAAATATTTCCTATTATTGAAAATCAGTACTACGAAATTAAATTTGTTTCGCAACTTTCTGGCAGAGAAAAACGAGGAGAATTTCGCGGAAAAGTAACAATCCACACTTCTAATGAAAAGCAACCTGTTATTGTACTTCCTATCCAAGGGTTTATTCGCTAGAAATATTCAAACAATTAATTGTAGAAAACGTATTACTAGATAACTTGGTAAACAACTTTAAATTTTCGTTTTCTACAATTAATTCATTTCAATTTGCGCTGATTTCATCGTACAATTGATTAATTGGATAGGATTTTTTCATGCTAAACTCACCATATTTAATAATACCTGTTATATTGATAGGTTCTATTGTCATAGGAACTTTGTTTCATTCTTTTTTGCATCGAATACGCAAAGGTCTTTTTACAATACTTCCCAATTCCAATACAAATATCCAATCTTTTCAAACAAACCATGCAATCGTAAATATATATAACACCGAGAAAAAAGTATATATTACCCCTCGTAAAAAAGATCAAATAGCCCTTCATGTAGATGAGATCATTGGATTAGAGATGCGCTTCGAAGAGAAGACTTCGTGGTACGAAATTCTTTTTGATTTGCAATTAACCGACCTATTTAAAAGCAACCGCGATACTGTCGACTGGTATTACATTTATTTACAAACGTCTAATCAAGAAAAGATATTGCTATTTTCAGCAGGACAGTACCAACGCCGAGAATTTCTAATGAATTTTTTAATCAATTTTTCGAATAATTTACTAGCGCGATTTAATCTCTATCGAGACTTAGACTCGTACAAAGAAGATGTAATTACCAATATCAAAGATATGTTTAGTAAAATTGATAAAGAAATTCATGTAGACTATAGTCGTCAAGTAAACTATTAAGACATTGACATTTTATCTTTCTTATAATTTTGCTCTTTTAGAAATTAGCTTTACCAATTTATCATGTTTATATTTTCAGTGATAATCATTCCCCAAATTAACCATAAAATCAATGAACTTAGTAAATAAAAAGCAAAACGATGTTTAATAGTATTATAGGTACTTTGAATAAGACTATGAATAGCACGTAATCCTACAAAAATGGAAGCAAGAACAACATATAAGGAACTGACAATACCAGTGTTGTAAATGACAAAAATCGCGACATAAAATAACACTGGCATTTCAAATAGATTGATAAAATTGTTAGAAGGCCCACTTACTTTTTTTAGTAGTTCTCGTTTGTTTTTTGCATCCGCAAGATCTTGGACATTTATATTTTTGCTAAAAATTTCTTTTAATCGCGTGACATAAAGCCAAATCCAGACAACTGCTGTTAAGCTTACTTGTGCAAAGAGAGGTAAGAATATTATTTTATTATCCATTGGTGAAAATCCTTCATTATAATATTTAATTTCCGTGTATTTTACCTTGGATCAAAAGTTACATCACAGTTGGGAAGCCATGATGCTATTTGTTGGCGATGATCATGGGGAATTTTACTTTGGTAATAACGGTGATTCAAATGTAAAGAACAAAGAGATTTAAAATTGGAAATTGAATATGGTACTTCAATTATATGATTGCTACTTAAATCAAGAAAAGAAAGTGATGGTAAACCATACATTTCCTCGGGTAGTTTAACAATACGGTTACTACTTAAATCTAAAGTCCACAAAGATGCAAGGCCGTATATTGCTTGTGGCAGTTCAGCCATTATATTTTTTGCCAATTCCAGTGAGCGTAAAGATTTTAAATTTCCTATTTCTATAGGTAGATCAGCTAAATGGTTTTCGTGTAATTTTAATTCTTTTAATGAGCGCAATTGGCCAATTTCTCTTGGTAGTTCTGTTAATTGATTGTTTCCTAAGTGTAAAACCTCCAGAGAGGTTAAATTAGCAATTTCTTTTGGGATTTTTTCTATTTGGTTTGAAGAAAGATAAAGATGTGTAAGAGTTGGTTGGCATACTTTACTAGTAAATTCGGTTAATTTCATATTCGACAAATTTAAAGACATCTTACCCGAAAAACTACAACTATAAAAATCATAGTTTTGCAACCAACGAAATTTTACATTCCCAAGAAAACTACAACTTTTAAAAACGACGTTTTCAAAACTATAGTATTTTTTTTCATCAAGATGGAAAGAACATTCGAGATACTCAGTGTTACTTTCTATATCGGTTAATGATTGATTTATTATTCTTACCATAAACGTTCCTACACCTTCAGATAACAACCACGTTGCTATTTTACTTCGACTTCGGAATTTGACTTTTGTGATTTAAGTTCATTTTTAATTTGTTTTGCTATAAATAAAAATAGTGCAACAGACAAACAAATAATCGAAGTAACCGCAACATATTTTTTTCCATACTCATACATATAAAAATTCAAAAATGGACAAACCATAAATATCAGAACAAAAGCATTGGCTATGTATATACGATGTGCGATATTATACTTTTTTTTGTAATTGTAAATGAACAGAAATGTAACTGTTGTCCAATAGCAAAGAAAAGAAAATTGAGTATAACCTGCGCGCTGCCCTCCATCTAAAATCATACTAGAAAAAGATAAAGTGCAGAACTGAATGACAATCGAAATTACCAAAGCCTGTTCTGTAGATAAAGACTTTTCTTTCATCAACTTCTCCGTTTAGTAATGACCTTCAAGACTAATTGTTGCATTGTAACGTCTAAAAATATTTGGAATTTCGTATTGATGATGGAAACGCTTACAAATATGCTTCACACAAAGGTCACCTTCAGGCACAGAGGTTTGTGGAAAATAGCGATCGAAACATTTTTGAGCCCAGTCTCTATATAACTTAGCATCTTTATTATTTTGAAGCTTCTCACTTAACATCTTTAAATTATAAAGAGTTGCATACAAAGAATGATGTTTTCTACCAAAAAAGTATATTTTTTCATTAAGCGCTTTGAGAAAAGTCTCGCGAGCAGCTTGTAAGTTTTCTTTGTGATATAAAATACACGCAAGATCATTTAGATCCTCAGCAATAGCATGGTTTCTTTTTCCGTAAAGTTTATCAATGCGTATGGCTTCTCGTTGTTCGTATTCAGCGCGTTCTATATTGTTTTGTTTGAGAAATAGCATTGCTAAGCGATTGCGTATTTTTGCAATATTTAGGTAGTCAGGGTACTGTTTTACGTATATGTCTATCGATTTTTGATAAAATTTTTGCGCTTCTTTGTAATTCTTTTCAACATCGCGAATTCTTGCTAATCCGTAATAGCTATCTGCGACATAAATATGATTGCTTCCTAAATATTTTTGCGTTTCGCGTAGTGTTTTTTGATAAAGTAAAGCGGCCTCTTCATTTTTCCCTTGGCAACGCAAACATTCGGCTAAATAGTAATTACTATCAGCAGCAATAGAATTATTTTCTCCTAAGGTGAAATTGACGATTTGCTGAACAGGACGGCATAAACGCTCGCTATTAACATAGTCCCCTTTACACCAACATTTCCAAGCCAAACTATGAGCTCCAATGGCAATAACTAATGCTAAAGAAATACCTATTAAGCTAGGGAAAAGTGCTGTAAGGTAGTTGCGTGGAGTGATGCGGATTTTGGTTGGCATCTTTTCACAAGCAGATATTTTAAAATTCATCAGAACATTGATTTCAGAAATAATATTTGTCACACAGCGCTGCTGCTTTATACGCATAAATAAAACACCAGACACAAATATCACTATTGGTAAAACAACTGCTAGCATACTTGCATAAACGATAGGGGCAGCGAAAGGGATAACGAAATAGGTAAGTACAATCGCGACAAAAGCAGCGATAATACCTTCAAAAAGAGATTGAAAAATCCAACGCAATTTAGTATTAGCAGTAAAAGTGAGTAATGTTGCTTCGCCCGCTTTCTCCACGAAAGTAAATGGTTCCCATAACCCTTTCTTTACAAACCGAACATTGTTTTTTTGTATTTTAGTAAAAAACGGTCGTCCTGTTTTGGGATTTACAGACTGCAAACGCTGCTCGATATCTTCTAAACTAGCGGTGACAAGATATTTGTTACGTAATCCTAAAAATGATTCAACTAAACCCACTTTACATTCCTTAAAACAATATTATTGAAAACGAATTTCAAAATGTTTTTCGAGCCCGAGCCGAGTCCGATTTCAAAGCTTTTATTACAACTCACAAAAGTTCTATTTTTTACCACCTTTAGAAAGTTTCGGAAACAGGTTTGGATAATATAAGGCATGATATTTTGACAACATCTATTATTCTAAACCACTGAATGATGACATACCCTAATAAATATCAAGAGCACATAAATGGTGGTAAACTGAATTTTTTACATCTGGATTCATTTTTTTATAATATTTTGAAATTTGCTGCCAGTTCTTAAGCAAAATCTTACTACCTGCTTTTCCCTTCGCTTTTGAAAAAGTGCCTGTTTCAACAAAAGAGATATACGCTTTTTCCTGAAAAAGCAGTGCAGATACAATATCTTCTGGTATTTTTTGCAATTTTTTATCTGGCGCATTGATTCTTTTTAAATTTTGAACAATAACCTTTAATTGCTTTTGGTATTCTTTTAATCTCTTCTTTCTACTTAAATCTCGATTATACAACGTTTCATGAATCTTCAAACGCGCGTGAATAGCTTTAACTATTTGTGCAAAAAACTTAGCTACAAAAGTATGATGTTGTTGCGGAACACCTTTTAAATGAGAAGGAAGAGGAGAAAATGCACATGGATATTTTGTTCCTTGTGGTGCATCAGTATTTCTAGGGTAAATATCATAGAATGCTTGCTTGTTGTTTTGTAATTTTTTTATTTTAGGAAGAAGTTCTGTATATAAGTTGTGTTTCGGATGATGTCCGGTACTGTCAGATACTAAAGTAAAATTTTGATCAATAAGCTGAAAACCTGGTATCATTTTGTAACTAGCTCTTCCCTGCATTTTCTTAGTACCAATAAGCACTATTTCTTTTTGCGGATCTATGTTGAAATGTTTTGCCCAAGCCTTTGCGCTTTCTTCGGTTGGTGCTTTCATCTTCAAGTCATATAACAACAAATGTACATAGAGAATATCAGCTTTTTTGAAATCTAAACCACCGTACGTTTTGAGCAGTTTTTTAAAAGATGGTAAATTTCGTTGTGGACTAATATTGGCAAAAGTACCGATTTGTTGGTCATTTGCCCCAGCAAAAGCATTGCATGCTGGACAATTCATTCCTATAGGTTCTATAATAATTATTTTACCAGCAAAATCTTTTAATCTAACCAATTCTCCTTGGTGATTTTTTAACTGTACATCGGGATATTCTTTTCCTAAAACAGGCGGCCAAGAAAAACTAGCCTCCTTGCTTTCCGCGTTATTTTGATGAGTAGAATTCTCACCACAGCCTATAAGTAACAACAAGAGTAGAATAAATAAACTTTTCATAATACTTTCCTATAAAAACAATCTTCAGTGTTAATTTAGAGCGTATCAATGTAACATCTATCCATAAGAAACAACAATACTTGTATCTTATAACAATTAGTGGAGTACCGCGGGTATTTTTGTTTTCGACAGTTTCCACGCCATAACCATTTTACTCTAACAATATGGTCGAATTTCGATAACTATTACCCAAAAACGATATAGAGAGTAAGTAAGGTTGTCACTAGCCACACAACTACACCTACAATCAGTAGTTTATTTGGAGAGTGATATTGTACGTTGGGGTTTAAAACGGGTTTTTTTCCATCTAAATAAAGAGATAAATCAGCTCCAAACTCTTTGGATGTTTGGTAACGATTGCTTTCTTTTTTTTGTATCGCGGTCATGCATATATTTGCCAAGTCTCTTGTTATTTTTTTGTTGTGTTTTCTTACAGGTTTTGGATCTTCTTGTAATAGGGCGACAAGAGTTTTTTGGTGCGTATCGCGTGCAAAGGGTAATGTACCTGTTAAAAATTCATACAACATGACACCTATAGAAAACACATCACTACGATGGTCAACTTTTTGACTTACCACTTGTTCAGGGGAAGCATATTTCAATGTACCAAGAATTGTTCCTGCTTTAGTGATACCAGATTGGCTTTCCACTGTTTTCGCAATACCAAAATCTACAATAACAGGGCGTAGATACTCTATTTTATTTGCAAATTGATTATTTTTTTGGAAGTCTTTTTTTACTGTTAGTAGTATATTGTGAGGTTTTAAATCCCGATGAACAATATTAGCTTGGTGAGCAACGTGAATAGCTTCAATTATTTTAATAAAGATGTGTAAACCTTCTTCTATAGTTAAATTTTGCCATATATTACCGTGAAAAACTTTCCCTTGTATAAACTCCATTGTGTAATAAAGACGATTCCCCACTTTCCCCGACTCATAAATTGCCATTATATTTGAATGAGACAATTTACTCATTAAGGCTATTTCTCGTTGAAACCTCCTTGCGTTGGTATCGTCAATCTTTGCAGTGCCAGGCGTAATTTTTAAAGCTACAATTTTATTTTCATTATGAAAATCGTATACTTTATAAACTTCTCCCATTCCTCCAATGCCAAGCAACGAAACTACCTTATAACGATCATCAATGATATCATTACTTGCAAAATATTTGTTTCTTGGTATTTGTATTTCCATTGAAAAAACCTTTATCAGGCATAATTTTAAAGAAGGGCATGTCGACATTCGTTTTATTGCGTAAGTCAGTATATTGGCTCTCTAAAAGCAATATACTTTGCTACATAAAACGGAATATAGACATGCCCTAGAACAAAAGACTACTTTGTAGATTTTTCTTTCCAATTGCTACTTGGAGGGTTTTCCAGTGTTTTCGGAGCAAAAATATCATCTTTTTCGATTTTATTGTATTTACCGTCAATAATACTATACTCTGTCGAATACCCTTCGTGCTCTAAGTTTGACATTTTCCAAGTAGTTGGGATTTCACGTCCATCTATCTCTTTAAGGTCAGAATAACTTAGAACTCTTACCACTTCTAATTTCTCATTATAATACTGTGTACGTAGTAAGATGCCTCCTTTTTCACGAATCCATAGCCTTAGCTTTTTATATGTAACTGGATGTCCTGCAATAGGAGCTAAATCTACAACATATACTTTTCCGTGTTTCTTTTTCATCCCCTTAGATTCAGCTACAATTTTATGTGTGTAGTCATCTGTAAGAGTTGATTCCTTTAGTAAATCGTCATATGTGAAATCACTTCCTAATACACCTTGGTGCATCATTCCAAAAGGAATACGTATTTTTTTTCGAACACTAGGAGCATACATCCACATATCAAATTCGCGCTTTAAAATAGTTGTATTTCTATCTTTGATAGGTTTTATGAAGTGAGTTAAACTGAATTTTTTACCCTTTAGATAAACGACTACTTTACGTGCAATTTTTTGACCTGGACGGTTAACCACAAAATTTACGTAGTGTTCAGAGCTATCTTCACCTCGTAAAAGCAAATCAGCTTTTTTTACTAATTCTGTAGCGTTAGGTGTTTCACTTTTCTTGCCTTTTTCATCTGCCATAACTGGACTAAAACCAATAATTAAAGCAAACAATAAAATAAAACTACTTTTCAACATTAAAGTCTCCTAATTTAAGTGGTACTATAGTACCTTAAAAAATAGATGAGTACTATCTGACGTTTAATGCTTGAACGTCAGAACTGTAGGGCGCATTGATACGCCCCAATTATTTTGCAATAATATCTGCAATATTCAAATAAAAACATTAGGGGATTGGCGCCCTGCAAAATAATTCTAGGGTAAAACCATGTTCTTTTATTTGAGTGCTTATTAAAACACATATTCTAAACTAACAAATAAGCTGTCATTATCTTTAAAAAGCCCAAATAAATCAGTGTTACGTCCATTTAATAGTTGCGCTGTTAACGATATGCTCAAGTTGCTGTGAAGTTTATAAGAAATATCAAACTCAAAGAAATCGCTTGTCCACTCATGGTTTTCGTTCAATGTTATTTGTGCTAGCGCCTGCACTGTAAGTTTCGTATCATAATCATAACTAAGCACAAAAATTAAGGCGCGATCTCCAGCATCATCATCTGCAACAATAACATTAGCATTATCCGATTCACTTGTTACTATTCTATTAAATAACACCTCTACAACAAAATCCAATTGATCATTCAGGCGAAATAAACTTCCCCACAAATAACTTCCTCCGACTACAATAGTGAAAAAATCATCCGTGTCATTTGTTTTTGACCATGTATGTGTCATTTCCAGAAATAATTTCAGCGCTCCGTATGTGGTAACTACGTCTCCACCAACTACGCGAATTTGGTCAAAAAAGTTAACAATCACTAATGGATTTATTTCTTGGGAAGCAAAATGATTTAAACCTTCGTAATACATGAGGGATATATCGTACCCTCGAATAGTTGCGTTCGTACTAAAAAACCACTGAGAATTCTCTAAAGTACGTGCAGGAAAAATTTCATCCTGGTCAAAACCATCAAATAAATCAAGAAACCAACGAGATCCTTCGAATGCTATTCTATTTTTAGTGAAATGAGGTACAAATATAAGGGTAATCGCGGGAAATTCAATCAAGTCTGTCCCTGGCAAGTAGTAACGTAAGAAAGCAGACCAAACGCCAATTTTTAAATCATTGCTAATATTAAATCCTTCTATAGGATCGATTAAGTCAAAGGGATTAATCAGATCTGTTGGATTTGGTCCAAAAGCAGCTCCTCGCGAATAAATACGCTTTCCTAGAGAAATATCGAATGAATTAAATTGCGTTTCGACATAAGCTTCAGCAAGGTTTACAACACTTCTTTTTTCTCCATTATCATCTAAATGAGTGAGAGTAAAAAACCCGCTAGCAGCATCAAAATCATCAATATTAATCTCTGGTATTATGTGAAACATAAAATCTCCGAGTTTAGGTGTAAACTCGAATTTAGCGTTGAATTCATTTTGAACATTTCTTTTATTTACATTATTATCTTTAAAGAAATATTGCGTTCGGTAGAAAAAAGTACTACGAAAATAAGAATAAGATTCCTCTGATAAGTAACTACTACGCAAATTTCCAAGAGGATCAATATAAACAGGTATTTCATATTCGGAGTATGAACTATCTTCGATAATATTTCCACCTGTACCTAGTTCAGATGCCACTTCTTGCTCTACTTCATTTACTTCGTCAGTTACAAGATCACTACCTTCTTCATATTCGTCTGGAAAAGCGCCCTCGAATTCATCAAAGACCTCACTGCCTTCTTCTAAATCTGCTTCATATTCGTCCGTAGGAGCACCTTCGAATTCATCAAAAATTTCGCTACCTTCTTCTAGATCCGCTTCATATTCATCTGCAGGAGCGCCATCAAATTCATTTTCCAATTCTTCATATTCATCCGCAGGAGCACCATCAAATTCGTTTTCTAATTCTTCATATTCCTCTGCAGGAGCACCATCAAATTCATTGAGTAAACCACTACCTTCTTCTAGATCTTTCTCCGTTTCTTGGTCTATAGAAAACAGAAGATCACTTCCTACTTCTAAATCTTGACTAATTGAATCGTCAGCATTCAAATAACAGCAAAAACAACAAATAACAAAAATATATTTTAGCATAGAATTAATTTTTATATAACGACTGAGGAGAAAAAGTACTATCCGAAATAGGGATATTTACTTTCCAGTTACTAAATGCAACCTTTGTTCTTTTACGGGTAGGTACATCAATAATAAATGCTGATTTAGGTTTCCACACATTACCAACTTGGGCAACACTTTCTACAAAATATATTTTCTGTAAAGATTTTGCGGTAAAATACTTAATTTGTAAAGCAACAGAATTAGACACATCAATCCAATAGTATTTTTTTGTGTAAATTTGTTGACTTGTTTTTTTAAGTTTAGCCTGGATCACATAACAAGATCTTTCCATAAAACTACGAGTAGTGATGTATTTGTATTCATAGTCCTCTAAATCTTCTTCAAACCAATCTTGATAAGAAAATTCACTGGCAAATAACTTGCTAGCTGCTTGTGCACGAGAAAATTTCTGCTCGCGCGTCTCATATTTCCAATAACGATTTCCTTGCTCTGTCTCTACGAATAAATTAGCATTTCCTCTCAATAAACTTGGTTGCGTCACCTTTAGTAGTTCTTTTCTTTTTCCTGGTTCATTTTTAGAATAGAGAGTCGCTTCCACTTTTTGATTCTTAGAAGTAAAAACAATGTTTACTTGGGTCGTTTTTGTTTTATAAGAGACCTTTTTTAAAATATCTTTATCAACTACTGACTGTGCACTAATACGGACAACTTGACGTTCTTTTAACTCTTGTGGTGATTTATCCGTAGTTGTAATTTTCGTAAAAGATGGAGATACCCTTCCTTGGCTTTTCAATTGACTAAGCTCTTGCTTTGTTTTTTCCAGTTGTTGTCGCAAAGCACTTTTTTCTTTTTCTAACTCGCGGCGCAACAACTCCTTTTCTTGATTTAAACGCTGTGATTGCTGAGAATTTTTAACTTGAATTGCTTTCTCCATACTCTCTAGCTTTTTTTGCTGAGTATTCTGTTCTTTTATTAATCGCCTATTTAATTTCTTCTGCATGTTGTTGTATAGAGTTTGGTATTTCTTTTCTAACTTCTTTTCCATCATAGACAACGGCTCACTTAATTGCGATTTCTTTACTGTTTTACGCAATTTATTAAGCTCTAATTGTTTTGATTTTTCTAATTTTGTTGTAAGTAGTTCTTTTTCCAATGTATATTTATCTTCTAAAAGTTCTAGTTTTTCTTTACTTTGTTTTTGCTGCTCGCGTAGTTGTTGCTCAATAAGTTGTTTTTCTTTTTCTCTTGTTGCTACTTCACGTAGTATATCTTTTTCTTTTAAACCTTTTATTATAAGAATAACAAGAACTGTCGATATCATTACGATTGCAAAAACCAGAAAACTAAACCATCTACGGCGGTTACTTTGTTGCTTTTCTAGACGAACCATTGTTACATTATGTTGTTGTGTCTGATACATTGTTCGAGTTAATTGATCAAGGCGACGAACTTCTGTTTTTAGTTTTGAATATTCTTCAATTATCTCTTCAGGAGGAACCTCTGTTCCATCCTCGCGAATAGTCTTGCCATTTTGCATTCTATATTTTGGAAAATCTTCTTCCATTACATGTTCAAAAACAAGATCAATTCCTGATGAAGGTTGGTTTTTACGCAAATCATTTTGCGATATACGTAAGGTTTGCCTTTTCTCATCCTTCTTTTTCATTTTTTACCACACCTCCTTAGTACCTGAAACATTTTAAATAGTTTAATACATACCCTACTAAATTGGCGTGGCTTCTTGTTGTGGCTCCATATTTTTCGTTTCTAGCTCTTACTTCGGAGTTAGTATATCGAACAAAAATCATATGATCACGCGCTTAAACTATAGCTATCATCTCTTCAATTGTGTCTATTTTTAAGATTACAAATAAAATTATAACAGCAAGTAGGACATAAAATGCAGAATGCTAATAAAAATCTATCAATTCGCATAAAATATAGTGTTATTATAGTGAATATTTTAACACAGCAGAGTAGGGCGTGCCATCATTTTTAAGTTTGTTTAGCTGATAACTTATTGTAAAATGAAACGAATGCGTTTGTTTTGATAGTAAACAAACAATATAAATAACTATTTTCGATAGAGTTTGTCTAGTAAAGTGAATCATATGTCTAAAATTATTGAGAGTATAAACATCCAGGGCAGCATTTATACTGGCGACGATGTTAGTAAGTATGCACTAGATTTTGGAAAAACGATAACTAAAAAACCACTAGCTGTTGCTAATACTACAAGCGCAGAAGACATAATAAAAATTATTGCTGTGGCCAAAAAACACTCTGTGCCTTTATCTATTAGAGGTGCTGGTCATTCATGTTATGGCCAAACTCTATGCAACGGTGGAATTGTTATCAACAATATTTCTTCTAAACCACAATTCAAAGTCCATTCGGAATCCGTAGAAGTAAATACGCGGACGCGGTGGCTAGACCTAGAGAATGCCTTAAATGCGATGGGTAGATCCCTTCCGGTGTTAACAGATTACTTGACATTTTCGGTAGGAGGCACATTAAGTGTTGGAGGGTATGGAGTTCGCTCGGTCACCGAAGGATCTCAAGTAGACCAAGTACAAAAACTACAAATAATTACCTGGAATGGAGACATATTGTGGTGCTCTCCTGATGAAAACGAAGAAATTTTTCGCTACGCTCTTTGTGGAATGGGACAATTAGGCATTATAGAAAAAGTAATTATGCGAACAACACCTTATTTTCCTAAACCAATCTTACACCACTACCGCCATCCATCCTTAGAGCATCTTGTTGCAACATTTGAATCTTTTTTAGACGAAAACAATTCTTTTCCTGACTACTTCGAAGCTGCAATGGTGGGAGAAAATTTTTTAAATTTTTCACATCCTATCGTAAACCGCATTTTAAAGACAGGAACACACTTACTCCTTGGCAAAAAAATTATCGGTTCAAGATACGGTTTTCATAACAAAGAACGAATAAACTTCGAAAAATCTGAATTATTGCGAAATATAAAACCAAAAATTTCTACAATAAAAGATAACTATGCTCTTTTTTCTCACCGAAAACAGGACAAGTACGTCTCTAGCCTCCATCGACAAAAGCGTATTTGGACAGACTACATGTTAAACTATGAAGGATTATGTAAATTTACCTCATTTATGGAAGAAGAGCTTCAAGATAAAAAATTAGCTAATTACTTAGGAGTTCTTTATTTTTTAGGTAATCGCAAACCAAAGAAGAAAATTCATTTTGCATTTGAACCAGCATCAGGAATAAAAGATCGCATGACATTCTTAGTCGGTGTGTTTTATGCAGTACCTGAAAATGATACAACCGGTGTCAATTACGTAAGAGAAGCACTAAAAAGATCTCTGCAGAAAGTAGTTTCTTTAGGTGGAAGACCTTACCTTTATGGCTGGAATGATTTAGATAACAAAATGAGAAATAGTTTATACGGCGATTCATGTGAGAAAATGATAAATCTATGTCAAGAACTAGATCCAGAGGGGGTAGGTAAATTGTTACCTAGCTTTACAGGAGAAACTAATGCAGTATGATATTGTTGTTATTGGTAGTGGAATTGCTGGAGCAACAGCTGCTTTAGTATTTTCTCGAATAGGTCATCGCGTCCTAGTAATCGAGAAACGAAAACATCCTCGTTTTGCCATTGGCGAATCAACAATCCCCACAACAACACATATATTCATGAGTTTATCTAAAAAATATAATATCCCAGAGCTAAGGCATATTTGTCACTACACTGCTTTAGCAAAGCGCAAAATGGCAAGTTACCCTAAAAGGCACTTTTGGTACGGTCTTCACAAAGAAAATGCCCCTCTATCACCTTGTAAACAATTAATGTTCGAAACATTTCCTTTACCTATTGGTCCAGACGTTCACATGCTGAGATCTGATGCCGACTCTTATTTAGTATCTAAATTTGCCAAATACGGCGTTGATTACATAGACGAAACAGAGATAAAAAACTTTGATTACGATACTTCTACAAATACTGCAAATATATCTACACTAAGTCCACAAGGGGCAAAACAAGTACTATGTAAACTTGTTGTTGATGCCTCTGGACATGCTTCGTATTTAGCTAAAAAATTCAACTTACGCGAAAAAGAAACATCACTAAAAACCAAGTCGCGAACTATTTTTGGGCATTTTCGTGGCGTTAAAGATCTCGATAGTTTATTAGAAAAAAACATTTTTCGTTATAAACGAAATGCAGGAACGATGCATCACTGTTTCGATGGTGGATGGATATGGGTAATTCCTTTTGATAATGGTATTACCAGTATCGGACTTATGCTTGATACTGATAAATACCCTAACAACAATAAAATTACACCCGAAGAAGAAATGCAGCAAATAATTCAAAAATTTCCAACAATAAAAGAACAACTAGAAAAAAGAGAACCTCTTTTTCCTCTAATAAGAACTGGACGTGTTCAATTTTCATCTCATACTATTTTAGGAGATGGATTTATTCTCACTCCCCATGCTGCTGCTTTCGTTGATCCGCTTTTTAGCACTGGTATTTTGCTTACTTTATCTTTCATTGAGCGCATGGCTCATTTACTTGAATCATCACAAACAGATAGATTTGTAACGAAAAATTTCCAAAGTGTAGAAAAAGCTTTTTTTCAAGAAATCCAAACTATAGACCTCGTTGTTAGCGGAACCTGGAAATCTTTTCGAGATTTTAATATCTTCAAACAATATTGGAGAACCTGGATTCACAGCACTACCTTACAGTACTTTACGCATATACTAGGGAATTCAAGCAATGCTAAAGGCTGTTCATTTGCTTATGGAGCGGCAATAGAAACCTGGAAAGAAACTCTTTATAAAATGCATTCTATTGTTTACCAAGACGGGGATAGTCAACAAGTCGCTGAGAGTTTGCAAAAAATAATGGATTCTGTTCCTCACCCGTATCACAACAGTCTATTTGAAATAAATAGCAAAGAGGCTTGCAGTATACACACTGATATTGATAAGAAATATCAAGTACAGTTTTTTATGACACTGTTAGACACTCCAGAAATCAAAAAAGATGGAGGGAATAAATCGAAACTTTATTTGTTTATTCTTTCAACAATTATAAAAAAAATATACTTTAAACTACGTTACTGTTTATCTAAGTTAATTGGCACTAGTTTTTACAAAGAGATTCGTTCTATTCACAAAATCACTTCTTTGTAGAACGCGGACAACCTAACCGTTTATTGGGGTATTAAATATGCAAGAGCCAGATTTTCAATTGTGGACGGAGATCAGTGGCAAACCGCGGATGGCAGATTTTCTAGTCGAGTCATTGTATCGAGCAGGTGCCAAGTACATTTTTGCAATGCCAGCAGAATCACTCAATTCTATTATTGATGCTATTCGCAAACATAAAAAAATAAAATTAATCACTGTTAGACACGAGGCGAATGGAGCTTTGATGGCTTCTGCCTATAGTAAAATCACTGGTAATTTAGGTGTATGCATGGGAACAACAGGGCCTGGTTCGACTCACTTACCTTTGGGTTGTTACGATGCAAAAGCAGATTGTACAAAAATGATCGCTCTTAGCGGACAAGTGCCAAGCCACCAAGTAGGAACAGGTGGATTTCAAGAAATAGACGCACTCTCTCTATTTCAAAACTCTTGTAAATATAATTATTTGTTAACTTCTCGCGATCAAACACCTCTTATCGCACAAATTTGTTCGGAAACCGTTTTTCACAATTGTTCTTCCCATATCGCATTTGCTTCTGACATCATGAAGACAAAAGTAAATATGAAAGCACTTCCTTCTTTCCAATCTTCGGACTTTACCCCAAACCTTCCTATGATTGATTGCAAATCAATACTACAACGCATACAATGCCAAAAACCAATCATTGTAGTTGGCAAAGAAGGTGAAAAAAAAGAGGTTTTGGCCTTAGCAAACAAGTGGCAAGCACCAATCATTGTATTACCGGAAGCAATTTCCTTTCTTAACATAGTGAAAGACCATCCCGTTCTTCGTTGGAATAACAACAAAGAAAATCCATGTAATAATTTGATTAATGATGCACATCATATATTACTTATTGGGGAACACAGCTATAATTTTTCGACATTAACAAACGGTGTTACATCACGAAAAATAACACAAATTTCTCCAAGCGATCACTACTACCGTAAAAAAGTTGATACTCAATCAATTTCGGGAGAAATATCAAGTATTGTACCACAAATAGCAAAAGAGATTTCACAGCAAACAGACAAAGATTGGTTACAGGAGACTCAAAATGCATCAAATTGGCGGCCTGAATTAACTATTCCACAAGAAGTGCTTCTAGCTTTAGATAAATGTATACCAACAGATGCCAATGTATCTGTTGAGCCTGGAGATATTTGGAATGATGTTTTTTTTCATTGGCCTACACGTGAGCGTAAAATAACTTCTTCTTTTCATTTACAAGCTCCTGGTTATGGCTTTGCAGGAGCAGTTTCTGCTGCACTAGCTTACCCCCACAATCTTTCGTACGCCTTTGTTTCAGAAGGATTTAAATTGTCTATGCCCGACCTTCTTTCTGTAAGAAAATATGGATTGCCATTAAAAATTGTCCACTTTGAAAATGAAGACGAAAAGGATCTAAACTTAGTTAAGTTTGCGCAAGCATCCCACTGTGAATCAGCTAAAGGCACAATCGAAAATTCGCACGCAGTACTAGAAAATCAACGTAAAGACAAACTTCCTTCTCTTGTTTCTTTCCCTATTAGCTATAAAAAATATACACCAGAGGGCAAAAAACAAACATTTGCTAGTAACATTATTGAAATTTTTAGCAATGCTGGCGCTAAAAAAATATATGGTGTCGAAAATTCCAAAACGACTATTTGGCAAGAAAATATAGACAAGACAAAACTAGACTTTGTTCCTGTGGTTCACTGCGAATCAGCGTCAATGATGGCCTCAGCTTGTTATAAATCGGAAAAAGCTTTAGGCATCTGTGTTGTAACAGAAGCTTACGAACTCCCTTTACAATTAAATGGTCTATACGATGCTAACTACGATTATTCTCCAGCAATAATTATCACACCTAAATACAATAATTTGGATTTTTTTGATAGTAAAGCTTTGTTTAAAGATGTAGTATGTGCCAGTTTAGATATCAAAGCAAATAAAGACTCTCTACAAAAATTGGCTAATGCTGTGAATTATATTCTGCACGAGAAAAAAGTACTTCATTTGAGTGTAGACTGGGAGTTGTTATCTAATCCAAAAATAGAATTTCAACAAGACACAGTTTTATCTTCTAATCTACCCACTGCTCTACAAACACAAAAAGCCAGCAAAGTTTTACAAAAGGCTAAAAAAATTGTCATCTTAGTTGGTGGTGGAGCTAAAGGTGCAGGAAAAGAAATAGAAGCACTAGCAGTAAAATTATGTGCCCCTGTGGTTTGTACAATGCAAGGATGTGGAGTTACCTCCGAAAACTTCTCTCATTTTGTAGGACGTACAGGTGCTTCAGGTCATAGAGCAGCTTTTTGCGCCATTGAACAATGTGAGATTTTACTAATTTTAGGAAGCTCAAATCGCGCTGCAGTGTTTGGTCTCGTTGGTAATTTTGAAATTATACAGGTTGACATAAACCCAAAACAATTTGGAAAAAGAGAACAAAAAACTATTGGAATTCAGGGAGATACAAAACAAACCCTCATTTCTATTCTAGAAGATATAAGCGAAATCTCTGTTTGTATTCACCGTCAAAAGTTTCTAACGAAATATTCTAATAAATACAAGAAATGGTGGCAAAAACAACTCAGGAAGAAACATTCAGGTAATATGATACAACCATCGAGCATTTGTCCAACACTTATAAACGTTTTAGACAAACACAAAAAAGATGTTGCTTTAACCGTTGATGTAGGCGTTACAACCTTATGGGTGTATCGTTTTTTTATGCGGCCAAATCCCATTATTTGGACAGGTTCTTTTGCCACAATGGGATTTTCCCTTCCAGCAGCAATAGCAATTAGTAATTTCTACCGCAAAAAAGTATGGGTTATGGCTGGAGATGGTGGAATTGCAGTAACAATGGTAGAATTGCTTTCAGCAGTAAAACAAAAACTTCCCATCGTAGTAATCGTATTTAATAATAACAAATTAGCAGCTATTAAGTTTGAACAAGAGGTTATGGGATGGCCAGAATATGAGTCGTACCTATTTAATTGTAATTTTGCTGAATATGCTGAATCTCTAGGAGCTACAGGAATACGTGTAACAAACAACAAAGAGATGAAACAAGCAATGGAGCAAGCAATTATACTCGAAACGCCTTGTGTTATAGACGTCGTTTGTAACCCTCATGAAAAACCCTTTCCACCGAAATTCAAAATTGTCAATTTGCGTGGTTATATTTTTGCCTTGCTGCGAGAACGCTATTTAAACGCAATCACTTTGTTCAAAAAAAGCGATGGAATTGTAAATGTTCCTACTCGTTACAAGAATGATAAGGTTGTTGATGATTAAAGTAAGGCGTGTCGACACACCCTAATAAAAATTATGATAGGAGAAATTAAATGAGCGCTGTAGTACGTGTTGAAAATGTTTCTAAAACATACAAAGGTCGCGGTGTGCCAGTAGAGGCCCTGCATGATACCTCTTTCTCTGTAGGAAGTGGTGAATTTACAGCAATATGTGGACCATCTGGTTCAGGTAAAACAACTTTGCTTAATATTATCGGAACAATCGATTCCCCTACATCCGGTAGTGTCTTTATTGAAGACAAGGATACCGCTACTTTGTCTAAAAAACAGCTAGCGAGTATTCGCTTAAGTAAACTTGGTTTTATTTTTCAGTCTTATAATTTAATTCCGGTCCTAACTTGCCAAGAAAATGCAGAATTTGTACTTCTTTTACAAGGCGTAACTCAAGGACAAAGAGAAGAAATTGTCAACGAAGTATTAAAGGATGTAGGTTTAGAAGATAAAAAACATGCTTTTCCAAGAGAACTTTCTGGTGGACAGCAACAACGAGTAGCTGTTGCTAGAGCAATAGCTAGCCGTCCTAAGCTTATTCTTGCTGACGAACCTACAGCAAATTTAGACTCAAAAACGGGAAAAGACCTAATTGATTTAATGTTAGAACTTAATCAAAAGTACGAGGTAACATTCCTATTTTCTACTCATGATCCTATGGTAATGGAAGCAGCAAAAAAAATTATTTCCATTAAGGACGGCAGAATTGTCGACACCAAGTAGTTTACCACAGCTTTCAAAAAAACTTACTCTTAGACAATTTCAAGAACTACCAACAGACTTAAAAATTGACTATGTTTGTAGTGGAGTGGAGTTAGAACATAACTTTATAGATAAATATAAAATTATTGTTATGTTGGGACGACCGCGCACTTGTATGGTTGGTGTACTTGCTTACGCTTTAGGCTATAGCTACGTTGGCAATGTTTATGCGCCTATTATTTTATTTGGCGCGTTACTAAGTTTCTTGTGGAGCTTTTCTGCAAATTTGCACAATACGTATACAGATTTCAAAGAAGATGCCTATAATCTTCCTGGAAGACTTTATTTAGTTGCTAGATTAGGATATCGCAATCTATATAGATCCTTGATTGTGTGTAATATCTTAAAAATAATTATTGCAGCCTTTATGAACTTACCCTGTTTAATATTTGCAGTCTTAGTACAACCATTAGTGCATCAATATTCGTTTCCACCTCTGCGCTTAAAAGGCCGCCCTATCATTGGCGTGTGGGTATTTTCTTTGGCGGTAGTCTCTCCTTTCGTACTAGGCGTTTTGTCGCAACAGACTTCCGATCCGTTGTTTTCAACAGAGAGCATCGCCATGATGTTGTTTTTAACTGTATGGTTTATGGCGAAAGGTTTCTTTAAAAACGTTCCTGATTACTATGGAGATAAAGCTGCGAATCTAACAACATCTGCAACCATTTTTTCTTCGTGGAAATCAGCGAGTATTTTTACACTTGCTTGTACTGTTGTTGCTTATTTAGCACTTATTCCAATAGCAATTTTTAACCTAGTTCCTCTAAAAGTTCTTATTTCTTTGATTTGGTTAATCCCCGTTGTCATAAACTGCTTGAAATTAATTGAGGTAAATGATGGCGCTAAAGGAAATTATTGTCTTAAAATAGACATGTTGATATCTGTAGGATTTATAATAACTCTTTTACTACTTACCAAGTTTAACATATTAAATATAGTTGTAACTGTTTTTAGCCTCTTTATTCTGTTTGGAAGCGATTGGTTCGGGATAGACTCACGTCGCAATCAGGACACTTCAGGAGGTAGCAATTTGGGAGATGAAATGATAATAGCAAAAATTGCGTGGCGCAATCTTTGGAGAAACAGACGCCGCACACTCATTACCTTATGTGTCATGAGTTTTAGTGTTGCTTTCATGATTTATATGGTTAGCTTAGCGACAGGCTACCACAAAGGCATAATCGCTAATTCCGTAAAGGCAGGAACGAGCCATATTCAAATTCACAAAGAGACCTTCCATTCTGTCTTAAAGTCCGATTTATTTCTTGAGTGGAATTCTAAAATGGAAGAAAAAATGCGCAGCTATAACGAAGTAAAAGCATACTCTCTGCGCATCAAAAGCCTTGGCCTAGCGAGTTACACTAACAAAGCACAAAATATTACTCTTTGGGGAGTCAATCCCAAAACCGAACCGACTATTTCTGTTTTTCACAACGAAGTAAAAAACAAAGGTCCACTAGTTGAGGGATCTTACTTAAAAGAAACAGACTATCTTGAAGGGTATTTGGATAACAATCCTCATGTTTTTCACTTACCAGGTGTTCTAATTGGAAAAAAAATGGCTGAGCATTTTGATATTCGTATAGGTAGTAGTATGGTGGTTACCTTACAAAGTGCTGGAGGAGAAATAAAACAGAACCTATTCCAAGTACGCGGTATATTCCAAACGTTAATACCTACATACGATGCGCGAACCGTTATTATTCATCACAAGATGGCGCAAAAAATGCTTTCTTATTCTTCTTCTCAGTTCTCTGAAGTAGCTATCGTTGTTAACGATTATAGTGATATGAAACCACTAGCAGAGAAACTTAAAAGCGATTTTTCTTCTTCGTTTGAAATTCTAACTTGGGACCAAATTCACCCCAATTTAGTCGATTTTATTCGCGTAGATAATGTGTTTATTGTCTTTTTTGTAGTGACTCTATTCGTTGTAACATCTATTGGAATTGTAATTACTCTTCTCATGTCTGTATTTGAAAGAGTACATGAATTTGGTGTTATGTTAGCAATAGGAATGAAAGAATCAAATTTAAAATCACTTATTTTGGCAGAATCTTTGTGGCTCTCCATTGTTAGCTGTATTTGCGGGAGTATACTAATATCTCCTGTTCTCTATATGGGTCAAACTCAAGGTATCGATGTTTCTTATATGTTAGAAGGTGCCTCACTATGGGCAATTTCGTTAGACCCTACGATATATACAGAGTTCTCTTTATTTGCAACACTTGGATGTTTTGCCCTTGTTATATGTGTAACTTTGATTGTCAGCTTGTACCCAGCGAAAAAAGCAACGAAGATGGAAATTGTTCAAGCAATGAATTTTGTTTAGGAGAATAAAGATGCCTATTTACAAAATGGCATGGCGTAATATTTGGCGCAACAAACGCAGAACAGGTCTGAGCATAGCTGTAGTAGGATTCTGCATTGGTATATTAATTCTGTTCATTGCTATCATAAATGGTTTACAAGAGCAAATCATTAAATCAAGTGTGAACACATTTACAAGTTATATTCAGGTTCATCGCAAAGGATTCGACAAAGAAAAAAGTTTAGCAGGTTTCATTGAAAAAACAGACGACATGCAAAAACAAATTGGTAAACTTCCTTCTGTAGAGGGAGTCACTGCAAGAATCTTATCATCAGCTCTTATTAGCTATGAGAATTATTCATCTGGTTGCCTTGTCGTTGGAATCGAACCATCAAATGAAAAGAAGGTAACTTTCTTCTATCGTGGAATTAAAGAAGGTCATTTTCTTGAAGATCAGGATGAAGACACTATTTTAATCACAAAAACCATTGCCCAACGAATTTCTGCTAAGCTCAACTCCGAAATCACAATAATGGTGCAAGGTTATAACGGGTCTTTGGAAGCAAGAAACTTAAAAATAAAAGGCATTTTAGATTTAGGGAATCCAGAGCTAAACCAAAATTTAGTTATTGTAACTAGAAAAACGGCTGGTGAGTTAACTGGCTATAAGAGCCAAAAAATTTCAGAATTAGCTATTCGTCTGAAAGGAAATAAAGGTTTACAAAAAACCACAAACGAGATTAAAAATATTCTAAAAAAACACAAAAGTTTTTATGGGGAGCTAGTGTCTGAAAAAGACAATGATCTATTTGTAGAAGAAGATATTGAAGACAATTTCATAAAGACAGAAAAAGGAATTGAGTTTGAAAAAGAATTTGAAGTTCTTTCTTGGCAAGATTTACTAAAAGCAATAGTGCAGTTTATTCAATTTGAAAATAGTGTTGTTCACTTTATTCTAATGATTGTTTATGTAGCTGTAATTCTAATACTATTCAATGTTTTTATTATGTCAATTATGGAACGCAAAAAAGAATTCGGTATCATGAAAGCAGTGGGAACAAAATCATCGCAACTGATTTTCATGGTGTGTATAGAATCCTTTGCCATTGTTATTATCGGAATTATTGTTGGTAGTGCTATTGGAATAACAGCTTCTCTAACGTTATACTTTTTTCCTTTAGAAATAGCTTCAGCCGTAGATATATTTAATCAAGGGATGCTACGTCCTCAAGTGTTGGCTATTTTAAATATGAAATCTCTACTTCTACCGATAGCTGGTGCATTAATAACAGGCTTAATCGCACCTCTATTAGCCTGCCGTGAAATCACCAAACTAAATCCTGCTGAAGCGATGCACTCATCGTAAAGAAAAGCATAATCTCATTTTTAACAAGCAAGCGTAACGAGGCTTCTCGTTACGCTTTACTATGTTCTTTGTAGAAAGGTTTACCATGAAACGTCCAGCTACTCCACAAAGTACTTTCGATAAAGTAGCACCTTACTATGATTTCATGAACTCTTTTTTGAGCTTTGGTATAGATCGCCGTTGGCGTCGCAAAGTAGCTTACCTCTTATCAGATATACAACAAGGTTATGTTCTTGATATTGCAACAGGAACAGGTGCTGTGGCAATAAGCGTAGCAAAACACTTACCACAAGTTAAAATTATTGGTTGCGATATTAATCAATCGATGCTTGAAATAGCACAAAACCGAATACATAAAAACAAATTACAAGAAAGAGTAAAACTCGAAAAAGTAAACGGTGAAAAGCTACCATATGAAGATAACTACTTTGAAGCAGTAACTATAGCTTTTGCTATAGATGATATGGATGATCGCGATGGCTGTGCAAAAGAAATGTTTCGCGTTTTAAAACCAGGCGCCAAATTAGTCCTACTTGAATTATCTATGCCAGAAAAAGGATTTGCGAAAAGCGCGTATCAAAAATATTTAAAAGTATTTCCTCTAATACGAAAATTAGTAAAAAAAGCAAACTACAATCATGTTCAAAAAGAAATTCTCAAATACCAAGGTCAAAAAAACATAGAAGAACTACTAGAAAAAACTGGCTTTATAGACTATTCATTTCAAAAACTTACTGCAGGAATTGCAACTCTTCACTCGGTTCAAAAACCAACATAGAAATTTACAAAATAATCACTCAATCTCGCTACAAAATTGTAATTGTTTTTTAACTTAACAAGAAGTCGCGAATAATCGGCAAATATTCACTGCTTGTACCAGTACACTGAGTACCGCTGTGACTGTGTTTGGCAATATCACCGAGTGGACTGTATGCTGGATTTATGTCAATAAGAGAGCCACCATTATCTTTTACTTGGTATACTGTTGTGCACGCAACATTAGCCGAAGCGGAAGTCCCAACAGTAATGAGTAAATCAGTTTGATCTACCCATGCTCGCGTACTGTGAATGCGAAAATGATGTTCATTATAAGATTCATCCCACCAAAGAACATGAGGACGGGTCATCGCCTTACATTTAGGACAACACAATAGTTTTATCATTTCATCTGTAAGTGAGGCATTTCGGTCTGGAACTTGCACTTTGTCTGGAATATCATAAATGTCGTAACTACACTCTTTGGAACAGCGCATCTGATTAATGTTACCATGAACCTGAAAGGTTTTTTCTTCAGAATTACCAGCTAGAAGATGTAAACCATCGACATTTTGCGTAATAAGTCGAAAACGATCCTGTAAGTGTTTTTCAAAATCAACAACTGCCATATGCCCTAGATTAGGTTTGGAACGACCACATACTCCCTTGCGATACAAAAACCACTTCCAACTTTCAAGAGGCTTATCTTCAAAAAAAGTAAATGTACCGATTTGCTGAAATTGGTAGTTTACCGAACCAACAGTCCAGTATCCGTCAGCTCCCCGAAATGTAGGTATACCACTTTCAACAGAAATCCCCGCACCTGTAAGTATAGTAAGATTCCCTTCATTTTCTTTAAATTCGTTTAGTATTTGTTGTAGTTTTTCTTCCATTGAATTGCCCTTCTACTCTACTGACATGTAAAAATATTCGAACTTCGTACCCTGTGGACAGTTTTCCTCTAAAGTAACACAAAGATTGCGCACGCGGTACAAAAACATATCTATTACATCACGCTCAATAAGTGGAGAAGAAATAATATTTTTCACATCTGTTGATAACTGATGAAGTGCACTATGAGTATTCTCAATTTCAGTCATTTGCATATTACTTCTTATATAAGGAACAATAATACGAGCTGGTTGTAAACGATCGCTTAATAAAGCCAAGGTAATAAGCCGCCAATCAACAATACTTTGATGAACGGTACATGATTTACTCTTGTAGATTTGTTGAAGCAAAATATCGTTATTTTTGACTTTCGAAGAATCAGTAACACCAGATGCTTTTGGATCTTGCCATAGATGATTTAACTCGGGCAAAAGCTCTTTTATCTTTGTCATACATAAAAAAACGTTTTTTTTGCGCCAATTTATTTTTTTACGATATTCCTTGTATTGCCAGAACAAAACATATTTTTGCATTTTTTGAAACAAGGAACAATTTAAGTGATTGATGTGCTCAGTTAATTTTTTAACACAATAAAACAAGACAATGCTTTTATCTATGGGAATTAGAGGTGTAGTGTTTTCAATGAATTCCTCGTCTATATTTTCTAAAAGCACAGAACTCTCCTCTTTTCAACAGCTACTATTAAGGCTGTTTTGTTATCAATTTTAGGAATTGCTATGGCTATTTTTGCAACAATCACGAACCTTGCCATAACCAATAAAAAACTCGACGTTGATACTGAAATTGGCTCCTTTAAGAAGTGCTATTTTTATGGGAGCCTTAATCTCTCTTGTCATTCTGCCACTATTTTTCATAGTGTCTACTCAATTTAGCAGAAAAGACATTACCAGTACAATATCCTTTATTAGCTGTGAGATTTTTTTCGCCAAAATGGACATTAGAAGAAAGAATCAAAGGATTGTTAGATAACAGGTGCTTCATTACTAAATTGAGTAAAATTTCTATGACGTTATTGGTTGCCATCTTCGTTTTATTCAATGTTTTAAGTGAGTCGCAAAAAGTTTTTGAGCACGTTTCAAGTCAGCGTAGAATTTGAGTGTCAGAGCAAGGAAAGCCTGAGAGGCGCATAACTGTAGCTATGTAACCGAAGGCTCAACGCCGCTATGATACTCAAAGGCAAGCTGCGTGCTCTTAAAAACTTTTTGTGACTTGCTTAATATCTACTCCACGTTTCGTTTTCTCCATCAAATCAAAACCTATATTTAATCATTTAACTAGATTTGAGGTTTTGTATAATTTTATCCATCCTTGTTGCTCAATAAATTGAATCATATCTTTGGTTAAAAAATTTGGGACATTTTCTGCGATTTGGGCAAGATACATTCCATAAGCTTCTCTGCACAAATACGTATCTTTTTTCCATCGTTCTATCAGATGCGAAAACTCTGAGAGTGCCTTACTTTTTTCACCCGCTTTATAATAACAATATCCTTTTTGTTCCAGAAAGATTTCATATCTCCACGACTGATTACCACAGAAAAAATTTGCCTTTAACCGAGAGTATGCTTTAGCTGCCTCTTCCCAATTTTGCAAATCGTGTAAGCAATGTGCTCTATACAATAACGACCACGAATGTTGTGGGTCAATGCTTAACGCTTTATCATAATACTCCAATGCTTTATCTTTTGGATACTCGTCACTAAAATGAGGACACATCCTGTCCTGCTAAAAAAAACACCAATACATCGTTTACAACATAGCCTGATGTATTAAAAAACCTTTTACCTAAAGATATGCGCCAGCCTTCGACCCTACCTCAGCAAATAAAGACAAATCAAAAGCAGCAACTTGATTTTTATTAGTGGAAAGTGGGGTAAAGGAGACAAAAACAACGTGAAACTATCGCCGCGTGCAACCAAGCGAAACAAAACAAGTAAAGAAAATAATTTCCTCAGTTTACGAGCGAATTTCATTTTCTTAGCAACAAACAATCCATTGTCGTTTTTCATTTCACAAAATATATAGGTAGTGACTTTTTTCAAAATATATTGTTGTTGTTGGTTTGATAAAATTTATCAAAAATATACACTATTCTAAAATGATAATATAATAAAAATTCCAGTTGTTTTTTACTCTTTGCTTTTTGAGCAGTTTTTTCATGGCTTGTAGGCTTGTCTTCTTTTTTTTTAAAAAAAACAGTTTCGTTTGGCATGAAAAATGCTATTATTTTTCATAATCAAAAAACACGTAGTTTGATTATACAGCTATTAATAATTTAAATCTAAATAAAGGATACAAAAATGAGAGCTACTACTTTTATAATGTTATTGGTGATGATATTTACTTGTAATTCTTATACTTACGCAAAGAGCGACATGCGTAAAGACTGGATTAAAGAAAAAAAACAAGCAAGAAAAGCATTTAAAGAAGCATATGAGGATTTTATCGAAGGTTTGTCGAAAAAAGAAGCGAAAGAACAGTTAGAAGAACTTGGATTAAAATATGGAGATAAAGAGTTAGAAGATTATATTAAATTTGATAAAGATTTCGGACCAGCGATCGATTCTTTAGTGACTTATCACGAAATCGAAATTGAAACTCCAACAGTAGAAGAGATTATTGCCGATGAAAAAATGTGGGAAATCGCACGAAAAGTGGCAAATGGTGTTCACGAAGAGCACTCATGGCTCTACTATACCAGAGATCATGGCATAATGTCGATGAAGAAGATTTATGATACTTACATCAACGGTAGTACTCAAATTAACATTTCAAGTGAGACTAGAGATCGATGGAACAAAGCAAGTAAGGCAAATTTTGATGAAGAACAATACACCGCAATAGCTGGTGATACTTTGGCGAAACTGAGAAAAAAGACTTACGAAGAAAAATATGCCTGGAAATCTTTATTGAGTCAAGTCACAAGTTCAGAAGAAGTTGAGGATTATTTAAAAGATATAGAAGCTAAAAAACATAATCTCGATTACAAGGTTGTTAAAAAGGCTAGAAAACTAGCGTTGAAAAGATGTAATACTTATAGTCAGGCAGTTAAAGATTTACTTCATACAATGAGAAAAGGAATAAAGAAGGAAGATGATAAAAAAGTTAAGAAAGAACTAAAGAAAGAATCAAAAAAATTAAAGAAAGAGTTAAACGATTTGCTAGAAGTTTTAAGAAGTTTTGCGAAAAAAATCAAGAAAAAATATTAAGGACAACCATCAATTTTAAAACCACCATGGTAACAGCCAAAGGTAATGATCACCTTTGACTGTTACCGTTTTCGTAACTACAGTCGAATGAACTTAACATTTTGGAGAGCATAGAAACAATACATGCAGTTTCTCACGCAACTCCAAGGCTTTGAAAAGTGGTGCAAATACCGGGGAAAATGGTGTCAGGTCAGGGCCAGTAAACGGTACTGTAAGGCTTATTTTAAAGTAATTGCAAGCAAGCAGTCTTTACGAAGACTGTAAATAAAGGCTTTGCAAAAGTAACTACATCTATTTACTTTATTTTATTTGAATTACATGCCATTCAATAAATAATCGATAGCCAGGATTTGATTTGTTTTTTGTGTTTTTCGCTTAGTTGGTTGCCCGTTAGATATATGTAGGCAAGAGAAGATAAATCGCCTATTTGTGCTGGGTGAAAAACGGGTAAGCCTTAAATCTGACGTGGGCAATCCCCGCGAACAGGTAACTATGAATAGGAAATCGAACATGTGTTCTAACTGTTGTAAGTATTAACAAAACCTAATCAGATTAACAGGTTTTGGATGAGGCTTAGAGGTTAATTATTTCGTAATTAATTCCACTCTCGTAGGGTCTCGGCAGAAAGCATGATTCTAAGGTTACGCAAAACGGATATCAGGAACGAAGTAACCATTATGAGTGCTCTTTGGAAAAAGAAGGTTAGTTAGCCGTAAGCCTCATATTGGAAGGATTGAGTAAGAAGCGAAAGCCTTATAGATGGACTTGAAACAAAAAGCACACCCAATCAGGAGAGTGTGGATTCCCAAACCTGGAAAACAGGAGAAACGCCCACTTGGTATACCAACAATGGAAAATCGCGCGCAACAAATGCTAGTCAAATTAGTAATAGAGTCAGAATGGGAAACCAAATTTGAGGCAAACAGTTATGGCTTCAGACCAGGAAGGTCAGCACATGATGTAATAGAAGCAATCTATTCTGCTAAAAAAATTAGCACTTGCTGAGTTCATCGCTCTTTGATAGATTCTATAAACTTTGCGAATAAGTACTAAAAGAAAACGTAGGAATAAGGTAGAAAAATGAAAAAAATTTTAAAAGAAACAGTTGGGCCAGGAGTTTTTACTCAATGGCAGGAAGTAGATGTAGAGATATGTGCCTTTATTGATTTGGGGATAAAAGTAGTTGTTAATGATGAGTATACAGGATTAGTTTATCAAAATCAGATTTATGACAAGTACAAAAAAGGGCAAAAACTCAAAGCATATATAAAATGTGTCAGAGAGGATGGGAAAATAGATGTTTCTTTGCAACCGAATCAAAGCTCACATGTTTTTTTAACTGCCGAAAAGATCCTAAAACATCTTAAAGCCGCTGGGGGAAAATCTAGGTTTAATGATAAAAGTTCTCCTGAAGATATAAAAAATGAGTTTCAAGTAAGTAAAAAAGTGTTTAAACAAGCAATCGGACATCTGTATAAACAATTTAGAATAAAGATTACAGACAAAGGGATAGAACTCATTAAAGATTAGAATAAAGCAAAAATGGTGTCAGAATGGAATGTTGTTCTTCGTCAAACGCAAATAGTTATTTAAAAGGGGGACAGACCTTATCGCAGAGACAAACTTATATAAAAAAATAAAGGTTTTGTTGGTTTGATAATTTATGGAATCCAAGAAAAAGAGAATAACAGAGAAAATAGTAACTGAATAAAAACTCAATTATGAAGAGAATTCTGTGCACAAAATGACACATTGAAGAGTTGTAAACAGACTTTGAGCATTGTAAATTTTCGTAGCTATTTCGCTTTGGGTTACAGTAGAATGACTCCCTAGCTACTATCTATATTGGTTTTGGCTTTTCTCAGAGTGTATATTTCTTTTTCTTGCGCTTTGTAATTTTTGCGTTTTTCATAGTATTTATGATTGGCATGTTTTTGAATGATATTTTGTGCAAATTGCTTTGAACCGTATATAATGCCATAAGTGAGTGGTTGTTGCTTTTTCAGTAAGCCTTTTTCTTCCATAGCTGACTGCATTATTTGACGGTATTTTTTTTGCCTTTGCTTTGGTGAAGAACTTAACTGTAAATATTGATCGTGGTAATCTATTTTGAAAATACCTTTTCCATAATCATGCTGTCCGTAGCTAGAGTATCGCCACTCTTTAGGATGTTTAGTTACACCATTGCGCGTCATATTTAGTTCGACGTAAAAAAGGCAATATTCATGTAATACTCTTCTGATTCTATGATAGTTGAATGGCATCTTCCTCTCCAAAAGTGCCCCGTTTTTTTGTACTTTTTGTTGTATGCTTTTGTAAAATAACCTTGGCTGTACTGCATAAAAAGAGATAGGTTTTTATTTTCTAGCGTGCCTAAAATCAAATGGATATGGTTATTTGTCATGCAAAATCCATGAATACATACACCGTACTTATCTCGCGCTTTATTTAGCATTGTTAGATAGAGATCAAAGTCCTCGTTGTCATTGAAAAAATACTGGCGATTATTTATAATCTTCATGCCAGACCAGGACCAATAAACAGTACTTAGATATAGGAAAAACAGGAGATACAGTAACTGGTCGATCTAAGAGGTGGTAACTAGAAACATTCCATAGTAAGTCATTGATAAAATAAAGACTTTGTAAAGCTTATAATTTTTGTTAATTGTTCAATAAAATAAGAAAGAACTCTTATTTTGTTATTTTTAAGTCTAAACTAGCTAAGTATAAAAAACGAAAATATTGGCAGAAAAAATCTAAATCGATTATTTATTGAATGGCATGTAATTCAAATAAAATAAAATGAATAGACACAATTGCTTTTGCAAAGCCTTTATTTACAGTCTTTACAAAATCTGCTTACTTGCAATTGTTTTAAATTAAGCCTTGCAGTACCGTTTACTGACCCTGGTCTGGTATTGAATTAAACCCTAATGTCGAATATTAGTTCTATCAAGTACGGTTTTGAATAAACCTTGTCGTACATATTGAATATTAATAAAATCCATAACATTGTCAATGGGAGTATATATTCTAGCTACGGAAACACGTTTTCTGTACAACTCTCGAAGAATTTCGTTCTTTAAATTAGGCTGTTCTTGATTCATAAAGTTACCGATAAATTTTTGTTATTGTACCTTGAGTACTCGCGATCTCTTTTATAAATGATAACCGCCAAAAAATATTACTTTGTGCCCGATGCATCCCAAATACCAAAAAATGGGTAATTTTTTTGTGAATGATTTACGTTGTCAGCTCCGTTAGCTGCAATTTTATTGCCTTTAGCATCGAAAGAGCAACCATAGAAAACTCCTTCTGTACTAAATGAAAAATATGAATTGAGTGTTATGGCTTCGTCTTTGTTGCGATTTTTGTACATGTTTTGTTCTAGGCGTGGCCATAGATAAAGAAAACCATCCTCACCGCAACTGATCATCTGACCAGTTTTGGGATTTGTTGTAAGATGCAATACTTTACGCGTGTGATCAGAAAAATGCACAAGTGGTTTGAGTTTATCACCTATAATTTTATATTTTGTTATGTGCTCTTTGTCTGTCAGAAAAATGTAGTCACTATTTGTTTGTTCGTCGTATTGCAATAAACACTTTCTATCTTCGGCGTTAATATTAATCGCTTTTTTAAGTTTAAGTGTTTTTGAATTTATTAAGTACAGCCATTTATTTCTGCCTGTTACAGCAACAAGGTCCCTACCGTTCCACGAAATGTTAACTAAATCTTGCTTACTTTTAGCATAGAAGTATTTGGTGTTCTTTATCATATCTTTTATTTTATGTGCACTATTGCTAATAATAGCACCATCGCCATCAAGTTCTAAGTCGTAAATCCATCCTTTTTTGCCAACAGCAATAATTCGTTTATCATTGTTAACGATTGCGAATCTTTCTATTCCTGCATTACCAACAAATTTTGTTTGCCGCCGTTCGAATTTTTCTAAATCCCAAACACTTACTGATTTATCAAATCCGCAAGTATATAGTATTCCCATTTTATTGAACGCAGCATGGGTTATGAGAGAAAAATGTCCGGTTAACCTATCACGTCCGTTGCGCGTAATATTTTTTCCAGTTGTACTATCAAACAAAGCTAGCGATGAGAGTTGACCCACTACAACTTTTTGAGAATCTGGATGGAATATACAGAATCGTGTAAAATTGTTAAGATTTTTGCGGATAGGCTTTGACGAGATATCTGTATTCCATAACTTGATGTTGTTACCTCCAGAGACAATATTTTTACCATTATTGACGAACATACAAGAGTTTAGCTTGGTATGTCCAGTAAGAGGTATATCTTTGCCGCGATCAATTGTCAGAACTGCTTTCTTTGTATTTTTAATGTTTATGTTCCATAAGTGGATACTACCATTTTGCGTTGCGATAATAATTTCTTTTCCGTCAGGGCTAATATCAAAATCAGTAATAAGGCTTTTAAACGTAATTGTTTTGACAAGACTATTATTGGAATTTTGTTGATTACTTTGGGTATCTTTCCATAGATTTTGCTGCCAAAAATATAGTTTGCGCGCGCTTGAACTTATGACAATATTTTTATGCACAGGGTGTATTTTACACTGCTTTATAAATGTTTCGTGGGGACCAAAAAATCGCATTTTCTTAGAATGAAATGCATAGAGATATTTGTTTTGTGCACCACCAATAATTATTTTTCCGTTATCAGCAATATCGCAGCAAGTAAAATCAGCGTTGATGAATTTTATGTTTTTACTACGTTTAACTTTTACCATTTGTCCTTGAAGGTGTTCTTGTGGAATTGAGAAGGCAGCGAGAGTTTTACGACTTTTTATGTCGACAAGTATCAATGACTTTGTGTAAGATAAACTTTGTAGATTTGTTTTATCAAAGAAGTTGATTTGATCTATTGTTTGTCGAGCAATAAGTATCTTCGAACCATTTTTACTAAAACACATATCGTTAATTTGTTGTTGGAATTTTGCTTTTTCTTTTAAATGCGCAGAGAGCTCTGCAGCAACCGAGAAAACGGTTTTTTTCCAAGTATTACTATTCCACGTAAATATTTTTCCCAAAACATCGCCAACAACAATGTGAGATCCGTCTGGACTTATAGCGCAGGCTCTTGTTCCATAAGAAGTGGGAATCAACAAACGACCTTTAGATTTTTTGTTTAAATTGAAAAAAGAAGCGCCTTCGTTGTGATTGATAACAATTAAGTTATTGTTACTTACTCTTGCCTCTTTGATATTTAGTTCTGGCATTATGTTGCTGATGAAATGTGGTAACTCATGGTGACTACGATTTTTTTGCCATTGATATTCCCATAAGTATTCTGCATCAGGAAATTTCTTGAGTGTTCTCTCTAAAACATTGTTTACTGTGAGAATTTGTCGTTTTTCATTGCGGATATTTGCGATAATTAAATTTGCCTTGTATAAACTTTCTTCAGCTTCTATTTTGAGCTTTTTGGCGATTTCTTCAGCTTCTTTGGCTTTTTGTTGTTCTTTTTGTGCTTTTTGCTTTTCTTTTTCGGTTTTTTGCTGAGCGGTGATTGCTGTCTTTTTTGCTTTTTCTGCTTCTTGTTGCTGTTTTTGTGCAAATCGGCGACCTCTTTCAGCGAGAAATGCAATGGCCGATAAACTCGTCAAAATAAAGACGATAAGAAATGTTAACATTTTATTGCGGACGATGCTTTTTTTGATTCGCACCAAATTTGTAATTGGTTGCGCATTGACAGGACGATTATGTATAAAATTCTCTAAATCTTTGGCCAATTCTTTTGCATTTGCATAGCGTTTTTCTGGTTTTTTGTGTAGACATTTCAAACAGATAGCTTCGAGATCTTTAGGAATGTCTGGATTCAAAAGAGATAGCTCAATAGGGTCTTCCGTAAAAATCTGACACATCAATTTCATAGAACTTCCTCCTTGAAAAGGAGGTCTTTTTGATAGTATTTCATAAAGAGATGCGCCAAGAGAGTAAATATCGCTGCGTGCGTCTACATTTTTGCCGTTTGCTTGTTCAGGAGACATGTAAGTAAGAGTGCCGAGAACATCTCCCGTTTTTGATAGTGGTTGTTCTTCTTCTAATTTTTTCGCGAGGCCAAAATCCATGATTTTTGGTTCTTGGTTATTCTCCATCATAATGTTGGACGGTTTTATATCGCGGTGAACGATTCCTTGTTCATGAGCATAATGTATGGCCTTGCTACACTTAGACATAATAATTGCAGCTTTGCGTGGTGTAAAGTTTTTACTGCGTATTAAATACGATAAAGAGCGTCCCTTGATAAGCTCCATGGTAAAGTAGTTTTGCGGATGCGAACCGATTTCGTAAACTTCGACGATGTTAGGGTGTTTTAAAGAGGCTGTTGCACGTGCTTCTTTTAAAAAACGTTGAACTTGTTTTTCTGTTAACGCCCCCGATCCCAAAATTACCTTGAGAGCGACACTACGACCTAGACGTTCGTCGCGAATGCGATACACGGCTCCCATGCCGCCAGCACCCAGTTTTTCTTCGATTATATAATGATTGAAGCACTCTTTTGGCTTCATTAACTCTCTCTTACCATGCCCAATCATACTACTCGTAAATAAGGCGCTGTTATTTATTTCCGAACCACCACCAAAATGAGCATTATCGCTTGCAATATTGGAATCAACTCTTGTAATGTCGTGATTAGTATTTCTTAGTAGAGATGCATTATCATAAGTGGTAATACCAGACACTTGTTTATTTTCAATGCTACTCATCGGTAAGGCGCTGTTATTTACTTCCAAACTATGACCAAAACCATCATTATCGTTTGCAATATTGGAATCAGCTATTGTGATATCGTGACTAGTATTTCTTAGTGGAGACGCATTATCATAAGTGGTAATACCAGAGACTTGTTCATTTTCAATGCTACTCATCGGTAAGGCGCTGTTATTTGCTTCCAAACTATCACTAAAACCATCATTATCGTTTGCAATATTGGAATCAGCTATTGTGATATCGTGACTAGTATTTCTTAGTGGAGATGCATTATCATAAGTGGTAATACCAGAGACTTGTTTATTTTCAAAATGAGATGTTGGATTTGTAGGATTCATTAACATAGCGCTATTTTGTGATGTTTGCTTCTGCAAAATTTTTCCTATGGTTATTAATTGTTGAGGGGTAATAAAGCCGAGCTTGACTGTTACTTGACTTAGGGTAAGTGTTATTCCTTTTTGCATAGATTGTTGTTGAATTGCATAGCAATTTTTCAATCTTTGCTTGTCGATAAATCCTAGCTCTAGTACCTTATTGGCAAATAAAGTATCTTTGTCATTCATAATAAGCGGAGTCCGTTGCATAAGAATATTGAGAAATAAAGGGTGAAAGAAGAAAAAGGTAGAAAAAATGTGCTAAAAAAGGAAAATAGCCATAACTTCAAAACTAAAATAAAGGTTATGGCTATGATAAAATTAGAAAATCAAGATAGCAAATTTAGGTTAGTAACAAAAGGATTTTGTACAGAGTGGTTGAAAGATACCAATGAAAACAGAGAAAAAGCCAAAAAAACATTTCTAAGTTTGAGAAAGTATTGGGGAGATTTCTTTAGAAAAGAGGAATTACAGGAAGTACTAGGAATTAAAGAAGAGGTACCAAAGAAGACGGGCGAGTTGTTAAAAAAGCTGTTATCAAAAAAGAACAAAAAGTAGTCGTTGAAAAAGCAGCGATCAAAAGAAAGCAAAGAGCAAAAAAAGAAGTAGTTGTCGAAGAAGAGCAAGCGGTTGTAGAATTTAAAAATAACAAATTTAAAGTAATAGTAAAAAATTTTCGCAGCAAGTGGGTAACAGACACAAGGTACAATAGAAAGATAATAGTAGTAGTAATGCTAAGGTACATAGAAGATAAGAAAGGGCAAAACTTATTTTCACTAGAAGAATTACAACTTTTGTCTTATCTTGGATGATTATTACGTTTTAAGTTATTACGAGTCTGGCATTGAATTAATTCGAAAAAGAAAGAAATAGTAGACGTAAAACTCTTAATAAAGTCATGGAAGTTTTTAAATATACTATAAACGAAATCAATATTTAGAGAAAAGTGAACAATTTAATACATTATTTTCTAGATGCTGAATATAGGGCGTGTCATCATTCAAAATATTGTGTGTTTTTTCGAGCCCGAGCCCGTTTGCGAGCTCGTTTCCGAAACTTTCACTAACAATTTATCAAAGAAGCAAAGTTTCTTTTTCCATCGCAAAAAACTAGTATTGAACCAATAAATCACTTTCTGTCGCTCTCAAAAAGTTTTCGGGCGCGGGCTCGCAAACGGGCGCGGGCTCAATACTACTGGCGTATCATTAAATGAATCCGTTATATTTTTATCTGTATTGAATGATGACACGCCCTAGTGAAGATGAGGATAATAGTTTTATTAAAGGATATGTAAGTTTTAGAAGTAAAAAAACACAGAAAAGTCTTAAATACTATAACAAAGTCATTACTCTTAATCTAAATGCTTACAACAACCGTGCTTTACGCAAATTTAAAAGAATATCATAAAGCTCTTGCTGGCTACAACAAAGTCATTTACTCTTAATCCTAAATCCCTGAACGCTTACAACAATCTGCTGCGATCTTGATGCTGCGCAAATTATGAAGATCCTTGATTCTCGAGAACGGAAAAACTTTATTAGTTCATTTCTATGCTTTGTAAAATGCTATAATTACTTCGACTACGATCGCAGATACGGTCAAATTTACGGACTTTCTAATCGATGACACCCTAATTTGAAATGTTAAAATATTGAATCATTTTTTTTTGATAAGGCGAGTTATTATTCGGAATTTATTACTAGGGTGTGGACACGCCCTAGATAATAGTAAAACGTTTTGAAGGTTGTAGTGTAAATATCAGAGTGAATTAGTGTCAAGAGTATCATGTCGTTGGAAAGGTGAATGACATGCCTAAGCGTGTTATCAATTAGTTTAAAAGTTATATAAAAACTAAAGTTAAGTTATTATAAAATTGGTGCTGTAATCATCGCCAGAATTTAGAGTTTTTGTAAGTATGGTGTACAAAAGATGAAATTTTTCGCTTTCTGTATTAAAAACACTTTACTTTTTTTTGCTACGACTACGGTTAGAGTTAGGCGCAGAGCTGCGGTCAGTTGCGAATTTTTCAGCATAATGTTTTAATTGATAACGCGCTCTAGTATAAAAAATATATTTGGGTATCAATCAAATGACATTTGGGGCTTGATATGGAAAATAGTGGAGAAAATTCAGTAGTTACTTCTAAATCAAAGAGAAAAATTAAGCAATACGAAATAATAGAAGTAATCGGCCAAGGAGGTATGGGAAAGGTTTATAAGGCTCTAGATACTAATATGCAACGGATAGTTGCTTTGAAGGTAATGTTAGAAAAGAAAACCGAAGTTAGTTTACAGCGTTTTAAACGTGAAGCTTTGACAATGGCTAAGTTAAATCATCCCAATATATTAGAAATATACGAATCGGGAAATGACGGAGATATCGCCTTTATTAGTATGCCTTTCATCGAAGGGGAATCGCTCAAAGCTTTGATGAAAAAAGAAAAACTGCCTTTACGACAAATTGTAAGAATGATAGCTAAAATTGCTGAAGCAGTTGACCACGCCCACAAAAATGGAGTTATCCATCGTGATTTAAAACCAGACAATATCTTACTTGACGATGGCGAACCAAAAGTGATGGATTTTGGTTTGGCAAAACTATCAAAATCTTCGCAAAAACTATCTAAAACAGAACAATTTATCGGCACATTACATTACATGTCACCGGAACAAGTTTCAGGGGAGAGACTAAACAACCAATCCGATATCTATTCACTGGGTGTTATTTTGTACGAGTTACTAACTGGGGCAGTTCCAATTCGCGGTAAGAACTTTGCTAATCTAATGGTTGAAATGATGCGCAAGGAAATTGTTCCACCATCACAACTTAATAAGAGAGTTTCAAAAGATTTAGAAAATGTATGCTTGAAAGCTTTAGAAAAAAAACCGCAAGATCGTTATGGAAATGCACGCGCTTTTTCTCGCGATTTAAAAAGATCTCTTATTGGAAAATCATCAGTAGCTATGTCGCCAAAGAATGCCCTTTTTCGCCGTAGTAAACGTATCTTATCGCAGCATAAACATTTAATTATTGCAGCATCTATCTTACTATTATCATGGGCAACAAAAAATATAATGAGTGAGACTGTTGATCGTTACCAAGTGCTAATAGACGACAGTGAATTTATAGAAGATCGAGAACAAGTAAGTGATCCAATAAAGCAAAAGAAAAAAGAGAGAGAAGAACAAAAAGCACTTGAACAAAAAGCACTTGAGCAAAAAGCACTTGAACAAAAAGCACTTGAGCAAAAAGCACTTGAACAAAAAGCACTTGAACAAAAAGAGAGAATTCTTAAGGAAAAAAAGCAAGAAGACCAAAGAAAAAAAGAGCAAGTGCTTAGAGAAAAAAATAACCAAAAGAAACTTACACAAAAACAAGAAGCGCTTAAGAAAAAACAAGAAGCACTTAAGAAGAAACAAGAAGCACTTCAAGAAGAGCAAAGACAAAAAAAATACAAATTCAAAAAAATTAAAGCGAGGAAAAGGAATAAAAAGAAATATAAAAAAAGTGATATATACAAAATTTTAAAAAAGCGAAACATCGAATATGAAAAGATTAGAGTGTTTTCTAAACACGAATACCTTGTGATGAATACAAGACAAAGTTATTTAGCAGCAAAAGAACTTTGCGCTGCTATTGGAGGCTATCCTTTAACAGTAACAACGACCAAGGAAAGTGATTTTATTACCTCTTTATTGCAAAATAAAAAAGCTTATTGGCTTGCTCTGGAAAGAAATAAAAAAAATGATTTTGAGTGGATTACTGGAGAGTCTATTTCAAATACTAATTGGAATTTTATTCATAATCCTTTTGGAAAGGGTGAAGACAAAAGTACTGCCGTGGTAACGGCGAAAATAGATGACCAAAAGACAATGTGGAGTAAGAGACAAAACAAGGATAAATACTTTGTTATTTGCGAATGGGGTTCTCGTCGAAGACCAGAATTGCCATCACAAAATCGTACAGTTCTTGCGAGTATGTATATACAAAAATCTCTAGTGAATTCTTACAATTCAGCAACATCTTATAATTTTTTTAATCAAAGATACCAGAGCCTTATGCTTAATAATCCTATCGAGCCGATGGTTTTAGACATTAATATAAAAGAACCTGTGACAAAAAAAGTATTTTTGGCTTTACAGCATTTTGCTGGTAGCTCAGAAGGAAAATCTAATACTAGAATTAATGTCCAGTTGAATAACAAACTGGTAACTCAGAACTTTCAAATTCTTAATTTAGGTCCAGTAGTCCATTTTTTTGATATTTCACAGTATGTAAAACAAGGAGCAAATAAACTTACGATTGGCTTATCCCGAACAAGTAATACTCTTTGTTTTTTTAATGGATTTTATATATATAATCTTAGGTAGAGCAATGAATAATAATGAATCGAAAAACACAACGAAATTTGATCGTTATGAAGTAGGTAAAATCATTGGAGAAGGTGGCATGGGGCGCGTATATAGTGCTGTTGATCTCCAATTAAAACGTAAAGTCGCGTTGAAAGTAATGCAACAAGATGATGAAAAAGGTAAATTACGCTTTTTGCGTGAAATAAAAACAACTGCAAAACTAAAACATCCTAATATTGTGAATATTTATGGTTCTGGCTACAAAGATAATTATCCATATTTTGCAATGGAATTTATAGATGGTGATGATTTACATGAATTTGTTCAAAATGAACATCCTTCTATGCGTAGCATTGCTGAGATTATAGCTAAAGTTGCTCAAGCAATTTCTTATGCACACAAAAATGGCGTTATTCACCGTGATCTAAAGCCAGAAAATATAATGATGAAAGGCACTGAACCGAAAGTTGTGGACTTTGGTTTAGCGCGAGTTAGTCAACACTCGCAACAGCTTTCTAAAAGCGGTGCTATGATGGGAACAGTTCAGTACATGTCGCCAGAGCAAACACAAGGTACTAGAGTAAATAAATATTCGGATATATATTCTATTGGGGTTATTTTATATGAATTATTGTGCGAACGTTTACCATTTACAGGGAGTACTTCGCCAAAAATAGTTCAACAAATTTTAAATAAAGCTCCTGTTCCTCCTTCGAGAATAAAAAAAAGAGTACCTGTTGAATTAGAACTTATTTCCCTTAAATGCTTAGAAAAAAAACCGCAAGATCGTTATCAGGATGCTAAGGAATTAGCAGCAGAATTGCAGCGGTTTATTAATGGAGAACCAATCAAAACAAAACGTAAATCACAACTGAAGAGTTTACAACAAAAAACTTCTCTTTCCACAATAATGATTTATATAATAACTTTGATTCTTTTACTTATTATTCTTTCTCCACAAAGTGACCAAAGGCTAGCAATTAGTGACGTATATAATATACTCGAAGATAAACATATTGCTTTTACTAACATAAAAAGTTTTGAAGGACATCAGTACTTAGTTAGTGAAAAGAAACTAACTTATACCAATGCATTGAAAGTTTGTAAATTACTTAAAGGTCATCTAGTAACAATTAGCAACGCGAAAGAAAAAGAATTTGTTACGTCTATTGCTAAACAAAATAACGGTTATTGGACTGGTTTAATCGAAGATCAAGAGTCAGAAGGTTTTAAGTGGTATACAGGAGAATTAATAGAAAATTTTTATCCATTAAAGAGTGAAAACATAATTCTCTCAAATAAAAACGGGAAATTATCATGGATTACACGTCAAGAAAAAGAATATGCCTTTATTTGCGAGTGGGGTCCATTGAATGAATAATTAAAAAGCTAAAATGTAGACCTGATCAAATGTCAGGGAGCGTCCAGTTCCAAGATAAGACAAATATTGTAGTGGTATAATTAAATGTCAGGATGGTATTTACGAGAATAAGGAAACAAACGCGCAAATACAAAGCAAAATTCGCGGTAAAATGGCATTTATGCCAAACTCGTAATAACTTAAAAATGGCATTCAAAATGGCATTCATGTCAGACAGAACTTATAATGTACCTCTTTGTGTAGAAAAAATTTTAGAATTTTGTCACATTTGTATATATCGGCAGGGATTACTATAAAAATTGATAGGTGTGTTATCAATTAAAGTTCGTTCAATTGACACCCGGAGTCAAACCTCAGAAACAAGAAGTTGAATTTTTTACGAAGCTGGGGCTATGATATTATGGTAAATTTCAATAGACGTAATCCCTTACAAATCTCAGAATTTAGCGCTAAAAATCCTGACTCAAAAATGAATTACACGAGTGCAAATAATGAAATTCCCTCTAAATCGTGCGCAGAAAAAATAACCCAAAGTCTTTACTAAAAGTTGTAGAAGAGTCTTGGATCATGATGTAGCAGTTAGTTTTGTGGCGTTTACTTCACTAAGTATTTAAATATGAGATTGGAGTTTTATAAAAGCATTGATATCTAAAGCACTATAAAATCTATCTTTTAGCGGGTTTAGGAAAAATATGACCCGATAAAGTTGCGTCATTCATGGAATATAAACAATTTCTTTTTCTTTTGAATGAAAACCACAGGAGCGATATTCAAGTTTAAAATGAAATAGGATGATTGTATTTATTGCTAGCCTCTATAAGCTCCAAAAGCTGCTGTAAAAAATTATCCATTCGTTCTTTGTCTTGTTCTTGAAAAGAAAGCTTTTGCAAAAATATTACTTCTTTGTGTAAATCACTTATTCTAGACACGTTCATATGAGAACCGCAATGTGTTCCAGAATATATTATTTCATTCCAGATAATGGGAATATTTTCTTGATATTTATTCACTTGGTTTCGAAGATTTGATATTAGAGTTATATTTCCAAGATAATGTTCGCATGCCACGCCATATTTATGGTTGCACATTTCATCATCAAGCCATGGTATAAAAAAAGGATTATCGCAATTCAAAGAACCATCATTTAATACTTCAATAACCCAATCCTTGGGTGGAAGAACATTCATTCGCTTCGTTTGAAAACAATTACAATAAACAGTTGCATCTAATCCCATGTTTTCACTCCTTGAAAAAATTGCGCTTTTATAAAATCACGTATAAAACGTTTTATTCTTAGTAGGTGGTTTGCCACAGTCATCCCAATAAATTTATATCAAATTTATATGATTAAAACAAAATATTTGATAACGCGCTGTAGAATTTTATGTTGATCAGAGCTTTGACAGAGTTGATGATCAAAACTTATTAATGAAAAGAGGTTTTTTGTTTTTGGGGGATAGAAAGAGTTCTTTTATTGTTGGAATTGATAATTTTCTCTTCTTACCTTTTTCGTTTTTTGGAATTTCTATTTTCCTATATTTCGTCGTTTTATATGTCTCTTCGCGCAATTCTTTTTGAATTAACAGTAGAAATTCTTTTCTCCCTGTCAACTCTATTTCTGCAAATGTTATCTTCTCAATTCCTGCACTTCCGTTGTTGCTTTTCGCTTGTATATACGATTCTTCTAACGTTTCATACTTACATACATGGGCATACAGTCCCCAAAATCTCTTTTCTTTTTCAGCTTTCGCCTTGATATATCTTTCTTCTCAGATCTTGCAAATTTATGGATGCTTTTCTCATTTCATCCTTGCCTCTCTTTTTTTTGAAAGATTTTCTAAAAGTCTGGTCGCTTCGCTCCACAGACGTTACTCTGCTTCTACACTACTATCAACCTGTCCGACTGCTTCTCATCTTTCAATCCATTTCCTGCTTTTACAGTTATAGGATCTACCTTACTCCAGAAGTTTCTTTCTGGGATGAGGAAGCTCTCTCCAGTTCCGTAATTATCTTTCTTGCATACCGCCGCTGCTTACCCCGTTAGAATACATTCTCGTTTCAACTAGTTTTCGATTTTGTATACTACCTTCATCTTGACAGAACAGACTCGGCTTCTAAATTTAATCATTTCGAGGTTACTTGTACGTTCACTTTCGTTGCGGTCTACTAATTTACTCGCCATTCCTTGAATGACTTTTTCAACAGGCTTCGAATATTTGATTTCTCGCATATTCGCTGTTAAGCTACATAGCTCTAGTTTTTACTATGGAAGGACTTTCACCTTCTAGGTAATTACAGCAGAGTTTTTCTACAACTACAACTAGCATAAGATGTATCTTTTAGTTAAATTCGCGTTCTAAAGTGTGAAAATCAATTTCAAATTCCTTTTTATGCCCTCGTTTTGTATTTACAAAAGATTTTTTCTCTTGTATTTGAAGAGTATTTAAATCTAAAATTTTTTCTCTTGAACGAAAAAGCGATACAACATGTGGTAAAAATTTTAATACCTGTTTACATTTCGGACAATAATCTATCCAACCAGAAAAACAGTGTTCATTATTGAGCCATGTATATGCTGCAGTTAAAAAGTAAAATGTATGTGATTTATCACAGGAGCACAGCTTTTTCATGTTAACTATTTCATTTAATAAAATAATATTTTTTTGGTCTTTCTTTAAATCTAAAAAAAAGTCTTTCATTTCTAATTTATAATTATATGCATTTAGTTTAACAGTATCCGATTTACTAGAGATTGTTTCGTAAATATAAACCTCACCTTGAAAATTTTTTGGATCTTCACAAAAATTAACTATTGATTTAATGTACATTTTAAAATTTTCGATTTCTTTAAAATTTGGCTTTATATTTTCAAACATTTTTTGTATTTTTTTTGACTTTTTACAAAAAACTATATAATCCAAATTTTTTTTGTTTCTTAAATCACAATAAGAAATAATTTTTTGATTAGCAAAATACAAAAAAATAAGAATAAGTAGCAATGAACAAAAGGAAAGAAATAACAAACCAAATACATTAATAAATTTTAAATAAGATATTATAACGAGAAATATGTTTAACAATAAACTTAACAATATAATCAAAGTCAACATTATGTTGTAATAATTTTTGTTTTTTTCTTCAATTATATCAATAGCTTTACACCAAATTTTTTCCGTAGACATGCTTACTCCTCTTAAAAATACCATTTCATTCGGTGAGAAACATCTCGTTTCTCACCAAATTTCTAATCACATGATAAGAGAGGTATAGCTGTACCAATTGCGGTACTTACAGTTCCCACGGCAGCTAAAGAGTATGCTGCGACATTGGCTCTCAAACCCGTATTTCTTTTAATATATTCAAATATATAGGCTTCCAAATTCTAAATCTCCAGTTTTTAACAATTTTTTTATTGCCCAAATATCAGCATAATTTTCTTTGCTTACTATTGATCTAAATCTTCTATGTAGATTTGGGTCTGCAGCATGACCAAATTCGTGAAATAAAGTCTCTTTTAATCTGGTTATGTTAGTGAGTTCTCCTGGGTCTGCTTCAAGTTTTGTTACATAATTAATATTATCAACTGAAAATGAACTTAAAGTTACTCTTTTCATTGAGAAGTATCTTTTTCGTTGAGTTTGTCATCAAGTTTTTTCTAAGTCTATCACCCATTTAACTGAGTCTGACACTAATGCCATTCAGTTAAGAGAAAAGATAATTCCATAATGTATTGATTTACTTATACTTACATTATTTTCTTGTTTCGGATTTAATGTATATTTAGAGCGAAGTATAAATTTAAAATATACATGAGAACTTTCATAAGAGTAAGAAATTCCTCTGCTGTATCAGTGTACTGAATTTAGGGTCAAGTGGAAAACGACAATAAAGATGTTCGCTGATCAACATAAGATTTTTATATTAAACGACTTATCGTTAACTGAATGACATTCGAGTCTGACACAAGAATTGAAAAATTTGGTTCGCATCCACTACATCTTGCGTAAAAAAGGTCTGACACCCTTATAAAATGAGGTAGGGTCGAAGGCTGGCGCATTACCTTTAGGTAGAAGGTTTTTCCATTATGCTCTTTCGATTGCAAAAAGGGTTCACATATTCTACCGTTGATATGTTTCCAGCAGCCGCCCGTTCAAACGCAGCGGATGGATTTCCCATACTACGCTTTCCTAATAGATTTCGTATCAAGGTTTATGGAACTTATCAACTGTACAGCTTTCAGGATATACAAACTTTGTAGTTGGAAAATAATCCAAGTTTTTGTATAAAGTCCTTACTCCACCTTTTCCAGCCGATTCCTCTTCTTTTACTTGCGCGCTGCATATGTTTTCGAACTTTGGTATTGATCCAGTCTTTTACATATGAGAAGCATTTAGTAGAGTTTCCAAAGCGAAAATAGTTTACCCATCCTTGAATAATAGGATTTATCTGATCAATAACATCCAGTATATGTCGCGAGCAGTTTATTTTGAAAACGTTCTTCATTTTCCTAATCACTTTTGTTCTTGCACTCATTTTCGGCGTTGTTAGAGGAAACCATTTTCCTTTCTTCGATTTTATTCTCTTTATATCGAAGCCTAGAAAAGTTATTTTATCACCTTTTCTCAGGTCTGTTATATTGGTTTTATCTTCGTTCACCTCTACTTCGATTTTGTGCAATTCTTCTTTTAGTCTTTTTGTTATTGCGTTGATTATCCACCTTTGACTCGGATGAGAACTGATCAATATCTTTATATCGTCGGCGAATCTCGCGTATTCGATATTCGAATATTGGCCATTTGTTGTTACCGTTTTCGCTTTTTCCAGCATTTTGTCTACTTCATTTAAGTACAGGTTTGACAATAACGGAGCCAGAGAAGAACCCTGTCCTACTCCTTTTCTTCCGCAACTTTTCAGGATTAGCTTTATTAGTCGCATTATTTGCTTATCATCAACTCTTATCGCTATTTTCTTCAGTAATATATGGTGTCTTATCGTATCGAAATAATTTTTCAAATCGACATCTAACACTATTGTTTTTCCTTTTAAAATTGCCACTTGTACTTTTCTTAATGCTTGGTGTTGAGATCTTTTTGGTCTATATCCATACGAACCTTCTTGAAAATCTGCTTCAAATATTGGTTCTAGTATTAACTTTAGAGCTCCTTGTACTACGCGATCTTTTATTGTTGGAATTGATAATTTTCTCTTCTTGCCTTTTTCAGCTTTCGGAATTTCTATTTTCCTATATTTCGTCGTTGTGTATATCTCTTCACGCAATTCTTTTTGAATTGACAGTAGAAATTCTTTTCTCCCTCTCAACTCTATTTCTGCAAATGTTACCTTATCAATTCCTTCACTTCCGTTGTTGCTTTTCGCTTGTATATACGATTCTTCTAACGTTTCATACTTACATACATGGACATACAGTCCCCAAAATCTCTTTTCTTTTTCAGCTTTCGCCTTGATATATATCTTTCTTCTCAGATCTTGCAAATTTATGGACGCTTTTTTCATTTCATCCTTGCCTCTCTTTTTGTTGAAAGATTTTCTAATAGTCTGGCCGCTTCGCTCCACAGATGTTACTCTGCTTCTACACTACTACCAACCCGTCCGACTGCTTCTCATCTTTCAATCCATTTCCTGCTTTTACAGTTATAGGATCTACCTTGCTCCAGAAGTTTCTTTCTGGGATGAGGAAGCTCTCTCCAGTTCCATAATTATCTTTCTTGCATACCGCCGCTGCTTACCCCGTTAGAATACTTTCTCGTTTCAACTAGTTTTCGATTTTGTATACTGCCTTCATCTTGACAGAACAGACTCGGCTTCTAAATTTAATCATTTCGAGGTTACGTACACGTTCACTTTCGTTGCGGTCTACTAATTTGCTCGCCATTCCTTGAATGACTTTTTCAACAGGCTTCGAATACTTGATTTCTCGTATATCCGCTGTTAAGCTACATAGCTCTAGTTTTTACTATGGAAGGACTTTCACCTTCTAGGTAATTACAGCTTGCTGGACGCTCTCTGTCACTGAATAGCTCCACGCTCCGCAAAGCATATAAATCTAATGATGAACTACTACTTCAAGAAGCTGAAAAACTAATTTCCAATGGATTAGGAGGCTCCAATATGGATCCTTGGGTAAAACCTGCTCGAGAATATAATGTAAACTTTCCTGTAGAACTTGGAGAACAAGAGAGAATGCCTTTTTATATTGACATGGGGGCAAGCGCTGTATTTCGTCAAAATTCTTCAAATACTGGGTCAGCGGATCAAAATACAACTTTGCTTGACGATTAGCTTCGAGGAAATTGATAGCTTAATATTTGCTATTTTTGATAAAAAATTTGAATTAAAAATAGCAAATATTAATAAATTACGTTCTCTGGATACTTCCATATGTAACTATAGAAAAGAGTCCCAGAGAACAACGTCTATCCATTTGAGTCTAATTACTAATAGTCCCTACGGTGCTAAAATGATTTAACAATATTATTTTGAGCTATTTGATTATTTCAAATTTTCTATTTCTGGCGGCATAATGCCGCCACCTGAGAATAAAATTACTTTTTATAAAAGAGCTTATTGTTTGTACTACCTACATTCCCGACTTTTTTTAGCAGCTTTTTTTATTTTTGAAATCCTTTTAAATAAAGACATTCATAATTTTTGAGTATTAAACCGTAAGTCGCATTTTGGAATAACAAAAGTGCCAATTCAAGGATTTTTTGTGTAAATTTCGCGAGCAAATCAAATTTTTAATATATTTTATATTTTTTTACTGCAGAATGTAGGTACTATATTGAGCATTTCAAATTAAAAATCCTGGCTATTCGTGAGACAAGTGCTCATTCGTTGGATGAACTAATAAATAATATCGGAGGTTTTATGAGTAATATAAAAGTCATCTTTATTTTTATCATGGGCTGTTGTGTTTTTGCTAATAGCGAACTTGATATTCAAATAAAAACTACCTCAAAGGCATATGTTAATGATCAAGTAGATTGTGTAATCAGCGTGTCTAATAACACCAATCATGTAATAAAAAATATTATTGTCAAACATCAAGTTCCTGCAGGATTTACATATCGAGGGCAAAAAACAGGTCAATTTGCATTAAAGTGGCGTATTACTTCTTTACAACCAAAAGCATCAAAACAATTCATTTTTTCTCTTCATACGCTTTCTGAAGGAATATTTGCGATGCTTACTCAAGTATTTGTTGTCGATAAACTTTATGAGATTCGTTCTACGATAAATGTAGTAGTTCCCAAACTAATAGTTGAAGTCACTGCTAGTTCAAAATATATTTTTGTAGGCCAACAAGTCGTACTAAAAATCAAGATAAACAATATAGGTAGTGGTTCTGCTTATAATGTTAATGTATTAGGTGTGCTAGATGAAGCTCTTAAATGCATAAATTCCAAACCTAAATCAGTAAAAAGCCAACAAGACTTGTTAGATAATCTACAGTGGAAGATACCAGAAATCGCTAGTGATCAGGAAATAGTTTTAGAGGTGATTGCTCGTGGTGTAGGTATTGACCAAAGCTTTCCATTTTCAGATAAAGTTTACAATGGACGAAACGCTTATAGAGTTGTTGTGAAAGCGTCAGATAAAGAATATAGTGATACATGTCATGTTCAAGTTGATGGGCAAAAAATGTACATGCACATTTCAACATACGATATGGCAGATCCAGTAAGATTAAACCAGGAAACAGTTTATGTTACCATGGTAAGAAACGAAGGTACGACCATAACAACCAATATTATAGTTAATAGTAATCTTCCCAAACAAATGGAATTTGTAAGTGTTAAGGGGAGTCATTATATCTATAACAAAAATATCCACCAAGTTAAGTTCGCTAAAATCGAAAGTTTACAGCCTGGAGAGAAAGTTATATACAAGATAATTTGCCGCGTTATAAAGGAAGAAGGCACTGCCAAATATTCTGCATACTTACGTCATGACCAGTTTAATCGCTATATTCTTGATGAAGAAGGAACATCGATATACAAGTAATATTACTGAGATAGTCAATGCAATTCAAAATACTACCTATTTTTATTTTGATAAACTTAATAGAAATAAAGGAATCATTGATCCTCTGGGACACGAGACATATTTCGAATTTGATGCTGTTGGAAATCGAACAACTGTTGTTGATGCTCTACAACAACCAACATATTTTTATTTCGATGATCTCAATAGAAACAAAGGTATTATTGATGCTTTAGACAACGAAGTATACTTTGAATTTGATGCTGTAGGTAATAGGACAACTTTTGTTGATCCATTAGGGCTTACAACCTATTTTGCTTACGATGATATCAATCGTCTTACAAGCACTAAAACTCCGATAGATGCTTTGAATTATTTTACTTATGATAAAGTTGGAAATGTCATTGAGACTGTCGATCCACTTAATAATCCAACTACTTATGAGTTTGACGATGTAAATCGCATAACTTCAATGACCGATGCTCTGAGTCGTAGTGAATACTACGCTTACGATGGTGTATCAAATCTAATATCATGCCAAGACAACGATCAAAATACTACTTATTATTCTTATGATAACTTAAATCGACAGATAAAGATAGATTATCCTGATTTAAAATTTAGTTATTATGAATTTGATGCAGTATCAAACATGGTGAATATAACCAGTGAAAACGGTGTTTCTTATTTTGTTCATGATGACCTTAATCGTCTCACTGAAGAAAAGCAACCTTCTGGTGATACTGTGGTGTGTAGTTTTGATGCGATAGGAAGAAAAGAACTTATCACATCTGGCTGGACAACCTACTACGAGTACGATAATGCTAATCGCATGACTCTCAGTAAAATAGATGTTGGTGGTGGCGGATGGGGAGAAGCCGCATGGGGAACTTCTCCGTATGGTGGATCTGTTGATGAAACTAAAACAAATTACTATGAGTATAATGATGTTAACAATTGTGCGAAGAAGGTTTATGCAAATGATACGTTTTGCGATTATAATTATGACAGTGCCAATAGATTAACGCAACTGCTTCATGCAAAAGAAGATGGAACGCCATTAGTGTATTTTGAGTACCAATATGATAAGGACAGTCGTATCACTCATGTATTGCGTGAAACTGGTGACCATATCTACCTAGAATACGACGATGACTCACGTTTAACCAGTGAAACCTGGAAAGACAGCTCCTTTGCAAAAATCTATGCTTTCGAGTGGGATTACGACCTTGCTGGTAATCGAGTATACGAGAATAATCGCGGAACAGAAACTTATTTTACTTTTGATGCTGACAATGCCGTTACTGTGTCGCATAATTTAAGTGATGGGCATTCATATTTTACTTATGATAGTCGTGGCAATTGTACAATTATCGAGGAACCTTCGGGGAGTACTTATTTTGAATTCAACAATGCCAACCTCGTGACCTCGATAAAATACCCCTCTGGAGTAAGTAATTACTTCCACTACGACAGTTTACTCCGCCGCTACGCCATGGAAGATTCTGATGGTTTAAGATATTTTTCTTAGGACTACAGTGGGCTCAAACTCTTGACCGAAAGAGACGATCAAGGCGAAGTAACGGCTCTTTACTCTCACGGATACTCTGCTGTACCTGGAATTGGAAGCGTTACCAACGTTCAGAAGTTTGAAAACGATACTGTTTTTGATCAGACTACCGCTTGTGACCATCGTGGATCTGTGTATCGATTGACCAATGATGATGGTGATGTGGTTCTCTGCTGAGTACAATGCTTTTGGGGAAGTACTTGATGAAAGTAACACAGGTGCTACAAACCGCTTAGGTTATCAATCGAATTGGTTGACTCTCAAAGACTCTGGTAATGAGTTAGTTATTTCTCCTGCGAGAGTTTATTCTGCTAAACTTGGAAGATTCTTGCAAAAAGATTTCTTGTTTCAAATGACTTTGCTCCGTCAGCAAGGCAGCTATAGGAATAGCATTTTTCGAGGAAGACAACGCAGTCTTTTTAGTGTTGATAATTTTGGACTTTATGAGGCTTTTAGTGGGAATTCTTATAGTTATTCAGACGCAATGGGGCTAACAACATGGATTCTTAATGGAATTAAAGTTGAATTAGAAAACCCATCAGAACAATTTGTAAATCAAGTAAAAATTAACTCTTCGCTTCATCCAGATCTGCATAACTTTGCTGTAAGAGCTCGCATTATATGGGCTACAAAAAAAGCGTTTGAGGCTATAGAAGGTATGTCTGACTTTTTAGATAACCAATTACCCAACTTATCTGTATCAGGAATATCTAGCGCAATGAAAGAACCAACCATAAGGAATCAATTTAAACAAAGATACCAAGATTTATGGCAAAAAATTAAAAAAAGCGAAATAAAAATAAAATTTGGAGGAATTGTATGTGATGACGACCCGGACTGCAACTTTTATACTCTAGGAGAACCAAACAAACCTTTGGATCGTACAATTGGAATTTGCTCTAGAGCTGTAAATAATGAGATAGATAAATTGGCTGCTGCTATAGTTCATGAGCTACTCCACATATTTTTTGGTTTAGAAGATCCTAGAGAGTATGCCTCAGATGGAAGTAATGGTCAGTCTGTGATTTTTGAACCATCTAAAAATACTATTTATGGAATTGATGCAGATGGAAACAGGTTTTTATTAGAACAAGCAGGTAGTTATCGCTTCGATCAAAATGGTGTGCCGTTTGCAAGTCCGCTAGATGATCCTGAAGCTTATGAAATATATACGTATCAATATTTACACAATAATAAGTAAGGAATACTAATGTATTGCAAATTTTTTTGCATTTTTTTTATTTTTATTTCAGGTTGTAACTGTTTAAATGATAAAAAAGCAAATTGTAAGTATATATTTGAAATCGGCTACGTAAGTAAAATAATTACCGAGCTGAAACATACTTCAGACCATAAAAAGATAGCAAGCATATTAGCTATTTTGGAACTTGTACCAGGTGAAAAAAAAATATACTCTTTAATTCGCTCGAAAGTGAATTTTGATGCTAAAGATATTAATCTAAGTTTACTATTTTCTTTTATTTCATGTCTTGCTTTCGAAAAAGATAATGCTTCATTTAACTTTTTGAAAAAGTTATCGAAAAACCATAATTATTATGGTTATTCAGTGAGGTCTAATGTTCATAGAGTCATCTATTTAAGAGAATATCAAAAAGGTGTGTATCAAAAAAACCTATATGGTCTTGGCCAAATAAAATTAAATGTGAATCCTCCTGTTATAGGTATAAAAAAATTAATTTTAGAAGAATTGTTATCTTCTCGTTACCCATATATAAGCTCTTCTAAAAAATTCTACATTAAAGAAAAAAATAAAATTTATATTTTAGCTTCGAATATTTGGACAAAAAAAAATGAAATGAGAGGCTCTTTTAATTTTATTGATTTTGATAGCTGTTGTTTTTCAAAAGACAAAAAATATGTTTACATTCGAGGATTGCAAACAGGAGGGATTATACGGAAAATGACATATGTTCTACAAGATTTTCAAAAAACTTGGAAAGTTATTCAAATAATTAAATAAAATAGTACTTTTTATGTTTCCCTTTGCTATAACAAAGGGAAGCATAACTTTTTGGGGCAACATATGTTTTATAAAACAGAGCTATATTTTTTTAAAGTAGCTCTGGTATTTTCTACTCTTTCCTGTGGAAATTTTTTAGTAATACGGAATGTGTCAAGAAAAATGAGACACTAAAAAACAAATTCGTTAAAAAATTCTCCATCATAAGTGATAAGTATTGCGGCCATAAAGCATCTCCGCAACTTTTCGCTGAGTCAAAAATCTCGCCAGAAAATCTGTCAAGATTTTTGCTTTCATCGAAAAGCAGCTACGAACCTTTATTCTCAAAACAAGTAAATAATATTCGTTATTTTTTTCCTTCCCAATAAAAGCAAGGGAAGAAAAAAAACTATATAGAGTTTTGTTTGGGAGGATTAATCCAAACAGCATCAGGTACTAATTTAGGTATAGATATACCTTTTCTAAAACGTCCAGGATTTTGTAAGTATGCCTGAGAGAGAGTATCTTTTCTGATGTTATAAAAATGCTGAACTTGTCCATAGTGCACCATTTCAGGAGTAAAAAGAGCTATTCCAGTATGCCGATGTTCTTTGTTATACCACAGAAAAAATGTCCGACAAAAACTTCGCGCATCTTGTATAGAACCAAATCTCTCAGGAAAATCTGGTCGATACTTCAAAGTCTTAAATTGACTTTCACTAAAGGGGTTATCATTTGAAACGTAAGGTCTCGAATGTGTTTTTGTTATTCCTAAATCAGAGAGTAAAAGTGCAACATTTTTCGACCTCATTGAGGCTCCGCGATCAGCATGTATTGTAAGTTGTCCTTTAGGGATTTTTTGCTTTACCGTCGTTTCTTCAATTAAATCACTAGCTATTTTTTTACATTCTTTTTCGGCAATTGTCCAACCGACAACACAGCGACTATATACATCCAAAATTACATATAAATAAAAGTAGTTCCACTTTCTTGGACCTTTTAATTTACTGATGTCCCATGACCATAAGCAATTCGGAGCCGTAGCCAGTAGTTCTGGTTTTTCGTAATTACGATGCTGCCTTTGTTTTCTCCTTTCTTGCGAGCTCTCTTGATCGTGCAATAAACGATACATTGTTCTGTAAGAACATAGATATTTTCCTTCATCTAGCAATATCGCATAAACCTCTCGCGGCGACATGTCAACAAAACGCTCTGAGTTTAAAATTTCTAAAACATTTTCCTTTTCTTTTTTTGTTAGCGCATGGGGATAGCAACCCTTTTTCCTTATCTTTTTTCCTCCGTTTTTCCAACGATACCAACTTGCTCTTGCTATGCCAAAACTTTTACAAGCTTCTACTACTCCTATATCGTTCGCTAAAATAGCTACTGCTTTCATTATTTCGTATCGTTCTCTTCCTCTGACAGCTCTAGTATTTGGGATATTTTTTTTTGAGCTTCTATTATTAGCTCTGCTCGTTTTAATTTTCTTTCTAAAGCTTCTTTTTCTTTTTTCAATTTGGTTATTTCTGCTGAAGTGTCTATTTTTCTATCTGTTTTTTTCAACTTTGTTTGCTCCCATTTCCCCGATTCGTAATTGCCTCTCCACTTTTTTACTGCGGCATAATACAAGCCTTCTTTTCTCAAGAATGCTCCTATTTTACCTGTTCCGGCTAATGCATCCACTTTTTTTATTATCTCTTTTTTGTACTCTATTGTTCGCTTTCGTCTTGTAAGCTTTTTTTCTTGGAATTCGGGGTTTGGGATTTCTTCATTTTTTTGCGACACCTGTATTTTCCTTTTTCACCCTACTATTCTAAATTGATATTTTAAGGTGTCTCACTTATTATGGCACAGAGGGTATCTTGCCGTGTGAATTTGGTGACAGGCTCGCGCAAACCGAGAAAATATAAAAATACATCCATTGTTGTTTTTGGTAATGGAATAAAAAACTGCCAGACTCATTGTGATCTAAAACGCAATGATGTTTCGATATAGGTGAAATTTTGCAATTGTGGAATAAAAAACTGCCAGACTCCTGCCAGACCAATAGCAGAAAGTCATACTCTTTGTCTTCTACAAAAGTACAAAGAGTAAATTTCTCGAAAAAAAGACATATATTTATGGGAAAGCCATAACTTCAAGGCGAAACAAAAATTCATCTAAATCTGTTTTGATAGAGTGAACAATAGATTTTTTTTGACGTTGAAACAAAGAGTGCTTGAGTTTAGTAAGTTCAGAATAGGAAGAAACATAAAAAGAAGAAGAAGGCAAAGTAGCATGGTCAAAAGAAAGAGCAAAAGCAAGAGGTACGCCTGCTGAAAGTAAAAACAAATGCGAATTCTTTCGTCCTGTAGTTTTGCGATACAACTTCTTAAGTTTGAGATTAAAAGACTCTAAATCATTGTTAGTATTAGGTAAAAAAGAGTGCGACACATATGTAAAAAGTTTGGGTAACCATCTGTGGATATTTCTTTTAACATAAGAAATCCAAGTAACAACTAACTCGCGCTTATCAGTCAAAGAGAAAACATAGTCAGAAAGAGTTTTTTGAGCATTTTGCTCATTAAAATATTTTCGATTGAGAAGAGATGCTATTTTTCGAATAATAGAAAAAATTGTTTCGAGGCTTTCAACTTCTTCATTAAAAACAATTAGTTGAGATAAAGATTTCCAAAAGAAAGTAAGATTTTCCGAGCTATGAACCTGTAGAGTATTATGTAATGATTGCGATATTTTTTCCAACTTGCGATAGATATTAACACCAGCTGTTTTAAGTGGATAGCGAGCCTTTGATCTGAGAATAGTTGAAATTGCTAAAAAATATTGCTTCTCCAGTAAAGTATTATTTTTATTTGTACTCTCTAGTTTAAAATCGTTAGCTCTTTTTCTTAACTCTACTAGTGTTGATAGAATTTTTTTTTAACTTACCATCTTCTTTTTTTATTTTTTTCCCGAGCTGCTTTAAAAAATGAAATTGGCAAAGTTGATGAGGAACTTCTGGTAATGATTCTTCTATTGCTCTTCTCAAACAAGAATCATTGTCACTCACAACTCCTAGAATACGGAAGTTTTCATTTTTAACTTCTTCTATTAACTTTTTTATTTCTTCTACGTTTATGTAGTCTAACATTTTAGAAGCTAGAACATACCCTGTTTGAACTTCTCGAATAATAAAAAGTATATCACTGCCTATATCTGGTTTTATACCGTCTATCGCAAGTACTAAACCTTTTAGCTTCTTTAGCGACCGCCATTCTTTACTTTGTAAGTCTATCACCCATTTAACTGAGTCTGACACTAATGCAATTTCAAGTTTTTTCTAAGTCTATCACCCATTTAACTGAGTCTGACACAAGAATTGAAAAATTTGGTTCGCATCCACTACATCTTGCGTAAAAAAGGTCTGACACCCTTATAAAAAAAAATGGAAAAAGTAGATATAGGAAAAATAATCAGACAAGGTCGAGTAAGTAAAGGGATTTCGCAACGAGAATTAGCAGAGGAATTTAATATTACTGTTGCTGCGATATCCTCATGGGAAAGAAATATAACAACACCACAGGCACAGATGTTGATTTATTTGGCAGAAAAACTTGAAATTGTAGATGAATTATTTGGAAGAACTTCGAAAAAAGAGGATAAGATACAACAAATTTTAGATATTGTTTCTAAAATTGATAAGAAAATAGATGTCTAATCTCTAAACATAAAAATCCAAAAGCATACAACTTTACATGTGATTTTTTATGTTATTTCCTAAGTTGTCGAACAAGGCGATACAATAAGAAATAAAACTTTCGATAACTAAAAAAAGGAGAAAAGATGCGTGCTCCGAGATTAATTTATGTTGGTGGAGTGTATCATATTGTCGCACGATGCAATAATCGCCAATATTTTTTCAATGACAACGAGGACTTTGATCTCTATCTAACAATGCTAAATAAAGCGCGAGATAAGTACGGTGTAAGTATTCATGGATTTTGTATGACAAATAACCATATCCATTTGATTTTAGGCACGCCAGACAATAAAAACCTATCTCTTTTTATGCAGTACAGCCAAGGTCATTTTGCAAAAGCATACAACAAAAAGTACAAAAAAACGGGACACTTTTGGACAGGAAGATACCATTCAACTATCATAGAATCAGAAGAGTATTACATGAATTGCCTTTTTTACGTCGAACTAAATATGACGCGCAATGGTGTAACTAAACATCCTAAAGAGTGGCGATACTCTAGCTACGGACAGCATGCTTATGGAAAAGGTATTTTCAAAATAGATTACCACGATCAATATTTACAGTTAGGTTCTTCACCAAAGCAAAGGCAAAAAAAATACCGCCAAATAATGCAATCAGCAATGAAAGAAAAAGGCTTACTGAAAAAACAACAGCCACTCACTTATGGCATTATATACGGTTCAAAGCAATTTGTACAAAATATTATTCAGAAGCATGCCAATCATAAGTACTATGAAAAACGCAAAAATTACAAAACGCAAGAAAAAGAAATATACACTCTGAGAAAAGCCAAAGCCAATATCGATAGTAGTTAGGGAGTCATTCTACTGCAACCTAAAGTAAAATAGCTATGAAAATTTATAATGCTCAAAGTCTGTTTACAACTCTTCAATGTGCCATTTTGTGCACACAATTCTCTTTATAATTGAATTTTTATTCAATTACTATTTTCTCTGTTATTCTCTTTTTCTTGAATTCCATAAATTATCAAACAACAAAACCTTCATTTTTTTTGTATAAGTTTATCTCTGCGATAAAGGTCTGTCCCTCTTTTCAATTTTTTAATTTTTTCAATTTAAGGTCTGTCCCTCTTTTCAATTTTTCAATTTGAAGGTCTGTCCCTCTTTTCAATTTGTTTTGGACCTTCAGAAGCCAACAAGAATTTCAAAGAAACTATTGTGTAAGTCCTCCTATATCTCAAGGTCTGTCCCTCTTTTCAATACAATTATTCTTTATCTCAAGGTCTGTCCCTCTTTTCAATACAATTATTCTTTATTTGTTTTTTTATATAACATTTTCTATTTTGACTTTTACTCTTTTTGAGTGCAAATTTTCTGATTCTATATCCCAATTTTTATCCCACTGAAGTCTGTTTTTATAATAATCAGCAACTGCATCTATATAGACAATTATGGGTTTGCCTTCTATATCGTTTCTAGAAAACGAATTCGTAATTTTGAATTTACTTATTCCGTTTTATTGTGAATTATACAAAAAACTTAAAATGAATGGAGAATTTATTTTTTGCAACAGCATCCCCCAATTTACGGATAAAAAATATATCTATTTTCTAAATGAAAAGGATAGTAAGCAATAAACCTTATAACCCTTTTTTTTCTTATTGTGTAGCGATACTCATACACAAAAACAAAGTAATACGTTTTCCAAGGTTCTTCAATATGACGGTGAGTCTCATAAATGCTGAAATGAGAAAATGCAAAATCAAAGTTAATGTTGCCAAAATTTTTCTCATAAGCACGTGCCCATTTAGATAATCTGGTATAAGTAGACTTGTATCCTAAATAAGAAAACATAAAAAAAAACAATACTAAAGTCACAATGATAAAAATGAATGGAATATATCTATATTTATTTTTCTTCATTTGTGTATTTTCTCCAGATAAAACCTATGAAAAATTGACTTTACTTACTCTAGTCGAACTTCTATGTTGGTAGATCTGAGCAACAAGATCGAAAATGAATCTTTGATAATAGAAGTTACGCAGTTCTTTGACAACTAGAAAAATAAAGAGATTGAAAAACAAAATTTAAGCAAAGGTCAGCTTTGCCTAAGCCAGAAGAGATCAAAGATGCGCTAGATTTAGAGAAATCAAAGAGCCAAAATCGCTTTTTCTCAATATCAGAGAAAATAGAAAGCCTTGAGAGAAGTAATTTCTTTTCACCAATAGAAGAAGCGACTTTTTCTTGAAATTGTAACTCAGGTAATAACTCAAGAGAAACAAAAGTAAAAAGAGATATTATCTATCTAACAGCATTTTACGAAATTAATTATTTCAACTACTTTTGGTAATAGCAATTCAATTGTCTACTACTTTGGCAATTGAATCCTCTACAATATAAAAAAAATTTTCAACCACTCCTTCGGGAACCAATAAGATACGAAATGGTATGTAGAGATATCTACATACCATTTACGGTAAGAAGTTGTGAAATTTTGAACTGCCGTTTCCAACTTTGCAGAAGATCGAAATCGCCAGATGACACTATATTGCAATGTTGTTTTCGGTATTTTTAGAGAAATATCCACTTTATTAAAGATTGAAAAACCAGGTCCTGTGGGCCTGGTAATAAACAGAAGGCTATGCCTTTAAACTGCTCAAATGCTAAACTCTAAATCAAGTTGTCCCCACAACGATGATAAAGGAGTAACAGATGAGTAGATTTAGGATGTTATCACAAGTGATTTGGCATTGCCAATATCACATAGTATTTACGCCCAAATACCGATACAGTATGTTGACAGGTAAATAGCAAATGAAGTGAATCAATGCATTAGACTGTATTCAAAAAAATTGGACTGTGGAATAGTAGAACTAAATATTCAAAAAGATCACGTACGCTTTCTAGTAATGATACCTCCAAAAGTATCTATATCTCAATATATGGGAACAATAAAAGTGAAAGCTACAATACGAGTGTTTAATGAATTTCCTAAGTTAAAACAAAAACCGTATTGGGAATCATTTTTGGGCAAAAGGATATTGTGTTGATACGATAGGATTCCAGAAAAAATACGAAAATATGTAAAGTACCAAGGCCAACAAGAAAAACAATCCCAATAGAATTAACCTAATATTTGGAGATAATAGCCCCTAAAAGGGGCGACTAAAATTTTTGGTTTTTGAGTACTACACTTTTTTATCGTTACATTAGTCAAATATAAAACTAAAAATCTACATTAGTCGGATGAACCTTACTTAGTTTGTTCATGTGTCCATAGTAGTGGGAAAAGTGTTTTTGTAATTTCACGAGTAATAGGGTCATATAAGCAGAATGGATCCGTTTGCCAAGGATATAGAAAATATGGTTGATACCCCGCTTTCCATCCATATTCGTTGTAAACATCGAGGTCCATGTCAGGGCAAGGCTGTTTTTTGTCTGAAATGTGAAATATCTCAATTTCTTTAAATTGTTTAGTTGGTGTGATTTTTCCACGCATTCCTGACCACTCAACACTAGTTACAGCAAGATAAGCTATATAATCTACTTCTAATTCCTCATTTTTAGATTTACCAGTTATTTCAAGGTGCAATGATTCATGAATGAATGTATACACAATTTTCCACCTAGTTGTGAAATATCTTAAATTTCGTTCCGTCCATATTCTTTGCTTTTGTACCAAAGTCATAGAATCTTTCTCAGGCTTGTTCTTAGGTCCAATCATTCCTCCATTTCGAAGCGCGTTGGTTGGAAAAGTTCCATCATTTAAATTCAACATTACTTCATCTGAATCTCTATGCCCGTACGTCTTATCATCTCTATGACCAAATAGTTTAAAATCAGTTTCTCCAGTAACTATATCAAATAATACCTTTTTTGCTATTCCTAATACCACTTGCCCTTGCATTGATTGTCCCCAAGAAGTTTGACTTATCCGGGTAATTGATTGCATTAAGTGATTTATTACCATTGATTTAGTAACTACATCTGTAATTTCCACATCATCAGTTCCTAATGGATCTGAAAACTTATATGGATTATTAGCAAAAGCTTCATAAAGCCCATAAGAATCGATATACCCCAAAGGATCACGTTGGATAAATCGACCAAGTTTCTGATTATAATACCTATTACGGTAGTACATCAACGAAGTTTCTTCGTCAAATCGTCGTCCTTGGAAGCCATAAACGATCTCTTCAAAATCAGCAAACTCTTCCAAATCATTATCGGAATTCACCACAAAGATCTCGCCGTAGGTTGTCAACTCAAAACGAAATACAACATTACCACCAATATCGGTAATCGCAGTAGTATCACCGCGATGGTTTTGATGAAAATATCTTTCTTCGGAAATATCGCTACCAGTCTCATCGTATATCGCCATCTGCAAATGTTCGTCGATCCCAAGACCGTCTACAAACTGCCGTGTTACAACTTCGTCTCCAAACGCTTGCCCAGTTTCACGCTGTTGTTCGCGTTCTTCAACCACACGCCAACCACTATAGAAAAATGAGCGACGCACATCTTTGTTAATTATACCACCTGGAGCGCATCCGACGCGGGCAATATTTGAAATTCTTGTTTCTTCTAAGTTGCCTACGAAGTTACCTCTTCCAAGAAAGGTTCTTACTGTCGGATCGATTACGACGTTTCCAGTGAGAGGTTTTTCGGCTAAGAGATTGCCGTTTACAAAGATTTTTACACTTTGTCCGTCATAAACTCCAGCAATATGAATCCATGTAGATAGCGGTATGGCAACATTTCCTCTTACCCTCGTAGTGACAGGCTGGTTTGCGCCGTCCAAGGTATGGATAACAAACACAGGCTTTAGCCTACTGCCGTTTATTTTAAGGTTAAAACTGCCTTTGCGTCTTACTAAAGGACTACCTAAGTTTTCAATGTCATTTGCGTCTACAAATACAAACGTTTCCACGGTCAACTGATCTTGAATGTTATCAAGAGAAGCTGATAATGGCATCCGTAAACGCTCTCCGTTGAAACTCAGAGAGCGAGTGTTAAATAGTCCGTCTTCTCTCGTGGTGTTTCTTGGATTCGTAATATCATTACCGTTGCCTGAGCTGTCTATTATCGGGCCATTTTCATTATTGTAGCGGTAAAGTGCTAAGGTATTTGCATCTGCTACGGCTTCACCTTGTGAGGTGTCGCAGGTTGTTAACTCTTGACTTGTAAACTCCTTTGTTGTGCGGCGGTTGGCGAAGTCATATTTATAAGTTGCGATAACTTCGTTGTTCGCTTTGTTGTTGATTTGTGTGATGCGGTTTAGCGCGTCATAAGTGAAAAGTCTTTGACCGTCGTCGGTCATGTTTCCGTTGTCATCGTGAACAAAGGCTACACCGCCAAATGCGTCGTATTCGTTGACTTCATTTACAGTTTGGGTTTTTTCTTCTCCATCAATGGTTGTTTTCGCCCAGTTGCCTACACCGTCTAATTGCCAACTTTGACTTTGCGAGGTGTTCCCCAGGGTTTCATCTTCTTTTATTCGAGCACGTTTGAAATCTACTACGCGATACAGCGAATCTAATTCATATGTTTCACTAAATCTATTGCGGCGTAGGTTCTTCTTTTGGGTTTTGAAATTAACTCTATTATACTGATATTCGTACTCTTGGATGCGTTTTCCGTTTGGGCGGAGGTGACGCATTTGTGTTAAGCGCGGTAAATTGTCATATCCAACGTTACTATCGCCTTCGTCATTTAGAGTAGTGAATTTAGTACCGTTTTTATAGAGTCTTTCGATAACGCGCGCTCCGATGTAGTCGTAGCTTGCGATCGCGGTTGTTGATGCGGCATCTTTGATTTCGCCTACGCGATTTATTTTGTCGTAGGTGTATTCGATTACGCGCTCGTTTGGATAGGTGCAATTTGCTAGATCTGCGCTTTCACGCCAGTTCATTGAAATTACTTTACCGTTTTGTTGTTCTTCTACTAAGCGGCTTAACGAATCGTAATTTCTTGTTACTGTAGTGTTATCTTGCGCGTCGTTTGGATCGTTGTTGTCAACCGCCAAAGTTAAGCGCGACAGTCCATCGTACTCGTAGGTTTGTTGAGTTGTACCTTCGATGTTTGTGGCACGGGTTATGTTTTTTGTTGTGGTGCGGTGAATACCGTCAAATATGTAGTCGCAGACACTGCCGTTATTGTCGGTGGTGCGAATTATATTACTGTCTTTGTCATATTCTACAGTGGTTTCACGGGTATCGGCGTAGACTGTTTTTGTAAGACGATTCAGGTTATCGAATTCGTACGTTGTGGTATTTCCGTTATCATCAGAAACGTTTATTACCCTTGAATTTTGATCATAGGTGGTGAATTCGGTTATCTTGCCGTCGATATTGGACGGGTTTGATAAATCTAATGGGTTGCCCCCTTCGCCGTCTACACGTAGTTCACGAGTACTTTCGAAAGACCTCGAAAGACCATCGTATTTCGTTTCGGAAGTATTGCCTTCGCTGTTGATGTTACCTGCAAATAATCCTAGTGGATCAGCTATTTCTGCTCCTTGAGCATCGGCGGTGCGGATTAAGAGATCTCGACTGGAGTAAGTAAAGTAGCTGGTTTGTCCGATGTTATCAGTGGTTCTCTGTACGCGGTTTAGCGCATCGAAAACGTTGATTGTCTCGAAGGTTTCGCTGGCTATTCTTCCTGCGGGGTTAACATCGGTTCTTGTTATGCGAATTGGATTATTGTTATTGTCATATACTATATTTTGTTCGTTGTTTTCAGCGTCAATCACTCGGATTCGTCTTTGAGCTCCATCATATTCAAACGAACTTGTTTCTCTGGCACCTTGCGGACTTGGACTTGTGGTAAATGTCACTCTTGAGTTGCGATCATAATCCACGAAAGCAGTTACTTTGCCATCATTTGGATTGGCATCGTTGTCGTTTAGAACTACTGGTCTTACGGTGCTTACTCCGTTTGCTACAAATAAATGAGTGTCGGTTTGGAACACACGCGCGATTTCGTCGTACAGCATTTCACTTTTGGCGATTAGAACATTACCAGCGGTGCTGTTCGTAGTACGACTTGCTCCACCTATCGGGCCAAATGTTTCAGCTAAAATTGCGTTGCTATCTGGATCATAAGTTACGATCGATTCATTCCCAACAGCATCAATGGTGCGTTTTACACGGTCAAACCCATCAAAAATTATCGTAGTTACTTCTCCTGAACCATCACCGTTATTATCTTCAGCATCGATCGTTGTTGTTATGTTTCCGTTGTTATCGACGTTGAAAGTAAAAGTACGCTCGTCAGCTGATCCAGCACCAGAAGTTTTTGTAAATACGAGGTCTCTTTCATCTAAAACACAGGAAACTGTGTTGTTTTCCTGATTACCATTTACTGATTCAGGAGATTTGGTGAGTATTATATTCTCGTTGGCGTCCCGAAAGATTTGAGTTGTAATTACCTCTGAATTACTTACGGTTTGTTGTATTTCAATTGGATTATTTAAAATATCATATTTTACTATCGACGGAAGAAAATTTGGCAAATCGGGGTTGTTGTCATCGCGAATTTCTACTTGCGTTTCTATCACGTTGTTGTTGGCGTCGTAAAGAATTCTTGACTTGTACGCAAAATTTACTAAATTTTGTTCTGTTGATCCCGAAACATCGGCAGCCCTTGTGGCTTCTACTAATTGATTTAACTGGTTGAAGACCATAGTGTGCTTAATACCGCGACCGTCAATTATCGAGGTGCGATTTCCTACACGGTCGTAGCCAAACTGCGTTTTTATCTGCGTCGGAGCTGAGTTTCCGCGATAGCGCGTGCTGTGTGAATCGTCGGTTATCATTTCCTTTAGATATCCACCGGTTTGGGTGTCGAAAGGCTTGTTATCGTTGTTGTTTCCGGTTAGGATATTTGCTCCATCACCATCGGGGTCTCCTTCGGTAAAATAACTAAACGTCGTTACTTCACCTTCAGGTGTTTCCGTGAATACATATTGACCGAATTTATTGTAGGCCATACGCGATTCGATTATTTGAATTGTGCTGCCTTCTACTCCAGATTGCAGTGATCCACTTAAAAGATTTACATTTGGTTGGCGTACAACTATAGTGTTACCACATATGTTATCTACGCGACCATCGCCATTTAAATCGCCAGAATTGATTCGATCTTGTACCGAACTAATATCTACTCCGAATTTATCTATAAGGTCTTGTAGAGTGAATCCACATGCACAGCCCGTAGTATCAAGGTCTGCTTCAAAGTAATCTGGAATTGATTCTGTTGTGTATCTTCCTTCAGCGTTTGCTCCACCATTTTGTGGTTGGTACTGCGGATCTAATTCTCTTGGAGATCTTACGCGTAAGATTTTGTTGTAAACTGGCTCGTATTCGTAGTCTACACGAATAAATTGTTGGTCACCACCTCTTGCTGCGTCGGGTGTTTTTATTACTGTTAATAGATTTCCTTTTTGGAATTGATCTTGCGAGCCATCATTGTACACAAATTGAACGGAGTTACCTTCTGGCATTGTTATTTTTGTATTTAGCTGTATGTCATTGTATTCGTAAAGAGTGATAAAAGACGCAGGATCTCCAGGACGAATTCCTCTCGTTTTTTCTTCTTTCTTTAAAAGTAACCCTTCGTTGTTGTATGAAAACACAGTTTCATTCCCATTACGATCAATTACTGTTGTTTGTTCTTTGATCTCAGTATTGTCTTGTGGGTTTGGGTTTATTATTTGTTTTGCGTAGGTAATTGTTCCACCGACTGCCACACCACTATCGTTTGTTCCGCCCCACTGCTGTGTTAGAATTTCATCGTTTGCGTTGAAAGTATTGATAACTCTTGCAGGACCGTTGTTTGCTACTTCGTTTGGAAAAGTTGCTGTTAACATGTTGTTGTTTAACTTCTCGTCATTAAAACCTTCAGAGTAAGTAAATTCACATGTTTTGCCATTCGGAAAATCATTAAAACCTATTCCTGTGACCGCTGGAGTTGTAATACTAATTAAATTATTGTTGTCATCGTATACAAAATTGACTTCTCTTTGAATAAAGTCTTTGATCTGAGTTATGTGACCTCTGTCATCTGTTGTGTAATCAATTCTACGTGAGAGACTGTCTAACGAAAACTCAATTACTCCTTCGTTGGTGTAAGAGTGAGTAATTTTGTTACCACAAGGTGTTGTTATTGATTCGAGTAAACCTTCTTTCGCTGATCCGTCTATTGGGAAGAAGCGATAAATCATACCGTCTCTTTCGCGCAACAATACAAAACTGTCGTCGTCCTCTATCATTCTCTTAAAATGGAAATCAGGAGATACAAACTCGCTGTTTACAACTTCATATTGATCTCCGCGCAACCGACCACTGTAGAGTACAACCGAGCCATCTTGTTGTGGTACTATTCTTCGCGAGTGATTATCAGACCAGTTGTTTCCAAAACGTCCTTCAAATTGAACGCGTGAACGATATGTTAATTGAAATTCAAAGTCTAAACCTCTACCTGCTATATCCAGTACACTTGTACCCATAATGTAATCAAGTGAGTTCAGAATAATTGGATCTCCAGCGTTGGCATCTGTACCTGTAAGATTTACAGTTGCTGATGTTCCAGCCGTAAAACATTTACAAGTACTACATCCACAATTTGCTGAATTTCCTGTTTTATTCATTGCGTTTGTTACACAACTTGGGTTATTCACTGCTGGATTGTGGTATGGATGTTCTGTTGTCACAACACTACCATCATTTTCTTTTACTTCGCGGTCAAGTCCACCGCCTTGATTTTGATTTTCTCTATAGCAATTAAAAGTTGGGTTTGTTGTTGTTTGACCAAACATCGCAATAATGTTACCAATATCATTGATATCTATTGCTATTCCACCTGTTGTTGCTTCTTGCGGATTTGCAATTGTTTCTACTGGTAAGAATGCATCGTTTTCAAAGTTTCTGGCGTTAATCACTTCTACACCGTTATTAACCGCCACTGAGACCGCGACACCTTCATTTTGTTCGTTTACTGTGAAACTTTCGATAAACTCATTATTTCCACCAGGAACTAATATTTCTTCCGAAACTCTTTGTCCGCTTTGGATAGTAATTGCGTTAAAATCTCCTGTCGCAATATCAAAGTTTATTGCAAGATATCTTTCTGTTCCTATGTTTTGTAATTCAGCACCTACAGTACTTGATCCATTGTTGGCATCTACGATAATTGGTGTCGTGAAAATAGTAAGTTTTGAGCTAAAGAATGTATGAAAAAGTCCATCTGTTCCTTGTTGACCAAAAATAATCGCTTGCCCATCTTGTGATAAACGGTAAGTTAGTACTGATCCGACTCCTGTATCAATAGGAAAACCAACCCACGTTGCTCCACCATCAAAAGATACTTGCGCTTGTAAACGATCATTACCACTTGCGTCCTTTTGCTTGAACACAGCTGATATTGATCCATCACCACTATCCTCAAAGTTGACATTAAAGGAAGAAAGCAGGTCAAGATTCACATCTCCAATCGGAGACGACTCTTGCCAATTTGCAGGATCGCCAATTGGACCAAATGCTGCAAACAATTGATCTTTACCTGAATTGCTGTCAAACTTTTTATATATCGCAACACCGTTGCCAGCGTCAGTTACCAAGAAATTCTTTACTTCTATGTCACCACTCATTGTTGGAATGTCACCTTGAGGGACAAAGCTGCCATTTTGAAATTGGAATAACGAAGCAATATTTGAACCTTGAACGACAGCGGTTATTTCTCCTGAGCTGCTTTTATTTGAGAATACACTAGCATTTGTTATTGGTGACAAAAGGTTAAAATTACCAAAGTTTGTTCCGTCAAAAATAACAAAGCCAGCACTACCACTTTGCTCGACTGTCGCAACTGCGGTAGTGTCTCCAGTAAACAAGACTTGTTTTTTCTGGATATCTGGTGTTGCAAAGGCTTGGGTTTCGCCTTTCCACTCTTTTTGTGCAAATGCTGGTGCCGTAAACAGCAACATTACCCAAAACAATGCTAAATATTTATTCACTATTGTTCCTCTCTAATTGCGTTTTTATTATCTCTGTCTGCTTTTTCTTTAAACCTACAGAACAATGTTGGGGATTTTCTTTTATAAATTTGGTTAGGTTTTGTAAATTTTTCGTGAGTTGCGATTGATTTCTTTTATAGCGCTTTTTCAAAGTAATAAGCTACTTTTATTATTTGGATCTACTTCAAAGTAGCCAATGGCTTTTTTTCACTACCTTTGCACATATTAATAATAAAAGTATCGCTAGTGCTATTTTTCTCAAACGATATTTTCGTTAAATGAGTATCTATAGATAGATACTCCCTAGAGTGAAAAAACGGCAATAAATAATATTTTTGCAACAAAATCAAATTGAAAAATTTATCCACTATATTTTATCATAAGCTTCGCCAAAACAGGTTTTGGCAAGGTATCCCTTACAATTACATAAGTTAAATTCTTCAGAATATTTCGAAAGCAAAACGACATTTTAGCGTTTTAAATCATAATCTTTAGCGTTATCAAAATATTTTATTTTTAGAAAATCAAATATTATAAGAGATATAGCCCGATCGGTTTTGTTACTGGAAACACTAATTTTCTTAGTCGAATGAGATTGGCTTTGTAGTGGGATGTCTAAATGGAGGAGTTGAGTTTTTCTCAACGAGTGGCATGTGGTCAGACCTAAGAGAAGAAACACTTGTTCTTATCGAAGAAGTTAAATCCACAATAAGAACAAGGTATGTGTTTCTATTTCAACTGTAGTACAGTAACAGACCACGGTTTTACAGTGTAATTTCCTGCAACAGTTGTTTCTCCTTGTGGCCAGATATTGGAATGTACTTCAGCCCAGTGAGCTGTATCAATGATGCGTTGCCATTTACGCTCTTTTATTTGTGGAATTGTAAAATCAACTTTTTCGCGCCACATATTGATAAGCAGTAAAAAATGGGTGTCATTTTCGCCATCGATATGTATGCGTATCGCACGATCATATCCTTGTAAATCACCACCAGTGGCTTTCGTAAAACGATAAGGCACTAGATAATTTTCTTGGCGTAAAATATGGTGTTTTTTTCTTAAATGAACGAGTTCTTTTACAAAAAGAAAAATATTATTCTTATTGTCTTTGAGACTATCAGTGCCAAAATTATCAGTATAAACTATTTGCGATTGAACGTGCGGCGTGTCACTATTTATCATACGATAGTTATTCCAGGTCGCGATAGAATCAATATTATAAGGATTGTTATTGCCGTTTTGGGTCCGAGCAAACTCATCTCCCCATACCGACATTGGAACTCCACGCGAAAACATTTGGATTGTCCACAAATTGCGCAGCTGTTGGCGGCGAATATTTTTATCTCCTCCGCAATCCCAAGCATCATTGCTATCATTTCCACCGTCGGAAGGTCCAAACGGCCAAGGATTTTTGTTATTTTTTTGATTATAGGAAACAAGATCCATTAAAGTAAATCCATCATGAGCAACAATAAAGTTGACACTTTTGTGTGGGCCACCTTGGTCAGCATATAGCGAGTAACTACCGTTCACGTAATCAGCAAAGCCTGTACTTGCACCATCGCCTTTTATAAAACGGCGTACAGCATCTCGATATTGGCCATTCCATTCGCACCAACCGTGAGGGAATTGTCCTACTTGGTAACCTCCTGGCCAAGAAACATCCCAAGCTTCAGCAACCATCTTTGCGCCTGTTTGCTGCTGTAACTTGATAATTTCTTTTAGAAATGGTGCGTCGCGATTAAAATCAAAATTTGGTAGAATGTCTCTTCCTAAAACTGTTGCAAGATCGAACCGAAAACCATCGACTCCTATTTCTTCGATCCAATAACGCAGAGAATCAAGAATTAATTTCTTAACAACTGGTTGTGCGCAATTGAGATTATTACCACATCCAGTAGAATCCCAGTATTTGTTAGGAACACCCGAAGGAATAGCATAATAACTGGCATTATCTATCCCTCGAAAAAACAAAATATCAGCAGTATCACCGCTGGCATCCCAAGTACCGCCTTCTCCAGAGTGGTTATATACAACATCGAGATACACTTCAATGCCTTCGCGATGAAAAGCAGCGACCATTTCTTTGAACTCTCGCGTTGGCCCTCCTGGTGATTTATCGTAAGCATAACGGCGGTCAGGAGCAAAATAGCCATAAGTGGCATATCCCCAATAGTTACCGCCAGGATTGTCGTCAGGATTGCCATCATTGTCTGTTTCGTGAACCGGAAGAAGTTCAATGGTGTTAAAGCCAAGTGCTTTTAGGTATTTTGCAAAATAGCCTGCTCCCTTGTATGTTCCAAGGTAGTCTTTTGGCACATTTACCACATTTTCAAAGCCGTTTATTCCAGCAACAATATCTTTTAAATACATTGCAGAACTATGTTTTGTTATACCGCGAACGTGAGCTTCATAAATAATAGCGTCTTTTTGAGCGAGATTCGGCTTGTTATGGGTATTGTTGTTTTCTTTAAAAAGTATACTTTTTGGGGCCCATTTTCCCGTGTCTATATTTCTACGTGGTTGCCCTTTAAAACTGCCTGAGCCAGAAGCAAATATCTCCGTTTTTATTTTCAAACTTGATTTATCATGAGATAGTTCGCGCGCATAAGGATCAAAAACAACTTTGTTAGGGTTGAAGCGGTTTGCATTTTTATCCACATCACTAATAAAACCTTGTGAACTGTCACCACGCCGCCACTCTTTGCTATATTTCCAATTAGGTCCCCACAAACGAAACCCATAAAAAATGACTCTATCAACATCCTTAAGCCGTATTTGCCATACGTTTTCTGTATTTTTGTGTAACCAATAATCATATTTTATGTTTTCTTTGTCGTAAATCTCTAAAAGAACGCGCGATGCATTTTTTGAGTACAACGAAAAAGTAGCGTCATTTCCCAAGAAATGACTCCCTAATTCTGCAGATGTAATCACTTGTGAAGAATAAGGACCGCTTTGTGGGTGTTGAAAACCTACTTCGCTTACAGTCCAAGATACCAAAACGCAGAATAAAAATATAATTCGCATTGTTACTCCTTTTCATCAACGACAATACAACGTTTTAACCATATATCGGCATAGTCTTTCTTTTTTCTTTTGACAACTCCACATAATGGATCGGCAACTGTTATGTCTTCCCCAGACACTTCTTTGATCACAATCCAGTGAGCAATCATTCCGTTAAGACGAATAATTGCAAGAAAAGGCTTCAACTCATTGTCAATAATATTAAAATCGATTTTCTTCATTTTAAATCTTACATCTTTATTATTCACCATAGCAAGATGATTCATTACACTAGACAACACAAACTCGTTTGTGCCAGTAAGTGGATGAGAACCGCATAGTTTTGCTACTTGCTTTTCAAACGTGGGAATTTTATGTTCTAATAACAAAGTCACTGCTGCAGCAGGTCCACAAGTATGGCCTGTTGATTGCATACAACATCCACCTACACCAATCCGTCCTTGCAAACGTTCATAATCAAAGGTCACTATTTGATATTGAATATAGAAATAAGTGACAATTAAAAAACCTGCAATAGACGAATATAAAACGCGTCGCAATGCATTTGAACGAAATTGAGCAGCTATCCCCAAAAGAAAAATCAAGGGCACCAAGGGAATAAAAAAGCGTAGTCTTCCATAGATATGAAATGGAAAAACAAGATAATCTATTGCAGGGAACTCTGACAATAAGTAAAGCACTAATATAAATAACAGCGGTGGTAAAGTCCACAAAATCCGGTGTTTATTACGTCCGCAAAGTGAACCGAGATAAAAACAGTAAACGCAGATAACAGGCATACATACAAAAATATAAATATTTTCCATAAAATGACTACTCGTTTATACCTAGGTAATTAGCAATGTTGGCATCAGAGGTAATCACTCCTTCGATGAGATCTGTTGCTGCAGTCATGATAACTTCAATACCTGGTCCATGCCCCATCTTGATAGAGTCACCATGAATCACAACACCAATAGTGACAGCTCCTTTTTGATAAGCACGGCCATAGTTGTTGCTCCAATCTTTTATGAGAACAATGTCTCCTAGGCGTAATGTTTGTAAGTTGTGCTTGGCAATTTCTTCCTTGTCGGTAGTCATTATATCATAATCACCTTTGGCTGCCGTTGCCGTACCAATACCTGAGCCCATCATATATGGTGGAACAACATGAGTAACTGGCACTTTAATTTTTTCGTCGTGCTCTTCTATTCTCAATTTTGCAAAGAGGTCGGGATCGATATTCATGACGTGAATTTTAGGGTATTTTGTAAGTTTAAGCCCTTGCCCACAAGCTTTGATTCTAATCTTATCGCCAAGAGTCATATCTTCTAACACTTCTTCAGGAAAATATACCATAATGTGATCAACACCTCCATGACCACCAACAGCAATACCTTTTTTCCCTTTAGCATCTCCCGACATTATTTTGGCTTCATTTCCAATGCAAGTATAAACATTGAGAGCTGTATTACAAATCTTATCGGGATTTTTTATGGTAACACCTGGCTCTACATGGTCGGCCTCCCAACCCATTGCAGGGTCTCCAGTTTTTACATTAAAAACAATTCCTCCAGTTGCTGTAAGTATATGAGCTTGACCTTCTTTATCAATACGATAAGGAGATCCAATATATGGGTGCTGTGCTTCGCCCTGTACAGATATTTTTACGAGATTTTTGGCATTGTTTTCAAGCATAAAACTTTCCTTTTCTTTCTTTTTTATATAAGAGATTTGGCTTAGTAATTAAGGGATTGAGGCACGCCTTAAATATTATTACTTGCGTTTTAAGAACCGACAAAAAGAGTAGGTAAAACAGTGAAATTTTTATATCAAAAAAAATAATACTACAATCCGCGCGTATATTTTTTTATAATTTTAGCTTGTGATTAGATAACTTTCACAATAAAATCAGCACTGGCTAATTTGTGTTTACAGGAATCCATAACATGACCAATGATAATTTTGCTAAAAAACAGCTAAAAAAAGAATCCTTTCCTACAATCCCCAATTACAAGATAGAGGCTGAAATAGGACGCGGAGGAATGGGTATTGTTTATCTAGGTTACCATGAATTTCTCAAACGCAAAGCCGCTATTAAGATCATCAATGATACTTCAAGCCAAAATGAAAATCAAGTACAACGTTTTTTACAAGAAGCAAGTATTGTTGCTCAGTGGAAACACGAAAATATTGCCCTTGTATACGACATGGGCAAAAATCAAAAAGGTGATTACTACTTTGCTATGGAGTATCTCTCAGGCCAAACACTTGAAGATTTCATTTCGCAAAAAACACTTACCACTAAAAAATCCGTTGGAATTATCTGCGATGTACTAAAAGCTCTTGATTATGTACACAACTACGATCCCGTAATCATTCACCGCGACATAAAACCAGCAAATATTATGATCGACGAAAATAATTGTGTAAAGCTTATGGATTTTGGGCTAGCTAAAATTGAAGATGTTGGTTCTTTTACTAGTGATAGCGTTACTTTAGGCTCTCCTTACTATATGTCTCTAGAGCAAGCTCTATCATCAAAAACAGTGGATGCACGAACAGATATTTATTCTGCAGGAGTTGTTTTATACGAGATGCTTACCGGAAGTGTGCCCTTTAAAGGAGACTCGCTTACCTCGACACTGCTGCTCATTGCGCGAGGGGAATTTCAAAAACCGCGCGAAATAGATCCTCAAATCCCTGTTGAATTAGAAAGAATATGTTTGAAGGCTATTAGTCTTGATATCGAAGGACGCTACCAAACAACAAAAGAAATGCTTGAAGATTTACAAAAATTTACCATACCACCATTAGAAACAGCTATCGTTCGTAAATCTCGCGTTCCTATAGATGAAGAATCTGTAATAGAGATGAAGAGTATTCCGCAAACGCAAATAAAAGAGCGCCCAGACCCAGAAGTTATAAAATATATCACCAAAAGAGCCGTTGATTTATCTTTACCACCTGTTGATTTATCTTTACCACCTATTGATAAAAATATTTGGGACATTTGTTGGCGAAAAACATATTTCAATTTTACTGCAGATATATGGACGCGTTTGCCTTATCAAAAACAAATAGAATACGCACAGAAATACCAAGAATGGTATGCCAAAAAATATAATATTGCTGTTGTAAAAAAAGAAAATGAACATTCTGTCCCCATTGTTTTTAGGTTAATTCCACCAGGTAAATTTTGGATGGGATCTTCAAAACGCGAATACCGCCACTGCGATGATGAGATACTTCACAAAGTACTCATTAGTGAGTACTTCTGGATAGGAGAAATTCCAGTAACCCAAGAACAGTGGAAATCTATTATGATTTACAATCCTTCGCAATTTAAAAACGAGAAGGCTGCTGTTGAAAAAATATCATGGAACGATTGTAAAAAATATTTTAAAGCACTGGACAATAAGTTCAGACTTCCAACCGAAGCACAATGGGAATATGCTTGTCGCGGAGGAACAACAACTCCTTTTAACCTTGGAAACGATATTAAAAGTAGCAAAATTAATTACAATGGTCACTACCCCTACAAGCACAGTGAAACGCAAGAATATCGTGAACAAACGATAGTCGTAAAATCACTACAAAACAAGAACAGTTGGGGGTGCTACGATTTTCATGGTAGCGTATGGGAATGGTGTAGTAGCTGGTACGGAGAATACCCTCAAAAAGAAATTATTAATCCAGAAGGACCTGCTAGTGGTTCAAAGCGAGTTCTTCGCGGAGGTTGTTGGGATAGCGTTGCCGAAAGTTGCCGCTCTGCCAAAAGAATCAGTAGTCACCCAGATTCAGCAAGTAGTATAGATGGCTTTCGCATCGTTTTAAACCGCGAAATGAACTATAGTATCATTGGTGATGATTAGGTTTACACTTTACAACATATCTTTACAAAACAAACCATAAATTTTGAGATACAGAATTTTTCACTCATAATTAATAACGTACCCACTAACTTAGCTTGCTAATCCATTTAACGTTTCTGTTGGACACAATTATAGGATTGTGTCTTTCTTGTTTTGATTAAAGATTTAAAAGTTTATCGGTGGACCGATATGTCGTTTTTCAAAATGCTAGTGTATTTTGGAAATAAATCCGAACATCCTAGAATAATCATGATTACACCAATAGAAGAGCTATGATTTTGAAAGTAATATGACGCGCCCTAAACAAACAGATAAGATATTTTATACCAACTCATACTTTACAATAAATTTATTCGAGGTAAAAAATGTATAAAGTTATAATAATATGCTTGATGGCGACTAGCTATATTTGTGCACAAAAAGCGCAACTTGACATAATACCAAATAATTTCCAATTTGAAGCACCGCTTGCTGGAGAAGACTTCATTACACCACGATCTATGAACCGCTATGTATCAATCCTTCATATTTGGTCTGCATCTCCAAATCTCGCAGAAGTAGATCCTATAGAAGTTACTTACGCTTCTTTAGCAACTGGTCATTTAAAATTTCTCAACAAAGAATACCGAAAATATAAAGACAAAGGATTACGAGTTGTTGCAGCGCATGTAAATTTAGGAAGCCAAAAAATGCCTGATTTATCTGCTTATCAAGCAGTTCCTCGCTCGATAAAAATGCCAGTATACCACCAATTTAGATCAACAAAGCGAATACCTGGTTTAGATGTGCCTTATATTTTCGTCTTTGATGTTGGGGGAAAGCTCGCTTATCACGGAAAAAATATCCGCGAAGGAGTAAACAAGGCGAAACAATTACTACGCAGTTACACTAGTAACCGTCAAAAAAGCTTTAATAGCGATATTCTAAAATCAGAGGTGCGTGATATAGTACGTGGCCGTTCTTTAGGTAGAATATACAATAAATTAGAAAAAAAAGCCGAATCAAGTGATGAAGCAACAAAAAAAGAGGCAAAAAAACTACTAAATAACCTAGAACAGATTTATAGGTCTGACATTGGTGAATTAGATATAACAAAGAAAGAAAACCCTCCTTTGTATATCAAAAAAATAAAGAAAGTGTTACAAAATTGGAAAGGCTACAAAAAAGCAGATACTTTAGCCAAAGATATTTCTAAAACGCAAAAAACAAAACTGTTTCGTAAAAAGATCAAAGCTTATTCACTTTATAGTAAAGCACGGAAAATATATTTTGGAATGAAAGTTTCTGCTTTAGGAAGCACAAGCTTTAAAGATGAAAAATTCCAGAAACGCAATAGACGTTCGTTAGGACAGCTAAGAGGTTATTGTACATTTATTGTAAAAAAATATAGTGATACACTTTTTGTAGTATGGGCAAAAGATATTTTACGAAGATTCGAGTAGAGTTGTTCTCTTGCGCAATCCTAATTTTGTGAGGATTGCGCTTATCATGGTGTGCCTCTAGGGCAATGCTATGTACCTTAAAATGCCTCGTTATTACCTAGAAGTTACTCAGATTCTCTGGAAACCTAAATGTCGACACGCCTTAATTTACACGACTAGAAAAAAATACATAAATGGCAAGCACAATAATCAAATTAAATGCAAATGAAAATCCGCTGGGAGCATCACCTCAAGTTATAAACAGCCTAAATGAAATAACTCAACAGCTCCATCGATATCCTACTCGCAACGATCGTGAGCTTTGCAAAGTGTTAGCAGAACACTATTCAAATGATTTAACACACGATTATTTTTGCGTCGGCAATAGCGCCTGCGAAATGATCGAACTTATCACACGTGTATTTTTAGACAAAGAATCACAAGTTATTGTTTGTCCTCCTACTTTTCATATATATGAGAAAATGGCGAAAAACGAGAAAGCGCAAGTGATAAAAGTTCCCTTAGAACAAGAGAATTTTAATTATAATATAAAAAACATTCTCGATGCTATTACCTCAAAAACGCGCTTACTTTTTATTTGCAGTCCAAATAACCCAACAGGATCTGTTCTATCAGTGGCTCAGTTGGACAATTTATTGCAAAAAATACCGCAACACGTGATGGTCGTTGCTGATGAAGTTTATAAACATTACACAACAGATAATGATTTAATGGATACTCTCTTGCGCACAAAATTAAAACGTAACCTCTTTGTCGTTCATAGTTTTTCAAAAGCATATGGACTTGCAGGTCTCCGGTTAGGATATGTTGTCGCTCATCCCTCTCTTATTCAAAAAATTCGTGCGTTTTATCGAACTTTCCACTTGAGCTCTTTAGCTATTGTAGCGGGTATCACCGCATTAAAAGATCAACAACATTTACGCAAATCTATTGATCTTGCAAAAGAACAGCGCACTATTTTATATAGAGAGCTACAAAATCTAGGTGTCGATTGTTGGCCCAGCAAAGGCAATTTTATTCTAATAAAACCTAAAAATTGCGATGAGATGTACGAGTATTTTCAACAGCACAATATTTTAGTAAATCCTACCTTTAAAAGTGGACTCCCTGGAGGACTACGTATTAGTCTAGGACTTCCTGAACACAATCGCATTTTTATTCATACTCTAAAACAATACTTGCAAAGGAGTAGCAAGTGCAAAAGCTAACGGGAGGGCAAATTGCTGTCCGCAGTTTACAGGAAAATGGCGTTGATACCCTATTTGGATTACCGGGAATTCAGAACGATTGGTTGTACAATGCATTGTATGATGCACCGGATATTCGCGTTATTCATACTAGACACGAACAAGGAGCTGCGTACATGGCTTTAGGATACGCTTTGGCGACAGGCAATGTTGGTGTTTATAATGTAGTTCCTGGTCCTGGTTTTTTGAATAGCACTGCTGCATTATCAACAGCATATGCCTTAAATGCGAAAGTGTTGTGTTTATGCGGTCAAATACCATCTAAAACTATTGGTAAAAAAACCGGTGTTCTTCATGAAATTCCAGATCAATTAGGAATTATGGAATCTTTAACAAAGTGGTCAAAACGCGCCACAAATGCATCGCAAGTTGCACAGTGTATATCCGAAGCATTTCAACAATTACACTCCAACAGACCGCGGCCAGTCGGCGTTGAAATCCCCATGGATATTCTCGCCTCACAAACAGAAACAACCGACAGTGATTTCAAGCATTTACCAGTGAGTTATCCCTTGGCGCAAATTTCACAAGTAGATGATGTTGCAAAATATTTAACGCACTCAAAAAATCCGCTTATCTTTGTAGGAAGTGGAGCTCAAGGTTGCGCACAAGAAATTCAAAAAATTGCCGAAGTGCTCCAAGCACCTGTTGTTGGGTATCGTACAGGTCGCGGCATTCTTGATAGCCGTCATTACTTAAGTCTAACCTTGCCAGCGGCTCACGAATTGTGGAAATCGGCTGATGTTGTTTTAGGGGTAGGAACAAATATGCGAATCCCTATACAAAAGTGGGGTACAGACGAGAAATTAAAAATTATTCGCATTGATGTAGACGAAGAGTCTCACAACATAATACATACACCTGACATTGCAATTACTGCGCGCGGAGAAGACATTTTACCACAACTATTTGCAAAAATATCGACCCACAAAGCAGAGTCTCGTAAGCCGCAAATGTTAAATCTTCACAAAGCGTGGCAAGAAAAAATCTCCTATCTCGAGCCTCAGCTTTCTTACCTAAAGGTAATTCGCAATATTTTAGGTGAAGAAGGAATATTTGTAGATGAATTGACGCAAATAGGATTTACTAGTCGTATCGTAATGCCAGTATATAAGCCGCGTACTTTTATTAGTACTGGTTACCAAGGTACACTAGGTTATGGTTTCCCTACGGCAATGGGTGTTAAAGTCGCTAAACCAGATATACCAGTCATTTCAGTAACCGGAGATGGCGGTTTTATGTTTGCTGTCCAAGAACTTGCTACCGCAGTTCAGCATCGTATTGGTGTAATCGTACTTTTATTTAACAATAATCAATATGGAAATGTTCAACAAATGCAAAGAAATCTATACGGAAATAAAATTATTGCTTCCGATCTTCACAATCCCGATTTCGTTGCTATGGCAAAGTCATTTGGTGCAAATGCATTTCGCATAAATTCTCCTGAAGAATTAGAAGAAATTTGTACTAAAATTTGCTCAGACCTTCCAACCGTAATTGAAATACCTGTTGGCGATATGCCAAGTATTGATTATTTTCGAAAATTACCTCGTACTCGTGGAGCTAAGAATAGTTAGGATGTCTATGTTACCTAAAATAATCATTCCTGGTGAACATCATATATATCATATAATAAGTGATGCGATATCTACTAAACGCATTGTTTGTTTTGCTGGTTTACCGGGTGTTGGAAAAACGCTACTTTTACAACAAACGGCTCTTTTAGCACAACGCGAAGGTCGCAAGGTGCACTTACTACAATGGGATGTTGCGCGGAATGCATTTGAAACAGAAAAAAATCTAGAGCTATATCCTGAAGTATGCGGAGTTACTCACCCAATGATTCGCAAGGCAACAGGTCTTTGGTCGCGTCTTGCTATTCTCGATTGGTACCGCAATTACGACAAACCACATTTACTACTAATAGAAATGCCTTTAGTTGGAAACCGTTTTATAGAACTCGTTCAAAATCAAAACGACGACAGTGAAACTATACTACAAGGTGAGGACACTCTTTTTATTTTACCTGTTCCCACAAAAGAAGTAAGGAAAAAAATTGAGGATATTCGTGCCAAAACTACCTCAGAACCGCGGCATGAACGCGAAGCACACGATGCAAATCCGGATGTTCTTCGTAGTTTGTGGCACGAGCTTTTTTCTTTAGCCTGCGATCTCGATTTCGCCCCTACGCTACAACAAAAGAATACACCTTACATGCCAGACGTTTACCGAAAAACCTACGAATATTTACTAAAACATCGTAGGGTTCAAGTCATGAGTATTGATACTGTTTTCTCACAAAAACATTCTGCTTATGATTTGAATGAAATTACAAGCGAACCAACGGCGTCATCCGAAGAAGTATCTAAAATCATTGCAAAAATAGACAGTAAATACGACTGCGAAAAATTAACTGCAGAAGTAAATAAGTGGTATATTATATAATATTACGTCTTGTGTGAGTTGAAATAAAAATATGATCCTCAACCTGATCCCAAAGCTCAACTAACTAAATAATCATAAGTACAAACTTACACCAAAATAATTGAAAATTACTCAAAATTGAAAATTCATCTTGAATGATTACTCTTTCAAAGATATTGTTTCTGAAGATCTTAATGTCTCTATCTTACCTCAGAGAAAGAAAAATTCTAAAAGGGCTTTTTCCCGAGTTACTGAGTTTATTCAAAAGGTTACCCGTAAAAGGATTGAAACTACTTTTAGTCAGATCACTTCTTTTTTTCCAAAGAAAATTCATGCTGTTACCTCTTATGGATTTGAGTTAAAAGTTGTCCTTTTTGTTCTCGCTTTCACTTTTTCTTGTTATTTTTAGGTCGCAGCTTAAGTTATTATTTAGTGTAATTAAATTACGCTGTAATCTCACGAGAGCGTAAAATAACAAAATCTTAACTCTCACAAGGCATATAATGTTAGATTCCTAACGCCACAAACTAAAGAGAGGCTTTCGTTAGATGCAAAAATACGTAAAGTACTTCGCAATATTTCTAGTTGTAAGCATTATTATTTTTTATATGCGGCATACTTTTACAACACCGAAAACATATTCTTCACAGTTTTCAGTTTCAGGAGCTTTCAGCAACGGAACGTATAGCGGTGTTTCTCAAAAGTTGTGCGACTATCTTAATTCTACTTTTGCGAACACATATCTTTTTACTGCACAAGAGAGCTCTGGTTCTGTAGAAAATATTATACGTTTACAAGAGGGCGAAACAGACATTGCTCTTATCCAGGAAGACGTAGCATACTACTATTATCGTGGAGGACATACTTTGTTAAAAGTAGAACACACTGCTGAAAACTATATCAAGTCAGTGTGCTTTTTCTTTAACGAGTACTTTGTTGTTCTTGCCCGCCCACATAAAAAAAATTTACACGACTTGCGCAAAGTTAATGTTGGTTCTCTACATGGTGGAACCGGCATCACTGCGATTAACGTTCGCGACCAATTACAATATCACTGGGAATTAAACACCGATTCTCCTATTGATGCTATGCGAGAAAATAAAGTGGATGCGGTTATTGTCACCACTGCAAATGCTGCGTTTTTAACCAAACAACTACGCGAAGAAAATATAGAGTATCATCCCATTGGTCTGAGTAATAAAGAAATGTCAGGAATTGCCGCATCTTTTCCTTTCTATCACAAAGCTCACATTACAATTGAGAGCTACCAAGGAAAGAAAGTAACAATTCCGACAATAACAACGCGCTCTCTCTTGGTCGTCAACGACACCGTTGCACCGGAAATTGTCAGTGCGATACTTGAAATATTTATCGATAAAAAAACATACGACAATTTCGGGAAAAAATTTTCGGCGGTTACCAATTTTGATAAAACTCAAATGGATAACGAACGCGAACGTTTTGGAAATTTTCCGCTGCCCATACATCCAGTAGTATTTGAATTGCAGCGTGGTCGTTTTTCATTTATAAGACCCGCTTTTTTTGTGCTACCACTAGCTTTCATATGCTGTTTTCTCATATACTTACGCAGTAAAGAACGTTACAAAATTTTCTGTGGCCAGAGAATGTTTTATGGTGTACTTTACCGTGAATTATTTCGCGATCTTTGGATTTATATTTTTCTCATTTCTTTAGTTCTTATTTACCTAATTGCTGCTGTATACTTTATAAAATACCTGGAAATACAGGCATATATCCAAAGCGAATTCATGCAACCTTCAAAATTTATCGATATGAAATTTAGAAAATTAATTACTTGGATTTTTGTATTCACTGTCGCTGGTTATGAAGATGAAACATTTCCGTATACTGAACTAGGAAAAGTCATAGCAAGTAGTATTCGCATAGTATCCATTTCGTGTATGATGTTTATATTTGGTCGACTATCTATTGATTATTTGAAAAACTTAGTAAAGGATCGTCATATGTATAAAGGTTACAGTATGAGTAACCATATTGTTATTTGTAATTGGAATTCCAAAGGCGAAAAAATCGTAGAGGAAATACACAGTCCGTCTTTAAAAGCCCAAGGAATTGCCAAGCCAATTATTATTATTTGCAACCATGAAATTACTCTACCCGACAGTGACGCCTTTCAAGATACTTTTTTCTTACCCGGAGATCCTGGAGCGGAGTGGAAGCTACGCAATGCAAGTCTTCACAATGCCTTTTCAACCATTATTTTAGCTGACGAAACAATGGGAGATCGCGCCGATAGTCACACAGTTATGGTGGTTATGGAGATGACAGATTTATTTGATCGTCTAGAAGAAGAGGGAAAACTAGAACAACGGCCTCATATTTCTGCTGAGCTCATAGACGGTAAAAATATCAAATATTTAAAACGCGCAGGAGTAAATGAAGTTATTTCTGGAAATGATTTGGGGGTTAGATTACTGGCACAGTCAACAGTCACTCCTGGTATCACGGAGTTTATGGACAATATATTACAATACTGCAATCAAACAAATGAGATTTACATCATTGATGCTCCGAAATTATTAGTAGAGCGAAAAGCGAATTTCATTACCATTAGTCAATTCTTACTAGAAAATCGCAAAAGCTATCACAATACATTGTTATTAGCTATCCAGCGCAATAAAAAAATGATGGTAAACCCTTCCTCGGAAGAATTCATTCATCTTTTGCCAGGCGACCGCTTAGTTGTCCTTGCTAAAGAACGACCGGTTATTGTTTAGATTTAATGTTCCAAAGTACTTGCAGGAACTACTAATTTTTAACTAGCGTAATATACATATATTATATAAAATATATAAGTTAAAAAACTTTTATTCAAATAAGTAAATCGGTACTTGTTGTACTAAATAAAACTTGTTTGAGGGAGGATTAGATGTTCAAAAAGCTATCCTTACTTTTCCTTTGCGCCGCTCTTGTTGTTTCAGTATGTGCGGATGAAGTAGAAGTAGTCAAAAACAGAGGCGTACAAGAGCTAAAAATTAACGGAGAAACCATTTGTACTACAAATGCTGACATCGTTAATGAAAAGCTTATCAGTGTAAACCGCGCTACGCGTGTTGTTACTTGGACAGAAAAACAAGAGAAAGAAGAAACACCATTTTATGCTATTAATCTTAAAGGCAATAAATGGACTTCTGCTAAGAAAACTTCTTATGAGTTGTTGTTAAAAAACTATAAGTTTGATCCAATGCAACCTACACGTCAAGAGATTCCATTTGAAATGCAAAGTCGTGGTAATTGTAAATTATTTTTAGTGCAGTTCGCTACACAAAGTTTACAAGTATACCGCGAAGAGTTGACAAAAATGGGCGTTGAAATTCATCATTTTGTGCCAAATCATTCTTACATTGTAAGAATGGACGATGCAAAAGCAGAGTCAGTGAAAGAACTTGAGTTCGTTCGCTGGGTAGGTCCTATGCACGCTGCTTACAAAATGAACCCAAGTCAAATGCAAAATGCTCGCGGTGTTGAAGACTACGTAATTGTAGTTGTATCTAAAAAAGATAAGAAGAAGCTTATCGAGCAAATTGCTGGTGTTGGTGGCCAAGTAGTAAATCCTACCGAAGGTAGTTTACTAATCGTTGCAAAACTAAACTCTCACCAACTAGTAGAAGTTTCGCATCTTGATACTGTTCTTTGGATCAACAAAGACACACCTATCGAAGAAGATATGGACAAAGCTCGTATCCAAGGTGGAGCTAACTACATTGAGAGTAAGTTCGGTGGTTACACAGGTAAAGGACTTCGTGGACACGTTCTAGAAGGAATTTACGCTGAGCACCAAGACTTCGAAGCTACAGAACACCGCAAGGCACCAATTGCAATTGACAATGGTACTGGCGCATCTCATGGTCATAGTACTTTTGGACAAGTTTTTGGTAGTGGAAAAGGTAACAAAGCTGCAAAAGGAATGCTTCCTGATGCACAAGGTTACTATACTAACTACAATGCAGTGTACAGTGGTACACCTGGTAGTAAAGATCCAGGAAGTCGTTACGAATTAACAGAACGTTTGATTCGCGATCACAAAATAATGTTCCAAACAGCGTCTTGGGGATATTCTCGTGTTTATGAGTATGATGCAAGATCTGCTGAGATGGATGACATTATTTTCAATCTAGACTTTCCTGTATGTCAAAGCCAAAGTAACGCTGGTAGCCGTCACTCACGTCCACAAGCTTGGGCAAAAAACATCATTTCTGGTGGAGCTCTTCGTCACTATGACAACATCGATCCAGAAGACGATGCTTGGGCGCGCGGTGCAAGTATTGGCCCATCTACCGATGGTAGAATTAAGCCAGACCTTTGTGCATTCTACGACCACATTCTAACTACTTCTAGAAATGGTTATACTTCTAGTTTTGGCGGTACTTCTGGTGCTACACCTATTATCGCTGGACATGTTGGTCTAACTCTACAATTGTGGACAGATGGTGTCTTTGGAAACGAACTAAAAGCTCCAAAAGAAGATCGTTTCGCTAATAGACCTCATTATACTACAACCAAAGCTATTCTTATCAATACTGCAAGACAATATAGCTTCGAAGGTGAAAACCACGATCGTACTCGCGTACACCAAGGTTGGGGATTTCCTAACGTTCAAAATATGTTAGATCTTCGTAAGAAAATGCTTATCGTGAATGAAGATGACTTACTGACAAATCTTGATTCTAAAGCATACAAAGTAAACGTAGCTGCAGGTGAAAAACAAATTAAGATCACTTTGATTTGGAACGAACCAGCACCTTCTCTTACTGCTGCGAAGCAACTTATCAACAACCTAGATCTTAAAGTAACATCTCCAAATGGTACAGTATACTACGGTAACAATGGTTTACTTGAAGGTATGTACTCAAAAGCTGGTGGAGAGCCTAACACTGTTGACTGTGTTGAAAACGTTTTTGTAGCAAGCCCTGCTGCAGGAACTTGGACTGTAGAAGTAATCGCAGACGAAATCAATGCTGACAATCACTTGGAAACTCCAGAAGTAGATGTTGACTACGCTCTAGTAGTTAGCGGTATTACTAAGTAATAACCTCTCTAATGATAGATCTGGCTGGAATTCTAGTCAGATCTATTTTTTTGCCTCAATTTAACACTCCTTTAAAACACCTAAACAAAACCTGAGTTTGAAAATCGCAAATACTAAAAGAGAGAAAATTATGGCGAAATACATCATTTTGTTTACTGTCTTTGTTTCTATTTTTCTTGGCGCACAAACAAATAACATCGATCCAAACCCAGAAATTGAAATAAAGGTTAGAGCAAGTACTCTGATTCCATTTTTAAATAGACTAGTTACTTTTACAGTAACAATACATAACCACTCATCTAAGACTTTACCAATAAAAATTTTCTACAAAATCCCAAGACACTTAGCATACGAATCTTCAAATCCACAAGGCAAGTATCACAAATACTCTCAACCATCAATCCGCGATCACCATTTTCGCTTAAAACGTCGAAATTCAATGACTTGGAAGGCAATCATTCTTAAAAAGAGTATTTACAAAATGACGGTAGTTCTACGAGCTATCCATGGTACTCCACGTGTAGAAAACACTTTTCATTTTTCCTCAGTTCACTTCCAAAAACAAGTTATTTCTGCCATTAGAATATTTGGATGAATTAGTCGCGCTCATCTAAGTATCGATGATACAGATGACCCTTGTACCGTTGGTACAAATACAGACTATGTTATTACAGCACGAAATGAAGGAACCGCTGCAAATACCAATGTGGCAATAATAAATGATCTACCTGTACAAATGAAATTGATTAATGTTAAAGCGCAAAATTCAAAGTATCAATATGATAGAAAAAATCATCGAATTTATTTCGAACCAGTTGCTATTCTTCAACCAGGAGATAAAATCGTTCACAGGATAAAATGCAAAGTTGTGTTAGAAGGTCGTTGTAAAAATATTGTGCGATTGAAATACGATCAGTTAAAAAGAGAAATCTTTGCCGAAGAACAAACGCTATCTTTTAACAAAAATATAGATTTTATGGTTCATCCAAATTCCACTTCATCGTCAGTCAAACAAACGACTTCTTTTCTTTTAACAATAAAAAATAAATCCGCAAAACCCATTGTTAATGCACAACTTCTATACAGGATACCAAAAGAACTCCAATATGTATTTTCAGAGCCGCAAGGTACCTATGTTATATCGAAATTTAGTAATACTGTTACCTGGAAATTCGATATCCCAAGGAAAGCAACTCGCCAGATAAAAGTGCAAGTATTAGCTTTGTCAGACACTTCTAGAAAAATAAATTCTACAACTAATAATCGCTTTCATCTTTCAGGTTTGGAAATAGACAGAGAAGTTATAACGTCACTAAAAATAAAGCCTGAAGTTTCCAAAAACGTTGTTGTCACAACATATGATCTAAGCGAACGTTGCGCAGTAGGTGAAAAAACAACCTATATCACTAGCGTCTACAATAAATCGAGATCTGCTATAACAAATATCAAACTACAAAATGACATTCCATCGCGCATGCAGTACATTCATTCAAATTTTTATGATGCGAGTGGTGATAAAATAAAATATCAATACAACGAAAAAAAACGCCGCATCTACTTTGATGCGATTGATAGTTTGCAAGTAGGAGAAGAAGTCATTTTTCATGTTACATGTCAAGCAACCGGCGCAGGGATAACCACAAATACAGTTCATTTGACCTACGATGGAATAAATAAAGAAATAATTTCCCAACAAGAAACTATTGTACACGACGATTAAAATTTAACAGATGTTTACGAAGGATATATGCAGCTCGACATTCCTAATTCAAAACTATTTAAAGCAGAGTGTTAAATGAATCTATTAAAAAATCGCTATAAATTTGAAAAAATTTTGGGGCAAGGTGGAATGGGAAAAGTATATCTATGTTTAGATATACAAACAAACCAACTTGTTGCAGTGAAGCAGTGCATTCCTCCAAAAGAAAATACGTCTGAGTCAGTGGAGCGTATCCGTCGCGAGTATTATTTTCTAACAAAAATTCGTCACCCTAACCTCGTTTACGGAATAGATTTCTTTGAATCACAAAATCATTATTTTATTGTAATGGAATACGTTGAAGGAATAACATTACAACAATTGATACTTGAGCGTAAAAATACGATTAATTTTGAAAAGCAACTAGAGATAGCAAAACAAATATGTGGTGCTATAAGCGTTCTAAATGAAAATGGAGTTATTCACCGCGATTTAAAACCTGCAAATATAATGCTAAAAGGTAAAAAGTTAGTTCCAAAAATATTAGACCTCGGAATAGCAAAATCGATAAATAGAGAATTGGTAACAATTACTAATTCAGAGATGATCATAGGAACACCAGAATACATGGCTCCTGAACAAATGGAGGACGAATTAGAAATTGGAAAAAATACCGATGTTTTTGCACTTGGAGTAATATTTCATCAGTTTTTTTCTTGGTCAGAGTCTTCTCCTTTTTACGCTGGGCATTCCATCTCAACTATGGATAAAATTGTTCATTTTTCTCCTCCAATTTTGGACCTAACAGGCAAGTGGGATTACATTTCGCAGATTATAAACAGAGCTCTCGAAAAAGATCCGAGCAAAAGAATTACTTCTGTAACAAAAATGCTACGTGCTATGGAAAATTCTTCTAAATCTACCAAAAAAAGATCTACTGCAGTACCTAAAAAATTTCATAAAAACAACAAAAATGCGATAAAAAAACTTCGAATTATTATCTTAGGTTTTACATTTTTAGTGGTTTTAATCCTTCTATTAATTCGCGCAAGTCGAGCCAATGAACAACATAATCAAAATCAAGTTTTTACCATAAAAGAAACGAAGCAACAAATAAATTTGCTTTTCAAACAAGGACAACAATATTCAAAACAGAATAAATTTGAGCTAGCAATTGAAAAGTTCTCTTCTATAATAAAAAAAGACCCTAAATATATAAATGCTTATATGCTAAGAGCTATAGCTTACGATGCGTTGCAAAAAAACGACTTGGCTCTAAACGACTATGAAAAAGTTATAGAACTTAATCCACAGTTTCCAAAAGTTTACAATAATCGCGGGAATATTTATCATCATTTAGGTAAATATCGCGAAGCCTTAGCTGATTATAACAAAGCTATAGAACTGAATCCGCAATACTCACGAGCATACGCAAATCGCGGTATTCTTTATAGTTATTTAAAAAAACACAGCAAAGTTTTTACTAATTTAGACAAAGCTATAAAATTCGCTCCTCAAAACCCAAAGCTGTATAATACCAGAGCAAAATTGTATCAAAACGTAAGAAAATATAAAGAAGCTCTAATGGATGTTAATAAAGCGCTAGAACTTAACCCTAAAAATGCAGATTTTTATAGTACACGTGGGGTTGTTTATGCTGATATGCGAAATATAAGTAAATCTTTAGAAAATTACAACAAAGCCATAGAGCTCAATCCTTACAATTCTAGTTATTACTTTAATAGAGGAGGAATTTTTTATTATGATTTACGAAAATACAGCCAAGCATTAAAAGATTATAATAAAGCCATTGAACTCAAATCTAATAACTTCGACTACTATTACAATAGAGGAAATTTGCTTTACAGCAATTTGCAAAAACCTCAAGAGGCTTTAGCTGATTTTAATAAGGTAATAGAGCTTAGTCCTGCAAATGCAAATGCTTATAGTGCCCGTGGGATTGTATATTATAATCTCAAAAAACACAATTTTGCTTTGGCAGATTACAATAAGGCCATTGATCTTGATCCTAAAGATCCAAACTTTTTTTATAATCGTGGTGTTTTCTATAAAGACTTTAAAAAATACCAAGAGGCTCTAGTAGACATGAACAAAGTTATTGACCTTGATCCTAAATATTTAAGAGGTTATCTAACGCGTGGAACCATTTATGCTAAGCAAAAAAAATATGATAAAGCAATTAGCAATTACAATAAAATATTGATTATTGCTCCCAACACACCAGAAGCGCATCAAGGTTTGTTCATAACTTACAAAAATACAGGAAAGAATAAAAAAGCAGAATATCACCTGCAAAAATATCGAGATCTTAAAAAACCATGACCTGCAAAGCCAAAATATAATAAACCCAACGAAAGTCAGGGTGTGCCATCCACTAATATTTTCAATTTAAAAACACGTGACCTTCACCATAGCCAATAAACTTCTAAGTAAACAAATCAAGCAAATTCTTGACACTCATTGGATAAAATTTACCACCACGACTTGTAAGTACACCATATTCGTTTAACTTATTTGCTATATATCTGTATGACTTACCATCTTTTCTCATATCACTCGCCTGCTTATATGCATTCAGATTTGCAACTTGGGCTTTTTGTTTTCTAACTTGGCATCCTTTCATCTTTGCAGCGTGAGTAAGATTTTCGGGATTGCCTAATTTAAAGCCTTGTTTTTTCTTTATATCGAGGGCTTTTTTTGTCCGCTCACTTATCCGTTTTGTATCTCTTTGAATCATCTCTACATAGAAAAAAAATTCTAGTTTAGACATAGTCGGGCTTTCAATTACTAGTAGATCTTTTCGTTTGTTATTGACTAACTTTTCTCTTATATCTACGAGATGCTTTTTTTTCGTCCGAGTCGATCAAGTTTTGCAATTACTAACGTATACCCATATTGTGCGCATAAGCAAATTGCTTTTTCTAATAACGGTCTTTTTTTGTTTTTTGCACTTTCTCGCTCCACAAATGATTCAATAATATTGCCAATACCAACGTAATGCTCCACATGATCTTTCTGCTCTTTTAGTTCCAAGTCATTTTTATTTTTTATTGATACTCTGTAATACGCAATATATTTTGTCACTTGGTTTCTCCCTATTTTTAAAACGCTTGTATAAAAACAAAGCCTATCGTTTTTATTGTTATATATTTTTTCAAAGCAGATTATAATAACGATTAAATCCATTCCGTATAGCTCTTAAACTACTATCATTACTAATTTAAACTACATCCTTCTTTATTCTATAAGTGTATAATTACTTAAAACTATCGCTTTGTTATTATACAAATCGGTATTTTTTGGTATGATTGAATGAAAAGAATAAGCACTTATCAACGAAAGGAGAGCTAAACGTGAAAAAAATAGCTATTATTTTTATAATATTTTTTTCTTTAGTTATAGCCGAAGAGATTGAGGTTACTACATGGAACTTAGGTAACTTTGGCGCAACTAAGTTAGAAAATCAAGATGTGATGGATAAAGTAGTCACTGTTCTCGAAGACAGCGATGTTATTTGCCTCCAAGAAATTAATCAAATTGTCGATGTGAGAGGTGATAATCGAAATTCCGCTGAAATTTTAAAAGATCAGTTATCCCAAAAAACAGGAGTTGAGTGGAAACTTACTCTTAGCGGTGTAACTGGTGAAGGTGGAAAAAAAGAGCGCTATGCTTTTCTTTGGAAAGACGGTCTAGGTAAACTTGTCAATTCTGAAATCGTTCGTTTTAATAGCGAAGCTCTACAAACAGAAAGAGGTTACTTTTCTGTTAACTTTGATTTTCGTGGTGTGCCCATTCGCATGGTAAGTCTTCATGCTAAAGCCTCTGGAAGAGTTGCAGAACGAAAACTGCAATGGGAAGAAATGGCAAATGATTTTATTAATTTGCCACAAGCAACAAAGCTTTTAGTAATGGGTGATTTGAATATGGAACACAACAATAATTTTGAAAGAAATTTTAGTCCATTTTTCGATCTACAACTAGAAACAGCTCTAAGAAAAGGTGATTTAACAACATTAAAAAAAGACACGGTTGTTGACGGTGTTTTTCTTGCAAAGCAAGTGGACTATGTTTTCTCAAAAAACGTAGCCATTAATAGTGCAAATACCGAAGATTTTGTCGATAAATTTTTTCGATTTGGAGACGATGTTGATATCGCCGAAGCAAATAAAGTAAGCGACCACCTCCCTGTTTCTGTAAAATTTGACATTCCTGACGATTTCCCCGAAACCTTTAAGCTCGCTACATGGCGCGTTAGAAGTTTTAGTAGTTCGAGTAGAGACGACCGCGAAATGCTCTTTATAAAAAGAGTTGCACAAAAATATGACTTCCTCGTTATGCAAGACATTAAAGACGAAGAAGCCGTAGAAAGACTTGTTGAAAAGCTAAATCAAGCAGGTAAAGAGTATAAATTTGAAGTAAAGCTGCCGTACTGCTTTTTATGGAATAGTAAATTTATAAAACAACTGCAACCTGCTCGTTTTATTCAATCGTCTTCTTTTCAAAGAAGACCACTTTTTTCGAGCTTTAAAGCTGGGAATTTTGATTTTGTAGTATTAACACACCATACAACAACAAGGTCACTGACAGAAAGAAAAGCAGAAGTACGACTTTTATCAGACGCCTTCAAAGAGGTCCAACGGAATTTTCCAAACGAACAAGACATACTTCTCGCAGGTTGTTTCAATAGACCACCACGATTTTCTGAGTGGGATGAACTATTTGAAATACCTGGTATGTCTGCTGCATTTAGAAAGCCCGTAAAAACGACAATATCTGATACTGATGTATCAGATAATTTCTTTTTCTTGGAAGACAATCTTGGCGAGCTAGGTATCCTCGAAGTTGATAAATTCGATGAAGAAATCTTTCGCAACGATGATAGAGAAGCAAGTCGAGTTGTTTCAGGAAATCGTCCGTGTTTTCTTGAACTAGACACCACAGATGATGATTAAGTATTTCACTGTGTAGAATAAAAGGCGAGAGTTTGACAAGCTCTCGCTGCCTTATATCATATCATAACCTCTGACAAAACAGAGATTACTTTACAAAAAAAAGACAGAATTATGACTAAGAAATTACTCGCTGATGACACTACTGTGATATGGAAATGCTATAATTGTAACACATTCGTAAAAGGCTTGGAATTTGCAGTAGCAAATTGACGGTGGCTATCAAAAGATAGCCACTTATTTTTTTGCCATTATTTATTTAGAAAACTAACCACACCACGAATAATTGCTTGCGCTTGCTTTTGTTGAAATGTTTTATCAAGAAGTTGCGCTTCATCGTATGGATTACTCATGAAACCTTGTTCAACTAAAACCGCTGGTATATGAGTATTACGCAGTGGGTAATAATTAAAATTACCTACGACACCGAACTCTTCCCATCCAAGACCTAAAAGTTGATCGTAGATCGATTTTGCCAATGCAAAGTTATGCGCGCCTTTATAAAATGTGCACACTCCTGAAATGCGTAAAAATCCTTTTTTTGTTGCTGTAGCATTAGCATGCATAGAAATTAACAGTTGCGCTTTTTCCGCAATCGCTTTTTCTACACGCTCTTTATGAGATGGATTTGTATCTCTATATCTTAAAAGAACGACATTTACACCGCGTTTTTCTAACTCTTGTTGCAATATATCTACAGCTTTGATATTTACATTTTTTTCTTTGGCATTAGAAACACCAACGGCTCCGGTGTTAGAACCTCCATGACCAGCTTCTAAAGCGATAGTTAATCCCTTTAGGGGATTTGTGCTGTCTAGTTTTGGAGCGCGTTTTATAAAAATAGATATTCCATTTTCATCGCGTTTGTGCCAAAAACCCCAAATATTTTTGCTCTTAATTGGTATAGAGAGTTGATACCAACCTTGCTGAATTTGTTTACCAGTTATTTCTCCCACAACTTTAGTAGTGTTGCGATGTGAGAACCAAGTGGTTGCGTTGTGTGTTGCGTAGAAATTTACGACAATCGCATTGTTTGGTGAAGTTTTTGACTCAAGAGCATAAACGACTTTAGTTGGCATAGGAATGCGCACAACATCGTAGTTTCGTTCGCCATATGCGTTGCAATAAGTAAAAAAACCTTGTGGAGCAGACATTTCACTGTTGAAAAGAGCAACGTCTGTTTTTTTTACCCAGCCATTCAAACTGTGTGCTAGCTTCACTTCGTAAAAATTACCTTCTTCACCTGTAAGTTCCAATACTGTATCTTTGGATACTTCGGCGATAAATGGTCCTCCTAGTCTTACATAATGTGTTCCATGGGTAATCCCTACTTTATCCCCCACAGTACGAGCCATGCGACTTTCTGACCATTTTTGGCGCTTAATGATTTTTATTTTTTTAGCGATTTTTGCTATTGCAGCTGCTGGCTCAATTTCCAAAGTACGTTGGTATTTTTTTCCTGATGGAGTTGTTGTCTCAATAACAATTTCATTTGTACCTTTTTTAAGAGCAATGTTATCATATGCAAACATACCATTGATATTTACTTGAACTTTATCACCATTTACAGTAACGACATTTTGCGGTGAGGTTCTTGCAAGAATATGGCAATGATCTCCATTGTTGTGAATTTTCCATATGTGGATAGCAGGAATCTCTACTTTCGAAGTATTCACAGTGAAATCCAAAGTACGCACTTCACCTTTTTTCAAGGCAATTTCCAACTTTTGAGTTTTATCATTGTGATAAGTAACGACAAATTCAACTTTTCCGCTAGGAACATTAAGGAAAGCAAAACGACCGTCTGTTCCAGAAGTCCATGTTCTTAATTTTTTTCCATCACTGTACAGTGAAATCCAAGCATCGGTGATTGCTTGACCTTTACTGTTAGTAACTTTTCCTAAAACCATAGCGTTTTTGTGCGTTGGATTTTTCAATTGTGGAACAGAAACTTTTTCTTGGTATACCTTTTCTTTTAGAAGCGCAAAAGCACCTTTTTGATCCGCTGATTCGTAAGAAAAGATAACTGTACCCGATAGTTTTTGCTTACGGCTTTCAATAACTTGAGCGACATTTTCACTTGGAGGCCAGCCTTCTCCATATAAACGTTGCCCGCCAGCAAAACGTTTTTCTCCAACACCTCGTGCAAAATCTTTTGTTAATTCTTGGTAATTTGGCTTAGGATCTGCCATGTTCCAATAGATCATTGGCACTAGAATATCCATCATTCCACCTTTAATCCATGACCAAGAGTCTTGGAAATAATCGTGATAACCACTACTAAAAGTGTCATAACCTTCGACATGATAGCGACTGTATATTCCCCAAGCAGCACATGAGATAATCACTTTTGGTTTAATAGCTGTGACTTCTGCATATACATCGTTGATAAATTTATTTAATTGCTCGCATTGCCAATTTTGCCAGTCATGTTGATTTGGGTTACCATGCCCACGAAAGCGACTAGTACTTGCCTTATCATGACTGTATTGTGGACCAGGGTAACGAATGCGATCAAGATGCAAACCATCAATATCATAGCGCGTAACTAAATCGCGGATAACTTTGCGTAGATATTCTTGTACCTTTGGGTTTCCCATCGAAAAGTAGTAGTAAGCCGCTGCCTTCGCGTCCATTACTTTGCCATCTTCATCAATACATACCCATGGGTCTTTAGAATTAGGCCCATGTTTGTAAAAAATGTGGTTTTTATTTTGCGGTGGTTTTCTATCAACCCACAACACCATAGGTACTGGATTAATATAAGCGTGAAATTGAATACCATGTTTACGTGCTTGTTTGATAGCAAACTCTAGTGGATCAAAGCCAGGATCTTTACCACCTATTAATTCAGACCATGGTTCTAATTCACTTGGATATAATACATCTGCTTCACCGCGGATTTGAAAAAAAACAGCGTTAAAATTTGCTTTCGCCATATCTTCAAAGCATTTTTGTATTTTCGCGCGACATTTTTGAGGGTCTTTATCCGGCCATTCAAAACGCGTAACCCACAAACCTCTTAACTCTTCATTTTCACTCACCAACATTGGCAAGCACAATAAACATATTAACAGTACACTAATTAATTTAATCATAATTAACAACCTAAAGTATGGAATACCCATCCTGATTTGAAAAACTTGTATTTCTTGTTTTTTGGTGCTATAAACATAGTAGTGATCTATCTAGTCACTGCTCATCATGATAACAAAAAGCCCATCTTCTCGCAAATTCAAAGATCGATATTTCAAGGAGCAACAAATGAAGGCTATTGTAACTGTCGTTAGCTGTCGAAACTCACATTTTGTCAGTAAAAACAACTCCCCACTAATTTCTCTTATTACCGGACTTGGTGTTGAAGGAGATGCTCATATGGGAACAACAGTAAAGCATCGTTCGCGTGTTGCGAAAGACCCAACACAACCAAATTTGCGCCAAGTACATTTGATTCATAATGAATTATACGATGAGTTAAAGGAAAAAGGATTCGAAGTTAGTCCAGGACAAATGGGAGAAAATATAACCACGCGCAACGTTGCTCTTTTAAAACTCCCTACAGGAACAAAACTTTATTTAGGAGAGTCCGCCATAGTTGAAATAACTGGATTAAGAAATCCTTGTAATCAATTGAATCAGCTACAGGAAGGCTTGATGAATGCTGTTTTAGATAAAGATAAGGAAGGTAATTTAATTCGTAAAGCTGGAATTATGGGAATTGTTATTGCCGGAGGAATTGTTAAACCAGATGATATAATAAAAGTCGAATTACCCGAAAAGCCACATAAACCATTAATGCCGGTGTAATACTGAACGTTGCATGTGGCAAAAGCGTTACCAAGCATGCAACGTTCAAGATAACGAGAGCGTTGATCTTTTTTGTATAAAGTACAAGGAAGATCAATCTAATTACTTTATTTTTCTCGCGTTTTATACACACGTACATAGTCAAAATATACATGATCGGGAAGTACCGCTTTTGTAATATCTCCTGTCCACTCTGCAACCTCTGTGCTGAGAATAATATATTGATGGATATGAGAAACCGCTGTTTTTGTTCTCCATGTTTCTTTTCCATCTACATAAAAAATATAGTGCTCTTTTGTCCACTCAACTCCTACTGTGTGCCACCCAGTACTTATCGGTATTTTCGGATGGCGTGGTCGCCCTTCTCTTTTATGGTGCTTGCCGTAACCGTTCCAGTGAATTCCTTGTAGAAGTTGTCCACCATTAGTAGTAAGGTATTCAAATATATCAACCTCTACTCCTGATTTATGCGGATTATCGGTATACATACTTATTTTAGGAGACATTAACCAAAATGTTGGCCAATGACCTTGCTGAGTCTGAAATTTTACACGACATTCATAATAGCCAAATCGGTGTTCAAATTTTTTGTGAGTGCTAATCATACCTGTATAATAATTAGTTCCATTTTTACTTGTTGTAATAATTAGCTGTCCTTTACCATTTAGTTTTACTGCCTCGACAACATTCATGCCACCTTTTCTTTTGCCAAGACCACGGTAACTCCATTTTCCTAAATCTAACTTTGTACCATCAAACTCATCTTGCCATATCAAGTTGCTATTTTTCGGTGAATGAATGATTTGAGAATATGTAGTGCTTATTTTCGAACCGCATAACTGCAATAACCATTTTTGCGCATCATTTTCACGTGGTTGGGCGTGACAAACTGCTCCATAGCGTTTCTTGTTGGCATAAAAAACATCCAGACAATGTCCGCTAAATTTGGATGTGAGAGTGTAGTACCCCTTGTATTCGCTAGGTTGAATGAGCCATTTTTGTAAGTCAGAATTATCGGGTTTTGCATGACATAGTGGTCCACCATCAATTCTGTTGCCCGCAAAAACTTCCAAACGGTAGCCACTAAACTTAGATGTTAATGTGTAATATCCGGGCTCTTCCTGTACAGGAGAAATTAACCATTGTTGTGTGATAACTTTACTGTTTTTATCTTGGCAAATTGGACCTTTGTTTGTTTTGTTTTTCGCAAATATCGTTAGCGCGTAGCCGCTAGATTTAGCAGTAAGAGTGTAATAAGCTTGTGCAATCTGTTCGCCAAAACAGCAACAGTGAGCGATAATAAGTATTAATAAATACTTCATTGTATTCTCTTTCAGAATAGTTATATTTTACATATGTTGATATTCGAATAGAAATTGTAGTCTATCTCACTAAGTGCTATCTTGGTTGTTATGTTAAATGTCGATAAGCTGTAATAACTTATTCAATCGATAACACTTTTGTTAGTCAAGTACATTGACGAACAGAAAATAAAATAGTTTAGAGTGGGTCATTAATTTTGAAAATACAATTTTATTTGTGTTTTGTAGGTGTGGCATGTCGTAATCGTTGAGATCAATAGGGAAGTGAGGTACTAGAAATTTTCTGTATATCAGTAAATAAAAGAGCATATCGAATAAATTATAGATTCGTAGATATTACATTTATTCAACTCAATTAAACGGTTATAGTCGCGTTTAATTGAATTAAGTAAAGCTATCTATTTTTCTCTTTAAAACGATTATGCATCGCTGGAGTCAGGGTCACTTAGAAAGTTTTCCGAAATAGGCTCGATACTACTCACAGTATTACAATATAAGACAATGATATTTTAACGACATCTGTTATTCTCACGTCCTAATTGCGGTATTTTTTTATTTCTTTTTCTAAAGCTAAGAGTTCTTCAGTTCTATGGGATTGAGGATCAATGGCAAGTGCATTTTGAATAGCCTCGACAGTCAAATCCCAATAAATTTTTGCCTTGAGTAAGTGTTGTTGTTTTTTTTGTTGTGAAGTAACTAAAGACTTTTGGTAACTTTCCATTCCTTGGCTGTGATATATATGAGCTTGTGCTTCGTAAACTTTGTACTTTTCGTTTGCGACCATCTTTTCTATATTGGCAAAGGAAAACCAAACTAGAGCCAAGAACAAAAATCCTATTATTAGATAATCTACGGTTTGGAGATAGTGAAGCCGTAGCTTTGTTTTCTTACATATTTTTTCAAAAAATGTGTCTTTGTAAGCAATCATTTCACTATCATTTAGATAAGCATTTATATCTTGTAGTAACCGTTTGGTGTTGCTATATCGTTGATTTCGATCTTTTTCTAACGCTTTTTGTGCTATAGAAACAAGACGACGATTTAATTTGTTTTTGATATCTTTTTGGGAAAAGTCAATTGGATCGTTGATCGTTTGCATAAGCAAAGCCATAGGAGACATTCCATCGTATGCAGGACGCAGGTATATCATTTCGTAAAGAATTGCACCAAGACCAAAAATGTCAGCACGAATGTCGACTTGTTCTCCTCTGCATTGTTCGGGAGGCATATAACCGGGAGTTCCGACCATTTCTTGCGGATTACTCTTCGCATTTATTGTGCGATTTTTAGCGATACCCCAGTCCAATAAATATACTTGACCATGTGACGCGATCATCACATTATCTGGCTTTAAATCACGGTGGATAATTTTGCGATCGTGGGCATAACTTATTGCCTGACAAATTTTTTCAAAGATAAGTAATCGCTCATTTATTGGCCAACATTTTTGACTCCGTTTTACTTCATCAATTACTTCATGAAGAGTTTGTCCTTCAACGTGTTTCATAATCAAATGTAAATTACCATTATCCTCCATAATATCGTAAATTGGTACGATATTTGGATGTTCTAACTGCGAAGTAATTTGCGCTTCCGTTAAAAACATTTCACGGTGAATTTTGTCGGTTTCTCTTTTTAGCGATTTCTGCACAACATTGCGTTGAAGAGTATTGTCTCCAATCAAATATATGCTTCCCATCCCTCCTTCAGCAATTTTTTTTAAACGTGAATAACGTTGGGATGGCGATTTAGATCTGGGATCGACTGTGGGTTTGGAGTTTCTGCGAATTGTAGGCTTGGGATTCGAACTAGCTTCGAAAAAAGATAGATCTAAGGTAGTTTTTTGTGGTTGTCCTACCGTGGATTTGCATTGTTGGCAAGGAAAGGGAATTTTGTGAAGGTCTACATTATACTTTTGTCCACAGAAACCACACTCTAAAGATAGTTTTTGCATGAATTTCTCCTAGATATAAATTAAAATTTTGAGCGGACTTTATTGTTCGCTCAAAATTTGATATTTACTACTTAATGAGTTTTTTCCATCTTTTATCTTTTGGAGATTTCTCTTTCCATTCTTTACTTATTTTTTTCAAAATAGACTTAGTTTTAGGATCTAAGTGGTTTTTTAATAGTAAGGCACTCTTATAAGCTTGATCAAATTCTTTTGTTTGAATAGAACTCAACGACAAGTATTGTAACAACTCTACGTCTTTTGCCGAAATTGCTAAACCTGTTTGCGCTTCTTCTAGTGATTTTTGGTAATTTTTATTTAGATAAAAGTTTTTTGCAAAAGAGCGATGTTTGTTAATTTTTTTGTATATCTCAAGTGTAAAATCCACTGGTTCTGAGAATGGAGAGAAAAACCCTTTCTCATTTTCAACACAAACACGTAAATAAAATATTCCATCTTTATCAGGGTGGTTTTGCAAAGAACCATTTGCCTTTTGTAGTTGGTCTTCAAACAAAAACAAATTAAACTCGTCGTCTACTGCACACTCCCAGTAATACGCTCCTGCTCCACTCACTCTTTCACTTTTTACAGAAATTGGAACTTGCGTAACATTACTCGCAGAATTGGGCATTTTGACTACTGGAGTAACTGGTAAATCAGAAGGTGCTCCAATTCCAGAAGAATCTACGACCACACCTTGCCCTTCATCAACTACTGCTAAATCTCCTTGATGTTCAACTTCTACTTCTCCGGAGAAAACAGAAACAATTGTCTTTTCTTCTACAAGACGAATATTTGCGTGAGCATTTAAGAGATTTACATTTCCTTGAGGAGTATTGACAATGATGTTTTCATTATTTTTTACTTCTAGAGAGCCCGTTGTTAACTCAACTTTTTTATTTTCTGTAAATACTACATTCGCTTGTGAGTTAAGCTTTATAACACCTCCGTTTGGCATTTGTAAAAAACATTTCGATCTTTCTTTTAAGCTAACCGACATTCCTTCGGGTACCTTATCTCCTACTTTCAAAGGTGTTTGCTCTTCATTCTCGATAAAAGCTCCTCCCATGAGATAAATCACTTTAATCTCACCGGAACTCTTTAAATAATTCATAGCACCGTAAGCCGCTACAGCTAAACATGCTAGTATAAATAATGGCTTTATTTTACTCATAAAAATATCCTAATAAATATTAGTGCAACTATTGTTAGGAATTTACATTCCCGTTTTTATGTGCTAGTATGCCTTTCTCCACTGGAGAAAAGACTAACACTTTATAAAAATTCCTTTGGAAACTATATCACAAATAAAGGCTTATCTCAAACTGTAAATCAAAGACCATATACATAAAGACAATTAGAATCTACTAGATTTTTTCAGTGTAAATCACGTATACTTGACGATTTCCTATAGCACTCGATAAAACGGTAGTCCCTACAAGAAGGGAAATTTTATGTTTCCAAGTAATACACTCCCTCCTCATTTAAAAAAACTAGATAAAGAATTTTTCGATATTCGCAGAGTTGATGAAAAAATAGGTAGCGCGCTAAAAAAGAGTCCTTTATTGCTATTACCAAAAAGAGATAGATTTTTCGATATTGTGCCAGTAGGTTTTAATTACACAATGTTGAGCTGTGTTTCTCCTCAATGGGCCGAAGAACTTCTCCTTATTAAAGTGAAACTAAAGATACTTTTTCAAACATATTATGAACTTGCGGATCTATCCCACAATTTACAACACTCTCAAAAAATTATATTACTAGAAGAATTATATAAACTTCCTTTGCTGGATAAACATGTAGATTCTAAGCGATTAAAAGGAGAAGAAGCCGAGATTTTAAATTTTTGCATAGACCTATGGCAGGAAATAATAAATTTTTTACCTAAATTACCATACTATCATGTATTTAAAAAATTCTTCTTTTTCGACGTCCAACAATTTTATATTGCAAATCGCTATTGGCAGCTGATTCGTAAATACCCTGAAATGTCAAACAAAGTGGAGAATCGTTCTTTTCTCTCGCACCATATGGGAATTGTTATTGGAGGTGTTCTTGACTTTATGGGAACAACAGAAGAATGTTTTGATGAGCTTGGAGCGATGAGAAATATTCTTTATAAAGCGCAAATAATTTGTCGCATTAGTAGAGTCCTCAATACTCTTCAGAGAAGTATTCTCCATGAAGATATTAGTAATGAAGTAATAGCAGTTGCCATAGAAAATATGTTACTCGCCACAGAAATTCGAGGAAAAAGCAACAAAGAACTCAAAGAAATATTTGCTCCTGTCATTGAGAAAATACATTTGGATATAGAAAAACTTTATCGAGAGATTTCAACATCTTCTATTACGAGTTTTTGTGTTTGCGACTTTGCTCGTGGATTGAAAGCTCTTCATCATCTTTTTAATCGTTTTTATGATACTGGAGAAGTACGCTATATTCACTGGGATGATGTAGACAAAATAGATATAGTTTAAAAACATAGAATGTTATAAACGCAAAATATTACTTTGGCTATTCTAAATAACCGCCAAAAGTATTACCTGTTCGCATTTTGTTCTTTTAATTTCGAGCTTTGCTCCTTAGTTACACAGCTGTAGCTGTGCTCTCGTCGCATCGCACCAGAAAATTAAAATCCTGTATTCAATGGGTAACTACTTTTGCTAGGTCACTTATTAAAATAGAAACAACGATTACTGGTATCCATGTTGAGAAAGTGAAATATACTATGTCTACACCTTTTAAACTCCCTCCACATATACAAAAACTAAGTAAAGATGAATTTGATCTACACCGAATTTCGAACGCAATTGCTGATCTTCTAAAGAAATATCCATTATTTAAAGATCGTAATCCCGCTCTCTTTTTGCGTTTTCTTCCTACCGGATATAGCTATGTTACCTTGTCCTGCGTCGCTCCTGAGTATGTAGAAGATCTTGTTACTGCAAAAACAAAAATTGGAATGTGGATTACTCTATATGATGATCTTGCTGACAATCCCAAATACCGAAATTTAAAGCTATTGGAAGAACTTTATAAAATTCCCAATCAAAATCAGCATATTGAATATACTAAATTAAACGAAGAAGAGAAAAAAATTGTGGAGCTATCTTTAGCCTTATGGGATGATATTTTTGCAACTATATCGAACCTTCCACATTACCAAAGATTCAAAGAATTCTTTGAATTCGATATCCAACAGTTTTATGTTGCTAATCGTTATAGTGAATTGGTAAGCGAATATCCAAAGATGGCAAACCAAACAGAAAATCGCATCTATTTATCATATAACATGGGAATGGTAATTGTGGGAATGATGGACTTAATGGGAATGCGAAATGGAGTGTTTGCAGAATTAGGAGCAATGCGCAATATTCTTTTTCAAGGACAAGTATTGGGACGTATTAGCAATGTATTAAACACTCTGGAAAGAGAGTTAAAGGAGGGAGACTTCACTAATGAGGTGATCAGTCTTGCCTTGCAAAATATGGATCTTAATCTCAATGACTTTGAAGAGCGAAGTAAACAAGAGTTAGAAGAGATCCTAAATCCTTTGGCTGAAAAATTACTTGAAGAAAGAAAAAAACTCTACCAAGAAATCCGCGAAATTTCTATAAAAACATTTGATGTAGATACCTTTGTTTCAGGGTTACAATCTTTACATGAACTCCATGAAAATATGAAAAGCAAAATTTAAAGTACAATAGATTTATTTTTTCGACACTCATCAAGAGCACAAGTAAAAATTCTTTTAGCTCTTATATTGAGATCATCGCGCCCAACAAGTTCTTCTAGCTTTTTTTCATTATACGGCTGGATAATTTGCAACCATAGATTTTGTATTTCTTCTTGTTCATAGTTCCAAGGATGCTCATAGTGTTCAGCTATTGTTTTCAATGGAAATTTAAATATTATTTGGTCAAGTTCAAGAAATAAAAGGCTAAGATTTCTTGGTTTCATTGCCCATTTCCAATCCTGAAAACGATTTCAAAGCTTTTAACCAAACAAAGAAGTATTTGTTATAACTCGCCAAAAATTCTGTTTTTTTACTAGGGCGTGTCATCATTCAATACAGATAAAAATATAACGGATTCATTTAATGATACGCCAGTAGTATCGAGCCCGAGCCCGTTTGCGAGCCCGCGCCCGAAAACTTTTTGAGAGCAACAGAAAGTGATTTATTGGTTCAATACTAGTTTTTTGCGATGGAAAAAGAAACTTTGCTTCTTTGATAAATTGTTAGTGAAAGTTTCGGAAATGGGCTCGCAAACGGGCTCGGGCTCGAAAAAACACACAATATTTTGAATGATAACACGCCCTAGAAAGTTTTTGGAAACGGCTCGATACTGCTCGCAATATCAGAATATAAAACAAAATAATAAGTTTCTGTTAGTCACTATAACTTATATATTATTTACCTCAAATATTTACAGAGTATGTTATCTCGCGTTAAATGTGAGATAACATACTCTGTTTATTTGCTTAACGCATATATTAACAACTATTTATCTTCTATCATTTGCTATTACCAGCAATTTCCAGAATTTGGCAGTTTAGTATAGCTTTTGTATTTCCAATTGCGTTTTCCCTTTGGAGATAGTATGCCTAAATGAATAGTTACTCCACCAAGCCCTATAGATAGCTGCAAATCACTGCTCCAATAATTCGCGCATAGATAACCTTGTGCTTTGGCGCGGCTTTTGGCAGATCGAAAATCAAGATCTACAGCGAAAGCCTGTACATGGTCACTCCCTTTAGCACCACCAACTTTTTCATTGTAGCATGAGGGTCTCCACCAATTACGCATTTTTACAGGCTCATTTACTAGCGCACGTAATTTATCTGCAAGTAAAGCAAGGGCAGCGCCTTTGGCCCAATCACCATGCGATGGCAAGAGATTGTTAAATCCGCATTGTCTAGCTATATCTGGATGGTTTGGTCTTGTCATTTCTTTTGCGGAAAAATATCTCACTCCAACAGCATCAAGATACATTTGAAATCCATCCACTGTTTTAGGAAACATTGTTGGTTTTACTACACTACCACCTAGTTTTCTAATAACATTTTCAAATGAATTAGCACTGATTGTAGCTGGAGTATTTAAAATTTCGTTGTGCACTTTAAATGCTACAATGTTAGTAGGATTTTCTGCTGTTTCTTGGCTTCCTAAAATATCACCATTTGGAGACATGAAGTAAACTCGGTTGCTTGCAGATGTGCTAATGGCAAATATACCTTTATTTTTGTCCTTACCATCAGGCAAGAAACTTACTGCTAATGTTCCAGTTCCTTTTTGCCCAAAGGAATCGAACAATTCAACATGTTTAATTTCTTTACCTCTTCTCAAAATGATTATACTTGAACCAGAGGAATCATTTTGCGAATTTGTGACGACAAATGAGCCAGCACCATAAGTAAGGCCCTTGAGGAATTTATGTCCTGTATATATAGCATTTTGTCCATCTACAACTGTTTTACCAGTATTAAAATTGGCTGGTACTCCTTCACTATTGAATACAGACACTGAAGCGTTTTGTGGGTTTGTAACCAAAAATACATCATCACCAAAAACAATTTCTTTCGCCCCAAATCCTACGAAACTTTTGCGAGCAGGCAAAGAAATTTCCATGGTTTCGCCTTCTCTATAGACTAGTGTTTGTAGGGTTGTGTTCTGTGCATGGTTATTCTTAGATAAAGTAGTCAAATCGCGAACGTTAGGGTTTTTGAAAAAATAAACATCGCCATCAAAACTAGTAACAGCAAACAATCCATTACCAAAACTAACATTACCCGCTTTACGAGAAATAGTTATGTGTCCTCTATATTGACCATGTTCATCGATAAAGAAAAGCCCTTTATTACGAGATAGTACAGCAAACTCTCCATCATGAAATGTTATAGATTGAATCAGGTCTCCAGCAGCAATACCTTCCTTAATGATTTTCCCCGAACGGTTGATTAAATCAACTTGTCCTTGCTTCATTTGGGCTACTGCTAATATAGACCGGGCTTCATTACTCGCTAAACTTCTAATGCGAACATCCTTTTTTAGAAATAAAGCTTTGTTTTTTCCCAACTCTATAGGAAATGTATGTAAACTAATTTTGTGCGAACTACTACTACTAACAGCAAATACATCAACTAGATTTTCTTCTGCTGTAACGCAACAATCTTCTGCCACACCACAAATTTCTTGTGCGGTGATACAGTTAATAATACCAACTAAAACTACAATCGCGATTTTAATCGTATTTTTCATTTTTACCTCCCAAAAATAAAGTATTTTCTTACTAGTATATTTATAATCGCTAGTTATTCTATGAGTCCAAATATTTTCTCTATAACTTCTTGGTCTTCTGCATCTATTGCTTTTTGATACCACACCATAGCTTTGTGCATATTTTTAGTTACCAATTTTCCTGCTTTATAGATAGAGGCAAGCTTTTTCATTGCGATGCTGTTTCCTGCTGTTGCAGATACTTCCCACCACTCTATCGCTTTTTCTAAATCTTTTTTTACGCCGTGTCCACTAAAGTAACAATTTCCTAAGGAATAACTAGCTAGATTGTTTTTAAATCTATGAGCTTTCTGATACCATCTAACAGCTTTAGTATAATCTCGTCCAGTGCCAATACCATGAAAAAAACAATCTCCTGCAAGATTCATTGCATATGGATCTCCAAGTTTAGCAGATTCCTGGTATAGTTCTAAAGCTTTGTTTAAATTTTGCTTGACACCTTCTCCTTTTTGGTACATAAGACCTAAAAGTGCAATAGCAGTTGAGTCTTTGTTCTCTGCTGCTTTTTGAAAATACTCCATTGCTTTTTTGAAGTTTTTTTCTACTCCGATTCCACCTCGATGCATATGCCCTAAAAAATAGTACGCTTTATCATAATTTTGTTTTGCTGATCTTTTTAACCAATAAATAGTTTCTTTGTCATTCTTTATCGTAGCAATCTGATCTTTGAACATAAATGCTAGCTCTACTTGAGCTTCTGGAGATTCATCTTTTGCCGCTTTGTATATCCATCTCTTCGCTTCTTTATAATTTTTTCTTTGTCCTTTTGTGCCATGTAAATAGGTTTTTCCTACTTTAACCATCGCCTGGATATTTTGTTGTACAGCAAGTTGCAATTGAGGAAGTTTATTTTTGGATTCTAAACCATTTTTTTGGCAGTATATAAGGTTTTGTTTGGCATCTTGCAAACCAAAAAAAGATGCTTTCTCGTACCACTTTACCGCACGTTTATAGTCTTGTCTAACTCCTTCTCCACTATAATAACAATTTCCTAAAAAATTCATTGCATAAGGATTGTCTAAATTTGCCGCTTTTAACCATAAGTAGATAGCTCGTTGTTTGCTTTGTCTAACTCCAACTCCATAGTAGTAACAAGCTCCTAAATCGTATATTGCAGAACTATTGTTGCATGCCATTGCTTTCCGCCACCACTGCAAAGCCACTTCATAATCTTGCTCAACACCTTCTCCGTAGTAAAAGCAACATCCTAGGTTATACATTGCTTGAGCATTATCATTTCTAATAAGGTTACGATACCAGTAAACTTTTGTTTCATGATCGATAACCGACGTGAGTTTCTGGTCGCTACTTATGATCATACCATCAACGTAGTGATCAAGAATAGCATTAGCAATATCGCTTTGACCAAATTTTACAATACGAGATTGTTTTTTTTCTGATCGAGATATAATACCGATTACCCCACTGGAGTCAATAACTGGTCCACCACTAAAACCAGATCCCAAAGGTTTGTCGAGAACAAACCATTCGTTTTTAACAGAAGTAACTAGTAAGTCTGTTTTTACTTGTGGATTAACGGTAGAAGGAAAACCCCACGCTTTTACTTTTTGTTCAATAACTGGAGATGTGCTAGACAAAGACAACTGTTTCAGAGTAAGTAAACGACTATCTTCTTTAGAAAGTTTTAGGATAGCAATATCTTTATCTGGAGAAATATAAATAGTGGTAGGAGTAAAACTACTGCTACTTACCCGTACCCTACAATTACTGGAGTGAATTTTATTGTTTTTAAGAGAAAAGTCTATCTTGCCTAATTTTGCAATTTGGCTAGGCATTTTTCCTGTTACTACATGCCTTGCCGTTATAATATAGTCACCGATTAAAAAACCAGCGCCTGATACGATTTCTGAAAAAGTAGACGTTTTAGTTGTTGTTCCCCATAGTTTGCGAGGCTCTTGGTAGGTGCACTTATACTCTATTTCACTAGCAATATGGACAATTTTATCACTTTTTTGAGCAAATAGAAAATGGCTAGCAAAAAATAAAAGCAAAGTAATGATATAATTATTAAACATACAAATATCTTTAATATTTTCCGAAGGGAGCGTTTACAACATTGTAAGCCACAGACATTAACACTTTTTCAATAACTTTGATAACCTTGTCTTCTGTTTCTTCATCACCTTGAATATACATTGCAGTGAGTACTCCACTTGCAAAAACAACCGCAATAAGCCCCGTTCCTAAAAAAACTTCTTTTCCTGCTGCATTAGAATCAACTTGCTTAATTTTCTTCAAAGCAAGGTTTTCTTCAAGTTTGTCTTTTGCTAAAACAGCATATAGATGAAACATTTGAGCAAAATAAACATTACTTGGATCATAAGCAACAGCTCTTTTAATTTTCTTTAATGCTTGCTTGTGGACTACGAGAGCTTCTTTTTCGTCATTGATGTTATTTGTCCATATTGAATACGCAAGTGCTTGTAGTGCATAAAGACCAGCCTTGTCTTTGTTTTCTTTTAAGTAAAAAAAGCCCTTCTCGTAGAGTTCTACAGCTTCTTCAAATTTATTCATAGTGGTCAAGGCCGAACCTGAATAAACATAATTCTGAAAAGTATGATCGCCAGCTTTAATATCTTTTTGAATTTTTACTAAAAGTTCTTTGGGTTTTTCACACATTTCTTTAAAGTCAAAAATAACTTTTTCTTCTGTATAAGCAACTACACTGAAAAATATACACCCAAAAACAATAAGGATTTTCATTGTATTTCCCCTCAAAATTTCGTATTTAAAATACCTAAAGCTATTATAGCTACCACAAGTAAATTTGTCCAGAAACAGATGTTTAAAGTACAATTTGCGTTAATATTTTCAACATTGTTACTTCGAGAACACTAAAAAACTACCTAAAGCAAATTATAATTTAGCCAAAGCTAACCTACTTTAAATAGAAAAAACAACGCTAGAATTATTTAACGGAATTTCTGACAATGAAAAAAAACAGCCCAAAAATCGATAAGTTCATCAAAGAAAACAACTGTGTGTGCTTTAATGTACGCAAAATATCGCGATTAGTCACCCAAGTATACGATGAAGCTTTTCGCTCTACAGGTTTTAAAGCAACTCAAATAGCAGTACTTTTTTCGGTAAGCGATCTATCTCCAATAACAATTTCCCAACTAGCACAAGCAATGACCACTGACCGCACTACTATTTCAAGAAACCTAAAACCATTGCAACGAGAACACTTGGTTCTTATAAAACCTGGGGAAGATAAACGCCAAAAAAATATTCATATAACCACTAAAGGAAAAAAACTAGTAGAGGAAATACTACCATTGTGGAAAAAATGTCAGCAGAAATTATTTTCTGCTATCGGAGATGAGAGATTGGCAAAAATACTAAGTGAATTAGCTGATATTAGTTCTATTATTCAAAAAGAGCCTTAGATTTGCTACACTTTAATTACACTTTACTCCTCACTTTTCTTTTCATAGAATTGGTAAGCATTTTTTTAAGTTCCTATTGTGACTATGGAAAAGAGTTCTTGTCTATAGCGCGTTTTTTTGTTTACATATAGACAATTATTCCTTAGGTGTATTGACATTTGTTTTCCTGATAACTTACTTCCTAGAGATTAACCTCCTTACTTTCAATTACAGTGAAATACTTCACAACAATTAAAAAAATTTAAATTTCGATACGCCCTAACTACAATTAATTCCGTTAATAAACGACTGTTGCAAAACACAATAAAATTAAGCGATGTAATGGAATTAATCACAAAAAAAATTATGGAAAAAAATGAATATAATACAAGATCAATCGGTAATCAATCGCTACAAAATACTAAAAGAAATTGGTAGTGGAGGTATGGGGCGTGTGTATCAGGCTTATGATAACAAGCTTGAAAAGCAAGTCGCGATTAAAGTACTATTGGCAGGCAAAAATGCTACAAAGGAACAAAAAAAGCGTTTTTTGCGCGAAGTAGAGGCCATTTATAGTTTACGCCATAATAATATTATTTCAATTTATGATATTTATTCACAACCACAACTATTTTTTTCCATGGCCTATATTGATGGAAGTAGTTTAAAGGATTATCAACATCAACATTCGCGAAAGCAAATGATTAGCATTCTTATCAAAGTAGCAAAAGCAGTTCACTACATGCATGAAAATGGAGTAATTCATCGCGACTTGAAACCAAGTAACATTCTCATTTCGAAAGAAAATGAACCGATTATTATGGATTTTGGTTTAGCAAAAATAATGCATTCTGCTGATAATTTGACACAAACAGGTGATGCCATGGGAACTGTTAAATATGCTTCACCAGAACAAATTTTTGGAAAACCTGTCGACAAAACTACCGATATTTATTCACTTGGTGTGATGTTGTATGAAATTGTTTACAAACGCCCTCTTTTTGATGCACAAAGCCACGAAAATTTGTTATTTGCCGTCTTAAATGAAAAGCCTAATTTTTCTAAAAAAAGTGTCGCAAAAGAATTGCAAATGATTTGTCAGAAAGCTCTCGCAAAAAAAACCAAAGAACGCTATCAAAATGCTGCGCAATTTGCGCGTGATTTACGTAACTTTCAAAAAAAAGCCAGAGTAACAAATCGCCCTCCTCAGAAATCACCTGCATTACCAATTACTTTAGTTAGTCTCGTATTGATTGTTTTTTTAGCAATATGGTTTTTTCAATCACCTAAAAATAATATAGAACAAACACACAAACAATCAAAAACGCAAAAAAATTCTGTAGAGAAACAAGCCCAAAAGCACTTTGCTAGCCATAAAGAACACTTTGCTAACTATCAAAAACACTTTGCTAATGATGAATTTCAAAAAGCTTGGGAAGAATTAAAGTTAGCCATCTCTGATTCTCCCAAACCAGCATATCATGTTCATGCATGGATTTTAAACAGTCAATTGGTAAGAGATGCCTGGCTCGAACCTATCAGGACACGTAAAATGCAGCTCATAAACAAGCAATTTTTACACCAAGAGAATTTAGAAACCGTTTTAGAAAAAAGTGATGATATTCTCGATATTTATGCTCTTGCCATACTAAAAATCCAAAAAAATCAGCTCAATGATTCTCTTCTTTTACTCGAAAAATGTTGGAAAAAAGCGCGCTACCTTCCTGCTGCTGAAAGGTTATTTAGCCTATACTACAGGCAAAAGTATCCATTTGAAAAGATAGAAAAGTTGTTTAACAGTATAGAAAACAAAACGGCGAATTTGTACATCAACTATATACACATAAGCAAAAAATACAACAGAAATAACCAACATATGTATTCAATAGCAGCTGAGCTAGGAAACATCAATGCGAAATGTAGCATAGGAGACTTTTCGGCAACGCACTTCGCTCGTGCTCTTCGTGGAAAGTGTCAAGAGTTATTAAAAACGCATTCTAAAGATGCCGCATTTTGGTTGCAGAGACTACAGGAAAAACAACAAGAACTCTTAGCGTATAATTTTTACGAATTAGAAGATTTTGCAAAGATAAAAAACGTCAAGAAAGCTAAAGCGCAACATCATTTTCAAAATTATCTTTTATTGTTAGATTGTTTTTATATTGATCTCGCTTGGCACGAAATAAAAAAAGCCATTGAATTCGAACCAGATAACTTTGTGTACTATGTATGTGCGTCTGAAATTTTAATGATTATTGCGAATCAAATATACCACAAGCCACAAGATAAAGGCCTGGTGAGACCTCTTAAGCGCAAAATTACAACACAGACACTTGAGATTACAAAATCGCTACCTAAGAATAATAAGCACACTCATGCAAAATATGCAAGAGCTTTGTTAGCCTTATACGCCCAAAAAAAAGCGCACGCAGCAAATCTTTTTGAGAATTGTTACCGTGAAGGAATAAAAGAAGCTGGACGTTATTCTGTAAACATCTCAAAAAACTCAAAAATCAGAAATGCATATATCGATAAAAATTTCCACAGCAATAATCCATCCGCATTAATGATGCTTTCCTTAGGAAGGGTAACAAGAAACCCCAAATACGACCAAAAAGCAGCATCTCTTGGTAATATTAACGCTCTATGCACTATATACGCAAATAGTCAAACATCCCTTCGTCAGTGGTTATTTATTGCGGTGTTTGATTTTTATCGCATTTTTTCTGCGCTGCGCGATGTCGCATTACGCACCGGAAGACCACAAGATGCAAACTACTGGTATGAACACATGCAACGCAAAGAAAAACAATGGTTAGGTTATACAATGGATAGTTTACGTCAGAAGTAATACCTTCATTCCGAAATTTCACAACTTTCCTTATATAGCACAAATTGACATTTAGATTTTATAAAAGAGCGTTTAGATTCACATTTTTTAGTGCAATTAAATTTATCTTTGTTTATAGTTAAGGAATAAATAAACTTATTCCTTAACTAAGTTACCTAAACTACTAACAAATTTAAGGGCAAAAAATTGCAGTATCATTATTCCCTGCGAATCATTCTCTTGGCTTTCTTGTGCATATTAACCGCATGCAAAACAACCACCGATTTAGATATTTGGCCTTTAGTATACTACGAAAAAAATAAAAGTGAACAGACAACACAACTTGACATGCTTGCTTCTGTTTACTCTCAAACTGATTCGTTAGAAAAAACAACCTATTCATTTCGCCCTTTCTTCGTCGGAGAATTTTCTAAAGACGGCAAAAAAAGTGAGATTCTTGCTTTATGGCCACTAGTTCGTTACACTAAAGAACCAAACGATACTCTCGTCAGTGTACTACCGTTTTACTACAGTAGAGACTTAAAAAAAACTAGCACTGGAGAGCGCGACTACGATTGGTTTTTTTTACCATTTGCTGCATTTGGTGGCTCTGATACCAAAGAAGGTTCTTATCTTTATATGGGATTTTGGGGAAATATCAAAGGGCTCCTTGGTTATGATGAGATTACAGGAAAACCTTTTCCTTTTTATGTAACTGCTAAAGATGGTGAATATTTTTCGCAAGCATACATGTGGCCTTTTTTTCGTTTTGGTAACGGCGATGGTAAAACCTTTCGTTTTTATGCATTTTTATATAGCTACTATAAAAATAAAAACAAATATGAAAGACGTAGTTTTGTCTGGCCTTTTGTACATTATAATAAAGAAGATTTAAACACCAAATATCCGCGAACAGATTTTATGGTCTTCCCGCTATATGGACAATCCACCAGCGAACAATCTTTGGCTTGGATGTTTATGTGGCCATTCTTCTCTTATTCTGCACACGACAATGGATATAGAGAGTATAATCTTCCTTGGCCTTTCTTCAAATACCGTAGCGCAAAAGGCATTGATGAATTTCGCATATGGCCTTTTTATTGGAAAAATAATCAAAAAGATGGTACCCAAAGTCACGAAGACTTAGTTTTAATGTGGCCTTTCTACTGGTCCTTTCAAAGTGATTACCCTACACATACAAAGAAAAGCTTGTATATATTACCTTTTTACTCACAACATTGGAGCAAAGGCAAAGATGCGAATGCTAAAGAAGAGATGCGTTTAAAAATTTGGCCTATTTTTGATTATAATGTTAAAGAAGACGGTTCTTTTCGCAGCCGCATTTTAAGCCCACTGTGGTTTGAAGATTATGTTCCTTATGGGTTTGAAAAATCTTGGTTACCACTGTTTACTTTTTTCGACTACAATCAGGGAAATAATGGAGAGAAAGCAGTGACCTTCCTTGGACCACTTTATACAGCAAAGAAAAAGGATAACTTAGAATATCAGCGTTTCTTATTTTTTTCATATAAAAATGAAAAAATACCAAAGGGTGATCAAGGTAGATTTTCAGTTTTAGGTGGGCTTTTTGAATACAACTGGCTTTCTAGTGAGCGTGGTTTACGATTCTTCTATTTGCCTACATGGCCAACTTGGAGTAAGTAATGATCGCTAAACTTGGAAAGCAAATTATAGATATCTTTGAAAATTTAGGTTTCATCTGCCGACTATTTTGGGCAACTCTAAAATGCTATAAATCTGTCATTTTTCGTTCGCGAATGATCTTGGATCAATTTTTTATTTGCGGTATACAGAGTTTGCCTGTAACAATTGTCGTTGGTGTTTTTACTGGTATGATACTTGCGTTGCAGTCAGGTCTTATTTTAAAAGATTACCGCTTAGAAAATTACATTGGCGTTGTTATTTTACTTACAATGTGTAAAGAAGCTGGTCCATTCATGACCGCTTTTATTCTGGCAGGTCGCGTAGGGTCAGCAATGGCTGCAGAGCTTGGCACAATGAAAGTCTCAGAAGAAATAGACGCCTTAGAAGTTATGTGTATAGATCCTGTAGAATATTTAGTTTTGCCGCGAATGATCGCTCTCGCAATTTGCGCACCAATTCTTATTGTTTATGTCAATTTACTCGGTGTTCTAGGGGGGGCAGTTGTAGCAAAATACCAAATTGGTTTAGAACCAGTTATATATTTTAAACGCATTTTGACTTATATGAGCACATACAACCTTACAATTGTATTTGCTGGTTTGCTCAAGGGCATTGTGTTTGGATTTATCATCACATCTGTCAGTTGCGCTTACGGATTGCGAGCTCGCAATGGTGCCGAAGGTGTTGGAGAAGCAGCACGCCAAAGCGTCGTCTATATTTTTTTGATGGTTCTAATCAGCAACTATTTTATGTCAGCACTTATTGAAAGAATATTTGGAAGTTGATGATGATTGAACTTAGCGATGTCTACAAAACACTTGATGGTCGAAAAATACTACAGGGATTAAATCTATCTATCCGCGAAGGAGAAACTTACGTAATTATAGGCCGCAGTGGTACAGGTAAGAGCGTTACTCTTAAAAATATAATTGGCTTAATGCAGCCTGATCGCGGAGAAGTCAAAATAATGGGACAATGTATCAGTCAAATGAGTAAAACAGAGTCATATGAAATTCGACAAAAAATGGGAGTACTATTTCAAAGTGGTGCTTTGATTAATTGGTTAAATGTAGAAGATAATGTTGCTTTACCTCTGACAGAACATAAACGCCACTTACCAAAATCAGAAGTTGTTGAAATTGTCAGGCAAAAACTTGAGTTGGTTGAATTGTCTCATGCGGGAAAGCGTATGCCTTCTGAATTGTCTGGAGGAATGAAGAAACGCGCGGGTTTAGCTCGTGCAATCGTTGGTGGACCTAAAATTATTTTATATGACGAGCCAACAAGTGGACTCGATCCAGTAATGAGTAACCAAATCAATGACCTTATTATTTCTATGCAAAAAAAACTAGGCGTTACATCTATTTGTGTTACACATGATATGTCTTCTGCCTATAGAATTGCGAATCGCATTGGTATGATATTCGAAGGAAAAATTATTGAAGAGGGCACTCCCCAAGAAATAAAAAACACTCAGAACCCGATTGTAAAACAATTTATATCAGGAAGCACTGTGGGTCCTTTAACACAATAGAAAATACGCAATAGAAAGAATAAAATGGACAGTGCGTTTTTACAAAATATACAAAAAAAATACAATTTGCCAAATTTTCGCATAAATCAAATGCAAAAAGCTTTTTTCGAGCAAAATATATCGAGCTATGATAAAATCAGTACACTATCGAAAAGTTTGCGATTGCAGTTAGCCAACGAAAAAATATTATCTTTTTCGGTGCACCATTTAGCGGCTTCGCAAGACAAGAATGCTTATAAAGCAATACTGCGGCTTCACGATAATCGTTTAATCGAAACTGTACTTCTTAATCCTAAACCTGGACTATGGTCATGTTGTATTAGTAGTCAGGCGGGATGTGCTCTTGCTTGCACTTTTTGCGCTACAGGAAAATTAGGATTTATGCGTCACCTAACTTCAGAAGAAATAACAGACCAAGTTCTTTTTTGGCGCTTTTTTATAGAAGACAAAAACTTGAAAGCCCACCTAAGTAATGTTGTTTATATGGGTATGGGTGAGCCCCTACATAACAAACAGGAAGTATTTGCAAGTATTGATGAATTAACAAATCCCAAAACTTTCCGCATTGGAGCACGTCATATTTCAGTATCAACATCGGGCCTTGTTCCTGCTATGTACGAATTTACTGACAAATTCTCGCAAGTAAACTTGGCAATTTCTTTACATGCTGCAACTGATGAAGAGCGTTTAAAAATGATGCCGATAAATAAAGCTCATCCTCTTAGGGATCTTATCCAAGTGGTAAATTACTATTTAAATAAGAACAATCGCAAGGTTTTTATGGAATATATACTCTTAAAAAATGAAAATGACCGCTTGCAAGATGCTGAAAATCTTGTCAAACTTTATAAAAATATTGAAAAAAAGCACTTAGTTCACACGAACTTAATCGTGTATAATCAAATAGATAGTCACCACTGTGAGTCATCAAAAGCAAAAGCGCGCGAGTTTAAAGAGTACCTACAAACACATGGTATTTCAGTCACTATTCGCAAAAACTTAGGACGCGATATTGACGGAGCTTGTGGACAACTAGCTTTAAAAGAAATGAATACAAATCCACATATAGGGCGTGTTGACACACCCTAAATTTAATTTAGGAGCTTTTAGTGAGAAAATTATATATCGTCGGATTGTTGTTAATGGTAGCCCTTACGAGTTGCCAAACTGTTAAATATACAGCAGAACCAACGCCACTGATCACTTTTAAAAAAGTACAACCACTACCTGAAAACTTTCACTACAGTGAAAACGTTCATTTTTTCTTATGGGGAATTACTCCAAATCCAGCAACAGTGAATATCACGAAAATAGCACGTGAGAACGGAGCACCTGCAGGACTTACTAACTTAAGAATTTATGAAGAACTGACATTATGGACATGGTTTATTAATTTTATTACTTTAGGTATTTATTCTCCTCGTTATGTTGAAGTGCATGGAGTAAAAATCCCTGGGGGCTTAGATCTATATTAGACGGAGGAAGTCATGAAAAAGTTAGCTGTTGTTTTATTTGTACTATGCGTATTATCAGGATGTCAAATTATAGAATTAGAAAGTACAGGAGGACAAGACGTACAACTTTCTAATACAAATTGGTCTCAAGGACAACCTGTATATGCTCACAAAAAAGCTTGGTATATTATAGATCTTGGTCCTGTTAATGATGCTTCTTTGCGAAGTGTTGTACGTCATAAACTGCCTCGAAGTGGTGATTTACATAGCGCAACTATTACTACAACATTTAATTGGTTTGATAGTGTTCTTCGCTTTGCTCAGGATGTTTATATTGGACTACCTATTGTTGGTTCACGTACGATTATCGTTGAAGGTCAAACAAATTATTAAGAATGGAAAGTTATTATGCCAACATCAGATGACTTAGAATTCAAAAACGTTGTTCTTGAACGAAACTTAGTTTCACCTGAAAAAATAGAAGAATGCCTTCAAGAATTAGAAAATTATGAAAAAGCTGGTATTCCTAAACCATTATCAGGTGTACTCCTTGACAAAGAACTGATATCCCAAGATCAGGTAAGTGGCATATACAAATTGCTAAATAAAGGCGATATGCACTTTGTACGTGGTTATACTATATTAGAGACTCTAGGGCAAGGTGGCTTAGGAATTGTATATAAAGCGCGACGCGACAATACGGGAATGTTAGTAGCATTAAAAATCATGTATCCTAATTTTTCTAGTAACAAAGAATTTGTCCGGCGCTTTATGAAAGAAGCTAAATTTTCTTGCCAACTTAGTCATATACATGTTGTTAAAGGTATTGATTTTGGTGATTCTAATGATGTTTTTTATTTTGCAATGGAATATGTCGAAGGTTTTACTTTAAAACAGTATATTAAAAATCTAGGGCGTATATCTGAAAAAGAAGCTATTGAAATAATTCTGCAAGCAACAAAAGGATTAAAACACATAGAAAATCAGAATCTAATTCATCGTGACATTAAACCAGATAACATTATGTTGACTCAAGAAGATCAAGTAGTAAAATTATGCGACCTTGGATTAGCAAAATGTATGGAAGATGCTTTAGAATTAACAGCTCCAGGAGTTGTTATGGGGACTCCGCATTATATGTCTCCAGAACAAGGAATTGCCGGTGGAGTAATAGATATTCGTTCAGATATATATTCTTTGGGAATTACGCTATTCCATATGGTTAGTGGGGAAGTGCCTTATCAAGGAAATACTGCTGTAAGCATTTTAAATCAACATGTTTCCTCTGATTTACCATCTCCAAAAGACATTAAGACCGATCTATCTGAAAGTATATGTAGCATTATTTCAAAAATGATGGCTAAAAAACAAGAAGATCGCTACCAGTGTTGTCAGGATCTTATTGTTGACTTAAATAGATATTTAAGATCTGAGCCTCCTCTTCTTGTTAGTGAAGTGCGCGTTATATCAAATCAACGCAATGAAGAAATGGATATTACTCAGCAACGCACTGTTGCAATGAGCACAACAAATCCACAAATAGAGGCAGCAGAAAAAGAAGAAAAAATTACTTCATCAGAGACGGCAACAGCTAATGCCTTAAAGCAACAAAAAGCAAATGTTGAACACTGGGAAGAAATCACAAAAACTCCGTCAAAACGAATAGGATTGCGAGTTGGTGTCTTATTTTTCTTAGCCGCTGTTTTAGGCTCTGGTTATCATTTTCGCGATGAAATACGCAATTATGTTGAATACCAGATATTAGAAAAAAAACCAGAAAAAACAATTATCGATAAGCCTAAAAAACAAATACCAAAAATATCTCTACGAGAAAAATCTCTAAAAAATTTCAATTCCAAAATAAAAGCAATTAAGTCTAAAAATTTATCAGAAAGCGACCTTAAAGATACGATGTCTTATATTCCTGAAGGCAAGTATTCTTTAAATGATAAAAGCTATACTGAAACAAATGGATTTTGGATAGATCGTTATGAAGTAAGTAATAAAGACTATTGGGAATTTTGCCAAGATACTCAATATCCATTGCCAAAACATTGGAATAATGAACCTCCTAAGAATATGAATCTTCCTGTTGCGAATATTACTTGGTATGATGCAAATATTTATGCTTCGTGGGCAGGAAAACGCTTACCTACAGAAAAAGAATGGGAATGTGTTGCGAGCTCATTAAAAGGTCGTGCTTATCCTTGGGGAAATTCTTTTAATGCAAAGTATGTGAATGTCAATTCGCAAAAAGTGACTGAAGTCGATTCCATGTCAAAAGGAAAAACTCAAAACAATGTTTTTCATATGGCTGGTAATGTTTGGGAATGGACAGATAGTTTTTTTAGTGAAGAAAAAGACAATCAAGTAATTAAAGGAGGAAGTTTTTCTTATGGAGAGAAAGAATCATTGTCATCTTATCGAGACGGCTTTTATCCTCACTCATCTAGAAAAGATATTGGTTTTCGTTGTGTATATTCGAAGAAGTAGTTTATTTAGAGCGTGTTAACACGCCCTAACTCAGAAAATAAATATTTTTTGTATATAAAATCACAGAAAATTCTGTGATTTTATATATTTCAGTCAAGTAAGATGTATTATCTTACCATTCTTCGTCGCCGGAATCATCGCCAGAGTCATCTCCGAAATCGTCACCGAAATCATCGCCTCCATCGCCGAAATCATCACCGCCAGCATCGTCGCCAGCAGTATCATCACCGAAGCCATCATCACCAGCAGCATCGTCACCGAAGCCATCGTCACCAGCAGCATCGTCACCAGCAGCATCGTCACCGAAGCCATCATCACCAGCAGCGTCGTCACCGAAGCCATCATCGCCAGCAGCATCGTCACCGAAGCCATCGTCGCCAGCAGCATCGTCACCAGCAGCATCATCACCGAAGCCATCGTCGCCAGCAGCATCGTCACCAAAGCCATCATCGCCAGCAGCATCGTCACCGAAGCCATCGTCGCCAGCAGCATCATCACCGAAGCCATCGTCACCAGCAGCATCGTCACCAGCAGCATCATCACCGAAGCCATCGTCACCAGCAGCATCATCACCGAAGCCATCGTCACCAGCAGCATCGTCACCGAAGCCATCGTCACCAGCAGCATCGTCACCGAAACCATCGTCACCAGCATCATCACCGAAGCCATCGTCACCAGCAGCATCGTCGCCACCACCGACAGTATCATCGAAGTCGCTCGTATCATCAGAACCGCCGATTGTATCATCGAATGTGCCATCAGCAGGCAAATCTTCCATTACAGGATCAGAACCACCTGTAGAGTCAGAGAAATCACTTGAAAAATCACTTGATGAATCAGAAGAACCGCTATCTCCGCTATCTCCGCCGAATAAACCGCCGTCTCCTGAATCAGAAGAACCGCTATCTCCGCTATCTCCGCCGAATAAACCGCCGTCTCCTGAATCAGAAGAACCACTATCTCCGCCGAATAAACCGCCGTCACCTGATGAATCAGAAGAACCACTGTCTCCACCGAATAGACCATCACCTGATGAATCAGAAGAACCACTATCTCCGCCTAGTAAGCTGTCGCCACCTGAGCTATCGCCTCCAAGTAAACCATCACCACCTGAAGAACCATCATCGCCACCAAGTAAACTGTCACCACCTGAACTGTCACCTGATGAATCGGTATCTGTATCAGTATCTGTGTCACCAGAATCTGCTTTAGGTCGTTTAGTTGAAGTTTCAAATTTTTCTGGAGCGCGTGGAGTAGGCTCTTCGTTCATTAAATCAAAAACGTTGTATGTTGCCGTGTTTACAACGCGTATTGGAGTGTCAATAAATAGCGTTTTTGCTACTTCGCCAGGAGAAGAACACCCCACAACAAGTAAAGTAAGCAAGCAAACAACAAATACACTTTTAAGCATGTTGTATCCTCTTTATCAGAAATTTGTCAGAATATTCTAACATGATATTTGATGAGTTGAAATATTAGGTTATCTAACCTGTACATCGCAAAACAAATGTTTTATAAGGCATATCTTTTCAATAGATATGTTAGGACGTGTCCCTATTAAAATCGTACAAATTCGAATTATTTTAGATAGTAGCACTTTTGAAGTGCGTAGATATTGTTATGTGTTTTAAAGTAACAAAACTAATATCTAAAAGCACCGAATTATGTAAATATGAATAGGAACGCCCCAAGTAAAGATTTTTTTGTTTAAACGCATTATCTTTTCACAACAAATTATTATTTTACAAAATATGTTATATCTAAAAAACACGTTATCTTTACGCAAATTTTGCGTTAAATATATCTATTATCACTATTTTTGGCTTATTTGACAACTATTATTTAAATTTTATTTACGTCTAAGTTGTTAAACGAGTAAGTTGTTATCATTCAGTACGCAAAAATGACAAATGATTTTTGATATTCAGTAATTTGTTATACTGATGAATGTATTGGTAAACTAATGATAAATTCACTTCCTACACTAACTTTACTTGTTACATTTACTTTTCCCTTATGCGCGTCAACAATAGAAGAAACTAAGGCAAGTCCCAATCCAGTTCCTTCTATTTTCGCAGCACGTCGGTCTTCTACGCGATAAAATTTTTGAAAAATGCGTTGCTGTTCGTGTCTTGGAACACCAATGCCGTTATCTTTAACGCGTATTTCTAAATATTTACCTTTTTTCGCACAACTAATTACAATGTTTTTGTTTTCTTTTTCTGTATACTTATATGCATTGGAAAGTAAATTCATGAGAGCTTGATTAACAGCGTCTACGTCAATAGCTATTTTAGGTAAATTATCATTAATATTGAGCTTTATTGAGCAATCAGGTCTTTTTTCTTGGAACTGAGTTGAAGTACTTGCAATGACTTTCCCTAAGTCTTCTTTTGTAAAATAAAAATTACGCTTATTTTCTTTCATTTTGGCAAAATCGAGAATACGATCAATAAGTCTACTTAAGCGATCACTTTCAGCAGCAATAACATTCAAGCATTGTAATTGCTCTTTTTCATCATCAACACGTCCCATTAACAACGTTTCAACAAACATTTTTATTGATGTTAAAGGTGTTTTGAGTTCATGAGTCACATTGCTCACAAAATCCGATTGTAACCGAGAGCTTTTTATTTCTTTGATAAAAGAAGATATAAAAACATAGAGCCCCATGAACAACAAAATAATAACAAAAAATATTCCACCGAAATAAAGATATGACTTTTGGCGCGTTAAATTTTCTAAAGAACTCGCATTTTGAGAATAAATAGCAATACTCCAAAAAGGGAAACTAGGAGATATCGGGCGTGATATGATTAAATGCGCTTCTTTATTAATTGTATTAATAGAGTTTCCAGCGTCGTCAATAATGGTAAGGAAAAATTCTTGCCCTAATTGTTTATTACTAACAATAGAACTCAAGCTGTTTTTTAATGCATCGATATTAATTTTGTATAATGCAATGTTATAGGCAAAACGAAAAAAATATATAAAATGTTGTTCTTCCTTATCTTTATACTGGAGATAACCACTGATCTTATTTTCTTTTTGGATATAATCAATTAAATGATGAATTTTTTTTAACAGCTGTTCCTGCTCTTGCTTTTTTTCATATAAAGTAATTATTTGAGAATGTTGCTGCAGTAAATTGTTTTTTACTTCTGATGGTAGGTCGTGATTATTTTTGATTTTTTTTATATCACTGTTAACTATTTCTTTGTAGTATTCGTAAATATTTTGCGGTATGCACAACTTGTTGGCATACAAAAACTCAAGAAGAAACAAGCTATTTTCATGTGCTTTTTTCATATCTTGTTGGTATTTGCTTATTGATATAATCTGCAATTTAGCATTTACCACAAGCTGAAACTCACGGAGACTTTTCGAATCCTGAAATAAAGTAGCCAAATCGTTATAAGTATCTAAAGCTTTGGCGTAACTACCATTTTTTTTATAACAGCGTGCGATTGCCAATAAAGTTATTCCCAATGTTGTTTTATCTTTAGGAATTTTCCGATAAGCCTCTATCGCACTAAGGTAATCACGCTTTTGGAATTCATAGTAGTGTCCCTGTTGGAATTCGTTATAATTATGCAAATCTAAAGTAGTGAGTTCTGAGAAATTTTTATTGCGTTGTGCAGGATAAATTGTTTTACCATTACGCACGATAAAAATATGAGAGTAAAGTGGGTCTAATATTTGCATTTGACTTAATTCATTTTCTGCGTACTCTTTAAGAGAGAAGTAAATTTTATCCTCTTTTTCTTCCAGTTTCTCAGCAATTCTTTGTTGTGTACTTCTTAATAAATGTAGGTACGTCTCTTCTATTTTTCTAGTGATAATCGCTTTTTGGCCAAGTATGGCATAAATAGCAAATGACGACAGAAGTATGCTGGGAAAAGCTAAAAGAAAAATTTGTGATATAAAAAATTTACGATAATTCATAATTTAGAAATACTCTCTAAAGCCAAATTGTAAGCAAGATAAACGTTAACATGCCTACTCTACTTGCTGAACTTTTTGCAAACGATCATTGCGATTATCTAACTGCTTATGCGATATTTCGCTAAAAGAAATAATTTCATTTTCCAACTTGTTATCAGAACAAATAGTCAGGAATTTATCAACGAGCTCAGTAAGTGTACTCATATAACCTTTGAGTTCTTCTGAATGTGAAAGAGCGGTTTGTAATTCCGTATGGGTTTCCATATAGCGCTCTGAAATTTCAGTTGCAAGATCAGAAATGGAGATAGTAGCTTCTGATTGTGTTTCGGCGGAATTTGCAATTCCTGATATCATTCCAGTTACTCTTTTCGCGCCAGCAACAATTAACTGTAAATTGACTCCTGCCCTTACGGCAAAAGCAGTACCTTGGTCAATTTCTTTTTTGCTGTTATCCATTGCTTTTACTGCAGCTGTTGATTCTTCTTGTATGGCTGACAAAGTTTCGGCAATTTCTTTAGTTGCATGAGTGGTTTTTTCAGCGAGCGTTCTAATTTGATCTGCAACAACGGCAAATCCTCGTCCTTGTTCTCCAGCACGCGCTGCTTGAATTGCAGCATTCAAAGCAAGTAGTTCTGTTTGATCTGCAATGTCATCAATGACATTGATGATGTCTCCTATTTGATGAGAGCGTTTTGCAAGTTCTTTCATCACTTCTGCTGAGTTAGAAACAGTTTTTGTGATTTTATTCATATGTAGAATAAGCTGCTGAACAACTTCACCACCTTTTTTAGCATTTGTTTCCGATTTCCGAGAAGTTCCCACTGTTTTATCAGCACTTGAAGATACGTTCTTAATTGCTGTCGAGATATTTGTGAGGGAAGCGGTCATTGTTTTTACTTTTTCATTTTGTTTGTCAAGCGCCACGTAAACCATTTGTAATTGTTGAAAAATTTCCGTTAAGTCTGAACCGAAATGTTCATTCATTCGCAACGTTTCACTTACAGAAGATTGTAAATTGATTTTACGTTCTTCTATACGATTCTTTAAATTTTCTGTTAGACTTTGGTTTTCAACAAGCACTCGCCTAGCAAAATCTACTTCTTCGAGTACGTCCTTTTTGAACTTTGCAATTTTTGGCCAAATGCCATTAAAAATAAGAACAGAAAATACATAGACAAAAAGACTACCAACAGAACACAAGCAAAGTACTAGAAAAACAATGTGTGGAATCATCTTCTCTAAAGTAACCTGTACTTTATTACCAACTATTACCACTACAGCATCGCGAAAACTTACTGTGGAAACGATGACTTTTTTTCCATTTATGGAAAAAATTTCTGTGGTATCGCGTTCTATTCTATCAGAAATAGATAAAGGCAAATTGGTAATGCTCAAATTCCCCCACCCTCCAAGGGATTTCCATTTATTTTTTTCATCTTCCACTAATAAATCGATACCATATTCTTTACCAAGAAGAGGATGTAAAAAACCTTGCCACTTTTTTTCTAAGCTGTTGAAAGATGTTTTTCCTGTTAGGCAGTCAGCTGGTATTTTTGCTGAAATACTGCGGCATAATTCTTTGACTTTTTCTTGGTAGTGGTCATTATGAATAGAATGTAAACTCATAACAAGCACAGTAACACTTATAACACAAAGAATCGCCAAGAAGGTTAGAAAAATAACGAAGACTTTCACACCTAGGCGATGTCGAAAAAGTTCCCAGCGCATATTTACCCTCATTCTATTTCGTCATGCAAAATTTTGTCAATATCCAACAACATAATAATTGAGTCTTCTGTTCGGGCTACGCCCTTAGTGCATTCGCTATCAATTGTATTTGTTATAGTAGAGGGCTTTTGCACAACATGTTTATCAATTTTACGAATTCCTAAAACCATATCTACTAAAAATCCTACCAGAGATGCTTCAAACTCAATTACAATAACTCTTGTGCGATCTTTATTTTCAAGAGAGGCTAATTTAAACCTTTTGCGTAAATCTACAATCGGAATGACAGTACCGCGCAAATTAATAACACCTTCAATAAAATACGGGCTTTTAGGAACTATTGTAATGTCAGGAACACGAATGATCTCTTTTATTTCGAAAATGTCAAATGCAAACATTTCCTTACCTATTTGGAAAGTAACAACCTGGGTATGATCTTCTTCGTGATTTGTATCTGCACTTTGATTGGACATATCATCAAACCTTACTAGATTCTAGTGCTTCTCCGTTAGAAAAAAAACGTAGATAACCTTGTAAAGTAGATACTTGGGACAATATTTCTTCAGAATCTCTTTTGATTTCACTAATCACTTGTAAATTGTCCACAACAATTCGATCCATATCATCAATATCTTTTTTCGCAACGTTACTATGGGATTTTTGATGTTCTACCGTAGTAGAAAATTCTTTCGATATTTTTGATATTTCTTCAATATTCGAATTGATTCTTTGATTCAAATTAACTTGATTGCTGTAACTTTCCTTTAATTTTTGAATCAACTCGTTAAATTGATCAATAGAAGAGGCAATACGGCGTAATGAGCGTCCACCTTTTTCAGCCATGACTACGCCTCCTTCGACTTCTTTCTTTCCTCCTTGCATTGACGACACAGCACTTGTCGCCTCAACTTGAAGACCTTTGATCATAATCACAATTTCTTTAGTTGCTTTTTGGGTTTTTTCTGCAAGATTACGCACTGCCTCTGCAACCACTGCAAAACCACGTCCTTGTTCTCCTGCACGCGCTGCCTCAATTGCAGCATTTAACGCAAGCAAATTTGTCTGGTCAGCAATATCATCGATTACACTAATAATTTCGCCTATTTCGTCGGAACTTTGTCCTAAATTTTCTAGCTTTTCCGAGGCACCTTTTACATTAGAAGATATGCGATCCATTCCTTCTTGCATTTCGCGAATAACTGAATTTCCTTCTTGTGCTACATCTACTGCCTCTTGAGAAATTTTGCTTACATTTTCCATTGTTGTCGATTCAATGTTTATCATATCGTCAAGACTCTTTACTACTTGGCAAGTTTTTAAAGTCGATTCAGAAAGATTTGTGGCTCTCGTTGATAGGCGATCAATACTATTATCTATCTCCATAGATTTCGTCAGTAGTTTTCGCATAACATCTCCCTGACTTTTTGTACTCTTACCAACCTTTTCAATACGCAACACCACATGTTGGACAAGGCGAACAATTTCTCGTAAATTTTTCTGGAGGTTGTGTAAAGAATTAAACGTTTCTTCGTAAAAAGAGTCAATGCTCTCCATTAAATCGCTAATGCTATCTTCGGTAAAGAAAATTGTATTTATTGAATTGTAACGTTGAAAAGTCTTCTCTTTTGTTCGTTTACTGAGCATTTGAATGCGATTTTCAATATGCCACCCTAACAAATACCCTAAAAAAACAGCGGTAAAAATGGAAAATATCCACGCAAACCCTAAAATATAATAACTCGAAACGTCTTTGCTCAATTGCAAAGTGATCGCTGTGATCATTGCTGACACAACACTAATTAAAATTGCCTTTGCTTGAATGGATATCCTCATATCAATTCCCTATCAGTAATCTTTGTATGGCCTCTATTAATTTTTTATCGTTACACGGTTTGGTAAAATAATTATCTATTCCAACTTCCATACCTTTAATGCGATTTATAATCTCGCGATGACTAGAAATTACTATAACAGGTATGTTTTTGTATTGGGGATCTTTTTTTATTTTTCTTGCAAACTCATAACCGTCTATATCTGGCATTTCTAAATCAGTTAGAACTAAATCTATGTAATAGTTCTCTAATTGTCCTAAAGCTTCTCGACCATCTTGAGCTTCAACAACTCGAAAACTGGCACTGTGCAAAGCTTTGCAAATTCGCTTTCGTTCGTTTTTTGAGTCTTCCACAACAAGAATAGTATAACGTCGCTCTTTAGAAGTTTCTTCATCTTTTTGTCTAACTTCATGTTTTACAGCCCCCAAATTAACTTTTTTGGGAAGTAAACGCACTACTCCTGCTAAATCTAGTATCAAGATAACGCGACCATCTCCTGCCAAACATGCTCCCGAAATCCCAGGAATATTATCTAAAATATTTCCCAGTGATTTTACAACAATCTCCTGTTGCCCTAATATTTTATCGACAACAAGTCCGATACTTTGGTCGGCGACGCGAGTGATGATGACGTACACTTTATCACTTTGCTCTTGACTTTTAGGCAAAGAAAACAATGAACTTAAACGAATAAGAGGAATGATATTTTTGCGAAACCTAATCACTTCTTGGCCAGAGACTGTTTCAATTTTGTGGGCGTAAGTACGAATTGTTTCTACAACAGAACTTAAAGGAACAGCAAAAATCTCATTGCTGACGTTAATTTTTAAAGCTTGGACAATTGCAAGAGTCAATGGAAGACGTATTGTAAACACCGAACCTTTGTTTATTTCCGAAGAAATCTCAATAAAACCATTTAATTTTTCTATATTGCTTTTTACAACATCCATTCCAATACCGCGGCCTGAAATACTCGTTACTTCTCCCGCTGTAGAAAAGCCTGGAGTAAAAACTAAATTAACTAAGTTTTCAGGAGGAACATGTTCAATATCCGCAAGCGAAACAATTCCCATGCCAAGAGCTTTGGCTTTTACTTTTTCAGGATCTATTCCCTTTCCATCGTCGGAAATTCTTATAATAATTTGATTTCCTTCGTGGTAGGCAGAAAGGCGGATTACTCCGGTGACAGGCTTGCCTTTTTTTTGTCTTTCATCTATTGTTTCTATACCATGGTCAACAGCATTACGTAACAAGTGGATAAGAGGGTCACCAATTTCTTCAATCACTGATTTGTCAAGTTCTGTATCAGCCCCATCTATAACTAAATTTACTTTTTTATTAAGTTCGCGTGCTAAATCACGTACTGTACGATTAAAACGATTAAAAATTTTTCCGATGGGTTGCATACGCGTTTTTAAAACAGCCATTTGTAATTCAGAAGTCACAAAATTCAAAAAATCGGATGCAGAATTTAGCATCTGCTTACTTTGTTGAAGTTGTTCTGATTTACTTGTTAAAGACTTTGACTTTTTATAATGAAAGTCATCACCAACAACATCCTCTAAGTGGTGCATAGCTTGTAATAGTTGATTACGACCAAGAACAAGTTCACCAACTAAATTCATAAGGTGATCTAATCTCTTTGTGTCTACGCGAATATTTGTATCCTGAGGTAAAGCACTTGGTCTTCTTTGTGTTTCGTTCATATTGTTGTCTATAGAATTCAACAATACTTCTTGTATTCGTTGCGTTTGTTGGGCTGATATTTTGGGTTTTTGTAGAGTCCTCGTTCGCAGTAAAAATTGTCGCAATTGCTTCTCAATAAGATCCTCGTCTAAATCAATACTTGGATTTGAGAAAAGAGTCTTTATGCTGTCAACGCTACGCAATATCGAATCCATAATTTCGGCTGTCATCATAAGTTTATTATTACGGAGAGCATCCATCACATCTTCAGCAGCATGCGCAATTTTTCCCATTTTGAAAAAATTTTTCTTACCTTTAAGAAAATTGGCAGTGCCTTTTATCGTATGTAAGTGTCGAAAAATACGTTCAATATATTCGCTGTTTTGTGGTTCTATTTCAAGTGTCACAAGATCTTGGTCTATTTTTAGTAATAAGTCTGTAGATTCGACAGTAAAATCATCAATGATTTCTTGGACATCTTCTTCATCTAAACCTGTATCTTGTTCTACAAATTGTTCACTTTCTTGTTGTGGAGGTTCCGAAGATAGCGTGCTTTGTAGGTGATTACAAGTGACTTCGATATCGAAGTCACTTATTTTTCCTTGCTTTTCATTAAGAAATAAAATTTTGAGGATATCTACGGCTTGCAAAATATAATCCATAATCTCAGAAGAGACTCGTACTTTTCCTTCAAGTAACACACCTAAAACATCTTCAGCCACATGGGATACTTTTGCCATTTTTGCAAAGTTGGGCTTTTGTTCTAAGAAATTAGCGGTTCCCTTTATTGTATGTAGGTTACGAAAAATTCTTTTTAAACATTCGTTGTTTTCAGGATCAGCTTCTAAAGCAACGAGATCTTGATCTATTTGCTCTATCGATTCTGTTGCTTCAATAATAAAATCGTCTATGATTTCCTTGATATCTTCTTCGTCCATATTACAATTTTTCTTTCACATATTGAATGCGTTCTTTTACTTTTTTTACCATCGTTGCATCGTGTAGCTTTTCGTAAAGTTGTATCGATTTTTCTAAATACCATAGTGAGCGGGCATAGTTTTTGTGATTGTAATGCAAAATAGCGATGTTGTTGTAAGAAGTCGCGATTCCGCGTTTGTCATTTAACTTTTTAGAAATATCAAGATCCATATTGTAGTACTTTAGTGCTAATTCGTAATTGTTTTTTGCATCATGAATTAGACCTATGTTGTTATAGGAAGCAGAAAGACCAACATAATCACTAATAACATTTTGAATTTTAGCGCTTTTTTCAAAAAAGTTTAGTGCGTTTTCGAAATCGGCTTTTTCTTTATAAAGAAGACCAATGCTATTGTAAACATTACCGAGTAGGCGATTCTCTCCTATTTTCTCTAGCATCTCAGAACAGCTTATATAACAAGCCAAAGCTTTTGCTTTGTCTCCTTCCAATTTATAAATAAGTGCTTCTGTTCCTTTTGTAGTTGCAATTCCTTTATAGTCTTTGATCTTTTGATATAACTTACGGCATTCCATTAGTGTTTCTAATGCTTTTTTGAGTTTATTAGTGTGAGCCATAACCACTACCATATTATTATATACTTCCGCGATACCTTTTGTATTTTTAATCGATTGATAAATCTTAAGGCTATCGTTGTAGTGTTTATTCGCTTTATCATATTTTTTTTGCGTATAGTACAAAACACCTAACTCGTTGTGAATATCTGCCAAACCTTCCTGGTCTTCGTTGCGCTTGTAGATTTCTAGTGAGCGAAAATATTTATCTAAAGCTGATTTATACTGCTTTACTTTAAAATCTTGCTTACCTGATTTGAAAAAACATTTTGCCAGCTTTTTCTCGTCGCCGAGCTCACGAAGAATAAACATCGATTTTTCAATGTACAGCTTGCTGTCATCTGTTTTATCTAATTTTTCGTAAACTTCACTTAAATTCATATATAAATCGACTAATGCAACTCTATCGTCTAACACTTCGTATACATTTAGAGCCTGTAAGTAATTAATTACGGCTTTTTCGTAATCGTAATTTTGTTGGTATATTTTTGCAGTAGTGTATTTTACATTACCTATTTTATACTGGTCCCCAGTATCAGAAAATATTTGCAGTGCTTCATCTAGAAGGTCGAGAGATTTATCCTTTTCTTTTTGTAAGTAATAAATGCGAGCTACATTTTCTAGGGCATACCCTACTTTATTTTCATTATTTAAATTTTCATATGTTTTTTCTTGTAACTGAAAATACTCTATTGCTTTTGGATAGTTGCCTTTTTTCTCTTCGAGATAACCAAATTCGCTATACAAAGAAGCTTCGAGGTATGTGTTTTTAATTTTTTTATGCAGAGGTTTAATTTTTTCTAAAAACAAAGCTGCCTTTTCGTAGTCATTCATTTCGCGATGGGCTTGTGCTAGTAACAAAGATATTTCTAGTTCTAGATTTGTGCCTTGGACTTTCTTAACAATTTTGTAACTTTTTTTGTATAGTTTGGTTGCACGCTTTATATTCCCACATTTTTGATAACTTCTTGCTGCAAGAATTAAAACCGAAACTTCATCGTATTCTTGGATAATTGTTTTTATAGTTTCAGAAAGTTTTTCAAACATAACAGCAGCAGCAAAATAATGACGCGTACTATATAAATAAGTAGCTACATCTGCAACTGCGACTAAACAACTTTCATTCTCTGCCTGAAGTAATGCTCCCACAAATTCATCAATAGCATTACCTTTTCCTACAAGATAATTACAAGACCTAACTTTAAAAAGAAGTATTTGTGAAGTAATTCCACGCGCAAAAGCATTGTAATTTCCTGCTTTTTTTATGACTAGTGCCAAACGATCAAAATATTGTTTATCAGCTAAACGCGTTAATGCAAAATAAACAACGCCAACCAAGGGAAAGTTCCCTTTTTCCAATTTTTGTAGGTATGAGATTAGGAGATCATCGCCGTGTTGTCCGGATAAAGCAAAGCAGCGATAAAATAGGTAGTATTTTACTAAAGATATAGGAATATCTAGACCAGTTACTTCACCTTGTCTTTCATATGTTGATACCCATTCTACAATTCCTTTTTTTCTTAGTATTGGAACTGCCGCTGTAGAAGAAAGATTTATCATACTTTGCACAAAATCATCATTATCAGACTCAACAACCTCATCTAAAGTAATATTCATACGTGCTGATCTCACCAACACTTCTGTATATTTATCAATTAAATCGCGGTATTTTTTATTTATGCTAATCTCGTTCATAACGAAGCCTTCCATAATATCTCGTATGCCAAGATTATAAGGGACTTCGCGATTTTTAAGTGCTTGGATGAAAATAAAAGCAAGCGATGGGTTCAATATCATCGCTCGCAAATCTTGGGAAAAAGAGTCATATGGGGTTACTGGACCAAGCTTACGATTTGTAACAGCGCTATACAACGCTTTACCTACAAAAAAAGATGGCAAACTTAGTTGATAGTGATGTAATCTCGATTCAACTAAAGGGCATTTTCCCTCTATTGGCATGAACATACTCAACTTTAAATATTTTTTCAAATATAAGTAAAAAATGCTGGAAACAGATAAAATCACCTTGACATTTTTTTGGTATTTATGAGTAAAATTAGTTATCGCATTTACTAATTTTTCAGGTTCAGGATTATTGCTTATTTCGTCGAAAATTAAAATGAGTCGTTGCGGTGTTTCTTGAAATTTATTTATAAAATCATTATAAGAAAAGTAGTAATCGAGAAATGTTTCAATATTTGGGCAAATAGCATCTACAAAAACAACAACATCACCTTGTGAAGACCATTTCCTAGCTCTTTCTAGAAGCAAAGTACTTTTCCCGGCCCCAAACTCTCCGCTCAAACAAAACATTGGATAAAGATTACTTTTGTCCACGAAACTTTCTAAAACAGATTCGCAATTTCGCCGAGGAAAATATTGATTGTATAAACCACACTCTCTTAGATCTCTTGCGCGGTCCTCTATTTTTTGGAAAGAAAACTCCCAAATATTTTTTACGTCTAATGGTTTAGAGAAACACAACTGATATTCTTGCCAAAGTGCCTGATAATCTTCATAATGCTCTCTGATAGCGACTTCGTGTTTATAGCCAGAATAGTACAATCGCTTACTAGAGGCGAATTGAAAAAGAAACAGCTCTTTGTTGGTAAAAGACTCTTCGCGAATACAATAATAACAGTCTTGGTATACAACAAAGGGATGAAGAGATAAGAATATATTTTTTTTCTTATTATAGATGTATACATGGTGTTGTTTTAATTTTGTCGTGGTGTTTAGTTCGTATTGTGGAAATTTGCTACTTGTTCCTTGGAAATAACAAATAAGATAACTAGAAGGGGTTTCTTCTTCCACTGCAATTAGCAGGTACTGGCCGAGTAAATCATCCATACTTTTAAAAATAACATCAAGTGCCTTTTCACATAAGTCAAGGTAAGATGAAATTTCATCTTCGTTAAGAATGTCTAAAATCGGTATGATGAACTGACCTATTTCCCATAAACAATCCAAAGAGTTTGTTGTTCGATCTTCGTATTTTAAATCTTTAATTTCTCTTAGATAAACATGGCTTTGTTGTAACTTGATTATCCACGACTTTATGTCGCTAAAAACGGGATGAGAAATATCTTGACTTAGTAAGAGTTTAAATGTCTGAAGAGTATTACTTTCATAGAGAAATTGCCGTGAGAAAGGATCATGGTGTTTGAAACAACCCAGCCGTTTTTTTTCGCGATATACAGAAAGGAGTACTAAGTTGATATAACGCAACAAATATTCATTTGTCTGCAATAGCGTTCTAAGTCGATCTTTGGCTTCTTTTTGTCCTACAAACGACTTGTACATAGAAGCTATTGGAAAAGGATAGTTATCAAGAATATAGTTTTTATTCATCACCTTGTGACGAGGATACCAACAACCAAGTGGTCTAAGCCAAAACTGATTTGCCACTCAAATGCAAAAATCAAATTGACTTACCTCGTATCTCCTTTTGTGAGTAAAAATAGTCATCAACTCTTTCTAAGTGATATTCAAAAGTATTTTCACCGCATCTCTTAAGTTTGTCTCTTTTCTAACTTATTTTCGTTAAAAAACTTGCGTATAGAGTTGGGTAACTACTTTTGTTAGGTCACTTACTCACTTACAGTAGCAGCTGAAAATACTGCCGCATTTTTAAGTGTAAGTTAAACAAAAATGTAGACATGTTCATATAAAATTTTCATTTTAATAGCTATCTTTAAAAAAGGCAAGTACTTTTGGTTAGAGAGTAACGCTCTTTGGTCTAAGGCATATAGAAATAAATGCGATACTCTACTACTTGATCTTTTATCCGCCAGTGTCGTTCTCTCTCTTGTAGAAATAAATTATGTGTGTTCGAAATACTTAACCGTGAATAAAATTCACAGCACATTATATTATTTCTGTATAACTAAACTCTCTAAAATAGAGAGAGTAATGATTTTCTCATTGATGACTGGTAGCTATTTCACTACAATATAAAAACTTAAATCAGCAAAACATTAGTGTTTGATTGGTTATAAATGCTAAGTTTAGTGAGTCACTAAAAAAGGAATGACATGAATAAAATTTTACTAATAGTAGTTTTTTTTACTGTTGCTTGTGGTTCTACTCAAAAAAATTCTTCTTCGCAAAATAGTAGTAGCAACAACGCCTACGAAACAGCAAAACAAACTTGGGCTGCTGGCGATGAACAAAAAGCCAAACAACTTTTTATTCAAGTAACAAAAGAGCTCGCAGCGAAAGATAATCTTAGTTCTACAGAACACCTTGCTCTAGGGGATAGTAACTTCTATTTACAGAACTATGAAAAAGCACAGTATTACTTAGGAAAGTACTTAGAAACAAATAGTAGTGATACTATAGCGGTTTGTAAAATGGGAAAGACGAAATTTCACATGGAGTTCTACAAAGATGCAATTCCATATCTTCAGAAATGTCATAAAAATTCGCCGCAAGATGCACAAATTAGCTATTTTTTAGCTCGCAGTATGCAAAAATCTAACCAAGGTGTAAATAAAGAAGCATTAACTTTATATCAAAAAAGTGCTGAAAATGGCAACACGAAGGCAATGCTTGAGTTAGCAGAAATTTATCGTTATAACAAATACAATTCTCGTGCGAAGAAGTTATATGAAAAATACATTCGCCAAGGAGGCAAATTAGGGCCTCAAGCGCAAGAGTGGCTAAGTGGACAACAACCACCTGTTGTAGCAGTTGCACCTACACCAGAACAATCAACTTCAGTAGAAGTACCTGTAGAAGAAGCGCAGCCAGAAGAAATACTTATGGTTTGTCCTGTTTGTGGTCGTTTAGGAGAAAAAGACTCACAGTTATGTACTTTTGATGGGGAACCTTTAGAACCGCTTAATTAGAGTATACATTTAGATTTTATTGAGTTATTCTAAAGAGTAGCAAGACTTTGAAATATTTAAGTTTTCTTCAACTAACCGACTTAATAAATTGAGTGCTACAGTTCTATTTTGCGAGTAGAAAGAAATAATCTATCCATTTTGGATACAAAATAAAAGAGGTTATTTCTTTCTACATTTTTTATTCTTTGGAAATTTTAACACGCATAGTGAAATTTTGCGTCATTTCTTTGTCTGTTTTTCCTTGCTGTTGAACATTTAGTAGCAAGTGGCTTAGAGAATCTGAATTATTTTTAATGAAAACAAAACCGCGATTTTGTTCTTGTGGCCCTAGCAAAACACCTTTAAAATGTTTCTTATCATAATCAATTTCAAGAAGTTCGTTTGAAATACTCACGCTTTCGTGAATACCTGGCGCAATAAAAACCCCAGGTATAATAATGATCCAAAATGGAATTGCTCTGCTGTGGGAAAATTTTACATTTTCAATCACTTCAGAAATAGGTACAGGATTTAACTTATCACCTTTTTCAGTAACAATTGCAATATTTTGATTTGTTATTTTAAATGGGCTATCTGCGGTATTTTCAGCATTCAATAATATACTAGTGTATCCTTTACTAGCTAGATCCATTCCTAAGTATTGTTCATTTTTTTTACCGCTTAGTTTTGTTGCTGCTATACGTAAACCGTTTTTATCGGCACTATTTATATCTTGACTAGCTGGCTGCTTCAGATTATCCATTTCTAAAGTGTCATAGCTAGCAGTACATCCGATAAAAAAAGTAGAACACAGTAAAGATAGAAAAAAAAGTTTCATTTATTCTCCTGTTCACGTTTTAGATGAGAGTTTATAGATTTGCGATTTAGTAATTATAGGAATATTCAAATGCACGGCAAGTTACTTTTTTTACAAAAAGCTGTTTCTTTAAATTATCTTCCCCAGCAAAAACTCAGCGAACTTCTCAAGTTATATGGCACAACCATACCTGAAAATATAGAAGATATACTAATAGACCAGCAAATATTAACAGAGGAACAAGTCAGAACAGTTTATAATAAAATCGAAATACAAAAAGAGGTTGCTCGATTAGATCAAACTATTAGCGAAGATGAAACCATTAAAGCTGGAGATAGTTTGATAATAGCTAACGAAACGCAAAGTGATATGAGCGAAGGCTCTCACTTAGATGTTTCATATGTTAGTAATAACGATAATATAATTGATTTTTCAGAAGATTCTCAAGGAGCGCCTCTACACTTAACAATGCCTGAAGGAAATTCTCAGGAACAAAACTTACATCAAACAATGCCTGAAGCTTTACAAAAAAATATACCGTTAGATGTTACAATGGCTGCAGGTAATGAATATTCAACAGAACAGCCTTCTCTTGATCTTACAATGGCTGCAAATGATAAAGGTTTATCAGAAAATTTACCTCTTGATCTTACAATGGCTGCAAATGATAAAAGTTTATCAGAAAATTTACCTCTCGATATAACAATGCCTGCAATAGGCGAAGGGGCCCCTGTAGAGCAGGTAAAGCCAACAACATCTTTCGATATGACAGTAACAGACAACGAACAAGATAGTATTATTTCTACAAGTGATAAAATTTCGTTTCATACACTTAGTGATTTCGAACGCGGTAAAATAAGTGCGCAACTTCCACAAGCAGGTAGCTCAGAGGATATGGCCGTTGCTCAGAAAGCTGTAGAGCAGAAAAAAATAAGCGTTAGTGATTTACAGAGTTGCATGAAAGAGAAACAAAGCCTATCACAAACAGGAAACAATATTTCGATATGCCAGTTACTCTTAGAAAGAGATGTTCTTTCTCCAAGTGAAATTCTTTCTCTTATGAAAGAAAAAAAAACAGAACCTGCTGTTGTTGCTACAGCTGGTCAACACTTTGCCCCTGGCCAAGTACTCGCCGACAAATTTCGTGTTGAGAAAAAATTGGGTAGTGGTGGTATGGGGGCTGTTTACAAAGTGCAACACACGATGATGAGTAACCGTTATTTTGCCCTCAAAATAATGCACTCTAACATTGCCGCAAACGAGAATAATTACCGCCGATTTGTTCGCGAAGTAGAAGCGACTATGAGTGTTATGCATCGCAACATTATACCTGTTCGCGAATTTGGCCGTTTAGAAAATGGTAGTCCATACCTAACAATGGATTGTAGTACGGGACAGCCACTTGATGAGATTCTTCAAAAAAACTGGAATAAAGACATTCCAAGATCTTTAGAAATTACTAAGCAAATATTGCAAGGCTTAGAGGAAGCGCATAATAAAAGCATAATTCACCGCGACTTAAAACCAGCTAATATACTTGTCGAAAAAGATGAGCAGCAAAAAGATTTAATCAAGATAGTTGACTTTGGGTTAGCAAAATTAGTAGAAGAATCCGAGATAGAGTCTATTACGCAAGGTGCTATAGGTACACCATTCTATATGTCTCCGCAACAAGCAGGAGGAGAAAAAGTAGATCATTGTACAGATATATATGCTGTCGGAGTAATTCTTTATGAAATGACAACAGGAAGCTTGCCTTTCAAAAGCAATACTTTACGCGAACTTCTAAAAAAGCAAATGTTCGAATTACCAGACCCACCAAAAACTGTGCGACCTGATTTGCCTGATAACTTAGAACGCATCATTTTAAAAGCATTGTCAAAACCAGTAGAGGAACGGTATCAAAACTGCGCTGAGTTTATTGCAGATATAGATCGCTTTCTCGGCGGAGAAAAAGTTGAAGCGAAAAAAGTTCGCAACAAAAACAGCAAACCTTTACTGGCAATTGCAGCCACCATAGTTATTATTGGTGTAGGTACTATCGGATATTTTGCAATGTTTAATAAAAATACGGCCCCAGCAGGAGAAAGTGGTACAGCAGGGACCTCTAACCAACAAATTAACAATACGAATAACTCAGAACGCTTTAAAGCTTTTGAAGGCAAAATCAACATTTATTTACAGCAAAAATTATGGCAAGAAGCACGCTCTATTTTAACGCAAACAGTTAATATGAATTTATCGGTAGAGCAAGTCAATAAAGTAAGTGAATATAGACGCTTAATTGATCGCAAAATTCAAGAGCAATTAGATTACCAAACTCTCACCACAAGTGTGAATATTGCACGTAATCAGCAGCAATTTGAAAAAGCAATTGCTCTACTCACTGCCTATCAAAAATCTCACCCAAATAATTCGTACGAAGAAACGATAAAACAACAACTAAAAAATATAAAGGATTTTCGCAAACAAAATGAGCAACAGCAACAGCTACAAGAAGAGTATCAATTTTCAACGGCCAAGAATGAGCTGCTTTCTCTAGTACAACAAAAGTTGTGGCAAGCTGCTTACAAAGCTCTTTTAGATTTAGAAAAGCTCCCTGTTCCAAATAAAAAAGCTGAAAGTGAAATCAGCGAAGTAAAAACCAAAATTGTTCAGCGTTTGAACGAAGCACGTGAATACGAAAAAACAAAAGTATCTACGGAATTACAACAAAGCAAAAAACAGTATAAAGAAGCTTTACATTTATGGCAAACATACAAGAAAAAACATCCAAATAGCGAATATAGGCAACAAGTTCAACAAAAAATTTCTTACTTAATTGAGCTACAAAAAGCTAATAACAAAAGTGAACAACAACAACTTATTCGCGATGCACAAAATGCACTAAAGAATAGAATGTATAAAAAGGCCCAAGAACTTTGTAGAAAAGCACTAAAAATAAACTCCAAGAGTAAAAGCGCTTTGCTATGTTTAGGTAAAGCATATTACTACCAAAAGCAATATAAAAAAGCTGTCAAGCCTTTAGTTATTGCTAATGATCATCATAGCGAAACGTACTATATGTTAGCGCGCATTTATTTGAGAAAATCGCAGAAAAAAGCTATTTTCTATTTAGAAAAGTCTATAACTGCTGCAAAACGCGAAGGCAACAAAAAAAATATAGTGTCGCGTAGTATTACTCTTGGAGAACTCTATGAAAAAAAACGACAAACAACACGCGCTTTACAAACATATACAACAGTTTTAGGCTATATCGAAAAACAACGATCTCAAAAAAAATACCTCGATCTATTCCGTAAAGTAGGAATGATGTTATATACAGCAGGAAAAACAGATGAAGCGGGAAAACACCTAAAAATATATCAAAATTTAGGAGGTAACAATTCGCGTGTAAACGAAATTATGATACAATTTACGAACTATACGCCACTAAATTTCAATAGTAAATGGAAATACCGCACATCAATCAATAATAATAATTCGTATAACACATACATCATTGCAGCTATTCAAAATGATGAATATCTTATTAAGGTAGATGGTCGTGTTGGGGATGAACGTTGGTATAAAAAAGATGGATATATGGTCAAAAAATTTCGAAATGGAACCACCGACAAAGTACTAAAATACCCTCCTAAAAAACAAATGACCTGGACAAGTGAGTTACCTCGTTATAAGGTAGAGTATCGTATAGTAAGTGTTTCTGAAAAAATTCAAGTTCCCGCAGGAACATTTGATAATTGTATAAAATTAGAATTAAAATATTCTAACAATTCTCAGAGATATTCCTTCATCTACTATGCGCCAGAAGTAGGAGAAGTAAAACAAGAAAAATATCTAAATGGCCAGAAAATATTTACCAAAGAATTAATTGAATATAGCCATTGATAGGAGTGAATATGCAAAGATATTTCATTATTTTCATACTGATTTTAGTAAGCACATATGCGCAAAATGTCGAAGACAATCAGAACGTCGAAGACAATCAGGACATCGAAAACAATCAGAACATCGAAAACAATCAGAACATAGAAGACGATCAGAACATAGAAGACGATCAGAACATAGAAGACGATCAGAACGAATCAAACAACACAGAAGACTCTGGTGATTCTCTTGAAGAAACATCTTCCGCAATAGATTCTTTGCTAGAGGAAGCGATTATTTTATTAGAAGAATCAAAATATAAAGAATCACTTTTAGCTATAGAACAAGTGTTGGAGGAAGAACCCGATAGTGGCATAGCTCTTTTTATCAAAGGCATGATATTTATTCGTACTCAAAAAACAGACGAAGGCTTAAAACTATTACAAAAAGGTAAAGAGCTTGGAGCTGATTTATCTATATATCAACTAGAAGTTGGTCGTGCCTATTTTTTAAAAAGAATGTATCCGAGAGCGATCGCTGCTCTCTCTACTTTTGAAGAAGAATCTCCTGGTGACTCCGAAGCGATTATGCTTCTTGGTTATTCTTACTTTTTTGTCAAACAGTTTAAAAATGCCCAAAAATATTTGCGCGTTGCGTTAGAACGCGACGCAGAAGATACAGATGCCATTCATTACTGCTTAGCATTATGTGCTATTCAACTTAAACAACGCAAAGAACTAATGAAACGCATTGATTCTACGATCAAAGATAAACGTAAAAGCTGGTTTCAAAAATCGGCTTTAGAGCTTCGCGACCTAGCAGAAGATTACAAAATTGCTGAAGCAGAAAAACCATGGTGGATTCAAGCGCAGATAGGAGGAGGTTACGATAGTAACCCTCGTGCTTTCGGAGATGAAATTCCTGTAGATGTTGATCAACGCTACGACTTTTTTGTCTCGTATTTTTTACGCGGAGAATACCACACCAAAATAGGGGTTGGCAGCGAAGTTTACATAAAAGGTTCTATCTTTGGTCGAAAATACGTAGAGCTAGCTGATGAAATCGACCAAATTGCTTTCGAAACTGAAATAGGCTTTCGCCATGATTTTAACGATGTTGTTAACTTTAAAACAGGTGTGCGCAACCAATATTATCTCGTTGATTATGAACCTTTTGCTAATGATTTTGACGTGTTTGCTGACTTTACTATATTTCAAACAGAATGGATATATACTGAGTTTGGCTATACACTTGAATACCGTTTCTTTTTAGATGATGTCAATGATGATGACGACGAACTAGGAGGTTTTTACCATTTTTTTCGTTTAGCCCAGTCTTTTTATCTAAAACCAATAAAAGCAACTTTAAAGGTCGGCTACAATCATTTACTCACATCAACAGAAGGCGAAAATTTTGACCGCAATGAAGGGTCAATTTACGCAGCAATGAACGGTTATATTTTAAAAGATAACTATTACGGAATTCGCCTAGAGTATCGCTACCGTGACTTCAACAATGATAATTCTATTGATAATGAAGAGAGGGGGGATCATGTTTATTATGGTCAAGTGTTCTTTGCACATAAAATCATGGATTCACTCTCACTCTTTTGTTCCTATACCTATGAACGAAATGATTCTAATTTAGCCGATTTTGATTATAGCCGCCAAGTTTTTACCACAGGAATCATCGCCAGCTATTAGTATTGCTAAAATTACCTCGATAAGACACAGAACAATAACTACCTCTCTCTCTTGGAATACGAATAAACATGTTTTCATACAATGTCAAATATTCAAGAGAGGGAAGTAGTCCTATCTCTTTTGGTATTTCTGCTATTTTGTTATTGTCAAGATGCAATTCTTCTAGAGAGGTAAGCTGATTTATATCTTTTGGAATCTCTTTTATTTGGTTTATTCCCAATGTTAAACCAGTAAGAGAAGAAAGTTGTCCAATTTCTTTTGGAATTTTTGTTATTTGATTATTGCGCAGAAACAGAACCTCAAGAAAAGAAAGCTGTCCAATTTCTTTTGGAATTTTTGTTATTTTGTTTGTTCCGAGCGACAGCGAAACAAGAGAAGAGAGTTTCCCAATTTCTTTTGGTATTTCTATTATTTTGTTGTCATCAAGCCGCAGTTCGACAAGAGAAGAAAGTTGCCCAATTTCTTTCGGAAGACCTGCTATTTTATTATGATCAAGTAGAAGTTCGACAAGAGAAGAAAGTTGACCTATTTCTTTCGGCATTTCTGCTATTTTATTATTACGTAAATAGAGCCAAATACATTTAGAAAGTTGGCTTATTTCTTTTGGAATTTTTGTTATTCTATTCTTATCCAGTTTTACAAATACTAAAGAAGAAAGTTGACCTATTTCTTTTGGAATATGCTCTATTTTGTTACCACTTAAATCGAGAATTTCAAGAGAAGATAGTTGTCCAATCTCGTTTGGAATTTTTTCTATTTGATTGCTACTCATTTTTAAAACTTTAAGAGAATCAAGTTCTATCCATTTTACTTTAACAATTTTGTTACCACTCAGGTTGAGAGTTCTAAGACGGAAAAGTTCCTTCATTTCCTTTGGAATACTATTTATTTTGTTATTGCATAGGTTTAAAACTTCGAGGGATGAGAGTTGACCAATTTCTTTGGGAATTTCTTCAATTTTATTACTACTCAAATTGAGATTTTTTAGATTCGTTAAATGAAAAATCCAATGAGGAATACAATCTAGTTTTTTATTCGAGAGATCGATATCAACACTACTCCCGCGAAAAGAGCAATTGTCAAATTCACATCCTACAAAACTATCAACATCAATTTCTTCTAAGTAAAAAGTACAAGCCAAATATCTAGTATTTGGCTGTATTTTTTTTAATGACTTTCCTTTAATTACTTCCATGAGCTATTTTTCTTAGCGAATTATTTTTCGTGTATATGTTCCGACAAAAAGAGTCATAATAAATAGTCCAAAGAAAGCTTCGGTACTCACAACATATGGCATGATACTATCAAGTCGTGGTTGAATGTCACCAAAGCCCATTGTTGTAAACGTAGCAAAGCTAAAATAAGTCGCTTGCGCAAACCCAAATGGCATAGATTCTGGTTTTACCAGGGTATCTGGAAAATAACTGTAAACAGCGCCAAAGAACAGAATAAAGCTAATCGCTACAATGGTGATATTGAGTGGTCTTGTTCCATAACCTGTCGCACGATCAATAAGTATTCTTTCAAATAGCGAAAATGGTAATTTGCCTAAATAAAACAACTTATTAATAAACGAAGCCGCTTTCATTTTTTCAATGTTTTCTTTAGTACGATACTTACGTTTTGTTTGACGAAATTTAAAATATGCCCAGTCCTCTTCTTCATGTAATCCACGTTGATAAAAACTTTCTTTAAGAAGTAGATACTCCTCTGCGCACTTTTCATATGATGGTTTTTCTGGATTTTCATGTATTAATTTACGGCGAATTTGTTTGGCTTCAACCACCATGAGATCTACTGCTGCTTTATAAAAAGATAAAGCGTTGAGTGTCGCCCCACTTAAATCTAAACGACGATTAATGTTCGCATAATCAAACGTTATTTTTGCAAACTTACCACCTACTGCAGAGAATTCTTGGTTGCAATATACACTGTCAAAACAAATATAGTCATTAGCACGCACATTAATAAAATTGGCCTGTTCGCCAAAGAAGCAGTTGGCAAAATGCGCCTCGTTTACAAAGGTAACGTTTTCAAAAATAGCGCGTTTGTGAAAGCGCGTATTGGTAAAATCACTATTACCATTAAACTGTGCTGGTTTAATTTCTGAAACACTTTCACCTAGGCTACGCCTGGTATGTGAGTCTAAATTAAAAAGTACTTCATTATTGAATTGCGCGTTTAAGAAAGTAATGTTGCTAAAAGAACTACCATAAAAAAAAGAAGACTGTGCAAATTGAGCGTAGGAAAAATCCGTTTTTTCGTGAAAATGTGCATTTTCAAATGTAACATTACTGCGAAAGGCGGAACGAATAAAATCTGCATCTTTGTGGAATACCGCTTTTTTGAAGTCAATCTTTCCATCTATTTTCGATTCGCGAAAAGCAAAAAAGCAATCGACATCTATTTCAGAAAAGTCAATATCTGTTTGTGCTGTAATATAATTAAAAGAGGCATCCTGACCTTTAAAATTTACTTTTACAAAGTGTGCCGCTGCACGAAAATCACATTTATCAAAATGACCTTCTACTTCAAAAACAGCATGATTAAAGGAAATGGTATTGTTAAATTGCGATCCCCAAAAATAAGCTTGTTCTTTGAAGTGTGCATGTCCAAAAATAACTTCTTCGAAAAATACACAATCTTGGCAAGACATGAGTGTTGAAAATACACAGTGCCCAAAAACCACTTCCCCTTTAAATTTACAATTTTTTAAGATCATTGCATTATCAAACTGAGCAGCAACTGCTTTATCAGAACTTCTTTTCTTGCCAGCAATAAAAGAACCTTCAACAACAACATTTTCTAAGTGTATTTTGTGCTGTATTTGGCAATCTGTTAAAATTATTTCACCAATAACACAATTGAAGATTTCAATATCGCTGGTTTGCTTTTGTAAATTAAGAATTGGAATATAAAAATTTTCAATTTTTTCGCCAGCTTTTTTTAGAACATCATCTATATTTAATGTGGTTAAATTATTATCCACAAGGCTCTCCTAACGACTATCACAACCAGTATTAAATTTCGCCCAAATAGGAAGGTGATCGGAGACCATGCGCGCCGAACTGCGATCAATATTACCGTCAGGATCGCGAAAATGTAGAGAATCATACTCGTACACTTCTTTTACTTGCGACCAATCCTCTTCGCTATTGTGCATCCAAATCATATTGTCGTTGACTCTTTTACCATAGGTCATTGTTTTTTTCGCTACAGTAACTTCTCCGCGCAAAGTAATAGGATGAACGACAATTTTTTTCTTGCGAACATTTTTCCACAATTCGCCATCAATACCACCGCGATTAGGATCGCAGTTGAAATCCCCAGCAACAATGATATCTTCTACGGCAAATTTTTTATTGAGAAATCGAAAAACTTTGGGAATGAGTTTAAAATCATTTCTCCGCGGAAGATCTTCTTCCTTCGAACCCTTAGGAGCAAGATGCACTGAAACCAAGCAAAAATCAAAATTTTCCTTTCTCGCTTGAGGGTTCTTAAATTTATCCTTGCGCACTTCAAAAAGAGCGTAGTGTGGCGGTCTTTGCATTTCTAAATCGCGTAGCATGCCTTGAGTTTTGAGTTTTACTAATCGATTGTCATAAATAATAGGAAGAAATTCAGCTGTATTGCTACTTACACCCATTTTTTCAGGATATGTCATACGATAAGCCTCTTGCCCTATACGCATATTGAGAACTTCAATTACCCGCTCTACAGCTTCTAAGTTATCGCCTTCCACTTCTTGAATTGCAATAACATTAAATTTGGCTTCATGCAAAATATCGGCAACAATTTCAGGAATAGTATACTCCTTATTTTTGTAAGGTATTATTTTTTCCATTTTGCTTTCACCAAAATTTTGAATATTCCACGATGCAATACTAAGACTTTGGCGTTTTTGACTATCGAGAGTATTTAAACTCTCTTGCATACGTCGAAGACGCTCATAGCGAAGTACAATAGCTCGTTGTAAATTTTTCTGTGCTTTATTTATATATACGAAAGCCTGTTTGCGATGTTCTTGAGCTTCAACAATAAACTTTCCGCCTCGTTTCTCTAAAACGTTTGCTAAAGCTATTTTATTGGAAGCCATGCGGCTATAGTTACTCGCTGTGGCTTCCAATAATTCCGCCTCATTCGTTCCTGTATCACCAACGACAGAAATGTGACAACAAAAAAACAAAAAACAAAAAATAAAAATTCTCATAATTTAGCTCTTTAAACCAATACCGCGGCTGATAAAAATTAGATTTACAATAAAAAAGATAAAAATGAAAACAACGAGCATTGTTAACCCAAACCACACTCCGATATCCGACACCCCTAAAAATCCGTATCTAAAACCATTTACCATATAAAGGACGGGGTTGAAGAGAGACACCTTTTGCCAAAAGCTTGGAAGTAGTTCAATAGAATAAAAGACTCCTCCGAGATAAATAAGCGGTGTTAGTACGAAGGTTGGTATGATATTAATGTCATCAAACTTTTGTGCAAAAATAGCATTGGTAAGCCCTATAAGTGAAAATAGAAAAGCTGTTAATATAACAAATGCCACTGTTGTTATTGGATGGACAATAGCAAGTGGTTCAAAGATCAAAGAGGTTGCCGTAACTAAAAACGCAATAATAAGTCCGCGTAACATTCCTCCACTACAATATCCCAGAATAATAATGTATGAAGGTGTTGGCGAAACGAGTAACTCTTCCACCGATTTCTGAAATTTAGTCCCAAAAAAAGATGAAACAACATTGCCATAAGTATTTTGGATAACTGCCATCATAATAAAGCCAGGTACGACAAACTGCATATAAGTGAAACCTTTGATTGGTTTGATTTGCGAGCCAATAAAAGCGCCAAAAATAATAAAATAAAGTGTTATACTAATTACTGCTGGTAGTAAAGTTTGCGTCCAAATACGCATGAAACGCGCTACTTCTTTACGGAGTATAGTCATAAAAGCAATAAATTGTTCGTGGGCATTCATTTTTTTGTCAACCTGATAAAAAGTTCTTCTAGACGATTTGCTTTGTTGCGCATACTTTTCACTTGAATATCTTGCGTAGTTAATTGAGAAATAACTTCATTGAGGTTTTGGTCCTTATGTAAATCTAGGCGAATAGTGGTGTCATCTATTTTTTCCAATGAGTAGCCTGTAACTTCCTGCAAATCCCTTATTTGATCTCTAGTATCGATAATAAAACTTTCGTGATCTAACTGTGCAAGTAAACTTTTCATAGATGTATCTTGGATAATTTCACCATGATCAATAATTGCAATATTTTTGCATAATTGTTCGGCTTCTTCCAAGTAGTGAGTCGTAAGTATAATTGTCGTACCTTGAACATTGAGTTGTTTTAAAAAATCCCACATTTCCCTACGTGTTTCAACATCAACGCCTGCTGTTGGTTCATCAAGAATAAGAAGTTGCGGACTGTGCAAGAGAGCCCTTACAATCATTAATTTACGCTTCATGCCACCAGACAGTGTACGCGCAACAGCCGCGCGTTTTTCCCACAACCCCAATTTTTTTAGCAATTCTTCCGCGCGTGGCACTGCAATTTTACGTGGAATACCATAATACCCAGCTTGATTAACAACTATTTGCATTACTTTTTCAAAAACACTAAAGTTAAATTCTTGAGGAACCAAGCCGATATATTTTTTAGCAAGGTTTTTTTGTTTTGTTATATCCTTACCAAAAATTTCAACATCTCCGCTACTTTTGTTGACAAGACTAGATAAAATTCCAATTGTCGTAGATTTTCCTGCACCATTAGGACCTAGTAGTGCAAAAAAATCACCTTTATCTACCTTAAAACTAATCCCCTTGAGAGCAACAAGGCTACCGTAAGATTTCTTGAGTTGCGAAATGTTTAATGCATATGTCATTAAAAGTCTCCGTCAGAATCCCAATCACCAAAGCCACCGTCCTCTTCTAAATCGCCACCTTCACTATCATCTGTAGTCTCTTTTGAATTCTCATTTTCTTCTTTTGAATTCTCGTCTTCTTCTGATTTTTCCTCTGATGAATCCCAATTACCAAAACCATCATCACCGTTTTCTTCCGTATTTTCTTCCTCACTATCCTCTGGCTCTTCTTCTAAGAATTTATCGATTTCACTACTATTTTCCCATTCATCATAACTTTCATCCTTAGAACTTTCTTCTACATTCTCTAGTGACTCATCATCGTCAAGATAAGTATCATCTTCTTCTAAAAAGTCGTCACTTTCTTCACTAGATTCTTCTTCGCTAGATTCCTCTTCGCTAGATTCTTCTTCGTCAAAATCACCTTCTGCCCAATCATCTTCTTCCCAATCCAGATCATCAAAATCAGATGTAACTCCTTGAGGTGTTTGTTCTTCTTCTTGAGTGCCCTCTTCTTCTTTTTCAGGAGCAGCATCTTCTTCTTCACTTGTTACCACAACCTCATCGCTTTGTTCACGTGGATCTATAACTTCAAATTGATCAGTAGTGTAGGCATTTTGCGGATTGTCAGGAAACTCGAAATATAAATCTTTGTCATTCCATACAATCAGAGTTCTATCTTTGGGATTTGAACACTGTCGCGCGCGGAAATTAACAACATGGCCACATTTAGAACAAGTCGGAACCCATACCTTTTTGCGGTTGTCTCCTCCTGCTCGCTGAACCCAGTTTACTGAGGCTACAGATGTACAACTGCAAGCGAAAAGAGCTAGAACGATAAGCACTCTATTTATATTCCTGATTAGTTTCATTTATTACTCCTGCTTTGGATTCTTAGACAAAATTTCTCGTTTTAGTGAAAATGTCACTGTTAAGTGAGTCGCAAAAAGTTTTTGCGACTCACTTAACATCTAATTTCATTTAACTATATATATTATGATATATCAACTATCTTGGCAAAAACTTACAAAAAATGCTATCATTTTTACATCATATAAGTTAGATTATTCCTATTTAGGAATAGAATATGAACGGAATAATTGTAAAATTTGACGCCAAAAAAGGTTTTGGATTTATACGTACAGATGATCAGGAAGATCAAATATTTGTACACGTTAAAAATATCAAAGGAAAAAAAGCTCTCGAACCAGGAGAAAAAGTATCGTTTGGGGTTAAATACGGGGATAAAGGCCCTGAAGCTGTTAATGTAAAACCAGGAGGTAAGCAAACATCGCCATTTGTCTTTTTTTCATTGGTCGGTTTTGCTATTGTTGCATCGTTAATGTATGCGATGACAAAATACGCTGGTATTCATTGGGGAATTTCGTATTTCGTGGCAGTAAATATCTCTGTGTTTTTCCTATACGGTCATGATAAAAGAACGGCAAAAGCACAAAAAGGTGGCATGAGAATACCAGAAAATACACTTCACTTTTTTGCTTTTATCGGCGGAACACCCATGGCTTTTGTCAGTCGTCGTTTTTTTCGACACAAAACAGTAAAGTTTTCTTTTGTGGTAACCTTTTGGATTGTTTTTATCGCTCAAGTACTTCTTATTTGGAAATTTTGGCCACTTATACATTCATAAGGAATACTCATGTTAAAACTGGTTATAGCACTTAACATATTTCTCCCCATTATCTATGGACTAACCACAGTTTTATACGGCCGTTATTTTATTAATAAAAAGCTGAAAACAGCAAAATGGGCTTCTTTTTTATTGCTATGTGGAACATGCTTGCATTTAGTTTTTCTGGTAGCGAAAGGATGGCATTTTCAGCGATTTCCGATAGAAAGCTCTTTTGAATCTCTATCAATGCTAGCTTTTGATATCGCTGTTATTTATTGCGTAACTGAACGACTAAAGCGCGAATACACTACCGGAATTTTTTTCTTGAGCATTGTTACCTTGTGTCAAACTGTATCGACATTGTTATTTCGCGGCGAAAAAACCACTAACGAGCTACTTGCCAATCCACTTTTTGGGGTACACGCAAGTTTTACATTACTCGGATTATCAGCTTTAGCAATTGCAACACTCTATGCCCTCATGTACTGTGTGCTAGCTAAGCAAATCAAGAAAAAACAATTTGGTATTTTATATGAAGGTTTACCCGACTTGGAAACTCTAGATTCAATGAGACAAAATGCGACAATATGCGGTATCATTGTCTTAGGTATAGGCATTCTTTTAGGGCATTTTTGGGCTTACAAGTTGTTTGGACACTTTGGGCTAGCCGATCCCAAAGTATGGATTACCGATATTGCCTTGTGTGCATACGCTACTATTTGGTGGTCAACTTGGAAGAGTGGTGTCCACGGATTACGCACCAATATACTTTCTGTGTGGTTGTTTGTTATGCTATTTACTGTGGTTACGGTTCTTGAATTCTTTTTGAATACTTTTCATAGGTTTGTGTAATGGAAAACGAACAAGTTGTTGTCATTGGTTACGATCACAAAAACACCCCTGTAGAATTTCGCGATAAGATCTCTCTGACTTCTGATAAAGTAATTTCATTCACAAAAGCTGTGGGGAATAATAATAGAATTCAAGAAATTGCCATTGTTTCTACCTGTAATCGTACCGAGTTTTATATTGTTACTCCTAAGCCAGAAGCATTGTTGTGTTGGTTATCATGGCAATACCGCTATAACAAGCAATTTGCATTTCCACACCATGCTCCGAAACCAAATATCTTGTACAATCAAAAGGCTGTACGCCACTTGTTTTCTGTCTCTAGTGGTTTAGAAAGCCTTATTCTTGGCGAAGATCAAATTTTAGGTCAGGTAAAGGAAAGTTACAATTTGTTACTTTCTAGTGGCCGTAAATTTCCACTGCTCAATAAACTTTTTGAGCAAGCGATTGTTGCAGGAAAAGCAGTAAGAACACAAACTACTTTATGCCAAGGTGCTGTTTCTATTGGATTGGCAGCTGTTGAATTGGCACGTAAGATATTCCGAAGTTTTGAAAAACACCGTATCTTACTTATTGGCGCTGGCGAAACTTCTGAATTAGTGGCAAAACATTTTGCTTCGTTAGGTGCAAAGCAGTTCATAATTGCAAATCGCACAAGAGAAAAATCGCAGGCACTTGCAGAAAAATTTGGTGGAAAAGTTATCTCTCTTGAACAGATTCCCATGGCTCTTAGCGAAGTAAATGTTGTTGTAACGGCAACTAATTCTCCGACATACTTAGTTGGTTATGAAGAAACTAAAAAGATTCTGAAATTGCGTAGTGGCCCTTTACTTATGGTTGATATTAGCACTCCGCGTAATATCAATCCAGGTATAAAGGACCTCAGTCAAGATATCTTTTTGTATAATATTGATGATTTGAGAAATGTAATTACTAACAATATCGAAAAACGAAAGTCGCAAATACCTGAAGCACAAACAATTATCAATTATTATGCTGATAATTATTTAAAATGGCGCCGTTCACTCAATGTCACTCCGACAATAAAAGCTGTTGTTCGTTACTTTGAAGAAATTCGCGATAAAGAACTGGAAAAATTTTCAAATAAAGTCTCTGCACAAGAATTTCAAAATTTAGAAAAACTAGCCAATGGCATTATCAAGAAAATTCAACACCAACCAGTCATTACATTACAAAAAATGGCACGCAAACAACAGTTAGATGTATCAAAATTACATCTGATATCTGAAATCTATAGTACAGAGCGTAATTAATACAATGGGCAAAACCGTTGCATAAAAATAACAAAGGTTACTATTCACCGATCCACGAAAAGAATAATATAGAAATGAGTTTGTTTTGACGTATTGCCGCGGGCACTGTCCCCCACATCTTTTTTGCAATTATAAGAACTTTGTTTGTATGTAGCCTTTTAAATTTTAAAATGCAACCAACGCCCACGATCTGCTTGACCTCGACAAGCGTAAAACTCTCCACTTTGTGGGGAAAAAACAACACAGGCATCTGTACTATAAATCCCAAGAGTATTTTCTTGGCGAACACCTAGCTCACCACCTTTATCATCAGCAAAATATTTTTGCAAATCAGCTATTGTTACCTGGTCGTTTGACTGTAATAATTCGCTTAAACGCTGTTGGCGAAAAATGGTTGATTCATCAGGGACGCAATTTTCGTATTTTTTTATCTCTTTGTCTAACGCATGATTACAGTGTACATAAAAGCCTTCCTGATGCTTTGTTACCACCGATTTTTGAACAGAGGATTCAATTCCGTAACCAACTCCGTTCTTATCTGCTAGATAGTGGTAATGAGCACTTGCTCTAGGGGCTTTTGTAATATTTAACAATGCAGTATTTGCATCTGGTGAATTGAGCGCGCGTTGGATAATTGCTGTGCGCGGAGTACCTGGTTGTGCATCCCAAGTCAAAAGATTCGTAGAACCAAGTGCCACACCTTCAGCATTTATTCCCATAGAATAACTCGGTAAAAGTCCTAAGCACCAATTTTCAATTCCCGTTGTTGGTTTACGATGTATAAGGCAGAAAAAAGGCATGTCAGCGGTGAGCCAGTCCCAAGTTTGTCCTATAAGAATCCTATCATTTGCTGTACGATCACCACAAACAATAACACTTGAACAACCAAAACGATGATTAGAACCACTAAAAACAAGTACGTCGATAATATCAGTCATATGTGATAAAAAGAGATATTCCAAAGATACACCTGCAGCACGAGCGATACCATAAAATTCATCATAGGACTCTTCATAGAAATTACGCATGTGTCCAATGCACTCGTAAATAACAGCGGTAAGTTGCTCGGCATCATAATGACGACCCGCTTGAGCGATAATTTCTTGCGTCCACTTGTAGTGAATTTCGCATAACTCAATAATTTCTTCACGAAAACATTCGCCAATGCTCTCGCCCATATGTCGAAATGTACCACTGAGCTCTACAACAGGTAATTCATATAATGACATCGCTCCTCCAGTTCTACTTATGATCTAAGAGTTCTTCCTTAAATTTAGCAGCAAAAACAATTCTCACGAATCCTTGCTTTGTCTGCGGTAAACCGTGGCATACATCTAATAGCCCAATTGTTGATTCAAAAGGAGCATTGATATCATGATCAAGAATCATATTAATTTGATCGACATTTTTGAATCGACGAATTTGCAGAATAAGTTTTTTAAGTAAACTATGCAACTGCTTGTAGCGTTTTTGACCTGTAAAAACATGATCACCAACTAAAATCCTCTTGCCATCGGTATGAATAATAATATTTTCTTTCTTTTTACGATCATTGGGCGGATGCCCCATTGAATCTTTAGGTAGATTTGAACCCAATGTTCCCTCAAGGGTAAATGTTGGTGTAAGACAGATAAAAAAAATAAGAAGTACCATAAGCATATCAATAAACATAAAAGTAAAAGCACTGTGTAGTTTCACATCGTTTTTCATATTAATTCCCTTAGTATAAAGAAAACAAGTTGCCAAAGTTATTCATTTAAACGTAAAAAAAATGAAAACGTTCACTTTTCTTTTATTGAGAAGGGACGTAGCAATTGGAATATGCACCTAAAACGTATAATATTTTTTTGAGCCCGAGCCTGACTTCAAAGCTTTTGATCAAATAAAGAAACATTTGTTACAACCCACAAAAGTTCTACCTTTCTACTAGAAGGTTTCGCAAGCGGAAAGAAGTTAAAATGCACCTTACTACACTATAACACACCTACCGTCAACATAGGCGCTTCGCAATTTCCCAAATTCACTAGCTATAGTGGTATAGTATCAGTTTGAAAAAAATAAATCTGTAGAAAGCGGACGCGCACTTAGAAACGGGCTCAAAGCGGTTCATAGTATAATATAAGGTAATGAGCAATAATCAATTGAAAAGTACCGTTATCGATATAATCTCTTAAGATGATTGATTCAACTGTAATCACAGCACAGTAATAAAGAAAAGATCAAGGATTAGGAAAAGTAGCGAAGGACTTAGTACAAAAATACATGTTATTTGTGATACATCAGGGAATTGAGCAGATTTTTGTTTCACAGCAGGGCAAGTATATAATCTAGTGGGAACTCAGAATTTTTAGCGGCTATAGGTTAAATGATGTCGCGTTTTAAGTAATAAAGGATTTAAAATGAAATAAAATGGAATGGAATAAAACTTTTAATTTGAAAAGAATTTTACAACTGCGGGGTTTCCCACAGTTGTTTATTATAGAAACGTTATTATTTTTTTACTTTAAGTTTCCATATTCTTACGTTTCCATCTTCGCCTGTCGCTGCCATTTTTGTCATATCAGCAGAAACTGCAACACCATAAAGTCTTTTATCACTTACTTCTTTAGCAAAACGAGACATTCCGGATTTTACAGACCAAACAGCTGCTTTACCATCTTTAGCACAAGAAGCGAGGAAAAGGTTGTTTGCGAAAAACACAAGACTAGTGACATTTTTTTCATGACCAGTCAAAGTTTTAACAACTTTTTTTTGTGCAATATCCCAAATGTAAATAGCTTTTTTAGTACCAACTGCAAGCATTGTTCCATCTGGAGAGTAAGCAAGGGCTGTAGGTTCTTCATAGGTTTTCTTCAGCTGGCCTCCCATTAATTTAGAGACTTTTCCGGTAGCTACATCGCAAATTTTCACAACGTAGTCGTCGTCGCCAAAAGCAACCGTTTTTCCATCTGCTGAGAAAGCTATAGCAACTACTTCATCGTTAGCTTTAACAACTTTGCTGTCTCCTGTTTCCATATTCCAAATAACTACTTGATCATCGCAACCAATAGCAACGATATTATCCGCATTTACTGCAGCAGAGTAAGCACGGCTACTATAACCAAATTGCGATAGTGCATCGTAGTCTTCTTCTATTTCCATAGCGACAACTTTTTCTTCTTTCGCACAAACAAAAGTTTCTCCGTCTGCACAATAGATAACTTCGCGTACAGCAGCGCCTGTACTCATTTTCTTAACTTCTTCGCCTGTTTCTGCATCCCAAATACCTATTTGGTATATGTTACCAGATACAGCGATGTGTTTTCCATCGTTAGAAAATGAAACGCTGTGCATATCGTATGAATCAAAGTGAATAGTATGAAGAATTTTTGGTTTAGGTGGTCTTTGTGCCCAACTAAAACTAGAAACTATAAAAACAATTATGATAGCTAAAGTAATATGTTTATTCATGTTTATCCTTTATAACTTAAAAATGAATAACACTTTACAATGAAATGCCATTGTACATAACTATTTCATTTTTTCCAATCCTTTCTTTATTTTTTAATATGTAAATCTTGGTGTTTTTTGATAGACTAAAGATCTGCTACAAAGTAAAGGATTTTAAGATAGAGTTCTATAACAGATCAAGGCGTGTCGACACGCCTCAGTTTATTTTAAATAAAAGGGGATGGTTGTGAAAAAACTATTGAGTTGTTTTATTATAGTTTTTTTAGTGCCTGCTTTTGCTGATACACTTTATACACAAAAATCACAACAAGCTTTTTCAGCACTACAAAGTTTACTTACGCAAGAAAAGCACGATTTACATGAGTATCATATCTCTGTAAAGCGCTTGACTGAAAATGATCCACACGCTATTCGTTATGTTGTAGCGAACAGTGTGGCTATTTTGGGAAATAAAGCCCGTGGTTATAAATTGCCTCGCACAACGGTAAACAATGCTATTTTTGGCAAAAATATTCTAAGTGGTACATTTGTTACTTATTCTAGTTATATCAAAGATAATTCTATAAGCGTAAAATACAGTGAATTAACACCCGAAGAATTTAAACAACTGACAATTTTTGCTTACGCAAAAATGCCTCGCGACTTCATAGTTCAAGTTGATAACAATGTATATCATCGTGATCAAATCATTGACGAGTTAGAGCGAAGTAGCGATTTAGGGAAGTTTTTTTTACATGTGGAAAAAACTTTTCTAAAAGCAGCAGAAAACAATTTTTGGGAATTCGAGTTAGAATCACACACTGACGCAGATGGTAATCTAGCGGTAGATAGTTTTGCGTTTGCAGCTGATAGTAAACTTTTAGCTACTGTTCAACTAAACTGGCGTGGTATTCACGAATCATTTACTAACGCTCAGTTCACAGTAAACGGTCAGGAAATTCACAATGGTGAAGCGCTCAATTACGAAGCTTATCAAGTGGTTTACGATGTAAAAGCTAAAAACAATACTTGTCGTGTTACTGCCGAAGGTGGTCCAAAAGACGCGCTTGTAAAAGTTGTTTTAGCTGACTGCGGCTGAAGTAAGGGCGGAAAATAGATACTAGTTTAGTATCAGAAAAATAATAAAAAGCTCTGGCATAATTGTCAGAGCTTTTTTTTGGAAAAGCAAAATAAAAATGAAAGCATATATGTTTCTCATTGTTTTTTTTATCTCAAGCTGCGGTCATCTTTTTTTTCATCCACATCGTAATCAGTACACCGAAAAGTCGAAGCAAATCGTATTTCAGACAAAAGATGGATATCAGTTACAAGGACGTATTTTGCGCAATTCTCTAGCAAAATGTAAAGGTGTTGTTATTCATTTTCATGGCAATGCAGCAAACATGGATAACCACCAGCCACAAGTAGAATGGCTAACCACATATGGCTACGATGTATTTATGTTTGATTATAGAGGATACGGTGAATCCGAAGGAACAGCAAGTCGTTACGGTTTACTTCTTGACAGCGAAGCTGCTATTGATTTTGTTATTTCGCAAAATCAGTGGAAACAAATATATCTTTTTGGACAAAGTCTTGGTGGAAATCAAGCAATTTCTGCGCTAAATAAGAAACGTCAAAAACATATCGACGCCATAGTGATAGACTCGTCTTTTTATACTTATGCTAGTGTAGCTAACGATATGATTGGTGGTTGTTTCTTTACCTATCCGCTTACATGGTCCCTTGTTGGCGGAAACTGTTATAGTGCAGCAAGCCATTTGCCACACATAACAACGCCCATATTTATTTTTCATGGAAAAAACGACAAAGTGATTGATATTTCTCATGGTTACAACTTATACGAAATAGCTAACGAGCCTAAAAAGTTTATGGCTGTTGATAATTGTCGCCATTTGTACGCAACGGGTAAATCACATGTTCGCCAACAAATGATGCAATTTTTAGATCTGCCGCGTTAACCTTGTAAATAAATCGTAAATCTCATTGTTGTCTATCTGTAAAGTCGCATCACCTACAGAAAGCTCAAATTTATGGTAGCCAGGTAAGACAGTTGGAACCAGTCGATTAAATAACCAAATTTTACTTTGTTTTGCCAACTGTAATGCGCGCTCTTCGAGTGTACTTTTATCTCCATGTAAATACACATGCATCATGTTAGTCATTGGTTCTTCGGGAGTAACTTTTATATTGGGAATTTCGCGAAGAACTCGTGCGATATCATTTGCTTTATGGTAATAGCTTTCCATTTTAGGAAGGCGCTGTTTAAAGCACTGTTCTGCCGACAAAATATAAGGGTACAAATGAACGAGATCACCTCCGTGGCGACGTTTCCATATTTTAGCCTCAGCAATAATGTTAGAATCTCCTGCTAATATTGCGCCAGCTATACCACCAATTCCTTTATAAAAAGATACATATATACTATCAAATAAACTACAAATCTCGCGATAGCTCTTTTCGTAAAAAGGCTTACACTCCCATAATCGTGCACCATCAAGATGCAGAGCAATATTTTTATTTTTTGCCCACGAACAAATATTTTGCAACTCTTGCCACGATGGTAAAACTCCACCAATCTCTCTCTGAGGTAATTCGATAAGAAGTGCTGCTATAGGGACATTTAAAGTGCGTAAATCGTCAAAAGCAAAAACCCGGTGTGCTTCACCAACGTATACACTATGCAAATTATGCAAGTATTCGTAACCTTTGTGCTCATGAAGTTCTAAATGACTTTTCGGATGAAAAGCAATGTTGTTTAATTTTTTGCGCTGCGCCCAAATGCGTAGAGCTATTTGCTGTGCCATAGTACCACTAGGCATAAAAACGGCTGCTTTTTTCCCCAACAAATCGGCAATAGAAATTTCAAAGTTGCGAATAACATCTCCTGTACCGTAAACATCAGCAGTTATTTCTTCACTCATATTTGCAGCTATTTCAGACAGGATTTCTTGTGGTCTTTGGCGTGGATGGCCTGTTAAAAAACGCGTGCAATTGTTTAGAATTTCTTGCATAGTAATTCCATTTCATCATTATCGATAGTTAGTCACTTGTGTATTAAATTTTCTTTGGGTATGAATAAAACGTTATTCTCGTCTTACACAAGTAAGGTCTTATCGTAAGAGCGTACAAAATAAAAATACAAAATGCCAAATAGCCAATTTGTTATTTTCGCCCAATAAATTTTGCAAAAAATTCCTCGTGGCGAAACGCGAGCGAGTGCTCTTTTTTTGCTTTGTCACTACTTGTCAAAGACTATCACATTCTTTTATCACCTAAAGTTGTAAAAGATCCCATGTAAAATATATTAATCGTTTGCTATAATAAACATTTCTTGGTCATTATCAAAACAATAACCAAATCAAACATAAAAAAGCAATTAGTTAAGTGAGTCGCAAAAAGTTTTTGAGCACGTTTCAAGTCAGCGTAGAATTTGAGTGTCAAAGAAGGACAGCCTGAGAGGCACATAACTGTAGCTATGTAACCGAAGGCTCAACGCCGCTATAACACTCAAAGGCAAGCTGCGTGCTCTTAAAAACTTTTTGCGACTTGCTTAAAGCCCAAGAACAAATTGACGAATTTCAAAGTTATTGCAAGAAAAAATTCAAGAAATACAAGATGTACAAGAGCAAATAAATGAAAAAAATCAAAATAACAAAAAATAAGCTTTGATAAAAATATAGTTTCGAGATACTTTGTGAAACCATTTAATTATAAGGAATTCTAAATTTTTGATAGCTTCTTGCATCTACAAGATTGTTCTCATAAAATAGAGATCTTGCAAATATAACTTGACTCAAAAAGGATAGCAATGGCAAAATATGTAATAGGAATCACCGGAGAAAAAGGAAAAGGCAAAACGAGTTTTGTTCATGTGCTGACATATCTCCTAAGCATCAATGGTTATGCAGCAACAGTTCTAAATTTTGCGGACTATATCAAAAAAATTGCCCGCGAGTGTTTTGGAGAAGATATTGGTAGAATACATGGAAAACTCAGTGAAAAAGAACGTCATTTACTTTGCAGTATAGGTGATGCTTTGCGAGGTATAGACCGAGAGTGTTTAATCAATGTTGTTCGCCGCCAAATAGATAATAGTGAAGGTTTTGTTATTGTTGGCGATGTTCGTTTAAAACGCGAAGCAGATATTGTACACCACTATAATGGTATTCTTGTAAAAATTGGAAGTAGTGTGCACAATCGCAATGAAAACTATCTTAAGAATCATATAACAGAACAAGAAATAGCAAACATCCAAGCCGATTTTTTGGTAATCAACGAGGGAACATTTTCTGACTTAATTGAAGAAGGTAAGAAAGTTCTTTCTCATTTTATTCCAAATCAAAATTGGAAAAGCTAGGGGGATTCATGTATAAGAAATACTTATTATGTATAGTGGCGCTATTTGCCACTCATCTATTTGCAGGCGTTGTCGTAGTTGAAGTTTCTCCATCAAAAATAAATTTGCGACCAGGGCAAAAATATACTTTTGTTGCGCATGCTTTTGATGCACAAGGAAACGAAATATTTTTTCGTCCAGAATGGCAGGCCTCTGGAGGAGTTATTGACCAAGAAGGAAATTACACTGCTGGAAGCAATTCTGGTATATATGAGATCATAGCATCCCATGCAGCCACAGGAGCTCATGGCTCTGGTTCAGCAATGATCGATTACCGTAGTACCCGTTTTCCTAAAGAGACACCTGTAACTTCTAGAAAAAAAATTCAGAGTTTGCGTTTAACTCCTGGAAGTATTACTGTAAAACCGCGACAAAAAATACAATTTATTGTCCAAGCATATGATGCAAATGGAAATTCTCTAAAACCTCCCAAAAGACTTTTATGGAAAGTTTCTGGTGGATCGATTACACCAAGTGGATTATATCAAGCTGGCGGTGGTTCAAGTGTTCAAAACATTCAAGTACGAACTCATGATGGGATATATGCAAACGCTCAAGTATATATCAATACAATTCCTGGAAGAATTTCTCGTCTTCAAGTTAGCCCATCCGTTGTCAATTTAAAACCAGGAGACCAATACCGATTTTTTGCGACAGCATATGGCAACACTGGCAAAATTGTAGCTTTGTCACCTAGATGGAAAGCAACAGGTGGAACCATTGACAGCAATGGCATGTACTATGCAAGTAATATTCCAGGAACATACATTGTTGAAGCAAGTGGAAATAATGGTCCTCGTGGAACAGCAACAGTGAACATTAGTCGTACTTTTATTTCTGATGTAGAAGTTTTCCCTAAATCTGCTATTTTATCTCCGGGTCAAACACAGCAATTTACTCTAAAAGCCTACGGTGGTAATGGTAGTCTTGTTACTGTCTACCCGTCTTGGAGTGCAACAGGAGGAGTAATACAAGCTAATGGAGTTTACCAAGCAGGAAGCATAACGGGAGACTACACTCTCAACGCAACTGTTGAAAATTTCAGCGTAAACGTCAAGATTTCCATTCGTCGTCAAAAACGCTTAACGCGAATTGAAATTGCTCCAAACCGTGTGAGATTAATACCTGGGCAAAGCTTTCAATTTCAAATAGGTGGTTACGATCAGTATGGTGGAAAAATACCTTTGCGAAAAGTTAGCATTAACTCGACTGGAGGACGCATAGACGCAAACGGTTTATATGTTGCTGGAAGAAAAACTGGAAATTATACGGTTGAAATCTTTACCCCTTCAGGGCTTAAAAGTATTACGAATATCGAAATTTTCGACAGTTCCGCGCCTACAAAAACAAACACTATTGTAGATAATGTTGTAGATAATGTTGTAGACAATACTCTTGATCGTGGTAGTGAAGTAGACTCCTCTATGAGTGGTGGTGTTGACAGTGAAATGGATAGTGGTTCTGAAGAAGACAGTGAAGAAAATTCTGGTGTAAAATGGTTGACAATTTCGCCGCAATTTGCGCCAACGGTCACAGGTGCAGCAACGAAGTTCGAAGCAAAAGGTTATGATGGATCTGGAAAAGAAGTACCTTGTACTATAAAATGGCGTTGCACAGGAGGTACAATTTCGAGTAATGGAACATTTGTTGCCGGTAATAAACTTGGTAAATTTAAAGTCCAAGCTCGCGTAGCTAATGTAAAAACATTGGCTCATGTTGTAGTAAAAGCAGCTCCAAAACAAAAACCGAAACATCAGATTATTGTTATTCCACCAAAAGTTGTTTTAAAACCTGGGCAACGATGCACTTTTAACGCTCAAATTAAAGGCGAATTAACAAAAACCCCAAAACTTGAGTGGCAAGCGGCAGGTGGTAAAGTAAATAATCAAGGAGACTTTGTTGCTGGAAACGAGCCAGGGGACTACACAGTTACTGTTGAAGAAAAAAGTTTAGGAGTAAAAGCGAAAGTAACAGTGACAATTGAAAAAGTAAAAGAAGCCCCTAAGAGCGTAGCAGGAGCAATACGTCTCACAAAATGGTATGTAAAAACAAATAAATCAGGTCTTGCAGACATTCATATTGAAGGTAAAATGCTTCTTGAAAAAGCAAGAATGTTAAAATTACTTTTACACCGTAAAGGTCAAGAAGAACTAGTATATCAGCTTATTATAAAAAAAGATCAGCGATTTAGCATCCAGGGAAATTATTATGTAGCTGGTGGCACAAAACTAGAAATAGTGCTCTACGATACCGATGGTAATGTACTACATCGTGAAAGCAAATAAAACTATTTAAATTTAGAAGCGTGTTGACATCACATCAATACGCTCTATGTAACCAGCCAAAATATATTTAGTGTGTATTGACATTAAAATTTTATATAATTAGATATGCTCTCATTTGACAGAATTTTGACTGGTCGTTTAAGGCGTGTCCATATTTATATTACAACTAAAATGGACGCGTTTTATATTCGGCGTTTAACTCTAGGATGTAATATTTATGACTGAAACAATAAAAGAACTCGAATCTATAACCATTCGTTTTGCTGGTGATTCCGGTGATGGTATTCAGGTTGCAGGAACCCAGTTTACAAATACTTCTGCTATTTTCGGCAATGATATTAGCACATTTCCCAATTTTCCCGCTGAAATACGCGCTCCTGCTGGTTCTCTTGCAGGAGTGAGTGGTTTCCAAATTAATTTCTCAAGCCGCGATGTTCATACTCCAGGAGATAGTCCACAAGTTCTTATTGCGATGAATCCTGCTGCTTTAAAAAGCAATATTAGCGATTTAGAAGTTGGCGGTGTTGCGATTGTCAATACTGATAATTTTAAAGCGCAAAATCTCAAAAAAGCGCAATATGAAAGCAATCCTTTGGAAGATGGTTCTTTACAAAAATATCAAGTATTTGAAGTTCCAATCACTACTCTAAATCGTGAAGCACTAAAAGAAATCGAAGGGCTTACCACTAAAAATATCGACCGCTGTCAAAACTTCTTTGCTTTAGGACTTACTTTTTGGATCTATGATCGTCCTTTGGAACATACAAATAGTTGGATAGAGAATAAATTTGCCAATAAACCAGAAGTCATTGCTGCTAATAAAAAAGCATTGGAGATGGGATACTATTTTGGCGAAAACACCGAAACATTCCAAATACGTTATCGTGTAAAACCTTCCAAACAAACTCCAGGTATATATCGAAAAATTACTGGAAACGAAGCTCTAGCGATGGGACTGGTTACCGCAGCACAGTTGGCAGGAAAACCGTTATTTTACGGCTCATACCCAATTACTCCTGCTAGCGACATACTTCATTATTTAGCCGCAATGCGTCATTTTGATGTGCGCACTTTTCAGGCAGAAGATGAAATTGCCGCAATTGGTTCTTCTATTGGAGCAGCTTTTGGTGGTGCTTTTGCAGTAACGGGGACAAGTGGCCCCGGAGTGTGTCTAAAAGGCGAAGCAATGGGACTAGCATTAGTGCTAGAAATTCCTCTTGTGATTATAGATGTACAACGTGGAGGACCAAGTACTGGTTTACCTACAAAAACAGAGCAGTCCGATTTGCTTATGGCAATGTACGGACGCAACGGAGAAAGCCCTATTCCTATTATAGCACCATCGACTCCTTCTGATTGTTTTAATTGTGCTATCGAAGCTTTTCGCTGGGCTGTGTACACTAACGGGCCTGTTATTTTATTGAGTGACGGTTATCTAGCAAACAGCTCTGAACCTTGGAAAATACCAGATCCTAGTACTTTACCAAAAATAGAAGTAACACACCCACAACCAACAGAAAATTTTCTACCTTACGAACGTGATCCTGTTACTCTAGCGCGCCCATGGGCAATACCAGGTACTCCTAAACTCGAGCATCGTTTAGGTGGACTAGCAAAACAACCAGGTACCGGAAATGTTTCTTACGATCCTGATGATAATCAGCAAATGGTAAACGACCGTGCAGAAAAAACAAATCGCCTAACACAGATTATACCTGATTTAAAGGTAAACGGTCCTCAAAGTGGTAAACTATTAGTTATCGGCTGGGGTGGTACTTATGGAGCAATTCACAGCGCTGTAGTACAAGCTCAAGAGCAAGGAAAACAAGTATCAAGTATACATTTACGTCACTTATTTCCATTTCCAAAAAATTTAGGTGATGTTATTGGCAATTTTGAACAAATTCTCGTACCTGAACTCAACATGGGACAGTTACTCGTACTTCTTCGCTTGCACTTTAAAGCTGATTTTGTGTCTTATCCAAAAGTTCAAGGACAACCTTTTAAAATACAAGAAATTTTTGACCGTATTGTAGAAATAATATAAAGGAGTCAACATGAGCACAACAAAAGATAAAACTCCTACAGCTCTGACTAAAAAAGATTTCACTTCAGATCAAGCTGTACGTTGGTGCCCTGGTTGTGGTGACTACGCCATACTAGCACAAATGCAAAAAGTATTACCAGAATTAGGTATTGCCAAGGAAAATATAGTGTTTGTTTCAGGTATTGGTTGTTCCAGTCGCTTTCCTTATTACATGGATACTTATGGTTTACATACTATTCATGGTAGAGCAACAACTATAGCAAGTGGTTTAAAAGTAGCAAACCCTGATCTTAGTGTATGGGTAATTACAGGAGATGGTGATGGACTTTCTATAGGAGGAAACCATCTACTACATGTTCTGCGGCGTAATGTAAACTTGAATATCATACTTTTTAATAATCGAATTTACGGACTCACAAAAGGACAGTATTCTCCGACATCTCTTCCTGGACACAAAACAAAATCTTCACCAATGGGATCGATAGAGCAATCGTTAAATCCTGCTGCAGTAGCTATTGCAGCAAAAGCTACTTTTGTTGCGCGCACTCTTGATCGTCATGTCAAGCACATGGGCGAAACCCTAAAACAAGCTGCAGCACACCAAGGTACATCGTTTGTTGAAGTATTACAAAACTGTCCAATCTTTAATGACAATGCTTGGGAACCTGTTTCGAATACAAAAACGCGCGGTGACAACATGCTTACTCTTGAGCATGGAAAACCGATGGTTTTTGGTAAAGAAGTTAAAAAAGGCATTAGGCTCAATGGTTTAAAGCCGGAAGTCGTAGAACTTAACGACGAAGTAACTGAAGATCAAATGTTAGTCCACGACAAAGAAGATGAAATGCATTCTATTCTTATTAGTCGTATGCATCACCCAGAGCATCCTATTCCTTTAGGTATTATTCGCCAAGTAGAAAGACCTTGTTATGAGCATGCGCTTATAGATCAGGTCAAAACAGCGAAAGAAAAAAAAGGAAATGGCGACTTAAAACAACTGTATCATTCTGCAGATACTTGGGAAGTGGAGTAAGTAAATATATTATTTACATGGTTCGGCGGTCTTGTACCGCCCGACCTTCGCAAATAACTATATAGATCCATTTTCGGACGGTACTGCAAATGCAAACAATTACGTATTATTCATTTTGAGTTTGTAATATGAGTGATACGGCTATCTTGCATCGCACTTAGTTTAAGTGTTTAGATTGTCGAGTATTGCAAAAAAACTTACAACAAGAATTCTAGGACATTTATGAAAAAAATTATTGCGCGTAATCCATGGTTACTATGTCACGAAAATAAGGAAGCAACTCTACGTTTATTTTGTTTTCCATATGCCGGAGGTTCAGCAACGGTTTTTCGTAAATGGTCAGAATCTTTACCTGAAAATGTTGAAGTATGTGCTATACAGTTACCAGGACGCGGTTCGCGATTACGCGAATCTTTACATACAAATATGAATGAATTGGTCAGCGATTTAAAAACAGCAATAACTGACATTATTGATGAAATGCCATTTGCTTTTTTAGGTCATAGTATGGGTGCTCTTGTTGCTTTTGAATTATCTCATATTTTGGAAAGTTCTCCTTCACATTTATTTGTTTCTGGGCATCGTGCTCCACAATTGCCAACTCGTTTTTCGCCGATATTCAATTTATCAGAAGAACAATTCTTGTCAGAAATTAAAAGTCTTGGTGGTATGCAACCGCAAATCTTAGAAAATCGCGAGTTAATGAATCTATTGTTACCATCTTTACGTGGAGATTTTGAAGTTTGCGATACTTATGTTTACAATCAAAAAACGCGCTTAGATTTTAGTATTACTGCAATGGCAGGCATCAATGATCCTCGCGCAAATAAAGAAGAAACTGAGCAGTGGCAAGAACAAACAAATGATTCTTTTGCGTTTCATATGTTACCTGGAGATCATTTTTTTCTAGACAGTCATGCAAATTTGTATTTTGAAATTCTAAATCGCGAGCTTTACAATTATTTGTAGGTGAAAAATGTTTTTTCCTTCTAATTTTTGGTTAAACCTTGAAGACGTGTCTCTTGGGGAGAACCATACTCATATTTGGTACATTTCTTTACAAGCAGAAAAAGACGAATTAAATTATTTTTCACAACTTCTAAACGATGAAGAATTAAAAAAAGCCGCGAGGTTTCATTTTGAAAAACATCGTGTACATTTTATTATAGCAAGAGCAGTGATGCGCATACTCTTGGGTAAATATTTAGAAAAGTCTCCTTGTAAAATTAATTTTATATATGGAGAACATGGAAAACCATACATAGAGAAAAATCCTATTTTTTTTAATATTTCTCATTCTGGTGATAAAGCACTACTTGCTGTAAATAAGACACACGAAGTTGGTATTGATATAGAATTAATGCGAGATAATGTATCTTGTGAACAAATTGCTACAAGATATTTTTCCCAAACCGAAGTACTGGAGCTCGCACAAACACCGCTATCGCAGAAAAAAACGGCTTTTTTTCGTGGTTGGTCACGTAAAGAAGCTTATATCAAAGGATTAGGTGACGGCCTTACAATGCCACTCGCAGATTTTTATGTACCGCTAATGGCGACAGAAAACTTAGCTATCACCCACAACAGTAATTCGCGATCGTGGGGACTATGGCACCTTGATGTCGGTGACGACTACGCAGGAGCTGTTGTTCTACAAACTTTGAATACTACAATACGAAAATATACTTATAATGGATGATCTTTCAAGAAATTTAGACTCTTTGCGTCAAGAGCGCAATAAATGTATACGCGAACATAAATGGAATGAAGCGATTGACGTAATTGAAAAAATGATTCAGTTGCTACCAACTCCCTCATTTTACACGCGCAAAGGGATGATTGAAATAAAACTTAAAAGATATGGCGAAGGAATTACTAGTTTAAAACAAGCTTTGCATATCGAACCAAGCTATTTTAAAGCGCGGCAAATTTTGATGAAGTTAAGTGCGCGTATGGCAAAAGTTGGCGATGATCCGCTTGATAATCTGATGTCTAATTCACAGGCAATGTTAATTTACAACGAATCTGTCAATAGTGATGCTGATAGTTTAGAATCTTTAGATAAAACATTTACAAACCCAGATGGAACACTTCTCTTAATACCTGACTCCGACGAGTTAGCTCAAGCAATTTCTCCTCCAAGTGATATCACTAATATGTCTGCGTTGCCACAACAATTTGGTCAATACAAAGATTTGCGTCTCATTGGTTCTGGAAGTATGGGAATTGTTTATAGAGCATATCATCCACAGTTAAATAAATATTTCGCTATCAAAGTTATTCATCCAGAAAACAATGTTGATAATGAAGTACTACAACAAGAGGCAGAACTTCTTTCGCGCCTTCATCATCCAAATATAGTTAATATTCATGAAGTAGGTAACTCTGAAGGATCGTATTTTATTGTCATGGACTACGTAAAAGGTGAAACTCTGAATCAGTACATCCAAAAAGGTAAGTATACCTATAAAGATGCGCTACAAATTATTAAATTCATTGCTCTTGCCATCGATTACGCCCATCAAAACCAAATTATACATCGCGATTTAAAGCCATCAAATATTATCATAGAGCAAGACACTTGCTTACCAATAGTTATGGATTTTGGTCTAGCGGCAAACGTTCATACATTAAGCAAGATAAAACGAAGTGTTTCAGGAACACCTCGTTATATGGCTCCAGAACAAGCAATGGGATTAACATACAAAATCTCTCCGGCAACAGATGTCTACGCTATTGGTGCCATGCTATACGAAATGTTAACGAAAGCTCCGGTAGTATCAAATACAATGCCCAAGAAAACGCTGCAAGAAATCGTAACTAATGAAGCAACACGTCCAACAAAAATAGCCAAAGATCTTTCTCCGGAAATAGAAGCTATTTGTATGAAATGTTTATACAAAGGTTTACGTTATCGCTATTTTAATGCACAAGAGCTGGCTGACGATATCACTCGTTATTTTGATGGAGAAGTAGTGTTAGCACCAAAACTCACTTTTGGCAATAGAATAGTACGTCGTATCAGACGCAGTAAAAAACTATTTTTTATAGTATTTTTGTTTGTCCTAGGCTTTTGCAGTATGTTAACTTCAGCGATGCTCAACTTCAATAGCAAAGCATCATCTCTTCGTAAAAGAATAGTGGAAATCTCCAGATTAAATTACACCAAGCAAGCTCTCTTAACAAAATACCCAAGTAATACATCACAAACATCTATAGAACTGGAAAAACATTGGGAAATTTCCATCCACAACTATCTACAAACAATTGCCCTATTAAAAAATCTTTACACTTTATCTAGTAACCCAAAAATACATGACAACATACGCTCATTAAATAAAGAATTATTAGAGTTAACAAAATCTAGTCCAGTAAAAAATCAGTCCTTCGAGCATTTATACACTCAACCAGCCACATATTTTTTTAAGAGTGATTACAAAATTATTACTGAACAACAAAAACAAGACAACGAAAAAGGCAAACGTTTTGTCAACGACATTATGGAAAAAGCACGCTTGTCTACAAACGAATACGAAAAACTACTACTCCAATCAATACACGCAACTAGTTCTTTTGTTACCGTAGCAATGATCGGTTACATAAATTCTTCGAATTTCGCACAGCAAAAACTCGCCCTTGATTATCTAATTACTGTAGACGCAAATTATGGCAAACGAAATATTAAAGAAATCCTTCTAGAAACATTGAGTACTACAGAAGCCAACTCTAAAAACACTAAAAAAATTGAATTATTGGTCGATGCACTCAAGAAGTTGCGCAACAAGAACGATAAATAAGAGAGCAAGTTTTCGGAAAGAGAAAAAGCCGAGCCGCGGGCCACGAGCAATGGACATTTGATAAATAGGAATGAACCTCAATGGAAATTATTAATTTTGGCAAAGGCTATCCTGCAAATGTATTATTACCACACACTTTAATGCAAAAAGCCTGTGAAAGTCATTTACAGGAAGAAAAAAAGCTGTTTTTACACTATGGACATAAGCAAGGTGAAGAAAAATTTCGCGAACTATTAGCAAGTTTTTTACAACAAAATTACAAAACTGCTATAGAGAAAGAGGACCTACTTATTACCTGCGGAGCTTCGCAAGGTTTGGATTTAATTTGTCAGCATTTTACTAAACCAGGAGACACTATTTTTATAGAAGAACCAAGTTACTTTTTAGTATTTAAGATTTTTACAGATCGCGGCTTAAACTTAGTCCCTATTAACACAGGCAAAAACGGTTTAGACTTAGCAGAGTTAGAATCAAAACTAAAAGCTCACAATCCGGTTTTTTTCTATACTATTCCAACATTTCAAAATCCTGGAGGTACTACTCTCCAAGAAGAACAGCGCCAAAAACTAGTAGCTCTTAGTGAAAAACACGATTTTTTAATCGTTGCAGATGAAGTGTATCATTTATTAGATTACTCGATGAGATCTCCATTTCCTTTTTGTCACTATAGTAAAAGAGTTTTATCTTTGGGATCATTTTCTAAAATTTTAGCACCAGGGTTGCGTTTAGGATGGATTCATTGTTGCTCTACTCTTTTAAATAAAATGCTGGAAGATTCAGTATTAGGGAGCGGTGGAGGATTTAATCGCTTTATTTCTGGTCAAGTGTATAGTTTTATAAAGTTAGGCTTTCAACAGCAACATTTAAAATTATTAATAGGGTCTTATCGTCTACGTTCTGGAGCTCTGTACTATTTTTTAACTACTATTTTACCAGATGTTATTTGTTCTCCTCCCGAAGGAGGGTATTTTTTATGGGTAGAACTTCCAAAAGGAATAAATGCGCAACAATTATTAGAACGTGCTAAGAAGCATGGAGTTACATTTCACCCTGGCTATAAATTCTCTACACAGAAAAAGTTAAACAACTTTATTCGATTAAGTTTTTCTTTTTACGATTGCGATATACTAGAAGAAGGAATTCGGCGTTTGGCAAAGTGCTTTTAACAACGGTACTCTAACGAAAAGATATCAAAATAGAAATAGATAATCTTTTCGAAGAGCACTCAGTAAAGCTTCATTGCATCCTTGGGTCGAACAAAGCTCAACGAACGACATTACAATAGTCGACAATCGCTTCAAAATAAACCTTAGCAACTTTGCGTACGCGGCTAGATACTTTTACTCCAGCAATTTCATCGTCTTTTGTTGCTAGTAAAATGGATTTCTCGATATTGTCCTAACAAAGAGATTCACCATAGCTCATTTCCTTTTTGCCACTACAGTAAAAAAACAGAATTTTTTGCGAGTTGTAACAAATGCTTCTTTACTTGATTAGAAGCTTTGAAATCAGGATCGGAAATGGGCTTGAGCTCCAAAAACATTCTGATGATAACAGGCCTAATGTGAAAATAATTTCGTTATCATTGAAAATATTGGTGGCACAGATAATTATTGGGAAGTTAAATAATTGCGACTAGTCTATATATTAAAAAGCTGATCGTGGTTAGTAAAGAGAGTCATTGATACAAACTCTCTTTATTTTTTTCTTTTTTCAATAGAATAAACCATTCCTCCGTGTTGAGAAGATCCTGTGACCACTTGCTTCCCTGAGTTAGAAACATCTAATGCTTGACCACCTTGCTCCCAAGAAATAAGCAAATTACCTTTTGAATCCCACAAGTAATTCTGACCGCAGGCAAAGAACACACGATAGCTATTATCAATAGCTATGTCACCACTCTCTTCGACTTTCTTTGTCCATTGCAAACCTTTTTCTATGTGATATAAAGTAACAATCCACGATCCTTGATTTGCATATAAAACAGTGAAATGACTACCATCACTAGATGCGTCCGCTGCGATTATATTATTTCCTTCGACAATATCAAAAAATAGCTTTTCTTTACCATACTCATCGTATACGATAATATCACTATTTGTTTGAATAAATATTAGTTTACCATCTCCAGAAACACAAATTCCCCAAACTGTCCAGTCGCGAGCATCTATATCATTCTCCCAAATTCGTTCACCTTTTATAGTCAGACACAAAAGTTTTTTTCCTGCACTCGCATAGATTTTTTCGTTTACAGTTGCAACTTGCCACTCACCAAATTCCAATTTTTTTCGCCACAAAAGTTGGCCGTTTTTAGAAAAAGTAGTTATGCTTGAACGTTCTGATCCAACAACAACAAAGTCACCATGTTCAGAAACAACTAAACTCTCTGTTGTTCCAAGTGGATCTTCTTTACTATAATTGTCATCTGGAAGTTGACTTTGCCATAAAATTTCACCACTAGTTTTAGCAAGTATTACTGAATTTACAGTATCACCTCCAAATGCGATATATTCTCCATCAGCAGATATGGCAGCTTTGTGTAATTGATATATTTCAGGAAAAATAGCCAATTTTTTGGCCATTAATCGCACATAATGCTTTTGGGATTTTTCTTTTGGTTTTGGCTTCGGCTTTGGTTTTTCTTTTTCTTTTTCTTTTTCTTTTTCTTTTAAAGAATGTGCTTTCTTATGAATTTCTTCATTAGATGTCGATGAAAAATGGGCAATCATTAACAAGGAAGACACAAGAACACATACTACAAGTATAATTATTACAGAATAATTATTTTTATTTGCCAAATCTCTTCGAACTGATTGCCTTGGATTTTTTTTTCTTGTATAACGCACTAAATCATAACGCAAAAGACGTGCACTTTGCTGGCGTATTTTCTTATCTTTGCTCAAAGACTTTAAACAAATTTTATCTAAACTTGGTGGAATTTTTTTATTGTATTTACTTGGGGGATTTGGAGCTTCGTTTAGAATTTGTAAAAAAAGATTTGCTAACGATTCATTTTGGAATGGCGCTCGGCCAGCAAGTAATTCATATAAAATCACTCCAAGTGAATATACATCGCTTATGGCATCAATTTGCGATAAATCCCCATTAGCTTGTTCTACAGACATGTACTTTACAGTTCCAAGAACTTGACCATTTTGAGACAAATCCGTTCGCGAATCTACTGATTTTGCCAAGCCAAAATCTAAGACCTTTGGTTGTTGATTTGCGTCCAACAAAATATTTCCAGGTTTTAAATCGCGATGTATAACACCTGCTTCGTGAGCATAATGAACCGCTTCGCAAACTTTTATCATAATATCTATCGTTTTTAAAATGCTTATCTTTGTTGTTCTCATATAGTCTTTTAAAGATTGCCCAGCGATAAACTCCATGGCCAAAAAAGGCTGTTTGTTTTCGAAACCAATATCATATATCATAGCAATATTAGGATGACTTAACTTTGCCATCATCTTTCCTTCTCGCAAAAACCTCTCTAGTCCCTTTTTTGCGTTTAGTGCTGTACTGTTTAGTATTTTTAGTGCCACAATTCGCTCTAATTGTATATCTTGGGCTTTGAAAACCTTTCCCATTCCTCCTCGACCAATCTCTTCGATAATTCGGTAGCGACCAAATTGCTTACCTTGATACTCACCAGTAAATGTAATGCTTTTTGTAGTTGGTAGACTCTGATATGTCTTATCAGAAGACCAATAAAATACTTGATGACAGTAACTACATTTTTTTTGCGCATTGTTTTGGTTGTAATCTTGAGTGTTGTGCTTGCAATTAGGGCAAATTAAATCCATCTTGGTATTCCTATACTACAAAAGTTTATGTATTCGAGAACAGATAATTAAAGATTATCATTATAATTATTTAAAGAGATCAGACTCCTAAACAAACTCAAAGCTACTTTTAATACTTCTCCAAAACTCAAAATTTTCTTAGGCAACATTTTTAACAGTATCTGTTATTCTCATCTGGATAATGACATACCTAGAGTTATTTTATAAATAAAGTTTAAATGCTAACTATAAAATATATCTATGTCAATGATTGAATTACCTACAAAGTCCCCCTAATAAGAGAGCACAAACAAAGCTTCTACAGCTAAAATAATCACAATTATTGCCCATACTGTCGCTAATTTCATTTCACTTCGATTTCTAACACTAAAAATTGTCAATAAAAGAGAAACAGCTATTTTTTATTGAGTCTGCTATTGAATCAAACAACGAATATTTTAATATCATCAAAAATTTTTTGAACCGATCTTTTACTATTAACGACTTAGTAATCAAAAGGAGAAATGGAGCATAAGGATAGTTTATAATGAAAAATAAACAAAAGATATATTTGGAATACCTAGTTTTAAACAGCCAAAAAGGTGACAGTGAGTCCTTACAAATTTTAATCGAATACTGGCAATCTCGTTTGTTAAAACATGCATGGTATATTACCGCAGATCGCGAGGCTGCCCAAGATATTGTTCAAGAATCATGGTTAGCGGTAATGAAGAGTTTGCGAAACTTGCAAGATCCATCACGATTCCGTTCATGGATTTACCAAATTACCACAAATAAGTGCATTGACTGGATTCGACATTGTCAACGTCAGAAAAAATGGCAGAGTGAAGTACCAAAAAATTTATCTCAAAGTGATAAAACACAAAATGATACAGATGAATTTTACGTTGCTCTTAACTCTCTTAATCAGCAACACAAAATAGTTTTGTCTCTTTATTATTTAGAAGAAATGAGTATTACTGAAGTTGCTGAAATCTTAAATCTATCTAAAGGGACAGTAAAGTCGCGCTTATATCATGCGCGAGAGAAACTTAAACATAAATTGAAAGGATTGGAAAATGGATGATTTAGATAATAAAATAAAACAAGCGTTACAAGTTGAAGAGAAAGAAATATTGACACTATTTGACCAACAACAATCTCTACCTCAAATGATTATGGATACCTTTCGCGGCAAAAATCGCTGGCTATCGGTTTTGGTATATGTATATATCTTTCTTTTCTTCGGATTTTCAATTTACTGCGCGGTAAAGTTTTTTAATGTAGAGACAACGCGCGAGCTTATTGGTTGGGGACTTGGTTTTGTTTTTAGTCAGCTTATTGTCGCTATGCTTAAAATTTGGTATTGGATGGATATGCAAAAAAACTCCATTACTCGCGAAGTAAAGAGGCTAGAGCTACAAATTTCTCATCTCGCTGAGCTACTCAAGAAAAATCTCGAAAATAAATCTGAATAGAAACGATATTCTCTTTAGTTACAAAAGGCTAAGGTGCGTCGATATTTGAATGGATCACTATGATTGCCCCTTACCATCATACGTGTAAAGTGAAGAACGCACTTTTTTATGCGATACTTTCATCTCGCTTGATAGCCTCCGACAAGTAACGACAAGGTTTAAAAAACTGATTGACACTTATGTAAGCGTACGATGTTTCGCATTTCGCAATGTTCGGCGTAATTAAACAATGGTCTTGAGCGCGAGAGAGTACAATACATACATCATAATCAAAACAATAATACCTACCCTACAAGTAATAATTTTTGCGAATAAACTGAGGCTGTTCCTTAGCGATGGTTCAGGTAATTTATCTTGTGGTGAAATGCGAATTTTTTCTTTCAACATATCAATAGCATATTGTTTAGCAATATCTATTCCATAAAATCCCATGTAATAAATGTCTCGGTCAAAAAGATTTCTTTCTTTAAGTTCTCTTTTTATAAGATATTGTTCAAATGGATCTTTAGAGTAAACAAGTTCTATTAACTCTTTATCGTTCAATCGTATAATATTTAGCGCTCTATCTTGTTTTTCTTGCGATTCCAGTATAAATCTACCGCAACGAAATTCAGTAAATGCTAATTCATTAAGTTCTTTAAACGCTTTATGTTTCGAATTATGAGAGTCTTGCATATCTATATATTTTGTGAAATTTAATTTACTGTATCTCACTATTATTTGGGATTTGGTGGTGTTTGCTTGCAAATTTCTTGTTGTGAAGCAGTGAACAGTTATTTCTTTATAGCTAATAATCATTTTATTTTCATTTCTAGTGCTAAAAATAGATTATTATAATTGCGACATAGAAATAGCTAAAAAAACTGACACCTTTATTGCAGGTGTCAGTTTAATTTGTAGGATTTACTTGTGTAAACGTCCTGTAGAGAATTCAGCATTGCCGTTGCCGTGCTCATCTTGTGCGTGGTTTTGAGGAACGTTGATTGTGGTTGGTTGGGTATCTATTTGGGCGCTAAAGTAGCCACTACCTATTTTTTTACTTGGTTTAGCTTCATATACTTTATCGCGGTTTCCGTTTGCAGTGAAGCGGATTATACCACTATTTACATATTTTGTTTTGTGTAGCAGGTCATACTGGGTTGCACCTGGATATTCTAATCGGAAATGGATAGTGTTTCCTGCTTTGTAGCAGTGTGAGATCCATAAATTTTTAGATGGTGTTACTTCGAATTCATTTGAGATGCCAGAGTATGGTTTTAGCTCTGTGGTCCACGAATCCTTGTATTTTCCGCTGTGAATTATACGGTAAGTGCCTAATGGTGCGTCTGCTGGTATATCCCAGATCACTTGTATTTGTGATTGATTTTGTCCTATGCGATTCCATAGAAACGCGGTGTCTAAATCGTAATCGAATTTTACTGGTAACCACTCTTCGCCTTCTTTGCGTTCTATTACAAAGAAACTATCGTTGGTTTTGAATGTGTTGCGAGGGTTTGCGCCCCAAAAAGTCATCGACGCTACACTCATACGTTCTACTTGTGCAGGCATTTCTTCCGCGACATCACCAAAATCGGCGTAAATTGGTGCTTCGTCGTATGTTGACTCATCGAGAGGTGTTTGTTTACCTGTCAGGTCACGTGGAGTTGGTCCTGATGGTAGTTGAGTGTTGTTGGCTATCGACTCTGCTAATTCAGCAAAGAGTTGTTGATATGCGCCGCAGGTCCATTGACCGAATAAAGTTGATGCACCTTCGTAGTGCTGTTGGTTATATTCTTCGCGAGTTGCTACGTAGTTTGAAAAAGCATTGGTTGGCGAAGCTATAATGAAAGTATCAACTCCTTGTCTCTGCAAGTGTTCTTTTGCGGCTTTGCGCATGCGTCTTCCAGCATGAGTTGTTGTTTCCGCTGGCACACCTAGAATTCCTAGGTTTCCAATAGTGAACATTTGTATTGGTAGCACTTCTGGTGTCCACGGTGTTGGAAATTTTCCTGTTTCGAGAAATATTATTTTCGTTCCATGGGTAGAATCATATTTTCCTTTGTACAAACCTTCTTTTATATAAGGTAAGTTACTTGGACCATCGCGTTCTACTCCTGCAGTAAAGTTAATCCCTAGTGCTGCAAATGTTGTTTTATAATCGCGAAGACCGTCGGTGTATTTTGCTTTTACAGTTAAGTCAGAAAAATCAGTGTACATATGACGAAAATGAATTACGGGCTTTAGCTCTGTTGTTGCGCTTTGGTAGAGTTCCCATGCTTTGTCAAATTGTTTTTTTCCTGCGATAGCACAACTAGCATAGTCATTGACTCCGCCACCTTCCATATTGCCCACCGTATTGGCACTCACATCGCCAAGAGTACTATTGGCAAAAGCAGCGACAAATGTATCTTCTGTGGTTGTATAGTCAGTGCCTTTTTTCATTTCAAATAAGCGCTCTGCCCAACCTTTGTTGTCACTAGAAACTAAGCGATTTGTATTGTCTTCGTCTGGGTTTCCTGCATCAGGATGTGCAAAAAATATCGATGTTGTGTGAACACCAAACCATGAAATCATACCGATTTCTTTACCATCTAAACGCTGGAATTTTAATACAGTCATCATTTCATCAATAGGCGTATGAAGATTTGCGTCAACGTTTGCCATATATGCTTCTAACGAGCGGTTAACTGCCGCCCCTTTTAGCTCACCTTGGGCCATAAAAATTTTGGCAGGTGCGATGTTGTTATGTGCGCGTGAAATAGATTCGCAGATACCATCGACAATAGTGTCAAAATTACGCTGACTAAAACCTAATACATAAGTATTATAAAGTGTGTACCATGCATATCCACCAGGGCCACTGTGAGTATGATTGGCATTAAGCATAACATTTTTTACATTGTAAGTGTCACCGTACATTTGTTGTAATTTTTCAACAACTTTAATTTTGATTCCCTGCGGAATAGCCCACAAGTCACTACATACAAAAGCAACTCGTTTACCATCAGCTTCAATTACATAAGCTCTAGAGCGCAAACGCGTATGAATTCCTCCGGTTTTCATTTCCATACGGGCAAAACCAGCCATTGTTACATCGCCAGCAGGACCTGTAACATCGTAAATACCCGTACCGACAAGAAAGCCTTCGGCGTTAGCAGTTACAGTTAAACACATTGCGCATAAAATAGTTAATATATACCTCATGTTCTCCCCTAAACACATATAGGATTAAATTTGTTTTATAACTAAGGACATGCCCTAAGCTTATTTATTATAGTAACTTAGTTTATTATAATCAATAGAATTGCGGTGGAGATTACTTGGTTTGATTTTGTTTGTGTATATTATGTTATTATGGTTACGGATTAGCAATAGCAAAGCCAATGGCCGGTACAATAACAGCCAAAATTGTTGTTCTCAACAAGTTTGTTATTAAAGATATCTACACCGCGGTATATTTTGCAACGACTAATGCGAATATTGTCACAGACCGGAATAGGAAAACTATCTATGATATAATCTCGCAGATTGTTTCGCTTACTAATTTCAGCAAACAAATGAAAAAGAGAAAGCCATACACTTTCACCAATAGCACGTATGCGGCGATTGAAACGACTTTTACTTAGCATTTTTTTGATGTCTCACGAGATTCGAACCGCGCACATCGAATTTGTAAGAGTAATACCAGACTATACGACAACTTTTATAGGTCGCAACTTGGGTTAGGAATATCTACGCGTTTTTTCTTATATAAACGTTATCTACTTTATGGTAACATGACTTGATGGTAAAGCAGCTTTTTCGACGTGAACTCTTTACCCACAAAAATTCCCTTCTGTTTTTTTGCTTGATATTTATTTAGTCGATTTTCGTCGGACGTGTCGACATTATATTGCTCATCAACGTAAAAAATTGTAGAGAAAGTGGTTCCTAAAATAACTTGATCTATCACCAACTCTTGGTTTAGAAACAGTGTAAAACAGTAAAGTTGATTTTAGCAGATTTTCTCTTGAATTGCTTTATTGGTGCAAGGAATGAAAAAAAATACGATATTATTTTTATAATAAGTAAGATAAAACGATTACAAACAAAACTTCTATTTTGGAAAGTCTTATGATACTCAAAAAAAACGTTTTGCGGACAATTTTTTGTTTTTTACTATTTAGTTTGATGTTGGGTTGCGAAAAGAAAAAAGATATTAGTGAATTAAAGCCACTATTTCTCGCTACTAATGTTCGTAAAAACTATGTAACGTTGATTGATCCTAAAGAACCATATTCTTCTTTTAGGATTGATGTAGAAAAGCTTGTAAACGCTAAAAATACAAGAGATGTAGCTTATGGTAATGATTTTTTTGCAACAGCAAATCTACGTACTCACAATGCAACAATGATAAATTTGAATGACCCTCGAAATCCTGTAGAAGTTAAGCTTGCAAATGCTAAAAGTCCGTATGCTATAGCATATGGCAATAAATTTTTTGCCATTGCAAATATCCACAGTAACAATGTTTCTCTTATTGATTCAAATAATCCCAAAACGTCTATAGAAGTCAAATTTACAAATGCCAAAGGGCCAACCGATATAGTATTTGGCAGCAAGTTTTTTGCGACGGCTTGTGGTTATCTAAAAGATATTATTGTCTTTATTGATCCTAAATCTCCGCAAACTCCTATAGAGGTTAATATTGGCGAGCTAGTAGGTAGTTCCTCATCTCGCTCCATAGCTTTTGGGAGCGGTTTTTTTGCTGTATGTTGTAGTAAGAGTGTTGTTTTATTAAAAGAAGATAATTTACAAAAACCAATTAGAGTTATACTCTCAAAAGAGGAAAAAGTTAGGGATATTGTATTTGGGAATGGATTATTTGCTGTTATAGGTGTTGAGGATAATGTACTTCGATTTATTGACCCAAATGCGCCAACAAAAATAAAAGAAATTAGGGGTAGTAACGCTAGCTCTGAAATAGCTTCTGGAAAAGGTTTTTTTGCTATTTATAGAGAGTACGGTAGGTCCGTAACACTTGTAAACGCAAAGAACTTTAAATCTACAGAAATTAAAATCGCGAAGTTTGGCGCGAAACTTGTTGGTGGAATGGCTTTTAACAATGGACTACTGGCAATTGTACTGGATGATGAAGTAGTTTTTATTGATCCTAAAACATCAAAAAAAGTAGCAAGCGCTAAAGTGGAAGCTTCTTCTATCTATGCAAAGTAAAAAATCTTAGGCATTTTACCGGAATAGGGAAACTATCTATGATATAATCTCGCAGATTGTTTCCCTTACTAATTTCAGCAAACAAATGAAAAAGAGAAAGCCATACACTTTCACCAATAGCACGTATGCGGCGATTGAAACGACTTTTACTTAGCATTTTTTTGATGTAGCCATGTTCAGCTAAAAAGTTTCGTCCTTTTTCAAAGTTGCCAGAAAAGTAGAGCATAGAAACTAATGCTGTTGTCATAATTTCTGAATTAGTCATTTTAACTTGAGGATATTCTACGATCTTGAGTGCTTGTGTTATCTCATCACATATACAGAAAACAATTATAATTTCTTTTTCCATGACTTTCTCCTTCTTGTTTTTCCTACTTTAAGAGAAGAGTCGTTATAACAGTATAAAAAAACGATGTGTGCAATTCGATTTTTGAGGTTCGTGGTCGTGGATCGATATTCCATGTGCGAAAATTAGACTATTAACTTTGAAAGCATACAAATTATTCTATAGAGTAGTTTTTTGATTTTCTCTTTTTCTTTTGAGTCTATTATTTGGGCTATCTTGGCAACATCGAATACTGCACTACATTCATCTGCTGATGCTCTTACTATAGAGAAAAACCTTGCTTTCTCTTTTTTGCTAAATTTGGCATTGCCTTCTGCTATATTAACTGTAACCTGATGGCATTTTCTCCATCACATTAAATGTTTCTTTTGTATATTCTAGTGATACTTGATATACATCTAATTTTTCATGATTAAAATTCATTGCATTACCCTTACTTCGTGCCATGTGCCACGACTGCGTCTCACGAGATTCGAACCGCGCACATCGAATTTGTAAGAGTAATTATACCAGACTGTACGACAACTTTTATAGGTCGCAACTTGGGTTATTTTATACAAACACTATGTACTAATTTTCGCCAATAATTTGAATACTGCTAAACCAAATATACAATCCAGCTGAATTTAGAGAAATTTCAATACTGTTGCTGTCCTTGATTTCTAAAATAAGTTTATATTTTTTTCACAAATTCAGATTTTAATTTCATAGCACCAATACCACTGATCTTGCAATCAATGTCATGATCTCCATCAACTATGCGAATATTTTTAACTTTTGTGCCTACTTTTACAACAGCAGAAGAGCCTTTAACTTTTAAATCTTTGATTACAGTAATTGTGTCACCGTCAGACAAGGTATTACCGTGCGCGTCTTTTACTACATCTTCATCAGCATTGTTGTTATTTTCTTCTTTTACAAACCATTCGTGTGCACATTCTGGGCAAATATACATATCGCGATCTTCGTATACATATTCCGAGTTGCATTTTCTACATTTAGGTATTTCTGACATTACTGTTTCCTTATGTTTTTGTTTCTAGTAAATAGAATATCTTTTGATAATAAGCATTCTAACATAAATATTTTACCTGCTTTACACAATTTCACTTTCAAAACTAAGTTGATGGTATTGGCTGAAATGTGTATAATAAGTTTTCCTAGACTCGCTAGAAAACGGCTGGGTCTTGGGCGTTATGTAAAAAACTTACAGTCAATAGGCTTGTTTTACATACACAATTTTCAAAAAATCTATCCAGACAATTTAAAATTGTAAACAAACGAGTCTTAAACAGGGGAGTTTTAATTATGAAGTATTTTGTTTGTGTTTTTGTGTGCTGCGCAGTTCTTTTTGCGCAAGAAAAACCACAAACTTTAGCGGAAGCTTTAGGTTATGATTCTGATGCTAAGGTGGTGATTTTAAATGCTGATGATTTTGGCATGTGTCATGCAGAAAATTTAGGTACACAAAAAGTGTTAGAAGCAGGTATTGTTAGTTCTGCAACTATGATGATGCCTTGCCCTTGGGTTCTTGAAGCAGTTGAGTACGTGAAAAAAAACAATATGAAAAATATTGGTGTTCACGTTGCTTTGACTAGTGAATGGAAACGTTATCGTTGGGCTCCAGTAAGTCGTAGTCCTTGGGGTGGAAAAAGTTCTCTTGTTGACGAAAAAGGCTATATGTGGCCTGGTACATTAGATGTAGAAGCTTACGCTGATGTCGAAGATGTTAAGGCAGAAGTACGCGCACAGTTAAAAAAAGCTCTTGATCTTGGTGTTGATCTTTCACACTTTGATTCGCATATGGGATCCTTGTATGGTGTTGCTTCTTTTCGTGTAGAACTTTTAGCGGCGGCTTATGCTTATTCTTACGAATTTGGATTACCGTTTCGCATGCCTTTTATCGAAGGAATGGAGCCTCTGCGCGAAAAAGGTTTTGCTGTTCTTGACGATTTAGTGATCGGTGCTGGCCAAGAGCCAAAAGACCCTAAAGGACGCAAACAGTATTTTGTCGACTTGCTAAAAAACCTTTCTCCAGGCGTAACAGAAATCTACATTCACCCTGCGGTAAACGGTGAAGAATTATCACGTATAACTGGTTCGGCAAAAACACGCCAACTTGATATTGAGATTTTTTGTGACCCTGAATTAAAACAAGTTATTGCCGATGAAAATATAAAAGTTATTGATTTTACATCTTTGCGCAAGTGGCAACGCGAGCAAATGAATTGGAATCCTTCTTTTAAAGCAGAAGATGTTTACGATGAATATGTTGCTATTTTAAAAGAAATTTTTCACGGCGAAAAATTCCAACGTTCAGCTAAATTGAAAAATCTTCACAATGTTTGCAAGTGTGAGTAACAGTACTAAAACATAACTCTCACATTACAAAAAAAGGAGTATATCTTAGACAAAGATATACTCCTAAACCTTAACCAAATAAATACAACTATTTCTATAATTTTTTCTTTTTTTTATTAGGGCATACTGATGTTTAACGTTTCTATGTTAGTATACCTTGCATACCTACCGCTATTTAAATTTTGATACATATTATGAGTTATGGCAAATTTTTTTATCTTTTTTTAAAATTCCTGGGCTATTTTATGCGCTTTTTTTATTTCTTTCTCTACGCAAAATGAGTAAAAGCGGTGTATAAACAAGAAGCAAAAAACTTATTTGTATTGAAAATAGAAGTACAATTTCTTGGTGCAACTCTACATCACTTATCATATTCAGTGCTTTGTATAATTGTAGCTGTTGATGTTGCCAAACAGCGCCACAGGTATTTATGGTCATAAATAAATACAAACCATAGCGCGCGAAGATCTTTCCCTGCATGAGACTTAGAGATATAAAAACTAATGTGCTTAGAACAACAACACCTATCGCGATTGTTGGAACAATACCACTTCCTCCACTGCGCATAACTTGCATTACCATTGATAACCAAACTAACATAAATAAAATAGTTAATAAAAAGAATATACCACTATAAACAAGTATCATTATTGGTACTTTTGGTATAGGAGTAGTACTCAAAAGTAATATTTTTTTGCATGTAGGGCAAGGGCGCTTTTGATTTAGTAGATGGTGCGGAACATAAAATGTACTGTTGCAATTTGCGCACTTTGCTTGGGTTTTGGTTTTTTCCATATATAAACCTATCATTGTCTAATATTTTACAAAATTTGATTTTTTTCAAAAAGTAGTTGCTTTAGAAGTGCATAAGACTTTACTACTTTTTAAAGTAATGAGTTTATTAAAAGTACCGAATTATGGGAAACATAAATAGGAACTGTTGCTGTTTTTAGAATAGCAGTAAAATTTTCTTTTGCTTTGATGTTCTCAGTCAAATATAATTAGCGCAAATAAACTATTTTGAAGGTTAAACACATGGATACAACAATCGTACTAGGTGCTGGATTAGATCCGTGGAAAAATCTAGCCATAGAAGAACATTTGCTGCGAAATTTGCGCGCGAATGAATGTATTTTGTATTTGTGGCAAAATCAAAATACGGTTGTCATTGGAAAACATCAAAACGCCTGGCGCGAATGCCAAACTAAATTACTGGAAGAAGAAAACGGTAAATTGGCACGTAGGCTTTCAGGTGGAGGAGCCGTTTTCCACGACACAGGAAATTTGAATTTTACATTTCTTGTTGATCGTCAATTCTATAACTTAGAAAAACAATTACAAGTTATTCTTTCAGCTGTACAAAATGTTGGAATATCTGCAAAATTTAGCGGACGCAATGACTTAGTAGTTGAAGATAAAAAGTTTTCGGGTAATGCTTTTTACCTACGTTCTAAAAAAGCTTTTCATCATGGAACGATTATGGTTGATGCTGATCTTGGTAAACTTTCTAGATATCTGCAAGTTTCGAAAGAAAAAATTGAATCCAAAGGAATAAAATCCGTCCAAGCAAGAGTCGCCAACCTTACCAAATACGTTCCTAGTTTAACTATTGACACGATGAAAGAAGCGCTTGTTGATTCTTTCTCGCAAATCTACGAAGGAAATTCGCAAAACCTAGATGTCAATAGTTTAGACCAAGAAAAAATCGCTCAACTGGAAGAAAAATATACTTCTTGGGAGTGGCGTTATGGTGAATCGCCTAAATTCGACATTACTTTAGATACGAGATTTCCTTGGGGTGGTGTTGAGATTGGCCTACATCTAGAGCATGGAAAAATTACCCAAGCAACAATTTATTCTGATGCGATGGATGAAGAATTCATTGAAGATTTACCTGGTGTAATGGAGGGAGTATCCTTTCACTCCGAAAAGATAGCAGATAAAGTACGAGACTACGGACAGAAAAACGGTTCAGTCCGTGAATCAATGGTAAATGATCTTGCTTCGTGGCTATCTACAAAAGGCTTTTAAGGTGAATGTTATGACAAAGAGAAAAAACATAAAAGAATATGATCGCGATTTTTTGTTAAAGTTACTCAAAGAAATGTTGTTAATTCGGCGTTTTGAAGAACTAACAGGCAAAATGTATCGCAAGCGAAAAATTGGTGGATTTTGCCACTTATATATTGGGCAAGAAGCAACATGCGTCGGAACTATTGCAACCTTGGATCTTTCTACTGATTACGTAATGACTGCTTATCGCGATCACGGACACGCAATTTCTTGTGGTATGCATCCAAATAGTCTCATGGCAGAGCTCTATGGTAAAGCGACTGGCTGCGTCGGTGGAAAAGGTGGTTCTATGCACTTTTTCGATAAAGAAAAACACATGCTAGGTGGACATGGAATTGTTGGTGCTCACTTGCCTTTAGCAGCAGGGTTTGCTTTTAAAATAAACTACAACAAAGAAACAGGTGTTGTTCTTGTTTATTTTGGTGATGGTGCTATTCACCAAGGCGCTTTCCACGAAACGCTTAATATGGCAAAAATTTGGAATTTACCTATCATTTTCATTTGCGAAAATAACTTATATGGTATGGGAACAGCTCACTCACGCGTTTCTTCTGTAACTGATTTTTCTGTCATGGCCAATTCTTACGGCATGCCTGGTAAAAAAATTGATGGTATGGATGTTCTTAATGTTTATGAAGAAACCATGGAATATGTGAAGCTAGCAAAAGAAGAAAAAACACCTTCTTTTATGGAAATTAGAACATACCGTTACCAAGGACACTCAATGAGTGACCCTGCAAAATACCGCGAAAAAGATGAACTTCAGGAATACAAAAATAAAGATTCTATTGAAGTGCTTAAAAGCGAGATGATCGAAAACAAGCTTCTAACAGAAGATGAATACGCAGCGATGGACAAAGAATGCAAAGAAGTGAGCCAACAATCTGTAGAATTTGCGGAAAATAGCGACGAACCACCATTGTCCGCACTGTATGAAGACATTCTTTTATAATTAGAAAGGCAAATTTTATGGCTGAAATTACTTTTCGCGAAGCTTTGCGCCAGGCGATGGACGAAGAAATGGCTCGCGACGAAAGCGTTCTTCTTATGGGAGAAGAAGTAGCGGAGTACAATGGAGCATACAAAGTAAGTCAAGGTCTATGGGAAAAATATGGCGATCGCCGCGTTGTAGATACACCAATTACCGAAGAAGGGTTCACTGGAATCGGTATTGGGGCGGCAATGGCGGGTCTGCGTCCTATTGTTGAGTGGATGACATTCAACTTTTCTATCCAAGCTTTAGACCAAGTATTAAATAGTGCAGCAAAGATGCTATATATGTCAGGCGGACAGTTTAACATTCCTATGGTTTTTCGTGGACCAAACGGACCTGCTGAATGGTTAGGGGCACAGCATTCTCAAGCTCTACAAAGTTACTTTGCGCATATTCCTGGTTTAAAAGTAGTTGTTCCTTCTACTGTTTACGATGCCAAAGGGCTTCTAAAAAGTTCTATTCGTGATAACAACCCAGTCATATTCATGGAAGGTGAATTGATGTATGGTTGGAAAGGTGAAGTTCCTGAGGAAGAATACGTAATACCTCTTGGAGTTGCCGACATCAAGAACGAAGGAACAGATGTTACTCTCGTCGTTCATGGAAAACCATATAGAATAGCTATGGAAGCTGTGAAAGTACTAGAAGATCAAGGAATTTCAGCAGAAGTAGTTGATCTACGTACCATTCGTCCTCTCGATGAAGATGCGATTTATGAATCAGTACGCAAAACAAATCGCTGTGTGGTAATCGATGAATCTTGGCCTTTTGCAAGTGTTGGTTCGCATATCGCGTGGCTGGTATCCAAAAATTGTTTTGATGATTTAGATGCTGAAGTAGAGCTCATTTCCTCTGAAGACGTTCCAATGCCTTATAACCATACACTAGAACTTCATGCACAACCTTCAGTAGAAAAAATTGTAGACGCAGTCAAAAGAGTTATGTATTTAGATTAGGGAAAAACATGGCAGAAAAAATTGAAATGGTTGCTCTTTCTCCTACAATGGAAGCTGGAGTAATCGTAAAATGGTCCAAAAAAGTTGGCGATGAAATAAAGTCTGGTGATGTTCTTTGCGAAGTGGAAACCGATAAGGCAACCATGGAATACGAAAGTATGGACGAAGGAACTCTTCTTAGCATAATTGTCGACGAGGGAGCAGAAGTTCCTGTTGGACAACTCATCGCAATTATAGGCGAAAAAGACGAAGATGTCAGCGCTATAATTGAAGAAGCAAAAAAAGCACCTGTTAAAGCAGAAGAAAAACCAGCCGCAAAAGCTTCGGAAGAAAAAGCACCTGCTAAAGCGGTGAAACAAACAAGTGGTTCGAGACCAACAAGTCGCTCTGGCAAAATCAAGGCTTCTCCTCTAGCGAGAAAAATGGCTGAAGAAGCAGGCGTTCCACTTAATTCAGTAGACGGAACAGGTCCTAATGGACGCATTATTAAACGCGATATAGAGAAAGCTATCGCTGATGGCCCAGCAACTCAAGTTGCCTCTTCAATGCGCGAACAAGTTATTCAAGTATCTAAGAAACGAAAAATTATTGCCCAACGTTTAGCTGAGTCTAAATACGGTGCTCCTCATTACTACTTGAAATTGTCCATTAATATGGAAAATATCATCGCTGCGCGCAAACAAATCAATGCCAAAGCAAAAGAAAAACTTTCAATGAATGCTTTCATTGTAAAATTTGTTGCTGAAGCACTGCGCAGACATCCACAAGTAAATGCATCGTGGCAAGGTGATACTATTGTTCAATTTGGTCAAGTCGATATTGGTTTAGCAGTAGCGCAACCTGATGGGCTTATTACTCCCGTGGTACGTAATTGTGAAAGCAAAGGGATTGCTGCGATCGATCAAGATATGAAAGTACTTATCGACAAAGCTCTCAACAACCGCTTGCAACCACAAGAGTATACAAACGCGACTTTTACAGTGAGTAACTTGGGATCTTTTGGCATCGAAGAATTTACAGCAATCATCAATCCTCCAGGAGCAGCTATTCTTGCCATTGGTAAATCAGAAAAGACCCCTATTGTAACAGCAAATGATCAAATTGTAATCAAGCCAATGATGAAAGTCTGCCTATCTTGCGACCACCGTGTAATTGATGGTGCCGTAGGCGCAACTTTCCTAAAAGACTTGAAAGATATGATGGAAGATCCTATTCGCGTATTGCTATAAACTAAGGGGTTCACAATGGCAAAATATGACTATGATTTATTAGTTATTGGTTCTGGACCAGGAGGTTATGTCGCAGGAATTCGCGCTAGTCAACTGGGAATGAAGGTAGGAGTTATAGAAAAAGATAAACCTGGAGGGGTTTGTCTTAATATTGGATGTATTCCTTCTAAAGCTCTTATTCATCAAGCTCATATGTTCAGTCACATAAAAGATCTTGAAGACATGGGTTTAAAAGTTGATACTTCTGGTTTCGACTATACTAAAGTTTTCGAAAAATCACGTAAAGCCGCTACTGATTTATCCGGTGGTATAACGTTTTTGTTGAAGAAAAACAAAGCTGACTATATCGTCGGCGAAGCTAAGTTGACAGGTCCTCATCAAGTCACTGTTGATGGCAATAAAAAAATCACGGCCAAAAACATTATGATTGCAACTGGATCTAGCCCAAGAAGTATACCTAGTTTTCCTATCGACGAGGAAACAATTGTTACTTCCAATGGTGCACTCATGACAAAAAAACTTCCGAAGAAATTACTTATCCTAGGAAGCGGCGCTATTGGAATGGAGTTCGCTTATGTGTGGAGCTCTTTTGGTGTAGAGGTTGAAATTGTAGAAATTGTCGATCGCGTTTTGCCTATTGAAGACGATGAAATCGGCAAATTTATAAAAAAGACCTTTGAAAAACGTGGTGTCAAATTTCATCTTGGAACTATGGCAAAATCCTTAGAGAAAAAAGACGGTAAAGTAAATGTAACGGTATCACAAGGCGAACAAGAACGCGTTATTGAAACTGATATGGTTCTCGTTGCTATTGGCCGCGCACCTAATTCACAAAATTTAGGTTTAGAAAACCTTGGCATTAAAACAGAAAAAGGTTTTATTCGCGTAGGCGATTACTATCGCACAAATATACCAAACATTTATGCAATAGGCGACGTTATTCACTCTCCACTTTTAGCTCATGTAGCATCTAAAGAAGGTGAAATTGCTGTTGAGCATATGGCAGGACATAAAACGGATAAGAAAATGGATGCACTCCTTATTCCATCTGCTGTATACTGCGAGCCACAAGTGGCCAGCTTTGGATACAATGAACGCACTGCAAAAGAGGCAGGTATTAAATTCGAAAAAGCTGTTTTCCCGTACCGCGGTGCTGGAAAGTCTGTCGCAATTGGTTGCCCTGAGGGAATGGTGAAGGTTTTATTCGATCCTAAACACAAAGAAATCCTTGGAGCACATATTGCAGGTGCACAAGCAACAGAACTGATACATGAAATTCTCCTTGCGAAAAAAGCAGAGCTTCTTCCTGAAGATCTAGCTACGATGGTACACGCACATCCAACTCTTTCTGAAATTATTATGGAAGTGATGCGTACGGTCGAAGGTTGGCCAATACACGCATAAGACCTAAGTGACTTATTCACTTATTAGACAGAGTTTAGGGTGTGCCCTATAACTCTGTCTATTTTTATTTACAATTGCAAGTTTTTGTATCACTCATACGTTTTTGTATATAAGTGGCTCACAAACTTTTGCGGGTTACTTAGCGTAAGCAATTGTATTATAATTTTTCTATCATTCATTCTAGGTAAAAAATATGAAACACACAGCGATTAAAGACGCTTTACAAGCGAAAAAATTTGATGAAGAGATTACTATTTGCGGCTGGGTAAGAACGCGCCGCGACTCTAAAAAGTTTTCCTTTATGGAACTAAATGATGGGACGTGTTTTGCAAGTATTCAGGTGATAGCAGATTCTGAAATAGACAGCTACAAAAATGTTTTGAATGCAAGCACTGGTTCGTCAGTAAAAGTAATCGGTCTTTTGAAAGAATCTCCTGGCAAGGGACAAAAAGTTGAAGTTCACGCGCAAAAAGTAGAGATTTTTGGAGTCGCAGACAGTGATTATCCTTTACAAAAGAAACGTCATTCTCGCGAGTTTTTGCGCACAATAGCACATCTACGTACGAGAACTAACACTTTTGGAGCTGTTTTCCGCGTGCGTCATGCAGCTTCTTTTGCGGTAAACAAATTTTTTAATGAACGCGGATTTTACTATTTGCATACACCTATTATCACAGCTTCTGATTGCGAAGGAGCTGGACAAATGTTTCGCGTTTCAACTTTAGATGCTATTAATCCACCTCTGAACGAAAAAAAAGAAGTAGATTACACTAAAGATTTTTTTGCTGAAGAAACCAGTTTGACGGTATCAGGACAATTAGAGGCGGAGCTATTCGCCTCTGCACTTTCGAAGGTATATACTTTTGGGCCAACATTTCGCGCAGAAAACTCCAATACAGCGCGTCATTTAGCCGAATTCTGGATGATTGAGCCTGAAATGGCTTTTTGTGATCTAGCAGGTAACATGGATCTCGCAGAAGAATTTATTCGCTACGTAATAAAATATGTACTCGAAAACTGCGAGGAAGATATGCAGTTTTTTAACAAATGGGTAGAAAAAGGTATCATTCAAAGCCTAGAAGACTTATGTAAGTCTGATTTTGAGCGTATGACCTATACTGATGCGATTAAAGTCTTGGAAAAAGCGAACAAATCGTTTGATTTTCCTGTAAAATGGGGAATAGATATTCAAACAGAGCATGAACGCTACTTAACAGAAGAGTACCACAAAAAGCCTGTTTTCATCACTGATTACCCGCGAGATATAAAAGCATTTTATATGCGCGTTAACGATGATGAAAAAACTGTCGCAGCGATGGATCTTTTGGTTCCACGTTTAGGCGAAATAATAGGCGGTTCACAAAGAGAAGAACGCCTTGATGTCCTCAAAAAGAACATGGCCAAGCACGACTTAGATGAAGAAACATATTCGTGGTATATGGACATTCGCCGTTATGGAACAACACCTCATGCGGGTTTTGGTCTTGGTTTTGAGCGCCTCATTATGTATTTAACTGGAATTGAAAACATTCGCGATGTTGTCCCATTTCCACGTACACCAGGAAGTGCTAAATTTTAAGGAATTCATTATGAAAAATAGTTGGTTGAATCGTTTATATTACGGTAGTTTGGGACTATGGCTCGGAGCAATTATCGCCGAAGTTTTATCTGCTATTAGCATTTTTTCTATGGCGCGCGAGTACAAAGCAACTCCAGGCGTTGAACCATTCAATAACCCACTGTTTGCCGAATATAGTAATGACATTGTTGCTGGTTTTATTGCCAATAAGATGTTCAACATGATGCATATTTTAGAGATAGTATGTTTTGTGATTGTAATAATGGCAATTATTCTTACTTTCAAAAAAGGTGAAAAGATAAAGCAAGTCCCTGTAATGCTAATTGTTTTTGCAGGTTTAAGCATACTTTTTACCTATCTGTGGATCAGCCCAGCAATGAGCGGACTGAAAGAAACTATGTACAATCCTGCCGTTGAAGAAGCAGCGCGTAATGTTGCACGAGAGGGTTTTGGTTCTTATCACAAAATAACTGAAAAACTCATTTCTCTGGCTGGAATTGCAGTATTTATTGCCTTGAATATGAAAAATACAAAAGAAGTCTAAGTGGCCTGGCAAAACTAGAAATCAAAAGAATAAAAATGCCATAAATACTTTTGGCGGGTCACTTAGATTACTAGTACTCTGGAACATTGATTTTTACCCTAACTTGAAATATCGGAAAGACGCTAGTTTGCAATGCCCTCCTGGCTACTCTAGTCGTCCTCCCACCAGAGGATTTACTTATTGTTCATTAAAACTGAAAAAACAAAATTGCACAATCTACACTTCATTACAGTGCTTCAAACTAAAATTGTGTTTTTTCAGTTTTTTTTATATACGTAAACTCCTTTGTGAGGGCATAGCAAACTAAGTTTTCAAAACCACACGCAATTTTTTAAATACAAAAAAACAAACATCTTGTTATTAAATGTACTATGGTTATAGTAAACGTTCTATTGGTTTTAGTCGCAATTGGCAACAAGCAGCTTTTAGTAATGAAGGGAACATCGCTTGTCTTTGATCAAAGTTATTTAGTAGATAAAGAACTCTTTTTTCGTAAATTGAAAAAATGCGATTTAGTAATAAACCAGCATACAAAAGAACAAGATTCAGTAGAGCAAGATACTATAAAATCTATTCGAAAAATCGAAAAGTATTTACAAAAGAATCTATAATGGATAACAAAATGCACAAAGAAAAACTTACCACTATCATTGCTCATCGCGGAGCCTCTTTCTATGCCCCAGAAAATACAAGCACTTCTATTTTACTTGCAATAAAAATGAATCCTCATTATGTTGAAACTGATGTTCAACGAACAAAAGACAATCACTTAATCATATTTCACGACCCCAATTTAAAACGCACAACAAATGTATCTGAAGTTTTTCCACAGCGCATAGATGATCCCGTTGGTAGTTTTACTCTTTCAGAATTGCGACAATTAGAAATAGGAAGTTGGTTTAATAATATTTCTCCTAAGTGGGCACGAAACTCATTTTGTAAGTTGCAAATTTTGACTTTTAATGAATTTTTAGATCTAATGACAAATTCTTCATGTGGAATATTTATCGAAACAAAAACCCCATCTTTGTATTGTGGTATTGAGCAGCAAATTGTCGATGAACTCAATATTCGAGAAAAAAACAATGCTGACATTATTTTGCAATCCTTTGAATTAGAGAGTATGAAAAAATTTAAGAAGTTAATCTCCTTACCACGTATGTTATTGGTAAATCACTTTCAAACTAAAAAACGCCCGTTTCGCAAATTTGTTGAAGAAGCAAAAGGAGAAGTCGATGGAATTGGAGTTGCTGGTTACATTGGTTGGCCGCAAAATTTAAAACAAATTCATAAAGAAGGATTAACATCTCATTGTTTTACAATAAACAAACCGTGGCAATTGCGTTTACTTTATATGTTTGGTGCTAGGCAACTTGTTACTGATCGTTGTGATTTAGCAATGAATTTATTTCATGGCTACCCTAAACAAGATATAAATGTTTTACTAGATGAACTTGGTTACTAACAGGAGAGACTCATGGCTCACGAACACCATCACGGAAACTGCCACCATCACCACCATGGCGATTTAAAAGGTAAAAAACTATTATTGTCCATACTACTAAATACGACAATCACTTTGGCGCAAATTGTAGGTGGAATTATTTCTGGTAGCTTATCCTTGATCTCTGATGCATTACATAATTTAAGCGATGTTATTTCTTTAGTTCTTAGTTATGTGGCAAATCGTCTAACACAAAAAAAATATACTGTTGAAACTACTTTTGGCTACAAACGTGCAGAAATTATGGCGGCTTTTATTAATGCAGTTATTCTCATTGGTGTTGCATTATTTTTAGTAAAAGAAGCCTTTGAAAGATTGTATGAACCAGTTGTAATTGACTCAATGTGGGTTATTGTTTTAGCTATTTTAGGGATAGCTGTTAATGGTGGAAGCGTTTTGCTTCTGCGCAAAGAAGCTAAAGATAATATGAATATACAGGCCGCTTCTTTACATTTGTTTTTTGATATGATTACTTCAGTAGCAGTGCTTCTTGGTGGCATTGCAATATACACTGCACAAGTATATTGGGTAGACAGTTTACTATCTGTTTTAATTGCCATTTATTTAGTTTACTCTTCTATTGGATTGGTCACTAGAACACTAAAGATATTAATGCAGTTTGCCCCGCAAAATATTGATATAAAAGCCATTGAAGAGCAAGTTTGTCAAATAAAACCCATCGCCAATATTCATCACGTTCATCTATGGCAACTTAACGATAAAGAGATTCACCTAGAAGCGCACATTGATTTTAAAGAAGATTTGAAACTCAGCGAAGCTTGTCAATATATTAGACAGGTAGAAGAACTATTATGTGCGCAATTTTCGATAAATCATGTTACTCTGCAAGCGGAATATGGATGTACAGATAGCAAAGAACTTATTGTTGACGAAAGAAAGCATCATCACTAATGTTCGGAATAAGGCCCAGTCACTAAAAAATATTTAAGGTTTTATTATGAGTAGAATAAAAACAGTTTCTCCTAAAGAAACTATAGTAAGCAAAGAATTACAAAATGTATATAAAAAATTAGGTAGTGCCGCAAATGCACATATTCTGCAATTACAAAGCTTACACCCACAAGCAATGCTTGACCATTACAATCTCTATCTAACATTGATGTTCAAAAGCTCACCTTTATCACGAAAATTCCGCGAAATGATTGCTGTGAGTGTATCGCGCTGGAATAGTTGTGATTACTGAATAGAGCATCACGGAGAGGCTCTTCGTAAATTATGTTCTGCGCAAGAATTCACAGATTTTAGTGATAAATTTCTCGACAGTTCAGTGATATCTAACAAAGAATTACAAGGACTACTTTTTGCTAAAAAATTAACTGTCAAAGTTAGCAATGTTGCCACTGCAGACCATCAAAAACTATTAGATGCTAATTACAACGACGAAGAAATCTTACATCTTGTACAGATCACATCTTATTTTAATTTTGTCAACAGAATGGCAGAAGGTTTGGGAGTAAAAATAGAAACAATGACCTAACCCAGTAACATTACTCGTCAATATGTAAATGAGGAGAAGTTCCTTTTCCTCGTAATTCAATAACTTTATCAGGACGATCTTGGGTTAAGTAAGTTGTTAACTCAACTCCCATATCTTTCAACTGCGTTAAAAAAAGTAGTTTTTGATCTTGGCCTTGCTTTGTTTGGTCTTGTTGTAAAGCTAGTTTCTCTTTTTGTATTTCAATATCTTGATTATGGCGTAGTTTGCGCTGTTCCATTTCATGCGCTTCTTGCTCTCGTTCTTGCTTACGGCTTTCAATAGAGCGATTATACTCTCTCTCATGTCTTAAATCTGCTAGCTTTTGTTGTTGCTCTTCAGTTTCGCGCTCTAATTTTAATTTAGTGCGCGTTTCTATCGCTTGACGATGCATATTTTGTAAAGCTTCGCTTGTAGCATAACCACGGTAAACAACTTTATTTATTTTATAACCACATTGATTCGCTCGGTTTGTCAGTTGCGGATAACTTTCTAGCAAGTTTAATTTATCGGTATTGTTTTTCAGTTCTTCAAATGTGTATCGTCCAACATAATCAATGACATCTGAGCTAGCAGCATTAATAAAATCACCTATTGGATCATGAGTTTCATCGAGCATTTTTTCCACATTTGTTAATTCAAAGAAAATCATCAGTTTCATTTCTAGTACAACGTCGTCCCCTGTACTCACATCTGCAACGTCATGGTACATCTGATCGGGCATTAACCACAATTTTTGAAATTTAAGGCCTCCTGCTTGTTTAATACCGCTGCCATCAATTACTCCGTGCCAACTAAATGTATGTAACCATTCTCCTGGTTCTGGAACAAAAAGTTCTGGTCCGCAAACAATACGACGCGCTAAAGATCCTTCTTCATTTTTTGTATAGACAACAACAGCTTCTTTTCCTGCCAATTGTAATGCATCTTCTTTTTGAATTTGCGCATGAACGCGTGGGTCTTGCCACATTTCTTGCGGACCGATAAGATGCTGTTGCGAACCATCACGCTTTTTTACAATCAAAAACTCTCCAGGGTAGGCAATGTGTTGTTGCAATGATTGTACTTTTTTTCCCCAAAGAGAAATGCGTTTTGGACCCTCTATAATTTCCCCGTCACCTTTTTTTGTCGTAACTAAAACTTTTTGTCCTTCAGGAATGATATAAGACCACATTTTTCTTTCCTCTCCATAATTTGCATTTTGTTTTTGGTCAATGACTTTTTTTATTCGCTGAGTAATTCCCATGTCTTGTTGCAACATTGCCGTTTTTATCCGCTCAGAGAGGTCGAACTCTTCTGGATTTACAACTAAACGATGACGTTGTTGTACCGACGCTTGTTTCGATTTCATTGGTCGGTTTTGCGACATGCTTGTCGGTGCACTTCTCGGTACGTTTTTCTGAATACCCTCTTGAAGTGCACCACTCTTTTTCATCATTTTATATCTCACGTATTATCCTTTTTACATTACCAGTCCTACGTTTATAAAAGAAATATTCGGAAATGATTTATTGTTACTTATTTAGGACCTTGATCTAGTTGTATTATTCATTTTTAATAAAAAATACTAAACATTGTACAACAAAATATCTAGTAATTTTTCAATAAACTGCTTGAGTTCTTTCCGAAATCAAACACAATATTGTCAAATCTAAAACTCTCTAAAGGATTTGTATACTAATTTAGCTTTTTCAACTGGAACAAGTCGTAATTTTATATTTGACATTACAGAACGATCGTTTTAAAATAAATTTACGTGTATTCTTTATCCTATTTCAGAACCATCATTTTAAAAGGAATTAAATATGAGTTACGATATCAAAAATAAAGTGGCGTTAGTAACAGGTGCAAATAGAGGTATTGGTAAAACAATTGTAGAGGCCTTTATCAAGGAAGGTGCTAGTAAGGTATATGCTGCTGTACGTAAGTTAGATTCAGCAAAAGAATTGATTGAAAAGCATGGGGAAAAAGTTGTGGCAATTGAGGTTGACCTTAGTAAACCAGAGACAATTGCCTCTGCAGCACAAAACGCTCAAGATGTTGAAATTTTGATTAATAATGCTGGTGTACTAACCACTGTGAATTTATTAAGCGACGAAGCTATTAAAACTTTGGATTTCGAATTTGATGTCAATTTGTACGGTTTAGTGCGTATCGCTCAGGCTTTCGCCCCAGTGCTAAAGAAAAATGGTGGTGGAGCTCTTGTACAACTCAATTCAATTGTATCTCTTAAAGCATATTCAGATATTGCTATTTACTCTGCGTCAAAAGCAGCATCTTACTCTATTACCCAATCGCTGCGTGGGCTATTAAAAGAACAAAACACACATGTACTTAGTGTGCATCCTGGCCCAATAGCCACAGATATGGCAGCAAGTGCTGGAATTTCTGACATCGCAGAGTCAGCAACACTTGTCGCCGATGGAATTATTGACTCTCTAAAAACAGGAGATTTTCACCTGTTCCCTGGATCTATTGCAAAAAATCTTGGAGAAGCTTATGCAAGCTTCGCACAGAATGCGATAGAAGCAACAGAGTAGATTTTTTATGGTTTTTGATTTTAGTAACAAACGCTATCATAAACATCTAAGTGGCCTGTACATTGTGTGCAATAAGCAAATTTTGACAAGTCACTTATTACATTGATTCAAAATTATTTATAATATAACGCAAAATTTACGAATCAACGTATTTGTCAAGGAGAACATTATGCCGCGACTAAAAGAATACCAAAAAGAAGAGGTACTTCACGCTGCCATGAATGTCTTTTGGGAAAAAGGATTTTACGGCACTTCTATTAGCGATCTTGTGCAAGCAACAGGTTTGAACAAACACAGCATGTACAAAGAGTTTGTCAACAAAAATGGCTTGTTTAAAGCATGCATTGAAAATTATGTAAAGGAAGTGATGAAGGACAACATAACATTACTACTTAGAAGTCCTCTTGGTATTGACAACATCAAGGCATTTTTTTATAAATGCATTGATTTTTTGTCAAAAGAAGGGTGCAAGAGTTGCTTTCTTGTCAATAGTGTTACTGAAAAAGAAGTACTTAACAAAGAAGTTAATGCTTGCGTCAAAATGCATTTACTTTCCCAAGAAAAAATTTTCTACGATTGTTTACAAGCATCACAACAACGTCAAGAAATATCCTCTGAAAAAAACATCCAAACGCTATCAAAAATGCTCATGTGCTTTCTCGAAGGTATGAATATCATGGCAAAAATTCACAACGATCGCGATAGTTTAGTAAAAGTCACTGAGCAAATTTTTACACTTATTGATGATAAAAATATGAACGATAAAACAAGGTAAATGCGCGGCCTGAGCTATGTCAGCTGCCGCAAAGAAAATCTATTCTATCAAGTTGCCGTAAAGAAAATCTATTCTAAATTAAATTTTGTAAATAAGTGATTTCTTCTGATACATTTTCTGGGCAAACATACCTTGCTACTTCATCTCGTATAATTTGCTTATACACATCAATAGTGTTTTTCAAAATTTGTTCTATTTGGTATTTTGTCGTAAAAAAATACTTCGCTAAAGTTAAATAGCATGGTTTTTCTTTAAAAATAGGCATGCAGAAAGATTTATATTTTCGGCTAAAGTATTCTCGATTATGACGAGGTGCGTATTTTTCAACATAATCTGAAAATACTTCCTCTAAGAAAATTCGATTATTGTATGCTGAAGGCTTCTTGAGTTCTCTAGGAAATTTTTCAATTAAATCACCAAAAATAAGCTTGTTGAGGCATTGGCGAATTGATTTTTTATTTGGCATTACCTCTCCATTTTTTATCAAATGGCTAAAAGAGGTTTCTATTTGTTTTTTTAGAAAATTCCAATCTTGATTCTTCAAATCTATACTGTAAAAACCGTAGTTTTCCTCAGGCACATCATATGTAAAATATCTATCTGTGATCATTTGATTTAGCTTTGTTGATGCGATCTCATATTTTTGCTTCTTTGTTAGGTTGTCAATGTTTAGTTTATTGATACTTTCATCTTCTTTTTGTAACTCATTGAGCAGGGCATTTATCCGTACAAGAGAAGAAGGCTCAAACAAAACACGATGACTGTATTGAGAATATGACTTAAAAATAAAATAATCGCTATCAGTTTTAAATTCATATTCTAGATGCATTCGGGAGTCAACAATATCTAATAGTTTTTCCGTCCAATAACGATTAAATCCATTTGCCATGTGTTCTTCTAAATGTTCGTAGTTATAGTTTATCTCATTTTCAAAAGCATTTTGTTTTTTTTGAGTTTTGTCCCTGATAAACCTAGTTAAAGCGACAAGTATAAAAGACCGAAATTTACCTTTTGTTTTTGATGCTCTTTCAATCCATTTATTTTCCAAAAATAGAGTAAAAAACTCTTGTGTTAAGTCTTCAGCATCTAATTTGTGATATTTTTGTACAGATTTGTAAACTGGTTTCCAGTAATCGTGGCATAATTTTTCAAGTGCTTCGTTATTTTCGTTTTGAGCTTTTAATATTTGAGACCAATGAGTGGTTTTCCACATAAATTTACCTATTTATAATTAGTTCTAGATTTATTTTGTAGTTATTGCGCTTTTCAATTGAAATAACACTTTGATTTTGAAGATATTACTAAGGTTTGTCATCGCTCAAAATGTTTTTTTGAGCCCTACCTATAGGGCATATTTACATAAGATACTTGGTTGTTATCTATTGCATTTGGATGTGTCTGCTCTAATTTATGTTATTGGAAAAAATTGATTTTTTGTCTGACATTTTACAAAAAAAAGTAGTTGATTGTACGCTGACTGCAAATATAATCAAAAAATATGTAAATGCGAGGTATACCCTGTTCAATGCGACAAAGAAAGAGAAGTATGAGAGATTCAAATGAAATACGAAATTTACTCGGTTTTGGCATTACTAAAAACGATGATCCCTGTTCTATGAACTTAAATTTAGAAAAATATCCAAGAGTAGATTTCTATTGTGGAAAAAAAATAAATCACTATCTCCTTCTTCACGAGATAGGTCGCGGAGGTATGGGAGTGGTGTATAGTGCTCTTGATACTAATCTAAATAGAAAAGTTGCTCTAAAAATCATTTTGCTACCTGACACACAAAACTCAAATAAATTATTAAGAGAAGCCAAAGTTGTTGCACAACTCAACCATCAAAATATTATTCGTATTTTTGAGGTTTATCACTCCCCTATTTTCTTTTTTACTATGGAATTGATAGATGGCATATCTTTACATCAATTTATATACAACCATCGTAAAAAGGTAAAAAACAAGGAATACTTTCTTAAACTTGCTTCTATTTTTGTAAAAATCGCAAATACACTAAACTTTGTTCATGAAAAAAGCATTATTCACCGAGATATAAAACCTGAAAATATAATGTTAGATGGTAATTTGAATCCAATTGTTATGGACTTTGGAATTGCGAAATTAGATACAAAAACTATGAGCAACGAATTTAAAGGCACTCCTATTTACATGTCTCCAGAACAAATAGAAGGGAAGAAACTAACACTTTCTACAGATATATACTCTTTGGGTGTTACTCTTTACGAAGCTATTTCAACACAATGCATTTTTCAGAATAGTACAATTGTAAATTTATTTTATCAAATTATTCATGATGATCCCATTTCTTTGAGATCTATAAACCCAAAAGTTCCAAAAGAGCTAGAGGCTATCTGTTTCAAATGTATGTCTAAAAAAGCAAACAAACGATATCCTAGTATGACTCATCTTGGAAACGATCTAAAAAAATATATCAATGATAAGCCTGTTTCTGCAAAACCAATTGGCAATATGGAAAAATTAGCGAAACTAATTATTCGAAATAAATTATTAACGATAACTTTAGTTTGTGTAGCGTGTATTATAATTCTTCTGCTTTATATATCTTTTAAAGCAAAAGATTATCAGTTACAAATTGCACAAAATAAAATTGAAATAGGAAATAAACTACAACGCGAAAAAGAACAGTTGTATTTAAAAAGAGATTTACAACTAGCATATCTATCGGTAAAAGGGCAAAAAATCAATTCTGCACAAAAATATTTGGATGATGCTAAAAAAAAATCCTATTCTTCCAAAAATGCAGTTGAAATCAATTGGTTGCAAAACAAAATTTCACCTCAAAAATTAGAAATGAATATCTTTGATGGTAAAAAAATTTTATCGTTAAACAATGGTTTTGCGTTAGTAAAATCTTCGTCTATCTTATTTTACAAGTGGGATTTTTCAAAAAAAAATAAAATATCTATTCACAATATTATTAATGTAGGAGTAAATCTTGACACAAATAAAATAGCTATTATACATGGAGAGAAATCTTATTTTGTAACGGTTTACGATTTACAAACATGTAAACCTCTTTTTCGTCACACTTTGAATTACCAAAATGAATCTAGTTGTTATTTTTATTCTAACGATACACTACTTTTAGCGGGGAATAAGCAGCTCAACATTTTTAAAATTAATAGCTTCCACCTACAAAAAATAAGCCAACTTTCTCATCATCAAGGATCTTTTGTGGTAAAATCATTTACTAAGAAAAAGAATACCTTGTTTTATACTCATGGTGAATATATTTTTTACCACGATTTTTCCAACAAAAATCCCCATCGCTTTACTTTTTCGCAAAAATCTGAATATTGCGCTAGCGCATATGATCGTGAATCTGACTCTTTAGTTGTAGCATCTTTAAGTGCATTGTCTTTTCTGGACAGTCGTACATTTACAGAAAAAAATGTTATACATAATGATTTTTTTTCTACGGTTTTGAAAATTAGAACAAGTAAAGACTATGTCTTTGCTTTAGGTAAAAAAGGTAAAATTTTCGTTCTCAACAAAACAACAGGCGCAACAAACTTAATACACAACAAACAGAAATTAATTGATTTTATCATTCATCAAGAAACGATTTTATGTATAAGTAAAACAATGATGTTTGTCTACAATTATAACGACCTTGATAATCCTAAAAAATTGAATGAAGGAATTAGTGCAAAGTCTGTATTTGTAAATAAGAACTCGTTCAACACCTGTTCTGCCCTAAATGAGTTATTTGTATACAATTTAAAGGAACATAAATCTAAAAAGATATTTTTATCTCCAAAACCTTTTGGTCGTCTTCACCATTACTTTTTAAATCCTAAAAATAATAAGGTATTCTATACAGTGTCTTCTCCTCGAGAAATTTATAATCATAATGAAAAAATCACTCATTGTTTTCCGCACGCTTTCGAAATAATTCATGCTCGTCTTAATAACTTACTTTATCTTTACAACCAGTTCAAGGTAGATATCTGGTGCTTGCAACAAGAAAGAATTATTGATAATTTTTCATTTCCCATCTTCAACTCTCCCCCTGTTAAAACCGCTACTATCTGTCCAGAAGAACGTTATATATTATTTGCATTCAGCTTTTTTACAAAAAAAAGTTTCCTCTGCGTTTTTGATACAAAACTAAAGACATATCAAAAAATTGAAATAAAGTACCAGGGAGACAATATACGCATCAAGATTATCAAAGTTGGAAAACAATATTTACTACTCATATCTTTCGAAAAGGTTATTCAAGTATGGAATTTTAATAAACTGCTAAAAAACGAATATTCTTACTTTCAGCTAAACGGGCATAAATATGATATTACATGTTTTACACCTATTCAAGACGGCGCAAAACTTGTTTCGATAGATAAAGAAAATCATTTTATTTTCTGGGATATATCTTCTAAATATTTTGAGAAAGACCGTTTACTTCTTGATTTCGATACAGAATTTAACATCTTAGATTGTGCTTATGTTGAATCATTAGATCAATTAATAACAGTTGGCAGTAAAATTCTTGTTTGGGATTTTGGTCGCAAAATGAAGGAGATAAAACTAGAAGATTAGGACGTTAACTTACCTTAGATTGTCAAACTTTTTGTGTAACCTTCAAAAAAAAATATAAAATTATCTTAAAATTTCAGATGAAAAATTGCTTTCTTCCAAATATAGAAATAGAAGACAAAATGTAGCATAGTTCTACTTGTAAACGATGATTCTATGCTTTTAATAAAAATCTGTAATTTTATGAAAAAAATCAAGACCACATTTTTTTGAAGGGTAAAAAATGAAATATCTACTATTTTTATTTGTATTTGTAATAACAATAAATGCAAGCGTTTCTATTCAATCAGTTTATACTCAAATAGAAAAGCTTTCTCAAGATAAAGACATGTTGTTTTCTCATAGAGATAGTGCTTCTGTCTTATCTTACGTTTGGGGATTATCAAAAAATTATACAGTAGAAAATCTGCTAAGTAATGAAAATACCGAAATTACGCACAAAAAAGTAATTGGCGCATTTGGAGCAATGATAAAAGATAAACAAATTTTTCTTTTAACAAATACAGAATCACAATGTATCTCTTTATCTCCTCATAAATTTGGCATTATCACAATGGAGCAAAATCAAAAAAATGCCATTTATATTTCACTACCAAATAAATCTAAATTTTTAGACAAATCTGTTACTATTTTTCCAACAAACAATGATAAAAAAATCAAAAAAGCAAACCGTATGTTTCATGAATTCTTTGGCAATACGATTCTTGGCGTTTCTGTTTATGCAAATGGTCATCTTCTCATTCACCGAAATGACGATATTCTTATTTCTCAAAGAGTAGAAAAAGGGAAAATATATCCCATTTCTATGGCAAAATTCGGTATGTCAAACATAGGTTTTGTTATGCAGTTAGATAGTGAAGATATACATGGAGACATTTGTCAAATTCATTATTTAGAAAAGTCTACCAATGTCAAAAAGCCTATACAAAAAAAACAAAAGTAAACTCTATGTTTAGAAGCAGTTAGAAAAGTAGAAATTACGTTGATTTGCGATGCTCCAAGGGTGTTTACGTATATCAAAAAGTACTGAAAAAACGCAATCTCAATTTGAAACACTGAACTATAGATATTTCAAAGTTGTGCATTAATTTTTTTCAAATCCAAAGAAACATACGTAGTCCGTAGCAGGACAGCTGACATAATCAATAGGAGGCATCGCAAATAATCGTAGTTTTAAAAACATCTGCTATTTTTTGAATGATGACACGCTCGAACAAAGCAACACTGTTTTTTACGAGCACATGTTTTAAACAACGAATCATTGATGTATTTTCTTTTCTATCACCATTGGCACACCACCACCAGGTAAAAAAGTTACTCCACGACGCACAGCCGAAATAGGTTTGTTACTACGTAATTTTAACTGGAAATGAAGTAAAATATATGCTAATACAATTTTCATTTCATAAAAAGCAAAATGAATTCCCAAACAGCGCCGCGCACCACCACCGAAAGGAATGTATTCATACGAATTATATTCCCTCTCAATAAAGCGCTTCGGGCGAAATAGGTGTGATTCTGGATATAAATCTGGACGATGATGCATTAGATAAATACTAAGAACGACGTTTGTTTTTGCTGGTAGTGTATGCCCCATAATAGACATTGGACGTTGAAGTAAACGTCCAACAGCTGGAATTACTGGATATAAACGAAGCGTTTCACGACATACCGCATCAAGATAAGGTAGCTTTGTAATAGATTCGATATCGAAGTTATTGCAAAATGGTTGTAATTCGCAAGATAGTGTATCTAAAATTTGCGGATCGCGGTGAATCCAATAAAAAGCCCATGCTAATGCTGAAGCTGTTGTTTCATGTCCTGCAAGAAGTAGTGTTAGTAATTGATCTCGTAGAACTTTCTCAGACAAACCATTGCCATTTTCATCGCGTATAGCTAAAAGGCGTGAAAAAATATCTTGTTGATTTGGTTTTTTTTTACGAAGTTTAATTTCTTCGTATATAAGTCCATCTACTACTTTGACCATTTTTAAGTACTTTCCCCACGGGGTAAAAATACCAAGATCTTTTTGAAATGCGGAAGAGTATAGGAAAATAGCATTTTTCCCATTGAAAACCGAAATATAATCAACAAGTACCTGTTTATACTTTTGGAAACGATCCCCCTCTTTTAAGCCAAAAACCGCTTGTAAAATTACCTCTAATGATATATTTTGCATGACTCCTTGTATAAATACATGAGAATCTTTTGCCCATAACTCAGTATTTTTTCGAGTAGTATCTCGAATAACAGATCCATAAACGCGCATAGCATTTCCAGTAAATGCTGGTGTCATAAAGCGTCTCATGTTTAGATGTTTATCACCATCGATAAGCAGTAAAGATTCTCTTCCCAAAATAGGTCGTAATGATTCACTAACAGGTCCAGCGAACACATCATTATAGTGTGCAGTAAAAATCTCGCGCGCCGCTGTAGGGTCAGTAAAAATTAAAAATGGAGTTTTGGGTTCTAACATTAAATAAAAAGGATCTCCATATTTTTGTAAACATTTACTGATATAACTTGGATTCCTTATAAGAGTGTATACTTGCCACCACCAAGGCCTAGTAGGGCCAGGAAATGTCTCTTCTATCATTTTGTTAATCCTTATTACTTTTACTGGTGCGCGTCGACATTTAAGTGAGTCGCAAAAGTTTTTGAGCACGTTTCAAGTAAGCGTAGAATTTGAGTGTCAAAGAAGGACAACCTGAGAGGCACATAGCTGTAGCTACGTAACCGAAGGCTCAACGCCGCTATGATACTCAAAGGCAAGCTGCGTGCTTTTTAAAAACTTTTTGCGACTTGCTTAAAAGAATAACTATAATAACTCAAGTCACCACCTAGAAGTAACAGGAAAAAATAAAAGCCAAAATAAAAAAGACAGTCTTTAACTCGAAATTAAGTGACCTCACAAAAGTAATTTCAATTCTTTTGTGAGTAATCTTTTGAATAAAATCAGTATCTCCACAAAAAGCACTTTTTGAATTTTTCTTCCTGACATAGAAATACTATATTATATGACAACTTTTATAGGTCGCAACTTGAGTTATAATAATGTAACTTCGTTAGCACAAGTCGTTACCGCTCATTAACGTAAGTATATTCTTTCAATAAAATCTTTGTTGTTTGCCCTTTATAGCGAACAAAAGCTTCAAAAGTAGCGCTTCCCGCTTCAAGAGCTACTGCTTGAAAACGATGGGTTTTCGATTGTTGTGATTGCAAGGTGAAAGTAGGAATTTGCTGTAAGTTACTCAATTTTATATTTGAAGATGTTTTAACAATAACAGATATGTTTTCAACGGGGATTTCTCCAGCGTTAGTAATCGCAATACAGAATGTTCCTATTTGCCCTTTTGGCAGTGGATCTACTGTGTCATAGCATTCCAAAACAATTACTGGCTTTTTTGCTGGTACTACCTGTATTTTTTTTGGTATGTGCAACTTAATATTACGTATTTGGGTTTTAGCGTTTTGCGGTAAAGAAAAGCGAATTCGTCCTGACTCACTAGTTGAAAGAACCTCTAAGTGTTTGATACCTCGCCAATAAGTGATTCGCTTTTTATGCACCTTAAACTTCCACGGCACCCAACGTTCTTTTAGAGCATTTATTTGAGGGATTGTTACAGTATTCCCAATGTCGTTATTGTCACAGTGAAAATTGACGTTCATGTTTTGTTCAATACCTTTTACTTCAAAGGACAGTATATAATCGCTCATATCTTCTGTTCCAGTAGTTACGGTAATAGGATTATAATATGAAGAAGAAGTGTTATGTCCTTTTAGTATGTTGTTTTCAAATTGCCAATCTCCTTTTACTCTCCACGATTGCAAATGAGAATTGTTAAAATGACTTCGTAATTGTTTTTGTATTTTTGTTTGATAGGCCTTATACAGGCCCGAAATATACTTTTGTTCCTGCTTTGCTATACGCCGAAAATATTCAAAATAGAATGTTTTTTCCCATAACTGCAGTGCTTCGTAATAACGCTTTTTATCGACTAGTTCGCTGCTTTTCTTGTTTGCCTTTAGGTAATATAGAAATTCGTCTATCATACCATCAACTCCTGGAGACCACATTTCATCTATTAGAAATGCAAAACCTAGGGCAAACAAAGGAAGCTCTACACCAAAATTACTATGGATTTTTCCATGTAGTGCTCCGCGTTTGTTGTGCATAGTAATAACATCGCGATCGCAATACTCCAGAAATGTACTTGCTCGTGGAAGGTCAGAACTTTCAATACGCAGTTTATCTTCCAAAAAGTGCGGGAAAGATAACATGGTACTGTAAACGGGAGGAATTACCTGCTTCCAATCAATGTAACAAGCAAAACTAAACGGTAGTTTACCTAAAGACTCTAACTCAAAAGCTGGATGTTTATCTGCAACATGATCTATTACATCCATTAAGTTTTGAGGAAAGCGGCTAAACACTAGATATTTTCCGTCCTTATAAAATGCAAAGTTGCCAAATAATACCCGCAATATTTTTCGAATTTCACTGTGACCATAACCTCCATGGTAATAATTTTTCTTACTTTCCATATGAAAAATTTGTTGTCCCCTGTAGCTACGCGACACTAATTTATAGCCATATATACTCAGAAAATTTTCGATATAACTGCGAAACTCTTTGTGCTTTTTTATTTCAATTGCTGCAATAAATCGCGGTGGTATTTTTTGTAGTGACTGTGGTAAATGAAACAATGCATAGTTACTGCCTAAGCTGTCAAAAAAATCTTGGAGACGGAATCCAAAAAAAGTTTGTTCTGTTTGTTGAAGATAACCTTGCACTTCTTTGTAACTATGCGGCTCTATTTTTTTTGCCGCTCGATGAATTTCATGCCAAATTTTCGCTATTTCCCAATGCAAAGCAACCATTCCCCAAGTATTTTTAGGAATAAATTTGCTAATCGCAAGATCGAGCTCTCCTGAAGGCAGGAATACATTAATGCCTCTTGCGTTACCAAGAAGTGTAGCGTTTTTTAATCTATCTTCTAGCTTTTTCTTTTCGCGCAATAAATCGCGAAAACTAAATCTTTTCTTAAGCAATTTTGATGGATCAAGTATGCGTTTTGCATCTATTTTACGGCGAATATTAATATAGAACTGTGTTAGTATTTTGGCATCATCTACAGCAAAGCTAATTCCACAATTTCGCCAATCGCGAACTCCTAACGCCTGAAGTATGTTTTTGAGCCCTCCATCAGCAGAAAGGCGAATAATCGAGTTCACTAAACGCTCAACATTTAAATAAAGAAACAAAGAATTTGGACGCTTCACTTTGTCGTAGTACTTTGTAAATTCACTATTTTTTTGTAAATTATTACTAGGGTTTTTCCAGTTATTCAGCATATTCTGCATTAATGATTTTCCAGTGGTTACAAAAAGATAATCATCAACCAACGTGTAGTAGTAAGCGTTTTCTAATCCTTTTAGAAATTGTACTTTGTGACCCGAAAGAGTAATTTCATGTTTCCATTCAGGTATTTTTGAGGTAACACGTTCCAATAATTTTTCTAGATTTTTCTTGTGGGCAATGCGAATAACAGCAACCATCTGCGGCGGCTTAGATCCATTTGGAACATCTGTTAAAGCAACTGATATTTCCCCGGCAAATAAATCCCACAATTGATGTAGGTTTAAGTTGCTTGCGAACTCAAAATTTGCAGAAAAATCGCGCAACAATTTCGAAAAATTTTGATTATTTTTCAAATGGCTTAATTCAGGATGAGTAATTAAATTAAACATATTTGTGGTAACAACTTTTTCGCTCAACTTTTTAACGTCAGAACAAGAAACTACGGCAAAAGTATCTTTGGGAAAAACTTTGGGAAATACAACATCTTGCGCATAGGTACAAATCAAAAATGCGAAAAAAAATATCGTTCTATTCATAAAAATACCTTTTCTGTAACGGATGAGACAAAAAACATTCGACAGCCCAAACCATTAATTTAAAGCGTGATTTCATAATTATATGGAGTGCGATGCTCTCTTCGCTTACTTCGCAAGCTTTTCTCTCCTACGGGAGAGACCCATGCATCTCTTTTGTAAAAACAAAATAGTTGCGAGTTACGCCCACTCAAGTCTCGCGAAGGATAGGCATCGTATAAAAACACAAGTGAATAGTGTTAACTCTCACTTTATAAAACCAAATGGAATTATTCGCTTAGTACGTGTGTTCTTTCAGTAACAACTATTTTCCCTTGCAAATCATCAAAGGTAATTGTCGCTGGAACATTAAAACTACCAGAAATAAGGAGTTTTACATTTAACTTACATTTTAAGGTTTTATTTGGTTGAATCACCGCTGGACCAAAGACAATACTTCGGTTTTTAATCACTTTGTAGGTAGCACCAGAGGCTGACACAAATTGCATGCTTTCAGGTAAATCAACTTGTAGATGAGCATTTGTTATTTGTTTATTACCTTGGTTTTTTACGGTGAAAAAATATTGGGTATTTTCGTTTTGAAAAACGGGGTCGACAGTATCATTAGCTTGAATATATACGATAGGCTCTTCATATTCAGGCTGTATTTGTTTTTCAACTTGTAAGCGCAAGTTGCGAATGCGTACTTGAGAATTTGCTGGTAAATGGATGCCGAACAACCCTGATGTCGCGTTAGCGTTTACAACATAGTGCTTTAGTCCATACCAGTAACTAATACGGTTTTTGTGAATTTTAAATTTTAATGGTATCCACTTTCCTTGTTGTTCTTTACGTTCCTGAAATGAGATACTTTTGTAAGTAGGCGATCCGTTAAATCTTTCGTTCCAGTGAAAAAATATTTGGAAATTACTCTTGATGTCTTTTACTTCTAAATGAATAACATAATCCTCTAGAGCATTCTCGCCTATAACCGCTGAAAAAGTGTCAGGCGATTCGTTTTTTGCAAATAACTCTTCATTTTGCCATTTCCAATCGCCGGTAACATGCCACCCTGCTAGTGCACCATTAAACGATTTTTGCAAACGATTGACTAACTGACTTGTTGCTCCGTTGTACTTTTCTTTTAGTTTTAATTTTTCATTTTTAGCAATAAGACGAAAAGATTCAAAATGCGCTGTTTTCTCTAAAGACTCCCACTTGCGGTAAGCAGCATAAAATCGATTTTTACTTACTAATTCCACAACTTTTTCATTTACGCGCAAATGTTGATCTAGTTCTTTAAAAAATTTGCTAGTAACTGGTCCCCAAACATCTCGAAGTTGTAACCACAGCAATCCCTGCGCTACATAAAAATCAAAATTGAAATTAGTTCTCAATGAGAAAGTAGCTTGTTCACTCTCTGCCTCAAATCCTCCAACTACTGGAGAGAGATACTTGGCAATAGTAGACATGCGCGGAATATCTACTGATTTGATATCGCTTCCCAAGAAAGAAGAAATCTCACCTTCCCAAGAAGGAATAAAAGGGAGTAGAGTGTTGTAAACAGCTGGAAGGAGTGCGTTCCAATCTAGGTAAAGCAAAAAACTATACAAGCCGTGCTGTTTTACAGGAGAAATCTTTGAAATAGACAAAGGTGTCATGCTTTGTTGTGTATCGATTAGATCCATTAAATCTTGAACGATGCGGGTAATAAATATCTGATCGTTATCAATATAAAACGAAAAAGTACCAAGCAGCATGCGCAAATTTTCTCGTTGTTGTCTGTTTATTTGAACAATTGGATTACCGCGATATGTTGTTTGTCGTGATAAGTAGTACAACGTTTTGCCTTTGTATATTTTCTCTTTAAATTCATAATGAAGTAGATCAAACAACATTCCTAAAACTTTTTTAAGAAGTTTTGGGTTATTTGTATTTGCTGTCGCAACTAATCGAGGGATTAAACCTCCGGTAGGGTCAGGCAAATGAAATAGCGCATAATGTGGTCCCACAGAGGAAAGAGCTTCACTAACTGTTGTTTCCAAAAAAGCCTTTTCAAATTTACGAATATTATCATAGAAAGTGGTGTAAGAGTTTTCTTTAGGATAGCCTTGTTGTTGAAGTTGTTTTTCGTAGTTGTTATAACATCTTAAAAACTCACTCCACAACTCACTGCAGTTAACATTTTTTGCGATCCATCCTCCGCTGTTTTGAGGTATATTTTTTTCTATGTTTTGATTAATAGGCTGCAAGTGTAGTAGGCGATTAATACCCTTGTTCCCTTTTGCAACTAAGCGCATTCGCGATACAAAATGTGGTTTGTCAATCGCAAAAGAAGCACAAATCGCTTTCCAATCAAAAACCCCCATAGATTGCAAAGCTACTTTTTGTTTAACTGGCATATAGCCTTCAACGATATGCAAAAATTTTTCCATGTCAAAATAATAACTAAGAGCACTATTAGCAAATATTGTAGATGATTTTTGATACTGCGGTGTATCTTTTAGACGATTGCCTTGCTGTGATATATTTGTAAGCATGTCACTCATCAATTTCTGTGTGGTTGCAAATAGTAAATTATTGTCCACAGAAGTGTAGTGTAAAGCTGTTTCTAAACCTTTGACGTAGGAAATTTTCTGCCCGCCAACATCGTAACTACCTTTCTCAATCGGAACGCGTTTTATAAGAGAATCAATAAGTTTTTGAGCATTTTCTCCGTGCTGTTTGTGGTCAATAATTACCGCCACTTGGATCGGTTCAGAGCCACTAGGAATATCCACAAGCGCTACCGAAACTTCTCCCGCAAAAATAGCTAAACTTTCCTTTAAAGAAAGTCCTGTAGCAATTTTTAGTCGTTTTGAAAAATTATCCCAACTGTATTGTTTTTCGATTTCAGTAATAAGTTTTTTGATTTCAGGTTCTTGTAGGAAAGAGTAGAGGTAAGTTTCTTTGAATTGTTTTTTTGTTAACTCGATATCGGAAAATGAAATGACTGCTAGACTGTTTTTAGGAAAAATGTTGCTATAGGTGATGTTTTTTTCTTGTGCTTGTAAAACGCACAACGAAAAAACCAGGAGATAAAAAATCTTTTTCATCAAAGGTTCCTTGATAGTGACAATCTTATAATACATAGAACTTCACGATTGAACAGCTGTTAATACGAGAAATGCATAGTATTGTTTGCTAATTAATTTAGTTGTATTTTACAAGTGACCGTATGGTCACTTAGATAAAAAAAAAAACAAAAGTTCCTAGAATTACCTAAAATTTTTTATTATGGCAAAATTGTAATCACTCTGAAGAATAATTGGTATGTTGGTGTTTAGGTTGCTGTTTAAAAATGAAGCAGTAATTTTATAGGTTTAATCGAGTGCTGTTTCTTTTTACCTGATGGCATTTTCTCCATCACATTAAATGTTTCTTTTGTATATTCTAGTGATGCTTGATACATCTAATTTTTCATGATTAAAATTCATTGCATTACCCTTACTTCGTACCATATGCCACGACTGCGTCTCACGAGGGATATATTTAGGAAGTGTCTCTAGTTTATTTGGGTTTCTAACACCAATTTTAATATCTATTTGCGCAACTAAGGAATAACAAAAAAATAAAACAATTAAAATTATTTTAGTCATATTTTCTCATCCAAAAATAAAGTCAATTATAGTTTATAATCTACATAATGAATCAAACAGCTTACTTGAGCTATTCACTAAATGCTTAAATAGCTTTATTTTAGTTTACTTACACATATAATATATACTGCATTCAAGTTCTTTTTGGAATTTTAACCAATACAAGTTGTAATAAGTTCATATTCTTAGAATCATTATAAACTATTTCTTTAAGGAAAGATAAATGAATTCAACCCCAAAGTACTTAGGGAAATATAGAATTGTAAAGGTGCTTGGAAAAGGGGGAATGGGAACGGTTTATCTTGCCTATGATGAGAAATTAAAAAGAAATGTCGCAATAAAAGTAACAATCCACAGCGATATGCGTGCAAAAAAAAGAATGGTCCGCGAAATTCAAAACTTGGCTGATGTTCAGCATCCTCATATCCTCAAAATATACGAAGCTTTTATTGTTGATAATATGCCATGCCTTGTGATGGAGTATATTGATGGTATAACACTCGACCAGTGTATTCAATCAGGTAACTTATCAATGGTAGAAAGAGTTTATATTTTCGAAAAAGTAGTAGAGGCTATTGACTACGCGCATCAAAAAGGTATTATCCATCGCGATATCAAACCGTCAAATATTATCGTTGATAAAAATAAACACCCCTATGTAATGGATTTCGGGCTAGCAAAGAAGCTAAAAGTAGATTCCGATTTGACGAAAACAGGGTCATTTCTAGGCACAGCTCATTATATGTCACCAGAGCAAGCAAATGGTGAAATAAAGACACTAGACGCGCGATCTGATATTTATTCACTTGGAACAACTCTTTATGAACTTATTTGTAATACACGTGTTGTAAAAAGTAGTTATTTAATTGAAATTCTACAAGAAGTAAATTGTAAAGACCCTGTGCCACCAAGAGAAATCAATGATAAAATCCCACAAGATCTAGAATATATATGCTTAAGAGCATTACAAAAAAACAAAAAATATCGCTACCAAAATGCAGGTGTTTTTGCTTGTGATTTGCGCTATTTTTTAGAGAAAAAGCCAATAAAAATGCGGCAATACTATTGGCAAAAAAAAACAAAACTCCTTTTACTACTAGCATCTGTCCCTCTTGTCGTCATAGGTATATTCTTTGCCACAGTTAGGCCCACAGAAAAGCACGTAAAAATTGATATAGAGGACCACGAAGTGCTACTCAATAATGCTTTTAACTTAGTGGGAGCAGAGCTGTATGGTGAATCCCTTGATGTTTTTAATTCCTTGGCGAATAAAGATCTTACTGCCACTCATAGACAAAAATTGTATATTGGTTTACTCATCGCTAATGCCAAACAACAAAACTGGTCATTAGTATCAAAGTACTACCAAAAATATTTTAAAAAGCGAAATAACTCTCATGCAGACTTGATCATGGCGCAAATGTTTTTTACTTTAGGAGAATGGTCACAAGCCAAAAAATATTTTCCGCAACAAGTTGAACCAAAAAATGCTTTAGACTTCTACTACTTACAAGGACGTATTTATTATAGAACACAAGAATACAAGCAAGCAATAAATGCTTTTGTTAAAGGAACAGAAACAGCTTCAGCAATAATATCATCAGAGCAATATCGCACCCTTTCTCTTCTTAAACTCTATCATGCAAAAGCGCATTTTCAAGCACACAAAACAAATCAAATCCCCTTACATTTACAAAAAGCAATAAAAATATTGCAAGCTCTAACATCCAAACTTCCTCGCAATGTGGAAGTTTTTGAGTATCTAGCAATGAGTATTGCTAAAAAAGGTGATCGTCTCAATTTAGTTAAAGCAGAAGCACATCTACAAAAATGCATAAAACTACAACCTCAAAATTCAAAATATCATAATCTTCTAGCAAAAGTCCAAACAGACATGAAAAAATACAACGATGCCCATAAAAACATTATGCGCGCTATTGAATATAGTTCTGCTAATCCAATAGCGGCTATGTCTAGTTTTTTAAAGCTAGCTTATTTTGATGCAACGAGACAGAAAGACTGCTCTTTGGCGATTTTGCACTATAGTCAGACCTTTGCAAAAATCGAAAGACCTGATTTTATTGAAAATAAAGTGAAAAACATTGCTAAAAAATATCATGAGGCTTACATTCAATTGAAGTGGTGGCGTCAGCAACACAATAAGCAACAAATAAAATTAAGTAATGACATTGTTTCTTCTGAGAATACAGTGAGTGTTTATATAAATTTATTACGTCATCACACTCACTTACAACAGAAAGTCGCAAGTTATTTATCAAAAAATAATTTATCTTCTGAGAAAAACAAATGGATAGAAAATGCTCTACACAGATCTTTGGCAAAAAGAAAAAAAGAAATCAATGCCGCTAACTACTACCGATTAGCACATTTATACCTACACAGTCATCGCACTATATTTGAAGAATCTAATAGCACAGTAGACTACAGCAACATTAAAGAAATTTTTTGCTCAGACACAGAGCCTTTACATCGGTATCTCGCAGCAAAAGCTTTGTTGTTCATTGGAAAATCTCGCTATCTCGAACAACAAATTGTCTCACCTTCCTCATCAATGAATAAACTTCTTTGTACAATTGTATTACGCGAAGCTTTAATGACAGTTGATTGGCGTACTATTGCTGATTATTTTAGAAGACGGGATAATCCTTCGTATTTTATATCATTAGCCGCAATACGTTCATTATATATTCTAGGAGAAGATAATTCAGACAAGATACCCCTTATTAAACGTTTGCTATTTAGCAAACAGAAGAGCATTCGTATTTATGCTGCTGAACTCGTTTTCAAAATGCAAACAGTTACCCCAAAGATGTGGAAAAAAGCGGAAGGTATTTTTTTAGAATCGATGAATGACAAAAAAATAAAATATCGCTCCTTTAGTCATTTTTGCTTTTGGCATAATAAAAAAGTACAGAAAACTTTTTTACAATATCAAAATCAATATGTAAAAGGATGGAAAGAGCCAGAGAAAAAAATGCGTTTGGCGATGATTAGATCTATCCCACCCAATTTTGGAAAGGTAGAAAAGATAAGTAATTTTGCAAATTACTTAGTTGAATGCATTCGAGAAGAAAAGTCAGTTAGTTCTCTACAATTAGATGCGATCAACTTGTTAGCGACATACAATCCTAATCATTCGTATCTTCATAAAATTATTACATCAGAAAAGCAACATCCTATCGTACAAATTGTCGCTTACTTTTGTGTAGTAAACAACAAGTTTTTCTTAGTTAACAAAAATCAAAATATGCAAGAACTAGAACATTTCGTTAACAATATTCCTCGTATTTTGAAAAATGTTGATTATGTTCGTGACCACTTACAACAAGTAAGTAAAAAAAATTATCACCCACACTACAAAATGGCAGTTTATTATTTATCAGCTATTCTTGGTTGTCATATGCTGGAAACAATAAAAACAGAAAATGTCCAAGCAAAAGCTCATATCATTCGTAGCTTGTGTTCTCAAAAATACGGAATTGTACATAACATAGTCCAAACTTACAACCATCGCATGACTAATTTTTTTGTAAACGCTTATAATCGAAAAATCGCTGATAAGTGGAACACTAAACAGAAAAAACAACTAATCAACAAATATGTTCGATCTAAAAATTCAATTATTCAAAAAAATGCACTAACAGCGAAATATACATATGCTTCTGAACAAGAGCGTTATGAGCTCTTTACAAGATATAAGAAAAAAAGTGCAGTACATCGAAAACAGTTAGCACAGTCAATATATAACTCTATGGAATTTCGTTTACACTTATTTTCAGATATGCTGGCAACGCACTCTCCTAAAGGTCATTATTATCGTTACTTAAATCAACTACTCGACTCGATAAAGAAAAGTAACGTAACGCGATCTAAGATGCATAATTGTATTGAACACGCTTTAGAACTCGATCCACAGAATATAAAATATCTATTTGAAAAAGCATGTATTCTTCTTAGTGAAGGAAAAATACTCGCGGCGATCAAAAAACTACGAATAATTTTAAATTTACCACACGACAAAAACCATATTTTCCAAATAGATCTTGCACGTCTTCAATTGGCAGAAATATATTGCGAAGACACAACAATGCAATCTGAAGAAAAACAACGACTCATTAATCAGCTTATTGGAATCCCACCGAAAAACATAATCCTTAAGCAAGACATAGTATACCTTCTTAAGACAGGGCGAATATACGCAAATTTAGGTTTATGGAAATGTGCACGCCAAATTTTTGACCACGTATATTTCCAACTATACAGAAAAATGTCAGTTCCTACCGCTTTTAAAATTAGTACCAAAAACTTAAATGAAGGTGATAAAGAAAGAGTGGTGAATTATTTACAAAAATTAACGCTATACGAGGTAAACAAATAAGTATGGTTTGCGTTATTGAACCCAAAGAAAAACAGACTACTGTTGACCGAAAGAAATTTACTAATGAAAATCTTTCTCGCCGGATTTGGGCTATTTTAATCCGTTTGGATCCCTGATTTAGCCAGAATGGCAAAATAGATATTTAGTTATTAAATCAACAGTAGGTGAATGAAATCCTGGAAAGGGATACACAACGACTACTCTACAATTGTTTGTTGAACAAGTGTACGAAATTTTTCACCTAACTCATTTGAAAAAGGCCAAAACTGGGTAAACATTAATGCAACAAGTTGCTCTTTAGGATCGATAACAAAAAATGTATTTGCAGCTCCTGCCCATTGAAATGCTCCTTTGCTGCTTATGGTATGTGCGAGTGCTGGGTCTTGCATTACTGAACCTCCGATGCCAAATCCGTAACCCCACATTTTTCTTCTTGTTCCATAAGGAAGTTGTTCGGTGTTTAATTGGTTCAGCATCATAAATTCAACCGTTTTGCGACTTAGTATTTGCTTGTCTTTAAATTTGCCCTTTTGTAAAAGCATGGTGCAAAAATTCATATAGTCTTTTGCCGTAGATACTAAACCACCGCCCCCAGAGAGAAATGCAGGAACGGAACTAAAATAACCAATGCGCGAATCAAAAGGAACTATTTTGTCATCTTTCGATGTATAAAGTACAGTAAAGCGATCGATTTTATCTACGGGCACGTAAAAATCGGTATCATTCATTCCTAGAGGTTCAAATATTCGTTCCTTTAGAAAAACATCAAATTTTTGACCTGAAACTACTTCGATAAGATATCCTAGAACATCTATAGAGATACTATATTCCCATTTACTTCCAGGCTGATGTTTTAAAGGCATTTTAGTAAGTTTATCAACAAACCCTTTAAGAGAAGTATTACGGTCAAGTATTTTTGCATCTACATACATTGTGTCTACAGGTGAGCTAGCAAAGTATCCATAAGTCAACCCTGCAGTATGAGTTAGTAAATCACGAATAGTCGGTTCGCGCTCCATGTCTTCTACTTGTATACCTGCTTCATTTTCAGCAACAAAAACCTTAAGATCTTTAAATTGAGGTATATACTTAGAAACAGGATCGTATAACTGAAAGTGAGCCTCTTCATGTAATATCATAACTGCGACGCTGGTAACTAGTTTACTCATTGAGTATATACGAAAAATAGTATCATCTTGCATTTTGCGGCCGCCAATTTCTGCAACCCCTTGGTGCTTAAAATGCACAATTTTTCCGCGACGCGCTATCATTGTAGACATCCCTGAAATTTTTTGTTCTTGAATGTATTTCCCAAGAATTTGTTCTAATTTCTCTAGTCTTTGAGGAGATAAACCCATGCTAGAAGAAAAATCTTGGCTCAGAACACTACAAAGACAAAAAATCAATATTGATATTTTTTTCATATGTACAAAAGCAACTGTATTCAATAATCACATTATCTAAATGATCTAAAAAAAGTAGAAATTTAAAGCTCTACATTCAATAAGTAACTGCTTTTGACAGGTCACTTAGTTGTTGAAATACAAATGCTTTTCTTTCCTTTCTATCCAGTGACTAAATATTTTCGCCTAAACAACCTAGTAACTTTTGTTAAGTCGCTTAGAAAGCACTATGCAAAATAGATTCTTCTATGTTAATATATCTAATAATTTATCAAGAATAATTACAAAGGCCGGCAGTGAATTATAATCACCATTATTTCATTCTACATTTCTTCAGTAAACAAAAATGCACAACTTAATTGTGTCATTTATTGATATTTCATTTTTAATGTCGTCTTCAGAGAACCTAAAAAATGAATAGATACTATAACATTATTTTTAATATGTTTGTTGTTGTTTGTGGTTTTTTGTTGGGAATTTATTGGTATCACTATCGGCTTTTTCCCATTGAAATTTTTTCACAAAAACATAAAATCAAACGATATACTCAAGATACTTCTTTTTTTAAAAACGAATTGTTTGTTAATCAATCGAATAATCGTGTATTCGATGATTTATTTGTAATACAAATACCTACATACTGCACTAAAAATTTAGTGATTTATACACAGACAGAATTAACTATCTACATGCTATTCCCACAAACAAAATTACCAGATAGTTGGCAAAAAACAAATATTTCTGTAGAAGTATTAACTCCTTGGGAAAGTTACATCACTGTGGCGAAAAAACAACTTCTTCCCGGAATTACAGTACTAAAACCATCTCGAAGATTTTTATCACCTATACTACTGGACATAAAATTAGAATCGATTAAAGGTTTTAATTTTTTTTATCGCTATGACAAATAATCTCAAGAAATACTTCTCAATACTTCTATTTTTAATTGGATTTATATTAGGAGCTAGTTGGTATAGGTATAGAGTATACCCTTTTTATACTATTAAAAATTACTTGTCTTTACAAAATAGTAAACTGGTAAAATACACCAAAAATACATATATTTTTAGTGACCGTATATACATTAATTTTTCTGATGATTCGCGCTTAGAAGGAATGTATTTAATTCAGGTTCCACGCCACTGTAAAAAAACACTTATTGTAAACGCCAAAAAAAAGATATCGATCTTTCGCTTAATTATGTCTAAAAACATCGATAAATTCTCAAAATGGCAGAAAACAAATATAAAAGTCGAAATACAAGGGTACTCAGGAACTCATGACACGGTGATAACAAAAAAATTTCCTGCTGGAAAAATTATTTTAGCTAACTATGAATGGGTTTTTGCACCTGTTCTTATTGAAACAGAATCCCCAAATAATATTTCTTTTCATTTTGAATAGGATATGTCAACATACGGAGTAAGAATGTTTATACTTGATATATTTTCTCTGCAACAAAATATCGATTTTTCATTACGTTCTCTAACAATTAGCTTATTACTAGGTACATTGCTGTCTTTGGCCTTAAAGATTCATTACCAGCGTTTTGGAATGTCGTTGTCTAATCGCGTTGCTTTTTCTAAAGTTTTTGTATTTATTACTTTAACTACTACTTTAATTATTAGCATCGTAAAGTCATCTATTGCTTTATCTTTAGGTCTAGTTGGAGCGTTGTCGATTGTTAGATTTCGCACACCAATAAAAGAGCCGGAAGAACTTGCGTATTTATTTATGTGTATAGCTGTAGGTCTTGGTTTGGGAGCAAATCAGTGGCTTGCCACTATTGTTGCTACAACTATTATTCTTATCGTTACCATCAGATGGAAACGCAGTGAAGATCAAAGTCTTTTTCTTTCGTTGGATTGGGAAAAATCACACAATATTGACCTCGATCAATTGCAAAATTGTCTTTTAAAGTTTATATGTGATTGTGATCTACGTCGTTTTGATTCACGAGACGAGCGCGAAGAAGTAATTTATTATATAAATATTGCAAACAGCGATAACCTATTGTCTCTTATTCAAAAGCTAAAAACTGATTTTCCGCAAATTGGTATTTCTTTTCTCGATAAAACGACTATTCCAGGTGTCTAATGAAGATAAACGCGTACAAACCTAAAAGCAAACCGAAAGTAAAGAAAAAACCCTGGCTATTTATCTTGTGTTTTTTACTAACAGCAGCTCTTACATTTTTTATCGGTTTCTATAATGGAATAAAATACCGAAGCTCCTTGTTAGGAGAACTACAACTACGAGGCTTTACTCAACGCAGCAATTCTTTTTCCGTAGGAGCTAAAAACTTTTTACGTACTCTAGTAAAAGCTCCTAGTCGCTACTTGCAAACGTCTAATGCTACAAAAATCTATATAAATATTAAGTTCAAGCATTTTGATAAGTTGCAAAAAAAACGCCGTAAAGCCCTTTTCATCGGTCGCCTGATCAAGAATGATGATGATTATGTCCCTGCAAAGATAGTGATCAAAAACAAAACATTCTCGGTGAAATTACGTTTAAAAGGCGATGATCTAGATCATCTAAAAGGCAATAAACTTTCTATGCGAATAAAAGTACGCGAAGGAAAACATATTTTTGGTATGCGTCGTTTCTCTCTCCAAGCACCACGTACAAAAGGCTATCAAGCAGAGGCACTAATTCATGATCACATGCGTACAGAGGGTATTATAGCACCTCGATACTTTTTTGTAGAAACATACATAAATGGTTCAAACATTGGCGTCATGGCAGTAGAAGAGCATTTCTCTAAAGAGATACAAGAGTTTAATCAAAGACGTGAAGGTATTGTATTTCGACTTGATGAATCTTTATTATGGGAAAGCACGCGTAAAGGTCACCCTCAAGGGGTTTATGATTCTTATAGTACAGCAACTTTGAAAGCATTTCATCCTAGCCGCATTGCCAAAAATCCTCTTCTGCAACAATACTTTGATAATGCCATTGGTTTATTTCGCGGTTTTTTGGAAGGTAAATTAGAGCCAGAAGAGGTTTTTGATCTAGAACTTTTTGGGAAATTTTTTGCGATCAATGAAATATGGAATACCTTACACGGTTTACGTTGGAACAACATGAGGTTTTATTACAACCCTATCACCACCAAAATAGAACCTGTGAGTTTTGATATTAACGCCAACAGTATTCAAGCAAATGACTTACTTGTCATTCAACATCGCTTTGCTACTTTTCCACAGCATATGATGCGTTCTAATAAAATGCGCAAAGAATATATACGTAATTTACATAATATAATCCCTAAAATAGTAAATGGCAATATCGTCGAGCTACTGCGTAAAAAAGAACAACAATATTTAAAAACTATCTTTGTCGATTCGCCTATGATTGCACATTTTTCTTTTAGCAACTTAGTAAAACGTGCACAATCTTTGTCGCAAATTACTATAGATAATATTACCACATATCAGCCTACACACAATATAAATGCAAAACATTATTACCCTCAAATACTTCATGCTTATCTTGTCAAAAGTCCTGCAAAACATATAGAAATTCACAATATTATTAATGTGCCTATTGAGATCGAGGCTATACAAACCAAGAGAAAAATTTCACAATCTTTTCCTATCGAATTGCCAGCAACTTTATTTGCACAAACCCCACAACAATGGAATGTGCCCTATGAATTTTCACCACAAGAGCAAATAGTTGTTGTGGCAAGAATTAAAAACGATAAACAAAAATATTACATAAAAGCGGTACGCTATCCAAATACGATGAAAAAATCTCCTTTACCACAATTAGAGTTGTCAGATATTCTAAAGAATAATGCTTTTTTAGCGCTTGATAAAAAACGTATTGTCATAAAAAAAGGTGAGTGGGTAGTTAAAGACTATATTGCTTTTCCCAACGGAATCAATTTACATATTGAACCTGGATGTACATTAAACTTTGCAGAGAAAGCTGGTTTCTTAGTTCATGGGGCTCTATTATGTCTAGGAACAAAAGATGCTCCCATTCATCTACAAGCAGCAGAAAACAAATGGCGAGGTATTGTTGTGATGAATGCAAAAGTACAGTCGCAATTGTCACATGTACACATAAAAAACACCAAAGGACATAATTTTTCACAGTGGACATTAACTGGGGCCATTACTTTTTACAAAAGCAATGTTCATATTAGAAATAGTACATTGGAAAATAACGACTGCGAAGATGCATTAAATATTGTGCAGGCGAAATTCTCTTTACAAAAAGTCAACATATTCAATACTGTTTCAGACGCTTTCGATGCAGACTTTACAACAGGTAGTATTAAAGACTGTCACTTTAAAGATATTACTGGCGATGCTATTGATACAAGTGGATCACAAATAAAAATAGAAAATACTCTTTTAGAGAATGCCAAAGACAAAGCGCTTTCTTTTGGAGAAAAAAGTAATGTGCAGGCAAAAGGCATCCAAATACATAATTGTGGAACAGGAATCGCTGTAAAAGATACATCATTTTTAGAAATCTCAAGAAGTACTTTACACCATACAAAACATGTCGCACTCATGGCATACATTAAAAAAAGCGAATTTGCAGGGGCACGCATCATCGCAAAACAATTAGAGTTTATTGGCAATAACAAAATAATAGCACAAACAGGTAGTGAGATTAATATAGACAACAAAGATGTTGTTTCTCAAGATATTGATATTGACAAAATATATAAAGATGGCTATATGAAAAAAGACCAATAATATGGAATATCGTTATGAATTAAAGTTTTTACTTACAGCAACACAGCTTCATACACTTTTAATGGATATACGTCTCCATCCTTTACATTTCCAAGCGCATTATCCTGAAAGAGTTGTCAATAGTCTTTATTTTGACACTCTTGATTTCGATTGCTATCGTGATAATCTTACTGGCCTAAGCAAGAGATCAAAAGTGCGTTATCGTTGGTACGGTAGTCATTTTTTGAACAAAGAAGGTCAGTTACAAGTAAAAACGAAAAGCAATTATTTGGGATCAAAGTTAATATTTAGGGCAAAACAAGAATTTTACAATAAGAATGATTCTTGGCGTACTATTACGCGCAATTTGCAAAAAGTGATAGAGCCGCAAGCCAAAAAATGGCTTGAGATATACTATTTTCCGACTCTTATAAATAGTTATTATCGTAAATATTATATCGATTTAGAACATAAGATTCGCATAACTGTTGACCACAAGCAAACAATGTATGAGCAAGTATCACGCTCTACACCAAATACGTTAACCAAACTTAATATTCCCAACATTGTGATTATGGAAGTGAAATTTGCTAAAAACTCATATGAAACGGTGTCACAGATGCTAAAGAAATTTAATGTTCGTTTAACACGTTATTCTAAATACGCCCACGCTATCTCACATTTTGTTGAGTTTTAGGTAGAATTATGAAAAACCATTTACTGCAAGATCGCTATCAGCTAGTATCTCCCATTGGCAGTGGGGGGACAGGAGTGGTTTATATTGCTTTTGATATGAAAACTTCTCAAAAAGTGGCGATAAAAAAAGTGCAAATTCTTTGTGAAGATAAACTACAAAGTATGCAAAAAGAGTATAATTTTTTACAAAGAGTAGAGCATATTAATTTAGTCAAAGCTCATCAATTTTTTGTTGTCGAAGACTATGCGTATATTGTATTGGAATACGTTTATGGTAAAACTTTGGCAGACATTCTAAGTAAAAATAAACACTCCGTTTGCCTAATTAGTCAACTAGCTATTGCCAATCAAATTGCACGTGGTGTTGAAGTGCTCAACACAGGAGGAATCATTCACCGCGATATAAAGCCACAAAATATTATGCTCAACATCCAAACAGGTGAAATTAAAATCGTAGATTTGGGGATTGCAAAAAATGCAGAAGACAGAGAAGCTTTAATCGATGACATTACAGGAACCTATGCCTATATGAGTCCAGAACAAACAAGAGGTAAGATAAGCTGGACAACTGATATATTTTCCTTAGGGACTGTACTATACCAATTTTTTATCTGGGGAGATACTTCTCCTTTTGAAACAAAAAACATATACCAAACCATTGAGAGAATCCAAAACTATAACCCCCTTGATATATGTAGTGTTCTCGATTTTGTTCATGCAACAAATAAACAAAAACAAACATACGAACAAATCTCTCAAATTGTAGAAAAATCTTTGTCTAAACTTCCACAATTTCGTTGGGAAAATGCAGGCATTGTCGCCGACTTATTTTTTGATTTACACCAAAAACTACTCAATGATATTAACGATGAACCGCAAAATTATAAAATCACAACTTCAAGACAAATCTCTCCACAGCTACAAGGAATGTTACATTCTATGCGCAACAATTATAAGTCGATTTAAAACAACATCTTTGCTATATATAAAGCCAGTAATTATCGGGAAACTTTATTTGAGATTTCCTTTTTAGATAGAAGATATTCACATACACACTCCATATGACAGAGAACTTCGTTTATTCAAATATACCATCACTAACGCTATTGTATTACTTATAAAATTAGCTGTTCCTTTGCTTGTTTTAATTGATTTTCACTTAGAATGTATATAGTTGTACATAATATCTACCAAACCAAAAACCTCTCGCCAATCGTCATCTTTTTTCTTAATCAATCTTAGTGATTTTCGAAAATTTTTAATCGCTTTTTCTCGCTCACCCATTCGATCGCAAATTTGTCCTCTAAAATAGTAATACTGAAATACATTCTCTTGAATTCTAATCGCTCGAGTGCAAACGTCCATAGCTTCTTTCAGTTTACCCTGGACCATCAGTATTTGTATATATCTTTGAAAAAATGTTGTTTTACTGAAATAATCTAGCCCTTTGTTCTCTAACACTTTCTTGTATATAATATCCCAGTCCTCCATTGGTAAATCTTCTATAGGAGTTTTCTCTTTCCGTGCTTTCTCATAATCCAACGAGCTTCGAGAAAAATACAGCCATATGTTTTTTTCAAAATCTAGTTCAATAGCTAAAGAGTAATGTTGGCGTGCATCATTATATTTTTTTTGCTTCTTATAACTTTTAGCCAAATAATAATGCATCCAAACGCGATTCTCTTTTTTTTCTTTGTTTATAGCGATTCTCATCGTATTTAAGCCACGATTATTATTTTCAATATTGACAAGAGCGTAACCATAATACAACTGTAGCCAACAGTCCTTAAGATTTTCATCAAAAGCCTTTTTGAAAACCGTTACCATTTTACCTTTCCATTCATTGAGATCATCTCCTTCTTCGAACTTACGTTTAAAAAGGTTTTTTGCAAGTAAATCCAAAGTTTTCGAATTATAAATATTTAACCAATATAGATCTTCTATATAAGAAATAGATTTTCTTTCATTCTGTTTTTCATATCTTTTAATTGCAAGATCTATAAGTTTTTGTTCTATATTAACAAGCGTCGACAAATAAGAAGCAGCGATACTATGCAAATCAATATTTACTTTTCGGCATTTTCGTAAAAATGCGTAGTAGTCTTTTAACTTTTTAAAGTCATTAGTCGAAATTATCTGTTTTAATGTCTTTCCTTCAAAATTGTAATTCTCTGCTAATATTTTAAAATATTTTTGGGTAGTAACATTGTAGTGGTTCGCTTTATTTTTATAGTACACCGTGGTATATATCAGAGTAACGAAAATTAAAAGAACAACAATAAAAGCAAGTATTCGTAATAATATTTTATTACTATGTAACGAAAAAGATTTTTGCAGTTTTATATCAACTTTCTTGCCTTCGATAAAATTCTTTAAATCATCAGCCAGATTTTTTGCATTTTGATAGCGATCTTTAGGTTTTTTACTTAAAGACTTTAAACATATATTTTCTAACGGCTTAGGAATCTTGGCTTTGATTTCTCGTGGAGGTATTGGCAGGCGATTTACAATATCGTGCAGTAACATAAATGAGCTACCATTTATAAAAGGTGCCCGTTCAGTAAGTAATTCGTAAAGAATAACACCTAGAGAATAAACATCACTACGTTCATCAATTTTGCGATTTTTTCCTTGGGCTTGTTCTGGAGACATGTAGGTGATTGTTCCTAAAATCATGCCCGATTGGGATAGTTTTTGATTCTCATTGAAGTTTTTTGCCAATCCAAAATCCATAATAATTGGTTTGCGATTTGGGTTGATCATGATATTGGCGGGTTTTAAATCGCGATGAACAATTCCTTGTTGATGGGCATAATAAATAGCTTCGCAAATTTCAATAAGAAGTAATGTAATCTGCTTTGTCGACAATGTATTTTTTTTGTAAAATGCCCCTAAGTCTTGCCCTTCAATATAATCCATTGTGAAATATGGTTGATTCTTATAGCTACCAATTTCATGAATATGAATAATATTAGAGTGCTTTAACTGCGCCATGGTTTCTGCTTCGCGCAAAAAACGTTGTAAATCATCTTTTTGTAATTTCGTTGGCATTTTCAAGGCGACATATCGCTTAAAATAACGATGAAAAGCCTTGTATACAATGCCCATTGCTCCATGCCCTAGCTCTTCAACTAATACATAATTTCCAAAAGCAATGTTATTGTTTTTGTTCTCTAATTTTAAAGTTTTTGTTTGACTAAAATTTACATCATCGCTATTACCTAAAGCTTTTGTCTCGTCAAGATTTTTGTCATCATTATTTGTCATGAGTATTCTCAAAAAATACTTAAAATTTTGGGGCTAGCAAAACAAGGCTACGTTCAAAAGCAAAGAGTCAAGCAAACATCCCTTATTTTAACATCACATTTCTAAGATGTTTTTTCACTAGTACAATTTGTATACTGTAGTAAATGTATTTCAAAATCTTCTAATGTATCATTTTCATTAACCAAATTTATTAAATGATCTAGCTCATCAACATAATTAACTTTTTCTATTTGCTCATAAAAAAAGCCTGATATTTTTTGATACTTGTTTTGTAATGTACGGCGTAGCTCTTCGCGTTTTCCTTGCATGCGTTGTAACATTTTCTTTTCATCTCTACATCCAATGAGTTGTGCAATCCAAAAACTCCACTCTTCGGCACCAATCTGCTTATATATATGCCATAGTTTTCGAGCATAGTGCGATTTTTGAACAGGATTATTACTGATAAGACGCGTAATACTGTCTTTAGCAAGTCTTTTGTCTTTAAATTTTACGTGTAAAGCGGCAAGAATTTCAAAGGAGACATCTATAATCGGAAATATTTCAATAAGACTTTCCGCTGCTTTGAGTGCCGGTATTTTCTGTCCGACAACAGCATATGTTAAGCTAAGAGAGTACTGCAATTCATAAATACGCGCTTGGTGTTCGCAAAATTTACTCAAGGCGAGTGCAACCTCTCCTATTTTTAGAGCTTTGCGAACATTACCTTCTAGCATATAAAGCGCCCAAAGTCCATGCGCTCCTGCAGCTTTTATTTTTTCTTCGTGACTTGCGTACATCTTATGAAAGTAATGAGAAGCTTTATCTCTGTGATCATCACACAAATAAAGCCACCCTAGCGCTTCATAAGCATGGATATCACCAACTGGCAGTAATAAATTGAGCATCCACACATTTGAAAAATCATTGAATGTTTTTTCAAAATACAAACGAATGGTGGTATACTCATCGCAGATAGTATCCACTTCACCATAAGCCATAAAATGATTTTTAATTTCGGCAACAGCTCCAGCAATTAAACAAGTGCTTAGCCATTTTTCGTACCACTCTAAGAAATTTTCACTATCTTTGTGCAGCTCACCCTTACTGTGATTATATTTCCATACTTGCTGACTTTTTTTACCTGAAAGCACAAGCAAGAATATACTACCACAATCACTATCCGCAATAGGTAAGCAACCATCAAACATCCACTTCAACTCTTCTTGCGATGTTAAACCTCCCACTAAATAGTAACTATCTAATGTAAGGCGATTTGGTTGCGAAAGAGACCAATTATTATTGCGAACTGTGTGTAGCGATTTTTCGAGAGTGTATACTCCGTAAGCTGGTCCTGCTCCTCCATTTCCTAATTCTAACAGAAATGTCCGATAGTGATATGGAAACGAAGTATATTTTGTTTCCATATCACTTACTTGTTTCTCAGTAAGAGCAAGATGCAAAGAGTATTTGTGTAGATCAGCACCTGATAAAAAAAATGCCTCATCTAGTTTTTTAAGTGCATTTAAATATTTTTTTAAGTATTGCATATTTCTAACTAGAATTTTAGTCGTCTTGGTATTTTTCTTTTAACGCTTCGATAACACTAGCATCAGCTAATGTTGTTACATTACCAACAGTACGTCCTTCTGCAATATCACGAAGTAAACGACGCATAATTTTTCCCGACCGCGTTTTAGGTAAATCTGCTGTAAAAATAATTCTTTCAGGTATTGCAAATTTGCCTATTTTTTCAACAACTAATTTCTTGAGTTCCTCTATGAGATCATCATTGCCATCGTTCCCTTCTCTAAGAGAAACAAAAGCAACCATAGCCTGTCCTTTTATTTTGTGATCAATCCCTATGACAGCTGATTCCGCAACTTTAGTATGAGAGACAAAAATACTTTCAAGCTCTGCTGTACCAATTCTATGCCCCGAAACATTGACGACATCATCAACTCGTCCTAGAATCCAAAAATATCCATCCTCATCCTTACGAGCACCATCTCCTGGAAAATAGATATTTTTCCATTTAGACCAGTACGTTTGTTTAAAGCGTTCTTCGTCGCCATAAATACCACGTAACATACCCGGCCATGGTTTACGAATTGCAAGAAGACCAGCATTTTGTTCCTCGCCATTTTTGTCGAGAACACAAGCATCTATACCAAAAAAAGGTAAAGTTGCACTACCAGGTTTTGTCGTTGTACACCCAGGAATAGGAGTAATCATCATTCCTCCTGTTTCTGTTTGCCACCAGGTATCTACAATTGGACAGCGTTCCGCACCTATCACTTTATGATACCACATCCATGCTTCAGGGTTTATTGGTTCTCCCACTGTTCCAAGAAGACGCAGTGAAGATAAATCGTATTTATTTGGCCACTCATCTCCCCACTTCATAAAAGTGCGAATAGCGGTAGGAGCAGTATAGAAAATATTTACGCTATACTTTTCGACTAATTCCCAAAAGCGTCCTTTGTGTGGAGTATTTGGAGTTCCTTCGTACATAAGACATGTAGCACCATTTGCGAGAGGTCCATACACAATATAACTATGCCCTGTAATCCAACCAATATCAGCAGTACACCAATAAACATCTTCTGGCTTTAAATCAAAAACATATTTCGAAGTGTAATAACTGTATAGCATGTAACCAGCAGTTGTATGAATAATTCCTTTGGGCTTTCCAGTTGTTCCACTTGTATACAACAAGAAAAGCATATCTTCACTATCCATTTCTTCGGCAGGACAATGAATAGAACATTTTTCAACAAGGTCGTGATACCAAATATCTTTTTCTGGTTCCATTGTGCAATCAAACTGTTCTGTCTTACAACGCTTAATAACTATATTTTTTTCTATAGAAGGGCAATTTTTTATAGCCTGATCAACAATATTTTTTAAAAGTAAATGTTTACCGCGTCGCCAAGCTCCATCAGAAGTGATAGTAATTTTCGCTTGGCAATCATTAACACGATCACGGATAGATTCGGCAGAAAAGCCAGCAAATATAACAGAGTGTACAGCGCCAATACGGGCACAGGCAAGCACTGAAATAGCAAGTTCGGGAATCATTGGCAAATATATCGCAATACGATCGCCTTTTTTTACTCCCAAACTTTTCAAACCATTCGCCATTTTGTTCACTTTACGAGCTAAATCAGCATAAGTCAGTACTTGCTCATCTCCAGGCTCACCTTCCCAAATAATAGCTGCTTTATTGCGCGTAGCGCTACCCAGATGCCGATCAATACAGTTATAACAGATGTTAGTTTTAGCATTTTCAAACCAGCGGAAAAAAGGCGGATTATCTGCGTTTAAAACGCGATCCCATTTTTTGAAAAAATGTAATTCAGATGCAGCTTCTGCCCAGAATTCTTCTGGATTTTCGATACTTTTTTTATATTTTTCTTTGTACTCAGCTATTGATTGCAATTTAGCATTTTGTTGAAAATTACTTTGAGGTTCAAATGTTCTTTTCTCTTCTAACACTGTTTTTAAGTTTTCGTTTTCCATGATTTCCCTTAGGGATGTGGTTAAAATAAAATACCTAGCTAAAATACAAAATTTTCAGCTAGGCATTTTAGCATAGCCATAGTTCTGTTGGTTTATAATAACAACGTTATAGTTGTACAAGAAGCACGAGATGATTTCATGCATTTCTTACTACTTCCAATTTCCATCTAAAGGTATAAATTCGAGGTACTCATCGATACGCATTTGCATACTATTTTCAACATATGTTGTTAGTTTCGCTATCGATAAATCTAAAATGTTTTGATCTGTGGCAAACTTGCGAATAATTAAGGTTTTATCTTCACTACCAGAAGCAACAATGTTTTGATTTACACCAAAACTCACACACGTTGTATTTTCGTTGTGATTTTTTAATGAAATTTTGCACACGTCGAGCTCAACATCCCAAAGAGAAAGAAAACCGTGTGCATCTACTGCAGACAAGTCATTATCGCCAAAAAAAGCAAGGTCGCGAATAAAGTAATTATGAAAAAATAGATTTTTTTGCAAGCTGAAGTCTTTAGTCGACCAGATTTTGATAGCCCCATCAGTAAGCCCTGTGGCTATCAAACTACCACTCTCATTAAAAGCAATCGATAAAACTCCAGCGGTCTTAACATTTATGACACCTATTTCTTTCATTGATTTCGCATTCCACAAAGAAACTATACGTCCAGCACAATATGCAAATGTTTTAGTATTTTTATTGTAGATACTAGAATATGCCCAAGCATTTCCTGTGTATATTTTTTTAAGTTTTTTAGATGAACGAACATAAGCATTGTTTTTATCAGTTACAAGTAGGCTATCGTCTCCAACGTAAGTCAAAGAGAATATACGCTGGTTAGTTCCCCGAAAACTAAGCAATTTTTTGCGATTTTTTAAATCAAATTCTTGGACATCAATAAGTCCAGAAGTTGCTACTTTATTTTGCGAAGGGTGAACAGCTAAAGCATAGCGGGCTAATTTGGTTTTAATTGTTTGTTTTAGTTTTCCATTTTGGTCCCAGAAATCAAGATTACCATTGCCGTTACATGTAATAAATTGATTTTTCTTTGTCAAAAAATCAATATCGGAAGCTGGATAATTTCTTTGAGGGATTAAATTTGTAGAATTTTGTTTATCAAATTGCCACAAACGTAAAGTCTGGTCTAAAGAAAAAGAAGCCATGTATTCACCATCTTGGTGCATACTTATAGATGTAACAACATCTTCATGCCCTTCAAGAACAAAATCCACATCTTTTCGGTATGTATTATATATATGAATTTTGTTATCTTGTGTTCCTAGAGCTAATAATTGTTCATTTTCTACCATATCAATGGAATAGATACGCCCCCCAAGACTAGGTAGAATCAACTTGTAGTAAAGCGCTGGACTGAATACTTTTACTGTACCTCTTTCACTAGAACTCAAAATACAATTTTTTCTAGCAATCAAGTGTCTTATAGAAGAGTCGTGGAGTCGTACAGGAACTACTTTACTTGATTCTAAATCATAAGCGTATAACGAGCCGCCTTGAGCAGTGCTAAAAAAAATATTTTTTGTTTTATCAAAAACCACCTTATTCATTGGCTTTTGAGTCATCGTTGGAATTTGACGTATAGGAGAAAATGAATTAGTGTCCCAAATTCGTATATTATTCTCTATATCTAGCGAAATAAACTTCTCACCATTAAAATTAAATTTTGCTTGTATAACAGGTATTTGATTGGTAATTTTCTTAATAATTTTTCCAGAAGCCACGTCCCATAAGTAGATATGGGTTTTTCCAGCAACAATAATTATCTTACCATTAGGATGGAAATCAATATCATATAAATGAGTGCTTACTTTATCCCAATTAGACTGTGCAATATTATTTAACACTGTCATTTGCCCATTATTTCCTACAGCAACTAAAAGTGCTGTTGTAGGAGAAAAGGCCATTGCGTTTATTTTTTCTTTTAAATGAAGAATCTCTTTACATTTAGGAGTAAATCCGTGGCGATAGGAAAGTTTTTTACGCAACTTAGCTATAGAAAAATGTTCTTCCTGTTCTTCGGCATGTTGCAAAGCCTTAGCATAAAGTAAGCAAGCTCTTTGATAAAAACCCTTTTCCCATTGCAAATCACCTAGCGATTCAAGGCGCTCAATATTTTTTTCTGATGAGACTTTACTATAAACACGTTGCAAATCGCGAAATTCATTTGCACTTGCTCTCACTTTAAACACCAAAAAACCGCATATCGCGATTAAAGGCACAAGAAGCATTAAAAATAAAATAAACGGACGATGTTTTTTGAATTTTTTACTACTTTGTTGCCAAATTGTAACACCTGGTGATGAGAGCATTTCCCCTTGTAAGTAACGATCGATATCTTCAGCAAGAGCACCTGCACTATTGTAACGATCTTGAGGAGATTTCTGTAATGCTGTCATACATATAGTTTCGACTTTGACAGGTAATCGACTGTTATACTTTTTAGGAGAAGCAATATCTTCATGGAGTACATTGTAAATAATCTTAGCAGGATTATCTCCGCGAACAGCAGGAACTCCAGAAACCATAAGATAAAGAATTGCTCCAAGTGCATAAACATCTGTTTCAGGACCAACCATTTTGTTTTTTCCACTTGCTTGCTCAGGAGCCATATAACGTGGTGTTCCGAGAATAGCTCCCGTTTTGGTTACTTCCGTCGACAATTCTGTATTTTTAGCTAAACCAAAGTCCATAATAATAGGACGCCCTGTGCGATTGTTAACCATTAAGTTACTCGGTTTTAAATCACGATGTATAACTCCTTTATTGTGAGCATAATCCATAGCAAGCGAAACTTCTTTAACAATTTCAAGAGAGCGTCTTAGAGATAATTTTGTATTTTTGAGAATCAAAGACAATGGTACTCCGTCAACAAAATCCATAACGATGTAATCCATGTCATCTTCCATTTTCACATCGTGTACTTTAACAATATTATCATGCTGTAGTTTAGCTGTTAATTGTGCTTCAGCATAAAAGCGATTGCGTTCCTGCGAAGATATTTCACTGGTCCGCAACATTACCTTTACTGCAACCGTTTTATCTTCTTGAGGATGGTACGCTTTGTATACCTTTCCCATTCCTCCTGTACCGATTTCTTCTAAAACACGATACGGGCCAATTTGCCGCGTAGGAATTTTTCCAGTAGTATTGAGCTTAAACTGTTTGTTAGGGACAATAATCTCTTGTTCAGTCGCTGTCTCTTGGATAGAGGTGGTTTGCTTTCTTAATTTTCGCGTATGGCGCGCTTTATTAACATCATTTTCAGACAAATTAGATACATCAGAGATATTCATATCTCGATAGATGTTTTTAAGAATATCTAGTTCTTGAGCATTCAGAATTTTTTGCTCTAGTAGTTTTTCTATTGCTTTTTGTAGTTGCTCTGTAGTTATATGAGACTTCGTAGTACACTGTAGTGTATAAGACGCTTCGCGGCTTTTAAGATTATTAAGTTTTTCTTGTAAAAGATTTTTACAAATATCTTCATCTAAAAAACTTAATTGTTGGCAATGTTTTAATATACAGTGCTTTACAAATATAAATAATAATCCATAAATTTGTTGATTAGTTAAACTAATCTTATTTTGGATTAAAAACTCTTCAAAACTTACTTCAGAAGACACAGTCTCTTCGTAAGATTCACGAGTAATATAATTTAGTTTTTTAGCAAAATATGCCAAGCATTGACTTCTCTGATCCATATCAAATCCCAGAACTCTTCAAATAATGTTGTTCTAATTGAATTGGCCACACATAATTGTTTGCCCACAAAGTAATAGCTCCATTACTTGCTCCTGATACTGCCATTTTTGCATCTGCAGTAATAGCCATGTCGCAAATCGAATTATTATGGGCTTCTATTCTTAATAATTTTATTTTTTTTATCGCATTCCAAACATCAATAAATCCTTCTTCAGTGCCAACAAGTATATATTTTGCATCACCCGTAATCGCAATACTCGTTATATTTTCTAAAGAAAAATGTATTTTTCCTTGATTACGTAAATTCCACAATATCAAATTATGCGGAGGAAATTTACACATCGAGACCGCTATTTTTTCGTTTGCTGAAATCAAAATCTTGTTTATTTCGCGCGTATGAGCATTTATTTTACTTAGGTTTTTTTGTTGCTTTTTGGGAAGAAAGTAAATATTGCCATCACTACCACCTGCAATGACAAGCGATCCGGATAAGTTAACTCCCAAAGTCGATAGCTCAGTTTGCATTGAGTATTTTTTTTCCGGTTTTTCTCCTCTTAAATGCCAAAGTTTTTTTTTCTTAACCAACTCTCGCAAATCCCAATGCTTTATTTCGCCTTTACCATCACATGAAATAAGCTTAGACTCATTGTAACAAAAAGACAGCCCTACAATCATAGATTTATGAGCAACAATCTTCTTTTGCAAAGTCTTCTTTTGCAAACTATATAAATGAATTTCTCCATTTTTCAAACCTAAAGCTGCTTGGTATGCATCGGGAGTAACTGCTATACTTGTAATATCTACATCTAATCGAAGCTCATAAATCAGTTTTTTATTCGCTACATCCCAAACTTTAACACAACGATCTTCTCCAACAGAAACTACATTTCTATTGTTAGGCGTAATAATAATTTTGTTAATAGATTTTTTGTGACCTTTTAGTTGGCCATATTCATGCCAAAAAGGCGTTTTGGGGACCTCGCCTCCAGCAATAATATCTTTTGCACGTTCCAATGCATCGTTTACACCACACTTTTTTTCCCCTAAGCGTAAAATATTCCACGCTTTTTGTCGCAATTCTTGAGGAATCACCAAACTAAATTTATCTGCCTTAGGAACTATTTGGCACGTATCTTTCCGTATTTCGCAATAAATCATAGCCCCTACACGATTGTAAAAATCATCAACAGTTGCATGATCTTTCTCACAAAGCATTTCGAATAGTTTTAATGCTTTGGAAAATTCACCTTTTAAGAAGAGCCACTTGGCTTTTTTACGAGCTAAACTAGGAAAATTTTCAATATCTTGCACTTGTTCTAAAAGCTGTAACGATTTTTGCATATTAGTGCGCTTTTCAAGAGCTCCACCCACCATAATCTCAATAACTTTACTAGTGTCAGATGTTTCTTGCAAAACTTGGTTAGCCTCTAGCCAAAATTCTTCTAAAGAAAATGATTTTGTTTTTAATTGCAGTAGCAACAAATTCAAATGCGCGTATAGATAATCAGGACTTTCTTTATGTATATATGACAGTATACTAGTTGCTTCCTTCACATGTTCACTGCCTATTTTTAATAATGAAACAGCTTTGTTATTCTCTTCTTCCCACTTCGACAATACAGACGCTGAAATTTTAGAACGTCGATAGCTTTTTTTACATAACTGCTCATAAATTGTTTCGAGCTGCTTTTCTATTTCAGCAAAGTTTCCAGGTCGCTCTTTATTTGTTTTCGCTAAACATTTCATAACCAATTCATATAATTCGTTACGCGTTTTATGGTTAAATAAAGAAATTTTGACAACAGATTGTTTTTTTATATGTCTTGGTGTGCGATATAAATGGGCATGTAACCATCCAGTAGTTGAATTTGCTTCAAAAGGGAATTTTCCACAACTAATCATTTCATAAAGAATTAAACCAAAGGCATATATATCAGTCGACTCATTGACTTCTTTACTTGATGTGTATTGTTGAGGTGACATATATTGAGGAGTGCCGAGTACTTGATTTGTTTCAGTAAGTTCTATTTTTGAAACCAAGTGCCGACCACTCATCTTAGTGCTTTTGCTTTTGCGTGGCAGAACTTTCAGTTTTGATAGCCCAAAATCAGTTATCTTAACTACCCCAAATCGTCCCTCTTCTTCTTGAATAATAATATTCTTGGGATTTAAATCACGATGAATAATTCCTTTTTCATGAAGATGATCCATTCCACGACAAATTTGAATGGCATAGTCCAAAACTTTTTCAAGGTATAATTCTTCTCGTTCTTTTTGACTTTGTTTGATAACCTCTTTTAGCACAGAACCTTTTACATATTCAATAAACAAAGTAGGTTTATTGTTAATACGGTCAAAATATATAGCAGAAACAATATTAGGGTGGTGTCCTAACTGCAGCCATGCAAGAACTTCTCTTTCAAATCGATCCATATGATCTTCAGAAAGACAATACTTCATTGCCAGAAGTTGTTGTGTTTTAATATCAGAAACTAAACAAACAGCCCCCATTCCCCCCATACCTAATTTCTTAACGTATTGGTACTTTCCTGCGAGAATATCACCTTTTTTTATACTAATACGCCCTGAAATGGCGTACATTTTTTCTAAATCTTTCATTTTATTGGAAGCTCGATGATAAAAGTCGTTCCTGTATTTAATTGACTTCTTACAGAAATAGAGCCTTGGTGTTCTTCTATGATTTTCTTCACAATAGACAATCCCAAACCTGTTCCTTGCTCTGTTTTTGTATAAAATGGATTAAAAATTTTATCTAGATCTTCTTCTTTTACTCCACGCCCTGTGTCTTCAACAAAAATTTTAACAACATCGTTTATTGTTGCTTTTATGGTAATAGAGCCATTCGTTGTTGCGTTTTTAGCATTACTAATAAGATTGAGTAAAACTTGGTGTAATTTTTCTTGACTACCATACACTTGTAACTCTGGATTCATTTGTATTTTAAGTTCTACTTTTTTTTCTACTAGATCTTGTGCAATTAAAGATTCAATTTTCTCAATAATATCCATTAAACAAAAGTGAGTAAAATTTTCTTTTTTTGAAAACATCAAAAGATTGTTAAGTATTTTTTGACATCTCTTTGTTTCCTCTATAGATTTATCAAGATAATGAGATACATTTTTGAGTTCTTCAACTGAGATATTCGGTTTTTTTAAAAACCCGAGAAACAACGATATAAACCCGCTAACACATGACAAAGGAATTCGTATGTCGTGCGCAATTTCTGCGGCTAACTCCCCCAAAAATACAAGCTTGTTTGACTGTTTTAAGTCGATACTTTGTTTACTAGCACTTTGTAAAATCTGCGAAAGTGAAAATTGAAAATCGTCTTTCACAAGAGGAATTGAAAAATAATCATGTACCCCATGTTTTAAAAAAAATACAGCCTCGCGAACAGAGGAATTTGAACTGCACACAATTAAAAATACATTAGGGATTACTTTTTTTATCTTGTTGATAAAGGAAATGGGCTTTTTTACGTACGAAGTATTAAAAATGATAAATGTTGGGGATAAAGACGGTATTTTTCTAAATACGGTCAATTCATCGTCAATAAAACAAATATCAATATTAGAAGGAATGAATTTATTGTATTGTTTTATTGTAATGGGATCATGCTCTAGAATAAGACAACAAGTTGTCTTTGCCATAATTCAACTTTCGAAATACTGAATTTATAATTGATCACGATGTTCATATTTCATTGGAACTAAATCATATTTTTTTATTGCTTTTGTCAGAAAATATACTGATATAGCACCACCAACTAGTGTTAAAGCGATACCAGGTGTATCTAATATTCCATGAGCAACAGGATGGAATTTAGGATTGAACAAGTCAACATGAGCAACATAATAATCTGGAAATTCGTGAATATGTAAACTTTGTGTTGGTCTGTTATCTCGAAACTGTTTTAACTCACCTTTTGACAATCCCATATTTGTTTCTTCAAAAAAAGAGGGAAACTCTTGTACATCTTTTTTTGAAATAGTGATAAACTCACCTGTGCGAATGCATTCTTCTCTAACTTCTTCCCAGTCCATTTAATTACCAATGCTGTTGATAACATCAATGCCGCGAATAGATGTTTTTAATAGACTTATTCTAGCACGAATTTCTACATAATCAGAAGGATTTGGAACAAGTTCTAAATACTCATGTAAACAATCTAATGCCTCTTGGTATGATCCTAATCGATAATAAGCATTTACGAGATCTTTCCTGATTTCACCGTCCATATTTTCGACTTCGAGAGCTCTCTTAAATTCGTTTATTGCTTGTTGATGTTCGTTTACATCGTAATAAGTAATTCCTAGGTTGTAACGGTAAGAGGTATTTTCAGGATCTAAATCTATTGCTTTTTGATATGCGTTTACTGCTTGAACAAATCTTCCTCGTTTTCGATAAGCATTGCCCAAATTGTTATATGCTTTTGAGTACGATGGTTCAATTTCGATTGCTTTTTCATATGCATTTACAGATTCTTCGTAGCGCTGTAAATGAAAATACGCCATCCCAAGATAAACATATACTCGATGGTTGTTTGGTTCTAGTTCCAAAATTTGCTGCCAGGACTTCAGACTTTTTTCATACTGCTGTTCTGCAAAAAGCGAAGTACCTTCTTTATAAAATTTTGCGATTTTTTTATTTTGTTTGCTCATTACGACTAAGGCTTCCAAATATTTAGTTGTTTTGTTTTAGCACTTTTTTCCGAAGACAAAAATAAGTCTGTATACTTCGAGTTAATAGAAGGTCCTCCGACTTTTGCGTAGCCATATTCTACAAGTTCTTTATTCACAAAACAGTAATGAAGCATCGGCGTTGGTGCAAAGACATATGCTAAATGATTACCATTTTTGTCGCGTTTTTTATCTCCGAACTCTAAAAGAACTCGACTCTTAGCTCTATCAATCACCAATAAAGTGTTTGCGTCTTTTGCTAAATCAAAGAACTTTTCGCCTTTTTTAGGAGCCGAAACATTAATATATTTTATAATACGTCCGTCTTCCAGCTCAATAGTGTCACCACTAATAACTTTTTTCACTTGTATGAGTTCTGTTTTTTCGACAACCTTTTCTTGAGGTTTGTCATTGTAAACATGAACTTCTGCAGGACCACATGATACAAACAAGCACAGTATAGAGATATAAATTATTGTTTTCATTTACCCTACCAGCTGTAAATATTTATTGTAAAACGCTAAGGCGTGTCAACATTTAGGTTTTAAATTAAAATCTGAATTATTTTAGGGAGTAGCGGGCATTTTGAAAACACAAAGTCACACTCTGCAATTAAAAGTAACAAAGCTAATCTCTAAAAGAGTCAAATTCTAAGGAAGACAAATGCTGATAATACCTGTTTAACATAACCAAATTCTAAAAATAGAAAAACAGGAACTAGCCCTAATATCTAGTTGCTAACATCTTACTCATTATATACAAAAACAAGAGTATTGAGCAATAATAAAATAAAAATGCTCGTCGGTAATGATGGGTTGTTTTGTGGTGGGTTGTTTTGCGGTAATAAACTATGACTTCGGGAAGAAGTCATAGTTTGTAGTAAGTTGTTAACTACTACTACCAACATTTAGCTTCATTTTGCGTCCAACTTTAAAAGTAACAACATTTCTAGAAGGGACTTTTACGGTGTCACCTGTTCTTGGGTTTCTTCCCACTCTAGAAGCACGTTCCTTTACTTGGAATACGCCAAAATCTCGCAATTCGATTCTATTTCCTTTTTCTAATTCCTCAGTAATGCAGTCTAGAAATCGTTGAATCGTATCTTTGGTACCTACTTTTGTTTGCTTGGTTTCAACAGAAATTCTCTCAACCAGCTGTTTTTTCGTCACAGTTGCCATGTTTTGCCTTTCTAAATTTCAAAGCATGGAAAAGAAAATTATTTGTACCTAGTACCTTGAAAGCCACTTTAAGCAATTTAGACTAAACTTTAGTTTTATATTAGAAAGCATAGCTTTGGCGTGCGCCTAAAAGTAAAGAGTCAGCTAAACCTTTTTAAAATTTGCTTTACTCAGCCTATAATAAAAATAGGCTAAAGTAAACTACCACAGTGGTGCTGCAGTCGAAAACTTTAGCCAGATATTAAAATATCATTTTGTAAATGTAATCATTATATTGTTTTACATCGTTTAGTCAACAGAAAAATTCGATAGTTTTCAAAAACTATTAGTAGAAATGTTCTAAGAGCGCCTCGGCATTTATCTTCCTTATAATTTGGCTACTTCAGGCATTAGTTTTGTTACTTTTTAATTGCGAAACTATACTTTCAGAATCCTACTTCCTAAAATATCTCGCATTATAGGAAAACCTAAATAGTGAATTTTTAGTTAACATGTTGGATTTAAACGCGTTGCATGATATTCGATGTGATTTTCGATAAAAGAAGCAACAAAGTAATAACTATGATCATAACCTTCGCGAATATTTGCAACTAGAGGATACTCATTTTTTTGACACGTTTCGTGAAATGTATCGAGATATAATTCGCGGTCGAGAAAAGGATCATTTGCTCCCATTTCAATGAGAATATCTATTTTAACAGTAGCGGTTTCAACAAGAGAGTTGCTATCGTATAATTTCCATGTATTTTTATCAGAACCGAGATAACCACTCAATGCTTTCTCGCCCCAAGGGCAAAGACTTGGTGCGCAAATAGGGGCAAACGCTGAAACAGAGCAATACTCTTCTGGATTTCTTAGAGCAATCATCATAGCACCGTGTCCCCCCATTGAGTGACCACTTATAGATTTTTTACCACTAACAGGAAAATTTTTTGTGATAATATCAGGTAACTCTTTTACTACATAGTCATACATATTATAGTGTTTTTTCCATTTAGCTTCTGTAGCATTAACATAAAATCCTGCACTACTACCAAAATCCCAAGAGTCATCTTCTCCTTCGATATTACATCCTCGTGGAGAAGTATCTGGCGCAACAATAACCAAATTGTGTTCAGCTGCATAACGTTGAGCGCCAGCTTTTTCCATAAAATTTTTCTCTGTGCACTCTAGCCCTGATAACCAGTAAAGTACAGGTAATGGATCCTCAGAGTTCGCTCCTTGGGGTAAAAAAATAGAAAAATTCATATCGCAATTGCAACTGGAAGAAAAATGTTGAAAAAACTTTACTTCACCACCAAAACAATTTTTTGAAGCTGTACATTTTATAGCAGTCATGTCTATCCTCTAAGATAAAGAAATTACGGAACGAATACTTTTTCCTTCATGCATAAGGTCAAAAGCTTCATTGATTTTTGCAAACGGTAGGTTATAAGTAACCATGTCATCGACGTTGATTTCTTTGCGTAAGTACATTTCAACATACTCTGGTAATTGCGATCTTCCTTTTACTCCTCCAAATGCAGTACCACGCCACACCCGACCTGTTACTAATTGAAAAGGACGCGTCGCAATTTCTTGTCCTGCACCTGCCACACCAATAATAATAGATTCTCCCCAACCTTTGTGACAACACTCAAGAGCCGAACGCATTAAGTTCACATTACCTACACATTCAAAAGAATAATCCACACCACCATCAGTCATATCAACAATAACATTTTGAACTAATTCGTCATATTTTTTAGGATTTACACAGTCCGTAGCTCCCAACTGCCGCGCAAACTCAAATTTACTCTCATTGATATCAACAGCGATAATTCTTTTTGCCTTGGCAATCACTGCTCCCTGAATTACACTAAGGCCAATACCTCCTAAACCAAACACAGCAACTGTTGATCCTGGCTCTACTTTCGCCGTATTAAATACCGCCCCTAATCCTGTGGTCACACCACAACCAAGTAAACAAACTTTATCTAAAGGAGCCTCTTTATTGATTTTTGCTACAGCAATTTCAGGTAATACAGTGTACTCTGCAAATGTAGATGTCCCCATATAGTGGTAGATGGTTTTGCCATTTTTAGAAAACCGCGACGTACCATCAGGCATAAGGCCTTTTCCTTGAGTAGACCGAATTGCTTGGCATAGATTCGTTTTTCCCGACGTACAAAATTTACATTTTCCGCACTCTGGTGTGTAAAGAGGAATTACATGATCACCTTCTGCCACAGAAGTAACACCTTTTCCAACTTCCATGACAACAGCTCCTCCTTCGTGACCTAATACGCAAGGAAAAAGCCCCTCGGGATCAGCTCCTGAAAGAGTATAAGCATCTGTATGACAAACACCTGTTGCCACCATTTTTAACAAAACCTCCCCTTCTTTAGGACCTTCTAAATCTATATCTTCTATAACTAAAGGTTTTTTCGCTTCCCATGCAACAGCAGCACGTATTTTCATTTTATTTCTCCAAAGATGATTTATTGAATACAGAGGCATTATTATTTTTATGAAATTTATAATACTACTGATTGTAATTTTTGCAAAATAAAATTATGGTAGGTAGCCCAAATCATGAAGAGAAGGAGAATTCTCTAAAATATCTGATAGTTGTTGTGGTTGTAAAAACGACTGCCATTTTGCACTATTTTCTTTATAGATGTGAGAATGTGTTTGCGGAAAATAATCGAGTTCTAAAAACTCAAATATTTTTTGTGTTGTTGTCGCAGGCTGCTCTAATAAATTTTCATAGCAAATATCTAACCATGAAGACTTTGAAAAATTTTTTTGGTGTTTTTTGGCTTGTTGAATACGAGATTCCCAAGCATGAGCCATTTTTTTTGCTAGGCTCCATTCTTGCCACTCGAAAAAATGCTTCTTACTTTCTATTCCGTACCAAGGCTGAGGCCAAGAAGAATCTTTTCCTACTTTTATCTTTGTTGAAAAGCGTCTAGTCAATCGGTCATAGTGTAGCATAGAAGTAACAACATCGCGCGCATCGCGATAGATATGTAAAAATTGACTTTGAGGAAAAACTTCGCGCAGTAGATTTACATTGATTAAATTTGAGTGGGATTTATCAGCGTAACGTTTAATATTTACAGGAATATAACAAGGAGAGAATATGCCATGTCTGCGATATTGAATTTTTTGACACCCCGAAGAACACTTTTGACACTTGCGCCATGTTTTTTTCCAAGCATTATTATATAAATATTTAACATGTTTTCTTGTTAAGAGATCATTGTGAATTTCACTATGAAAACACAGATACTGTGAATATTTGAAAGTTGTAGGATATTCAATCAAACAGTGAATATGAGGATGTTTTTTTAGAACTTCCCCCAACATACATGTTCCCGATCTCGAGCAACCAACAATAAAAATAGGATTCTGTATCATGTTTACTTTTTGCTTGGAATAGAAAAACTAGCAGATGCCCAAAAACTATCAAAATCAATATTGGGAGTAGCCATATGTTTTTTTATAATAATAGCTGCAATTAACCATTTTCCAGACATAAGCTTAAGCTTAGCTTCACCATTATCTCCCGTTTTCATCACCGTTTCCGAATAATCTTCTAGAGATATAATTCGCAGTTTATGGTTTGCAACAGGTTTGTCGTTATGTAATAGCAGTATATTAAGATCTTCAGATTCTGCAAGATCATAGGGATTGTTTTTACAAACTAATTCTAAAGGCATACCTACTTTACAAGGATGATATTTTTTTTCTTTTCCAACTTGGATAAGTGTTTTTGCGCAACGTAAATAATATTCGTGAATAATCTCCTTTTTGGGAATATCAACATCAGTCAATACTTCTTTTTTGAGATATTCTTGGAACCGTTCTACGGGGAGAGACGACAAACTTGTTAAGCTTTCGTAAGTTACAGTATAACACCCTTCTTTTGCTGTTCTAAAAAAACCAGCAGGAGAACGTCCATCAATACCAACAATTGGCGTGCTTTTTTGCTGATGGTTTAACAGGAATTTTTTGATATGGTAAGGGTTCCTTGTATACTCTTCAGCTTCTGTTACATGACCAATAAAAATTTTTATTTTAGTAATATCATTTAAATTTGGTGTATAAAAAGATGGTTGTAACCAAAATGTGTGCGCGTTAAGAAATGTGCATAAGCCCAAAAAAAATAGCAAGCAACATTTAATCATTATTTGTTACCTTTCACCTAGGATGTGTCAACATTTATCAGTACTAGTGTAAATCAATAATAGCTTATCAACCAATTCATAAAAAAAGAGGGGAAATTCCCCTCTTGTAATAAAACTTTATAACACAATTTGAAATAGGAGTATCCTACTATTTCCATAACTCATCTTATAGATGATCGCGATCTAAAAAGCCTTCTAATTTCCGAGCACGTACAGGGTGTTGTAGTTTTCGTACGGCTTTTGCTTCTATTTGGCGAACGCGTTCGCGAGTTACGTTAAATAGTTTTCCCACCTCTTCTAATGTGTATGTATAACCATCACCTATACCGTAACGCAATTTGATAATTTCGCGTTCGCGATATGTTAACGTTTGCAAAACACTTTCTATTTTGTCTTTCAACATTTCGTGTGTGGCTGCTGTAACAGGTGATTCAGCTCCTTCATCTTCGATGAAATCTCCAAAGTAAGAATCATCGCTTTCTCCAATTGGGCGGTCTAATGAAATAGGGAGCTTCGCTATTTTCATCACGCGTTTTGTTTCATCAATGGAGATGTTTGTTTCTTTTGAAATCTCTTCAATGGTTGGTTCGCGACCTTTTTTCTGAATTAATTTCTTAGACACATTACGCAATTTACTCATCGTTTCGATCATATGTACAGGAATACGAATCGTTCGTGCTTGTTCTGCAATTGATCTGGTTATTGCTTGCCTAATCCACCATGTTGCGTATGTTGAAAACTTGAATCCTCGACGGTATTCATATTTTTCAACGGCCTTCATTAAACCGGTATTGCCTTCCTGAATTAAATCGAGAAATGTTAGACCTCGGTTTCGATATTTTTTAGCAATAGAAACTACAAGTCTTAAGTTACCACTAGACAATTTGCGTTTTGCACTTTCATACTCTTCGTATCGTTCCTCTACTTGCTCCACGCGTCGTTTTAGCTTTTCTGGGCTTTCTCTTGTCTTGAATAACAGTTCTTCTAGATCTTTTTTGAGTTTTTTTACTCTTGATGTTCGCCGACGATTTCCTTCGATTTCTTTTAATTCGCGTAAACACGATTGTACTTTACGCGATAGTTTTTGTAGTTCTTGCATCATCGGACGTATTTTTTTGGTTTGTAATCCCAATTCTTCTAAGAGAATAACACCTTTTTTTCTGCGGCTTCTGATTCGTTTTACTAATTTTGTTCTCTCAGAAGACAGAGGCTTACTACTCAAATACTCTTTAAAATCTTTTCTGTTCTTTTCTAACATTTTACCTAAAGTCTCTATATTTTCAAAAAGACGAGACTCCATATCGGTTTTTTTGAGTTCAAGAGTATTGTTACCTCGAAGAGTTCGGTCAAAAGCCAACTCACCGTTTTGTACATCAATAAGTATCTCAAGAGCAACCTCTAGTGAAACTTCTGACTCCAGTACTTTTTTGCGAAAACGCTTTCTTGTAAGTTCTATTTTTTTTGCTAATTTTATTTCTTCTTCTCTTTTCAAAAGCGGAATTTCACCCATTTGGGTTAAGTACATACGAACAGGATCGTCAATACGCTCACTATAAGTATCTTCGATGATCATTTCTTCATCAATTTCTTCATCGCCTTCTCTAAGATCGCGATCTAAACTGATATCAGTACTATCTTCATCGATTAGTTCAATTCCATGCTCATCAAGAGTCATCAAAATGTTGTCTAACTTTTCTGGGTCCTCATCTGGAAGCAAGTCATTAAACTCGTCGTAAGTAAGAAATCCTTTTTGTTTTCCTGTTTCTAAAACAGCTTTCAAGTCGGAATCAACGACCTTTTCCATAGAAGAATTCTCCTTTTATTCTATATCTCGCATGCGAGTTTTACAAACTTCTTGAGCATCCAATAGTATTTGTTTTTGTTGTTCTTCGTTCTCAGCAGAAGTAAGCAGTTGTTGTCGCAGCTTATTCATTTGAGCTCTTTTTTTCTGGCGTATTAGACCTTTTATTGTTCTTTTTAATCGTTCTGCCGTTTTTTCAAGGTTTTCAAGATTTTCGCTGTAATAGATAGACACTAGTTCTTGACCTACTTCTGGCTCTAATTTAGCAGAAAGAGAGGCAAGTTCTATAGGTTGATTTTTTGCTATATATTCCGCTACAATAGATGCTATTTTTGCAACTTTAGGATCGTGAAAATCGCTAGCACTGTAATACTCAAATACTTTAGCTCCTAAATTTGGATGTTGCATTACAGCCGCAATAACAAAGTTTTGTTCTGCTAATGCCAAAGCATTCACATAAGACTGTGTATTTTGCATAGGAGGAACAGAAGTTTTTTTTCTTCTAATTCCTAACTCAAGTAGAATATTATCTAAAGGTACATGAAAAACATCTACCATTCTTTGTGCAAACAATCTTTTTGTAATTTCATCAGGAATAGTAATTACCGTTTTTGATAATTCGCGTATAACACTTCGCTTACCTTGTATAGTGCTTATATCATATTGTTTTTTATGTTGCTCCAACTCAAAATCAAAAAAATCCTGAGCATTGTTTAACATATCGCGAAAGCCATCAATTCCATACTCACGCATAAAATCAAAAGGGTCGAGTTTTTCAGGCGGAACAGCTATTCTTACTTCTATACTTTTCTTTAAAAAATGTTCTAAAGAACGAGAGGCAGCATTCATTCCAGCAGAATCGCCATCGAATACTAACGCCGCGCGTTCCGAATAACGTTTAATAAAACTTGCATGTTCCGGTGTCAAAGCCGTTCCTAACGTGGCAACAGCCCCACTAAATCCTTTTTGATGGGCCATAAGTACATCAGTGTAACCTTCCATAATCACAATTTGTTTAGACTGAGAAATAGTTTCTCTTGCCAAGTGAAAGGCATACAGCGTTTTTTTCTTTTGGAAAAGAGATGTTTCCGGAGAATTTAAGTACTTTGGCTGATCTTCGCTGCTCAAAACTCGCCCGCCAAAAGCAATTACTTTTCCACGGCTGTTCCATATCGGAAATATAATACGATTACGAAAACGATCATAATAACCATTTTCTTTTTGTATGATAAGACCTGCATCTAACAACACCTGCTCTTCAAAACCTTCTTGCTTTGCTTCTTTTAAAAAATTATCCCACCCTTTAGGAGCATAACCAAGTTCAAATTTTTCCATCGTGCTCTTGGTTATTCCGCGATACAGCAAATATTCTCTTGCTTCTTTTCCTTGCTCACTTGTCAAATACCTTTGAAAAAAAATACTTGCCCAATTTAGAGCTTCCATAACACCAACATTTTTCTTTTGTTCGCGTTCAAAAGCTTTACTTTTTTCTGGAAGAGGGATATTGTATTCTTTTGCGAGGTATTCAACCGCTTCAGGAAATGAAGAGCCTTCTATCTCCATAACAAAATGAAACACATTACCTGCTTTTCCACATCCAAAACACTTAAAAATTTGTTTTTGAGGACTGACGACAAAAGATGGAGTTTTTTCGTTATGAAATGGACAGCAAGCTTTGTAGTTTGCTCCGGTTTTTCTTATCTCCAAGTAATGAGAAATAACAGGAATAATATCAGCTGTTTCTCTTACTTGTTCTATGAATTCATTGTTAAAGTGTTGAGCCACTTATGTTTCCAATAAATTAGAGTTAAAGGAATGGTAAATTTTGTGGAACATTTAATTATACTTTCTACGTAACCATTGTGCAACATTTTTTATTATAAAAAAAGTTTATATTTTTTTTATTGTAAAACACAGAGTATTTGAGGACCCAGATACAATCATTCATTTCCATTATAAAACGAAAAGTGTATGTTACCCATTTTTACTTCTGTGTTGTTTGTAATAACTTGCATATTTTTTTCTATTTTTTGACCATTTACAAACGTGTTACTATTCATCGATTGTAAACAAAGAGTGTTGTCTTCTACAACAAGGTAAGCATGCCGTTGCCCCATACTCAAAGTTAACTTTTCATCCTCAGGCAAAATAATAGTGCACTTTGCCGTTCACGGTAAAGCAATTCCCGAAATTCCGCAACTATCAGCTTTGATTCTCTCCATTTCTAAAGACAAACAAATTCACGATACATTTCTACACTTAGAAAATATCGCCAAATTAAAACTGAAAGCTGATTTTGTAAATCTATCGGCATGTGAATCTCGACTAGGTAGGATATACGCAGGGAAGGTTCATTGGTCTAGTACAAGAATTTATAGTAGCATACTACAAAAAACCAAATGGCCCAAATTATAGATCTTCAAGAGAAGAAAGTGTTCCTATTTCTTTTGGTAGCTCTACAATATTGTTAATTTCAAGAGATAGTATCTCAAGAGAATAAAGCTGTCCTATTTCTTTTGGCAGCTTTTTAAGTTTGTTATTGTTTACATACAAAACTGCTAATGAAGAAAGCTGCTCTATTTCTTTTGGTAACTTTACAAGTTTGTTATTCTTTAAACATAGAGTTTTAAGAGAACAAAGTTGTCCTATTTCTCTTGGCAACTTTATAAGTTTGTTGTTGTTTAAAGAAAGATGTTCGAGAAAATGTAGTTGTCCTATCTCTCTTGGTAATTCCGTAATCTCATTGTTATCTAGAGATAAACTTTGCAAAGAAGAAAGTTGTCCTATTTCTTCTGGTAATCTTGTGAGCTTGTTTTTATGTAGATTTAAATTTTCAATAGAAGAAATAGAAAAAATCCATTTGGGAATTTCTTTTAAGTTCTTCTCTGATAAATCGACAGAAAGTCTACTTCCTCGAAACGAACAATTGTCAAAACTCACTCCTGTTAATTTTTCAGGATCTATTTTCTCAAGATAAAAACAGCAACCCAAATGCTCTGTATTCGGCTCTACTTCATGAAGTGTTTCCCCTCTAATTTTATAGCGTTTCACGCTTTACTCCATTGAAAACTAAGATCTGCTACTGTTTAAACTAAGCAAACCAACTTTTATCAATTGTAATATTCCCGCCACTGATAATTACCCCAATTTTTTTGTTTGTTACAGCTAGTTTTTTTTCATATAGAGCTGCCATTCCCAACGCACCAGTGGGCTCCACCACTAGCTTCATTCGCTCCCACAAATAGTGCATACTATCGATAATAGAGTTTTCCGATACCGTTAGCATTGTATCGACATAACGCAAAACGAGTGGAAATGTTATTTTTCCTAGGGAAGGCGTGCGTGCACCGTCAGCTATTGTAATCGGATTGTGCACAGAGCACAATTTCTTACTCATAAAAGATCGCGTTGCATCATCGGCTTGTTCCGGCTCTACACCTACAACTTGGCAATTAGGTGAAAGGTGTTTAGTGCTAATGGCACTACCAGAAAGTAAACCTCCACCGCCGCAAGGCACTAACAGATAATCTAGCTCTCCCACTTCCTCAAGAAACTCCTTTGCCACTGTACCTTGCCCTGCAACAATATCAACATGATCATAGGGAGGGATAATAGCAAGTTTGCGTTTTTTTGCTACGTCTTGCGCAAGTTCTTCTCTTGTTATTTTTTCGCGATCATAAGTAATGATTTCTGCTCCATATGCTGCTGTCGCATTCATTTTCACTTGTGGCGCATCTTCTGGCATAATAATAGTAGTGTTCTTTTTTAAAAGTTTTCCCGATAAAGCGATCGCTTGGGCATGGTTTCCTGAAGAGTACGCAAGGATGCCACTATTATTATCACCTATTTTACTCATTGCGTAGTAAGCTCCGCGAATTTTAAAAGCCCCCATCTTTTGGAAATTTTCGCACTTGAAGAATACGTTATTTCCGGTTAGCTCATTGATTATTTGCGAAGTAAAAACAGGTGTGTGGTGAACTATATTTTGCAAAACGCAAGTTGCGTCCTTTATATTATCGTAACAAACGCTCATTTGTACCTCGAAAAGTTTTTTGATATGATAGTTGTAATAATTAATAAAATTTGCCAAAATAGATAACTATGTAAATAATTAATTGAAGTAAAAGTACTTTGTTTTTACTAGTACAAATGCCTTCACTTCAACTAAAACGGTTGCAATTCATCATAACGAATCAAGATATATTTAGAAAGGTAATTCATGAGGTTAATCACTTTTGTTGGTATTGTACTGAGTATATTTCTCACAGTTTCCTGTGGAGAAAGAAAATCTACTCAAGGTAAAACATATTGGCACTCAGAGGATGGTGCTCCTACAAAACTAGATCCTATTGAAAGTGCTACAACATATGCAAACAGAATTACAACTGCTGTATATGATACTTTGTACGAATACAAATACTTGAAGCGCGGTCCTTATGAACTTAAGCCTAATTTGGCAGAAAAAATGCCACAAATTAGCGAAGATGGCTTAGTCTATACAATCAAAATTAAACAAGGTGTTAAGTATATTGACAATGCTTGTTTTAAAACAAAGGACAATCCAAAGGGCGAAGGGCGCGAAGTAATTGCTGAAGATTTCGTTTATTCTCTTAAACGTCATTTTGATCCAAAAAACAGCTCACAAGGATCATGGCTGTGGCGTGATAGAATAGTAGGTCTTGATGCTTGGGGAAATGAAGCAGAAAAAGCAGGAACTACAGACTACAGCAAAGTAATCGAAGGTTTAAAAGCTACAGACAAGTACACCATACAAATGACATTAACCAAACCATACCCACAAATTCTTTATACTCTTGCGATGGGTTTTGCATCTGTTGTGCCTTATGAGTCAGTAGATAAATATGGAAAACAACTTACTACAAACTTGGTAGGTTCTGGTCCATTTATGCTCAAATCTTTTAATAACACGAAGGTTGTTTTAATTAAAAACCCGAACTACCGCAAAGAAGTTTTTGACATCTACTATGAAGGTTATGATGAAGAAAAGCACGGTTTTACAGGAATCAAGGCTCTTCATGGCAAAACGCTTCCTATCGTTGACAATGTCGTTATCAGTTTCATGAAACAAGACGTGCAACGTTGGAATTCCTTGAATAAAGGAAATGAAATTCACTTTGGAGTCATCCCAAAAGACCAAATTAAAAATGCGATCATAAACAAAAAACCTCCAACAATTACTCCTGAATTAGCTAAAAAATTCCATTTTGCTTACGAACGCGAAGCTGGGTTTGTATTTTCAGTATTTAATATGGACGACCCTACTTTTGGATATAGTGATGACCCTAAACGCAATGAAATGAACAAAGCTCTGCGTTTAGCTATTCGCAAAGCTTTCGATTGGCAAGATCGTATTGATACATTTTACGCTGGTATAGGCGAACCTTTTGTAGGTATTATCCCTCCAGGAGTTTCCGGTTATACCGAATTTCCTAATGATTCTATTACTCGCGATGTAGAAGGTGCCAAGAAACTTCTAAAAGAAGCTGGTTGGACTGCTTCCAACTTACCGATATTCACTTATCCATACGCTGCCTCAGCAACATCTACGCAATTTTTTGAACAAGTGCGCGGCTGGCTTGTAGAAATAGGTTTTCCAAAAGACAAAGTTCAACCACAAGAGTTTTCTTCTTTCGGTGACTTGAATAAATCAATGAAAACCAGAAAAAACATAATCAACGCTTATGGTTGGGGACTAGATTATCCTGATGCTGAAAATGTAATGCAACTTTTCTATGGCGAGAATGCATCTCCTGGTTCAAACGCATCTAACTTAAATCACCCTAAATACAACGAACTTTTCGACAAAGCTAAACCAATGCCTGATTGTGAAGAAAGAACGAAGTTATACAAACAAATGACAGAAATTCTTTTAGAAGAGTGTGTTGGAATGTTCGGTTTTTCTCGTACACGTTTAAAACTATGGAGTAAAAAGACAATTCAATATCCTACTCGTGAAATACTGAGTAACGTATTCAAATACATAGATGTTATCGAAGAAAAGAAAATCAACAAAAAGAAAACCAAAACAAAAAGTAAAAACAAAAAGAACAATAAGAAAGACACACCAAAAAAAGAAAGTAAAAAAACAAATGGCGAAAATAAAGCCGAAAACCCTTCAAAGAACAACGATAAATAAGGAAAATAGAGTTTAATGGATACCTTACGATATACTCTACGTAAGCTATTGTATAGTGTCCCCCTGATTTTGGGGGTCACCTTACTTAGTTTTACTCTAATGGTCTACTTCGGACCAGATATGGCCTATGAAAAATTAGGAAAAAATGCGACCATAGAAGACTTAGAACGCGAACGTGAAAAACTCGGACAGAACAAGCCTTTTATTGTGCGCTACGGTAACTTCCTCCAATCTGTTGTTACCTTCGATTTTGGTGAATCAAATTCAACCAACCGTAAAGTAACGGAAATGTTTTCGAGTACTATACCTGTTTCAATTCTCGTTGCCTTGCCAGGCTTTGTCTTTGGAAATCTCATAAGTATTGTCTTTGGGTTATGGGCCGCCTATCATAGGGGGCGGCGTTTAGATAAAGGAATTATGGCTGGTGCGGTAGTGGGGATGAGTATTAGTTTTCTCATTGTAGTAATTGTTTTTCAATTACTCTTTTGTTCCAGTAGTGGACTCAACTGGTTCCCGTCAACAGGCTGGGAAGTAGGAATGAATCTCCAAGAATTTAATATTCTCGATTATATGGAATACGTTACCGTACCGACCCTATGTACTATTTTTGTAAGCGTAGGTTATAACACTCGCTTTTATCGTGCGGTTTTTGTCGAAGAATTGACAAGAGATCACGTAAGAACAGCAAAAGCTTTTGGCTGCGGCCCTGTACGACTTCTGTTCAAACATGTTTTAAAGAACAGTCTTATTCCTATACTTACGCGGATCATACTTTCACTTCCTTTTGTAATTATAGGTGGAAGCATTATCATTGAATCGTATTTTGGGATACCTGGAGTAGGATCTGTCGTTTACGATGCTATAGTTAACGGCGACCAACCAGTTACTAAAGCAGCTGTTGTTTGTACAGCGATTCTTTATTTAGTTTTCTTAACACTAACCGATATTCTTTATCAAGTTGTTGACCCACGGATTTCATTAAAATGACAAATACACAAGAAAACATTAAACGAGAGACCCTCTGGAGCAAAGCTTTTCGCAAATTTTTTCGCGATAAAATGGGCGTACTCTCTTTTAGTATCGTATGTTTATACGGTATTATTGCCCTTGGCGTGGCTTTGGGATTGTGGGCCACCGAGTGGAGCGAACTAAATCCTACCCACAAAGAAGAAGGACCATCTGTAGAATTCTTGTTTGGTACAAATGCACTAGGACAAGATGTATACCAAAGAACTATTTTTAGCACCAAAACAGCATTCGAAGTAGGTTTAGTAGTTGCCCTTGCTGCAACAATACTAGGAGCTGTTGTTGGTTGTATCTCTGGTTACTTTAGTGGTACATGGATCGACGAATTCTTTTTGTGGATCATAGGTTGTATTGACTGTATTCCCTTCTATCTCTTTGTGGCTGCCGTTGGTTTCGCCGTCAATACATTTGCAGTGTATTTAAATGCCAGTTGGGGAATTAAAGGCTTTGAGTACTTTGCAATGCATATCGCAATGATCGCAACTTTTTGGACAGCCACCGCTCGTTTAGTGCGCGGTGAAGTTATCAAGCTAAAACATCTCGAATTTGTAGAAGCTGCGCATGCGATCGGAGTTCCTGGTTCTAAGATTATTTTCAAGCATATACTTCCAAACACTTTTCATATTTTATTAGTACAAGCAACCATTGCTTTTGTTAGCGCGATTAAATCAGAAGTTATCTTGAGTTATCTTGGCCTAGGTGTAAAAAATACAGTAAGTTGGGGAAAAATGATTGCTGAATCAACTCAGCAGGTACCTGCTGGAGTTTACAATAACTTTTTTGCCGCTTCTGTTTTCTTATTTGTTCTTGTGATGGCGTTCAATATTTTTGCTGATGCCCTGCAAGATGCTTTAGATCCGAAAAAAGTTTCATAGAAAAGTAGAAAGAAAAAATGACTACTCCACTTCTTAGTGTCAAAGACTTAGTGATTGAATTCAATACGGAAAATGGACTAATAAGAGCCGTAGATCGTATTAGTTTTGATATTTTTGAAGGAGAAACCGTTGGCTTAGTAGGAGAATCCGGTTGTGGAAAGTCCATTACCTCTCTTTCTATATTAGGCTTAATTCCTTCTCCTCCTGGACGTATTGGTACAGGATCAAGTATTAATTACAAAGGCCGAGAACTCGTCGGTTTATCAGAAGAAGAACTACGCGTAATGCGTGGCCATGATATTTCCATGATTTTCCAAGAGCCGATGACAGCGCTCAACCCTGTTTTCACAGTGGGAAACCAAATGATGGAAGTTATTATGCGCCATAAGAAAGTTAATAAAAAAGAAGCTTTAAAAATGGCAATCCAAATGTTAGAGGATGTAGGAATACCTGCTCCTGCCGAACGCGTACATAATTATCCACATCAAATGTCAGGTGGTATGAGACAACGAGTGATGATTGCAATGGCTCTTTCATGCAACCCACATTTGCTCCTCGCCGATGAACCGACTACTGCATTAGATGTAACCATTCAAGCACAAGTGATGGACTTGATGGGCGAAATGCAAAAGAAACAAAACATGGCAGTAATTTTAGTTACTCACGACCTCGGAGTTGTAGCAGAATTCTGTCAACGTGTTATTGTTATGTACTGCGGGCATATTGCTGAAGTAGGAACAGTGGACCAAATCTTTAATAGTCCACAACACCCTTACACCAAAGGTTTACTCGCATCAATTCCTCGTGTTTTAGACGAAAAAGTTGAGTTTCTACCCACAATAGAGGGAACGGTTCCCGACTTGGGCAATTTACCATCTGGATGTCGTTTTGCAGATCGTTGTGAACGCGCAACAGAAGAATGCAAAGTTAAACCACCAGAGCTATCAATAAACGAAGAAACGCAGGCCGGCGTCGCTTGTTACCACCCCTACAAATAGAGGATCGCCATGGATAATTTACTCGAAGTTAAAAATATAAAAAAATACTTCCCTATCAAAGGTGGCTTTTTTCGCACAGTAGTGGGAAATGTAAAAGCTGTTGATGATGTGAGTTTTACTTTACAAAAAGGTAAAACCTTAGGAGTAGTAGGTGAATCAGGTTGCGGAAAATCTACTTTAGGAAGAGCTGTTCTGCGTTTGCACGAACCAACAGAGGGTGAGATAATATTTGAAGGAAAAGATATCACCAAATACTCTCCTGAAGAAATGGTGGCAATGCGCCGTCAATTGCAAATTATTTTCCAAGATCCATTTGCTTCTCTAAACCCGCGATTAACAGTATTTCAAATCATCGTAGAACCACTAGAAATACATAAGATAGGAACACCACAAGAGAGATACGATAAAGTAGTAAGCCTCATGGATCTCGTTGGGCTAAGACGTCAATACATGCACCGCTATCCACATGAGTTTTCAGGTGGACAGCGTCAACGTATTGGTATAGCAAGAGCACTAACAATGAACCCTAAGTTTATCGTAGCAGACGAACCGGTTTCTGCACTTGATGTATCTGTACAATCGCAAGTATTAAACTTAATACGTAAACTACAACAAGAGTTTGGTATTTCATTTTTGTTTATTGCTCACGACTTAGCTGTAGTCCAACACATTTGTGATGAAGTGGCTGTTATGTATCTTGGACGAATGGTTGAAAAAGCCAAGGCCGAAGATTTGTATAAATCACCAAAACACCCTTATACACAAGCGCTACTTTCAGCTATTCCTGAACCCAATCCAAATCGCAATATAGATCGCATCGTACTAGAGGGAGATGTTCCATCTCCAATCAATCCTCCTAGCGGATGCCCTTTTCACCCACGCTGTATTCACGCAAAAGAAATCTGTAAAGCAGTAGTTCCACCTGTAATTGATACTGGTACAGAAAATGAACACATTGTACGTTGTCATCTATTTTCAGAAGAGGAACAAGCGAGCCAACAAAAATAAATTACCAAACAAATTCGTTGGGCTCTGCCCAAAGGTATTTAATAGAGTTTACAAACTCTATTAAATACTTTTGATATAGAAACACATCCCCATTAAAATACAAAACATACGATCAATTCTTAGAAAGACAATATGTACAAAATCTCAATATTCATATGTTTTTGTCTCTTAACAAGTTGTTTACGGCACCATTCAACAAATGAATACCAGATTTTGCCTAACACTTTTTTTTCTGTTACTCATAAAGGACAAACAAAACTCGCAGTAGAATACCAAGAAATATTCATCTCTCTAAAACAAAGTTTTATTCAAACCTTAGATAAAAAATACTTTTTCACAACTACCAAAAAAGATATGCAGTCTCTGTATTCAAAACTAAAAAATGCCCAAATAAAAAATACAGGTAACATAGAGAAAGAAACTCTTTTTATTATACAAAGCGGAAAAAAAACAGATAAAAGATTAAACTCAATTTGGAATCTTAGCTCATTTGTATACATAGTAGAAAACTTTGTCGATAAAAAAATGGCGCTGCCGTTTCGCCTACCACTAACAGCTCCTCGCGATCTAGTAATAGAAATAGAACAACACAATGATCTCTTTTCTGAATACGGAAAATATATACGATTATTAATCGGAGAAGGGCATATGTCTCTTATCGATAAAGAGCGAAAAGAATTACACCGCTTTGATATTTCCCAAGAAGATTTACAAAGTTTTATTCGTATATTACGCCAAAAAAAATTCATGTGGTTACAAGACAGTGAAAACTACGCAACCATTAAAACTGTAGTTACTTGGGGTGAAAATCGTTTAGAAAAAAATATCACTATCCCTAGCTTATATTCTTATATTGAAAAACAAAAGCAGTTGTATTCTTTTCCTAGTAAAGTAGTAGACAATCTACAAATTGAAATTTTATATGAAACAGATACCCCAAAAACCAGAAAAGAAATCTATCTTTCATCCACGACAGGTTACCTATACATTTTGGACACAAAAGGTAATCGAACACAATACCAACTAGATATGACACCACGCATCATTTATAAACTTCTCACTACAATATCCAAAAACCAAAAACTAGGTACTGCTGCAAATATGATTGTAAATTGGGACAATAGTCGTGTCGAAAAAAAAATAACTCTTACGTCTTTCAATGCAATTGAAAAAAAAATTCACGAACTTTTAAAAAAGCAACAAGTAAAATAGCTACGTGTTCTATTTAAATATTCCAATAGTTTTTCAATCCTATAATGACTAGCTCTATTCCAAATACTGCGAGCACTTTCGATAAAGTGCACGCATATCTTCAACAACAAGATACAAACACGGTACGAGAATAAGAGTTATTAATGTTGCAAAGACAATACCAAAACCTAAAGAAATGGCCATTGGAATAAGAAACTTTGCTTGACGAGAAGTTTCAAATATCATCGGCATCAAACCACAAAAAGTGGTAATTGTTGTAAACAAAATTGGCCGAAAACGTTGACATGCACCACTGACCAGCGTGTCAGTGATAGAACCATCTTGTTCGCGTTCACGCAAACGATTTACACAATCCACTAACACTAATGAATCGTTAACGACAACTCCAGAAAGAGCAATAATCCCTAGAATGCTTGGTATACAAAGCGTATAACCCATAATGAGGTGACCGAGTATTGCACCAACAAAACCAAATGGTATCGCAAACATTATAATGAGAGGTTGTACATAACTGCGAAACGGTATCGCCATAAGAGCATACACAACAAAGAGCGCTAAAATAAAAGTATTAGTAAGCCCTGATAACGATTCACGATGATCTGCTTGGCGTCCTTGAAAACTAGATATTAAGCCTGGATACATTTTTTTTAATCGCGGTAGAATTTCCGCCTCTATTTTATTCAAAACTTCGAGAGTTTTTCCTCGTGGTTCGACATTTGCTGTCACCTGAACGACTCTGCGTCCATCGCGGCGGTTAATTGCAGTGTAAGCATAACCACGTTGCCACATAGCAATTTCATAGAGCATGACTTCGCGACCTTGTGAGGTTCGAACGATCATTTGTTCTAAATTGTGTTCGCTAATACGCTCTTCTTCCGCTAACAACACTTTAATTTTTACCTCATTTCGCCCTCGTAATTGACGAGTAACTTCAGCTCCTAAATAGGAATTACGCAGCTGCCTTGCTATTTGCGTTGAAGTCAAGCCCAAAGCTTTTCCCTCAGGTAACACAATAAAATCCAATTGCTCTTTTCCTTTTTGATGTCCATCATCAACATCAGCAGTATATTGGAGTTCGCTAATTGCAGTTGCAAGCTCTTTACTCGCCTTTTTTAGAACCTCAGAATCACTATATGACAACTCAATCGTAAGCGCTGCTCCACTACTTGGCCCTCCAGAGTCAGCGGCGAACCTAGCATACTCAGCTCCTGTAATTTTACCACTTTTATCACGCCACCTATTGGTAAACTCGGTTGTTGATATACCAACTTTTTTACGACTATTTGCATCCACTAGATAAGTGCGAACACGTAAATTGTGACTACCATCTTTTCCTACTTCAGCAAAAATACCTTTGACAAATTTTTGTTCAATTTCGTCACGGCTAGCAATAGCAGCATCCACAATTTGTTCACTAATTGAAAAAGTTTTACTAATCGGAGTACCAAAAGGCATAATCACATTCACATTGGAGTAGTCGGACTCAATACGAGGAAAAGACTGAAACCCCATGCGACCACTCATCGTCCATGCACCTATAATCATCAAAATAGTCAGCGACACTGCCAAAGCAATATAACGCAAAGGAAGTAACCAGCGAATAATAGGGCTATAAATATTATGAACTCCCCACATTAAACTAGAGCTAAAGATACGTTGAAATCGAACTAAAAACCCAGTTGACTCATTACTTTTTTGGTGTCCTAAATGCGCTGGTAACACATATAAAGATTCCAAAAGAGAAATGGTAAAAACAGTGATAACCACCACTGGAATTTGCCAAAAAAACTTTCCCATTCGACCGGGCATAAAATACAAAGGCATGAAAGTAACTATATTTGTCAAAATGCTAAAAGTAATAGGGGCTGCCATATCTTTTGCGCCCGCTATAGAAGCATCTAAATGCGACATTCCTTTTTCGCGATACTGGTAGATATTTTCACCAATGACAATAGCATCATCGACAACTATCCCCAAAGCAACAATATAGGCAAACAAAGAAACCATATTAAAAGAAAGACCTGTAAAGGGAAGAATAAGCATTGAGCCCAAAAACGAAATAGGTATTCCCATCATAACCCAAAATGCCAGACGAATTTCTAAAAATAAACCTAAAGATACAAGTACAAGTAATAAACCTATCGCAGCATTACGAAGTAATAAGTCCACACGCTGCTCAAATATAATAGAGCGATCACGTAGAATAGAGACATTTAAATTTTTAGGAAGCACACCATACAATTTTTCAAGGCTATTGTTTACTGCAGCAGAAACTTCAACTGGAGTTTGCCGACCAATACGAAAAATTTCAAGCATTACAGCAGGCTTGCCATCAAATGTCGCGATATAATCGCTTTCTTCAAAGCCATCATTAATAGTTGCGATTTCTTCGAGAGTAATTTCACTACCATCGGTGTTAGTAATAATTGGAATTTGAGCAAATTGCCTTCCATAATCGCGGCGCTCAGTCATCCGCAATAAAATTTCACCATTTGCAGCTTTAATCGCACCAAATGGTAACTCTAATGAAGAACTGCGCACGCGACGCGCTATCTCATCAATGGTAAGGTTATAGTAGCGCAATGTCTCCTGGGAAACTTGAATGCCAATTTCCATTGCAGGTAAACCAGATACTTCTATTTGCGTTATATTTGCATTGCGTAGTAAATCGTCACGTACAACTTCAGAATAATAATGTAATGCGCGGCGATCAACATCTCCATAAATAACAAGGTCTAACACTTGGCGTTTGCGCGAGACAATTTGTACACGCGGTTCTTCAGCATCCTCAGGAAATGTTCGAATACGTTCTACTTCATCGCGAATTTGGTTAGCGAGTTTTTGTAAATCCTCACCTTCAACGAGTTCAACACTAACAGTGCCTGAGCCTTCGCGCGCTTCTCCTTGTATTTCTTTCACACCTTCTAAATTCCGAATGGCCTCCTCAATCGGCTTAACAATACCTTTTTCAACTTCTTCAGGGCTTGCTCCGGGATAAGCAACAGACGCTCGAACTACGTCCAAATCTATTTCAGGAAAAACCTCTTGTTTGATATAACTTAGGGCAAAAAAACCACCGATCAAGCATATCAACATAACTAAATTTGCAGCGACAGAATTCTTAGCCATCCATGTTATTGAACCAGTAGGTTTATCATTTTTCATTATTGAATCTCTTTCACTACCATGCCAACTACTGCCCCAGGAATTTGCGATACGATCATTTTTTCTCCACTTGCAATTCCGCTATCTACGAAAACATAATCTTTTTCGCGCCACACAATATTAATCAAACGTTTTTGCAATTGATTATCTACAAGTACCCACAAAAATCTTCCATCCTGAAGATATTGACGAGAAATTTGTATCACATTATTGAGCGTTCTTCCTTTTATTTCTAAACGAACAAAAGAACCCAGTAGCAAAATAGGTTTCTCTGAACTTGTTTGTGAACGTAGTAAAGGATCCTTGATGCGAATAAGTAGTTTCGCCATCTTACCTTCTGGTTCTAACTGTGGTAACAAGCGCTCTACGCTGCCTTCGCGAAAAATATTTTTGGCCCAGGAACGGTCCGTTACCTTTACGACACTTCCCTTATTACCACTTCTAGGCAAAGTAATCCATGACAACTGGCGTACAGGAATTGTCGCTTCCACCCAATAATAATCCACAGCAACAATCGTTGCGATATTAGTGCCTTCTGTAACTGTAGATCCTAGCCCTACGCGTTTTTCTATAACAAAAGCATCAAACGGAGTAGTAATATTTGTATATTTTAAATTCTGTTGTGCTTTTTCTAACAGTATCAACTGTAAACTAACCTGCTGTTTTGCAAGCACAATATCTTGCTTTTTTAATTTCAACGCTTCGCGTTCCGTTTGTAATTCACTGAGGCGCAAACGTGCATTTTCTAACTCAGAATTTTTTTGAATAGTCGTCGTTTTAGCAACCTCATATACTTCTTCACTAGTTAGTTTCCTTTGTAAAAGTTGCTCTTGACGCTGCGATTGTTGTAAAGCATTTTCGTATTGTTTCGTTGCTGATTTGAGATTCGCTTTTGCTTTTTTTTGTTCTACAACAAGACGCTGCTCGGCAACTTGATAATCTTGCTGCGCTCGTTTAAGTTGCGCATCTGCTATAGCCAATGAAGCCTCTGCTTCGGCAACATTCCGCTTCTCGTTAATCGGATTAATTTTGGCTATCGCACTTCCTTTTTTTAGAAATCCTCCAGGAACCAAAGATGGCGAAACGCTCAATAACTTACCACTTATTTGAGGAAAAACATCAATTCTCTGCGATGGTGTTATTGTACCCATAGTAGCAATATTCGTCGTATAGCTTTTAGTAGTCACGACAATCGTTTTAACAAAAGCTTCTCGCTGCGACGTTCTTTTTCGCACTTTTGGCTTTGTTTTCATAAGAAACTGAGTTATCAAATATCCTACATATATAATAATAACAACAGTAAGTAAATGTACTGTGTATCTGGTAATAAGACGTGCCCGAGAATTGCTGTTTTTCATAGTGAGCCTCGTTATGTTAAATAATTTTTTCAACTACAGCATTAGGAATAAAGCGCGTTCACTATCCACTATACTAGTGTCGAGAATTACCTTTTTCCAGTGGTAAATAAAGACTAAATATCGTTTCGTTGTTAACGCTTTTTACTTTTATAAATCCATGATGTTTTTCTGCCAGCGCTTTACATATCGCCAGCCCTAAACCAAAACCTTTATTTGTCGTACTAGAGGATGATATACGATAGAAACGATCAAAAACAAAGGGAATATCCTCTTTTGCAATTTCTTTACCAGTATTTTTTATCGTAAGTACAGCATAATTAGCATTTTTAGATAATAAGATAGTAATAGATTTGCCCAACGGTGTGTTTTGAAAAGCATTATTCAAAAGATTTTGAACAATTTGCTGAATCCATAGAGGGTCTCCTGTTACATAAATATAATTGTCAATATTTTCTATTATAGTAATCTGAGAATCGTCATGTACTTTTTGAAGTTGCCTTTTGGTATTTTCGATTATTTCTGCTAATTCTATACTTTGCGATATAGCAATTTTCTTTTCGCCTTCCGCTTGAGCAAGTAGTAATAATCCCTGTATTAAACTATTCATTCGTTCAATTTCATTGAGCGTGCACGATAAAGTTTGTTCATACTCAACAGGAGAACGCTCTCGGCGAAGTAATACTTCGATATCACCGCGCATAATTGTCAGTGGCGTTTTTAATTCGTGAGATGCATTACTTGTAAATTTCTTTAATGTTGTAAATGAGTTCTGTAAGCGCGAAAACAAACTATTAAGAGTTATCGACAATTGGCCAACTTCATCATTCTCTACAGGATAACTAAGTCGTTCACTAAGATTCTCGACACTAATACGCGAAGCATTTTTTGCTATTTCGCGAAAAGGTGCGAGTAGTTTATAAGAAATGTACCATGCACCAATAACAGAACACAGTGTACAAAGAATAACCAATGAAATAAGAGTAAATGTTAACTTATTTAGTTTGTCATTCTCCACTTCTTGCAAATAAAATGCTCGGATAATAAAAGTACCTTCCAAGCTTCTAAATAAACGCGCAAAGGTGAGAAATTTATTATCTTTTGTGTACACATATTTACCAATAAGACATTCTTTATTTTGTAACTCAATATTATGAGAAGCGTAGAGCAATCGCCCTTCACTGTGAATTTGTATTGCGATAAACTGAGTAATTTTATTAGATTCTCCTTGGTGATGTAAGTGAAATTTTCCATGCGAATCAAAAAAATTACGAACGCTTTGGTTGATAGTAAACATCAATGATTTTTGTATATTTTGTTGGATTTGGTGCGTATGCAACGTGTATAGAATTGTCGAAAACAAACACAATGTTAGCGTAACAAAAGAGGCAAATACAAAAGTAAACTTAAAGCGAATAGTCCTATTCGTTTTGGAGAACATAACCCACTCCATAAACAGTTGAGATTTGCGGAATTCCTTCGCGATGAATTTTTTTACGTAAAGACCTAACTGTCACATCAACGACATTACTACCAATATCGTGAGATTGTTGCCACACATGATTGAGTATTTGCGTTCGCGAAAGCACTCGGTCTTCATTGGCTAAAAAATAACGTAGTAATGCAAATTCTTTTTTAGTTAGTGAAATATATTCGTCTTCGATAAAAACCTTAAACGCCTCAACCTGTAAACGGATCTTTCCAACAGAAAGCACCGAAGAGCTATGTGAGTTTCGACGGAGAAGTGCGCGAATACGAAAGAGCAACTCTTCAAAATGAAATGGTTTGGTAAGATAGTCATCACATTCATTTTTAAACCCCAACCTTTTATCGCTAATAGTATCCTTAGCTGTAAGAATAAGTACAGGAGTCTTTTTATTAGATTTGCGAAATAAAGCTAAAAAATCAAAACCATTCATTTTAGGTAAGGATACATCAAGTATAATGAGATCATATTCACAATATTTTATTTGTTCTAAAGCAAGTTCCGCAGATTCACAAGAATCAATCGTAAAACCTTCTTCAATAAGTCCTTTAGAAATAAAGCGTACAACGCCTTTTTCATCTTCAATTAACAAAATGCGCATAATTTTCCATAACTTAGAAATACTCTACTGAGTAGTAAATTTATTTGTTCCCTGGAACAACTGTTCAAAACAAACGATAGTGATTTTCAGCAAGCACTTTAAAATGGTGTGTTGCTGCTTCCTCGCCGTGAAAAACTTCATAAAAAAAATGGCGAATTGCTAATTTTTTATAAGGAGAAGGGCCTCTAAAATATTCATGATAAATTCCAGTTACTTCCGAAAAATCAACATAAATTGCGGGAGAATTATCAGTATACCCTGCTTGTCCTAAACGCAATCTACCTTTATTCTTAAATATTTGCGATAAGCGCAAAACACGATCACAACGACTATAGGGAATATATATTCTTTGTGCAAAGTTTATCTTTTTTAGCAGCTGTTCATGATTTTCAAAATGAATATCAGCAGCGTTGAGAATAACATTGTCAAATAGTACGTCCGGTAGTGTATTTTCATAGTTTTTTAAGAAATTCTGTAGTACAATATTTCCCATACTATGAACAAATAGAGAACACGATTTCTTATTTTGAGCGAGATATCCTTTCATCTTCTGCAAGCAAAGCTGTAGTTCATCACTTGAATTTTTTGCATTTTTAATAGGGTATCCCACAATCCAACCAAAAGAAGGCCAGCGAAACATACAAACCTCAACATCATAATGCTTTTCAATGTACGGAATAACAGATATCTGGCTACGTAAAGGTTCCGGTCCTTTGCCATTAACATACAAAAGTAATTTCTTTTTAGATTTGATATTATTGTGCATAAAAGAATCAAAGTCTTGTTGTGCTCCAAACACATATTCTTTACCATTTGACGCAACTAGCGCTGTACTTGAATTTTTACACGCAAAAAATAAAAAACTACATACAATGCACATAGAAAAAATACGCTGCTTCATTTTATACTCCTCATAACCAGTGGCCAATTGTAGTTTATGAACAGAAAGTAGGTACTTTATAATGAATGATATTGCAGACATTGTCAACAAACTAAAGCAAAGTCGTCGTCTATTATTTGTAACAGGGGCAGGAATGTCAGTTGATTCAGGAATACCAACATATCGCGGTATAGGAGGATTATATAATAACAATGAACTTATCGAAGGTATGACAATAGAAGAAATAATGTCTGGTCATGTAATGCGTACAAATCCAGAGCTTGTATGGAAATGCTTAGCTTCAAATAGTTCTTTTTTTAAAGACGCCTCTCCAAATCGCGGCCACGAAATTATTGCAGAGATGGAGAAAAATTTTGAAATTTGTGTATATACACAAAATGTGGATGGTTTTCATTCTCTTGCAGGATCTACAAATGTAATAGATGTTCATGGCAATACACGTGTTCTTTGTTGTATGAACTGCGACCAAAGAGATTCTCTTAACAACATAACTCAACTTAAAATTCCTCCTCTATGTACTAAATGCGGAAAAATCATGCGACCAAACGTCGTTCTTTTTGGCGAAATGCTTTGCCCAACAAAAATGACTGCATTATCTAAAGAAATGTTAAAAGGTTTTGATATGGTTATCATAATTGGAACATCAGGACGTTTTCCTTATATCGTCTCTCCCGTTTTTCAATTATACAAGCACGGCTCCTTTGTTATTGAAATAAATCCTGAAACAACTGAGATTTCCGACTTAGCCAATATTCACCTTGTATCTGGAGCTAGCCAATCTTTAGAAACTATCTGGTCAATGTATTTGAAACAATAATTAGAATGCTAAAAGCACTGATCAATTACAAACTACTTTGTAATCGTCATTTTTGGAATATTGCAATGAGAAAAATATTCTATGTTATATTTGTTTTTAAATCCAAATATGCGGTAATATTAACTCCTAGAGTAATAACTCTTGTAGAAGTAACTCCTGCAGAAATGAAAAATCTCAATCGTGCCAACTGGGAAAAAATAGAGCTAGAGACGTTTGACCCCACTCCTTTAGGAACGAAAGATCTCAATTATACTAGTTGGGGAAAGAAAGAATTATATTGGTATTTGAATGGAGGAATGGGTTTTGATACAGGAACATATACATTACTATATGATCTTGGCCATTTATATCGAAGAAAGCTAGAAGCTTACGAAAAGTATAAGACAAATCGCAAAGAATAAACAAACTCAATAGAAACATTATAAATATCAAGTTTTTTGTGATCAAAGTTAACTATAAAAAAAGGCGATAGACGAAAACAGCTAAAACCACTGATAACTTATAAAAGTATTCTTCGTTAAAACATACGGCTTTTATACTAATTTTTGTTGCAAAATAAAAACTAATAAGTAAAATAAGAACAGTTGTCGGTTACTACATCAAACAAGAATGTTGCATTTTTAGTTTAAGATTATTTTAGTTAAGTAACATTCAATGTTAAAAATTTTATAGGTTTAATTCAACGGTTAATTATTTAGATCGGTATAGCTCATTGTGAAAAAGATAATTTCAGGAGGACAAACAGGGGCTGATCGCGGAGGTTTAGATGCCGCGATAAAATTAAATATTGAACATGGGGGATGGTGTCCAAAAAATCGACGTTCAGAAGATGGATCAATTCCATATTGCTATAAACTAAAAGAAACAGTTAGCAGCAATTACAAAGTGCGCACGGAACAAAATGTTATCGACTCAGACCTAACACTAATTTTTACTCCTGGCAAAGCGAGTGGTGGTTCCTTACAAACAATTCGCTTTGCCAAAAAACACAGTAAAAATTATTATCACATAGATATTTTTGGAGTTAAAGAAGAAAATTTTCAACTTTTGGTTACGTTATTGTGTCACTTTGATAGTATTTTAAATATAGCAGGATCACGCGAAAGTAAGTTTCCTGGTATTAAGAATTACGTAAAAAACATGCTTTGCGAGGTTATAGAACATATCAACCAAAAAAACAGGTAATATTTTTTACTATATAAAAAATATTGCGTGACAAAAAGCAAATTACGGTCGTTATAACCACAGTAATTCACAGACTACTTTCTTCCATAATCGTCTTCGAGTCTTTCTATATCGTCTTCACCAAAATAACTACCTGTTTGTATTTCAATAAATACTAGGTCTTTGTCACCGCGATTTTCAACACGATGGATAGTTCCACAAGGAATATCAACGTACTCTCCTGGTAATTTAGTAATTTTGTTTTCGTTGAGAGTAATAATCGCTTCTCCTTGAATTACGTACCAATGTTCAGATCTTTTTTGATGTCTTTGTAGGCTAAGGCGTCCTTGCGGAGAGACAACGATCTTTTTTACTTTATGATCTTTTTCATCGTTTAGAACTGTATAGTATCCCCAAGGGCGAGTATCTGTTTCCATTGACATTTGACTTTCTAGCTAAAAAAATTTCGGTATATAAACGGTGTAATTAAGAAGAAAATCCAATATAAAATAAGAGCTAATACTAAAGAGTGCATAAAATAGTGAAGTTTTTCTTTTAATTTTCTCTTTTGAGTTTTAGGAACTATTTGATATATCACGATACAAGCAATCACTATAAAAACCAAACTTCGAATTTTAAGCATCTTGGTACAACTTATACTTGGTTATGTATTCTCTAACCGACTCTGGCACAAAATAGCGAATAGGATTTTTTTGGTGGCATTTTTGACGTATTGTAGTAGAGGAGATGAACACAAGAGGTATTTCAATTAAATTGCGGTATAACTTTTGATATGTTTCTTGAGGTATTTTCGTTTTGAGCTTTTGTAGATTTGAAAAGGGATAATCAGGGCGGCTAGCAACAACAATTTCGCACTCAGTTAATAAATCTTGCCAGCGATACCATTCGGGAAGAGAAAGAATGTTATCAGCACCAATAATAAATGTAATCGCTTCGTTTGTCTGCATTTTGAGTTTTTGCATTGTTTTATATGTATGGGAAATATGATCTGACTTTAGCTCTATATCTGATATTTCGAAAAAAGGGTTATTAGCTATGGCAATTTGAACCATATTATATCTATGTTGTGGTGAAATAGATATATTCTTCAATGGCGGTATTTTTGATGGAATAAAAATTATTTTCGATAAATTCATTTTTATCCTTATTTCTTGCGCTAAGATTAAATGCCCTACATGGATTGGGTTAAAAGTTCCCCCAAGTACACCTATAGCCAAAGTAAACTCCTACGAATTGCTTTGTTTTTCTTTTGAATCAAGAATTTCATTTATTGCTTCGAGTTTCTCAATTAAAGAAAGAATGCTGCGACTTTGTATATGATCTAAAGAAAAATTTTTGTGGAAACGTTTTTTGGCCTTTACCATGAATTAACCTCCGTAATAGTGGATGATTATATTAGCGATTCACAAAAATAGTTACCAACAAAATGCGAGGTTTATTTTTTAACGTATAACTATAGAAGTAACAACGTTAAAAGATAAAAGAGCACTAAGTGATAAACACTTTTGGCGGATCACTTAAAACATTTAGTTGCATACTATTATTCTATGGTTATTTTTGCATTTTGTCTAAAAAAAAATATTTAGTGCTTCTAAACGCATCCTAAATAAATTTGTTCGCTAGTTTTTTTTGTAAAAGATATCTTCTATAAAAAAAACTCTTTTCGTTTTTTAACCACGGATTACGAATACTCTTCACATGTTTTTCAATGTAGTGGTTAAGCCTTTTCTCCCATTCTAAATAAAAACGCGTTGAAAGATGGTTATTTTTGTTTGTTTTACACTCTAACCACAAATCTGCTAAGTCAAGGTAGTGTACATCTACTATTTTTTGAGGATTTGTTAACATTTGAATTATTCGTTGCAATTGAAGTTTGCATTCTTCTATGTGAGTTTCAATATCATGTTGCTCATATGTCTTGGGAACTTGATCAATCATTAATTGTTCGTAATGTTCTATAACCAGATTTTCTTCAACATTCAAATTTTTAATAATAAATCTATAACTAACTAATACTTCAGCATACATTACGTATAAATCTCGCCGCGAATAACGCATAAAAAACGCAAAAATAATAAAGTCTTTCCACGGTGTTATTAACTCTATAGGGTTTGGAACAAAACTTTTCGCGAAATCCCACAATGATTTTTTAGCGGTTTCTTCCATTTGAGATGTTGTAAGAATAGACAAATCTCGCTTCATTTCATCTAAACGATAGCGAATCTCTAAAACCAGCTCCAAGGCAATAACTTCATCAACATATTTGTTTTTAGTATAAGGGCAAAAATGTGGTAGGCAAAATAATCTCGACATTTGGTAACGCGCAATTTGCAATTCACTATTTATTCCCTCTATTTGCTTTTTAGAATCTCTCCTTTGTATACGTTTTTTTATGCTCTTGCTAATTTTCCAAGTACGATAAATATTATTAACGTAACCAGCAATAAAATCAAGTAAACGATCAACAAGATGTATAACAACGAGAACACGTAATCCGACAATCGCTTGTAGCGATTTAATAAAAGATTCCGACTGAGCAATAGTTCTTTCAACAATTCCAGGACGTCCGGCCTCTTCGCTTAACATTGCCTCAAATATTGGAATATCTATTCCAGCAATACTGTATTGACGTTTAACATACAAAAACAACATTTTGAAAACATTGACTACTCCAAGAAACAAAAATTTTGTCACAGAATAAGCGAGAATAATAGGAATTTTTATAGGCGCAATGAGTATGTTAAAAATTTTTGGCAATATTCTTAAATTAAGACTCTCTGAGAGCGCGTTAGAGGCTAATTCTCTGTCAACCAAATCAGTTGATTCCGTAGCTTCTCCAGAATAACGCTGAAAAACTTTGCTGTGCTTTCCAGCAGTAGAAGAAATGACTTCAGGTTCTTCTCTTAAATCTTGCTCTACTTCAAATACTTTTTCTTGTTTTTTGTCATGTTGTAATCGGCCCCTAGTAGCTTTTTCATCTTTCTCTTCTTCGGGGTGGGATCCATAATAGATTTCTATTAAATCAGGGCTCAAAAACTCTTTTATTTTCTTTAAAATGCGCCCCTCAGTTTTAAAAAGCACTTCCTTATCTATAGTCACAGAAAAAGTTCTTTTACTTTTAGATAAACGAAGTGGCGTTGTTTTTTTTCGCTTCTTTGGTTTCTTTAGATCAAGTATTTCCTCATGAACTCGTTGTTTCAATCCTAGCATTTTTTGCAAATTGCGAATAGGTATTTCGTTAATAAAAGATGTTGTTGTTCGTGCCAGACCAGGAAAATCTCTCTCATCCAAATCTCCTGGAATGTATTTTTCTAGATCGGCCTTATATATATGTAGTTCGTTATTACAGTAAAAAGCTATTATTTCTCCATTTGCCACGAGTGACAAAACTTGAGATAAATGCACCTCTGGTATTTTTACAAATTCCTGAATATGCTCCCTTGGAAATAAAAAATCAACAATTTCATCGTAATCAAATATAACTTTTTCGCAACGATAATCTACATTTAAAATCCCTTTGTACACACATTCCAGGAGCTGTTGTTCGTTGACCTCAAAACATTTACAAATGCTCTCTATCGTAGAAACAACCAATAAGTATGGTGAAATACGTTGAGGAAAATACCTCGCTCTGTACAAGTAGTTACAAGGTTTTTTTTCTATATACTGAGCAATATACGTTTGTATGTTGTTCTCAGTGACTTCTGTTGTTTGTTGTAACAATGTATGATATATTTTATTTTTTTGCTGCTGCAAGTGGGAAACATTAATACGATTATTGCGCGATATTTGATGAAGGTAATGCATCGCTATTTTCTGATAAACTGTTTGATTATGTACATGATACAAAAATAGATTTACTATCATTTCCCAAACAGCATTATTACCATGAAAAATTTCCCATTGTAAAATAGCGAGTAGAAATTCATTGTGCTTTGATTGCTTTAGTAACGAAGTTACAACAGATGATATTCGCATAATTACTATCCAAAGGAGACACATATGGAAGAGTTATTTAGTTCTGGTTATACACAAATCAAATTTATTCCTTATACAACTGCACATTTGGTAGTGCTTGGTGTTTTCTTTCTACTATGCGCATTTCTTTTTTTGTTGGATAAACTACCTAAAAAATACCAAACTATCTTTCGTTACACCCTTGTAATAATAATGCTGTTAATAGAAATTTCTTGGCATATTAATGAATGGTATTTTGGTTATTGGAAATTAAAGTATGGATTGCCACTTCATTTATGTTCAGTAACATTATATATGGCTATTTTTTCTCTTGCGAGAAACAATACTTTTTTCTACAATTTTTTATTCTTTTTAGGCATATGCGGGGCTGGCCCAGCATTATTTATTCCCAATACAATATATGGTTTTCCGCATTTTCGATTTTGGCATTTTTTTATTTTTCATGGCGGGATAATACTTGCAACACTCTATATGACGGTCGTTGAAAAAAACCGCCCACAATTATCATCTATAATACCAATAGTTATTACAATGAATATTTATATAGCGCTCGTAGGCGTAATCAACTTCTATCTTGAGAGTAATTACCTATTTTTATGTGAAAATGCAAGAGGAACGAGTTTTTTAGGTCCATGGCCTTGGCATATACTAGGTATGGAAATTATGATGATAACTTTATTTTTTGTTATTTACATTCCATTTTTTTTCACCGCAACACGCAAAACTAACCTAAATTCATAATACTCATAGTAAACATATCTCTCAAAACATTTACCACTTGCGAAAATTTTAATTGGCGCAATCTGTATAAATTTTGGCATCTTGTGCTATTGTGTAAATTTTTATATTCTTTATAATAAACACATATTGAGTTTTGATTCAGATAGTTTCTTAATCAAAATTCACACAAAGTTAGTCTAACTAGTTATGGAATGTTATGATAGCTCAAACTGCAAAATTTCCTGTTGATCCAGCATGGAGAGTAACACTAAAAGATTTGGGAATAGAAGAAAGCAACATTCTTCGTCGCGCACAATTACCCAATGATCTTTTTTCCCGAGAAAACTTCCTGCTAACAACACAACAGTACTTTCGATTATGGGAGAGTTTAGGAGAACTATTTTCGAGCCCCATTTTTCCTTTGCAACTCGGACAAACAGTTCCAGCAGAATCTTTTAATCCTTCGGTATTTGCTGCTCTCTGTAGCCCATGCTTAAATATTGCAATGAAACGCTTAAGTCATTATCAGCAACTCATTGGTCCGCTAATACTTACTATAAATGAAGACGAAAAAACAACTACTGTTTCGTTTGATTGCCTCTACACAGATTATCCTATGCCTGATATTTTTATTGCCACAAAGTTTGTTTTTTTGGTTCATCTTGTACGATTAGCTACACGCGAAAACATAAAACCTTTATTTATTTCATCAACAACACGCTTACTTAATCACAGTGATTATACTCAGTACTTTGGTATTACACCTATGCACTCCTCTGAAAACAAATTACAATTCTGCAATAATGATGCAAAGCGACCTTTTCTAACCGAAAATCAGAATATGTGGCAATTTTTTGAACCAGAATTGAAAAAGCGTTTAACAGAGATGGACACCAAAACCCCCTTTTCTCTTCGCGTTCATAGTTGTTTGTTCAAATTATTACCTAGTGGATTTAGCTCTGTAGATGATGTAGCAGAAAAACTTGCCATAAGCAAGCGTAGCTTACAACGCTATTTAAACAACGAAAATACAAATTTTCAAGTAGAGTTAAAAAATGTAAGAGAAAGACTTGCAAAACATTATTTAACAACAACATCTCTATCTAACACACAGATTTCCTTTTTATTAGGCTTTAGTAGTTCCAATTCTTTTGTCCGCGCTTTTCGTTCTTGGACAGGAAAAACACCACAAAGAATTCGCAAGGAAAAAACCTAAATGTCAACACACTCTAATTAAAATAATAAATCATTCAACAGAAAGAACTTGACAATGAAAGCTTCATGGAAAAAAAAGATTGCGATTACACTTGGTATACTAGGTTTTGTCATCACAATATGTTTAGTGTTTGTTAAAATTTTATACGGAGGAGGAACATTTTATCCTTCGGTCAATACTACACCCATAAAACAAAACTCACTAAAAGTTTTAACTGAACTCCCTTATCCTCCAGGAATGGTAGCAAGCTCTCAAGAAGGCAGATTGTTTTTTAATTACCATATGTTACACAAACCAGAACGCTTCTCACAAGCAACTCTTTTCGAATTTGTTGATGGAAAAAAAGTACCATTTCCAAATATAGAAACCCAAGATAAGTTTTATCATGCTATGGGAATTACAGTAGATCATCATCAAAGACTATGGGTTACAATTCCTCGCGGACTAGATGGAAAACAGCCATCTAAGTTACTAGCTATTGACATCAACACTAAAGAAATTGTTTTTGAACACCAGTTTAAAGAAGGTGTTGGTATCTTCGCTCAAGACTTAAGAGTATCTCTAGATGGTAAAACGGTCTATTTAGCTGATTGCGGTTTCTTACCACTAGCTGTACCTTCCCTAATTGTTCTGGATATAGAAAGCAAGTCGAGTAGAGTACTACTAAAAGATCATAGCACCTTGGCTCCTCAGAATTGGCTAATTCAGCGGCAAGATGGAAAACCGCACCAACTGTTTTTTGGTCTACTAAGTTTTAAAGTAGGATTTGATGGTTTAGCAGTTAGTAAAGACGGACATTGGCTATATATGGCGGCCATGTCTCACGACACAGTATATCGAGTACCAACTAGAGTCCTAACCGACAAAAATTTAGATGATGAAAAAATATCAAGTTTTATAGAAGAAGTGGGAAAAAAACCTTTAAGCGATGGAATAGAATTAGATAAAGACAATAACCTAATCATCACAGATGTTGAGTATGGCTCATTGGCAATACTAACACCTGAAGGAAAATTAAATACATTGGTTCAAGATAAACAAATCAATTGGTCTGATAGTATAACTATTGCCAATGATGGTACAATTTATTTTACCGATAGTCGTTTAACCGATTTAATTAATACTCTTGCCCAGCCAGCTTCCAAAGAAAAAATTATCGCCAATGGCCCATATAAAATTTACAAAGTTTTACCTTAAAATAGGGCGTGTCATCATTCAAAATATTGTGTGTTTTTTCGAGCCCGAGCCCGTTTGCGAACCCGTTTCCGAAACTTTCACTAACAATTTATCAAAGAAGCAAAGTTTCTTTTTCCATCGCAAAAAACTAGTATTGAACCAATAAATCACTTTCTGTCGCTCCCAAAAAGTTTTCGGGCGCGGGCTCGCAAACGGGCTCGGGCTCAATACTACTGGCGTATCATTAAATGAATCCGTTATATTTTTATCTGTATTGAATGATGACACGCCCTACATAGTCCACGAAAACAATGCTAGAAACCAAATATATGGCGACGAGATGTCTTGTCATAGCCGTCGCTACATCTGTAAAATACTAAACTGCTCTCTAAAAATTCTAATTTTGTAAAAATCTAAACGGTCACATTCTAACGGTTAGCAATAATTGTTTCTAAAACTTTCTCATCGCGATAAAATAAATTCATCGTGTCAAAAGGTATGATTCTTCCATCTTTATGAACAATGTGAACACAAGATTTTTTTACGCCTCGTACATCAAAATTGTATGCGTCGTAAAACTGCATTATAATAATGCGAAATAAATTTTTATAACTCAGCTGTGGCATTTTTATTTTGGGAATACAACACATTACTGACTGCAATTCACTAGAAGCACTTTCATTGGAAGCACCTGTACTAAATATCTTTTTGAGTTTCTTGCGTATTTCAGGGAGATTTTCCAAATTTATAGTATTTTGCGATGTATCAAGTAATTCTTCGGGGTTAAAAAATCGCGTCAATGGTACGATATCTCCCTTTAGTTTTAAAGCATATGCCATTGCAATTGCATCAGGATGGCAAGGCACAGGTACAATATCCTCTGCTGAAAATAATTGCGATTGTTCAAGAATAGATGTTCTTACTTCTCCAAGAGTCATTCTATCTTTTTGTGGGTCAAAATTTTCTAATCTACCAGCAATTTGTGTTGGTTGGTAAGTAACACCGCGTATACATTTTTGGGTCACTGCGTAATCAAGTATTTTACCAATTTCTTTATTGTTTAGTCCTTTTTGCAAAGTAACAACTAGTGTAGTAGAAATATCAAATTCGTTTAAATTAGAAATAGCTTGCTCTCTAATTTTTGTCAGATCTTCTCCTCGCAGTGTTTTTAAAACTTCTGGGTCAAAAGAATCAAACTGTAGATAAATTTCAAATCCAGGCATATAAGAAGCGAGCTTTTTGACAAACTTTTTATCTTTGGCTATACGAACTCCATTAGTATTTATCATCAAATGGCGAATCGGTCGTTTTTTCGCCATGTCGAGAATCTCAAAAAAATCTGGATGTACTGTCGGCTCACCTCCACTAATTTGCACAACATCAGGCTCACCTTCGTTAGCAACCACAATGTCTAGCATTTTCTCAATTTCATCTAGCGAGCGGTGCCTTCCCATATTTGGCCCTGATACGGAATAACAAGTGGGGCATTTTAAATTACAGCGATCAGTAACCTCAATAAGTGTTAAACATGAGTGCTGTTCGTGATCTGGGCATAAGCCGCAATCATAAGGACAACCATATTTAACTTCCGTATTGAATTTTAATGGTAAGTCGCCTGGCTTGTTAAAATCGCGGCATTTTTTATAATACTCTGCATCTGTTGAAATTAATACTTTTTCGCGTCCGTGCTCTAGGCAATTTTTAAGCATGTATACCTTATCATTTTGTATAACAATTTTTGCCTCTAGTTTAACTAAGCACTTACTACAAACACTATTTGTAAGCTCATAATAAACATAATTTCTTGTTGCCATGACTCACCCCAACCTAACAATATTAAAAGATATCACCATACAACTCCCCATTCCAATGAGAAGAACCAAGAACATAGAGAGCAAGTATTCCCCTGAGTTTGTTTTAATTTTTTTACGTGCGGCATGAACTAATTCAGCTATAGCCATCGTAAAACAAAGGAAAGAGTGAAGAAGTATACTAAGCATAAAAGGGACAAGGAGCTCTTTATTAAAGAACATTCCTATGTTAAAAAAGATATGAGCTACAACCATAATTATAAGATTAATTTTTACAATTTTTGACATATGGACCTCTCAAAATCTTCGACCTACAATATTAATTGACAGTATACAACTCCCCATTCCGATGAGAAGCACTAAAAACATCGACAGCATATATTCTCCGGCTTTTGTTTTAACTTTTTTACGTACACCATGAACCAGTTCAGCGATAGCCATTGCAAAACAGAGGAATGCATGTATTAGCATAGTAATCATAGAAACGAGAATTAATTTTTCATTAAAAAATAGTATTGTGTTAAAAACAATATGGTAAGTTACAAGTATGCGAAGATTAATTTTTACAATTTTTGACATATATAATACATCCTTTTAAAAAATAGTAACAAATTCCGCAAACACAAGCTACTTGTATCGCAGATATTCCAATAATATCATATTGATAGATAGGTTTTATAAACTCAATTAAGAATCTCCACCACAGGTAAAAGACCATAAATAGTTCAAACAATAAACCATCTCTAAAAGAACATTTACTACGCGATACGCATAAAAATAACCATAAAACAGCAAGTACCAATATTTCATAAAGAGCTGTAGGATGCCTTTTTAAACCATCCCCTAAATCCATACCAAGAAAAAAAGTAGTCTCAATGCCATGTGTACCATCTTCAATACCCGAAAGAAAACAACCAATGCGCCCTATCATCATTCCTAGAATGATAGGAAAACAAAATAAATCGCCAGAAGAATGTTTTTCGCCAATTATTTTTTTTACGAGCTCTACCCCTATAAGACCACCAAGAAGTCCACCAACAATGGTTTTTGTAGACATAAAGAACACCATTTTTTCAAACGTCGGCAACATAAAAAAAGATGGGTGTTCCAGCATTCCCAAAATCTTCGAGCCAAAAAAGGCTCCGCCAGCAGCACCTACAATTATAATAAACCTATTTTCGGAATTGATTTTATCTTTTTTATTACTACGTAGCCGTATGTAATAACGGTAGCTGATTATATAAGCAAGAACCTCAAACAAAAAATGAGAATCGATGCCAACTCCTGCTATTTTGAAATCAAAAGGTAGTTGCATTTTTATTTTTATCCATACAAGCAATTTTTATAAATTGAAAAAACAAAGGGTGTGGTTTGTGTGGTCGCGATTTGAATTCAGGATGAAACTGGCACCCTACCATAAATGGGTGATTTTTAATTTCCATTATTTCAACAAGATCTTGTCGTTCATATATTCCTGAGAATATTAACCCAGAGAGTTGGTTTCTAAAATAGTTATTAAATTCGTAACGATGGCGATGGCGTTCGTGAACAATATCTTGATTATAAGATTCATAAGCAATACTTTTACGTAATATATTACAAGGATAAGAGCCTACGCGCAGAGTTCCTCCTTTTGACTTTTTATTCGATTGCCCTGGCAAAAAATGAATAACATGGTTTTCTGAATCAGAATATTCATCAAATTCTTCTGAGGTAAGTTGCGGGTTGTTTAAAATATACCTGGCATACTCAATTGCCAAGATCTGCGCTCCTAAACAAATTCCTAAATACGGAATATTATGAATACGTGCATATTTAGCTGCGAGTACTTTTCCTTCAATGCCGCGATTGCCAAAACCTCCTGGCACAATAATCGCTTTTATTTTCTTTATCTTTTCCCATTCGTTGCTTGTTTGAGACTCCAAACGTTCCGCATTGATCCACACAATATTCAATTTACAACCGCACGCATAACAAGCTGATTTTAAAGCTTCAATAATAGAGATATAAGAATCTTCTAAACGCATATATTTACCAACGAGTCCTATACTTAGTTCTTGATCCGAAGCGTTGATTTTTTGAAGTAGTTTTTCCCACTCTTCAATATTGGTTTGTAAATTTTGCAATTGCATTTTTTCAGCAATAAGTTCTGTGATTCTGTGCTCATAAAATTTAACAGGAACTTCATAAATCGAATTGGAAGTAGTTACCGGAATCACAAAGCGCTTTTCAACTCCGCAAAACAACGATATTTTATCAAGTAAAGCTTGTGGTATCTTGTAATCAGCGCGCGCTAAAATAAAATCAGGTTGTATACCTTGGCGTTTAAGTTCTCGTACAGAAAGTTGAGTTGGTTTTGTCTTAAGTTCTTTTGCTGCTTTCAAATAAGGTAACAATGTCATATGCATAGACAAAACGTTTTTGCTTCCTAATTCATTGCGAAATTGACGCATTGCCTCAATAAATGGCTCTCCCTCAATGTCACCGATAGTGCCTCCTATTTCGATGATCATGATATCACATTTACTTTTTTTTGCCGCTTGTTGAATGCGTTCTTTAATCGCATCAGTAATATGAGGAATAATTTGAATTGTTCCTCCTAAGAAATCTCCTCGGCGTTCTTTTGTGAGAACCTCTGTGTAAATCTTACCTGTCGTAACCGTCGAATCTTTCGAAAGACTGACATCAATAAATCGTTCGTAATGTCCAATATCAAGATCTGTTTCTGCTCCATCATCTGTAACATAAACTTCGCCGTGTTGAGAAGGACTCATTGTACCAGGATCTATATTTAAATAAGGGTCTAATTTTTGCACAAAAATTTTATAACCACTTGCCTTAAGGAGAGCCCCTATCGAGGCACTAGCAATTCCCTTTCCCAAAGAGGAACAGACTCCGCCTGTAACAAAGATATACTTTGGAAACGTTCGTAAATTTGTCATGTACTTACCTATTAAATCATTAGAGAGAAAGAGATTGTAAATGCATTCAACAAACAGGTCCTATAAAAATTGATCGCTATCTCAACAACGCGCCGTTTTACGCTTTTTACCAACACGCTCTTTGTCAATTATCTTTTGTATAGATTCTGTCGCTAAAGGAACTTTACAAGATGTACTTCCCATATTAACTTCAACTTTACCAATTTTTTCAGCGATCTTCATTGCCTGTTTTGTTAATCCTGTAATACTAGCACCAACAGCAATAACAAAGCCATTCATTGTATAACGCACTCGATTAGGCGCTTTATCAATTTCTTTAGGAATGCGGTTGAGTAATTTTTTATAATTAGTAATATCCAAATCTTCATCTTGTTTAAGTGTAGAACAACAAGATAAAGTAGCCCAACCAGCAGCAGCAATACCTTCTTTGTCTGATTCTATCCACTTAAGAGCTAAATCATAACCATGCTTACTTTCTGATGCAATCCAAGCGACAGTGTACTCACTTAGCATATACCAATAAGCTTTCTTCACCCATTTATTGAGATCTTTCTTGGTAATTTTACCTTCGTCAGTAATAAGTCCAGCAAGATACATTGCATCAGAATTTCCAGTATCGTAGAGATCCAAAGATAACTGATAATCTTTTTTTACTTTTTTCTGAATTTTCTTAAGATCTTGAACTTTAACCCCGAAAAGCGGCTCTTTTGCTCCGTGCTTCAAACCTATTTTTTTAGTATTTTCGTTACTATAACTTTTGAGTTCATCCATTACTTCTGTAACCGTCATAGTAATAGTTTGCTTTTTTGCCATGAGCCTCTCCTTTTAGTTAGAACATTTGATAAATTAAATGTAGTCGTTTACTTGTGGTATTGCAAATAAATTTTTAGGCGTACTTTTATCATTTAATTTTTGTTTTGTTTGAATTTTATAAGTAATTCAGAGAAAATAGTACTTAAGTACATCTTCAATATCTTTTGTATTTACAATAACTTATTGTGCAAGCAGCGTAACAAAATAATTATGTTAATCGCAAACAGAAAGAAAAAAATGACTCAAATATTTATCTCTTATCGACAAAGTGATAGCATGGACAATGTTGGTCGTATACATGACCGTTTGGTTTCTCAATTTGGTCGTGATCAAATTTTTAGAGATTCGTTTTCCATTCCTGCAGGAGTTCATTTTGTTGATTTTCTAAAAGAAAAACTCCGCAACAGCAGTTTGGTTTTAGTAGTAATTGGAAAGCAATGGCTAAAAGCAAAGGATAACAACGGCAATGTTCGCATTTTCAATAACGAAGATATCGTGAGGGCGGAAATATCCATAGCACTCGAAAATAATATTCCAATAATTCCTCTTTTAGTGCAAAATGCAGAAATGCCAAAAGAATCAGAATTACCAGAAAATATTAGTCAACTCACTTACCAAAATGGTATACGTATTCGCCAAGATCCTGATTTTGATCGCGATATTGAAAATTTAATATCCACTGCAAAAAACATTTTACAACTTGCCAATTTTAAATTTTCTCAAGAATGCACAGTTAACGGTAACATAATAAAAGAATATACACACATTCCTACGGGAATAGAATTTGTTCAAATTCCTTCAGGACGATTTGCGATGGGAAGTTCAACAAAAGATGATATGGCTTTCGATTCTGAAAAATACCGGCGCGAAGTCACTATCGACTCATTTTTGATGAGTAAATACGCGATTACCCAAGACATTTGGAAAAAAATCATGGGAAAGAATCCTTCTTCATTTCAATCAGACAAAGCACCAGTGGAACAAGTAAGTTGGGAAATGAGCCAAGAATTTTGTAGTAATACAGGTTTAAAACTACCAAGTGAAACGCAGTGGGAATATGCTTGTCGTGCTAACACCAAAGATAGATTCTATTGGGGAGAGCAAATAAATAGCGACTACTGTTGGTACAAAGATAATTCGCAAGAGAGGCTCCAAGAAGTTGGACAAAAACTACCAAATAACTTCGGACTACACGACATGCTTGGAAATCTCTGGGAGTGGTGCGAAGACTCTTGGACTAAAAATTATGAAGAGTGCCCAACAGATGGAAGCCCATATAGGGATAGTACGAAAAACTCAAAAGTATTACGCGGCGGGAGTTTTTGGAATTCAGCAAAACGATGTCGTTGTTCTAGTAGAGGAAATGAAAAAGTAAATACTTTGAGTAACCGTATTGGATTTCGTGTAATCTTCTCTTGTTAGACACAATCAAAACCAAGTTCGTATGCAGCATTAATTTTGCCCAATTTGAAGTTAGGGCAAAACTAATACTGCAGAACACTAAACTTTAGAAATCGATAATGAATTTACCGTTTTCGTAGATAAGCTCGTCATCTGCGTAAATCTGACCATTTCGCATATCACAAACCATATCCCAGTGAATTGCCGATTTATTAACACCACCAGAGACAGGAATGCTACTACCTAACGCCAAGTGTACTGTTCCACCAATCTTTTCATCAAACAAAATATTTTTGGTAAATGTTTGGATATTGTAATTTGTTGCGATAGCAAATTCGCCTGCGCGTCTTGCTCCTTCATCAGTGTTAAGCATCGACTCAAGAATTTCTTTACCGCGTTTTGCATCTGCGTGTACTACTTTTCCCTCTTCAAATTTCAGTTGTATATCTTCAACTTCTTTTCCATGATATACTCCCGGAAAAGAAAAACGGATAGTCCCATTTACTGAATCTTCTACTGGTCCGGTAAACACTTCACCATCAGGGAAATTAATACGTCCATCACAATTAACCCAAGTACGTCCTTCTGCACAAAAACGCAAATCTGTCCCCTCAGAAACTATTCTGAAATTCTTTTTACCCATTAAAAAAGCACAAATTTTTGCTTGTTCTTTACTGTAATTACGCCATAACTCTGTTGGATTCTCTTCGTTTAAAAAACATGCTTTAGCTAAAAAATCTTCGTAACCGCGAAGTGACATTCCTGCTCCCTGTGCTAGAGCATTATTAGGAAATTGAGTAATGCATAACTTAAGATCGCTATCGCACATCCTTTGCATAAACTTGGTATTTAAGTCTTTTTTAGCTTGTGCCCGTTTAGCCATTCTTTCAGAATCAACACCAGCCATAGACTTGATATTCTCATTGCCTAAAATGACTAAAAAAGCATCAAAATGCCCTACTTCTAATACTTTTAATGGGGATATATAAGCCAGCTGCTCATCTGAAGCATGTAAATAGTATAATTCGTTTAACTCTTCTACCATAACATTAACAGTAAGATTTGCTCCTTTTTGCAAAGCTTGTTTATAGACTTCCTGGACCAAAAGTAAACTAGGAATATGCGTTTGAATGCAAAGGTTATCTCCTTTTTGGATGTCCATAGAGTAATCAACAAGTACTTTGGCAAATTTTTCGATTGCGCAACTTTTCATGATAATCCTTTCTGTAAGTATTGTAAGTCATTGCGACTTATAAGTTGAGTTTTATAGCTTACTTAACTTCTACGATCATTTCAATTTCTACAGCAACACCCAAAGGCAAAGAACTCATTCCAACCGCAGCGCGCGCATGTTTTCCATTTTCTTTTCCAAAAATTTCTACAAGTAAATCAGAACAACCATTGATAACAGTAGAATGTCCCGTGAAATCTTCGCTTGCATTTACCATTCCTGTTACTTTTACAATTCGCTGAACATTATTCAAGTCGCCGACAGCTCCTTTCAAGGATGCAAGTAAACCAATTGCACAACGGCGAGCAGCTTCTTTACCTTGATCAACGTCAAGATCTTTTCCTACCTTACCCATGATAAGTTTTCCTTGCTCATCAATAGATATGTGCCCAGATAAGAAAATTAAATTACCAGTGCGCACTGAACGTACAAAGTTGGCCTTAAACGGGCGAGGTGGTTGCAAAGTAATTCCTAAACTTTTAAGATTTTTCTCTGCATCAACGCTATTGTCTTCTCCATATATGTCTTGATGAGAAGTTACAGTAATAAATACCGTACACACAGTAAAAATGATAGCGATAAGTAATACTTTTTTCATTTTTTTTCCTTTTAATATAGGAGTGTCTAAGACAGTGTAACTAAAATAAAACAGTTAAACTTTAAACTATTGTTCAATAAGACCTGACGAGTACAAAACATCAGCAATAGACTGAGCAATTAGCGCATAACCTTCTGCATTGGGATGTATAAGATCAGATTTAAAACTTTTTTTTGCTAGAACTTTTTGCAAAATATTTCCTTCGTATACTAAACTATATTTTGTAGCTAATTGCGGATAAAACGCTGCTGTTGAAATTATAACAGAGGGACGTGGAACACCAATAAGAACCACTTCAATATTTTGCTGTTGTGCTAGTTTAATCATCGCTTCAAGATTTGCAATTGTAGACTCTTTAGAGTGCCTACGTAAAAAATCATTTCCTCCTAAACACAACAATAAAATCTTAGGGGAGTATTTTTTTAAAACTTGGGGTAATCTACGTAGTCCTTGTTTTGTCGTTTCTCCCGACACTCCACAAGCAATCACTTCTCTGCCTAAAAGCTTAGACAAAATACTTGGGTAACTGTTATTTTTTGTCGCTCCGACGCCATATGTAATACTATCACCAAAAGCAACGATTACTTCATCATCACTAATTGCAGCTTTCTTTACACTGCCACAACTTATCACAAACAACACGACTAAAAAAAACGCGCCACATCGCATATACTCTCCTTTATTAAACGCCCTATATATTTGCTTTGAACGTCTATATTGAACAAGCAATTTAATAATATCAATCTTCTCTTCTATCAATTACGCAATAAATTATCACGTCCCTCTCAGATATAATTCAAAAGTAGATGATTTATAATCACGATAGTCAGGATCATTTCCGCTATTAAGATTAGAAGTAAATAATGAAATACAGAGCTCCCTTAACAATACAATTCATTTACCTCATCAAATGCCACTTTGTTATAGAAAATGGGAAATATTTCGATTTGAATTGTTTAAGAGAGGACGGAAAATAATGATATTTTATCTATCAGTGTTATTATTTTTCGGAATGCATTCCAAATGCTTAACCAATAAATAAAATACTTGTAAAATTTGGTACATTATCTTCCGCCACATCCCTGATGTTATGATTTTTATTGGGTGTGATGTAAAAAAGACCTGGATAACCAGGTCTTTTTTAGCAAATTAGTGAGTTCCGCAGAAAGGATCAAATTCAGCATTGACTTTTTGAGCGACATATTCTATTTCAGCATATATCTCGATGTCAAAAAGACAATTGCTAGTCATAACAAGCTTTCCATCTTGATCACAAATGAGTGTTGCTTCTTCCGTTTCTGATTCATCAATCTCAAAACGAGCAACTAAATCATCAGAAGGATCTTCACCTTCCGCTTCTTGTAGTTTAAAATCATACTCATCGCGAATGTGAACAGCAAGACTCAGAGTACAGTCCTTGGTTTCACCACTTGGATATTGTACGCGGAAATTGAGTGGAGCTCCAGCATGAATAGCCGTGGTTTCAGCAAGAGTTTCTTTTAATTGAATAGAAGTATTGACAGCAAATTGCGGATCAAATTCTTCTTCAGACTTAATTGCTTTACTCTTGCTAGAAGCATTTTCTTCAGACATTTCATCATCAGTTTCTTCTTCAACACCGTCGTCTTCTAATATGCCATCGTCTTCGGCCTCTTCATCGTCGTCGGTATCTTCAGGGTTTTCTTCTGAATCTTCAGCATCTTCATCAAATACAACATCTTCGTTATTTTCTTCTTCTGTCGCTGGTTCTTCTTCTGGCTCTTCTTCTGGTTCTTCTTGGTATGGATCTTCTTCATACTCATCTTCATCATCATCATTTTTAACATTGCGTGCGCGATAATCACTTATCGACTCGATGATTTGAGGTACAACTTCACCTTCTACTGGCTCATGGTAATCTTGCAAGACAATAGTTGTTTGTCCCTTCGGTAGGAAAAAGCAACGAATTGCCATATCAGAGTTTACTTCAAAACCAACGACATATTCCTCGCGGAATTGACGGAAATTTTCGAAGTCATGATCAGCAGCAACAGCTTCAGCATCTATAAGACCTAAGTATTGAGGCTCTGCTCCTTCGAAGTCTATACGATAAATCCAAAACTTTTCTTGAACTGGACGGAAATCTTTAATAGAAGTGCGCGCAACCGTTTCTTCTTTATCCCAATAAGATTTCACATTAAGTTCTTGGCCTTGTCTAAAAATAGTTACCATAGCTACCAATGAGTCATAAGCAATACGACATGGTAGATAACTAAACAAGTTCTCAATAATAAGCTCAATTTGATCATAGCCATCGCGTAGTAATTGTCGCGTTTTTTCGTTGAATGGATCTACGCGAACAGATTCCATATAACGACCAATACATGCTCCTAACGGAACAGCAGTTTTTGCAGAGTCGCGGTCAAAACGTACATTGGCAGGATCATAATCGAAAATACCTGATGTTTCGGTAAATATTTCATGAGCACCTTGTTGTACAGCTTTCATATTACAAGACAAACCAGAGAGTATCAAGCGATCGATACGATCTCCTTGAGTTTCATCAGTACCTTGAAGTCTTGCAATGGCTAAACTAGCGGCCAAACTAAGTGACTGTTTAATGGTATCCATTATCACATTGTTCATATCTTCTTGTGTTACCACAAGCGCTAAATCATCTTGTTGGATGGCACCAGTTTCAACCAACCAACCTTGTGCCATTTGCATAAAGTTGTACAGTTGTCCACTATCGAGTTCTAGTTCATCTGGCCAGTTTTCTGGCAAAGTACTTGCCATTACTGTTCCAAAGTTTTCGATAATAGGGGTTCCTAGTGTTTTCTTAAGCTCATCACTAATTTCCCACAAAGTAAAGAAGTTAGAAATCTTGCTACTATCATCGATAAAACGCGTTGGAATTACTTTATCAATAACTTTCTCATTGAGATTATCGTAGTTACGCAAGTTTTGCGATGGGTGTACAGTCCACTCTAACAATGCTCCTGGACGATAACGAGGTAAAGCTTCTGGATCATCTTCGTTGTCAATAAGATCGTCAGGCATATTCATCATTAACTGACCTAGAGGACTATCCATTGGTGGTTCTAAGTTATTTTGGGTAATATGAGTAAGTACTTGATCTGCTAAACGCGATTTTAAATAACGAAAAACCCAAAGCGTTAATAAGTCACCACCAAGATACGCATGACCAGTCGTTCCCAATAAGCGCGGTGTGATACGGAAATAAGATCCACCATGCCCGCGGTCTTCTCCAGGTTCAAATATTTCAATTTCTTCATAAAGAAGCTGTATAAGTGCGATATCTGTTGTTCCACCACCTAAATCATAAAGAAGTATATTTTGATAAGAGCGTCCATATTTGTCTTTACGACTACGAGCCATCAAACCATGCATACCACAAACAGGGTCAGCGCCTATCTCACGCCAAATATGGAAAATAGCTGCTGCTGTCGCTTCATCAAAACGCGTATCCACTTCGCGAATATTCAAGTCATTCAGAATTTCGCGTAGTAAGTGCCGACTTGCAGCAGGATAAGAAGTAGGAAATGTTGCTACAACTGAACATAACCATTCAGCATCTTCAAATTTACCTTCTTCACTGCGACGATGAATGTCACTTACTGAACGTGAAAATAATTCTTTATAAGTAATTTTTGCCAATGTTGCTGAAGGAAAGTTTACTTCTCTTCCCCCAGACTCTGCTGGCACAACTGATATTATCTCATCACGCCCAAAGTACCTTTTACTTGATAATACAAATTGACGAATATCAAGTTCCCCAGTAGCAGCACTATGAAGTAATAGTCCAACACGCGCTCCCATATCGATCTTAGTTTCTTCTGTTAGACGATCAGGATCTTCACTTTCAGGTGCATCAATAATTTGTAGCACACTAGAAATTGGTGCTGGACCAACGTTCTTATCAAGCTCTAAAACAAAATATCTTTGAGATTCTAAATTTTGGGAATCAATACTCGCTTCAAAACCTTGCATAGTTTCACTAGCAACACCTTTAATTGCTTCGCTATCGCCACCGTCTTTTACAAAATTAGATAAACGTCCAATTAACTCTGACAAAAATTGGATGCGTAATTTTTCATCGAAACGATTGAGTGCTTGCGTAATATCAGTTTTAGGTGCACCACACTCAGGAAATTCAGCGGTTGGAATAACAAGCGTTAGGTTTTTTATAAAAACATCAACACTATCTGGCTCTAAAGAAGATAAATGATCTGTCAACCACATATCCATCCATTCGCACAAAGCTTCCCATTGATCTGTACCTAATTGCCCACGTACCTCTTCTGCGGCAAAAGATGGATCACGCACTGCAACAGACGAGTTTGCTGTACCATAGTCAATAGCAAGTAAACCACTGTAGACATTTGCAACTGTAGCAGCCTCTTCATCTTCACCTTCATACTCATCTTCGCCTTCTGTATACTCATCACCATCTGCTCCGTCAGCATCTTCAGAATAATCTGGTTGCTCATCGTCATCATCAAAGTGATTTTCCTCATTTCCTTCTTCTAGACCTTCATCTTCATCTTCATTATTTTCAGAATTTGTATTCAGCAGGATTTCTTGGCGGCATTTATACTCAACAACTTCACCACTCTCCGTAGTTTCAACTAATTTAACCAAAACAGGTATTTTTACAATATCAGCCTCAGGTAGTAAACTAGTATCTGTCAAAGTGCGAATAGGAATATCGACAACAACTTGTTCTCCTGCTTGATCAATCGTAAAATTAGAGACCGCGATAATTTTCGCAAGAATTTTACGAACCTCTTGTTTTAATTTAGGAGATTGTAAATTCCATTTGGAAGGAAAAGCTAACTTCAGTTCAAATTCTTGAGGAGAAGAATCCTCAGAAAGTCCATCCAAAAAATAACGTAGAGGCTGTTGATCCTCAATCGGATGGATTTCAATACTTTTTTGTTCAGGGTAAAACTCAGCGTTTTTCATTACAATGTGGCGAGGGCTAAGATATTTGACTTGAAATTTTAGGCCTTACATGCAAAATATTCCTCGCACTTCCTTTCTGAATATCAAAATATCCATTTAAAATCCGTAATAACTTGTTGCAACACACTCAAATATTTTTTTGCATTTGTTGCTACGGCGCGTCGACATTTGTCTTCCTTACAAAAACCTAAATGTTAACACGCTCTAGTACTAGTACAGTATCTATATCAAGTAAATTTACAGATATTGAGCTAACACACTACCAGGGCGTACCATTCCTATTAAAATCAAAAAAGATCTTTTTGTTTTTTTGGCTGCTGTAATCAGCTCTCATTCAAAGTTATGAGACTATTATTATAGGTTTTCTATGTCTATAAAACAACTTATTTTTTGGCATGTAAATAATTGTGAAGTGCATATAGAGCTAACAAATAAGAATGTGCACCAAACCCTTCAATACGACCAAGGCAAACAGCGGCCAAGTGCGAAAGGTGGCGAAAAGATTCTCTAGAATGTGTATTTGATAAGTGAACTTCAACAACTGGGAGCTTAACACTTGAAATTGAGTCGCGAATTGCAACAGAGGTATGAGTATACGCGGCAGGGTTTATAATAACTCCATCAACATTTTCATAATGTGCTTGCTGAATATATTCAACTATTTCCCCTTCATGATTTGACTGGAAAAACGCCACTTCTAGTTTTAATTCATTAGCTAAAGTAGTGATTTTTTTATTGATCTCCTGCAAAGATAAACGTCCATATATCTCTGTTTCCCGTACCCCGAGCATATTTAAATTGGGGCCATGTATCACATAAATATTGAGCATTACTAGTACCTCTTAATAGCTTCAGTAATTACTTCGTGTAGTAAATCAACATCTGCATTGTTGAGTATAGTTACTTTACCTATTTGTTGCGGGGCAATAAATCGTATTCCTACTCCATCGCGCTTTTTATCGTATTTCATTGCTTCAATAATACTATTTGTAGAAAGATCGCGAAATGAACAACTTTGAATAACATTTGCAAAAGTACGTTCTATATCTTTTGTTGTTTCTTCATCGCAAATACCAAGTTTTAGAGCAAAATGAGCGGCAACAATACAACCAAAAGCCACAGCCTCCCCGTGTAAATAACAGCTATAATTAGTAACAGATTCAATAGCATGTGCTGTTGTATGCCCAAGATTCAACCACATTCTGTTTCCCAAATCGCGTTCATCATCTGCAACTATTTTCATTTTTAAACGTACACAAAGTTCAACGATTTCGTTAATTCTAACAAATGGCTCAAAACCATCTTTGCCCCAAACACTCTCAGAAATTGAAAATAGTTTCTCATCGCCAATTACACCCATTTTAATGACTTCTGCCATACCAGAATATAATTCTCTAGTAGGTAATGTTTGTAAAAAAGATGAGTTGATGATTACCGCTTGCGGCTGATAAAAACTTCCGATAAGGTTTTTAGCACCACACGCGTTTACCGCCGTTTTTCCACCAACAGATGCATCCACTTGTGCAAGAAGTGTTGTTGGAATTTGAATAAATGCCACTCCTCGCATATACACAGAAGCAAAAAACCCTGCTAAATCTCCTACAGCACCACCACCAAAAGAAACAACAAGTGCTCCGCGATCAAAATTATGATCAAGCGCCCACTGTGTTATTCTTTCTATCTCTCCAAGATTTTTCGATTTTTCAGCATCATGCACTACATAAACTGCATCTTTTTTCAAATACTCAGGAAGAGTATCCTTATGATGCCCAAATGCTTTTTCATCAGCGATAAGCATTATTCGCTTTTTAGAGAACAGCTCTATTATCTTCGTATCTTCAAAAATAGAAATGTCACTGATAAAAACATTATATTTTTTTGGGGTTTCTTCTGAAATAGAAACAGAAACTACTTGCGAACTTACCATTCTTCGTCATCTTCAGAATCAGGATCTTCATTGTCTAAATATTCATCCTCCGATGAAAAATCGTCTGCCCATAAGTCTTCATCCTCTTCGTATTTTATTTTTTTAGGTCGGTATTTTTCTATGCCACTTTGTTTCAGCTTTTGATGAGTAAGTTTAAAACTAGGGAGTTTATCTTCTTTCAAAAGTAATTTTTCTACTGTGTGGAATTGTTTTAACCAGCGTTGGCTTTTCTTCACACTCTTTTTGGCAGCATTAAGATGAGTGTGAATCTCTCTTCCCTTTTTAGTTATATTCATGAATCTAAACAACTCTGTACGATTTTTAAATTTTTTCAAATATGACATGATCGCTAAACTTTTGTGGCCTCTGCTTTCAAGTACGCGCCCGAGTACAATAAAACCATCGATAAAGTGTTGATCATTGCGTAGTAAAGTAAGTAATTTCTCCATACTTTCAGAGCTAAAGTTATCGTAAAATCTTTGATTATTATAGCTTGCGCCCAAAAAGTTTTCCTGTGCTATCTTACCATTGTATTTTGCATACCATTTTAGCATTTTCAAATACCAGTCGCCAAGCCCCATATGGCCTTCTGGTTTTATTTTGAGTGCTTTTTTCATGTAGAAAACAGCACTGCGATAATCTCTTTTTTTCTTCGATAAAACCCCAAGATTTGAAAGTACTTCATACTTATTAGGGTTTTTTTCTAGCAAAGATAATAATATTTTTTCTGCTAGATCAAATCGCTTTATTCGTATATAGCTCACCGCCAGGTTGTTTTTTTCTCGATCAGAGAGGGAAGATTTGCTAAGCAAATTCGAAATACGATGCTGATAATACAACTCACTATGATGTGCAAATTGACCGGTGATAATATCAAAAACTTTTGTATTCTCTTTTACTACTAGTTCATCGACAACAGTATCTTCATCCCAAACACAAGTATTTCCATTCGCAACTAAAAAAAATATACTGAGTAGCAGAACAAATTTCATAATTTATCTCCTAGTTTAATTTTATTTCAAACTATTAGGGCCTGTCATCATTCAAGCTAATGAAGCCAAATAATGCAAGAAACTAAGTATACAGCCGCTAAAAAATTCTGAGCAGTTTTGTCGTACCGCGTAGCAATAGCTCGATATTGCTTGAGTTTGCAGAATAGATGTTCTATCAGATGGCGAGATTTATAAAGGTGAACGTTTTGAGCCCGTTTCCGAGCCCTAGCCCGCTTCCGAAATCTTATCCTTGCGCATAAAATTGTAGAGTATTTACCAAAAGGCCACTCTCACCTTTCTAATCAACTCCAGCCTGCTGCTTTGTCGATTTCTTTAAATATAGCAGAAGGCGCTGGTGAATTTTGTTCTGCCGAGAAAGCTCGTTTTTATAGAATTGCTCGCCGATCTGCTACTGAATGTGCTTCTATTATTGATATCTGTCGATGTTTAAAACTAAGTGACTTGACAAAAGTAGTTACCCGTTGAATGCAGGGCTTTATTTTTATAGCGCGGCGCGACGAAGGCGCGCAGCCGTAGCTGCGTAACAGAGGGGCAACAAGGCTAGAAAATTAAAGAACAAAATGCCAATGGGTAAATACTTTTGGCAGGTCACTTAGTAAAACAAAATCTTCTGGCCAACGAACGAGAACTTCTTTTGCTAGTTGTAGCAATGCTTACTCGTTTGGTCAAAGTTCAAGTAAAAACGTAAGACTTAAATTGCTAGACGAGATCGGGCTCGAAAAAATAGACAATACTTTGAATGATGACAGGCCCTAATTGTAAATAGCAAAAAATAACTCCTAGCTCATAACTTGAATTATGTTAACCTAACGACACAACGAAAACCAATGTGAGCTTCTGTAGTCGTTGGTAAAAAATGACCACGTCGCGTATTTTTTAGCGCCAGTGCTGGTGTATTCCATGCTCCACCTCGAACTACTTTTTCTTTGCCTGCTGCCGGTCCTTGGGGGTTTTTCATTACAATATGCCTGTAATAGTCTCTCTTGTACCAATCAAAGCACCATTCCATCATATTTCCAGCCATATCCATACATCCATAAGGAGATTCGCCATCTTTATATGCTGTAACTGGCGTTGTTTTAGCTAATTTTGCTTGTGAAAAATTGGCTTTAAATGATTGCTCTGTTTGCGGCGAGGCGTTTCCCCAAGGATAATGACGTTGTGGCGACGGATTTTTTTGAGTTTGTTCTTTGTCTAAAAATAATCCGCCCTTCGCAGCTTTTTCCCACTCTGCTTCTGTAGGCAACGTTTTCCCGGCCCATTTTGCGTATTTTTCCGCATCTTTCCACGATACATTTATCGCTGGTTCGTCATCGCGTATCTTCCACTGTGTAGTAGGTAGGTAACCACGCCACTTCATCCAACCATAAGTGTCTTTTAAATAATCTTTATATTGTCTCCAAGTAACAGGGTACTTGTCAATAAAGTATGAACTTAAATAAATCTTATTTTGCGGTTGCTCATCCATTTTGGCATACACTTCTTTTGCTCCCATTAAAAAAGGACCGGCAGGAACGTAACACAATTCACTTTGGTCTTTAGAGCAAACGTAACCCCTTGATGATTTTATTACTCCAGTAGGAACAACTAATTTAGTTCGACTTTTGGAGATTGTTTTTTTCGAAGAATTGTATCCAATTGTTTTTTCTATTTCTTTTGCTAACTCTAGCGCTGAAAAACGCTTTTCTGGCTGAGGATGAAGCATTTTTTTCAAAAAATGGCCAACTTCACTTTGCAAGTTTTTCGGTAAGGAAATTACTTTATCTCCAGGAATATATTGCGAAGTAACTAAAAACACTAACGTTTTTCCTAGACTATATATGTCACATTTCTCGCTAGCATAACCCTTTTGTTTTTGTTCTGCGGAAGTATAAGCATCTACTTCCGCTACTTTTTCGCGAATAATATGTTTTTTGGGCAGATGCTTCCATTTAGAAGTAATTTGCAACCACTGAGGAGCGACACTAAAATAATTACAACAAATATCTGTTACTTTTACACTGTCACTTTTAGGACAATATAAAATAGAAGTTGGACGTATATTACCATGGGCTTTCTTATTACTATGCAAAGTATGCAATCCTTGGCTTACATACATAACAATTCGTAAAGCTTCTTTCACCTCAAGAGGCTTATCTTTGCGTACTCCCATAACATGTTCGCGAAGGTTATGACCTTCAAAAAATTCATTTACAATGTATAGCGATTCGTCTCGACCGTGAATATCATGAATGCGAACAAACCGCGGATGTTCCATATTACGAATATCATGCAATTCATCTATGGCATTTTGATTGCTTGGTATTCGCCAAAACAACCGCACCACAACATCTTGATTTTCTATTTGATCAAAACACCACAATGCAATTCCTAAACTACCAACTCCAAGTATATGTTTAAAAGAAAAACGTTGGTAATCGTATAGCTTTGGAATATTGCGATTTGCAATCATCTTACGTAAGTGTTTTTCTGCAGATGCAACATCTCCCATGTTAAGTAGCGTGTATAAATAGTTTTTACAAACAACACTATATTTTTCTGGGCTAAGGTTATCATTGAGTGCTATTTTAAAATAATTTACCGCCTCTCGCGGAACCTCTAAAGCATTAAGAATAAGACCTAAGTCGTTTGCGACCATCGATTTTTGCTTACTTTTTTGTAATTTAAGAATATAACTTTCAGCCTTTTTTACTCGATTGTGAAACTGTGTGAGTTTATCACGAACAAAGAAATGACGAAAGTTAACTCTGTGTCCAAGAATTTTAATTACTGGTGCGATGATATCCTTTACTTTTTTTACCTCAGATTTTATAGCTGAAGTTTCTCGAAGCACTTTTTTCGTATTTTTTGGCTTTGACTTAACTTCTTCATTATTTGCCGTTGGTTTTTCTGTGGCAGGATTGTTTTCTTTTACGATAATTTCTTCATTTGTTTTATCATGGCTTTGCGTAAAATCTATATCTGTTTGCCAGATTTTTACACCTTCGCGAAAAGAAGCGCTAATTACAACTTCTGATGTTTCAGAGTCAATAGGAACTTCATTTGTGATTATATTTTCATGATGTTTATTTGATTGTCTTTCTAACAAAATAACATCTTTATCATTGTTTAAAACAATAACATCACTCTCCAAAAGAGAGTCGTCTTTTGCTTTCGAGTTTTTCACAAAGTTTCTAGTCTCTCCCAATGGAGCTTTTTGCGATTTTTCGACTCTCTTACTTAAAGTAGAAATTTTTTCGTTTTCGCTATTTTTTTCAACGCTTTTACTAACAGGCGTTTTTAACTCTTGAATTTTTCGTTCAACTCTTTTACTCACAGGTACTTTTAGTTCTTGGGTTTTTCGTTCAACTCTTTTACTAACAGGTGCTTTTAGCTCTTGAGTTTTTCGTTCAACCCTTTTACTAACAGGTGCTTTTAGCTCTTGAGTTTTTCGTTCAACCCTTTTACTAACAGGTGCTTTTAGCTCTTGAGTTTTTCGCTCAACTCTTTTGCTCATACGCGGTATATTCCTAATCGTTTTTTCAATTCTTTTACTTTTAGGAATAGTAGATTTTTTTTTCTCTGTAGGAAAGCTCGTGCGAGCAGTAATTGTGTTAACACGATCAGTTAAACTATGTTTAGATGTATTTCCTGAACGCGTACCACTACTGGTAACCCCAGGGAATATTTGTAACGATTCTAATACTTTTAAGGGTTTTTTATTAGCTAATAAAAACTGATTCATTCTCTCGTAAGCGCTCTCATATTTTTCAATTTCGTTGGCCATTTTTCGAAGCTGAACATTAGAAGAACTATTCATTAGAGGTGTTAGATCTTGTTGTATGTATTGAGACTTTCGTGCAACGAACTCGATACGCTTTTCCATTCCTTTATAATCGAAAAAATCTTTAGGAAATTCAAAAAATTTGTTATTAAACCATGCTCTGCGAAAATGAAAATTGGCAAGTTTTGCTAAAAGATTATTTTGACGAATAAATGAAATCCCTAAATCGTCTTGAGAGCATTGTAAGATAGACGAAACACCTTTGGTAAAACTTCTTGGCAACGCAGCAATTATTTTTCCTTCACAAATTTCATAAAAAACATCCTCAATTATTTGTAAAGATAATTTTTCAATGCGAATTAGTTTATCTATGTTATTGCTTTCCAACATCTTGTTACATATGTCAAGCGCCTCTTCTTTGAGAGTTGAATAATCCACGTCTATTATAATAGGAAAAGAGCTAAATATTTCTTGTACATAACTTTTCTCATCTTTTACATGACCAAGTTTCTGATTAAGAGCAACTTGTATGCTCTTAAAAGATGCAGTGACAGCTTGTTTAAAACAATAGTGAACATGTTGTTCCTTGACACGATGTTTTTGAAACAAACCGTGTAAATCGCCACTACCACCGAAAATAGGGTCATGAGAGGCAAAAACAGCAATACGCGCTACCATATCACAACAAGACTTGAAAAACTTTATAGATCCAGACATAAATTGTTTGACTACCTCCCAATTTGGATACCAAAACAATCATAAATGCTAGGGACGCCCAGTGCAATGTTACATTGATTTTCGTTCTCAACTAAAAGTAGAAAATACAAGGTTTGCGATACTCTCTACTGAAAAGTAATCAGCAGAAACCAGTGGTATCGCAAACCAACGTATATTCTACGCTTTAATTTTAATCAAAAATTAATACCACAAAACTAAATTTAGCGTTGATCCCAAGCTTTTTGATACTGTTGCAATTTCTTTTTAGAAACGCCCCCAAGAGCAGCAATAGCACCGACAACGCGCACGCGACTTAAGTCTTTACCAAGAAACTCCATCGAGTGAAAAAGAGGCGGAGCTACTTTTTTTCCTGAAATGGCCACAAATAGAGGGTGTGTTGCTTCACGTAATTTCCATTCAAAAAATTCAGCAACTTCTTTTATTTTTTCTTCGATAAGTGCTGCATTCCAAAATGGTGATTCTTCAATAGCAAATAAGAATGTTTGCAAAAATTGTGCTGTTTCTTTATCATTTTTTTTCTTTGGTATTAGATCGACAGCGTCAACTTTAACTTCTCTTGCCCATAGAAAACTACAAAGAGGAATAAAGTCACCTAGAGTATCCATTCTTTCTTGAACGCATGATATAATTTCGGTTAAAAATTCGCTACTAAGTCTCCAGTTATTCAAGCGTTCTTGTAAAGCTTCTGATTTTAAATCTTCGCGAATATATTTACCGCTCAACCATTTCAATTTTACAAGGTCAAAAGTAGAACCACCAAGACTTATGCGCTCAATATCAAAATCTTCGACCATTTCTTCCATTGTAAATTTTTCTTCACCACTTGGCCGAGAATATCCCATGAGCCCCAAATAATTCAAAAGCGCTTCAGCTAAGTAACCAGCATCGCGATAGTAAAAAATGGAAGTTGGATTTCTTCTTTTCGAAAGTTTTGAGCCATCAGCATTGAGTAAAAGTGGCATATGAATAAATTCAGGTTGTTCCCAACCAAACAATTTATACAAAAGTACGTGTTTTGGCGTGGAAGAAATCCACTCCTCTCCACGAATAACATGAGATATCTTCATTAGATAGTCATCAACCACATTAGCAAGATGGTAAGTAGGAAATCCATCGGATTTTAGCAGTACTTGATCATCTATTTCTTTATAGTTGTAAGTAATACGACCGCGTAAACGATCTTCAAAAACACACTTTCCACTTCGCGGAACTTTTAAACGAACAGTAAAGGGTTCCTTGTTATTCACTTTTTGCGCCACGATATTTTCCGAAATGTGACGACATTTCCCATCGTACTTAGGAGATAGACCTCTTGCCATTTGATCAGCTCGCATTTTAGCAAGACGATCTGAAGTACAAAAACAACGGTAAGCACCGCCTTTTTGCACTAACTTTTCGGCATGTTGACGATAAATTTCCGTTCGTTCACTTTGTCGATAAGGTCCATATTCTCCTCCGACATCAGGCCCTTCATCCCATAAAAGACCCACCCACTTTAGAGCATCAAAAATATTTTTTTCGTATTCAAAATGAGAGCGCGTCTGATCAGTATCTTCTATACGCAAAATAAATTTCCCGCTGTTTTTCATCGCAAAAACTTTGTTGAATAGAGCGATATAGGCAGTTCCTACATGAGGAGCTCCTGTAGGGGACGGGGCTATTCTTACCCGCACATGTGACATATTTACATCCTTTGATCTAGGCAAATTAGGACTACTTTATATAAAAAGTAATCCTCTGTAGCAAAATGTTTCAAGATGAATTCATATTATGAGTTTATTTTAACAATATTTTTATATATCCGCAAAAAAATGTTCAATTTACTTTTTTTATAGCTATAATTAATATACAAGCTAGAGTATGTGATGAGGTAATCTGCGTACATATCGAGTGAACTCTTGTTGTTGTTTTATTAAACTAGAACTAGATTATCTAAAGCAAAATTGCGCAACCTGTCCACATAAGCTGTTGTTCCTTATTGCCTTACAGTAAAGATCCACTTTCCAATTTGTTATGTAGTTCTAGAGAGCCAAACTGCTAAAACTTTATTTTTGGGTAAAAATGAAATCCCCTCTACTCTTCAATGTTTCGATCCCTGCGAATACTAAATATTTGTCCAGTATTCGTAATTTTTGGATGGATAACAGTTGCAAAGCAGGTGTGTGTAGTAACACAATGCATGATGTTGCTCTTGTCCTAGAAGAGCATTCTACAAATATTATACGCTATGGTTATTGTGGTAAAGAAGGAAATATAAAGTTTTCATTTAAAATAAGAAAAAAATCAATAGAAATACTTGTTCGTGATCGTGGCTGTTCTTTTTGCCAAGAAATCATCAACAAAGCCACGATGCCTGATTTTGCAAAAACATGTAAAATCGGAAAAATGGGAATTCCAATTATCAAAGAATTAATGGACGAATTTTCATATACACGAACAGCGCATGGTATGAATATTTGGAAACTAAAAAAATTTACAGAAAGATGAGTCATGACCATCGAAGTAGAAGATTTAAGTAAACATAGTTACCTAGTCAAACTACAAGGCAGTTTAGATTTTGAGTCTGCTAAAGTGGTAAAACCTAAATTTGTAGAAATTACCAATCTGGAAAATATTAAATTGCTTGTTGTGAACATGGAAGAAGTTGATTTTTTGGCTAGTGAGGGATTAGCAAGTTTTCTCGTTGCACTTATGCGCATGGAGAAAAAAGATGGCCAAGTTTGGCTAGTAAAAACTCAACCTCAAGTTATGCGAGTATTCAAGTTGACTAGGGTTGAAAATCGCTTTCGCTTTTTTGATTCTTTAGAAGAAGTTCACAACAACCTTCCTTAGGAAACAACAATGGATGCTAACAACAATATTAACCATACACAAACATTAAAAACAGCTATTGAAAAACTGAAGAATCTTGAGAAAGGAGAACTTCCAACATCCACATATCTAGACAATTTTAGTTCGTGGTTGTCAAATCGCGTAGATGATTGGGAAAAAAACTTTTTAAGAATTGGTTTAGTTGGAATTACATCGGCAGGAAAATCTACTTTTATCAATGCTTTAGCTGGCGAAGATATATTACCAAGAGGCGCACAACCAACTTCTGGTATTTTAGTGGTATGTCGTAAATCAAATGAGCGCAAACTCAAAGTACTATTTACAGATAAAAATGAATACAATTTCGAAAACGAAGAATGCAATTCACTGTGGGTAAAGCGCTATGCTGATGAAGCAGAAAATCCAAATAATGAGCAAAATGTTCAAGAAATGCACTTGTACTTGCCAAAACTAATGATTCCACCTAAATATGATCTTATTGACTCTCCAGGACTTGATGCCTTTGGACTTCAAGGACACGAAGAGCTAACTTTGCGTACATTGATACCTCTTGTCGATGTTGTGCTTTTTTTGACAACCACAAAATCAACAAGTGATAAAGAGAACCTAAAAGCGTTAGCGAAAATATGTCGTGAATCTAAACCTACTATTGTCGTACAAACCCATAAAGACGCTGTTGAAGCGCGTTACGGCAGAGGTGGTAAGGTGATTGAAACCACCGAGGAAGTTCTAGAAAAGCATCAAAATCGCGTCAAAAATTTATTACACCAAACTATTGGTTTAGAAAACGCTCACATTATTCAAGTTTCTTCTATCGAAGCCTTAAATATGCGCCTAAAATCTCCAGATGTTGATCCTACAACTATGGAAAAGTGGGGCGAAAGCGGTTTTGGAGAAGTGACAGGTGTACTAGGAAAATTACACGATAAGGTTTCTCAACAAATAGCAGGTAAACGCCTACAACTGATACTCAACGAAACGCAAAAACTCGCTGATCGCGTAAAAATGGACTATTTTAGCGCAAGAGGAAAAGAAAAAGAAGCCTCTCATTTTCGCGAACAACAAAAACAAAGACTAAACGATTTACAAAATGATATACCTGTTGAAACTGACGAAGGATTTCCAAATCTTGTTGAACTTCAACAAAGCATATATAAAGTAAAAGAAGATTTTTTAGTTTCCATCGAAGAATGGGAAGACGAAAAACTAGATAACCTAGCTACAGCTGTTCGCGATAAAATAAAATCCGTAGAAAACGTTTTTTTCAAACAAGCTGATGCAATAGAAGAACGCCTCAACGCTATTGCCTTAGAATTATCTGTTGATCTACAAAACATTAGCCCCGAAGAAGCGCAAACCATTCCTGATATGCCACAGTTAAAAAGATACGAGCAAGTTGTGCGCGTAGATGTTCTTGAAGAAGCAGGCGCTAGCTCAAAAATGAAAAGATGGATGGGAAAACTATTCAAAAAAGATAATTGGGGGTATACAGAAAGAGAAGTAACAGAAAACTTCGTAGATCGTGAAGCTCTTAAAGAAGGCTTACTTGATTACCATAGTATCTACTTAGTAACTCTAAACAACTACCTAAAGACTTGGAGCCAAAGTTGGTTTCAAAACGTAGGGACAATTCTCACTGTTCTAGCAAAGAAAAAAGACGAACTAAACACCAGTGCAGCTGATCATGATCCAGAACCTTACCGCATTCTTTTAAATCAATTACGAACAGTCCGCGATTGGCTCGATGCCGCACTACAACATAGCGGCAAACAACACACCATGGGTTTTAGTGCTTTAAAATATAAAAAACGTCGCAAAACGCTAGAAATGGCGACAACAAGAACTTTACACTACACCAAACTAGCTCTTCCTATCTTACGTGCATGCCGTACACTTATTTTTAATCACAAAACATATCGTTTTTGGCATGTGAGTCGCGAAATATGCCCTGAAAAAAAAGAACACAAAGTGCTGATTTCCACTCCTTTTTCCCAAGAAATGGCCAATTACCTCACTATGGTTGGCGATTTAGCACTAGATGAAAATGATCTATATTCAAGCATTATTGTCTACGGTTGTGGGCTAGCTGTTCCAACATCACTCCCGATAAAACATGTTTCAAGTGATAGCAATGACCATCGCGAAAATTGGTTCTTAGAAAAGACTAAGGTTATCATTGTCCATGATAAAATCTTTGAATCCGAAGATGCGGTAGAAACATTTTCACAGATTGTCAATCAAGTAGATGTTATTTGGCGCGCTGTGGACTTTCACCAAATTGGACATGAATGCACGCGACTAGATAATTTACCAATAAAAGATATACTAGAAAGCAACAAGAACAAATTAGCTTACATTGGTTTTGGCGCCGGTCGTTTGCTAAAAGGAGGACAATTTATAGATGCCTTCAAATCATATCAACGTCTAAAAAAATCACCTGGATATGGTCTTCGTCCATTTGTTTTAGGTGATGGAGAAGAATTGCTGACATCACTGTTATGGCTTGCAAATAGTTTAGGAGACAAAGAGTCTGTAAGTGATGAGCTCAAAGCATTAGAAATATTAACAAGAACTCAACCGCGACTTATTAGTGGTCGCGAAGGTTTTATCCGTAATTTTTTCAAAGATGTAAAACAATTTTCTAGTGAACAAAAATCACTAGATAATTTTTCTCTATAGGATATGTACCTATTTAGATTTTTGTAGAATTCGAATTATTTTAGGTAATAACAAGATACTTTAAAATTACAAGTTAGTGCTTAAAATCGAATTAATAGGGACACACCCTAATCTAAAATTAAAAGAAAAGAAAGGTCTAGTAATGGCAGAGAACGATATCCAAAAAACAGAAGCAGAATATGCTGGATTTGTAGACCAAGGAACACGGGCTGTTTTAGAAGAAGCTGTCCAAAAAATAGTCGAAACTTTTGCACAAACGGATGCCCTAGAAGACATACTTAGTTACCTAGAAGAAATGCGGGAAAATTCTTCGCGAACTGATGAAAGAATCAAGGAAATACAACAGCGTGAAAAGCAAATCAACGATCGTATTACTGTGTCGGAAACTTCTATACGCAATTTACTACAACGCATTCAAGAAATGGAAGTACAAATATCAAAAGCTACTGATCAAATGGAACAATTCGTCGGTCATTTGGTGAGCTTAGCAAAATTCTTCGAGCAGCCACCTTTGAAACGTATGTTTGGTCGTTTAGAAGTAACAGAGGAGGAAGTTGAGGAAATTGAAGATATAGTAGAAGATGACGAACAAAAATAAAAAGTGTTTTGTTTAGATTTTCAAAAATAAAATATGTTTGAGAGCCCGTTGTAAAATCGCCACCAATTTTAGTCGATTAGCAATTTTATAACAGGCTCTGACATATAAAAGCTCGGAATAGAGCTTTTATACTAACAAACTATTTATTTGCTTTTGCCCAGAATGTAGAAATTCCAGGATCACCAAAAAGATGGTAAACTTCAAAGTAATATTTAGTTAAAGGAGAATTTGCTTCTTGGACAGCCATGTTACCAGTTAGCATCATCCCTGAATTTGTAAATTCTTTTAATTTTTGAAAGCTATAATCGTAAGCACCTGTTCCTGTATCAGGGCGAAGAGGAGGTAGTCCTTTTTCTATATTACTAGTTATGCTGGTATAGCCAACACCCCACCATAAGTCTTCATCCCAAAACGTAAAGCTAGTTGCACCAATAAACGCAACAGCTCCTTTGTCTTTTGCGCGTACCATTGCTTCCGAAAAACAAGTATCTACATCAAAAGCTCCTGTTAAACAACAATTCGCGACAATAACAGGATACATTGAATAGTTAGTCAGGTTTTTTATATCCCAATTTTTCATTTCTGGGTCAACAAAACCATCTTCTACACCATGAGCAGTATAATTGAATATCCCAATACCACGATTAAAAGCATTTTTAATCGCATCTACATTTTGTTGAGAATCAGTAGATAAAAATGTATTCTCTTGTACATCCTTGTAGCCACTCTTCGCTGTAAGATAGTACTTTAAAGCGTAGCGTAAATGAGGAATACCTCTTTTTTTGGTAAAATGAGCATCCCACCCTGCAACAAGAAGAATTTTATTTAGATATTCGTTATCCAAAGACTGTGCATTTTCATAAACAATTGTTTTGTCTATTTGAGGTTCTAGATCGGCAATTGTCTTTGCAGAAAATCGTCCACATAAAACATCGGGAATAAAATCATCCCCTTTAAACAAACTATAATTCAAATCAGTGACATAAGCCCCTTGGGTCCCTTTCCACGCTGGTATTTGTTCGTTATCACCAACTAGAAGAAGAAAACTTGGAGTAATTCCATCACTTGGTTTATCGTATTGTTTTTGAAGATAAGCTTTAATCTTGTCTGTTGTTTTTCCAATTTTATCAGTATACGCCGTTACAATTTTATAACCTTTTTGTTCCTTATGATCAATAAAACGTTGTAGAGAATTCTTGAACATTGGATCAGAAACAATTAGATACTTTAAAGGCGCTCTTTTTCCGCGGAATTTTGACATTGTTTTACTTGTCATCATGCGTGTTGTAAGAGCGTCAAAAGAAGGAGATGCGTACTTATTTTTAAATGCACTCACTTTTTGCATATCGAGTTTCTTATAAGTAAGTTTTACGACAGCGTCGTTATAAAACTTAATCTTATTTTCTACTGGACTATAGTTTGCAAGTTGCATTTGTAACAGAATCAACCTGTAGTTATGCATAACCCCTACTTCTCGCACACGAAGTGGGCTCGTTTTAGAATACTTTGTTATGTATGCTATAGGATTCAATTTGTAATCAGAAATTTCATCTTGCTTACAAACAGAAGGTTGGTATGGAGAAATAGGAGAATGAATTCCAATTGTTTCTAAATCGAACTCGCGTTCTACCACAGATTCAACTTTTGCTGTTACTTCACACCCATAAGGAACCTCAACAAGTCGACTAGCAACTGGTAATTTTGGTGTTCCTTCTTTATTGGTATTGAAACAACCTGGAACATATAAGCGAGTAAATTTCCCTTTGCTTGTTTCTACTTCTTCTGTAAAAACAGACTTTATATGAAATTTAATAGTTGTAGATCCGACATTGGAAGACAAATCTTCTTTAACAATTCTCGTATTTGTTTCCTCAGGTGTCCTACTCAAAAATATTTCATCGGCAAAAAGCAACGAAATAAAAGGTACCACTAACAATGTTAAATATTTTTTCATGAAAAATTTGGCTATCTAATAAAATAGCCACCTCCAACATAAAACCTCCCTATGTGGATATCAACAATTTTACGAAAATGTTGTTGATAGTATATACACAAAAATGTGTATCTCTTAAAATTACACTCTGTAAAAATTCGTAAACTTTTACTATAAAAAAAACAAAATACATAGTAAATATAATCGAAATTTACGACTGTAAGTTATATAATATAACTGTTATGACAAAAACATGCAATTACTTTTTATTCTTACCATTCCTATTTCTAGCTTCTATCTCGATAATATCTTCTTTACCAATCATAACAAGAGATCTGAGCAAAAAAAAAAGACATAAAGCGTTGTAATAAATAACCTTGCATCCATATCCTTCTTGAAAAACTATAAAAGATAGCTTATAATAGCTATTAACTAACCATAAGATCATCAAAAGAAGCTATTTACATTTAAACAACTAGGTGCAATCCCATAATTGCGAAAAAAAAAATCATTTTCGTGCGACCTCACCTCAACTACTACACAAGCCTTTTCTCTTCCACAGGAGCCATGCATCTATTTTTATAAAAAACAGTTGTGAGTTATTTCAATCGTAGCGCAATAAGCAACCTGACAAAAGCATAGTCCCCTCATATTGGGAGAATACAATGAAAAAATACATTTGTTTACTACTATTAACTATTTTGTGTTTTACACAAGAAAAAAGCGTAATAATAGAAGATATTCCTCATATTCAGCAAAAGCCTGATTTCTGTGGAGAAGCTTGCGTCGCAATGTATCTACAAAACAGAGGGATAAATATGACTCAAGACGAGGTATTTAATTTTTCACCTACAAAAGCAGGTTTAGGACGCGGTTGTTATACACCTGAATTTGCTGTCGCATTAAAAAATATCGGATTTGAAATAGGCAGGGTTTGGTATAAAGCTCCTTCTCCTAATTACCAAAAAGGTGTCAAAGAGCAATGGAAACAATTATATAAAGACTTACTAAAAGGTATCCCTTCTGTTGTATGTATGCACTATTCAGATCGTCCAAATACCACAGAACATTTTCGTTTAATTTGTGGTTATGACGCTGTAACAAAAGAAATTATATATCATGAGCCAGCCGTGGCAAATGGTAGCTACCAAAAAATGAAACTCAAACTTTTCTTAAAGCTATGGCCTTTAAAATATAAGCTCGCTAACTGGACACTAATTCGCATCCCTTTGAATATCGACTTAAAAAATGTAAAACGTTTCAAAACAACAGAGCGCTTTACAAAAGCAGATTACGCACAACATATTATGCGCACAAAAAAAATCTTACCACATAAAAATTTTACAATTATGGTTCAAAAACCTTTTGTGGTAATAGGAGATGAAGACTCACGTGTAGTTCATAGTCGCGCACAAAGAACAATTAAGTGGTCTGTCGATCTATTAAAAAAAGATTATTTCAACAACGACCCCGACCATATTATAAATATATGGTTGTTTAAAAATAAAAGTAGTTATGTAAAAAACACCTACAAACTTTTTGGGAAAAAACCCCACACCCCTTTTGGCTATTATTCGTATAAAAACAAAGCACTAGTTATGAATATTAGTACTGGTGGAGGAACATTGGTTCATGAAATAGTGCACCCTTTTGTTGCGAGTAATTTCTCGCAGTGCCCTTCTTGGTTTAACGAAGGACTAGCCTCTTTGTATGAGCAGTGCCGCGAAAAAAACGAACAAATCTATGGTCTGACCAATTGGCGTTTAAAAGGATTGAAACGCGCGATCATCGCCAAAAAAGTCCCTTCTTTCAAAACTCTTACTTCCACATCAACTTATGAATTTTACAATGAAGACCCTGGAACAAACTATAGCCAAGGGCGATATCTTTGTTATTATTTACAACATAAAAAACTACTGCGAAAATTTTACCACTCATTTGCTAAAAATTACCGCCAAGATCCAACAGGATATAAAACATTGCAAGCCGTTTTACAAACAACAGACATGCAAAAATTTAAAAAAGATTGGCAAAAATTTGTTTTACAATTGAAATTTTGAGTTCGCTTCTTTTATTGACGCGTAGAGTATGGTTTCGTATGATGCGTATGCGAATTTTTTTAGCATTTGTATTTTAGGAAAAGAATATGGACCAAAAAGACGAAAACTCAGAAACCAACGAATTCGATAATACAATCATTGAAGTACCTGCAAGTAAAAACAATAATACGCGTACATCATTAGAAGGTCGCCAATTTGGATGCTACAAAATTTTAACAGAAATCGGTAGAGGTGGCATGGGAGCAGTATACAAAGCTCATGATCCACAATTAGATCGAACTGTAGCTCTCAAAGTTTCATTACAAGAAAACGACGAACGTTTCTCACGTGAAGCAACAACTATGGCAAAACTAACGCACCCAAATATCATTAACATTTATGGCTTAGGTACCGAAGATGAACGTCCATATTTTATTATGGAGTATATTGAAGGTATTTCGCTACGGCAATTTCTAGAAAGATATTCGCCATCTTATAAGCAAATTAGTGAATGGATGGTTGCCATTAGTGGCGCTGTCCACTATGCCCATCAACAAGGTGTTATTCATCGCGACCTGAAACCATCGAACATAATGCTGGCAAACGACAAAGATCCCAAAGTAATGGATTTTGGCTTAGCTAAAGACATTACTGAACAAAAACAACTTTCGCAATCGGGTACGATTATTGGTTCTTTATTTTATATGGCTCCAGAGCAAGCTCGCGGGGATATACACAACACCGATGCCCAAACGGATGTTTACATGTTAGGCGCTATTTTATATGAAACACTTGCTCATAAACCACCTTTTGAAGGTAGCCACATAGAACTTTTATACAAAATCCTTCATGAAGAACCAATTCCTCCTAAAGATCTTGTCGCCAACGTTCCTATTGAGCTTGAGGGAATATGCCTAAAAGCAATGGCGAAAAATAAGAGTAAACGTTACTCTTCAGCTGATGAAATGGTTACCGACCTAGAAAATTTTCTTAACCATCAAAAAATAACAGCACGACCTCTAGGTAAAGTAGGGCGTAGTATTCGCAAATTTAGACGTAATACTTTAGCTCCTTGGTTCCTAATCGTTTTACTCGCCAATGCGATTATTCTTTATATGTATCTATTTCAAACTCCTAAATCACTTATCCGCGAAATACAGATAGAAGCCTTAGACCACAACAAGAACAACAAGCAAGTTTTCAGCGACAATGATACTATTCAACTTGCCATTTCTTGGACCACAAAAAGCGTTGGACACTACACACATATAGAGGTGTATGGTAAAGATATAAAGTTGTGCAGTAGCGAACAAAAAAATATAGCGGGAGAAAATAAAATATATGTTCCTATTACTCTTAACGATGAGATAAGTGAGGAAACGACTGTATCTGTCATCTTCGATTTAGGAAATACACTTATTAAACGCGATATTTCCTTGAAGTTAAATTTTTCTGAAATGAGTGCTTTTCGCGTTGATGCTAAACGCACAGGTTTTTCCAACGAACCAGGTATAGACACTTTGAATGGCATTTTATGGAAAAGAAAAGTCAATTACTCTGTGAATAAAATGCAATCATCATCTCCTATTGTATATGGAGACAACGTTTATGTTGTCGGCAAAAACTTTTCCATTAATTCTCAAGTGTTATATTCCTTAGATAAATTTACCGGCAAAGAAAATTGGCGCCACAATGCTGTGATAAAACAAGTAATTGGATCAAATATACAAGGATCTCCAACAATTACTTCTCGCTACGTTACCGTTTCTCTAAACAACGATTTGTATTGCCTTGAAAAAAAAACCGGCGATCTTCGTTGGCGTCTTATCGAAGTCATGACTCCCGAAGAAAAGCAGCGCTTTCCCGCTATTGGCATAAGAACAAATACTTCGCCAGTTGTACATAAAAATAAAATTTATATTGGCGGCGACAACATCCACAGTTTTGTCAACTCAAAAACAGGAAAACCGACATGGAAAAAAAATAAATTCCATTGGTCAAGTCATATTCAAGACAGTGGTTCAGATAGTCTAGCAATGGATGAGGAAAACCTTTACTATTACCAAGGATTTAACAATTACATTCCACAAAAACATGATTTTATTGGCGCAAGAAAACGCAGTAACGGTAAAGAAATATGGCGATACCGCGTCCCTACTCGTTCATTTTCTCCTACAATACCTGCAGTAGGTAACAACAACATTTACTCATTAGTAGGTAATACCTTGTATTGTCTTGAAAAAGAAAACGGCACTCTTATTTGGAAATTTACTCCAGAAACAAGACAATTTATCTGTGACATACCCGCAAAATACAGCGAAGATTTGAATACTGGTAAAATAAATAAACCCCTTGAGCGCGAACTAGCAAGGCACTTCCGTGCTTATTATCTACGCGACATAAAAACAATCGAGCCTAACAAAATATGGACAGGGGTGATGTTTAACAATCGTCTAGTGTACACTTTTGAAGCGAGTGGTGACATTATTAAAATTTGGGGACAGCACGTAAGTGTTTCTTGTCCTGCAATCACAAAAGATAGCGTATACTTCACAAGCCGCGACCAATTTGTATATGCTGTTGATCGCAGTAGCGGAAAAATACGCTGGAAGTACAAAACCGGTGGCCCAATATACGCTTCTCCAACTGTCGCACGTAAGACCCTCTACATCGGAAGTGATGACAACACTCTTTATGCACTAGACTGTAAAACAGGTCAAGTAAAGTGGAAGTATGAAATAGAAGCCGCCATAAGATCATCAGTATCGGTTTCAGAAGGGAAAGTCTATTTTATGAGCACTTATGGTATTCTTTATGCTCTACATTGATCAAAGAGCATATCTACATCCGAAGTAAGGAAAAATATGATATTATTCCACGGAACACTAGAACAAAACATCAAGAGCATTAAAAAAAATGGCTTGTTTACTCAAACTTTAGATCAATGGATTATAGAAGTAACAAATGCAAAAGTTTGTTGCGTAAGCAATCAACCTACTTCTGGAGAAGGTGGAAATGCTTCATTTTTTGCTTATGGAAATGCTCAAACAAAAAATCAAAATGGTTATTTGGTTGTTGTAGACTTAGATCAAGAGGTTTTCAAACAAAAACTCGTTACGGTTTTTGATAACAAAATACTCGATGATTATGTCCGATATCATTTCTTTATTCGTGAAGAATTCCGCGCTATCGGTTATAAACTATATAAGGCCATCAATAACTATCGTAGTAAAGACAACTCACTTAAACGACTTGATAATTATCTAAGTAGTGCAAGGGGTAAAATACTATACGAAGAAGACCAAAAAAAATACTACCGCAAACTTTATAGCGAAGACAGAAAAAATTTTCAAATCTTAGATATAACAATAAGTGATGAATTTTACGATTTTATACAAGCCATAGGAAAATGGCAACCATTCTACCGTTTTTTAGAATTGCATTTTGGAACCTTAGAAGAAAATCTATATAACAACTTTCAAGCAAAAAATGCACACTTAAAAAATAAAGTGTTTTGGGAAAAATACTACACTCATTTTCCCATAAAAACCGTAGAAGCAAAAGAAAAGTACTTTGAACATTGGTTTTCTTCGCAGTGGCTATCTTTAAGACAACAACAACAATTAACTGAAAATTGTCAAATTTTAGTAAAGGATATTGAGCCCTTGTATATAAAAGGCTTTATACACATCACTACTCCTTCTGGATTTGCAGGAAAATTTCGTTCTTGTCGTTCAAAATCTGGTTTTGCAAAAGAAGTATGGAAACAGGTACATCGTTTAAAGGAATAAAATATGAACTATGATTTTCACCAAGTTCTTTCAGGATACATGGAAGTGGCAGTAGGAGTTGCAATTGCTGTAGCGATATTAGTATTAACACGTACTCACGAAAAACGCAATATACGCTCACGAAGATTACTCGACATTCACTCAGGTATAGCAAAAGCGTATCATTTAATTTGCGATGCACGTTGGATTTGTCGCCCACGTCCAACAAATATAGACGCTTACTTTCAATTGCTTGTGGCTATTGGAGGCCAAAGAGGTATTTTTATCGATGCTCTCAATGAAATAAAAAGCGCATCTTTATTGAGCAAAGAAGACACAGAAATAGCAAACGAAACACTTTGTTCTATCGACGAATATTTATTAGAATTATTAGAGGAGTCAACAGACTTTGACGAAAAAACTGGCTTGCCAATACCCAAAGGCGATGAGCTAGGTGGGTTGTTTGAAGATAAAACGCATTTTCCTCTTTACCGAGATTTTGTTTCTGTATGGTCTACTTTGGCAAAATCAGAAAAAGGTTGTATGGCAAATAATCGCTTCAGAAAACCATACAAAAAGTTAACCAATTTACTTGAAAAATATCTCCAAGAATAGGTTAAACAAACGCATGTATAACGCCAAAAAGCGTTATACATGTAGCAATAAAATTACTGTACCTTACGTACAGAAATAATTTTTATCTCTTCGTTAGGTTTACTTGCAGTTGCTGGCGCCTTAGCAATAGCATCAACAACATCCATTCCTTTAAGAACTTTACCAAAAACAGTGTGCTTTCCTGTTAACCATGGAGTATCAATTACATTGATAAAAAATTGAGATCCGTTGGTTCCTGGCCCTGAATTAGCCATCGCTAAAACGCCGCGTTTAGGCTCATGAGACTTAAGCGAATTATTGTATATGTATCCCTGATTAGCAAAACAATCTGCCAGAGTCATTTTTCCAACAGCTGCTTGAACTTCTGCCGAGCGCTTTTGTAAACCGGCCTGAATTTTTTGTTGTACAGCTTTTTGAGCTTCTGGTGTGCGCTTTTGCAAATCCTCTTCGGATACTATTTCCATTTTTATAAGAAGGGGCATAAGTATCATTTGATAGAATTGTTGTTGAGAACGAATTCCGGTGCTTTGGTGTGGGCGACCTCCTTGAAATGCAAGAACTTTGTCCAAACCTAACGACGTTGCACTCATTTCATCTTCAAATTTATACCCTGGATCACCAGTCCCTGTTCCTAGAGGACATCCACCTTGAATCATAAATTGAGGAATAACACGGTGAAAAATAAGCCCATCATAATAATTTCGCGTAACTTTTTCTTGGGTCTTAGCATCAGTAAATTCTTTTTTACCTTCTGCAAGATCTAGAAAATTTTGTACTGTTTTTGGAGCTTCCTTAGCGAAAAGCTCTATGTATATATCTCCCTTGCTGGTTTTCATAATCACCACAGGATCATCGGCATACTCTTTTTCAAGTTCCTGGGCAAAAACAACAGCAGAAATAGATAATAATGCTATAAATAAAAATTTCATCAAATTCTCCTAGGTTGAACATCTATAATTAGCACATATTTTACAATTAACTTTTATTTTTTTATGCTCTGTAATTATGTACTCTCATTTTGAGAAAGGCATAATTTTTTTTTAAAAAGATCAGTATAAAAATTAAGTTAAAGTTAAAGGTACAGATTATAGCAGATGTTTTTTATAAAAGACAAAAATTAATGTTTATTTGTTCATAGCTGTCCTGCAAAATTTAGTGCACTTACTTGAGCGACTCACTTAAATATTGTCGCCGCCACTTCTCATGTTCTTTTTCGCTGTAAGGCAAAAAGTAAAAAATAATCGCTGACAATAATAAAAAACAACCAACCCCAGGTCCAAACATATACGCAATGTAGCTAGCTATTTGCATAGTTTGCGCTTCATTAGGAATAAAGCCAATATGTTCAAGCCACAGTCCGCAAAGAGCGATAGCCACCGCTCGCGAAACTTTAGAGCCCATGCGCCAGACGCCAAAATAAAGACCTTCTTGGCGTCTTCCTGTTTGGGCCGCATCGTAATCAACAGTATCGGCAACAATCGCATCAAGTAACGCTGTAGCTCCTACCATAATTCCACCTAAAACAGCGGCACACAATGGAAAAAACATATTATTTTTTGGAAAAAATGGATAGCTAAATGTTGTCATAATTGCCAGAGACAGAATACCTCCGAAGGCAGGCCACTTTTTCCCATATTTTTGCGAAATTTTTACCCAAAACACAATAGAAAGACAAACAACAAGAATAAAAACCCCTATTATTACTTGGGTTTTTTGCTCTGACAACTGCAAGTAATATTTATAATAGTACATAGCAAAAGTAGAATTTATAGCCAAACCAATTGTTGCAATAACATAAGAAATAAGTAAATACAAAAAGACTGTATTTTTTGTTGTCTGTGGTATTCCCGAGAATAACTTAGTGGTTTGCGTTTTATCAACAGGCGCATTATCGTATTTATTTGTTGAAAACACAGTAACAACAGAAGACAAAAATACAACTACTGAGATAAAATAACCATTAGGAAGAGCTGCTGCTAGTAGCGCACCAATGTTAGCAAATAGAAAACGCCAACCGTATAGCTCGGTGCGCTCGTCACTATCTTCACTCAGTTCTCCTCCTAATGCAGCGTGAGGGATAGATAAAATTGTCATACTAGTGTTGAGTATAATATAACTAACAAGTAGATAAGAAAATTTTTGCCACTGCGAATCAAGCTGCGGTGGATTCATAATCACTAAAATAGATAGCGCAAGAAAAATACCACCACAAAAAATAAATGGTGTTCTTTTTCCTAATTTTGTAGTCGTGCGATCAGAGATAACACCAATAACAGGGTCAGTAATTGCGTCCCATATAACAGCAAGTGCTACCGCGTATCCTGCGTACCCCGCATTTAAACCAATCGTATCGGTATAAAAAATGAGTAAATACAAACGCATAACCATTTCAACGCCAATAATACCTAGTTCTGCAGTCCCATACCCTATTTTCGTACGTAATTTCATTGTATCCCTAACACTTCATTTCTAAGCTTTTAACTGGGCGCATAACACGCCCTTGTATTTATTTTTTACTAAGTACAGCACTTTGCTTTTCTCTAACCTCGTAGCTACTCACGATAGGAATTTGGCCTTGTCCACCAGAGTTTTGATAGGGAGATGCATTTGAAATAGTTGTATCAAAAAGTAACTGATTACCTTGTAATTTATAGGTTGTTAATAAATAACCAAATTGTGCACCGAAATGCGTATGCAACGTATCATTCACTAAAAAACTAGAAAGCATAATAGAGTTTTTTTCATCTATTGTGTACAATCCGCGGCGGCGATCTATAATAACAAGCTCATAATTACGCACTTGACTATCATAAATAATTTTCCATCCCCAACGATTTGGATCGTTGGTCTTTTCGATACGCAATTCCATTTGGATATTGCCAATCACACCATTTGCAGTATGCCTTACCAACGTTCCTTTGTAAACCCCAGCCCAGTCTTCGGGGAACGAGAGTTTCTTTTTAGTAAAAACATCACTCATAGTCAATTGTGGCCATTTTTTCTTAATACCTGTAAAATCTCCTATGTAATAGTCTCCAGGAGACTTTACATTTTTGCATTTAAGAACCGCAAAATTTAGTATAACAAGACCAAACTCAGCATTAACATTTCCTTTAATTGTGTATGTCTTGCCTTTTTCCACTTCCATAGGAAGTTTCGGTCCATAAGACAAACGAATTTCAATTTCTCCGGTTATTTGCGAAGTAAAACTTTCTAAGAAAAAGCCTGCTGGAGCTTTCACAGATACGCTAGCAATACGAATCTCCGGAAAATCAGGATCGATGTTCAAATCAACACGATGGGTCTCTGACTCAGCAGCAATGCAAGTGATTGCTAATAATAAAACAATATATTTTTTCATACGAAATACGCGAAAATACTCTCGCTCCCCTTTCAGTTTTAGTTTTTGATAACTAATACGTATAACACATCTTAATGATAAAATCTATTCTACCTAAAACAATTGAAAAAGTCACCTGTCTTTAGTTAAGCAATTTTTGCGTAAACAGCACAAATCATTTAATAATAATGAGAAGAAACGAGTGGCAAAAGTGAACAATAACACATTAGTCCCAATAGAAAAGCAAATACAACTATAATCACAAGTCCTATACCGTCAAACGCTTTGCTTGATAAGCGATCACAGTAATAACGTTGCGTTACAAATATAGCAAACAAAAAAATAACGTACACTCCAAAATAATAGAAAACTCTTACATAAACAAGACAGATTTCACAAGAACGTTCTTTCAAAAGTGCAATAAATTCATCCCAAACCCAAAATGTGTTGTACAATCCAAAAAAAGCAGTATTTTCTAGCAAAAATAAAAACCAAAAGCAAAGTAAAAGCCTTCGTTTACGATACTTATTTTCTTTTTTCATAGTATCAATCTCCGCATTGAAGTGAGCAACAAGACTCGCATGCAATATGAAAATTATCATCAACAAATATAAGTGGATAATACATCATAACAGCAGAGTAATTCTTAACACGTCATTGTCAAGTAGGCTCCGGCATAAAAAAATACTGTCCTGCGAAGCCATAAACCTCTGACTGTTCTATTGCAAAGTACAGAATAATTACCAGTTCCAATAATATAATCATCAGAAGATCCACAAATCATCATACTTTCTGCTTTTTTTATAAATTCCTATCTGACAAATAACTAGGCATTTATAAGGTTCAAAGTATTTAAAATATAAATTTTCCATTAATATAAGCGCATACTGAGCAATAAATTATGCAGGGAGTACATAATTCAACAATTAAAATCCAGTAACTCCACTTTGGACAATTACGAAATTGTAAAAGAATAATTAATAAGAATGCAATACACTCGTAAACAATTACCATCCAAAAATGAGATTCAAGAAGATCAATAAGTGCCATGTTGTTAATAGTTTTGCTGTTCATATAAAAAAACTGCCTATCACATATTTCCATCTTAAATAACGCTATATGATGAGCGAACCAACAAAAGACAAAAAATAAAAACAAACAAACATGAATCGCCCCATAATGATTAACAATCTTAAGAATTTTTCTAACTTTCATTTCTTTATTCCTAATAATAATTATAAGAAACGAGCGGCAACAATACACAATAACACATTAGCCCCAGTAAAATAAAAGCCTTCCTTTGCGATACTTATCTTCTTTTTTCATAGTATCAATTTCCGCGTTGAAGTGAGTAACTAGGCTCGCATGCAATATGAAAATCATCATCAATAAATATAAGTGGATAATACATCATAACCACAGAGTAATTATTAACACGCCATTGCCAAGTAGGTTCTGGAATAAAAAAATACTGTCCTGTAAAGCCATAAACTTCTGATTGTTGTATTGCAATGCGCGACCAGATACAATAACTACCTATATAGAGAATAATTACCAGTGCCAAGAATTTGTTTTTGAACATAAAATAACTCCAATTATTTGACTTTAAGACTTACAAAAAGATGATGATGTCTTTTGTAATATGGCACAAAAAACTCATACTTAAATACACCTTAAGTACTCTTATGTTCAAATAAATCGAAAATTTTATAAGGAATAATACATGAAATGGATATATATCTTTATAGTGTGTAGTTTTTGTTATACACAAACAGATACCGAGATATATTTATTTGATTTGCAAAAAGTGGAAATTGTACACCGTTTATCAGATGGTACGCATCAAATAGAAAATTCGTACATTTTAGAAAATGGCAAAAACATAACCAATCGTAACGGCTATGATAATCAACCGTATTTTTCTTTAGATAGTAAACATGTTTATTACAGCTCTATTCGCGGAGAGAAAAACTCAGATATATATCGTTATTCTTTAGTAAATAATAGTACTCAACAAATAACAACAAGCGAAGAAGCAGAATACTCGCCAACAATTTTAAATGATAAAAATGATTTTTCGGTGGTACGCGTTGAAAATGATAAAAAACAGCGTATGTGGAAATTTTCGGAAGGAAAAGCGCAAGTTGTTGCGGAACAAATAGATCAAATTGGTTATCATTGTTGGTTAGATAACACAACAATAGCAGTATTTCGCATTGAAAAAACAATGAATCTAAAATTGATTGATGTTAAAGATGGTAAGATGCAACACGCAACTAACAACATCGGCAGAGCATTGTTTCTCAACCCCAACGACAACAAATTGTTGTTTGTTAATAAAGAAAACGAAAAACAATTTACTATTTGTAAATTACTTAACTATAAGGAAAAAATTTCAATAGAGAAAATAACTGATGTCGTAGGAAAAGGAGAAGATTTTGCGTGTACGATAACAGGCAAAATTATTATGGCTAGTGGTAACAAGGTATATATACGACAACAACATAAGTGGAGTTTAATTTTTGATGGTAAAAATGAGTTCCAAGGTACATTCAATCGTATAGCAATTAGTCCTGACAATACAAAAATATGCATCGTTTTTGAAAAAAATATTCCCAAGGAAACAAATTAAATATCAATAGCGTAGTTTAATATTTATAATGGACAAAAAAAGCGTACTCTTCCGGGAAAGAGTACGCTTTTTTTGCAACTTCTAATTTTACAAACAACTATTCATTTTCTGATGGCAATTCTTCAGTAGAATCATCATCATTTTCCTCTTCGTCCTCATCGTTTTCAAGTGCATCTAATGAGTATGGACTAAAGAGCGAAAATGAGACATCTCCGCCAAACATATCATCAACAGATGTTAGATCACCATTGAAGAAGTTACTATTGAGTGCTGGAGAATATGTCATCGTAGTACTACGCTCTTCAAATATCCCTTCCATTGCTGAATTCGAAGAAGAAATTCTAATTTGATGTTGAAACCCAAGAAGATCAGCTTCCTGGAACTGAACAACCCAGTTACCACCAGAAGGAACTATCAATGATTTAAATGCAACAAGTCGTCCAGCAGTATCGTAAAGATGAACAACTTGCGTTGAACCAGGTGTTGCTGAACCGGCGTATATCGGAGCAATAGAGAGTAATGGTCTTACACCCTCTCCATCGGAAGTACTATTTCTAAAGATTAGTAAACTCTCTGAGTTAAACTGCTCTCCTGCCAAAACTTCAAATCGATCAAAACCATCAAAAGCCCCAAATACAAGATTAATAGGGTTAGTTGCCGTATCTACATTGCTATTTACCACAAATGAGCCAGGATTCGCAACAACTCTTGTTCTAATCACAGGATCATTTTCCACTTCTTGGACGTTATCAACAGTTAATTCAAAACTTAGTTCAACATCGTTAACAATCCCGTCGAATATCTCTACTCCAGAAATATCAACATCTCCAAGATCGACAACTAACTGTTGTGCATCTGCGTCAAAATTAACACTAACAGGCTCGATAAGCGTGCCATCATTGAGATTCACTACTACGCTATCAGGATCTGCTGTGGTTCCATCAGGAACAGTATAAGTAACCACAACGTTTTGTGTGATGGCCTCAATCAAATCAATGTCACTTGTTACTGTAAATGTATCACCGTCTTCTAAAAAGCCTAAATTGTCAGGAATAAAAGTACGAATCTCCACTTTGGCTTCCGCAACAATTAAATTAGTGTCATCCTGAACAGTTTGCGTTAATTCTTCTACACCAGCCGCAGGATCACCATCTACCGATTCAAAAACGACTTCTGCGTCTGTAGTACCTAAATCTTGAAGAGGAAGAATACCATCGTCAGCTATCATGTCGTATTCAATCACAATTTCATCTTCTAATTCTAGTAAATCAAGGCCAAGAGCCTCCAAGTCAACAACTAACTCTCCTGTTTGCGAGTCAAAAGTGAAATTGTTATTCACTGGAATATCAGTAGTTACCTCATTATTTATTAATGTAACAACAACAGAGTCTTCAATAAACGTTAGCCCGTCATTAATAGGTAGTGTATCTCTAAAAGTTAAATCAAAACCGTCAGCAGTACTTGCATTTGCGTGATCCACCGTGTTGCGAATGCGAAGAGTATCACCTGCATCAATATTAACAAGATCAAAAACATCTCCATCTTCATCCACACCAAATAGTTCTTGCACAAGTTCGATAATTGGTTCTGCGACAACAAAGTTTACATTTTCAGCTGTTATTGGTGCGTCTGTTGTATCTGTATCAACTGTTGCTCCCTCTAGAGCGAGAACATCATTATTTGCATTTTCGACATTGTCATTTTCAAGAACTAGGTTGTATTCTATAACTAAATCAACCGCATTTTCATTGAAATTGTCTTCTCCAACAATTACTAACTGATTAAACACAATCTCCAAATCGCCATCATCATTAACAGAGATATTGTCAGGAACAATTTCATTTCCATCTTTATCTACAACACTGATACCGTTAGCAATATCCTCTAACAGAACTCCATCAGGCAATGGCTGCGCAATTACAAGATTGTTATGTGTACCTTCAACAAGCCCAACCTCTGTTGTAACTGGTATTGGCTCTCCAATAACAAAAACACCATCATCACCAATAACCGTCTCTATTGTGATTTCATCACCAACCGCAACCGCACTATCATCTTCTGCACTGCGATCACCATCATGAGTAACCGAAGCATCTGTATTCAGTAGATCATTCGGCTCAACTTCATCAAGTATAGTCAAGTCATATTCAACTATTATTTGATCACCTAACTCCAACAAATTAAGTCCATTATCTACAAGAATTTGTCCCAAATCAATTTCGATAGTGCCATCTCCATCTGGATCTACGTCATTTGCAGAAAGTGTAACATCTATTGTTCCACCATTTCCATCTGGTATAATAACAACAACAGTATTATTTGCATCAGTAAACTCCGTATCATCAGGCAATGTATCCTCAAAAATCTGTGGAATACTATCTCCTTGACTATCAGCTGCGTGATCAATCGTATTTTGAATAGTTATTGTATCCCCAGCATCAATATCAATAAATTGATTACCATCGGTATCAACAACAACATCATCATTTGCATCTAATATTACTTGATCTAGTTGTAGCACTGGTATTCCCAATACTATTGGATCGACATCTTGTACTGCATCTATCGCTGCATCATTTGCATCGTCAAATGTGGCATCTGTTGTTACATCAAAATCAGGATCATCGATATCATCGATATTATCTAATGTAGCTTGGTAATTAATCGCTACCTCATCGTTTGCACTAAATCCTTCTTCTGCTATTACCACACTACCATCATCAAACACAAACTCCAGCTCACCAGTATTTGCATCGAAATTCACGGTAAAGTTTGCCGCGTTGCCATTACCATCTTCTATGCCGCTGATAGTAAAATCTGCCGCACTTACTGCACCGTCGCCATCTACATCTACTGGTATTAGTCCTACAGGCAACACTTGTGTTACTGTAAAACCGTTAACTGTCGCTTCAGTCATATCTATCAATGTGTCAATTGTTATTGTGTCGCCAACATTTACGACTCCTAGTGCATTACCGTCTCCGTCAGTCAGATTTGTGGTTATCACTAATCTGTCTGCTACTGTTACTGCGTTTGCATCTTGTGCATCTCTCGTGCTGTCATGTGTTACTTCTGCATTTGTCAGTAAGTCATCCGCTACTTGCACAGTGTCTTGTACTGACACATCGTAGGTCACAATCACTTGTTCGCCTTGCTCTAGCACACTTCTATTTAGCTCTGCTGCAAGGTCGATATCGATGTCACCGTTTGCGTCTATCGCATCCGCTGCCGCTAGCGTTACTGTTTCGACCACATCGCCATTCACATCTAGTAACTCAATCGTCACATTGTTCACCACTACCAAATCATTGTTTGGCAGATCGTCAGTGAAGTTCTCTAGTATTGCTGCTCCAACACTATTATTTTCGTGACTCACTGTGTTCACTATTGTCAGTGTGTCGCCTGCATCTATTTGTTGATTGTTGTCAATCACACCGTCGTTATCTGCCACTAAGTCGCCATTCGCATCGTTCACCACTTGGTCTACCGCTAGTACTGGTACACTCACTACTATGTTGTCACTGTCGTCGTCTTCTAGTGGTGCGTCATTGTTGTCGTCTTGAGTGATCGTTGTCTCTACTGTTTCATTTGGATCAACTATCGCGTCAGCATTGTCTAGCGTCGCATTATATGCTATTGTCGCTTCGTTGTTTGGACTAAATCCATCTTCGCCTGCGAATACCACATCATTTAAGAATGTAAATGTTAGCGTTCCATCCGCTGCGTTAAATGTTATCGCTACATTTGCTGCATCATCTGCTGCTATTGCATTTCCATTCGTATCTAGTATGCCGTTGATCACAAACTCATTTGCATCTACCAAGTTACCATCCGCATCGAATCCATCTGGAATGAGTCCCTCTGGTAGTACTTGAGTTATCACTAAGTTCGAAGCCGTTCCTTCTGTTGCATTGATCACATTGTTTATCGCTACTGAGTCACCTACATTTAGTGGGTCTGACTCTGGAGTTAGCGTTGTCTCTATTTCTAGTAGAGGTGATACTGTCACATCGTTTGTGTCATCCAGAGCTACACCGTCCGCGGTCACTGCCGCATTCGTTCCTAGCACTTGATTCGCTTGTACCACATCTTGCACTAACACATCGTATTCTACTGTCAGTGTCTCGCCGTTACCTAGTTCGCTAATACCGTTTGCTTCCAGCACTGTGTCTAGGTCGATTGAGATGTCTGCGCCACTTACTGCATCCGCCGCAGCTACTATTATTACTTGATCATTGCCATCTACGTCTGTTACTGTCAGTGTTATGTCACCTACTAACTCAGTTCCTACTGCGATTTCGTTAGTAAATGTCTCTAGGTTTGATGCTCCTAGCGATGCTGCGTTGTGACTTATCGTGCTTTGCACTGTTAGTGTGTCGCCCGCATCCACTTCTTCGCCCGCTTCTTGTGCATCTGCACCATTGTCATTTACTATTACAGTATCACCTAGCAAGATCACTTCATCTAGCTCTACTTGTGGTAGTAAGATGTCTATCGGATCTATGTCTTGGTTCGCATCGATTACTGTGCCGTCCGCATCAGTGTAAGTCGCGTCAGTTGTTACATCGAAGCTAAATACATTGTCGCCACCGTCGTTGCCTATTAGGTCTGACACATCTTCTACTATTGTATCGTAAGTGATAGTTATCTCATCGTTCGCTGCAAACCCTTCTTCGCCAGCCACTACATGGTTGCCGTTGAAAGTGAATGTCACTGTATTGTTATCTGCGTCGAACACTGCGGTTACGTTTGGTGCGTTTTGGCCTTCTTCGACTATGCCGTTGATCACTGCATTGTCAAGGTCTGGTGTTACGCCCTCTGGCAACACTTGTGTTATCACTAGATCTGGGTAGGTTCCCTCAGTTGCGTTCACATCCAAGTTCACTCGTATCGTATCACCTAGCTCCGCTTCCGTAATCGGTTGATCATTTTCATCGGTCAGCGTTGTCACTGGCTCAATCACTGATGGTACTGTTATCGCGTTTGCGTCTTGTGCACTTCTAGTGCTATCGTGTGTTACTTCCGCGCTTGTCAGTAAGTCATCCGCTACTTGCACAGTGTCTTGTACTGACACATCGTAGGTCACAATCACTTGTTCGCCTTGCTCTAGCACACTTCTATTTAGCTCTGCTGCAAGGTCGATATCGATGTCACCGTTTGCGTCTATCGCATCCGCTGCCGCTAGCGTTACTGTTTCGACCACATCGCCATTCACATCTAGTAACTCAATCGTCACATTGTTCACCACTACCAAATCATTGTTTGGCAGATCGTCAGTGAAGTTCTCTAGTATTGCTGCTCCAACACTATTATTTTCGTGACTCACTGTGTTCACTATTGTCAGTGTGTCGCCTGCATCTATTTGTTGATTGTTGTCAATCACACCGTCGTTATCTGCTACTAAGTCGCCATTCGCATCGTTCACCACTTGGTCTACTGCTAGTACTGGTACACTCAGCACTATGTTGTCACTGTCGTCGTCTTCTAGTGGTGCGTCATTGTTGTCGTCTTGAGTAATCGTTGTTTCTACTGTTTCATTCGGATCGACTATCGCATCCACGTTATCTAGCGTTGCGTTGTATACTATCGTCGCTTCGTCATTTACACTAAAGCCATCTTCTGCTGCAAACACCACATCTTCATCAAATGTAAACGTCAGTGTTCCATCCTCTGCGTTGAATGTTATCGTTACATCTGGCGCGTTGCCTTCCGTGTCTAGTATACCGTTGATCGCAAACTCATTTGCATCCACTAAGTTGCCATTGGCATCGAATCCATCTGGAATCAGTCCTTCTGGTAGCACTTGAGTGATGACTAGGTTCGTCGCTGTTCCTTCGGTTGCGTTAATCACATTGCTTATCTCTACTGAGTCGCCAACATTTAATGGGTCTGACTCTGGAGTTAGCGTTGTTTCTATTTCTAGTAGAGGTGATATTGTCACTTGGTTTGTATCAGCTAAATCTACACCGTCTGCTGCGACTGCCGCGTTTGTGTCTAGTGTTTGATTCGCTTGCACTACATCTTCCACTAACACATCGTACTCTACAGTTAGAGTTTCACCTGTTCCTAGTTGATCTATTCCGTTATCTTGCAACACCGCGTCTAGATCTATCGAAATGTCCGCTCCACTCACTGCATCCGTTGCCAACACTGTTATTTCTTGCTCGTTGCCATTCGCATCGGTTAATGTCAGTGTTATGTCACCTACTATACTTGTTCCTGTCGCTATCTCATTTGTAAATGTCTCTAGGTTTGATGCTCCTCGCGATGCTGCGTTGTGATTTATTGTGCTGCGTACTGTTAGCGTGTCACCCGCATCCACCTCTTCACCCGCTTCTTGTGCATCCGCACCATTGTCATTTACTATTACAGTATCACCTAGCAAGATCACTTCATCTAGCTCTACTTGTGGTAGTAAGATGTCTATCGGATCTATGTCTTGGTTCGCATCGATTACTGTGCCGTCCGCATCAGTGTAAGTCGCGTCAGTTGTTACATCGAAGCTAAATACATTGTCGCCACCGTCGTTGCCTATTAGGTCTGACACATCTTCTACTATTGTATCGTAAGTGATAGTTATCTCATCGTTCGCTGCAAACCCTTCTTCGCCAGCCACTACATGGTTGCCGTTGAAAGTAAATGTCACTGTATTGTTATCTGCGTCGAACACTGCGGTTACGTTTGGTGCGTTTTGGCCTTCTTCGACTATGCCGTTGATCACTACATTGTCAAGGTCTGGTGTTACGCCCTCTGGCAACACTTGTGTGATCACTAAGTCTGGGTAGGTTCCCTCAGTTGCGTTCACATCCACATTCACTCGAATGGTGTCACCGAGCTCTGCTTCTGTTATCAGTTGATCGTTCTCATCGGTTAGCGTTGTCACTGGCTCAATCACTGATGGCACTGTTAGTGCGTTTGCGTCTTGTGCATTTCTTGTGCTGTCGTGTGTTACTTCTGCACTTGTCAGAAGATCATCTGCCACTTGCACTGTGTCTTGTACTGACACATCGTAGGTCACTACCACTTCTTCGCCTTGCTCTAACACACTTCTGTTTAACTCCGCTGCTAGATCAATATCGATGTCACCGTTTGCGTCTATCGCATCCGCCGCTGCCAGCGTTACTGTTTCGACCACGTCGCCATTCACATCTAGTAACTCGATCGTCACATTGTTCACCACTACCAAATCATTGTTTGGTAGGTCGTCGGTGAAGTTTTCTAGTGTTGCTGCACCTACACTGTTGTTCTCATCATGAGTTATGGTGTTGACTATTGTTAGAGTGTCACCTGCGTCTATTTGTTGATTGTTATCAATCACTCCTGCGTTATCAGCGATCACATCGCCGTTAGCGTCTTCCACAACTTGGTCCACTAACAACACTGGCACACTCAGCACTATGTTGTCACTGTCGTCGTCTTCTAGTGGTGCATCATTGTTGTCGTCTTGAGTGATCGTTGTCTCTACTGTTTCATTCGGATCTACTATCGCATCCACGTTATCTAGCGTTGCGTTGTATACTATCGTCGCTTCGTCATTTACACTAAAGCCATCTTCTGCTGCAAACACCACATCTTCATCAAATGTAAACGTCAGTGTTCCATCCTCTGCGTTGAATGTTATCGTTACATCTGGCGCGTTGCCTTCCGTGTCTAGTATACCGTTGATCGCAAACTCATTTGCATCCACTAAGTTGCCATTGGCATCGAATCCATCTGGAATCAGTCCTTCTGGTAGCACTTGAGTGATGACTAGGTTCGTCGCTGTTCCTTCGGTTGCGTTAATCACATTGCTTATCTCTACTGAGTCGCCAACATTTAATGGGTCTGACTCTGGAGTTAGCGTTGTTTCTATTTCTAGTAGAGGTGATATTGTCACTTGGTTTGTATCAGCTAAATCTACACCGTCTGCTGCGACTGCCGCGTTTGTGTCTAGTGTTTGATTCGCTTGCACTACATCTTCCACTAACACATCGTACTCTACAGTTAGAGTTTCACCTGTTCCTAGTTGATCTATTCCGTTATCTTGCAACACCGCGTCTAGATCTATCGAAATGTCCGCTCCACTCACTGCATCCGTTGCCAACACTGTTATTTCTTGCTCGTTGCCATTCGCATCGGTTAATGTCAGTGTTATGTCACCTACTATACTTGTTCCTGTCGCTATCTCATTTGTAAATGTCTCTAGGTTTGATGCTCCTCGCGATGCTGCGTTGTGATTTATTGTGCTGCGTACTGTTAGCGTGTCGCCCGCATCCACCTCTTCACCCGCTTCTTGTGCATCCGCACCATTGTCATTTACTATTACAGTATCGCCTAGCAAGATCACTTCATCTAGCTCTACTTGTGGTAGTAAGATGTCTATCGGATCTAAATCTTGGTCCGCGTTTATCACCGTATCGTCTGCGTCCGTGTAAGTCGCATCAGTTGTTACATCGAAGCTAAATACATTGTCACCGCCATCGTTACCTATTAGGTCTGACACATCTTCAACTACTGTATCGTAAGTGATCATAATTTCATCTGCTCGCTGCAAACCCTTCTTCACCTGCCACCACATGATTACCGTTGAATGTGAATGTCACCGTATCGTTGTCTGCGTCGAACACTGCCGTTACGTTTGGTGCCGCTTGGCCTTCTTCGACTATTCCTTCGATCACTACATTGTCAAGGTCTGGTACCACTCCATCTGGTAATGTTTGTGTGATCACTAAGTCTGGGTAAGTTCCCTCTGTTGCGTTCACATCCACATTCACTCGAATGGTGTCACCGAGCTCTGCTTCTGTTATCAGTTGATCGTTCTCATCGGTTAGCGTTGTCACTGGCTCAATCACTGATGGCACTGTTAGTGCGTTTGCGTCTTGTGCATTTCTTGTGCTGTCGTGTGTTACTTCTGCACTTGTCAGAAGATCATCTGCCACTTGCACTGTGTCTTGTACTGACACATCGTAGGTCACTACCACTTCTTCGCCTTGCTCTAACACACTTCTGTTTAACTCCGCTGCTAGATCAATATCGATGTCACCGTTTGCGTCTATCGCATCCGCCGCTGCCAGCGTTACTGTTTCGACCACGTCACCATTCACATCTAGTAACTCGATCGTCACATTGTTCACCACTACCAAATCATTGTTTGGTAGGTCGTCGGTGAAGTTTTCTAGTGTTGCTGCACCTACACTGTTGTTCTCATCATGAGTTATGGTGTTGACTATTGTTAGAGTGTCACCTGCGTCTATTTGTTGATTGTTATCAATCACTCCTGCGTTATCAGCGATCACATCGCCGTTAGCGTCTTCCACAACTTGGTCCACTAACAACACTGGCACACTCAGCACTATGTTGTCACTGTCGTCGTCTTCTAGTGGTGCATCATTGTTGTCGTCTTGAGTGATCGTTGTCTCTACTGTTTCATTCGGATCTACTATCGCATCCACGTTATCTAGCGTTGCGTTGTATACTATCGTCGCTTCGTCATTTACACTAAAGCCATCTTCTGCTGCAAACACCACATCTTCATCAAATGTAAACGTCAGTGTTCCATCCTCTGCGTTGAATGTTATCGTTACATCTGGCGCGTTGCCTTCCGTGTCTAGTATACCGTTGATCGCAAACTCATTTGCATCCACTAAGTTGCCATTGGCATCGAATCCATCTGGAATCAGTCCTTCTGGTAGCACTTGAGTGATGACTAGGTTCGTCGCTGTTCCTTCGGTTGCGTTAATCACATTGCTTATCTCTACTGAGTCGCCAACATTTAATGGGTCTGACTCTGGAGTTAGCGTTGTTTCTATTTCTAGTAGAGGTGATATTGTCACTTGGTTTGTATCAGCTAAATCTACACCGTCTGCTGCGACTGCCGCGTTTGTGTCTAGTGTTTGATTCGCTTGCACTACATCTTCCACTAACACATCGTACTCTACAGTTAGAGTTTCACCTGTTCCTAGTTGATCTATTCCGTTATCTTGCAACACCGCGTCTAGATCTATCGAAATGTCCGCTCCACTCACTGCATCCGTTGCCAACACTGTTATTTCTTGCTCGTTGCCATTCGCATCGGTTAATGTCAGTGTTATGTCACCTACTATACTTGTTCCTGTCGCTATCTCATTTGTAAATGTCTCTAGGTTTGATGCTCCTCGCGATGCTGCGTTGTGATTTATTGTGCTGCGTACTGTTAGCGTGTCGCCCGCATCCACCTCTTCACCCGCTTCTTGTGCATCCGCACCATTGTCATTTACTATTACAGTATCGCCTAGCAAGATCACTTCATCTAGTTCTACTTGTGGTAGTAAGATGTCTATCGGATCTAAATCTTGGTCCGCGTTTATCACCGTATCGTCTGCGTCCGTGTAAGTCGCGTCAGTTGTTACATCGAAGCTAAATACATTGTCGCCGCCATCGTTACCTATTAGGTCTGACACATCTTCAACTACTGTATCGTAAGTGATAGTAATTTCATCGTTCGCTGCAAACCCTTCTTCGCCTGCCACTACATGGTTGCCGTTGAAAGTGAATGTCACCGTATCGTTATCTGCGTCGAACACTGCCGTTACGTTTGGTGCCGTTTTGGCCTTCTTCGACTATGCCTTCGATCACTACATTGTCAAGGTCTGGTGTTACGCCCTCTGGTAACACTTGTGTGATCACTAAGTCTGGGTAGGTTCCCTCAGTTGCGTTCACATCCACATTCACTCGAATGGTGTCACCGAGCTCTGCTTCTGTTATCAGTTGATCGTTCTCATCGGTTAGCGTTGTCACTGGCTCAATCACTGATGGCACTGTTAGTGCGTTTGCGTCTTGTGCATTTCTTGTGCTGTCGTGTGTTACTTCTGCACTTGTCAGAAGATCATCTGCCACTTGCACTGTGTCTTGTACTGACACATCGTAGGTCACTACCACTTCTTCGCCTTGCTCTAACACACTTCTGTTTAACTCCGCTGCTAGATCAATGTCGATGTCACCGTTTGCGTCTATCGCATCCGCCGCTGCCAGCGTTACTGTTTCGACCACGTCGCCATTCACATCTAGTAACTCGATCGTCACATTGTTCACCACTACCAAATCATTGTTCGGTAGGTCATCGGTGAAATTTTCTAATGATGCTGCACCTATGCTGTTGTTCTCATCATGAGTTATGGTGTTGACTATTGTTAGAGTGTCACCTGCATCTATTTGTTGACTGTTGTCTACGACTCCTTGGTTATCGGCAATTACATTGCCATTCGCGTCTTCAACTATCTGATCTACTAGCAGTACTGGTGCAGCCAATTGTATTGCCACGGGATCAATGTCTTGTACTGCATCTACAGTATTACCATCGTTATCAGTAAATGTTGCGTCTGTGGTGATATCAAAGTTAAAAATGTTGTCATCTACTCCATCGTCATCTACAAGAGTATCAGCATCAACAATAAGGTCGTAGAGAATTTCAACTTCACCATTAGCACTAAAGCCATCTTCACCGCTTATTATACTACCAACCGGAAATGTAAATGTTAGAGCCCCATTATTTTCATTAAAAACTACAACAGGAACAGCAGCATCTCCATCGCTATCAACAATTCCGCTTATAGTAAAGTCATTTGCATTAACAACTCCATCTCCGTTGGTGTCGGGAATTAAACCAACAGGAAGAATTTGAGTTACCACTAAGTCATTATAAGTAGCTTCCGTTGAATCAATGAGTGTCTGAACTTTTATAGTATCTCCGATATTTACAGTTCCTAGAGCGTCACCATTTTCATCGGTTAGTGTTGTAGCGATTTCAAGTTTAGTGCTAACTTCTGTTTGTTCGGTTGCTTGTTCTGGTGCCTTGTTATCATGAATAAGCGTTGCTGTTGTTACTAAATCTTCTTGAACTTCAATAGAGTCATCTATTCTCACATCATACTCGATCACACGAACTTCATCTGCGCCTACTTCACTTACATTCTCGTCAAGTTGGTCAAAGTTTAGAGTAAATTCTGTGCCGTTAAATGTAACCAAATTAGCATCAGCAGGGTCAATAGTAGCGAGGACATTGCCATTACCATCAAGAACTGTAATGTTACCTTCTATAGTAGTGTTATTTGGAATAGTATCGCTAAAACTATCGATAATCGCTACCGCAGTATTTTGAGCATCAGCATGATCAATAGTGTTGCGGATACGAAGAAGGTCACCAGCATCTACTGGATTATTTGCGACATCTGTTGCATCGAATTCTTGGCCACCATTTACTAAGAATAGTTCTTTATCTAATTCTAGGTCTCTATCAACAACTTTAAAAGACGTTTCAGCATTTACATCAACTACGCTTTGCTTGAAGTTTCCGATGAAAGAATCTCTTGGCAATTGATTTTGATTAGATTGGAAAACAAATACAATTTGATCTACTTCTGAAAAAAACAATTCGATATTAACATCAGGGTTAAAATCGATAAAAGCACCGTCTGTACTTTGATAGGTGTTTATATCGAGTTCATTAAGCAAATCACCTTTAAAAACTTGTTCTGGAACAATCTCTTGCCCATTTAGAAAACCGCGAATTTCGATAATTTCAGCATCTCCATTATTGCCAAAACCATCTAAATCGAGAAATGAAGCTTTCAGGTTCTCTAAACCAATGGTATTTCCATTTAGATCTTTAAAATCGAATGTTGCTGTAGCGATACCAAATATTCCATCGCCATTATTATCATTTGCTCTTCCTACTCTAAAATGAACAGTTTCTTGAAATCCAGGATCATTAGAAAAATCAGTAGCAAGTTCAAATACCGTCTCATTGCTATTTGTTGCAATATCAACATCAGCAGTAAAGTTACCATTACTAAAATTGATCTGCGAAGATCCATTTCCTACTACGTTATTAGAAATACTTTCAAAATCGAGAATTTGGTCTGCCTCTAACGTCGCATTGAAAGTGTTTACATCATTAATATCACCACTTACTTCAAAATCGTAGGTAATAGAAATATCCGCGGCATCAGTATTTTGTCCAGCATTATTTTCTATATCGATAAAATCAAGAAACAGAACATCATTACCATTTTCTTGGAGAATTTGTGAGTTTTGTAAAGTTCCAGTTGTTCCATTGTCAAAATCGACATTAAGAGTTGCAAGATCAAGGGTTGCTCCATCAGGGATGACTTGTCGAATCTGTAAACTAACAAAATCACCAGCATTAGGACTAACAATAACATTAATTGTAGAAGTACCTGTATCACCAACTTCGAACTCATTTTGACTTAATTTTGTAGTTAAACTAAAATCTTGAACCGTAATAGTTTCACTTTGAAGAGCACTACGTGCTTCAATGTTACCATCGTTAGCAGTATTATCTTCGAAACCAAAAGAAGAAGCTACATCTAACGTATCGCCAGTGATGAGTCCATTATTTGCGGTAGCAAGTACGGATAAACGAGCAGATTCCCCTGGTGCAAAACTACTGTTGATATCTTTCAGATCAAAAGTAACCAACGTATCTCCCGCTGTTCCATTTATAACTTCGCCCGTAATTGGGTGCGTAGCTTGTCCTGCTGCATCAAAAACAGCAGTTTGTCCTCCTACGTTAGTTCCTTCTAAACTTGCAGAGTCAAATGTTATTTCGGAGTCTAAATGCACATCAACAAAAGGATTTCTGCCAGCTTCTGTTCCTTCGTTTTCTAACGTAATTTCAAATTCTACTTGTTCACCACCAGGTGCAGTTTCTGGAGCTTGCATATCTGCTGCAGGTACAGCATTCCACAAAATGCGTGGCTCTAAATTCTCAATTTTGAGATGCCTTTTCTTTTGCTTTTTTTTATTTCCATTGTGATTTTTCATAGCTCTCACCCTTTAAAATGGTATCAACAAACACTTGTGGTATGTTACTTGTAGAAAGACACGCGCACAGACACAAATATTATTTTTATTATTTCTATTTATTATTTTATTTATAAACTAGATATATGATTTCATTTGTTATTCTATTGAACCCAAAACACTTTTACCAGATATTTATCTTTTGATACTCACTTGAGAATCATTTACAATAAAAATAAAAAAAACTTATGTTCATTAAACATTTTTTCCGGTAATAAAGGTCGGCTAAAGATACAAAAACCACAACCAAAGAACACCAACTTATTTTGTCATGAGATTTTTTATTTTTTTGAAACTTGTATTTATTACAAGCTGTTTTGAGATTTAAAACTTGTATAAATAAAATCATTGTAAAATTTGAAGATTACTTTTGTTCTCTAAAACTATACTGCAAAATAAAATTGATATTAAGTAGTGGTTTAAAGGGTTGTCATCAATTTTTTTGAAAAATGTGCAATTTTACTAGAATAAATAATTGTAGCAACAATTGCCCACTGGTCAGGTTATTACATTCGTAAAGGAGGCTAAAATGGAAATTAAAATGTTTTTTGATAAAAACACTTCTACACTAACCTATGTTGTTTTTGATAAAAAAAATAAAGACGCACTTATAATTGATCCTGTATTAGACTACGAACCTCAGTCATCAACAGTAAAAACGGAATCCGTTGATGCGGTGTGTTATTTTATACAAAAAGAAAAATTACAACCTCGCTATGTACTAGAAACTCATGCTCATGCCGACCACTTGTCTGGTTCACAAATACTCAAAAAAAGATACCCGTCCTTGTTGGTAGCTATAGGAAAAAATATCATTGAGGTCCAAAAAGTTTTTAAAAAAGTATTTAATTTACCACAGAATTTTCCTACAGATGCGCGGCAGTTTGATTATCTTATGCAAGAAGAAATAACTCTGGAAGTTGGTAATATGAAAATAAAAACATTTTATACTCCAGGACACACGCCTGCATGCGCAACTTACCAAATTGGTAACGCAATATTTACTGGCGATGCTCTTTTTATGCCTGATATGGGGACAGGTAGGTGTGATTTTCCAGGAGGAAGTGCAATCGATCTATATAACTCAGTTGTAAAAAAAATATACACACTTGCTGATGATACAAAAGTATTTGTAGGACATGATTATATGCCAGGAGGCCGTGAGCTTCGTTATCAAAGCACCGTAGGGGAACAAAAAGCAAACAACATACAACTGCCAGCCAGCCGTTCTTTAGAGGACTTTGTTAAATTTAGGCAAGAACGCGATGCAACATTAAATACACCTAAACTTTTATTTCAAAGTGTACAGGTAAATGTAGACGCAGGTAATCTACCAAAACCGCAAGAAAATAAAATCAGTTATCTTAAAATACCAATAAATGTTTTTAAACCTGCAAACGATAAAATAAAAAATGTTACTCTTGAAAATCTGTAATATCAACATAATCTAACAAAAATAGTCAGACATAGTTTCATTCTATAGTGGCGTGATAATGATGTAAAACTCGGAGCAATTCAAGGACATTCAGTGAAACTATCCCTTACTAAATGTATTTAAGTATCCGACTTAGAAAAGCCGAGTATTTTCTAAGTCGGATACTTATATGTTTATTAGCCATTTAAGATAAATCTTATAACATCAAATTAACCTTCAAGAATAACAAACCCTAGTGCATAACTTTTTTCATGAGAAATGCTCACATGGATTTTTTTTACTCCTCTTTCTTTTGCAAGAGTATCCATCTCTCCATGAAGCGATAGGTAAGGGCGTCCAATATGATCAACACAAACCTCTATTTCTTTAGGGTTTGCGTTGATCTTACTGGAACTACGATGAAGTGTTGTTTGGCTTAGAGCTTTAAAAAAAGCTTCTTTTACCGCAAATCGCCCTGCTAAGCGGTGCGACTTAGGTACTGGACCGCGCTCACTAGTTATAATTTCTTGAGCTGTGAATGTTTCACTAATGACTGTTGTTTTGTTATCTTGTAAACATTCCTCAAAAAAATCTATATCAGCTAAATCAGTTCCAATACCTACAATCATCATTAACTCCTATAATCTGGAGAAAAAAGCATTTTTTTCTCTTGAGTGTTCTCTCCATCTGCATTTGCAACAAAAGGTTTTTTATCGCGAATAGTCAGTAACTTTTCTTTTCCAATCAAAAAGTTTCTTTCCCGTTCGTAACGATGAACCCATCTCTTCTTACGCAAAGCAACATATCTTTCTTTGTCTTCTTCCGACAACATTTTAAAAAACGCATCTGGGTGAACAAGACATAACATTGCTCCTACGTGGCCAAATCCTAAACTGGTAATCAAAGCAGCTTTAATGTTCTCACTGCCAACATGCACTGCACTACTATTGTATTGCAAGAAAGTATGTTTTTTCATGCGAATATCAACGTCGAGTAAGTTAGTGTTCCCAGGAACAATTCCGCTATGCATTGCTTGTAAAACACCGTTCATTTGCCATGCTGCAGCACCACCTTTACTATGACCAGTTAGCGATTTTTGGGAAATAACCATCATTGGTAAACCAGGTGTACGCCCTAATTTTTGCATAAGCGAATGATACAATTCACTTTCGTTTTTATCATTTGCCTCTGTTGATGTATCGTGTTTTGAAACAAGAGCAACATCGTCAGCTGTCAGACCATATTGTTCTAAAGCTCGGCGTAATACAGATGAATTTTTTTCATCTTCACAAACAACGCTGAGTAAGCCTAGGCCTGGTGCAGGAATTGACTGATTAACACCATCAGTAGCAGAGTAACTCATAGCAACAACACCATACACCGGTAAACCAGCCTCTAAAGCAACAGAAGCACGACACAGTAGTGTAGTTCCTCCACCTTGTGCTTCAACAAAACCACTACGCATAACATCATTAGGCCTTGACATCTCTTCAGGTGTAAATCCTCGCTCACGCATATCGTCATTATTTGCAGTCGCATTCATGTCTTTAAACCCAAGTACTCCTGTGTCACTTAAATCATCGTAACTGCCAGCAACAATAAACTCAGCTTTGCCTGATAAAATTTTCTCCATGCCTATTTCTACAGAGATGGCAGCTGTCGCACAAGCATTCGCAGGAGAAACAACTGTTCCGTAACTCCCTACATAGTTTTGCACGTTGTAAGCGCCCATAACATTTACAAGAGTCTCTTGTATACGGTCCCCTTGTCGTGGAATATTTAAAGTCACGTCACGCGCTAAACGGGCAAGAGATAAACCACCTCCCAAACCGCTTCCCATAGTGTTCCCTACTTTGCTAGGGTGAATATACTTATATAGTTCCTCTGGTTCGATACCAGCACTCACAAAAGCATCAGCTGTACCAATTAAACTATACTGGGTATTCGAATCCATTTGTTGGCACATATCGTTAGGGAGCCCCATACGATTAGCACTCCAACCACTTGGTATTTGGCCTGCAACATTACGGTCAAATTTCATGCGTTTAGGAACACGTATTTTCATTGCCTTACGCAATAAAACCCAGTAACAATCAAGTTCACTATCATAAAAGAAATCTACTTTTTCAGGATTAGCTTCTTTGTAACTTACCGCTGTTTCGCGATCATCAATACGAAACTTCACTTCATTTTCAAGAGAAACTTCAGTGTAAACCTCGACATTGTCTGGATCAAAATGCGCTCGTTCAGGGTCCATATCGCGAATGCCTATCGCTGCAACTAATTGATCGCGATATTTGCGACCCACTTCCTGTTCACTCACAGGATTACCAGTTTCAACATCAAGCCACCCAACGTATTTAGGAGAAATAGAGAACTCAATAAGACCTATTACTCTCGCAAGTTCTAACGCTCGCGCTTGTGAAAGTTGTCCTGTCGTCTCTTGGTCCCAACGAATTTGAGCATTACCAAAAGTTCCGACCTCTCCATAACCAACGATAACAACTGTATCTTCCAGTTTCATTTGTGGAGATTTCCAATTATTTAATTGCTCTTTACTTGGAATACGAGGAAACTGATTTGTATCAAGAGGTAAGACCTTATCGATATTTTTTGTAGATGCATTTGCTTTTTTCTCAGCCAACTGTTTTTGCAAATCATTGCGAATATCGCGAAGTACCGCTCCTAAATCATCGACTTTTTCCATTCCTCCCATTAAATTAACTTTTAAAGGAGTTTTTTGCGCTATTTGACACATATTATTGTGTAATAAACCCGTCAATAGAAATGCCATTTCATCGCATGAATATGTTCTGACAGCTCTTTGAGATTCTAATCCAGCAGCAACAACATCGTTTGCACTCATAAGACCTGTTCCGCGAACCCAGCCAATCTGTGCACCAACAATGCTACATGTTTTGCCCCATACATCGTATTCTGATTTCCATTTATTGAGAAGTACTTCTAAGCCAGCTTTTGTCTCAGCATACATACCATCGTTTCCAAATTGACCGTGGTTTGGAGACAAAGGTAAGATAACCTGCATTTTTTTCTCAGGATCAGCAGCTTCTAGAGCTTCCTTGGCTATTTTACCTAGCAAGTACTCAAGACCAAAAAGCATAACGCGCATCGTTGCAACAGAACCCTCGTCAAGTGTTAAAATATTGTTTTCTTCTGGAACAGCGCCAAAAGGAATAAAATAATCAAGTTGCCATGCAGCGCGACCTTCTTGTGGCTTATAGATCCAGTCGACAATAGCGCGAATATCTGATCCACAACCTTGGTTAAAAGGTACGATGTGAAGTTCTGCACCATGACCTGCATGTTGTTGATAAAGTTCTCTATAGTAATTAAGTCGTTTTAAAGTCGAAGTTGTTGTTGTAACAATAACTTTAGCTCCACCTCGTAACAAATACTTAACAACAGAGGTAGCAATAGCTCTTTCTCCTGCACCTGTAACAAGAGCAACTTTACCACAAAAAGTAATCCCTTCTTTTGCTTGTTCAGTAAGTACCTCAGCGAACGCGTCACTGGCTTTACTACTTGTACACTTTCCAGTATTCTTTGGCTGTATGTTGAGCTGCAAACTATTCACAAAATCGCACGCATCTTTTTGTTTGTCACGCATTCCTTCAGAAAAATGCAATCCTTTTTCATCTATTTTTACTTGTGGAGCAGTTGGACGAAGATAAACAGCACGCTTTGCTTGATAATCCCCATTTATAGCAAGGTCATGAAGACATTCAAAAATATCACTCATCTCTTTATTGTTGTCTTGTAGAGATTTCGTCTTAAAACCACTTACCAATAATTGAACTTCTGGTACTGGATTCGCAAGAACGCACTCCTTCACAAATTCATATTGATCGTCACAACTTTTATTGTTTTTTAAATCCCAATATAATGAAGTTATTTGGCTACGTGTCCAGTTCCAAGCAGAAGTAAAACTGCGTATTTTTCGTGCAAAAAACCGCGGACGAATAGAACGTTCGTATTTAGGACCGTGCTCGTTTTTATACAATTCAAGACGATCTTCTTCTAAAAATTCTTTTTCGCGTTCAATAATTCCAGCGTAAGGGTCATGACCTAAAAGCTCTTGCGTACAGCGCGCTACTTCTGCAAAAACACCATGAATACCAAAATAACGTTCGAGAATTTTATCTATCGCAGCAGAATCAACTTGTGCTCCAGAGCTTTCTGCCGATTTTGCTGCAAAACTCCAACCATAGATATCCTTGTAGTGTTGTAAAACACTATCAATAAAAATCTGTGCCTCTTTGCGATTACCAATGTTTTTGTCAATAGGGCTTTTAGCATTACTACGCGATGACGAATCAATTCCCTCAATAACCGAAATAGTAGACAATACTTGAAAAGTAGTTGTATCATCAATGATCCAGTTCTCTTGTAGAAATGTAATAATGTCGCGTAAAGTGACATTGCCAATTTTATCAAAATTGCGTTTAATTGCCTCTGTATGAGCTACTTTTAAATACGCTCCTGGAGAATTGTAGCGACCTGAAGTGGCAGATTCAATCGCCTCTTCCAATTGTGAAAGAGGAATTTCATGTCCACCATCAATAGGAGCAGTATTAAACTCAGTCCAAATATCGACAACTGTTTGATTACGGCGCGAAGAGTTACCTCCAAGAAGTTGATCGATACTTTCATCGTCAGCCATCTCTTCAGGCCAAATTTTAGTTTGTAATGCTAGAATCGTTCGCAAAGCGTGTTTAACTGTCGACGTTTTTGGTGGCGCTAAATTCTCAGTACCAGAAGATGTAGGAACCACAGGTAGTTTTACAATTGGCTGATGCTCTTGTACTTTTTCTTCTACAGTTGAAGCTTCTTCTACTTCTTCTACAACATTACTAGATGGGAGCTCTGTCTCTCCTTCTAAAAAGTATAGTGTACTACGATCGCGCTCAACATTAAAGACTGGTTTAGCTAAATGCGATTTACTACCGATTGTTTGTCCAAACATATTCGCTAAGGTAGGTTGGTAGCTTACCCCTACCTCCCATATCTGAGAAATATTCCCATTTTTTAATAATAGGTCTTGCGTTTCAATCCAACGGACAGGAAAAGCAAACTGATAAGCAAGTAGCTCAATCACCACTTTCCGTGCGCAAACAGCTTTGTCCTCTAGTGATTTTTCAACATCACTTAAAATTTCTGCCATTACTGGAGATTTAGTAAGATGGTATACATCGTCGAAAAACGACTTACTAAGTTCAAAAGGACGCGCAACTAAGTTAGGAATATAACGTTGCTCTAAATTTGTTAAGTCGTCTTCTTCACTAAAAGTATCCATTAATACTTTTCGGAAGTGATCAACACCTCCTTGTAGTACCGAAGAATGAAAAGGTACATCTAAACCTGGAATATCCATGTAGGCTGGCTTTTTGGGAGAAGAATGCTTCATCAAGCGTTGTTGCAGAACTGCAATAGCATCAATATGCCCAGCAACTGCATACTGACGGCCTTTTACGTTGTAATTAACTATTTCAAGGGTCGTATTTGTGTCCTCGCAGATTTGGTTTACAAGATCTACCGCTTGCTCTTCACTCATTTTTGCACGATGCGGACAAACAACTCCCATACGATAAGGAGACTGACCTTGTTCATCTCGCGGAACAAAATTCTGCATTGTTAAACCACGTTGGTATACAACAGAAATAACTTTTTCTAAGGCTAAAACTTTAGAACAAGCCGAAATAGCAGAGTATTCACCTATACTATGTCCACAAAAATAGTGGTCCTGTATGTAAACACCAGCTTCTTTGAGTTCAGCAACACTTGCTATGGCATGTACAACTAGCGCAACTTGCGTAAATTGAGTTAAAAACAAAACCCCTTTTTCATGACGTAGCGTCTCATTTTTTACAATAAGTTGACCTGGGTTTTGTTGAACAATTTGTAGTATAGAAAATCCAAATTCACTACGAGTAAAATCATCGGAGCGATCCCAAACATCACGTACTGCTGCAGAACGTGCGTAACTTTCCATTCCCATGCCTTTTGCTTGAATTCCTTGGCCAGGAAAAACAAGTGCAACTTGCGAAGAATTAGTAAAAACCTTACCTGTAACTGTTGCAATTCGTCCACCATTTTGCTCCGTAGCGCAGTTAATCTCATATACTTTTTGGCCAGCGTTCATTGCAATATGTCGTCCATAAGTCCACACCTTACTACCATGAGTTGCAGGCGCTGAAAATTGGACTTCAATTCGCGAAATATCTTTGTGGCAAATATTTTCTTGTTCACGCAACGTTTGCAAAGCCATACCTTTTGACCACATACCATGAAGAATAGGTGAATCAAATCCAGCAATACGTGCAATCGAAATATCGCGATGAAGAGGATTAAAATCTTTACTTACCATCGAATAAGTATCACCACTAAGTGGCGCTTTAACATTTTTTTCGTAAGCGTAGTAAGGACGTGATAATGCTACTTGTTCTGCTTTTGGGTAGGTAAATGGTACAGAAAACTTTTGCTCTTGTCCTAAACGACTTCCTACTTTTTCGCGTAACAGAAACTGGCTTTCTAAAATAGCAACTACATTTTTTTCGTGTGAAATTTGCGCAATCACCACTACTTTCTTGCCTTCTTTGCCGTAGCTAATGCTCTCCAACGCTGCTTCCACGTCATATGTTTTTCCAGCCACAAAACTATCAACTTTTATTATATTATTAGCTAAGTGAACAAGAGTAAAAAAATCACCAACGCAATCAGGATGTAAAAGAATGCGAAATAGCGGCTGCCAAGCTACCACAAAAGCCATGCTTAAAGGAGCAGTGGAAAAATCATTATCTTTTCCACCAAGGGAACCAATATATTGACGAATACTTTGTTCGCTAAGATCAAAAGTTGCTTTCTGATGTTTTTCCGACACTTGTGAAGGATCATCTAAAAGTAGGCCTGCGTAAAAATCTGCTATTCGTTCTACACGTCCTTCATCAACTTCCTTAATATTATATGGAGCCATTTTATTTCTATCGCAGCAAAAATAAGTAGTGTAACTACTATTCTTTTCGCCTTCAATAGAAAGTAAGCGGTGAAAAATCTTCAGTTCTATCCCTTTTTCATGAGACTCTATTTGTAAAATATGCCCCCAACCTTTTCGACTTTCTCTCTCCATTAAAATGCCACTAATTTCACCATTCTTTTGTTTGACAACAATGCGCTCGTTTTCTGCCAATTTAAGTAGATCGTGAACAAAATTGCGGCGAATTTCTGTTCCGCGAATTATAGATTGAGCTTGAAGAAGCGTAGCAATATCACCATGATAATCATTCCAAAAATTTGCTCCGGCTTCTAATTCGTTATGATGAACATTTATTTCATTATCATCGCTAGCAGAATTTACAGATAACTCATCTGCATTTTGGGTAAGAGCTTTGTGAAATCTGTTGAATAACTCAGCAATAGGTTCGTCTACAACACGAATTCCTGCTACAGCTCTCGGTCCTGGCGTCTGAAATACTTCATCTGCTTTATAGCGCGGATCATTACAAGTATGTAGACTGTCACTCTTATACCACTTGCGAATATTCTCATCAATAATAGGAATAAAATTAACTGGTTTACCTGGGATTTGACACACCTTATAGATAAAAAACGCCTGGTCTTCTGGTGCTAAAGGCACATCTTTAATTCGAGGATAATTGTTCTCAATTGTTTGTAATAGTTTCCTTGGTTGTTGTATCTGTTCTGTATCAACAACAATATCAATAGATAGTCTCTCCAAAACACGCGCTAACATTTTTTCAAAACGCAAGCGATATGTTATATCTAGCCATTGTCCATCTTCATAACGACCATTGCTTCCAACAGCCATTAGTTCTACCATTTTATCAAGTAAAGTAAAATAAGACATTGCGTTCAAATCACCCAAATAAGGGCGCGATGTTTTCTGTAACATTTCGACTATTTGTTCGCGATTTTTTGCCACAGCTTCTTTGTCACCTGCAACATTATCAAGTAAACGTCCTATTTTAGCAGCATTATTCTCCACGTAATAAATGTCTGCATTAAGAGGGCTCTTACCAGAAGTCATCCCTCCCTTTATTTCGCCTGTTCCCGAAGTTGTCGACCAATCATCTATACCAGTTGTTTCTACAAGAGCTTTTTTACAGTCATCAGAAGCTTCAGATTCGCGGCACGCCATAACTAACGTTCCTAAGAAAACCCCATCCATAGGCATCTCTGGTAAATCAAACTCTTTATTCCACGTTCCCATAACAAAATCAATAGCATCTTGTTCTTCGCGAATTCCTCCACCAGCTAAAACAAGTACATTTTCCTGTTCGCGAATGCGTTGATAGTTTTTTAGTAAAACATGTCGCACATCGTACCAACCGTGGTGACCACCTGCTAAACCACCTTCAACATGCATGCAAATAGTATACTGTGGACGCAAAGCTGCAATAGCAAGAATATGTTTAATTTGTTCATCTGTTCCTGCTTTAAAAGCATTTAAAAACATTCCACTGTCATGTAGTTTATCTAACAAAGTAACGGCTTCTTCTACAGGAGGTAAACCTGCTGATATTGTAATTCCAATAAAAGGATAACCTTCTTCTTTTAATTTAAAAAGAAGTCCCTGACCAGAAACCTGCAGATTCCAAAGGTACGGGTCTAAGTAAAGCGTATTTAAAACTACACCTTGGCTCGGATCAAGAGTTTCGACAATCTCATCCATGCGCTTGCGAAACATTTCTTCTGTAACTTGGCCTCCCCCTGCCAACTCCGCAAGATATCCAGCATTTGCTGTAGCAACTATTATTTCGGCAGTAGCTGTTGTCGGTGTCATTCCTGGTAAAATAACCGGTGAACGTCCACAAAACTTACTAAAGTTATTCACTAGCATTTTTTCGCCATTTTGATCAACCATTTTTGGTGCATATTTTTTCCAAGAAGCGCGAAAGGGAATATCTTCATTTTTTGAAGAAATAAGAACATTGCGTTCTTCTATATTCGATACGCAAAAAACCTCAACGCCAAAACCACTTACGTAAGCGCGGCTTAATTTTGCAATACCATCACCTGGTCCAAAGTCGATAATATGCGTAATTTCATTCGGCTCAACAAAAGAAAGAGCAGTTTTCCATTTTAATTGCCTTACAGCTTGTAGAGATATAAACTCGCGCATTAAATCAGGGTGAGAACGCAAATCTTTGCCATCACTAAACGAATAAAGCGGTATTTTAATTTTCTTAGGGTCGATTTCCCAACCAATGCGTTCTAAATCTGTAAGTACTAAATCAATACACTTATCTATATGTGGTGAATGGAATGGAGCTGAAGTATTGAGATACGTAAAACGAAGATTTCTTGCTGGAAATGGATTTTTCTTTGGATACACATCTTCTAAATAAAGACGCATTTTTTCCAAACGATCTGGAGCTCCAGAAATCACTTTTTTTAATGTTTCATTATCAAGCGATAGGTAAACAAAATCATCAGAAGGGCAACCTTTGTTAAACTCGTCAATAATGCTTTGTAACTCTGTAGATGTAAACCCTTGAATTGCCGCCATGTATTTTGGCAGTGTTCCTAGTTCTTTAAGAGCACTTTCATTTGGAGAAGCAATCAAGTCATGCGCTTCTTCCATACGAATACCTTGCCAAACTAAGTAACGCGTAGCTTGCACTGTCTCTTCAATAATACCATCAAAAGATAACCCCATCGCAACAATAGCAGCAGGAATAACTCCTTGACTATGGCCTGTAGCTCCTAGAGCCCACGAGTCGACACTCTCATTGTCGTATCCTTCGATGCATAAGCTCAAATAATTTGCCATCTGCGTTAGTAAAACCAGAGGCTGCGATATAGGAGAAGAAAACAAGTACTCTGCCTCTGGAACCTTGTTTTCGTTACTCAACCACTCCTCAACGAAAAGTCCCTGCGAAAAATAGCCGGAGAGTACTGCTTGTGGTGTTTCTATCTCTTCACGAAGCGAAACATCTACTTTTTGCACTAGAGTTTTTACAACAGAGTAGCGCTGCCACAAATCACGCAACTCGCGGATATAATCATTCGCTTGTCCAGCGAAAGTGAGTGCAATCCGAGCTTTTTTTTCTGTAGCTAACTGACATAGCGCTGTTTTTGATTCCATTTTATTACCTTAATAAATCCAATTATAAGTTCAAGAAAACCATCAATTATATCTATTCTGAATAGGGTCTGTCGATATTTAGATTTTTATATAATATGACGCATTGTGCAAGTTCAAATTTTGTTATTTTTCACACTCTAACCTCGTTCCCAAACCTGATTTCGCAAGAGCACAGCCTAACTTAGGTTACGCTGGTAATACAAAAAACATAATATGTATATCAAATATTAGTAGCATTCAAGATGAATTTTCAATTTTGAGTAATTTTCAATTATTTTGGTGTAAGTTTGTACGTATGGTTACTTATTTAGTTAGTCGAACTTTCGGGATCAGGTTCGGGATCGTATTTTTATTTCAACTAGCACAAGTCGTAATGTGAGTTATTTTAAGAAGTAGTGAGGCACTTTGAAAGCACAAAATAGTTCTCTACAATCCAAAAGTAACGAAGCTCATCTTTAAAATGACTAAGTCATAAGCAAGAGAAATGTCGACACGTCCTAAACTTGTGTTGCATTAATAAGTATTTGTTTATACAATGATCTCAATAGTTTTTTATGTTAACAATATTACTCGTAATTGAAAATTCACTATTTTCATAGTAAATGCGTTACTAACGTTTTACTAACTCTTCCATAACGACAATATGAAGCTTTCAATAAAAATAAAAAAACAAATTACAAATCATGTCCTTGATCACTATTTTTGTAATGCGCGTATTGAGCGTATCGTACTAGAATATTTGATTGAGAATTCTATTGCTGACGATGTTGTTACAACAAAACAAATCGTAGAGCACTTAGAAAAAAAGGATCTTGCCACTTCAGATGGTGCAATTCGCGGAACAATTTTGCGAATACGCCATAAGTTATTGAAGTACAGAGAAGAAACTCCTGATCATCCCAACCATTTAGTTTTCCCTGAGCCACAACGTCGCAGAGGATATCTATTAATCTTTGAGAAAAACCCCAACTACCAAGTATCTCGAAATCAATCTTTTGATCCATGGTTAATGAAAAACTGGGAAGTCTTACGTGAAAGTAGTTACCGCGGTTTGTGGAAAGGTTTGAGTTTACCTGATGGTGGAAGATGGCCTTTAAAATTGTATGTGTGTGTTCATTCAATACGCGATGAACAAACACAACGAGAAAAGTTCATGTTTCTGATCAACTCACCTTCAAAGAAAAAACCACGTATGGGTATTTTAGAAGGAGAGGTGAAGAACAGCATTTTACATATGCAAGGTCACTGGTCAACAAGATACGAAGATAAGGGAATTATAGATTTTAGCATGAAAGCACAAATGTGGCCTTTTAGACGCAGTGAAGACGAAGCAATCTGCTTCTCTGGACGATTCTTTTTATATACGCAAGATCATAGTTTGTACCAAGAAGGACAAGTAGAATTAAAGTATTGTCCTTTTAACACTTTAAACAAAGAAGATATCACTTATCTTTCTCAGTAATACACTTCATAAAAAAAGATCCGAAAGGATCTTTTTTTATGAACTCTTCTCTTTTTCTTTACCAGCAGCACGACCTACCAAAACAGCAGCAAATACAGCAATAACAGTTACTATTACAGCATATACAATTTGTGCAGATATTCCTTCTCCGCGATTGGGATAATACTGTTCAAATATTTTTTTTATTGCATCATTCCAAGCCAAAGCTGCAACTAGACCAAAAGCACTTGTAACTAAAATTGCCATTTTTTCAACTATTTGTTCCTTCATTTTTATTCTCCTGAATTACTATAAAACAATAAAGTTAGTGTTATTAAAGAAAATAGTCAGGCGTCTACACATCCGACCTATTATTCTTAGAGAAATTGAATTGTAACACGAATACTCTCAAGTACAACACCTAAGTAATAACAGATTAACGAGGTGTCATCAATTAGAAAATTCGCGAGCGTAACCTTTACCATATTCATAATCATAGCCAAAGTGATTATAGCATTTTACAAAGCATAGAAGCAACGCGAACTAATAAAGTTTTTCCATTTTGCCGTTGTTCAGAATCAAGGATCTCCATAGTTTGTGCAGAACGAAGAATAGCAACACATTCGGTGGCAAATCCGAGCAATGTGGCAAAATTTAGCTTTGTTTTTTTTGGAAAACTTGCCACTTCCTTCAACAATATTGAGAAAAATGGATAAAGAAGTACCTCTCACAAACCCAACATTTTTACAATATTTATCAGCCAATAATTGTACTTATCTCATCCTCAAACAATTTTGTGACAACGGTCGCAATAAGCGAATAAATATCGTATACTAGGTATATTAAATTATTGCACAATTTGCAAGAGTACGCCCCGCAGGGCCTCTCGTAACTTAATTCTATTTCAAGATGGCTCAGCATTTAAATTAAAATGTTAAGCCCTCTCAAAATAGAGCGGCTATTTTGAAAGGAAAAAAATGAAGTAATATTATATCAAGGAGAGTATATGAACTTTTCGAAAAAAACGCTCCGGTTTTTCAAATCAAATGCAGGTCCTAGTTTTTTCTACATAATGAGCGCTGCGTGTATTTTACTCGGTGCTGCCATGATAACTATACCGCTTTACGAAAATAGCAATTTGCTAGCAAAGCGTTTTTATTTAGTTGGCGTCCTCAATGGATATGAGATAGCACTTTTTCTGGTATCTTTGTTAGTCTGCCGTTGGAAAAAAAGTAATAGTGACGCTATTTCATTAGTATGCTTGCTAGGCATTTTTATTATTGGTTCGACGATATCCCTAGATACTGTTTCTGTAGAGTTTGCAAAAACCACTCTTATAATTGGAATTATTGGTTTTCTGTTTGTTGTTTTAAAGTTACATCTTCTATTTAAAAAAATACTTGGTAATAGCAACATATATTTACTAACAGCACTTATTTTTATACTATTACCTAATTTTATTATGCCAGGTGTTTTGGGTGTTGCATTAGAAAATGGAATTAGTACCAATAAAAGTCTAGGTTCTATCTGGATATTAGGGTGGTGGTTAACAATAATATCAGGAATATTTCTGGTTATTGTTGCACATAAGACATCTATAGATCATAGTGAAAAATCGCAACCATTTTTATCGCGAAAAATCATGCAATGGATTTTTTGCATCATTATTTTTTGCGGATCTGTTTGTCATCAATACACAACAAGTTTCTCATTTGATTTAGGCATTTCTTTGGCAAACATAACACCAATCATAGCCATTGCTGTTTTTTTAGCCATAGAGTATAAATGTATTTACAAGAAAAGTTTTGTTGCAAGCGACATAATATGGATGTCTTTACCTGTAATAGTTGCTTTTATTATTATTTTCAGCGAAAGTTTTTTTGCAACTACAGGTTGGGAGTTTTTTTCATACCCTGCAATTTCTCTTGCAATATCAAGTTGCGGAATGTTTTTATTACACTCTTCTAAACGTAACTATCTTTTCAGAACTAATAATAAGCTTTTATTTTTTATAGCTTGCTTTTATTTAATATCAGCGATATTGATTTGGAATAATAGTTTTGATATTGTTCTTACACTGCGTATAGCATTTTTGGTCGCATTTGTGTGTATGATTTACTATCAAAATTTTATGTGGGGAATTGTGGTTTCAGTGCTTTTTGTAATAAACATACAGGCTCTACCACTTTTAAATCCTCTTCAACAAGCTCGATTGACATATCCAAGTTTTACTTATTTAATATTAGGAACAACAATACTTGTTGTTTGTGGATTATTTCCCAAAAAAACCCCAAAGACAATTTTGTTCATAGCAACTATATTTTTTGCAATAGGAGTTTATGATTGTTTTGTGGCATATCCGGTAGTTGAAAGTTTTTATGCACCAAATATGTCTGGTATATGTGCTTTACTTTTTGGCGCAGTATGTTCTTGGCGGTATCGCGATGTTAAACCATTTTTACCATCAATCTTTCCTGCTCTTAGTAGTGTCAAAACAATACTATACTCAGTAGGCCAGTTTTTAATGGATAATAAAGGGTGGATGGTTATTTTCGTTAGTTTTATATTACTTGCTCTTGGTGCACTAGCGAGTTTTGCCAAACTTGAAGATGAAAACGAAAAAGATGTAATAAAAACAACCTAAATAAAAAGCCATTTGGTTAACACCAAATGGCTTTTTATAATCGAATTATAGATATTCTATTTTTTACGTGCGGTATAATAAGCGTCCTTGAACTGTCGCCTACCTTGATATGAAAGTTGATGTATTTTCTTTTGAAAAGCTTTTGCTTCAGGTGTTCTAAAAGCTGGTACACTAACAATATCAACTACTCTAAAATTTTGTATTCTATGATGTACGGCTTCAATATCACGCTGCTTTAAAAAATCAATAATATTTTTGGCAATTTGCTCACTTTGACTAACAGGTAAAGAGATTATCCGTAAACAATGTTTTCTTAAAGTATAAGAAACATCATTCTCTTGACCTTCACTACTATATACAAAAGCTACCCTTTTTTTCTCTACATTTTGAGAAATTTTGCTCGATTGAAACTCGTCTGTTTGACTCTTTGTTTGTACTTTGGTAGTTTGTTTTTTTGTAATCGCCTGTGTTGTTTTTTTTGTTGGAGCAACTTTAATAGATTTTTCTACTATTTTTGATTCATTTACTGAAGATTTAGAGTTAGACCTTACTAATATTTTTTGTTTTTGCTCGTTCTCATCTTTACTACTCCCCAAGATTACATCCTTATCTTTTTCCAATAGAGAATTCTCTATGCTTTTTTCTTTGTGCTTATCCCTAACATAGAGTTTTTTCTTTGTAATTTTTTGATCTTGTTGTCGTAAATTGAGATTTTCTTTTTCTAATCTCGCAATTCGCTGTTGTTGCTCTCGCAATTGCAATTTTAACTTGATGCTTTCTGTATTATCTTCGATGCTGCTGGTATCATTTTCAACAATATCTAAAAGACTTTCATTCCCAGCCGATAAATCCGTAGATTTGCTTTCTATCACTTCTGCTTTATACACAGGATGAGCACTAGAAATATTAACAATATCTGACTTAGGTAATGTTTCGTAAACAATTTCTTCTTTAGGCTTAGAATTTTGGCAAGATACCAATAAAAACATCAACAACATACATATTCGGTACATTTTAAACTTTCTTATTTCCGCGCTAATTTTTTAGTCTTTGGTACACGTAAGATCATCCCTGTTTTGATTTTTGGATTTACTTTTAACCAACTGTTACAATCAAACAATCTTTCAGGTGAAGTTTTATTCTGTTGCGCAATTTTATTTAAGTTATCACCTTTTTGAACTATATAATAGATATATTCATTTGTTTTTTTATGAAGTTTTGCAATTATCTTTTTTACAACATAATGCTTTTCAATAAAAGCTAAAGATGGAATATATAAATGCTGATTAATTTTTAAGCGTTTTTCATGAGAAATATTGTTATAATCCGCGATGTACTTCCAATAGTAAGACTTTCCTTTTCCATAGTAAAAAAGCGCTATATGGGAAATAGTATCGTTAGGTTGTACGATGTATTCACTTGCCTTAGAGTCAACAAGTTGTTTTGGTCCACTCTTTTTCACTTTAGGTTTGACTTCTTGGTATGCTACGTTTTGTCTTCCACCAGTTGCTTCATCAGCGATACTTTCATTTTTTTTGGCATTATTTTTCAATTTATTACCGCGCTTTGGTTTGTCAGCAACTTTATTGGTTTCATCGTATTCTTTAAAATCGCGAAACTCTTTATTTGGAGCAGTCAACCTATTTTTTTGCTTTATTTCCGTAGATTTTTTTTGCGGTAACGTTGGTTCTTGCGTTTTTTCTTTTACCTTAACAGTTTCTTTAGCACCATTCTTTTTTGATGGTTTTTCCGAGGATTTCTTTTTTGGTTCTTGTAACAATGTTTCTTTTGAAGGACCGATATTCGAATCGCTAACATCTTCGACATCAACGTTTTCAACAGCCACTATTTTTTTATTATCTTCCTCTACACCGACAGACACAACCTGTTTTTTTGTCTCAGCATTTTTCAATTCCAAAGTATTTTTCGCTTTTTTATTGAAAAACTTGTCATTTTGAGGATTTTCTTTTTTTACAGTACTACTTTTTATTTGTGCTCTTTCTTTTGCAATTTTCTTTTTTTGCACATCATCTTTTTCTGCAACTAAGGTATTTTTAATATCGCTATCTTGATGTTGTTCTTCTGTAATATCAATTAGGGCAATAGCAATTGTAACACCAATTAACAGCAGAATGACTATGCGACGCGCTTTGCGAATAATTCGTGCACGTCTCTCAATTTGCGTCATCTCATTCTCCACTTTTACACTCAATCAACCAAACTAATTAGGCGTGTAACCATATCTGAAAACTACCATTAGGAACATACCCTAAATTAAAGGTTACCATATTTGTATTTCTAAAACAAGGTGGAGGCCAAATTCTTCATAGATTCTTTTTTGAATATTTGAAATAACCTCTAAAACTTCTTTAGCAGAACCATTTCCTTTGTTAACAATAAAATTAGCATGTTGTGAGGAAATAACAATGTCGCCTGCGGAAAATTCGCATAACTTTGCTTGGCGAATAAGTTTCCACGCTTCGATGTGAGGAGGATTACGAAATATACACCCTGCACTTTTGTACTTGTAAGGTTGAGAGGTAGATTTCTTACGAGCAAATTTTTTCCAAGAATCAATTAATTTATGAGGAGTACCTTGAGATATTCGCAGCTTTACTTCAAAAATGAATCGCGATTGCAAATTACTTTTACGATATTTAAAATGTAAATCTGCCCTAGACAGTTTAGTTATAGAAGCGTCGTCAAAAGAAACAGCAACAATTTCTTCAACATAATCACCAATGGCATACAATTGATTATTCCATTTTGTTCCTGAATTACCATAAACAGCTCCGCCAAGAGTACCCGGAATACCCGTAAGTTTTTCTAAAGATAAACCAGAAGAAATAGCCTTGCGAACAATAATAGGCAAAGAAACTCCGCTTTGTGCAGTAATAGTATTTTTATTTATAGTATACGAACATAATTCTTTCGTATAAATAACAATCGGTATTTGCGATTTGGTAATTAATAAATTGCTACCTTTACCTAAAATTTTTGGATTAATGTGATGAATAGTGCAAAGTTCTATACATTTTTGAACTTGCAAAAGATTAGTAGGGCAAAAGAATACATCGGCCTTACCACCAATGCCAAAGTAAGTAAATATTCTTAAGTCTACATCGAAAGAAGTGAGAATACCGTTATGGAGTGACCATTTATCAATATACTTTTTTAATTGCTCATTCATGAAAAGTCAGTGAGATTGTGCGCAAGGCTATCAATATTTCCTGCGCCTAAAAACAAAAGAACATCTCCATTTGCAACTTTTGGAATGAGAAATCTTTTAATACTGTCAAAGCGAGATATGTGACAAGCGCTCTTACCATTGTTACGCAATTCTTGAACAAGCTGCTGACTACTAATGCGTGAACGATCCTGCTCACTGTCGCGAGCATAAAAAATATCAGAAACAATAATTTCATCCGCATCATAGAAAGAACTAGCAAAACCCTTTAGTAAATGATAAGTACGATTTGCTTGATGAGGTTGAAAAATACACCATATTTTTGCTCCTTGGTACCTTTCGCGCGCCGCTTCTAATACAGAGACAATTTCTGTTGGGTGATGAGCATAGTCATTGACAATAACAAAAGGTTTTTCTTGTAGCACTTCAAAACGACGACAAACACCATTATATTGTGCTATAGCTTTAATTGCTTTATCTATAGGAATTCCAGCTGCATCCGCCACAGCAAAACCTGCGATACAATTTTCAATATTATATCGACCGCAAAGAGGTGTAACAAGAGAGTGTACATCGTTTCGTATTTTCACGGCAAAATGAGAATACGTAGGTGTTATATCGCGGATTTTTCCACTAAAATCAGCCTTTTCATTTAATCCGTAGGTTAAAACTTGGCAATGAACATCATCTTTAATTTTTTCCCAAGCTTTTTTTTCAATAATGAGTACTCCATCAGCTGGAATGTTTTCTGCAAATTGAATGTAAGCACGACGTATATCATTAATATTGCTATAATAATCGAGATGGTCTTTTTCAATATTCGTGATCACTCCTATTTTGGGAGCCAAATATAAAAAAGAACGTTGGTATTCGCAAGCTTCTGTAATAAAATGCTTCCCTGCGCCCTTTTTAGCATTACCATTTAATTGATGAATATACCCTCCTATAATAAAAGAAGGATATTCTCTACTATATTCAAAGACATATGAAACTAAACCTGAAGTTGTTGTCTTACCATGAGTTCCAGCTACCGCTATACCTATAGGCTTTCCGGTCATCAAAACGCCAAGTAATTCAGGATAACGAAGTATAGGGATGCAACGATTCTTTGCAGCCATGTACTCTAGATTTTTTTCGTTAATTGCGTTAGAAGCAACAACTGTATCAACAGACTCTTCTATATTTTTCTCTGCATGTCCCCAATATATCACTGAACCCATTTTTTCCAGCTTGCGTGCTAGGTTTCCTGGTCGTAAATCGGACCCTGAAACATGAACACCTGATTCTAAGAGAATTTTTGCTGCTCCACTTAAACCAATTCCTTCTATTCCGATAAAGTGTACGTGTTTCATACTAAGGAACCTAAAAAGTTTTTTGCAATATAGTCAACAACCGCTAATGTCGCTCTTGGTTTTCCCAACTTCTTTGAAAAACAAGACATTTGCTCTATTTTAGATTTATCGTCGATTAAATTCGCTATTGTTTGCGCAAGTAATAAAGGTTGTAAGTCTTTCTCTTCAATCACTATTCCGGCATTTAAATTTTTTATATGCATTGCATTTTTTCTTTGATGATCATCTGCGGCAGCGGAAAAAGGAATGAGAATCGCTGCAATACCAAAAGAGGTTATTTCAGCAAGAGAACTTCCTCCTGCACGACTGACCACAAGATCTACTTGCGAATACACAGAATCCATTTGCGATATAAATCGATGTACCTGTGCATGAAAACCATATTTCAAATAAGTCGCCTCTACCGCACGACACGATTCTTTTCCTGCAATATGAATAAAGGATATTCTAGAGCGATAGCTTTTCAAATGCACCAAACTATTTAGTACATTATTTTCAATACATTTTGCACCTTGGCTACCACCCATAACTAAAATTTTCAAAACATCACTACGTACTTTTGGATATATTTTTTGCTGACGAATAGGCAAACCACTTGCTAATATTTTATCTGGCGAAAGACCAAAGCAGTTCTCATACTGGCAAAATACTCCTTTGCTCCACGGCGACAAATAACGCACAACTTTACCAGCCACAATGTTTCCTTCTAAATAAAGAACAGGTATTTGATGCAAAAGAGCTAAACTGCCTGCTGTAAAAGAACCAAATCCACCTAGTCCCACTACACATGATGGTCTTTTTATTCGTAATAAATGTTCACTTTCCCACCAAGAAACCAAAAATTTTCGCCAAAAATTCACATGTTGGCTCAATGATTTTTTTCGAGGAAAAGCAATTGTAGAACAGACATACCAAGGATATCGAGTATTTTTCATAATCTGCATATCAATACTTTTACTTGTTACAAAAAATACAATATTACAATCTTTTACGCGAAGACACAATTCATCTGCGACAGCAATACCTGGAAACAAGTGTCCTCCACTTCCTCCCCCCACAAACATGATAGTCTTTTTTGAAGATCTAAACATTTAAATAACCTGATAAAAACACAATTTACTGCAAAATAAAAACAGAAAATATAATCAGTACTATTTGGCATATCCAAAAACGTACAACAAGCTGTGGTTCACTATGTCCTTTAGCACGAAAGTGATGATGTAAAGGAGCACATAAAAAAATTCTTCTTGCAAAGTATTTTTTTGAACAAATTTGCAACATTGATGATAAAGTTTCTACAACAAAAACCCCACCAACGACAGCAAGTAAAAAATGCTGTCCAGTAATCACTGCGGCATAACCAATATAACCACCCAACATTAAAGCGCCACAATCACCCATGAAAATTTTAGCAGGATAACTATTATACCATAAAAATGCTGTACAAGCACCGCAAAGAGCCATATTACTAACCACTATTTCGCGAAGCTTTGTTGTAACGATTACTTCTTGCGGCGCAAACATTGTAATAGCACTGAAAAAAAAGAGAACAAGTAGTGAACATCCTGTAGCAAGCCCATCCATGCCATCTGTTAAATTGACTCCATGACATGTACCAACTATAACAAAAATGGTTATCACAAACCAAGCGACAGTGGTCACTGTGATAGTCGTATTCCAAATGGGAATAAATATTAGACTACTAGGCACATAAAAATGCAAAACGCTAGAAATCGCAAAAGCAAGTGCAACAGATATCAGTAACTTGCTTTTTCCACTCAGCCCCTTATTCTTAGTATAAGTTTTTATTAAATCATCACTAACACCAAGCATTCCAAAAGCAAAAACAACTATCATCGCAATAAAAAGATATATATTCTGCCAATCACAGCAAAGAAGCATTGCTTGTAAATAGCTAAATATAACAACAATACCTCCCATTGTCGGAATATTTTGCTTACTTGCGCTTTGTTCTTTCATAAGCTGAGACTCAAATTTCATTTGTTCTATCAACTTATTGCGTTTACTTAATTTTATAAATAGAGGTATTAACACCATAGCGCACAAGAAAGAAAAAATAAAAGCACATAAAGAACGCGTGGTAAAAGAAATGGATAAATAAAACATCATCAGATAGCACCACTTGGCTTTTCTGCACAACGAAGTTTAGCGCTTCGCGATCTTGGGTTTTTTTTCATTTCTTCCCGCGAAGCAACAATAGGCTTTTTAGTTAGGGCTTTCCAAATTTCTTTATTTTTAAAAGTATGTTTTGCAATACGATCTTCGAGAGAATGAAAACAAATCACCACTGCTCGTCCATGGTCTTTTAACAAACTAGGAAGTACTCCTAGTGTTGTTTGCAACTGTTGTAATTCTTGATTTACTTCTATGCGCAAAGCTTGAAATGTTTTGGTTGCTGGATGTATTTTTCCTCGGTATTTGAGCGTATTTTGAACAATATTTGCCAATTCTAATGTAGAACGTATTTTTTTACGGCCGCGATAACTAACTATTTCTCGTGCAATTTGTCGCGATCGATGCTCTTCTCCATACAAGTAAATAATGTTGGCAAGCTCGTGTTCAGGGTATGTATTGACGACTTTTTCTGCTGTTAGCGCTTGAGAAATATCCATGCGCATATCGAGAGGTCCTTCTTTATTAAAACTAAATCCACGCTGACCTTGATCTAGCTGCCACGAAGAAACGCCAATATCCATTAACACTCCATCTACATGATTTATTTGTTGTTTCAAAAGTATCTCTCGAATATTTGAGAAAGAATCGTGGCACAAAGTAAACTTACCTGGAAAATTTTCTAGTTTTTGTTGTGCAAAATTCAAAATTTCTTCGTCGCGATCAACCCCTATGAGATGTGCATCTCCTTCAAGGCGCTCTAATATTTCTAGACTATGGCCAGCAGCACCTAAAGTAAGATCGATATAGGTTCCCCCTTTTCGCAGATTAAGGTGCGAAATAACTTCTTCTAATAAAACCGGCTGATGAATACTAATAATAAAATCCCCATAAAATCTAAGATTTACACCAAAATCAAAATTATGACTGGTATCTAAAAACCGTAAATTATAAATTTCTTAGTCTACTATCTTTTGAAAGGAAAACAACAAAAAATAAAGGGAGATATTTTCAAAAACCAGGATTGTACAGGAAATGGAAGCCAATGCGCAGTTTCGTAACATCTCTTTGATGCAATGAGATGTAGAAAAGTTTTTTGAAGTGTAAGTGTCTTGTTTAGGTTTGATAAAAGAGATGATATTAAAAAATTAAGGCATGCTCAAATGAACATGCCTCAATAGAACACCTTAACTTTCATAAAATGATCAATTAATGATAGTCTTATGGAAATTAAATGTTTTAGGTTTCTCTAACTTCTATTAGGTCTTACTCTATATTTTAACTGGCTGTAAAGCTACCTTTACTTTACCGCTTTCTATCATAATTGAAGCTATCTTTGCAACTAAAGCATGATCTCCTTCAGGAACCATTTCACTAATCGCATCAAGTAAACGTTCTATTGAGGTTTTAATTTCCATAATTTTTCTCCTTGTTTTAAAGTGTATAATCAATGCTAGGTTATAAAGCAATTACTGTGCCAAAAGACAAACAAAAACATAACACATTTAATATCAATACCTTAAACACATTCGCCATAATAATTTCAAAATAAAATTACCATAAGTGTATCCTTTTTGGCACAGTCATTCTTTTTTGTGAACTATTTATAGGACAGATACAAAAAAGTGAATCGTGGAATTGTTTTCTGGTCTTTGCCTCATACAATCCACCAGCTTTTCTCAACACAAACTGTTTAAGATAAATCCAAATGGAAATAGTACATAAACCGTAACTTATTTGCAAGTATTAAAATAGATTTTTTTAAATATTTTTTATTTAAGACCATTTCAAAGTGTTGATATTCAGTAAAATAATGAGGTTATGCATCAAGGACATAGATCATTTTACTGAATGTTCCTTCTGTGGAAGGGAAAATGCGAGGTTTTAAAACCTCGCAAAGTAAGCACATTGTAAATCATTTTAATCCAAAAACACGTTCTAAACTCATTACCTAAAGCAATAATGGTGAGTATTGCATAAGGATTGCATTTCATTTGTATAATTATGAGATTGCGTTTTAAATTAATATTAACACCTAAGAATCACTCTTCCACTTCGCGTCCAGTAATTCTATCCAGAGCGTCAAGAGCTGCTTTTTTTACTGATTCATTGTCGCTACGAAGTAATTTTTTAAGCTCTGGCATTGCGCGTTTTGCATGGATTCCCATATAACCTAAAGCCTCCGCTGCTGCACTTTTCATCACCGCTGTAGGCTCTGATAAAACTTTAATTAGTTGCGGCACTGCTTTTCGAGCAAATCTTCGATAAGTATTAATTGTTTGGATAGTAGCATAACGTACTTCAAGCACTGGATCTTTTAAATTTTCAATGAGAACGGGCATAATTTTGTCAATATCATCGTATTGTTCACCAAGAGAAAAAGTTGCATATTTTCGCACTTCATCATCTTCATCACGTGCAAGACGCAAAATTATGTCAAGAGGTACCTTAGGATTAAGAACCACTTGTTTGCGATATTCAGGATCTGGGTCACGAGAAATTTTTTCTAATTCTTCGAGAGGAGTTTCAGGGTTACGTGCTTTTTGCTTTCTTCTCGCTGAAGGTATACTTACTGCCCCCCACACACTTCCACCAATAAACCCCGTAGGTAGCATTACAGGAAAGAAACCAAATTCAAGGATAAAACCAATTGGCCTTGTTAAAAAATGTGGAGGAAATGCCATAATTTCCGGAGCCGTTGTAAACGGACGATCAGGCTGCACAGGATCTTTTTCCCCTGTAACTAAGTTATATGCAAATCCTCCGCCTACATTTAGCCCCATACAACCACTAGTAAAACAGCAAGCAAGCACCAATAAAACAAATATTGCATTTCTCATCATAATCCCCTAAAGTGAGTTACAAGGTAAATTAGAAGTTGTCGTCAATTATAAAAATAAAGGACATTGATGACGCCCCCTAGGAGCCTGTTATAACATTTGTCTTTGTCAAGCACCATAAAATTATATGTAAAATTTAGTAAATTATTTTCCGCCATATCCCTTACAAACCATCGACTTGAAAAACTTTCCTTTTTAACCCATCGACAGTTGTAACCTCGCCACAGCAGGAAAATTTGTGCTTACAATCACAAGCCTGCTCTGTTAATCCAATACCGCTTTTACAATTGCGTGCAATCCAAGGTAAAACAAGAAAACAAGTGTTGACAGTTTGCCCTAAAATATCCTTAGAAGAATAGTCAGGATGACCAATCGTTCCCAAATAAGTAGATCCAAAATGCAAAGCAATAATAAGATCAGTATTTCCAATAAGTTTTTTTGATTTTATAGCTGCATCTACAGCATTTGTGCGCGCATTTTTTCCCGTAAAAAAAGCGAGAAAACCATCCCCCACATATTTAACAGGTACTCCGTTGTATTTCAAAACAACCTCTGTGAGCGTAAAAAATAAGCTATTCATCCACATCGCAAGATCGCGCGGATGAATAGCTTTTGATTTTTCAGCAAATCCATTCAAACTAGTGCAAAAAATGGTTGCCTCAAATGTATCCGATTCAGGAATTTCACCAATAAGGAGCCACTCTACACTAATTCCAAGTAGTTGTGCCAATTCGACAAGCAATGAGATATCGGGAGCATTTTCTCCTCGTTCCCATTTGGAAACGGCCTGCGAGCTTACTTGTAAAGCGTGGGCTATATCGATCTGACGCAATTTTTGTTTTTCTCTTTGTTTTTTGATACGCAAACCTAAGTTTTTTAAATTCAAAATATGCCCCTTTTATAAATTAAACTCGTGGTAAATTATTTACCATCTCTATAATAGATTTTGCAAGTATCTAATTTCATTGGTAATTTCTTGTGGGCACACGTAACGCGAAACTTCATCTCTTAGCAGTTCTTTGTATATGAGTGTTGATGATTTAATTGCTTTTTCTACTTGGTATTTTGATATTTCGAAGTGTTTAGCGATTTGTAAATATGAAGGTTTATATAAAAATAAAGGTACAACAAAATTTCCATAGTGCTTGTCGAGAAATTTACGGTTTGCTTTGATCAAATATTTCTCAATATATTGAGGGTATGTATATTCGAGAATTGCACGATTTCTTTGGTATCTGAACTCGTGTTTTTGTTCTTTCACATCAAAATGTTGTTCTAAGTTTTCATTATGAAGAATTTCATTTAGTGCTGTCGTGAGATTTGTTGCAGTAATGTTGTAACTACAAAATATGCGTTGTAAATCCTCAGCGAATAATTGGTGATTTCTGCAATCAATATTATGAAACAAATAGTTGTCTTGATTTTGTTCGTCCAATTCAGTCGAAGAAATTAATTTGTTCAAGATTTGCGATAAATGTACAGCCTGAGTACAGTCATTTAATAGCAATTCTTGGTAAACAAGATCATCAACTCTATGATTTTTACAACGAAGAAAAGCAATAAACTCTTCAAGGTAACTAATATCTTCAACTCGGTAAAAAGAGCTTGTTGGTGGGTGATAGTAAGTTCGAAAAACTTTGTATTCATAACGATTTGCAAATTCTCTATAATGAGTATGCATTCTTTGATTGACAAGCTCGAGTAAGTTCTCTGTCCAATAACGATTAAAGTGATTAATGTCTTTATCAGGGATCAAATCGTGCATACTATGCTCAAAACGATTTTGTTTCAGTTGCTTCTTATCTCTTGCAAAGCGAACAAACGCAGTGATCAAAAAAGTACGAAACTTACCTCGGTCTTTGGAAACGCGTTCAATCCATTTATTTTCCAAAAATTTGGTAAAAAACTCTTGTACAAAATCCTCAGCATAAGAATCATGACAATATTGACGTGCAAATTTATGAACACTCGGCCAATAATCTTCGCATAGTTTTTCAATCGCCTGTTTACTTTCTTGTTGCGCTTCTAAAATTTGCGACCACCGCGTTGTTTTCCACATAATTTATCTAATCAAAACTCCATATACGGACATCAGATCCAACGGTTACTAGTTTTTTAAGTTCTTTGTGATAAGCACAATCATTAATTATATCAGATTTTTTTTCCAACTGTAAAAGAAAGCGATCAGGATTTTTCTGAGATAAATCCATCAGATCCCATATCAAAATCCGTCCAGTTCGATCTGTTGTAATAAGTCGCTCTTCATCCTCAACAATTGCAAAAGAAGAAATAAGATCTTTATACTTATCCAAACGAACGACTTGATGTTTTTCCTGTTTTAAATCGTCAAAGTTATATATTAATATACTACTTCCCACCGTCAGAAACAAATATGTTTTTCCGCGCAAGATTGCAAATTTAATCTTGCTGTTATCGGTAGCATCTTCTCCAGTGCCCACACGCACATATTTTTTTGTTGTTAAATTCAAAATAGCGAGATACCCATAACAATTAACAGCAAATACCAGAAAACGGCAATCAGGACTTAACTCGGCTGTAGTAACATGCATTCTCTTTTTACCCTGCGCAGAAGACCATATCTCAGAAGTCAAAATCTTCTTTTTTAAGTCCCACCCAGTAATGCCACCGCGATAATTATACATGTAAAGTTTTTCGTGTTTATAGTCGTAAACAATCCCTTTTATTCTCTCATTAAAAAATGTATGTTTATCTGTTTTGCGCTTACTCATCTTGCGGTATATTCTACGAAAGTCAACACCTTCGCAAGTAACATCATATTTTATTTGAGGAAGGTCCAAAAGAGTACACAATTTATCACTCTCTGGTACCAAAAAAGAATTTAATGTTCTAGATGTAAATAACTTACTTTTCTTCTGAAAACTAATTAGATCTTGTATTATAATTTGGTTTATATCATTATAAATAAAATGACTTTTAGCAAAAGAAACATAGTTTGACACATGATTTACATTAAAACGGGAAACATCTTTTCTAAGAATAGAATAAACAAAAACATACTTGTTATTCGCTATAAAAACCTGCATATTTTGAATAGAAAAATCGTATAACAGATTTTGATCAGTAGTTATTTTTTGCAACAATCGACCATTTTTATTCCAAACATAAAGAATCCCTTGTAACGTTGATCCTATTATATAACCTTCTTGGGATATAATTTTGTTAACTTCAAAAGAACTTGATTTTTCAAACTCCACAATATTTTTCTTTTTTAAACTATATACTTTTCCATCGAAAGTAGTAATTACTATATTTTTCTGACTATCGTACGCACAACAAACCAAGTTACTTTTTGAACTAATTTTTTTAGTTTTTTTGTCCAGAAAAGAATACTTATACAATATACCACTGTAAACAAATACAAACTCTTTATCTACAGTATTAATATCTAAAGAAACTACTTTAGTAAATTTATCTCCACCAGCAATTGTACCATGACTATGTTTTTCAATTTCATGTGTTTTTACAAGAGTGCTATTGTTAATACGCCAAACATTTATATATTTGCCTGCGGTTATAATCGTGTTTTTTTTATAAAACTTACATAATGTATCATTTGCAGTAAAAGCATCCTCTAGAGCATCAGGATCTTTAAGCATACGCTCAACTACAACTTTCAATGTTCTTGTATAATAAACTCCCAAGTAAAGTTTATCATCATCGCTAGAATACAAAATGGCTAAATATTTACCATCGCGACTTAAAGAACTACTATGTGCTTCTTTCCCACAACGAATCTCTCTGTACTTGTCTAGGGTATATCCTTGTTGTCTATGTAGAGAAACAGTTCCCTTTTCACCAACAGTAATTATTTTGTCATTTGCATGGTATATTTTTATATTTTTTGGAATCTCAGCAGATAATTTTTTTGTATATGGTTGTGCTCTTTTAGCTAAATATCGGTATTCAAGGTAACGTTCAGCATTTGAAAATTTCGTTTGTGAATAAAGATCCTTTAATTGCTTTAGAGAATTTTGCGCTGCTAGAAAATTTTTTTTCCGTATATGATTTTGTATAACTTCATAATAAACTTTTAATAGATCGTAGTTTTTTTCACTTTGTATACGTTCTTTTTCTATCGTTGCGATTTTTCTAGCTTTTTCAGCTTCCGTTACATCTGCTAATGCTTCTGTCAAATCTGTCAACGCTTTTTCTTTAAGAACAAGCGCATCCTTTTTTTCTTGAATATGTTGGTGAAGGCTATTCACATAGAAAAGTGTTAAAATCAAAATAATAATAAATGCACTTATCAAAGTGAGAGAAACCTCTTTAGTACGCAAGAATAACTTGTAAGCAAGCTCTATTTTTCCAGGAGTTTTCGCAGAAATAGGTTTAAGTTCTAAAAAGTTTTTTAAATCGCGCGCTAAAAACTTCATAGAAAGATATCTTTTTTTAGTGTTTTTTTGCAAGCACTGTAAACAAATTGCTTGTAAATCAGGAGGAATTTCAGAATTGATTCTTCGTGGCGGAATAGGATCATCATGTATAATTTGAAAAATAACGTTAAAAACACTGTCACCGCGGAAAGGTTCCATCGAAGTAAGAGATTCGTAGAGAGTTACTCCTAGAGAGTAGATATCGGTGGACTTTGTTATCTTAGAACCCTTCGCTTGCTCTGGCGACATATACATTGGCGTTCCTGCAAAGTTATCATCTTCCAATGTCTTTTTGACGTCTGATGCCACACGTGCAATACCAAAATCCATGATCTTAGGCTGTAATTCTCGATCTAGCATAATGTTCTCGGGTTTCAAATCGCGATGGATGATTCCTTTAGAATGAGCAAATTCTAAAGCGCGAGCAACAAGTATAAATATGTTAGTTATTTTTCGGTAGTAGCTGTGCTTTTTTAATTTTTTGCTATGAAGTTGTATAAACTCTGCCAAAGAAATACCATTAATAAGCTCCATTGCAAAAAAATAAGGATACTCATCGCAAACCTCATATACCTGTACAATATTTGGATGATTTAATTGTGCAATTGATTTTGCTTCTTTTAATAATTTATGAAACTGCCCCTCATCATTACACAAAACTTTAATCGCCACTTCACGCTGTAAATGATGATCAAAAGCTTTATAAACAACCCCCATCCCACCTTCGCCTAGTTTAGAAACGATAGAATATTGTTTTATTTTTTGCCCTGCCTTTATCATCACAGGTTTATTTTTTTGATGTTGTACAACCGTAGAACTATTAGCAGACATTTCAAAGCTATCAGACAAAGCAAGTCCGAGTAAATCGTGATTTTTTTGTTGTTTTTCCATAATAATTTCCTTTAAACATAGTTGCCTATTGGTATATTGGAAAAACTCCAAAACTTGTCCGAACATTTTCTCCAAAAATGTAAAATTATTTTAGGGCGCGTTAACACCCCCTAAATTTAACACTCAGCTATCACTTAAACTTTGTTCTAAAACGCATGCAACAACGCTTTCAGTTACTTTTTGCAAAAAATCAAAATCAATGGTGTCAATAGTATCTGTTTTTTTATGGTAATGAGGATTGCGATATTCTGCGGTATCTGTCCACATCAAAGCAGGAATTTGCGCTTGCCAAAAAGGAAAATGATCACTTCGTTTAAGAATATGCAAAAAACTCTGCGAGATGGAGTCTACCAACAAGCCTAAAGCTGGTAAATTGGGACTATATGTTGCAATGCTTTGCAATGTATTTGTAAGCTGTTCACCAGAATGTTGATCACCAACTAAGGCAATAAAATCTCCAATGCGAACATTTTCTATAGGAATTCCTGCAGGTATCTCCTGCGAATTTTCTTCATAACTACAAAAACCCACCATTTCTAAAACATGGACATATTTCACTTCGTACGGAAAATGATTTAAGTTTTCAACAAAATCATAGCTTCCCAACAATCCATCTTCTTCGCAATTAAAAGCAACAAAGCAAACCGGTATAGAACACTGCGCAAGAACACGTGCACACTCAACTAGTGCAGCAACAGCACTACCGTTGTCGTCAGCTCCTGGACTTTCAGCAATACTATCGTAATGAGCAGCAATGACAATAACCGCAGAATCTACATTTTGCGGCAATGCCACGATATTTCCATATTTTCCTTGGAGATAAACACTATAACCATAATCTGTTAATTGCGTCGCAATCCATTCTTTTACAAAATTATTGTGTTGTGGATTAAAAGAGTAATGTCGTGCTCCAACAATATTCTTTAGTGTGTTCTGCAAATGAGAAACACTAGTTTCCTTAGTAAGTGTAGCGACATTTTGTCGAAAGTTTTTCACACGAAACTGCGATGAATGATATATCTGCAATAGTTTTCTCCCCACAACACCAAATAGACAATAGAAATACAACTCCGGATTAGATCTAATATACCTTTTCTAATACAATGTCAAAATAACAAATTTGGCTCTTTTTTTGCAAGTTTTTAAAATCAAAATATTCACGATCTTCCTCAAAGTCTTGCAATTCAACAACAACCAACTCCTGCTCTTCTTTCGAAAGTTTATTAAGAATACGATCTTTTTCATTCAGTGGATTCCCAGCAAAATACATTTGAGTTGTCATCTCAAAGAACCCTCGTTTAGCTGTTTTAAAATGTACATGCGGTGGGCGCTGCCAATTTTTATTTATCGCATAAGAACCCGGCACAATTGTCTTAAAAGCATAACGTCCTTTTTCATCAGTGATAAACCTTCCCCAATATTGAAAATGCTCATCTAAAGGTGCAGTATTTGCATTGCCACCATGGTTATAACTTCCACTTTCGCACGCTTGCCATATCTCTACAATAGCACCGTCAATAGGATGACAGTTTTCATCGCGAACAACACCGAAAATATAGACGATCTTCCCTACAGCTTGATTTTTACTACCTTTAAGTACCGTTAAATCGTTGTCTTTATCTTGAGGAAGTATATCAGGATAAAAAGGTCCTTCCGTTTGCTCAGGTGTTATTTCACAATCAGCCTTCAATGTCGAGAACAAGCCAGTAAATAATCCAATGGAAAGTCCCAAAACTTTACGTCTAGAAATTTTACCGTTCAATTTGAATTCTCCTAAAATTAATTTCAAACATCCGCAGCTTTGGACTTGCTCACTGCAAATAAAAAATATATACTAAAGTCTACTCACATTACATAACAATACAAAGATCAACACGCTCTACCTAAAGTCACAATTCTAAAATGTTCTAATAATTAATTTTAAATGTAATTAAAAGATTGTCATCTGTTATTTAAGTACAAATCACGTTGCCGTTCTTGAGAAAGGAGATAGATAGAATATCTATCTAAATCTGCTATGAAAATCAACACAAAAGACATGAAAAACAACATTAAGTTGGTAACTTTCGAAGGACAAATCAATGAATCTACTATCAATTTAATCCAAGGCACTTTTTCTAGTATTTTTAATCTCAATCAAAACAAGATTGTTTGCGATATGCAAAAAGTTGAACATATAAGCGCTCCTGTATTGATGAATTTTTTAGAAAATATAACAGAAGCTCGTAATCGTGGCGGAGGCGTAAAATTATTGAATGTCCAAGCAGCGCTACAAGGTATTTTTCGCTACGCTGGTTTTAATGACGACACAGTATTCTGCGATAATTTAAAAACAGCAACACAGCATCTAGAAAATATTGTCGCTACACAATATGATGATAATGTAGAAGATCCTTTTGGTTCTACTATTCAAACAACAAATTTAGGCAATTTTACTCCGATATCACCTTTGAGCGCGCCAGCATCAGCAGCCCCAAGCGCTCCTACAAATGTAGAAGATCCTTTTGGCTCTACCATTCAAACAAGTAATCTTAGTGGCTTTAAATCTGTTGCTCCAGTAACCCCAGTTTCACCAATATCTCCATTATCTCCACCAAAACAAAGTTCAAGTCCAAGCCCAAAAGTTGAAGACCCTTTTGCAGCAACTATTCAAACAAATGCAACAAGTAATTTCACTCCTGTATCACCGGTATCTCCCGTAACACCAGTATCTCCTTTCTCTCCAAAGCCAAAACCTAATCAAAAAAAAGAAGAACCGAATGATCCTTTTGGTGCAACAATTCAAGCACCAAACTTTATGCCGAAAAAAGATACAGAGTAAATCCATTTTTAAGTAGTCTCGCTTTAGTTCAAATTTTATATTTTGGACTAAGGCGAGCCAACACACCTTCAAGTACCTTCGAGAATACCGCCAAATAAATTCTGTTGTTCTTAAAAAATGAAAAATAAACAACCAATAATCATCATGTAAGTTGCTATTTTCCTTTCTTTTTATTCTTTTATCTATCATTATAATGTTATTATAAATAAAATTTTTTATTAATAAAATTAATATCATAGATGATCATCATAAGCAATATTTATATTGCTGCTTGCTACTAGCCCTTGTAACGCTGATTTGTAGTCGCTAACAGAATAGGAAAATGAAATGCTTCCCTCGCCAGCTGAAATTGAATATTTTTTAGAAATATCAAAGACATTAAACTTATCGAGAGCTTCAGAACGACTAGGAATTACTCAACCAACTTTAAGTATGTCGGTTAAAAGATTAGAACAAAACATAGGTGCAAAACTACTTATTCGTAGTAAATCAGGAGTGCAACTAACTAAATTTGGTCAGCGGTTTGTCGGAAGTGCTCAAGCAATGATTGAGGAGTGGGAAAAATTGCGCGCAATTGCTTTAAGTGAAAAAGATGAAGTTCAAGGGCAATATACCATTGGTAGTCACCCATCTGTAGCTCTATATTCATTGTCACACTTTTTACCTAAGCTACTTCATGATTATCCCAAATTACATATAGAGCTAGTACATGATATTTCGCGCCACATCACCGAGAAGGTAATTTCTTATAAAATAGATTTTGGCATAGTAATTAATCCAATATCTCACCCAGATCTAGTAATCATCAAATTAGCTCATGATTGCGTTACTCTTTGGACAACAAAACACAATCGTAACTTAAATACACTAATTTGCGATCAAAATTTACTACAAACGCAAGATTTGTCAAAACAAATAAGAGGTAGTGACTGGGAATTTGAGCGTATTATTCACTGTTCTGATTTACAGGTAATTACCGACTTAGTAGAAAGTGGAGGTGGTGTGGGAATAATTCCAACGAGAGTGGCAGAAAAAGCAAAAGGATTAAAGCGCTACGGAAAAAATCCTCCCGTGTATGAAGATGTTGTTACTCTTGTTTATCGTTATGATGCTCAAAATTCTCTAGCAGCAAAAACAATTATTACCGCCATTAAGAATATTTTTATCTAGAATACTTAGGCCCTAAATTTTTATGTCAAGAATCGATATCGAGCACCACAAGCATTGTCTACGAGTAAAGATTCCGCTTGAATATGAAGTCAACACGCGCGAACTTCTTTTGCGAATTATTACCCTTTACTGGTTTCATCAAAACTCAAACAAAAACTTCAGCTCGAAAAAATAGTAATCTTCTGAATGATAACAGGCCCGAACAAACTATGAAAACAATATTATTTAGGGGCATCTTTACTATTTTAGATAATATTCTGTTCGAAAGCACTATAAATATAAGCTATTTAAACCATCGCCCACGAAGTAAGTTCTTCTGTGTTGAGTTTACAAAAAAGCTGTTGTCCGACATTAACTTTTTCATAGTTAGGAATCACTACAGTAATGAGTTGTTGGCTTTCACATAGTTGCAGCTGTAATTCTTTTTGCTGTCCATAAAATGTAATTTTAGTGATTGTTGCGGGTATAGCATCATCACTTTGTTGGCCAATATTTAAATTCTCAGGACGAATAAGTACACGGCAGCATTCTCCATTTTCTTTCGCCTGAATGCAACCTAAAGGAGTGTTATACCCTTTACCATTACGTTCTGCGTGAATAGTGTTCACTCGTCCAAAAAAGTGCGCCACATACTCATTCTTCGGCTTAAAATAAATTCCTTCCGGAGTATCCATTTGTTGCGTTACTCCATCCTTAAGAACCACTACTCTATCAGCTATTACGAATGCATCTTCTTTGTCATGAGTAACAAGAATTGTTGTTGTTTCAGTTTGGGTAATAATTTGTTTTATTTCTTCACGCATACGCTTTTTTAGCATAACATCTAACTTACTTAGAGGCTCATCAAGTAGTAATAATTTAGGTTGAAATGCTAACGAACGAGCAAGAGCTATTCTCTGTAGTTGTCCACTTGACATTTGATGAGGTTTATTTTTTCGCAACTCTTCTAAGCCAATCAGTTGTAGCATTTGATTGACAATTCGTTTTCGTTCAGAGCGGCTATGTTTATTAAGTGCAAATGCAATGTTCTTTTCTGCACTCAAATGCGGAAAAAGTGAATGATCAGGAAAAACCATAGCAACTTGGCGATTTTCCGGTTCAACAAATACCTGTTTGCTACAAACAGTTTCATTATTTATTTCTATTGAACCTGCACTAGGTTTTTCAAATCCAGAAATCATCTTAAGTATTGTAGATTTTCCTGAACCACTTTCACCAATTAGTGCAACAATTTCACCTTTCGCCACCTCTAACGAAAAATCTGTAACCACAGTGTTTTTGTCATATGTTTTTGACAAGTTTTCGATTTGTAAAGTTATCATGACTTTTTCCCCAATCTATCCAAACTTATTTTGCCAAACAATAGGAAAAAACTACTAATACAAATAATAGTCAAAGCTGAACAAGAAGAATAAGGTACAGCTTCATCGGAAATCGCTCGACTATAAGCATCTGTTGCTAGAGTATCAAATGTAGGTCCTACCAGGAATGTAAGATTAAATTCTTTTAAGATATCAATAAATATAAGAACTAAAGCACTTAGTAAGTACGGTTTCATCATTTGCAGATGAACTAACAAGGTACGCGAAGGAGAACTTCCTAGAGAAAAACAAGCTTGCGTAACAGTATGTCCTACATTTTTAAAACCAGAATTAATAGGCTCAAAAGTAACTGCTAAGAAGCGAACGATATACCCAAACATCAAAGCAACAAGAGTATTACTTAGTATCATGCCAGTTAATACCCCTAGGCTATCGTCAAACCACTTGCACATAGTCATTGCACTAATTGCCACAACCGCAGCAGGTAAAGTATAACCACTTTTGCTAATAGCAGCTAAATAACGCGTCATCCGCGTTGTACGTATTTTTACAGTATAAGAGACGACAATAGCTATAAAAAGTGCTATACACGCTGTACTTAGAGCTAAAAATATACTATTTATAGCAAGTGAAACAAAATTTTTATCTATAACTTCAGTAGCAGTTTGGCATCCCCAATATATCAATTGGCCAACAGGAAAAACAAAAGTAAAAAAGAAAATAATACTACACATTGTGAAGATAAAATATCGCGAAAATTTGCTAATTTGCCCAAAGCGATAGTTATTAAACTGACTAGAATCTACATGATATTTTTTATTGCGAATAATTAACCATCGTAAAAGCCATAGTGAAAACGCTGGGCACAATAAAATAGCAGACAAACGCATCGCTGCTTGACTATCCTCTAAAGCGTACCATGCTTGAAAGATTCCTACTGTAAAAGTAGGCGTCGTACAATAACTTACAGTGCCATAATCACTAAAAACCTCCATAATAACAAGCAATGCACCAGCACTAATAGCGGGAAAAGCAAGTGGGAGAGCAACTCTTGCAAATATTGATACGTGTGAATAACTAAACAACCTCGAAACGCCTAAGACAAGTACAGACTGTTGTTTAAAAGCATTTTTTGCCATCAAATAAATATAAGGATACAGTGCAAAAGAAAAGGAAATAATAGCTCCAAATAGCGACTTAAACTCAAACAGTAAAAAACTATCAGAACCGAAAATTTTCCTTATTAGCCCTGTACTACTAAACATATCAGCATACGTGTATGACATTATGTAAACAGGTATTGCTAGGGGTAATATCAAAGCCCACTCAAAGAATTTGCGCCCCGGGAAATTGTAAACACAAACTAACCATGCAGGAACTACACCGAGGAAAAAAGATAAACTTGCAACGCCAAAAACCAGTGTAACTGTATTATAAATATATTCGTTAAGCCTAGTTTGCTTAATATGAAGCCAAGCATCACTAGGCTCAAGAAATATATGACTTAAAATAAAGATAATGGGCGTTGCAATAAGAAGAGTAACGACTAAAGTCGTTAACGTCCACACATTTATATATCTCTTGCTATACCAACTACGAGTGAGAAAAATATATATTTTGGAAAACAAGTATTATTTCCACCCAGCAAGATCAAATGTTTTGACAGCTTCTTTGTTGTTAACACCAAGTTCAGATAAATTTACTTGATCCTCTTTAAAATCTCCCCAAGAAGAAACAAGCTCTGAAGGTTTTACTTCAGGATGCACAGGATATTCATAATTAGCTTGAGCAAAAGTTTGTTGTGCTTTTTTACTTGTTAAAAACTCAAGTAACTTCATCGCATTTTCTTTATTTTTTGCATATTTAGTTACGCCGGCACCACTAATATTAACATGAGTTCCACGTCCATCTTGGTTCGGAAAAAAGACTTTTACAGCTTCACCAGCTTTTACTTCATCAGCATTTTCAGAGTTAAGTAATTTGCCTAAGTAATAAGTGTTAACAATTGCTAGATCTGCTTTACCAGCAGCAACTTCTTTTACTTGATCGCGATCATTGCCTGTAGGGGTTCTTTCCATGTTTGCAACAACACCTTTTGCCCACTCAAGAGCTTTTTCTTTACCGTTTGCAACGATAATAGAGGCAAGAAGTGATTGGTTGTAAATATTGCTGCTTGAACGCACTGCAATTTTACCTTTCCACCCTGCATCGGTTAATGCTTCGTAAGTAGAAAGTTGTTCAGGCTTTACTCTGTCTTTAGAATATACAACCACGCGTGCTCTTTTTGTAAGAGCATACCAATAACCATCTTTATGATGTAAATGACTAGGCACATTCTTAGTTAAGGTTTCTGAAGTAACACCTTGTAATAATCCCTTATTTTGCGCCAAATGTAATCGGCCAACGTCAACTGTTATTAGCAAATCAGCTTCAGTTTTTTCGCCTTCGATTTCTATCTTTTTGATAAGTTCATTCGCTTTACTTTTTCGAACGACAACTTCAATTCCAGTTTCAGCAGTAAATTGCTTAAAAAGTTTCTGGTCACTTGGGTAATGACGATGAGTATAAATAGTTACTTTTTTTCCAGAATCTCCTTCAGCTGGCTTTTGATTACAAGCTGGAACAAGCAATAACACAATAAATAAAAGACTAGCTATGATTTTCATGATTTCTCCTATAACGAATTTAAAAACGCCAGCAAAGCTTTGCGTTCTTCTTTAGAAAAAGCTTTAAATATCTCCATCGATTTTTTTGATTCCCCACCATGCCACAAAATAGCTTCTTGGAGATTACGTGCACGTCCATCGTGTAAAAAAAAGGTATGGTAGTTCACTTTTTCAACAAGTCCAATACCCCACAGAGGCGATGTACGCCACTCACGACCATTGGCTTCAAAATCAGGTCGGTTATCCGCAAGACCTTCTCCCATATCATGTAGTAGTAAGTCAGTAAAAGGGCGTATTTTTTGCTGCGATAATTTTGGAAAGTCTTTACTAGTACTTGTTTGCATTTTAGGAATGTGACATAAATGGCACTCTGCTTTTAAAAACAACTTTTTCCCAGTAACTACAGTAGGATCTTTCCAATTTCGTCGTCCTGGCATTGCCAAGTGTTGCGTATAAAAAGTTATCCTTTCAAGACTTTCAGCGGAAATCTCGGGTGTACCACCACTTGGTATATCTAGGCAAGGAGTTTGTTTATCGCTGTGATTTTCACGAGGAAAGAGTGGCGATGTAATGCCAATATCTCCATTAAAAGCTCCAGCATTTTGTTGCAATAAACTCGGTTGATTTGCTTTCCATCCAAAGCGTCCTAAACGCTTTTTTTTGTGAGTTACATCCCAGACATAGTTAGCTTTTCCAGATATACCATCTTTATCTTTATCTTCTGGGTCAGCAAAACCAAGAATGGTTTCTTCTGAAACCTGCTCTAACAACCCTAAACCTGGAATCATCGGAGCAACCCTAGGAGAAATCATAATATCTTTACTTAATTCCCCATACTTTAAATTTTCAATACTATATTCGGGTTTACGTAATTCGTAAGGTGTGCCATCAGCGAAAGTACCTTTAATAAAGCTATATTTAATAACTTCTTTTCCTTCTGGCTCTACACCAGGAACAGCCTTATTATTGAGCTGCCCACCATATATAGGATGTGGTTTAGGAGAATTATTTTCTGTTTCTCCTGGAATACTTAACCTAAAGAGTAAAGCAGTAACAACTTCGTTTTTTTCTTTAGGCGGACGACCACGCCCATCTCGCGAGTGACAACCTGAACACGAACGAGCATTAAAAAGAGGACCTAGTCCATCGCGAGCAGTTGTCGAAGCAGGTGCTATTACCCACGATTTGTTAAATAAAGAATCACCTGTCTCAAAAGTAGCTCGTTCTTCAAAACTCAAACCAAGAATTGGTTTATTAAAAGCATAGTAAGTGGAATTAAATATAGTTGCTGCCCCTCCACTATACTCCTCATCCTTATCAACAGGATCACATCCTAAGAATATAAATATTACAAATACAAATGTTAAAATATGCTTTGTTTCCATCATTTTATTACAATCTTCTTCAATGCTTTTGCAAAAAGTTCACCTTGTTCACTTAGAACCTTAATTGTATTTTTTACAAGTTTATTACCTTCAGGATTGTCAGAAGCAATCAAGCGATCAAATCTGTGCTTTGACATTTTAGCAATAAATGTATCAATGCTAGCTATTTTACTCTTTATGCTAGTTGCCAAACTTTCATCTTTGGTTTTCAACCAATAATGAATTCCTTTTACTTCAATTTTCTTATGAAGACCTGCGTATGTTCCAAGATAAACATTTACCATTGATCTTTGATTATCGCGAATATCTAAACAAGTATTATCACTAAAACAAGAATGCTCATCTTCTTGATCATGGTTTGTCAGAGCAACAGCCATTCTTTCTCCTGGAAGTTCTCCAGTACTTAACTCGTGAAGTCCTGTTAGGATTTTATGAATTGCTTCACTGTGATTTAGAGCTAAAAATTTTGCTCGATAATTATCTTTTTTATTTTCACTCCACTCACTAACAAGAGTTTCTAGATTCTCAACCAACAAATCAGCAACGATTTTTAGATAATCTCCGCGGCGCTTTGCATTCTTAACATCAACATAATCGTTATGAGAACGCTTTCCAGCTTCTTCTTTACTTAAATCTTGGCCCCAAAGTAAGAATTCAATAGCATGGTAACCTGTACTAATATTTTCATCACCATTAGCTTCATTCATTTTAATAAGCTGTGATTTTGAGATTTCAACATTGACATTATTCACAATACCAGCGTTTTCATTACCTTTCACATAGTCGATGTAAGCCTCATCTAAAGGCCATGCATTTAGCAAACCTTCTGGACCATCTTCATCATCGATAGGACCATTGTAAAAGCGGTATGCTTCTGTTTGATCATAAAAAACGCGAGCCTTTAACCAAGATTTTTTAGCTGCATTTTGTGTATCTTTACTTGGAGCCTCAACAAACGTATAAAGTGCATTTCGTAATTCTTGTGCTGTCTCAAGAGAGTCTTGGTAATTAGTTAGTACTAAATCGGCATAGCCTTTTACGACTTCACCTGCTACACTCTGCTCTGTTTTATTTGTACAAGAACTTAGAATTAGTGAAGCTAGTACAATTGTAGTTAATAAAATTTTCATGTGCATTGCAACCTAAAAGAGACAGAGTCTCAAACCTAATAAAAGGGTAAAAAATTGTTTGGTGTTTAATTTTATAACTCAGCAGTTTACGAGGTTGTTCATTTTGTTGGAATGTTTTACTATCTAAAATATGCGATAAAAATCATTACCAAACAGTAACCAATAATGGTTGCCTTTTCGCCATTTTAAATTACTGAAGGACCAAAAGAAACTGAGACTCATTCTCAAAAACAAACAGCGACATTTACTGGGATATTCATTTTTCTCATACTAGTAAAACTTTAAGAAAAGTCAACAAAAATTTACAAATGTAATAAAAAATCTAAAAAATAGCGTCGTACTTGCTAATAGTGCTACTCCATGAATATTTAAACATGCTTTGTGAAAGTCCACCACGTATAGTCTCGTACTCTTCATAGTCCTCTAAAAATAAAATAATTTTTGCCACTAAATCATCAAAGTCTTCATATAAACATTTATGGTGATATTTTTGAGGCAATACTTCAGGATAAGAAAGTCGCGCAGGAACAATTGGAAAACATCCATAATAAATAGCTTCAACAATAGAAATACCAAAATTTTCTTGGATAGCAGTACTAATCACCAAATCGCTTTGCTGTAGCCAAGAGATATACTCTTTTTTACTATTCACAAAACCATAATGTAAAATACGATCGCCCCATTTTTTTTGCGCTGCCAAAAAAAGTTTAGGGACAGATTGCCCACATTCTCCGAGTAATACCAAATCAAAACAAGAATTTTTCAAGTCGACTTCTTCCAATGCGGCAAAAAATTCTTGAGGATTTTTATCAAATTCCCAACGGTGATTCCATACAATTACAGGACGTTTATTTTTAGTTTTTTTTGTATAACGCTGTAATTGGCATCCTGGATGTAGCACTTGCGCTTTTGTTTTTATTTCTTCAGAGATCCACTGCGGTGGGTATTCTGGCGCGCGCTCAAAATACCTTGCGATATGACCAATAAAAGTATCCAAATGTGTTTGCGAATTAAAGACTAACCAGTCTGCAGCAAGACAATTATTAAAATCAATGTGTATACCATGATGATCCACTCCAGAATTTTTCGGCAAAGGATAGGACAACTGGCTTTCATGCATATATAAAAAAATGGGCCGCTTCCACCTATTTTTTAATTCACTTATCGACATCATGCTTGTACAAATAATAGCTTCATATTTATCAGGTGTAACTACATTCATAAAATGCAGTGCAGCTGCTCGCAAACGCCACTTCCAATGGCACGAAGGCAAAGTACACAACTCAATATCATGCACTGAGTGTTTTATCCACCCATCAGCAAAATCTTTATGAGATCCGCCGTAAAAGGATTCTAAAAATAGTAGTTTTTTACTCATTGAATTAAAAATTCCATTCTAAATTTAATGAGGTTTCACAAACAGCACACTCGTAAATATCGTCTTTTACAATATTGATCTGTTGACAACTTACACAACGTCTGAAAATAAACGATTTATCAAAAAAGCTAGGAAAAATCATATTCGTTTTTGCAAGAACATCACTTATAACATTCCACGAACTTACCTCTGGGCAATAACCTGTCGATTGATTTGTAATAAAAGTGACTTCTGCTCTATCTAAAGCGAAGGTCATTTCTCCCGCAGCAAAAACAGAATTCCTTCGCGCGCAAGCAACATGTTCACAATGACGATCAGCGGCCCATAATTTTTCTTGCTCATCAACAATAAATGTAGTGATGATAATTCCCTTACTGTGGTGCGTCCACTTCACAATATCTTCATGACATGTTACTTGTACTCTTTCGCAAGTTTTTTTATTTTCAGCAATAGCTCTTGGACCAACATATTCGTAAAGTCTACTTGACAATGCCTTCATCCTTTGTTTCTTTGGCTTTCATACCTGCTCTTGGAATTCTTTGTTCATCCCACTGCACAACTCCATTCAAAGTACCACTACGCATCCAAATTTGCCCACCACTAGTATCTGTGAGAAAACATTTATTATCTTTAGTAAACTTAAGTTGATAACGTTTTGTTTGCTGATATTTTTTTGGAACGCGAACTAAATTAGGAATTCTTTGTTCACTCCACTGTACAACGCCATTCAAAGTGCCTCCCTTTATCCATAAATCTCCCGTATGACTATCTAAAAAGTACACATCATCTTTCTCTACAAATTGATAGCGGTTTACTTGTGCGTTTGTTTTTGGAAGTTTTGGTGGAGTAAATGCAATGATAAAAGCTCCCACTACAATACATATACCTAGCAAATCACCTTTTTTACTTGCCATTTCTTTCTTATTGCTCATCATTTCTCCCTTGGCTTATCAAAAGTTAAAACCCCATCTTCTATTTTACTTTTCGTAAAAATAGATTTTTCATATTTATAGTTTTGCGGATTTGTCCATGGTTCGCGATCACCCTGTTTGGGAAGATTATCCATAACTCTCTGAATATAATTCGATGTAAAGTTTTCGATAAACGGTTTAGGTTGCATATCCTGATCTTCTTCACGTAAACGAGGCATACAGCGAAGTGTATTTGTTTTTTGCATATGATTGATAATGCGACACGTGTATTTTGCAATAAGATCTGCGCGCAATGTCCACGAAGCATTTACATAACCAAAAGTTAGCGTCAAGTTAGGTACATCTGAGTACATCATACCTCGGTATGTATATGTTTTGGATAAATCAACGTCCTCATTGTTAATAGTGAACACTATACCACCCGTCGCCAAAACATTAAGGCCAGTAGCAGTTATAATAATGTCAGCTTCCAATTCTTTTCCTGAGTCAAGTAGTATACCTTTCTCAGTAAATCGAGAAATAGTGTCGGTAACAATAGATGCTTGTTTTGATTTGATTTTTTTAAACAAATCTCCATCTGGAACAAGGCAAACTCTTTGATCCCACGGATTGTAATTAGGAGAAAAATGTTTATCTACATCGTAACCGCTGCCTAATTCTTTACGAGTCATTTTTACCAGAAATTCTTTTGTCTTTTGAGGTTTCGCACGCGCTTGGTCGTAATAAAAACGTTGGATAAAAACGTTCTTCCAACGCGTTATTGCGTAAGCCATTTTTCCAGGAAGAATTTTTCGCAAAATATTAGCAACCTTATCTTTAGCAGGCCGCGAAACAATATAAGTTGGTGAGCGTTGTAACATTGTAACATGCTCAGCTTTATCAGCCATAGAAGGAACCAACGTAACTGCTGTTGCTCCTGAACCAATAATAACGACTTTTTTACCGGTATAATCTAAATTCTCTGGCCACTTTTGAGGGTGAATAATTTGTCCACTAAAATCTTCGCTGTGAGGAAAATCTGGAGAGTGTCCTTTCTCGTAACTGTAATAACCAGAACACATAGCCAAAAAGTTGCAACTAATCTTAGATATTTGATCAGTACTTTTGTCCTTCACCTCTATTTCCCATTTACAATTTTCGTCTGACCAATTTGCGGTTTTCACCATGCAATTGTAACGAATGTTCTTATCTATGTCGTGCTCTGCTGCCGTTTCTTTTATATAATCTAAAATAGCTGGTCCATCAGCAATCGCTTTGGCAGCACACCACGGCTTAAAATCATAGCCAAGCGTATGCATATCACTATCAGAACGAATTCCAGGATAACGAAAAAGATCCCAAGTTCCTCCCATCGCCTCGCGGCCTTCAAGAACGGCATAACTCTTATCGCGACAATTACGTTGTAAATGACAAGCCATGCCAATACCAGAAAGACCTGCACCAACGATAATAACATCAAAAAATTTCGTGCTCATAATTTTTATCTCTAATTTCTAAGGTACGTCCTAAAGAGTCTGTAATAGGCTCTAATCGACTAATAATTTCATTAACGTTTTCGTATCTAATTTATTTGGCTTATTTGTGCCATCAAGTATTTTTGAGGCCAAATCGCGCTTATTATCGTGTAGATTTATTATTTTTTGTTCAATAGTGTTGCTTGTAACTAAACGGTATACAGTAACTATCTTTTTTTGCCCTATACGGTGAGCGCGATCCGTTGCTTGATCTTCGACAGCTGGATTCCACCACGGATCTAAATGAATAACAGTATTTGCCGCTGTCAGATTAAGACCTACTCCACCTGCTTTCAAACTAATCAAAAACACATTCACCTTACCTTTTTGAAAATTGTTTATGAGCTTTTGACGTTGTTTTTGATTTGTAGATCCATCTAAATAATGATAAGAGATATTATTATTTTTGACAATTTTTTCTGCCATTTTTAAATAGTCAACAAATTGACTAAATACAAGTATTTTACCACCATTTCCAGTAACTTCTTCCAAAATCTCAACGAATGTTTGTAACTTTGAACTCTCAGCTTTACTATCATTGTGAACTAATCGTGGATGACAACACGCTCGCCGCAACCGCATAATTTCCGCTAAAATTTGGATATGTTTTTGTCCACCTTTTTGATCACCATCAGTGATACGCTCAACAGATTTTTGACGAAGTGCTTCGTAAAAATTCAACTCTTCAGGGCTCATATCAACATACATAACTTTTTCTATTTTAGGAGGTAGATCTTTTAAAACTTCGCTCTTCGTTCTTCTTAATATAAAAGGAGATACAATTTCCTTAAGACGCGCTGTCACTTCTGAACTTTTCTCCAATTCTATCGGTATCAAAAAACGTTTTTTAAAATTTTGCGGAGACCCAAGAAGACCAGGATTAATAAAATGAAAAAGTGTCCATAAGTCATTTAAATTATTTTCCACAGGTGTACCAGTTGTGATGATACGAAACTTACTCTCTAATTTTAAAGCTGCCTGTGTCCTTTTAGCATGAATATTTTTTATAGACTGTGCTTCGTCAAGTACCACAATATTCCATTTTTTATCACGAAAAACCTCTTCGCGATTTTGTAACATACCGTAACTTGTGATCAAAAGATCATTTGCTTTGACATTTTTGATCATAGAGTTCTGCGATTGAGAATTAAAAACATAGGGAGTCAAAGAAGGTGTAAATCTTTTGCACTCTACAGCCCAATTAATACATACGGAAGTAGGAGCAACAACCAAAGACGCACCTTTACGTGCACTTTTTAGCAAAATAGCCAATGCTTGAATAGTTTTTCCTAAACCCATATCATCAGCAAGACACGCACCTACACCCCATTTTTCTAAACGCGACAACCATAAAAACCCTTCTTTTTGGTACGGGCGCAAATTAGCGCAAAAATCCTTTGGAAGGTTTGCTTTGTGTTGTTGAATTTTTTCAATAGTAGAAATTTGCTTCTGCCACTCCTTAGCAAAATCTACCTCTTCAAACTCACTAAGAACTTTATGAGCGTTAGGTAAAAGAGCTTTGTGCAGATGATCTTTATCAACACATGAGGCCAACGTTTCTAATTGGCCACGAAGTTCTTCAGTGATTACTGTAAAACTTTCATCATTCAATTTTATATAGTTCTTACCATCAAGACTTTTGAGAAGTTTCTTAATATCCCATACGCGCTTTTCATCCACTTCTATTTTACTACTTAATTCAAACCAATGCTCTTTTTGGGTAATTTTGAAACTCATATTGCCTATACTTCTCACCTGTAATTTTTTTTCACGTAACCACTCAATCTCGACAATATCTTTCCATTTTAGAAGAAGTTGTAAACATCCTCCGGTATTCACATTCCACGACCAAGTATCATTTATTTTCAAGTCACATTTACTGAGAATTTTATTTGCCTGTATTATCTCTTCTTTTACATCTCTTGTTACATAATTTTTATGTTGCGCGTCAAAGAATGCGGTCGTACCTTTCCCAGGGGAAAAGACTTCTTCGGCAAATGGCTTCACGACAAAATCAACAACATAATTATCATCCATTATTTTATCAAAACGCACATATATTTTAGTTGAAGTCGTAGAACTCCTCACATTTCCCATATCAGTATTTGTCGATAAAATATCTATTTCTTGGGTAATTAATTTCGTCACAGTTTTCAATTCTTTTTTCGCTGTTTCAGGTAGAGTAAGTGACCTTCCCATCAGCCGCAAAACTTCACATTGACGATCATTTAAACAGACAACTCTTATTTTATTGCGATCTCGAATACAAATAATATTTTCATGGTGCGATTTTGCATGAGAAAAAGCAAAAATATATTCATTATTTACCTTTTCAAGAGTTACATACGGAAATTCTTTTACTATATCTACACGAGTATCAGGACTTTGTTCCCAAAAAACCAAAGGGTGACCAATCATTTTTAGTAAAGTTCTTTCCCACGAACTTTCAAAATCATATTCGTTGTGCATACTTTCAATAATAGAGCGATCTTGGTCAGTAAAATAGTCACGATTATCGTACAAGGAGTGCAATAATTTACCTTTTGTCCATGTACCATTAGCACGTTTTTTTTGCTCTCTTGCGCAAAATGAATAACTAAACTCCATGTCTATAAACCATACCAAACGCTTTTCTTTGAGTGATCCTTGCTCAAGAAATTCACTTATCATTTGCAACGAACGTTTCCACTGCGCCTCTATTTGCATAACATCAACAATAAGAGGCCTGTTATCTTCACTTATATCATGATCAAACGTAATATCAGGACATATTTTATAAATATTACTAGAAACCCATGGATAACCATTGACAAGGCAATGCTCATAAAGATGTTCCATTTTTTCATCATTCAGATCTAACAACGTTGTTTTACTTACCCAAAAACATATCACCATTACTAAAAATTCAATAATCGGATAAGAATCTACATCGATAATTTTTGAGCAAAAATCATGAGCGCTTTCAATATTATTTTTGCTCAAATCTTCAATAACACTAAGGGTTGTACAAAAGCGTGCGTAAGGATCATTCCATGTTGTCACTTGCTTTAACAAGCGTTCAAAACGCGTATAACGATTCTTTTCCTTACTTAACAACAAACAAGTTAATGCAAAAAAAGCATAAAAGTCTTCAAAACAATCTTTGCGGTCTATACGGTGGTAAGCTTTAATTCCTTCCGAAAAATACTTCCAAGCGGCATCGATATTTCTTTGTAACAATAAAGATATACCGCGCAGCATAAAGCTATAAGGTCGCTTTTCCTTGTAATCTTCTTCTGAAATAGCCAAAGCATATTGTATATCACCCTTTAATAAGTGTATGTTTGCCCATTGCTTTCTCACCAAATAGCTTTCACTACATGAATGCAAGTTCTCTTCAAAGATTTTTGTCCATTTGGAAGGAATAGCTTTTAAGTCTAGAATTTGATTAAAACCAAGATCATCGAGAAAATGGCACATAATGATTGGTGGTAAAGTTTTTTGCCAAGCAAATGGTAGCTCACTGCAAAGATTGTATGTAAATCCACTTTTAGTCATAAAAAAAGGAGTCAACCTTTCCTGCTCTTTTCCAAACTTCAAATAAGATTCTTCATCTTTTCTCAGCACAGCTAAATTTAAGAGCACTCTATCCGAGTAATAAGTTAGAGTTTTTTCAACAACAACCCAAATTGCAGAAGAAAGGTCATCAAAATAAGAAGCAGTCACTGCATCCCCAATAACTTTATCGCGGTACTCTTCTACACAGCCATAATGATAACGAAAAAATTTCTCTCGCAAAAGTTTATTAAATATGGTTGATATTTCCCCTCGTAAAAATTTTACTGATGAAAAATTTTTTAATATTCTAGATAAAATATCAATAGAGGGAGAAGTTCCTAAGAGAGCTATAACTTGCAGTACTATCTTTTCTTTTGATGAGAGCTTTTCATATTTACTGTTATTTTTCAAAGCACTTTCCTCTGTTAAAAATCTGTTCTAAGCTTGCCTGGTAGAATATTTCTATTCTAAAAAATTATTCAAAAAACTAGAATTACTTAGTTAACCACTCAACAACACCTGTTTCTATGTTATAAACTGCTGAAACTATTTTTAATTGCCCTTTTGCAACTTTTTCTCTAGTAACTTCACTTTTTTCAAGAATTTGTTTACTAGTTGTACGGACATTCACTCGAATAGATTTAGCTAAAAGATTTTGACCTTTTTCTAAATTTTTTTGGGCTTGGTGTACAGCTGGAGTAATTTTGGAAATGAGCTTAGGAATATTTCCATGCTGTTCGTGCTCAGGGTGTTCAAGATGATCTAATGCAGCGGTAACTGCTCCACATTTACTGTGTCCTAAAATCAACAATAAAGGTGTTTGTAAATGATCAACTCCATATTCGATAGATGCTAGTTCATTGCTACCAAGAATATTTCCCGCTACTCTTATAACAAAAGCGTCACCAACTCCTTGATCAAAAATAAGTTCTGGAATTACTCGCGAATCAGAACAAGTAATGATCGTAAAAATAGGAAGTTGTCCTTCAATTGCTTGGATATGACGTAAATCTAACGAGTGGTGCGGATGTTGCATTTTATCACTGTGCCAGTTTGTATTTCCTTTTTGTAAAATGTTTAAAACATCATCGGGAGAAAATAACCAATTAATATGTCCATGATATGTATTGTATACAGCTCCAACAACTTTTAGTTTCCCTTCGCGAACTCTTTTTTTCGTACCTTCACTCAATTGTAAAATATTATTAATAACCATACGTACATTTGTTGTCACAGCAGCATTAATAATATTTTCTTCTCCGTAGTCAGGGTGCTCTTTGTGAGATCTCTCTACTGCTGGTTCTATTTTGTGAAGTAGTTTAGGAATGTTAGAATGCGAATTCTTAGTTTTGTATTTCCAACTTTTATAAGCCGCAGTCACTGCCCCACAACCACTATGTCCAAGTACAAGAAGAACAGGAGTCTCAAGATGCTCAACACCATATTCAATGGAAGCGAGTTCGTCTGTATCTACTACATTGCCAGCAACTCTAATCACAAAAAGATCACCGACTCCTTGATCAAAAATAAGTTCGGGGGAAACTCTAGAATCAGAACAAGTCAAAATTGTCGCAAAAGGATGTTGACCTTCTTTTGCAGTCTTGTAGCGGATAGAAGCATTTTGGTGAACAAACTGTAATTTATTCTCCACCCAATGTTGATTACCTTTAACCAATTTTGTCAAAGCTTCATCCGAACTCATCGTCGATTTTTCTTCTTGGGCATTAACAAAACATATCACTAACAAAATCAAAAAAAAGTTTTTCATAAAAAATCCTCGTATGTAATAGGGCATCCCCTAGTAATTATTTTTAAATATCTGGGAACTAAAATACAAACTATGATACTAACTAAGTACTTTCTCTTTTTACCGCAAGAACTAAAGGTAAACCACAAAATTTTGAATATGTTTTAAATTAGTATAGAACTTGAGTATAACAAAATTTATCGTTTTTTCGTAAAGGAACGTTATGAAACAATTACATTTACTGCTTTTATGCGTTTGTTGGATTTCTATATCGGCAAACGAAATCAGCTTCGACGAGCAGTTTAATTTAGCGCAAGATCGCCAAACTGCTTTAAAAAAGTTAATTCCTGGAACACCAGAATATTACTACTACCATTCACTATATTATCAGCACAAAAAAAACTACGAAAAAGTACACGAAACGTTAAAAAATTGGATTAAACGACATGGTAAAACATCGCGAGTTTCTGAAATCAAAAATCGCCAAATACTTTTGGAATACAAAGACAACCCGCAAGCATCCATAAAACATATCATTCATCAACTGGGATTGAGCTTCTTTCATCAAAAACGCCAACAACAAATGGCCAAACAATATCCTAGTAAACTTGATAACAAACTAGTAAGTTACGAAAAGTTATTCAAAGATGCTTTGTCTAGCTCCAACAGCGGCCTATATTATTTCGAAGCCAAAACACTAGATTTCTTAGTAAATGAAAATCTTTCACCTGACAAAAGACGTAATCTTCTAAAAAAACTTACTCGTCCCGACCACGACCGTTTACCTCTGATTATAGTAGAAGACCTAAAGTACAGACATAGCGGTGGTTTTGGCTCTATTGCCATTCATAACAAGCTTTTACTTTCTCAGCTTGACGAATGTCTTAAACGCATGCCAAAACTTATCAAAAACACTAACTTTATACATACTTATTTAAGAAAACTACATCCAAACAACGACAAAAATTGGCAGCTAGATCTAGTAGAAAAATCAAAATATGTAAATCGTTTATGGATTTTTGTAAAAAACTTACCAGAAGCTCAAAACTCTTTGAAAGCGCATGTTCTTTATCATAAATTGCGCTTACAATCGAAACAAGGAAAATATAGTAAGAATCTTTTTCTTACTTATTTAAAGCTGCCGCGAAATGCTGTTTACAGCAATCGAAATTTTTTATATTACGCGCGGCACAAAGCAAACCTTCACCAAAATTACCAAAAACAAACTCAACTTCATACAGTTGGTGATGACACGAAGCTTGTACGCCAATACTTGCAACAATTTCTACTTGGTGCTGAAAACTATGATGAATTCGAAGCATACGTTGACTCCAACTACCTAAAAGCTTTGTTTGCCGAAATTAAAATTGTTTATGGTGTAGGCAACGCAATTGATTGGTACTCGTTACTATCTACTCAAAAGTACAAAGAACTGCAAGAACGAGTAGATTTAGATTTTTTACCAACTAACAAAGATATTTTTACTCAAAAAGCCAATGTGCATTTGCAAGTAGCAATCAAAAATGTACAAAATTTAATTGTAAAAACATATTTCATCAATACCAAAAACTACTACTTGAAACACAAAAAAGAAATAACAACTGCTATTGACCTTGATGGACTTGTTGCTAATCACGAGCAAAGATTTAGTTTCAAGCAAGTACCTCTAAGACGCCACCACGAACAATTTAACTTTCCGCAAATCAACAAAAGTGGAACATACATAATTGAATTTATTGGCAACGGTCAAAGTAATCGTGCTCTTATTCGCAAAGGTAGTTTGACAACAACAGAAAGAATTGGTTCTGCTGGACATGTTTTTAGCATCTACGATGAAAATAACATTTTACTTAAAAACGCAGCAATTTTATTTTCAGGTAGTAAGTACAAAACGAACAAACAAGGTGAAATAACAATTCCTTTTAGCAATCGTCCTAATCAAAAGACACTTATTATCTATCATGATAATTTTGCGCAGTTGCACAAATTTTACCACCATCGCGAAAGCTACAAATTGTTTGCAGGAATATATATAAACCGCGAAACCATTCTGCACAAAAATAAATGTCGTGTTATCGTACGACCACAACTTTTTGTCAACAATGAAAAAATAAGTATCGATATACTTGAAGAAGTAGAATTATCAATAAAAACAACAAATAGGGATGGTATCACTAGTTCCATAAAAATGCCTAATTTCGTTTTAAAAAACGATAGTGAAAGCAAATATGAATTTCAAATCCCCGAAAAACTGTCGAAAATTGAAGTTACTTTAAATGCAAAAGTAATGAATCTTAGTCAAGGAAAAAAGCAACAACTGCAAACAAAAAAATCTCTAAAAGTAAACGGCATTGACAGTAGCGCGAGCACAGAGAATCTTTATTTGCGTAAGGTCAACAGCGGTTACCAAGTAGAATTTTTAGGAAAAACAGGAGAACCACGTCCTAATCGAGTTTTACAAGTGATCTGCAAACACCACTATTTTACCAACAACGTCACTGTAAATTTGCAAACCGATAACAATGGACGCTTGTATTTAGGACAACTTCAAGACATAGATCGGATTACCGTAGGCGGAAATCATACTTGGCATTTGGAAAAAGATCGACGCTCTTATTCGCGAACTCTGCATGGTACTACAGATAAACCACTGTATATTCCAATAATGACAAGTAAAAAAAGTATTCGCGACTTGTGTTCTTTACTAGAAATACGCGGCCAAGAATTTGTAGCAGATATGCGCAGTAAAGTGAACATTGATAATAATTATTTAAAAATAGAAGGTCTCAAAGCAGGAGATTATAGTTTACTACTCAAAGATAGTAATACCGCGATTACTATTCGTTTAACACAAGGAAAACAAAGTAACGATTATGTTGTAGGAAACAATCGTTATTTGCAAACAAGTAAACAAAAACCACTACAAATGGAGCCGCTTGTAAGCAATAAAGAAAAAATTTCAGTACAACTACTAAACTTTACCGGGGCAGCGCGCGTTCACATTATTGCTACACATTTCATACCACAAGAAAATATTTATAATACTCTTGGAGAAAATCAAAATTCACCTTTAAATACTGTTTCGAAACGTTTTCCAAATTCATTATACTTATCTGGTCGTAATATCGGCGAAGAATATCGTTATATTCTAGAACGCAAATATGCTACCAAATTTCCTGGAAACATGTTAGCGAGACCAAGCTTACTTCTAAATCCGTGGAGTCTACGCAAAACGAAAACGGGCGTCCAACATGCAAAACAAGGCTCTGAGTGGGGAGAGTCTAGTGATTCTGCTTTAAGAGCATATCCTGGTCGTTCTCTAAGCTCTAGATTATCTACCTCAGCAACACAATCTGGAAACTACAATTTCAACTTTCTTGCGAACAGTTCTTTAATTTTAACTAATCTTAAACCTGACGATAAAGGCAAAATTGAAATCAACATTTCCTCTATATCTCCAAGACAACACATACATGTTGTTGCCATTGATAATGATGATATAATATACCGTCAGTTAGCATTACCGCGTAGCGGAAAACAATACAAAGATTTACGTCTAATATACGCACTAAATTCTAAAAAACATTTTATTCAACAAAAAAACATTAGTGCTGTGCGTAGCGGTCGTTTATTCAATATATCAGATATTACTACTGCTGAAATCGAAGTATACGATTCTCTAAAAAATATTCATTCTTTCTACACCACTCTAACCAACAATATGACATTAAAAGAATTTCAATTTATACTGCGTTGGCCGCAACTCACAACCACGCAAAAAAATAATTTGTATTCGAAATATTCTTGTCACGAACTCAATTTCTTCTTATACAAAAAGGACCACACATTTTTTCTCAGTACTATCAAGCCATATCTACATAATAAAAAAGATAAGACATTTATTGACCACTGGTTATTAGGTAGTGATTTACGTCAATACTTGCAGCCTTGGGAATACCAACGTTTAAATATTGTTGAGCGAATTTTACTAGGGCAAATTCTCAAAAAAGAAGCTCCGCAAATTGCGCGACAAATTGCAGATATGTGTGACCTACAACCAGTAAATCTAGATCGATTTAATCGCGTATTCACCACAGGAATACAAAATACTTCCTTGGACACAAAAGATGTTCTAGGATTAAATAATGCTAGAAACAAAGCCCCGCGAAAACCAAGTGCCATTAGCGAATTGCCGTCAATGGACGAGGAAGACGAAGAATCATCGGCAGATTTTTTTGATACTAAAAATGAAAGTAAAAAAGCTTTTCAATCCCAAAAAGAAAAACTACAAAAAAGACGCTTTAGACGCGATAAAGATTTGCGCAAAGAAATTAGGCAATTCTATCGTAAACAAGACAAAACACGTGAATGGGTAGAAAACAATTATTACCATTTACCAATAGAAAGACAAATCGCAAAACTGATCACCGCTAACAAGTTCTGGAAAGATTATGCTGCGCATACGAATAAACAACCATTTTTATCAACTCATTTTATCTCCGCTAGTAAAAACTTTAGTGAGATGATGTTTGCTCTTTCAGTTTTAGATTTACCATTTACTGCTGGAAAACATCAAATAGAATATGTTAAAGAAAAGATGTCATTTTCTTCAGACAAGCCAGCCATTATTTTTCACCAAGAAATCAAAGAAGTGGCGACTAAAAAAACAGAGAACTCAATTCTTATTAATCAAAGTTTCTTTGCACGTGATGATCGTTACACCTACAAAAATAGTGAACGTTATGACAAATTTGTTCGCGAAGAGTTTGCAACAGGGCGCGTTTATGGCTGCCAAGTTGTCTTAACAAACCCTACATCATCCAGACGAAAACTAGATGTACTACTACAAATTCCTAGTGGTGCAATGCCAGTGATAAATGGTTTTTACACAAAAAGTTTCTACTACGAATTAGGCGCTTACACCACTCACAAGATGGAATTTTACTTTTACTTTCCTGTTGCAGGAAAATTTTCACATTATCCAGTTCATGTTGCACAGAACAGTGAATTGATTGCTTGGACACAGCCTTTCACTTTCCAAGTAGTAGACAAACTATCAACACGTGACACTAGTTCTTGGGATTATATTTCTCAAAACGGCTCTGCTGATGAAGTGATAGCATATCTCAAAAACCAAAATTTATATCGTGTAAATTTGAATTTAATTGCTTTCCGTATGAGAGATAAAACTTTTTTTGGCCGTACTATTACGGTATTACAACAACGTCGTATATATAATGCAACACTATGGTCCTATAGTTTCTTTCATCAGAATGAATCTATAATGAAAGAGTTTTTACCTAATTCTGCTTATGCTCAAAGATGTGGAAAACATATTTCAAGTCAACTTCTTACAGTTGAACCTATCGTTCGTAACACATATCAACATAAAGAGTACTGGCCTCTTATTCATCCTCGTGTTTATCAACTAGGGCAAAAACGTCAAATACTCAACCAACAATTTTTTCAACAATACCAAGCATTTCAAGAATATATGCGTTACCGTTCAGTGTATAGCAATGATGATTTAGTGACTATGGTTATATACCTCTTGCTACAAGACCGCGTAGAAGAAAGTTTAGCGATTATGAAACGTATTGATCGCGAAGCTCTTGACACAAAAATTCAAGTAGATTACTTGCAGGCGTATTTATATTTTTATTTAGAAACACCTGAAAAAGCGATGGTTATTGCTAAAAAATATCAAAACTACCCTATTGAGCGTTGGCAATTTTTGTTCCGCGATATTATTGCTCAGGTACAAGAAATATCTAATAATAAAGCGCAGATAATTAACAAAGAAGATCGTAATCAAAAACAAACTCAACTTGCTGCTAGTGAGCCAAGTTTTGATTTTACTATCGACAAGCAAAAAATATCTGTGAAATACCAAAATTTACAAAACTGCGAAGTACATTACTATCCAATGGATATAGAACTATTGTTTTCGCGCAAACCTTTTGTTCAAGAGGTTTCAGGGCAATTTTCAGTTATCCACCCTAATCATATACACAAAGTTTCATTAGCAAAAACAAAAAATCTTAAAGTCATTGATATTCCCAAAGAATACAGTGAGAGGAATGTAATGATAGAAGTTGTTGCTGCAGGACAAAGCAAGATGCGCTCTTATTACCCTCATACACTTAATTTACAATTGATTGAAAAATACGGTCAATTGAAACTAACTCACATAGAAGGTAACAAGCCACTTTCTAAAGTGTATGTTAAAGTATATGCGCGCTTCAATAATGGTAGCATACAATTTTATAAGGATGGTTATACTGATTTACGTGGACGGTTTGACTACACTTCACTAAATACAAACGAACTAGACAATGTATCGCGATTTTCAATTCTTATACTAAGTGAAGAGCACGGAGCGATGATTCGCGAAGTTGCTCCTCCAAAGATGTAATTTATTTGGATAGCGTTTACATTCACACATGTTGTTTTACAAATATTGTATACATGTAAAGTTAAGGGCATACTTTTTTATGTGATGCCCTCACTTCGCTTCTACATAAGCTTGTATTCTCTTCCTGTGGCAGAGGATACAAGTATTTACTTAGTAAAATACAGCATCAAATTAATGCGTACCAAAAGTGGAGGATTATTTTACTCTGCTAGGGCGTGTCATCATTCAAAATATTGTGTGTTTTTTCGAGCCCGAGCCCGTTTGCGAGCCCGTTTCCGAAACTTTCACTAACAATTTATCAAAGAAGCAAAGTTTCTTTTTCCATCGCAAAAAACTAGTATTGAACCAATAAATCACTTTCTGTCGCTCTCAAAAAGTTTTCGGGCGCGGGTTCGCAAACGGGCTCGGGCTCAATACTACTGGCGTATCATTAAATGAATCCGTTATATTTTTATCTGTATTGAATGATGACACGCCCTAAATAAACAAAGTAAAAAAGAAAAGAATAGCGGTAACAATAGGGAAGTTAGTAGGAGTGAGATAGTAAAAGGATGAGGTTTTCACCTCATCCTTTTTTTTTATTTCTTCGCTACTTCTTTTTGAGGTAATATGCCCTGCATTTTGTTTTTGAAGTGACGAATAGATACCTTTTTCTTAATTTCTTCGATAGTTGTATTTAGCGCTGGTGCAAAAGGTGTAACGTGATAATTGTGACATAGAGTACAATTGTCTCCCGCTCTACTTTTCACGTGGCACTGACTACAAAGGTCTTTTTTCATAAATTCGAAGTTGCTCATAAATTTATGAGGATCTTTATTTTCATAAATTTTATTATACTTATCTTTTACAAATAAATCGTGCTTTTCACCTTCAACAGGCATTGTCTTCTTTAATGTATGACATTTTACACATCCTACATCATCAAGTAATGCTAGGTGAGGTGCATGAGAAAAGCGATTAAATCGTCCTTGGTTAGAAGGTTTATTTGGTTTCCAGTTGATTTTCCATACCGCATCTTTATCTTCAGATTTATCGATACTGTGACACTTTACACAACGATTAAGCGCTTGGAAAACATAGTGAGTATTTCCTTGAACCTCATCCTCTTTGTTTTCGTCGTCTTTGTTGTATGAGCGTGCCATCAACTCTAACCAGGTCTTCATAACTGTGTCGCCGTGCTTTGCAGGTCTATACTTTAAAGTATATTCACTAAAATACCACCCTGTTGGCAATTCTTTTTCTTCAAATTCGAAAGCGCTAAATCGTTGTTTGCGTTTCGGATTAATAGGAGGAAGAACGCGCGCTTGAACAACTTGTAGCATATCAGCTACATTTGGAAATAGATTCTTCAAAGTCTCATTATCAACTGAAATCTTCAGAATTTTTTCCAATCGTTCTTTTAGTGCTGAAGTATCTTCCTTAGCGATTTCATCACACAGTCCCTGAATCATAGAAACATAAGCATTGATCGCCTTTATTTCATTTTTTTCTTCATCAGCTGGCGATTCAGCAACAATGTCAGATATCCATGTCTCAAGATATTCACTAAGATCTTGATCTTCAAATGCCTTTTCTTTCGATAACAACATACGCATAAAATCTGTTGCTTCTCCTGTGTCTTCTTCATCCACAGATGGCCATTTATTAAATTTAGGGCGCATTCTAAATTTCTTAGACTGCGCATAAAAATCTTCCATTAAAAAGCCAGGAAAGCGAATAACTGGAATATCCTCATCTTGTTTCAAGATATCTTTTTCGTGGCACTGAATGCATGTTTGTTCAAACGTTTTTACAACCATCAAATGCTCACCTTCATCAAGCTTGTGACAAGCATTGCATTTGTTGGGAATATTTTTCATACCTTCGTTTTTCTTTTGCTTAAAATATTCACCAAAGTGTGTTGTATGATCAAACATAATACGCGTGCGACGTTCGTAAGGAAAATGGTCAAACATCGGGTGTCCGTGTGCAAAACTTGAAAACTTAATTGAATGGCATGTTTGACATTGTTCATTTGTCAATTTTGTTAAGTTATAATCGCGACCATGGTGTTCACGGTGACAAGTAGAACAAGCAACTTGATGATATTTATTTTTACCATCTACAACTTCTTTTACTACTTCGCGACTAGCCAAACTAGTGACAAAAGATTTTTTCATATTTGTAAAATCAGCAAGAGGGAACAACTCGACACTATCTTTTTTCTTACTCACTTTTTCTGTAGAACTTTGCAAGCGTTCATCTGAAATACCATGAATGCGAAGTGCAAAAGACTCTGCTTCTTTACCCCTTTTATCACCTTGTTGACGGTGACAATCAAGACATTTGTGACTTTCACTAAGCTTTGAATTATGCCCAGCAAATGCTTCACCCACCCAAGCTAAAGCATCACCCTTACCAGCCGTATGACATATAGAGCAGTCATCCTGGCCTTCAAGTTTTGCAGTAATTGCGCTGTGAGGAGCTGTTAAACTTCCAGGAGAAGCAAAACTAGTAGTGTAAATTCCAAATAAGAAAATAAAAAGCGTAGCAACAGCAGTCATTGCAAAATACAACGCAACACGCCCTCTTTTAGCTCGATGGCTAAGTTTCGGCTGGCACACAGGAATTTGTCGACAGCAAACACCTGTCGGAGATGGTCCATTTTCACAAGCTCCACCCAAACTCTTAGGACGTGCGCACTTCCAACGATCTTCATCTTTCCAAGGTGTACACTCTAAAAGTTTATCATTAACTGCACGACATCGTCCTTTAGTATCAGGACCTACGTGGCATGGACATCCATGCTCTAAACGTCCGCATACCCATTTTTGATTTGGACGTTCATAGTGACTTTTATCAAAGTCAAATATCTGTAGTTTTTTCGTCATTACATTCCTCCTCCATGGAAGGCATATGCTAAGATGCCATGAACAAAAGAAAATACTAACAAAGCATATGTTACAGGTATGTGAAAAAACAACCACCCTTTTAACATCAATTGATGTGCATATTGATAGTCGAGATTGTCTTTAGTTTCAATGAAAGAAACTATTTCTTGTAGAACTTCTTTTTCATCACCATTCAAGTAACGCTCAACAACATCAACCTCATTTTTTAGCTTGCGCATAGGTGTATGAGATTCAAATAAATGTTTAATAATATTTTTCGGTTTACTAAAATATCCATGCAGTTTATTAAGATAAAATTCACTTAAAGTTGTCGAATTTGTTTCCTCTATGCTATCAAACACTAACTTCTCTACTTCATCTTTGATATTTTTACGAAAAATAGGAATTCTCTCGTATAGAACGGTCTCTCCTTTGCGAGTCATGAGACGCGGACTACGGCGTGTGACAAAAATGCCGAGTATTCCACTACCAACAACGGCAAAGAACAGAATAAAAAGGATACACTCAAACAATCCATTTGGTATATGAAAATTTACATGTAGGACAAACATAAATATAGTAAAAAGACCTACGTACAAATGGAATTGTAGCCAAAAAGCTGAGGTACCTAAAAAAGGTAAGAACGGAAATTTTTTACGCATGTTATACAATGTTAAAAATATCATACAACCCGCAAGAATCCATCCCGTATAGAAATTTGTTGGTTTTAAAGAAGCCTGCCATACACTATATGCGAAGTAAAATACAACACATACAAGAGTAAGCAGAATTAAATTTTGTGTTCTTCTTGAAGCAAACGTTTTCATCGGCTAATCCAATTTGCTAAGGTTTCCAAATTACTCATATCTATTCGTTTTAGTGCATCATGAGGACATGCTCTTTGACATGCAGGACCTCCCAGTTGATCTACGCAAAGATCGCATTTTGTTGCTTTTACAATAGGTTTATTCGTTTCATTTTCAAGAATAAAGTTTCCTGAAGAATCGCGAATTTCAACCATGCGTATATTGTTATAAGGGCAACTATTTGCACAAGTTGCGCACCCGATACAAGTAATATCATTAACAATAACTTGTCCTTGTAGAGCATCGCGGTGAATAGCTCCTGTTGGACAACCAAGCATACATACTGGATCAGCGCAGTGCATACATGCGTTTGCAATCATAACCTGGTCAACTTGAGGGCCATGACGCAAAAATTTTGGGTTGTTATCGTGAGCTGCTGCACAAGCACGAACACAATCGTCGCAACGCGTACAACGTTCAAGATTAATCATCATTGTGGCTGTACCATTGATAAAACGATTTTCCACTAAAAATTCCATCAAATGACTACCTATTTTCTCTAATTGCTCTGTATTATCCTTGGCTGCGCGACTTTTTGAAGCTTTAGAAGGATCAATTAAATCAGGCAAATCTTGTGGTGGAAGAGATGGTAAAACGACATCTTCCATTATTTTTGTAGGAATAACAAGTACATCTGTATAACCAACAGCCCGTAGACTTTTTTGAAAACAAACTTGTTTTTTACTTCTCCAGTTATGTGCGATCTCTTCTAAACCGTATACATGTCCCCCTCCTAAGTAAGCAAGAGTTTTATGTCCATGTCCGTATTTTTGACTTAAACGCGCAAACCCAGAGCGAATCATATATACTCCGGAAGGATAATCTCCTTCTTGAGCAATAACAGGTTCTTTACCAATACCACGCTTAGCGGCTTTTTTGAAATCTCGGTTCCACTCAAAATCACCAAAAGTCTCAAAAATTGTATTTTGCACAATTAAATCAAGTTGTTCCGCTGAAAGATTGCGAAACATTGGTGTTTCTTGGATTTGAAATCGCAGGTTGTTTTGGCGATATATTTTATCGATATGTTCTTTTAATTCTTTAGCACGTTTACGTATATCACGCAAACCTTGCCAGCGAATTTCTACAAGCTCAATATCTTCGCTTGCTACAACTGTCGCTGTACGCGGCGTACGACTCATTGCAGCAATTTCTCCAAAAATCTGCCCAGCAACTAAACTAGCTGTATTATATTTATCAAATACACTAGGTATTCCCTGTAAAGTTATACGGTTATTACGTTTACCTTTTTTCTTGCTAGCACCACCTTGGTATATTTTGGTGTTGCGCACCTCTGGCATTTTTGGGTTTTTCCACAACTGAGCTATTGCGCTCAAAACACTTTTACTCTTTTTCTTACTGCGTCCTAAAAGAGCTGGTGGAAGACCTTGCCTTCCTTTTCCTAGTACAACTTTTACTGAACCCTGAAGGATAAAGAAAGCAGAGTTTCCGTAGTCGCCTTCGCGAATAATAATATCCCCAGAATTGTATTTGACAATACGAGCATCATTACGCAAGATACCTTTAAGCGGTGCGGCAGCTGTAAATGCACTTTCATCAATATCTTTAAATGGTGCGTGCGTAAGGATATAGTCTACTTTTTCATCAGACATATCTTCGCCGTATGGTACCGCCCAACGTTTCGGTCGACTGATAGATACAGCAACAACTTTTTCTTCTCCAGGTTCGCGTATAGTAACTTTTATTGTGAATGGTTCAATGGTAATAACATCACCATCACTTAGCACACTAGAATCAATGCTTTCTTCACCCACAAGAATTTCACTGTGTTCGGACATTTTTGTCAGTACGTAGCCATCACGTTGCAATTCAATATTAGCATGCTTACGTGAAATACCTCCCATACTCAAAACAACATCGTTTTGAGGTAAACGACCGATATTGATTTTGTCTTTAGTAAAGTCAAATTCGCCGAACGTTTCTTTTCCTTTTTTTACAACTAATTGGATCATAATCTGTAGGCATCCTTGAAAGAAAAGTTAAAAACTATGCATCTACCACTATATCGCCTTTAGGTTCACCAATACAAGTATAACAAGTACCAGCTTCCGGCGGATCGCTTGGATCACTAACATAGTTTACTTCACCAGATTTTAGAGCAATGACACATGCACCGCAGTTACCTGCACGACAACCGGATTCCATTGCAACACCATTAGCTTCTCCCAATTCAAGAATAGTTCCACTACCAGGTGTCCAATCAACAGTTTGGTCTGATTTAGCAAATTTGACTTTAACAGCAGGAGCACCGCCAGCAGCTGGCGCAGCTTCAGCAGGTTTTGCTTTTTTAACAGAAGCAGGTCCGAACGCTTCGTAGTGAACGTTTTTAGAAGGTACGCCCCACTCGTCTAAACCACCGACAACTGACTCCATCATTGGGCCAGGACCACACATATAGTAATCATAGTTGCTAGAAGGCAGTAAACGCTTAAACAGGTCTACGCTAACACGTTCTTTGTGCTGGTAGTCTCTTCCTTTTACATCTTCATCAGTTGGTCTACTATAACAAACATGTAAACGTACATGGTCATTTTCCAAAGCAATAGACTCTAAATACTCTTTAAAAACATGTTCTTGGCCATTGCGTAAACCGTAAAAAAACCAAGTTTCTCTTTTAGATTTTCTATCAAGAATAGTATTCAGCATACTCAAACAAGGTGTAATTCCAACTCCACCAGCAATAAGAACAATAGGAGTTTGTTTATCCATGTCGAGGAAGAATTTTCCACCTGGAGCCTTAACATCAATAATATCACCTTCTTGCACATGATCATGCCAGAAATGTGAAGCTAACCCAGGACTTTTGTCCTTACGGAAGTGGCGCTTAATAGATACGCGGTAATAATCTAATTTAGGACTATCCGATAAAGAATAACAACGAACAGGTGGCTTAGTTTCACCAGGAATTTTAAACTGAAAAGTTAAATATTGGCCTGGATCAAAAGATGGCAAAGGGCGTCCATCGTGCGGACTAAGGTAAAACGAACAAATACCACTTCCTGAACCTTGTTGTGCTTCTCCAGCAGGTAAACTTACTTTGAATGGTACATCTCCAAAAACCAAATCATCATCATGCTTCAACTTTACATGAACTTCTGCTTTAAGTTTTTCTCCGTTAAGGGTTGTACCATTTGTACTAAAATCATCGACAACAAATAACTCATTTCGACGACACATAATACGTGCGTGTTTTCCACTAACAGTACTGTGGACAACCTGAATGTCTGTATCTTTAGTACGACCAACAACCATTTCCTCTATCTTCACTTCATATTCTTTGTTTTCATCTGTGCGAGTAAGGTATGGTCCTTTTGGTTTTTGTTTTCCTTCATGTTGCTTTTTCTTTACCACAAATTTACGAAAACCATTCCAACCAAGAGTAGCTGTCTCTTGCTGATATTGTTTTATTTTCGCTGTTTGCAACTTTGTTTTTAAAACTTCCATTTCGAGATTGTGCTGCTTTAACTCGTTTGCACTTCTCTTGAGAGAACCTAGAAAGTAGAGCGAAATCTGCATTGTCACTAATACTACAACAGCAAGACCAATAAGACCGATTATAGTCCCAGAGTGCTCTACAATTTGTTCTAATACACCTGTTTCTAAAATAAAACCCATAGTATTTTAGCGTAGTTTATGAGAAAATCTCTAAACTACAAACTCCTTATGAAATGACTATATTTTTTACACATATGCTATTTTAGAAATAAACATTTTTAATTTTCTAGTGAATTTGTAATATTTTATATTATTATCATATACAAAAAATTTGACTATTGCAAGGAATTATCTCATCGTGAATGGTAAGTTATTTCATGCTTTTACAAGATGAGTAGTTACATGCAGTGATTTTTTTTTGACACCCTTAGCGTAGTCTGCTAAAATCAAAAAAAATACAATACTTTAGGTTTTATTTTACAATTTGAGGATGGTACAAGCGCATGGCCAATAATCCCGAATTTTTTGGACAAATCGCTATTCGCAAAAATTTTGTTAGTCTTGAACAGTTAGATAAATGCCTTCGCCTCCAAAAAAGAATGCATCCACCGTTGCGAATTGGAGAAATTCTATTGGAGCAAAAATGTCTATCTCAAGTACAATTAGATGACATTTTATCAGCACAACTAAGGCAACCAGGTAAAGAGGAACTTATTTTAATTGATGACGAGACGCTCGAAAAAACAGTTTTAGTTAAAGGTATTGCTTCAAAAAAACACTTAAAAGAAGCGCGACGTATTCAAACCGCTTTGCAACAAAAACAAGGGCAAAAAAAGAACTTAGCAGAGATTATGTTAGAAAGAAAATTTATTAGCATTACTCAGCTAAGGCGTATTAACAATGCACCAAAGAAAAACGATGAAAACGAAGAGTACCCTAAAATCGAAGGCTACGATATTATTAAAAAAATTCAAAAAGGGGGAATGGGAACTGTATACAAAGCAAGACAAATGAGCATGGATCGTATTATTGCTTTAAAAGTTTTAGCTCCAGAACTTGCAGATGACAAAACCTATGTTGAACGTTTTTTTATTGAGGCAAAAGCTGTTGCTAAATTAAACGACGAAAACATAGTTTCAGGTATTGATGTTGGGCAGTCAAATGGTTATTACTTCTTTGTAATGGAATTAATAAATGGAGAAACTATTCTCAAAATAATGAAACGTGAGAAAATTTTATCTGTACCGTTTGCCTTACAAGTAACATACCAAACAACTAAAGCTTTAGCGCATGCTGCAAAACATAAGATTATTCATCGCGATATAAAGCCTGGTAATATAATGATCAATCTCAATAACGAGATCAAACTTTGCGATTTGGGGTTTGCTAAAACATCAAACATTGATTTACTAACCAAAAAAGGTACAACTCTTGGAACTCCGTATTACATGTCTCCAGAACAATGTAGAGGACTTCAAGATATTGACACACGAAGTGATATTTACTCCTTAGGTGCTACTTTATACCATATGCTAGTAGGCAAAGTTCCTTTTACAGGATCTACAGCCTCAGAAATACTTAAAAAGCACCTAGTTCAAGATTTAGTAATTCCACAAGAACGGCGTGCATCTTTAGGTGAGCATATTTGTCACTTAATTGAAAAAATGATGGCTAAAAAACGCGAAGTTCGCTACTCTACTCCGCAAGATGTAATTGACGAACTAGAACCACTGATGGCTCGTTTTGAAGCGAAAAAGATGATAGTTCTACATCCTAGTGGATGGCCAGGAGCACATGATTTGGCTCTTTTTCTTGCAGAAGGAGCTTTTGTTGAAGGAAACAAAGTTGATTTAGTAAGTGCTGATGATGTAACTTCTGAGCAATTAACAACAGCAGGAGCTATAGTCATTGGTTCAATTGCTACTCCTAACGGCGAACTTCCACCTGAAATCAGAGGTGTTCTTGACATAATGAAACGCTTTCCTAACGATATGCGTGGAAAACTTGGCTCTGCTTTTCTTTCACACGAAGGAGAGGCTGATACAGCAACGAGAAGCAAGCAATTATATCAAATATTGCATGAGTTGTTAGGTATGGGACTCTTGGTAGAAGGTGGCTTTGACAAAATTTTTCAAGGTGAGTCGATAATAGACGATTATGATAGTGAAGGTGCTGAAGAATATCGTAGTTTAGGACGTAAATTAGCAATGACACTGTTAAATTTAACTGCAGGAAAGAAAACTATGCAGAAGTCTTGGGGAACAATATAGGTATAACTAGTTCTCTACAGAAGTTAGGATATACTTCGATACATCAATTTAAAATCTTATCAAGGTGAACGACTTGCAAGAAATAGGACGATTAAAATTTTGTATTTATCTATTATTCACAAGTTGTTTGGGTTGCTCAACACCAACGGTTGATTTTAAAACCGTACAGGGAAAATGGCAAATCTCAAATTCTTGGCAAAATATCAAATCAAAATGCCTATTGCAGGACGCACTGTACAAAGAAAAAGACTCTTATTGGTTGAAGAAGAAATATAAAAAAAATATTTATCTTCAACCAAATGAAGCCGAACATTACTTTTTATATGGTAGACTACTTGGTCTGTTAGAAAAACCCAATGTAGCCATGAGCTTTTTTCATCAGGCTTTAGAACGCGATCCTGAATACTTGTGGGCCCTTTACTCGATAGGAGTTTTACACCTTAAAAAAAAGTCGCATCTCACAGCCCAAATGTTTCTACAAAGATCTATAGATATACATTTTCAATTTACACCTAGTTTAGTAGCCTTAGCAAAATTAAAAATCAGAAAAAATAAATCAGAGGCTCTGTACCTACTATTTTGTGCGGAAGTTTTTTCACCAAAAAACATTGAAATAAAACAACATATTGCAAACGTATTAGCGCTCTTCAACCGTTATGAAGAGTCTCTTGCAAAATATAATGAAATGCACAAAATATCACCAAAAAACACTACCGTTTTAAATGAGTGGAGTAAACTCCTCATAAAATTAAAAAACTATAACGCCGCATTACCTAAATTAAAGAAGCTACATAAATTATTGCCACAAAATAAAAAACGCGCGATGGAGAAAACAATATCTTTAATTATGCATTTGATGAACAAAGAGTAGGGGGTACGATGAAATTACTGATAGGATTATCGATCATTTGCCTGAGTATCTGTTATGGACAAGAAACAAAAGAAGGTGAAAGTCGTCTTGAGCAGTTAGAAAAAAACGTAACCGCTATGCAAGATTTTTTGCATATTGAACTACAAAATTTAAAAAATAGTTTAAAGCAACAAACTAACCGTACATCACAATTACGAAAAAGAAATAATTTTTTATTGAAGAAAATAAAATTTTTAGAGTCTAAAGTAAAGGATCTTGAATCTCAAATTTTACAAAATAAAGTAAAAAGTATTTCGGAAAAACCGTTAGTTGCGGAAAAAAAAATAGAAGAAGTCAAAAGTGATGTTGTATTCCAAAACAAAAAAGTTCGTGCTCTAGCAAAAGAAATGGTTTCACCTAATGCTGATATTAGAATGGGTGCTGTCATCAAACTTGGCAACATAAATCATAAAGAGTCCATAACACTTTTAAATCAAGCGTTAAAAGACAGTAATCCATATGTTAAAGTTTTAGCTTGTAAAGTTGCCGCTAACAAAAATAGCAAACTACTAGTCGAAAATTTATTTCTTTTACTAGGAGATGGAGATACTTCTGTTCGCAAACACGCGAGTCTTGCTTTAGAGAAAATAACAAATACTCAAGTAGGTTTTGACCACAAAAACTCACAGGACACAAGAAACAACAAAATAGTCGAATGGAAAAAGAAGGTCAACTATCCCACAGCCAAAGACTAAGGGAAGGGGCTTCAATTCTAAAATTCGAGATAATGGTACTATAAACTGGTGAGTTTTTGTGATTAATCAGCATGGAAAACATAAAATGAAAAATTTAAATGATACTGATCCTGAAATAGCAAAAGTAATTGCGGATGAACTTAATCGTGAAGAGTTAACTATAGAACTTATTGCATCAGAAAACTTTACAAGTAGTGCTGTATTAAAAACCCAAGGATCGATTTTAACAAATAAATATGCAGAAGGTTACCCTGGAAAACGTTACTATGGTGGATGCGAACATGTTGACGTGGCTGAAAAACTTGCAATAAAGAGAGCAAAAGAATTATTTGGCGCCGAATATGCAAACGTACAACCTCATTCTGGTTCACAAGCCAATATGGGAGTATATCATGCTGTTTTAGACCCAGGGGATACAATCATGGGAATGGATTTATCTCATGGAGGACACCTTACTCATGGGGCTTCAGTCAATTTTTCAGGATACACGTACAACGTAATTCATTATGGTGTTTCAGAAAAAGATGAACTTATTGACTATGACCAAGTACGCGACTTAGCAATCAAAAATAAGCCTAAGTTGATTGTAGTTGGAGCTAGTGCCTATTCACGATTTTTTAAATACGAAACTTTTCGCGAAATTGCAGATGAAATAGAGGCAAAAATTCTTGTGGATATCGCGCACCCCGCTGGTTTAATAGCAGCAGGAATTCATCCATCACCTGTTCCTCACGCAGAATTCGTAACGACAACAACCCATAAAACTCTTCGTGGGCCACGTGGTGGAATGATTTTATCGCGCAAAAAATTTGCACGCGCTATAAAAAAACGTATATTTCCGGGCATTCAAGGTGGTCCTCTTATGCACGTAATCGCAGCCAAAGCGGTCTCGTTTCAAGAAGCCCTACAACCGGAGTTCAAAGAATATCAACAACAAGTTGTCAACAATGCCAAATGCCTTGCGACCTATCTTCAAGAGTATGGCTTTAGAATTGTTTCGGGAGGAACGGACAATCACTTGATGCTTATTGATTTACAAAATAAAAATATTACAGGAAAAGATGCAGAACATGCTTTAGAAAAAGCATATATTACTGTCAATAAAAACACTATTCCATTTGAAAAATTATCACCAATGGTAACAAGTGGTATACGTATAGGAACACCCGCAATGACTACTCGCGGAATGAAAGAACCGCAAATGAAAGTTATTGCAACAATGATCAACAATGTACTCTCAGATATTGAGAGCGAAAGTGTTCAACAAAAAACGCGTAATGAAGTAACAGAACTCTGCCAACAATTCCCTATTTATGTTAACTAATATCGAGAAGCAATGACAACGATTAAACTAACTTTAGAATTATTAGAGAAACTAGATATACAAAGTTCGCGTCTTTTAGGCCTAGCGCAAGACCCTCGCTATTGCGATTTTGTAGAAGAATACGATATCAATCATGTACAGTGTAACCTGTGGCTAGATATATCGCGAATTTTAGCTCATATCTTAGATCGTAATGAATATGAAGATATAGTATGTGATTATGACGAATTTGGCCTGATGGCAAAAAAAATTATGGCCTCTATGGATACAAAATTCATGCATTTAAAACAACTTTTGGCACAATGCGATGTACTCCATGATAATTATGAAATAGGAAAAGTTCTCCATGAATCAATGGAAGATATTCAGGATATATACAAAAGTATTGAAGTAGCAATGTCAAAACTATTAACAAATCCTGATGAAATAAAAAATATTTTTGGTTAAATATCTTTTATTTTTAGGTAATGTTGGCATTTATATTTTTATATAATTTTAGGTATTTCAAGGAGTAGCGAGGCATTTTCAAAGTGCAAAGTTGTACTCTGCAATCGAAAATAACAAGATATATGTCGACACACCCTAATTTATATCTCATAATTTGTAAAAGCCATATACAAACGAAATTTATTTTTTAATTGATAACACGCCCCAATATTGACTATAGAATGTCTATAAACACATTCTATACAATAAATATCCAAAACTTAAAGCCAATAAGGATGGTATCATAATGAGATATATTTTATTTACTTTATTACTATTGTCTATTACATTTGCTGATTCTTTAGAAATCTATCCTAGAAGTGCAAAAATGAAAAGTGGTTCTTCTATACATTTTTCAGTTGTTGCCACTGATCAAGATGGAAATATGTATACACCACAAGGAATCAACTGGATTGCAAGTTATGGCAATGTAAGAGGAGGTATGTACACCGCACCTTCTCAACACGGCAACTACACAGTAACAGCGCGCTGGCGCGGCTATACCGCTACTGCAAATATCAAAATCAAAAGACCACAAAACACAATAAAATCAATAGTTATTACTCCAAGAAATCAAAAAGTAGAAATCAACAGAGGAGTCTATTTTAAAGCTATTGCCTACGACCATTATAACCGAGAAGTACCGCTAAGAGCAGCAAAATGGTGGGCTGACGGAGGAAAAATTGACCAAAATGGTTACTATCGCGCAAGCTATCGTCCAGGCCGCTACACCGTTTGGGTTCAAGATACTTACAGTGGACTTAAAGCTTCAACTAGCGTCGAAATTTTTCGCAAAGTAGTTCAACCTCCACGACTTCATCACATAGCAATCACTCCACGCAACCAAAGAATAGGAGTTGGTGCTTATGTACAACTTAAAGCCATTGGTTATGATAGCTATAATAGACCTGTGTCATTTACTCCAAAATGGTGGTGTGATGGTGGAACAGTTAGTGCGAATGGTTATTATCAAGCGCCTAATCGCCCAGGTTACTACAAAGTTTGGGTCCAAGACAACTACGGTATAAAAACATCTACAACAGTTGAAGTAATTAGAAGTACAATTCCTCACAATCCACCAAGCCATGGTAGTCACATATACAAAATAGTGATTACACCGCGCAATCAACGAATAGCTGTTGGTAAAGGTGTGTATCTCAAAGCCATTGCTTACGACAAATATGATCGTGTTGTAAATTTCAGAGGAAAATGGTGGTGCGATGGTGGAACGATCAACGAAAATGGTTACTATCAAGCTGGATATAAACCTGGTACCTACACAGTTTGGGTCCAAGATAATCGTAGTCGTGTAAAAGCATCTACAAATGTCACAATTCTAAGAAATACTGTGCCGCCATATAATCCGCCGCAACATGGTGGGAAAGCGCGCATTGAAGTTACTCACTGGGACGTCAATAAAGGTAATTTGTTTAGCCGTTCACGCGTAAGAGTTAAATTTACTGTGCATGGTAAAAAAGCTCACAAGGTTGCTTTATTTGGAATCTACCCAACAGGAAAAGTTGTTGAACTAAGATCTGCCTCTTGTTCTAACGGTGAGAACCTACATTTTAGAGAAAAATATTCCTATAACATTAGTCGTTTAGAATTGCGCGTATATAATTCTTGGGACAAAGAAATAGCAAAATATAGCGGCAGTGGTCGTTAATCTTTAAAGATTGAAATCGCAGACCATTTTATCTATTATTAAAAAGATAAAATGGTCTTTTTTTATGTACCAAATTTGAATGATATAACAACGGAGATTGACAGTGACAAGCAAAGAAATACAAGGAATTTCGTTTTTTCATTTAGCTAAAAAATATAAAACACCACTATATATTTACGACACCAGTATTATAAAACAGCGTTTCGAGCAATTGCAAAAAGCGCTATCTCCTATTCCACATAAAATAAAATATGCCTGCAAAGCACTTTCAAACATCCACATTTTACGATTACTCAATAATTGGGGATGCGGCCTAGACTGTGTATCTCTAAATGAAATTGCTATTGGATTGAAATCAGGGTTTTCATCAGACAACATTATTTTTACACCAAATAGCGTTTCTTTTTCAGAAATACAACAAGCATATGAACAAAATATTACCTTAAATATTGATAGTATTACCGCACTCGAAAAGTTTGCCAACTACTATCCTGAAGGAAAATGCTCTCTGCGCTTTAATCCTGATATTACAGCTGGAGGAAACAGCTCTATCCAAACAGGACATAAATTTTCTAAATTTGGTATCGCCAAAGAACAAATAAATAATGTTGTAGAAATCATTCAAAAATCAAACATTAAAATTACTGGACTTCACATTCACACAGGTTCTGGAATTTCAAACCCCGAAGTTTTCATACAAATGTTAGATACACTTTGCCAATTATCTAAAAAATTTCCACATTTAAGTTTTCTGGATATTGGTGGTGGTTTCAAAGTAGCTTACAAAAAAGATGATAAATTTATTGATATTGAACTCTTAGCCGACAAAATAGTCCCTGAAATGAAAAAAATTTCACACGAATACGGTAGACCTCTTGAGTTATGGTGTGAACCGGGAAAATATCTTGTGAGCGAGTGTGGTTACCTTCTGGCAACAGTCAATCAAGTGAAACATAATGGTGAACGTACTTTTGCGGGCATAAATTCAGGAAAAAATCACTTACTGCGTCCCATGCTCTACAATGCACACCATGAAATTATCAATATTTCAAATCCCGATGCTGAAAAAAAAACCTACGATGTTGTAGGCTATATTTGCGAAGAAGATACATTTGCACGGCAGAGAAACATAGAAAAAATTCGCGAAGGCGATTTGCTTTGTATATGTAACGCTGGTGCCTATGGATACAGTATGAGTTCAAACTACAATTCTCGATGTCGTCCTGCAGAAGTAATGGTGTACCAAGGTAAAGATTTTCTTATTCGCCAACGCGAATCACTAGACGACTTACTACGTAATCAAGATTTTGACCCTTTTGCGAGTGAACTATGAACTACACAAAAAAACTCATGCAAAAAATTTCTCAATATTTAAATGAACCTGAGCAAACAAAAGAAGCGCAATTAAGTAATTGTCAGCTAAACTCTTTCCCTGAACATTTACTAAAATGCAACTACTTAGAAAAACTCATTCTCGATGAGAATTTTATCGAAAGCTGTCCAGAGCAAATCAAAAAATTACAAAAACTAAAAATACTTAGTTTAAATTTTAATCAAATAGAAAATCTTCCTCAAGAAATCGGTTCATTAATCAATTTACAAATTCTTAATTTGGGATGGAACCAACAAAGTACATTTTCTTATGAAATACCATCTTTACAAGAACTAAATATTGCCAACAATCGCTTTGACTCTCTACCTCAAGCGATAACACAACTTCAAAAACTACAAAAACTCTACCTACGCAGTAATCGTTTACAGTTTTTATCATCAAAGATAGAAAATCTAAGTAACTTATCGCTTCTAGACATTGCAAATAATCAACTACAGCACATAGAAACCGATTTTTCTTCTTTTCACAAACTACAAAATCTAAATCTTAACAACAATTTACTAGAAGAATTTGAAGTCAACAATGATTCTCTGCAAACTTTATCTGTAAACAGAAATAGTTTAAACTCATGTTCTATTCAAGCAAAAAAAATTATATCTATTGGTTTAGAACATAATCAATTAACAACGAGTAACCTACAAATATCACCAACATCCTATTTGCGCATACTACGCGTTAGTAACAACCCTCTCCAATATCTACCAACAGAGATAAACCAATTTTCTGAATTAATTGAATTATATGCAAATAATTGCCACCTCCAAAATATAGAGCATTTACAACATTTACCAAAATTAGAAATGTTAAATTTAGAGCACAACACTTTGCAACAATTATCTTTTGACCTACCACAGTTAAAAATTTTATTTGTAAATCATAACAACATCAATAATCTCTCTACTGAATTTTACCAAAGTAAAAATTTACGCTACTGTTATTTACGTAATAATTCATTAGAAAAAATTTCCAATGACATTAGAAATTTTGTACAATTAGAAGAATTAGATCTAAGTAACAATAAAATCTCGACTCTACCAAACGCAATAGAAAACTTAAAAAACCTACGGTATTTATACTTAGAAAAAAATTCTCTACCAAAAACAGAAAAACAAAAAATAAGCGCTCTACTACCACACACGTATATCTCTTTTTAGAAGATTACTACTATTGCCTGCAAAAAACTTTAGATCTAAGAGCCTGTTACAAAATTAATTGAGGGTGAAAAATTTGGGCATTTTAGCTTCTAATAAGGCATTTTTTTAGCGTAAAGTAGTAATTTTATAATAAAAAAATAACGAAATTCGAAGTTAAAAGGAACAATTTTGCACCTTAAAATAATTTTATAACAGGCTCTAAAAACAATAAAAGCTACGCAACACTCAACTTTGCAATTGTCAGTTAAAGGAAATACAATGCTACTAAAAGAACTATTTGAAATTGGCGAAGAACTAGAACTGCGTAATGCACGCATGTATGCACACTTCTCTTTACTTCATGGCGACGATGAAAGAATTTCGCAAACTTGGGAACAGATGAGTACAGACGAATGGCAACATTATATACTGTTAAACTTTTGCAAAGGTCTATGCCAAAATTGCGAACAACTAGACAAGCCTGCGCCCGAAATTAGTAGTATAGGATTACAAGAAACGCGCGATATCTTAGATGCGGGAGAGAAGAAACTACAAAGTGGTGTAATGACTTTAAATGAATGTTTTGAAGCGTCTATTGCCTTAGAACAAGGTGAAACTGACAATATATTTCATAATCTTGTCAATGTATCAAAACAAGTAGCACAACAATTTCACAACATTCAGGCTTTTAACAAAATCAAAAAAGCAGAGAAAAAAGCAGAGAACCACACCGACCGCCTACTACAAGCAGTTAAAAAATTTGCTAATTCACCTGATTTGTTGAGACAAGCGCAAAAAAAACTATCAAATCATAAATAAAGAAAAGAAAAAAACAGTTGTATTTAGGGCGTGTGATCATTCAAAATATTGTGTGTTTTTTCGAGCCCGAGCCCGTTTCCGAAACTTTCACTAACAATTTATCAAAGAAGCAAAGTTTCTTTTTCCATCGCAAAAAACTAGTATTGAACCAATAAATCACTTTCTGTCGCTCTCAAAAAGTTTTCGGGCGCGGGCTCGCAAACGGGCTCGGGCTCAATACAGAAAATATTTTTCAGTTTGTCGAAATCAACAATACATTGACGATTGGACATTTGATTTTACAAAAGACGAGTTTACAAATTGCGAAATGGACAAAATTGAAAGCGTGACAATGTTTTTTTTCTACAAAGGAAAGTCTACTTTGTTTATATAAAAAAAATACATGGTTCCTCAAAAAGTTGTTTTACCTTCTAAACAACTTTTTTTATCAAAGCACAAACAAAGACATATATTAACTTAAGGAACCATTAATTTTTTCTCTCAAATAATTATCTTCTTTCCTTTATATACAACAACATATGATTTTATCGTTGGTAAATAGCATAAAGGAAAATAATTAGAGGAATATAAACAAGTGTAGGTAAAAGCATTACGCGTATATAACCAAACTGTTGGATAAAAACAGCCATAGAAGGATTTAAGTCTACAAGATCCTGTATTTCTAACGCAACACCTAAAATCGATAATAAATAGTAAATTGTATATATACTCACACCAATCATTGCATTTCTTGCTGCAATCCGCAAATTAATCTTCATAAGTCCTCCTTAAATACTAACATATATAACAAATAATCCTTACGAATGAAACCAAAGAAAATTTTATCACAAAATAAGCGAAGTGTATTCGCATGCCTTAAACGCACTAAAATTTTTCTTTGAAAAATTGTTGAATGTTTTAGCGCTTTATTTTATCTTTATGGGGACGTATTGCAATTATGTTAAATAATATCGAACAGTAAGTATTACATAATCGCAATCTATGATTAACATACTAGAAAGGAAATAGTCATGAAAGTACTATTTATCTCTGAATTAGCGAGCGTGTGGATTGAAATATTTGGGGCCATTTGTGTTTTATCAATTGGTTGGTTATGGGGACGCTGGAAATCAGGCGTCGCGTGGAAACAAAAAAGATTTACCAATAGAGTAGTATTATCCTTAAATTCTTTGACTTTTCGCGAAGTTGAGAAAGAGGGAAAGACAACTAAAAAACCTGCACTACAACTGCGAACAATTTTCGAACGAGATGCGATTTATGTATTTCAAAATGAAATTATGGCAGATATACTAAATAGATGTGTAAAACAAGTACAACCAAGTGACTGCTTAGTGCATTTTGCCAAAGAAGACTCTTGGTACATGCTCAACGCTATACTAAATCAGATAGGCGAGAGATTTTCTGATGGGATTTTGAAAAAAGACATGGGAATGCCTGTAGAAACCAAATGGTATACCTTTTGTGTTACATACGAGCTTGATGGTGCAATTCGTACTCACAAACCAAGGGTTATGATGATGGAAAAAGAAGCTTTTAGCAATTTTCCAGATGAAGATCCTCAAAATTTCATCTTAGAAGCAGAAACACATACAACTCGTGTAAAAACTTTACAACATTTGAAAAGACAACAAGAAAAATATCCACATTTATTTATGGATATACAACTAAGTTTTTAAGGGAAGCAAGATGGATACAACAAACACAAACGGAATCTTACTGGTTAACTTAGGAACGCCAAATTCAACAAAGGTATCAGATGTCAGGAAATATTTACGTCAATTCTTGATGGACGAGCGCGTTATTGATAAGCCATATTTATTACGTAAATTTGTTGTTGAATGTTTTATCTTGCCAACGCGTCCTAAAGCTTCTGCAGAAGCTTATAAATCTATTTGGTGGGAAGAGGGTTCTCCACTTTTAATTTTGAGTCAAAGATTACAAGAGGCCCTACAAAAAAAACTATCAACTCCTGTAGAACTTGGTATGCGCTATGGTAATCCTTCTGCAGTGACAGCTATTTCTAGTTTAACAAAAAAAGTCACTAACTTAAAAAAAATATTCCTTATTCCTTTGTACCCTCACTATGCAATGTCTAGCTACGAAACTGCTGTTATCGATGTAAAAAATGCTATAAAAAAGTTAAAAATGGATGTAGAACTAGAAATTATGCCACCATACTATCAAAATGAAAAATACATAGATGCTTTACTCGATAGTACAAAGGATTTTTTGAGTTGGGATTACGATCATATACTGTTTAGTTACCACGGTATCCCTGAACGACACTTACATAAGACAGACAAAACAAAAAAGCATTGTTTACAAGTTGACAATTGCTGCCAAGTAGCCTCTCCAGCTCATGAACACTGTTATCGCCACCAAGTAACTAGAACCAGCGAAGAATTCATAAAAAAAGCAAATATTCCAAAAGATAAATATTCCATTTCTTTCCAATCTCGTTTAGGCCGAGATCCTTGGCTTACACCTTACACTGATAAAGAGTTTACTCGACTAGCAGAGTCAGGAGTAAAAAAATTATTACTACTTTCTCCCGCTTTTGTTTCGGACTGTTTGGAAACGTTAGAAGAATTGTGCGTCGAAGGAAAAGAAATTTTTGAAGAAGCAGGTGGTAAAGAACTACGCGTTGTTCCATGTTTAAATGAAAATGAAGTGTGGGTCGATACTTTAGCTTCGTGGTGCAAGGAAAAAGGTTATAACTAAAGATGTCCTAAAAATAAGTAGCGTATCATCATTCAGAGAATAATAGACATCGTTAAAATATCATTGCTTTATATATTGAGTAATAGCAAGCCCGTTCTGAAAACTTTAAAGGTGATTGAAGAGCAGAGTTTTTTGCGAGTTGTAACAAATGTTTATTTATTTGATTAAAAGTTTTGAAATCGCGCTCGGAAAAGCATTTTGAATGATGACCTAGTTTAATGGCCGTCATTCCTGCAAAAGCACATAACTGTCAAATTAAGAAAGTATAATTTTATGCTCTTAACTTGACAGCCATGTGCCAAAACAGGATAAACAAGAGCGAGATTCAACTCTTAATTCAACAATAATTGAACTTCACTCTTTAGAATTCTGAACTTTGGCAGATCATAATAATTTTTCATTAGGGCGTGCCATCATTCAAAATATTGTGTGTTTTTTCGAGCCCGAGCCCGTTTCCGAAACTTTCACTAACAATTTATCAAAGAAGCAAGTTTCTTTTTCCATCGCAAAAAACTAGTATTGAACCAATAAATCACTTTCTGTCGCTCTCAAAAAGTTTTCGGGCGCGGGCTCGCAAACGGGCTCGGGCTCAATACTACTGGCGTATCATTAAATGAATCCGTTATATTTTTATCTGTATTGAATGATGACAGGCCCTAACTAATGATGCCTAGTTAAGTCCAAATCATCCAAAAAATAACACTAATTCTCAACACATGCTTTAGTTACTTCTTGCTTAAGACGTTTCACAAGCCAACTCAAACCATTTAATCGCGTCATACCCAAAACTTGCACTAAACCTAACGAATTTAGTAATGTATTTGGACAATTTAAAGCTTCTTGCGGATCTTTGTCATGAAAAGCTTCCATTAAAAGTGCCACAAAACCACGTACTGTAGGTGATTCTCGCGGAACATCGACAAACATTTGTATTTTCTCATTGTGTATTTCTATCCACAGATGCACTGGTGTCTGACATTCATGCAAACGATTTTGACCTTTATCTCTGGCTTCATGATAACGTTCTGGTAGATCTGGTAAATTTTCAGAGTAATCCATTAATGTATCAAGTTTTTCATCGCGCGACATTTGTTGAAAATCAGTAATAATCTCCTGTAGAGCATTCATAACAATACTTTCTATGGTCTTTCGATAGGAACACGTACGAGATTACCCCATTCTGTCCATGAACCATCATAGTTGCGCACGTTTTTATATCCTAGTAAATAGCGTAGTACAAACCACGTATGCGAAGATCGTTCTCCAATTCGACAGTAGACAACGACATCATCATTAATATCAATGCCAGCGCCTTCTTTATATAATTCGACAAGAGCTTGTCTACCTTTAAAAGTCCCATCTTCATTTGCGGCTTGAGACCACGGAACACTTTTAGCGCCAGGAATATGTCCGCCGCGCAAAGAACCTTCCTGTGGATAGTCAGGCATATGCAAAAGCTCGCCGGTAAATTCCCCAGGAGAACGAACATCAATAAGCGGCTTTTTCTGTTCTATATGATTGAGAACATGATCGCGAAAAGCGCGAATTTCTTCCTCGTTAACTTCTGAAACAGTATAGCTCTGCGCTGGAAACTCAACAATGTCTTTTGTCATTTCTCTGCCATCACTAATCCATTTTTGACGACCACCGTTTAATAATTTGCAATTTTTGTGCCCATACATCGTAAATGCCCAAAAAGCATAGCATGCCCACCAATTACTTTTATCACCATAAAAAACGACAGTAGTATCACTTCCTATGCCTTTTTTGTCCATCAAGTTCTCAAACTTTTCCTTGCTAATGTAATCGCGCATTAAATCATCTTGAAGATCATTTTGCCAGTCAATCTTAACAGCATTACGAATATGACCTGTATTGTATAACAAAATATCTTCGTTAGATTCAACAATACGAATGTTAGGATCGTCTATATGTTCTGCAAGCCAATCAGCACTTACAAGAACTTCTGGATGTGTATATTCACTCATGGATTATCCTTTGTAGTTAAATTGAGCGCAATCCCATAATTGCACCCGTTAAATTCGGTTTAAACAATGTTACTTATCTTTCCAAAAATGCAAAGGGCTTTTTTTCTTTGGTTTTTGTATTACAATTGTAGAAAGTTCCATCGCCATCGAACGAAGTAAAAGAACTTTCCGCTTTGAAAAATAATTCTTATCATCTATAACTGTCGGTATTAATTTTTTTCCTTCAACCATTTCTTTTAAACTTGCTAAATCTATTTGTAGCTCTTCCATCACTTCATTTTCATTATAATAATCTTTTAACTTTTCCTTCTTAGAAGTTTCACTTGAACTTTTGCCACCGAAAATACTCATTGGTTGTTTTACTGGTTTTTCAATAACAATAGTTGAGGACTCCATTGCCACAGACCGAAGCAAAGAAACTTTCTTTTTTGAGAAATAGTTCTTGTCATCTATAACTGTTGGTATTAACTTTTTTTGTTCAACCATTTCTTTCAAATCTGTTAAATCTACTTGCAATTCTTGCATGACTTCGTCTTCACTCAAGTAAAAACCAAGATTATCTATTGTATCAAAATGTTTTTGAGGAGTACTAATTGTAACACTTGGTTTTTCATTTTCAATCGGCGAATCAGACAAATTAGTAAGAGCATTTGTAAGAAACTCATCTCGTTTATTTAAAGAATTTACATCCACTTTAGTAAGAGAAACCTCTTCACTTTTAGTTGCTTCGCCTAAAGAGTCTTCATTGTCCTTTACTTCTTGTTGAATTTCTTCTTTTACTGTTTCGTCTAAAGAATCTTCATTGCCTTTTACTTCTTGTTGAATTTTTTCTTCTTTTATCGTTTCGTCTAGCGCACCTTCATTACCTTTTACTTCTTGCTGAATTTCTTCTTTTGCCGTTTCATCTAGCGTACCTTCATTACCTTTTACTTCTTGCTGAATTTCTTCTTTTGCCGTTTCATCTAGCGTACCTTCATTACCTTTTACTTCTTGCTGAATTTCTTCTTTTGCCGTTTCATCTAGCGTACCTTCGCTGTCATTTACAGAAACAACTGACATTTCAGGTAATGCCATACCAAAAGAAGACAGAGCATTTTGCAAACGTGTATTTTCCTTTTGCCAAGAACCAAAAGCATCTACCAAATCTTGAGTATCATTCAAAGTTTTTTTTGCTACAGGGATGAGATTAATCAAAGATTGTGTTGTGTTTTCTAAATTATTACGCAATGTCTCATCAGATATTTCACTTAAAACATTAGGAAGTATTTCTTTCAACTTATCTAAATGTTGTGATAGTTCATTTAAGGGCATCAACACTACCTTTCACTGATGAATTATATATTTAAACAAATACTTAGGATATATTCCTAAACCGTTTTATAGATTTTCCACATGCCTAAAATAGCAAAAATTCTTAATTCTGTAAAGGAACGAAAAAAACTGATGTTATTGTTATTGCAGCCATTTTACCTCTTATTTCAAAAAATCATTTCATGCTTCATTGACTCCAATAAGTACTAGACTAAAATCACGCGTTTAACAAATCACGTTTAAATTGATAGCCCTTTAAACTAACAATTAGTAAAACAAATGTTCGCATCGTTAAATTTTAATAGCAAATCTCAAGTAGTGAGGTACAAATTTTTTCAATTTTAATAAGACATTTAATAAATTTTCAAGACAAATGTTACTAGAATACATTTCTATTTATATTTTTACAAAACTCAAGTTACTTCAAGTAATAGCGCGGTCTTTCAAAAATCTATAATATTGTTATATACTTGAAAAAGTGATAAAGCCAGTGCTTAAAAATATCGAATTATAGGAAATATGAATACGGACACATCCAATGCAAATGCAAAAAGATTTGACAGCTAAAGAGAAAAGCAATAAGATAAACAAATTCTACCCACACTTGATATTGCAAGTTCTATAAAACTAATACAAAATACAGAAGCTTCGGAAAGCCCGAAGATTTACAATTTCGCTTGCAATAATAACAAGGAGGTGCTTGGTATTCACATACCATGTGCTTATTTAATATGAATGAAAAAGAAACTTTTGAAACTTCTATCAAGCGTTTAGAACAAATAGTTGGTGAACTGGAAAGAGGAGACTTACCGCTAGAAGAATCCCTTGCAAAATATGAAGAAGGAATAGAACGATTGCGAAGATGTCACTCGATGCTTGAAGATACCAAAAAAAAGATCGTAATGTTAACAAAAAATCCCGACGGATCATTAAAAGAAGATGATTTTGAAGGCAAAAAACATTAACATACTCCATTATTATCACCAAATAGCTGTTTTAGTATAAATATACAAGCGACAATCGATATTTTATCCTAAGAAAGGAGATACGAGGTTTACATAGGTTTCCAAGCATACTTAATCATTTGTTAAGTAATAATCCCTACTCCTTTGTTAAAGGAGCCTCGTGTAATACAATGGAATATCCACAGCTAATAACAACAACAAGAGCTGAACTCGAAGAGTTTTTATCAGGTGCAATTCCGCAAAATCAAGCCTACCTTCAATTACTACTCGAAGCAATGCGCTATAGTGTTCTTGGTGGTGGTAAACGTTTACGTGGTATTATCACAATAACCGTTTGTCGTCTTCTTGGCGGTGACGATGTAAACTCTTTTCCTGTAGCCAGCGCCATTGAAATGATCCATGCTTATTCTTTAGTTCACGATGATTTACCAGCAATGGACAATGATGACTATCGCCGTGGAAAATTATCTACACACAAGAAATATGGCGAAGATATAGGTATACTAGCAGGAGATGCACTTTTAACTCATGCTTTTTGGATAATTGCTGCTCAAACCAAGGATAAAACGATTGTTCCTCAACTCATAGAAGATGTTGCACTTCTTTCAGGAATTGGCGGAATGGTTGCAGGACAAATCAACGATATCGCTAGTGAAAATACTGAAATTTCCTTAGAAAAATTAAATTACATTCATCGCAATAAAACAGGCGCACTTATTGCCTTATCATCTAAGTGTGGCGCCGTTTGCGCTAAGGCCTCTTCTTCGCGCATAGAAGCTCTAAATTTATTTGGTGAAAAAATAGGACTTGCATTCCAAATAATGGACGACATTTTAGATGTAACAAGCACATCAGAAAAAATGGGAAAAGCTGTAGGTAAAGACAACGACAAAGGAAAAAATACTTATCCTAAATTTTTAGGCATAGAAAAATCACGTCAACGTGCCGAAGATTTAATCAGTGAAGCAAAAGAGCTCATTGTCGACATTCCTAACTCTGGTTTCTTAACATATTTAGCTGACTATGTAGTGAATCGAGAAAATTAAAATGGAAAAATTTGCCATTGTCGCAGATTTCAGTAAGTCAGAAGTTCGTAAAGCAGTGCGAGCTTTTCAATCATCTGACACTCCCATAAAATTAGTTGATTGTTTTGAAAAACCAGAACAATTAGACAACACTATCATTTCGCAAAAAAAAATAGAAGGTATCATAGTTTTTGGCGGAGATGGATTTATTTTATCTACAGCTCGTCAGTTAGAAGCTCCTATCCCTGTTGTTGGAATCAATTTTGGTAAAGTCGGTTTTTTAACAGAAGTGTCAGTAAACGAATTACCACAATGCATATCAAAAATTGTAAGTGGAGAATTTGTTATTAAAAAACGTATTATGCTGCACTGTGAAGTTATTCGTGATGGTAAAGTTATTAATGAAACTGTAGCACTTAATGATGGTGTCATTAAAAACATAGCTTCAAGAATGATCTGTTGCCAAATAAAAGTGAATGATGAAGAAATGTGTACTTACGGTGGGGATGGTGTTATTATCTCAACTCCAGTCGGATCTACAGCTTACTCGATGTCTGCAGGTGGCCCCGTACTCACACCAAATATGTGTGCAATTGTTATCACTCCTATTTGTCCTCATACACTTACGATGCGTCCAGTAATAATTCCTTCAGATAATGTCATTGAAATTTGTTTTTATCCTCCTTATCCTGGAGGTTGTATTTTTACTGCTGATGGTCAAGTATATTTTGATATTCACGAACACGATATCATTCGTATAAAGCAAGCAGAGAGATGTTTTCATATTTTAAACACCGGTAACAGAAATTTCTTCGATGTACTAAAAGAAAAATTTTCTTGGGGAGGTAAAAAATACCTTGTGTAACACACCCCAGGCACGTCCGCCTGGTATGTTAGAACAAATTTAGGGCTTGCCCTAACAAACAAATACCTTGGGTTATATTGCAAAACATCCCCAAAATCGTAAACGATTATTTAAGGAATGTGGCAAGTAATTTTCTCCATTTTACAATAAAAACCGCCACACCTTAACCACCAAAAATTAGGATATGTCCTAAAGATACAAGTTAGAAAGGCAGTATATGAAGTTAGGTCTTGTTGCTGACATTCATGCAAATTATGAAGCTTTATCCACAGTATTAGAACACTTCCAAAAAGAAAACGTAGATCAAGTTTATTGTTTGGGAGATATTGTAGGATACAATGCAAATCCTGCTGAATGCATAGAACTTTTATTAGAACACGGTGCTTTATGCATTAGTGGTAACCACGATCGATTTGTTTCTGGAGAAATTGACGCTGTAATCAGAAAAGAAACGCGCCATGTTATTGAGTACACTAGAAATATTTTAAGTACAGAGCAAATGGATTTCGTGTCATCTTTACCAGAAGAAAGATCTTTAGAAGACGTTGTTTTATTTGTTCACGGTTCTCCACGTCATAAAGATGAATACATCAATTCTCTACAAGTTGCCAAAAATAATTTGCAACTACTAAAAACTGAGCATCCAGGTGTTGGAGTGTGTTTTTATGGACATACTCATTTACCTTATATTATTTCTTCAAAGTACATCGAAACAGATATTCACAAAAGTACTAGTTTTCAACTAGATCGTAATCTAACGTATCTTATTAATCCTGGAAGTGTAGGACAACCCCGAGACCAATGTCCACTTTCTTCATGCGCTATTCTCGACACAGATGAGTATAAAATTCATTACTACCGTTTAGAATACGATATAGCAACAACACAACAAAAAATAAGAGACATTGGTTTTGATCATAAAATTGCCGATAGGTTAGCAAAGGGAAGATAATGAACAAACGACGCCGTATAGTTGCGATTTGTGGGCGTAGTGGTAGTGGAAAATCTTTTTTAGTAAAACGATTTACCAACTATGTAAAAGTCGGAACAGACGATTTTTACATAGGTAAATCGAAAATGGAACCAGACGAGGATGGCGTATATAATTTTGACAATCCTAATACTGTAGATCTTGAAGCCTGTGCTAAAGTAGTAATTGACTTAGCTGAATCACCAACAGGCACAAAAATTACCACTCCTCGCTACGATATGAAAATTTCGGAGCCAGCTGGTACAAGAACATTAATTACACCAAACGAAGAAGGAATAGTTGTAGTGGAAGGTATATTTTCTTTCCATCCACCTCTTCTAGACTTAGCAACTCTACGGATTTTTATGGATCCGCCTCCAGAGGTTATTCTTGCCCGTAGATACCGTCGTGATATTGAAGAAAGAGGACGTACACCAAGAAGCATTTTAAAACAATACCCTAGCGTTATTGAAGGCTACGAAACTTATATTCGTCCTATGCGTAAATTTGCAGATCTTGTTATTGACTTTGGTTGTTTAATTTAAAACAAACAACATTAACAGTAATATCGTATAATCTTTCGAATTATTCGCTTCAGCTTAGCAATTGTAGGTCTCACAATTTTTTCGGCTCAAAAACTTCAATTCAATTTTATGGTATGTTCGAAATAAGGAAAACAAAATGGGGATTCTCGTTTTTATTAGTTACGCAACACCTGATTCAGAAACATTTCAAATTTCTGAAATAGCGAAATCATTAAAAAATCGTGATCAAATCGCAGATGTTCTTTATTGGGAAGAACATATGCACGACGATATTATGAAATATATGAATGACAATTTAGCAAAATGTCATGTGGTTTTGGTTTTTTGTACAAACAACTCTTTTGATTCAGAATCTGTTCAGTTAGAGTGGATGACAGGAATTAAGTTAAAGAAGAAAGTCATACCTATTTTTATGAGCCCTGATGATATTCCTCCTCTTCTGACAACAAAACTAGGAATTGAATTTAGTAAAGATAAATTTGCAGCAACAGTAGATAAAATGTATAGCCTTATCCTAAAGAAACACGAAGGCGTTGAAATAAACATCACTGATAGCCAAGGGCATGTTACCATAGATAAATTTTCTTTAGACATGGATATTGAAGATTTAACCACAAAAGTGGCAGACGCCATGTTTAATGATCACAAAGAAGTGATAGTGGGTAAATACCAATACTGGGTAAAAAAATACAAATCTAATGGTGTTCATTTTGTTGATATTAAGCCCTACCGTTTTTTAGAACAAAACCCCAATAAACCTTCGCAATACGGTAAAATGGCAAAAGCAGGACACAAAGTAATATGGGTGACCAAAAACGGTAATTATTTCGCGCGTTGGGTTGACGGTCAGTTTTACTATATAGGGAACTAGGAATGTGATGGAAAATAATTTCCGCATCCCTAATAGCCCCAAACAAAATATTATTGGAACAGAAAACAGGTCGCGTATAAACGCGACCATATTTATTTAGGTAAACAGGAGAATGATTGATGTCCTATCAATACACATATGTAATGAAGGGTGTTAGCAAAGTATATCCGAGTAGTGATAAAAAGATTCTAAAAGATATTTGGCTTTCTTTTATACCAGGAGCCAAAATCGGAGTGATTGGACACAACGGATCAGGAAAAAGTACTTTACTACGTATAATTTCAGGGCAAGACACTGCTTTTGAAGGCGAAGCTTGGCCTGCAAAGGGAGTAAAAATAGGCTACCTTCAACAAGAACCGCAACTTGATAAAAATAAAAATGTATTACAGAATATAATGGAAGGTGTTGCTGAAAAACAAAGTGTCTTAGATCGTTACGAAAAAGTAAATGATCTTTTTGCAGAAGTCACTGACGATGAAGGAATGAATGCCCTTATCGAAGAACAAGCCAAGTTACAAGAGCAAATTGATGCAGAAAATCTCTGGGAACTAGATCGGCAAATTGAAATGGCAATGGATGCGTTGCGTTGTCCTCCTGGAGAAAAAGAAGTAGAAAATTTATCTGGTGGAGAAAAAAGGCGCGTTGCCTTGTGCCAATTACTATTACAAAAACCAGATATGCTACTTTTAGATGAACCAACAAACCACTTAGATGCTGAATCAGTAGCATGGTTAGAACGTTTTTTGAGCGAATATGCTGGGACAGTAGTTCTTATCACTCACGATCGTTACTTTCTGGACAACGTAACAGGTTGGATTTTGGAACTAGATCGCGGCGAAGGAATTCCGTGGGAAGGCAATTACTCTACGTGGCTTGAGCAAAAGCACAAACGTCTAAAACAAGAAGAAAAACGAGAATCTGCAAGACAAAAGTACTTACAAAAAGAATTAGACTGGGTACGACAGTCTCCTAAAGCAAGACAAGCAAAAAATAAGGCGCGTATTCGTTCTTATAATGAACTAGCAGAAAAAGAACAAACCAAAATACCTGGTATAGCACAAATAGTAATACCAAACGGACCAAGACTAGGAAATCTAGTTGTCGAAGGCAAAAATATTCGCAAAGCCTACGGAGAGAAACTGCTAATCGACGATTTCAGTTTTAGACTACCGCCAGGAGGAATTGTTGGTATTATTGGTGCAAACGGCGCTGGAAAAACAACACTATTTCGCATGATCTCGCAAAGTGTAGAACCAGATTCTGGAGAATTAAAATTTGGGGAAACAGTTAAGATCGGTTGTGTCGATCAATCACGTGATACTCTAGATGATGAAAAAACAGTGTGGGAAGAAATATCTGGCGGACAAGATGAAATTTCTTTAGGAAAAAGAATGGCGAAAAGTCGCGCTTATTGTGCATCTTTCAATTTTCGCGGCGGTGACCAACAAAAACTCGTCGGAGTTTTGTCGGGTGGAGAGCGCAATCGCGTTCATTTATCAAAAATGTTAAGAGAACACGTCAACTTACTACTTCTCGATGAACCTACCAACGATTTGGATGTTGAAACTCTACGCGCACTGGAAGAAGCAATCAACGATTTTGCAGGAAGCGTTATGGTCATATCTCACGATAGATGGTTTTTAGATCGCCTTGCTACGCATATCATTGCCTTTGAAGGGGATAGTAAAGTAGTATGGTTCGAAGGAAACTACGAGGCATATGAAGCAGACCGCCGCGAAAGATTAGGTGAAGATGCAGACAAACCAAGGCAAATAAAATACAAACCTCTTAGCATATAGAGCGTCTTAATATATTTTTTTAAATTTTTTTTAAACAAAAATACTTTTTTTTACGTATTTAGGACATATCAACAAGCCCTAACTATTACTTGGGAGAATTAAAGTGAAACAAATACAAAATGCAAATGAATTTGAAGCCGAAGTTCTAAAAAATGAAAAGCCTGTTGTTGTAGATTTTTTCACTGAGTGGTGCAGCCCTTGCCGTGCACTAGCGCCTATTCTAGAAGAAATTTCTAACGAACGCGAAGATATTGTAATGGCTAAAGTAGATGCTGGAAACTTAGCTGATCTAGCCCAAAAATATGGGGTTATGGCATTTCCAACTTTAATGTATTTTAAAGGAGAAAATGTAGCTTCGACTCTTACAGGTCTACGTTCAAAAGATGCTTTACTCAAATGGATAGACGAACAAGGCTCATAGTTAAGGGCATACCTTCATTTTAGATTTTTGTATCATAAATGTTACCCTAGTTACTGGTCCTATCCTTTGAAAATTAAACCAAGCTCTATTTTAGAAAGGATTTTCTATGAAAAAATATGCCAAATTTACATTGTATTTGGCATTAATTCTCATGACAACCCTATCAGTTCACGCTGAAGAAGAGAATTTTTCGCTAATTAATCAGTTGCCAAATCGTAGCTTAGCTATAGCCCACTGGCCTAACATACCACAAACTATTGATGCTTTTCAAAAAACATCTTTGTATCAGTTATTCAAAGATCCTGAAACAAAGATGTTTATTGATTCAATATATGATATCGCAAAACCACAGGTAGAAGGTTTTCTACAACAAACGCAGCAACAATTTGGTATTTCTCTAGAAGACGCTTTAGGTATTTTCCAAGGTGAAGTCACTTTAGCACTTGTGGATATCGACCTTCGTAAAGAAGCGGTAGGCGCTGTAGTAGCCATTGAGTTCGGAGAAAATGGTGCGACAGTAAACAAGGCTATTGAACTACTTAAGCAAATGACTGGTGCAACATTTTTATCTGTATCGCACGAAAATGTTGAGGTTTTACTTCTACAACAATCACCACCAAATACTACCGTTTGCTATGCAATCGTTGGCAATTCTTTGGTAATTTGTTCTGACGAAGAGCTAATGAAAGAACTAATTACAGGCAAAAGCAACAAGCTAAACAACAGTGTAAACTTCAAAACTGTACTTTCCAAGGTTTTTCCAGAAGGCTCTGTCCCGTCAAAAATGATGTACTTGAACATAGAGCAGTTGCTACAACAATTTTCTCCGATGATACCACCTCAAGCACAACAAATCGGTGGGATGCTTGGACTTATGAGTATAAAGTCGATTGCAGCAGGAGGTACGATTACTGGACCAAGAATTGGCACCACTCTTTTTCTTCAATGCGAAGACAAAAAAGGCATCATGTCATTATTCGACTTTGGTGGAGTTCAAGAAGACAACACAGCTAAAATACCTCACGATAGTATCTCTGCATCCTTAATGCATGTTGATTATAACGAATTTTTTGCTAAAGTAGAATCAACACTACAAGAACTTGATCCGCGCGGTGGTCTCCTAGAACAGTACAAACAAGGTAGCGCGCAACTCTCGCAAATGCTCGGGTTTTCCTTAAAAGATGATTTTTTTGCTTCTTTAGGTGCAGAAAGCTATTCATTTGCCTACATGCCAAAAGAAGGAGGATTAGTTCCTCGAGGTATAAGTTCTCTAGAAATAAGAGATGTTGATAAATTTATGTCAGTTGTACATAGTATTTGTGAGCGCGTACAACTTGATATTAAACAAATAAACATTGACGGTATCACTTTACAATATCTATCAACACCTCTAGGTGAATTAGGGAAAGATCCATTCAAGAAATTGGAAAAAAATCCAATGCAAGGTTTTATTCTCGGTCTTGGATTAGGATTATCTGGAGTAGCATTTTTCATAGAAAATAATTATCTTTATATGGCAGGAAACGTTCACGACGCAAAAGATTTTATTGCAAATCGCGGAAGCTGGGAAAAGTCTCTTGCTGAAAATGAAGATTTTATAACTGTAAAAAAACATATTCCTCAAAATAGTTCACTTTTTGTATACTCTGATTTACGCAAACCATTTTGCCAAATATGGAACACTATAACTCCGATACTCCGTCCTTTTGATGGCGCTATTCGTAGTTTAGGCATTCCATTTGATAGCGCTCTACTGCCACGTGCAAAAACAATTAGCCGTTATTTAACACCTGGAAGTTTAAGTTACACATGCGACAAGCACGGTTTTCTTTTAGCTTCTAACGGAACAATCGAAGCAACAGCGCCTATAATCGCTGTATCTGGTGTTGCTCTGGCAGCCTCTGTTGCAGTACCTGGATTTCTTCGTGCGCGAATGTCTGCAAATGAAGCATCTGCGATGGCAACCTTAAAATCAATAACAACCTCACAAATGCTTTTTCAATCATCAAATGCTGTTGACCAAAATCAAAATGGAATGGGCGAATACGCTTTTTTACAAGAATTAACTGGACAAATAAACGTGCGTGGAACCAATGCTCCTGCTAGTCCTGGTTATTTGAGTTCTTTCAATTTTGAGCAAGGAATCGCAGCGAAAAGTGGTTACTATTTTTACTGTTACTTGCCTGGTACAGACACTGCGATAGGTGAAAAGAATTTCTCTGGCGAGCTCAATGAAAGTGCAGCGACTCTACAAGAACAATCTTTTGTAGTATATGCATGGCCTGAGTCACATGGATCAACAGGAAATCGCGTTTTTGCTATCAACCAAAATGGTGAAATTATCTCTTGTTATGCTAGTACATACAATCTTTGGAATATACCATCTGCTAACGCTGCGTATGTCGACCAAAAAGATTCTACTAACCTACAAGGAAATTTTGCAGTAAACGATATGGGCCAAGACGGCAATTATTGGTATTCAGAATAAGTGAGCGTATTGCTCGTTTTTGTTTAAAAGAGGTTTATAATGCAAAAAATATTTTTGTGTATCGCTATGGCCATGCTGGTGTGTGCAAATGCACAAGACAATTTTCAACTTTATAATCAGTTGCCAGAGCGTACATTAGTAACGTGGCGTATGCCTAATGTTTCTGAGTCTAGATCTGCAATGAAGGAATCTGCACTTTCTAAACTATTTAACGAACCTGAAGTACAAAATTTCATAAAAAAGACAATAGATCCATTTAAAATGCATTTAGATGGAGCTATGGGACAAGCATCACAGATTTTAGGAATGCCATTAGAAAAAGCTCTTGGTATTTTCCATGGTGAAGTTGCACTTGCTATTGTGGATATTAACCCTCAGCAGCAAAGCGTTGGAGCTGTTCTCTCTATAGACTTCGGAGACAACCGCGAAGCAATAGACTCTCTTCTTAACCTGGCAAAACAAAGCACAGGTTTTACTTTTGCGGAACAACAACATGGCGAGTACACACTACACAGTGTAGAACAAATGCCTCCACATATGAGAGTTACTTATACAATTATAGGCAACACTCTCGTTATTGGGTCGCAAGACACACTTTTAAAACAGATAATCTCTGGTACAGATTCAGTTCTTTTAAAAGACACCGAAAATGTAAAAGCTGTGGCCGCACAAGTGCACAGAAATGGTACCACTGTAGAGTCTCTCTATATCAACATTGAAGCAGCAATGAAACAATTCATGCCAATGGCACCTCCTCAAGTAGCTCCAATGATGGAAAAACTAGGGGTAGCAGGAATTAAAGCCATTGGAGTTGGAGTTAACGTTGCTGGTAACAACATCAATACAGATTTTTATATGCATGTTCCCGGTGAAAAAAACGGAGTTATGTCTTTACTAGATATAGAGCCAGTATCAACAAACGTCCTCAAGTACATCCCTAAGCACAGTAATTCTGTTTCCTTAATGCGCTTTGATCTTCTAAAACAACTAAACAATATCAAAGCTGTTTTAGAAGATGTAGCTCCTGACGGCAGTTTGCTACAAATGTACGAGCAAATAATGTCCGAAATAGAAAGAGAACTTAAATTTTCTTTCGATAATGGTCTTCTCGAAACTGTTGGCACTCAACTTTATTCTTGCAGTTATATGCCAGAAGAAGGTGGACTCATTCCGCGCAATATTGGTGGAGTTGCGCTCAAAGACGCAGAAAAATTCTGGCAAATTGCAAATGATTTAGCCACTAATCACGAAATTTCTATTAAAAAAATCGAGTTCGCTGGTCAAACAATCCATTATTTTTCACAAAATACTGGTCAGTTGTTTAATATGCGTCCTTTCAAAGCTCTTCCAAAAATAGGAAATATTTCTGGTCAAGCTTTGCTGGTAGAAAATAACACTTTATATATGGCATCAAGTGTACAAGATATGAAGTCTTTTCTAGAAGATCGTCCAAAATGGAAAGAGAGTATAACCACAAACGCTGACTTTCAGGCACTACAAAAATTCCTGCCTAGTGAAGCTTCTTTTGTTATCTACTTAGATTTTCGCGAAATGTTCAACTATTTATGGAACACTGCCATACCAATACTTCGTTCTTTTGAAGGTATAGCACGCGCAGCAGGAGTTCCATTTAGCGTTGCTGATCTACCACAAGCAACAACAATAAGTCGTCATTTAAAACCACTCATGACTTCTTATGCTTCAACTAAAGATGGTATTTTAATGTCCTATACATCACCTATGACATTTATACTTCCAGGAGCTAGTGCAATAGGAGTTGGTGCGGCGATTGCCATTCCGATGGTAGAAAAGCAAAAACAGGCTGCGCGAAAAGAAATGGTAAGAAACCGTTTGCGAACCATCCTAACTGCGCAACAAATGTATAAATTAGATAGACAAAGTTATGGCTCTCTTGCAAACTTAACTGATAATAGTTATGTCTACGGTTTATATTCTTATAACAACGGAATGTTTGAAGATGGTTACTATCACTTCTATATATATCGCGCTGGTTCAGGAGAAGCGGTAGGCGAATCTTCTGCTGAAGAAAAAGAAGATGCTAGTTATGATAAATTTGTTGTTTACGCTTGGCCAATGTCCAAGGGTGATACGGTATATGCGATGAACCAAGAAGGAGATATCGTTGTTACTCAAACACAAAACTATAATTCTTGGGTCAAGCCAGAAGCAAACGCTGCATTTGCAATAGATGCAGAAAATGCCAACAGTCTTCAAGGAAGTTTTGCTTCTGGAAACACTGGGCAAGACTCTAATTACTGGAAAGCTTTGGATTAAAACGCAGAGCGCGTCATCAATTAGAAAAGTACATTTTCACTTATGCTCTACATTCGTATAAGGTAATACTCATGATCTAATTAATGACAACCAGTTAACCATTCTAATGGTTTAGGCAAAATCGACAAACAAACTTAAGACAGACGTCATGGAATTCCATGACGTCTGTCTTGTTATATAGCAGGAATTACAAAATGGATAAACAAACATTCCACGCCACACATTCTAACTCTTATTTTTTAGAATCTAATATCAGAAGCATAAGTGATTATCTTTCACAGCAAAAGTATTTATTAACCAATGAACAAATCTCCAATGTAGAAGTCGCTGGCGAAGGAAATATGAACTGCACTTTACGTGTATTTAGCAATCAACGTACTTTCATTATCAAGCAATCGCGACCATGGGTAGAAAAATTCCCAAATATAGCGGCTCCAGTAGAAAGAGCTTTAATGGAAGGGGAATTCTACCAAAATATCAATAACAACAAAGATTTAACAAGCAACATGCCATGCTTATTACATATGGATAAAAAATCATATATACTAATCTTCGAAGACTTAGGTAACGCACAAGATTTTTCATATATTTATAATAATAAACTTATTTCTAGCGAACATGTAGAACAACTAACACTATTTTTAGCCAAACTACACAACACCAAAAGTAAAACAATTGAGAACACAGATATGCGTAAACTCAATTATGAGCATATTTATGTAATTCCTTTTCAAAATAACTTTATCAACTTAGACGAAATTACTCCTGGTTTAAACAATGTCGCTTGTGATTTTAGAACAAAACAAGACTACAAACATCAACTACAACTGTTGGGAAAGCTATATTTAGAAAATGGAAAAACTCTACTTCACGGCGATTACTATCCTGGAAGTTGGCTTATGACAGATAACGGTGTAAAAATCATTGATGCTGAATTTTGTTTCTCTGGACCTTGTGAGTTTGACATGGGAGTAATGATTGCACACCTACTTTTAGCAAAACAACCGCGTAGTTTTGTGTACAAAATTTTTGCACATTACAAAAAAATAAATTCTTTCGATGTCAAATTAGCATTTCGCTTTGCAGGAGTTGAAATCATGCGCCGTTTGCTTGGTGTTGCGCAACTACCTCTAAAATACAGTTTACAAGACAAACACAAACTACTAGAATTATCGTATCGTCTTGTAATAACACCTGATAATACATTATCCGAAACTGATTAGGAAAAACATGAAATTGATATCTATGTGTGTAATACTACTTTGCTCTATTTACACCCAAGAAAAAATCGATGTCTGGATCGATGCTGACCCAGCTGCTGGCATTCAGTATCGTGATGTTGATGATGCAGTAGCCTTATTACAAGCATTTCGTTCTCCAGAACTAAACATAGTTGGAATTAGCGTAGTTTTTGGTAACACAAGTCTTGAAAAAGGTTACCCTATAGCGCAATTTATTGTAAAAGAATTTAGCAAAAACAAAATTCCTGTTTATAAAGGCGCATCAGAAAATGATCCGGTTGGTTTAGAAACAGAAGCTTCAAAAAAAATGCTAGAAGCTCTCAAGGAGAAACCATTAACCATTCTAGCGCTTGGCCCTGTTACCAATGTTGCAACTGTAGTCAATAATCATCCAGAAATAACCAAGCAAATAAAAGAGATTATTGCTGTTGCAGGTAGACGACCAGGCGCAAGATTTCAAACAGGCACCAAAAATAACAAAGCGCATCGCGATTTTAATTTTGAAAGAGATTCCAAAAGTTTTGCTCAGTTACTAGAAAGCAACGTTCCCATTGTTCTAGCACCTTTCGAAATTTCATCACAAGTGTGGATCACAAAAAGCGACCTAGATTTATTAGAAAATCAAGGAGACGATGCTTGCAAGTGGCTTGTTCCTCACGCTAAAGGCTGGTTAAATTTATGGAAAGTAGTATTTGATGTTGAAGGTTTTAATCCCTTTGATACACTGGCAATTGCTTATTTAACATCGCCAAAGTTTATTACTTACGAAAATCTTCCTGTTGAAATTCAAATTTTAGAAGATGATGTAACAGAAGAACGAATGCAAGGAACAAAATCCAAAGAAAAACCGTATTTATTAGTGGCAAAAGATTTAAAAACTAAACGCTACGTAACTTATTGTTACAAAGTATCTAAAGAATTTAAACAAAACTTACTAAATCGTTTAATTAAGTAAGTTGCAAAAAATTTTCAACACGTAAGCTTATATACCTTAAAAAAATTTCGTAACTCATTTATAAAATAACTTTTAGGAATTCAGCTATGAGTGAAAAAATAGCAATAACCTGTCATCCGCAAATGGACCCACAAATATGTATGTTTGAAGTAGCATACAACATATATACTGGTCAAAAATATAACTTTAAAACACCCGAACAAGCACAAGGATCTCCATTAATAGAAAGATTATTCTCTATTAGTGGAATCGATCAAGTCTATGTAGAAAATAATTCACTATACGTTACGAAAAACACAATGGATCCGTGGCCACAGTTCGCCAAGAAAATAGGAACAGAAATTCGCGATTGTATAGCCAATGAAAAAGTGCTTATTTCTACTGATTTACAGGCAGAATTACCACAAGGAGATCTAGCAACACGCGTACAAGAAGTGTTAGATCAACATATTAATCCTGGTTTAGCAATGCATGGTGGTAGTGCAAATCTTCTTGAAGTAAAAAATAACGATGTGTATGTTGAATTATCAGGTGGATGCCAAGGATGTAGTATGGCTATGGCTACTCTAAAAAATGGTATTGAGAGTACTCTAAAACGAGAAATTCCAACGATCAATGCCGTATATGACCAAACAGACCATACCCAAGGGAGCAATCCTTATTTTTCGTAGGATAAAAGATGACTGATGACCTATCTGAAAATTTTCTCGCAAGCTTAAAAACAAGCAATGAAAAAGATTTCACCCAAAAGATACCAACATCCTTAAAAAGACATATAAAAAATTATCATATACATTCCCCTCTGGGAAAAGGAGGAATGGCAAGTGTTTATAAAGCGATTCATATACCATCACAAAAAATCGTGGCAATAAAGGTAATAACAAACGCCAAAAACAAGTATATATATGATCGTTTTATACGCGAATATAAGTTTTTATCTTCTGTTTGCCACGAAAATCTCATTCGTGCATATGAGTTATTTCAAGAAAACAATCAGATGTATATGGTTCTTGAGTTTGTAGAAGGAACATCTTTAGAAGATCTTTTTATAAGTGGAGTAAAAATTTCATTACAAGATCAACTGGTTATCGCAAATAAAATTTCCTGCGGAATTCAAATACTAAACACAACAGGTATTATTCACCGTGATATTAAACCCTCAAATATTATGGTTAATTTAGAAAAAGGTATTGTTAAAATACTTGATTTGGGTATAAGTAAAGATCTACACAACGAACATTCAACTAAGCTGACACTTGGAGGAAATGTTGTTGGAACACCAATGTACTTGAGTCCAGAACAAACCAAGGGCAAAGTAACACTAACAAGTGATATATTTGCTCTTGGAATTGTTCTATATCAATTATTTACGACAACAAAATACTCTCCTTTTAACAAAAAAAGCGCTATTGGTTGTATGATGGCAGTAAACGATGAAACTCCCCCACTAGTTAAAAATATAATCAAAACTACACCACAAAATATTGTACTTTATGAAGAGATATCCAATATTGTTGCCAAATCAATGGCTAAATCGCCTCAAGACAGGTGGCAAAATGCTGGGGTCATCGCTAATTTTTTCGCGCGTTTACATCATCAGTTAGTAAATCCGGTTATTAAAAACAAATTCAGTATAAGTATCATAGAACAAAGCTTGGTAGATTCACTTCACTCTATTAAAATTCAAATACAAGATAAAGATGTTGTAGCACAATATCAGTCTATTCCCAAACGCCGCACAAGACAAAAACCGCGACAACAAAAAAGCTCTAGTGCATTAATACTAAGTATTCTAACAGGAGCGGCAGTCAGCATTGTATTTTTTACATTGTATATGTCAGTAAATTCATCACAACAAAAACGCCAAAGACAAAAGACGCCTGTCAAAACTTCAATAATAAATAAAAAAAAGAGTCTTCCTATGGATGCAAATGTTTGGAAAAAATGCTGGAACGGCAAATATTTTGATTTTACAAATCAAAAATGGGAAGAACTGCAACATTATGAGAAACAACTTTTCGTAAACAAATATCAAATTTGGTATGCGCAAAACAATCACAACCTTCAAGATTTTCGCCAAGAATTTACCATCGCAAATGAAAAAATAAAGATGCTACTCATCCCTCCAGGAAAATTTTGGATGGGATCAAGAACAATTCCCCAGATACCTCGACGTCAAATTACCTTAAGTAAGCCATTTTGGATTAGTGAATCAGAATTTACTCAAAAACAATGGCGATCTGTTATGGGAGAAAATCATCGTCCATGGCAAGGGAAAACATTGATGCTTAATCCTTACAATAAAAAAAAATATCATGTTCGCGATCATAATACTCACCCCACAGCATTTGTCTCATGGAATTTAATTACAAAAATTTTATTGCGCAAACTAAACAATGAATATCGATTACCAACAGAAGCCGAATGGGAATATGCTTGTCGCGCAGGTACGAGCTCTTTATTTTTTTGGGGTAAAAATCCGCTTCTAATAACAACATATGCAAATGTTTATGACAAAGAAGCAGGCAAAAAATATTATGACCGCAGCACACAAATGTTGCTAAGCAGTAACCCAAGACTTGTACAACAATTTAGTTATTTGAAACCACTCCCAGTAAATGATGGATTTGTCGAAGTAACTTCGGTAAAGAGTTTTCGCGCAAATGCGTTTGGGCTTTACGATATGATAGGAAATGTTCTTGAATGGTGTGATGACAACTACACACCTTCAACACGAGAAGCAATAGATCCTGTGGGAACTAAATATGGAAAGCGAGTTGCTCGCGGTGGGAGTTGGAGCGGATACAGTTTTGTAATTTTTCGTTCAGAAGTGCGTGAGTTATATGAAGCAACCGACGCCAAGAGCCGTATTGGATTTCGCTTAGTGAAATCACTTAAATGATAATAAAAAAACCCCTGATAAAATCCAGGGATTCAAAAACCATCTATTTCAACCTCCACGCTTTTTGATTGCGCGTAAGAACTTTCCACTGAATAGAATTCTGTGCTTTTTCTTCCAAAATCTTTAAGTATTCGGGAAAAACATCGCCAGCTTTTAAAGCTTTACTCCATCCTGTTTGTTTCCGTTGCCATTCTTTCAATTTTACAAAATCAATAACGTGAATATTATTTTTCATTATCACTTCTTTTAATTCTGGGTCAGTAAAAATATCCACATCTGCTTGACGCATACTGTACGAATGAGTAATTTCTTTCAATTCTTTTGTTGCCAACGCTGGGTGAATGTAAACTTCGGTCACTCCAGGAGGTAAGTTTGCAAATAACTTTAAATAATATTCGCGTCTTTCTGGTAAATTTTTAGGCGCTTTAAAACTTCTTTCCAAATAATCGAGTATTGCAAAACCTTTTTTGCGAAAAGCATCTGTCATATCAAAATAAGGAACGCGGAAAGGAAGACCATATTCATAGGACAAAGACATTGCCAAAGCCATAAACTCAACACGATTAGTTTCCGTTCCATAAAACGATCCCATGTGTGAATCAAAATGCGACAAGTTTACTCCACGACTAATTGCGTAATCAAGTTGTGCGCGAACTTCTTCTTCAATTTCTTTCAAACTACCACTGCGTTCTACCTGTATTGATTCACGCCACATATAGCCTTCTTTGTCTACAAGTGTCATTTTTTTACCACTAACAGGCCGCCAACGATAGTTCTTCCACTCGCTAGTTAAAGCAACATGAATTCCAACATTTTGTAAATTATTTTTTAGAATGTATTCAATACTTTCATTAACCCAAGAGCAAGGGATCATCATTGTTGCAGAGGAAACAATCCCATATTCTAATACACGCTGTGTTCCTAAATTTTCAGCGTGACACATTCCATAATCATCAGCATTTATAATCACCACGCGATCATTCTTTTTGTAACCCAAAGACTCAGCTAAACTTTGTGCAGTACAAGGTAAAATAGTACACAAACATAAAAGAAAGAAACGATACATTGTTATATCCTTAATTGTAAATTAACAAGTTTCTAAACTCACAGAGGTTAATAATTTTCAATCGTGAGCGTGAACGAACTATTATAAACAAAAGAACTCCAATGTTCTACTATAGAGCCAAACTTTCTTAGGAATACTAACGCTACTACTTGAATATTAATCTTCGAGTACTAGGTACAAATTGTTATCTATTGCAAAACAAATATCGATTAAGTAAAATAAAGTCGTAATCGATATTTTATTATTCAGGAGGTCAAAAATGTACAAAATTTTATTTCTCGTTCTTGTATTCATTGCTGCACCAATCTTCGCCCAAAGCAGCATAGAAATTAAGCGCGATGATAAAGGAGTCTGGTTTATTACTGGGCCAGAAGATGCTAAGATCCACGATGTTTACGAAGCCGTAGGTTATTGCGTTGCAACAGATCGCTTATTCCAAGCAGAAAAATTTCGTTTAGGTGCTCGCGGAAAACTAGCTGCTTTGTTTGGCAGCGACCTGCTTGATGGAGATATTTTTATTCGCACTTTTGGTTATTCCGAAGAAGAAATGACCCAAGCTTTTGATGAGCTAGACCAAGAAGTTCAAAATGTGATACAAGGTTATGTCGGTGGTTTTAACAAGCGTATCGCTGAAATCCGCGAAGACAATAGTTTAATGCCTTTCGAGTTTATAACACTTGGTTTAGAACTAGAAAATTGGACAGTAAGTGATGTTCTTGCTTGGGTTGTTAGTTTACAAATGAATTTCGACCCTGAAGCATTAGATTTTACACAACTTGAAAATGGTAAGCTACTCGAGACTCTTGCCAAAAAACATCCTAAAAATTATATTAGTATGTTTGAAGATTTACGATGGACAAACGACCCTAAAGCACAAACTTATATTCCTGGTAAAGACACAAATATTACAACCATTTCTCCTGTAGAAAAAGATTTAAATTTATGGGAAACCATCGCTAACAGTAACATTTCTAAATCGGCAACTAATTTGACAAAAATGCGTAACAATCGCATTAATAGTCAGAAAAAAGTAAATGCTTACGTCAAAATGGGAAGTTACGCGTGGGTAGTATCTAAAGATCGTACAACTACCGGAAATCCAATTGTATATTCTGGACCACAAATGGGTTTTAGTACGCCTGCTATTTGTGTTGAGGGCTCTATCAACGCTGGAGGTATTCATATTTCAGGAATGACCGTTCCTGGAATTCCAGGAATCATTATTGGACGTACTCCACACCATGCATGGTCAATGCAAGTAGGACACGCCCATACTGTTGATTTCTATTTAGAAGATCCAGCAAACGTTCAACTAGATCGCGTAGAAACCATTAAAGTTTTGGGAGAACAAGACGCTCAAATTTCTATATACAAAACGCCCCATGGACCTGTCATTAGTCCAATGCCATATAATCCTGCAACATACAATCCAGAAAAAGATGGTCCTATTATTTCCTGGAAGTATGCACATCGTAATTACGATTTAAAATCTATCCAAGGCTGGTTACAATTAGCCAAGGCAAAAAGCATGGACGAATTTGCACAAGGAATTGAATATATGGGTGTAAGTCAGCATTTTACTTACGCTGATAAAAACGGTAACATTGCCTACTGGATGTCAGGTCGCGATCCACTGCGTAAACCTGGTGAATATCGTTTTCCACAACCAATTCAAAACCCACAAGAATGGGATGCTGCAGTACTAAGAGCGCGTTCAACAGATCGCAACAATGCCCAAGGTTATTATGGTGGATGGAACAATAAATCTAGCGTTGATTACGGTACTTACAATAGTTCTAGAGATCAATACGGTGTTTTCCAACGTACACATGTTATTCATGATTACCTAGCCGCAAAAGACAAGTTTAGTTTTGAAGATATTCGAAATTTAGCACTTCATATTGCTTCTACCGATTCTTTTCAAGGTGGAGGAAATGTCTGGAAATTTGTAGAAAAAGACTTTGGTGCAGCAGTAAAGAAAAACTCTAATCCTAAACGACTAGCTGCTCTGAAGATGCTTTCTGATTGGGATGGACATTTTGTAGCAGGCGATTGGGCAACAGGACAAGACCGCGCTGACGGATGGATATTAGCTAATAAATGGGTAGACAATGTAACCAAAAAAATATTTAGCGATGAACTCAAAGATATTTACCAAGAACAAAGAAAAGATATCTTGTTTAATGTACTACTACATGCTTTAGATAAAAGCAAAGACGGCGTGCAAAATAAATATGATTGGTTTGCCGATTCGGAAACAAAATCACCACAAAACATTGATGATATTGTCGTTGAAGCTCTAGATGAAACCCTAAAACAATTAGGAAAGAATCCATGGGGTAAAGGACAGCGCGGTTCTATTAACTTTGAACATGAAATACTAGGAAAAGTTCATTCAATGCCAAGAACCAAGCGTTCCACTTATGCACATATTGTTGAAATGGGAAAAGATGGTCCACAACGTATAGAAAGCATGTTACCTCTAGGACAATCAGGGACTATTTTGTTTAAAGGTCTCGAACCAATATTTGATCCACATTTCTTCACCATGGCACCGCTTTTCGACATTTTTGAAATGCGAAAATTTCCATTATTCGACAAATAAAAATTACTTACACAAGACACAGAGATAACTTAGTATTATTTCTGTGTCTTGTTTTGTAAAAAATATTTAAGGTGCGTCGGCATTTTAAAGAATATCTTTTATGTTCGAAACAGGGAAAAGGGCGATCTAAAACTTTAAATGTTATTATTTCACTATTGTAACTACTCCATACATTCTGTACCAACACCACGATCAAGTTTACGATCCATATCATACTTAGGATCATAACCGTGTTTTATATGCTGTGCTTCTTTAAAAGACAAACCTTGGTAACGCACTAAATCTTTAGGAAGAGTCGCGGCAAACTCTTTAAATAAGATACGCGCTTCTTTAAGAGAATCTACATGTTGCAACTTACTACGAAACGGTTTACAACCTGGATATCCTTTGGCATACCACACAAAATACTTACGCGCCATTCTCGTAGTCGGGACATTATCTCCGTAGTGCTCTTCATGGTACTGTAACTGTCGCAATATTACATCTAGCCATTCTTCGCAAGTAGGGTGCAGCACTTTCCCTTCGAGAATTTCGCGAAAAATCCACGGATTCCCCAACGCTCCGCGACTAATCATAATCGCATCACATCCTGTTTGTTTCTGCATTTGCACAGCCGATTCCCAATCAAATATATCGCCATTTCCAACAGCAACAATATCCGATTTTTCCTGTTTCCCAGCACTAACACCATCACCTATTTTCTTAAAGTCAACAGGATTAGAGTAATTCTGTTGTGCAGTACGCCCGTGAATGGTAAACATTTCGACATCATTTTTCACAGAACATAACGCTGAATCTTCTACATTTATTTTATCAAAACCAATGCGAAACTTTGTCGACAGAGGCTTAGATGTTACTGCGCGCACAGCGGCCACTACTTCAGCCATATATTCTGTGTCTTTAGTTATAGCACTTCCACAATTAGCCTTAACCACTTTTTTTACTGGGCACCCCATATTTATATCAATAGTATCAAAATTTTCTTGGTCGAGTTTTTCAACAGCCCGCGCTAACTCTTGTGGTGTAGGCCCTGTTACTTGAACACCCAATATCTCTTCACTCGGGTGTCGAGCTCTCATACGCAAAGTTTTCGCATTCACATAATTAACTGCATTTGCCGATAACATTTCGACATATGTTAAACCAGCGCCAAATTCTTGGCAAATTCGGCGAAAAGGTATATCACTTACTCCTGCTAATGGTGCAAGAAATATGCGATTTTTCAGTTTTAAATTGCCAATGTTAATAGGCTGCGTAAAAAAATTCTCCATGCAATTTATCCCTTAAATACAGAAATATTTCTTTCGTTTATTTTATGAAATGCGAAAATGAAAGCAATTTAATTTCATTTTTTCACGCGATCTCCATTAAATTTTTTGAAAAAATATAACATTAAATATACAATAATGCTAGACCACATGCACTAAGCATCAGATAATTTTTGTTTGGATAACTTTTTTTATCCGACGATGCGCTTAAACTTTCGAATTATTTATTTAAACAAAGGGATAAAATGAACACTTTTTCAGACAGAATGTCTACTTTTACTCAAGAGGTCCTCACGCGATTTGCCGATGAATTACCAGAAGAAACTTTCCATAGAGTTTCTGATATCGTATTACGCGAATTACAATACCAACAAATACAAGAAAAAATATATGTACCTCTAAAAGAATTCCTGGATGCTTTGCAAAAAAATTCTGACACTAATAAAAAAATAATCAAACGTATAGATGCAATGCTAGCAAGTAATGTCCAGCAGCTACAACGTGATGACAAACAAATGAATATATTGCAAGATTTGAAAAAAGAACAAGCGTCTTTTAACAATAGCGTTCAGCACTTAAGCGAAGAAGTAGAAACAAACCTTCAACAACAACTAATTTCCAACATAAAACAAGAATGCAGTGAAATAGTACATAGCATTTCGCAAAAAATGGAAAATGCAACCGTTCAACACAACAAAGACAATACTAGTATTTCTAACCAAATAAGCATGCTTATTGAAATACACAAACAATTCATAGATGAATTTAAAAATAGTGATGTAGCTCAATCAATAGAAAAAGCAACTTCAAAAATAGAAGATCTTCAAAAAGAGTCTATAGAAAAAATGTCGGTGCAGTTGGATAATATTCCAGAACTAATTCAATCAGAGATTCTTGAAGCAATAGATCAACAAGAAATATTAGATACTCTAAAAGAACAACAAAATTTTATATCAAACAAACTTGAAGAGCGAATTGATTCAGCACCTTCTTTAGAAGAGTCGCAAGTTTTATTGCAACCTATACAAGAAGCTGTTCTTGATCAAGGAGGACAATTAGAGTCCATGCTTGGTAACATTCAAGACTCTATAGCCGAGTTACAAATTCAAAACGCTGAAGTTGCAGAAGAAAGCACAACAACATCGCAAACAACTCCAAATGTGACACCACAAGAAATAGAACAAAAGATATCCAAACTTTTTGAGCCTTTGGTTTTAAAATTGGAAGACGCTCTTTTAGAAAACATACGTCCCAAAGACTTGGATACAATGAAAAAAAGCCTGGCCAAAATGATGGAAACTGGATTTTGGCGTATAGAACAACTAGTGGAAAACAATGCTTCTCCTGAAAACGAATCAGAACCTAATTTACGTAAAGAAACTTCGAGCTCTATTAAAAATCAATTGCAAAAAATAGAGAACTTACTAAACGAAAAAACAGCAGATACGACTACAAATAACCACGAATCAATTATAAAAGAGCTAAACAAAAGCACACAAGACATAACTAAACACGTTATTGACGATATCAATACTCATTTTAGCGAACTAAATTTCTCTGAGAAACTAACAACGATTGAAGATAAACTAGAAAAAATCAATGAACAACATCTCAACATAATGCAAAAAAAGCTCGATGATATTACTCACCATGTGCAAGAATCACATGAGCACTATCAAAAGCTTCAAGAATCAATTACAAATGTTGAAAACAAAGTTTTAAGCTTGGCCATCGAAATAGATAACAATAAAGAACCTAAAGTTGCTATTACATGTCCTCATTGTGCACAAGAAGTAACAGGTGTTCCCTCAATGGAAGGGCAACGAGTTTTGTGTCGCCATTGTCGCGAAGAATTTACTTTTCCTAAACCGTGAGATAAAATATGTTGAATAATTTCTTAGTTCCAAGCGCTCTTTGGTGGTTACTACTCATTCCTTGCGTTATATTGCTATACTTTTTAAAGCTAAAAAGACAAGAATATGTATTCTCATCTACCTTGTTATGGCAAAAAGTAGTTAATGACATGCGTGTGAATAGTCCTTTTCAAAAACTAAAAAACAATTTACTGTTGTTTCTGCAAATATTACTACTGCTTCTTACTATTTTTGCTCTCGCTAGACCTTTTCTCTCTCAACAAGCTTTACAAGGACGCAATATTGTTCTTATTATTGACACATCTACAAGTATGAAAGCATTAGATGAAGAGGGAAAGTCGCGTTTATCTCGCGCCAAGCAAAAAGCTTGGGAGATGGTTGCCGATTTAAATAACGATGACAGAATGATGATTGTTACTTTTAACTCTCATTCTAAAATCGTCCAAACATTTACCCACGTTAAGACAAAGCTAAACAGCAGTATTCAAAATATTAGTGCTGTTGATACATATACAAACATATCAGAAGCGCTCGATATAGCAAAAGCAATGGTAAACAAAATATCATCACCTAGTATATTCATACTTACAGATGGTCGCATTGATTCTTTGGATAAATTACTAAACGAGTATATGACAAACAAAGATCCTGTCATTCCGCAAATCATAATATGCGGACAAAGCAGTAATAATGTTGCCATCACCGCTTTTGACATTAAGAAAAATCAAAATACCAACGATTATCAAGCTTTTATTCAGCTACAAAATTTCGGACAAGGAAATGTAGAAGTGGTGGTAGAATTAAACATCAATGGTCAAGTATCGCAAGATAATATGCGTTTGGTGGAGTTGGGAGGAGGAGATGTCCGCGGTGTTATACTTAATAAGCTCAAACTTCCCACAGGAATTATCGCAGCAAAAATAAATATTGAACAAGGAAAAGACTACCTCAAAGAAGACAACTATGCATGGTTCATTGTTCCTCCCGATTTAAAAAAGAAAATATGCTTAGTTGGATCAGGAAATTTCATTCTACAAAAAGCTCTACACTCTCACGATGAAAATCTTTGGTTGTTAACATTAGATGAGTATAATGAAAAAAGTAAGAAAAAAGATTCGCAACTTCGAAAATACGACATAATTGTATTTGATCAAGCAAGTCCTAAACGCATCTTACCAGGTGTTGGCAATATATTTTTTAATTGTGTTCCTCCTCAACAAGATGTAAAAAGCAGTGGCGAACTAAATAATAAGTATGGATTTAAAGTCGTAGATCAGAACTCATTACACCCTATTATGCGCTTTGTCGATTTACGTAAATTTTATCTTGGTAAAATCATGGAAATTTCATGGCCAGAAGACACAACTCCTCTTCTTGAAGTCGAAGGACAAATGGTTGTTGGCCTAATCACAAGACAAAATGTTTATTCACTTGTTGTAGGTTTTGATATATTTCAATCGGGTTGGCCTTTTGATCGGACCTTTCCTATCTTTATTGCCAACACTATTTCTTGGTATAAAGGTATACACAATCAACCAAATATTATCACTAGTGATATCGCCAGGGTACAATTTTTCGAAGACACCGAAAGTGTAAATGTAACTCATAAAGACCAAAAAATCTTTTCACAAAAAATCACCGCAAACAATATTCGTTTTCCGCAAACAAAAAAAATGGGTGTCTACCGTTTCGATGGCTATGATGCGCATAAAAATTTAGTAGAGACGCGTTATATTGCTGCTAATTTATTTTCTTTAGACGAAAGTCGTATTGCGCCTATTACCGAACTTAAACTAAAGAAACAAAACATCGCTTCGCGCGATCTCCTTGCAATCAACCGCGAAATTTGGCAATATTTACTGCTCGCTGCTTTTTTTGTTTTATTAATAGAGTGGTATCTATTCCATCGTCGCTCTTTTTCTTTTAACTTTCGCAAAAGTAATGGTTTTTTTACAAAACATTTTCTAGCAAAATAAGGTAAACAACATGGATCAAACAAAAAGTAAAGCGCTTTTTGAAAAAGCTTGTAGTGTTATTCCTGGAGGAGTAAACTCTCCTGTTCGTGCTTTTAAAAGCGTTGGTGGAACTCCACCATTTATATCACATGCAAAAGGTGCCCATATTTTTGATGTTGATGGCAATAAATATATAGATTTCGTAGGTAGCTGGGGTCCTATGATTTTAGGACATGCTCATGACGAGGTCCTCAAAGAAATTGCCAACATTATTCAAAAAGGAACAAGCTTTGGCGCGCCAACAGAGCTAGAAATAACAATGGCAGAAACCATCACTGAACGCGTTCCAGCAGCCGAGGTTGTACGCTTAGTTAATAGCGGAACAGAAGCAACAATGAGCGCTATCCGCTTAGCACGAGGAGTAACAAAACGCGATAAGTGCATAAAATTTAATGGCTGTTATCATGGACACGGCGATTCATTCCTCATAGCAGCTGGCTCAGGAGCAACAACTTTAGGTATTCCTAATTCTCCTGGAGTAACGAAAGCAACCGCCCAAGATACACTTCTCGCCGACTTTAATAACATTGAATCGGTCAAACAACTTTTCGAAACCTACCCGCAAGATATTTCTTCTGTGATTATTGAACCTGTAGCTGGAAACATGGGATGTATCCCTCCGCAAGAAAATTTTCTACAAGAGCTACGAACGTTATGTAGTCAGTACGGAGCGCTACTAATTTTTGACGAAGTCATGACAGGGTTTCGCATCGCTCGCGGAGGTGCAAACGAACTATACAATGTTCAACCTGATTTACTATGTTTTGGTAAAGTCATTGGTGGCGGAATGCCAATAGGTGCTTATGGCGGGAAAAAAGAATTCATGGATCAAGTAGCTCCTGTAGGTCCTGTATACCAAGCAGGTACGCTCAGTGGAAATCCCGTTGCAGTAACTGCTGGCCTAGAAACGCTCAAACGGTTAACTCCACAGGTATACACAACACTTGAGCAAATGGGGAGTTACATGGAATCAAAACTGACACAGATTATCACGAAAAACGGCTACCCTTTGTCACAAACAAGAGTTGGTAGTATGATATGTTTATTTTTTACCGAAAACAAAGTCAACAATTTTGAAGATGTAAAAAAATGTGACCTAGAAAAATTTAACCTTTTCTTTCATGAAATGCTCAAATCAGGTGTTTATTTAGCTCCAAGTCAATTTGAGGCGGGATTTTTAGGTGTTTGCCATACTAAAGAAATTATCGATGAGGTTGCCGATAAAGCGCAGAAGGCATTATCCGTTGTTTTTGGCTAAACACAAAAAAACTGAGTCTTATACCAAGATCAAATATAATCGCTCGATCTTGGTATAGGAAACAGGACAAAAAACTAACTCCCACACATACTAACTAATATTTTCGATAATACCACTTAGCTTTTCAGCCAATTCATCCATTCCTTCTTCAGTATTTTTATATGCACTTACACGTTGCCCTTTAAAATCAAAAGGGAGCTTTTCAATATCTTGGGTTAAAAGAATGGTTGGTTTTTGTAAGTGGTGGGCAATCCCTACTTCAAAAGCAACATTAGGATTTGTTTGTTCTGCCCCTGGAACAGGACTTAGGTCACCAATAATAAAGGTCGCTTCGCTAATCCCTTCTTCTATTTCTTGCCAAATATTCGCAGGCATAAAATTCTCGTCTACACGTACAGGTTTAAAACGATGCTTTTGGCACACAATTTTTATAGTATTGTACACTATATCAAAATGAGAGTGAAACGGCATAGCGATAAAAACGGTACCAACAGGACTTTTATATAGCTCTTTAGTAACAACATCTTTAATTGTTTCTAACGATGCACGCTCTTCAGGGTTTGCAACAAATATTTTTTGCAATAAATCATCTAAACATCGAGGAATGCCTGAAAATGTATTTAAACGTTTGTATTCACCGCGAAGAATAGTCTGGGATGTCGAAAGCTCAACACTACCTTCAAATGGGTATTCTCCAGTCAACATTCGATATAAAGCAACTCCTAAACCCCAAACATCTTGCTTGCAATTAATAGGTAGCCTTCCAACCCACTCTGGTGAGGTATAACGACTATCCATAAGTTCTTCGCGATATTCTTCATAACTGTCTTCTGTGCGATTTGCTAGATTAAAACCGCTCAAATAAAACTTGTTGTTTGTAACGAGAATATTTTGCAAGTGAATATTTTGGTGCACCACCTCTTTTTGTTTTAAAAACTCAAGAACTTCACATAAATGAAGTACATGTGTTAGTGCTTCATCTACGCTTATTTTTTCTTGCTCCTTCAAGATGCTTTCTATAGATCTTAAGTTAAGATCAGGCCAATTAAAAACAAGATACATCATTTTTCCATCTTCGAAAGCATCAAATATAGGTAAAATTTTTGAATGGTTTAATTCGCCAAGTAATTGTGCTAAAAATTTCAGTCGTTTTTGTAAATCTATGTCACTAGATGATGGAGAAGCTTCAATGACAACTTCTCTTCCTAAATAAGGGTGTCTTGCAGCGTAAAGCATTGTTTTCTCTGTAGATCCAATACATTTAATAACTTCGTAATGCCCAAGTTTCGCCATTACATACCTTCCTTTCAATCAAAAAAACCAAACCACATACTTAGCTTCAAATTAATCTTGTATTTTGTACAAAAAAAATCACATGTTTGTATTATTTTAGAATGTACTATGTCTAGTAGAAAGTTTGCTATTTTTACGTTCCTAAACCCGATCCCGCATAAATACAACATAAATCCAAGTATGTTGACAATAGTGCAAAAACATAATTGTATGTATCAAATATTGGTAATATCCAAGATAAATTTTCAATTATCTTGATATAAATTAGTGCTTACGTTTACTTGTTTAATTAGCTGAATTTCTGGGAACGGGAACAGGATCGAGCTCGGAGTCGTAGTTTTATTTCAACTAGCGCAAATCACAATATACTTTATTGAGTATCAGTATATTTATACGGAATTTTCAAAATATTATTTGACAAATCTCCAGTAAAAAGTGAAAATCAAAAGTACAATCGTGTGAAATTTTACTCCTTAGTCTATTTTAAAATTGTAAAAAATAGCTAAGCAAATAACATTCACTTAGGAATGTGATGAAAAAAAATATGCCAAGTTTTTCATGGCAGTTTTGTTTGTTGGAATATATAAAAACATTGTTCTGTAACTTACAAACAAAATTGATGAACAAAAAATCATGTAAAACAGTAAATTTTTTTCCTCCACACCCCTTAAAATAAAAGACAATTAACTATGCAAATACATATTCCTTCTCTTCTTATCGGTTTTGTTATTGCTTTTATTATAGCATCTATTTTTGTAATGATTGCATTTGAAATACGCAAAAAAAGAGCTCTTGCATTCACAAAACGCTTTGCCATTATATCTGAAGGTTTGAGTAGTTTAAAAGCTCTATCTTTTCGTGTATGTAATCAACTTCATCGTTTAAAATCAGAATCTGACTCTGAGGTCGTAAAAAAACACCTCAAGGGAGTGAATGTCATCTTCGAAAAAATGTCGGCAGGAATGATGCCTCCTACCGAAGAAATCGCACTAGAGGCACTTCAAGGGCGTAGTGGTTCATCAGAAGAAAGAGCCTATGAAGATAGTAAAAAATTCCGCGATGATATCCGCTGGCTTAGACAGCAAATAGAAAAAAATGGTGTTGAAGGCCTTAGTGAAACAAGTAAAAGCGGTAAGAAGTCGCAAGTCAAACTTGTATAAGTTTGCACAACAAGCCGGTATTCACCGGCTCTGCCTTTATCTCAAAAGTTTAAGATAATTACAATTCTCTATCAAAAACACACCAAAACAGATTCACATTCATTCCCCTTCAAACACTATTCAAGAGCAAAGCTACATTAAATTTACATTTGTTGAATAAAAGTGTGACCTTATTTTATATTTGCCAAAAAATAGTTTTTTTGTAAAATAAAATGAACGAAACTCTGTTAGAGCGTATTGACATTTAAGTTTTTGTGTAGTATGAGTTATCTTAGGGAGTAGCAAAGCACTTTGAAAGCGCACGATTATACTCCGTAAAAGAAAAGTAACCCAACTAATCTCTAAAAGCCAAAATTAAATGTTAACACCCCTAGTCTCAATTTAATAATCTAAAAGCATGATTTTTCGATTCTGCATTTTTCTTGGCAAAGCAACCAACTCAGTTTTTTTATGGAGCACTTATACAATTTTTGTTGAGTATATAAAGAAATATCGAAGAAAGATATTTCACGAGGAAACACAACTTCCGTTTCCGTCTAGCAAAACCCAATCAGAGTACACAATAGAAAGTTTAGCTTTTCGCTCCGGAAAAAGCCTAAGATTTGCAGTGCGTATTTTCACTCCTTGTTGTTTGTTGTTATTTACATTAAGTTTCTTGTGGAATCCTCACCAAATAGTTAGATCTTGCTCAATTGCTGGCTTAATTGGTTTTGGAACAAATTGGATTGCTGTAAAAATGCTTTTTTGGCCACGGTACCCAAGACCCATTTTTGGTCACGGCCTCATTCCTTCTCAAAGAGATGACTTGGTCGAAAAAATAACTTGTGAAGTTTCTGAAAAATTAATAAACGAAGAATTAATTAGGCAAAAAATAGAAAATAGTGGCATACTACAACGTATTACATCATCATTGAACGAAAAACTAAAAGAGCTCACGACTGACAAAGAATTCCAGGAAGACACAAAAAAATTATTATCGAGTTACATAGTAAAAATATCAGAAGATGCCAACTTTAGAGAACAAGTAAAAAGCATTTCTGTTTCAAAATTAGAAAACGTTGTTGGAAAAGTTTTAAAAAAAAAGTTATTCACTAAAATAAATGATATTTGGAAGCTACCCCTTAATGATATTGTAGATCGCATTATAAATAAAGTATCAGAACTTCTTATATCAATAATAGAGGATATGGACATAGTGCTAGAAAATATTCCACATGCAATAGATTCTCACCGAGAAGCAATAGAAGGCGTACTATTGAAAACGCAAATGGGATTGATTCAAGAAATAGATATACGTAAAATTATCACAACTCAATTGCAAACAATTTCGGCTGAACAACTAGAACAAGGGTTTAGAGAATTCTCCGACGACAAACTTACTTTTATAACACTTTTAGGTGGAGTGTTGGGTTTTATAGGTGGATTTGTTATCATTTGGCCAACAATTTCAATTGCAGTTATGATAATTATTGTTTCCATATTAATCTGTTTAGATAGACTAATCGGTGGATAAAAGCCAAAGCATATCCATTTCTAAACTTTATTAGGACGTGCCCCTATCTAAAATTTTGCAAAATTCTAGTTATTGTGGACAATAGCACAGCACTTTGAAGGTGCATAATATTGTTATGTGCCTGAATTGCTTTTTCATTTTCAAAGCGATTACGACCCACTAATCTTTAAAGAAAGAAACCCATGAATCACAAGAAGGACTACAAAAAAAAACCCAAGAAGCCGACACAACACAGCAGCAAAGTGAAATACTTCATGCGTAAGTATCACATGGATGAAGCCACAGCCTTAGAAATAGCGACAGGAGTTGTTCCTATAGAACTTTGGCTAGAAAAACAAAGGCTATATAAACAAAATATGGTTGCCAAGAAAAAATTACAGCATGAGTTAAAAAAATTTACACCAAACGGCACTTTAACGATAAATAACATTGTACAAATTCTTGGATCTTCATTTTCTTCCGAGGAATACCAAAAACAACATCAAAATTTTGTAAAAAAAGAAGAAGAAATCTTAGAACTAACAAAAAAATATGAAATGCCTATTCCGATAGCCAAGTCTATAATTGACAAAAAATTTACTTTAGAAGAATATTTTAAAGCAAACGAACAGAAAGAAATTCGTAAAGAAAAAGCTTTACAAATTAAAAAAGCTCATGCTGATATTCCACTAGAAACATGTTATAAATTAATTGATAATAACCTTAACGTAGATGAATACATCGAGCAGCAAGATTTAAAAGAAAAAAAGCGCGGTATCTGGTACAAAAACTACCTAAAAGACCGCTTGCAGGACAATGAACCTCTAAACAATTATCTGCAAAAACTGAAGAAAAGTAAAAGTCTTGTTACCTTTCACTTATATGATATGAAATCAAAAATTGGAATCGTTCATTCCTACACTCCATACGAACTCAAAATTTTATGCAATCGTAAGCTAATTACAATCCCTAAACTAGATATCAAATACTTTTGCCGCGATCGAAACAATGAACTCATCCTAAAATCACTAACTATAAATCGCGATTTGCAAAAATCTCCTATTCTACCAAGTAAAAACCCACAAGAAAGATTTAAGTTACCTCTCGAGGAACTCAAAAAGGATACAAAAATAGAAATATTTCTTGGAGAAGGAGAACAAGTTACAGGTTACATAGATTGGTTTTCTAAATACGATATAAAAATGAAACTACAACCAACTTCTCGCTATAGCTTAATGATTTTTCAACATGCAATTACTAACATAAATATTTTAACATGACCTTAAAACTTCCCGATTTCATTGATATACACTACCAAAGGCTTTCGCAAGAAATTGATATAGAAGAAAGAAGTTCTATAGTTAGCAATATTTTTTTTAAAACTATTTCCTTTGCTGCTAAGTTACATTTGCTAGAATATGCTCAAAGTAAAAGAGTAGACGACAAGTTCAACTATTGGTTATTTTCCAGATGTGATATTAAAAACATTGACCACTTGCTATCAATAATTGATTACACTAGCAAACAGAAAAAGCAGATAAAAACGGTACTTCCTATAAAAAGTTTTTCGCATATTTTCAATGATATAGCTTTTCAAGAACGTTTTTCTCGTTTGAAATGGTTTCACGATGTTGCTTCTCTAAACAAAAATTTAGAATCAATTTCTGATATTGATGAATCCGAAGAACACTTACAACATTTATTTTTGCTACTAAACTTCATTCAAAATAGCAAATATGTGGTAAGGGATAATGTAACTTTTATAAGGTTCAAACAAAAAGCCTTATCCCTTTCACCTTTTTTTGCTGCGAAATTAGTTGGAAGCGACGGTCTTCATCTTTATGAAAAACCAGCAACAATTAAAGATTTTTCAAAGGAGTGGTTATCTGAAAGCTACACAAAATATCAATCAGAAAAAAAGGGTATTATTAGTTTTCCACAACCGCAAAATGAACAAATGATTGTAATGCCTTGGGTAGAAACATTTTTAGAGGACTCTCTAGAAGAAATTTTTTATTTACCACCTGGCATAAAATTAAAAACAATACTTGTTGAAGGAGCACCGAACACGGGGAAAACAGCTCTATGTGGTTTTATAGATACATTTCTACCTAAAATTGATAGTATTAATAAATACTATGTTTCACCTCAGTCAATTTATCAAGACAGTGCAACTTTCAAATTTTGGTTTTACCGAAGTCTAAAAAATATTTTCGACGTTCAAAAAAATATTGTTAATATCCAGGATCTTGATATAACTATTGCTGCTGGTTGGCAAGAACTTCGGAAAAAGCTAACTGCTAGTGACAAAAAAATTATTTGTTGTATTGACGGCATAAATTTTATGCCAGAAAAAGAATTTCGTCGTTTTTTAACTTTTATAACAGACGATCTTTTTTGTAATATAGTATTTATTTTCTTTAGCAGAACACATACAAAAAATAAAATAGACGCCACTTATAAAATTTGCCTAAATCCTCAAGACAATATTGCCTTTGAAGAAGCTTTTAATCAAACGTATGTAAACAACCTGTTAACAGATTATTTATATGAAAAAGAAACACAAAAAATATTCAATTATCTCGTTAAAGAAAAACAAAGCAATGAATTTACAATAAAAGATTTATCTGAAGAACTAGAAATTTGTACACCGAAAGTGTTAAAATACATTGAGAGTATAAAACCACTATTAGTCTATAACAAAGAAAAACAAACTCTGCGACTATTTGATATTGAAGTATGCCACCAACTAAGTTTGTCTAGCGTAGACAAAAATATCGACCTCTAACGAAAAATGGGCTTCTAGTAGTAAATATAAATTATATGAAAACTTTAAAAAAAATTGTAACTATGCACGCGAACATGACGAGCTTAAAGCAAAATTAATGATGGAGTAGCTGTGATGAACAAAGAAATTACATTTCAGGAATGTTGTAGCTTTATTTATGCCGCTAAACAATATTGCTTGTTTTACGATAAAAATTTAACAGAAGAATTACTAGCTGACTTCAAAAATGATCATGTTCTTATTATTGAAAGTGACAAAGAGCAATATTTAGTTGTTCATGCAGAAAATGAAATCATTGAATATCATTTTGCCAACGACACATTTGTCGAAGAAAACAGCATGTCTCCTTCCTTTAAGGATTCGCTTGTCGATACGAAAGCAGCTTGTTACGCAGTAGGCATTAAAAATCTCAATTATTTTTTAAATGCAAATCCAGGCACACTTTCCACAATACACGAAGAAATTGATTTTGAACTAGCTTTACGCTTACGTAACAGCTTTTTTACAAGCCCTGAAGTTGTGTATGTTATATTTGTATGGACAAATGGTTCGACTCTTTTGTGCCAAAAAGATGACCAAAAAGACAATTTCTTTTTTGGCGATGCACAGGAACTTATTCGTGATCAAAAAGCACTAGAAAAAATTCGCGAAGACTTAGGAAACATACCCTGTTCCCTGAAAGTGCTAAAATCAGAGCCTGATGAAGATTACATCGAAATCAGTCCTGACGTTCAACAAAATAGTTTTGATGCAGGAATGATGGTTGTGGAAATGGATATTCCACGTAGCAAACCAAATCTCGATGCTATCGGCAATGATCAGGTCATAGGAGAAGATTCAATTGTAACATTAGACGAACCTCTTCCTCCTCTAACATCTAGTGATATGGCGATTCTAAGTAAATATGGTATTGACACTATTAAGAAAAAAGACCTGCACAAAGGAATTTTTGAGGGCTCTGTGGTTATTCGCGACGAAGAACTACCACAATTAGGCCCTGATGACATCGAAGTACTCAAAAAATACGGAATAGAAATACCTACCGGCGGTCAAATACAAGAAGAGGAAGAAGAAGAATTCTTAAGCAGTAAGCAATTTGTTTTCGAAGAATCCCAAATTCCTCTTGATGAAGAGTTACCAAGTTTAGGACACGAAGAACTCGAAATATTCGAAAAATACGGTGTTGCTATTAACCAAGAAGAGAAAACAACACCACGCGCTATCCGCGAAGCATTCGAAGATTCGGTTGTGGTCAAAGACCAAGAACTACCAGCTCTTAGTGCAGACGATTTTAATATTCTCAATAAATACGGCATTACTTTAGCACCTGTCAGTAAAGAAAAACAGACTCAAAAAATATCGCGAACACAAACAAGCAAACGCGTACAAAAACCACAGATATCAAAAGATCAGTCACCGCAAAAAGCGCCTACATCACCAAGTCAAAAAAAACGCTTCCCTATAGAACAATATTTAACAAAACAAAACATCATCATTGTTCTAAGTTCTATTATTGCCCTTTTAGTAATATATTGGGGCATGGTTCTCTACAAAAATTACGATGAACGCCAAACAACAATTACTGAGTGTAACAATGTTATAGTTCAACTAGACTCTTACACAGAAGAAATGAAGAAAAAAACAAGTGAAGTAACAGTGATTGTCCAAGAAGTGACTAAAAAATTTCCTTCTAAGCTAGGTTTCCCTGAACCGAGCCCACGTATCACCACAGAGATAAAACGTATAGACCAAGAAATTGTGGGAATAAAAGACACTATTACCGAAGCAAACCGCCTAATAGCTGAAAATAAAGAAAAAGAAGCTTTAACATTCTTGCAAAATAAATTCAAAGGTTATTCGCAAGAAGAGTATAAAAACGAAATAACCAAAACCATTGACAATTTAAAATTAAAAGCAAACCACACGCTTAGTATGGCACAGTATATGAACAACATTCGTATACAAGAATCTTCAGTGCGTCGTGTATTACGTAAATTGCGTGAGAACATTATTTTATTCTCACAACTACACAAATCACTAGATAGTAAACTTTCTATCTTGCAAGAAAAATACCCAGAGTCAAATGGTTACCCATCTGCGCCACAAAGAAGTTCACAATTAGCAGTTAGTACCAAAAAAGACTTAGATAAATGGGGCAGTGCTCTTCAAAAAATAGAAAAACTACTGTTCACAGGTAGCCTAACAGCAGCTTTAAAACAAAGCAATACCTACAAAAATCTATCATCTCCTGATGGTACGGAAATCAAAAACATGATTGAATCCGTAGATCAAACACTTGTAATTTGTGAAACAGAAGCAACAAAGAAAGAACGTAGGCGTCAATACCTTGTGCTTCTACAAGGATCAACAAAAAGCCTGACCACAATAAAAAGTGAGTTAGATATTTTAAGTGCTGATTTGGTCACCCTCCAAAGTTTCGATCAGGCACTAGATATACCAAAAGAAAACCAAGAAACTTTAGCAATTAAAAACAAAGCCGAACAAGAAACTTCTCGCCTAAAACAAGCTATTGAGAATAGTCGAAGTGCAGCACACCAAGGCGATTTTGAAAAAGCCATCGCAATACTAGATGAGGTTTCGGAAGAAACAAACCTACTCATTTCACTAAAACAAGTAAGACAAAGCACAGCAGACACAGTAAAAATCGCTCAGAGTATGAAACAAAAAAGCGAAAAAGGTTTACGTGTTGTTATTCTTTTGCAAAAGATCAAAAAGCAGCTACTTCCTCTTACCGATTTAACATCTTTGCTACAAGAAAAAGTAAACTATGTGCGCACAAACTTCGACCCTGATCGCGAGTCGCGACAATTCTATCGCGCAAGTAAACCTCTTGTCGAAAAATCAAATAGAATGGTCGCACGTTTGAATTCCATATCAAACAATATAAACAAGAAAATAGAACAAGAAAATTTAGATGACGCCATATATATCCTAGAAAATTCATTATCCCTTGCATCAGATTCAGAGAAATACATAACAAAAATTAAAAGGTATCTACAAGAAGCAGAGCGAGTTATCAAAAGAGCACAGTTAATTAAATACGAGAAACAACAAACAGAAAAGCTAAGTGCTTACATCACCAAAATCAAAGATTACTTAGGACAAATGCAGGAAAACATAGATCCATTAAAAAGACAAATCGAAATGATGGAAAGCCGTTATCCTGTATCAGAAGGCTACTCTGAAGTTCCAAAACTTGTTAAATCGAAACTGGCTTCGAGTATATCTCTAGTTGCTAGCCTAAACAACGCAATCAAAGACGGTCAAAAACTCAAAAACAACAAAGAGTGGGACAAGGCAAACAATTTACTTCGTCGTTACGCCAAAGAAAGCAAACTAACACCTGAATTTTTAGCAGAAATAAGCAAATATCGTTATGAAATTCAGGATATGGTTACTGAGGCAATGAAAATCGGCAACAATAAAAATAAAGTATTCCAAATCAAAGATATACTACAAGTATTGCGCGATCGTCGTGGAGCGTTCAAAGGAATGATCCAAAAAATGAGTGAAACAATCAATACTTGGGACAAAAAATACCCAGATGATTTTTTCTTTAAACCACCCAAAGGTGCTCTAAGTATTTTACCTGAGTCCGATATTGAATTTAAAGAGCTTGATGATGTTATTGCTGATGGTGAAGAAGGATTACAAACAGGTGAATATGATAATTCACTGCGTAGTTTAACAAGTTATATGCGCGATGTAATTTCGGTACTCCCAGCAACCAAAGTCGCTTGGGAAAACTTAAAGAAAACACAGAAAAAAAATGAAAAATTACTCAACGATGATAGTTTCAAAACCCAAATAGTTGCCCAGCGACAACAAGAAGCTGTTCTTCAAAAAATAAAACAAGAATGGCGTAAATCTCCAGGCTCTTGGTACTCAAATGTACAAAGTGAAATCAAAACCATTAAATCAATGGAATCGAACATTCGCCGTGCAAGAATAAAAGCACCTATACTCGACTCTCTCAATGGTAACTTAAATTTGATTAAAAACATTCCAATTGAAATGGCAGAGTTAGGAGTAATCGTATACAAAATCAAGAGCGAAAAAGGGCGTTCTGCCGAAGACATACTACAAGAAAAATACAATAGTGCCAATGCACCTCTCGCCAAAAGAAAAATACAACTAACTTTAAATTTCTTACGCACAAAAACAATCGATGTAGATGTTGACTCACACAGCACAAGATTGCGTAAGAGTGTTGTTACCATGCGTAACAAAATAAACAGTTTTCAACCATTAGAAAATAAAGACGTCTCCAACGCAGCAAACGCAATGCGCTTAATTTTAAAAATATTCAAAGATTCTTTCCAAGAAATCGAATCAGAACTAACAAGATTGCGCTAGATGAATTTTTACAATAGTTTGCAATAAATTGAGTCAAATCTAACAAGATTGCGCTAGAACAGATTTTCTTCATGGCAGCGCGGTGTAGGGGCGGTCTTGTGCCGCCCGTATTACAAATATAAAATAAATAACGTTTGTCATTACATCAACACCAGAACATGAGATGAATTTTTACAATAGTCTGCCAAAGTTGGGCGCCCTATCTTATTAAAGCCAAAATATTTTCTATCTTTGTAAAAGGAACACACATTCATTCGCAAAACTACGATCTGCTTCTTATCTTTGCTCATAATTATCTGCGGCTTGTCTTTTGGATTTGGTCTTAGAGAGTTATATATTCGCGCGACCTATTTTTCACAAAAAATCGGCATTGACACAAAAACCAAGTACACACATTCACTTCGGGCGGCTCCCTGGAATTATATAAAAACACAACAGCAAAGCCCTCTTTTACAAACGCAAAAAATCCTAAATACAAACTACTGTTGTAAACAACAAAAGCGAATTATACTAAAAAAATGGGGCGAGCATCTTTTAAAGTTAAAAGAGCACAAACTCCTAAAACTTATCATAGATAGTTTTTCATCCAATTCTCCAGAATACCTCCACCTACAAGCTAATTCTAATAAATCACCTTTTTTATATTTACAAGAATTACATAATAAATTTCCTCACCATATTTACAGTCAAAAATCGCGTAAAGAGTTTTTACTTCTTAAAATAAAAAATAAACAGCTTCTTTCAAGTGCAGATTATTACGAATTGCTAGATTTATTAATATATAAAAACGAATGCGAAACTGCTCTAAAAATGCTAGATAAAAACAACACAAGTCACTTATATTACTTTATAAAAATTCACTATAAGCAACAACAATTTCATAAAGTAGTCAAAAAATCTAAAGATTTTCTTACTACACTTCCCAAAAGTAAATATAATGAAGAAATTCTGTGGAAACTATCATATTCTTTAAGTCATAGACTTAAAGAATGCAAACAGGCTCTCGTATATTACGATATGTATTTGCAAAAATACTTGCACGGCAAATATTTTGCAAATGTACTTCTTGCAAAAGGAGATACATTGATCTGCGTAAATAACCCAGAAAAAGCACTACAATCTTATTTACAACTCATTAAAAGTAACTGTAAACAACATTTAAAACAAATAGCAAGCTACAGTATTGGAAATATCTATTTTAAAAATCATAACCACCACCAAGCAATACTTTTTTGGGAAAAAGCACTAACATATCAAGGAACACTCACCAAAAAAATCGCTCAAAAAATAAAGGAAATTACAAATGACTAATGTAATTGCACTCGACATTGGGCGCGTATGTATAAACTTGAACTATGATGACTGCGCTCAGCTATTAGGATTTTCACACATTGACGATTTTTTTGCTTGCAAAGAAATATGGGCAAAGAATATACTCATGGAAACAGGAAAAATATCAGCAAATGAATTTGCAAGCCAAATACAAAAAGTATTACCCGAAAAAAGTCAGCAACAAATTATAAATGCTTGGCAAGCAATTATAGGCAAGGAAATTTACGGAATACGCGAAATAGTAAAGTTGCTTGCAACTAAAAATAAAATTGTCTTTTTGTCAAATACATCGCAAATTCATTTTACACAAATAAGGAATATGCTTTCTTTTTCCTCTGCGATTGATCAAGCTGTTCTAAGTTTTGAAGTCGGATGTATGAAGCCAAATTTACAAATATACCAAGAATTCGAACGTCAATTTGGACGTCCTCAACTGTTCATTGACGACAAGGAAGAAAATATCCTCAGCGCACAACAAATACACTGGCCATGTTATCACATGGGCAACACCGAAGAATTGCGCAAAATAGTAGATCAATTGATATAGGAAAAAAGATGCATCCAAAAACAAAAATTCTTTTAGAAAAACTGCAACGTGGTGAATACGTAGTAAACTGCGAAGGCGGAAATTCAATGGCTCCAAAAATTAAACATCGCGAACCAGTTGTTCTTGCCCCTATCGAAAGTCCACAATTTTTACAAAAAGGCGATGTTGTTTATTTTAAAAGTAAAGGATCATTTAAAACCCATATTATTTGGACCATAAAAAAAGAAAAAGACAAAACAAGATTTTTAATTACCAATATCAAAGGTAAAAGAGGAGTATGGGTAGCACAAGAAAATATTTTTGCTAAAGTAGTCGCCATAGGAAAACAAGCTTGTGATGAATTTAGGAGTTCACAATGAAAACAGTTCTATTAATATGCGTTTTATGCGTAACAATATGCGCACAGGTTAAATTAGATTATTATTTGCCAAAAGGAGAATATAGTTACGATGAGAACATTCCCACACCTAAAAAATTTCTAGGTTATGAAGTAGGGGAGTGGCATGTAGGACATGATCAACTCATTAATTATATGAAAAAAATAGCACAACTCTCCCCGCGCTTTAGTTTCAGTGAATACGCAAGAAGCTACGAAGCACGCCCACTTATTGTCCTTACTATCACAAGTATTGAAAATCATAAAAACATAGAGGACATACAAAAAAAACATCAGAAATTGCGAAGTGTAAGTACTGATATTAATATCAGTACCATGCCTACTGTAGTTTACATTGGGCACTCTATTCACGGCAATGAACCAAGTGGAGCAAATGCATCCTTGGTAGCTGCGTATTTCTTAGCCGCTGCTCAAGGTGAAGAAGTAGAAAAACTCCTACAAAATACTGTTATTCTTCTAGATCCATGCATGAATCCTGATGGCTTTAATCGTTTTGCAAGTTGGGTAAATTCACATAAAAGTAAAAACGCTATTGCTGCAGCAATCAACCGCGAACATATTGAAGCTTGGCCACGTGGAAGAACAAATCATTATTGGTTTGACCTAAATCGCGACTGGCTTTTAACTCAACACCCCGAAAGCCAAGGCCGAGTAAGAATATTTCAAAAGTGGCAACCGAACATATTGACAGACCATCACGAAATGGGAACCCATGCAACGTATTTTTTTCAACCAGGTGTTCCAGAACGCACTCATCCACTAACTCACTCCAAAAACCAACCTCTCACGAAAAAGATCGCCAAATTTCATGCAAAAAAACTCGATGAGATAGGTTCTCTATATTTTAGTGAGGAACGTTTTGACGATTTCTATTATGGTAAAGGCTCAACATATCCAGATGTACAAGGAGCGATAGGTATACTATTTGAGCAAGCAAGTTCAAGAGGACACTTACAAGAAAGCGAACATGGGCCTCTTTCTTTTCCTTTTACCATACGCAACCAAGTTCAAACGGTATTCTCTACATTAGAAGCGGCCCAAGAACTTCGCAGCGAATTACTTGAATATCGTCGCGAATTTTATGCTTCTTCCCGCAGCTTAGCTCAAAAAGATGAAACGAAAGCTTATATTGTAGGGGACAATAAAGATCCGCAACGTCTACTACAATTTTCTCAACTACTACAAAGACATGACATAAATGTTTATCATTTAGCAAAGCCTATTACCGTTGATGGCTTGGAATACAATGAAGATAACTCTCTTCTTGTCCCTGCTAATCAACCCCAATACCTTCTTATCAAAGCGATATTTGAAAAACGTACATCTTTTGCTGATAACATATTCTATGATGTTTCGGCTTGGACAATGCCTCTCGCTTTTCACTTAAATTATGCTCAGCTAAAAAATAAAGCCCAGCTAACTTATCTTCAAGGTAAAAATTACCAACACCCAACAGTAACTTCTTCTTTTGACAAAAACGCTTACGCTTATTTATTCACTTGGGATAGCTACTATGCTCCTCGCGCGTTAAATCGTTTACTACAAAACAATATCAAGGTAAAAGTAGCGACAAAAAAGTTCTCTGCTATTGTTAATGGACAACAAAGAGATTTCACTTATGGTACAATTCTTGTTCCAATGGGAATTCAATCAGATAAAAAACAAACTTCTCTTCTTATGCAAAAAATTGCCACTGAAGATTACGTTCAGGTTTATAGCGCCAAAACAGGTTTCACTCCAATTGGAATGGATCTAGGTAGTGGCAATTTTCGTTCTATTAAACCTCCAAAAGTGGTTATGATTGTCGGTAGCGGCGTAAACGCTTACGACGCTGGCGAAGTATGGCACCTTTTAGATGCGCGCTTTGATATACCACTAGTCATGGTAGATGTCGAACATTTCTCAAGCTTAAATCTAAATGACTACAATACTCTTGTTATGGTAGACGGTGGCTATAATCTAAATCAAAGTAATGTAAAAAAAGTTCAGTCTTGGTTACAAAGCGGTGGAACGCTAGTTGCTTCTAAACGCGCAATCAACTGGGTTGCTTCAAACCAACTTGCAAGCGTCGCATTTGTTGCAAACGGGACTAATCCTAGCAATCAGAGATTACCATACGCTACGCGGGTAAAAAATGAGGGTGCGCAAATAACTGGTGGAGCTATTCTTCAAGGAAAAGTAGATCTCACTCACCCACTGTTATACGGCTATCATAATGATTTAATTGCGCTATTTCGCCGTGGCAATATGGCTCTAAAAGAAACCCAAAACCCATATGCTGTTCCTGTTCAATACAGTGAAGAACCACTTATTAGTGGCTATATGTCTAAAGAAAACCAACAACACGTCAAAAACACACCCGCAATTGCTGTTTACGGCAAAGGAAATGGTAAAGTTATTTGCATAGCTGATAATCTAAATTTTCGCGCTTTTTGGCTGGGAACAAATAAAATATTCATGAATGCTATACTTTTTGGAAATCTCATAGACAGTGGTTCTACGGAAAGATAAAGACTAAAAAAATAGTAGTTCTATACAAGTATAGGTTTATTGTAATAACGTACAAAATAACTCCAATATAATTCATTCATGATTAAGACTATTGTTTAACATCAAAATATAGTGAACATCAAACATCGCGATGTTTGATGTCTGAAAACAACAGGCTCTAAGCATGAATGAGTTTTTATTTTCGAACCTTACCACCACTTGTAAAGAACTATCAAAAAAATAAACAGTTCTAACAGATTCTAAAATCATATACACGAAAACGAGGAAAACAAATTGGAATTGCACACACTTTTATCAGCAAGGCCACAAAATTGCTCTATTTCTAATTGGTTTGAAAAAATAGCTCAGTGTTTACTTAACAAAGTTTCTTTGGTAATAAATGGTGAAAATTACCGCTTCATTGAAGTTGAATTTTATTATCAAAATGATAGCGACCATAATGACCCTTGCGTACATGGCGACCCGCTGCAAAAAACTTGTCATCTTTGGTATTTTCATCGTTCAGGAGGCACATATCGCTCAGGAACTTTCAAAGGCCTTGACATAACCTTTGCAGAAAAAGACGTTTTTGGTGGGATTATCATTCGCGGCATAGAAAATGAAAATGGCGAAGTTATTGATGGACCATGTTTATGTGTTAATCACATGCTAGCAAAAACAAATAAAAGTCATGTTCGAGAACTAGACAATCTCGTAACTCCTTACGATATATGGAATGCAAAGAGCCCTCTATTTATAAGAGAACATGAGAGTTTACCACAACGAAATATTATAGATTGCCCGCGCGTTGGTTTAACTTTACGTTACCGAAATAAAGCGCAACAAATGAGTAACTACATAATGAAAAACTATCGTTATTTGAGTGCACCGCGTAAAACGAAAAAAGGTAAAGTTTACTCAGCATTATCATTACACACAAAAGGAAAAACATCCGAAGAAATACAGGCAATAACTGCAAGTACAAAAAAAGCTATCGGCAATTACATCGGTTTTTTTCAAGAAGGGCAAAAATGCAATGACTTTTCTACGTATATTGGCAAGAAGCTAGATGCCCAATCGATTGCACGCCTTTATGGAACGTGGTGGAATGTTTATGGAGACGAATCGCAATGAATTCTTTCGCGAGATATCTAGTACTGTGTTTTTGCATCACTATTAGCGGTTGTGGCTTTGTCGACGTAATGAAGGATGTAGCAGAAACAACAAAAAATACTACGAAATCTATGGAAAATGTAACTAATTCCTTAAAAGACGCTGTTTCAGGAATGAAAATTGACAACAAAGCTTTTAATGAACATATGACGCGTACATCAAAAAATATGGAAAAAATGACAATAGCTTTGCACGAAACAACCTCAGGTATTTCTCAATCAACCCAAAACATTGCTACATCTACAAAAGGCATGGCTGAAACAGCACAAAATATCGACAAGTTAACAAAGTCGTTAACAAAAGCAACAGATAACACCAACAAAAAAGTTACCAAGATCTTTGATGAAATAGATTCAGTAATTACTTCTTCAAAAAAAATGATGGCTCCACTAAAACAAGTAGGAGAAAACTCCGAGCAACTTTCACAAGTAGTTGACAAAACCATAATAACAGCAAATCAAGTTCTCGACAAAGTACAAAATATGAGTAACGATGAGCAATTTTCGCGCGTTATGAGTAAACTAGAATCTGTTGGCGGTACTGTTGATGCGTCGCTTGAAAATTTAAAAGCCATTACTTCAGATGCAAGTGAAGATTATAAAAGTTTACGCCACAATGTCGGAGTCGTTTCCGAAGACCTAAAAAAAGAGGCGGTCAAAAATTTTGACAAATTAACCAATCAAATTGTAAAAACGTTAAAAAATCCATATGCTTATGGCCCATGGGTAGCTTTATTTTTATTGTTAATTCTCTTTTATTTCTTGTCAACACAAAGCAAACGACGCTTTCAGAATTTTATCAAACTACAAGGTGAAAATTTTCGCCGGCAAAGTGCAGAATTTGAAACGATGAAAAATTTACGCGATTTGTCTGAAAATATTTCTCTTGAAAAATGGAAAAACAATTTCAAAACAACAGTCATAAAGTCTAACTTACTCACTATTTTTGATGATGCCATTCCTAGCTTAGTTCAACTTTCCAGAGACAAAGTTCCAGCAGTAATGTATCAACTAATTCAAGATATATTCGTCACAAAGAAAAACAATCTGCGTCATAAAAATTTAGCGCACATCCATCTTAACAATATCGACCTTAGTGGTGGTGACTTCGTAAAAAGCGATTTGAGCCACGCATACTTAATACAGGCCGATCTGAGTTCTGCAAACTTAAACAAAGCAATTTTATCTCATGCTGACCTTGAATCTGCTCACTTACAAGATGCCTCTCTAAAAAACAGTAAACTCGTATCCGCAAACTTAAGTAGCGCAAACTTAACAAATGCTAACTTTGCAGGAGCCAATCTAAAAAATGCCAACTTGGAAAACGCAAACCTTTGTGGAGTTAACTTAAAAAAAGCCAACTTAAGTGGAGCAAATTTACACGGTGCAAATCTCGAAGGAGTGAAACTGGAAGAAGCAAATTTTAGTGGCACTATATTTGAAAACCTCAGTGACAGTAAAATACTCCTTGCTTTGAAAAAGAAATAAAAGAATTCATCCGAAAGCGCATCGACTTCAGAAATAAAAAGGATTTTCTCATGAAAGAATCACATTTCAATCGTTTTGTTGCCATTAGTTTTGTTATTTCAATTATTGGCACATTTGCGATCGTTTATTTATTACAAGTAGGAATGAAATCCTCTATTCCATACAAAAAAGCTGTCGAATTTATTCGCCAAGACAAAAAGATTATTGAGCATCTAGGTAAACCTATCAATGAAGGAATTTTTCTTTCAGGAGTGTTAGAAGACAAGAAATCTTCAGGAGACGCAAAATTTGCTATACCAATTTCGGGGCCCAAAGGTTCAGGAACTGTACATGCTGTTATTCTAAAAAAAGATAACATCTGGACAATTTCGGTAATGCTTTTCCAATACCAAAAACAAGAAATAAACTTACTGGAGTAAAATTTGAAATACTCTGGCATCATTTTCGATTTATATAACACTTTAATACACACAACATATAAAAGTCATTGCTATCGTCGTTTTTTTCAAAAGCGAAAAACTTTATCTCGCGAGACAATATATACAGCAATGACAAAACAACATGATAACTTTGCAGAGTTAGCAGTACATCTTTCTATGAAAATCGAAGACTTTTCAGAATATGAAACTGCTTTAAAAAAAGAGCTGAGATCAGCACAACTTTATCCAGAGGTTAAACAAGTTTTACACGAATTAAAGTCGTACAAAATAGCTGTAATTTCTAATCTTGCAACGCCATATTGCCAGCCGTTTTTTGATTTAGGACTTAACAACTTCGTTGACGATTATATCTTTTCTTGTGAAATGGGTATTACTAAACCAAATCCTCAAATATACAAAATTATTCAGCAAAAATGGTCGCTACCGCCGCGCGAAATTCTTATGGTAGGTGATAGTCTAACTTGTGATGTACATGGACCGTATAAAGTAGGATTTGACGCTATTTTACTCAATCGATCTCAACAAATAAACACGGAAGTAATAACCGTTAAGTCACTTTGCGAATTAAAAAATCACTTATAAAAAAAGATTAGTCAATTCTTTCATTAAACACTATAATATAATATATAAGATATAGGAATGTAAGATTTTTACCACATTCTCCCTTACAAATACATTTTGGAGGAAAACTATGAAAAAAATAACTCTCATATTACTTTTTCTCAGTTTATGTTTGGCAGAAAACCATAAATCGCAAACTTCAAAACCTCAATCTCAGAAATCACCTTCTTTAGACAAAGTAAAAATTTGGATCGAATGCCAAAGGAGATTCTTTGCTCAAGATAACATTCCAATAAAAGTTTGGGCTTACAACGGTAACTCCATAGTAATGCCATTTAGATATAAAACATTTATCAAAATAAACAACACTACGTTTAGAACAAAGAAGTCTCATTTATCTACAAGAGTAAAATTACTACCTCGTAAAAGAACTCTCATAGGCACTTACACACAAAAAAAAGCTCAAAGTGGCAAATACAGAATCCTTGGATTTGTAAAACTCAAAACCAGGACCTTAAAAAGCAATATAAAAAATGTCCAAGTATCCACTTCCATTCGTCTTAAAAGCCTCGAAGGAAGAAATAGTCGTTTAAAAACGAGAATAGAATCAAGAAAAAGAACTCCGCGAACTACTCCTCGCGAAGAAGAGGAAGAAGAGCACTGCCCTCCTCGATACTATAGATAATATGTAAGAGGTACGGTGGAAAAATATGGTAGTTGAGTTACATTGTTCACGCTCATGCAAGCATTTTACATGAGCGTGAACAACTTCACATAGTGGAAATAAAACTACTTACATATCTTTTACAAACATTACGAAAATACCATTTCCACCACACCTCTAAACAACTTACACGTCTTGCGAACCTAAAATCCATACAGTTCCTAATTTCAACGAAAGAACTTCCTAATGACAAAATTATTGTACCAAACAGATAGTTACCTAAAAGAGTTCACTGCCACTATTATCGAAACTGTAGAAGAAGGCGTTGTTCTCGATCAATCAACTTTTTATCCCGGAGGAGGAGGGCAACCTTGCGACTATGGAAGCCTGGAAACTTTAGATGGTAAAACTTACGAGATCAATGCCATTGCAAAACGCGACGGTAAAATAATTCACGTAATAGATGGTGACAAACCTCAACAACAAGAAGTCAAAGGGAAAATTGATTGGCAGAGGCGTTATAAGCTCATGAGAACGCACACGGCGATGCACATTCTATGTGGTGTGATATGGCGGGACTACAACGCGGCAGTTACAGGTGGTAATATGCAAGTTTGTCAAGGAAGGATGGATTTTGAGTTAGAAGGTATGCAACGCGAAATGGTTAGCGAAATAGAAATCAAAATCAATGATGAAATTCGTCAACAACGACCAATCGTTATCAAAATACATCCACGTGAAGAAGCATTAAAAATACCAGACCTTATTCGCACAAAGACAAACTTAGTCCCTAAGGAAATAACAGAAATTCGCACGGTAGACATTGTAGGGCTTGATCTTCAAGCAGATGGAGGCACTCATGTCGCTAATACAAAGGAAGTTGGAAGCTTAAAATTGATCAAATACAAAAGTAAAGGCCGCATCAATAAAAGACTTACGATGGCTGTTGAAGATTAAGTTTGTGGTCTTGTACAATGCATCAATTTACCACTACCTCAAGTCCTGCAACCTTTAAAAGTTGGGCGGCACAACACCGCCCTTCTTTATACGATACTTAGCTTGAGTATATTTTACGAGAATACTTTGTCAATAATCTTACCAATCACTATCTTCTAAATCATCAATCCCTGAATCATCTTCAAACGAATCTTCTGAGTCGGCGTCTTCAAACGAATCCTCTGCATCTTCGAATGAATCTTCTGAATCAACATCTTCAAATGAATCCTCTGCATCTTCGAACGAATCTTCCGATGGCGAATCTTCTGAATCAACATCTTCAAACGAGTCTTCTGAGTCAACATCTTCAAACGAATCTTCTGAGTCAACATCTTCAAACGAATCTTCTGATGGCGAATCTTCTGAGTCAACATCTTCAAACGAATCTTCTGAGTCAACATCTTCAAACGAATCTTCCGAAGTTGAATCCTCGAAAGAGTTTTCAGAAGATTTATTAGTATCATCATTTGAAATAGTCGTATCTTCACCATCTTCAATTTCTTCAATAATAGCCGGCTCTGAACTAGAAAAAGCATCGCTAGGACTTGCCGAAGGAACACTACTTTCCATATTTAAAGTGCTATCTTCAAAAGAACTAGCTTCCGAGTTCGTTTCCCAAGTACTATCATTTAAACTAGTAGCTTCAGTATCAAGCGAAGATGCTTCTGGCGCAAGTTCTTGCGGCTCTGCATCTTGTATTTCAGTATCACTACTTGCGTCGTTTATTGAGTTATTGCTTTCTATTGGATTTTCGGTAATATTACTTTCTTTTTGCGTTTCTGTTTCTTGGGTATTTCCCAAATTTGATTGACTCTCAGTTGTTGCACAGGAGATTATCATTGCAGCAACCATCATTAGCAATAAAATACGTGTCATACTTTTTCCCTTCATAATGAACATTGTCTTACTACAGACTTGCCAAGCATAAAAACAAGTAGCTCAACAAAAGTATCTAAAATGTTTAGGAGTTTTCTTTTTTAGTAAGCGCTACGAAACAGTACAGCTAAGAGCAGCAAAATTAAAAAAGAAAAGAACAAACAACAGAACAAATACCTCTGCTACTTAACTATTAGCATAAGTTTATCTTGGCATTAATTAACTGTCAAACATTTTGTCAGTTTCCAAAATCAATAAGGACCAAGGATAAACATTTCATCTACACACCTTTATTATAACAAATATCTTTTCATCAACATGTAATTGTTATGTCATCATTTTAACATATTTTAATAATAGTTATGTGATAAGCGGTGCGCACCTTAAAACTTGTTTCTTTTTCTTTTTATGCCTCTTGATATTTCTATACTTTCATAGTACACTAGCCATGAATTCACACAATTACCAAAACAAATTCTAGAAAATATATACTTAGGGAAACAGCTGAAAATAATAAATTATTCTCAACCGCGTCCCTTATTTTAAAATCGCGGATATTAAATATGCCAAAAACAGATCGACTAAACAAAAGAGTAAAAGAATTAGCCTCAAAAATTATCTTATATCGTTTAAGTGACCCTAGAATTAAACGCGTTACAATCTTACGAGCAAAATTTTCACCCGATTTACGTTATTGCACAGTGTACGTGTCAATACTGGGGACAAAATCTCAAGTTCGAACGGCCTTGCGCGGTTTGCAACATGCTCGTGGTTATATCCAAAGACAAATAGCTGAACGCCTATCACTGAGATATGCTCCTATAATAAAAATAGAGCACGACGAAGGTCTAGAGCAACAACAAGAAATGTCAACTCTTATCGACGACATCAGAGAAGACGACAAAGAATATACTCCTGATCTTGAAGAACCACAAGAAAATGATCAAGTAGACCAAGAAGTGCAAAATGAAGATCATAAAACGACAGAGAACAACGACTCTGCAAAGGATGAAAATATCTCTCAAAATCAAGATAAATAAATCGATCGAGCGTTTAACTGGTTAGAGATGTAAAGTAAAACCTCTAACCAGTTAGTTTTAGATCTTTACTATTTACTCAAGGCATAGACAGTTCCATCATCACATCCAATTATCAAATATCCTTGGCTAACAGCAGGTGAAGCATAGATACGCGAACCCGTTTCAAAAGTCCATATATGTTTACCACTTTTTTTATTGATAAAATGTAATCGTCCAGAAAACTCTGCAAACACAATCTTGTCACCGACAATAATTGGTGATGTTTCTATGCGGCTTTTCGTTTTATATTGCCATATGTCTTTTCCTGATTGTATATCCACAGCAAAAATCCGTCTTTTTTTACTAGCAAAAATAGCGCGGTCACCATCAATAAGAGCACTAGCATAACATTCACCTTTTCCTGCCTTTTTTTCAATGCTCCACAAAGTTTTCATTTGAGAATAGTCTATACAATAGTAATCGCCGTTTAACGAACCGATAACCACTTTATCTCCACCAAAAGTGGGTGCTGATGCAAAATACGATTTTCCATCAACACTACCTTGTTCTTTTCCGCTTTCTATATTTATAAATCTAATAAGTCCATCACAACCAGCAATAACAGCATTTGTATCAACAACACAAGGAGTTCCGTGTACAGGAGCATCGGTTTCTAGTTTCCACAACAGCTTACCATCTTTTTTTGATAAACAATAAAGATGATGATCATACGATCCAAAAATAAGTTTATCTTTGTAATAGTTCACACCGGAAATTACCTTATCCTCACAAGTAAATTCCCATAATTTTTTTCCAGAGCCAGCATCCAAAGCATGAACTACCCCATCTTCATCTCCAACATAGACTACTTCACTTATTACAGAAGGAGATGCACTAAAAGTACTTTCCGTAGTGTATTCCCATATTTTTTTTCCCTCTATTAAATTAACGCATATAACTTTCCCACTTACAGTGCTCAAATAAACATTGCTTTTCACAATAGCAGCTGTCGCTTTTACCCCATCTTCAACTTCAAAAACCCACTTTTCTTTTAAAGAATCAGGTAATGTCTCCCTTGAAATACCTGTTGATTGAGAATCATGATGCTGCATACACCAGTCATCTGTTTGTCCTAGACAAATAGAACACAATAAAAAAAGTATAATACTTTGTTTCATAAAAAATCCTCCTCAATAACAGGTTCTAAGAATAGGAAAAAAATCGTTTAAGTTTTAAAAAAGGTTTTTCGATCACTTGATAAACTATCATAGACAACAAAATACTGACCAAAATATACACGCTAAAAAGTAATACAATATCAAAAATGCCTTGCGAATCATTCCACGGAACGATAAAAGCAAAGACAATTGTATGCATTAGATACAACCCATAAGAATATTTACCGAAAAGAGTTAGCACAGTAGAACTCACAATACCAACATACCACTTAACGCGATTATTAATAACAAGGGTAACAAGAGACATTGAAAACAAACCCCAACAAAATCGCGCAAAAACCTCACGCATAATACCGTGCTTGAACACAAAACTAATCACAACAAAAAAAGGTAAAGCAATCAACCCACATATAGTAATCCTATTCCATAATTTCTTGCGAAAATTACTTTCTCGTAGCAACAAAGCAATAAAAGTACCCATGCACAACATATCAAAATTACAAATAACTAAAAATGTCCAGCCACTACCTTTATCTACTGTTGTTAACGCAAAATACCCACGGCAAAACAAAGAAAAAGTGATTAATAAATACACAACAGTAAACAAGTTTTTTAATGAAAAATACTTAATAACAAAAGGCCAAAATAAATAAAACTGTTCCTCTACTGCTAAGCTCCAAGTAACGACTAAAAATAAAGGATAATCATAGTGCCCATTTATAAAAAAAAGAACATTTGAACTATAACTAAAAAACCAAAACATATCTCCATTAGAAAAATTTCGAAATAGTTTAGTATAATCCTCGCCAATCAACATCGGGAAAAAAACAAGCATTATCAATAAATAAGAGTAGTACAGAGGAAATATCCTCAAGGTACGCCGAGAGATAAAATTAAAGAAATAGCCGTTACTTGATCGTTGATCAAGTAAAATTCCACTGATTAGATAACCACTTAGTACAAAAAAAGTTTGCACTCCGACATCACATAAGCGAAATGAAAATCCTAAAATATTTATCCAAAAATTACCGTGTGTCCAGTAAGGCCACTCCACAAAAAAATGGAACACCATAACAAGTATAATCGCAATACCCCGTATTCCATCTAAACCTTTTATGTGGCCTTGGTATTCAGGCTTGTTATCTACGCAAAGAGAATATAACATATTTTCACTCTAAATCTAAAAGTACCGAGGTACGTTGTTACGCACCTCGCAAAACGTTGATAAAACAATTGTTGTATTTTCAGTATATTTTTCCTTATAATTCATATACTATATTACAAGTACATCAATATATCCTTCAAATAAAAGATACGAAGAAAACAAAATGCCGAAAAACGTTAATAAAAGAAAACCATCACTACCTTTATGGGAAAGACTTGTACTCTGTGTAACAGTAATTACCATTGTTGTTATCGTATTTGTGTTCACTAAATAGCTGTGTACAAAACAATACGCCTAACAAAATAGTCATCCAATTACAATATAAAAAGTTCTATTTTGGAATACTAAAAACACATAGTTGCAGTTGAAATAAGAGTAAATTAATTGTTATAGAATGCTATTTCTATCCTTATAGCAGCTATTCTATTGGAAGAGAGATCTTATGGATGAGAATGAACAGACCCACAATTCTGCCCAAGAAACACTTGCAGCAATGCCTACTAGTGCAGGTAAAGAAAAAATTCCTACACAGATAGGCCGCTATAAAATAATTTCAGAGTTAGGCCGCGGTGGAATGGGAATAGTATTTAAAGCGCAAGATAGTAAACTAAAAAGAACTGTTGCTCTAAAAGTGCTCATTGGAAACATTCTAACCAACGAACGCAAAGCACGTTTTTTCGCAGAAGCGCAATCTATGGCCAAATTAACTCACGAAAACATCATTAAGCTATATGACTATGGTGAAGACCAAGGAGTTTGTTTTTTTACAATGGATTATATCGATGGGCAAACTTTAGATCAAATAATGAAGCAAAAGCGATTTTCATATAAAAAAACCGCTGCTCTTTTAGAGAAGATTTGTTTAGCCATGGATTACTGTCATAGCCAAAAAATCATACACCGCGATCTAAAGCCTTCAAATATAATGATCAAAGACGACAAACCTTATATTATGGATTTTGGAATCGCTAAAGCAGAAACAAGCGAAGATGGTCTCACTAAATCAGGTGCTATTATTGGTAGTCCTCACTATATGTCTCCAGAACAAGCAGAAGGAGATCGTCGAAATATAGATTATCGCACCGACATTTACTCTTCAGGCATGATCCTTTACTACTGTCTAACAGGAAAATCATGTTTTTCAGGAGAAAGCGCCATAAAAATTTTAATGAAAATTATGCGCGAAACTCCTATTCCTCCAACACAAGTCAATCCTAAAATTCCTAAAGGTCTAGAAAATATTTGCCTAAAAGCACTATCCAAAAGGAAAGAAGACCGCTACGAATCCATGCGCTTTTTTGCACGTGATCTCAACAGATTTTTACGTGGTGGCCAAGTAAAAGTTCGTATACCAAAACAAAAACCTTCAAAGCAAAAATCTTCAAAGAATAAGTATTGGGCTTTTACCTCCATTGCAGTTGTCTTTATTCTCATAATTTTTGTTGCTTTAGCCGAACCTTCTCCACTAGAACGCTTAAAAACACAAGCAGAAGAATACTTAGTAGGAGGGTTTTCTCAAGAAGCGATCATCACCACTCAAGATATACTCAACACGGATTCCTATAATGAAGAAGTTTGGGATATTTGGTTTACAGCAAACTACCAGCTACTATCAAAAAACTCTTTTTCCAAAGTAAAAGAAAACATTGAACGTCTTAGAAAAAAAATACCAACTAGTTTTGAAATAGAAACCAAGGCGCTCGACCACTCTTTAGAAGCTCATTCACTAATCGCCAAAAAATCGTTACGTAATGCTAAAAAACAAATATTAAAATTACGAAACAACGATAAATTCTTTACCCAAACATTACTACAAACTACTGCCAAAAACTTAGAACAGCTAATATCTCAAACACAAATTGACATACAAAAAGAAACTCTTGCTCTACAAAAAAGACAACAAAAAGAAAAAGAGCAAAAACAAGCGGAAGAAAAAAGAAGAAAAGAACTCGAAGCAATGCATGCCAAAAACGAGCAATTGGCATTAGAGTTAGAACGTACAAAAAAAGAGAAAAAAGAAAAAGAAGCGCAACAATTAACTCCAAGGGAATTTATTCAAAAACGCATAAAAGAAGCAAAAAATGATATCAAAGATAACGTTGTAGACAACGTCAGGGATAAAGTTAAACAAATCGAAAAAGACATTCGCAAAAAACTAGAAAATCCACAAGTTCCCGACAAAGAAATTCTGAAAAAAGACCTTCAACAAGCGCAAGAATCTACTCAAATGTTTCGCCGCAACATTCGTCGCGATGGTATAACTTCTCAACCAGATGTACTAGATTTAATTATCAAAAATAAATGCTTTTTAGAAAGCGTTCCATTGTTAACACCCCCTGTAGCAATAGGAAATGCTTTGTATGTTCACAATAACTTAGCGGTATATAGGTTAAACATCGAAACACTAGAGCCAGAGTGGACATTTTTTAAATTACAAAATCGATTTACGAAGACCCCTCACATAGTTCCACCGCGCGAAAAATTTTTCAAGCGCGACTATGAATACTCAGCTTTGTTATGGGACCAAGGAATTCTGTACTTTGCTTCTAATTTGCCTGGAAAAGGTAGTAGAAGACCTAGGCGAAACAAAAAAAATAATATTTCAAATAGTTTCCATGCTATAGATACCACAAGCAAAACCCCTAAAATAATCGACCGTATTGATATACCCTCTAAAATTACTACATCACCTCTTATACACAATAACCGTATCTACTTTGGTTGCTTAAACGGATCTGTATATGCTTTAAATTTTAAAAATAACAAATTCTCAATTGCAGCCAAATACCCTAGTAGAAAAAATAAGGCTATTATTTCATCGCCTCTTATTTACAATAATAAACTTATTTTTCGATGCGATGGCAAGTACATCTACAGTTATTCGCTTACAACAAAAAAAATGAACCAAAAATTTATTGGTGGAGGTACTTTTTCTACTCCAGTGGCGTACGACGATTACATTTTCGTTGCTAACCGCGAAGGAAATATAGGTTGTCTAACAGACAGTTTAGAAGAAGAATGGCTTATGGATGGAGAAGGTATACCTATAAAATCTTCTTTGGCCATTGCAAAAGATACTATATACGCCTTCTTTAGTAATGGTCACTTTTGGGCACTAAGCCGCGATTTAGATGATGAAACAGTATACTATGGTTCTGTTGGCCCAACGAGATGTTCTCCGACCATGACTAAACAATATCTATATATCGGTAATGATGCCTCTTCAAAAGAAGGTGGGATTGTCCATATTTTCGATTTATACGATCTAGCGAATGACGATGGTGAGATACAAATTTTTAATGAATCTTCTCCAGTAAACGGCAGTATTGTCGCAGAGCCACTACTCTACAACAAAAAACTAATTACTGTAACTGAAACTGGTTGGCTATATGTAATGGAATAAAAAGCGTACGACAGCGTATTTGGATATCCAAATACGCTCTAAATTTAAAATGATCTTCCACTAAAAAGAATATTTACATTCGACCAGAATAAGTACTTAGTACCGCCATTGATAAAATCTTCATGAACTTCATCTAGTCTTCGCAAAGCATAAGTCATTATATTGCGCGTAAACCATCTTTCCCGCGTCGCGATACGAAAAATTTCATTAATGCTAATAGCAAAATGCTCCGTCAAAAACACAGGCCTCATTGAATCATGATTACCAATGCCAATAGTCGCCCATCCCAAACGGGTACGATACACACAAACAGTATGTCCTGCTCCTAAGTTTATTCCTGTCATATACATCAAATAAGCATCAATTCCTTTTTCTCGTAAAATTGCAGCTGCTAACATAGCCGCTTCAACACACTCAAAAGAAGCTAGTTGCTTATTTTTATTATAGGCATTAAAAATCTGCCTTGCACTATGAAGACAAGAAGGCTTCTGAGGAATTAAATCTTCCTCTTCACCATCGCGAAGAAGCCACAATAGAGTAACAATATCTCGAATTGTTCCTTCATCCGCTATTTTTTTTATTTTTTCATGAGTACTTAATTTACCATCTGCAAGAATTTCTTTGAGGGCTTTTTCTTTAAGAGAAAATGTATCTAACTCTTTTTTTATTTTATCTTTAGAAATTTCATTGATTGGAATATCACTAATTCGTAGAGAAGTTCCACAGCCGATAACCACCCAAGAGAAACACAAAATCATGAGAAAATTTTTAAATATAAATTTCATAAAGCACTTGATCTCGATACAATAATTTTAACAATAACAAATTCCAGATAGTATTTTTTTAAGTTATTAGATTATGGTAAAGTTAGGTAAACTAACAAAGTAAGATAGTAAATAAGTGGCCTGACAAAAATAGTTACCCAGTTAGATACCTGTAAAATCTTCCATTAATTGTTAGAGCGTTTCAACATTTATTGTATAAATCTAAATGTTAGCACGCCCTATTATAAAGCGACATCGTACAGTTATAAATAAATTTTTACCTCACACGAAGGATTTTTTTATGAAAGCAGAAGTTAAAGTTCCCGCCGTAGGTGAATCTATAACCGAAGTTACCATTTACAAATGGTTAAAACAAAACGGTGATTTTGTACAACAAGACGAAATTATTTGCGAAATAGAATCTGACAAAGCCACTTTAGAACTGACCTCTGAAAAAAGTGGCGAATTAACTTGTAAAGTAGAAGAGGGAGCTACATGTGCAATTGGTGATGTCGTTGCTGTAGTTGATACAGAAAAAAAAGGAAACGCTCCGCAAAAAGAAGAAAAACAAGAGCAAAAACAAAGCGACTCAACAACCAAAGCCACCAAAAAAATCGTGCACGCCTCTCCTGCCGCCCAAAAAATCCTTAACGAAAAAAATATCGCTACTAACGACATAAAGGGCACGGGAAAAGATGGTCGCATAACTAAAGAAGATGCGCTCATGGCGACCCAAAAAGTAATCACCAATAACAAACCAGAAACAACTCCACAACAAGAATCATCAAACGACAATAAACCTTCAAACCGCAATATACGCCGCGAAAAAATGACTTCACTGCGCAAAACTATTGCAAGAAAACTTCTAGCAGCCAAGCACGAAACAGCAATGCTCACAACGTTTAACGAAGTAGACATGACAAATGTGATTGCCGCTCGCAAGCAATACAAAGAAATGTTCAAAGAAAAGCACGGAGTTGGACTTGGCTTCATGTCTTTTTTTACCAAAGCTGCCGCTATCGCAATGAAAGAATTTCCAGTAGTAAACGCTGCCATTGATGATGATCACGTTGTATACCATGATTATGTAGATATGGGAGTAGCCGTTTCAACTCCACGCGGATTAGTTGTTCCCGTAGTACGCAATGTTGAATCTCTAGGATTTGCTGGCGTCGAAAGTGAAATCATCCGCTTAGCCAAAAAAGCCCGCGACGGTAAAATTTCTATTGCCGAAATGACTGGCGGCACTTTCACTGTAACCAACGGCGGTGTTTTTGGTTCTATGATGTCGACCCCTCTTATCAACTACCCACAAGCAGCAATTCTGGGTATGCACAACATTGTAGAACGTCCAATGGGAGTAGATGGACAAATCGTCCTGCGTCCTTGTATGTATATTGCACTTTCTTACGACCACCGCATTATTGATGGCCGTGAATCTGTAGGATTTTTGCGCACCGTCAAAGAATTAATCGAAAACCCTATTCGTATGATGCTAGAGGTGTAAAATGAAAAATTATGATGTAGTAATAATAGGCTCCGGTCCTGGTGGTTATGTATGCGCCATTCGCTGTGCGCAACTAGGCATGACAACAGCTATTATCGAAAAATACAACACTCTAGGTGGTACATGTCTAAACGTAGGCTGTATTCCTTCTAAAGCGCTTCTCGATTCTTCTGAACACTATCATCAGGCCAAAGAAAAATTCGATGCTCATGGCATTTTAGTAGACAATCTACGCATTGATCTAGACAAAATGATCAAACGCAAAAACGAAGTTGTTTCACAAACCTGCCAAGGCGTCGACTACCTTATGAAAAAAAATAAAATCGACGTTTACCATGGCACAGGCTTCTTTGAAGATAAAAACACCATAGGTATTCGCAAAGAAGATGACAGCATCGAAAAAATTAGCGCTAAAAATACAGTAATCGCAACAGGCTCAAAACCAACTGTTCTACCATTTATCCCAGTCGACAAGGAACGCATCATTACCTCTACAGAAGCACTAAATCTAAAAGAAATCCCAAAGCACATGATTTTAATCGGTGGTGGAGTTATTGGAACAGAACTAGGATCTGTGTACGCCAGGCTAGGAGCAAAAGTAAGCGTAGTAGAATTGCTAGATCGTATTGTTCCACCTTTTGATAAAGTATTAAGCAAAGAACTTCAAAAATCATTAAAAAAAATGGGAATGAAATTTTATTTAAAACACAAAGTAACAAAAGTAGTGCGCGATGGAGACAATGTAAAAGTTCACGCCGATAAAAATGGAAAAGAAGTCATCCTAGAAGGTGACTACTGTCTAGTTGCTATAGGACGTTCTCCATACACCAAAGGTCTCAACCTCGATAAAGTAGGTATAGCAACAGAAAGAGGTCGCGTAGTAGTCAATGATAATCTACAAAGTTCTGTAGAAAATATATACGCTATCGGTGACGTAATTCACGGCCCAATGTTAGCACATAAAGCTGAAGAAGAAGGTATCTTTGTCGCTGAACTTCTAGACGGGCAAAAGCCACATGTAAACCACTTAACAATTCCAAATGTAGTATATACTTGGCCAGAAGTAGCCTCAGTAGGCTACACAGAAGAACAAGTAAAAGAACAACAGCGCGAATACAATGTAGGAACATTTCCATTTAAAGCAAGTGGACGCGCCCGCGCCAGCATGGACCTAGAGGGATTAGTAAAAGTAATTTGCGACAAAAAAACAGATGAGATCCTTGGTGTCCACATCATTGGCCCACGTGCTGCTGACATGATAGCAGAAGGTGTTCTTGCCATGGAGTACAAAGCATCCGCTGAAGATATAGCAAGAATTTGCCATGCGCATCCAACTTTTACCGAAGCATTTAAAGAAGCTGCACTAGCAGCTACCGACAACAGAGCTCTGCATATCTAATTATTTTTCAAAACAGCGACGTAAAATAATTATTTTAAAAATATTTTAATATCATAAAGTAATAAGTAGTAAAAAGTTACGACGCTAACATTTAAAAAAACTTTTTTTTAATTTGCATTTCAAGTAAACCATGTTGTAGACTCTTCCGCAGAGTGTTGCAAGAAAACCTAATTACCAATAGAGGTTTGTTACACCCCCCTGTTACAATACTAATTTAAGGTTGTAATAGGGGCTTGTAATTTTCCACTATTGAGATTAGTGCAAAGAAGCTCTTCCCTAAACAAAAGTTTAGGTTAATAAAAACTCAGGTATATGTAAGTAAAGCAAAACAACAAATTTAACCAATTCACAAAAAACCCTTTAGGAGAGTAAGGAATGGAGATTAAAGCAAAGCGCAAGATATTTATAACAATGCAAAATCACCAAGTGAATAATCAAGGAGCCTGTGATGTCTTCTAACGATGATGGCAATGAAAGCCAAAATGACTTAGACACACACGCTCCGAAAAACTCGGAGCTTTTTTTATGCCTTCATAGAAAAACAGAACGCCGGCCTCTGTTTTAAACTAGGGACGTAAAACACTCAGGAATACAAAAGTATGTAGGTTCGATTCCTACCGTCTCTTTTTCGACCTTGTGGTGAGTTAGGTAGCAATACAACACTCTAAAGCGTTGTACCGTCAGGTATGGGGGTTCAAATCCCCCCAAGGTCACCAAAATTAAGCGAGTTTGTATGGTGATAATTTGCAAAAGAAGTGATTTACTACTTTACAGAAACGTGTAAAACAACAAATTGAATTTAAGCAAAACAGCCACTTTCCGCATTGTGGCAATATAGCGGCAAAGTTATCTATAAGTATACCCAAAAACTATAAAACAAAATCGATTTTGGTATACAATAGTTCTGAAATAAGCCAAGGTTTTCTTCAAACAAGGAGAAAAAAAATTGGCTAAACCACAAAAAATAAGAAATTCGTGGAGATTGTTACGAAGGAAAAACATATCACCGCTTTTGCATAAAAAACAAACAACAAGCTATAATTCTGCAAAATCGCGTAGACCAAATTATAGCAGAAATTAAATATGGATTAGTCCACTTACCGCAAGGAATTTCTGTCGATTATTTTGTATTTGATCAACTAATTGATAATTCTAATCCAAACCCCCAAATACCTCAAACATCAACAATACATCAACTAATTGGTGAATTTACCCAAACCTCAAAGCCACCACAAAAAACCGAAGAAACCATAAGAATTGAACAAATTCACATTCGTCATCTAAAAAGATTCCTAACACAACAACTAAACTCAAACCCAGAGATAGAAGAAATCACCATTGGATTCTTCAACAAATACAAATCATACCCTTTTTTTCTACATATACCAGCACAGGACTCTACCAAGCTTTTACAAAACAAAGCTCAGTAAGAGTCTTATTCTCCTCTATGTGGTGGTTTAAGAACCCAAACGATAATACCTCTGTAAAAAGAATACAACTTGGTTACGTAGCAATACTTTGTTTTCGTTATTTTCATCTCCAGTTCCCCAGTAGGCTTTCCATGATGCATCAATGTCTACTAGTTTCTCATCCAACAAGTTATCCACTGCCTCTCCAATCGCAGCTAAAGTAACAGTGTAGGGGCTAATTTTTGGATCAGTGACATTTTCAACCATGTAGATAAGCCATTTGTTATCCATCACTGAAGTTTTATCAGGATACCAAACCTCTGTCGCTTCTTCAGGTTTAACCCAATAGTTAGAGTCGTTAGGTAATACTCGATTTACATAAGTAACGCGATGGAAAACCCGCCACACTCCATTGGGATGAGATCTGGCATGACGTAAAGCGCTAGCATCTGGGTCGTTACTAAAGCGCAACCATTCATTATCGATAACCTGATCAAAAAAAGTATCGAAATGCTCTGTTTTTGGAGAAAGATAAAAAGAATGGAAACGATATCCTCGTACTTTACCTGGTGCAAGGCTATCTTCATAAGGATATTTTTCATCCTCAGGGCCAATATCATCATCCTCCATGCGCTTATTGATAAAACCTTCACCATCGACTTTTACCTTGAGGCCAAAAGAAACTCCCTCATTTCTAGATTTGCTGACATTGACATTAAGGTGCCCACCAAATAATAAATCAAAAGAACCTTCAAAACCAGAAGAACTTTCCACAGAGTAATCAACATACATACCCAAATTTGTTGCTAGATGATAGGAGCCTCCGTGAGATTCATTTCTTGTTACTGAGAACTGCTCTTGTTCAGCAAAAACACCACCGTCAGCTGTCCATACATATGTATTAACAAGGTCTTTTTTTGACAGTAATTTACTCCAATCATACCCCAAATCAGAAGAAGGTAAAGCGTCTTGTGGATTTTGTTTGCTGCGTTGTTCGGTGTCGTGTTGTTTATAGATTGACTCCAAGCGTTTGTTTTCGCGCTTAATTTCTTCTTTTAAAGCATAAGTTTCTACTGGTTTAAAATAACTGCCGCGGTCTCCTTCTTGTGCTTTTTGATAATCAGGGTCAGAAACAAAACCAACCATGCCGTCAAGGGTTCCATTTTTAGTATAGCGGTTATCAATAGGGAAAATAATAATGTTCCAATCGATAGGAATATCTGGATTGGGAACCATTTCATAACCAAACAGCGCACCAGTATCTTTCAGACGTAGGCCATAAATATCAGCTGTTCCTGATTTGACAATAGCATATCCAACGTTTGCAACTAAGAAACGACGATGAACATCCTCATTTAAAATGTTTTTCCTGTTTTCCCAACCGCCAACTATTTCCAATTTGTTGTTGCAAGATTGTTGCAATGAAACACCCTTACCCAATATACGCGAAGTTTCAGTAGAAAATTTCAAATCGCCTTTTAATCCAAAAGAGAATCCCGTTGCGATCAGTAATTGGCTAATTCCGAATGCGGCGATACTCTTTTCTGATTTATTAGCATAGCCGAATTTGAAATTAGAATTGAGATCAAAACCATGAGAACGGCCAGCTTGATATTGATAGGCTACCTGCTGATCTTCACTTAATTCAATCGAAGCAGTACCAGTATAATCATCGGGCTTTGGGGGTGCCATCACCGTGAGGTTTTCACTAGGAACAGGCGGAGCACCTTCGATGTAACCAATAATCGTAGGTTGTAGCTGAGCTTGTCCCACATAAATCAAGTCGAGATCACCTACCAGAAAATTCTCAAAACGCATAACTGGATTGTTATCTTCGCTATTTTGTGATGAATATAAATAGGTGCGCTTGAGGGTACCTTTTGGCAAAGAATCACCATCGGATAACTCGATATCTCCATATTCGACAACTGAAGGGCTGTTGTCAATATTTACGGCATAGTCAGTGTTAAGTGTAGAATTTGCTGGAACAAAAGAGTGAGTGACTATAGGGGCTTCTTCTCCCACAGGTGCTTCCACTTTAAAAATACTCCTTTCATCCTCATCAGCAAATACTTTCATTCTGTTAGAGTAAATCGACTTATCAACAATCTCGTAGTACGACTTATTATCATCTTCCACTTCCCAATTAATCTCGCCATCAAAGTCCCAATAACCCAGTAGATCCTCGGGGAATTGTGACAGTGGTCGAAAACGATAGGATGCAATTTCTTCTGGTGAACGTGCACTGTTCCAAATGCGTAATTGGTCTATTTGGCTTCTGAGACAACTTGCTGATGTATCTTTATTCCGTCCAATAAACAAATTGGGAGAATGCTTTGCAAAAACTTGACCTTTATTTTCTTCTTTTGGAGTCATGTGATAACTAAGAATCGATTTACCATCGACAAAGAATTGCCAATTTGACTTCATTGTTGAAGTTCCCCACATGGTATCACTAACAAGAGTGCCATGATTATGTCCACTACTATCAACAATTCTAATACCATCCCTCTTGTTCATTTGCCACTGTGAGATAATACCTTCTTGATTGTTTGGCAACCGTTGGAAATGGAAAAGTACACCAATTTCATAATCAGTAAGTGCCCGTCTCCATAGACTAAGATTGGCAATGTCACCAATAAATTGGCAAGTTGGCTCGCTTGACTGTTCTATAAAGTATGCTCCAACAATAAGTGGCGCTTTTGATGATGAGATAGTCGGAAATCCGACTCCATTGTAGCTTTCTCTACCATCGTTTTTTACAAGTTCTTTCCCATCAACATAGATAACGAGTTGCCAATTAAAATTTCCTTTTAGCTCTCCGCCATTCCCATTGGATTCGTATGTAGTTGAGGATTGCAAAACACAAGTTGCGGCAATATGGTGCCACTTGTCTACACTTAATGTTTCAAATGTCTCACAATAAAGTTCACTTGCAGGAACATTATCAGAGTAAGTAACACAAACGCTAAATTGCAACTTGTTCTCGGTGTTAAGTACCAATTTGTAACTTTTACCATCATTTACATCACCTATCTTCATCGCAATGACCTGGGTATTATCATTTACACTTTCAGGAGGCAAGTGTTGCTTGGGACGTATCCATCCTTCGATGGTCATCTGTTCTCCGGGATTAAAAGAATCATTGTTGCCGAAATTAATCCAGGTTGCAGTAGAACCTTTGCTATCACTGTCGAATTCTAAGATGTTGCCCATGCGAAAAACAGCTGCAAGGTGATACCATTGGTCGAAATTTAGCCTAACATTTGCGAGCCCCATCATACCATCAGTATAATCTTCAAACGCACCACACAGGTTTATGCTGTTTTTCGCATCATCCAGTAATGGATCTTGCCATTTAAAACTGAGATCATCATTTTTACTTGCCAATATACCGTGATAGTTGTTACCACTCAAATCATATATATTTTTTTCGTTGCAATCGTTCATTGGGTAATAGGCTACAAGCCCTTCTTCATTTCCTGTGAGGCGATTTTTTTGAGTGGATAGTTCAATGTTTTCTGTTGGCAGTGATTTTCCCCAAAAGCGAAATTCATCCATTTTACCTTTGAAAAAATCATCCAGTCTCCCGTCATTCCAATCCTGTCCAAGATACCAACCCATTTTTCCTATTATAAGGTCCTCATTCTTAACATTAAATCTGTCGATAATATAACTTTGTGAACTACGCTCACTACCCAAATAAAATTTTACAGAAACATAAGTTTCACTAGAAGCAGTTCCATCAGAGTTAAGCTTTGGAGACAACTCAAAGCAAAAGCGATAGAATATCAGATTATCGAGAACGGTTTGGTTTTCGAATTCTCGAATAAAAAGGTGCACATTGATATCTCGTGGGGTATTTCCAACAATGACACGCAGTGTGTGTGATCCCTTCCAAGAAATAGCATAAATCGCATCCTCACCTTCACTGTTTGTCTTTTCCTGCAAACTGACTATTGTTGGATAATGGCCATTTCTTCCTGGTTGAGTGCCTTCCAATTGTGCCCAAAATTCAATGGAAAATGTTGGCGGAACAGAAAAACGGGGCAATTTGATATAATCACCGTATTCACTCTCATTATTTTTATCACTATTAAATTCCAAGCTATATGCTGATCTTTTTGCCATTAACGAAAACCGCTTATTATTATTGTGGTTATCGTATTGCAAAATATGGAGAAAATCTCTCCCATGACCACTCCATATTTCTTCATTAGGTTTCAACCACAGCTCAAAAGAACACTTACCATCTTGTGCGAAAGTATTTGGCATTTTACTTTTGCCGTAGGAATAGCCTCCTGCAGCACGTTTTAAATTGAAATCGAGACTATGTTTATCTTTGTCAGCTGATAACCAGTGAGGAGATTCACCATTAGTAAATAGATTTGCAGTTATTGGACCTTCTTTTGCCAAATCAGTGTCTAAGTTATCACCTCCGATATTGACTGCATTAGCAGAAAATAAAACACTATGATGATAATTGCTTTTCTCTTTTATATCACCTTGCGGTGTATAGTCGCAGCCTTGATTGATTTTGTGCTTTCCGCCACTTTCATAAACCCCTGGATTTACAAAGTTTTCCATACCAATGTTGAAAAAAGTAAAAAGACGCGACCCTTCAGGCAGTCCATTTATCGATTCTTCCCCTTCTTGATGCAGAGAACTATACTGACTATAATCATAAATATAATTACCTCTATTATAGCCACTATTATAACCATCTGCTTTCCCTGTTAATACTGCTGTAAATAGTGGCCCAGAAAGAGGAACATTCTTCCACTCTTCCCTGTAAGCGCCAATACCTTTTTGCCGCAAAGACTGTATTGTTTCGACAGTGGAATTATTAATTAGACAATCTATAGTCTGGTGAGGACCAGTAACTAACGAAAGTACATCAGCTTCTTTCCAATTATTGTCTCCAACTCCATTCTTGTAATAATCAAACGTTTTCCAACTACTATCAGCATACTCGTAGCAAATAACACCCCCATTTTTTATCCCGGTCCAAAGTTTTCGTTCGTTGTCAAGAGCCATTGTTATAACATGACCCTCATTTGCTATGGACTCAATAGAAAGATCTCCCAGATTCAAAAGCTTGATACCCTTGTCAGTGCCTAATAAAAATTGCCCAGGTCCCCATGAAACAGAGCAATAAACTGAATTTACACCATCTATCTCTAGGCTTCCAGACCACTTTTCATTGTTTAAGTTGTAATAGGCATAATTTTTTCTTGCAGTGGCGAGTAATATGTCGTTTTCATCAATAGCAAAAGACTCAATATTGCCATCAGCGTTAGAAAACGGAACTTTTTCTATTTCTTTTTCTATCTTATCTATTGGATTGTAATAACAATATACCTTTGGCCCATCATCATCTCTTTTGCCTGATACCCATAAACGGTTGTTAGCAGTATCAGCATATAAATTATGGATGTTATGGCCAAGAGAATCGAATTCTATTGGATCATCAAGTGCACCATCATTGGCACTTTCTATATCATAGCGTCTTATATGTTTACTGGATTCTCCAATATAAATAAACTGCCTCATACACGCGATAGAATTTGTATCCTTCTCTGTCTCGTTTGTTGTTACAGCTTCAATATCATCTTTCCATTCCTTTATTGCTGGATTGTAGCGATAAAGTTTCCTATGTGATAAACGACATAAAAAACCATTACTATCGTATGCAAGTTTTTTTGTTGCAGAGTTATTATCCTCAGCAGAATTAGCGGAGTTGTATAATGTGCGATAAGTTTTGAATGAGCTGGAAAGTGTCACATCGGCTTGCAGATATGGGTTGGCGGTATCTATGTTGTTAGGTTCACTAATAGTGATAGAAACAGGATCGGTACTACTAATATGAGCAAAATCTTTCGTTACACATTGAATGCATGCTACCTCTTTTTTTTCTTGAGATTCCTCTTGAGATTCCTCTTGAGATTCTTGAGGAACCTGAGGTTCTTCATACTCAGGCAATAAAAATTGTGTGCGATCAAAATCTTGCTCTAGGGTTGAGTAGTCGTAAAAGACAGCTTTACCTTCTATCACTTGCATATCATCTGCTGGATCATTGAGGGCTTGGCCGTTTATCACTGAAGTCAATTGGTTAATTGCTTGTGGCACGTAATTCCATTCTTCTTTGTTGCCCTCTGTCTCATCATCTTGCAAAGTTAGTTTATAAAATCCTTTTACCCACAGATTTTTATCCCAGGGAGCATTTATCTTTTCTATTTTAACTTCTGGTGTTGCAGAGGATTGGATTGTTTGTCTGGTCGCAAAAGTTAATTTACCGTTGGCTACATTAAACCCTATTTCTGTTCTTTGAGCTTTAGTTTCGTATTGAATAACTGCAAATTCATTATTAGTATTGCGAAAATAACAGTGAACCAGACCATCACCGCCATCTAATAAAAATGGAACCCCTTGCAATTTAATCTTGTCTTTAGACATCAAAACAGCACACACTGTAAGTTCTGGAACTTTTCGATTTGAATTGATGATAGGCATCTCACCATCATCTTTTAATTGGTCATTGGTGTAAGTAAGCTCAGAAAGTTCAATAGTATCAGAATCAATATCAGCGAGTTTACCAGTAGTTGTTACTGCAAAATCAAGAATTGCCAAATTATTTGAATCCGATATTTTTACAGGAATAGCTAACATCATTCGCAAATGACGTTTTATATGTTTGTTATCATCTTTTACATCGGGCAGGTGCTCTTGTAAACTATATTTACTAGTAGCAATACCATTGATAATATCCAATTCTAGAGAATATTGATGAGTTGGTTCTATAACACCATTGTCTTGCATTGCAGAAAGTGGTATATCCCATAACCCTTCCTCATTTTGCGGAAGATAATAAACATTTAGCTTCTTATTATCAGTGCCTTCTACAGTATAGATATGCCATAAAGCCTCGTCTCCTTGTGAGGTAGGAACCAGTTGTACACTAAATATCCCCTCATAAGCACCGTTAATAGGAGTTAATTCTAGCATTGGTTCATGAAAAGGCTTTTCATCTTTGTCTTTGAACGACACTTCATCTTTGTCATTTTCAGGTAAATTTTTCTTACCACTATGCTTATAGCGCACTTCATAAAGAGGTTCTAATGTATAATCAACTTCTCCAGGTGAAACTGCATCGGTACTATCTGGCTGTTCTGTAAACGTTGGAACTTCCACTAATCGAAAACGAGTCAAGTAAATTCGATCTTTTGTATCGTTATTTTGATTTGAATGACGAAAGAGATAGATATTCTCTCCGTCAGTGATAACATCGATATTTTTATGAAAAGAAAGCTCTATGTTGGCAGTATCTACTTTCAAAACTCCTGTGCTGCCAAAACGCACGGCAGAAGGAAAAGTTAATTTTTTTTGTTCGGTCCAAACTTCAGGGCTATCAGAAAGCCCTGGTTGTGGATCCATTATTTGGTAGGATATCTCTTCTTCCGAAGAAACATAAAAAACTACCACCAATCCACGATAACGGATTGATTTTATTTGTTTTGTTTCAGTCATTTTACCCCTCATAATTTTTCATATAAAACAATTATATATTATAGCGCTGCATCAATGATCTTATTTCGGTTTTAGGAACAACATAAACTTAGAGAAGATCACTTTCCAAAATCCGTCGTGTTTGAACTATGACTAGTATTAGCGTAAAACCATACTAAAGCCGTGTATACTCTGCTCAGTTTTTATATTGCAAATTTCTTATATTTTTCGGAATTTAATTAAAATGATATTTTTTGAATATTTGTAATTGTTTTCGTTTTTGCTCATAGCATATTCACCTTTCGTGAATAAACTTTTATATAAAAGCATTTGGCTAATTTAAAGATTACAAATAACACTATTAAAAGGATTTGGTCATGTGTTTAGGTAAAACTTATAAAGTTGAAGATATTAAATCATTTTTGCTATCATTTTCTTTTTTTGAAAAGCATAGCTTGTAATTTAACAATTTTAGTTTGTGATTTGAAAAAGACTATTTGTGATTGTAGAAGTGAGAATAAGAAAGCTAAATTGTTTGTATAAAAGAATTTTCTTTGCGGTAAAACAATTTTGCAATCCTATAGTAAGACTATAATAATAAGTAATCAAGAAAATTTCAGAAAAGGCCTCTTTTATAAACACTTTTGTCGTAGAAAATAAATCTCGATTTTTGCAGTAAAGAGCGGGTAAAAAAAATAGTCTTTTATGAACATTGTGTTTTTTAAATAAGCAAGTAGAAACAAACTGGACTTCTCAGTTAAATCCAAATATTAATTTACAAGGTGGCAAAGTGGCAAGATTTTCGCAAAAAGATTGTAGTTGTACGATTTTTTAGTTACCTAAACTTGAGCAACAACAAACTGGTGTACTTACCAAAAGAAATAGAAAAGTGGCAATCTCTTAACTACTTAAATTTATCCAGTAACCAATTAACAGAAATCGGATAATTACAATTTCTTACTAAGTTTATTTGTTATACAATTTTGAACTAAAAGAGGAAAAAAGAAAAGAGATAGCAGAGTGTTACCAAACTGCGAAATATAGAGAGACCTTTATCGCGTAGAAGAGGGCTATCATGAGTTACAATCTAAATGAATTAAAAAAACAAAAGAGAACAGAATCTGTCTGTTTAGAAAAACTACCGCTCTGCGCTTACGAAGAAAAAGATATTAATTTGTTATATGAACTCGCAACAAGCCGGGAATTTATCGAAAATCAAGTAAGATACGACGACAGTTATGATCTTGCCTGCCAAACTATAAAATATGCAATTCTGCTACACTGTGAGAAAAATGAATATACAAAACTTATAGAGCTTTTACAGATATACCAATCGGTAGTTGAGAAAGATAACCAATATGAAATTGCCCAGTGGTTGAGTGAAGAGAAACTAGACAAACTTTTATCCAAATTATACTCTTATCCTGATCAAAAACTGTTTAAAGCTATTTTATATTTGATATTGCTGGAAGAAGATAAAGAACGCATAAAAAAAATATTAGGGGTTTATCGTAAGCGCAAAAAATTCAATTTACAGTTTGTTGATTTTCGAATAATTACTTGGTGGCTAAAGCATGTTTGCGAAAAAGTTACAGTGGATGATCTTGTTTATATTATGAAAACATACGATAATAAATCGAGTGATCACAACTGCGTCGTTCTTGCAAAGATTTTACTAGAAAAACAAATGCCAAAACCAGCCCATAGCATTATGAAAAAAATCGTTAATAAATCGTATAATTATTCAGATGTAATGCTGCAGATAGAGAATGCTTTAAATAAAGGAATTTACGTTGAAGCGGAGCCTGAAGACTCTATATCGTTTTACAAACCTGTGGCTCCAGATATTACTTGCGAATTAGAAAACAATAACATTGACAGCATTTTGCAGCGATTTACATTTGAAGAACGTTCAAGAATACTACAACGATTAGTTTGGGATACTACCGAAGAATCGCAATATTTTTTGGAAAAAGCTTTAGAAAATGCACTAAAAGTTCCTAATGCCGAATCCAAATATGGACACTTACACTCACTTGTGTTATCAGCATTATACTCAGATAATTTCGAATTTGCTCAAGAAGTAGTAAATCACTTTCAAAAAGATTATGATCGCAATGAGGCCATGAGAATTATTGCGGCAAAATATTTTTTACAAGGAAAGATTGAACAAGGATTGGCATTATGGCGGGATCCTACACATAATTACGAGTATGTAATGCTATATGATGATTTCTCCACATATCCAAACAGTAAAAAAATCTTGTTGGCTTTTTTAAAAAAGCTACTGTCTAAAGAAAAACAACAAACAAATGTCCACGGCTCTATTGTAAAAATTCTGTTTAATAAAGGGAAACCTGTAAAAGCACTGGAAGCAGTTAAATATATAAAAGATGAAAAACTTAGATGCGAAATGTTACTTCAAATAGTCAAAAAAATCTCGCCATGCACTGCAGAATTTGAAATGGCTTTAGATAATATTTTTACTGCCTGTAAAAGCTTAAATCGTTTTGATGTTTTGTTTGTAGAAGCTGATCTTTGTGATTTTTTGGTTGAAACAGATAAAAATCGCGCACAAGAACTATTTATTTCGCTCTGTCAAAAACTACCGTGTACAGATATCGAAACTTTTATAAAAGTAAAATACTCCGGTGAGTTTTTCAATATTTTCGTTAAAATCTTTGCCATTGCTCATCAACTATCTAAATTGGATTTTTTGGAACAGACTATTAGTAATAGAAAAGACATTCTCAGTATGTTCAAAGAGTGCAAAGTAATTGAAATTCTAGAACAAGAGAGCATGAATGGAGAGGAAAAAACTTTTCTACTCGCATACGCAGCTACAAAACAGTGGTATAATGACCGTTTCAAATTACTTTTTGCACCAATTTTAAATGCACTGTATGGAAGAAAAGCATTTTCTTTGCTTATAGAATGTGTAAAATCTGAAATAAAGTTTCATTCCTCTGATTATCAAAAGCACCTTGACTATCCAGAAAAAGCTGTAACAAGGAGAGCTCGTGCCTCTAATTACAACAAGTATCTTGACTATGCCACACAATGTATTTATCCGAAAATGGATATGAAAGATATCAGAGCTTTTGTAAAGCTTCATTGGACAGGTATTCATCTTAAAGAGTTGGCTGCTAACCTATTAAGCTGTGGACACTCTACTTATTTTGTAAAAAGTGCATTTACTATAACCTCTCCAGAAATCACCTCTCGTTTTAATCATTCTAAAATCATGCAGCTACTAGAACATATGCAACAGATAGAATTTTTTTTTGAAGTAGGCGCTTCTCGCGAAAAGAGTACACGCAACAAATCTCTCAAACAATCTACATCCGAAAGCACAAATCACAGTATAATTAGTATCATGTTAAAGAAAGGAAACCATCGCCAAGCTATTCGGTTTGCACAACATTGTTCTTCCGAAGAGAGTCTACTATATTACATTTTTTCTACCATTTTAGATACAGAAGAAAAATATGAATATATGCCGCGCTTAAAAAATCTAAAAGGTAATGCGAAGGCTATTAAGCTTTCTACTTCAGAACAAATAGATTTATGCAAAGAGTTTTTGGACGGATGTCCTTGTGAACCTATTTTGCTATGCCTTGTAAGAAATGAGAACTGGACTAAAGTTGAATCCTTTATCGATAGAAATTCGCATACAAAATTAACGTCAAAAACTTTCTCCAAGTTAGCTATAATTGCTGCCAAGCAGAAAAGGAACTTACTAGCATTTAAATGCCTAAACAATATAAAGTTACAAAGCGTTTTTGAACAGACAATAGAAAATTGTATCTCTCATTTTGCGAAAAATAACTCGTGTCGCACATTCACTGAGTTTTTACAGCCGCATATACCTCGACTAAATAATTGTGAAAAGATTTTACAAAAGTGGCTAGAAAGTATTGCTCTATAGTTCACGAAAACATGATCAAATATTACATTTAATGAATTTTCATTTAAAAAGGAGTGATCCTTTTGGGGAATACTACTATGCCCTCTATCCCGTTAGCAAAAGCATTCGGGATTGCTTTTCGAATAATGTTTGCTGCCCCGTTGATATCAGCATTAAGCAAAATATTTTGTTTAGACCTAAATAGACCTCGTTTAACACGGCGTCCCAAATAATTTTGATGTTTCTTGATCGGTTCACTGTCTAAGAAAGAACATTTAGAAGTGTAACTTTCTTCTTGAATAAGAACTTCAATACCAGCAAGTTGGGCTTTGTAGGTAAGTTGGTTAACAAACTGAGAATGGGGAATAGAAACAAAATTTTGATTATTCCTTTTGCCAATGTTAATCTGTTGCTTCCAATCATCGTTTTTGCCAATAACTAATGTTCCAATACTTTTCTCAACTAGCAATTTAATGATATAGCGACTAGATTGATGAAGGTAGTTGCTAACAACGCAATTTCTTTTGTATGTAAGTTTTTCAATTCTTCTACTAGTTCCTTTGTTACCGATATAAGACATTAAACAAGAACGCTTTTTGTTAAAAAATTGGTTAATCGATTTTAGAGGTCTACCGTTAATCAAGACAGGAGTGAAGTCTTTTTGATTTGAAGTTATAGCCGCTAAGTTGTTTAACCCAATGTCTATTCCAGCGATTTTGTTTTTATCAAGGTTAGGATTAAGAACTTTATGTTTTCCTAATTGTTTGTAACAATCTTCTAATAATAATCTATTGAACTCAAGTAACTTTTCTTCTTTTGGCTTTTGACTTAATATTTGTTTTGTTACTTTTGATAGTGTTACAGAATCAAAAATATCTTTGTTATAAATTTTTGTTTTGATCAAAGAATTCAATTTATCTGCTATTGCTTTTTTTAATAACTTTGCTGGTTTATCGCATTTGTAGTTTTCTATTTTTTCTTGCAATATTTTTGAACACTTTTTTCTCAAATACAATGATATTGGTGTATCTTTTTGTAGTTCTAAGAGAAATTCCGACGTGATATCTTTTTCTTTGAGTAGATACACTGATTTCTCATAAACAATCTCTATTTTGTACATTCCATATCGAGGAACTATTCTTACCTGTTTGATGTGTTTTTGTTGACATGACAATGTTATGTTACACATTGATAGCTTGATTTTGTTCTTTGTTAATTCTTTTTTGTTTATTGCATCTATTGGGTATAAAACTATATTCCGTCCGTTACTCTTATGTTTATACTTTGGCAATTTTGGTTTTGCCTTGAATTTATTTGGATTGATCTTGTATCCTTCTAACCCTCTAAAAAATGATTCGAAGTTTTTGCACAATACTCTTAATATCTGCTGACTTACTTTTGTTGGTAGTGCGTAATAGTCTGGCTGCTTACTTTGTTGTAGCTCTTTTTGAAGATTTTCGTAACCTATAAAACCTTTTCCTGCAAAAAAATTTTGACGCACTACATACAATCCAGCATTATATAGATTTTTTGAACGGAAACTTAAGTCGTCCAGTTCAGAGTATTTTTTATTATTTTTTGTTATGTTATGTTTTTCTACGAGCTTCATAATTTTGCTTAAACTCACTTATTTTTCAGTTTTACTCATTTCTTCTTCTAACTCTTTTATAATTTTCTCTGTTCGCCTCTTGTTTCTTCTCAACCCATATAATCTAGCACAAAAAGAAGTAATTATACTTACGAAATCTTGCATCAAGTCCTCTTTATCACCACTTGTTTTGTTTATTACTTCTATTTTTTTATTTTCTTTTGCTAATAATATTTCAATGTAATTTAATCCAAATCTTGCCAAACGATCTTTGTGCTCTACTATTAAAATTTCCCAATCATCTGATTCTAAAATTTTCTTTAATTTTGCTCTCTTATCATTTAATCCAGATCCTATTTCTTTGACTTCTTTTGCTATTTGATAGCCTCTAGCACTTGCATAATCTCTTAGGCGGTTGCACTGAGACTCTAGATTTTTTTTATTTTCTGATGATGATACTCGTGCATAAATGATCACGCTTGGCTTTTCTTCCTTAGCTTTTTTTTCCTTTTCGTCGAAAACAACTATTGTTCCTGACGGGAGTTGTTTTCCTTTTATATAGCCTTTTTGCCAATGACGATAAGCTGTTAAATAAGTTATTGAATTCTTTTTTGCATATTCTGATAGTTTCATTACTTTATTATACTTTAGTTTTTCTTTTCAACAAGAACAATTTGATATTTTTTGATAATATTTGATATTGATTTATGTTAAACTTTACTATACTCCAATAATCCTAGTTGCGATATCAAGAATGTTCTGCCATTAATTAAAGCACATCCTGATACTATTTTACTTGCGAAAAGCATTTTAGAGTTTCATCTTCTTCAAACGAGATAAATAGTATTTTAGGAATAAATGAACGAGACATTATTTTGATTTAATCTCAAAATTGGTAGACTAGCTTTAGTAATTGTGTTTGCAAAAACAAGAACGACAAAGTGGGTAAGCGACACTGGAGTTATTGCATTTTCCGCAAACATAACAGCATTGCTCTCCATATTCATAGTTCTTATAGATATTCCATACTCCAAAACAAGGATTACATAAAATTGAATATGGTTTAAATTCATAAGCCCTAAGACCTTTTACTTGTGCTGAAGGGATTTCTTTTCTACAACGAATACAATATCGTAAACCAGTTGTAATATTTCTGTTGTGGGTGAGACATGTTCCGCAACGAATAGCTCTTTCTATCTCCTGTCTTAGTGTGTTGTATTCTATAGCGTCTTGTAGTCTATCAACTCGAAAGCCTATACCACGGCTATCATATTGTAGGTAATATTCAAAATCGACGTTGGTGTAAATCGCAGAATGGTTGGTGAGAATTACTTGTGCAAATATGCGATCTGTAACAAAAATTGTAAGATTTTCTATTTTTGCTATAGTAGTATCTAGACTCTTTTTAGAATAAGAGCAACAAATAAAAACAATAGGTATAGCTAGTTTTCTCAAGTAGTATAATAAAACGTTGTTTACTTCCAACCTGGGAAGCACTATAAAAATATGATTACAAGACGCATGTAAAAAATCTGTAATCGTACGTAGTAATCGCTGCGGAGATATTAATTCTGCCAATTTTGAGACCCTTTACTTGTATATGTCCAGGATTTAAAGCACTATTTATAGACTTTACTTTGAGAAAAGGCAAATCTATTTTACAAAACGCTTCGATACCTTTTTAGGTGTTAATTAAAAATAAAGACTAAGTAGCATATTACTGCCAGTAGCGAAACTTTTCAAAAATGAAAAATACAAAGAAGAATATGAAATGAATTTAGAAATTGTGTATCTATTACCCAACTGGCAATATCTTGAATATGTTTTATCATGCCCAGAATTGAATAACGATCCAGAAAACGATGAACTTCGCATAGCAAATATGATTTGTACAGAAATAAAGATATGCAAAAAAAATCATGTTCCTGTTTATTATATTGTGGCCACAAATACTCCACAACAATTTTCCATTGATCAAAATGGCCAGTGTCATGACTATGAATATCAACTCTTCGATCAACATCATAATGCTATTGCATCTTTGAATGAGAATCTTTTATTGCGAAGCTCTTGCGCAGAAATAGAAAAACCTCTCTCGTATTTAAAATCATTAGGAGGCTCAAGTATTCTTACTTGGCAAGATGAGTGCGCTATTGCCAACTGGCATAAGCATATATCTCTAGAGTTTACAAAAAGAAAGATACTCGAAATCACAAAAGCACAGTTAAATATAGAGCTACTCAATAGTTTTTCTGAAAGAGACCGAGTATTTATCAAGTCAAAAACAAAAAATTTTGGCATTATTACAGATACAAATATTTCGCATTTTGATATTGCAAACTCACTCGCTGCGCTTCCTGACGATGAAATTCTCATTATTTCAGAACCTTTGGATCTTTGTTGCGATGAACATGGTCCAATAGAATATCGCGTATGGGTTTCACAGTACCAAATGATAAGCATTTCTCGTTATATTGATGAGGAAACACAATACGATACGCATAAAGATATAAATAAGTTTGTTGAAAGATTTATCACGAAGTACAAAGATGTATTTCCCGCACACTATATTTTGGATGTCGGAGTTGATTATAACGTAGGATTTTCAGTAATTGAATTAAATGGGATGATCGCCAGCGGTCGTTACTACCACAATAACTTTGATGCTTTTTTAAAAGTCCTTAAACAGGATTAAATCGATAAAAAGTAAGACAAATTGTTGAGAGATGAAGAACAAATGCCAATTATATTTCCGTGGAATAAAAAAGAGTGTATTGTCAATACAATTGAAGATAGAAAACAATATACTCTTTTTACTCTATCTGACAAATCCTCTTTCAAAATAGGTATTCCATTACAGCAGCTGAATAAACTAATAAGACAGGATCTTTGTGCTAATGTTGAATGCATAAATTTGAAGATATTTTTACCTAGATTTGAAATGACTTCAGATCAATGGCTGGAAATTTCGCAAATACTAGCTAGGAATTCGGAGATACAAGATGCTTTTAGTAAATCTTCTAAATTTCAAGAACTAATCAAGTTGGATTATAACTCTTTGCGACAATTACCGATTTTATTATATTCTGGTGGATATAAAGTTGGCTTCCTATATCTTTCTTATCCTGTAAATTTTCATAAAAAACGCAACCTGGCTAAAAATTGTTACATGAATTTTTTTTGGCACAAAGGTCATTGTATAAGAGTTGTGGTTGATTTGCAAAATAATATCATTACTAAACTGCAAAGCGCTTTTGATGTAAATCATTATATTGGAGAATATTAGAAATAGGAAATGTGGTAAAAACTTAATTAGAGTTACACTGTTTCCTATATGTTTAATTTTATTTTACATTTTGGTAGATGCCATGGTTCCTTTGAATGCCTCTCTCACTACGAAAAAATAAGTAAAGCATGTTCTCGATGTAAAAAGTTAGGTGATTTTTTTTCCCTTGGAGTAATATATCTCGTAATAGATAGGAAACGAAAAAGTTTAAAAATTTTTATTACTTTCGGAGAATGGAGGCATTGCTTCTTTAGTTTTGATATTGTTGGACAAGGAAAAAGAGGAAAGCTGATCAATAGAAAGAATTTGTATTTCCCTCGTATGTCAATGCCATTTAAACATCTTGTTGAACTTGGAAAACAAGACCCAAATTATTATAATTTAGCGATTTAGTTTTTGAAAAGTAAGAGAAGATAAAATCCTAAGATAATAATTCTGTGTCCGAAGAACCACGTTTATACGAAACTGTGGACAAGAAGATGTATATCTATGCCTATTTCAATAAATCTATTTATTTGTTTTTCGTGGAATCCTTTCCGATGGTTTTCAATGCATCCTTATAAACACCTTTTTCGTAAAAAATAAATCTCAATTTTTTGCGGTAAAGAGCTGATCAAAAAATAGCCTTGTTATGAACACTATCGAATTGATTTTTTTGAATATTATTGTAGAGCTAACAAATGATTTTTATATATTTGAACTAATGATTGACCAATAATATTAGCACTGTCTTTACTGTAACCTCCAGACAGCAGCATTAATATTGGTATTTTATTCTCTACTGCATAAGAAAAAACAAGATGATCGCGTTGAATAATTCCTTCTGCTGAAACACTCAAACCTCCTAAACGATCTTTTTTATATATATCGGTGCCAGCATTATAGATAATTAGATCTGCTTTAAATTGATTACATTTTTGTAATCCTTCTTGTACAAAAGACAAATAATCCTCATCTTTGACATAAGAGGCCAGTGGATAATCGAAATTAATATGTTTCATCGCTGTGATGTCTAGAGGATATATTTGGCCGTTATAAATATCAAAGGTACAAACTCTTGGATCATCTTGTAAAATAGCTTCAAAACCATTCCCTTGATGTGCATCTAAGTCGATGATTAACACTTTTAGTTCTGGTTGTTTCTTCCACAATTTACGAATAACAATAGGAATATCAGCAAAAAAACAAAACCCTTCGCCACTACTGGCTTTTGCGTGGTGATATCCCCCGGAAAGATTGATTGCCCATCCATACTTCATCGCTAATTCACCACCGAGAATAGTCCCCCCTGTTCCATATTTCATTGGATTTAATAAGCGATTTTGTAATAACATATTAGGAACCATTGCCAAAAGCTTCACTTCTGCTATCTTAGCAACATTTGCTGAAGATGATAATGATGCTAAATATTCTGGAGAATGCGCTATTTGTAGTTCTTGTTCGCTAACAATTTCTGGCGTATAAAAGTTTTGTTTTTTTAGTGCTAGATGTTTACACAAGTATTTGTAAACTTTACTATATTTACAAGTATCAAAAGGATGTAATTTTTCTATACCGCATAAAGTAATATCATAATGTTTGGAAAAAATAATCGGGATTTTATTCATCATTTTATCTAATTTCATAAGACTTAAAGAAAAGTATGACACCTGTGCCAAGGGCCATGAAAAAAATAAAGAGAAGAACTATGCAAATTTAGCAAATGCTTTAGAAAAATAAACTTCAGAAAATTGATATAATCTCTCGTTGTACCAAATTCCTATCTTCAGCAACAGTTCCTTTTTTGTAGTACATTAAACTTCTATTGATAGTCAAAAGTTCGATGCGTAGATTTTTAGTTTTATGTTTAACTAGAACATCATTCAATACAGATAAAAATATAACGGATTCATTTAATGATACGCCAGTAGTATTGAGCCCGAGCCCGTTTGCGAGCCCGCGCCCGAAAACTTTTTGAGAGCGACAGAAAGTGATTTATTGGTTCAATACTAGTTTTTTGCGATGGAAAAAGAAACTTTGCTTCTTTGATAAATTGTTAGTGAAAGTTTCGGAAACGGGCTCGCAAACGGGCTCGGGCTCGAAAAAACACACAATATTTTGAATGATGAGACGCCCTAACTAGCGATAAAAAAATTACTCAAAATTAAAAATTACAATGCACAAACAAAAATGAGTACAAGTTTTTGCTATCCTACGTTAGGAATAGTAGATATATCAATAGATACAGAATACAAGAAGGAGAAGTAATAAGAGATGTTTCTAATATTGTAATTTAATGTGTTCTTAATAAAAATTATTCTGGAAGTAAGATGCATGCGAAAAAATATCATATAATAAGTGCTTTTACAGTACTGGTGGTCACAGCATTTTTTTGGAGATAGACTTAAACCAAATAGATTATTGATGACGGCATGTATTGGTCCAATAGCTTTTATCTACGTCTGGTTTAAACACTCTTCTTACGAAGATGCAAAAAACCGTTCCCTTCCGTTTTGGCATGTAATAGCCTTCACACTTTTAATTTGCATGATTATAGAAATTAAGTGATGTGCATTTCAGATTAGTAAAAATGTGCGATACACAAGCTTATAGAACACGATCAAAAAAGTTAGCAACACTTTTCGAATCTAAGACAAATTTTGTATCTTTTTGCCACCATTGAGTCTTGTTTTCTCCATATATTGAAAATCCGGTTACTTTAGAAAGAATATTGGCAATACATTGATCCAACATATCGATATTTCGCGTAGGTTTTTCGCGCTCTGTTTCAAGTTGATCTGCAATTTCTACTATTTTTGTTAATGCACAGTCGCGAATTTCTATATCATAATACTGCTCATATTTTTTTCGCGTTTTTTTTAATATCAGCAATATGTCTTTATTCGGAAGAGGCTGTACTATAACTGGTTGAAACCTAGCATCTAAAGTTTTGTCAGATTTAATGTACAAAAAATAATTTTTTCTAGTAGTAATACCTATACAGCGAATGGCTTTTCTTAAATCCAGCTTTATAATATCAAAAGCTTTAATACCACCATCTTTATGGCAAAATGCTAGATTGTGAATATCATCAATTACTAAAATAATGTTTTCAGATTTTCGAACTTCAGCGAGTATTGCTTTAAGTCTTTCTTCTAACTGACCAGGACTGTTTATATCTTGCATCAGTATCTCGCAATTCAACCCCAAAAAAAGATAGTCGGGCATAGAATGTGCCAATTGATGAACAATAGTGGTCTTTCCGACACCTATCTCACCAACTATAAGAGGATTACGATTTTCGCGACAAATAAGTATCTCTTGCATTTGTTGTAATTCGCAATCTCGACCGATAAAATAATTAACTGCACCACGATTATTTATGTTGGTTGAATATTGGGTGAAATGATCGAGAGCTGGTGTTTTAATCTCCTCGTCTTCTTCTATACTCAGAAACTCTAAAACTTCTTTCTCAACCTCTTCTAATTGAACTCCTAAATATCCTAATATTTGCGCCGCAGTACTTTCTTGTTGTTTTATCAAGCCCAATAGTAAGTGTTCTGTACCGATGTAATTGTGCCCTAAATTGTTAGCTTCTTCTAAACTTGATTCTAAAACTTTTTTTGCACGAGGAGTAAAAGGAAGTTGTTTGGTTTGCAAATTCTCGCTTAATTTGGCACTTTTTTCCACCTCTAAACGTATATTATCCAAGCTAAGGTCCATGTTTTTTAGAACATTAGCCGCAACCCCACTTCCTTCTCGTATTAATCCTAACAAAATATGCTCTGATCCAATATATACGCTATTAAATCTTTGCGCTTCTTCTCTAGAAAGAGACATTACTTTGCGTGCGCGTTCTGTAAATCTTTCGTACATTAATTATCCTTGTTACTAAGTTATAGATCAGAAATCAGTATATCATCTATTTTTTGACACAGCTCGCTACTAAACTGAACATTAATTGCATGAAAGAAATGTTCCTTTACTTTTTGTTTATTGGTAACTGAAGGTAAAATCTTTTGGTTTTTCATTGCGTCCATTTCCCAAGTCGCGACAACAATAATGTTTTTAAGAGAAATACTATTTCCAAAATCGTCTTGCCAATATCCTGTTGTAGCAGCTTGTAGAATTAGATCCAATATTTGTGGACTGGCTCGATTTATATTTTTGATATATAGTAATGAGCAAGGGTTATAAAAAAGCTGCTTACTTAGTTTTTCCAAACAAAATGAAGAAAAATCTTCTGCGTCGAAAGAAATAAACTTTGAATGATGAAATAGATGTTCGCATATAGATTTTGCAGCGCAATTTTCTTCAAAAAGAGGTAATACAAAAAAACCAAGAACTCCAAGTGGTTCTGCTACACCTGTAAGCCTCTGGCAAATAACTCTTAGTATTGATTGGTAGTGACTTTTATCGGTATCAAAATCATTATCAAACGATTTGTGTCCTAGTGCATGGCGTAAAATATGAAAAGGAATCTTTGTTATCTCAGATAAAGATTCACATGTAAGAAATTCGCTGTCTTCTGATGAATTAGAGAGCTTGTTTTTTGCAATAATTCGATCAAATACACCAAGCGCTTCTTCTAAAGAAATGCAGTGCGGTAAAAAATAACGAATAGTTTTTTCTATTTTATGTATCTGCATTTGAGGTTCGTAGTTTTGGTATTGCTTGCGCTTGTGTTCTAGAATTTGCTGCATTTGATTGCGATTAGATGAATCGATATTGACAGGCTGAAATAACCCTAAAAAAGTATTATCTTGTCTTAGCATTCTTCGATATTCGCAAGTAGAAGTCGCCGCTATTAGTTTTATTTTTTTTGAAGACATAGCTAGTTTTATAGCATAAGAAACCGGTAAATATGTGGTGCGAATATCAAAAAGAATATGGAAATCATCAATAAAAAGAATAATGTTTTTAGATCGCACGGTTTCCGTTGTAATAGCTATAATACGCTCTTCTAATTGGCCGCGATATTTTGTTCCAGCAACTAACATTGCCAAATCAAGTTGAATGATGCGATAATCATTTACTTGCTCAGGAACCATAAAGTTTTTTAGTTGTACCAAACTGGTAATGATATTCTTCCCTGTTCTCGAAAGATCTAAAAGAATAGGACTTTTATTTTGGCATAGTAAAATTTGAAAAACGCGCTGCGTTTCTTGTTGATACTCGGGAGCCAAATTTAAATTTTCTGCGCGAACTGTTAAATCTTTGCCAAAAGCATCAAGCGCAGGTGTTTTTGATTTTGTTGAGCTAGTTTGTTGAAACTCTGCACCTAAAAATTCTAATACTTCTTCTCTAACATCCTCTATTTTAAGAGATAACTTTTTAAGAACTTTCGCAGCAGTGCTTTCTTCTTCTCTAAGTAACCCTAACAATAAATGCTCAGTATCTATGTAATTATGCCCTAAATTGTTAGCTTCTTCTAAGCTGAGCTCTATAGCTTTTTTTGCGCGAGGTGTTAAAGGAAGCTGACTAGTCTGTAAAGTGCTAGAACCAGGTTCAATCACTTTTTCTATTTCTAAACGAATTATTCTCAACTCTACATCCATATTTTTTAAAACATTAGCTGCAGCACCGCTTCCTTCTTCTGCCAGCCCGAGTAATATGTGCTCTGGCCTTATGTTTTCATGGTTAAATCTTTGTGCTTGTTGTCTTGATAGACTCATTACTTTGCGTGCACGTTCAGTAAACCATTCGTACATTAAACAAACTCCCATTTACAATAACTTAGTTATTTTCAGTAAAAGTCAAACTTGTTTTATCACAGCCGATAAAAACTCCGCATTCCTTATCTAATTTTCCAGTAATTAATTTTTCGCACATGGGATTTAATATAAGTTGATTGAAGAAGTGTTTCGTACTAAAAAACTTATGGTCTTTACTACAAAAGCTCTTTAGAAGAAAATGGTAAGCTTTCTTGCTAATGTTTATACATATACTATTTTTCCTTAGTCTATCCTTGAACGATTCTAATTCTAGCGTGAAAATAATTGGAATGTTACTATCGTGTAGAGAGGAGAAATAGATTATGTTGTTTATACTAGCAAAGTCATTTCCTAGCAAACTCTCTATTTCTTGGGGTATTTGTTGTTGATTGCTACTATCAAAGTCCACTACATCCCAACTCATAATAATAATAGTATTCTTAAAAGATACAGAGTTGCCAACATCATCAATTAAATATCCATGAATTATTTGCGACAAAATTTGAATATTATCAGAATTTGCTTTGTGTATTTCTTTTATAAAAATTACTGCAAAAGGCTTTAACATTAACTTTTCCAAAAGTTCTGTTAATTCGCGTGGCATATTTGGAAAATTTACAAGTCGGTTAACATGGATACTGTATAAACTTTTTTCATCGTCGCACAAAAATTTGGTTAATAGTTTTGCTAAATGTATTTTGCGAATGTCTAAAACACCATAAAAAACAAAAGGCGCAATAATTTTTGTGTCGCTAACACCAACTATTTTTCGATAAAGAAAATTACAAATATGTTCTCTACTTTCTGTATCGAGAATATCACTAAGTTCGTTGCGTAAACGCGTTAATTGTGAATTCACTTGTTCATCTAACAAAGCATAAGAAATTCCAACTGTTTCAGAAATCACTTGTTTTATACTACACAAATCTACGTCGATAACTACTCTAGTCTCTTTGCGCCAGCTCTCAATGATTGGATTGCGTTTTTTGTATAGTCTCATTACTTTATCGCGAAAGTTAATAGCGCGATTAAAATCTTCATCAATAACAGCTTCCTCTTTTTCTCTATCTAGTTGACGAATTTCGTCATCTATTTTCTTTAATTCTAAAGGTTTAGTTTTCGATTTTAAGCACAACTTCGCTGCCGACTGATCCATCAAGTCAATAGCTTTATCTAACAAAAATCGTCCGGTCATATAACGGCTTGCTAATTCTACTATTACTTTGATAGTTTCATCTTGGAATCGAACATAGTGATGAGTTTCATGCTTATATTGTAGCTCTTTTAAAATAAGAAAAACTTTTTCGTTACAAGGAGGTTCAATAATTATAGTTTGAAAGTGGCTTGCTAAAACACTACTTTTTTCTACATATTCACTATATTTATCGATAGTTGTTGCACCAATACATTGAACTTCACCTCGCGAAAGAGCTGTTTTCAAAATATGAGAAGCATCCATAGTTCCTCCAACACCACCAGCGCCAACAAGAGTGTGCAGTTCATCTATAAATAAAATAATGTTTTTTGAGCGTCGCATCTCAGTAATTATTGCTTTAGCACGTTCTTCAAATTGACCGCGATATTTTGTACCAGCTATCATCATTGCTAAATCCAACGCAACAATTTGCTTATCGTACAACTGTTCAGGGACATCGCCTTTGGCTACTTTTTGTGCTAGCCCCTCAATAATTGCTGTTTTTCCAACACCAGTTTCTCCCAATAATACAGGATTATTCTTAATACAACACAACAAAGTTTCTATAACACACTCGATTTCTTTTTCGCGTCCGATAACAGAATCTAGCTTTTTACTACGCGCCAGCTCTGTTAAATCTTGACAAAAAGCATCAATTGCTGGAGTTTTAGATTTTTCTATAGCTTTTGTTGAAGTTGTTCCTTGATGCTCTGCTCCCAAAAATTCCAACACTTCTACGCGAACATCTTCTAATTTAATGGATAAACTTACTAGAGCTCCTGCTGCAACACTTTCTTTATCTTTAAGTAATGCTAATAATAAATGTTCTGTTCCAATATAGCTGTGTCCTAAATTGTTAGCTTCTTCTAGACTTAATTGTATAGCGTTTTTTGCACGAGGTGTGAAAGGAAGCTGACCAACCTGTAAAACGCTAGAACCAGATTCAACTACTTTTTCTATTTCTAAGCGTACATTTCTCAGTTCCACGTCCATATTTTTTAATACGCGAGCTGCAACACCGCTTCCTTCTTGTATCAATCCTAATAAAATATGCTCTGTTCCTATATATTCGTGATTAAACCTTTGTGCTTCTTGCCTTGATAAACTCATAACTTTACGCGCGCGTTCTGTAAATCTCTCGTACATGGATACTCTCCAAAAATTACACTATTCAAAAAAATCGCTTCTAAAGATTCTAAAAAAATAGCTTTTTTACAAAACATTCTATTTAAATATAGTCTTTTTTTTACTGAGCTACTTTATTTGTACTGTTACTTTTGAAAATACTACTCGGTTTCTACTTTTACTTTTATTTTTTCCTTTGGGATTATAGTTTTTTCTCAAGAAAAAGAATTTTTGTAGTTTTAAAAGGCAATCAAAATTTTTGGTTTGTTTGTCGAGGTATAAATATTCGCACAGTACATGTTCCATAGAAAAAACAGTGCCTTTTAGACGATAAATAGACACCCCTGTTATATTTACTCCATTTAGCGTACTACCGTGAATATTAGCGCCAATAAGATTGGCTTTATAGAGGTTTGCGTTGTCTAACTGACAATATGTCATTGAACTTCCTGCAAAATCTGTTTTTACCAAGTTAGCCCCCACTAAACTACAGTTGTCCATTTTAGCATTTTTAAGAGTATTTTCTTGTAGATGTATTTCTTTTAAGTTGGCTCCGCAGAAATTTACATCGTTTAGGTTTACGTTTTGCATTACTACTTTTGTTAAATTTGCTTCTGCAAAGTTTGCACCCTGTAAATTTACTGTCGATAAATTAGAATTACTCAAATTTGCACCTTGTAAATTGTTTTTTTGCATGTCGACCATTAGAAAATATGCATTTTGTAAACAAGCTTTTTGTAGTTTTGCATAAGAAAAATTTGTCATTATAATACGAGCGAAATTCAAGTTTGCTTTTTCTAAGTTTACTTTTTGTAAATTCGCTTTATTGATGACTGCACCTTGTAAGTTCGCTTCTGTAAGTAAAGCATTTTGCAAGTCCGCACAGGTTAAGTCGGTATTGGCTAGATTGCTATTTTGCAATTTGGCGTTTTGTAAATTTGCACTGCGCAAGTTAATATTTTGCAAATCAAATTCTGACAAATCTAATTGCTGAAGGTTTTTTCGGTGAATGGAAATTACAAATTTCAAAAAGAATTGGCTTTCTGTTCCTAAATCAGAATATTTTATCGTTGGTTGGTGTCCGTTGACTATTTCATCAAAGTAGTTTTCTGCTAGAAAATACTCCATGAAAGATTTGTGAATAAACTTATAATATCCTTCTTGATCGCGGTTTAAAAAACTACAGGTAGTGGTCTCATATTGATAGTAATCTTCTGCGTCTAGATTGAAATCGTCTTTTAGATACTTTTCTTCGGGTTTTGTTAACTCAGAATAGTGTAGAGAAAAGTCTCCTCCTTTATGGATCATTTGTATGGCAAGTTGCCACATAAATTTTCTTTTTCCCTCTGGTTTCATTTGCGCTCGCCAGTCTCCTAAACCAATCCATATATCAGTATATGTTTGATAGAGAGCTGCAACATTGATTTCTTGTTTGCTCTTTAGCGCTGGTAGGGTTTTCACGATCATATCAAGTAGCAGAGGGCGCTCGGATAGCTCTTGCAAGTTATAGGTGTTGCGAATAATTTTTAAGGTTTCTTGCGTTTTTGTTTTATTTTTTGTTACTTTGGCAACATACTCTTCTATTTGTTCATCGCTAAACTCTTTTAATTGAAGTCGCCCTACTTGGTAGTTACTTTTTGTAGCATAATTGCGATATAAAACGGTATAGTTTGCGGTTAGTATTTTCTTTTCTTGGATTTCATTAAAAAAATAATGAGTTCGACATGTCAGAAATACTTTATTCGCGGTTTTAGCAACACTAAATTTTTTGGTGAGAAATAATGTATTTTCAAAAGTTAATTTTGTTAGCTCTTTGAAGTTCGCTGTTGTCAGTGACGAATTGGAAAGAGAAGCCATTTCATCAAAACCATCAACAAAAAACACAAATTTTCCCTGTAAGGCAAACTCTTGAAAAACATCAAAAGATATTTGTATGCCAAATCGATCATAAAATTCTCTAACAATAAGTTTTTCTATATTTATTTTTCCTTTATATTCTCTAAGAGATATAAATATAGGCATGCGGTTCTTATCACTCTTTAGATACTCTTTGGCAAGGTGAACAAAATACTGCAAAGAAAATGATGTTTTTCCTATGCCAAAATCTCCGAGTAAGGTTAGAAAGTTTTTGCTATCGTCTTCAATGAAATTTTTCAGAAAATTGTTTACCGTCCATTCTTGTCCTTTTTGATCAATGCAGTTCGATTCGATATAGTAATCGCATATATTTGCGCGTCCCATCACCTCAACTAAAAAATCTTGATCTTGATCTTTTATTTGCTGCCAGTTTTCGTATTGTCTCACAATTTCTTGATAGTAGTTTCTCAATTTCTGCTTATTTTGCTCATTTTCTTTAGTGTCGTGCGCCTTTACGATATCTACATTACTGAAATCGTAGGTTCCTGAAAGCCAGTGGTAAAAGTCAGGGGCCAATTCAAATAACTTTTTACTAAACTTAGAATTTATCCAAAATACTAAAGAATAAGGTTTTGATTTAAAACGCTCCCGTCCATATTGCAAGTGCTTTATTAACTCATCTTGGTCACTTGTATTTAGTTTCTCTGTTCCAGTAACATGGAAAATATTACTTTTTTCTCCTAGTTGTTCAAACGTCTGCTCAAAAAAAAGAGGAAAGCCCATTTTATGTTTGTCTATCTCTAATTCAAATTGAAATTGTTCACCTAATTCTTTTTTTAGCTTGCATATAATTGCGTTTGCAACACATTCATCTTGATAAAAAGCCAAAAATAGACCACCTGTACGGCAAATACGCAGTTCTGTCACAAGATCGTCATAGTTTTCCTCAACAGATATATTAGTCATAATTTTCTCCATCGATTTGTAAAGCTTTTTCTAAACAAGGGTGAACACCGTACCACAGTATTTCTTGGGAACGATATTCTAAAATAAAAAGATAGTGAAGAAGATAAATAAGGGAATCGTGATCTATATCTTTTGCTCTTGTTTTGTGGATGGTCTCTATTTTGCTTTGATATTGATCAAAATCAAAAATACGTGAATAGTCATTGACATGTTTATTTATTATTCCCACGGTAATCTCTTTATCTATTTTTTGTACATCTTTACGAAATGCTTTTAGGCAGGCGTCTTGCATAAACTTAACCAAATCGCGTAATAAACCACCACTAGAATAAATCAAATGTTTTAATGCTTCCTCATCGATAAGATTTTTGTCAATTCTTTTTAGAATAAGTGTTTTTAAATCGTCAAAAGACTGCGATTGAGGCTCTTTTTTAAAGTCGTACAAATTTACTGGCGAAATAAATTGATCGTTAAACTGATCTCTTAACTGAATAAATGAAGGATGATAGTAACAATGAAGAGGATAAGTAAACAACACTTGTGCTTCAATCATGATCAAAATATTGGCTTCAGTGAAAAAAACTTTTTTCGCAATATTTGTTGCGAGTTTATCTAAATCGTCGATTATTATCAGTACTCTTTTGTTGAAGCTTTTTTGGATTTCTTTACATAACTTCGACAAATTGTGCTGAATACGACCAATTTCTGTTTTTAGTTGACGTCGAACCTCGTTTCTTGTTTCAACTTCTACCTGAAGTTTAAAAAGAACGTCCTCTAAGAGATTCGGATTTCCTTCTATTTCAATTCGATCTTCGAGAAACTCGATTACTTCTTTGAAATCTTGTATAGAATCATTCAGTAAACTTCCCGTAGACTTAAGAACTTGTATATAACAGGTTAATAAAATATCCAAAGATTCAACGTCCATCATATTTAAAACATCGCTTGCTGAAAAAGAAACTACATGGTACTTATCCTCAAGTTCCTCAGCTACTTTATTGAGGATAGTTGACTTGCCACAACCACGATGACCAATAACAAGTATCTTACTTTTTGTTGGAGACTTAGTTATGTGTATAGTCGTTTTAATATTCTCGATGGAGTCTTTTGTAAAGCTCTCAACGTAAAAATCTTTAAGCCCCTGCCCACTAAGAGGTCTAATTTCAAAATTGTTGTACGCATCTATAAATACCTCTTTTTTATCTGTCATGATTTAATTTCCGCTCTGATAAATTTTAAATATTCCTCTAGTGACTTTAAAAATTTTGCCGAATAATCTAAATTGTTTTTTTCTAGAAAGAAAAAACTAGCAGTATTGGCTTCTTTCGGCCCAAAATCAAACATAATTTCCTGGCATCTTTTATGATATTGTTGTGCAATTTTTTGCTCCCATATTGTTTTTTCAGGATACATATCAATAATGAATGTCTTAAATGGCTTATAAACAAATCCCTTATAATATTTATATGTAATTTGGTTATGCTTAAAAATAATCTCTCTGTTGTAAAAAAGTTCATTTCTTTCTAAGAACTGTGAAATCTCTTCCCAAAGATCCTTATCAAGTCCCAACACATCCCTGACTTGAGGATTCCATATTCCGTGAGGAAAGGCGATAACAACTTTAGACAATATGTCTATTTTTGCTTGCGAAAAAAAACTATAAATCAAATAAAAAACTTTGTTTAGAGAATTTCGAACAACTTTGTCCGTCACGGGTTGATTTTTCAGTTTGTTTACTAATGTTACTAAATCATACTTTTGCAATTTAAGTTGACGGAGAGCTAAACATATTGCCAAAGGAAGATATCCGGCGCTTTTTAAAAAACTTGGTATCTTGTTTTCTTGTTCGCGAAGTTTATCCGAAACCGCTACTAATTTTGCAAAATGCCACACTAAATTTTCGGCTTCGTCTTTGCTTAAAATACCCAGATTTACCTCTTTTGTTATTGATGGCATCCAATGCTTTTTTTTATTCGAAATTAATATTACTCGGTTACCATGAGGAAGCTCTTTTGTTAGAAAATTATCTAGCTTTTGTTTTATGTTCGCATTAATTTTTCCACAGTGATCCCAAATTAATAAAGATGGTTTTTGTTTTAAATAGTTGAGTACGTAATTGTGCTTTTCTTTTGTATTATCTTGATCATCTATTTGTAAATAAATTTCATTTATAATTTGATCTATATTGACACTATCAGCACTATGAAAATCATACCAAAAATGCCCTCCTTTGAAAACATTGCACAATCGAGACCAGCGACTTACCATTTTACCAATAGTGGTTTTTCCTGTTCCAGGATATCCTTGCAAATTAATAATAGACACATTTTCCATTAGCGCACGATCTAGAATTAAATGATCTTGATCCCTTTGAACAAATTCATGTTGCTGAATAAAATAATCTTGCTTTGTGTATTGATTATTGACAGGTTTAGATAATATTTTTGGTAATTGATAGCTAACATTTTGATACAAAAGAGGGTTAAACCACCTATCGATACCATTTCGCGCTAGAAAAACAGACATTTCTATGCTATTTTTTTGAATATATCTATAAAAAAGTTCAAAAAAATCAGCAGCGCTTTCTTTATGCTCTTTATCATGAATTGCCAACAAAGCTGAATTTTCTAACCTAGAAGCAAGATCAAAGTAAAATCTATGACTATGATTTAAGACATTAGTACTTATAATAAAAAGTAAGACTTGGCAATTATTTATATGACACTGTAACCTTTCAGCTGTAACTCTCTCTACCTTTACTTGTCCTTTTTTTTCACGACTTTCGAAGCATAATGTACTCTGCTGCACTCCATCATCCCATTCTCCATGCCCATCAAAATGAATAATGTGATAATCTTTCTCGCTTACTTGTTTAATAAATTCTTTGTATGTAGGAGGACGTAATATTTCCAATTGAATCAGACTTTGCTTACTTAGATAATTTAACTCTTCAAATGTTTTTCTAGCCTCTTGTAATTGCAAAAACTTTTTGTTATCAGGTCGAGCTAATATATACAATATTTTGATTGTATCATTGCCGTTTCTGATAGATGCTGATGTTTGATTTGAATACATTATTTTACGAGTAATAGAACTTTTGTGGGCAAAATAGTATGATTCTTTAGAAGCACGTAGTAATTCCCAGGGTAATTTACCAAGTTCTGAATTTTCTAATACAAATTGAATCTCAGGAAGTTTGTGTTCTTGATAATAAGAGTCCAAAAAGTTATTAATTTTCTTATTAAAAATAATAGAAGATAAATTTTCGCTATGTAATTGTAATTCTTTTTTTGTTAATAAAGATAAATTTAATTTCTGGATCTTTTCTACTTGAAAAAAGCAAAACTTGTGGTTGATCTTTGTTTTTCTATCAGAAAGTGTTATCGAATATATTTTGCGAGGTTGTTTTAAAAACTTTTCAGTAATTTTAGATATTATCTTAAATATAAGTTTTTCTCGAACAACAAACACTATTTTATGAGATTTAGAAACATGATCGACAGCTAAATGTTCTGGAATAGAATTTTGTACTCGTGGTAAAATACCTTCCTCTGGAACAAACACTATTTCTTTCTGTCTTGTTTGTGGAAGTGCTTTATTTTCTTCTATTTTCTCATACGCTTTGTATTCGGAAAGCTTTTTAGCAAAATCGCCTTTGTACTTCGTTGTATTATCATTAGAAGCAGCAATCATTAAGGTTTCAATTTTTCCTTGCTTATCTATTTCATCAACAAGTTGGCTGCATAGTTCTCTTATATTTCGATATCCCTTTGGAAATGTTCCGTAATCAATACTAGATCGATGAGCCAATTCCTTTAAATTTTCTTCATTATCATTAGAATACTTTACTAAAAGATCACAAAGCTCTGCTCTAAAATTATTCATTTTCAACTTCTCATACTCTACACATAAAACTTGACTTTTAGAAAGACGTTAAAATATTTACACATTTCACTTAAAAGTATTTGAAAAATTTTAAATTTGTTATAATATTTTAGCAAATACTAAAAGTAGTACAATATTTTTTGATAATTCTGTATTTTTTGTAAAACAGTAATTTATGTATGGTGTTTAAAATGTCTCTTTTTCGACCTTGTAGTATTAAGTTGCAACACGACACAAGACTTTAAACGCTGTATAGGCAAGATTTAAATTTATTCAAAATCAAAGTTAAGCGAGTTTGTATGAGAGTAACTACTCAAAGTTACGAATTATTGAAAGCCATGCTTTTGCAAATTCAAACCTCTCATCAACAAGTTCAGCGAGCCATTGCTTTAAAAGACCTCTCTCATTTAATAAACTAATTGCGATAGAAACACGTTGAAAATCGTGCGGGCCTTGGGGTAGATGTTGGTATAAATTGGGAGGGACGTTCGCTTTAGCAATAAAATACTCCAGTTTGGCACGAGGTAAATCATTACATACATCATCAACTAACTTTCTTAGTTCACTTGGATTTAAAAGTCTTGAGTTTGTTTGCTTTTGAGAATTTAGGTTAAATAAAGAGTCATGAAGTTTACTAATAGATGGAAGTTCATTTTTTTTTCTATTATACCAACTTCTAAACCACTCGGGGAGGCTTTCATTTGTTTGCTCTTTGTATTTTATTGCTTCAAGGCAAAGAGAATGAACACTTTCAATATTTGCCTCTGAAAACCATAATTCTGCATTTTCATCACCTTGAAAAAGAGTTTCTATGGCTTTTTTAAAACTAGCTTGTGGCACATACTGCCAAAACTTTCTTACATCGACAAAATCTAGTTTTTTCAAATTGAAAAGTGTAAACCAATAATCTGCTTTCATTTCAAACATATCATGAAAATCACTTCGGATAAATTCAATAAGTGATTTTTTCTTATTCTCATTAGATACAATATCATCAAGTAGCCATTTTTTCCAGCTTTCAGGCATCAAAGATATATTCTCATAATCGCGAAAATCTGGTATACCTAAATCTGGATTTTGACAGATTTTTATTGATTGATATTCCAAGAAAAAACTCAGTAAAGAAACGTAGTTTTCAGATAATTTTTTTGCCAAATTAATAATACTTTTTCCGTAAGACTGCTCTGATTGTATTATAATCATTTGCTGCAAAATATGCTCTAATATTTGAGGAAGTTTACTTCTGGCATATTGTTCGACAAGATGAAAAACCGCTTCATGCCAAAAATCACCACCTTGAGATGAAAAAGAATGGTATTTTTCAAGGTATATTTTGATGTCTGGTTTTTCATTTTTCAGAAAAGCGTGAATCACCCATGCTGGACACAAAACTGTCGATAAGTTTATAATTTCTGCTGGCAAACTAATTCTAGGTATCAAATCAAAAGAAATATTCAACAGCCGTCGATAATGTTGACAACTATCATCTGCCAAATGTTTATCAGTCGTTGATAGAAAAGAACTTGGGATTTCCGAGGAAACTTTTTGATTCAAATCATCAATCCATTTTTTATCTAGTTTTTCACCCACAGGAAATAATGATTTGGCGTTTTGTGGAATTGAATCATTGTCTATAATGAGTGACAAATTCCACAACCAGCAATCTCCAATACAACGGCAACCAATATCTTTGTGTTGACGACTATATCTACGAGTTTGTGGACCATGCCATCCATTAGTATATGGCTGGATGAAAAGATCCATTTGATGAGCAAAAATCTTTTTGTATAGGTCAACATACTCTAAAAGCAAGGTTTCCGACTCTATCTTTCTCGCTATAGAGGAAAAGAAAGCCTCTGTTTCCCTTATACTAAATTGACTACCAGAATTGAACTTAACAACTGCTCGCCTAAGTCTTTCGATCCATAATTTATCATTCAGTTCGTCTAAAAAATTATCCATTTCTTCAATACTAAAGTTGTCTCTATCAATCTCACGATCTATCATATCGTGAATGTGCTCTATTTGTTTTTGCAAAAGTTCTTTTAATGTATCTAGATTTGTCTGCTGTTTTATGTCTATAAATATTTGTTGTTTACTTAATATAATTGGTGATATTGTTCCTCGTGCTTTTCCCCACGTTTTAGATTGTTGCTCATAAAAAACAGTATCAACTTCTTCTAGTTTTTTGTGCTGAACTAGAAGCTCACTACCAGCTACAAAAGTTGAAATATTATCTGTAGTTAATGGTAGATACTTTAGTAAAATAGCTATCTTATCGACATTTTGTTCTCTGACATTTTTATCGACAATGCTTTGCAAGTACGTGTCATGATCAGGATCTCTCAACATGGTAACTGGTATCATAAGATCTCTAACAGCATAAAAATATTCTTTATCCCAGCGGCATATTCCATCCGTTAACTGCCCATAATCATTTTCATTATTTATTTGCTGACCAATATCTCTTAAGCCATCTAAAGGAACGGCCTGCAAATCAAATTCTGTTGCATTTTGTAGTCGAAAATCAATAAGATCTATTACATCATCAAAAGTATCACTGCAAAAATAGATTAAGCTTTCTACTGAGAAATCAATAGCTTTCACTGTTTTTAATTTTGCAAATAATTTAGTTTTAAAATTCGCCAAAAAGTCATCGTCATCAAAACTTTTTTTATCCACAACTAAGCTTAAATAATTAGCTTCTACTAATGTTAATACATCGACATATGAAAGATATAAATCGCAAAGTTTAAGCGCAAAAAGAGCGTTATCTTTGTAGATAATAAACAAGCGGCGCAACACTAACATTCGCGTATTTTCATCTTTTTCAATAAGTGTCTTTAGCCAGACATATGTTTTTTCGGGATCGCGTGGAACTTCGAGTAAAAACAGAAAGTTCATAATATCTGTTTCAGTTGTATTCTCAATATTATGGCAAATATCCTCAGCCATTTGATCAATGTAATCAGGATTAACAAGATCCAAACCTCGATCAATATAGTGCTTAAATCTTTGTGGAATATCATTCCAACTATTGTTTCTTATTTCCACAAATGCATTTGCATTCTCTAATACCCATAGTGTAATGATTGGCATGTGTCGTATTTCTTTGCCGTCATAAAAACTCAGTAAAGTATCTAAATCATTAAAATAAGAAATAATATCTTGAGAGTTATTGTACTCATCATCTAGTATTTGAGCTATTTCTTGCAAATCTTTATTACTAATGGAACGACTCATTTGTAACACATAACTATTCCACCAGCTTGCTCGTTCTGTCATTGGAGCTAGTTTTTCTATTTCGCGAAAATGTTTAACTTTAGAGGATACAAAGTATTTAAATACTTTGTATCCTCTACTCCAGTGAATACTTCGTAGATATACATCAACATTTTCTGTCCCTGATATTTCATATGCCCACCAGTACAGAAACAACTCTTCAATACTATTCAAAAGCACAAAATGGGTTTCATTTGAAATCAATTTTGCTAACTCTTCAATCAAAAGTTTGCGTTCTTGTACAAAAGTATCAAAAAAAGGGTTTTCTACCTTAGGATTTCGTTCCCCTAGCGATGTACCTATTTTTTTTGCTATAGACACACTTGCTAAATTTACATCTAAACGCGAAAAGTTTATCATGCGCACGACAATATCAAGAGCTTTCTTCCTAAGGGCACCAACGTCCTTTGTATTTTCAATGACACGTCTTCCAGAAAAAACTCGTTCATTATCAAATTCTAAATAGCTATAAGAAGAAGCCAATAACTCGCATAGAGCCAATGAAAGAAGCTCAAGGCGTTGCGGATTTATCTCTAATAACCAGCGAGCTAAAGTGTCAATAGCAACTTGTAGAGTTTCATCATCCCTCCTTAGAGGTGTAATACACTCCTTTATCAGTGCGGATGGATTACAACGATTATCTCCACCATCTTCACAAACTTGTGCTAACAGTACAATCAAATCCATGATTTTGATAATAGGGATTTCACTGGGGCTTAAAAGTTGAGCAATAACTCTTCCATAGTTATTAGTTGTTAAAACAAATTTTCCAGTACCATCATTGTATAGTTTATTTGTTGATGACAATCCTTTTGTGCTTAAATAAGCGATAAGTAAAGAAATAACTTCTTCTGGAGCTTGGTGTGCTACTTTTTCTAAAAGTAATAAGTTTTCATTTCGATGATTCACAGGTGTTTGCGAAGCGCTGGCTCTTAAACTTTGTAGAAAAACAACTAGCCTAGAAACAGTAATATTTTCGATATTTTCCTCAGCCAACATGTTTTGTAACAAAGTCTCTTTGATAATGTTATTATCAAACTTAAATTGGGTTTCTTTGCTTTCCACTAAACGAAAACCTATATTGTTCTCTTTAGACTCACCAAGATGCCAACTACGCGCAGCAGAACGAGTAAAAATTGAATCAGAAGAAGACCAACAACCACCACGCATAACCCGAAAAGTACCAGAATTGGGTCCCACAGGATTGATAGCATTTATTGCATCATACTTCTCACTATACCAATCAAGGCACCATTCCCAAACATTGCCGTGCATTGCATAAAGCCCCCATGGATTGCATGGCAGCGCTTTTACATTAGATATTTTAGAAGAACCAAAATTTCCTTGGTCTAGAGTAATAGATTTGCCAAAACTAAACGCCGTTTTAGTACTTGCACGGCAAGCACATTCCCACTCTGCTTCTGTTGGTAAACGTAGATTTATTACTGGTATGAGGTTGTTGATTTTTTTTATAAAAGATTGGCAATCATTCCAACTTACGTTTACAACAGGATAGTTACTTTCTTTTGAATCGAAATAGCTATTTTCCATAATAGCTTGCCACAATGCCTGTGTACACGTAGTATCTGCCATCCAATATCCTCGCGATAAAGTAACTTCATGCGCGAATTCATTTTCATGCCTTCCTTGTTCATTCTCTGGCGAACCCATAGTGAATGTATTTGGCGAAACCCATCGAAAACGTTGTTCAACATCTTTAATCATAAAAGACATCCACAACCCATACTCATCTTCACCCCAAGCGTTAGCCCACTTCGCAGGAAATTCTTGTGGTCCTGAACTATGACCAAAGTCATTTAACTCTAAACTCATTTTATCCTCAAACATTACAAGTATGTTAGCGGGCAAAAAAAATACCTCTAACTTATGACCAGATACGTAGCTTCTCGGCTTGCTCCGCAGCACCTTTCGTTACTTTTTCCTTATTTGTGACCTCAGGCAAAACCGAAAACCAATGCCGTCGTCGCGGACAACGGGATCGTCCCTCTCGCGATATGCAGAGCGCACGTACCTGGATAAGTCGTACCAGCAGCCACCGCGTACGACACGATTAGTACTGCTATTAGGTCCAATAGGATTGACGACACCATCTATTTCATAATCATCAAACCAATCACTGCACCACTCCCAAACATTACCATGCATTTCAAATAGCCCCCACCGATTGCAAAGCAATGATTTTACCTCAACTGTTGTATCACTTCTATAATTCACTTGCTTTTTAGTGATAGTATCACCAAAACTAAATGCCGTTTTAGTTCCTGAGCGACATGCATATTCCCACTCTGCTTCCGTTGGTAAATCGAAATTTAGCATTGGCAATAGCCTATTCATTTTATCAATAAATTTATTACAATTATTCCAACTTACATGTTCAACGGGAAGCTGTTTTCCTTTGAAACGACTAGGATTATCTCTCATCACAGCGCTCCACAGTTCTTGTGTACAAGTAGTATCTGCTAGCCAAAATCCTGTACTTAAGATAACCTCATGTTGAATTTCACGAATAGACCTTTGTTTTTCATCTTTCGGTGAGCCCATCATAAATTTTCCAGGATTGATCCAGCGCATGCGAAAGCGAACATTTCTTACTATATAATCGACAAAGAAACCATATTGATCACGACCTATTTCCGCCATTTCTTGCGTTTTAAACACAGGTTCTATTGCAAACTTTTCATAGCTTGTTTCTAGTACAAATTTCTCTGAAGAAAGAATTTCTATATTGCATGGTTTCTTCAAGTTATACATACGCAACTTACAATTATTATCAGCAAAAACTTCTTCTTTTATCCAAGAGGTTGTTGTAAAAGTGGCGATAGGGCTCCCAAAAGATACCTTTTTCTTTAAAGACTTCGTTTCTTTTTTAACAACAAATTCCTCGCCTGTTTGTTGTAATGTATATTTCTTTTGGTTATCTTGATCTAATAGCCATTGTATTTTTTTTAAATCCATTCCCTTTTTAAGCTTTACCTTTCCTTGCTTCCAAGATTCTCTGTTTGCCATAAACCACACCGCTAAAAGCGGTTCATTATCCCATATTTCCGAATGTTGTCGTTCTGTCATTCGCTCAACCCAAGAAATAAGCCCTTGTTGGTGATTAAAATCAGAATCATCTATAGAGTGATATATTTTTTTGATAAACTCCTGTGTATTCGATGATTGTTCACCAACAAGATTTTCATATATCCACTCTTCTTCCATTCTTACTGACGCGTGAAGATGAGCATGATGCTTTCTTATAAGCGCCATCATTTCGCGGCGATATTTTTTCACGGTTTCACTGATTTTAGGAACATCTTTTTGCTTGGAAAAAACTTTACGATAATATTCATAGGCCTTATACTGCAATGCCAAAGGACTTCGCAACATATGATGATGGTTCCACACCGCTGCTTCTACCGCTGAATTCATGTTCTTAAACAAAAGTCTTGCTGCGCGCAATAAATTAGGTTCAATGCGAATAGCAGGGGAAAGTAAGCACATTAACAAATTCGCATTTGCGTCATTATTATCATTTTTTTCAGTAGAGAATATTTTGCGAATGCAATTTTTATCATATGGCAATCTCTGATCGCAATCCCAATAAACCATTGAGAAATATTGTAGTAAATCATTGTCCCAACAATTTGGGGGAACAGGAGTTAAAACAATCGGTTTAATTCCTTTACTTCTAAATCGTTGTCCAAAACGAATCCATGCATTTATCGCTATTTGCCTTGGGGTTTTATTGCAATTATTAGAGTCCGTTATGTTAGTTTCAAAACATCCCATATCACTTAAAATGAGAACTGGTTGCTGCGGCGGTGGGATTTTAAAATAACTAGGTTTGTCATGTTGCTGATGTCGACGAAATTTTTCCAACGGTCCTCGATTAAGACTATAAACCTCTAAGCCACAACTACCACGCAGTTTCTTTATTCCATCATAGATAATGTTTGTGTCTTGCCAAAAAGGTACCAATCTTTCGTCGAAATCCAAAAGTAAGTGGCAATTTGCAGCCCAAGTATTCGAACATTTCTTGGGAATTTTGGTAATACATTTCATCTCAGCAGTAAGTTGAACTATACGTTTTATATCCATACATCGATAGTAATCCATTCCAAGTACGCTTTTCAAAAAAGGCCATACCTTCGCCCATGGAACTAGAGGTTTGTAAGGTGGTGCTTTACTATAATCCACAGTCTCTTCATTATTTTGCAAAATTTCTTTTTCTTTTGTCCATTCTGGGGCATCGCTGTTTTTATTATCTTCTTTTGCCTCGTACTCTGTTACACGCCAGTACTTTATGGATTTTGATTGCCGCGAAGATTTATTTTGCGTTGCAGAACTTGGCTTAGATTTAGTGGTTTTATCCAAAAAAGAATCAATTTCTTCAACATCTTTAGATTCCTCCACATAGGAAAAACTAGCTGAGTGGGCCATATTTTTTAAATAATCTTCCCCATAGCTTAGAAAATTAATCAGATCTGCGCGATTGACACAGGTATTTTTGCAATTGCTTGTCATCTTTACTATTCCAAGTATTTTTCTAAAGCAAATTTTTTAATTTTACCTAGTATCTCTAATTGCTCATTCTCTTCGTCACTCATCTGAACCAAAGCGCGCAACATATCCAAGTATTCGGCTTGTCCTGGTGCTGGAACTTGAATATTCAAAGCTTTATCTCTATCCTTGACTAATTGCTTTGCGGCTTCTTCGTATACAGAATCTTCGCATTTATTCTCGAAATGCAAACGCCCTCTTTCGATCAACCATTTTATCAGCTCATCACCCTTAGGTAGCTTCATATGCAGAACCATACATCTGCGCAAAAATGCATTGGGAAGCTCGCGTTCTTCATTTGTAGTAATAATAACCAAAGGCTGCGGTTCTTTTAGACCCACCTCTTTTTTCATATAAGGTACACGAAATGCACCATTGCCAAAAACTTCAAGTAAGCCATTGGGCAAACTAGTGTCAGCTTTGTCAATTTCATCAATGAGTAAAACGCACCCATTTTCTTCTTGCCATTCATTGGAAGCTTGTGGTTCATAGCCGCTGTGAGCGCATTCCTTTGCTTGCTTTTTAGCAGAAGCCCAATCAAAAGCCCACCACATACAGCCAGGAGTTAGAAATCTTTTGTAAGAAAGCTTTTCATCAATATTTTCGCCTTGTTTACAAGCGACTATCGCTTGCGCTTCTCCTAATCGCGCTACAGCATCAAATTTCCATAGTAAATCTCGGCACTCACTATGCGCATAAACCACTTCCGAAATAAAAGCACGACCTAGTATTTGCGCTGCCGCTCGCGCTAACTGACTTTTTCCCGTTCCAGGCTCACCGCGAATAAGCAAAGGTCTTCCTGAAGTTAAGGCTGCGTTTATTGCCCAAATGCTATCTTCATCAAACTGGTGTATACTTTCTGGCCAAGCACCTAACTTTGGTAAGTTTACTTGCATTGGGTCTTTGTTTTCTATAATTTTAAATTTTGTTTTCATTTATACCTCTGGTTTATACCTAAAAAAATCTTTTAGCCACGATAACAATTTCATTTCTGAAATTACAAAAACATTATCACAGCTATCTTTGATAAATAAGATATTTAAATCAGGAAGTTCTTTTTGTAGTTGTTCATAAACATCTGGGATGTTAAGTGGATTTTTTTTATTGGCAATGATATAAAAATAATCCTCGTTTTTATTTTTTGTTACAAGGCTCTCATTTAAAAATTCATTATAATCTTCGTTAAATGAACCATTAAACTCTACTTTATCAATCATTTTAATAATAGTTCTTTTTATTTCATTAACATGATTTTGTACTTTCCAACCAGTTTCAGCAAAATTATATGTATGTCCATCACGACTAAAAGGAGGTTCTCCTCTTTCTTTAATATCTAATTTAGCATATGTTTTGGTAATACCTGAAAAAGCAACCTCTAAGCCCGCACATGTTTTTGCTGGTATCTCTAGTTTTTCTTTTTTTAAATCCTTTACTTTATGATCGTGTACCCATTTATCCTTAGTTGCAAGAAGTACCAACCAACCGACGATATTGGCAGCACAATCCCAAATTTGCCTTCGTTGCTCTGGGTTACATTCCAAAAGCTTGCGAGTTACAGGAGTTATAAACTCCAAAATAGATCTTCTCAACGGATATTCGACTAATATCGGCGCTGGATTTTTTTTGTTTTTTCGAATATTTTTAAAATTTTCAAGAGTGTCACTCTCTAAACGATCAAACACATCCCTACTTAAACATTCTGATAAATCTTCTACAAGCAACGATGGAATTTGGTCAACAAGCTTTTCTTTAAAAGAAAAAATTTTATCTTGTTCCAAAATAAGTGCTATTTTTTCTTGTACAACTCTTTTCATTTGTAAAGGCTCCTTGTCTTGCATTGTTTTTTCATACGTTTCGTATTCGGATAACATCGCAGCAAAGTGCTCTTTGTACTGTGTTCTATCATCGCGAGAAGCAGTTGTAACCAGATTAACAATATTGCCTTGTTTATTCATTTCATCAACAAGTCGACTGCAAAGCTCTTTTATATTTTGATATCCTTTAGGAAATGTTCCTTTATTAATATCAGATTGACGTGCTAACTCCTCTAAAATTTTTTCATTACCATCACAATATTTCACTAAAAGGTCGCAAAGTTCCGTTCTAAATTTGTTATACATTCCTAACCCTCAAAACTGCTAGGTAAAATCTGTCTTTTAAAAACTTAACCCTCATTTTATAATTAAAATATTCAAAATAAACATAAATATATTTTTTGTTATAATATTCAAATAAACATGATTTTACCTTTAACTAGAAATGATATTTTTATAAAATAGCAAATAACCTATACGTTTATACACAAAATTAGACAGCTGCTATCTAGGGGACGCGAAGCATGCCGCTACAACTAAACGAAATACAAAAGTTTGCAAACGATTGTTTGGACAACTTCTTAGATATAAATGACATTAACACAGCTCTTTACCAAATAAATATTAATCCTGCTCATATTCCTCAGAACAATTCTCAAATAGAATACATAAAAGGAGTAGTACAATATTTAGATGCAAGAGGACATTTTACTGAGTGGCTAGAAAAACTTGTAGAGAATGGTATTGTTTTTGCCAAGGAGTGGCACACACGTATGACAAGTCGAGAAAATCTGGACATCGTAGAAAACAAGCCGCAAACAAAAAAGCCGTACCTAGATGAACACCCTGTTGATTGGACACGCGCAGAGATAAATCAACTTAGAGATTTATTTATCTCTGCGTACGATCAAAAATTAACGGCCAAAGAGCTAGCTGATTCTACTGGTATTGTTGCTGGAACATTTCCTATAGCAGAAAATATGAGAAGAACATGGTATCAACTTATTAATGAAATCGCTAAACAGGGAAAACTACGCTCAATGACGGAAAAAGCTGCTGAAGATGTGTCTATCGGTTCTTATCAAAAACGCTTCCAAGAAATGCTATCGGCAAATCCTCCGATCTCTACATTGTCTTCTCAAAAAAAAGCTGACTGGTGGAAAGAAAAAAATACTAGCCAAAAAAATTCGCGCATTCACTTTGAGAGGCTAATAGCAAAGAGATCTCGGCTCTTTGATATTGACTTAGCACGTCAAGTAGCAAAAGTTTCAAGAAGTGTTGCAAAACTCAATTTGCAATTCGAAAATAAAAATGCTTACGGAACAGGCTTTCTTATTCAACCAAATTTGATATTGACCAATTACCATAATTTAAAACATGAAGAGTATGGCTGTGTACTAAACGTAACCGCTGAGTTTGATTACGAAAATATTGCTGTTGAAAACCCACTAGTGACAAAAGGAAAAATGGACACTATACAAGGCGAATCAAAATATGACTGGGCTGTTTTTCAATTAGAAAAAGTAACAGATAGAGATCCTATTTCCCTAGGCACTCCTTTTCATATAGCAAAACAAGATCATGTTGTGGTTGTTCAGCATCCTCTGGGAACGCCAAAAAAGTTTGCACTAGATCCATTATCTATACAATATGTAGACGAAGAAAAAATTCAATACCTTGCAGATACACAACAAGGTTCTTCTGGCGCACCTGTTTTTAATATACAAATGCACCTTATTGCTTTACATCACGCTGAAGCAGAAGTCGACATTGAAATAGGAAAATCCAAGGAAACCGTTTGGCGCAACGAAGGAATTCATATTGACAAAGTTATAGATGGTCTACGTACACATAACATTCCATTTAATCACAGAAAATAGGAGTTTGTAATGAGTGAAATTCATATACCAGGTTTAGTATGTATTGACGACTATCCCGACGAAACAACTTTTTGTAGTAACAAAAATGTGGTCAATTCACCGCAAAAAGAACAAAAACACCAAGAGTTAGCAATTGCTAACGAGAAAAAATGGCAGCCTGGTCAAGTCCTTCGTATTCGTTTTCTCGATGGTGAACAACAACTCCATAAAATAGTTGAAAATTATGCAAAGGAGTGGCTAAATTACGCCAACTTAGAATTTGAATTTGGCAATTTTGCCGATGCTGAAATCAGAATCACATTTAATGGAAATGGGTATTCTTCACTAGTAGGAACAGATGCTCTAAAACGTCCAGCGCCAGCTCCAACAATGACTCTAGGAGAAATGACTAAAGCGACAAATACTAAGTTGTTAAAAGCTGTTGTTCTTCATGAATTTGGTCACGCAATTGGTTGCGTCCATGAACATTCAAGCCCTTCGGTCGAAATTCCTTGGGATAAGGACAAGGTGTATGCCTACTATAAAAAACTAGGTTGGGATAAAGAAAAAGTAGATCACAACGTACTAAAACGATATACGCAGTGTGGCATTAACTTTTCTGAACATGACTCTAAATCAATTATGCAGTATCCTGTTCTTGAGGAATTAACGGTTGGTAATTTTAAAATAGGTTGGAATACAGAGCTTTCAGAAATAGACAAAGATTTTATCGCGAAAGTATACCCAAAGTAATTTAATATAGATTAAACTGTCCTAAAGCACGAAAAAAACTTTATGAAAAAAATTATACTCTTATGTATTTATTCATCCAAACAATAGCTACTTTATTACCTTCTAAAGGAAACCTAATGGATATTTCCAAAATTGATGAGTTATAAATAGTACTAGCTAAGTACTCTTCAGCAAAAGTCAAGAAAATGACGCTATTTAAAGAGAAGTTATCTAAAATAATTCAACAGCTTTTACTGTCTTTAGTTAAATCACTTTATTAGAAGCTTCTCGAAATGCCTCCAAAATGTTATGGTTCTTCGTATACAATACGAAAACCAACTTCTGCTCTTCGTGAATCATGAGCTATATTTTTTCTGTAAGCGCACCTTAGATCATAAATTGAGTCTTTATAATTTCCTCCACGGAGTACTTTTAAAGAAGTGCTCGAAGTAACGTACCTCGGATCAACCTGCGATTTTTCTGAATAAATACGCACATTATCGATGCAGCGTTCTGCAACATTACCTAACATATCATATAATCCCCAATTGTTTGGCTTCTTCTTCCCTACTAATGGAGGTGTAGTTTTTTTGTAGTTTTCCTTATTTGAAGTATATTTCAATCCTTTTTTTACTGAGCTCCCCCAATAAAAAGCTCTTGTTGACCCTGCGCGACAGGCGTATTCCCATTGAGCTTCTGTTGGAAGTTTATACTTATCTTTTCCGGCATTTGCCAAAAAAGTATCTTTTATATGCCAATATGATATGTATGTTGCCGGAGAAAAAAGATTCTTACGAACCTTACGACTCTTCCATGGAGCTGTTTCTGCAATTTTTTCCCAGACGTCTTGTGTTACTTCTGTTCTTTGTATCCAAAACCACTTCGAAATAACTACTTTATGACGTATTTCTTGAGATTTTCTATTTTTTTCTGTTTTTGGAGATCCCATCCAGAATCTTCCTGGAGGAATAAATGCGATTGCGATTTGCGCACCTCTGACTGTAAGAATTTTATTGATTGGCTTGTTTATCTCTTCGGCATATTTTTTTTGGTATGTTTTGACATAATTTCGTTGCATAGCATCTGATAATTTATTCCAAAATAGCGTTGTCATATCTAGTATTTCGTGACCGCGATGTCTATAGTACAATTTTTCCCAAACATCACTATCGATCCCATATTTTTCACGTTCGAATTTAAAATTAATCGTTTCAAAGTATACTATTTTTTCTTTCGCAGTTAGACTAATACTAAGTTGCCGCTCGCATGATTTTTCTACAATAATTGGTAAAGATATAGCTATATCGCTTTTTCCTGGGACATCAATTTTTTCCTTTGCGATTACTTTACCTTCTTTATCAGTAACTTTGATTAGTAAATTCTTTTGCGATTCCTTAGATATGTTGTTTATTGATACTGGTATTACTTGCTCTATTTTTGTAGCTAAAGGAATTTTATAGCTTTTAAAATCTATGTTCTTATGTAATTGAATAAAAAAGTCTAAGTTTTCTGACCAAATCTCATGATTTTTACCTTTATTAATAATTAGATCCCAATATTTTTTTGCTGTAACAAAATCGTTCTCGAAAAAAAAGATAAGAGATATAGAGCCAGGAAACAAAGAACTATCTTTTTGTAATATTTTTTCTATAACTTGCGCTTTGATATTTAAATACCGAAGTTTTTTGCTATTGCCTATAGTAAAAAACACGTTATTTATGGTCTTGACCGTTCCTGTAAATTCTTCCCCGTTTTTCATGGTGATCAAACCATTGTATTTTTGTAAATTCTTCCGCAGTATTTTATTAAGCGAAATTAAACTTTTTTTTATCTTTAAGAACTGTAGAATTATTTGATTTTTTTTATTCGGGTCTTTAATGCTCACGATTTGTTTTGTTATTTTTTCTGGCTGTGATATGTATTTTGATAACACTTTATGAAAGTAAAAATTATACACCGCAGGATCTAGCGTTTCTAATTTATTTTTTTCGGTATTTACTTCTTGTGGAGGATTTTCTTGTGGCTTTTCTTGTGGCTTTTCATACTTATTTTCGATGATTTTTGCATTAATATTCTTTAATCTGACAACTGCATTTTTTAAGCGAAGATTATTTTCCCCTATAATTAAAAAAAGCGAATAATTCGAAAGAAAGGTGTTCCAAAACCTATTCGATATTCTATGACCTTTCTGTAATTTCACCAAATGAATAGAAAACTCTCTTAACAACAAATATTCTATTTCTTTTTTTCTATTTTGCGCTCTTTTCCAAACAATTGTATTCTTGTATTTCGAATCAATGGCATTCAAATCTCGCCAAACATACCAAGGGACTTGTTTAAAATTTATAGTTTTTACAACTGATTGCGCTTCATTTTCTAAACTGACCTGCAATACTTCTTGGCTATTTTTTGTATCTTTTTGTGCTATTTTTTCATTATTGTCAGAATTATCGATTGTTTGTGCATTGTTATCTATATTGGGATCAATGTGCAAATGATCATTTGTCTTTGAAGAAAAATATACAGCAATTACTAACAAAGCGCACACGAATACTCCAGCAGCTACTTTAACAATTGTGTGTTTTTCTTTTTGTTGCGCATTTTGCTTGCTAATTCTTTGCGTAACACGACTAGAAATTTTTACGATTTTAGGAGCTGCAGTGCGCTGGGTTTGACGTGTAGGCTTTGTTTTGCGATCTGTTCGAATTTTATTACGCGTTGTAATCTTCTTAGCCACATTTGTTTTTTTGGGGTTTAACGTTTTTTGTGCAGGAACTGTAACTTTTCCTGAGGAAAAATTTTGTAGTGCTTCAATAAATTCACATGTATTTTGGTAGCGATTTTTTATCTTCTTCTTAAGAGCTTTTAAACAAATTATTTCTAATTCTCGCGGAATTTGAGGGTTTATTTTACATAATGAAGGTGGTTGTGTGTTTATTACCTGATTTAAAACTTGGATATACGATTGCCCGTTAAATGGTGTTTGCAAAGTTAACATTTCGAAAAGAATAGTTCCTATCGCATAAAGATCTGTGCGTTCATCAACATCTTTCAATCCCTCTGCTTGTTCAGGAGACATGTATTTTGCCGTTCCCATTATTTCACCAGTACGTGATAAACCTGCATCCGAATCTTTTATTTTTGCTAAACCAAAATCCATTATTTTAGGAATTTTATTATTCTCCATCATAATATTTTCTGGCTTTAAATCCCGATGAATTACTCCTTGCGCATGAGCATAACCTATCGCCTGAATAATTGTCATTATAATTGCCACAGATTCATCAACACTTGGCTTGTTCCGGTAAACAAATTGTTTTAAATTAATTCCTGGAACAAAATCCATGATAAAATAAGGAATATTATTTTCGACACTAGTCTCATAAATCGTAACAATATTTGGATGTTGTAAACGCGCGGTGCTTTTTATTTCTATTGCAAAACGTTTTAATTGATTAGGAGAAGCTGCCTGTCCTAAAGTAAGTATTTTCAAAGCGGCTTCTCGATCCAAACGAGGATCATAGACTTTATAAACAGTAGCTGCTCCTCCTTGCCCAAGAATGCTTTTAATTTCATAGCGACCAAATTGTCTAATACTACTTATAGGCTTGATATTTTCCACTGAAGCAGAACGAGTTTGTTGTTGAAGATTTGTTGTTTTTGCGCCTTCAATTTTTTGTTGTGGAATTTGTTGCAAAATCGCTTTTGCATCTAAACCATTGATAGCATCTTCTTCCACAAGAATCTTTTCCAAAGGTTCGCTAATGCCTCTTTCTTTCAAAAGGCGTTGTAAATCAAGATACTTTTGTAATTCTTCTTTCGTAATAAAACCAAGTTCAACCGCAGTATCTCCAAAATGTATATCTCTACTTTTTGACATATCCATTCCCAGCAAAACTAAAGTAGACTTCCCTAAAGTAGGTCTCAATTCAGGTATAAACTTTCCCACAAAGTTCACACTTTATATTAGGGCGTGTCATCATTCAAAATATTGTGTGTTTTTTCGAGCCCGAGCCCATTTGCGAGCCCGTTTCCGAAACTTTCACTAACAATTTATCAAAGAAGCAAAGTTTCTTTTTCCATCGCAAAAAACTAGTATTGAACCAATAAATCACTTTCTGTCGCTCTCAAAAAGTTTCGGGCGCGGGCTCGCAAACGGGCTCGGGCTCAATACTACTGGCGTATCATTAAATGAATCCGTTATATTTTTATCTGTATTGAATGATGACACGCCCTAATATAGAAATTATAACATGTAGTAATATTATTGCTGTAGAAAAACGCAACTATCTTTTCATTTATTTCATGAAAACACGTGACTTTGACAATAATTCTAGATGTAGCCTATACCGCTATAATTGCGATAATTACTGGTAGCTAATTGACGACATTCCCTAGTTAAATTACTTTATTAGAGTCTTCTCTCGAAATCACTATCAATTGTTTTCATAACTAAAACAATTGGTTGAGAAATTGGGTTATAAATTGCTGTCGCTGATCCCCAACTAGAAGTCGGGGACTTGAGTAGTTTTACTCTTAGGTAATTTGATGAACAGAGCGTAGTAGAATATCATGAACTTGTACGTGCGGTGGTTGAGTAAGAGCGTAGATAATCGCAGAAACTACGTCTTTAGAATCCAAGACTTTTGTTTTTGAAAACAGGTTACTAGCCTCTTTGTCTTTTAAATAATCACTCATAAGCGCTGTTTTTACTAGTGCAGGGCTAATCGAGGTTATGCGAATATTACTTCCTGCGACGCGTAGTTCTTTGCGTAGCGATTCAGTAAGAGCCTTGACAGCGTGTTTTGTAGCGGCGTAGATTCCTCCTCCAGGTGGAACACGGTGTGCTGCCATCGATGATACGTGGAGAACGTGTCCATCTACTTCCTTTTCCTGCATTTGTTGTATCGCTTCGCGTGTACAAATGCATAGTGCTAATACATTTACATTTAGCATTTCACTCCACAACTTAGTATCACCATCAATAAGTGCTGATCTATGAGAAATACCAGCGTTGTTAATTAATATATCGACTCCACCCCATTTTTCTTTGATCTGTGAAAACATATCGTGTATTTCTTGTTCTTCCCGCATGTCTACTTTTATAATATCCATGCGTTCAGGGGCGCTGACTTCTTCGCGTAATTTCTGCAATCGTTCGTAGCGCCTTGCGCAGGCGACTACTTTACAACCTTTTGCAACTAAGTCTTTTGCGATTTCACGACCAATACCACTTGAAGCGCCTGTTACTAATGCTACTTTATCTTGAAGTAATTCCATTGTTTTTTCCTATCAAACCTTCTAGTATTGGCAAAGCCGGTTAAATGAGTTAGTTAACACTAGTACAGCGTAGCTTGTGCAGCAGCAATACCAGAAAGAAATGCTCCTTCTACTTTAGGTCCGGCGAAAGCATCTCCACACATCACCAGTGAAAGATTCTTTGCAGTAAAGCATTTATGTGGATATACGTTTTTTGGACCGCAGTAACGCCAACGATGAACTTGATAACTATCCATGTCACCGTTTAACCACTTTTGTGCTTGTTGCAGTAATATATTTGCCACTTCGTCAAAATCAGAGTCCCAATTTTTTTGGGTAAAATCTGCAGTGGCGTGAATGGTAATACTTGGCTTAGAAGAAATACCTTTCTGAGTATTATCTCCTATCCATTCAATATCTGCACTCATATTTTTTATTCCGCCTGGCTGAGGGATATTTGAAGGCGCACTCATTTTTACCATTATAGCAAAACACGGCGTATATTCAATATTAGTAAGGGCTTCTCTACCATCAAAATCAACATCTTTTAAAATAGCTAACGATTGCGGAATCGGAGCAGTCATGATAACTGATTTACCAACATACTCTTGCGTTCCGTGAACATGCCAATTTCCATTATAATTGGCGCTCTCTATTTTTTCTTGTAATTTTATTTCTAAATCAGTAGAAAGCATTTTAGCAAGACTTGTCATACCTTTAGTTCCACAATAACGTGGATAACCATCATCGCGAAGTACTACCTCATTATTTTTTTCACCATACAAAAAACCGCTGCACCACTTACGCACAACATTTTGTTTTTCAGCTTCGCGAATAAAGTTTGCAAATTCCGAACTGCGTACTGTAAAAAATTGCGCTCCATGATCAAAAGTAGCTTCTGCAAAGCGACGTGTAGCCATACGCCCTCCTACTCCGCGTGCTTTATCCACAACAATAGTATTTTTACCTGCCTTCTGTAACTGTGTTGCTGCAATTAACCCCGAAATACCTGCCCCGATGATAATAGTATCGTATATTTTCGTCATTGTGCTCACCTGAATAATTTGTATACTGGATATCAAACAACCCGCTACTTAAGTGAGTCGCAAAAAGTTTTCAAGCACGTTTCAAGTCAGCGTAGAATTTGAGTGTCAGAGCAAGGAGAACCTGAGAGGCACATAACTGCGGCTATGTAACTGAAGGCTCAACGCCGTTATGATACTCAAAGGCAAGCTGCGTGCTCTTAAAAACTTTTTGCGACTTGCTTAAATACAAAATTGTATACTCGATGGGTTTACTAGTTGATAAAACACCTCAAATCCTAATCAGCTTTTTGCTGCGTATATTAGCAAATTTTGCCATAAAAAAACAGGAGATTTACATGAGTAAAAACATTATGTTGTGGTTATGTATATGCTTGTATTGTAATTTACATGCCCAAACCCTCACACTTGAAGATATCTATCATCCCAAAAAAAAAGTCAGTTTCAGTAGCAATGTCCCCACAGTAACTTGGCTAAGTGATAGTGAATATCTAGAAAGAAAACACAACAAGGAAACTTCTACACATCAGTGGTACACCCACAATATAAAATCAAAAAAAACAGCTCTCTACTACAGTGTAGAAAAAATGGCAAAGGCTTTCTCTACACTTCCAGGTATCACCGGTACTCAAGCCAAAAAAATTGCCCAAAGTTCTCATACATTTAACAAAAGCAGAACGGCAATGCTTGTTAGCGCTTTCAATGATTTATTTTACTATAAGTTAAACAGTGAAAAAGCTATACGTCTTACCCAGTCCGCCCAACGCGAAAGAGTAGCTCATTTTAGTCCTGATGGTAACTTTGTGAGTTTTATCAAAAACAACGATTTGTATGTTGTAGACATTGCGACACAACACGTTCGATCCATAACCACTGGTGGTAATGAAAATCTATTTAATGCTTGCCTAGACTGGGTATACCAAGAAGAAATTTATGGCCGTGGTAATTTCAAGGGATATTGGTGGAGCCCTGATAGCACTAAAATAGCTTATCTACAACTAAATGAAACACCAGTAAACAAATTTACAGTGATTGATCACATCCCTTACCGCGGTAATTTAGAAGTGACTTCTTACCCTAAAGCTGGTGATCCTAACCCAAGTGTGCGTTTAGGGGTCATAAATATTGCTGGAGGTACAACAAAGTGGGTCAATACTTTCAAATACCAAGCACAAGAATTTTTAATTGTTCAGGTCGGTTGGTTACCAGATAACGAACATGTTTTTTATAAACTACAAAACCGTGAACAAACTTGGCTTGATTTTAATATTGCCAAAAGTGCCACAGGAAAATCTACAACCGTTCTTCGCGAAACATCTCCCGCCTGGGTACGTGTAAATGAGCAACCTACGTGGTTAGCAAATGATGAGTTCTTATGGTCTAGTGATCGCAGTGGCTTCAAACATGTTTACCATTATAAAACTGATGGAACCTTAGTAAAACAAATTACTAAAGGTGACTGGGAAATAAAAAGACTTTACGGATACGACTCTCAGCAAAAACGCATTTACTTTTCTGCGAACAAAGACAGCTCTATTGCTGACAATAGTTATTATTGTGATATGGATGGAAATATCACAAAACTCACGCTTTTTGCAGGTAATCACCGTACTTCTTTTAGTCCAAAATTTAGTTATTTTTTCGATTACTGGAACAATGTCAATACGCCAACACAACTGCGTTTATACGACAACAATGGTAAAGAATTAAAAAAACTTGCTGTTGGTAAAGTCAAAAATTTAGCTAAGTATACATGGGGAAAAACAGAATTCCACAAGGTTAAAACCAGAGACGGCTTTGTCATGGATGCACTCATGATTAAGCCACCAAAGTTCGATAAGAACAAAAAATATCCGGTATTTTGCTATACTTACAGTGGTCCACACGCTCCTTCAGTAAGGAATTCTTGGCGTGGAAGCCAATATCTTTGGCATCAAATGTTAGCGCAAAAAGGTTACATTATTTGGATTTGTGACAATCGAACAGCAAGTGCACGTGGTATGAAGTATACCTGGCAAGTATATCGCAATTTTGGGGAATTAGAGCTCCGCGATTTAGAAGATGGTTTATCTTGGTTAAAACAAAAGTCTTATATTGACGGCGAGAGAATTGGATTATGGGGTTGGAGTTATGGTGGCTATATGACAAGTTACGCCCTTACCAATAGCAAAAGCTTCAAAGTTGGAATATCAGGAGCTCCTGTTACCGATTGGCGCGACTATGATTCGATATATACAGAGCGTTATATGGCAATGCCACAAAATAACGAAAAAGGATATTTAAAGAGCTCTCCTGTACAAAAAGCCAAAGATCTACATGGTAATTTACTACTCATACATGGGACAATAGACGATAATGTTCACATGCAAAATACCATACAATTTATATATGAACTTCAAAAAGCTAACAAAAAATTCTCACTAATGCTTTATCCACGCTCGCGTCATGGAATTCGTCATCCATGGCAAAGGCTTCATCTATACCAATTGATGACTAATTTTGTATTAGATAACTTGTAGAAAAAACTGCCAAAATATCTCGACAGATATTTTGGCAGCTAAATACCTTATTTTCAAATATCAACACGCTCTACTCGTTCACAATTACATATTCAAACGATTCTTCTTTTTCTTGCAAAGCGCTCTTTATCGAAAACCACATAAGCAACACAAGTACAACAACAGATACTTTGTAATACAAGGATAAATACCACGGCTGAAAGTAATCTAAAGAGTCAATAAATGGTAATGTCGGAAAAGCAATAGAGCTCAAAATTCCACCATTAAAATACACTAAGGCAAAACTACAAAAGCAAATAATCGAAAGCAAAAAACCTAAAAAACTATATAATCCTTCTCTTTTTACTGTCCAAACCCAACCAGGAGTCAAATGTCCAAAATACAATAACATTTTGTCTACAAATAAAAACGACTCACTTTGCTTGTGAATTTCACGTTCATTAGAGAAAAGCCCGATTAAAGTAAAAACAAGAATTACTACTGATCCCCATTCTAATCTCGACAGACTACCTATAAAAGAATACCCCACCGTCATAGGAACCAAAAAAGAAACATCTTCTCCTATTTCCGCAACACCGTTACCAGCTACAAAGATCAACTTAAGCGCGCGAAAAATAAAATTCCCTTCTTCTACAGTTATTGAAGTAAACATAGAATTTGTACAAAAAGCAATTAAGCATCTTCGTGAAAAAATTCGTAAATGCTTCTGGTAGATATTTGGTAATGAATTCATTAATTCACTGCTAACCGCCTTCTTGTTAAGAATAGCTAGGTTAACCTTAGTTAAATTTTCGTATAGTGTGCCTTGATTTTTCTCGAAATACAAGCGTGCTTTTTCTGGGTCTGATTCGCTATAAAAAACACCTAAATTATTATTTGCAATCGGATGAGTGGTTTTTTGCCAACGAGCCACCGCTTTTTTAGTATTACCTCTTTGATATTCCGCTTCTGCCATAAGAAGAGTCCAGGTCGTTTCATTCATCTTACCTTCGAGTTTTTGTAAATAGGAATAAGATCCTTTCCCTCCCATATAGCCATTCCCGAGAGAGTTAGGTAAGCTAGCGGTTTTTCCAGTATTAGCTACAATCGCCGATAGAAAAATCGCTCCAATAAAGTACAAGAGAATAAAAAAACATAGGCACAAACGTTCACTGCGATTTAGGTAAGTAATAAAAGTATAACGCGCTCTAGTGAATGGATTGGCTAAAAAAGCCATATTACGTAGAAAAATATTATGGTAACCAATTGATTCTAAATCGGATATACGCGAGACACGAGCGCGATACCACATATAAAAAATCCAACCAAGCAATAAAAAAGAAAAAAAGCTATTAAAGAAAATTAAAAAATCTGCGAACTGTAAATCAATTGAGGTCCCCATTAAACCACCACCTGCAAAACGCGATTCACGATAAAGCTTGGTAAATTTTTCTGCTTTTTGCGGAAAATTATTATTTTTTGCCCATTTAGCAAGGAATAAATATAAGTAGTAATCTCCTTCGCTAAATCCAAAAAAATCGCGCGAAACTTCTAATAATGAAAAAGCCTTTTCGTATTGTCCTGTTTTAAAATAATGATCTCCTAGTTTCTTAAAGAACCAATTTACAGACGAAATAAAGAAAACATCGAGATTGGGATTATGTAAACTCTTAACCTGTATAGAAGTCGCTTTTTCATAAAATATACTCTCAAACTCAGTAAGATTGTAAAAATTGCAGAATAACCCAAGAAGAAGATACTCGTTGAAATGTACATCCTGTTGTGACGTAATCTTTTCAACAAGCTTAAGAGCTTTATCATTTTGTTGTTTATTCTTCAAAGCAATTGCTTTTGCCAAAGAGTACCATATATTTTCTTTATCAAATTCTAAAAGTTCGTCCACATACCTCTCGAGAGCAACTATATTTTCTCGCGTCTCGGGCCATTTATTTTCAAACATATCTGTCGCAAAAATAGTAAAACCCCTGTTAGCAAGAAGCTGATTAGCCTCACGAGATCTAGAGGTTACAAGCATTAGAGTCTCATCGCAAATCCCCAAAGGTGTCACAAATTTTTGATCATCGACATCAAAAATAGCACGATACCCCTCTTCAGCCATACTAGAGCTAGACATTTCTAGAGCAAAACTACTTTTATCTATATAAGACAAGTAACGAACGCGATGTGGTAGCCTATAACGGTGCAGTATATTACCATTATCTGAATTTAACACGAAAAGGGAAAAATCACTTCCAACACACACTTGTTTTTTTCTTGGAAAAAATAAGAAATTACAAATACTTATATCCAAATTCTGCGGCGGAAAAAACCATACTTTGTTTTTTAGTAAATTAGTTCCCCAAATACGTCCTTGTTTTTTTTCTAGTTTCAATGGGCTTTGTTGTGCTTCTACCGCTAAAGAATCACCGTTATCTGTAAAAGACAATAAATGCCACAAGTCAACTGGCAAATCGATCTGTAATGCTAGCTGTTGGGCTTTCTTCAATTCCTTTTTATTATCAAATCTATTGGAATTCGCCGATAAGCACAAAAAAGCAGCAGAGCAAGCATCTTCTAACCTTTTACTAATTTGTTGCTCTGAAACTTCACAGCAGTGACGCCAAATTTTATCAAGTACCTCAACGGAACAAACAGCACTATCAGCCAAATAACAAATATTACGAAACAAAACATCTAACTTACGATTTTCAAGTAGTGGAATTGTATTATTAGGTAAAACAATATTGTTTTGCTGAAGAAAATTTAGTATTGTAAACTTTTCATTCGACTTTACCTCATCTAGCTCTTCCTTCAAAAGGGTAACAGCATCCTGATAATTTCCCATTTGAAAATATAAATAGGTAATGTTGTAACGCAAAGTAGCTAAACTAATTCCACCTATTTCTTTAATTTTTTCTGTCTGCGCTGCAAGATGTTTCATTTCAACGTGAATCTTCTTCATATCCTTAGCAACTTTAACAACAGACTGAACATCATTTTTTTGTTGCGCAAAATGAAATCTTTTCAACAATTCTCTAGATTTATCTTGATACTTCAATAGCAAATCAGAGATGCGATTTTCCTCTGCTATCGATTCTTTTACAAAAGAAACTATTCCCCAGAAAATAAAGATCGCAACAAGTGTATACATTATATTTTTACGAAAGCCACGAAGAGTATGTAACCTGTTTTCCATTTTTTGTAATTCGTCTTCAGGCTTGTTTTCTAGTTGATTTAACCTGCCAATATAAAGTTCTATCATGTTCAGATCTTCATGTCTTTGCGCCCATTTTGCTTGTAACCTTGTGATTCTTACAATGCCATCAGTGGCTATTTTATTGTTCTTTTGTATTTTCAGTGCCTGTAAGAAACAATTGTATATTTCATCTCCGGTAATATAAACATCCTGGTTAGTAACAGTATCCTTGTGTTCTAATTCGTTAAGCTGGTCCACAGCATTATCAACTATACTCATCGCATCATAGTGACGTACAAATTGTTGTATCTCTTCTTTCAAATCTAAAACGGATGAAAATCGTTCTTTAGGATCATGCGCTAACGTTTTACAAACGATTTTATCTAAATCAAAATAAGAGCTTGCCGTTTTAGGAATACCACCTTCAGCAGCATGGCACAAAATTTCCATCACTGTTTTTCCATGATGTGGCGGAACACCATATAGAACTTCATATAACATAGCACCACACAAATACACATCTGTAGCCACTCCAATATCATCGATATGATTTAATGCCATTTCAGGGGCCATATAAAGAGGTGTTCCTTCAGGCCCCTGAATTTCACTACGGTGAAGTGTTTTGGAGGTCTTTTTCTCAGAAATATCTAAAGCAATTCCCCAATCCATAACCAAAACTTCACCAAAGTCTCCAATCATAATGTTTTCGGGTTTCAAATCACGATGAATAATTTTATGGGAATGGGCATATGCTACCGCGTCACAAATTCTACACAAAATATCTAAATGATCAAACAACTCCATTTTTTCACTGCGTTCTATCTCGCCTGGAGTTTCTGGATGCAGAAGTTGTCCCCACGATATACCATTTACTTTTTTCATAGCGATAGAAACTTGTCCAGTGGCTCCTTTACTAAGAGCGTGGATAGGAATAATATTTGGATGATCAAGATCAGCAGTAACAATCGCTTCCGAAATAAAGCGTTTCTGCATTTCATTATGATTTTGTTTTGGCGAAATCACTTTAAGAGCTATTTCGCGATTAAGAGATTTCTGCCGTGCCAGGTATACAATCCCCATTCCTCCGCGCCCTAATTCCCCCACCACTTCGAAATCTTCAAAGTCGTTAAGCGAACCAGAATGCTTTTGAGATGTTCCATCACTCTCTTCTATTAGAGTCTGACTCTCTTCTATTAGAGTTTGGCGTTCTTCTAGCAGTGTGTTTTGTTGCTCACCACTAAATATTTCTGGCGTAGTTTCGCGTAGTTCGATATAATCGCACTTAATCGTACTCGAAGGTAGCTCATCTCCGCAAAGAGTAGCCTTCCAAATCGTTTCAATTTTTTTGAGTATGACGTCTTTTTCCTTCATTTTATCATCCTGTTTTGTCAAAAATAAGTGGCCCAAATGGGCCTATTGAAATGCAAATTTTTATTTACTGCTAGCACGAGGAATTTATGGACTTTGGAAAAGTAGATAATGTCGAAAAAATAGATTTTTCAATGCCTCAAGACCATGTAGATAATGAGCAGTTCTTTAATCGTTTATCAAAAGGAAAACAACCTAATATATACATAGGTTGCCCTGCTTGGGCAGATAAAAATTTTGTTGAGAAAATATATCCTCCCAAAACAAAAAACAATGAATATTTAACATATTATAGTAAAAATTTTTCCACAATAGAATTGAATAGTACCTATTATGCCATCCCTAAACAAGAAACTATACAAGGATGGAAAAACAAAACGCAACCTGGTTTTAAATTTTGCCCCAAAATTCCAGCGCAAATCAGTCATCAACATCAAATGGTAAACGCTGAAAAAACTACGCAACAATTCACAGAAACTATCTCTCTGTGGAAAGAGTATCTTGGTATTTGCTTTTTAGTCTTACCACCAAGTTTTAATCCAAGCCGTAGCCAAATTCTGACAAAGTACATCTCTGAATTTCCTTTGCCATTGGCAATCGAATTTCGCCACCCACAGTGGTTTTCCTCTTCGAAGCAAGCAACAGAAACATTTTGTGAACTGGAAAAGAGAGGAGTATCGATGGTGATTACTGATGTTGCTGGCAGACGCGATGTCTTACATCAACGTGTCACCACAAATACAGCAGTGATTCGTTTTGTGGGCAATAATTTACACAACAGCGATTACCAACGTTTAGACCACTGGATAGAGCGCATTCATTACTGGAGCACAAATGGTGTCGAAAATATTTACTTCTTTGTACACCAACCACAGTCCAACCTCGCGATAGATACAGCAATCTATTTTGCTGCGCAGCTAAGTAAAAAACACCAAATAATTACCAAATCCCCACAGCTACTTAAGTTCGACATACAACAAACTTTTTTTTAGGTAATTTTCATGAATAAAACAGAAACATACAAACAATATTTAGAACAAATAGAAAACCAATCTTTTCAATTCTTGTACGAGCTTGTCAACATCAATTCACAAACTAAAAATGCTCACGGTGTGAATGTCGTAGGAAAAAAATGTATTGATCTTTTTGCTTTACTAGGATTTACAGCGCAAATCTTTCCTTCCAAAATAGATCCCACATACGGCGACTATGTCTTCTTGACTCACCAAGGTAAGAGCAAAGAAAATATAGCTCTAGTATCGCATCTTGATACAGTCTACTCTGAACAAGAAGAAAAAAGCAATAATTTCTTCCTCCGCGAAGAAGGGGAAAGACTTTACGGTCCTGGAGTGTGCGATATAAAAGGTGGCACTATTGTTATATTCATGGTTCTAAAAACGCTAAAGGAAAAAAACCCACAGTTATTTGAAAAGTATACTTGGAATGTTTTTCTCAATGCCCGCGAAGAAGAAGGAACTGATGAATTCGCAGAGCGCGCAATGGAATTTGTAAATAATGAGACAAAAGCTGTACTAGTCTATGAAGCAGGAGGTGAGGAAGTAAATGGCAGCAACATTGTAACAGCGCGCAAAGGAGTTGCAAGGTTTTATATGGAGACTATCGGTCGCCAAGCTCACTCGGGGACTGATCATCATCGCGGAGCAAATGCTTTGCTTGAACTAGCCCATAACATAGTAAAAATTGAACAAGAAACATGTTATAAAAAAGGTTTAACCTTTAACATCGGTGAGGCCCAAGGAGGAATAGCAATCAATCGTGTTCCTGACCATGCGTACTGTTACATAGATATTCGCACAAAAACACAACAAGACTTCGACTATGCTGTAGATTTCATACACAAGTTCGCAGGGAAAGGTATTGTCAAAAGCCGCAGTGGTGACTTCAAATGCCAAACCATTATTAGACAAATGCCGTCGTATCCATGTTGGCCAGAAAACCCTAGCAGTGACAAACTAGCAAACATTTTTGTAAAGGCTGGCCAAGACTTAGGACAACAAATACACCCCAAACCTCGTGCTGGTGCAAGCGATGGTTCCTTTTTTTGGCAAATAGCCCCCACAGTAGACGGATTGGGTCCTATTGGAGCAAACGATCACTGCTCTATTCACAAACCAGAAGAAGGTAAAGAACAAGAATACATCATTAAGTCCTCACTTTGCGAAAGAGCACTTCTCAACATAATTGCTATTGAAAAATGGCTACAACAGTAGAATATTCACACCAAGAATGCCGCAGGAAAAGTTTGCCACTTTTCCTGCAATATTGAAAACCACTAGAATAATTCCTCAATAGTTTTTTTCTGATCTTCACTTAATTCCTCTGGCAAACGAACCTTAAATTTTACTAGCAAATCACCTGCATCACGAGACGTCTTTATCCCATGTTTTTTCACGCGAAGAGTTGCACCAGGTTGTGTACACGGCGGAACTTTCAATTCTAATTCTTTATCTAACGTTTGTACTGTCACGCTTGTTCCTAAAAGAGCTTCTTTTAAACTAATCTCTTTTTCACAAATTAAATTACTTTTCTCGCGACTAAATATTTTATGTTCCAATACATTTACTTCAATGTAAAGATTTCCTGGTCGTCCGCCATGAGATCCTTGCTGGCCTTCTCCAGCGATTTTTATTTTCTGCCCTGTTTCTACACCCACCGGTATATTCACCGCTATTGTTTTTTGGCGATTTTGGCCAATTTTCATATTAGATTTGCCACCTTTTGCAGCAACAATAAAGGGAACATCTAACTTAACCTCTATATCACCCCCTTTACGAGGACTAGGTCTCCGTCTGCGATTATTAAACCCTCCTCCTCCTTGGCCACCATTTGTAAAAAATGAATTCAAAATATCGTTTAAATCCATTCCTCCCCCAGAAAAACCATCAAATCCTCCGCCACCAAAATTTTGAAATCCACCTTCTTTCATGTGGTCATACTTTTGGCGTTTTTCATCGTTGGAAAGAATTTCATATGCTTCAGCAGCTTCTTTAAATTTTTTCTCTGCTTTTTCATCACCTGGGTTTTTATCAGGATGATATTTCTTTGCTAATTTGCGATAGGAATTTTTTATATCCTGACCGCTCGAATCCTTACTAACTCCGAGAATATCATAGTAATCTTTCATCATGTTGTCCTCATTAACAGCGGTTATAGTATCTTCTATCTTTTGCCACTTACTTCAATAAGAAATATGCAAAATTCATACCGTTTATATTGAATTTATATTTTATATTCACAAAAGTAAAATGTAATTGCCTTTTTCCCCTAATATTTATTACAATAAAGAGAAAGATTAATGTATTTAGCTACGAGATTTGCAAACAGCTTTCTTTTTACTTTGTTAAAATATTCGTTATACAAAATTAAATCTCTGCCAAAATTGCTAGGACGTGTTCCTATTTCGATTTTACAACAAACGAGTGTCTAAAAGTACAATCAAACACTCTTTAGTATAGGTAAATATATGTCAGACGATTTTTTGTGTTTTATCGAAGATACAAACTCTTTGACTTTTCTTAGTAAACAAATCGTTAAATTTTGGCAGACAATAACATATGTTGCCATTATCTATATCGTATTCTCTTCTCTGTTTTTTGATCTGTACCGCGTAACTAGTAATTCTATGTATCCTGCCTTAAAGGGAAATAAGAACATTTTTTACGATGACCGCATTCTCGTTTTTAAAGGCCTATTAAATCTGCAAAAACCTATGCGGGGTGATATCATTGTATTTATGTCCTTATACAATAGTAAAAAATTTTTAGTAAAACGAGTTATTGGTTTACCTAGAGAAAAGTTATACATAAAACCAAACCGTAATATATACATTAATGGTAAACCTCAAGCTACGCTTTTTTATAATAAATATAAATGGGCCAAATATCTCGATCGCAGTGATATGCCCGAAAATGGATGGGGAAGTGTACCTATTATTGTTCCCAAAAATAGCTATTTTGTTATGGGAGACAATACTGTGAGTAGTGAAGATAGTCGTATGTGGGGCTTTGTACCACAAGATCGCATTATAGGAAAATTGTCTTCTATATGGTTTCCTTTTTTTCGAATAAGGAGTTTTCGCAATGAAAATCTCTCCAGGTGAAATAGTTGCCAAAAAATACAAAATAGAAAAAAAAATCGGCGAAGGTGCAACGGGAATTGTATATTTAGCCAAAGACGAAATTTTAACAAAGTTTGCCGCTATAAAATTTTTACGCCTAGAATATTCTCTAAATGTAGCTCAGAGAAAGCGTTTTTTAAATGAAGCGCGTGTGGCTTCACACTTCATCCACGAATCAATTGTTGTCATACGTGAAGTTAGTGAATGGCAAGGACACCTCTACATCGTAATGGATTACCATGAAGGCAAAACCCTCAAAGAAATAATGCAGGAAAAGTTGCTCACTAAAGATGAAATACACACAATTACCAAACAACTACTTTTGTGTTTAGAGGACGCTCATAAAAAAAACATCATTCATCGTGACATAAAACCATCAAATATAATTGTTTACTATGACAAAAATAATAATCTTCGTTTAAAAATACTTGATTTTGGTTTAGCTTCTTGTGAAGAATACCAAAATAACATTAGTGGTGGTACTTTAAACTATGTTTCTCCTGAACAATTACTAGATGACCCGGTCGATCACCGTAGTGATCTCTATTCGGTAGCCGTATGTATTTATGAAATGTACACTGGAATATTACCGGTTTCAGGAAGTACAGCAAATGAATTTGTATATAACTTACTCGACACCCAGTCTCACGCAAAACAAAAACCGCAACGAATGTTACCTTCGCAACTGCGTAAAATTCTACTCAAAGGGTTGGCTTCTGATCCAGAATCTCGTTATCAAAATGCTAATTATTTTTGGAAAGAAGTTCGTGGAAAAATTAAGTTCTCTTATAGTATTGTTATTGAAAAAGTAGTGACCGCTGCCGCTTTATTATTAATACTGTGGTCAGTATCTTCACTATGGAGCAAGTATTCCACTCATAGTTCTCACAAGTCGCTACTTAACGAAGCAATCGCCTCTTACGAAAATAAAGAATGGCAAAAAGCAATTGAATTCGCTAGAAAAAGCCAAGAAATAGCGACTTCTTACAAAGCAAAACAAATAATAGCAAATAGTGCATATGCACAAGTGCAACAAGATTTAGTTACAGGGAAAATTTCTCCACAAAAAGTTAAATTCCCACAAGAATTTAACAAAAAAACCCAGCAAATATTAACTGAATATATAAAATTCTATCAAACTTCTCAGGAAATAAATCAAAAAGTAAGCAAACAAGAATACGACATAGCGACATCCATTATAAAAAGCTATCGTGGACTAAAAAACCATGAACAACTACTACACAAACAGCTACAAAGACTGCAAGTACAGTCTTACCGCAAAAAGTTAAATAATGCTCTACAACAAGGTGAAGCTATAGATGCTAAAAAATGGTACGATAAACTTCAAAATGATTTTTCTCCTGAGGAAAGCAAAAGACTACACGATAAAATATACAATCTCAACAAGCAAAGTAGTTACGAAAAAGCAATGCAAAACCGTAATTACTGGAAAGCTATAAAAGTTGCCAAAACGCGATTGCCATTATGGCAGACTAAGTATGAAGCAGCTCAACAGTCATTGAGAAGTGAGTTACAAAGTTGTTTAATCGTCTCACCCACTACTGGTAAAATATTATCTCAAAGACTCAATGTTGTAGAGATCAATATACCTCCTCATATTTCCAGTGAATATCTACGCGTTAATGGTGCGCATCTTAATTACAGCGGTAACATTTATTCTGCAGAAATTATTCTTCCTCAAGGGCAACAGCATATACGTTTAGAATACTACCGCGAAAACTACAAAGATCTTATCCATAAAGTCATGGTAAATGTTGATATTATTCCTCCTAAGCTACAAGTCACAAAACACTTCATAGAAGATAACTCTCGTAATATTGTTATCGAAGGAACAGTACAAGAAAACACTCGCGTTGATACAATTTTTTACGGTGAATATGAAGCACAGCCCCTCAACGCTTCTTTTAGTAGGTGGCAAATATCTTTTCCTTTAGCGCTTCGCGAGCAAAGCATCGAGTTAACAGCAAGAGATATTGCAGGAAACAACAGTACCTACAAATATGCATTTACAACAGATAACACAGCACCAGAAGTCTATATAGAATTTCCCAAAGAAAATGAAAAGATCTATAGCCGTAAGGTTATGGTTCAAGGCATTGCCATCGATGATTCTCAAATCGAAGAAATCACAGTAATGTCAAAAAAAGTATCCAAGTTTAAAAAAGACAAATGGTACATATCTATACAGCTTCCGAAGAATTTACAAAGCGAAAAAGCAGTCATTCCCATTACCGTAAAAGATATATGGGGTAACACTAAAGAACACAAGGTAACAGTTCTTGCTGAATTCTTAAAATGGAAAGATATGCGTATTTTTCGAAAACTGAATCTATATTCGGATAGAATATGGGGGCTTTGTTTCGACCACGAAGGAAAATATTTAGTAGGTGCTGGAAATGACGGCAAAAAAGTAGTATGGAGTACGAGTAGCTACAAACCAATCAGTATACAATCTACTTCACCAGTGACTTCGCAGCATTTAAAAATCTCTCCAGCAATTCGTTTTACAGCATCTTTTTTCGCCGATATTACTGGAAAATCAACACCTGATTTTTTTAACCACTCGCAAGTAGGTGGTGTTTGGCGCGTAAGTCACTCAGATCTATATGATCGAGATTTAGGTGATCTCATCCGTTTCTTTGATCGCCATATTTCATGTATGGCTTTGTCACCTGATGGACGATATTTAGCAATGGGACACCACAGCGGCAACTTGCGCATCATAGATTTACACAGAAGACGATACGTATTACACTCTAATGTACACAACGGTGTCGTTCTTTCTTTATGCTATTCACCTGATGGCAAATGGCTAGCTTCTGGTGGTGGCGACTATCGCGTAAAATTGTGGCCTATTTCAAAAAAATACAACAAAAAACTTCGCGAAAAGCATGTTTTAAAAGGACATAAGATGTCGGTTACGGCATTATCGTTTACACATAATAGCACTGTATTAGCTTCGGGATCAAAAGATAAAAAAATACACTTATGGGATGTAGAGAAAGGTACCTTCATCAAAAAGCTATCGGGGCATACCTCGCAAATTGAGTCAATTTCTTTTTCACCTGTAGAAATGACTTTGTGTAGCGCTAGTGCTCAGGGAGAAATGTTTATTTGGAAATAGAGCGTATCAACGCGTTCTAATTTTACAAAGGCGAAAATATGGCTTCACATAAAGACTTTTTTTTCAAAAAAGCAGCGATAAAAACAAGCTACTTAGATAGACCACAACTACAAATGCTCAGCGAAAAGCAGTCTCAAGGCAGCGAACTTAGTTTAGAAGAAATTGCTTTAGAAGAAGGAATTATTACCGAGGAACAGTTAGAGGTTATTCACAAACAAATCCAAAAAGAAATGAACTTGGGTGCGACAAGGGAACTACCAGGTCTTGTAAAGCGTTCTCGTGGACCTCAAAAACAATATGCTCATTATGAAGTACTAGAAGAAATTGCCCAAACTTCTGTAGGAAGAATTTATAAAGCGCGTAATACTAAAAACGATAATCGTGTTGCCATCAAAGAAATCTCTCCAGAAAAAGAATATACAGCAATAGATTTAGATCGCTTTTTTCAAGATATCGAAAGAACAAAATCTTTAGAACACCCACACATCGAAAGAATATACAATATATACAAAGATAACGATCCGCCATTTTTTGTTGCAGAGCTCATAGACGGTCACTCACTAAAAAAACTGAAATCACGCGGTATATCAATTCCTCGTGCAGTGGAAATTGTTCAAAAAATAGCGAGAGCTTTACATTTTGCTCATCAAAAAAATATTTATCACCGTAACCTAACTCCTGATAATATTTTTATTGATAGCGCTGGAGATCCAATCATAACCGAATTTAGCATTATACAAAGCGAACACAATATAGGAGGAATCAAAATCCTTGGCACTCCTCACTATATGTCTCCAGAACAAGCTAAAGGTATACAAAGACAAGTCGATCAACAAAGTGATGTTTTTTCATTGGGAATTATTTTTTACGAGCTCATAGGCGGAAAATTACCTTTTGAAGGAAAAAACATCGAAGATATTATCGGTAATATCCAGGTGCAAACTCCTGTAGCACTATCTAAAATCAACAACGAAGTTCCAAAAGCTATTGAATATATTGCAGAAAAGTCTTTGCAAAAACAGCGTAAAAAACGCTACAAAAACGCTGAAGAAATGAAACAAGATTTAGATCTATATCTACAAGGAAAAACAATCGTTCAAGATAGCTTCTTGCAAAAAAATCGCATAATTATCATCACTGCGTTTATTCTTACTATAGCAATCATTTATTTTAGTTTTTTTAGGTAAGCCAAAATGCAACTCAATGAACCACTACAAAAAAAGCTGTCGAGATTTATGGCTCTTATTTTAAGGCATAGACCGGAAGTCATAGGACTTGAACTTGATCACGAAGGTTGGTGTGAACTACAAGTTTTACTACAAAAAATACAAAAAAGTTCTCCTACTTGGCGTACATTAAACGAAGAAAATATACGTCAAGTTGTCGAAAACTGTAATAAGCAACGTTTTACCATTAAAAATGGTCGTATGCGTGCGAACCAAGGACATTCAAATAAAAACGTCGAAGTTCAATTCTCTAAAATTATTCCGAAACAAAATTTATACCATGGAACATCGAAAAGAGCATGGCAAAAAATACAAAGCAGTGGACTTCTTCCTATGAACAGGCATCACGTGCATCTCTCCGCAGATATTAAAACCGCAGTAAAAGTGGGAAAACGCTATGATAAAAACCCCATTCTTTTAAAAATAAACATTGAAAAAGCTCTTGCTGATGGTATCCAGTTTTATATTTCAGAAAATAATGTTTATTTATGTGAGCATATACCAGCTGACCTGTTAGAAATGTGCACTGACAAATGAAATATAATATACAAGCAATAAACCCAGTGGAAAGTCGGGTACTCGCTGATCCACAGTTTCAAATAGCACTTGATTTAGGAAAAGTAAGAAAAGGACATTTGGAAGGACAATTAGGTTACCACATTGAAAATATTCTACAATATATAGAAGCCAATTTCAAAAGTGATCGCGATTATGAAAAACTAAGAATTATTGGAATAATACATGATATGGGAAAACTAGGAGAATTAGTTGACAATATCAATAAATACATGCCTTCAAACGCAAAAAATTCAAAATTTTATTTAGAAGCAAGCCAAAATTTTATCAAAGAAATAGGAAAACAACCTGACAAAGGCTATGTCCCCGCCCATGCAATGTATTCATACGAATTTGCCAAAAAACACACAATAGATAAACAAGTTCTCGAAGTAATAAAATTTCATGACACAGCGTTTAGATTAAGTAAATTAGAAAAAACTTTGCCTTACAAAATCTACAAAAAAATAGGCATACACATAAAAAAAGTTTTTGCCTCTTTAGATAACGAGCTAATGTTAAAATTCATGGAAGTTGACAACTCAGGTAGAGACACAGAAATCGTTACTTGGCTAAAAACAAAACTACAAAAAGAGAAGATTATATAGTAAAAATTGCTGCTTTTATTTTGTTTACATTATGCTTAGGATATAGACACAATAAACAACGAAACACCACTAAGTTGCGTAGTTTATTTTATCTACGTTAAATGTTTCATTTAATGACATAGATCGATTACCAAAAAAAATCACAATGCCAGAACCTAAGAGTTGTTGATCTTTCCCATAATAATTTTATTCCTTTTCCTAAAGAGCTTTTGCAATTTCCAAGTTTGTCTGTTGTCAAACTACAAGGAAATCAAATCATAAATTTGCCGGATAAGTCTGAATAGAATATAAACACGGTTGTTATCAATTTTACATTTACCGCCTTCGGCACTCTTATCTCGATCAGAAATTTATGAAAATTGGTTTAAAGATTGTCCATTATGTATCTTCTTACTTTTCTCCGTAATTTCCCAAAGTTATACCACCTGTCTTTTTTTTCCATTATTTCTACCGCCCGAGAACCGTAGGCATAGGCATTTTGTTCATCCATAGTCTTAAAGTTTTCTTTACTGTGATAGCAAAGAATAGAGACGATCCGTTTCTTTTTTCCATAGACACATTTAACGCGATGCATCGAGTTCATTCCTTGAAAGAGAGTCAGAGTACCAGCGCGTAATGTTAATGTTTCTTTACGAGTATGTTCGCCTGTATCAAAGAGCTTTTCTACTTGTGGATAGTTTTGCTCTTTTTCATTTCGTATATTAGGTACAAATTCAAATTCACCACCTATTTCTGGTTCTTGCAATAATATAGTGATAATAAAATCATTAAAGTCGTAATGCCAATTAAAGTGATCACCGTCTTGCATAAATGAGATATTTAATGCTTGAAATTCATCATTGAAACAGTAAATTTTTTTCATTTGTAAAATACTTGCGATGAACTCAGCAAAAATATCACAGTGGTATAACTTATAAAGTTTGAATTCTTGCGGAATGTAATTATAAGCCAACAAATTATTACTTGAATAAAACCACCTATTTCTAGGGTGATTATTTGGAAAATCTAAATCACCTTTGGGATCGTAATTATTATAAGACTCTATGTTATGATAAGCTAGATGAGAGAGTGTATCGCATTCTTTTGCTATTTCGTCAATAACTTCTTTTTTCAAAAAGCCGGGAAGTACACATGAACCATTTTTTTTGATTTGCTGATGACAGTCAGCGATCATTTTTACTCCAGATGGGCTACTCATTTGTGTAATCGGGTAACGCTCTAGATCTATTAATTCTAAAGGCGACAAATTAGAAATATCCACATTCAACTCCTATTATTTCGTATAGGGAAACCCCTACCTTTTGACATATTATTCTGTATTTTTGATATTCACACTAAAACGCACTTAACTCAGCCACTTCATAGAAGTTTTTCCGAGAAAAGGTAATTTTATAAATGAAATTAGGTTTTTTATAGTGTTGGCAGGAACCCAATGCACTTTCTTTTTGTGGGCCGCTTTCCATACAGTTTTTGCTATTTGTTCAGGGGTTAAATTAACACCCATTTTTCTTACTGTATTCGCTTGGTATTTCTGGTCATTAATCATTGGTGTTTTTACATAATAGGGCATTAAATCACTAACAGTAATATTGTATTTTTCTAATTCTAGATTGAGCCCTTCAGTAAAGCCGCGAACAAAAAACTTTGTGGCTGAATATGTTACTAATTCAGGTGTTCCATAAAAAGCAGATGCCGAGCTCATCGAAATAATATGAGATTTTGGTGTGTTTTTCAACAGTTCCAAAGACGCTAAAACACCGTTTACAACTCCAACAATATTGACATTGATAGCCTTCATATGATCATTGCGCGATATTTTATCGAAAAAATCCATATGCATGATACCAGCATTGTTAAATAATACATTCATTTTGTTATTTGTTTTTTCTGCAAAATAAGCAACTCCTTCTTCAGTTTGTTCATAAGAAGTCACGTCTAACTTTCTATAACAGACATTACTTCCAATTTGATCCGCTAACTGTTTTAGACCATCTTCATTGGTATCGAAAAGACCAACAAACCACCCTTCTTTGGCAAATGTAATCGCTGTTGCTTTTCCTATTCCAGAGGCAGCACCTGTAATAAAAATTGATTTTTGTTCCATATGTTCTTTTCCTAAATAAGATCGTATGATTTGGGGTTTGGTTTGCGAGCTAAATACCAATACTTTGTGCAACTGTACGGCCATATCGCTGGTATTTTTCCTTCTTTGGTTTTATACCAGCTAGAACAGCTTTCTTGCCAAACTGTATTCTTCAAATCTTCATGAATGTGATGGTTAAATTTCTCCATAGCGCACTTCTTCACTACAATATACTTATTATCCCTTAATTTTTTGATACATCTCAAAATATGTTGCACTTGAACTTCTATCATAAATATAATCGAATTATGTGCTAGTCCGGTGTTAGGGCCTAACAAAAGAAAAAAATTAGGAAAGTTCGCAACAGAGACTCCATAATATGCTTGAGGTCCACTTGACCACTGTTCTTGCAATCTAATATTATTAAGTCCAATAATCTCCATCGAAGAAAGAAATTTTACCGTCTCAAACCCCGTAGCCATAACAATAGAATCTACTTCATAACTCTTATCATCTGTCGTTATAATTCCTCTAGGCACAATTCTACTAATTGGAGCAGTAATTAGCTCAACATTTTTTCGGGACAAAGTAGGGTAAAAATCATCAGAAATAAGAATACGCTTACACCCCAAAGCATATTTCGGGGTTAATTTCGCGCGTAATTCTAAATTGGGAACTTGCCTTTGCAAATGCCTAAGCGAGATCTTTTTAGCTAATTTCCGTACCACTCCATTTGTCAGAAACATGGAGAAAGTAAGATCTCGATAAAAATACATACATGTTCGAATAAACCGTAGAAGAAGTGGAAAATAACGAAAAGTAGTTTTTTCTATCGATAAATAACAACGATTTCGACGAGGAATAATATAGTTGGGGCTTCTCTGGAAGATATTTAGCTTTTCTACCGCAGGTGCCACTTGCGGAGATATTTGTACGGCACTCGCTGCACTACCAATAATAGCGACTTTTTTATTGGCCAAATTGTCATTATGATTCCAGCGCGATGAATGAAATACAGTGCCGCGAAAATTTTTGAGACCTTCGATATCAGGAATGTTTGGTGTATCGAGTAAACCACAAGCACTTACAACAACGCGAGCAGATATCTCTGTACCTTCGACTGTAATTAACTTCCAAATCGCCTTCTCTTCATCAAAGCAAGCTCTACAAATAGACTTTCCAAAATGTATTTGCGACTTAATTTGGTATTTTTCAACACACTGCTCAACATATTTTTTAATCTCTGACTGAGTAGGATATACGCTTGACCAGTTAGGATTAAGTTCAAAAGAATAACAATACAAATACGAAGGGATATCGCAAGAGGCTCCAGGGTAATCATTTTTATGCCAAGTTCCACTAATTCCATCCGTTTTTTCAAAAATGCAGTAGTCATTGATACCTGCTTTTTGTAGCTGTATCGCCATGCAAATTCCTGAAAACCCTGCTCCTATAATCGCTACATTCGTAGAAATCTTTTCGTATCTTTTCATTTTGTAGGTCGCGTTCTATTTTGAGGTTTGCTTGGTGACTCCTCCAGAAGTATGTGTACATTTACACCGCTATCAGCAAATGAATTGACTCCTGCGCGAATAGGGCATTCCCCTAACTCATCAAAGTGCAAATTTCTATTTGCAAAATATAACGGATGCGTACTAGATTTAATATCAATAAGTTCACTCATTGTTTTGCAGGTAATTGTTCGCGGAAATAGCTTATGTGACATTGCCAGAGCAATTTTAATAACACTTACAACCCCACTTGCAGGCTCCAAATGCCCGATATTTCCCTTAACGCTACCTAACGCACAATGCTTTTCAAAGGCACTTAGATTATTCATGAAGACTTGCTTGATTCCTTGATATTCCAGTGCATCGCCTTTCTTTGTGCAGTAGCCATCCACTTCAATATAGCGTATTGTTTTTGGGTCAATATTTACTCTTTTGTAACAGTCTTTCATTACATTCGTAATACTACTTGGATTGATATGTGAAATTGTTTTGGCAAAACCTCGATTATTTTGGCAAGAAGATTTTATGGTTGCGTATATATAATCTCCATCTCTTTTGGCATCATTGAGCCGTTTGAGAATAACAATACCACACCCTTCACCGCGTGTATACCCATTAGCATTCTGATCAAAAACCCCACAACTGCCATCAGCAGAAAGCAGTTTACTTGTTGCAATATAATCTTCAGGAAAAAGATGTAAGCAAACTCCTCCTGCAATTGCTATATCACTCTCATAATTTAATAAAGAATAGTACGCTCTGTTTATCGATACTGCAGATGAAGCACAATTTACATTGATTGCTTCACTTGGTCCTCTTAAATCGAGCAAGTACGATACGCGATTTGCCAAATAATACGATGCGATAGAAGAACTCAGTGGTAACTGATCTTTATTTCTTATTTGTTGCAAATACTGTTGATGTTCAGAGTATTCATAGCCAATGAATACTCCGGTCTTTGAACCGGCTAGAATCTTTATAGGTATGTTAGCGTCTTGTAAAGCTTTATATATTTCAGTAATAACTATTTTTTCTTGGGGATCTATTGATTTCGCTTCTTCTGGTGAAATCTGAAAAGGAGAAAGGTCAAATTCACTAATATTTTCGAGAAGAGCTGCCCACTTACTTTTTGTTTTTCCCACTTCTCTATTTTCAGAGTAATACTTTTGCCAATCCCATCTAGACTTGGGAATTTCGCTAATCGAATTTTGGCCACTGATCAAATTTTTCCAAAAAATCTCTAAATTCGGCGCATTTGGTAATGAGGCGCTCATTCCTACAATAGCAATATCGTTTTGCGGTACTTCATCAGAAACAGAAATCTCTATATTTTTAGATGCACATTTTTCTTTGCTCGGTGCAGCATTTTTTACAAAAACTTCGTTATAATCGGTAAATAATGTTTGCGATAACTTAGTAATTGTATTGCTGGTTGCTAGTTTGACAGAAGAAAACTCAATGGTGTATTTTTGGGATATGATTATCGCTAGATTAATTGCAATAATAGAATCCACTCCCATGTAGCTAAAGTCCTCCTCCTCATCTATATTTTCCAGAGCTATTCCAAGAACATCTACCATCATCAGTTTTAAATCATTGACAATATTTTCACAAGAGATATCAGAAGATAAATTTTCGGCAACATTGTTACCGTTTTGTAATGATAATGTATCGTAGAAAAATCGTTGCTCTAATAAAATATCGAGACTATTTTCTACAGCAATAACAATCTCGTTTATATCTTCATCAGTGTGTGTTGTTGTTAAAAAGCAATTTCCTTGGACGAAAGTCTCTACACCATGCATTCGCAACAAGTAGAAAAACAGTGCCTCTGTTAAGCCGAAATAGTAATCAAGAAATCTAAAACGGAAAAGAGAACCAAAACATTCTACTTTAATTGGTATTCTTTTTTTATCAAACAGGTTATTTAACTGTTGTACTAAGCCTTGCGTTTTTACATTCAAATCCTTTTGCAACTTCGGTCCCTGCTCCTTTAATTCGCTGAGTATAGCGTACATAGTATCTATTTTGAGAGGGTTTTTTGCATGGGTTCCTCCGGTGACAGTTCTTTGTAATCCAGGAATTGAGTCATCGTGAAACGACCATTGACCTCCGTCTACCCAATCCATATATTTTGAACTTCCTGCAACAACACCTGTTGGTATACCACCAGAAACTAGTTTGCCATATGTTGCTATATCAGCTTGCACCCCAAAATAGCCTTGGGCTCCTTGAGGATGAACGCGAAAACCAGTGATCATTTCATCAAAGATTAGTGCTATGCCCCTTTCGCGAGTAATCGCTCGTATTTTTTGCAAGTACTCACAAGGTTGTAAATAAGGATGCCTACTTGGAACAGGCTCGATCAATACAGCAGCGATATTCTCCTGTTCTGCGATAATTTGTAATTGTTGCTCTTCCCCGTAATCGAGCACAATCAAATCATCGGCATAACTTTGTTGTAAGCCAGGGGCCTTAGGAACGCTTGAGCCTTCTTGTCCTTTAGATGCCAAAACTACGTCTGCAAGACCATGGTATGCTTCCTCGAAAATCACTATTTTATTTTTTCCTGTTGCAGCTCGAGCAAGTCTAACAGCCCACATAACAGCTTCTGTCCCTGATTGGGCAAACATTACGCGTTCAAAACCGGTCATTTCTTTAAAAAGTTCTGCGGTTTCACCAATCTTTTTAGAATAACCAGTGAGGTATACACCTTTATTCAGAGATTCTTCAATGGCTTTTTGTATACATGTAGCTTGATGACCAAGTAAATTCACTCCCATATCACAAGATATATCAATATATTTATTACCATCTATATCAAACACATACGCCTTTTCTCCCTTTTCATAGGTCAAAGGATAATGAAAATCTTTGAGCATTTTAATAAAGTGTAGAGGTCTTCTAGGATCAGCAAATACACGATGAAACTGTTCTGAAAGCTCTTTCGATTTTATAGTAAACTGGGAATACTGGTTTGACAATTGGCGAATAAAGTCCTCTTGTTTTTCATCGAGTTGCTGACGTTCTATTGTTTTGAGCAAAGTGTATTTTGTTTTTGTAAGATCTGTTTTTTTCAAATCTTGGCAAAGAAAATTACTGTCTGTCACCCAATAATTTTCTTTGTCAAAAGGATATGTAGGGAGACTTATTCGCTGTTGTTTTGTGTCGTAAAATTTTAGCCAATTAACAAGTGATCCATTCACCCATAACTCTGCTACATTTATTAGCTTTTTCTGTTGAATGTACAAATCCAAACTTGGCTGAGCTCGCTCATTACCATGAACTGTACCTAGGTATATATTCTCTGCTTGATCATCACTTAAAAATCTTCTCAAGCCTTCTTTTAAATCATCTACAGATTCTGCGACAATAGCCAGTCTTTCTTTCATAGCCTCTCGTCCAACTTGTAATGTATAAGCAACAGACGAAAGATCAATTGGTATGTCTTCTTTATTTAAACATAAGTAATCTAATAAGTCTTGTGCTCGTTGCTTCAGCTGTTTCCTTGTTTTTGCTGAAAGAGGAACAATAGCAGATACTTTTATTTCAGCAGACAACCTCTCTGGCCTATTATATTCTTCTAAAACAACATGAGCATTGACTCCACCAATACCAAAAGAGCTCACACCTGCTCTCTTGGGAATTTCGTGCCCAAAATCATCTTTTATTCGTATCCACTTTTGATTTTCTTTTAAAATATAAAAAGGGCTATTTTCTAAATCTAGATGTGGATTTACTTCATTACAATGCAATGATTTGACGAGTTTTTCGTACTTAAATTGCAGTAATATCTTAATAACACCAGCAATTCCTGCTGCGAACTCTAAATGACCAATATTTGTTTTTAGGGAGGCAATTGCACAATGAGATGTCAAATGGTTATTTACATTTTCTTGTTTATACAAATCCTCAAAGGCCATCTTTAATCCATTTAACTCCACCTCGTCTCCTAGTGGAGTACCAGTACCATGAGTTTCTATATAGGTAATTGTTCTAGGATCTAGTTGCGATTTTAAATGAGCTGCTTTAATTACTTCGGCTTGAGCTCTTGGACTAGGAGCCGTTAAGGAAACAGTTCTTCCTCCATGATTTTCTGAACTTCCGCGAACAACTCCGTAAATATGATCACCGTCGATTTCTGCTTGTGTTAATTTTTTTAGAAACAAAACGCCTATGCCTTCGCCACGCGCGTAACCATTAGCATTAGAAGAAAATGTTTTGCATTTCCCATCCTTACTTAGCATACCCGCTTTGCCAAAACTAATATGAGCCTCTGGCGTTATCATCGTATTGACACCACCTACAAGAGCAGCGTCACAATTCCCTGTATTTATTGACTGTACCGCCCGATGTATCGCAACAAGAGAAGAAGAACAAGCTGTTTCAATAGGTTCACTTGGACCGTGTAAATTTAAAAAATAGCTCATGCGATTAGGCCCCATAGAAGGCAACATTCCCGTAAATGAATATCCTTCAATGGGTAGGTTTGCTTTGGCAATGAGAGTTTTATAATCACTACTAGTCATTCCGACAAAAATACCAGTATTACTTCCCGATAGTTCGCTCGCGCTATACCCGGCATCTTCTAACGCATGATATACATGCATCATGAGTAATCTTTGTTGAGGGTCCATTAATTTTGCTTCTTGGGGAGAAATTTTAAAGAAAAGAGGATCAAATTCTGCGATATTTTCCATGAACCCACCCCAAATAATATCGGTCTTATTTGATTCTTGCGTAGGATCACCATAATGTTCACGCCAATCCCAACGATTTTCAGGTATTTCACTGATACAATTTTTTCCTGTGACTAGGTTCTTCCAAAATTGTTCGATGTTCTTGGCTCCGGGAAAACAACCACTCATTCCTACAATAGCAACTGCCTCGTTTCCATTTTCAGGAACCATGGTATGTAAAGGTCGTATTTCTCTAAAGGTATTTAGTTGTGTAGATTTAGAAACTTCTTGTGTAAACAATTCATCTTCTGAAATTACAGGTATAGAAAATTCGGTAGTAAAAGAAGATTCAAACTCACTTATAAGATAATTAGTAAGCTCATCAATAGTTGGGTATTCAAAAAATATCGCTGGAGTTAAATTTAAATCATATCTTTCATTTAACTGATTGGCAAATTCCGTAAAAGTAATAGAGTCAAAACCATACTCACTAAGCTCCATCGATGAGTCAATATGACACTCCTCTATTTTAGATGTAGTAGAAGCGATTTGGACAAGAATAGTGCGAATTTTTTTAGATCCATCGTTACTTGTTTTTTGAGGAATCTTTTCGACAGTGTGCAAAGCAAGACATTCTTTTATTTTTGCAAGCACACCTGTCATCACTAAAATTTGAGGGTAATCATAGCTTAGACTTTTATAAAATGCTTCTATACCAATGGATGTTTTCATTGGTATAATTCCCCAAGTTTTCTTCATCATTATTTCGGTGGATTTCTCCACTTTCATTCCACCATTTTCCCACAAAGGCCAAGCAATAGAGACAGTTTTTCCAAAGCGTTGTTGTTGTGAAACGAGCGTCTTGCGATATGCAGCAAATTGATCCATAAAGGCGTTTGCTGATGCATAATCTGCTTGCCCTACGTTTCCTATTACTCCCATACTTGATGAAAATAGTACAAAAAAATCGAGAACTATGTCCTTGGTAGCCGTATCTAAATTTATAGTTCCTGTAACTTTAGGTGCAAAGACTTTTTTAAACTCTTCTGCTGTTTTGTTTATCATCAAATTGTCAGAAATAATTCCAGCTCCATGAATAACCCCACGAAGTGGATTGGACTCCTTTTTTATGCTTTTAACTAACGCATCTACTTCTTCTAAATTTGAGATATCAAGAGAGTGATAACTGACTTCCCCCTGCAACTCTTGAACTTGCAATTCTTTTTGTGTGCAAAGCTTTGACCGACCAACAACAACAAGCTTCGTATTATTTGTTTGTGAAAAAATATGCTTGGCAAATAAAAAACCTAAACCACCTAAACCACCTGTAATGAGATATAGACTATTATCTTCGAATTGAAATGTTACTTCTTTTGTCGAATCACTTAGTTGTTGCCAAGTTAAAACAAAGCGCTTTTTTTGTTCGTATTTAATAGCAAAATCGTCGAGATTATCTTTCTCTTTATTTAGCTTGTAAGCTAAGTCTTTTGAGATTTCTTCGTCAGCTATGCTAATAATTTGCCCTACAATTTTTGTATTTTCTAACATTGCTGTTCTCAACACACCTGAGATTCCAGTAAGTAGTGACGATTCAGGCGCGCACGGAACAACCACTTGCACAACAATTTTTTTCGCAAAATTTTTGTTTAATATTTCTTTAATTAGCTGCATACAACGAGTAGCGTATTCTGTATAACGCAACGCAATACTTTGTTTTTGAGAATGTAACTCACAGCATTCACTTTGGGTCAGTAAATTTTGTAGTTGATGTTTGTCGCCTGATATTTCACACAACACAACAAAATGGTGCAAATCGCGTTTCTCGGCAATTTGTTCTCTGTGTGGTTGATGTTCCCACACAGGAGTTGACAACAAAACACTTTGCTCATTGGTATTTGCTACTTCGCTAAGCATTCGAAATGCCAGTTCTCTTATTTCTATACAAACACGGCCTTCTTTATCACAAAGATCAATGTCTAAAGAACTATTATTATTCGCGTAACGTACCCAGGCGTACATTTCCTCTGTGCAGGATTTTAGTATCCTGATTTCTCCTAGGGTAAACGGCAGATACTGTCCATACTGAAGGCGGTGTGTAATAACAAACTGTATCGCTGATTGAAGCGCTGAATCAACCAAGCCTGGATGAATAACATACTCATTGTCTGCTTCTGTTATAGGTAAATGCAACTTTGCTATTGCTTGATTTTCAGTGTAAAAAATCCGCTCAATCCCTCTGTGTTTTGGACCATAAATCATCCCAGACGACATAAAGTTTTGGTAACAGCGACTAGCTTCAATGATTTTTTGCGAAGCTTGCGATTTTAATTTTGTAATGTCTAGCGTTCGCAGCTCTGCTTTTTTTTGCAAAGTGGCACTTCCTTGAGTATAAACAACGCGTTTTTCTTCACATTGCGTATAAACTTCGTAAATAATTTCTTCATCATTTGATGGAGATAGTCGAATATGTAACTCGGAACTCACATCCTCAACAATAAAAGGCTGTATCCATACACTATTTTTAATGATAACTACCATATCTTTTCTTGATTTTCCAAGCGATTTTTTTACAGCAACGCGAACCATTTCCAAATAAGCCACAGCGGGTAGGACTTTTTGTTTATTGATATGATGATCTTGCAAAAAAGATTCTTGCCCTGTAAACGTTGAAGTAAAACGTTGCTCCGATAAATTCGAAGTATTTTCGTGGAGTAAAGGATGAACACCACTTCTACTAGATAACCGCTTTGCTTCTATCCAATGTTTTTTCCTAGAAAAAGGGTATGTTACAATAGGAATTTTCTGCGGTAAATTTTTGTACAACGACCTCCAATTAATATCAATTCCCAATATCCATAACTTAGAAAGTTGCTGCAAATTCTGCTCTTCAGTAGCGTTCTTTATATATTCATGAAGAGCATTCCCTTGTGGTAGGTTTTTAAGTTCACCTTGTGATTGTGAAATATTTTTTTGCCAGCAATTCTCAGGTATTTTTTCAGAAAGCCATTTACGTAATTTATATTGCAAATCTGAAAAACTCCTTACTTTCATCGCTAGACGTTCAGTCATATTTGTTCGAGAAATTTGAAGCGTATAAATAAAGTCCATAAAAAGCGTAGAATGCTGGTGTTCATTCGTCCATGTTAATATTTTTTTTACATAGTTGCGCAAAGAATCAATGTTTTTCGCAGAAAGCGTAAACAGATATACATCTTCTGCGGGAAATGTGCAATAAGACATAGGTGTGTGTTCTTCAACAACAATGTGGGCATTAGTACCTCCTGAACCAAAGCTACTCACTCCAGCGCATAACAAATCATGATTTGCATTCCATTTTTGGTATTTATCTACGATGTGCAGAGATTTTTTTAGATCAATTTTGGGATTTAAATTTTGAAAATAAATCGAGGCAGGTAACTCTTTATACTTTAGACATAGCACTAGTTTTAATAGTCCGGCAATTCCTGCAGCGGCCTCTAAATGTCCTAGATTTGTTTTTAGAGAACCAACTCCGCAAGATTTTGTAGTAGAAGATAAATGAAAAGCTTTTTGTATTCCACTAATTTCAATAGGATCTCCTAAGGAAGTCCCTGTCCCATGTGCCTCTAAATAACTTAAATCTTCAGGAGCTATTCTAGAATTTTTCCACGCGCCAACTAATAATTCTGCTTGTTTTTCGGGATTAGGAACAGTTACTCCTCCAGATAATCCACCGTGATTTACGGCGCTACCTTTAATAACAGCATGGATGAAGTCGTGATCTTGTTGTGCGACATCTAGTGGCTTCAACAATAAAACAACAGCCCCTTCCGAACGAACATAACCATTTGCCTTGGCATCAAACGTTTTGCATTTCCCATCGGGAGCTAACATACCTGCTTGTTGGTAAGCAATGCTATTCGCAGGATGGCAAATTATATTAATCCCTCCCACCAAAGCTTGACTGCATTCTTGTCGCTGTATAGCTTGCACAGCGTTATGAACAGCAACTAAGGACGAAGAACAAGCCGTATCAATCTGCATACTTGGACCACAAAAATTAAAAAAATATGAAATCCGGTTTGCCAGCAAAGCCAAAGAACTTCCTACAGGATAGTGCGGACTAGCCTCCACTCCTTCTTCTTGAAGTAAACGCGTATAGTCAGAACCACTAGCTCCAATAAATACTCCAGTATCTTCGTTGGTAGATTCTTCAATATTGACACCTGCATTCTCCAAACAAGACCAAGACAATTCCAATAGTATCCTCTGTTGAGGGTCCATGTATTCTGCTTCTCTTGGAGAAATTCGAAATAAATTCGCATCAAAACTTTCAACATTAGAAATGAAGCCACCATAATTGATCGCTTTGCGAATCATTGGATTTATGTCTTGTGGCCATGCAACTCTTCCTTCGGGGCATTGAGAGATGACATTCTCTCCATTCTTTAAAATTTGCCAAAGTTCTTCTGGGGTTTCAATCCCCCCAGGAAGTTTGCAAGCCATACCGACAATAGCAATATCTTGCGTACCTAGTTTGTGCGTAGGTTGTTTTTGCGTAGAAATAATATTTGTGATTTCTTGTTGTTCTATAATAAGTGCTTCAATTAGATAATTCTCTACCTTTTTAAGTGTGTTATACTGAAAAAAGAATTCCGACTCTAGCTCTATATTGTAGTTATGAGATATTTTGTCCTGCAGTACTAACAAATCCAAGGAATCTAGCCCCATTTCCATGAGAGGACTGCTCAACGAGAAATTCCCTTGTTTCTCCCCCAAAGCGCTCTTTACAATTTCTTCTAAATAAGTGTAAATCTCTTTTGTCGTATAAGCTGTACTTTTGCACTTGCTTTTCTTAGTATCTATCTTTTGTAGAGAACTGCGATTAAGAAGGTTATATCGTACTAAAACTCCGTAGCATTCATTGGCTGTGTCAAGAGAACGATAATTTGGTAACACTCCTTCAATTGTGGCTCCATGAGATTCGTGAAAAAAAAGTATGGGATCTTCGGTATTTCCATACTTATTTCGCTTTTCAATATATTCTAGAAAAGACAGAGACTTCTTTGTGTCATAATTTTTACACAATGTTACGCCAACAATCGATTTTATTCCTATTTCTTCGTAGTAACGTAAAATAAATTCCAATAAGAAATTTCCCAACTCCAAATTTTGCGCGCCAGGATCAATGTTAACTGCCAATAGTTGTACTATTGATGCAGATGCATCGTGAAGTTCGCATACAGTTACAGATGTCTTTCCTTCCAACTGTTTTACACTCTGAATTCTTTGGCTGTAAACAACGCCTACAATAGAATCACGATAACAAAGCACAAATTGCCCTTGTGGGTAATTCTTTATGCGATTTCTTATATCTTCATCAGATGATTTTAGCTTTTTCCAGCATAGCTTTTCTAACACGTAAAGCCACTCTAAATCAACAAGTTTGACATGGCGAATCGTATAATCATTTTCCAAATGGCCAAAAGTTGCGTTCACTAGCTCTTGTACAATAGGCTGAACATCTATCATCTTATCTCCATATTTTAACTAGAGGACTTAGAGAAGCAGAAAAAATTAATATCCCCATTTTACTTGTTCTTTTGTTCATTCGCTTCGTTGTTCCTCTGTTACAGAGTAAAGACTATGTGCCTTCGTCACGCCTTGCGAATGAACAAAATCTCTGTATAAAATTTGGGTATATTATTTATTTCCACTTCCCTTACGGTTAAGTACGTTTTTGATCGCTGTGAAAGAAAGGTTTGAAAAATTCTTATTTTGAGAAAGAATATCCTGTAAAGCTTGAACGAAATAATCTATATCGCTCTTGGTGATTGTCAACGGCGGTTCTATCCTCATGACATTTGAATTGTTCAAAGTAGAAATAGTGAGTAGCTTATGCTTTGCTAATAACTCTGCGGAAATCACAGCACTAGTACACTCATTTAATGTTTTCTTGAGTATACCTAAAGTTAACTTATCAACAAGACCAGTAATTTCTTTGAACTCAACACCTATAAACAGCCCTTGGCCGCGAACTTCGTGAATCAATTTAAAATCTTCAGCAAGATGACATAATTTTTTCAAAAAATATTGACCTAGCTCTTCTGCTTTCTTTACTAAATCTTCCTCAACAATGATCTCGATGGCTACCAAAGCAACAGCGCATGCAAAATTATTCCCACTAAACGTCGAAGTGTGTAAGATATAATTTTTATAGTTTCCATAAGCACGTTGCCAAATCTTATCTGTTGTTATGTAAGCCCCAATAGGATATATTCCTCCCCCTAAAGATTTGGCCAAGCACATAATATCTGGTTCAACATCTTCATGCTCACAAGCGAACATTTTCCCTGTTCTACCAAATCCAGTTTGAACTTCATCAACAATCAACATCGCTTTGTACTTTGTACATAAATCTCGTGCTTTTTTTAAAAAACCACCAGGAGGAACATTAACACCTCCTTCACCTTGTAATGGTTCAAGAATGACAGCTGCGGTATTACCTTTTTTTAACATTTGTTCAAGGATTTCGACATTACCATAAGGAAAATATGAAAAGCCAGGAATCAACGGCTCAAAATCTTTCCTGTACTTCTCTTTACCCGTAGCAGAAAGCGCTCCCATTGTTTTTCCATGAAACGAATTTAGCGCTGAGATAAAATGACTTTTACCTGTAGCAATACGAGCTAGTTTTAGAGCCCCTTCAATTGATTCAGCTCCACTGTTACAGAAAAAGCTTCTTTGCAGTTTTCCTGGAGTTATTGTGGCTAAGTTTTTTGCTAAAGCACCTGCCATTACTCCCAACGTTTGCAAGTTTGGTGTATGCTTCAATTTTTCTAGTGTACTCATCACTTTAGGATGATTATGCCCAATATTAATTGAACCGTAACCACCGATAAAATCTATATATCTGTGACCATCTTCATCCCATAGATATACATCTTCAGCGCGAACAAATTTTTTGTCTTGCCCAATAAAAGACATTAACTCATAGAGAACGGGATTCAAATGATCTTTATGCCATTTTGCCATTTCTTTCTGAGAAATATTTAATGCCATATCAAAAGAGATTAACTCGTTCATTTTTGCTCTTTTCTTGCCCAAAAAAAGTTCCATCCCCAATGCCGTTTTTTTAATCCACGAACAATTACATTTGCTACGATACTCATCATTAATGGCGATGTCCAAAAGGAACTTTGTTGTTTAAATGGCGCAATAAACGTTTTGAAATTTTCTTTTTTACTGTACTCAAACATTCTTATAAAAGATATCTCTGTAACATCAACACTCTCTATATCTAGAAAATTTGCTTCTTTCAGAAATGCATGATGTTCCTCTAATGTTTTGGTATGCCTCACATCAAAAGTCATCCAATTGGCCATTGTTTTTGAAACCAATGAACAATTTTTATTTATAAACGGATCACTATAAGCAATCATTCCTCCTGGTTTTAGCGCCTTATAAATCTTAGAAAAGACTTTGGTTTTATCTGGAACGTGAAAAAGAACACCTAGAGAAAGAATGTAATCAAATTCTTCATGAAAATCCATGTCAACTGCATCCAAAGTTTGAAACTGTACACGATCTTCAACACCAAACTTTTTTGCGTACTTTTTGGCTTGCTGAATTTGCACATCGACAATATCGATCCCTAATACTCTGCAATCCAAATTTTGCGCCAACCAAATAGAAGTTTTCCCAAAGGCGCAGCCTAAATCTAACACATAAGAACCTTTTTTTAGGTATTTAGTCATTTCTTCAACATACCTAATTTGCCCACAGTGAACATCATCAATCGATTCTTCGGTAGGGAAATAACCGAAGTGCCGAAAAGGGATTTCTGCGAATGTATCAAACTCATCTAATTCCACGGCATAGGCTTTTTCCATTAATCCATGGTAAGAAGCATCGGTCATTTGTTATTCCTTAAAACACTGTCAATATCTAACTGAATTTTGGTCCCTATTTCCTTAGCCCCGGGTCCCGAAAAAAAATTGAAATGATGTCCTTCAATATCATAAAATGTACATTTCACGAGCTTACTCCATTTTTTGTAATTGACGACAGTGAAGTACTTTGTCTTTTGCCTTGGTCTGAAAAAAGCCACCTTACCAGGATATTTTTTGGGAAAATAAATAAAATTGGCAAGATAATTCACTCCGGCAACATCTGATATTTTTTTGAATTTTTCTAATGTAACATGGGAAGCAAAATGCCTTTCTTGTTTAAGCATATTCAGGCAATGCTCATATTGTTCGTTCTCTGTTTTAAAACTAAGAAGTTTTTCCAAGGACAGCTCTATTTGCCACAAAAGTTTAAATCCAACAATCATTTCTTTGAGCAAAGCTCGCCCCATCTTACGTCCAGGAAAGGCGAAATACAAAGCGTTATGCCATATTGATTTCATTCTTACCATACTATTTACAAACGTTTGTGGATGAAAACTAAATCCAGAGGAATCAGGATCTAGCAAAGCAAGAACAGCAACTTTTTTTCCATTTTTCATTAGCTGTTGAGCCATTTCATAAGCAATTGTTGCTCCAAAAGAATACCCCATTAGCATGTATGGCCCCTCTTCCTGGATTTTTGTCATCAACTGTAAATAAAAAGCAGATATTTCTCTTACCGTTTTGAGAGGTTTTTTGTCGTCGTGAATGCCTGGAGGGTAAAAACCATAAATCGGCTGAGGTCCTTTCAAATGTTTTAAGATAGCAGTATAAGATGCCGTATCTCCTGCGACATCAGGTACAATAAAAAGAGGTATTCCCGAACCAGCTTTTAGCAAGGTAACATGTAGGTCTAAACGTTTTTCATTTTGGTTAATCAGATTTGTCACATTAGAAAGACTTGGATTTTCGTATATCGATTCCAATGAAATATCACATCCAAATACCTGTTTTATCTCAAGAAGCATCTGCGTTACCAAAAGTGAATTCCCCCCTAAAAGAAAAAAATCGCTTTTACTATCTATTTGAGATATCGGAATACCTAAAAAGCTAGACCACAGATTTATGATTTTTTCTTCCGTTGTATCGTTATATGCCGTATATCCACGTTTAGATTGGAGATCCATTTGCGCAAGTGCTTTGCGATCTATTTTTTGATTTATTGTTAAAGGAAAAGCGGTCATGATTTTAAAATAAGGAGGAATCATATGTTGCGGTAGTTTTTGCTGTAAATATTGCTTAATTTTTTCTTCGCAGGTATCCTGTAAAGAACTTACTTCTACATAGCCCACCAACCTCAAATCGTTATTATTATCATTGTACTTTTTAGCCAGAACCACAGTTTTGTTTACCTCAGGAATTGTTGCCAAAGTTTTCTCAATTTCCTCAAGTTCTATACGAAAACCTCTAATTTTAACCTGATTATCAATACGCCCGACAAATTCAATTTGGCGATCACTAGTGTAACGCGCTAAATCACCTGTTTTATAAAGTTTTCCAGATCCAAAAGGATTTAACACAAACGCTTTTTCTGTTAGATCTTCTCTATTAAAATACCCAAGACCTACACCGTCCCCACCTACATAAATTTCTCCGACTTGATCATCTTCAATAAACTCCATTTTTTCATTGAGAATGTATACGGTGGTATTAGAAATTGCTTTTCCTATCGGAATAGGTACATCGTCGCGAATTTCTTTTACGTAGTAAAACGTAGAAAATACACTATTTTCCGTAGGACCATACATATTTAACAAGTTTGTCAGTTCAGACTGCAAAGCTATTTTCATCCACTTTGGATGAACAGTTTCTCCGCCTGTTAAAACAAACTCTAAAGACCCAAAAATATCTGGCTCTACTGAAACTAATTGATTAAAAAAAGACGTTGTTATAAAAGCAATACTAACGCTATTTTCCTCAAGATATTTCTTAAATTGAGATGGAACTAGCATCTCACTTTTTGGAATAATAACAACTTGCCCACCGTTTAATAGCCCGCCCCAAATTTCAAAAGTCGCAGGATCAAAGCATGCACTGGATGTATGTGCAATCACATGGTGCGATTGTATATCAATGTAATTGGTATTTTTAACTAAGCGAACAATTCCTTGGTGATGAATACAAGCTCCTTTTGGAACACCAGTACTTCCAGAAGTGTATATTACATATGCCAAATCCTGCGGAGATATTTTATTTTCAAAATCGCTCGTTGAGTAAGAGGAATAATCTTCATCCAAATAAATCGTTTTGGTACCACCAATTTTTTGATCTAATTTTTTTGAAGAGAGAATTACCGATAGTTTTGTTTCATCCACGATATATTTTAATCGCTCTAAAGGATAAACCGGGTCGAGAGGAACATATACAGCGCCTATTTTAAGGATGGCAAGAAACGCAGTAATCATTTCAATACTACGTTCAACAAAAACCCCCACAAGCTCACCTTTATCAATATTCTGTGTTTCTAGGTAATGAGCAAGGCGATTTGCTTTATGATTAAGTTGCTGGTATGTAAGTGCCTTTCCCGCAAATTTAACAGCAATATTTTGAGGAAACTCGTGAACTCGTTCCTCAAAAATTCGATGTACACATTTATTGGGATAAAGCATTTGTTGATTTGTATTTGACAACATGATTTTTACTTTCATTTAAAAGAAGATAGTCCAACGAAATTTCACTATCCCTTCATAGTCGAAGCGCTCGCCTATTATGCAGTATTAAAGAAAGTAAATCACCACCCACTTTCAGGTGGTTTTGTAAAATTTATCACGATTTCTTTGATACAAGCTCGTCAATAAAGAAACGAAAATTCCCTGGCTAGAAGAACTCGATAACAAAATAAGTTGAAAAAAGTTGTATCAAAGAAATCGCAATTTGTTTAGGATATTTTTCCAGCCTCTGTGGCTTCTGGAATTTCTTTTAACTCTCCGGAGGCAACATCAAATATATAACCATAAATTGGAATATCTTTAGAAACTAAAGGATGATTTCGTATTCTCAGTACATCTTCTAAAACACTTTTAGCATTGTCAGAAATAGTTAACCAATTGATATATTTTCCTTCTGTTGAACCTGGTCCCTCACCAGAATCATGCCATCCTGAAGAATCAACTGATGCTGTTTTCAAACTACTTGCAAGCAAATCGTTCATGATTTCATCGGTGAAAGATTCCATTCCACAATCTGTATGGTGAATTACAAACCACTCTTTTGTACCAAGTAGCTTATGAGAAATAACAAGAGAACGAATCGCATCATCACTTGCTCTACCTCCCGCATTGCGAATTACATGCGCATCTCCTTCGGAAAGTCCAGCATATTTAGCAGGATCAAGTCGCGCATCCATACATGTTAAAATTGCAAAGTGCCTCGCCGGTGGCATAGCTAACTTACTTTTGTCTCCAAATGTCTTTGCGTAAGACTGATTAGCTTCTATGACTTCTTTAAGTACTTCACTCATTATTTTTTCCTTAATATGTTTATACTATCGGTAAATAAAATCTATTCTTTATAGCTGCTTTTAGTCTCGCGCTCCCTTACAAAATTTTTACACCTCTCAATATAACACTAAATTCTTTACGCCGAAAAATAAAAAAATGTTGCTTCAAGAGACGAAGTTTTCCTCATAAGTCTTGGTGAGATAATTGGCTCATTCGGTGATGAAGAAGATAAAGCACACAGTTATTCAACATAATCTTTTCAAAGTTAATAACTAAAATCTGCGATATCATTCTTCGAAGTTTTCGCAAGATTCAACATACTACAAAACAAAACTCCAAAACATCTTTCCGGTGAATTTCCTTCTAAAAAATGATATCTATTATTTTTTATTCCTTCTATCCACACATGAGATCCATCGCAATTCAGTTCTTTTTCATGAGAGCGTAGTTCCCAAAATAAAGTTGTGCGTATCAATCCTTGTAGTTTATCCCAATAAATATCACCTACAAATTCATCTCTTCTCACAACCCATTCATCTTTTTTCTGTACAGTATACATTTTTTCATACAGATTAATATGTATACCTTGTGTGGTTTTTTTTATTTCAGCAAAGATATCTTCTCCACTTGATAAGCATATCAATGTTAAACGATAACCTTCTACAATATTTATATACTGATGTAGTTCTTTAGTTGTTGGTAAGGAATAATAATGCAAAATGTTATCTCTACTTGGTGGTAAACAAAAACTGATATTATCACTGGCTTCTATTGGGGGTTTTTTAAAGTCGAAATTTTGCTGTGATTTAAATCTCATTTTTGTTGCGATAATAAAACCTTTGTAGAGCCAACTACTAGCAAGCCGTTTTCCCAAACTCCACCTTGATTTACCCGAAACGAAGTACACCTCACATCTGAATTCACTATTATGTATGTAATTTTGCAGATATTTTGGTAGTTCTCCAACATCACCGAATTCTATATTTTCGATAACTTCAAAATGATGAATGTTGGTTCTGTAATTCTCAAAAACAAGTGAAAATTGCCACGAATTACCATCTTTACGTAGCATCAGCTCTTCGAATACTAAATCTAACTTTTTATATTCTTTTATATAAAATATCGGATTATGTTTTAAAAAAGATTGTACATTTTTTAAAACAAAGTGTCGCTTATTCGGCGATTTATTTTTCAATAAACATTTTTGCAATTCATCAACATTTTTTTTTTCAAATGTAATGTTGCTAAATTATTCCAGTCGAAATTTACATCGCACTTCTGCACTGTTGTTGTAATAAAATCGTCATCCAAACCTAGTTTTTGTAACTCTTCTATATTTTTAATAGTTAACTTATCAGACATTTATAGTATTTTCCTGTCTTTGGTAATTTGGCAACAAAATTTAATAAGCAAATACACGAAGCAACCAAAAAAGTGATTTGGAATTTTTATTATATAAGCATAATTCGCTGAACAAAACTCAATATCTAATCGTCCAGTTATCGATATCATCCACTTCATTTTTGTTACATTTTGTTGCTGTTGTACTTTTTAGCGAATAGCCATCTTTCCCATCCAAGCCAACAGAGTATACATCCACAGCCTCAAACCAGCGATGCTTTTCATCCAGACGATTTTCACCTCTTGGAATATCTCCAGAATGATCGCGTCCTGGACAAACTCGTAAAAACCTTCCCCACTCATCTACAAACATCAAAGAGGCATCATCATTATTATTGCTCGTAGCAGGTGTTTGTAGGAAACTCGATTGAAAAAAAACATCGCCCTCATAATCCTTCGTCAACATAAAATACAATCGCTTATTCATCTCTTTGAAGTCACTATCACTAAAAGTTTTCACAGGATCAATAACCTTTTTATCCCCCGGATAACCATTTTCGTTCATTGTTCCATGGAGGTTAGCAACATCTGGGTAAACGCGAAAAACAGCTCTATACTCTTCACACGCGTAATCAATTGCCATTATGATATTTCTCGAACTTTCATAATGTACCAAACGAACAGTTCTAAGCGAAAAATGAAGAATCAATACCAAAATTGCTACAAAAAAAACAATTAATATTTTCCACATATGCTTTTCCTTATAAACCAGTACATAGCGAATTTTTTAGTTCCTGTCATCATTCTAAATGTTTTTCCAAATCCGATTTCAAAATTTTTAATCAAGTAAAAAAGTATTTGTTATAACTCGTAAAAACTCTGTTTTCTAACACCTTTAAGAAAGTTTTCGGAAACAGGCCGGCACTGAGTGACAGTAGACTCTTGAATACTAAAATAGCGCTGAAAGCGCTATACATCATAGCCTAGGACGAAACCCCTAGTCTTTGTAATTCATTACTTATCAGATTTCTTTCTATCAAGAATATCCCACTTGTCTAACAAATCATCATATATTAATAAGTGGTTATTTTTTTTAAACCACGTAGCAATAGCTCTCTTTTCATACGGAACTTCTTTAAGCTGCTTTGTCAATTTTTGGGTTATGCGAAAATCGCAATGAAGCCCTGTCATATCTTTATTGTTCTTGCATTCCCCATAGAAATAGTATTTCAAATCGTCAGGGTGCTTTCCTCTTTCTATTGGCAAGAAAGCATAAATAGTATTATTTTTCTCATTTTTTGTTACAAAATCTTCAAGAAACAGTGCTCCTTCGCCTAAACCATTTTTTCTTAGTAAAAGCGCAGCAGCAATTTTATTGAATTCTACTCTAGTATTTTTTTCTGGTGTTTTCAGAAAATCAATAAGTAATTGATTACTTTCTTTAGTATTAATCTCAGCGAGAAGTCCACTTGCTTCTGTAGAAACTATATAAAACCTTGACATCATAGTAAGGTTGACACAAAACTCTACAGATTCTGATAGATCACGATATAATAAAGGTTTAAGAATAGAGATAAGTCGTGATTTATTAATATGATCTCTCCCTAATTCGCGAATAAGAAGCACAGTTTCTTTTGCTGATACTGCTTTGTCTAAAAATTGTAGTACAACAGAAAATTCTCGCGCCTGTTTAGGAAGATTATCGCGAATAGTTTCTGGTATATATTCATCTCGTATATGTTCATCGTCTTTCTTCCGCAAGTATTCTGCTTGTTTTATACAATAATTTATTTTAGATTGATCATCTTTGGACGCAGACAATATAAATGTTATAAATTTATTCGTTTGAGGAGATATTCGTGGATCACTTTTATAGTAATTTAATCTTTTCAGAGAAAAGCCAGAGTCCTTAAAAAAATTCCCTCCCAAACATCTATCAAAAAAGCGCCAATTACTTTGAGGCAATGACACGAAATATTTGATCATCCTACGCTCTTCGTTATCATCAAGAGGCCAAGAATAAGAACTGCTCAATTCTTTTTGTTTTAGAGAACTGTTAATATTTTGCGCTGAAATTTTTGTACAAATTATTACTAACAGTATCAATTTCAAAGATAGCTTCATTGAATTTTCTTTCAATAAAAGTTCAGATATATGGGATTAGAACCTGTTATAAAATTAGCTGTATTTGTACAGGCAAATTTTACTTTAACAAAGCATACTACAAGCTCGCAGCGACTTTCTGCAATAAAGCTCGTCGAGAAGACAAGTAAGGTGTTACTTTGTAATCCATTGTAATGCATTCAAAAATATCTTCTTTAAACCAGAATATATAATGAATGTAGTATTTCCAATGAAAGGGATTGTAACATGAATGACCGCTGTTTATTTTTTCGATAGATGCAAGCCATGAGGAATTCATCACTATTTGTACAGTATCAAAGGAATCTGCTCCCCTACCTTCGAGAGGATGATCACAAAAAACTTCATCGTTTGGTGCCCCCAGTTTAGCAATTAAACATCTATCAAATTCAACAAGCGCCATTTTTTCTTTGTGCCCTTCTCCATCAAGTTCTATATAATTTTTCCCAAACTCATTCTCTTCGCCAACATAAAATATCAAAAATGTTTTCCAAGCATGTGTAAGAAGAATAGGTCCAGGAGTACCAGAACTCCATTTTAAAGGGAAGTCATCAACCATAATTGCATATTCTTCACCTAAGGCTTTATATAAGGTTCTTTGCGCAGTATAGAGCTTTTCTCTAGCCTGCTGAATTTTTTCATAATCTACTTTTTTACTTTGTAAATATTCGTAAATCTCTTTGCATTTCTTAAGGTCTGCTTTTAATTCATTTGTGTTAACTTTTATTTCAACTGATTCTAAACGCGAACTAACCCTATCTTTCAGGAAAGTTAAACTGTTATTCAAGTGTTCTATTTTGCACTGCGGTAAAAATTTTTGTAATTCAGCAACGCCTTCACTTGTAACGCCAGGACAACATAAATTTAGATGCTCTAGTTCAGTATGGTTTCGTAAATGTACCAGACCACTATCATCAATATTGGTGTATTCCAGATCTAATCTTTCCCAGATGGTGACAGAGCTAAGGTATTGCAAACCTAAATTGGTAATTTTTGTCCGATCAAGGCCCAATTCAAACAACTCCATATCTGCAAAATATTTCAGATCATCATCCTTGATATCAGTGCCTCTTAAGAATAAAAGTTCTAGATTTTGTAGCTCGCAAAAATAACGATAGCACAAATGTTCTATGTCTGAATCCATCAAATAAAGTGTATATATTTCTTCACCAAATTGTTTAAGCTGTCTAAAATTCTCTTCCGTTACAATTTGATAAGATAAGTCTAAAATACCATCTTCAATATCATCTTTTATAATTTTTTTCATTTTCCATTATTTCAAACTAATGCACGAAATCGAACAAAATTACATCTCTGCATTAAAGCTCTAAGTCTTATAGTAAAAGAACTTACAGAGCAGAATCACTCTATAACGGTGCGATGTAGGGGCGGTCTTGTGCCGCCCGTATTACAAATACAAATGAATAACGTTTCCCATTTTTTGTGCCTACCAATACAACCTTAAACAAGTTTTCGCAATTGTTTGCGATTGTTTGCGAAAATTGGGCGGCACAAGACCGGTCTATCCTCGTCTTACAAATACAAATGAATAACGTTTGTCATTTTTTATACCTATCAATACGATCTTAAACAAGTTTTCGCAATTTTTTTCGAAGGCTGGGCGGCGCAAGACCGGTCTGTCCTCGCGTTACAAATAAATAACCTTTGTTATTTTTGTACCTACCAATACGACCTTAAACAAGTTTTCGCAATTGTTTGCGAAAACCGGGCACAAGACCAGTCTGTCCTCGTCTTACAAATATGAATAACCTTTGTTATTTTTGTACCTACCAATACAACCTTAAACAAGTTTTTGCAATTGTTTGCGAAGGCCGGGCGGCACAAGACCGCCCCTACATCGCGCTTCGTTTACGTTTATCTCATGAGTTTACTACTGTAGGGAGCGAAATACGATCGACTTGTTCTGCTCCACCGCGCAAAGTTTCTTGGTATAGACTATACGCTTTTTCTTTTAACTTACACCTAGACATTGCATCTACAATATCGATAAAAAAATCGTTATCGTTTAGTGGTTTAAATGAATAACGTTTGCCATTTTTTATACCTACCAATACAACCTTAAACAAGTTTTTGCAATTGTTTGCGAAGGCCGGGCGGCACAAGACCACCCCTACATCGCGCTTCGTTTACGTTTATCTCATGAGTTTACTACTGTAGGGAGCGAAATACGATCGACTTGTTCTGCTGTTAATAATCCGCCGCGCAAAGTTTCTTGGTATAGACTATACGCTTTTCTTTTAATTTACACCTAGACATTGCATCTACAATTTCGATAAAAAAATCGTTATCGTTTAGTGGTTTAAATGAATAACGTTTGCCATTTTTTATACCTATCAATACGATCTTAAACAAGTTTTCGCAATTGTTTTCGAAGGCTGGGCAGCGCAAGACCGGTCTGTCCTCGCGTTACAAATGAATAACGTCTGTTATTTTTTGTACCTACCAATACAACCTTAAACAAGTTTTTGCAATTGTTTGCGAAAATTGGGCGGCACAAGACCGCCCCTACATTGCGCTTCATTTATATGGGATTAGAGCCTGTTGCAAAATTAGTTAACTGTATTTCTACAGGCAAGTTTTACCTTAACAAAAAATACTACAAGCTCGAAATTATAAGAATTACATCTCGGCATTAAAACTCTAAGTCTTATAGTAAAAGAACTTACAGAGCAGACTCACTCTATAACGGTGCGATGTAGGGGCGGTCTTGTGCCGCCCGTATTACAAATACAAATGAATAACGTTTCCCATTTTTTGTGCCTACCAACACGGCCTTAAACAAGTTGTCGCAATTGTTTGCGATTGTTTGCGAAAATTGGGCGGCACAAGACCGGTCTATCCTCGTCTTACAAATACAAATGAATAACGTTTCCCATTTTTTGTGCCTACCAATACAACCTTAAACAAGTTTTCGCAATTGTTTGCGATTGTTTGCGAAAATTGGGCGGCACAAGACCGGTCTATCCTCGTCTTACAAATACAAATAACCTTTGTCATTTTTTATACCTACCAATACGACCTTAAACAAGTTTTCGCAAACAATTGCGAAAACCGGGCACAAGACCAGTCTGTCCTCGTCTTACAAATACAAATGAATAACGTTTGTCATTTTTTATACCTATCAACACGACCTTAAACAAGTTTTTGCAATTGTTTGCGAAAACCGGGCACAAGACCGGTCTGTCCTCGTCTTACAAATATGAATAACCTTTGTTATTTTTTATACCTACCAATACAACCTTAAACAAGTTTTTGCAATTGTTTGCGAAGGCCGGGCGGCACAAGACCGCCCCTACATCGCGCTTCGTTTACGTTTATCTCATGAGTTTACTACTGTGTTTTATTTTTACAGATCAACCTACTCCTGCTTCATCAAATAATTTTTGATTAATTTTTCGGCCTGCGCTTTCTTTTTTATACGCACCAGGGAGCGCGAAATACGATCGACTTGTTCTGCTGTTAATAACTTACCACGCAAAGCTTCTTGGTATAGACTATACGCTTTTTCTTTTAACTTACACGTAGACATTGCATCTACAATATCGATAAAAAAATCGTTATCGTTTAGTGGTTTGGCAATATCAACTGTGCGTAGTAGTAGTTCTTCGCTGCGTTCTGTTGGGAAATTGCCTAGGTCGTTTATTATTCCTCCGGTTTCAAATCCCCATGCGTTAAGTGCAAAACCTTTGTGATGATCATCGCTTAACGATTCGAGAACATCTAAGACTTCATGTAAGAGAGCTAGGCGTTTTTTTATGTAGGAGTATTGAATTAATTGCTTAAATATTGAGCGTAGCATGTGCGCTTGTTGTTTCTGTTCGGAGATATCTTTTATTTCACTTATAATTTCACTAAAGATATCTCCTGCGCGCTCGTATTCTTTAATGTGCGCTAAGAACGAGGCAAAATCGATACTTATTATCATTTTATCATCGTCATTATAATTGCGGCTTCGCATAAATTTTCGATAACAATCTACAGAATCGAAAACCATATTGTAGGCTTTATTTGCTTTCTTTAAGTTAATCAGTCTTTGAATTATATTCATCGAAAGCTGTAATTTTACCTTTTCATTGCGAATACTTTGCTGATGCTCGCGGCTTTTCGACATTAGCTGCGAAGATTTTTTCTTATTTTGTTCTAGAATTGCCAGTTGGAAAAAATATTTACTCATCATATTATGTTTAGTGTCATGATCCATTTTTTTTGATTTTTGAAACAAAGTCGTTAGCTTTTTGTACTTAGTTACATAATCAATAAGCAATTGTAAAAGTTTGGTATCATTTAACTCTAGAGCTTTTTCTAATATAAACTCTGCATAAATATGTCGATCAATTTGTTCTTTAGATTCTATAACAGCTTCTGCTAATAATAAAAGCTGCGGCTCAAAATTTTGCATGCACAGTTCCAGAATGGACAAAAAAATTCTTTTGCGGTTACGTAACTTTGCTTGTCCCCACGCACGAATAATAATGGGAAGCCCTTTTGGTTTTTCTTTATATGCAGTTATGGACTTCTCTAGAAACCATGTTGTTGATTTGTGTCTCTTGTATCTTGAGGAGTAAACGGCGGCTTCTGCGAGAAGCTCACTTTTATATTTATCGTTACGCAAATGTGAGGCTAATTCAATCGCTGCTTTTTCGTTTTTTTGTTTTAATTGTGCACAAATAACTTTCAATAAACCTTTTTGTCGCTGATCGCGATCTTCCTTATCAAGCATACTCATGATAAAGGAGTGATCTAAATCGAAAAACTTTCGAGGCCAAATTCGCAATATACTTGAAAAAGGAAATCGCCTATTTTCTTTGTTAGAAGAAGTACGTGTAAAATCAAGTATTTTTGAAATAGTTTGGTAATCTAGCGATCTGCGGTCTGCCTGTTGCCACAACAATAAAATAGAAGCATGAAAAGAATGTTTTTCAGGTAGTCGTGTAAATAGTTCTAAGCATTTTTGTCGATTGTTATTTTCTGATACTTTTAAAATATCACGTATCACGCAATTCTCCTATTTAATAAAGCCATAGAGATACTCATCTACCTCGTATTTAAACTCCTCTAATGAATTTCCAATATTTACAAATCGCAAAAAATAGAAACTCTCGCCAATATTATGTCTTGAAGCAGAAATAAACGCTGGCCAGAAAATTTTAGCGCGCTCAGGATTTTCTTTTGACCACTTGATCCAACGATCATTATTAAGAGAACCATGACATTCTAATTCTTGGCAAATTCCGCGAGCAATACCTTTATGAAAACCACGCCAACTACAATAATCCTTAACCATATACCAACGAGCTTTATCCTGTTTTATAGGCGGTATATAATTATTTTTTAACAAAAATACTTCGAAATCATTACGCCAAACTTTAAAATCTTTTGTGCCTATCTGTATACCAAAAAGTGCAAAGTAACGAAAGGTTCTGTGCATAAATAAATCAGGTGAAAACTCAACTCCCGAAACTTCACCAAAATCTTTCACTAATACAGAAGGAATTAAAGAAAGAATGAGTAAACATATAACGATTACAATCGCTGTCTTTTTCATAATCAGCTCTGTTTCTTTTTAAATATATAGTATAAATAAAATAATGAAGGTATTGTAACTACCATACCAAGCACAATAATGGTAAACATCATATACAAAACGTTCTTAGGAGCTGTTGCCGTATAAATTGTTAAATTGGGAACCACTAAAAAAGGAAATTGGCATACTGCCCAGCCCAAAACAATACACACCACTTTATTCATAGCAAGAACGCGAGCTATTTTATATTTCTTTAAATATAAACTATAAAATATAGATATTGCGAGTAAAATACCAAAGCCGTGAAACAATAAAGCATAATCGCTATTTCTTAAACCTTCCCAGAACAACGTCGCATGATCTTGAGATAAATATAAACAAAACAGTGCTGTCGCATCTACAAATATCGCGCTAACAAGAGCTCTGTTACGAAAATCTTGTTGTAGTTCCTTGTCTGTTGTTTCACAAGTAAGGTAAACCGCAGCCAAGAACATGAAGGTAAACAAACAAAAAAATCCTGCGCATAGTGGAAAAATTCCAAACCAAACTTCGACAAAGTCAGTCAATACTTTTCGTTTTTCAACATCAACTAGCAGCTTACCACTTGCAATACCCGCAACAACAACACCAAAGACAATTGGCGTAAGAAAACTTGACACGCCAAAAATTTTCTCCCAAAAACTGCGTAATTTCTCATCCTCTTTCATACCGTAAGAGCGAAAAATAAAAGCACAGCCACGTAAAACAATACCAATAAGCATTACAGTTAGCGGAATATGTAAACTAGTAGCTATAGCAGAAAATGCTAGAGGAAATGCAATAAACAAAACTACAATCACTAAAATAATCCATACGTGATTTGTTTCCCATATTGGTGCAATAGCATCCTCAATAAGATTTCTTTGCGCTTCTTTACGTTTACCATATGCAAACAAACTCCACGCACCTCCACCAAAATCAGCTCCTCCAGAAAGCGCATAAACAACAACCGAACCAACAACAACACTTGCAAGCAAGAATTCAACAGTCATTTTTAATCCTCGTAAGAGTTTAGGACATACAAACGCATCAAATACAACACCATAACAAACAGGAAAATATACAGAATTGTAAACACAATAAAAGGAACCACTAGGTTCGGCATTGTAGTCACTGCATCAGAGGTACGCATTATATTATAAATAATCCATGGTTGCCTACCCACTTCAGTAACAGTCCACCCAGCTTCCGTAGCGATAAAGCCCATTGGGGCTGCAAAAACAAGTAGTCTTAAGTACCACACTTTGTTATTTATAGGTTGCTTTCGCAAAAAAAAGTAGGCTCCTATCATTCCGAGAAGCATCATAAAGCTTCCGCAACCTACCATAATTTGAAAAGCAAAATGCACCACAGCCACAGGAGGGCGATCTTCTTTTGGGAATTCTTTGAGACCCTTCACTTCGGCATCAAAAGTTCCAAAAGACAAGAAACTCAACAAGTAAGGAATTTCTATGGCGTAAAGAGTTTGTTCATTTTCAACATCAGGCCATCCACCAATACGAAGCGGCGCACCTTTTTCGGTTTCCCACTGTGCTTCCATCGCTGCGAGTTTTGCAGGTTGTTGCTTCGCTGTGTTCTTTGCACTAATGTCCCCACTAATTGGCTGTAAGATCGAAGTAACAATCGCAACTGACAAAGCTATTCTTAATGCACAGTAGTGAAATTCACTTTTGGGTTTACGGAGCAAAACAAAAGCATGGATACCAGCAACAACAAACGCAACAGAGACAAAAGCAGCTAAAGTCATATGCAAAGCGTAAGGAAGGGCTGAAGGGTTCAACATCGCAGTAAAAGGATCAATGTTTACAAACTGACCGTTAACCCACTCAAAGCCAGCAGGACTATTCATCCATGCATTAGCCATCACCACAAAAATACCTGAAAACATACCACTCAGCATAACCATAATACCTGAAAACAAGTGCATTTTTGAAGAAACTCGATCCCATCCATAAAGATAGATTCCAAGGAATATAGCCTCTAAAAAAAAGGCAAATCCTTCTAGAGAAAAAGGCATACCAATTATTGGACCAGCATGTAGCATAAACTCTGGCCATAATAAACCTAACTCAAAAGATAAAACGGTTCCCGAAACAGCTCCCACAGCAAACATAATAGCCGTACCTTTCGCCCATTTTTTTGCCAAAGAAAGATAAACTTTGTTCTGCGTTTTTAGCCATAAACTTTCAGAAATTACCATAAGTAGTGGCATTCCTATTCCAATGCACGCAAATATGATATGAAAAGCCAAAGACATTGCCATTTGACTTCGTGCAGCAAGAAGATCAGTCATTATAATTCCTTTACAAAACAAATAATGTTTTTATTATAAGGCGTGTGGACATTTAGACTTTATTCATTACATAGCCTTGAAATCCTAGTGTCGTTGTATCAGACTTACAGAACCTGGCTATGCCACGTTTGATACGCCTAGCTACGCTACAATGACTTACGCACTAAACAAATTTTAAATGTCCACACGCCCCTAGACATTTAAATTTTATTCTGTGTATTCTCTGTTCTTACTTTCAGCAAAAGGATAAATGTTATGAGAAAAGTTTTATTTATTGGTTTGGAAAAAGATGAAGTACGTGATATTACTCAAAATTTAAACATAAGGACCATACATCATGAGCTTATACCAAAACTCATTGTACAAGATGACAAGTTATTTGTTGAACATCCCAATATTTTTGACTGTATGATTCAAATTGATATTGTCATTTTTCACGGCATTTTTGAAAATGATTTTGATCCAATCAATGCTTTGGCTATCTGGGACGGAGTATGTTTGCCAAATCCAGTTGCTTTACTTAACTGCCGCTTGAAACATCCTTGCTTAGCACGAGCACTGCGAATAACTAAGTTTAAAATGCCACATGGTTTTGTTGTTAACGGTAGTATCAATGTGAAAGAAGAAAGTGTTGCAAAATGGGGGAATTGGCATTGTGGAGAGAATAAAAAAAGATTTACCGGGGAAGAACACTATCCGCAACCAACGGTAATAGAACCCTTCATAAAAGGCACCGCTGTTAGAATACTTATTATTGGAAATAAGTCTTGGCAAATACAACTCAAAGGAGATGATTGGCTAAAGTCAATTCATCATGAGACATCTTATATCAATACATCTATAGATGAAGAATTACTTGAAGATACTCTAAATTTAAAAGAACATTTTCAATTAGAATGGATTGCCGTTGATTATATGGTAACAGATTCAGGAAAAAGATATATGCTAGAAGTAAATCATATTCCCAATATGGATCGCTTTCCAGAAGTAAGAGAACACTACACTTCTTTTATAAAAAATTGGATTGGAGAAAAATTAAATAATTTGTAAAAATATTGGTTCTTGGTTTTTAGTTTTTAGTAGAGTCTATTGGTTTAACAGACTCTACTAAAAATTTTCAATCACATAAAAATATGATTTATGGTAACTCTTGGTCTTTTACTTCAACAGTTACTTTTTGCATTTTTACATTATCAGCATATTCAATATAGATATTTGCATCATCAGTCACAGCATCTCTAAACCAAAAACTACTAACTGTATCTTCTTTAGATTTATAAGAACTCCAACCTGTTGACTTAATAACTTTGTCACCAATTTTAGCATAAATAGTTTTTACTTTTAAAGCATCGCCACTTATACGAAGATTAACACTTTTTTCTTTGCAATCTTTGGTAAATTGAATTTTCAAACCACTAATATCTTCTGTCGTATGCAAATTCTTGCGAAGTTCTCCGTAGTTTTTAAGTTCAAGTGTTTTAGAATCTGCTGTCTTAATTTCAAAAGAACCAGAAATACTAACTTTTTTTGCATCTCGCGATGGAGAAGCAAATTCTAGGTCTACTCTCAAACCTTTATCGCGAATCACATTTTTTAAAGCATAAGCATCAATTTTCTTGTGCTCACTACCTGTACGAAAACCAAAACCAGGTTTGTAAGCAATTTCATTTCCAAGATCATCTTTCGCACTTAACTTAAAATTACCATAAGACAGTATATTTGAAGGAAGTGGTGAAAATAAATGTACTTTAAGTACTGAATTTCCGTAATAAAGGCTGATTTTTGCTTTATTATCTTTATTTTTCCAAGTGCGTACATCCTCAACACCCAATAATTCAGACCCTAAACCTTCTCCAGGATCTTCACTAACCACATCGACAGGCTCTTCTAACTCTTCTTTTTCATATGGCTTTGCAACTGGTGGTTTTTCTATATCATATGATTTCCGCGGTGCTGCAGCACTAGCTAGAGCAAAAAGCGGTGTCATTCCAAATGGAGAATGAAACTCAAGACACATACCTACTTCATCTGTGAACCAAACTTGCATCGCATTATTTACATATTTCTTAAGTGTATTACCCGATGGTAGCAGTGCAAACTCAATAGGGACTTCTGATCTTGGTATCATTGATTGAATAAAAGGTATTGCAGTGCGATAAAGAGGTACCACTAGCTTTTCAATATTTAAATACTGTATATCGGTGTGCTTGTATTCACCTAAAGATGTCATCATATCTGTTGGAAAATGACCTTGCTTTTGCATAATCAAATTCTTTGCCATCTCTGGGTACAATGTCACAAGAAGGCGATTTCCATCAATAACAAACGTAGGAGCTACTGGTATAGGCTCAGACATAGAACTAAAATTAAAGTAATGAAAGTCATAACCATTCCACAAAAATTTATAACGATGTTTTTTAGGAACCATTTGTAAGAGTTTTTCAATTGCGGCAGTGAAAACTTCTGGATCTTTTAGGGTCATCTGAATCGCAAAATCAGGTATCAAACCACCAGAAAAACTCAAAGTTGACAGGTATTCATCACCCAAGTTATAAACAACATCCTTACGTAAATTAATACCCAACTGCTGATTAAATTGATTTTCCATTCCTGTAAATTGATCGTACTGACGAGGTGCAAACATTTGTAATGCTTCAAGACCTGCATCAACTAATCCTTGAAGTTCGAAAAAACTGTGTCGAAACGCAATCAAATCTCCAGGAATATATTTCTCTAATGTTGTAGTAGCTGGCTTTGCAGGTAGTATTTTTCCTAAAAAACCTGTACGCTCACCTGGCATGTGAATATAAAGACTTTCGACAACCTGAGTATCCTTGAAATATAATCCTGTGCCTAAACCTTTTAACGCTTGAATACCAACCATATCCATAATTGGTTTTACTTGTTGTGCTTGACCTGACATTTGCACACCAAAACTTATTAAGCGTTCAGTGTTGGCATACAAAAATAAACCTGATCTTTCGCGCAAAGTACGTTTTTTTATTTCTTGGTATTGTCCAAAAGACTGTAAACTATTTTTATGCTTACCATACAAAGCTGCTTCTAAATGTACTTTAGATGTACAAACCAAAAATACATTGTTCATTACCGCACAATACACAGGCATTGCAGGAGTTGCTAATTGCGATACTTTATAACCATTATACTCATACTCTTCTACAGCTGCTCCTGGAACAAAACCTTGATACATCTGTAAAAGCATTGTGGTTACTTTATCTTTTTGAGTTCCTAAATCCCAGCTTAGAAGAGCAACAGGCATAGGCATTGGGCCTGGCATAACATCGACAACAGCAAGAGAAACGTGTCCAGAAAAAGCTTCTGCGATATCTTTAACCGTTACACCTGATTGCATTTCAAATTGTTGCTGTTGTCCACGAATCATTTGTAAAAACTCAGGTGGTATTGTATCAAAAAAGGCTTTCCACTCTTCCGATGCAAATAACTGCCATAAACCAATCTCTCTCATTTGCTCGCAAAACTCTTTGCCATTTTCCATTTCACAATATAGCATTGTTCCATCAGAAATGTAGTCAGCGGCATTATAATCGTCACCAAAAGTATTAAATGGGAAAACAAGTAACACAATTAGAATAATGAATAAATATTTGAACATAAAAATTATACCCCTATATTCATAAAAAAGGAGGATGTCCTCTGGTAAAATAGTATTTTGAACTCACCAACCGTGAAAAAACGTATGTTGGTTATGTACATCTGAGAAATGCAAGTTGTACTCGCGAGTAAATAAGTGCCTGACAAAACAGTGCTCAATTACAATACATTGCTCTTAAAGAAATACGACAGTGTGGGTTTGTAATAAGAAACAACGAGGTGAAAAACGAAAGAATTAGTTGCAATGAGTAAATTTTGACTGGTCACCGACATTAAGATGAATAAATAGATGACTTGTTTTAAGGTAAGATGAAAAGAACAATGTTCTCTAAAACTACATTATAAAATGATATGTTATGTATTTTCGCTTGTTGAAAAAATGTAGTTTTACTCTAAGAAAACAATAATTCTATAGAGCCATAAAATGACTCTATAGAATACTGAAGCATAATTTTAACGCTTGGAAAATTGAAAACTTTTGCGCGCTTTACGACGACCGTATTTTTTACGTTCCTTCATACGACTGTCTCTAGTCAAAAGTCCATGACTTCTCAATTTTTCCTCTAATGCTGTGTCTACCTTGCATAAAGCTCTAGCAACACCAAGGAGTACTGCACCAGATTGTCCAGTAAGTCCACCACCAGATACATTAATAAGAAGATCATATTTATCTGCTGTTCCAGTCACATTTTGTGCTGCCATAACAGAATTTTGATGGTTACGAACGGGAAAATATTCTTCCATAGTTTTACCATTGATTACAATTTTCCCACTTCCGTTAAGAAGTCGAACTCTTGCAACTGATGTTTTTCTACGTCCAGTTCCCCAGATAATTTCTTTATCGCTCATAATTTAAAAACCTTTATTACTTCAATACTTTGGGATTTTGCGCTTGATGAGGATGATTTGGTCCACTATACAATTTTAACTTCTTTAACATTTGGCGTCCCAATTTTGATTTAGGTAACATTCTTCTGACAGCCAATTCCAAAATTTCTTCTGGTTTGCGCTTTCTTTTTTCGCTCAGATTCTGCACCTTTAGGCCACCAGGATAACCAGAGTAAGAATAATATAACTTCTTATCTTCTTTTCTTCCTGTAACCTTTACCTTTTCAACATTGGTTACAATAACAAAATCACCAGTATCAATGTGAGGAGTATAAGTTGGTCGATGTTTTCCCATCAGTACCACAGCTATTTTACCTGCCAACCGACCTAATACTTGGTCCGTAGCATCTGCTTCATACCATGTTTTCTCAAGAGTACTGGGTTTCGCGGTATATGACTTTTGCATATGTCTTTCCTGCCTTAATTACACCCATTTATGACGACTTTTTTTGTCTTTGTCGTGTTTTCTTTGTGAAAAATTACGTTTATTTATATTGCGATCATTACGATCATCGCTTCTGTTGCTGCTAGTGCTTGACTTCATTGATTTGAGAACACTTTCGATATTTAAATGTTCTCCCCCACCACTATTACTACTACTATTGTTACTAGTGCTAATGCTACTGCTGCTAGTAGTTGATGGTGATGATGGACTTTGCTCTTTTTTGTAAGTTGAACGATCAGTTGTGCTATGAGTTCTTTTTTTATGCCTGTTGTTATAATCGCGATTATAACGACCACGATTACCTTGGGTTTTTCTGTGGTTTTTACGGTAATGTTTGTTGTTTGGTTTAGAACTATAGGTAGAAGATTTTTCTTCACTAGTTTCAGTAACGCTATTTTCTTCTACTTGACCGCTCTCTAGATTATTGTCAGGCACTTCTGTAGAAAGAACTTCAGAAGAATTGTTACTTTCTTCAAATAAGCCTTCTGTAAAATCGTCGTTAGCATCCCAATCTTCGTTATTTTTTTCAGCAACTGGAGCTTGTTTTGCAACAGGAGCTTCTTTAACAACAGGAGCTTGCTTAACAACAGGTGTTTCTTCAACAGGAGCTTCTTTAGCAACAGTAGCTTCTTTAGCAACCGGAGCTTCTTTAACAACTCGAGTTTGCCTTGTAACCGAAGCTCGCTTAACAGTGCGCTCTGCGGCTTTTTTGGCTCTTTCTGTTTGTTGTCTAGAACGTGTTCTTGGCTCTTGTTTGCGCTTTACAGATTTTTCTACTTTGGGCTTTTCTTCAGTAGTTTGCGGACTATCATCGAGCTTTTCAAGAACTTTTGAAAATTTTTGTGTAGCCACTACTTTGTCTTTAAGGCTATTCTCAGAAACATTTTTGAGAATTTGTTTAGCGCCTTTGTTAAACTTTGCCGATTGATTTTCATCTTGTGCAGAGTCATTTTCGCGCCATTTTTTGACAATGTTAGAAAATTGAATCATTGTCTTTCCTTACAATCACTGATTATGAATTTTAAGCAAGTTATCAAACGTGTAGTATTTAAATACTACAATTAGGCACTTACCGTTCGGTCAGAATAAACATTTCCTTTTAAATCCTCAACGGCTTTTTTGATCAAATGCTTATCTACTACAATGCTGCCCTCACCATAACCAAGTAATAGAGCTAAATCGCAAATATTGTTTATTTTTCGAGGTAAACCATTTGTATGTTCGTAAACCTCTTTTACAGCATCTGCAGTAAAAATATCACGCTGGCATCCGGCTTTATCTAAACGGAACAGTATATATTCACCTGTTTCATGAAGATTAAGTGGGCGCAAACGATAGCGAAGCCCTACTCTTTCGTAAAGAGAAGGAACTTGGAGAACAGTTTGACTAAGTTCTGGTTTTCCTGCCAAAACTACATTGATAGGTATGCGATCAATACAATCAATATTTAGTAGTACGCAAACTTCTTCTAATGTTTTTTGATTGCTTATACTCTGAGCTTCGTCCACTACAATAATAGTAGTACTTCCGTTTTTGGCATTTTCAAGGATAAAATTTTCTAACTCTTTGAATAATTCCAATTTTGATTTGTTTTTATAGTCTAAGTTAAACTCACTTAAAATACTCTGTAAAAATTCTATAGGTTCTAAGTCAGGGTTAGCAATAAATGCTACTTGGTAACCTTGTTTGCGTGTTTCTCTACAAAAATTCTTACATACAAACGTTTTCCCATTTCCGCCTTCACCTGTTAATAGCATCAAACCTTTAGATTCAGTTACGCTATAAAGTAAGCGAATATATGCTTCTTCGTATGTTTCCCCATAGAACAAAAACTTAGGATCAGAAATATTTTGAAATGGTTTTTCTAAAAGATTCCAATATGATTCATACATACTCAAATTTTGCCTTGTTTGATAAACATATTATAGATAATTGATTTTTGTACAACTGTGGTTTTAGATATCATCATTTGGTTAATATATCTGAAAGACCTGGCAATAGCAAGGCACAATAAGGGTAATAGTGTTTTGTAACCAAAAGTTCTACTGTGCTATAAAGTACCTGATAATATGAGACGTTAGATGATGATATACACTAAAACGAGTTAAACAAAATAACTTTTAAATGAAAGGTTACATAAACAGACTACCAGCCGAGATCTACTTTAACATTACTACGAAAAAACGTCTAGGAAAAAATAAAATTCGTAGAACATAGAGTATTTGAATGTTGATATGTTTTAAATATTAGGATTGTTATGTTTTCCAATGAAATATTTATTTTGTCTACTACTAAACGAATCATATTTTTTGCTAGACGTTTTAGCAACAGGAAGCATATCAACAGCGGGTGATTGTCCAAGCCAGCCATCTTTAATGTAAGCAACTCTTTTGATATTGAGTAAATGCTTAGGAGATATATTGTCAGAGAAAATATTTCCACCTCGCGTACCACATCCTAAAGTCATTGAAGGCGCTAATCCAGAGGCATAACCAACACTTCCTTGAGAGCTAGGAGTGTTAATATTTATACGGCACGCAGGCTGCGATATCGCAAATTTGGTGATAATTTTTTGATCACGACAATGCAAAGATACAGTGTGGCCTAAACCACCATAATGGAGTATTTCTTGGCATCGGGCAAAACCTTGTTCCCAGCCATCTTCAATATACAAAGATAGGATAGGGGCGAGCTTTTCTCGAGAAAGAGGATATTGATCTCCAACACCATACTGCCTTGCAATAAGCATTGTGCAATTATTATCGACATCAAAGCCAGCTAGTTTGGCTATTGTGTGAGGAGATTGTCCAACTAAGTCTGCATTGATAGCACTTCCTTGTGGCATTAAATTTTCGAGTGCTGCAATTTCTACCTCGTTGCAAACATGAGCCTTTTGTTTCTTCAATTCAGCAATACATTTTTGGGCAATTTTAGTTTCGACAATAAGAGATTGTTCTGAAGAACACAGCGTCGCCCAATCAAACCCCTGACTTACAACTAGACAACGAATAGCATGAGGAATGTCAGCACTTTTTTCAATAAAAGCGGGGCAGTTACCAGGGCCGACACCTATAGCTGGTTTACCTGAAGAATATGCAGCCTTTACCAAACCAGATCCACCAGTGGCCAGAATTACGCGCGTAGCTTTATGGCTCATTAACTCGTGAGTTGCCTGTAATGTTGGAATAGTAATAACAGAAACCGCGTCTACTGGTCCACCTACAGAATCAATCGCCTTACGCATAATTTCAACAGCACGCCCAACGCATTTTATCGAACGCGGGTGCGGCGAAAATACAATAGAACAGCGCGCTTTTATACTAATAAGCATTTTGTATAGTGCTGTGGAAGTGGGGTTAGTGATCGGTGTAATTCCCGCAACAACTCCCTTAGGGGTCGCGATATCCCAAACTTTTTTCTTTTCACACTGAGAGATAATGCCAACAGTTGGCATTTCTTTGATATATTCATATATATCTCGCGTAGCAAACTGATTTTTTAACACCTTGCTCTCTACGCGCCCTAAACCACTCTCTTCGTGAGCCAGAACAGCTAGTTCTTTACTGGCATTAAATCCACGTTCTGCCATTAGAGATACTAAACGATCGACTTGTTCTTGAGAATACTGTGCTAAGATTTTTTGCGCTTGTTGTGCTTTTTCTAGAAAATCACGTACTTGCTGTACCGACTGTAAATCTTTGTCCAAGAGGATACCCCTTATGCAATATTTTCTCTTCCCTTTATGGAAGCAAGAGAGGCCTCAACTGCTTTCACAGCTTCTTGAATCTCTGATTCTTTACCTCCCAAATACAAACGTCCGAAGGCTCCAAAAGCTCTCATTTCTAATAAATTAACCGAAGCTGCTTTTTCAGCCTCGTTTGCCGCAATCGCAGCATAACCTGCAGGATGAACTTCAAGAACGTACAAGGTCTCACCTGTTAAAATGAATTGCCCATGTCGCATACGATTTAAAATCATCGCTTGGTAACCATCGACGCCAGTGATAATCTCTGACGATACAATACGCGGTGCTAAACGATCCGTTTCGCTTTGATTTGTATGCTCTAAAATAGCTTCTCCTGCAGCGCGAAGCTCTCCTTGATCAAACGCATGTAGCTCAAGCATACCGTAAGCTCGTTCCACAATTTGCATTCCAGGGTAAACATTAGCTCTTTTCATTGCTCGATCAGTAATACGATTTATCGCAATACCAGGTGCTACCTCGATTAAAAGTGCTGCTTGTTCTTCCAAAGGAAAATATCCTTGGCAAACTGTTGCAAAAAAAGCAGCAAGTTGCGGCTGCAATATATCAATGTATGTAAAAGTACGAATTTCTATCATAACTTGTCCCATAAAGAGATAATTTCTATCCGCGGATTACTCCGCAGCTTTGTTCTCTGAAACTACATTGCAAAACAAAACGCAAAGATTTGTATATAAGCCTCCACTATTCAACAAATAGTGCGACAAAATCACATATCTTCGTTTGTAGCAAAAATGTAGTTTTACTTGAATAAAACAACTGGTTATTCAACCTTCGAGATAGTTTTTGAAGACTTAATTTCTTTCGATAATTGAACATCATAAAGGTATTTTTTATAATAAAGATTGACGTTACTTGCCAGAGGTATAAATATTTGTGAATCTACATTCAATTTGTCAATATTTATTATCTGTGGATTCGCTCCAGCCAAAGCAAATACGCCTTTTTGAATGTCTTTATAAGTATTTTTATTATAGTACTTTTTGGAAATTTTCCACAGACTATCACCAAAAGTTACAATATGAAATTGCTGTGATAACCCTGTTTCAAACAAAACAATTTCATCCTTTGCTTCAGTTTTATTATCAATTGAAACATCTTCTTCATTAACCAAAACATCTTCTTCTATAATTTCTTCATCAGAAAAAGTAGTTTCTTTTGCTATCTCAGTTTCTTCGTTAGAAAAATCAGTTTCTTCTGCTTCAATTTCTTCGTTAGAAAAATTAGTTCCTTCTTCTGTCTCAGTTTTATCGCTAACTAAAATATCCTCAGGAAACGAAATATTTTTCTTATCTATCTTAGTTTCTTGTGTGCTAAGAGCCAAAAAGATTTTCTTATTTTCTTTAGTTATATCAAACGTTACATTTTCTTTTTTGGCTATCTCACCACTTAGTTCTTTTTCTACTAATGGTGGCTGACTCAACGATGTCTGAATAATGTCACTGTCATTTTGTGGTAAAGTACTTTTAGTGTTATCTAGAACAATAGATTTTTTTTCATAAAAGAAATCAACAACTATTGTTGCTCCGTATACCACAATGATTGAGCATATAAGAATAATTCGTTTACGTGTAAGAAACATCTTGAATCTCTCAAAACAAAAATTCATGCATAAATTTTTTTAATAGTAGTAAAAGGGTGCTCTATGTTTTATAGAGCACCCTTTTAGGTAACTATACTACTTTTTGCGATGCTTATTTTCTATAGAAAGAACTGTAGCACTAGCAACGAAGATAGAAGAGTAAGTACCGACAATTACACCTACAATAAGTGTAAAAGCAAAACCTTCCATCACACTTCCGTGTCCATAGTTCAAAAAGAAAATCACACACACAACAAACAATGTTGTTAATGATGTAAGTAGTGTTCTAGAAAGAGTTTGATTTATACTCTTATTAAATACATCTATAACTTTCTTGATACCTAAGCGATCCCAAACTTCTTCTTTCATTTGGTTTTCACGTAATCGGTCAAAGATTACAATGGTATCATTGAGAGAGTAACCAACAATTGTCAAGAGAGCTGCAATCACCGGAAGATTTATCTCCACGTTGACGAGTCCGGCATTAGAAACAAAAGCAATCACACCTAAAGTAATGGCAACATCATGAACAAGAGCAACTACGGCTCCAAACCCAAAACGCCAACCGTTAGGAAAGCGAGCTGCAATGTAAAACAATACTAGGATAAGAGATAAGATAATAGCTCGGTATGCTTTTGCTTTCTGAGCTTTAGCCACAACCCCAGAAATCTGTGAAAATCTTGGGTATGGTTCAGAAAGGTGAACTTTTTTCTCATTGTAAGTTGCTTTTGCAAAATAGTCACGCAAGTTAGCCTCTATCGACTTTTTTACTTCTTCGTCTGATTGGCTACTACTTGGTATATCAATGAGTAAAGTCACACTTGTAACTAAGTTTTCTCTAATACCTTTTGCTTTCAAAGAAACATCTTCAAATTTACACTTTTCAATCGCTTCATTTACAGCTTCGACTGGAGCAACTGTAGTAAATGAAAGAATTGTAGAGATAGAACCACCATCTTTAGAAAGTTTTATTGATTCAACTTCCATGCTTGGTCTAGCAAGTGCTAAGTGCTTCTTTATTTCTTGAGCTAACTCATCATCGCTTTTGCCTTCAGGTGCTTTAAAAGTCAAATTATAATCATCAACAGAAACAACAACATCATCAAATACATCCTTGCTGTCTTTAAACAATTCTTCGATAAATGACGGCGGAAGAGGTGTACGTAAATTTACTTTGATGCTGCGAAAATTGCGGTATTTTCCACGTTTTACTGTTGTAATTTTGCCAAACGAAAATGGTGCAAGTTCTTTAGAGAATCGAGAATTGATGCGTTGACGTAGTTCATCAATCCCAGCTTTTTCGTTTTTAGTGTTGATGAGATCGCGTCTTGTTTCAACGATTTTTTGCATCTCAGCTTCATAATCATCGAGTTTTTTGCGAATATCTTTAATGCGCTCACGCACATATTTAGCTTGTTCGCGTTGCGAATCAACTTCTTCTTTATCAGCGTCATTTTTCTTTAAACGGCGAATTTCACGTAGTGACTCGTCGCGCTGTTGTTGTTTTTCAACAAGATTCTTTTGCTCTCTTTTCAAGCGAATACTTACTAGACGCATATCGCGAGAAAGTGAATCCAACTCTTTATTGATTTTATCAATATCATCTTGGTGAACATTTGGCAAACGAATAGCAAACTCAAGCCAACCTTTTTGGTCAGCAGTGTCTAGGTCAGACACAATGTGTTGTACTTCAAGATCATCACGGAAGTCTTCACGTAGACGAGTACGAACATCATCAGTAGCTAAAGGTTCTTTTAGACTGATTTGCGCAAGTACACCACCACGAAGATCTAAACCATATATGCGATCAGAACTACTTAAGAAAGATGCCAAAGAAATACCAACAACAACGATAGAAAACATTGCTGCTGTTTTCATTTTACTTGTAATTGCGTATTTAGGATCCTTCAACAACTGCGCCATACTTAAATTACGCACAAGACCTGACATAATCAGAAAATATAGCAAGACGCGCGTTACAAATATAGCGGTAAAGAAACTAGCAACGATTCCCCACAACATAGTAAATGCGAAACCTTGAACAGTTCCCGAGGCAATAAAATATAAAATAGCCGCCGTTAAAAATGTAGTGAGGTTAGCGTCAAATATAGTACTAAACGCTTGCCTGAAACCACTCTCTACATCAGCAAGAAGCTCTTCTTTTTCAAGCGTTTCTTTTCCTGGATTAGCTTTCAAGCGTTTTAATTTTTCTTCGCGAATTCTCTCAAAAATAATGATGTTCGCATCAATACTCATACCTACAGTAAGAATAAGTCCTGCGATACCAGGTAAGGTTAGTGTCTCTCTAAAAATAACTAACACTGCAAATACAATCAAAATATTTAAAAGAAGCGCTATACTTGCAACAAGTCCAGCAGCAAGATAGTAAAGTATAATAAACCCAACTACCATACCTAGCCCAATAACTCCTGCTTGTATACCTAAACGAACAGAGTCTTCACCTAAACTTGGACCAATAGTATTTTCATGCACCAATTCCGGTTGAATTTCAAGGGAACCAGAACGCATTGATTTAATAAGCTCTTGCGCTTCGTCGTAACTAAAACCGCGAAGAATACCAGAGCCATCTGGTATAACACCGTCTATTTGCGGCGCAGCCATTACCTCGTTGTTGAAAATAATAGCTAGAAATTGTTTTTTATATCGGCTTGTTAAATTCTTAAAGTCATTACTTGCTTCCGACTTCATTGAAAAATTGATTACTTGGTTAAGACTGTCATAACTCACTTTGCTCAGTCTTTGTCCGCCGATTTTATAAGGGTCACCTACCCAAACAAGCCGTGCCTGACCACCTTCTTTTCCTGGATACCAACGATAACCGTCTCGAAGGATTCTTCTTTCGTACAATTTTAGTGAACGCTGGCCTCTTGATTTGGCTGTGTCATACTTTGTGCGTTCTTCTACTTCGCTAAGTTTTCCATCCCCAACACCAACTTCAGGTGAAGCGACAAGGCGTAATTCTAAATTCCCTAGGCGCTGGATAACTTTTTTGATTTCTTCTGTATCTTGTTTATTGAGTCCAGGCAACTGAATAAGTATACGATTTTGCCCTTGGCGCTGTACGCGTGGCTCTTTTACAATACCTGAGTTGTGAATACGCTCACTAATAATAGAAATAGTGTCGCCGATAACACCTTCAGCTGTTTTTGTTGGATCAATGTCTTCAGGGTTTACTTCGTATAAAAGTTCAGAGCCCCCTTTTAAGTCCAATCCAAGATTTACTACATAGCTTTTTAATTCTTCAGTTAAAAATGGTCTTTGATTTGGAGGGCAAACGAAGAGTAGGCACGCAAGTGCCAATAGTAAAATACCTATTAGCTGCCCCGAAATATTTGCGGTTTTTTCGCTCATGATGAAATTATATCCTCTATACTACACAATTCTAGAAAGGAGTAATGAATCGTTAGGAGTTCCAAGTAAAAGATTCTTTTTATAAAACCATTTACAACATTGCTTAAAACTTAAGCTACACAAATAATGCTTTTCCGTCTTGAAACATCCTAAAAGTAATAACAATTATAAGTTCTACGACTTTTTTTCTGTTGTGGATTTTTGGTTTACGATGTTAATAATCGCGTGGCGTAGAAATGTGGCTTTTGAATTGCTATTTTCATCGGTTTTTAAAGTAATACGGTTGTCTTTAATGCTAACAATCTTGCCAACTATCCCCCCTTGGGTAACTACTTGGTCGCCCTTTTTTAATTGAGATAACATTTCTTTTCGTTGTTGTTCTTGTTTTTTTTGCGGGCGAATAACAATTAGCCAAAATATTAGAAATACGACACCAAACATAAATATGAAGTCTTGTAATCCTCCTCCAGCAGCTTGTTCAGCAGGAGGAGACATAAAAAAAAGCAACATCTGTATCTCCGATTTTTGTAAACAGTTAAGATTTTAAGAGTGTTGAAAACATTGTTTTGCGACATTCTTAGAAACTTTGACCATCTTATAATATAATATAAACCAAGCTAAATTGCCAAATGGTTTCCCATAAACTCTAAATAAATTTTAAGTGGGTTTACACTGCGGAAGTTATTTAGATGTGAAAAAATATTTGCAAGAGATGGTGTACTACAGTGATTTGTAGTGTGAATAAATAACAAATATACGCTGAAAAATCAAGAAAAATATACACCGTTAGGTTTTTATAAAATTAATTTTTCAAACAGAATAGTTTTGCATTACTTTGACATACACCAAATCATAGCTTAAAATATACTAAGTGAGTTGCTCAAAACAAAAATTACTATTGAAATATTATTAGGTCAGGTGTAGTAGGGCGTTCATCAATTAGATATTAACAACCATCGTAATCGTAGCCGTAATCGTGACCGAATATTTTAAGTATTTCTCGAAAAAGAAATCGTAGTTATTCAATTATGAATACGGCTACGATCGTGATTACCACAAGGGGTCACAGTCGCAAATTTTTCAGCATAATCTTTTAAACAAGTCGCAAAAAGTTTTCAAGAGCACGCAGCTTGCCTTTGAGTGTCATAGCGGCGTTGAGCCTTCGGTTACATAGCTACAGTTATGTGCCTCTCAGGCTCTCCTTCTTTGACACTCAAATTCTACGCTGACTTGAAACGTGCTCAAAAACTTTTAGCGACTCACTTAATTGATCACAGTCCCTAGCCACACAACGCGCACAATTTATTTTGTAATGTAGTTTCAGAAACAGTATTTCTTGGCAAAGTCCTCCACTGCAAAGGCTTTTTTATGAATGTCAACAGGCACAAACAACAAAGTAGAGTACACATGGTTAGCGTATCGATCAAGCTGTTTGCTCTCATATGGCTATTCTCTTTTGTGTGGCATATGCTTACATTTTCTTTTTTTAACTATGTATATTTTTCTCAAGAAAAGAAAGCCACAGGGCGTCAAGAGTATACCATTTCTATAGAAAATTTCGGCTACCTTGATGCTCAAAAATCGAAAAACAAATCTAAAGAAAAATCGGCAGAGAAGTCAGAGGAAACACCTGAAAAATCTCTAGAGAAAGAACAGGAACAAGAAGCCACTGAGCAACAAGAAAACAAAGAGCAAACCGCAGAAGTAAAAAAACAAACAAATACAGAAGAGAATGCTAAAAATCCCAATGAAAATACCTCTCCAACAAAAAATAAAAACATTGCACAATTGTTAGGACTTGGCGGAGAAAGTAGTAGCAAAGCTTCGCAATCTTCCACTCAGAAAGTTGTAAAAAAAATAAGTGGGCAAGGTAAACGAAGCCGCAAGGTATACTCTTTGCGCAACGGCAAAGGACGTAAGAAAGCGGTTGCTCAGTATGGAGGGAGCGCTGCAAGTGAAAATAGCGTTGAGTTAGGTTTAGAGTGGCTTAGTAAACATCAAGACTATGATGGTAAATGGAATACTGTGCATTTCTCAAAACACTCTAATCCAAAAGAATGCTGGGGACGAGGTTATAAAAAATATAGCCCTGGAGTAACAGCGTTAGCTTATTTAGCTTTTTTGGGAGCGGGTTACACAACAAAAAAAGGAAAATACCGCAACCAACTTATAAAAGCGGAAAAGTATTTAGTCGCCAACCAAGATAATGAAGGCTTCTTTGGTAAAAAAGAAATGTACAATCACAGCACGGTTTTATTATCCCTTGCGGAGTCATACGCTTTGACAAAACGCCAAAATCTTAAACCAGTTATTCGTTTAGCCATTGCCGCCGCAGTACATTCACAACAACCAATGGGAGGTTGGACTTACGCCGCTTTTCCAACAAGAGAACGCAATGATACTTCGATCACTGGCTGGATGGTCATGGCGCTTGTTTCAGCGAAAAGAGCAGGGTTCTTAGTTCCTCAAAAAGTTTTTGATCGCACTTGGAATCACTTTCAACGTATGACAACATCTAACGGTGAAGTTCGTTACGAAGATGTAGGGCCTCACACTTTAAGATCAAGTAAGGCTCTTATACCTGTAGGTTTGTTGTGCTCTATCTTAATGAATAAGTCAAATCCTTACTCCTACAAACAAATTCGCATCATGAATAATTATCCACCCAAATGGTCTTTGCGTTTCACAATCGACAACAGTATGTATTACTGGTATCATGGAACACTATCATTATTTCTAACTGGCGGTAAATCTTGGTATCAATGGAATGCATATATGCGAAATATGCTTGTTAAAAATCAAATTAAAGTTGGAAGTGCTAAAGGAAGTTGGGATCCATCAGGAAAGTGGTGTTCAGGTGGAGGAAGAATTTACTCTACTGCGATTAATATTTTAAATTTGGAAATATATTATCGTTATCATCCAAATTTTATTAGAGGAGATTAAGAAGAGTAGCGGGAACAGGATTCGAACCTGTGACCTCCGGGTTATGAGCCCGACGAGCTGCCAACTGCTCCATCCCGCGTTATTGTTGCTGTAATATTTAAAGATATGTAAAAAAAGAGTAGCGGGAACAGGATTCGAACCTGTGACCTCCGGGTTATGAGCCCGACGAGCTGCCAACTGCTCCATCCCGCGTCATCGTTCTTACGCTAAGGAAAGTACTACATTTTTCTTAGTATGTCAATGACAAAAATAAAAAAAACTTGTTTTTTTATTTAAAAACTATAAATATAACATACATATATTTTACATAAAGTATATAGAGCAAAAGTTTTACTTAAAGTAAACCATCAATTTAAATTTATATTTTAAACTGACAATAGTTATCTTAATAACAAATCTCAACATTGTCAAAACTTGAATTTTCGCTCAAAATCGTGTTTATTAAGAGCCTGTTATAAAATATTTTTAGCAATTTCGGTTATAAAAAATGTAAAAGGAGTTGCAAAAATCTTGAAACATGTTTTAAGTTTAGTACATTAAATTGATGGCAGTATCACTTAGTATCATAATTATAAGGAATAAGCTATGACAAGCGTCCATAGAGAAGAATTTGAATTTACAACTGAGATTCAACAACTTTTAGAAATTCTCATTCACTCTTTGTACACAAACAAAGAAATATTTCTACGCGAACTAGTATCTAATGCTTCAGACGCTATAGACAAAGTTCGTTTTCAATCTTTAACTTCAGAGTCAGAAGTTGCAAACAAGGACCTAGCTTTAAAAATCGATATCTCTTATGACAAAGATAACAAACAATTGGTTATTAAAGATAGTGGTGTTGGTATGACGAAAGAAGAGCTAGTTCAAAATATTGGAACAATCGCTCACTCTGGCTCAAAAAACTTTTTAAAGAATATAAAAGAAGCCAAAGAAGATATCAACCTAATAGGACAATTTGGAGTAGGATTTTATTCTGCGTTTATGGTAGCAGATAAAGTTACTGTACGAACCAAATCATATACAGCAGATGCTACCGGCTACGCTTGGATCTCCGATGGGCTTGGTAAATATAGCATCAGTGAAGATGAAAAAGCAGAAAGAGGTACCGAGATTACTCTCCACATGCGTGAAGATGCCGAAGAATATCTCGACGATTTCCGTATCAAAGATATCGTACGCCGCTATTCAGACTTCGTTTCTCATCCTATATACTTCAAAGAGGAACAAATCAACAAACTTTCTGCTATCTGGACAAAAAGTCCTTCGTCTGTAAAGGAAGAAGAGTACCTCGAATACTACAAGTATTTAAATCACTCCGAAGAAGAACCTTTCGCACGAATTCACTTGTCCTACGATGCCCCTATTCACTTTTATAGTTTGGTGTACATACCGAAAAAAGTTCCGTGGGATATGAAACACCAAGCTCCTGAATCTTGGAAAAGTGTTCGTTTGTATGCACAAAGAGTTTTTGTAACAGAAAGTTGCAAAGATTTACTTCCAGAATATTTAAAATTTGTTCGTGGTGTTGTTGATTCCGATGATTTACCATTAAACGTTTCTCGCGAAACATTGCAGGAAAATCGCATCATACCGAAAATCAACAAGAATCTCGTCAAAAAGATTTTAGAAAAAATTGTCGAAATATCAGAAGAAGATACAGAAAAATACCAAGAATTCTGGGGTGAATTTGGCACATTTTTAAAACAAGGATATCGTTCAGAATACAATAATAGAGACAATCTAGTAAAGTTGTTTCGTTTCAACACTTCTAATTGTGACGACAGTAAGCCAACAGTAAGCTTAGAGCAGTATGTTGAGCGCATGAAGCCTAACCAAGAAGAAATTTACTATCTCACCGCAGAACACCGCGAAGCGCTAGAAAACAACCCTAATTTAGAAATTTTCCGCCGAAAAGATGTTGAAGTACTCTATCTAGTAGATACAATCGACGACTTTCTAATGGAAGATTTAAAAGAGTACAATGGTAAAAAACTGGTTTCAGCTGAAAAAGAAGACATCAATTTATCAGCGATAGAAGAACCTAAAAATGAAGAAAACGAAGAAAAAGAAACTCCGGCATTAGAAGAAAAAGAGTTCGACGATCTTCTAGGTTTTTTCAAAAATGCTCTAAAAGACAAAGTTACAGATGTGAAAGAGTCAAGCCGCCTTGTTGATAGTCCTTGTTGCTTAGTTAGCGGCAAAGATAGCATGGGTGTTGGTATGCAAAAACTAATGCAAATGATGGACCAAAAATTTGAGATGACTAAACGCATTATGGAAATCAATGCCAAACATCCCATTATTGTAAACATGGGAAAAATGTATAAAAGCAACCCTCGTGAACCACTATTAACAACTTACTGCGAGCAACTTTTTGACAACGCTCAACTTTTAGATGGGTCTCCAATCAATCCACGTGAAATGGTACCTCGCTTGCAAAAAATGATAGAGTACTCAACCTCTACTTTTGTAAGTGAAAGCATTGCAAAAGAAACTGATAAAGACACTGATGAAAAAAGTGAAGAGTAACAAATGGGGTGTGTTATATACACCTTAATATAATGATTATGAGAAAGCGCTTAGTGCGTTTTCTCATTACCCGAAAGTCCTTGTAGGAAATCAGACAATGAACGCGATACAACGCTGGAGCAAAAGTGGACTGCCAATTGTAATCAAAAATTCGCAGCTTACACCCATTGCAAAAAATAAAGAAATTTGTTCAGAACAAGGTGTACAAGGAACAGCGTATAGCATAGTGCAAAAAAGCACAGGTAAAGAATGGATCATTAAAAAATTTCATAAAAATTGCCTTCCACCCAAAAAATACCTCAAATCGATTCGCAAATTGCTTCCCGATCACTCAGCATTTGTATCGGCCAAAAAAAGAATCATCCTTGTTCCTGACGACTTGCGTAATAAACCCAACAACTACCATTCTTTTCAGCTAGCTAGATGGTTAGAAAATAGCATTTTAATGCAAAAAGCTCCAGGGCAATCCTGGAAAGAAATCAGCAATGAAATACGCGATGGAAAACGAAAAATAAAAAAAAACCAACGTGTTAATATAGCCAAAAATCTCGTAGAAATAGTAAAATTATTAGAAGATAACGAATGTGCCCATCGTGATCTTTGCCACGAAAATTTATACATAGAAAATGAGAATGTATCTCTTATAGACTGGGATACAATGTACCACAGCTCACTTCCTTATGTAAAAAAGACAACGCGAGGAACAAATGGATACAATGCACCATGGACATCTTCAGCAAAAGATAGTTGGCAAAACCATAGTGATCGTTTTGCATTAGGAATACTAATCTCTGAAATTTTATTAATGAAAATAGATGAGCGACCAACTAAAGAAGGCGTGATGTTCACAGACGAAATCCTAAAACACGAGCAAGATCCTTTCGTTGCTCAAAAAGTACAAAAAATGTACAATTATTCTGAAAACATGGGAGATCTATTTTTACAGTGCCTGACTGCTAAATCATTTTCGGAATGCCCTTTACCACAGCAGTGGGATGATGCTCTTCACGAAATTGCTCCTTCAAAAAGAAGAGCTAAAATAAAAAACAAAGAAAAAAACAAAGATAAAGATAAAGATAAAGATAAAGATAAAGATAAAATAACCATAAAAATAGATTCTCCTCCGCAAGGTTTACTGGCAACATCCATAACCTCTATAGAAAAGTACCAAAAAGCTGCGCAAAAATCATGGATTCGCTGGAGACATCCTGTAGTACTATGCATGTTACTACTTCTTGTTCTTCTGCTTTTATTACCATGGATCATAAACACGGATGACAATATTAATAATAACGAAAGTGAAAACTACATAGTAGCCAACAACCAAAGTACGCAACAAAACCCACAAATTACTGCAAACAATGCGGACAATTCAAGCAATGTTAATAACGCAGATAACAATACCCAAAATAATTTTTCAGAGCAACCTGCGGAAATTAAGAATGTTGAATCATCTGAGAACACTCAACAAAATTCAGAGAATAACATTAATACAACGCAAAACAAAGTAACGAATAACAAACAGCCAAAAACGGTGAAAACAACTCCTAAACCAGTAGAAAGCTTTGGCCTACAAGAAATAACAAATGCTAAAGAATTTCGTTTAAAAATACTATACGCAGATAACGATCTTAAACTTATCATTGCTAACCAACAAATTAACGTCAATAAAGAGAACAAGGCTTCTGTTTATTTAACACCAGGTGTTCACACCGTTAAAATTTACTTTTCTGCAATTAAATTTCTAAAAAATGGTAAGCAAAAAGCAGAAAAAAAGACTTCTTTTACCAAAAAAGTGCGATTCAATCAACAGAACATTACTATTCGCATCAATCGTCTAAAAGAAGTATGGAAAGTTGTTAAGTGAGCATCAAAATCGCGAAATTTTTTTTATTAAAGAGAGGATTTACTGTGGAGAAAGCACTATATATAGGAATGATATTAGTATGCCTGTCCTGCGCACAAAATACTACATTGAACAATAATCCGAAATCACACGCATCTGAACATAATACTGAAAATACATTAGAAAGCAATACTGTTGATACTACCACAAAAGAAACCACAAATGTTTCACAAAAAAGAGTAAGCAATAATACCAGTGCAGGTAACATTACCTCTAGCAGTATCCATCAAAAGGCTAAAGACATTGTTGAAAACAGTAAAACTCTAGCAAATGAAAGTAGCTCTTTTTTAGAAAACAAAAAAAATTGCTCAGAATGCCCATCTGTTGCTGTTGTAGCATCAGCTGCTCACTATCTAAATAATGACTCAGAACAAGCAGCATTCCACGCTCAAAAAGCCTACACTCTTACTAACAACAGAATAGAATTCTTGCCAACATCTCAAACCATTACCACAGATCAATCACTAGTAAAACAGCAAAAACTAGCAAAAGCGAAAGACTTTATCATATCGCAAAAGAATGGTGGAATAAATGATTTCAAGCAAGGAAATATTCAATTTCTAGGTCTTGCCAAACACAAAAATGCAATAAAACACTATCAGTTAGCTTTACAAAAAGGTTTAGATAATATCGATCTACGTAAAGAGTGTAGTATAAACCTAGCAGCATGTTTGTATCGAAATAAGCAAAATGAAGAGGCTAAAAAGCTAATAGTATATACGTGGCTAGTTCATCCAAATGTACAAATTAACGTAGGTGAACAAGCAACAAGAGATGCTCTAAAAAAATTCATCAGTAATTTCCAAGATATGCAAAAGTAATTTAACTTGGCTTGGCTCTGGCTCTTGTCAGAGTCAAAGAATTATTAATGGTATACGGAAGTGAAAGACTGTTTAGGATTGTGTGTGTAATTCTAGTTCAAACTCTTCGTTGACAATTTTGTACAACTCAGAAAAATCTGTACATTCATAATGAGCTTTTGTTTTACCCTCAACGTGTAAATATTTCCCACCTTTTTTAATCAGTACAGTTATCATTCCTAGCTTATTACAGGGGTCAATGTCCATAATAGGATTATCACCCACATACATTGTCGATTCAGGATTTATTTCCATAGCCGCACATGCTTTTTCGTATAGTTTTGTGTTTGGTTTAGAAATTCCAATTTGTTCTGAAACAAAAATACAATGCGGGTCAAAATATTTGTGCAAATCTAATCGTAGCAATTTTTCAAATTGTTTTATAGTAATTCCTGCGGTAACAACTCCAAGAGTCGCGTTTTTTTTATACATTTTTTCTATAAAATTTACAGCATCAGGAAAAGGGGCTAGATATTTATATTTAGTATCGTGGTAGGCAATAATTGCAGTAGTAATAAGGGCTGTTTTATTTAAAGAGGTAAAGTATGTTTCAGGAAAACGAAGTAGTAATTTATTATAGTGATAATGGTAATTACTTGAAAACTCACTGACAACTTCTTGTAGCTCATCAAATAATACTTGAACAGGTACATCAAGTCCCATATCAACCATTGCTTGGACAGCATTGAATCTTGCTAGCCTTGTAAAGTCTGAGGTAGAGAATAAAGTTTCGTCTAAATCAAAGAGAATCGCTTGTAGCTTGTTTTTCATTTACGGTCCTGTTTAGATTTTTACAAAATTCAAATTACTTGAAGAAGTAAAGATTATAGCTCCATCAAATGATGGAGCTATAATAACTTAGCGAGGTTTTCCTACAGCAAGTTCTTCTCTTTCTTCGAGATCAATTATTTTAGCTTTTACTAGAATAATAACTTGACGCTTTTCATCAACTTTTCTTTGTTGAGAGAAAAAGAAACTAACAATAGGAATATTTCCGAGAATTGGAATATCTTGTTTGTGATCTTGTTGATTAATACTCTTAAATCCACCAAGCATAATTGTTCCTTGGTCAGGAATACGAACAGTTGTTTCTACAGATTGTAACTGTAATTCCGGCACCTGAATAGTAACAACACCAACACCACCTAAAGTAGTATCGATTTCTTGGAATACACCTCCTACTAAATCAGCAAATGTTGGGCGCATTTCAAGAGTAATGTATTTGTTATCGTTAGAAACTGTTGGACGGACATCAAGAACTAAACCTGATTGAATTGTTCCAATAACTGGGTCAGCGATATAAGCTGACTGTGCAACCTCTACATCAAAATCGCGTACAAAAGAAAGTTGTTGTACGATAGAAATGTGAGCTCTTTGAGTATTGAAAGTAGTAATACGAGGTGCAAACAAAACTTCTTGTCGCGAAGTTTTCTTAACTGCACGCAGAACAGCATTCATTTCAAGGTCATCAAGAAACGAGAATTCCAGCGCTAAACCACCATTGTCAAATAATCGCTGCCCTAAAGCTTGTTCATCCACGTTTTCTGTTCTAGCACGAAGATCAACGTTTTCTTCAAAGAAAAAACCAGCAGCGGTATTAACACTTTGGTTCAAAGCAGTAGTAAAAATGTTATCGGGATCAACATCTGGATCACCAGCGAGGTCTTCTGCTGCTCTAACAACACCAGTAATAGGTACTACGTTATCATCATCAGGAATGTTTGGATCGTTGTTACCGCGAAGTTGGTTATCACCAATACCTCTCCAATCCACCCCAAGTACTTCTAAAAAGTCGTCAGTTACATCTAAAAAACGAGTTTCTACAGCAACCATTGTTCCAGAAAAACGTCTCATATCAGAAAGAAAGCGACGGATTTCATCTTGTACTTTTTCAGTGTTTACAACTAGAAGTTGTTTGTTGGTAATATCGATAGAGTTTTCATCTTTGTCCCAACTTGCTGGAGCAATACTTGCTTGAATCAATTCTTTTAACTTTTCGTCAGTAATTACATTACCAGGTCCTTCATCACTATCTTCAAAAAGTGCTCCACCACCAGTTTCACCACCATCTGTTTCGATTAATCGAACAACAGGACCAGGGAAATCTGCAATTTGAGCTGTTAAATCTTGAATAGGGTGAAGTACAGGTATAGATTTACCTTTAGCACGATCAGAGTCTTTCGAAGTAATAAAAAGAACATCATTTTCGAAGATGTATACAAGGTTGTAGAACTGCATTAATAGATCTAAAGCGGTTTTTAACTTTAGTTCTTTCACGTTTAAAGTTACTTTTGTACCCTCTACTTGGAATGTTTGGGTAACTTTTGGATCTACGTGAATGTTGATATCAGCAGTATTCTGTATAAAGTAAATTACATCGGTAAAAGGTGTATCTGTGAAGTCAAGAGTGATGTCAACAGAGTCTAGTTTAGAACGAATACGCTTTTCAGCGTCACTCAACTCTTTTTTATAATCATCTCTACTTAGGTTAGTACTTTTTGATCTTTTAGAAACAATATTATGCCACCAGTCTTTGTCTGGAAACATTAGATCATCAGAATAAGGTATTGCTGCTTCACGAAAACTTTCAACTAGTTTTTTCCATTCTTCTATTCTCTTAGTTGTTGTTGTCTGAGAAATATGATCGTGTCTAGCATCATTGATATCTTTTTCTAATCTTTTTGCTACTTTGTTTAAAGGATCTTTTCCTTTTACTTGGGTAACTAGTTCTTCTGCTTTATCATACTTTTTATTGATATAGTATTCGCCAGCGCGCGTTAGTAAGATGCGAATTTCTGTTGAACGACGTGCTTGTTCTTCTTCTTCAATACGAACGGCTTCTGAACGAGCATCATTCATTCTTTTTTGGCGTAGTGTAGTTGCTAAAGCTTGCTTCTTTTCTTCAGCTTCTTTTACTTTTGCCTCAGCTTTTCTCCTCATAGCTTGCATGTTAAGTTCGTAAGGAGCATATCTGATGATACTTAGAGCAGAAGTGAAAGAACTGATAGCAGGATCATATTCTTTATTTGCCAAGTGTTCTGTACCACGGTCATAATGATTGTGTGCATCTACTTTGGCTTGCTCTACTTTTACTCTTTCTTGGTCTTCAAATTCATTTAGAAAGCGTCGACTTTTTGACGGAGTTTCTCCAAGAACCACACCTACATCATCACGAAGTTTATTAGCTACTGGATGCGAAGGATCAATTACAAGCGCTTGATCTAAAAAAGTTTTTGCAGCATTGTGTTTGTCTTGAGCCATTTTTTTGCGCGCAGTTGTAATTAAGTGATCAATGTAGCCTTCTTCAAGAGATTTCTTTTTAGTAGCTTTTATTTCTACTTGTCTAAGTATCTCTTCATGAGGATCGTTAGCAACATCTTCGTTCTCTGCATTTGCAACATCTTCATTGTTCTCTGCTACATCAACAGGTTGTGCTGCATCAGTATTGTTTTCGGTTTGCGCTACTTCAGAAGAATTATCTGGTGTAGCATTGTCATCTTTTGCTTCTTCGACTTCCTGGTTTTGTGGATTGTCCACCTGCTCATTGTTCACTTTTGCAGGACTTTCACAACCCAATAGAAGGAAGGCAAGAGTTGAAAGTATACAAATAAAATTTAGGGTATATTTCGCCTTCATATGCTACCTTTCAATAGCAGAATATTTCTAGTAAATATGTCTACAGAGCGCTATTTAAAATGATTATATTAGGAACCACTTTTAGTTGGTTGTTTAGTAAATTTGTATTAGATGAAGGCATATAGTACTTATGTTTTACTATTTATATTATTTTGTAAAAGCTCTTTTAAATATAACAAAGCGAAAATCACTTTTGCTGGTACTGATAGGGGTATTTGTTGTTACATGCCTTGTCTACTAAATAAAATTTTAGCATCGTTACAAATGTTGTCAAGTAATTTCTTATCAACAAATTATCCAAATTTACTTTCTTAAACCAAGAACCAATTATAACTTAGATATTCAAAAATAACAATGATAATGAAATTTTACTTTGTCGCACCTCAATCTTTTTAGTATAACTTTTAGTATAAAATATACAAACAAACAGGTTTTAACTATATAAGTGACTAATCACAACAAAAATATTTCACGAAAGTTAAGTAGATAACAAAAAATATAGTCAATAAATTGTGAAAATAAAATCCACTGCTTAATCATTCCTCCTCTTGATCGAAACAACAGGGCCAGGAAAGTCGTCTATTCGAGTGGTAAATTCACTTTGCATAGGTTGAATAATAGATTTGGAATTTTTGAAAGTTATAAAAAGAAAATCTTTTTTATAGAGATATTCAAGATTATAAAACTGCATTAGTAAGTCTAAAACGGTTTTTAGTTTTAATTCTTTTACGTCCAAAGTTACTTTTGTACCTTCAACTTCAAATGTTTGGTTCACTTTTGAATCGACATGGATATTGATATCCACAGTCTTTTGTATAAAATAAATTACATAAGCAAAAGAGACATCAGTAAAATCTAGCGTAATATCAACAGAGTTGAGTATAGAACGAATATATTTTTCAGGATCACTCTGCTTTTTTTTATAATCATCTTCTAAACATATATCTGTATCGTCCGCTGAAGTCTGTTTTTTTTCTTTAGTACTCTTATCTCTTACTTCTTTGGTTTTTATTTTTTTTGTAGAATTTTCGCAATTAGTCAGAATAAGAGTTAAAAATATACAAATAAAACTTAGGATATATTTCATCATTATCAACCTTCCATGTAAAATATTTACAGAAAATGAATGTATGTTAAGAACTCATACATTCAAAACAACCTAAAAAACGCTTAAACCTTTTTCATGAAAACAACTTAACAGGAAAAACATCAAACAATATTATCTATTGTTATTGTTTGCGTCGCTTAATCATCATAATAAACTACGACTGCACATTCACAGCGAGAGAAAGTACACAAATGAATAAAAAAATCCTCATCATTGCTACAATAATATCAATTCTACCAATAATGTTATACACACAAGAAAACCTTGCTTCTTTAGATAACAAAAGCTTATTAGATACAGCAAATAAAATTGATATATCACTTCAAAACCCATTAAAAATATTAAACGAAAGCCGAGATATTCTAACAACACTAGAGGCCTCTTTAAAGAGCACTCTTGAACAGTTGGACAAAACATCTCATCAAGAATCTCAACAACCAGTAACACCTAGCAATATCAAGGAAAAAATAGAATCTTTAGTTGATTTACAAAAACGAGTACAAGAAAAACAAAGTTTACGCGAAGAAACAACTTCTCAACTCAAAAAATATGAAACACAGTTAGAAGAAACAAAAAAACGCGCAAAAACAGTGATTCATTTACTACAAGAATTCGAGCAGCTTTTAAAAGAAATTGAATTGCGGATCACAACCAAATCAATTGCCCCTAAAAATTTACCCAAAAATTTAATAGAAAAAAAAGCACAGAGTGTAACAGAGCAAAAAAAGCGCATTGAAACCAGTATTATTTTATGGGAAAGTAAAAAGCAAAAAATCCCTACTCGAATAGAAGCAATAAAAAAAAATATCAAAATCGGACAAAAACAACAACAGCAGCTACGCGAAAAAAAACATCTTTACGAAAAACAACAACTTACTTATCGAAAAAAAGCTGAAATTCGACAGGAACTAGAAAAACATTCTCCAGAAACACTACTTGCCTTACTTTCATCTACTGCTCCAGTAATTACAAACAAAGCAAAAGATCTAGAAAAAAAAATAAACGACATTAGCGAAAAAAATACAAAATTAAAACAACTACAACAAGATGACACTCCTGATAACAAAAAGATTGAAATACAATCGAAAATTCCATCGACAATTGAAGCAGAAAAGCGCTGGAAGTCAACGCAAGTAATTTTAAATCACAAAAAAAGTCAATTTGACAAATCAAAATCATCCTCTACAGTAATAAATGACCTCATCAAAGAAACACAAGACTTAACAAAAGAGTTTAACCAACACTACGACTCTATATTGCGATTAGATGTCATTGTCGAAAACCTAACTGCTACACAACAAAAACTTTCCGACCTACCTATTGAAGAGTACAAAAAACTAATTAGTAAGCAAACTCAAAAACGGCAAACAATATTAAGTTATGGCAAGCAAATCGACTTATGGCAAAAACAAGGACAAGAGGTAGAAGCTAAAACAAAAAAAATCTCTTCAGAACTAGAAAAAATAAATGAAGAGGTTACCCAACTAAAAAAAGCTTACGAAGAAGAACAAAAATGGGAAAAATGGGTTATAGATGTCGATAAATTGAGTGAAAAGCAGCTCAACAACAAACTAACGCTGTATTTAAAAAATGCAAAAGATACGCAAAAAAAAATCCAAGAATTTGATCAAACCGCAAAAACATTAAACATGTTACTCCAAACTCAAAAACAAATTATTCACGACATACAATCTCCTCTTGTTATATATTCACAACAAGCATTAGAAGATTTATATCAACAGGCAACTCGCAGCGTCGAACAAATAGCCAATGAAAAAAAATACGAAATTTCTCTGCGTTTGGACCGTAATGTCAGCAATGAAAATCTAAAAAAGTATTTGAAGCAGTTAACCATTATTGCACGTGGATTTCCCAAAGAAATTTCTGAAGAAGAACTACAAAGACTAGAACAACAACTGGATTTTTTCTCAAACGTCCTTACCGTTGCTCAAGAAAAAGAAAGTGCACAGAAAAAACTTCAGCAAATTCTAGGTGACATATATCAACAACGGCAATTACAAATCTCTCAAATGAAAGAGAGAATGTTAACTTTGCGAAAAGCTTATGGGGCAGCAACAGAATTTCAAATTCGTTTAGGGAAAAAAGAAATCCTTTCTGTTCCTGAATCAATAAAAAACGTGCCCTCCAAAGGAGATCTTCTTGTTGTAGAGAAAGAAATACAAACTTTAGAACAAAACTATAACGCCACAAAAAAAATAATAGAACAACAAAAACGAAATATGGAAATCTTTCATCAAAAAACAAAATACATAGAAACGCGTATATCAACTATTCTTGAGAAATTAAAATATTTACAGAAACGCCAAAAACTTAGCAAAAACTACGACAAAAAAGAACTAACCAATACAGAAGAACAGCAATACCAACAAGCTATATACGAGAAAAAAATCGCCAATAGTGATTGGTGGATAAACATGTTGAGTTTTTTCGGTTCAAAAGAAGCAAAACAACAAGAAAAACTTCTAGACTCTTATTTTGCAGACTTAGTAACTCTAGAAAGAAAAATAAAAAACCTCGAAAAACGAGGGCAAATTAACCAGAGCTTAATAAAAATATCAAACGAAGAAAGAAAAATTCTAAAAGAGCAAACACTTCCTTCTCCACAAAAAAAAATAAACACTCATTTATCGGAAATAGAAGCAAAATTAAAACCAAGCTCTTTTCGCCAAGATATACTCAATAGCTTTTTTCCAGAAGAAACATCAAAAATATCTCTTCCACAAACACTCAGCAACGAACAACGCCAAGAATATTTACCAAAAGCTGTGGACGAAGTTTTTCGCAATTGGATAGCATCTCTTACTTATTTGGCACAAAAAAATGCAATAGAGTATGAAACATCAAAACTAGGCCTTGAAACGGAAAGTGCTAGGTACAAAGAAGATATTGGGCGCATCGAATCGAAAAAACGTCAAATAATACCAGAAGTGAGCAAGCTTACAGGCCATTCACAAAAATCACTGTACTCGTTAGATCCTATTGAAAAACCACAAAATAAAGAACAACAAAGCAGATACTTACAAGGTGAAATTAGCCACACTAGACATTTACAAGCTCAAGCACTTTTACATTCAGCTTTTATTTCGATAATGAGTTTAATCTTTATTCCGATCATAGCTTTACTTCTTATTCGTACACTCAATCGCGTAGGTAAAAATTTAATCTATAAAGTTACAGCCTCAAGTTATAATAACAATAAAGTAAGAGAACAACGCGCTCAAACTCTCCTTAGTACACTACAAACAACTTGGACAGCAGTTGTCTTTGTTATCGCTGGAATCTACATGCTTAAACAATTTCGTATTGACATAACTCCGATTATCGCTTCGGCCGGAGTGCTCGGTTTAGCTTTGGCGTTTGGGGCCCAAACACTAGTTCGCGATTATATCTCAGGTTTTTTCATTCTTTTAGAAAACCAATATGTTACTGGTGATATGGTAGAAATAGATGGAATAACAGGATGTGTAATAAAAATTACTTTGCGTCTAACAATTGTTAGGGCTCTTGATGGAACTGTTCACTTTTTTCCTAATGGAACATTTCATCACATAAGTAATAAGAGTAAAAATTCTCGCGCTGTTATAAACATAGGAACTGCATACAATATCCCTGTTGATAAAGTACTAGAGATACTTAACCAGGTGGCAATTGACATGCGTCAAGACCCGAAAGTAGGTCCAATGGTACTTGATGACTATGAAATACAAGGTCTTGATAGCTTTGATAGTAGCTCTATTAATTACCGCATGTGGCTAAAAACAACTCCTGGCGATCAGTGGACAGTAAAACGCGCAACACAAAGACGTATAAAAATATACTTTGATAAACATAACATTGAAATTCCATTTCCGCAGCGAGTATTATACAACCCAAAAGAACTATCACAGGAACAACAAGAGCAACATTTGTTAACTGTAGAAAAAACATTTGAAGAAGCAAAAACTCAACTAGCAACTCCTCAAGAAATTCAAAAACAGCAAGAAGCACTTATCCAAGAGAAACAAAAACAACAGGTAGAACCAGAAGATGATAACATTTATGAAGAAATTCATAGTACAGACAGTAGTGATAACGATGAAATAGACGAAGAGGACGAGGAAAACGAAGAAAAGAAAGCCTCTTCAACAAATAACTTAAAAACCAAAAAACGAAAAAGAAAAAAGAAAAAAAAGAGATAAAAAGAACCGAGATGTAATTTATTGTGTAATTTGCAGAGAACTAAGGTCCTACCACTACGAGTAGTTTTAGTAAATTCAAAATACCGCAGAGGGATACTTTGCAATTCTAAGTGACCGTTAACTGCAAAGTGTTTATTTTCTAACAGCACAACTGTAACTCAAGAGCAAATCTAGAAACAAAAGAACAAATGCCAACAAGTAAATACTTTTGGCGGATCACCTAATGTCGGAAAACAATCTTGGCAAAACGGTTCCAGGGAACAATATGAAAAAGAAATAGAGAGAACAAGATATGAAAAACACTCACCTTTATCTATGGGGAATCATCATTATTGTATGTTTTCCAATGTTTACGAATCAATTTATTCCTAAAACAGTGGCCGCTTTTTCCATTGCTGTTATTTGCTGCATTGTTATGTTTTGCAACAACTCGAAAAAGTTCTCAATAAGTTATAGCCATATTATAATGATCTTTATTATCATTATAATGGCGATTCCTTTTTCTAGCGAAAATTTTTTATGCTGGGGATTTATAGCAATTGCGTTTATTATTTTTTCTCATTCAGATAATATGAATAGTGTTTTTCACAGCATTTGTCTTGCTGCAACATTAGCAAGTATATATGGATTATATCAGTTTATATTTTCATATTTACGCATCAACACATTTCCAACATACACTTCTTTTTTTTCACACATCAATTCTGCAGGAGCTTTCATTTCCTGCAGTGCAGTACTAACACTCGCTCTTCTCTTTTCGCAAAAAAGTTTTGCGCAACAACTCCTATTCACCACTAGTTTTATATTACAAATATCTTATTTAATCTGCACGGGTAACCGTGCAGGATATGTCGCATTTACCTGTTCTTTTTTAATACTACTTACAATATTCGCCATACAGATACCGCAACAACGCAAAAAGCTTTTTCTTTCCGCAATAGCAATTGTTGTAATATTTTCTAGTTTTATTGTTATTTACTCACCAGCTCAAAAACGTATTGCAAGTATTTTTGATTTAGAAAATAATTCGAACAAAGTTCGTTTACACATATGGAAATCAACTTTAGAAATAAGCTCTAATCACATATGGACAGGAATTGGAAGTGGAAATTTCATCAACTATTTTCCTCAATACCGCAATCCGCAAGAATATGAAATTTCACAAGGACGCGTTGTTTCGCAACCGCACAACAGTTTTTTGTTAATTCTCGTCGAAAATGGCTTAGTCGCTCTTTTATTATTCTTGTTATTACTGATTTACTCTCTAAAAAACCTTTATCTCAACAAGCAAAACAATCTTCCTAGTTTTGTCCTAATCGTATCACTGATGATAAATGCATTCTTCTTTTGCATTTTTCTCGCTCCTGCTACAGGACTTTTACTCGCTATTTCTCTAGCAGCAGCGTCAAAAAACGGTACTATCGCAAATGTAAAAAGCAAATACATTTTTGCACTTTTATTGCCATTTATTTTGTATGGGGTTTACATTGCAAGTCTTCGTGCAATTGCAAATGCTCACTTCAATTCTGGCCAAAAAAATATGAAAGAAAGTGATTATAAAGGTGCGATATCCCATTTTCAAAAAGCGCAGGATTTTTGGCCAGACAAACAGTGTAATCTCGAAATGGGGCGCTGTTACCTTGCCCAAAAAAAAATTGAAAAAGCAGAATACCACTTACTCCTAGCTACAAAAGCAAGCTATCTTGAAAATGCTTTCATCAGTTTAGGTATATCTTACATTCACAAAAATAAAAGAAATAAAGCTGTTATCCTATGGAAGAAAGCTTTAAATTTATATCCTCGTTCTCTAAATTTAAACTACAACGCAGCTAAGTTGTTCTTAGAACTAGGAATGGGAAAAAAAGCTTTACAACACTTCTATACTGTTGAAGAACTTTCACCACAACTAAGAAAAAACGTAAATTTCTTGATGAATCTAGGTTTAGCAAATGATCAAATCAAACAGTATGGAAAAGCAATGGAATTTTATGAGAAGGCCAAAGATCTCGATAAGAGAAAAGTAATTCCCACTATTTACATTGCAAATACACTAGTAAAAATGCGTTTCTTTCCTTCAGCTCTTCACCATTTTGAATTCGTAGCAAAGCATGGAAACATCAATGAAATTATTACAGCAAACATTAGTATGGCAAAAATCTACGAAGAACTACAACAGCCCAAACTAGCTATAACACTTTATTTCAAGGTAACCGGAATGAAGCGCGAAAATTATGAAGCGAATTTTTTATTAGGAAGATTGCTGTTTTTTCAAAAAAATTACACAATGGCGCTAAAATATTTACAATCTGCAACGAAACTACGCACAAAAAATCCTTGGTCAGTAATATTCACTTCGTTAGTCTATTTTGAACAAAACAACGATCTATTTGCTCAAGGCTATCTACAAAAAGCAAAAAACTTAGGATTTACTTCTTGGAAAGAATTATATGAAGAACATGGCATTTCACCAGTAACCAAGCAAAAAATCAAAGAATTTCTTCAAAAAAACTAGTACTCCAAAACATTGATTTTTGTCTTGTCTGAATATGAGGCCACTCTTCGGATCAACAATGACATCAACACAATTCTGCAAAAGAAGTTGAATCCAACTTCTTTTGCGATATTAATAACCTTTTACACTACAATAAAAAAATATCATTGCTTACATAGAGGATCTATGTATAATATCTATATGCATAGATCCTCTATGTATATTTTAAGGATATTCATATGCACAAAATAAAAAAAGAATTGGTAGCTGCATCTTCCGAATCGATTATTCTTTCGCTGTTAACCAATGGTAGCAGTTACGGATATGAGATTATCCAAAAAGTAAAATCGCTATCTGACGGTCAAATAAATTGGACAGATGGCATGCTTTATCCCGTTCTTCACCGTTTGGAGCATAAAGGTTATATAAAATCTTTTTGGAAGCAACACGAAAAAAGAAAGCGAAAATACTATGAACTCAACGAGGAAGGCAAAAAAGCCCTAAGTGAATATCAACAACAATGGAGTATAGTTGATTCGATGTTGAAAAATTTATGGAGAAATAAATGTTTGACTTAGAAAATAAAATCAAAGAATGGCGTCAAGAACTGTCCACTAGCGAAACGTTTACAACTGAAATTATTGATGAGCTAGAAGATCATCTAAGAAACGAGTGTCAAAATTTAAAAAATGTAGATAAACAACAAGCATGGGAAATGGCGGTGAAAAAACTAGGATCGCAAGAAAATCTGAAGCAAGAATATGCAAAAACCTATTCTCTATCTACTACGGATTATAGCATATACGGTTTCGGTTTTGTTTGTATTGCCTTATTCTGGCTTGTTGTTTTACCACGCATTTTTCAAAAAGAAATATTATTGAGTATACATGTGGCAACTATCATTATAGCTTACACAACTGTATTCCTTGTAGGCTTCTTCTCTGTGTGTAACGTTTTTCGTCGAAACGCAAACAATTACTCCCAAAAAAAACTCAAACAGATATCTCATAAACTTTATTACTTAGCTCTTTTCTCCATGCTAGTAGCATTTGTCAGTGGTACAATTTGGGCACAACAAAATATCGGAAGAATGTGGGGAGGAGATGCGAAAGAAATAGGAGGTTTAATTTGCCTTGTGTGGTGTGCTGCCATTGTATATTTAAGAAATTCACCTAAGCTAAATCATATTACTTATGGGATCATTGGTAACATAGTTGTTAGTTTATCTTGGTTTGTCCCTGTTGCTGCACAAAATATTTTACTTGTATCATTCGTCATTTCACAAATAATGCTCATCTGCTATTTTTACTTTACGAATAGCCAAAAATACTCACTAATTAAAGAATAATTTAAGCCACTGATCACTTAAATCATGTATTAGCAGCCCTTATTTTACAAGTTCAAATTCATAAAAAAAAGAGGACAAGTCTAAGTGGAGAAATGTTTTGTAACTTTTTTTATTGGAAGTTGCATTGGAATTTGGTAACATAGCCAGAATATAAAAGTTACATTTTCGCTTGCCTGCGGTAATGGCTAGTAAATTTAGATTGTATGTATTCTTTAGGAAGGGAAACCATGAAAAAGATTTTTATTCTTCTTCTTCTATTCTCTTCGGCATTTATTTTTGTAGGATGCCCTTTCCACGGTAGTCCAGAACACCGTCGCGCTCATAGAAAAGCTATTTATCAAGACTATGTAGAAATTCATAAGTTCATTGATAGACATTTTTGGAACTATGATTGGGATGATCCTTATCACAACTAATACCGAAATGCCGAAGATTCAAAAAAAGTAAGTCTTGTCCCTGAATAAATCAGGGACATAAAATTACTAAATAATCTCAAACAACTTTACTCATTGACTAATTTTTTCCGCTGCAGCAAACAAAGCAAGTGTTACATACCAGAAAAAGAAAACGCTACTCACAATACCTGCCCAAAAGAAAAACTCTAGTTTAAAAACATTGTGACAAATAAACATAACAGTAGTTATTGCTATAACAATAAGTAATTTATAACCATTACCTGCATATTTATTAGTATTCCAAGTTGTTACCATTTCAAACCTCCTTAGTACTTTAAAACCACCAAATTTGTAAAAAATTAACGAGATCATCTCAATCCAACAGGATAAGTGTTCCGACAAAAGTGATTTTCAACTTGAGTTATTTATAACAAATAAAACAATAGTATGCTACTCAAACATTTCTTAAGCCTTACTGTTCTTTAAGTGATCTGATAAAAATAGTTACTCAATTTTTAGAAATTTTCTTTTATCATTGCTTTTCTTTTACAAAGCACAACTTTCAAAGTGCCTCACTACTCCCTAAAATAGCACTCGTTATACAAAAATTAACATATTTTATATAATTAAATACTTTACTATACTCATTTTTTTTTATATTTTTTTTTTTATAAAAAAGTATTTTTTGAAAAAAGTTCTTTTTTTTTCGAACTTTTAATTTACAGCTATGCATTTTTTGTTTTTCCTGCAAAAAGTATATAGTTCTTTTATACACTACTTTTTAGAGCTTTTACCATTTTCTTAGAATACTTTTTGTGTTCTTTTTTTTACGAACTTTTTTTAATAGATAGCCCTAAACTACTTTTTTATAAAACCTACAGAGTAAACTGGGTCGCAAGCAGACAAGTTGAATTTCTAAACTACTTATATATATATACTTAAAATTGTAGCAGTTTTTTCTTAGCCTTACAGGTAGCTAAAACTATTAATATTCGTACCTAAAAAATGGTCATACTTAAAAAAATAAAAAAAACATTGACTAACAGCCTGAGGAGCGTATAATTACTTTGTGGTTATGATAGTTTATGATGGTTACCTACGTAAGATCCCAAAACCAAAGGTAACTAATCGCAAATATAATAAAAAAATGTATGGAGATTATGCATGAATAAAAAGCAACTAATTGAGGCTGTTGCAAAAGAGATGGAAAAGTCAAAAGCAGACGCTGAGAGATCAGTAAATGCGGTTATAGAGTCTGTAAAAAAAGGTCTTAAAAAAGATGGTGTTGTTCAACTAATCGGTTTCGGATCATTTACAGTTAAAAAGAGAAAAGCTCGTAAGGGACGCAATCCTAAAACTGGCGAAGTTATCAAAATAAAAGCTTCTAAAACTGTAAGCTTCAAACCTGGTAAAGGTTTAAAAGAAAGACTCTAGTCTTTGCTTAACACCCCAGTAAAATTAGTTACTTTTAGTACTAAAAAATTCCCATAGCTCTATGGGAATTTTTTGTTTAGGAGTACATTATTTTAGTCCCAAGAAAAACAAAAACAGGTACTTCCAAGTAGCAATCGTGCTTGTTCTATATTTTTATTGCGTAAAAATCCTACTATTTCAATGACTAAATAATATTGCTCTTCACTCATAATCATTGGAAATTTTTTGTGCACATCACCAACATTAGCAATAAAGTGTTCTGCTATCTTTTCAATTCCATGACCTTCTTTTGCTGAAATACGTAGTGCATTATGATACTTTCCTTCATATTCAGGCAAAAACGCCTCATCGACATCTATTTTATTAAGAAGAACCAAGGCATTCTCAGGGATATCTTCAAAAGAAAACGGTTGCGATGCATCAATCACCCACAAAATTTTATTTCCTGTGTCTAACATCGATAAAGTTTTTTCAATCCCCATACTTTCAACGACATCACTAGAGCAGCGTATTCCTGCTGTATCATATACATAAAAAGGTATACCGTTTATAGAAACCAAAACCTTGATTGCATCTCTTGTAGTTCCAGGAATAGAGTCAACAATAACCCGTTCGCGACCAACAAGTTGGTTCATCAAAGTCGACTTGCCACTATTTGGTTTTCCTGCAATAACAATAGATTGAGGTTCAGATATTGCTCGAAAAATAGCAAAACTCTTCAAACTACATTCTAACATGATAATTGCTTCTTCAATGGCGCCATTTTCTATAGCATAATTAATTTTATCGAGAAAAGAATCCCACACACCATCTAATTGATAAGCAAATATTTTAGCAACTACATCTGTCTTACTACAAATAAAATTTTGTAACACTATATTCTCTTTTTCAGCCAAAAAATCGACTTTAAAAACATCTATACTCTCTAGTAATTGGAAAATAGCTTCTACAATAGCAAGACCACCATGACAACAAATTTCAATCGCACAAACACCCTTATATAGGAAACAACGTAGTAACACTTGATCAATAATTTCTCGATTGTGATCATAAAGCGTACCATAATAAATTCGCTTGCTTGGTTTTATTTTCTTTGGTATTGAAATAAAAGGTGACAAACGTTCATTTATTTTATCTCCCACAACAAGGACTACAGCAACTCCACCTTGCCCATGCGGAGTGACTAAAGCCGCTTTGTTTTCGTAAAAAGACATATTTACTTTCTAGCTTTTTTGTTGCAGCACTACATGAAAAACAATACAATGCAAAAATTTCCGTATTTTCTCTGCCAAACTAACACAACAACATTGGGGGAATCATGGATTTCCACAAATATTTACAACAAGAATTTGGTCTTGATGTTAATCATCAAGACAAAAAACTTTCTAAAAAAGAACTAGAGTACTATACTACTCTTTCTCAAAAATTTTACGAAGAAAATTTTTTACTTATTATATCTTCGATTTTTCTAGGAAGTTTTGCATTAATTAGTTTTTTTTCTATTCACCAAAACAACTTGCCTATTATTTCTGAGCGTATAATTACTGTAACATTATCAATTAGTTGTACTTTAATATTTTTTTCCACAATTTGTAGTTTTATCGCTCACTCGTTATTTACTCATTTTCAAATGATCTCTCTTGACACTTCAGGAAGTAGTAATCGTATACTAGCGGCTATTAATAACGCCTACGTTTACAAACAAACAGCGAAAACGCTCTTTATTTCAGCTATAATATCCCTGATCATAGTAGTTATGTTAATGCTTTCGATAGAGATACAATTACTCATTGCATTTTTTATATGTATAGTTCCCATATTTTTTTCTATTCGTCGTTATATCAAAGTTGTAAAAATTTCGGCACAGGAAAGAACAATGAGCATGCTGAAACCAGTGATTGATGCTGATAATCCAAGTTTATTCAGCGAAATTGCCGCTAGAACAAATGTAGTTCATCGCGAGAATGATCGCACATTTTCTTCATTAATATCAATACTAGCCAATCCTTCTCCTCGTGTTCGTTCACAAGCAATAAAATTCTTAGGCAAACACGCAACAACAGAAGCGATTGACACAATCATTGAGATGTTGGGAGATAAAAATGCTGATGTACGTTCTCAAGCCGCTATAGTTTTGGGAAAATTTGGTGAACGCAGCACAAAAGAAGCCTTAAAAAGTTTATTATACGACGAAGATCCTAATGTACGTAGATCAGCGGTAGAATCGCTGGGAAAACTACGAGTAGGTTCAGCCACCAATATAATCATATCTTTATTGGAAGATGAATCTCCTGAAGTAAGAGGGTATGCAGCCGAAGCTCTCGGGCATATAAAAAAGACCAAAACAATTGAGAAAATAGCAGAAAAAACAACCGATGAAGATTGGTTTGTTCGTTATAAAGTCGCTACTACTTTAGGAAAATTCGCTGGGCATTTATCATCAGAAGCAATTGAAAGTGTGATAACTTTAATTCAAGACGAAAATGAATACGTTTATTCCTCTGCACACAATACATTGAAAAAAATAGTTAACCAACTAAGTACAGATCATGAACTTCACGATAAAATTAAAGATGTACTAGAAGCGAAAAGCTCGGAAAGTAAAAATAAACAAGAAGATAAACAACTTGAAACAAACGAAACACAAGAAGAAGAAAATAAGAATGTAGAACCAGAAAAAGATGATGACGAAATAATGCTAGAAGAAGATATTGAAATCGATGATATGGAAAACTGGTAATTAACTAGGGCGTATTATCATTCAATACAGATAAAAATATAACGGATTCATTTAATGATACGCCAGTAGTATTGAGCCCGAGCCCGTTTGCGAGCCCGCGCCCGAAAACTTTTTGAGAGCGACAGAAAGTGATTTATTGGTTCAATACTAGTTTTTTGCGATGGAAAAAGAAACTTTGCTTCTTTGATAAATTGTTAGTGAAAGTTTCGCAAACGGGCTCGCAAACAGGCTCGGGCTCGAAAAAACACACAATATTTTGAATGATGACACGCCCTAGTCTTTTTTAGAAAAAATGTAAACTTTTCTATTTTTAAACGACTACAGACAACAATCACGATATTTTGGTTAAGAACCTAATCCAAAAACAAGAGATAGCAGTTGTAATAACTATAAAATAAACATTGCATCCCCGTAGCTAAAAAAACGATATTTTTCTTTTATAGCCTCGTTGTAAGCACGTAATATAAAATCTTTATCTGCAAAAGCAGAAATCAATAACAATAAAGTACTTTTAGGTAGATGAAAATTAGTAATAAGAGCTTGCATTGCTTGGAAGTGATACCCTGGATATATAAATATATCCGTAATTCCATTTTGTTTTTTTACAACTCCATTGTTTGTTGCACTCTCGATTGCTCGACATGAAGTCGTTCCAACGCAAATAATACGTTTTTTATTGATCAAAGCCTTGTTAAGAATATTTGCTGTTTCTACGGGTATACTGTAATATTCTTCATGCATCTTATGTTCCAGTATATTTTCTGTACGCATGGGTAAAAAAGTTCCTAAACCAACGTGAAGAACAACGTTTTTAACTATCACTCCGCGCTTTTTGAGCTGCTCCAAGAGATCCACAGAAAAGTGCAAACCCGCAGTTGGCGCAGCAATTGCACCTAGTTCATTTGCATAAACAGTTTGATAACGGTCTTGATCATCAACAGGAGAAACAATATTTTTTCTCTTTATATATGGCGGTAGTGGAGGTTCACCTAATTCGTTTAGTATATCCATAACCTTATGTTTGCCAAAATCAACAACCCAATGTTGTTCTTGACGTTCAACGACCACTACGTTATAGTCATCAAAATGATAACATTCATTGATAGATGGTCTTTTTCGTGTTTTTATAAACACCTTAGCTCTATAATCATCCATCTCTATAACTAGCATTTCAACTCTTGCGCCCGTTGTTCTTTGGCCAATTAGCTTTGCTGGAAGAACTTTGGTTGTATTTATTATAAGAATATCTCCCTCTTGGAAATATTCAACTATTTCACTAAAAGAAGAATGATGATTAATTGTTTTTTTAAAACGATCTAAAACCATCAATCTTGAAGAAACTCTATTAACAACAGGAGCTTGGGCGATTAGTTCTTGAGGTAATTCATAATCAAATTCAGATAAATTCATGATGAACCTTTGTAATTTTTAATAAAAATAGCTTATTCGAATAGGTAATGCCCATCTCTACGAATATGTTCACTAAAAAGGATTTGAGTAATGTCTCGTGAAATATTATTAACTCTTTATTTTGTTATTCTGTGTGTTTTATCCGCATATGGCCTTCATCGTTACCAACTTTTATATTTGTATTACAAATACAAAAGGCAACCCCAAAAACCAAGAAAAAAATTTGAGATATTGCCTCGCGTTACAATTCAACTTCCAATATACAACGAAATGTACGTCGTCGAAAGACTAATTGACAGTATTGTAGCAATAGACTACCCAAAAGAACTATTAGAAATACAAGTTCTAGATGATTCAACAGACGAAACAAACAATATTTGCCAAAAAAAGGTAGAAGAATATCAAGAACAAGAAGTAAACATAAGTTATATTCATCGTAAAGATCGCTCTGGATTTAAAGCAGGTGCCCTAGAAAATGGAATGAAAACAGCAACGGGTGACTTCATTGCTATATTTGATGCCGATTTTTTACCTTGTTCTGATTTTCTGCACAATACAGTACATTACTTCACCGACGACAAGGTTGGGCTAATTCAAACTCGTTGGGAACATATAAACCGACACGACTCACTTCTTACAGAAGTTCAATCTATTTTTCTAGATGGCCATTTTATGATAGAACAAACTGCTCGCAATAGCAGTGGGCGTTTCTTTAATTTTAATGGTACAGCAGGTATCTGGCGTAAAACGACAATAATAGATGCTGGTGGTTGGGAACACGATACACTGACTGAGGACATGGACTTATCTTTTCGCGCTCAAATCAAAGATTGGAAATTTATTTTCTTACCTTACACAGTAGCCCCAGCAGAACTTCCGATGACAATTAGTGCATTCAAAAGCCAACAACATCGCTGGGCAAAAGGAACAATTCAAGTTTGCAAAAAACTTCTTATTCCCATACTAAAAAGCCAGGTGCCATTCAAAGCAAAGGTGGAAGCGTTCATCCAGCTTACCAACAATTTCGTATATCTTTTGATGTTTTTGTTTTCACTATTGATGTTCCCAGCTCTTGTATATCGTGCACAAAGCGGTTGGTACACTCTACTTCTTATAGATCTCCCTCTATTTCTTGCTGCAACTATTTCTATCAATAGTTTCTATGCGGCTTCGCAAATAGAAATACACAAAAAATGGTTACATCGAATTAAATACTTACCTTTTGTAACAGCCATTGGTATAGGGCTTTGTATCAGTAACAGTAAAGCAGTACTTGAAGCGCTTTTTAATCACAAAACCGGATTTGTAAGAACCCCAAAATACAATGCTAAAAATAGCCAAGAAAAAACATCTCGCCGTTACAAAGTAAAACACAATATACTACCATATATAGAGTTATCATTGGCCACATACTTTGCTTTTATTATTTATTCCGCTTATACAATCAAAGCTTATGTTGCAATACCTTTCTTGCTTTTATTTTTTTATGGATATTCGTATATGGCAGCAGTAACTCTTTGGGAAAAACTTACTATTTCTCATAAGAATGCCCACATAGAAACAGGTGAAGTAAATCAACTAAAAGAAGCTTGTTAAGGAAATCATATGAATTACATTGTTTGGGCAATACCCGTTTTTTTCTTATTCATGGTTATTGAGATTATCGCTGCCAAGATAGAAGGAAAAAAAGTATACAGATTAAACGACTCAATAAATGATCTAAGCTGCGGAGTATTAGAACAAGTAATACTTGCTTTTGTAAAAACATTCTTGTTCGGTATTTATGTTCTCATATTTGAATTTTTTGTAGCAAAGAATTGGCATATCTTCAATATTGAGCCATCCTTACTTTCCTGGACTATTTTGTTTATTCTTGTTGATTTCCTGTATTACTGGGCGCATCGTTTCTCCCATACAACAGCTATTGGTTGGGCTGGGCATGCGGTTCACCATCAAAGTGAGGAATTTAATCTTTCCGTAGCCTTACGCCAAGGAACACTTCAACCATTTTTTACTTTTATTTTCTATTTACCTTTGGCGGCGTTTGGATTTCTTCCTGCAATGTTTTTAATTGCAAAATCAGCGAATACTTTATATCAATTTTGGATTCATACGCGATTAATTAATACAATGGGACCACTGGAATGGTTTATGAATACTCCTTCTCACCATAGAGTCCATCATGGAAAAAACGAACAATACATTGATAAAAATTATGCTGGCATTTTTATCATTTGGGACCGCTTATTCGGTTCCTTTGAAAAAGAAGATATTCACCCAGCATATGGTGTTCTTACTCCACTCAAAAGCTGGAATCCCGTTTGGGCGAATCTAAGCTATTTTTTACACTTGGGAAAATTGTCTATTCGCAGTCCTTTTTTCATAGATAAAGTAAAAGTTTGGTTTATGCCTCCAGGATGGGGTCCGCGTAAAATGCCAGAAGAAAATGCTCCCGATCCTTCTACGTTGTACGATAAATACGACCCTAAAATTCCGTTAAATATTTCTATTTATGCAACACTTCAATTTGCAATGACAACAATTGGTACCTTATATTTGTTAAGCCAAATGAAAAATATGCACTATGAAAAATATGCAATAGCCACTTTAATTATTGTATCATTAATCAACATAGGAGGAATTTTTGACAAAAAAACTTGGGCTGTTTACACAGAAGTATTGCGCTTATATTCTATAGCTATTTTTACTACAGTCCATTACTACAATAGTCCAATGTTTTTTCCTATCGTTTTTACGGTATTTATTGTAGCAACTCTCTTTAGTCTTTGGATACAATATAAATGGCCTACAAAAAGGAGTGATAATGCATTCAGCAAAGAAAAAACTTGAACAAGGTTTTAAAGGAATAGAAAAAGATATAATTATATCATCTACTTTTGGAGTTATTATCGCCACTGTTCTAACACTGCTTTTTTACGGCATCTCTTTCGTTGCCGTCAATGTTGCTTTGGCAAAACGTAAGATAGACCCTATACCATGGGATGAATTTACTCCATTTTTTGTTATCGGTTTTATTGCCCTAATGATTATGTGTAAACATTATCAGCCAAAAGAACATGAAAAAACTAACCTTTCTAAATACCACATGATTTTAAATGCTTCCATGATAGTCCCAAATTTTGTGAACCAAAATGCCCAAGATATATTTGATTTATTTCAGCTAAAAAGTAGTAGTTACTCACTTGATCTTGCCATAGAAATACTTAAAATGTCAAAAAAAGGTACCGCTGTTAAAGAAATCTACAGTAAACACGAGTTTCGTTACAAAGGGGGACAAGTACGCTTAACAATCTCTTTATTAGAAAAAGCAGAATTTATATTTATTAACAAAACAAAATGGGAATGCTTTACTACAGAAGGAGGAGATAGGGTATTATTAGAGTGGAGACAACAAAACGATAACTAAATTGCCTATTCAATCACAATATTACAAAATGTAACACTCTAGAAAAAAATACACAAAGTAAGTATCCTCAAAACAATAATAGTGATTTAAGATAATGTTTTTAAAATTAAATTTTATATTCTTTACTTTTGAGCCGTCTACTACAAAGTAACTCGATTCCTTCGATATCCCAAACAAAAATAAATCATCATTTTTTTTGCAAAAAAAGCTATACGGCATTAAATTTGCTTATAACCGAAGCAAAGAATTTACTTAAAATCAAAAAGAAAATATTGTAGAATGTTAAAAGTGATACATTGAATCGTTCTCAATGTACAAAACTCTCTCAAAAAGGAAATTATTAATGCAAAAATTTCTATCCATTCTTTTGGTTCTTGCTGTATGCGCTACTCCAATGTTCGCAGACGCAATCATTGGCCAAGACTTACAGAATGCAATGAACACCGAACGTGGTGATTTACAAGTTATTGTAACTTTGAAAAAAGATGCAAACGTTGAAGCAACACGTGGTGCTAACAAAGCACAAGTCCTAGACGTTCTTGCACAACAGTGTGAAGCTGACCAACACTTTGTAAAAGGCCTATGCGCTAAACTACAAAGCGAAGGTACTGTTAGCGAAATAGTTCAGTTTGATATGTCAAACTGTATTTCTATCAAAGCTGCATCTAGCGCTGTTCAAGAACTAGCTCTACACAGTGACATCTACAGTCTTACTTTAGACGCTGAGCAAACAATGATCGATCCGCTTGCTGGTGAAGAAGTAAGAGCTACTTGGGGATTAAATCACATTAGAGCTGCTCAAAACAAAGGTCACAAAGGCGACGGCGTAGTTGTTGCGATTGTTGACACTGGTATCCAAACTAATCACTCAGGTTTCGCTCCTGGTCAAGTTATCAAAAGCAAATGTAAATCTTTCATCTCTGGTGAAGGAATTGAAGATGGTAACGGTCACGGAACTCACTGTGCTGGAACAGTTGGAAGTCCACAATACGGTGTTGCAACTGGCGCTAAACTAATTGGCGTAAAAGTTCTTAGTGCTTCTGGTTCTGGTAGCTGGACATCTGTTGCTGGTGGTGTTGAGTATGCAGCAAAAAATGCTGATGTTATTAGCATGAGCCTTGGTGGAACTGACAACGGTTTCGATAACCCTGCTGCACGCGCTGTTCGCAACGCAATTGCTGCTGGCATCCCTTGTGCAATTGCTGCTGGTAACAGTGGTGCTTCTGCAAAAACAATTGGTACTCCTGGTTGTGAAAAACCTGCTATCACAGTTGGTGCTATTCAACAAGGTGGAACTATCGCTCGTTTCAGTAGTCGTGGACCAACACAAAAAGGTCTTCAAAAGCCAGACATCACAGCTCCTGGTGTAAACGTAATGTCTCTATGGATTGGTAACGGAACAAGATCTATTTCTGGTACTTCTATGGCTACACCTCACGTTGCTGGACTATGTGCTGTTCTTTTGAGTGCAAACTCAGGAATGAATCCTGCAGCTATCAAGAAAGTTCTAATGAGCACTGCTAAAGGAACAAAGCAAGTTAACGTTCATGGTGAAGGCTGCATCGACGTTCCTAACGCTCTAAATGCAACAATGGCTCTAGTTGAAATGGGTGTTAACACTCGTGGAAATGCAAGCACAATGCGTTTAGAAAAAGAAATTGAAGTTGACATCGTTGATGGTAACGTTAATTTCACTAAAGATATCGACGCTCCTTTCGAAGTAACAATCACTGGTCTAAAAGCTGATTTTTCTTGTGACAATGCTGTAATCTCTATTGATGGCAATGTTGTTAAAGAAGGTGCAGTTAAAGCTAACGTTAAAGAAAAAGTTAGCGTTAAAGTTAGTGGTGGCAAGCATGCTATTCAAGGTAAAGCTGCTGGAACTTCTAAGAAAAACGGAAAAGGAACTATTGTTGTAACTATCAGCCTATGGTAGTCAACACTAGTTATCTAGAGTAGTTGAAAAGAGGCACCACAAATTTGTGGTGTCTTTTTTTTTGACTTATTATAGTTTTTCTTATTTTTTCTTCTTGACATTTATAAAAAATACAATATAATTCTTCATGCACAGTGAAGGTGGCATAGCCAAGTGGCCTAAGGCAGTGGATTGCAAATCCACCATCCCCGGTTCAAATCCGGGTGCCACCTCAAGATCGGGTGAGTGGCGGAATTGGTATACGCGTTGGACTTAAAATCCAATGGACTTCGGTCTGTGCGGGTTCGAGCCCCGCCTCGCCTACTAAAGGAATAAAAGCATTGCTTTTATTCCTTTTTTTTTTGGAATGAATGTTTCTACTCGGTATGACTATTTATAACTTTTGCGAAATTAATTCGTCAATAAAACCAACAAACTTTTGACGGTTTTTATCCATGGTATCCATTACTTCGTGATGAGATAATTCCTGGTCTAACACTCCCGCAGCCATATTAGTAACGCAAGAAATTCCAAGTATTTTTAGCTGTAATTGTCTCGCAACAATAACTTCTGGTACTGTTGACATTCCCACTAAGTCAGCGCCTAAGACCCTCATCATTTTGATTTCAGCTGGGGTTTCAAAATTAGGACCGTGTGTTGCTGCATAGACTCCCTCGTGTAAGATTATATCATGGTTTTTAGCTGTTTCTAAAGCTGCCTCACGTAAATCACCGCTATAACAACGAGTCATATCAACAAAACGCTGGCCAAAAGTTTCTTTACCTCGCAAAGGACTACTTCCGAGTAAATTAATATGATCTTTCAGCAATACAAAATTTCCCACATCATATGCTTTGTTAACCCCACCAGCAGCATTTGTAACGACAAGTGTCTTAATTCCCAAAGAAGCCATTACTCGCACAGGAAAAGTAATATCCTGCATACTATAACCTTCATAGTAATGAAAGCGTCCAGCCATAACACACAAATGTTTTTCACCACATTTTCCAAGCACTAGATTGCCTGCGTGCCCCTCAACAGTAGAAACCGGAAAATTTGGTATTTCCTTATAGGCAATTGCCGTAGAGTTTTGTAAATGCTCTTGGAAAAAACTAAATCCCGAACCTAATATAATTCCTATTTGAGGTGGTGTAGCGTATTTTTCGCGTACATATGAGGCCGCATCTTGTATTTTTTTTTCTGTGTCCATTATATCTCTTTTCTAGTTATCATACAGCGCTTTGTAAGCGTTTTTTATGACAAGAATATGCATTAAATAAACTTAAACTAACACTAACACTAAACAGAGCAAAACTAATACACTGTGCTCCAGTGAGTCCTTCTATTATTAGTGGATTATCTCCCCTAAACATTTCAACGCAAAATCGGCAAACAGAATAAAAACAAATTCCATAAAGAAATACCTGGCCGTCGTATCTTTTTCTTGGGAGCAAAAAACATAAAAATAGAAAAATAATCATATTATATATTGCTGATATTAACTGAGTTGCATATACGCGTGGAAAAAAATTATGGCGAAGATCTTCACTAAACGCTTTAGGTAACATCTCCAAAAAAGAAGAAAGTGACTTAGCTTCTGGAGTATATGAATTCCACAAATAATAAATATTCAGCCCATTTAAATGATGAAAACCACTAGGAGAATTTGTGGGAAATTGATTCGAAAAAAACACTGTCGCTTGACAATCCTTACCAAAACAACATCCATTCATAAAACAACCTACACGTCCAAATGCCAAAGCTAAGAAAGTAACTGTGATTAAAATATCAAATGTTTTTCGCAAAGGCATTTTATATTTTAAAACGTAAAGGCCACAACATAGTAAAGATAATAAAAGGCCTCCATAAACAGTCATTCCCCCGCGATGCAATTTAAAAATTCCCCACGAATACAGATCGAAAGATTCATATAAAAACATAATTCTCGCAAAAAAAATACCACACACAAGCATTCCAATATATGTACTTTTTCTCCGCAACGAAGTATATTTTTTTGCGTAAATTGCATGAAAAAACAACGTGATAGCTATGGTCAAAAAAATAGGTAGGATATAGATTTGTTTAGAACGAAAGTAAAAAGTGATGGTTGTTGCGATTAATAAGGTATAGTAGCGCCGCGATATAAAAATAGTGGCTCCTAAAAAAAAGCCCCATAGTCGCCACCCACCGTCGAAAATATTGAACATTTGCCAATGGTACTGCTCATAAAACTCTATTATGTAAAATAAACGAGAGCCTATTGTACCAGCAATAATAGAAATTGTTGCAAGATGAAAAACACTATGGAGTGGGAGATCGTAGCGCGAAAAACTTTTCAAAGCGACAAATACAGCCAAAAGCGCTCCTATAGCTAAAAGCAAACTAAAAGACTGTACTTGAAGAAAACCAAGTTTTACAAATGGGTACATATCATGACCGATATTTACGTAGTTTTTTAAGAAAAACTTCGAAATCTTTGAATAAAGGAGCAGTAACCGTAATTTTTTCTTGTTTACCTGGATGTAAAAACTCTAATTCACTAGCATGCAATGTTAATCTTGAAACAATAGGTTTCTCTAGACGCTCTTCTTTATGATAGTAAGAAGATTTTAAATCAGAAAGTTTTAGAGTGTTGCGATAACCATACAAAGAATCAATAGCCAAAGGTGTTCCTTGGGATGCCATGTGAACACGTATTTGATGAGTACGACCACTTTCAATTTCTACTTCTAGTAACGCAAAATCACGGAAAAATTCAACTACTTTAAAATGAGTAATCGCTTTTTTGCCTTGTTCTTCTTCCACCATCATACGTGTACTTTTATTAGATACTTGCTTCAAAGGAAGGTTGACTGTTCCCGAATCTGCTGGTGTTCCAGCAACAATTGCTAAATATTTCTTTCTCACTTCGCGTTTTGCAAAAAGGCCGCTGAAGTAACGTTCGAATTCTTTATTTTTCGCAACAATAAGTGCTCCACTAGCTTCTTTATCAATACGATGAACTATACGTGGAATAATCTTATCATTCTTTAAATGATCACGAATACAATCGCGAAATAAAGTGTCGTGAGACCATCTCTCAGGAATAACAGCAATTAAAGGTGGTTTATTTACAACTAAAAACCCCTCATCTTCATACAAAACTTCTATTTTGAGGTTTTGTTGTTTATATTCTTTGTTTTCTTTTGGTAACAGTATGGAAATTTCGTTCTTTTCTCTTATTTGACGATGAATTTTTACAACAGAGCCATTTATCTTAACTAACCCATCGTAAATGAATTTCTTAACAGTGCTCTTTGGAAATTGATGAAGGTGTTGATGTAGGTATTCTTCAATTGTGAATCCTTGGTATTCGGCGGTAACCGTAAAATTGTAGCGTCTTTTCATATTTTTTATAGGCTTGAAAAAGTTTGGGAAGAGCCACTCACCGGACTTGAACCGGTGACCTAGACATTACGAATGCCTCGCTCTGCCAGCTGAGCTAGAGTGGCTTTCGGTGTAATTATTAACAAAAAAATCTATATTTGTCAAGAATGCAAAAAAGATTTTTATAGATTTTCAAAGAAATCTATTTCTTTAGGAATATCTTTAGTTAAAACATCGTGTCCAGAGTCTGTCACTAAGATATCATCCTCTATACGTAGTCCCATGCCACGGAATTCTGCTGGGACATTTTCATCATCGCTTTGAATGTACAATCCAGGTTCAACAGTCAAAACCATTCCAGATTCAAAAATGCGAGATTTACCGCGATAATATGAATTTCCAACATCATGAACATCCAGCCCGAGCCAATGCCCAAATGAATGGGGATAGTACTTTTTATGTTCTTTTCTTTCAACAATCTGCGAAATATCTCCTTTGAGAAAACCTAATTCAACCATACATTCGGCAAGCATGTAATCTATATCATTTACCCACTTATCAATAACAACTCCCGGCTTAATTTTGGCGATAATATTTTTTTGAACATCAAGCAGTTTTTGATAAATCATTCTCTGGCTATCTGTGAATTTTTTATTTATAGGCCAAGTACGACTGACATCAGCACAATAATGTTGGTACTCAGCTCCACTATCCACCAGAACAAAATCCCCAGCCTTTATCTGCATATTGTTATCATTATAGTGTAGTGTAGTTGCATTTGATCCTGCTCCAACAATCGCAGGAAATGCGTTATCGCATCCATTTGTTCTATAAATATGGTGTAAAGTCGCTTCTAATTCATATTCAAAACAATCCGATTTTCCATAGCTAAAAACTGCTTTATAAGCTGCTGCTGTTACCTCGGCAGCACGGCGAATTCTGTCTATTTCACCAGGTGACTTGATGATACGAAGTTCTTGCATTACATCATTCAAATCCCAAATATTATAAGGAACTATTTGCGATGATTTTTTTCGCAAACGTGTAAGTTTACGGAGAAGTATTTTGTCAATATCGCTACTACAACCTAAGGAGTAATATAAAGTCTCACGTCCTAAAAGATATTCGTCTAATTTCTCATCAAATGTTTTTATATCAAAAACTTCGTCAGCGCCAGACTGTGCCTTTATTTCTGAGAATGAAGGCATCTTGCGCTCCCATAAACTCATCATTGGATCAGGAGCAGGCGCAAACAGAAAATAGTTATTTGCCGTCACTATAGCAACATAGCCCACTTCATCAAGACCGGTTAAATAATAGAAATTGCTGTCGCTGCGAAAAACTTCTTTCATTGAATTAGGGTGGTGAGTTATATCACCAGAAAAAAGAATCGCGATACCATTATTTATTTTTTCTGCAAATCTTTTTCTATTTGAACTAAACATTTAATACCTCAATTATCAGAGCGATAAGTTAAGAACATTCCTAGTAAAATTTCGCTATTGTGTCCCTTATTTATTACGGTATATCTTTTGTAGTATTTCCATTATTCTAGATTTTGCTACAGCACTAGGATTACTAAATTTCAACCCCATACGAAACAATGCTTGTGAAGAAACCGGTGAACACCAAATAACAGTTGCAGCAACTTCAACTCCAGGGTTCTTTTCATAAAATAGCTTTAATCGCAGCGGCTCACCTTTAGAGAGCTGGGAAGTAGAAGCAAACGATATACCTGATTGACTGATATTCTCAGCTTTATAGCGCCGGTCATTTATTTTTCCCAGTGTTCCTCGTGCAAATGAAACTTCAACATCTTCTCCATGATAACGACGCTCTAATCTTCTTTCAGCGCCTGAATATTTTTCTTGTTGTTCATGACTCGCCGGTACTGGCTCCCAATTCTGCAAAGATCCTCGCGCTTCTATATGAACACTCTCAAACTCTTTTTTTAATACCTTATTTGTCAGTTTATCCTCTGCTATCGCCGCATTGATTTTACTCATGTCAATTCCCTTGACTTTACCGCCAGAAAAGTGATTCACTCTACGCGCAAATTCTGGCTTGACAATCTCAAGAGGCAAGGTTTTACCGCGACCTGACTTTTTAAATAAATCTTCTACTTCAGGCGATATACGTAGTATCATACTAAGGCCACGTCCAACACAATCTAAATAACTTAAAACAAGTATTTCAATACAAGGAGTAGACAGCTCTTTTAGATTAGAAATATCAATTGCAATAGATTTATTTCCTGTGGAGAGTAGCTTTTGGAAATAAGTAGGAAATTCTTGTACAAAAAGCATTGGCGAAACAAATTTGACTTCTAAACGAGATCCTGCAATATTGAACTGCGGTTCTTCATTCACTTTTCGTTCTACAACTTCAGCAGATGGAATCCATTTTTCCCAATCAGGCTTCTGGTTTTCTAACATCTTAAAACCTAAAACTTTGCCTGTAATAGCCATTTCCAAATATATTTCTAAAGATTTTTTCCACACATTCAAATCAAGAATCTTAACCTCACTCAAGTCAATATAAACATGATTACCACAGTCATTCAACAAATGAATATAATCATCGAGTTGCGCAACATATTGCTCTGGCGAGATCATTCCTACTTCTAAAGTATTTACCACCAACTTAAAAGCAATAGCATCATCCTCTTCTTTTGGAGCAGAAGGGGGAGCTTCTTCTAGCTCATCTTCTTCTGCAACTATTGCAGGTAGTGCAGGATCAGACATATTTAATTTGAAAGCTGGCGGTTCACTTGCTGGTTTTCGCAAGTTAAGTATGGCGGCTTGTGGGTTTTTTGATATTAGATTATGCTGGACTTCATTAACCTTGATAATAAAAACACTACTGTGTTGTATTGTTTGCAAAATAAACAGGTGTATTAAGGTACTTGGAATAGAAGTCAGCTCTGTAACATCAACAATAATACTACCAAATACCTTAATAATTTGACCAATATGGTCTTCTAAATATTCATGGTCAAAATCATCTTCTAAAAATACCTGATTTTTTTCAATAAGAACACCAGGAACTTCTAATTGCGATTGGGTGTTTTCATTAATCATTGATGTAATTTCATTATTAGAAACTACAGTACCTATCTCAAATATATAAAGTTTAGATTGGTCTGTCTGTTTTAAAGTGTGGTAATTTTTAGGATCGAGAATAAAAGTAATTGAATATCCTTGCATTTTCAATGCTTGCGTAAGAAAAGTTAAATGATTCAAATAATCACTGCTTATTTCGGGAGCTGTGACCATATCAACAACGAGGTTCCTTTTCTCTTCAGTAAATACTTTTCGTAAAATCTTTTGGAATTTACTTAATGTATCTCTTTTCGCGAGATAACGAATCTGTATTAGCTCTCCTAAATCTTTCTTTTTCGCCATGTACTCGCCTTAATTTGTAGAAAAAAACTGTTCTAATTCATCTGCCTCTTTTGGCTTAGTTATAGAATACATTACTCCACCAGCAATAATAGAAATCCCACCCATTATTACGCCGAAATTCGAAAGTCCGACACTCATTTCAATTTGCTTAATTAATTTGGGTATTAAATTCCAAGTTGTCTGCGATAAATTCCAGTTAAGTCCTTCAAGTAAAAACGAAACCATTGGAATAGTAATAGCACCTAATGCACTCACTTTTGCCCAGGTTTGTTTTACACAACTACTTGTAACAGAAATATTCTCTATCACTTCGCCAGAATATGCAATTTCAATATTTCCAACTATTTCACCTTCAACAATCGGTGTTACCCAAAATTCTGCAGTAGTCATTTCTGGACTAATATCAATACGCATAGAAGGGGGATACACGGTACAACCTTTTAATGAAGGAGTTACAGTCACTTCAGGTTTAGATTTTTTTACATTTATTTCTGAACGAGACTCTTCCTGCGCAACATAGTCCATAGCTATTTTTTGCAATTTCTCTTTCGAAAAAGCGACAAGTAAAGGAAAAGATTTGAGTGGATTCATTTTCTCATAGTAACGAACAACTATTTTTCTCTTGTAGTAAGTCTCTACGCGCGGTTTTTTTGCTTGATCTGATTTTTCTACTTGTTCAGGCTTCTCTATTTGCTCCATCTTCTCTGTTGTTCCAGAAACAGCCACAATTGCTTGAGAAGCTTCCTCCTCTACATCGTTAACTGCATCCACTATATCTTCCATTTCTTTTTTTTCTTCGGAAGAAGGAAATTCGGGCATTTGTGAAGTAACATTTGTTGATATAGCCTCAGCAGGCATAGATAAAGCATCTTCTTCATCTCGACCAGTTACAACTTCTTCTAATTTCTTTTTTGCTTTGTTCTCTTGAATTTCAGCAGGCTCATTAGTAATTTCTTCTTTTTCTTTCTCCGATTCATCAAGACCGTCAAAAACTTCGTTCTGAGCATTTCCAAACTCATTAATTTGTCCAAAAGTTTTTTCTGCTACACTTTCTTTATTAACTTCTTCTACTACAGTATTGCCTTTAGATCCAATAGTATTAACAGGAACTGTCGCTGCAGTAGGTAGCACGGGTGCAAGATCTGCCGGCTCTGTTGCACTAATTTCTTTATCTTCTTCTTCGGCCTCAAAAGCTTCATCAAAATCTTCATCAACCGCCATTTCAGCAGACGATTCATCCTCTTCATCGTAAATATCTGTCTGCTCTCCATGTTTTTCAACTACAGGAGAAACGGAAATATCAACTTCTTCTACATTTCCAGCAACATCAAATGTCTTTTTTTCTTCAATATTAGATCCACTACCTAAGTCAATTCCTGCTGGGTTTGGTAAATCAACAGAAGCTTTTTTAGCTGGTACTCCGCTACGAAAATGATCTTCCATATCGACAATATCATCTAGGTCATCTTCAGCCGTCATATCAAGCTCAGATATCGCCATATCATCTTCATCATCTTCATCAAACTCATCGTCTTCATCGTCATACTCATCTTCAGCAGATATATTGTCATCTTCAAAATTATTAGGAGATGAATCATGAGTTTCAAGACTTGGAACTTCTTCTGCAGCGCTTTCATCAACAGTTGCTTCCCAGGTATCACTCACTCCAGGTGATTTATCTGAGATTTCAATACCACCTCCTGGAAGACCTAAGTTATTCGTTAATTCACTGCCAACAGTTACATCACCAAATCCACTATCGTTAGAAAACTCATCACTAGCGGAAATAGTAATACCACTACTTTCTTCTCCGTCGCTTCCTCCAAGCGCTTCATTATCTATGGATGTCGCTTCTCCGATACGAGCATCTTCATTCGATACCTCAAAAGGATTAAAGCCACTAAAGTTATCAGGAGCAGGAAACTCAATATTACCCGGTTCATTATTCTCATTTACCTCTGGAGTAGGTGAAGGAATAACAATTGGCTCAGGGGCGGAAACAGGGTCAGGTGTCATAAAAATATTATTTAATCCCCCAACAGCATTTGAAGGTATATCCATTGGTGGTGGTGCTAATAAATCACCTGATTCCATCAACATTTCAGAAGAATCGGCTGGTATATCAGGAATCTGTGGTAGTAGTGGAAAGGGTAAACTATCCAAAGCATCTTTATTTGTCTTTTCAACTTTTAAAATCGTATCCATACCAAGCATTTTAAATAAGTCAAATATTTTTTGAGGGACATTCACCAGAATCAGATCACCATCAGATTCTTTATATCGATCCTGAACTTTTACTAAAACACCAAGTCCAGTACTATTCATATAACCAACGTTAGAAAAGTTAAGAATTAAATACTTACTTCCCTCTGCTGTTAAAGGGTTTAATGATTCCGTTTCAAAAATTTTAACTGTTCTTATATCAATAAAACCTGATAGATATGCAATTGTAACAGTAGAACCATTTGCGAGATGCTCTTTCTCTACTTTAAACGACAATGACATGAATACACCTTTCACAACTCATAGTTACAAGCCTAGTTTTAATATCGTTCCAAATTAATTAGTAGTATAGGCTTGTCATTCAAATTATCTTCAAATCGCAATAAATATATTAAAGGCGCTGAATTCGACAAAGATAAGGAACAACAAACCTGACCAGTATATGCTATATTAGTGCATTAGTTACTAAAAAAATTGGTCATTAATATCTCGCGGCTAAAACGGAATATTTCAATACGATCAAATACTTTTAATATAAGAGATAGTGCTAATTCTTCAGGCTCTAAACTTGGTATAGATGCCCCCACTCCATTACTTGAATTCATTCTACGATGAATAGCGCTTAAAAATGTTTCATAACCAAAACTCTTGCTTGGTGAACTACACCTAAAAGAAATATAGTTACGCGCTTGAACTATTCTCAAGCTCATAAATTCATTGGTGACTTCTCCTGAAAACAAACGCGCAGCTTCATAAACAGCAGGAGGAACAACATTTTGCTTCATTGCTCCAATAGAAGTAAAACTCAATATATTTCCCACAATTTCGTTAATTTGTGATAAATTTTCTTCTGTAGCCAAAAACTGTAAAGTAATGTCTTTACAATTTTTCAAATCTTCCATGTTAATATTATCGTTAATCGAAATCTTTAACTCGCTAGATTTATTGGCGGGCTCCATAAGAAAAAACAAAATTGTGTGTCCAATTTGAATCTTATCCCCCTCGTTTAGGTATTTCCTTTCCACTCGTTTTGCATTAACAAGTGTTCCATTATGGCTTGCTAAATCTTCTACTAAAGTTTCACCACGATCGTCTACATAGAAACAGGCATGATGCCCAGAAACTATCTTACTTGGTAAGACAACAAGGTTACGAGCACTACGTCCAACAGTTACTTTTCCTTGCTTTAGAGAAAAAGCTTCAACAACATTATCAAAGTATTTTACTTTTAAATATGGATCTTTCTCTTCTACTTGTGAAATTTTAGTGGTTGTTTTCTTCTTCGCTTTTGCCCAGAGAGATCGTAAACGACTAACAACTAAGCTATCTTTGCGGTCAGCAAGAAGTTTTTGACCAAGTTTGGTATAATTTTCAACATCAAGCGTTCGCTTTAAAGTAATTCGACCGTCATCATCTTTAAGGAACGATAATTGTTGTAACTGATCTTCGTTATATTCAGTGAAATCCAAACTAAATATATCAATATAAGCCGCCAGGCTGTTATTTGTTGGGCCAAAACCCTTAGCGTATAAATATTCTTTTTCTAGATCATTCACAACCATAGATGCTCTTTGGTAGCGGTGCTCTGGTGCAAAAGAAAGCATACGAGTAATAATCATCGACAGTTCTTTAGGAATGTCTTTTCTTACCCTATGAGGTGGCACTATACTGTTTTTCATCTGCCCGTAAATCACATGAGCTTGATCTTCAAAAGATAGCCTTGGAGAAGCATACATCAAAGGAATGCCTGTCACCGCTTGATATGCTACAAGTCCTAGAGCAAAAATATCAGCTCGTTCATCAATAGGATCATTGCAAATTTGCTCAGGTGCCATGTACATCAATTTTCCAGCCCAGTACTCTGGTTGTTTTTCAGCTAAAACAGCAACTCCAAAGTCAGTGAGTTTACATACACCTTGAGCACTAATAAGGATATTTTCTGGCGATATATCTCGGTGAATAATATATGTATGTGCATAAGATAAAGCACTTGCTATACGACTAATCACAAATGCAGCTAAAGGAATAGGAAAAAGTAAATTCTTTTTAAGATGTTGTACTAAAAGAGAGTGAAAGTCAATTCCTTTGATGTAGTCCATAATAAGCAAAGGTAACTTCTTATCACTTTCTTTTTTCATTTTATCAAGTATACCACCTTGAGCACTACGTCGCATAGAATCTTGCATTCCTTGCGGTAATAAATCGATAGGAACCATTTCCATGCCATATGTCTTCACAACATTTTCATGGCGTAACATCGTAGCGATACTAGCTTCCTGCTTAAGTTTTTCCTCTTCTTCAGGATTAATTGTTCGTAAACATTTGCAAACTACATTGTCAATAACTCCTCCAGTATCTTTTTCAGCTAAAAAAACAATTCCCATACCTCCCTCGCCAATTTTTTTAGCTACTGAGTAACGGGATTCTGAATTAAAAGAGATATTTTCTAATCCTGCCGTAGTTTGATTCATTATACGTTCCTTTTGTGTGCATTTAATCTAATTGTTATCTAAGCGATCTGCTATCACTTACTTGTCATATGTACGAACAACACGAGTACTAAGAACTTCCCATTTTTTATACAAAGGTACTAATTGTTTTCTGTGAATAGATAATTCATCGCCTGGTATTTTATACCCTACCATCAGCACTTCGTTATGCGCGGTCACAACTTTATAACGTCGAACGATAGGATTCACTAAGCCAGAGATAACAACGGCCATAAAATCAGTTTCCGCAGAAACACCATAGAAAATAGCAATACCGCGTCGCGAAGAATTTTTCTTAATAACGTCTCTTTTAAAACGATATTTCTGTTTATCATCACCTTCTTTACGACCCAAATAGTTACCTTTAGCACTCATTCCAGCGTGATAATACTGAGTTTTCTCAAATGGAGATTTATTACTTCTCGAATAGCGATACTCTATTACTGATCCACTCGTTACTTTCTTCACAACATCATCTTTTTTGATAATGACTGCCCCTTTAGCAAAAGATACAATTTCCCATCCAGAAAGAGTTTCTCCTTTTTTCTTTGTGATTTCGAAATTGTCAATTCTAAAGTTAGCGTATGTTAATCCACTATTCAAAAATGTAGGGCTTCCATCTATCTCGGAACCAATAATCAAATTTTTTGCCAACAAGTTCTCAAGAGCTCCTTCAACTTGTACATATGGCAGGTTAACTTCTTTGCTAATATCAAATGTTGAGCGCGTAAATTGATCTCCAAGAACACTTAAAACCTTAGTTTCATCTTCTGTTAATACAGGGTGCAATCCCAATTTTTTGTAGATGGCTTCTTTTGCAATTGGAAAATCAGTATCGTAGTACTTTTGTAAAGAAGTTATATATTTCTCTTTATTTTCAACACTATACGGAATTTTCGCATCATAAAACAACTCAGGTACTTTGTTTTCTGTAACCCCTGGAGCTGGCTTATCAATAACTAGTTTTATATTGATAGAGTAATTTATATCTCGATCTGTATCATTTCTTACAATATAACGAAAGTACCAGTATACATTTTGTATCCCATCTGGTTCCGTAACTATTATTCTTGTAGGCTTTTCTAACATCTCAAAATCAAGTCTCCATCGACGAGACTTTTTTTCTGCAATAACGATCTGTAAACTAAATAATACGACAATCAATGTTAGGAAAAATCTCTTTGACATCTTAACACTCCTGGGTCTAAGTATGAACCGCTCATTACTCTAAAAAATCCTATGTATCTAGATTTCTAGTTCTAAGATGCTATAAAATTGTGTTGAAGCGAAAATTTGCAGGTGCTTTTGAACCTAGGAAAAAATACCAAAATTCTCGTAGGTATAGTAATAACTAAGCCAATAATATTTTGGTACTTCTAACAACGGATCGCAATATACATATAAATTTGCAGTCAATATCAATTTTGTAACAGGACTAATGTTAAAACAAAATATCTTATAATCACAACATTAGAACTAGCTAAATTTTATAGGGTGCGACGTACCCTATATTACAATACACTTTTACCAAGCTATATATATTACACAAAATAGAATATTTTCTTCAACAAAATATTCTATTATTTGCTGCAAATCAATATTAAATGTAAGTAAAAGGCCACTTATTATCACCTAAAAGTACTAGAATAACCGATTCTAACGTTTTTAATCGCAAACGTATTTTCTTTTAATTTTTTAATAGGCTCTAATTCATTCAAAACAAGTAATTCTTCTCTAACCTTTTTAATCGCCTAAATAACGGTTTGAGGGCAAGGCAAATTGCGATATTAACCCAAAAATTGCAATAAACCTCCTAAACGTGTTTCTTCCATGTGTTGAATTTCTTTATTTGGCGTAACCAACATCGTATAAAAGTGTATGATCGCAACTAAAGATAAAACAAGAAAGAACTTAACAATATCAGAAAAAAGAACTTTTGTTATATTATGTCCCAAGAAACCGCCAAGTACGATCATCAACAATAAATACCCAATGGATTCTCCTGTAATTACTTCGCTATTTTGTAATAACAAAGAAATTCCTATCGGTAAAAGCATACCACACAATAAAGCGCAAACAAACATAGTCGAATCAAAAACATCACTAGTTATTACAAAAGGACTTAGCACAAAAGTCAAAACCAAACAAAATGAGATATACCTCAGCCAAGAAATTTCAGAACGCTTACAAATGAATGCAACAAAAGCGCCGCTTAAAATTCCAGAGATAAATACAGTGTACAGTTTATCTAACGACGAAAAGAAAGTCACTTCGGATAAGGTAGTGGTCAAAAATTTACTCAACACCACATAATAAAAAGAAAAAAGGAAAGGGGTTATCAGAGAAGTATTCCAAATAATTTTTTCTTTTACAACTTCATCTTCATAAGATAATTTTGGTATCGAAATAGAAAATAAAGAAAGAGTACACAAACACAACAATAAATATGAAGCATATAAATAATCTAAGTGTTCATTTATATACATTTTTTGTAAATAATAACTAGACGCAAAACCAAACAACTGCAAAAAAGCAGTGGTAACAACTACACCTCTACGCCTTGCTACCGAAACAAAACGATACAAACAGTACCACACACTCAAACACAAATAAACATATCCAATGCTCTGAAAAAACACCCAGGTATAATTCCATTCCGTACTAAGCAGGTAAGAGCTAATAACAAACACATATACGGCGCTGATAAAACTCCACTTGCCCTTTGCAATGTCTAATCGTTTTCCACCCCAAATGGTGAATACCAAGAACGGCACAACAAAAACCAAACCATACATATCGCTAAATTTAGTTGAATACAGTGTAGAGCCCAGAACAAATGAAGCCACAAATAAAAGAAAAGACAATGTTTTTGTAGGTTTTTTTTCCACTAACGATTTTTCGAGCTTATGACTCAGTAACTGTATTTCTTCCTGGGTTGCATCAATTGATAAGTAACCTGTTGCTCCTCCAAGGGGCAAAGCGTTATTTGGTCTTTCTAAAGAAATGTATTCGGTATGATCTTTCACACGAGCAGGAGTAATGACAGGATTCTCATTGTCTATGGCGATATTTTCAGTCGGAGAAAAAGGTAATATTTGTGTTTGTGACCATTCAGCGACAAAATTATCCATATTTTTAACTGGTAGTTTTTTAAATATTTGGCGTTGGATGCTATATTGTTTTTGCAAATCTTGATCTAGAGCTTTTACGGAAAATGGAATAAAACTTTTGGTAATTTTTTTACGCTGCTGTTTTTTCCATTTTTTGTAAATATCTATACTCTTTTTATTTGGAAAAACCAACTGTTGTAGCTCTTTATTTCCATACAAAGCAATTTGTTCTAAAGGTAATTTTGAATGTAATTTACACAGTTCCTCTAAAGAACTATCTTTTTCCTTTTCAAGAAAGCTATTAATAACATCCTTATGACTAGACTTCAAATGAAAGAAATAAGTTCGAGGCACTTGATCTACATTTGTTAGAGTATGTAGTGCTACTCCTGCACGTAGCAACTCTTCTTCAGTATAAAGTTCTTCATTTAACAACAATTCACTAAAACGAATAGGAATTTTCTGAACCAATTCTTTCCATTTATCAAAATATATTTGTAATTCTTGCTTTTGGTCTTCACTTTTATCAAGTGACAGCAAGCGCAAAAATAGCTGTCCCGACCAGATTTGCGTCGATACTTTATTCTGAACATCTATTGGTGAACTAAGAGAAACACGCCGTTCTTCAATATTATCAACCAAGTCTCGGTACTCTGATTTCAAGCTTCCCCGAGAGCTTAAAACAGAGAGTAAAGATCTTTCTATTCCATTGTCTTGTAGTTTCCGATGGATATTCGTAGCTGCAACAAGGTCTTTTACTGGAAAAGCAGTATCAACTTTATTTAAATTAAATCTTTTTTTAGCGCGTACATTTTCAATAAGTTGTTGAAAAGAAATTCCTACTTTCTGCAAAAAAAGCTCATCATCTTCATTGTTAAAACAGTAAACAACACGCGAGGGAAAAAGTTTTATACGCCTTTTACAGAACAACCCCCACAACAAGCTCTGAATTTGTTCTTTTTCTAGAATAGAACGTTCATACAGAATATGGACCAAGCGCTTATTTAAGCCACACTCTTGCAAAATAACTTCTTCTTTTATTATATCAAGTATTTTTTCTCGGTCTGCATACCCTAGAATCAAGGCCAACTTAGCAAAATCAATAGACATAAATTACCTTCACAGAAATCTACAACCCGATCAGGGCGTATCCACGCCTCAATCAAAACAACCTAAAAATCTTTCACATTCGAACTCTTGATTTGTTTAGAGTACATCAACATCATAAGAAAGATAAATGTCGACACATCCTATATTCCATAAATATTTGCAAAGAAATAACATATGCATCTACCAATGACATACACTTGCTATTTCTATGTTTTAATTATAAAATATAGAACAAAACCAATTATGATACAAATTAATTACGCTAGGGTAACAATTGAAAAAATCTATACTTATTACAGGCGCTGCAGGATTTATAGGCTCTCACTTGTGCGAACGTTTTCTAAAAGAAGAGTGGCAAGTACTTGCTTTCGACAATTTTTTAAGTGGTCACAGCAATAATATTTCTCACTTACTCAGCAACAAAAATTTTTCTTTTATCAATTATGATGTAACAAATTTTATGTGCTCACCTCAACCTATCTCTGTTGTTTTGCATTTCGCTTGCCCTGCAAGCCCTGTTGATTATATGAAATACCCAATGGAGACAATGAAAGTTGACTCTATAGGTACTTTTAACACTATCGACTTAGCAAAAGAACATGGTGCTCGTTATATACTAGCTTCTACATCTGAAATATATGGAGACCCTTTGCAGCACCCACAAACAGAAGAGTATTGGGGAAATGTAAATCCCATAGGACCAAGATCGGTGTACGATGAAGCGAAAAGATTTTCAGAAACAATTACGATGAGTTATTTTCGCGAGTATAAACTCGATACTCGTATAACGCGCATTTTTAATACATATGGGCCGCGAATGAAAGCTCAAGATGGCCGTGTAATCCCTAATTTTGTTAATCAAGCTCTAAAAAATAGTCCATTAACAATTTACGGAGATGGACAACAGACACGCAGTTTTTGTTATGTTTCTGACTTAGTAGAAGGAGTATATCGTTTAGCTACTTACGATAATCTACAAGGAGAAATAATCAATTTAGGGAACCCAGATGAATATACAATCCAAAAACTCGTTTCTATTATTCAACAAGAAATTTCAACAAAGTCACCAATTACTTACAAAAGTCTACCTACAGATGATCCTCGCAAACGTAAACCGGACATAACAAAAGCAGCTAACTTACTCAATTGGTCACCACAAGTAGATTTCAAAGACGGTCTTAGAGAAACAATTAACTACTTTAAATCCCTACTCTAGCCCTCATCCTTAGACGAAATTTTTCGCATAGCCACGCGCGAAATAGATATGCAACCGGGAAATTTACCTTGTTTTTGTATACTAAAAGCAACTTTCGTGGCTTTATTTTTTACACCAGACACTTTTTTTAACACCGATTTTGTAGTATGTAATTTCTTGGGAGCTGTTGTTTTACTAGAAGACGCTAACTGACGGTCAATAAGTAGATCGCGACCTAACACAGTTAAAGTAATTTTAAACTCTATTTTTGGATACAGCGCTATATCCTTGAAAAGTTCTGTTAAAACCATGGGAGCTTCAAACTCTTGTACTTCAAAGTGAACCGAGCCGCAAAGAACTTTGACATTGAAAGTAACTTCATAGTCCTTCCAATCAGGAAAATTATGAATATCTAAAATTGTTTTTTGCGTTTCTTCTGAAGCAGCAAACCCATACCAACCATCCCCATTCTCCTCTTTATGCCACTGTCCATCACGAACAACAAGTTGGGGGACTATACGATTTGTTTTTACACTACCACGAATTTTATTTTCCAAGGTAACTTTTTTCTTTATTTTATTCACAGAAGGAATGTGTATAATTTCCTTCCTCTTCTTTCGTAACCCTCGATTATTATCTTCAACTTTTGCAGTAATAAGCTCAGGAAACAGCAGATACAAAACAAGCAGTAGTGGACATATTAAAATAGCAGCTAACTTGAAATACATTTCTTTTTTCATGCCACTATCATTTTGGGCACTTTCTTTGTATCTAGCAACGCGATTTCGCGATTTTTGAATGGGAATACCTTTAGTTGTTTGACGACGGCGTTTCTTTGTTGTCGTAGTTTTTTTTTCTTGGTAAACAGCTTTGCCATCCAAATAATTTTGCAAGACCTCTTCCACTTCTTTCATGCTTTGAGGTCGTCCGCTAGGCTTAAATGCCATCAAATATTTTATAATTCGATTCACTTCTGGAGGGGCAAATTTTTTCGCTGATACTGGTGCAACTTCTTCATTTATATTTTTCAAAATAGCTTGCAAAGATAAATCAGAATACGGAGGTTTTTCACACACCAATTCGTATAATGTTGCTCCTAAAGAATAAACATCGGAAAGATAACTAACCGATTTACTACTCTTTACTTGTTCTGGTGCCATAAAATTTGGAGTCCCAAGTAACTGGTTAGTTCTTGTATAATTAGCATCCGAATTCTTAGCAATACCAAGATCAGCAATCTTAAGACGTAATTGACCTCCGTCGCGATACACAATTAAATTATCAAGTTTCACATCGCGATGGATCACCTGCATTTTGTGTAAGGTACCTAAACCTTTAGCAGCTTGGAGAATCAGCTCGATTTTTTCCCGTAGCGATAATTTATAAAGCTCACTTAAAGAACAAGGATTGCTAATATATTCCATACTATAATAATAAGCCTCTTGAAATTTCCCGCCACCATATACTTGCAATAAATGTGGCTCGCGAAGACCGATTGTCTTTTGCCACTCAGTAAAAAAACGCTCAATGTGTTTTTTTTCTTTTAAAACTTTAAGCGCACATACTTGTCCTTCGGGAAAGCATATTTCTTGTTCGCGACAATACGCAATTAATTGATCTTGGCTCTGAGAATCCCAAATATCTTTTCGATAATTGCAGTAAGCCTCAATACTTTCAGGAGGAACATTTTCTTTTTGAGCTTCCCAGTAGGCAATTAAACCAGCAAAATCAAACTGAGCTAAATTAACACTTGCTCTGTAAATATAAGCCATACTTCCTTGCCCAATAGGCTTATCTACAATATAAGAGCTATCCCAATTAAGTCCGCGAGGTAGTTTTGTTAGGTCCATAAGAATTTATCCAAATGCATGTCTGAAAATAAACACATAAATAAGTTGTTGGTCACCCAGAAGTGGACAAACCCTAACAATATTAGGGCATACTATAAATTTTTATTATAGCATAATTTTCTTGAATTTAAACAACATCTTCCGCATACTCTTAATCGCAACATAACAAACCACCTAAATTATTTCGCCAAAGGTAATAAAATGTATCAAGTACGAGACATCGTATTAAATATTTTAAATAAAAACAATCGATTCTGGGATCAAAATCTACAACAAATACTGCAACAATATGCAACAACCCAAAATGATAAAAATCTCATCACCGAAATTGTAAACGGTATACACCGTCGCAAACTCACTTTGCAATATTTAATAGAATACTACTCACATGCTAAGCCGCAAATAAAAATATATAATTGCCTGCTTTTAGCCATTTATGAGCTTTTATACTTAGAAAAAACACCTGCTTATGCTGTTATCCATTCATGTGTAGAACAGAGTAAAAAAATATCGAAAAAAGCAGGAAAATACACAAATGCAATTTTGAGAAACATTCAAAGAGACACCAAGAAGCAACAAGCGAAGCATGCTCAAAATTACCTTCCTATCTCACAACAACAAGGCTGGGTCTTTGCAAAAGATATATTCCCAAAAGACAACAACAGGTACTTGTCTATAGTGTATTCTTACCCTAAGTTTCTTGTTGAAAAGTGGTCGAAACATTTTGGAAAACAGCAATGTTTGACACTACTACAAATGGGCAACACGAGGCCAAACATTACCGCAAGAGTGCGAAACCATCTTGAAGACGACAGCCTAACGATGATTAATGAAAAAATGGCCCAAATAAACGCTTCTGGTAGTATTTCAAAATTAAATGGTCATTATTCTGGAGATTGGATAATTCAAGGTGCTGCATCAATAGAAACAATTGAATTAATGCAAATAAAAAAACATAGCTCCGTTTTAGATTTATGCGCTGCTCCAGGAGGAAAAAGTTTCCATATAGCTGATAACATGGAAAATACAGGGTTTGTTGTCGCATGTGACAAATCAGTTGAACGTCTAAAAAAGCTACATGATAACCAGCAACGTTTAAAAATAAAAAATATCTACTCTGTTGCTCTAAACTCGAAAAAACTCCCCAAAGGATTCGACGATAAATTCGACTATGTACTTATCGATGCACCATGCTCTAATAGCGCTGTATTCAATAAGCGCGTAGAAGCTCGTTGGCGATTCTCAGCCAAAAGCTTAAAGCAACTATCTCAAGAACAATATGAATTACTTAAAAGTGGTGCTTTCGCAGTAAAGCCAGGAGGAATGTTAGTCTATTCGACATGTAGTGTTGAACCAGAAGAAAATGCAGACCTCGTAACAAGATTTTTAAACGATAATACTCAGTTTACTTGTATACAAAGTAAAATAATGTTGCCAGAGTTACCATTTGTTGATGGTGGAAGTGTTCATATCTTACAAAAGAGTGTTCAGTGATTGACACTGGAAGTATTATAGATGTTAGCTCAAAGGTAAATCGCATAGTTGTTAAATCACTATTGCCTTCAGAGCGTAACTCTCAGCCTAGGGCTTCGCCCTAGGCTAGGATATATAGTGCTTTCAGCGCTATTTCAGTATTCTTAAGTCAACAATCGAGCGAAACTCCTGCTGAGCTAAATTTTTATAAATAAAAATTTTTAGGAAACGAACAATTTACAACAGATTTTCGCAACCAAAAATATTTCACTTCCTCCATTATTTCTTCAAGATATCGACGCCTGAGCTTTCTCTCATTCAGAGTTTTCCAACTCAACATCTATTCCGACTTTCCGCATTAAAAATAGAGCATTTGAAGTTTGTACAGGACCTTGGCGTAATTTATAATCAAAGTGCATTTGTTCATCAACAACATTATCAGTGAAGTGGAAATTGTGGATTTGAGAAAATTCGTCAGCAAGTGATGCTAAAAATAAATCGTGAGTTGCCACAACACCAGAGGCACCATTAGAAAATAAGTGTTTAATAATTCCCATTGAAGCGATAGTGCGTTCACGAGAATTTGTTCCTGAAAGCATTTCGTCAACTAGAAATAATAAATGCTTACTAGTTGAAAGTCCATCAATTACCTGCTTTAGTTTATGCAATTCAGCGTAAAAGTAAGAAAAACCTTTTTGCAAATCGTCGCGAGCACGCATACAAGTACGTAAATGAAAATCTCCAATAACAAGTGAAGATGCACAAACGCAGCTACCTGTATTTGCAAGAACTACGTTCAGTCCTATCGAGCGTAGCATTGTACTCTTTCCCGACATATTTGAACCTGTAATAATAGCTATTTGCTGATCATCACCCAAACTAAAATCGTTAATTTTTCGCTGATTTTGCGCAATACACGGATGCCCTAAACCTTCTGCTCGTAATATTTTTTCACTGTGAAATTCAGGAAAAGGATACTGTGGATTTATATAAGAAAAAGACGCTAAAGAATTAAGAGCTTGTATCTGAAAAAGGCTTTGTAACCACCTATCGATACTGCCAGACGTCTCTGTACACCATTTTTGTAGACGAAGTAGCAAACGAATATCCCACAACAACACGATATTCATAACCGAATACAACATTCCATGGCGATTATCAAAAGCCATAGTAATACGAGCGAGCTCTTTCAATTTTTGTGCTGGTTGTTCTCCACCAGCCAACATCTCTTGTTTTAAGCGTTGCAATTCTTCGCAAGAAAAAGAAGGTTGATCGATGATTTTAAAAATATTGTGATATGCTAAAATTCCACCGCTTACCTTGTCAATTTTATCATATACATCATGAACCTTTCCCTTCATAGAACGTAAAACAATCCACGAAACAAACAACGGAAAAATCCATGGCAAATTAAAATTCCATCCAGACATAAGCCCAACAAAAAAACCACACAGTGTAAACACTGGCAATACCCACAATAAAAAAGAACTTCCTTTTATCTCAAATTGTGCATTTCCATCTTTGATCCAAGAAATAAAACTAGTAACTTTCTCATCCTTAGCTTGCAACAACATTTCTTCTTTGGCAATGTCATGCCTAAATCGCAATAGAGGAGTAAGTTCTTTTACAGCTTCTTGCCGTAATTTTATTTGCGAAGTGCTCGCAGGTTTTAACAACCAATTTGCAAGTTGTTTTTGTCCTTCCTTACTATAACAACTATTCACTAGTTGAAAAATACTTCCTTTTCCAAACAAATCCAAATCATCACAGTAATCATGTTGTGCATCAACAAACATATTGCCATCTGTTTCCAAATCAGTCCAGGCATGATTAAGTTTTTTCTGACCATCGTTATTGTATACCAATAATTTATTTAGCATCAAAATATTGTTTTTTACTTTCTCATGCTTCATAGCAAAAATAACAAATGTTATCAAAGAAAGTAGCGACGAAAAAAATGCGCAAAACAACAACGAATAATTTATATTTTCTGAACGAGAAACAACAATAGCCCAAATAAGTAGAGCTAAAAAAGCCAAAAAAGTAACTGCTCGTACACTCACTAGTTTATTTGCGCTTTTTTGCAAACTACCTAGCTCTTCCTCATATTCTTGCTGCAATTTTTTATATTCTTGCAATACTAAATCAGACGACATTTTCATTCAACCTTAATTATTTTGCAGAGATACTAAGGAGCGCTCTCTTGTTTTCTCAACCACCAAGCGCGCAGGTAAATAATTGTTCAAAACTTCTAAGTGACTAATGATACCAATAGTACGCCCTGTTCCTTGTAGGTTATTCAGAGCTTTAATCACCATATCTAAATGGTCTTCATCTAGTGTCCCAAAACCTTCATCAAGAAATAAACTCTCAAGAGTACAATTGCTTCCCATGTTATAGCCTAGTTGATATATTCTTTCAGCTAAAGCAAGAGCTAAAGACAAAGAAGCAATAAAAGTTTCTCCACCACTTAGAGTTTTTACCATACGCATTTGATCCATATGCCAATGATCGATAACATAAAATTCTCGCTTCTCTACAGAAAAAGAGTAACGCCCTGAAGAAAGAATATCTAACTGAATACTTGCATCTTCGGCAAGCGTCTGCAATGCCTCTTCAAGAACATAAGTTTGAAATTTATTGGCTCGTAAATCCATAGCTAGTTGTTTGGTAATAATTTCTCTTTCACGTAAACTCTCTTGTCTTGTCACTAGATTTTTTGATTCTTCAAGATTTTTACGCAATAATTTTAGTTCACTTTCAAGATGGCCACGACGATGATTTTTTTCATTCACAATTTCTTTCAATTCTTCTAATTTTTGTAAATTAGCATCAATATCATCGTGATTCACTTCGCGTCCAGCCAACTGCTCGTTACAGTAACTTATCTGTGCTTCAATTTCGCGAAACTCTAAATAAAATTCCTGTATTTCATTTTCCCAGTTGTCTAAAATTTCCTCCGCTACTTTAATCTTGTTAATCTCAGCAATAGAAGACAATTGCATTTTTTGCAAATACTCTTCAACTTCTTCGTAAAGTGCAGCACACTGTTTTTCGCAATCACTTACTTCTTTTTGCAAACGCTTATCTTCATCTCTACTAGCTTGAAGAGTATGCTCTATCCGAATCAAGTTTTCGCGTGCTTGTTGATAACCATAACGAATTTCTCGTTCTTGTTGCTCCAAAATATCAATAAGTTCATGAGGGTTTCCACCCTTTGTCACTTGATCTATTTTGTTTTGCATACTTGATATTTCTTTTTTCTGAGCAGCTAATTCTTGTGCTTTTTCCTCTAAATCATTTTCAATCTCTTCTAATATCGACTGAGATTTTCCTTCTAGAAGTTTTTTATGACTTATCTCATTATGAAAAACATCTAATTTTTGCGATAGCTCTTGTTGTTTTTCGTGAGCAATTTTGTATTTATCCACGCCTTTTTTCAAAGCTAATTCAACGTTTTGTGCACGTATTTCAAGCTCTTGACGTAAACTTTCTCGACGATCTTGCCATGAATCATAACTTGTTTTGATTTCTTGTTCTAAGGCACTAAAAGCGTTCTCTGTCTCCTTTAACTGTTGTTCAACAGTGTTCTTGTGCAAAGAAACTTCTAAATACTTAGCATTTAGTTGAATAAGCTTTTGCTCTTTTTTCTCTATATTACTGATATCTTTTTCTATTTCTTTTTTTGATGGAAATTTTTTGCTGCGTAATTCTTTTTCTAGCACAGTAAGACTTTTATCTAAAGTTCCTATTTTCTCTGCGCGCTCGTTTTCGCGTTTTTTAATTGTGTCAAAAATAGCTTGCTGTTCACGCATATAACCGCTTTTCTCTATTACTTCTTCAGCCAAACTATCTTTCTCAACATCAACTTCTTTCATGTAGTTATAAAGTTTTTCTATATTTTCGCTTATAGTTTCTACATCTTCTATCTGCAAAGATTTTACTAACTTTCTTTCCAAAGCTCGTTGCTGTTTGGTCTTGTCTTTTTTATCCGCCTTTAGCTTTTTTAATTGTTCACTCTGTTGATTTTCTTCTTCTTGTAAAAAGCTTTTCGTTGCTTCACTTTCTGCAATTCCTTTGTCTAATTTTGAAACTTTTTCACGGCATTTCTCAATATCTTGCTCAACTTCTTTTAAAGCACTTTCTTCAGCAGAAACTCCTTTGCCAGGAACATCAGCAACTTCTTGATCGCAAACAGGGCAACAATCACCACTATCTAAATGTGAACGCAAAATATTAGACATATTCTCGCGGCGCATTTCCTCATAAGAGGCTTCGCTTTCTTGTAACTTCTTTAACCATTTTTCGCGCAATTTTTGATTTTTTGTTAATTCTGTAGATACTTTTTTGTGTTTCTTTTTATTCGCTTTTAATAATATATCTAAAGCACTTTGCTGTTTATTATTCTCTTCCAGAACAATATAAAGTTCTACAAGTGAATTGTGGATAGGAGTTAACTCTTCATATAAATTTGTCGTTAAATCTAGTTGCTGTTTTTTTTCATCGAGTTTTTTTTGTAATCCACTGTGCTGTTCACTTAATTTAGCAAGATGTTTTTCGATTACGCTACACTCTTTTTTCTCTTCTGATAAACGCAAAACCTCTGTTTCTTTCTCTGCAAACTGAGTATCATAATTACGTTGTAATTCCTCGTGCTTTTCAATTTGCAAAAGTGTTTTTCTTAGTTCATCTTTACAACCAAACTTTTTTATTTCTGCTTGGGTTTTTCGAAGATCTTCTTCGCAACTCTTATATTCACGAGTAAAACCTTGTAAACTTTTTTGGCGTTCTTCTAAAAGTTGAACTATATTTACATGTTTTTTTTGTTTTTCGCGATAGCTTTGTTCTGCAACTTCTAACACTTGTATATAGCTTTGGTTATCCCAATACACAAGCCATTTTTTTGCCTCTTTTTCGCAAGAAACTAACTCCTTGTTATTTTTTTCTATTTGCTGCGACAGTTTACTTATCTCACTATGAAGAACTTGTAGACTTTGAATTGTTTCTTTTTGACGCTTTTGCACTTTCGCGTGCTCTGCACTTTCACGTTCAAAATCGTGCTTTTCAGTAAGTAACTGTTCGTTTACACTGAGTATCTTTTGAACTTCACTCAGTCTCTTTTCTATTTCTTCTATTTCTTTGAATTGCTTTTCTTTAACGATAAGTTCTTCTTCTTGGCAACTATATTCCTGCTGTAGATCATGAATCTTTTGTTGTTGCTCTTCTTGGCATTGCAGCAGTTTTTTTAACCTATCGTTTTCAACATTTAATTGTTCTAACTTTGGCAAAAATGGTAAAATGCGCCGCGCTTTTTTCATTTTATTTTCTAAAACCTGAACTTGTTCTAGCCGCGGTAAGTATTTCTTGTACTTGCTTTGTAAATGTGCTCGATTTTCCCACAACTCCAAAAGCTCTTTTTGTTCAGAACATAATTCATTTAGTTGCTGATATTTTACCATTAAAATATCGAGTTCTTCTTCTAATTGATTATACTCAAGCTCATTTTTTTTAAGATTTTCTTGATTTGCTCCAGCAAATTCATTATTCAAACGCAAATCAATATACTCAATTTCTTTCTTCACAGCATCGTAATTTTTTGATGCTTTTTGTTGCATTCGACCTAGAATGCCAAGGTTAAGGAGATGAGTAAGAATATCTTGGCGACTTTTAGCATCGGTAAGAAAACGTGCAAATTCACCTTGGGGAAGAATAATACATCTAATAAATGAATCATAGTCGAGACCAACGACATTAGCAACTTCTTGATTTACAAGGCGTACTCCAGAAGCACATTCTTCCCAATCACCACTCCACTTGTCAAGTATTGCTTGTGTGCTTTTTTTATGTTGTACTTTACGTGCTACTTTGTAGACATTCGTACCTGATTTAAACTCAAGTAAAACGTGCATAGCATCAACATCATAAGAAATTAGGGAGCTAACATCATTTGTCACACGAGGTACTTTGCCATAAAGCGCAAAAATAATTGCGTCAATAATAGAACTCTTTCCTGAGCCAGTAGCTCCGGTGATGGCAAATAACTCTAAATCGGAAAAATCAATGGTAATGGGTTCCCTATAACAGGTAAACCCTTGAATAGATAGCTTTAAGATTTTCACTGAAAACTCTTCTAGTAAACTTTTCTTCTTCTTGAAGAGGGAATTTTTAAGAATTCTCGGTACTTAGTTACGGTGCGACGCGCTATATCTAAACCTACTTCTTTTAGTTTTTTTGATATATCGACGTCAGAGAGAGGTTTACGTTTATCTTCCTGGTTGATAATCTGCTGAATGCGTTCTTGTACACTTACACGCGATTCATTTTCACCATCATTTTTACTGATAGATCCAGTACAGAAAAACTTCAGAGGAAATATTCCTCGAGGAGTTTGAATATATTTCTCAGACATTGCGCGACTAATTGTTGAAATAGAAACATCTAATTTTTCAGCTAGATCTTTCATTTTTAAAGGCCGCAAGTGAGAAAGTCCATATTCCAAAAAGTCATGTTGATGCTCAACGATTTCTTCAATAACCAAACGCAACGTTTGTTGTCGTTGGCGAATCGCATCAATAATCCAATTGGCTGATTCCATTTTTTTCTTAACAAACTCTTTTGCTTGCGAATTTTTTTCACGCAAAAGCTTGCGATAGGTATTATTAATGCGCAATTGTGGTACATATTTTTCTTCTAAATGGACTATATACTCATCGCCCTCTTTAGTAACAACAACATCAGGAATAATAAAATGCGCATTTTCAGAAGAAATATTCCCTCCTGGTTTCGGATTTAATTTTTGTAAAGACCCAACTGTATTTTTGATATCTTCTAAAGAACGTCCTGTTTCTTTTACTATTTTCGGATATTTATTATTACAAATATCTTCTAAATGATTTTCTATTAGATTTTTCTTAAACAGATAATCATTATCTTCTACTTCTAACTGTAAAAGCAGACATTCTTTCATATTACGTGCACCTACTCCTGTTGGCTCCAATTTCTGCACGTAGTGAAGCGCAACTTCTGCTTCTTCCATAGTAACTTCGCCATCCATTGGCTGAGTTACTTCCTCCAATGAATAACGCAAGTAACCATTACCATCTATGTTATAGATAATATGTTTACAAATATTAAGCAAATGCTCTGACAATTCAAAAAAATGCAATTGTTCATACAAATGATCTTGTAGTGAATTTTGCGGTGAAGCCGTATTTTTAATTGCTTCAAATTTTTTATCTTTTTCGTCAAATCTTTTTGGAATATGATTTTCAGCAAAGTATTCGCGAAAATCTTCCGATTCAAGATTTTCAAAGCTACTCAAAAAGTCATCGTCACTCTGTTCACTTTTTTCTTCGCGTTCACGTTCGCGCTCAGGTTCGCTTTGTTTGTCTTCCTCGGCAAAATTTTCTTTTTGTTCTAAAACCGGGTTTTCTTGCAGTTGATTTTGAACAAAATTATGTAACTCTAGAACAGGTAGGGCCAATACTTCTATAGATTGTATAATATGCGGTGCTATACTTTGCTCAGTTTTGAGTTTAGGCTGTATCTGAATACCTATATGCATAGTATTTCCCCCTTATTTAAAATCCTGTCGACCAGACAACGCATCGGTAAGCATTGCCTGATTTGCGAACTCTATGCTTCCCCCTGTTGGGATTCCGCGCGCAATTTTCGAAATTTTAATAGAAAAATTCTCTAATTGCTCACGTATATAGAGAGCTGTTGCATCTCCTTCGATATTTGGATTTGTCGCTAAAATAACTTCCTTCACTTCTTCGTTCTTTAACCGTCCAATCAACTCTTTAATCGTTGTTGCTTCAAGATGTTGATTTTCTAAAGGAGCAAGCCTTCCCATTAGCACATGGTAGAGCCCCTGGTAGGTCGCCGTTTTTTCTAAAGAAATAAGGTCTTTTGTTTGCTCAATCACACAAATTGTACTATGATCTCGACGTGGATTGCTACATATTTCGCACAATTCTTCGTCGGCAATATTAAAACATTGTTTGCAACGTTTTACATTATTCTTAACTTCAGCAATAGCATCCGCCAAAGACATTGCATCACCGTGAGAAACATTCAAAATATAAAAACCCAATCTCTCAGCAGTTTTATTACCTATTCCAGGTAATTTTCCAAATTCGGCGATTAAATTTTTTAAAGACCTTGTGTAAGCCATAAAAATACCTTTAGAAAAAATCATTTCCCTAAGAGCAGTCGCTCTCCTAGATAATTATCCAAATATTCATTTGCTAATATTTTTTGACGTGTTTTTTCCATTTCATAAGGTATACGATGGAAAAAAAACATATCATCAATCACTTCCAGATAACTAGCTCTGTTATCCTTGTCACGTGGTTGTCCTACAGAGCCCACATTAATAATTGCTTTTTGATTTTGAAAATGATACTTATATCCTAACTCATCAACATAACTTGTTTTTAAATCTTCAGTGATTACACAAGGAATATGAGTATGTCCAATAAACAAGATAGAATCAAATGCAGAAAATACATTCTGATATTTTTCAGTTTTAACTGTCTGCTTCGCTCCAAAAATATAATCAGAAGTCGGATCAAGAGGTGAAGCATGCACAAATAAATAATTATCTTCTGTATATGATAACGGCAAGTCCGACAAGAATTGCCTGTTTATTTCTCCACTCCCCATCTCTGCAAGAGATTTTTGAGTCCATTCGATAGAAGCTTTAGCACGATCGTTAAAAAGATAAGCGCCTTCAATTATAGCTTCTTCGTGATTGCCTTTTACACACACATCAGCCGTTTCGCGTACAATTTTTAAACATTCTTGGGGATCTGGCCCATAACCGACCACATCCCCAAGACATATAATTCTATTTATTCGGCGACTTTTTATGTGTTTTAATACGGCGTCTAATGCTTCTAGGTTACTATGTATGTCTGAAATAATAGCATAACGCACGTTTATATACCTTTAAAAACTCTTAGAAGTAAAAAATGATAAAGCATCTTTCACCACATCTAACCACCCAAGCTCTTTAAAAACTTAGACTTAATAGTTCGTGAAACAAGTTCCCATAGTAAATCGCGATCTGAACAACCTGAAAACATTCCCAAAGGTATTTGAAAACCCCCTTTGTCAAGCCGCCCTCCGCCATATGGTTTTCCTGTTTCTTTGTCAACCCCAAGAACTGATTTCAAAAAACTATCAGGATCAACAGTTGTACTTTGGGTTCTCAAAGAACCATGAATATATTTGTCATCAACTATGCCAAATATAATTGCTGTATCAATACCTTCGCGTCTTACAAGATAGTCAGCCGCTTGAGCAATACCATCGCGATCAGAATCGCGAACAAAACCCACACCTGAAAATATATAATTGTCGCGAATTTCTTTGCTAGCTAAAGCTTTTTGTAAAATATCCATAGTATTTGCTGTAATTGGTGATGAGGCAATAACACGCAACATATCGTTATCAGCATATGTACATAAATAAGTCGCTGCTCGCCAATCAATTTCTCGGGCAAGAAGAAAGTTATCTGTATCGCTACGAATACCGTGATGTAGCGCCGTAGACAATTCAACATCTTCTGTATTACCCATAGTCATGGACACAGTGCCATACTTTAAATACTCAGCGTAAATAGAGCTAGTTGCGCCCGCATTTTCGCGAATATCAGTAAAGTAAGCTTTTAACTTACCCATATTGCGGTGGTGGTCCACAACAGAAAACAACTCAGCCCCTTCTGGCATTTTTTCCAACGCCGGAAAATCAGTCGCTTGTGTATCTACAAGCGCATAACACGTATAATCTGAGAGATCCATTTCATCACTATAAGGAATCATAGTTACACCCAGAGTTTTTACCAAAGCGCGGTTTTCAGCATGACTAACAGGATCGAAATAAACTATATTTACGTCAACCCCTAAATTGCTACCAATAAAACGATGCGCCCAAGCAGATGCAATGCTATCAGGATCAGGATGACCTTTGATAAACACAAGCATTTTTTGTCCAGCAAATTTACGAAAAGACTCTTCGAATTCATAAGCTTTTTTCTTCCGCAAGCTGTGAATGTCACGTTCTTTATGCTTTTTTGTGTCTTCTTCACTGGTTATAACGGAAAGATCCGACGTATTTGATTCAGGCATATATTTTCATTTCTATAACAAACCTAAAAATACAGCTCTCAACATAAACAAATATAGTTGAGAAACATACAAAACCACCAAAATTTAAGGTGTAATTTTAGAAGTGTTTGATGGTCTGAAATTCGGTGTGAAAATTTTAAACTACGGGTATTGCAGTCCGAATAAGTATACATTGATCATTGGTTGTTGTCAAGAAACTTTATCCAAAACAAACACACCAAAAAACTACATTAATTTTAAGTATACTTTTCGACCAAATTCATTTTCAAAAACATATCAAATTACTCGATAAAAAAGTAGAGAAAAATAACATATGTCGTGTATATTATTTTTTAAGCAAGTCGCAAAAAGTTTTTAAGAGCATGCAGCTTGCCTTTGAGTGTCATAGCGGCGTTAAGCCTTCGGTTACATAGCCACAGTTATGTGCCTCTCAGGCTGCCCTTCTTTGACATTCAAATTCTACGCTGACTTGAAACGTGCTCAAAAACTTTGCGATTCACTTAACTCAAGTTGCGCCGGGATCGAGTTATTTATTTTTATAATAGTAGTTACAACACATTTTCTAGATGCCAACGTATTCTAGCCTAATACCACAAGGAATAATATTTATGGATATAATCAAATTTTCACTAGCAAATCTTCCAACTCCACTACATAAACTCAACAATCTAAGCAAACAGTTAAATGCAAACATATGGATAAAACGAGACGATTTAACAGGACTAGCATTTGGTGGCAACAAAACTCGTAAATTAGAATATCTCATTGCCGACGCTCAAAAAAACAACGCCAAAAATATTATAACAGCAGGTATGTCACAATCCAATCATTGTCGACAAACAGCCGCTGCTGCACGTTTATCAGGACTCAATTGTCACTTAGTATTGGGCCTTCCCAAAAGAGACAATGGTAACCTGTTATTAGATAATTTACTCCAAGCCAAAATACACTGGTGCGAAAAACACCAACGCGAAGAATACATGCAACAACTAGCGCAAAAACTACCAGATTCCTACGTTATTCCTTATGGTGGTTCCAACAACATCGGAGCATATGGCTACGCAACTGCCATAGAAGAACTACAACAAACAACAAATATTCATTTTGATAATATAATTCTCGCCACCAGTAGCGGAGGCACCCAAGCAGGATTAGTTTATGGTGCGAAACTACACAATATTAAAACAAATATATTAGGAATAAGTGTAGACTGTAATCCACAACAACAATTTGAAAACGCAATATGCGAAATTGCCCGAAACATAAATTCTCTAACAAACAAAAACCTATCTTTCTCCCCGCAAGAGTTCAATGTTAACTATGATTACCTAGGAGAAGGCTACGCAATTCTATCGCAAGCAGAAAAAAACGCTATAACACAGTTGGCGCAAACAGAAGCTATTTTTCTAGATCCAGTATATACAGCCAAAGCTTTTGCCGGATTTCTAAGTCTTATTAAACAAAATAAATTATCAGGTAATCTCCTCTTTTGGCATACCGGAGGAACACCAGCATTATTTGCCTACGAGCAAGAAATGAACAATATCGAGTAAATTAACAACTAAAATGTAAATTCAAAATCTAAAACAATAATAAAAAAGCATTCTTTTTTATTTAACCTAAGTAACTGAAAAAAAAAGAATTAGAATGAACAAAGCATTGACTTGACAAAAAATTGCAAAAAAAAATAAAAAAAACTATTGCAATAGTCAAAAGATATGGTATAAATATTTTTATCATCCTTGATAGCTCAGTTGGTAGAGCGCGTGGCTGTTAACCACTAGGTCGTAGGTTCGAGTCCTACTCGGGGAGCTTTGCTCTAATCCTTATAAAACAAGGATTAGAGCTTTTTTTTTGCAATCTGACATTTTATCCTACTATTAAAATCTTCATCTTTTCCTTACATGGTTCTATTTTTCTTACAATTTTTTTTTAAAATTCTTCGCTTTTTTCTTTGTGTCTAACAAACCCCCCGCGGGAACTACCGGTCCATCATTATAATCGTGCTTATAGCGAGGTATAACTTGGCGGGTTACATCTATAATTATTTGATGCATTTCACTGTGAGAACGAATAGTTTTATTCCACAATTTACTTGCTGCAACACAAAGCTCTCTCTCTTCAAAAACTCTTTCAGTAAAATCATCAACAAGTTTTGAAAGTAAATTTTGTTTGTCAAAGAACAGTAAAAGATTGCGAAATACCACGCTATCCATTTCTTGTGCACGAATGTTATTTTTAACCCAAGTTGCGACCTATAAAAGTTGTGTATAGTTTGGTATAACTACTCTTACAAACTCGATGTGCGCGATTCGAATCTCGTGAAACGTAGTCGTGGCACATGGCACGAAGTAAGGTAATACAATGAATTTAAATCATGAAAAATTAGGGCGTGTCATCATTCAAAATATTGTGTGTTTTTTCGAGCCCGAGCCCGTTTGCGAGCCCATTTCCGAAACTTTCACTAACAATTTATCAAAGAAGCAAAGTTTCTTTTTCCATCGCAAAAAACTAGTATTGAACCAATAAATCACTTTCTGTCGCTCTCAAAAAGTTTTCGGGCGCGGGCTCGCAAACGGGCTCGGGCTCAATACTACTGGCGTATCATTAAATGAATCCGTTATATTTTTATCTGTATTGAATGATGACACGCCCTAGATGAAATAGAAAAAAAGTTATTTTCGCAAAAGTAAAAATACAGCTTCCAATCCTATCAAGGTTAGGTTCATGCCAATAATAAACCAAAACAGCAAACAAGTTTGCTTTCGCATTATGTATTACGGCTTACCTCTTTCAGGAAGAACAAGTAGTCTAGAAATAATACACAAAAAAGTAAGCAACTACGTTTGCAAAGAACTCACTCATGAGATAATCACAAAGCACCGCGACTATCTATATTTTGAATTTATCTCGCCCAATAAAATAAACGACATCACTATAAAATATAGGCTATTTGTATCCCCTTCTTTTCACAGCTGCTTTGCATGTGGTCATCACATGACCCTAGATGATCATATCAGCGATATAGACGCAATACTAGATCGTGTAGACGGCATTATATTTATAGTGGATAGCCAAAAGCCTACGCTCGAAGACAACATCGGAGCGCTAAATCTACTTAAGGATGTTTCGCATAAAAAAGGACTGTCAATAGAAGACCTTCTTCTTGTAATCCAGTGGAATAAACGCGATTTGGAAGATGAAAGTATCGTTGATGTAGAAAAACTAGAACGCGAAATAAACTATTTGAGTGTTCCTAGTTATGAAACAACCGCAGTGACTGGCGAGGGAATGATTCCTGCTTTTAAAAAATGTATGGAATTAATGGAAGATAGATTTATTGATTGTTGAATATTATTTGATTTTCTAGTTTAGTCGATATTTTGGCGAAGCGCCAATTGATGGTGGTGAGCTAGTATGTTTTTCTGAAGTCAGTGATTCGGGAGATCCTACGCACATATATCGCCACGTATTCTTTCTCGGAGAAGACCAAAGTACAAATTCGCGCTTAAATTTTTTAGATAAAATTGTCTTTGGTCCTATTGCCTATTTTTACGTGTTCCATTTTTCTGCCATATAAGTGATGCGTAAGATCTCTTTATTAATAAGCTGTGCGCAAACTTCTCCGATTCCTTTTATGTCCTTTAATAAATCAGTGAAAGCGTCGCGAATAGCGCTGAATGTTCCAAGGCTTTCTACTAAATTCTTGATAATCCAGATTCGCAAATCAATTGACCAAAGGATTCTCTATTCACCGGTGTGAGAACAACAATATTGATTTTACAGAAAAACCTTTAATATAAGATGTCTTCCAAAAAACATCCGTCATGTTCTTCTATACAGTCTTCACAACAAAGAACTTCTCTTTGTTCTTGGGAACAATCAATACAAATGAACTTTGCCACTTCTTTTTTACTTTTTTCCTTACACATAGAGCAATATTTATAATTTGGTTTATTACGCCCTGTTTCTACTGGATATAGTTCTTTTTTCTTTGGCTCAAAAATGTCTTGTAATTCAATAACATGCTCTATCCAATCCCCAAAATCATAGACATATTTTAATCGATCACCTACTTGCATATCTAACGTTGCAATAGGAATCTCTGCTCCATCTCCTTCGCCAAAAGGATTGATATTCGCCAACTCTATTTCGCGGTAACGCTTGCGTTTATTTTTTCCACGCTGGGTACATTTCCAAAAACCTGCCATATGATCAAAATCGCGTTGAAAAAACTCCATCATACAATCGTTAAGGTCTGCTAAAGTATTTATTCCCTGAATTTGAAAAGAGCGCCAGATTGTATCTTCGTACTTAAGAAATGCCTTGAAGCAATAAACTTTATCCCCTTCCTTTTTATCTAAAGCGTATTCTTCTTCATTTTCCTCAGATATCCATCCAAATCGCGTATTTTCTATGTATTGAATACAAAAATCATCGAACATCATACGACCATCATCAATTAAAATATCTTGCCAGTACTTGCATGGTAGTTTATTCTCTTTTTTCAAAAGATAATATGCTGTTGGTATAGTCCTGTATATATTTATATGTTCCTTGCTGGCTTTCTCTAACATGCCAAACACAATATCAGCAAATCGTTGGTTATTCTCTTTATTAATTCCCTCTAATGTTTTCACTTCTAGAGAAAAACAATGTTTATTCCAATCGACAATTGTAATCAAAATGATATTTTTATTTGTTATTTCATTTTCTTTAAACCATGATTCTAAGCTATACCCTATAATTTCACTAGGCATAAATAAATCGAGTGGACTTTGTTTTTTAAGCTCTATTGTTGTTTCTTCATAATCTAATTTTCGATGAGATGCGTCCAGCAACTGCACTTTCTTTTTTCCATACCAATTAGTAAAAGAAGAAAAAACTACTGGTAAAAGTACGCCTTGTTGTAAAAATTCGTCAAACGTTATATAGTACTGGACTCCCTCCATCGCAACTTTTAAAGGTACAACAGTATGTAAATCTTCAAATATCAGCAATTCCCCATCTAACTCGCGCAAATAAGAACGAATAGCTTTTTTAGGATCTTTTGCTGTGGGTGTATATTTTTTTAGTACTTTTGCAACTAGTTCATCTGCTTTTACTGGTGCAATTATTGAACTAAGAATTTTTTTTACAATCTGCTTGCGTGAGGGTTGTTTTCTTTTTGCCATTTGTTACTTTCCCAAGATCTGTATCCTTAGTTTATGATTGTAATTTTTATGTGCTCCACTTTTCCGCCATATAAATAATACGTAAAATCTCTTTATTTATAAGCTGTGCACGGATTTCGCCAATTCCTTTTATGTCTTTTAATGAATCAGTGGAAGCGTCACGAATAGCGCTGAATGCTCCAAGGCTTTCTACTAAATTTTTGATAATTGCACTTGATAGACGCGGAATCATAGACAATATGCGATAGCCACGTGGTGCAATAGCATCAATATAACTATTAATATCTCGTGGAAATCCCATTGCTAAACTGATATTACCACCATTGAGCAGTGCTTGGTCATCTAATTTTTGTAGGCGTTTTAGTACATCTTCTTCCGTGCGTTTGTCGCTTTTATAGTAATCGCGTATCACTAGGAAACCGTTTTCAATAACTTTTTCTTGCTCGGGAGAATTTAGGTGAAGTGAAACAACTTCGTTACCAAGTTCTATACGGTGCCTATCAAGTTCTACTTTTGTACGCCGTGCCATTTCACTATACTGTATTGCGGTAATAACATCCACCAAACTCACATTCTCTCTTATTTCCCCTAGATGAAGTTTTTGTATAGCCACAATCAATGATTTTATGTGTCTTTCTAAAGCCAACATTGTTTGATTAGCGCTAGAAATAAGTATAGGAACACTGCGAAACATATATTTTTGGTTGTTAGCATAAAGGTGCAATGTTTTGCGACGTTCTGAAATTGTAACCACAATTTTATTTGTTTGTTTGGAAAATCGTTCTCCCGTTTGATGACGAATTCCTGTTTCTTCAGATGAATATTCGTAATCAGGTACAAGGTTGGCGTTAGCACATACAATACGCTTTAAATCTTCTGAGATAATAATAGCCCCATCCATCTTTGCCAACTCAAAAAGACGCATAGGAGTATATTCACAATCTAAATGAAAACCACCTTTTGTTAGAGCTAAAACTTCAGGCAAATCACTTAGCACAATAAGACTACCTAGACCACCTTGCAAAATAAGGTTTACGCCATCTCGAAGTGGAGTTCCTGGTGAAAGAAGCTTAACCGCCGTTAGTAACTCCTCATCATCATTTATAGAATGTTCCATTAATATTACTTCCTATCTGAATTACTGTTCAATTGCTGTGGTTACAATCATACTCTATTTAAAATCTTACAATATTTTTAAAACACTGACCACTCATATTCTCATTGTAATTTCTGAAACTCTCAAAAATAAGTATAGAAAGTTGTCACTTCCAATACTGGAAGTAAGCAAAGAATACAAAAATAATAATAGAATTTCTAAATTTTTAGAGCCCTTTGCGGTTTACAAAATTTGTGTTATGTTAGTAATGCCCCACAACAAAAAATTCTTTCAAAAGAGACAACATATTTAATATATACGCATTTAAAACGATCTAAGTGAGTTAAAAATGAAAAAAAATGCCTTTTTGTGTTTTATTTTAGAAACTATTCATCCCAATTTAGCAATACAAGATTCTAACTTGGATTTTCCTGAATATTTCGATAGCAAAATATCGAAGCAACAAACCCAAATGACTGATAATTGGTTTATTGAATTTCTTATTCTACAGCAATACGAACAAACAAAAATTGTAGAACAAAAAAATTTAGTGGCTTGGTTTTATCAAAACATGCATCGATTTAATAAACACAAAAACTATCTCAGTTTAGTTGACTGCAAAATATTGACAGAGGAAGAAGCCAAAAACATTGCATCACAAATGCTAAAAGATGAACTCCTCTCTATCGAACAGATGAAATTATTTTTACAGTCAACTCTAAGAAAAAACCCACTTGTTCATTTTCCGGAAAAAACCACTTTGAAACAAACTTTACCTTACTTCCAAAAATTTATACAAAGAGTAGATGCTTACACAAAAAATCAAAGAAAGGATCATAAAAAATTTGGGCACTACCGCATTTTATCGGAACTTGGGCGAGGAGGAATGGGAGTTGTACATAAGGCAATAGATACAAAGCTAAATCGATTTGTAGCGCTCAAGGTTATTACAAATCCAAATATTGACCACAGTGGAATAAAGAGATTTTTGCAAGAAATCAAAGCGATTACTGTACTACAACACCCTAATATTATTCAACTGTATGATAGCGGCCAGGAGCCTCAAATGTATTTTGTCATGGAATATATTGAAGGGGTAAGCCTTGCTCAAAAAATGAATGAAAAACAAATAGAGTTTCAAGACTCTGTTAACATCATTATGAAAATTTGTTCTGCGCTAGAAATAGTTCATAATAAAAAAATAATTCATCGCGATATAAAACCAGATAATGTTATGTTAACTCTAAATAGCGAACCAAAGTTAATGGATTTTGGCCTAGCCAAAATGGTAGACGAAAAAAATAGTCTATCTCAACAAGGAGATATACTGGGTACGCCTTTTTACATGTCGCCAGAGCAAGCACTGTGCAAACCTGTAGATGAAAGAACAGATGTCTATTCCACAGGAGCAACTCTTTATGAAATGTTAACTGGAAGACCTCCTGTTCAAGGAAATCTGTATGTGCAAATTGCTTACAATGTAGTTAGTAGAGAACCTATTTTGCCAAGAACTCTAAATCCCGATATTCCAAAAGAACTAGAACTTATATGCTTAAAATGCCTAGACAAATCTCCGGCCAAACGTTACCAATCAGCACAAGAATTACACACTGACTTAGAAAATTATCTAAATGGAAAACCTATATCTATTCGTTTAGAGTCTTTGTATCGTTTAAAAAAATGGTATATTCGCAACAAACTACTTTCGTTAGTCATTTCTATTTTAGTTTGCTTTATCGCTGTAATTGCTTGGTTTTCTTATGATAAAGAAAGAATAAATCAACAACTACAACAACAAAAAAAAGAAAAAGAAGTCGCTTTAAAACATGCAGAGAAGCAACTTACAAAAGCTCACATTAAAATGGCAGAATACCACTTCTATCAAAAAACAATGCACCAAGCCAATCAAGAAATAAATACAGCGAAATCCATCACCCAAAATAAATCTAAAAAACTCAAAGAATACCTTTATTACTTCCAAAAATATTCTGTAGAACCCAACATTCCGCAAAAAAAACGAGAATATACTTTCCCGCCTAACGCTAAATTATTTCCTCAATTAAACGAAAACTACCTAAGTATGATTGCAACAGGAAAAACCTATATATGGAAATACTCGTCGTTAAAAAAAAATAAAGGAAACTTGGACACAGGAAATGCAATTACATTTCCTTTCTATAAACAGAAAGCATTCTACAAAAATACCGTGACTTTTTGTGATATAGATTATTTAGTAAAAGTAAATCTCGATACGATGCAACAACAAAAATACCATTTGCCAGGCGTTGAAAAGTGTTACCAAATGGCTTATTCTCACAACTATGTTGCCGTAGGATTTCGCGAAGAAATGTGGATATACGATTTAACAAATAAGAAAAAATTTGTTTTTCCAACAGGCCGTAAAAGATCCGCTGAAAATGTTCCTTTAATTTTTTCACAAGACGGAACTTTACTTTTAGGCCGCTTAACTACGCATATTGGTATTTGGAGACTAATCAATAAATCGCAGTGGAAAGTACAAAAACAATCTTTTAATTTCCTAGGAAAAAAAATGTACTGTTTAGCAATGTCTTCACAAAAAAATCAGATTCTTTACGGTGATCAAAAAGGAAATATAAACATCATAGAAGGGAAAAATGCTTTTGCTGATAACTTAACAATATCATCTGTAGGTCAACATTCTTATAAAGTGAATGGCATTTATTATAACAAAACAAGTCGCCTATTTGTTTCTGTAAGCAGAGGTTTTATCATTTGGGATGCTATTTCTAAAAAAATTCTAGCACAGCATCGAGATTCTGAGGTTTCGAATATTTTTGATGTCAATTTTAACAAGAACGAAGTGGTTTTATTAGTGCGTAAAAAAGGTAAACTCGTTGCTCAATTTTGGGCAATTGAACAAAAAGTAACCCCTTTACATTTGCAAGACCAAAAGGAAGTAATAACTCTTTTACTAAGTCAAGTTGGTTCGGCATCTTTTCTCGATAGTCGCATTAGAATCAGTCCACAAAAAAAGTATGCGGGCATCACATATAAAGCGGCCATTTCTATTTGGGAACGGGAAACAAATAAAAACAAAGCCCGAATTGATTATGATATGGTGCATATTTCAGATTATCAATTTAGCCATAATGAAAAATACATAATAGTATCTTATGCCAAAGGCAGGATTGTTGTTTTTGACATAACAAACTTAAAGATAGTAATAGATTTGAAAAAACACATCAACGGAGAATACTACCAAGAATCAGCTGTTGCATTTTCTCCTGACGATAAGAATATATTCTTTTCTATTAAAACTAAAAAGGGATTTTTTCTTTTTAATTACAACATCGTTAGAAAAAAAATAGCACAAAAAATAAAGCTTAAAAGCGAAATAAGCTTTTGCAAGCTAAGACAAAAAACGCAACTTGTTGTAGGTGACTTTGAAGGCCGTGTTCATCTTTTTTCGATTAAGAACAACCTTCTAACAAAATCATCAATGATTGATACAGATCTCCGCGAGCGAATCAAACAAGTACTGCTTACTAAAAACGGCAACAAAGTACTAATTGTAATTGATAAATATAAACAAGTAAAAATTTACAAAAAAGAAAACCCAAAATACATTCTAGATCGGATATTACCATTAAAAGAATCTTACACATTCTCTAGTTTTTCACCAAACGAAGAGTATTTAGCAATGCAACTACTAGATAAATTTTATTTATATAATCTAAAACATGATTTTAAAATAGAAGTGGCTCCCGGCTACTCAAAAGAGGGCTTAGCAACTATTTCTAAAGATTGGAGTTTACTTGTTTTTCCATCAGCAACAGGAATGCTTACCTACGATTTAAATTTTAAGTAAACTTCGGCTTCATATTTATCCCTTTTTTATTGGAGCGTGTCCATATCAATTTCTTTACAAATTTCATCAATATAACTTTGAGGAAGATCTTGCTCTTTAGCTCCGGCAACAACTATTTCAAAATAACCAACAGATGGCGCAACTACATCAGAAAAAACACTTTCTGAAATATAAGTAATCGCTCTCGTTTTGTTGCCCTCAGCGTCTTCGATTGTCACAACAACTTGGCTATAACCACCCTCGTAGCGATCTAATAAGGAAAGTGCATTTTTATCTATTTCATAGCAAACGCCCCAAACAGTAGAATCTTCTTTCTTCAATATGTTCGCCTTAGATGTGCCATCTTTCCCTTTTTTATTAAATTTAAATTCATAATCGACAAGATGTCCAATAAAAGAATTGTGAATTTTGGGGGAATCATGACCTTCGCCAAATCGTTTTAACAACCGCGAAAATTTCAAATTACTTCCATAGGCAAAATAAAGTACATGTTCTATTCCACAAAGATCATCCATTTTACGAATAAAATTTTGCCTTCTTTTCATGTTAACTAAGAGCTCATTTTTATAGTTTTCTATAAAACAAATAAGAGCTTCTTGAAAATTTGTTCGGTAAATAATCATGTTGCCTTTATCTAACTCTTTTACCAGATTACTACTACTTCTAGCACGTATTTTTGAGGTTTCCTTGGTTTGCGCTTCATGCAACAAACCACAGCGAATATGACTATAAAAATTTGCAGCTAACTTCTCTGAAAATTGTTCGTTAAAAGGTGCATGTCCTAGTAAAAAATCTTTAAATAATTGACGGCTACTCCTATATTCATACAGCCAAAGATTATCTCTCTTTACTGTATAGATTTTTCCTTGGTAGAACGCTTCAAGAAATTCGATTAAAATACACTGTATCGCAACAACGGTAAATCCTTCACCTTGCATCAGATCCTTTTCGAGAATAGATGTTATCGGATTTAAAAATCGCGTTTGAATCCGAGAATAAAAGATATCAAATGCTGCATTCCATTCTTGTAATGGAAGCTCTTTCATGTTTTTTAATAAAATCGTTCTTAGATTTTTCCACTCTTCTACAGTTATATTTCCTGAAATTTTTGTATTGTCATTAATATTTTTTCCCATGAGCATCTCTCAAATAAGTTTTAGTATTTTATAAAGGCTTTTCAAAATAATTGGGCTGTCATCAGTTAAAACATTATACTAAAAATTCATGACTGTGGCTATGACCCTAGTCGTGATCGTAATCATAACCAATCAGTTGCGATTTCTTTTTCAAGAAATACTTAAAATATTCGGTTACGGACAGGGTCACGACTACCGCTACGATTACGATAGTTATAAATATCTAATTGATCATACACCTTAGATATGTTGATATTCAAAATAGAAAACAACCACTCATATCACAGTCTATATTTTTATTGCTAAATTGTACGTGTATTATTTTTTAAATATCGACAACCTGCTCAATCAATATTAGTTTATTACAAAAAATCACTTATTTGAATCGAAAAATAGCTATTCTAAAATAACGTCCTTTAATATTTATTTTAAAAATTTACGAACCTATTTGTTTTTTGTGTCTCTTTAATAATAGATAAGTTAATTCCACACTAAATATAGGAGATCAAAATGAATGCATTAGATAACGTTCGCGAAGCAGCTTTAAATAAAATAGATGAAGCAGAAAAAAATTTTAAAAGATGGCTAATTGGTGCGGGTTTTTTTGAAGGACTACTGTTAGTAGCTTATTTTTTCTGTATGAATATACACAATCGTTTACATTGGTTAATATTAATTGCCGCTCTACTTACATATGGAACATTGTGCTTTGTGCTTTTTTCACTTAAGAGTTATATTAATCTTTGTAATATTCGCATACTTAAAGCTATTCAAGCTCAAAGTAATATACTAATTCAAGGTAGTAGTGATGACAGTGCATCAAAATGAAATGCTTATTTCTCTTGCACAAACAGGTGATCGCGACGCCCTTAACAAACTATTTATACAAATCCAGCAACCTATCTTTCGTTATTTAAAAACACTGACAAAAGACAACACTCTTGCAGAGGATTTATTACAGGAAGTATTTATTGTCATCTTTAAAAAATTATGGTTGCTCAAAGAGCCAAAAGCTTTTGTCTCTTGGACATACCGTATTGCAAATCGCATTGCAGTAAAACGTTTAAAAAAAGAAAAAAGCAGTAAAATTTTATTCCAAAGTGATTGGCTACAGCAACAGGAACAACAAGAAACTCATTGTATCGAATTTTTAGGACAAATAGATGTTATAAATGCTATAGAACAAACTTCTTCTGCAAGTCGTCCGGTTCTTTTTTTGAGATTTGTAGAAGAAAAATCACTCAAAGAAATTGCCGCAATATTAGAAATTCCTTTAGGAACCGTAAAATCTAGATTATTTAGTGGCATAGCTCAACTGAAAAAACATGAGAATACACAACTAAAGTAAGTTATAATTTATCATTAAATTATTTTACAATATTATATATATAGGGAGTGTTGACATTTAAATTTTACAAAAGTAGTAAAGTTGATCCTGATATCGATCCGATCCTGGTCCTGTTTTCGAAAATAAAGAACCTTGTCTGTTTTGTTAAGTTATCTTTACAGTTTTTCCGGTTTGTTTTGATCACTATTTGCAACAGCCTCTATCGCACAGTGCTAGCAAAATGTTAAAAAATCGGGATTGGGAACAGGATCGGGGTCAAAAGTTTATATTTTAAAAGACTAAGCTCGATTATTTGAGTTATTTTTCTAAATGTCGACACGCCCTAATCGAAAAAAACAAGATATAACATTTCCCAGAAAGAACATCTATGAATATACTCATTCTCGGCGGTAATCGATTTTTTGGCAAAAAATTAGCTAAGTTGTTAGTAGAAGATAATCACCAAGTTACTTTACTCAATCGTGGAAAAACCGACGATAACTTAGGAGATAAAGTAAGCCGTATTAAGTGTGACCGCAATAACTTTGAAGAAATGCAGACAAAGCTTGGAGAGACAACGTGGGACATTGTTTTTGATCAAATTTGTTACACATACATTCACGCACAACAAGCAACACAATTATTTAATGGAAAAGCGAAAAAATATATTCATACATCCACCGTTTCTGTTTACGATTATGGTGCAGACATAAAAGAAGAGTATTTTCAACCAAAAACACATCAATTTTCTGTAACCGCAACTGACCACACTAAGGAATATAAACAAGCCAAACGTCAAGCAGAAACAGCATTCTCACGATACGCTAATTTTCCCACTACCTTTGTTCGCATTCCTGTTGTTATTGGGAGCGATGACTACACAAAGCGTTTCGAATTTCACCTAAAGCGCATAAAAGACAATAATCCTATTTATTTTCCAAATATTAAGGCGCGCAAATCATTCATTACCTCCGACGATGCAGCAAAAGCATTATATTTCTTAGGAAAAAGTGAATTCACAGGTGCGATCAATGTTGCCAGTCCTAAGCCTCTTTCCCTACAACGTTTAGTTGAAATCATTGAGAAAAAATACAACAAGAAAGCGACACTGGCACAACAAGAACAAGGAGACTCTCATTCTCCCTATGGTATAGAAAATGATTGGTTTATAAATACCGATTTACTCCATAGCCTTGGTCTCAAACTATGCGATATTGAAAAATGGCTAATCGACTTTAGTTAGGTCATTGTAAATTGCAATTTGTATTATACAAAAAACCAATTTTGTTGTAATATCATGTAAGTGCATCCTTTTCTAGTGAAAGGAATTTATTATGTCACCAAAAATAATGATATTAGCTTTATGTGTTTTCCTTGCAATTGGTTGTAGCGAAAAAAGTTCTAACAACAATGCTTCTACTGATTCTGATGTAAAAAAAGTTGATACAAACGTTGAACCAGTAATAGAAGAAAATACTGCTGCTGTTGAAAACAATACAAATGCAAAAGCAACACCAACAATGCTAGTTTTAGAGGTTGAAGGCATGACCTGAGGCGTCAACTGTGCTCCTCGCGTTGCGAAGATCTTAGAAAAAGTTGAAGGTGTAGAAAAAGTTGAAGTTGATTTTGATACAAAGAAAGCTACAGTAACAGGTAAGGTCGATGGCAAAACACTCATCGAAGCTCTAAAGAAAAGCGAAAGATACACCGGAGAACTATCTAATTAATTTAAATTTATAATTACAATACGAGGATGCGCTCAAAAAACTCCAGTAAAATTTAATTTTGCTGGAGTTTTTCTGTAGGTGCCAACATTATCTTCCTAAGTGAGAAAAAATGACAGACTTAACTTGGTGCATTGCAAACGAAACACAAGGACGATGCCTTCACGATGCTATTATTTCTAACATAGAAGAAAAATTATCTTTATTAGAAATAACAGTTACGCGTATGGGCTGGGAAAAAAGAGAACAAAGGCCAATTCCCAGATATAAATCATTAGTACTATTTAAACATTTCACTAGTCACAAACTAGTTACATGTTGGACAACAACTCCGCGAAAAAAAAAGCCCTGCCAACCTACTAATTTATGGGAAATAAAAAAAGTTCAAAGATTCCAACATGGTATCGTATTAGTATGTGTCTACGGCCCTGATATTATCGTTTATGGAAATAAAACAACAATAGAAATTATTGACAAAGAAGCTGTACAATCAAATCCGAAAAAAATGATTGTCGATACTAGCGGACAGCTATTGTAAAGTACTTTACAAAATAAGAAAATTATTTAAGTATTGGAGCACTAATGATGAAAAATATAGTAATTGTGTTGTTCTTCACGTTATTAATACATGCAGAAAACGAACGTGTAATCTCTTTTACTCAAAATCCATTTAAAAACACATTTATCAAAGAAAAATGGAATTCTCCTGATAAGCAGCCGTGGCAATGGCAGCAATCTCAACCATATATTCGCTCTAGTAATATATCAGCTTTACAAAGTAGCTCTTGTGAATTTAATTTTAGTGCTGATGAGGGATATATCGAAATATCCTTTTTCACTAATTTGCGCGGAAAAGAACAGACTTTCACAATTTCATTAGACAACAAACAAAAAAAATCATTTTCAGGTATTCAAAATCACACAGTACGTTTTAAAACATCGTTGGGTCCGCATATTTTAAAATTTGTATTTCGCAAAGCAGCGCGCTCTCGTGGTGGCGGATACTCCACAATAAGTAAAATTCGCTACAAACCTATTATCAAAAATATTTTACACCACACGACCTATCATTCAGACGCCAAGTCTGATGTTTCTTGGGGAAATAATGACAACGTAGCGCAATCTTTTGAGATGATATCCATATTCGTCCCTGTAAAATCGACTCAAGATATCAATAAACTACAATATAAAATTGAACTACCAAAAAATACAGTTGGCATAATTCACAGCAAAACCACCTGGAAAGCCAAAAAAGACAAGACCATAACAATTCATTTCTCTTTACTTGCCAACGGACATTTTCGTAAAGATAGCATGAATATAAATATTGCATTTATCTCCTACGGCGTAACATTAGCCAAAATACATTATTCTGTTCCGTTTGAATATATAGATCCTGCACGCGCTTTTCTAGAAAAAGAAACGGTAATTAAAAGTAAAAAATTTGACTTTTCCTCTGTAAAACAATTAGATTCTTTTCTGCGCCAATTTCCCAAGTCTGAGTTAACGCCAATTGTTTTTTCTTTAAGACTCGAGTGCTGCCGCAAAATTCGCGATGCTTCCTTAGCAAAAAACCAAAACGAGACAAACCATCAATTACGCGAAAAAAATATACTCAGCGCAATAAACAGTTATCTTACATTTATTGAGAAATATCCAGAAAGACTACTAACAAAAATTGCTATTCACGAAGTGTTTCAACTTTATACAAAAATAAATCGTATCTCTTTCTACTACAATTTTGTAGAACGATTTCCCCACAGTGAACAAAGTATCGTTGCTCTTGAACATATCAAAGCCCTAATGTATAAAATAGTTTGTACTAAAAATACCATCGAAGCTTACGATAATTTTATCGAAATGTATCCAGAGGCATCGCTTTTTACTCAAAAATGCTGCCAGTTTGCACTACAAAAAGCTTTAAATAAAGAAAAAAGGCTTATCCAAGATTTTTCGCAAAAAATAACAACAAAAGACAAATACATTCAACAACTAATTACCCAATCTTCTCGCGCAAAAAGAGCGAATGAATTAATAAATAAATGGTTAAAACTTACTAGTGAGCTAAAAAACATGAGTAGTGATAACCATTTATTTATTACAGGTGTACGTATCCAAAGAATCAAAACAATATTAGTTAAAATGTATCAAGACACAAGCGCAATATCAACGCTCCTTATCATGGAAAAACTAGAAGAAATTACTAAAATTAATAAAGAAATAAAAAATCTACAACTCAGTTTACACAACAAGAATTTGCAAAAAATAGAAAGTTATTTTAGTGCACTACAACAACACTTAGATAACAGTTTCTCTAAAACAAACGATAAAATAACAACACTCCACAAATCAGTACAAGATCTCAAAAAAAGTCTGCAATTCATACACCTAGACATAAATGCAAAACTCTCTACAATAGATCAAAAAATTAACACTGGTTTTTCCAGCATTCATCATCGATTAAAAAACATTCAACAGCAGCTAGGCATCCATTCTGATACTACAACAAAGTATTTAATGCTACTACACTACAATTTAGATAATGTAAATAAGCAAATCATAAGTGCCAATGGTAATATTGTAGAGCTAAGTAAGAACAACGATGACTTCATGCGTCAACATCTTAATTTATTAAAAGCAGTACAACAAAACGGCAAAATTCTAGATGGTTGGCAAAAATATGAAAAAAACTCTTCCTTAAAAACGGCAGTAAGTAAAACAGTGGTAAATTTCATCGGAGAAACAATCCAATCCATACCAGTTGTTGGGCCAATAACCAAACGTCTAACAGCACCTTTTATTAAATGGATTGGTGATAAAGCAGGAGACCAAGCAACTTCGTTATGGGCAAGTATATTTTAGAACGTTATATTAGAAAATCTACGGTGATTAATTCGTTTAGTCTTATACATTAGGGCGTGTCGACATTTAACTTTCCAGCAAATTCGGCACTTTCGAATACGACCTTCGTTGTTTTTTCGTTATATAACGAAAACTATGCGCCTTAAAACGCCTCGCTATTATCCAAAATTACTCGAATTTCAAAAAAACCTAAATGTCGACATGCCCTAGAAACAATCCAAAAAAATAAAGGATTAATTTTTAATGAAAAGTAAGACGTTAACAACAATAGATAATGGTACAGTCTACAGAGGATGCACTTTTTATGTAAAAACGGGCATAGAAAATGTTTCTAACTGTACTTTTGAGAATTGTAGTTTTAGAGGGCTTGGAGTTTCTGTAACTATGATTGATAGCTGTCAATTTATTAATTGCAATTTTGTTATGCTACGAATCCGAGATGTAAAAAAAGTAAAATTTTCGAATTGCTATATTGAAACTCTTAGTATTCAAGAAACTAAAATGTTTAGTCTTCCAGCATGGGTAGATGACTTTTCTTTTCTTGAGGGGATTTCTCATGTCGATAATTTGTCTCTTTATCATACAAATATTCAACAAGGGAGTTTGAAATATCTCAAAGGATTAGGTCTAAAGCACTTATATTTGCACTGTCCTGAAGGAGATAGTTTAGGGTTCTCTGACCTCTGTAAATGTCCAACCTTAGAAACTCTTAGCATTGATGGCTCCTACGACGCGTATCTCCCTGCAGAAGAATCAATTCTATTGGCAAACTTACCTAATCTACAAGAACTTAATCTCATAAACATAGAAATAGAGGAAGTAATGCACTTTGAGGGTTTGTTAGGTTTAAGAAAACTTAACCTTTCTGAAAGTGGCATAGATGGCCAAGTTTTGAGTGCTATTAAAAATTTAGTTAATCTAAAAGCGCTAGACATAAGCAATAATGATGTAGGAGATGAAGATCTACAATGCTTACAATCACTAATAAATTTAGAAATCTTAAACCTAAACGAAACAAATCTAAGTCATCAAGGTTTGCAGTTCATCAAGAACTTAAAAAAACTCAAAGAACTGAGCATTGCTATTTCGGATTTACGAGGAAATTTTTTAGAACAACTGACAAATTTGACAAACTTAGAAAAAATAGATATAGAAGAGACAAAAATCGACGATGTCAATATTTTCAAAAAATTTACCAAGTTAAAAGCTATCAATTTAAATTATATCAATTTAGATAGCAAACAATTATCGACTATTGGCTCTATTGAAACATTAGAAGAACTAGAATTGGACAACACAAAACTTGATAGTTCGCAGCTTTCCCATCTCCGAAATCTGCGTAATTTAAGAACACTATCTCTTTCCAAATTAAAAGTAACAGACGAATTGTCTATTTTGAAAAATTTTTCACATCTTGTAAATTTGAATGTCGCGAATACCAATATCAATAATAAGCATCTTGCTATTATTAAGCAATTGTCTCACTTAAGAATACTTAGTCTCACCGAGACGAAAATTGACAATGATGGTCTAGTTCATTTGAAAAATCTAACAGAACTTGTAGAGCTATCTTTAGTTTCTACTAAAATTACAGACGAAGGACTTATTCATCTCCAAGATTTGGAAAAACTCAAGGAATTACATCTAAACTACACAAAGGTTACAGGCTCTGGTTTAATGTCTTTGAATAATGTCAAACAGCTAGAGGTATTAGGAATTACCCGTACAAGAATAAACAGCAATGATGAGGAGTGTATCTACCGTCTACCTAACATGCGTCACTGTTATTTCGTGCCCATTCGGTGAGCACAGAATTTTAAAATTTTTTTGACGAAGAAAAGCAAAATTTGGTATCTGTATCTACCATAATTATTGCGCTAAATGATTTGAAAACGCACTCAAAAACTTGAAAACGCTTTAGAGAAGAGTAAGGCAAAATAATTCTTCGGAAGGTGTCCCAAGGCTATCACCCCTTGGGACTTGTACTTACTTTTCTGACTCGATTAAAGAATCAATAAAATCTCTTACAAAAGACTCAGATTTGTTGCCTGTGAAAGATTTATCTCCGGTTTTTCCTTTTGAAAATACGCGGATTGTGGGATATACACCGAAAAGATATTTCTTTAGTTCGCTATTTTTACTTGCATCTACTGTGGCGAGCAAAACTTGCTCGTCAGAATAACTGGTAGCGATTGTTGCCAGTTTTTTCTTTAATTTTTGGCACGCGCCTCACCACGATGCTGAAAATTTGACCATTACAGGCACTTGAGAACTTGCAATAAGCTCTTCAAATTCGCGAGCTGTTTGTAGTTCAATAAGTCCTTTTCGTACAGAAGCTTGTCTTGACATTTCTTTTTCACCAGAAACGATTTCGTCAATAAAACCTCTTACAAATGACTCCGACTTATTCCCTGTGAAAGACTTACCTCCCACCTTTCCTTTTGAAAATACGCGGATAGTTGGGTACACGCCGAAAAGATATTTTTTTAGTTCGCTATTTTTACTTGCATCTACTGTGGCGAGCAAAACTTGCTCGTCAGAATAACTGGTAGCGATTGTTGCCAGTTTTTTCTTTAATTTTTGGCAGGCGCCTCACCACGATGCTGAAAATTTAACCATTACAGGTACTTGTGAACTTGCAATAAGCTCTTCAAATTCGCGAGCTGTTTGTAGTTCAATAAGACCTTTTCGTAAAGAAGCTTGCCTTGCTGTTTCTTTATTTTTAGAAACAACACCATCAATAAAACTTCTTACAAATGACTCTGACTTGTTCCCTGTGAAAGACTCACCACCCATTTTTCCTTTTGTGAATACGCGGATAGTTGGGTATACACCGAGAAGATATTTCTTTAATTCGCTATTTTTACTTGCGTCTACTGTGGCGAGCAAAACTTGCTCGTCAGAATAACTGGTAGCGATTGTTGCCAGTTTTTTCTTTAATTTTTGGCAGGCGCCTCACCACGATGCTGAAAATTTTACAATTACTGGTACTTGTGAATTTTTCACAAGATTTTCAAATTCTTGGGCTGTTTGTAACTCGTATAATTGCCCACGAATTGCAGCAGGAGAAGCATCTACACCTGAATTTATCACGCCATCAATAAAATCAACTAGAAAACTTTCTGACTTGCCACCTACAAAAGAAGCTCCGCCAACTTTTCCTTTAGAAAAAGTACGAACGGTAGGGTATCCACCTTGTAAGTAACTCTTTAATTCGCTGTTTACATACGCATCAATAGTAGCGATCAAAACTTGATCATCTGAGTAGTTGGTAGCGACATTTTCCAACTTCTGCTTCAGAGTTTGGCACGCGCCTCACCAATAAGCAGAAAACTTAACAATTACAGGAACTTGAGATTCTTTGATAAGTTTCTCAAAGTCCTTTGTATTGTCAAGCACTTTTAATTCAGCTGTCAATGTGTTAGCAAAAAATGCAACACAAAGTATAGCTATAAGTGTAAAAGCCTTTTTCATTAAGACTCTCCTTTTTAAAAGAAATAATTTTTTTACGAAGACGCAAGTGCGCCTTATAAAATATAGTACACAAAATAAATTATTTTACCTAATCATTTCTAAATTTTTATAGCGCATGCCAATACGCCAACAGCCTACTCCTCAGTAATTTATATTAATTTTTATATAAAAATCAACTGTTTGAGATTATAATACAACTTTAAAACGTAAAACAGGGTGTCAGCATTTATCTTTCCTATAATTTCGCACTTTTAGATATTAACTTTGTTGCTTTGAAAACGTAGAGCACAAAACTATTCGCTTTCAAAATGCCACTGCTTCTAAAATAGTTAATGTTACATAAAAACACAAAATGTCGACACGCTCTAGTTGAAATCGTAAGCGAAACACAGAAAGGAAACAAATATGGCTCTAATCGGCAACTATGTAATCTACGTTGTCATGGCGTGCGCAGTAGCAGGAGCAGTCGCTTCTATTTTTGATGATGAAAAAGGCCTAGGAAAAGAATTCAAAGAAGGTATCTACTCCATTGGTTATATTTTTCTACCAGTGGCTGGCATTATGGCGTCGATACCATACTTATCTTATTTTATAAAAATAGCTTTTGGGCCTATATTCACTTGGGTTGGAGCCGATCCATCTATAGCGGCCACTACTTTTATTGCCGTAGACATGGGAGGATATCAGCTTGCAGAGACTCTAGCACTCACAAAAGAAAGCTGGATTATGGCGATGACAACAGGATATATGGCTGGAGCAACTATTGTATTTTCCATACCTGTTGGTTTAGCAATGATAGAGAAAAAAGACCACAAATACATGGCTCTTGGAGTTATGGCTGGTATTCTCAGTATTCCTATTGGGGTCTTTGTTTCGTGTTCACTACTTGCAATCACATCTCCAACAATTTATTCTCAAGCTAATTCAACAGATCCTTACCAACTAGCCCTCACATTTTCGACTATATTTACAAATCTAATTCCACTTATTGTTGTTGTTTTGACCATTGCTTTGGGATTAAGATTTCTACCTGATCTTATGATCAAAAGTTTTCTTTGGTTTGGACGAATAATGAATGCGTGCATTACCTTAGTATTGGTATTCTCGATTGTAGAATATTTTACATTTGATAAAGTTATGCAAGGAGGCGGTTTCTTTTCTTATATTTTTGGAAGTTGGGGATTCGATCCGATTATCGCAGACGAAAAAGACCAATTTCGTGCTCTAGAGATTGCCGGATATATTGGAATCATGCTCTCTGGCGCTTTTCCAATGGTATATTTAATTCAAAAATACTTAGCAAAGCCAATGGATACTCTCGGAAAAAAAATAGGCATCGAAAGTGCAGGAGCTGCGGGTATTTTAGCATCTATAGCTAACATTTTAGCGATGTTTCGCCTTATAAAAGACATGTCCCCAAAAGATAAAGTTCTCAATATTGCTTTTGCAGTATGTGCCGCTTTTATGTTTGGTGACCATCTTGCTTTTACTGCCAATTTTCAGCCTAATTTAATCTTAGCGATTCTTTCAGGAAAATTTATTGGTGGAATATGTGGTTTTTTATTAGCTTACTGGCTATCAGTTCCCAAAGCACTACAACTAGAAAAATCAGTACATGAAGGAGAAAAAGAATGATAGATAAGGTCATTAAAGAAATCCCCCAGTGGCAAGGTAAAAAAATAAGCTACACTTCTCTTTCAGGTGGAATAACTAATCTCAATTACAAAGTTGATGTTGACGATGAATCATTTGTAGTTTGTATTAGCGGTGCAAAAACATCTCTTTTAGGAATTGATAGAGACCAAGAACGCACAATTAATGAAGCCACTGCAAAATTGGGAATCGCTCCGCAAGTAGTTCATTCTACAGACGACGGGCATTTAGTGACGCGCTTTATCGAAGGCAAGGCGTTCTCTGAAGAAGATGTGCGTATAGAAAAAAATATCGAACGCATTGCCAAAACCATTCGAAAATTTCATACACTCTCGGACTTCCCATGGAAATTCTGTTCGTTTCGTATGATTGAAAACTACGCAAAAACCGCCAAAGACCATGGAGCCCAATTTCCACCACAGTTTTCGCAAATGATTGAACAAATGAACAAAATCGAAAAAGCTCTTAGTAATCAACCCAAAAAACTCTGTTTGTGTCACAATGATTTGTTAAGCGGTAATTTCATTGACGATGGTACTATTAGAATTATAGATTGGGAATATGCAGGAGTAGGTGATCCCTTTTTTGATACCGCAAATTTTTCAACAAACCATGTATTCACAAATGAACACGACAAAATACTATTAAATCACTACTTAGGGAAAGAACCTTCAGACACAGACACAGCTCATCACAATTTAATGAAAATTATGTCGTATTTTCGCGAAGCGATGTGGGCACAAGTGCAAATGCAAATTTCCACTCTAGATGAAGATTTTGAAGCTTATAGAGATAAGCACTTTGATCGAATGAGTGATTGTATTGATAGTGAGAAATTTGAGGAGTATTTGAAGGCTGTCTCTTAATTTGATGGAATAACAATGACTCGACCTTCGTCGTAATCGCTTCAAAATAGCAATTAATTATAATCGTGATTACGGCGTCTATGTCACTTGCAAAATAAAAACTAACAAAAGTATATTTTTTCGTAGATAGCGCTCTAGCTTAAACAAATATGTTAAAGGAACAATAGTGTTTATTGTCAAAGTATCAAAAAAACATATTACAAATCCTTTTAACAAAGGTACAATTCTATCATTGCCGTTAATACGCATTGAGAAAAATTTATTACACAAAATAGTTGATTTTCGCTGGAAAAATAATCGCCTCATTTATGAAATGAATCATTGGTCAGTTCTAAGCGCTAACACCAATAAAAATAGCCTAAATGAAAAAAAAATAAAAGGTAAATGTTTAAGAATTGTACTTGGGGAAAGAATCTATCCTTTTGATGGTGGAGAACACTACGTACCATTTCATAACATTTCAGTGTATAATAATTTTGGACATTTTATAGCTGCTACCTCTTGGAAACGTTCGAGAAAATTAGTAGAAATAAAAAAAGCAACTATTCGCAGTCATCGGCCTTTTAGTATTCAATTAACTTATAATCCAGACTTGTTAGAGCACAATCCACTCCGCTGGTCAGGTAAAAACCTACAACTTAACTACTGCCAAATTTGTAACAGCAAGCAAAATCTGACACGTCATCATATTTGGCCATCTTGGCATCCTCGTTCCACATTGTCAGAAACTAAAAACTGTACTTATAATACAGCGATATTGTGCCAAAAATGTCATTCTCAAGCAGAAACATACTACCTCGAAACATTAGCGCTGGAATTGACTAATTTTAAAGCACAAGATCTAACAAAAATAAGCGAAAGTTACCAGGAGCTTGCTATTTCTCAAAATATTGATTTTACAAAAATATATACAAAATTCCTCAAAGTGAGCAATATCGGTAACTTTCTCTGAAAATAAAACATCTATCTTAAACATTTACCTATTCATATCCTCTAGGATCCGGTCCGTAACTATTGGGACCTATATTTCCACCAGCAATAAGCAAATAATACACAAATATAAAATTAAAAAACGGAATCAGTAAAATAACGGCGTAAGAGTTTGATTTACCCAGGTCATGCATTCTTCTTATATGAACACGCCAAATATAAACTAATATAAATGGAAAAGGTATATTCATTAGATACACCAATGTAATTTCGCCTACATAAACAAGTGCAAATGTACCAGCCATAAATAAACAAAAAATAAAATAAGCAAAAAATAACTCTCTTCTAGTAGCACGTCCTTCAGTAGAAAAACGCTTTTTTAAAAAGCTCTGCTCCATTTTTTTCTTCCGTTTCAGTCTCTAGGGTATTGTTTTTGTTTTTTAAAAAACGACCAATCTTCTGCTATTATAATAACTCTTTTATTAGAATAGGTGTCCATTAGTTAGGACCTATCACCAATTAAAACATTATACTAAGAATTCGTGACTGTGACCTTACTCGTAATCGTGATCATAGCGTCACGACTACCGCTACGATTACGATAGTTATTAGTATCTAATTGATGATACTCCTAATAATTATAAATTAAATTTAGAAAATATCCACATTCAAGTTTTGTTACATTCGCTGAAAAAGATAACTAGAATCAAAATTGATGTTTGCTTTGATCAAGCCTATTTGCACAAAAAATTTTCTCCCCTTATAATAGATATAGAAACAATCTCTAATTTTAAGGAAAAATACGATGAAATACATAAAATGTTGCTTAGTTCTACTTTTATCTCTAAATTGTACAATCGCAGCTCAAAGTTTCAAATTAGAGCAAAACTTGCCAGATTCAACTTTATTCATAGCATCGGTTCCAAATGGAAAAGCGGCAATCAGTGCCATAATGGAAACAGGATATGCAAAGCTAGCCTGTTCCGAAGAAATGCAACAAATTACTAATCCAATATGGGAATCATCTCAACAACATATTTCACCAATAATACAACAATTTAAAAAAATAACAGGCGCACTACCGCAAAACCTACTTTACATATTACAAGGAGAAATAAGTTTCGCGATAGTTGATTATTACCAAGGTATACACCATGGTCCTCCTTTTTTCATCGACGCAGTTATATCTATTTCTTTAGAAGGTAACTTCAAAAAAGGAAAAGAATTGGTACTAACACATCTAAATAATTTAGTGCCTAATGCGCCCACTGTTGAAATTGAAGGTAAGGAATTTTTTATTATAGAAAAATCTCCTATTTTTCTTGGATTTATTGAGCAATCTCTAATCATTGCAACAAGTGAAAGGAGAATATCTTCTTTACTTACTAAGAACATTGAGAAAACGCTTGTAAAAGACACATCTTATAACAAAATACGCAATCGTTCTCAAACAACGTTGTCTCTTTTTCACTTAAAAGTGAGTAACATCATAGAGAAGAAGGTTCGCGGTTTAAATTCTCTTATTTATCGATTGGGCTTACATGATACCAAAAGCATTAGTGGAAGTATTGGTGTACATAACAACAACTTTCGCTGCTCTTTTATTATTGAAACAACAGAAAATGAGAGAAAAGGTATTTTGAATTTCGTTCCAACCAAAAAGCTAAGCAATGATCTATTTTATGAAATTCCTAAAGATTCAGTTTACTACAAAGTATCAACTTTTGACTTATCAAAACTATTTGCTGAAATAGAACAACTTTCAACATCCTCTAGGCAACTGAAAAGCAAAGTAGAAAAAATGCTAAACATATCTTTGCAACAAGACCTAATAGATACTTTCGGCAAAGAAGCTGCAATGTTTATAGATGTATCTAGTGGTACTACCAACACAGTTGTCATTACAAAAATGTCAAATAGTGAGCGTTTCATTACAACAGTAAAAAAAATAACTAACCTATACCCAAATATCGAACTAAGAACGATCAACTATAACAAACAGTTAATCTACTACATTCACCTCAATAGCCCAAGCAAACAAGTAGAGAAACAAAGCCTACTCAATTTGGCTATGTTAATAAGAACAGGATTCCATTCTTTTTTTATAAAAGACAACAAAATGTACGCTTCCAACAGTACTTTAAGTTTAAAACGCTATATACACAATTCTCAAAAAAAAGCAAACGGCATAAATATAAAACTAGCCGAAAATCAAACAACATATTCGTACATTGACACTCCTCGCGGAATGAAATATATATACAACAATGCCACAAATATTCTAGAAAGCCTTGCGCCTTTTGTAAATCTCATTACAAACATCCCTCTAGATATAGACATAGCGAATTTACCACTTATCGAGGATTTTTCTGCAGACTTATATCCAACAATAACTACTATCACTAATAGTAAAAATGAAATAATATTAGAAACGAATGGAAGTGTACTAGGAGGAGTTATATCAACAATCTATTTTAGCTTTTCCTCCTTATATACGTTAGGACTCCAAGTAATGTCAGTACCTGAATTCAAAACTAAACTTTACGAAAAATTTAAATAACAAAAGATTATTCATAATTTTTCTCTTATCTTTTTCATTACACTTTCGAGATCTCTACAAATTTCAACATTGGTAAATCGAAGTATAATAAAACCTTCTCTTGTTAATTGCTTTTCTCGTGCATGATTGTAGAGACTACGAGGTGTGCGAATTTGGTCATCTATTTCCACAATAATTCGCTTTTCATAACAATAAAAAGCAACAACATAAGAAGGAAATGAGTGTTGTTTTCGAAATGTAGATCCTTGTCTTTTATTTCTCAGCTCTTTCCATAAAATATTTTCTGCAGCAGTTGAATTTTTACGTATTTTTCTTACTAAGTGTTTTAGTTTAGTATTCATGTTTTGTCCTTTTCCAAGAGAAATGTTTATTCTACCTCATGGTTCGACAAAACAGATTCAAAGGAAAATACGTAAGTTTTTTGACGAAACAACAGACAACATAGTTTCGAAATCAAGTCACCGTTCCATAGTTATGCGAAAAAAATGACATCTTTCATATTTTCGCTAAGCGATGGCAAATAGATTTTGAAGTTTACAGACTTTAATCGAATGAATAATTGTGTGGATAGTAGGAAATTTGGCAGGTATTTCAAGACAGTGTTTTGTTGATTTAGCAGCTCAATCTTAATACAGTCAGCTAAAGATAAAACCAAAATGAAATAGACAAAAAATAATTCTCTTCTAGAAGCACACGCCTTTCAATAGAAAAACGCTTAAAAAAACTCTGTTCTATTTTTTTTCTTTCGTTTTAGTTTTTCCTAAAATAAATAGTAAAAATGACAAACATAACTTCGAAAAAATAGAGAATATCCTTTATTTTCAAGAACGAAATCAGGATTGGAAAAGAATTGACCTAAAGCTTTAAATGTTGACACGCTGTTCAGAGTTCGAAATTCATGCCAATAAATGTTTTCTTTATCTATCAAAACGAATAGCAGCTTTCTAACTCTTTTAAAGTCATCTGCTTGTCACTCATAAGAATCAATTACCGAAATATAATTGTGTAACGCTTCCTGTGCTAAGTTTTTACTTGGGCCTTCAATTTATTTTTATTGTAAATTTGCTAGTATTTATCGTTAATTAGTTTTAGTGGAAGCTAGACCATTCAAACAATACACGTATCAAGTCATAAATACAAATCGCAATTAAAATTACGGTAGCAACAACCACGCTTTTCAATAATAAAAAATTAAAATACATGTTCCAAGAAGAGGGGATAATTTCTTCATTCAAAAGATAACGCGAAAAATCAGAATAAGCATCCGTTAATAACACAATTCCAAAACAATGAAGCACAAAAAAAAGTAAACCACGAACTCTTGGCAACACAAGTACAGGGATTCGTTTTACTAAAAATCCATTTTCATTATAAATCCGTATTGGCCATCGAATAATCTTAGAACTCGGATTGCGATTATTTGCTTTAAAATGAATTTGTGCAATTAATGATTTAGCACCTTTAGAACGAAGCTCTTCACTTAAAACTTTACACTCTTTTGATATTTGTTTAAATTCTAATATTGTAATAGAATCTATATCGTCAACATACACATAGTTTTTTATATCTTTTTCGAGTTTTTCACATGCCGTAACAAAATCGTAGTTTTCTTTCTCTGAACTATATATTTTCATATAATAACTAGTGTGGGCAGAAATAATTATTTTCTTAAATTCGCCCAAACGAAAAAGAAAATTACAATATTTTTCATCTTTTCTTTTAATACTTATAATCATATTAAACCTTTGAGTAAATTCTCTCTAAAGTGTCTTAGAACCTTTTCATCACTATCTTTAGATCTAATTTTTGTCCAACTCAAATCTGAATATTCTAGCTCAGGAAGATCATAATTTGCCAGCTCTTTTTCCCTGCCAAACAAATAAATAGAGCCATATATATATTTCAACCAGTCATAATCTCGACTTTCTAAATCGAAGGAATAACAATGGCTTTTTTTCTTATTATTCAAAATACTAAACTCGCTGCGGTTAGGAACATCTTCATTTTTACTTCGAACACACTTAATAAAATAATTACCACGTTTATAAAAAACTTTCTTAAAGGTTTCCCAAGAAACAAGAAAACCTTTACCTCTATTGCTTTTCGAGCTAAAAAAGATATAAAACTTAGTATTACCCTTATCAAAACAAAAATAATCATTTTCAAGTGTCGACATATTACAAAAACCACAATCATTACCAATAGAATTCATAAACACATAAAGTAATTTTACTAAATTCTCTGGACATTCCTTATAATTTTGCCAAATCTTTAAAAAATGTTTATGAAGTACACTATTAAAAACATCTCTCAAAGCGATAATATGAATCGGTTCGATCTCTTCTAATGCAGAATTTTTTTCCTCTGCTTTGAGTTTTTTTTCCCCTGGTTTGAGCTTTTTTTCCTCTGCTTTAAGCTTTTTTTCCTCTACTGTAGAAATTTCAACAAAAGGCTTTGCATCATAATATTTTATATTCCATATATCTCGACAATATGCTAACCACGAACGAATATCACATATATTATTTTCTAAATACCGATCATAATATTGCTCAAATTCTTCGAGAGAAAACGGATCAAAAGGGTTACCTTTTTGGTTTCTTTTGTATAAGTATCCTCGAACAATTTCTATTGCTTGCTCTTTATTCAATTTTTTTGATATCGAAATAAAATCTTGCCCGTGAGCCAGTTTTGGTATACGCGAACTAACATGACCCGAAAATATATCAACATAATTTGAATTCAATAAATTAACATACAAAGGATTGCCTAGTGAATTATATTTTTTTATTTCGCGAATCAATTCTAAAAGCTGCGTAAAAAAAATACCTGTCGGCTTTCGAAAAGAAGCTTTATCTAAACTTTCAAATTGATCACATACTAAAACAATAGAAAAACCTAACGAACGAGCAAAATGAGTAATCTGAACAATAGAAGAAACATAATCATTGTAATCTACATCTTTTTCTAAAAAACGATTAACGAGCCAATTAATATTTGGATCTTCCATTCTTTCATCAAAAACCCTCTTTAAGATTTTCTCTTTATTACGATGTGATCCAAACTTACTTATAAATTCATTAACACAAGCATACACAGGGACAGATCTTTTCCATTTTAAAAAACCTGGCTTGTATAAAATATGGCTTTCTTCATCCTCTTCTTCGCGTACAATCTCATCATAAATTTTATAAAAAAGAATATCAATGGGTCTACACTTCAAACTATTTAGTTTACAAACAAAAAAATTATCTATCTTATTCCAAATATATTTTGTCAGCTTTTCTATTTTTATCTCTTCTACTATTTCTAAAGGAGAAATCTCGATAAAAAAACCTTTTTTTTCACTATGAAATTTACGTGCCATCGAGTAGAGCAGAAAAGTTTTGCCGCTACCTGTGTCACCAAACACATTAACAATAGGATTAGAAAATAATCCTTTCCGATACCACTCAATAGCTTTAAGAAGCTGATTTTCTTGTTTTTCTTGATACGACAACACCTTCGGAAAATCCGTACTATCATAAATACCGCTTACATCAGTATTATTAAATGGATTTTCTTTTATCTTTTCCATTATGATCTTTCTCCTTTCTTTACATAGAAATAAAGCCGTTTACGGTAAATTATATGTTGATAATCCGTAGTAAACTGTTGAGTGTGATTCCAATCTCCAAGAACTATTTGATCTTTCAATTCAAGGGACAACAAAATATCATTAAAATAACCAGGGGAAATATCAACACCTTGTTTTTTCATTTCATTGTACAAGTAAGGAATTGTCACATATTCCTGATTTATAAGTGGTAGTAGTAGTTTCCATATTTGAGATTCCATCGCTGAAAAATCATTACTTGGGTTTGATTCACTGTATTTACTCAATACTTTCTGCTTTTCTTGGGCAACATAGTCATCTATAGCACGTGATAAAAAATTGTTTTCTCTTTTGTATTCAGCAATACATGATGGTAACTCGTTATTTATAATCTGTAACTGTTTTACTTTGCTTTCCATACTTTGCGAAATAGAGTCTTTTACTTGCTTATTAAACTCATTTTGAAAATCCGCAACCTGTCCTATTACTTTTTCCAATTTACTTTCGATATTTTTGGTAAACATTGTCATTTGAGTAGAAAATTTCGTCTCTATTTTTTCGATATCTTTTACAAAAGCATTGTGAATTTTTTGTTGCTCTTTAGGTATTTCATTGAGAATACCATGAATTGTCTTATGGCAATGATTGACTTGTTGCTGCATATCATTTTGAAGATATTTCATTTCTTCAGTAAAACTACTTTTTAAATTGGCTTGTTTATTCGGTAATTCATCTATGACTTGTAGTATTTTCTCGTTTTGTTCGTTGTGATCGGCTAATAGGCTTTTGGTACCTTCAATGCTTTGTAATTCTTCCTTTTTTTTCTGTTCTTCTTCAAAGCGACAGATATCTAGTACTTCTTTGCCTTTTTCTGATAGTTCGTACAAGGAAACTATATATTCCGTAGTTTTAGCTTTACCATTTTTATTTTTTTTGCCTTCGATAATATATTTTTCTGTACGCAATAGTGACAGATACTTAAATACATTTTCTTTACGCAATTTATCAGTAGCTGTTAATTTTCCACTTGCGGTATATTTATATGCATCAATTTTATCGGCAAGTTTTTTAGGCGCACACACTACGTAGCTACCGAATGTTTCAACTTTGGTTAACAAATCGATAACAGGATCTACTTTTTTCTTTTTTGGTTTTGCTTTACTTGACATATTTTCCTCATATTAAACAAAAGAAGCAATTTCATTGATAAAATCGTTTCTTTTTTATAAAACACTTCATTTATTTAGAACACAATCCAATAATTGCGAAAACTCTACAAAAGAAATCTATTTTATGCGATATCCACCTTTCGCATTATTGATTAAAATAATGATCCACTTTGATGCGTCTTGGTAAACACATCAAAGTAAAATTTCTCACTTTAGCTAAACTTGCAACTCACAACCATTTTGTTTTTTACAAAAAAGATGCGCGAATTCTCTCCTTAAGAGAGAGGAAAGTTTGCGTAACAAGTGAGGTGAGGGCATCACATAAAGATGACATTTATTTTCACACAATTGCAGATTGCATCCTTTACTTATTACGATTTTATTGCTATTTCCGGCAAAGAAATATTGTATATCTAATCAAAAAGGTCAAATCCCACGAGAAAGATTATGTGAACAAGATCTCAGAAAGTGTATTGTTATCACGAAAGTAATAATTCTAGCATAATTTATTCAAAATTTTATGCATCGATTCCTGCTCGAGCAAGGATAACAAGGGTAATATACTATTGTAACCTTATAGTATGAGAGATTATTTTTTGTTAAACCTGCCTTTGATTGTCCTAGTTAAACCAAAACATATAAGTAAAAAAATCACCACCGAATCTCTGTGAGAGTTCGTTCCAGCGTTCGCCATCACTTATTACACCTTCTTCTACATAACGAACAACACCGGAACCGTGAATCCACATGATTAGATCCATTTTTCCTGGCTCGGTAAACAATTTGCGAATGTTAATTCCATATTTGCGATTGATCCAAAACGGCACTAGCTTTTTACCTTTTAGAATGCCTTCGATCTCTGTTAAAACCTCTAGCCAGTCATCTATGTTTTTTTGCTCGACAGTCATAAAGCTTTTCTGTTTCGGGTTGGGAACCCATTCGAAATGATCGGTGTCTTGTTCTTTTAGAATGTGCTCCCAGGTTAGTTTGCCTTCCGCTACGAACGTTTCTAAGTGGTATAAGGCCTTTAGCATGCGCTGTGGTTCTTTCACTTCAAATGAAAAACCGTGAATTAGAGCGATTACATCAACTAAATCTCTGGAAAAAGAATAGTCTACTTTATATTCACCTAATAATTTGTAATCGGCTTTAACTTTTGAAAAGAAAAGATGCCCTACTGCGTTAAATAGTTCTTCGTGGTCGTATGCTAGAAATACTTCACCTAGCGCCATAAAGATATTACAATATCCACGTAGCCAGTGAGCATCAGAGGCGTCAAAGTGAATTACGATCTCCGGGGTTTGCTTTTTCATGCTCTCTAATTCATTTTGCGGCAAGTTTATATTCAAATTAGCGAAGAAACCGAACATGGCTTCTGATAAATTTATTTCTAACTGCATGTCATTACTTTTTATTTTTTGTAAATTCATGTCAGCTTGTTCTAGTGTGTGTTTCCAGTCTTCTACAATGCCACGTAGGTCTTTGTATGTAGTTTCTTTTGCATTTGGATTAACTTCGAATGGCAACATAAAGTCTTGTCTAAATTCTCGGGCTAAATAACGGTTGCGAAGACCATGTTCATACAGTCGATCACTAAATGTCGTAAATGCTTTAAAAACTTGTAGCGCTGCCAAGCCAAACCTAGCGTTGTCGTTTTTAGCATCTTTACTTAAAAGATCCTGTAAGTATGCCTCTCCTTGTACATATTTACCTTCGGTTAGGAAATTTTGTATTTTTTCTTTATCATTTGTCTCTGCAACAATAAAGCTACAAAGAATAAGCATAATAAGATGCTTCATATTTATGTCCTTTCAAAAAATAGAAATTACTAAGCTGTTCTTCGATTACACCCAACGAATGAGCTAGGTGAAGTGCAAAACTAACGTACTTTTTGTGATAAAATGATAATGTTGCCTAGTCTAGTAGACAAGTCTGCAATCGACATTTGTCCTTTTTAGTGCTTAAGATCATTAGCAATTTACAATAACTATTCATAGGTTATCTTTCACAAATGCTTTCTAACAAATTGTACACGGAGAAACTTCGCCATCTACAATTTGCTAGAAATAAACTCTAAGCATTTCTAGCGAAAATCACCATCAACATCATCTATATTCGTAAAATGTCTTCTTATTTTGTCACTAGTACCATTCTGAGTAAAATTGTGATACCCTTTTGATCGATTCACACTCCCAGGAGACACAGAAAAACTTCCGCCTCGACTCAAGTTAAAAGACAACCTATAACTCCACCGTTCGCGTTCAAAAACTTCACTGTCATAGTTAACAACATAACTTCCATCTCTATAAATAGAGACATCTACGCTACTTAGATGAACGATTTTTTTACTTTCATGAGAGAAATGAGTATTGCTTCCAAGATTGAAATTTTTCTCTTTAATAAGTTCTTTGACAACAAAATAAGCACTATCATTCACATCACCAACAGCCACAACGACTTTATATCTTCCTGGTTGATTTCCAGCAGTGTACTCTCCACTTCCTGTAATTCTACCTCCTCCAGCTCGCCACTTACCGTCAAATCTCATTTTCTTCCCTACTTGATCGTATGCCACAGCGCCAAATTCATACGAATCTCCTGAATATAGATAATCAGGAACATCTGTAAGTTTAATTGTCGTTACTACACGCATAACCTCGTAATACATTCCGACGCGAACGTCAGAACCAACGCCTGCAACAAATATTTCATAAGTACCAGGTTCATGCCCGGGCGTAAGGTTACCATTGGAATCAACTTCTCCTCCTGTTACTGACCACTCTACAGGAAAATCAATTTCGCGGCGATTGCGATCATAACAAACAGCTCTATATTGAAAACTCTCTCCTGGGCGTAAACTTTCTTTTGTTCCGTACAAATCAATTACTGCAAGGAGTGGTTTTATACTAACAAAAGAAGAAACACTTTTTCCACTAACACGGTCACGTAATACAATTTTATGTTGTCCATAATCACTACCAGCAATGAAATTTCCATAAGCATCAATTGTTCCCGCATCCGTTTCCCACTCAGGTTCAATCTCGAAATGATTTCCAAATTGATCATAGGCCGATATAATAATACTATACGACTCTCCACTGTGACATGTACTAGGTAATTGACTAATAGAGAATCGGTCCAAACGAGGCTTTTCCTTTACATTTACATATACATTAGCATTAAGTTGCGTTTTAATATCAGTACAACGCAACCAACATGTAGGCTGATTGATATCATCAACAGTAAGCTTTACTTTATTATTGTGAATTTTTTCTATTGTGCCAGCATTTGTCTCCCATTTGGCAGTAAAATCAATCTCTTTACCACTACTGCTGTATGCTTTCGCAGTGAAAACTTGCGAATCATTTTCTTCTAAATGAATGCTAGCATTGGGTGATAGTTCTATTCTAGTCACTTGGTCTTGTACAATATTCCTTTGTTTGCTCTCCGTTTTACCTAAAGCGATATGTTCTTTATTTTTATTAACCTCAAAAGAAGATTTGTCCTCCATTTCACTGAGCATCTTTTCTTCAACATCTTTTTCTTCAACTACCTTTTCGTCTATAATATCTTTTTCTACAACTTCTCTAAAATTCTTTTCCTCAGAAGCATCTTGTTCCTTTTTTTCGGCAATATCACTCTCTATTTCATCTATGCTTGAAGAATATACACCGTGAAGAACTAAAGCTGTAAATATACAGATCCAAAACATACCTAAAAAATATAAAAAATAAGAACTTTTTTTCATTTGTAATCATCCTTCTTATTGAGCAAATCTCAAAAGTGTGCATTTTAATCAACATAGAATCAGAATACAGAGGTAGGTTATAATTACTGATTATATTGATACCCAACTATCCCAAAATTAAGTTATAAATTTGTAACTTATTCAAATTCCAACGACAACTAAAATTTTTTGCTATAGACACTATAAAAACTTTGAATAGAAATATATCCAAAGACTAGGGCGTGTCATCATTCAATACAGATAAAAATATAACGGATTCATTTAATGATACGCCAGTAGTATTGAGCCTGAGCCCGTTTGCGAGCCCGCGCCCGAAAACTTTTTGAGAGCGACAGAAAGTGATTTATTGGTTCAATACTAGTTTTTGCGATGGAAAAAGAAACTTTGCTTCTTTGATAAATTGTTAGTGAAAGTTTCGCAAACGGGCTCGGGCTCGAAAAAACACACAATATTTTGAATGATGACACGCCCTAATGTTTCCATTATAATAGACGAATAAAAAACCAATTCAATTCAAAAATATTTTGCACTTTATAAAATAAAAACCAATATGCCGTAAATTTCCTCAAAATAAAAGAAAGCTATAAAAAAGATGTCAAATACAATGCGCAAAAAAATTCTGTTGGTTGTAACAATATTTTTTTTGGGATTTTTTGCTATAGAAGCTCTACTTCGCATAGTAAAAACACAACTATCAACAAAAACTGCACAAAAAACATCGAGTGCTTTTGTTTTTCATCCCCACTATATTATAACTTTAAAAAAAAATCACCAAAAAGAGTTTGTGCACAATAACATAAATGGTGGCAAAGTAATTACTTGGAAAACAAATGCACATGGCTTTAGAGGAAAAGAACTACAGAAAAATCCATATCGTAGAATTGTTGTATATGGTGATTCAAACATCCAAGCGCGTTTTTCTTCTTTAAAAGACACTTTCACTCAGCAATTGCAAACATTGTTATCGAATAATCAACAACAAATCGAAATTATCAATGCTGGAATCGTTGGTGCTGGTCCTGATCAATATTTATTGCGTTTACAAGAACAATATCAACTATTACAACAACATCTCACTATTTTTGCTGTTTTTGCAGACAATGACCTCGGCGACATCTTACGCAATCGGCTATTTTTTATTGAAAAAGATACGTTAAAGAAAACTTCATTTCCCGTAATTTCGGATGAAAAACTTACGACCTACAGATCAATAATACAACGTTCTCAAAGTAACTTTCTCACAATAAGAACTATAGATAAAATAATAAAGAAATATAGTGATTCATCGCAAAAAATCATACAAACTCTACAAGTATACTGCAAACAAGACTATGAGCTTTATCTACAAAAAAAGCCGCGAAAAGTACTACACATTAATGACTACTACGATATAGATATTGCATTAAATCCAAAGCAGGCATCTGCTATATTAAAAATAAAGCTTTTAGAAAAAATACTTTATAGGGCGCAAAATTTTTGCCACAATCGTAACAGTAAATTCTTAGTCATTATCCTACCATCAGTTATTGACCTAACAAAAAACGGGCGCTGGTCTTACGCGGATTTAAAAAAAGTATCGCCAACTTATAAGTCAAATAATATTAGCCAGGCGATCGAAAATGTTTGCAAAAACATAAAAATTCCCTACATAAATTTTTTCAAAGCAATGTCCAAAAACAACCCAAGTACATTGTTTTTTATTCGAGATGGTCATTGGAACAACGCAGGCCAAAAACTAGCTGCTGAACAAACGAAATCTTATATAAACAAAAAGAATTGGCTCAAATAAAATATAGGTTAAATGATGTTAAATTATAATAAAATAAAAATACAATGCCCATGTTGTAATAAAGAGCACAAGCTAATTATTTATGGACAACAAGATAATATTTTTGAATGTCCAGCCACAAAAAATCACTTTCAAGCAAAAGGTGACAGCTATCAAATTTGCACTATAGATACTGAGATCAGTAAGTCCATTTCAGATGGATTACTACCACTAAATAATTTTTTACCAAAAAACTGTAGCAACTCAACAACAAATGATGACAATATTAAGACTGCAAAGGACTCTGGTTCTACAATACAAAAAGAAGATCTTGAAAATTTGGTAGGAATTGTTGGTAGATACCAATTGCAAGAAAAAATAGGCGAAGGAGGATTTGGAATTGTATTTAAAGGTTATGATCCCGTTCTACGACGTACCTTAGCTATAAAAGCAAGTAGATACTCTATTGATAAAACCAACTACGAATCTTTTAGACGCGAAGCAGAACTACTTGCTAGACTAGATCATCCGAATATAATTAACACTTACGATTTTGGCCTTAGCGACAATCAAATATGTTATATAATCAGCGAATTCATAAATGGTACTAACATTTGTTCTTATATGGAGAACTTAGAAAAACAAGATGGTGAAAGAAACTTCATGACTATTGGTAAATGCTTTAGAGATCTTGCTTCGGCACTATTTGAAATGCATAAAAATAGTATATATCACCAAGATATAAAACCTGATAATATCCTTGTTTCTACAGAAACAGGCATCCCAAAACTGTGTGACTTCGGACTGGCAAAAGAGGGATCAGTAACATTTTATAAATTTTTTGGCAGCTATGAATATGCTGCTCCTGAAAAATTTGAAGAACAATTTAAGGCCACTGCACAATCGGATATATTTTCTTTTGGAGCAGTCCTTTATGAAATTCTAACAGGAAGAAAAGCCTTTGGTGGCAGTAATATGGGCATTATTATAAACAATGTAATAAACAAAGAAATCACTTTCAAAAAAAGCGACCAGGTGGACTCTGATCTTCAAAAAATATGTTTAAAATGTTTGATGAAAAACCCCCAGCAGAGATATTTGAATGCGAAAGACTTGCTTTTCGATTTAATGAACTATGTAAGTCGTAAAGATGTAGGGAACTGCCCGTTATTGTTTTTCGTGTGCGATGCCGGACCAAAGAATCTAATATTTAGTATCAACGATCGTTATTACTCCATAGGGAGAGCATTATCAAACCATTTAGTGATCACTGAGAAAGGTGTTTCGAGACTGCACGCTGTTATCTATAAAGACGGAAGTGATTTTTTTCTCGAAAACTTAAGTAAAACTAGTCATACTGCTATTAATGGTAAAAAAGTCAAAAACAAAATAAAGCTAAAAGCCAACGACATAATAGAAATAGCAGACTCTAAATTAAAATATGTGCCTAATAAAAATTGCCTTTATTCTGATGAAAAACCTAAATCAAGCCCTAAAAAAGAAGATGATGTAATTATAATTGACAGTCCAGCCACCTTTGATATAGGAGACACAAAAGCCACTCCTAACCCTTTATTAACAAGACAAAAAAACAAACGTAAGAGTAAGTAATCATCTTCAAAAAAGTAATTCCAAATACAGAGCTTTATTTTCTAGCGAGGCGTAACGAAACGCAACTGTAACAGAGGTCCACAAAACTAGAGAATAAAAAACAAAATTCAAATAGTTATATCAAATTCAAAAATCTACTTTCCACTTCTACACTAAAACAACGGAGAAAATATGAAAACGCAATCTATTTCCTTAGTTGCAGTTGTTGTTAGAGACTATGACGAAGCAATACAATTTTATATCGACAAGTTAGGGTTTGAATTAAAAGAAGATACATATATAAAAGCCCAAGACAAACGTTGGGTAGTCGTTTCTCCCCCTGGATCATCAGCAAAAGTGCTACTTGCTCGAGCAGTAGGAGATGAACAAAGTTCGCGTATTGGAAATCAAACTGGCGGGCGCGTTTTTTTGTTTTTGCAAACAGATGACTTTTGGCGAGACTTCAACGAATACAAAAATAAAGGGGTAATCTTTATTCGCGATCCAAAAGAAGAAACATATGGAACAGTCGCTGTTTTTGAGGATTTATATGGAAACTTATGGGATTTAATTCAATTCACAAACAAAGAATAAAACAATAGTATAAAATACAATTCTAATTATCAAGCATTGAATCCTAGCTCATCCTAGTAATAATGCTTACTTTATTTGATTAAAAACTTTGAAATCAGGCTCGGGCTCGAAAAAACATTTTGAATGATGACAAGCCCTAGTATGATTATTCACAATTTCTTTTATTGACGGGGTTTGTAAATGTTGAAACGCACAATTTTTATATTGTTCTGTACTATACCAATGATCATCGCACAAAATCAAGTAGATATATCAGCAGATGGTCGAGTTCTATCTAATCCAATTGTCAATCTCAAAACAATTGTCAATAAAACTACAGTTCCCTTTGGTGATCAACCTGATTGGCAAAATAACTTGAGATATCAAGTTGGTGGCTTGGGTCTTGCTGATATTAATAACGACGGTCGTTTAGACATCGTTGTTGGTTGCTACAAATCGATGAGTTATCCTCCTTATAAAGACTCACGTAACTTCATTCACTTCAATAGTGAAAATGGTCTTGAACAAAAACCTTCCTGGTTTTCAGAAGACGCTAATTCTACAGGAGCAATCCAAATAGGAGATATTAATAAAGATGGCTATCTCGATGTTTTTTCTGGTAACGGATTGAGAACTTCTTCTGTTATTTACTTCGGATCTAAAGATGGTTTAGAAACAAAAGCGAGCTGGAGTTCTAAAGAAAAAAGGGGTGCTTGGACAACAAACGCTCTACTAGTTGACTTAGATAAAGATGGTTGGCTTGAATTAATAACCACTAATCAAGGTTTTCACAAAGATGATCCATATCGCCCAATACATATCTTCAAAAATAGCCAAGGCACTCTAGAGCAGATTCCTAGTTGGGCCTCTGACGATTCTATTCAAAACGGTATTTCTGTTGGTGATATTGATGGCGATGGTTGGTTGGACATTGCCATTGCAAAGTGGTTCAATTTTGAAAGTTGCATCTATAAAAATAATAATGGCACAATAGAAAAAAAACCAATGTGGACAACAGGCGTTTCTAGCTCGGACAAAAGCATTGTTTGTTGTGATATAGACAATGATAAACAACCAGATATCGTCTTAGGAACTGCCCCAACTCATTTGTATAATAATGATAAAAGCAATTTTAAAGTGAGCTGGAAATCAGGTGCAAAATCTTTTGGTCATTCAGCAGTACAGGTATGCGATATTGATCAAGATGGCGATATGGATGTCGCTGAAATTCACTTTACTGGTGGTTTAGTCAACATATATCTTAATAATAATGGTCAACTAGATGCTATTCCATCTTGGCAATATAACTGTGATGGTAGTGGTACCGAAATCGCATTCGGTGATATTAACGGTGATAATCGTCCAGATTTAATTGTTGGTAATTCCGGGCAGCCATCTATCATGGTATTTTATAACAAAAAGTAGGACAAAAATCTTAGTCAATCAGTTTTCACAGTGGTTAATTATTCTAGCCGTTCCTATTAAAACGCAAAAATCTAAAAAGACCTAAGACGATCACCGAACAGTGTTGTGATCGATTACCGCTAGAGAGTTGCACTCTAGAGGACAAGTAAGAGGACAAATTCGTTTAAAAAGGAAGATGCCGAGAGCAAAAAAGAAGCTCAACTTGTCGTTCTCTGTCAGAGACGGCGAGTTTGAGAAAAGCTTTCCAGGGTTTCCAGACGTAACAATGTCTATCCACAGGTAAACATCGGGCGGTTCTGGTGGGAAAGCGTTCCGAAAAATTTTGTGCGCGGCGAGCAATAACAAGGCTTGCGGCAAGATGTGTGCTGATTCCAAAGAAATGTGTAAATTTATAACGACCAATAACACTGGTGAAGGCTGGATTTACTTCGATAATTTTGACACCGTTTTTCATAGCTTGACTTTTGATGAGTTCAGCAAATTTACTATAGGCAAAGGAAGAGATCATTCTTTTATATTTTGTATTTGACGACGAGATCAAGTTACTTTTCTTTTTTGAGAAATCTAGTTTTTCAATAGCAACAGGTTTTTGTTCTTTCACAGCACGTGAAATAATCTGTTTGCAAGCTTCAGCAAGAGTTGCAGTCACTTGATGACAAGTGCGATCTTGAATGAAAGTATGTATTTTTTGATGATGGACCAAGTTACCATGCCTGTTTGTTTCAGCAACGGCTATATGAGAATGATTTAAGTCAACACCGATAGCTCCGAGATTTTTGTTGGTGATTATGTCGACTTTTTTGTATTTTGTGGTTACAAACAAATACCAATTTTCTTTCTTGCGCACAAAACGGTAGTTCATTGCTTGGTTTTTTTGTAATGCGTAGAAAATAATATCTTGTTTGTAGCTAAACTCTACTGTTACATCAACATGGCTTCCAAACTCTTTTTCTAAAGCAGGAATTACTCTCACCTTTAGTTTATTTCCAACCATCTGACAGTTTTGATTGCCGAATTTCTCATCCTTCGATCCGATAAAGAATATTCTATTATTGCGTTGTTTTCTAAAAGCCTCTCGCCACTCCTGATGGTTTTCGTAGCTATTTTCTTCTAGATGAAACTGCTTTTTGAATAGTTTTCTACCTCCAAGACAGATTCCTTTGGGCAATTCTTGTGTCAGACTCAATTCTTGATGGGAGAACAGCTGGGTGTACCAACAGGAGGACATCATAAACCATTGTAATTTCTATTTCTCAGAGTTAGCTACGTATTAATGTTCCAGAGTACTAGGCGTAGTTAGATTAATTAACGACAAAACCCAAATTAGTATAAAGCTATACAAATAGCGTTCTATATGCCTAAATGAGAATATATATTACTTATATTATTTAAAAATGAATTGGAGATTAAATTAACATAAAAAAAAGTTTAAATTTATGTATAAACTTTATTAAGAAATGATGAAGCTTAAGACAAAAGCTTCATCATTTCGGTCTCAGTGAGACTCAGAATTAGAGAATTAGTGTAAGACTCAATTTGGCAATTTGGTTGGTTAATTTGAAAGTCCAAGATAAACGCTGGGTAGTTGTTTCTCTTCCTCGATCATCAGCAAAAGTATTACTAGCTCGAGCTGTAGGAGATGAACAAAGTTCACACATTGGAAATCAAACCAGAGAATTAGTGTTAGTAGCTCGAGCTGTAGGAGATGAACAAAGTTCGCACATTGGAAATCAAACCGGACTCAGAATTCGTGTCAGACTCAGAATTCGTGTTAGACTCAGAATTCGTGTCAGACTCAGAATTCGTGTCAGCCTCAGAATTCGTGTCAGACTCAGAATTCGTGTTAGACTCAGAATTCGTGTCAGACTCAGAATTCGTGTCAGCCTCAGAATTCGTGTCAGACTCAGAATTCGTGTCAGCCTCAGAATTCGTGTCAGACTCAGAATTCGTGTCAGACTCAGAATTCGTGTCAGACTCAGAATTCGTGTAGAATTCGTGTCAGACTCAGAATTCGTGTCAGACTCAGAATTCGTGTTCAGAATTCGTGTCAGACTCAGAATTCGTGTTCAGAATTCGTGTCAGACTCAAGACTCAGAATTCATGTCAGGCTCAGAATTCGTGTCAGACTCAGAATTCGTGTTCAGAATTCGCTGACAATATTTTGAATGATGACACGCCCTACTATAAAACATAGAACTGTATAAGTCTTAGTTTCATAGAAGAAGACTCAATTTTTATTTGTATACCAATTAACTTTATCTTCGAGAAAAATATCCCTGCTTGGTTGAATTCCAGGATCAGTATCTAAAGTCCCTGCCGCGACCCAAATAAGACGAGGATTTCTTTGCCAAAATAAATTAGATCCACACTTACAACAAAAATAACGTGTAACTTCTTTTGAGGATGCAAATGATTGTAAATTAACTTCGCTAACAATAGAACAGAGTTTCCTCTCTACTGCTATCCAAGTAGAAAACGCTGTACCTTGAGATTTACGGCACATAGAGCAATGACAATTTAACATATCTAACAACGTTCCTACTACTTGATAACTAATTTTACCGCATAAACATCGACCTTGAATATTCATTTGTTCCTCAAATTATTTAGAGTCCTAAGATGAAAAAATAGGTTTAGTGTATAAAAATAGACATAAAAAAACCCTGACAGAGAATAAACTCTATCAGGGTTTTAGTAAATCGAATCCGGCGGCGACTTACTCTCTCACCGTGAGGCAATACCATCAGCGTGAAAAGCTTAACGGCCGTGTTCGGGAAGGGAACGGGTGTGACCTTTTCACTATGACCGCCGAATATAAAATTTTAACGTGTCTTGACAAATCAAGAGAGGAGAAAGAAAAGAAGAACAAAGAAGCAAAGAGGAGTATAGAGAGATAAGTCGAACGGGATATTAGTACTGGTTAGCTGAGTATATCGCTATACTTACACATCCAGCCTATCAACCAGGTAGTCTTCCTGGACCCTTCGGGGAGATCTCGTCTTGAAGAAGGCTTCGCGCTTATATGCTTTCAGCGCTTATCCTTTCCGAACGTAGCTACCCAGCTATGCCACTGGCGTGACAACTGGAACACCATAGGTTCGTCCGCCCCAATCCTCTCGTACTAAGGGCAAACCTTCTCAAATCTCCTACACCCACAGCAGATAGGGACCGACCTGTCTCACGACGGTCTAAACCCAGCTCGCGTACCGCTTTAATTGGCGAACAGCCAAACCCTTGGGACCTTCTTCAGCCCCAGGATGCGATGAGCCGACATCGAGGTGCCAAACCGCCTCGTCGATATGAACTCTTGGAGGCGATAAGCCTGTTATCCCCGGAGTACCTTTTATCTGTTGAGCGATGGCCCTTCCACTCGGGACCACCGGATCACTAAGTCCTGCTTTCACACCTGCTCGACTTATATGTCTCGCAGTCAACTACTCTTCTACCTTTACGCTCTACATACGATTGCCAACCGTATTGAGAGTAGCTTTGAACTCCTCCGTTACCTTTTAGGAGGAGACCGCCCCAGCCAAACTGCCCACAAAGCACTGTTCTGGTACCGGATCTACGGACACCAGTTAGAATTCTAGTATAACAAGGGTGGTATTTCACTTGCGGCTCCACAAAGACTTGCGTCTCCATCTCAAAGCCTCCCACCTATCCTACACAAGCTATACCAAAACCCAATACCATGCTGCAGTAAAGGTTCACGGGGTCTTTCCGTCTTGCTGCGGGTAAGCGGCATCTTCACCGCTACTACAGTTTCACCGAGTCCTCTGTTGAGACAGTGCCCAAGTCGTTACGCCATTCGTGCAGGTCGGAACTTACCCGACAAGGAACTTCGCTACCTTAGGACCGTCATAGTTACGGCCGCCGTTAACCGGGGCTTTAGTTCAGAGCTTCGCAAAAGCTAACCCCTCCCTTTAACCTTCCGGCACTGAGCAGGCGTCAGTCTCTATACATCGACTTTAAGTCTTAGCAGAGACCTGTGTTTTTAGTAAACAGTCGCCCGGGCCTTTTCACTGCGCCCCCCAAAAGCTCCAGATGTACATCTTTCACCATCAGGGGTACCCCTTCTCCCAAAGTTACGGGGTCAATTTGCCGAGTTCCTTAACAGAGGTTATCTCGAGCGCCTTAGGATTCTCTCCTCACCTACCTGTGTCAGTTTTAGTACGGTCACTTATATAACTCGCTTACGAGGCTTTTCTTGGAAGCATGGCATCGGTTACTACAGACTATTGTCCCCCATCGCATCTCAGGATTAACAAGATTCCGGATTTTCCTAGAATCTCTCCCTACTTGCTTGGCCCCGCTCGACCATCCACGAGGTTAACCTAGCCTCCTTCGTCCCCCCGTTGCTCACAGGCGAACCCATTGCTACATAAGTGGTACAGGAATATTAACCTGTTATCCATCGACTACGCCTTTCGGCCTCGCCTTAGGTACCGACTAACCCTGGGCGGATTTGCCTTCCCCAGGAAACCTTAGGTTTTCGGCGAATGAGATTTTCACTCATTTTATCGTTACTCGTTCCGGCATAATCACTTCCATATTGTCCAGCAGTCCTTACGGTCTGCCTTCAATCCTAATTA